>NZ_CP023564.1:0-2400000 GCF_002407065.1 Brachybacterium ginsengisoli
CGTCATACTCCATGCTCGGACACGAGGAATCAGGACGATTCCTCGACCGATGATCGACCGGAGATCCTCAGCGCCGGCTTCTGGATTCGGTGACCGATTTCCCTGACCTATGGAGGCTCCCGTGGATTCCCTCTCGAACTTCGACTGGGCGGGGTTGGGACTCAAGATCCTGGCCGCCGTCGTCATCCTCGTCCTCACCGCGATAGTGGCGATGCTCGTCAAGAAGGGCGTCGCCAGCCTGACGCAGAAGGTGCCCGCCCTGCGCCGTCCCGGCGTGGACGGTGCCGCCCTCGGCAACTCCCTGGGCACGATCGCCTCGATGGTCGTCTGGCTCCTGGGCCTGATCATCATCCTGGGCATCTTCCAGCTCTCCCAGGTGCTCTCCCCGGTGATCTCCATGCTCGAGCAGGGCCTCGGGTTCCTGCCCAACATCATCGGCGCCGTCTTCGTCTTCATCATCGGTCTCACGATCGCGAAGATCGTGCGGGCGCTCATCACCACGGCGCTGAACGCCGTCGACTTCGGGAAGCTGCTGGGCACCGCCCAGTCCGGCTTCGACAAGGCCACGGGCGGCGTGACCTCCGCCGGCCGTCCCGCCGAGGCCGCCCAGGGCGCCCCGCACCCTCAGGGCGCGCAGGGTCAGCCCGGCCAGCAGCCCGGTCGTCCGGCCGCTCCGGCGTCGAAGATTCCTGAGATCCTCGCCTCCGTCGTCTTCGCGCTGATCATGATCGTGGTCTCGATCGCGGCCCTGCAGATCCTCGGCATCGCCTCGATCTCCGATCCCGCCTCCGCGATGCTCACCTCGGTGTTCACCGCGATCCCGAACATCATCGCCGCCGCGGTCCTCGTGGGCATCGGCGTGCTGGTGGCCCGCTTCGTCTCCGGGCTGTTCCGCCCGATCCTCGAGGGCTCCGGCATCGACTCCTGGCTGACCAGGCAGGAGATCCTCCCGCAGGGCTCCTCGGCCACCCCGACCGTGCTGCGCGTGGTCGAGATCGCCGTGGTGCTGTTCTTCGCCGTGATGGGCGCCCAGGCGCTCGGCTTCCCGCAGGTCACCGCGATCCTCTCGGAGATCCTCGAGCTGGGCGGCAACGTCCTGTTCGGCGGTGCGATCATCGCCGCCGGCTTCTTCCTCGCGACGATCGTCGGCAAGGTGCTCAAGGGCACCGCCGGCAGCGTCGTGAAGTGGGCCGTGATCATCCTGTTCGCCGCCATGGGCCTGAAGTCCATGGGCGTGGCCGACTCGATCATCGAGATGGCCTTCGGCGCCCTGGTGATCGGCGCCGCCGCCGCGGCGACGCTCGCCTTCGGTCTCGGCGGTCGCGAGTCCGCCGCCCGTCAGCTCGCCAAGTTCGAGAACAAGCAGGCCAGCACGCCGGCCGCTCCGGCGGCCGGTCCCGTGCCGCCGCGCCCGGAGGGCTGATCCGCTCGGACGCAGTGCACGACGTCGAGGCCGCCGCGGGGATTCCTGCGGCGGCCTCGCCTCGTCCCGGGCACCGGTGCTACGGTCGGGATCCCGACGCCCCGACGTGAGGAGACGCCATGAGCAGCACTCTCGAAGGACGCACGATCCTCCTGCTGAGCAGCAACTTCGGCACGGAGACGGACGAGATCCGCGGGCCCCTCGCCGCGCTGCGCGAGGCCGGTGCGACCGTCACCGTGGCCGCCCCGGAGACCGGAGTGGTCACCACGCTGGAGCGGGACCGTGATCCCGGCCCCGAGGTCCCGGTGGACATCACCTACGACAGCGCGACCGCCGCCGACTACGACGCCCTGGTGCTGCCCGGCGGCACCCTGAACGCCGACTCCCTGCGCACCGACGAGACCGCGACCGCCCTGGTCCGCTCGTTCGCGACCGACGGCAAGCCCGTCGCGGCGATCTGCCACGCCCCCTGGCTGCTGGTCGAGACGGGCCTCGCCGAGGGTCGGCGGCTCACCTCCGTCCCGACCATCCGCACCGACCTGACCAATGCCGGTGCGCAGTGGGTGGACGAGGAGGTGGTGGTCGACGACTCCGGCGGCCACCTGCTCATCACCTCGCGCACCCCCGATGATCTCGACGCCTTCCACGCCGCGATCATCGACGCACTCTGCTGAACCGACCGAGGAGAACACCATGACGCAGCCGCAGGAGCCTCTCGAAGACTTCGAGGCCGACGAGACCAGCATCGACGACGCCCTGGAGGCGGGCCGCGTCGCCGGCGAGGATCCCGGATCCCGCCACGCCGACGGCTACGGCCTCGACGCGGACCTCGAGCGGGGCGGCGACGACTCCGCGGCCTCCGAGCAGGGCAACCGGGACGAGGATCGCATGGAGGCGGACGTCCCCGAGGAGCTCCCGGAGCTCTGAGCCCCGCTCAGCCCGCCGCGAGCGCGGCGAGGATCCGCTCGTCCACTGCGCGGCGGGCGGCCAGGTGCTGCTCGACGTCATACGAGAAGGACGAGTACGTCAGCGTGCCGCCCTCGTCGACCAGCGCGACCGCGCTGGGCCGATCGGTGAGCTCGGCGAGCCAGGTCAGGGCCCGATGGTCCGCCATGGCCTGGGCGAACACCCGATGACGCAGCGAGAGCCAGGGCGTGCCGCCCGGGCCCGGGTAGACGGCGAAGGAGTCGCCGCCGAAGAAGGGCCCGCCCGCGCAGGTGTCCTCGAAGGGATCGATCGGGCGCAGGGCGAACTGCGCCCACCAGAAGTTGAAGCCCCAGTGCAGGAACCCGGGGGCGTCGAAGGCGAACAGCTGCCGGCCCAGCACCCGGTTGCGCACCGAGGGCTGGGCGATGAAGCGGTTGGCGACGTCCCGGTTCTGGGAGACGCAGTAGTAGACCCAGGGGCGTCGGCCGGCCTCGAGGAAGGGGCCGACGTGGTTCGTCGCCACGATCGGGGTGTCCACCACGCCCTGCTCGGCGAAGGCCAGGGAGCTCAGGGCGTCGACGACGTCGGCGCCCTCGAGGAGGTCCGCGACCTGCGCCTTCGCGGCGCGGTAGGGCTCGAGCTGGTCCTCGTGGGGCTCGTCGGAGATGTGCCAGAGCACCTGGCCGCCCCAGTGCTCCTCGAGATGGGAGCGCAGCGCCGGGACCAGGGTCTCGAGGAGGCGGCGGTACTCCGGGGAGGTCGCCGGGACGTGCCAGCCGAAGCGGTGCTCGAGGCCGTCGGCCGTCTCCACCTGGATCGCCGGGGTGTGCTGGGCTCCCCACTGCGTGAACAGGTGGGCGATCTCGATGCCGGTGAAGCCCAGGTGCTCGCAGATCCCCAGCCAGCGGTCCAGGAGCGTGAGGTCGACGATGTACTCGCCCTGCTCCTCGCGGATGCCCACGAGCTGCACGAACGGGCGCGTGGTGCCCTCGGCGGTGTCCAGCGGCGGGGTCCAGGTGGGGGTGAGCACGCTGGTCACGTCCATCTCCCGCGCCGAGGCGAGGAAGGCCTCGATGAGCTCCCAATGCCGCTCGGAGAACACCGGGGTGTCGTAGTACGTCGAGAGGCTGTCGGCGTGGAACCAGTGGGTGTTCGTGATCGTGAGCGGCGGCAGGGCATGCGGGTGCACGAGCAGGGTCGCGGTGTGCTCGGCGAGCACCGGCCCGCCCTCGGTGTCCGAGAGGGCGATCGTGAGCTCGTGGGTGCCGGGCTCGGCGTCGACGACGTCGATCCAGAGCGCCTCCCAGATCCCGCGGCCCAGCTCCACGGTCTCGTCGGCGAGCGGCTCGAGCAGGTCGGGGTACTCGCCCGGCGTCGTGGCGAGGTAGTGCTCGTCGGCGTCCTCGGGGGCGGGATGGGAGACCGGGACGCGACGCACGGCGTGGACCCGGGCGCGATCGACGAGGTCTCCGGACAGGCGCACCCGCAGGGAGGACGGATCAGGAGATGCGCCGTCGTCGAGGCGCACGGCGATCTGCAGCGAGAGCACCTCTCCGAGGAATCCGGAGGCGTGCGCACCGCCGATCAGCGTCGCCGGGCGCGGGGAGTCCGCTCCCAGCACCTTCTCCAGCGAATCGATCAGGACTGACTGCACAGGGCTCTCCTCGGGAGGGACGGCGGCGTCGCAGGGCCTCGTGGCCCGCGACCATCCTTCCACCGTTTTAATCCGTTGACCCTCCCGTCGGCCGGTCCTACCGTGGTCGAACACACGGAAGGAGGTGATCCGAGAAGTGATTTCTTATCGGACTTGTGAGGTGGCTCGCCGCTGAGGCGACCGTTCATCCGGACGCGCAGCGAATTCCACCGAGCTGCCGGGACCCCCAGGGGTCGGAACTCGTCCCTCCGACCAGCGCACCGCGCGACCTGGGGGTCTTCCCCTGCCCGAGTACCCTTCCCCTCATGACCAGCACCCTGCCTCCCGACGAGCACCGGCCCGTGATCCTCCTGCTCCACGGCCTCGGCAGCCACGAGGGGGACCTCGCCGCCCTCACCGGCTTCCTGCCGGAGGACTTCGACTACGTCGCGCTGCGGGGGATCCTCGCCCACGGTCCGGGCTACGCCTGGTTCGAGATGCCGGTGGACCCCGATCGCCCCGAGGCGATCACGCCCGCGGCCGAGGCCGTCGAGGGCTGGATCGCGGAGCAGGACCGCCGTGTGGTCGGCGCGATCGGCTTCTCCCAGGGCGGGCTCCTGGCCCTGCACCTGCTGCGGCGCGATGCCCGCGCTCTCGATTTCGTCGTGAACCTCTCCGGCCGTCCCTTCCCGGCGCCGATGCGCGGTGATGACGCGCTCGCCGACGTGCGACCGCCGGTCTTCTGGGGTCACGGCGGCCTGGACCCGCTGTTCGACGAAAAGATCGAGGAGCAGGTGCGCGAGTTTTTGAGCGCCCGCACCCGGCTCGAGGAGGAGCGCAGGCCCCACCTCGGCCACGCCGTCGACGAGGTCGAGCTGCGCGCCCTCGCGGGCTTCCTGGAGCGGCGGGCGGCGGATCTCTGAGGCGTCCTGCACAGCCCGCCCCGCACCCAGGGTGCAGGTTGTAGCATTCCTGCATCCCCCACCGAGACACGGCGGGGCATGAGGAGCACCAGGAGATCATGAGCGCCGCCAGCGACGCACCCAGTGACAGTCCCAGGCCTTCGGGCCTGCACTCACTCACAGCACTCGAGGGGATCCGTCCATGGATCTGATCGGTCCCCTCGTCTCCCTGGCGATCGGCCTCGTGCTCATCGCCGCCTGCGGCGGCTTCGTCGCCGCGGAGTTCTCCCTGATCACCGCCAACCGCAATGAGGTGGAGGCGGCCGCCGCCTCCGGCGACAAGCGCGCCGGCGGTGTCCTGCAGGGCATGAAGACCCTCTCCACGCAGCTCTCCGGGGCGCAGCTGGGGATCACGGTCACCAACCTGGGCATCGGCTTCCTCGCCGAGCCCGCGATCGCCGCCCTGATCGGCCCCCTCCTCGTGGACGCGGGACTCGGCGCGGTCGCCGCCCGCTCCGTCTCCGTCACGATCGCCCTGGTGCTCGCCACCGGGATGACGATGATCTTCGGCGAGCTGGTCCCCAAGAACCTCGCGATCGCCGAGCCGCTGCGCACGGCGAAGGTCGTGGTCGGCTTCCAGCGACTGTTCACCACGATCTTCAAGCTGCCCATCCGCCTGTTCAACGGCAACGCCAACGCCGTGGTCCGCGCGCTCGGCGTCGAGCCGCAGGAGGAGCTGAGCTCCGCCCGCAGCGCCGACGAGCTGTCGGTGCTGGTCAAGCGCTCGGCGGATGAGGGCGCCCTCGCGGAGGAGACCGCCTCGCTCGTGCAGCGCACGCTCGCCTTCGGCGATCGTCGGGCGCATGACGCGATGGTCCCCCGCGGCCGCATGGACTCCCTCGAGGTCGACGAGACCGTCGCGGATATGCTCGAGCTGGCTCGTGTCACCGGCCACTCGCGCTTCCCCGTGCTGGACGACGAGAACGAGATCGTGGGCGTCGCCCACATCCGCCACGGCCTCGCCGTGCCCTTCGACGAGCGGCCCACCACCCGGGTCGACGCCGTCATGGGCACCGCGACCTTCGTGCCGGACACCGTGCCGCTGGATGACCTCATGGACACCCTGCGCTCGGGCGGCCTGCAGATGGCCGTCGTGGTCGACGAGTTCGGCGACCACGCCGGGCTCATCACCCTCGAGGACCTCGTCGAGGAGATCGTCGGCGAGGTGCGCGACGAGCACGACGAAGAGACCGACGACACCCCGGAGCCCGACGGCTCCTGGGATCTCGACGCCCGGATGCGGCCCGACGAGGCCACGGAGCGCCTCGCCGTCACCGTGCCCGAGCACGAGGACTACGACACCCTCGGCGGGCTCGTGACCATGGAGCTCGGCCGCCTCGCGGAGGTCGGCGACGAGGTCGTGGTCGACACCGATCCCGCCCCGGGGGAGACCCCGGCCCGGCTGCGGATCCAGGTCACCGAGGTGGACGGCATGCGGATCGAGACGGTCCACGTGAAGGTCGAAGCGCTCCCCGATGAGAACGCGGACGAGGAGGACGGACGATGAGCACCGGAACCGGACTCGCCCTCACCCTCCTGCTGCTGGTCCTGAACGCCTTCTTCGTCGGCGCCGAGTTCGCGCTGATCTCCGCCCGGCGCTCGATCATCGAGCCGAGGGCGCTCGAGGGCAGGTGGGCCGCGAAGGTCACCCTCTCCGCGATGGAGCAGGTCTCGCTCATGATGGCCGGCGCGCAGATGGGCATCACCGTGTCCTCCCTCGCGCTCGGCGCGATCAGCGAGCCCGCCATCGCGCACCTGCTCGAGGTGCCGCTGGAGGCGTTCGGCGTGCCGGGAGCCTTCACCCACCCGATCGCCTTCGTGATCGCGCTGGCACTGGTCACCTACCTGCACGTGGTCTTCGGCGAGATGGTGCCCAAGAACATCGCGCTCGCCGGGCCGGAGCGGATGGCTCTGATCCTCGCCCCGATCCTGATGGGCGTGGTCACCGTGCTGCGCCCCGTGCTGTGGCTGCTGAACTCCTGCGGCAACCTGGTGCTGCGGATGCTCGGTGTCACCCCGAAGGACGAGGTCACCAGCGTCTTCACCCGCAACGAGGTGGCGGCGATGGTCAGCGAGTCCCGCGAGGGCGGCCTGCTCGAGGACAACGACGAGGCGCTCCTGCTGGGCGCGCTCCGCTTCGAGGCCCGCAGCGTCGCCAACCTCGTGATCCCGCTCGACCAGGTCTCCAGCCTGCCCGACGGCGTCACCGCCGCCCAGGCCGAGGCCGCCGCCGTGGAGGGCTACTCGCGCTTCCCGGTGCGGGGCCCCGGGGGCGCGCTGATGGGCTACGTCCACATCAAGGACCTGCTGGACTCGGTGCAGGAGCACCGCGACCAGCCGATCCCCGCGGAGCGCATCCGCACCCTGCCCCGCGTCGGCGGCGACCAGCCGCTGCGGGACGCGCTCGCCGAGATGCAGGACTCCGGTGCTCATCTCGGCGCGGCGACCGACGAGAGCGGCGAGGTCATCGGCATCGTCACCCTCGAGGACATGCTCGAGGAGCTCGTGGGCCAGATCCGCGACGACTCGCGGCTCGCGGCCTGACCGGGTCGCCTCTTTCCCTTCCCAGGAGCCCCTGTGCCCGTCTCCCTCGCGCGCCGTCGCTGGGCGCTCTCTGCGCTGTTCCTGCTGCCGGGGCTGTGCGTCTCCTCCTGGGTGACGCGCACCCCGGCGGTGCGGGACCTGCTCGACGCCTCGACGGCGCAGATGGGGCTGGTGCTGTTCGGCCTCTCCGTCGGCTCGATGGCCGGGATCCTCTCCTCCGGTCCGCTCGTGATGCGGTGGGGGACCCGGCCGGTGGTCGCCACGGGCTCGGGGCTGATCGTCCTCGCGATGCCCGTCATCGCGATCGGCGCCGCGGCCGGGCTGCCGCTGCTGACCGCCGCGGGGCTCGCGCTGTTCGGAGCGGGGATGGGCGGCGGCGAGGTCGCCATGAACATCGAGGGGGCCGACGTCGAACGGCTCGGCGGGCGGCCCTTCCTGCCCGCCCTCCACGGCTGCTTCAGCCTCGGCACCGTGATCGGTGCGGTCCTGGGCATCCTCGCCAACGCGGTCTCGTTCCCGGTGGTGGCGCACCTCGTGCTCGCCGGGGTGCTCGGCGCCGCACTGCTCGTGTGGGCGATGCGCGCGATCGCTCCCGGCGTGGGTCGGGTCGCGCCGCAGGAGCGCGGCGGCCCGGCCCCGGTGCGCGGCCCCGCCCTGTGGAAGGACGCCCGGCTGCTGCTGATCGGCGGGATCGTGCTGGCCATGGCGCTGGCCGAGGGGACCGCGACCGACTGGCTCCCGCTGGTGATGGTGGACGGCCACGGCTTCGACGCCACCCTGGGCTCGAGCATGTTCGCCCTGTTCGCCGCGTCGATGACCATCGGCCGCTTCGGCGGCGGGCCGATCGTGGCCCAGGTGGGGCGCCCCCGCGTGCTCGCCGTCAGCGCGCTGTTCGCCGCGACCGGGCTCGCCCTGATCTCCCTGGTGGACAGCCAGATCGTGGCCCTGATCGCGGTGGTGCTGTGGGGCCTCGGCGCCTCGCTCGGCTTCCCGCTCGCGCTCTCCGCAGCGGGGGACTCGGGCGCGAACCCGGCCGCTCGCGTCGCGCTCGCCTCGACGATCGGCTACCTCGCCTTCCTCGTCGGCCCTCCCACCCTGGGGCTGCTCGGCGAGGAGATCGGGCTGCGGGGCGCGCTCGTGGTGCCGCTCGCGGTGGCGCTGGTCGCCGTGCTGCTCGCCCCCGCCACGGCCTCGCGGGCGAGGACTGCATGATCCTGCGCGAGTGAACGCGCACGTCGCAGAGCTCGTGCACGGAGTCGGTGAGCCGCGCCACCTTCGCGCCCGATCCCGCCCCTGACCGGGCCTCACGGCTACGGTGGCCGCAGCACATCGACGTGTCCCCGATGCTCCGGCATCGGGCCGGAGCAAGGGGCCGCCCCATGAACGCTGATCTCCCGATCCCGCCGCCGCTGAGCCCCGCCGTGCCGGTCTTCTTCATCTCCGACTCCACCGGCATCAGCGCGGAGACCATGGGCAACGCCCTGCTGCTGCAGTTCCCCTCGGTCCCCTTCGAGCGCCGGCTGATGCCCTTCGTGCGCACCGTCGAGGAGGCCCGGGAGGTGCGCCGCGATCTCGACGCCGCGATGGACTCCGGCGCCTCCCCACTGGTGTTCCTCACCGTGGTGGACGAGGCCGTGCGCGAGGAGCTGCGGGCCACGAGGGCCCCGGTGATCGACTTCGTCAGCGGCCATCTCGCCCAGCTCGAGGAGCGGCTCGGGGTGGCGGGCGACCACGCCCCCGCCCGTCTGCACGGGGTGGGCGACTCCCGCCGGTACAACCGCCGCATGCAGGCCGTGGAGTTCGCGATCGAGCACGACGACGGCCAGTCGGTCCGAGCGATCGAGAAGGCCGACGTGGTGCTCATCGGCCCCTCCCGCTGCGGCAAGACCCCCACCAGCATGTACCTCGCCCTGATGCACGGCATCTTCGTGGCGAACTATCCGCTGGTGGACGAGGACCTCGCCGGGGAGGTGCTGCCCGCCTCGATCGCCCGCATCGCCGACCGCTGCTTCGGCCTGCTCACCTCGCCCGAACGGCTCTCCACCGTGCGCGGCGAGCGGCGCCCCGACTCCCGCTACGCCTCCCTGGAGCAGACCCGCTGGGAGCTGTCCCGGGCCCGCCGCGTCTACGACGTGCACGGCGTCGGCTTCGTCGACTCCTCGAACAGATCCGTCGAGGAGATGTCCACCCTGATCCTGCAATCGCTCGCCCTACGAAGGAGCACGCCATGACCCAGAGCATCCGCCCGTACTCCGAGCTCGGCATGTCGGACCTCGAGCAGGTGGGAGGCAAGAACGCCTCCCTCGGAGAGATGGTCTCGAACCTGACCCGCCTCGGGGTGCAGGTCCCCGACGGCTTCGCCACCACCGCGGACGCCTATCGCGAGTTCCTCGGCGCCACCGGCCTCGCCGAGCGGATCGACGAACGCCTGCAGGGCCTGGACACCGAGGACACCCTCGCGCTCGCCGAGGCCGGGAGGGAGATCCGGGAGCTGGTCGTCGCCCAGCCGTTCCCCGCGTCCCTCGAGGCGGACATCCGCACCGCCTACGAGCAGCTCGCCGCCGGCAGCGGCGAGGAGGCCTCCTTCGCCGTGCGCTCCTCCGCGACCGCCGAGGACCTGCCCGACGCCTCCTTCGCCGGCCAGCAGGAGACCTTCCTCAACGTGCGAGGGATCGACGCGGTGCTCACCGCGATCCGCGAGGTCTTCGCCTCCCTGTACAACGACCGCGCGATCGCCTACCGGGTCCACCACGACTTCGAGCACGCCGCGGTGGCGCTCAGCGCCGGGGTGCAGAAGATGGTGCGCTCGGACCTCGGCGCGAGCGGCGTCATGTTCACCGTCGACACCGAATCCGGCTTCGACCAGGCCGTCTTCATCACCTCGGCCTACGGGCTCGGCGAGGGGGTGGTCCAGGGCGCGGTCAACCCCGACGAGTTCTACGTGTACAAGCCCGGGCTCCGCGAGGACCGCCCGGCGATCCTCAAGCGCGCCGTCGGCGAGAAGGCCACCAAGATGGTCTACACCGAGGACCGCGCCGTGGGCCGCACCACCGAGTTCGTCCCCGTCGACCCCGCCGAGCGGGGACGGCTGTCGCTGACCGACCAGCAGGTCGAGGACCTCGCTCGCCAGGCCCTGATCATCGAGGACCACTACGGCCGGGCGATGGACATCGAATGGGGCCTCGACGGCGCCGACGGCGGCCTGTACATCCTCCAGGCCCGCCCGGAGACGGTGCAGTCCCGCGCCGGGAACACGGTGGAGAAGTACCTCCTGACCTCCCGCGGCCCGGTCCGCGCCGAGGGCCGGGCGATCGGCGCGAGGATCGGCGCCGGCCCCGTGCGGGTGCTGACCTCCATCGACCGGATGCACGAGTTCCAGCCCGGCGAGGTGCTGGTCGCGGACATGACCGACCCCGACTGGGAGCCGATCATGAAGCGCGCGAGCGCGATCGTCACGAACCGCGGCGGGCGCACCTGCCACGCCGCGATCATCGCCCGCGAGCTGGGCATCCCCGCCGTGGTGGGGACCGGCACCGCCACCGAGGAGCTGCGGGACGGCGACGAGGTGACCGTCTCCGCCGCCGAGGGGGACACCGGCTTCGTCTACGAGGGGCTGCTGGACGTCACCGTCTCCCGCTCCGAGGTGGACTCGATGCCGCCGCTGCCCACGAAGATCATGATGAACGTGGGCAACCCCGAGCAGGCCTTCGGCTTCTCCCGCCTGCCGAACGCGGGGGTGGGCCTGGCCCGGCTCGAGTTCATCGTGAACCGCCAGATCGGCATCCACCCCCGGGCCCTGCTGGAGCCCGAGCGGCTGGACGCGGAGACCGCCGCCCAGGTCGCGGAGAGGATCGCCGCCTACGCCTCGCCGCGCGAGTTCTTCGTGCAGCGGGTCGCGGAGGGGGTCGCGACCATCGCCGCCGCGTTCGCTCCGGAACCGGTGATCGTGCGGATGAGCGACTTCAAGTCCAACGAGTACGCGAACCTGCTGGCCGGGACGGTGTTCGAACCCGAGGAGGAGAACCCGATGATCGGGTACCGCGGGGCGTCCCGCTACCTCTCGGAGGACTTCGCGGAGTGCTTCGCGATGGAGTGCGAGGCGCTGCGGTACGTACGGGAGGACATGGGGCTCTCGAACGTGAAGATCATGATCCCGTTCGTCCGCACCCCTGCGGAGGGCAAGGGCGTGATCGACCTGCTGGCCGGGCACGGGCTCGTGCGCGGCGAGAAGGGCCTCGAGGTGATCATGATGTGCGAGATCCCCTCGAACGCCGCCACCCCGGAGCTGTTCCTCGAGCACTTCGACGGCTTCTCGATCGGCTCGAACGACATGACCCAGCTGACCCTCGGCCTGGACCGGGACTCGGCGCTGGTCGCCGACGCCTTCGACGAGCGGGACCCGGCGGTGCGGTTCATGCTCTCCCGCGCGATCGAGGCCTGCCGCGCGGCGGGGAAGTACGTGGGCATCTGCGGCCAGGGCCCATCGGACCACCCCGACCTCGCGCAGTGGCTGCTCGACCAGGGCATCGCCTCGATGTCCCTGAACCCGGACACCGTGGTGGACACCTGGCTGCGGCTCGCCGGGCAGGGGACCTGAGGGCGGGCGGGTGTCAGCCCTCGGGGGCGGCGTGGCTGGTGGTGTCGTGCTGGGAGGTGACGGTGGTGAGCAGGAAGGCGGAGTCCTCGAGCGCCTCCACGGTGTGGCGCACGTGGGTGAGCGCCTCGAGGGCGCCGGCCCGCAGCACCACCGGCTCCTGACCGGTCACGCGCAGGCTGCCGTGGATCACCTGGATCGACGCCGCCGGCGGGGAGTTGTGCTCGGAGAGCTCGGCGCCCTCCCGGAGGGCGATCACCGTCTGCCGCAGGGGGCCGTCGTGGATCAGCAGCTCGGCGTGGCGGCCGTTGGGCGCCTCGCGGGCGAGGGCGATCGCCATGGTCATCGCGTCGGTCAGGGCAGCCATCACAAACCTCCTGGGAATGGCGGTGGTCCCTGCCCAGTATCCGTCAGGAGGCGGGATCCGTCAGCCCGGCGGCGGATTCGCGCGCCAGATCGAGCATCGCGCGCTCGCTGATCCCGAGCACCCGCGCCGCCGCGGCGACGTCCCGGAACTCCGGCTCCCGGCGCACCACGAGCCCGGCGGGATCGCGGGCGATCTTCACCGCGATCCGCTGCCCGCGCACCTGGACCTCGGTGAACTCGCGGGTGCGGATCTCCCGCTCCACGCGGTGACGGCGCACGCCGAGGCTGCCGGTGCGGTCCATGAGCAGGGCGGAGACCTCTCCCTCCGTCCCCTCGCGCACGAGCGCATGGATCGTCACCGCGGGACGGCCGTGCTTCATGCTGATCGGGGTGAGCCAGGCGTCCAGCGCCCCGCGCTCGAGCAGCTCGTCGATCACTCCCGGCCACAGCCGCGGATCGAGGTCGTCCACGTTCGCCTCGAGCTGGAGGGCGGCGGCGGGGGTGTCGTGCGCGTCGGCCGCCGGGCCGAACGGTCGGCCCACGAGCACGCGCACCACGTTGGGCCGGCCGGGGGTGTCCTTGGTGCCGGCGCCGACGCCGAGCGCCTCGGTGAGCAGCATCGGCTGCGGTCCGGCGGTGTCGGCCAGGGCGCGCAGCAGGGCCACGCCCGTGGGCGTCGCGAGCTCGCCGATGCCGGGGGCGACCCCGGCGGGGACCCGTCGGCCGCCGTGCTCGTGCGGGCCGCCCTGGGCGTGGGCGGGCAGGCTGGAATGGTCGTGGTCGTGGTCGTGGTCATGAGGGTGGTCGTGGCTGTGGCTGTGGCTGTGCCCGTGGCTGTGCCCGCGGGGCGGGAGCAGCTCCCCGGCGACCGTCGGCCAGCCGAGCGCGAGGCGCGCCACGGCCGGGACCGGCACCGGGATGTCCCCGTGGGCCGCGCGGATCCGGCCGGAGCCGACGGCGAGCACGCTGCCGGTGGCCTCCGCGATCCCCAGCTGGCGCCACGCCTCGCAGGCGCCGATGACGTCGGCCAGGGAGTCCAGGGCGCCCACCTCGTGGAAGTGCACGTCGTCGGCCGGGACACCGTGGGTGGCGCCCTCCGCCTCGGCGAGGCGGGCGAACGCGGCGAGGGCCAGGTCGAGGGTCCGCTCGGGGACGTCCTCGCGGCCCCGCGAGTCCTCGAGCAGGGCGCGGATCGATGCCCAGGTGCGGTGCGGCGGGTCCTCGACCAGCACGTCCACGTCGATCTTCACCGCGCGCTGCCCGCCGCGGTCCACGTCGGAGCGCACGAAGCGGACCGAGCCGGGGACGAGCGCGTCCAGCACCCGCTGCACCCCGTCGAGGTCCGCGCCGGCGTCGATGAGCGCCGCCAGGAGCATGTCACCCGCGATCCCGGCGGTCGCGTCGAGGTAGGCCAGTCGGGAAGCGGTGAGATCCATGATGACGATGCTAGTGCGCGCTGGTCATCAGGCATCATTCCCTCATGCCCTGCCTCGCCCCCGTCGCCCGCTTCGACGATGTCCTCGCGGGGCGCAGCCTGCAGTTCGGCCGTGCCGACCGGGTGATCCGGGCGGACCGGCCGGAGGAGGTGCGGCCCGCTCTCGCCGCGGTCCAGGAGGCTGTCGCGGGCGGCTCCTGGGCGTTCGGGATGATCGGTTACGAGGCCGCCGCGGGCCTGGATCCTGCGGCGCGGGTGGCTCCGCCCCAGGAGGGCCTGCCGCTGGTGTGGTTCGGGCTCGCCGCGGCCCCGGATCCCGACCCGGGGCCGCTCACCTCGGGGGAGGGCTTCGCGGTCTCCTCGTGGACTCCCGACTGGGACCGGCGGGCGCATGCCCGGGCCGTCACGGCGGTGCGCGCGGCGATCGCCGAGGGCGAGACCTACCAGTGCAACCTCACCACCCGCCTGCGCGCCCGCTTCGCGGGGGACCCGTACGGGCTGTACGGGGAGCTGGCGCGTCGCCAGCACGGAGCGCACCACGCCTACCTCGACCTGGGGCGCCACACGGTGGTCAGCGCGAGCCCCGAGCTGTTCTTCGCCGGGGAGGACGGCCTGCTGACCACCGCTCCGATGAAGGGCACCGCCGCCTCCCGGGAGGCCCTGCTCGACAGCGAGAAGGATCGCGCCGAGAACATCATGATCGTGGACCTGCTGCGCAACGATCTGGCGCGGGTGTGCGAGCCCGGGAGCGTGCAGGTCACCGAGCTGCTGCGCGCCGAGGAGTATCCGACGCTGTGGCAGCTCACCTCCACGGTGCAGGGCCGGCCGCGGGAGGGCGCCGACCTGGTCCAGGTGCTCGAGGCGCTGTTCCCCTGCGGCTCGATCACGGGAGCGCCGAAGCTGTCCACCATGGCGCTGATCGCCGAGCTCGAGGACTCCCCGCGCGGCGTGTACTGCGGGGCGGTCGGGTACCTCGCGCCGGGGCCCCGGCTCCGGGCCCGCTTCAACGTCGCGATCCGCACCGTGCTCGTCGATGCCGCTGCCGGCTCCGCGGTCTACGGCGCCGGCGGCGGCGTCACCTGGGCCTCGACCCCTGAGGGGGAGTACGACGAGCTGCTGGTCAAGGCCGCGGTGCTGCCGACGGGGACCACCGAGCCCTTCGCGCTGCTGGAGACGTTCGCGGTGGTCGACGGGGTCGCCGGGAATCTCGAGCGGCACCTGGAGCGGATGCGTGCATCGGCCGCGGAGCTGGGGATCCCGCAGGATCCGGTCCTGCTCGAGCGCGTCGCGCGGGAGGCCGTCGCCGAGGCGGAGGAGTCGGTGCTGCTGCGCCTCGCCCTGCGGCGCGACGGGTCGCTCTCGACCACGTCGCGGCCGCTGCGGAGCGCGCCCGGGCCCGTGCGGCTCGCGATCGACACCGTGCGCAGCCGATTCCCCGCCGGGCTCAGCGGCCACAAGACCACCGTGCGGGGGCACTTCACGGCGGCCCGGGAGCGCCATCCCGGCGCGGACGACGTGGTGCTGCTCGGTGAGCACGGACGGGCCGTCGAGACCACGATCTCCACGCTCGCCGCACGGATCGACGGCGTCTGGTGCACTCCGCCCCTCGCCGACGGCTGCCTGGCGGGCGTGGGCCGAGCCCTGGCCCTCGAACGGAACGACCTGGTGGAGCGGCCGCTGAGCGTCGAGATGCTGCGCGGCGCCGACCGGCTCGCGGTGCTCAGCTCCGCGCGGGGACGGCGGGCCGCGGAGCTGGCCGAAAGCTGAGCCGCGCCCCTCAGAGCGCCAGCTCGCCGCCCTCGACCACGACCCGTCCACCGGCCAGGACGACCTCGCGACGGGCGGCGCGCAGCAGGGCGTCGGGCACGTTCTCGGCGTCCACGAGCACCACGTCGGCCCGGGACCCCACGACCAGGTCGTGCTGGTCGCGGTGCACGAAGGAGGCGGAGTCGGTCGAGGTCAGGCGCACGGCGTCGACGAGCTCCTCGTCGTACCGCAGCCCGTGCAGCCGGGCGAAGCCGAGCGCGATCCGGAGCATGTCCCCGTCGCCGTAGGGGGACCACAGATCGCGGATGCCGTCGGTGCCGAGGCCCAGGCGCAGCCCGTGCTCGCGCATCGACGCCCAGGGCAGCCGGCCCCGTCCGGGCGGGGCGACGGAGGCCCAGGAGATCCCGGCCTCCGCGAGCGCGGCGACCAGCTCCGTCTGGCGGGTGCCGGAGACGTCCCCGAGGGCGAAGCCGTGGGAGACCGTGACGCGGCCCTGGAGGCCGGCCTGCACGGTCCGCTCCGCGAGCAGCTCGAACTGGAAGACGCCCAGGTCGTTGCCGTCATGGATGTGGATGTCGAGCCCCACCTCGCGGTGCACCGCGATCTCCACCAGGCCGTCCAGCTGCGCGACCGGGTCGCGGTCGATCCCCGCGGGGTCCAGGCCGCCGATGCTCGCGGCGCCCTCCTGCGCGGCGCGGTCCAGCAGCTCCAGGACTCCGGGCCGACGGATCACGCCGTCCTGCGGGAAGGCGACGATCTCCACCTCGAGGGCGCCGTCCAGCCGCTCGGCGGCCGCGCGCACGGAGGCGATCCCGTCGAGCCCGACCCCGAGATCCACGTCCACGTGGGTGCGGGTCGCGGTGGTGCCGTGGCGCAGGAACTCCTGCATGACCAGCTCGGTCGAGTCGGTGCTGGGGATCCCCAGCGCCCCGCGCTCGGCCCGCTCGTGGGCGATGCGGCCCTGCGTGGTGGCCTCACCGCCGTAGGACACCCACGGCTTGCCCCACCAGCTCTTGTCCACGTGGGCGTGCGAGTTGATCAGGCCGGGCAGCGCCAGCAGGCCGCGCCCGTCGAGGCGGTCGCCGCCCTCCGGTGCCGGGGCGTCGGCGCGGTGCGGTGCGAGCGCGGTGATCACCCCGTCCTCGATGGTGATGTCGGTGGGCGCGCCACCCCAGGGGCGGACGTCCTGGAGCAGGATCGAGCGGCGGGTGCGAGAGGACATGTCCGAACGCTATGTCACGGGGCAGGGCGCCGAAAGTGTTGCGGGACGGGGCTGCTGATGGGATCGCGGACGGGTGTCCGATTCGTGCTGATTGCCGCGAATGAGTGTTCTGACCTGGGATTCTGTCCTTCGAGGGGTGGCGTGGGGGTGAGAGAAGCGCCGTGCGACCTGCGTACTTGTGCTCCCCGTCACACGGTGCATAACGTTTTGGACACGCGCATGGAGCTCGCCGGTCTTCACCGGGATCACGATGGGAGTTCGATCATGACTGAGCAGAACGACTTCGGAAACCAGGACAACGAGCAGCAGGGCGGTGGCCAGGGCGGCTACGGCGACCAGCAGCAGGGTCAGCAGCAGGGCGGCGGTGACTTCGGAGGCGGCCAGCAGCAGGGTGGCGGCGACGTCGGCGGCGACTCCCAGCAGGGTGGTCAGCAGGGCGGCGGCTTCGGCGGCGACCAGCAGGGCAACGAGCAGTCGGCCGGTGGCTTCGACGGCCAGGACCAGGGCGGCTCGCAGCAGGGCGGCTTCTGATCCGCGGACTCTCATCCCGCGGTGCACCCGCGTGATCAGGCGGGGGACGGCCATCGGTCGTCCCCCGTCGTCGTGATGTGCGGTGCGCGAGCGGTCAGCAGCAGGAGCTGGGGCGGCTCTCCTGCTCCCCGGTGAGCGCGGAGAGCGGCTGCGCGCAGGTCTCGCCGCGCCAGGCCTCCCCTCCCTCCTTCACGGCGAAGGCGGCGATCACCAGTGCGGCCACGGCATCCGCCCATGCCCAGCCCAGCAGGCTGTTCGCGAGCAGCCCGAGCAGCACCGCTCCGGAGAGGTAGGAGCAGATCAGCGTCTGCTTCGAGTCGGCGACCGCGCTCGCCGAGCCGAGCTCCCGCCCGGTGCGTCGCTCGAACAGGGAGAACGCGGGCATGATCGCGACGCTCACCGCCGCCAGCGCGATGCCCACGGCGGAGTGCTCCGCCTCCGCAGCGCCCAGCAGCGATCGGAGCGCGTCGACGGTCACGAAGGCGGCGAGGCCGAAGAACGACAGGGCGATGACCTTGAGGGCGACCCGCTCCCGCCGGTGCGGATCCGGCGCGGCGAACTGCCAGGCCACGGCCGCTGCGGAGAGCACCTCCACGATCGAATCGAGGCCGAACCCGACCAGGGCGGCGGAGGAGGCGGCCCGCCCGGCGGTCAGGGCGATCACGGCCTCGAGCACGTTGTAGGTGATCGTCGCGGCGACCACCCATCGGATCCGGCGCTGCAGCAGCGCCCGGCGTTCGTCGGTGAGCGGCGGAGCGGTCGGCGTCACGCGCATCGGCACGCACCGGCCGAGCAGCAGTCGGGATCGACGATGAGCGTGAGCCGCATCAGGTCGCCGAGCGCGGCATCGAGATGCGGGTCGCTGAGCCGATAGCGGGTGTTGCGGCCCTCCTTCGCGCCGTCCACGAGGCCGCAGCCGCGCAGGCAGGCGAGATGGTTGGACAGCTTCTGGCGGGAGACGCCGAGTCCGTCGGCGAGCTCCGAGGGCAGGGCCGGGGCCTCGCGCAGGGCGAGGAGGATCCGGGCGCGCGTGGGGTCCGACAGGGCGTGCCCGAGCCGGGCGAGCGAGTCGGTGTGACTGGGCGTGACGGTCGCGAGCATGCCGCAACAATACAGCGAAAACTGTACTGTTGCGTCGCGTCAGCGGGTGACGTCGAGGCGGCCCACCCAGGAGATCGGGGAGACCCGGCCCTCCTCCAGCTGGTACTGGCAGCCCACGATGCCCAGCTCTCCGGCGGCGACCGCGTCGGAGATGACCGTCGACTGGCGCATCAGCGCATTGACCGTCTCGTCGAGGTGGCGGCGGCCCACGGCGTCGACATCGACCAGCGCGGGGTCCACGTAGGGGCTGACCTGCTGCGTGGCGAACCATTCCTGCTGGACGGCCGGGCGGATCTCCTCGAGCTCCTTGCGGATGGCCGGGGTGACCGCGCTGGGGGAGGCGGTGGTCTGGTCGATCGCGGCCTTCACCGCGCCGCAGGAGCCGTGGGCGAGCACCACGATCACCGCGACGCCGAGCTCGGCGACGGCGAACTCCATGGTCGCCACCGTGTTCTCGTTCGCGATCTGGCCGATGTTCCGCACCACGAAGAGGTCGCCCAGGCCGCAGTCGAAGAGGATCTCCGCGGCGACCCGCGAGTCCGAGCAGCCCAGGAACGCCGCGTTCGGCGCCTGTGCGGCACGCAGCTCGCTGCGTCGGGCGGCGCTCTGCTGAGGGTGGTCCAGATCTCCGGCCATGAAGCGCTCGTTCCCCTCGGCGAGGGCATCCCAGGCCTGCTGGACGGTGACGCGGGGAGAGGTCATGGTGAGGATCCTTCGGTAGGGGATGTGCTGTCGGGGGCCACAGCACACTACTCCCGGGACCTGGGTCGACCGGGGCGGCGTCCGCCTCCGTCCCGGCCGACGCGGAGATCAGGCCTCTGCGGGCGCGGAGATGTTCACCTGCCACACGATGCCGAAGCGGTCGGTGAAGGAGCCGTACACGTCGCCCCACATCTGCTTCTCGAGGGGCATCTGGACCGTGCCGCCCTCGGAGAGCTTCTCGTAGGCGCTGCGCAGCAGGGTCTCGTCGTCGCCCATCAGGGAGAGGGTGACGTTGGTGCCCGGGGTGTACGGGGCCATGCCCTCCATGACGTCGGAGACGTACAGCTTGATGAGGTCGGAGACCTCGAGGCTGCCGTGCATGATCTTGTCCGCGTTCGGATCGTCGGCCGGGAGCGCGCCGAACTCGCCGAAGGTCGCGAACTGCGGGATCGCGCCGAGCGCCCCGCCGTAGAACTCGAACGCCTCGCGGGCGTCGCCGTCGAAGTTGAGGTAGGGGTGGAGTCCTGCGGGCATGGTGTCCTCCTGGCTGTGGCACCGGCCTCCTGCCGGGCGCTCGCTGTGAGCGTAGACCGAGGCTCCGACGGGGAACACCCCTCTTGCGCACATACCCCTAGGGGGTATAGGTTCGTCGATCTCAACCCACCGCTCGGAAGAAGAGGTCGACCATGAGCCACGACCCCACGGCGCACACCTCCCACGAGGCCCACTCCGGACACGGCGATCACGTCGTGCAGTTCCGACGGCTGTTCTGGGTCATGCTCGTGCTCGCGCTTCCTGTGGTCGCCCTGAGTCCGATGGTCGGGCATCTGCTCGGGTACGCGGTCCCCACCACGGGCTGGGTCGCCTGGGTGCCCCCGGTGCTCGGCACCGTCCTCTACCTGTGGGGCGGTCGGCCGTTCCTCGTCGGAGCGGTCGCGGAGATCCGCTCCCGTCGCCCCGGGATGATGCTGCTCATCGGCCTCGCCCTCACCGTCGCCGCGATCTCCTCCTGGGGCGCCGCCCTCGGCCTGCTCGACGCGCAGCTCGAGTTCTGGTGGGAGCTCGCGCTGCTGGTGGTGATCATGCTGCTGGGGCACTGGATCGAGATGCGCTCCCTCGCGCGGACCACCTCGGCTCTCGACTCCCTCGCCGCCCTGCTGCCGGACAGGGCGGAGAAGGTCGTGGGGGACGAGGTCGTCACGGTCGCGCCCTCCGAGCTCGCCGTCGGCGATCAGGTGCTCGTGCGCCCCGGGGGTGCGGTCCCTGCCGACGGGCTGATCCGCGACGGCGCGGCCAGCATGGACGAATCGATGATCACCGGGGAGTCCTCGACCGTGCGGCGCGAGACCGGTGACCGCGTGGTCGCCGGCACCGTCGCGACCGACTCGGGCCTGCGGATCGAGGTGGACGCCGTGGGGGAGGACACCGCCCTCGCCGGCATCCGCGCCCTCGTCGCCGAGGCGCAGGGATCGTCCTCGCGGGCCCAGCGCCTGGCGGACACCGCGGCCGGCTGGCTGTTCTGGTTCGCGCTCGGAGCCGCGATCCTCACCGTCGTGGTCTGGCTGCTCCTGGGGCGACCTGATCAGGCGGTGATCCGTGCGATCACCGTGCTGGTGATCGCCTGCCCCCACGCCCTCGGGCTCGCCATCCCCCTGGTGGTCTCCCTCGCCACCGAGCGCGCCGCCCGCGGCGGCGTCCTGGTGACGGACCGGCTCGCCCTCGAGCAGATGCGCACCGTGGACGCCGTCCTGTTCGACAAGACCGGCACCCTCACCCGCGGCGAGCCCGCCGTGACCGGGGTCGAGGCCGGGTCGCGGGGCACCGAGACAGAGCTTCTCGCCCTCGCCGCCTCCGTCGAGGCCTTCAGCGAGCACCCGCTCGCGCACGCGATCGTCCGCGCCGCCGAGGAGCGCGGGATCGCTGTGCGGCCCGGAGCGGAGTTCAGCTCGGCGCCGGCGGTCGGGGTGCGAGCGGAGGTCGACGGAAGGGTCGTAGAGGTGGGTGGTCCCCATCTTCTCGAGCAGCACGGCGCCGACGAGCTGGCCGCGGTCCAGCCCTGGCACGAGGAGGGCGCGACCGTCCTCCATGTCCTCGCCGACGGCGAGGTCGTCGGCGCCCTGCGCCTGGTGGACGAGGTCCGCCCCGAGTCCCACGACGCCGTCGCCGCACTGCACGCGCAGGGCGTGCAGGTCGTCATGGTCACGGGCGATGCCCGGGCCGTCGCCGAGAGCGTCGCCGACGAGCTCGGCATCGACCGCGTGATCTCCGGGGTGCGCCCCGAGGACAAGGCGCGGACGGTCGCCGAGCTGCAGGGGGAAGGTCTTCGGGTCGCCATGGTCGGCGACGGCGTGAACGACGCGCCCGCTCTCGCCCGGGCCGATGTCGGCCTCGCGATCGGCGCCGGGACCGACGTCGCGATCGGCTCCGCAGGCGTGGTGCTCGCCTCCTCCGACCCGCGGTCCGTGCTCTCCGTGCTCCAGCTCTCCCGCGCCGCCTACCGGAAGATGCGCCAGAACCTGTGGTGGGCCGCCGGGTACAACCTGCTCTCCGTGCCGCTGGCCGCAGGGGTGCTGGCGCCCGTCGGGTTCGTGATGCCGATGAGCGTGGGGGCGCTGCTGATGTCCGCCTCCACGGTGGTGGTGGCGATGAACGCTCAGATGCTGCGCCGACTGGATCTGCGGCCGGGGGTGAGCGCGGAGCGGATCGTCCGGCGAGGGTGACGAAGTGGGGGAATGGAGGCGTGATTCCCCCGTGTCCGTCCCGCTCGCTAGCGGGCGCCCTCGCTCTCCAGGATCAGGTCGAGCACCTCGAGGGTGGAGGGGGCCTGGACGGTCGGCGGCTCGCCGAACACCCAGGCCTGGCCGTGGCTCACCCAGCCGGTGCGGCAGCCGGCCACCTGCCCGCCGTGGATGTCCGCGGTGGCGCGGTCCCCGACCATCCAGGGCGGCTGCTCGGCCTGGAGGCCCTCCCATGCGGCGTGGAAGATCTCCGTCGCGGGCTTCTTCGCGCCGACCGCTTCGGAGATCACCACCCGGTCGATCACGGCCTCGAGGCCGCTCACCTGCATCTTCCGGGACTGCTGGTCGACTCGTCCGTTGGTGACGACCACCAGCGTCCATCCCTGCTCCCGGAGCTCGGCGAGCTTCTCGAGCACGCCGTCGTAGCACCGCACGCGCCCGGCATGACCGTGCAGGAGCGTCTGGACGAGCTCGTCGCGGGTCGCGGTCAGGTCGAGCCTCTCGAGGAGGCCGTCGGCGAGGACCGCCCGATGCGTGTACCCGTGGCCGTCGGTCTCGAGGAGCCAGCGCAGGTCGGCTTCCGTGCCCCCGTGGGCGGGGACGAACTCCGCCGCCCAGTCGGCGAAGGCGCCGTCACGGTCCACCAGCGTGTTGTCGAGGTCGACGAGGAGCAGCATCGGGGGAGGCGCGGGCGTCATGCGGCGAGCCGCTCGATGATCGCGTCGTCCACGTCGATGCCGACCGCTTCGAGGGCGAGGATCGCCGCCCCGCCGAGGGGTGCGAGCCGCGAGGGGACCATCTCGAGGATGCCCGGCGCGGCCTCGGGCAGGAGGTGTTCGAGCCGGTCGTGGAAGCTCGGGGCGTCCGCGAGGGAGCCTGTGCAGGCCACGGGCACCGGATGGGGCCCGGCCGACGGGGCGAGCAGGCGCACGCCGCGGGCGGTGCGGGCGGCCAGGTCGTCGAGGGCGCGACCGGCGAGGGCGGAGTGCTCGCCCAGCGCCGTGACCTGGGGAGCGAAGTCTCCGTAGGAGCGCTTGACGGTGTTGCGATGGGTCGAGGAGCGGGCGAGGACGGCCTCGTGGAGCGCCGGGACGTCCGCCGCGCCGAAGTGCTCCAGGGTGGCGGCCAGCAGCGGATCCGTCGGGGAGCAGTCACCTATGAGGATCTGCTGGACGACGTCGTGCACAAGATGCCTCGCCGCCCCGGCGTAGTGCTCCAGCTGCCCGCTCTCGGTCTCGCCGCCCGCCTCGTCGATCGCGAGGATCATCGAGCCGGTGCCGGCGACCACCACGATGCCCGGCCGCCCCGACAGCGCCCCGCGATGGGCGATGACGGCGTCGTTGACGACGACCTTCGGGCAGGTCAGACCCGGGGCGTCGACCAGCGCCGCCGTGCGGGCGTTGTCCCCGCCGTCCTGGTTCGACCCGGTGCGGACGAACCCGGCGATGCCCGCGGCGAGGGCCACGGCGCCTGCCGGATCGAGCCCGCCGTCCTCGAGCGATCGGGCGATGGCGTTGTGGATGTTCTCGGCGGCGTCGTCGTTGTGATGCGGGGCCCCGCCCCCGCCGACGGCCGCCGCGAGCCGCGTCCCGTCGAGCGCGAAGCAGCCCACGCGCGTGTGCGTGCCGCCCGCGTCGATGCCGATCACGAACTCCTGCTGCGGGGCGCTCTGCGTCATGACCGTGAACCTAGCAGCGGCCCGCCCCTGCGCCGCTGCTAGCCTCCTGCTCGTGTCGTCGCGAGCGAAGGAGCTGCGTCCGATGGACTCCACCACCCGTCCCGGCGGTCTGCTGATGAACCTGCAGGAGCACGCTGTGGGCGTAGACGCCTCCGCGCTCCGGTGCTCCTGGATCGTCCCGATGCTGGGCGACGCGCAGCAGCGCAGGTACCGCCTGCAGATCGCCGACGAGCCGACCTGCGCCGACCCGCTCTGGGACTCGGGCAGCGTGCTCTCCGCGGAATCCGCCGGCGTGCTGATCCAGGACCTGCCGCTGCAGCCCTCGACGCCGTACTGGTGGCGGGTGCAGGTCGACACCTCCGAGCGCGGCGACTGGTCCCACGTCGCGCCCTTCACGACGGCGCCGTGCCAGTGGCCGGCGACCCCGATCTGGGCCGAGGACGGCGCCGACTGGGCCCTGCTGCGCACCGAGATCGACCTGCCCGTGACCCCGATCCGGGCCGCCTTCGTGGAGGCCGTCGGGCTGTCCCCGGAAGGCGGGCCGAGCGAGGACGGGCCCCGCGGAGGTCGCCAGCACGTCTACAAGCTCTGGGTGAACGGCCAGGTCATCGGCTTCGGCAGCGTGCGCAGCCAGGACGACCATCCGCGGCTGCACACCCACCACCTCGACGATGCGCTGCGGCCGGGGCCCAATGCCCTGGCGGTCCTGGCCTGGGCGCAGGAGGGCCGTCAGTTCGCCGCCCGCCTCGTGGGCGTCCTCGAGGACGGCACCCGGATCGAGCACCTGACCTCGCCGGAGACCTGGCGCGCACTGCCCGGGAACGGCCTGCTGCCGGGGGAGCGGAGCATCGAGGGGTTCTGGTACCACGCCCCCGCCGAGGACTGGGACCTGCGCGAGGAGCCCGTCGGCTGGACGGCACGCGGCTTCGACGACGCGGGGTGGGCGGCGGCATCGGCCGCGGCGGCGCTGCCTGCGCAGCCGTCACCGGCGATCGTGTCGCTCGGGCAGACGGGCGGCGAACGGGCGCGGCTGGAGCCCGTCGGCCCCGGAGCCTGGCGGTTCGACCTGGGCCGGGAGGTCGTCGGCGGGCTGCACGTGCGCTGCCGGGCGAGCGACGGGGCGCGGCTCGCCGTGCACCTCGGCGAGCAGCGCGAGGCCGACGGACGGGTGATCTCCACGATGCCCACCGGGAACGTCTACGAGGAGACGTGGACCCTGCGCGGCGGCGAGCAGGAGATCGAGCACTGGGGCTACCGCGCCTTCCGCCACGGGGAGCTGCGGGTGCTCTCCGGGTCGGTCGAGGGCCTGGAGGTCACGCCCACGATCCTCAGCAGCGGGACGCACCACACCGGCGCCTTCGCCTCCTCCGGCCCCGAGCTGGACCGGGTGCACGAGATGTGCCGGTACTCGATCGAGGCCACCGCCCTGGACCTCTATCTCGACACCCCGGCCCGCGAGCGCGGGCCGTACGAGGGCGACGCCTTCGTCAACCAGCTCTCCCAGTACGCGTGCGAGCGCAGCTACGCGCTGGCCCGGGTCTCGAACCAGTACCTCACGCGTCGGCCCACCTGGCCGGCCGAGTACCACCTCATGCCGGTGCTCGTGGCCTGGGAGGACTACCTCGCCACCGGGGACGACGCCCAGCTGCGCACCGACCTGGAGCTCTGGCGCGGCGCCAACCACGACCGACATCTCGGGGCCGACGATCTGCTGCACAAGGACCCCCGCCCCTCCAGCGACTGGGGCGCCGACCTCGTGGACTGGCCGCAGACCTGCCGCGACGACTACGAGTTCACCGAGGTGAACACCGTGCTGAACGCCTTCCAGACCGCGGCGCACCAGGCGCTCGCCAGGATCTGCGCGGTGCTGGGCCGGGACGGCGAGGCGAAGCGCCATGCCGCGCTCGCCGAGCGGATGCGCGCCGCGATCGAGGCGCACCTGGTGCGGGAGGACGGCCTCTACCGCGACGGGCTCGGCACCGAGCACTCGGCCCAGCACGCGAGCGCGATCCCGGTGGCGCTGGGCCTCGCCCCGGCCTCCCGCCATGACGTGCTCGGCGAGGCGCTGGCCGCCGGCGGCATGCGGATGAGCGTGTACGGCGCGCAGTTCCTGCTGGACGCGCTGTTCACCCTGGGCCGCGCCGACGAGGCGCATGCGCTGATGACCTCCCGCGGGCAGCGCGGCTGGCTGCACCTGCTCGATGACCTGGGCGCGAGCATCGTCCCCGAGGCCTGGGACCCCTCGCTCAAGCCCAACATGACCTACTCCCACGCCTGGGGCACGGCGCCCGTGAACGTCATCGCCCGGCACGTGCTCGGGGTGCGGGCCGTGGCGCCGGGAGCGGCACGGCTCGAGATCACCCCGCAGCCGGGGCCGCTGACGTGGATGGAGGGCACGGTGCCCACGATCCGCGGCGATGTGCGGGTCCGGTACGACCGGGAGGAGGGCGCGCTCGAGGTGCGGATCCCGGCGAACACCACGGCGCGTGTGCGGTGCGGCGACGTGGAGCGGGAGGTCGGGCCCGGGGTGACGCGTCTGGGTCTCTGAGAGCGGGCTCGGCGGCCTCGAACCGGCAGGGGCTCCCGTCTCCCGCTGAGCGCTCGACCTCAGGTCGTTCCGGCCGCCGCCGCGAGGCGCAGCAGGTAGCGCTGCTCGGGGAGGCTGCGGGTGGCGTCGGCCGCGCGGAGGAACGCCTCGCGGGCGGCGTCGTCCCGGCCCAGTCGGGCCAGCAGGTGCCCCTCGACGGCGTCGTGGCGGTGGGTCCGCCCGTCGGCCGTGGCGAGGAGGTTCAGGCCGGCCTGCGGGCCCTGCACCTCGGCCGTCGCGACGGCGAGGCCGAGCCGCACCGACGGCGTGGGCTCCACCTGCTCGAGCATCCGGTACAGCTCCAGGATCTGCGGCCAGTCCGTCGCCTCGCCCGTCGGCGCCTCGGCGTGGACGGCGGCGATGGCCGCCTGCAGCTGGAAGGGGCCGACGGGCCCCACCGGCAGCACCTCCTCCAGCAGGGAGACTCCCTCCGCGATCAGGGTGGTATCCCACAGCGAGCGGTCCTGCTCCAGCAGCGGCACGATCTCCCCGGCCCCGTCGCGGCGGGCAGCGGCCCGGGCGTGGGTGAGCAGCAGCAGGGCCAGCAGCCCGGCGCTCTCCGGCTCGTCGGGACCGGCGGCGCGGACCGCGCGGGCGAGCCGCACCGCGCCCTCGCCGAGCTCGGCGAGGGCGTGCTCCTGGGAGTACATCGAGGCGACGACGTGCCGCACCGCGTGCAGGCGGCGCGGCAGCTCCTGGGGACGGGGCGGGGCGAAGCGGGCCCCGTGCGCGCGCAGGGTGGCCTTCGCGCGGCTGATCCGCTGCGCCATCGTCGACTCCGGCACGAAGAAGCACTCGGCGACCTCCGCCGTGCGCAGCCCGGCGACCGCCCGCAGCATCAGCGCGGTCTGCGAGGCGGGGCTCAGCGCCGGATGCGCGCACAGCACGAGCAGGCCCAGCAGGTCCTCGCCCGCGCTCGTCGGCTCCGGCCCGTCGGCCCCGTGCAGCGGCTCCTCCAGCCGGAACGCCCGCTCCTCCCGTGCCCGACGGGAGGCGTCCGAGCGCACCGCATCCACGAGGCGGCGGGTCGCGACCGTGCGCAGCCAGGCCCGGGGTTCCTCGGGAAGCCCCTCGCGCGGCCACTGCTCGGCGGCGGCGAGCAGGGCGAGCTGCACCGCGTCCTCGCAGGCGGCGAGGTTCCCGCTGCGCCGCAGCAGCGCGGCCAGGACGTGCGGCGCCTCGCGGCGCCACACGTCCTCGAAGGGCACGCCCGGCTCAGGATTCGTCGGGACCCTCGCTCATCACGGGGCGGAGCTCCACCGTCTCGCCGCGCGCCCCGAACAGGGCCGCGATCTCCTCGGCGCGCTCCTGGGTCTCGGTGTCCACGAGGAAGAACCCGGCCAGGTGCTCGCGGCCCTCGGCGTAGGGGCCGTCGACCACGATCTTCTGATCGCCCTTCCAGCGGAACAGCCGCGAGGCGGTGGGGGAGGCGAGCGCCTCGGCGTGGACCAGCTCGCCGCGGTCGATGACCTCGGCGAAGCCCTCGTCGAACGCACGATTGCCGGCCTCGCGCTCCTCGGCGGGGAGGGCCTGGTGCTCCGGGAGGTAATCGGGCGTGGGGTGGCCCCACGGCTGCGGATTCGAGTGGATCAGGATGACGTACTTCATGGTCGCTCCTCAGCGGTTCGGCAGTGGCGGCGGGGTGCCTCCATGACGTGGTCGGAGCTGCGGCCCGGTTCTCGACATGGGTGTGGACAGGATCTGCCCACGTGCGTGAGGATGGGTCGCAGCATGCGCCCGAGAGTAGGCCCCGGCGGGCTCCGCCGGGGAGGTTCGGGCGAGGAGGCTCCGATGACGTACCCCGTGCTCAGCTGCACCGCGCTCGACGCCCGCGACCCGCGAGCCCTCGCGGAGTTCTACCGCGAGCTGCTGGGCCTGCACTACCGCCCCGGTGACGAGGTCCCGCCGCCGCCGGCGCCCGACGACACCGACTGGATCGTGCTGCTCGACGCGGAGGAGCACCGGGTCCTCGCCGTGCAGGGAAAGCCGGAACTCCGTCCCTCCACTTGGCCGAGCGAGGAGATCCCCATGCAGCTGCACATGGACTTCCGGGTGCCCGACGCCGCCGAGCTCGAGACCCAGCGCGCGCGGGCCGAGGCCCTCGGGGCCACGCCGCTCATGGACCGCAGCCACGACCCCGACGAGCCGCTCCACGTGATGGGCGACCCCGAAGGCCACCCGTTCTGCCTGCTGGTGGGCTGACCAGCCCGCCCCTGAGGAAAGGTCTGCCATGACCGACCCCGCACAGATCCTCGCCGCCGCCCATCACGTGCTGCTGCACAACTGGCCCTCCACCGATGTGCCCCACACCCTCGCCCGCGCAGGGTTCGCCGTGACCGTCTTCGGCGGTCCCGCTCCGGACGACGTCTCGGAGACGGAGCTGGTCGACGGGGAGATCGTCGACCGCCGGACCGGGGTGAGGCCGGAATCGGCCGACATCCTGTACGTCTATCCCTGGCCCGGCTTCGAGCTCGAGCGGGATCTGCCGGGCGTGGCCCGCACCGCCCGCGAGCTCGGCGCCGGGACGCTCTGGTTCCAGTCCGCGCTCGCCGCGGACGGCTCGCAGGACGACCACGGCACCTGGGTGCCCGAGGACGAGGCTGCGCGGATCGACGAGATCGCCGACGCGGAGGGTCTGGCCGTGGTCCCGGAGGCCTACATCGCCGACGTCGCGCGCGGGCTCGCGCCGGGACAGGGCTGAGCTCAGCCGCCCAGCAGGGGCCCCAGGTCGCCGTTGAGGACGGCGACGCCCACGCCGGTCGCCAGGAGCACCACGAGGGCGATGATCCAGCCGATCATCGCGAGCACGTTCAGGAAGATGCCCCAGCCGGCGCGGCCGCGGGCCATCGGCTCGCTCCCGCGCGAGGAGATTCCGAGGATCAGGCCGATGACCGGGGCGATGAGCACCCATCCCGCCAGGAGGGAGCAGACGCCGAGGAGCAGGCTCGCGGTGCCCTTGCCGGTGCCGTGGTGGGTGATCGTGCCGTAGGTGGTCACGGGTGGGATCCCTTCGTCGTGATGTGCTTCCCGTCCGGAGTTCCCGGCGGATGTCAGCATCGTAGGAAGGGCGCTGCACCCTGCGGATCCTCCTGCGGGATGGACCCGGTCCCCCTCAGGGTGGACAGCTGGTGCCGGGCGTCGCCTGCGGCCGACGGGTAGGGTGACCGCCGCCGGATCCCGCCCCGGCAGGAAAGAGAATCCTGGTGTACCTCGCACTGAACATCCTCGGCGTCGCCGTCTTCCTCGCGCTCGGCTGGCTGTTCTCCAAGAACCGTCGGGCCATCCGCTGGAAGTCCGTGGGGCTCATGGTGGCGCTGAACGCCGTCATCGCCTGGTTCCTCACGAGCTTCCCCGTCGGCCGTGCCGCGGTGCGTGCCGCGGCGGAGGGCTTCGCGTGGCTCGTCGACGTCTCCTACGAGGGCATCAGCTTCGCCCTGCAGGACTGGGTGGGCCCCACGGGCGTCGACCCCGAGCCGGTGAACTTCGTGGTCAGCGCACTGCTGCCGATCCTGCTGATCGTCCCGCTGTTCGACATCCTCAGCTACCTCGGCGTGCTGCCCTTCGTGATCCGCTGGGTGGGCCGCGGACTGAGCTTCGTGACCCGGCAGCCGCGGTTCGAGACCTTCTTCGCCGTGGAGATGATGTTCCTCGGCAACACCGAGGCGCTCGCCGTCTCCCGTGCGCAGCTGAAGCACATGTCCCCGCAGCGCACCGTCACGATCGCGATGATGTCGATGAGCTGCGTGACCGCCGCGCTGATCGGTGCCTACACACAGCTGGTCCCCGCGGAGTTCGTGCTCACCGCCGTGCCGCTGAACTGCATCAACGCTCTGCTCATGGCGAGCCTGCTGTTCCCCGTCGAGGTTCCCGCCGAGGAGGACGTGATCGTCGGCGTGGGCACCGTCGAGGCCGACGTCGACGCGGAGCCGGATGCCGAGCCGGCGGGGAAGCCGGAGCGGGAGCCGTTCTTCTCCTTCCTCGGCGACTCGATCCTGGGCGCGGGCCGGATCGTGCTCATCGTGCTCGCGAACGTCATCGCCTTCGTGGCGCTCGCGGCGCTCGTGAACCAGCTGCTGGGCCTCCTCCACTCGGGACTGTCGCTGCAGGCGATCCTCGGCGTCGTGCTCTTCGTCCCGGCGATGCTGCTGGGGCTGGACCCGGCCACGGCGACCGAGGTCTCCCAGATGATGGGCCTCAAGCTCGTCACCAACGAGTTCGTGGTGATGGGGCAGATCACCGGGGACGTCGGCGGCTACGACCGTCACCATCAGGCGGTGCTGACGGTGTTCCTGACGTCCTTCGCGAACCTCTCCACAGTGGGCATGATCATCGGCGCCTTCAAGGGCCTCGTGGACCGCGAGAAGAACGAGCTGATCTCCCGCAACGTGGGCAGGATGCTGCTCGCCGGCGTGCTCGTCTCGCTGCTCTCCGCCGCCCTGGTGGGCGTGTTCGTCTGGTGACCGGTCACCAGGCGTAGGCCTCCGGGGCCGCGCCGCCGGGGCCGGGGAAGATCTGGTCGATCGCGGCGAGGTCCTCGTCGGTGAAGGTGATGTCGAAGGCGCCGAGCGCTGAGTCCAGCTGTTCCATGGTGCGGGGGCCGATGATCGGGCCGAGAACCCCGGGCCGGTGCAGCAGCCAGGCCAGCGCCGCCTGACCGGGCGCGAGGTCGCGCCCGGTGCAGAACGCCTCCCACTGCGTCAGCTGCTCGGTGGGCTCGGCGCTGCCGCGGCGCACGCCGTCGCTCGAGCGGCCGCCCAGCTTCCCGCCGGCCAGCGGCGACCACGGGATCACGCCCATCCCGTAGTGCTCGGCCGCGGGCAGCACCTCGAGCTCGATCTCGCGCGACAGCAGGTTGTACAGCGACTGCTCGGAGACCAGGCCCAGGGAGTGGCGGGCACGGGCGGACTCGTTGGCCTGCGCGAGGTGCCAGCCGGCGAAGTTCGAGGAGCCGACGTAGCTGACCTTCCCCTGCGCGACCAGCAGGTCCATCGCCTGCCAGATCTCCTCCCAGGGCGCGGAGCGGTCCACGTGGTGCATCTGGTAGAGGTCGATGTGGTCGGTCTGCAGGCGGCGCAGCGAGGCATCGACCGCGCGGCGGATGTTCAGGGCGGAGAGCCCGCGGTCGTTCGCGCCGGGCCCCATCTCGCCGTACACCTTCGTGGCCAGCACGATCTGATCGCGCGTGCCGGTGCGGGCCAGCCAGCGGCCCACGATCTCCTCGGTGCGGCCCTTCTTCCCTTCCCCGCCGTACACGTTCGCGGTGTCGAAGAAGGTCACGCCCTGCTCGAGAGCGTGGTCCATGATCGCGAAGGCGTCCTCCTCCGCGGTGTGAGGGCCGAAGTTCATGGTGCCGAGGACGAGCCGGGAGACGGTCGCTCCGGTGCGTCCGAGCTGAGCATGCTGCATGGGGTGCGCTCCTCGCGTCGCGGCGGCCGGGATCAGGAGATCGCGGTCCGCCGCGGGAAAGCGTACGTCCGGCGAGGGGCGGTGACCAGAGGTTCTCAGCGCCAGGCCTTCGTGACCTCCGCGAGGTGGTCGGCGAGGGCGGCCTGGAGCAGCGGCCCGTAGCTGACGCGACGCACGCCCAGCTCGGTGAGCCGGGCGAGGTCGAGGCCGTCCGGGATCGCGCCGTTCACCGGATGGGCGGTGACGTTCAGCGGAGTGCTGACGGCGGCGAGCAGGGCCTCGAGCGTTGCCACGTCCGGCACGCCGACGGGGTACAGCGAGTCGGCACCGGCCTTCTCGAGCAGGGTCAGGCGGGTGATCGCCTCGGCCAGGCGGTCCGGGATCTCCTCGTCGGTTGAGAACACGTCGGTGCGTCCGTTGATGACCAGGTGCACCCCGGCCGCGTCGGCCCCGCGACGGATCCCGGCGATGTAGTCGGCGTGCTCCTCGGCACCGCGCAGCCGGCCCTCGGAGTGGACGGTGTCCTCGATGTTGAGGCCCACCGCGCCGGCCTCGAGCACGCGCCCGGCGAGCTCCGCCGGATCGGCGCCGTAGCCGGACTCCATGTCGGCGGAGACCGGGACCTCCACGGAGGCCGTGATCCGGGCGATGCCCTCGAGCGCCTGGTCCAGGCTCATGCCCTCGCCGTCGGCGGCTCCCACGGCGTTGGCCAGCGGATGGCTGCCGATGGTCAGCGCCTCGAAGCCGGCGGAGACCGCGGCCTGGGCGGACCAGACGTCCCACACGGTGGGCAGCACCACCGGGGTCGAACGATGGTGGAGGGCGAGAAGGGATTCGGCGCGTTCGCTCAGTGAGGTCATGAGGCCATCACACTCGCGTTCCCCGGGGCGGTCAAGGGGTGCGGGGCCGTGGTCAGAGCCGCTGCGGCGGGTCGAACAGTGCGAGCTCCTCGGGCGTCGGCCGCTCGAAGGCGGCGCGATAGCCGGCGAGGTGCTCGCGGGTGAGCGGCGGATCCTCCGCGCCACGGGCGCTGATGCGTCGCCAGAGCTCCTCGTCCTCGGCATCGAGGACGATCAGCTCGACGCGGGCGCCGAGGGCCCGGGCGTCCTCGCGCAGGCGGTCGCGCTCGCCCCGCCCCCAGGTGCCCCATTCGATGACCACGTCCGCTCGCTGCTCGAGCAGCTCCTGGCCGATCTGCCACTGCAGCTGCTCGATGCGCTCGCGCAGGCCCTCGTCCCACAGGGAGACGCCGAGCCGGGCCATCCAGTCGTCGGGGCTGAGGCGCATCGCGCCCGTGGCCTCGACGATCGCGTCCGCGGCGGAGGTCTTCCCGCTGCCGGGGAGGCCGCACACGATCGTCAGCGTGGGCTGCGTGGACCGCCGGGGCCGAGCTCGCAGCGCCCGCACCTGGTCGAGCCAGCCGATGCCCAGCAGCTCGCCGTCCGGCAGGGAGTCCTCGCGGTCCCAGCGCCAGGTCGTCGCGATCGCGCGGGACAGGATCCGGCAGTCCGCGAGCAGCTCGGCGTCCACTCCCGGATAGTGCTCGGCGACCTGCGCCGGGGCATGCGCGAGATCGAACTCGACCGGGCCGGAGCAGCAGGTCTCGAGGTCGATGAACAGCGGTCCGCCCGGGGTGTCCAGGAGGTTGCCCGGATGCGGCTCGCCGTGGAGGGGCTGCTGGGTACCGCTGCGGCTGATCCTGCCGCCGAGCTCGCGCAGGGCGTCGCGCAGGGCGGCGCGGTCCGGGTCGGTCAGGCGCGGGGTGCGCTCGGGGTCCTCGAGGAGGTCGAGGGCGGAGGTGACGCGGTGGGAGAACGGGGGGACCTCGAGCTGGGCCTCGCGCATCGCGGCGTGGAGGCGCACGAAGGCGTCGGCGTACTCCTCGGGCGGCAGCTCCGGGCGCGGGTTCGACGGGAGGTGGCTCCACAGGGTGATCTCGAATCCGTCCCGGAGGTGCACCTGCGGCGGGACGCGCGGATCGAGCGGGCCGACGGGGGCTCCGGCTTCCAGCAGCCTCAGCGCCCGGTCGACCTCGACCTGCGACCCGCCCAGCTCCGCAGGCCCGATGCGGGCGACGAGGTCGCAGGGCAGCAGACGCGCGGTGAGCCGGTTGGAGTCGTGGAGGTCGACGACCTCGTCGGCCGCGAGCCCGAAGGAGCGCACGAGGTCGGCGGCGGCGAGTCGGGCGCGGGCGGCCGCAGCGGGATGCATCGTTCGACAGTAGGGCCGCAATGGTGTCCCGACAATCGAATTCGCGGCGGTCAGCCGTCCGACGGGACGGCCAGGTGGAAGTCCTGCCTCCCGGAGGGGACCCCGTTGATCTGGAGGGAGATCGCGTGCGGCCCGTCGTAATAGCGCCGGGTGGTGATCGGACGGAACGAATGGGACTTCCGCACCGCGAGCACCTTGCCGGGATCGAGGGATGCCGTGGTGAGCTTGAACGTCTTCGTGCTCTGCGTGCCCGCGGCGGTGGCGTGGTGGACCACGTAGTCGATCATCAGGCGCACCGGCTCCGTGCCGGTGTTGCGCACGCTCGCCCGCAGCTCGATCGACTCGCCCACCTCGAGCCGCTCCCGGTCCAGATGCGGGCCGTCCACCGCGAGCGCGCCCGCGGGATCCGGGTACCCCAGCAGCGCGAGCGCGGCGGGGTCGCCCCGCTTGAGCAGGGTGCGCAGCGCGTGGCGGACCAGCTTCTGCGTGGTCTTCTCCGCCGACGCCTCGAGCCAGCGGGCGGCCGTGGCGACCACGAGCGCCGGGTCGTCCCGGCTGAGATCGTTGAGATGGTTCGCGACGGAGCGACGCACGTACTCCGACGGGTCGCGGTGGAGCCGGTCGAGGATCGGGACGGTCACGCCGGGATCGGCGGTCAGGCGCGGAACCCGGATCGCCCACGGGAGATAGGGGCGCGTGCCCTCGGAGGCGAGGCGCCGCACGTGCTCGTCCTTCGAGCTCGTCCACTCCAGAGCGCGGTCCAGGACCTGCTCGAGGTCGTGCCGCAGCAGGATCCTCAGCGCGAACTCGGAGCTCAGCAGGCTGGTGAGCTCGGCGAGCAGATCGAGGGCGTCGGCGGTCGCGGCCGGGCCGCCGTCGGCCGCCGCGGACTCCGCGACGGCGGTCGAGACCGGCCAGATCAACCAGCCGCGGAACGTCGGTGACCCCTGGACCGCGCGCCGGACCACCGCGGCGACCTCCGGATACGACCCGTCGAGGTCCCCGAGCATCGCGGCACGGATCGCGTCGACCCGTTCGCGAAGCGCCAGCGGCGACAAGGTCTCGGCGGTCTCCCGGAGCCGGTCGGGCGACGTGCCGGGCGCGGCCTTCTCCAGGGCGGCGGCGAGATCGAGGACGGTGCCCCGATCGATCATCTCGTCAGCGAACGGCATGGTGCTCCTCGGGGGCGGTCGCGGGGACGGGGCGTTCCCTGGGCCGAGAGTAGACCGAGCGGCGGACGGATCAGGCGGGGTGACCGGTGCGCGCCCCGACCAGCGGATCCTCCAGCAGGCGCCGCAGCGTGGACCGGCCCAGCTCGGCCATCGGCGGGTTCGAGGTGACGTAGTACCAGACCAGCCCGATGGCCTGCTCGAACGCCCAGGCGGCGCCGCGCTCCCATTCGAGGTCGGAGGTGCCCAGCTGCTCGCGCAGCTGCTGCCGGCGGGGTCCGTCGAGCAGGTGCCACGCCGCGACCAGGTCGACGGCAGGATCTGCCGGGGAGAACCCGCCCGTGTCGAGGACCCCGGTGAGGCGGCCGTCGGCGTGGAGGAGGTTCATCGGGATCAGGTCGCGGTGGCACATGACGTCCGGTCCTGACGGCTCCAGCTCGCGCCAGCGCGTCCAGGCCCCGGCCAGTGCGTCGAGCTCAGGGTCCGGCAGCACGTCGCGGCTGCGCTCGAGGCACTGCTGGACCCAGCCGTCGTGCGCGGCGAGGTCGCCGCCGCGGCCCGGTCCCTCGAACGCGCGTCCTCCGGTCGGGGCGCGGTGCAGGGCGGTCAGGAGCCCGGCGAGATCCCGGGTGGCGGCGTCCGAGTCGGCGATCGAGGCGGGGTCCGCCACGTCCCCCGGCACCCAGGTCTGCACCGAGAAGGGCATCGGGAACTCCGGGTCGGGCTCCCCGATCGCGACCGGTCGCGGGGCAGGCAGCGGGCTGTGCCGGGCGAGCTCCGCCATCGCCCGATGCTCGGCCTCGATCGCCCGACGGGATGCGTCGACGTCGGCCCGCACCATCGGGAACCTGGCCGTCAGGTCGCTGCCGATGCGGACGATGCGGCTGGTGGTCGCCGCGCTCTCGAGGGGGTGGATGTCGCCCGGGGAGACGTCGGGGAGCAGCGCGACGAGGAGCCGCACCGCGACATCGTGCGGGAGCTCGAGCTCATCGTCGTGCATGGTCATCCGGGGAGCGTACGGCGGGCGCGGGCCGTGCGTCACGGGGATTGTCCGCTGTCGGCGTCATCTGCCGACACACGGGAAGACAGCGGGGCGGCCCGTCGTTGCACGGGTCATGACTACTCTCGGAATCATCGGTGCAGGACACATCGGCAGCCAGGTCGCACGGGCCGCCCTCACGGCAGGGTATGACGTGGTGATCGCGAACTCGCGGGGCCCGGAGACGCTCGCCGATCTCGTGGCGGAGCTCGGCCCGAAGGCCCGCGCCGCCACGGCGGCGGAGGCCGGCGCAGCAGGGGACGTCGTCGTGGTGACGGTGCCGCTGAAGGCCCTCGATCAGGTCCCGGTCGAGCCGCTGGCAGGCAAGATCGTGCTGGACACCAACAACTACTACCACGAGCGCGACGGGCGCATCGAGGCGCTGGAGAAGGGCGAGACCACCACCTCGCAGATGCTCCAGGAGCACCTCCCCACCTCGAAGGTCGTCAAGGCGTTCAACCACATCCCCTCCGGCGACATCACCACCGACACCGCCCCGGCCGGCGCCGCGAACCGGCGCGCGCTCGCCACCTCCAGCGACCACCCCGAGGCGGTGGAGTTCGTGACGAGGTTCTACGACGAGCTCGGCTTCGACGCGGTCGACGTGAGCCCGCTCGGCGAGTCCTGGCGCGTGGAGCGGGACCGTCCCGCCTATGTGGTGCGGCAGACCGCGGAGGAGCTGCGCGAGAACCTCACGACGGCGAACCGCCTGCCCTGAGAGCGGGGCCCTCAGGGCCTCACCGCACCTCGGAGGACGCCTCGGCGCCCGGCGCCGTCGCGTCGGGCGCCGCCTCCTGCTCGGGGGTGACGATCCGGGCGATCACCACGCCCAGCAGGCAGAACAGGAACGGGAGCACGAAGGCGAGGTTCAGGCCCACCAGGCCTGCGGCGGCGCCCACCAGGGCGGGCCCGGCCAGCTGGCCCACATACCCGGCGCCCACCACGCGGGACATGATGATGCTCTGCCGCGCCGGGTCCACGGACCCCGCGGCGGTGAACAGCTGCGGCACCACGCCGGCGAGGCCCAGGCCGAACAGGCACCAGCCCGCGGCGGTCAGCACGAAGGCCGGCGAGAGCATCACCACCAGCAGTCCGGCGGCGGCGAGCGCGGAGCCGTAGCGCACCACGAACGCCGGGCCGAAGCGGCCCGCCACGCGGTCCACGGTGAGACGGCCGACGGTCATCGAGACGGCGAAGACCGCGTAGGCGAGCGCCGCCGTGGACGTGGGCGCCTCGAGCTTCTCGACGGCGTGCAGCGCGGCCCAGTCGTTCGCGACGCCCTCGGCGAGCATCAGCAGGAAGGCGAGGGCTCCGAAGCCGATCACGCGCCGACGGGTCGCGGGGGAGAGGCGCGCGGAGGAACCGGTGGGCGCTGCGGCATCGGTCGAGGCGGCGGGCTCCGCCGGGACGCGGCCCAGGAGCGGCCGTGCGGCGACCACCGCGCAGGCCAGCACCACCACGGTGCCGACGAGCGCCGCGAGCGACATCGGCAGCTGGGCCCTCTGCACCCCCGCGCCGAGCAGCGCGCCCACCGCGCCGCCCACCGACCACAGGGCGTGGAAGGCGGACATGATCGGCCGGCCGTAGGCGCGCTCGACGAGCACCGCCTGGTCGTTCATCGCGACATCCACCGCGCCGTTCATGCAGCCGAAGACCAGCAGCGCCGCGCCCAGCATCACGGGCCCGCCCACATGCAGCGGGAAGTTCACCGCAAGGGCAAGCAGCACGAGGAAGGCGATCGTCACCGGCTTCGAGCCGATCCGCTGGGACAGGGCTCCGGAGACCTGCATGCCGATCACGCCGCCCAGGCCGAGCAGCAGGAGCAGGCCGCCGAGCACGGCGTGGGAGACGCCGGTCGCGGCCTGCACGGCCGGGATGCTGACCAGCCAGACGCCCATGGCGAGACCGCAGGCGAAGAACGCGGTGAAGACGGCCGCTCGCGCGGACCGGAGGGAAGGGGGCATGGTGGAGGGACCTCGAGAGAGTGGGCGGGAGACTGTCCGTGGATCACGCTATGTGATTGGATGATCATGTGCAGCGATCATTGAGGGCGAAACTGATCATCCAGTCGCTCCGCACCTCCGGAAAGCTCACGGTGGACCAGCTCGCCCGCCTCACCGGCGCCTCCGCCGTGACGATCCGTCGCGACCTCGCCGTGCTCGAGGCCCACGGCGCGCTGCGCCGGGTGCCCGGCGGCGCCACCCGCGCGGTGCGCTCCGAGGAGGAGATCCCCTACTCGCTGCGCCTGACCGATGATGTCGCGCGGAAGGCCGCTCTGGCCAGGGCCGCCTGCACCCTCATCGAGGACTCGGACACCGTGATCATCGACAACGGCACCACCTGCCACGCCGCCGCCGTCGAGCTGGTGGGCCGCCCGATCACCGCCGTCTGCCTCTCCCTGCACAGTGCGATGGTGCTGGGATCCAGCCCCGGGCCGCGGGTGAACATCCCCGGCGGGCCGCTCGTGCAGGACACCCTGGCGATGATGAGCGGCCCCGCGATCGACTACCTGCGCGGCGTCTCCGCGGACGTCCTGCTGCTGGGCGCCTGCGCCGTCTCCCCGCGCCGCGGCCTGCTCGCCGACCACCCGGAGGACGCCGCCCTGAAGGCCGCCGCGATCGAGAGCTCCACCCGCCGCGTCCTGCTGGCCACGGCGGAGAAGCTCTCGCACGCCTCGAGCTTCCGCTTCGGCGCCGTCGAGGACCTCACCCATCTCGTCACCACCGACGACGCCCCTGACACGATCCTCGGACCCTTCCGGGACGCGGGCGTCGAGGTGCTCACCGTCTGACCCGAACCGACCGATCCGAACCGACATATCCGAACCGTCCGCCCCACGACAGGAGATCCCGATGACCACCGCCCTCGATCCCACCCCTTCGCTCGATTCCATCAAGGCCCTGCACACCTGGTCGCTGTTCCGCACCATGGGCCGCTTCGTCGCCCCCGGCTCCGCGCCGTCGGGCGGGCTCACCGAGAACGCCTCGGCCGACGGGCTGGCGCTGCTCGAGCTGCCCGGGCAGCTCGCCGCCCATGGCTTCGCCAGCGCCCAGCTGTGCCACTTCTACCTCCCCCGCACCGACGCGTCGTACCTGGCCGAGGTGCGGGACGCCTTCGACACCGCGGGGGTGGACATCGAGGTGCTGCTCGTGGACGACGGCGACCTCACCCATCCGGAGCAGGGCGATGAGCAGCAGCGCTGGCTCTCCGGCTGGCTCGACATCGCCGAGCAGCTCGGCGTCCCCCGGGTGCGGGTCCCCGCCGGCGACCAGGCCCCGAGCGAGGAGACCATCGCGGCCAGCGCCCGGCGCCTGCGCGCGCTCGCCGCCGAGCACCCGGACCTCCGCGTCCTCACCGAGAACTGGAAGTCCCTGCTGGTCGACGCCGAGGTGACGCGTGACCTGCTGGATCGCCTCGAGGGGGCCGTCGGTCTCCTGATCGACACCGGCAACTGGAACGGCGAGGACAAGTACACCCAGATCGCCGCGGTCGCCGGGGAGGCCGAGTGCTCCCAGGTGAAGGTGCGCGAGTCCGCGCCGGGCGTGCTGGACGCCGGGGACCTCACCCGCTGCCTCGAGGTGCTGCGCGATGCCGGCTACGCCGGGCGGATCTCCTACGTCTACGCCGGCACGGACGACGACGAGTGGGCCCGGCTCGACGAGATGCACGAGATCGCGCGGGCCGTCCGGGGCTGATCCCAGGCGTCGCGCCGGGTCAGATCTCCGGCCGCAGCTCGAAGTCCCAGGCCACCACGCCGACCTGCCCGGCCTTCGCGGCGTCGGTCGCCGCGCGGGCCCAGGGGTGCAGCTCCCAGATGTTCGGCGGGCCGGGGGCGAGCGGGCCGGCCTCGTGCGCGGGGTCGACGGTGCGCTCGCCGTGGCGACCCTCCACGCAGTGCCGCACGAGGAACCCGTGCGGCACGGCGGCGCGGAGGTAGTCGCCGACGCTGTGATGGTGCCCCGGGACGTAGCCGATCCGGCCGTCGGGGGCGGTCTTGACCAGCGGGTACCGGGTGGAGCCGAGGAAGTGGGTGCGGGTGTCGAGGGCGATGAGGTGCCCGCCCGGGCGCATCACCCGCGCCGCCTCGGCGAAGAACGGGGCGAGGTCCGGCAGGTGGGTGAGCGCGAGGCTGCACACCAGGTGCTGGACGGCGCCGTCCTCGAGCGGCATCGCGGTGAGGTCGCCGTGCTCGAAGCGGGCCCCGGGCCCAGCTCCTCGGCGCGGTCGAGGAGTTCGCGCACCTCGGCGATCCGGGCCTCGGTGAAAGCACGGTCATGCTCGCCGGCGAAGGCGCGCATCAGGGCGACGCCTTCGAGCCCCAGCAGGTAGGCGAGCGGATGCTGGTGGATGGTCCCGTCGGCCGGAGTCTGTCCCATGCGGGCATCCTCGCGGTGCCCGCGCCGGAGGGCTACCGAATATCCGACGGCGCGGCCGGCGCGAGGGACTGCACGCGCACCAGCACCTCGGAGGGGACGCCTGCGGCGTCCGCGACCGCGCGGTGGACGGCGCGCTGGACGTCCTCCACGACCCGGCGCACCGGGAGCGCGCCGTTCACGGCGATCTCCACCACGATCCGACCCGCCTCGCGGTCGATCACGAGCCCGTAGCGGGCGGCGGAGGTGTCGCCGCGGCGCAGCCGTGCGTCGAGGGTGCGCAGGGTCGTCGCGATGCCGGGCTCGAGACCGTCCACGCCGGGCACGGCCGTGACCACGTCCACCAGGGTGGCGGCATCGAGAGGGTCAGGGGTGAGGTCAGTGCTCATGGAGGTCCTCGATGTGGATGTCGACGACGAGATCGTCCAGTCCCAGCTCCGTCGCCGCGGCGCGTCGCACCGCGGCACGGATCTGCTCGGCGAGGCCGGGGAGGTCCTCGGCGCCGAGGCGCACGGAGATCCGGCACAGCGCCCTCGTGGGCAGGCCGCGGGATCGTCCCGTGGCGGAGTCGGGGGTCTCGTCGTGCTCGAACGTGGTGCGCAGCGCCCTCGCGCCGGGGATCGCGTCGATCTCGCGGCGCACCAGGGTGCGCAGGGCCAGCTCGGAGACGGTGTACGGGCCGGCCGGGGTGGGCGGCAGGTGCACGTGGGCGCCGTGGCGGGCATCGGCGCGCACCGATTCCTTGACGGTGGCCAGCGCTCCGGCGGAGAGCTGGACCGAGCTGTCCCCGGCCCTCTCCAGCTCGTCCCACTCGGTGTGGACGGTGCGGATCAGGTCGAGGTAGCGCCGGGTGGCGGCGGCGTCCTCGTCGGGGCCGTGCTGTTCGGGGTGGTGCATCGGATTCACCTCCATTCCTCCATCTCATGGACGATCCGGGCTCGCGCCCGGGAGATCCGCCCGCGCACCGTCGGTTCGGTGGCGTCGACGGCGCGACAGATCTCGCGGTAGGACATGCCGTCGATCTCCCGCAGCACCCAGCACAGGCGCACGTCGGGGTCGAGCTCGGCGAGAACCCGGGCCAGCGCCTGCATCTGGGCGTTGACCAGGGCGCTCCGGGCGGGGTCGGCGGCGGTGGCGCCGCCGGGCGAGAGCCGGTAGAGGCTCTCCGGGCCGTGGTCGAGGTCCTCGGCCTCGGCCGGTGCGGTCGCCCGACGGGCACGGCGGCGCACCACGTCGGTCGCGCCGCGCGAGCAGATCCGCGCGACCCAGCCGCGGAAGGCGGCCGGATCCTCGAGCAGACCGAGCCTCCGCCAGGCGAGCACGAGCGATTCCTGGACCACGTCCTCCGCCTCCTGGCGGTCTCCCAGCACCATGAAGGCGATGCGGAACAGGCGCCCCTGGTGACGGTCGACGAGCTGTTCGAACGCGGCGGTCTCGCCATCCTGTGCCCGCAGGACCAGCGTGTGCTCGTCCAGTGCCTGCTCGGCGGTCATGAGGGCTGCAGCGGTCGCGGGGCCGCGCCCTCGGCCCCGGTGAGCACCGCCCGCGAGGGCGTCGCGGCGGAGCGCAGGTGGACCAGCAGGTCCACCGATCGCACGGGGGAGCCCAGCACGGTGCGGACGTCGTCGGCGAGCAGCTCGCGCACCGCCTCCACCGCCCAGGCGGTCTCGGCATCCTCGGAGATCGTCACCGAGGCCTGCACCCACGGGGCAGAGGCGGCGCCGCTGATCCGCACGGAGGCGTCGAGCACGCCCGAGACCTCCTCCGCGTGGTCGGAGAGCGCACGCTCGAGGACCGCGGGGTCGAGCGTGCCGAGCAGCGCGCCCTCGCCGTCCTCGTCGCGCAGTCGCAGCGCCGGGGTCGACGTGCGGGAGGGGATCTGGGCCAGGAGCAGCCAGAGGCCCAGCAGTGCGGCGAGGACGCCGGCCGCGACGGCGACCGGGAGCAGCCAGGCCTCGTGCGCCGCGGCGAGCGAGGTGGGGGTCGAGTCCCCATGGGGGAGGACCGCCTCGGCGCGGGGCCAGCGGGCGGTGAGCCCGAGGCCCGCCGCACCGATCCAGGCCGCGGCGAGCAGGGCGAGGACGCCGGCGACGACGAGCGCGAGCCGGTTGCGGGGTCCGGAGACGGAGCGCATGGGTCAGTCCTCTCGGTTCAGCCGCTGGATCCGCACACGGGTGCGGAGTGCGGTCTCGGGGCGGAGCTCGTCGACGGATTCCTCGACGGCGGTGCGGGCGGCGCGGAGCACCGTCTCGGAGTCGTCGACCACGGTGCGGGCCAGGACCTGCAGGCGCCGTCCGGAGAGCGTGGTGCGGGCGCTGTGCACGCCGTCCACGGCCTCCACGCGCCGGGTGACGCGGCGGGCGAGGTCCCGATGCGCGACGGCGGTCCCGCCGGGGACGTCCCCGGCGAGCACCAGACCGCGCGAGGGGCGACCGGGCAGCAGGGCGGCCAGCAGCAGGAGCAGCCCGAGGGCGGCCAGGACCCCGGCGGCGACGAGCATCGGGGTGGAGTCCAGGCGCTGCGCGCCGACGGCGGCGAGCGCCGATCTCGCGGAGGCGGGCCAGGACCCGTCCACCAGCAGCGTGATCAGCAGCCAGAGGGCGGTGGCGCCGGCGGCGAGCAGCAGCAGGCCCAGCAGGGTCGCCGGGACGGTGCGTGCGGGGCGCCGGACCAGGCGCGGGGGAGCGGTGCTCATCGCAGGGTCCTCCTCGTGCCGGTGGTCGGATGCAGCCAGGTGATCGAGATGTCCAGGCGCCCCACCTCCAGTCCGGTGAGGTGCTGGACCCGCTCGCGCAGATGCGTGCGGAGCGCGCGGAGCGTCGGGGCGAGCGGGGTCGGGAAGCGGACGCCGACGTCGAGGGTCAGCACCGCGGTGCGCCCGTAGAGCTCGCAGCGGGCCGAGGGGCGGGCCTCGAAATCGCGGCGCGCGCCGACGCCGAGCACGCCGCCGGCGCCGGAGCCGACGTGGGCGACCTCGGAGGCGACCTGTTCCGCGATCCTGGCCACGACCTGGGCGGGGATGCTGGTCGCGCCCCGGCTCTCCGCCGGGGCGATGCCGTGGGCGGCGGTCATGGTCACCGCCTCCAGCGATCGGTGAGGCCTCGGATCTCGATGCGACCCTCGATCGTCATCCCGACGGCGAGGCCGATCGCGGAGGAGAGCAGGACGAGGAAGAACGGGCCGATGCCGCCGAAGGCCAGGACGGCGCCGAGCAGCAATCCCACGAGCAGGGCGAATTGTGTTGTCTTCATGACGACTCCTCGATCGGGGCGCAGGGCGGGCGCTCGGCCCGGCCCTGCACCCGATGGATCACTTCAGGTCGGTGCTGCGCTGCTCGGCGGCGGGCTCGTCATCCTGCCCCGGCAGGTGGACGTCGACGACGTTCACGTTGACCTCGATGACCTCGAGACCCGTGGTGCCCTCGACCTGCTCGATGACATTGCGGCGGATGGCGTTGCCGACCTCGACGATCGAGGCGCCGTACTCGACGACCACGGTGACGTCGACCGCGGCCTGGGTCTCGCCCTTCTCCACCGCGATGCCGCCGGTGACGCTGGTCTGGCCGCTGGGGAAGCGGTCGGTGACGGCCGAGAACGCGCGACGCACGGCGTTGCCCATGTCGTACACGCCGGGGACCTCGCGTGCGGCCATGCCGGCGATCTTGGCGACCACGGTCTCGTCGAGGGTGGTGATGCCGCGGCTGGTCTGCAGCGGGCCGTGCGGGGTGGACTCCTGCTGCTCGCGGCGCTCCTGCTCGCGGGATTCCTTCGCGGCCGCGGCCTGCTCGGCCGCCTGCCGCTCCTGCTGCTGGCCGGTCTGGGGGATCTTCGACTCGGACATGAGTGCTCCTTCCTGACGGCCCGGGATCGGGCCTGCGAATGGTGACACCGGGAAGACGTCATGAACCGGCGGATCCTCACGGCATCTCGGTGTGAGCGTGGTCACACCGCGAAGGTTACCGGCCCGTCCGGAGCCTTCCTGGGACCCCGCCCGGGCGCTCGAGGTCTCGGTATTCTCGGCGCAGCGATCCCGGCGACCGGTCGGGCGGGGAGAGAGGCGGACGAGATGGCGAGCACCGGCCCGAGCCTCGCGCAGGTGGAGGCGCTCATCGCGGTCATCGACCACGGCTCCTTCACCGCTGCGGCCGAGGTCCTCCAGATCTCCCAGCCCTCCCTCTCGCGCCGCATCCACGCCCTCGAGGAGACGCTCGGCGCCCGCCTGTTCCTCCCCGTCGGCCGCCGGATGGAGCTGACCGAGACGGGCCGCGGCGTGGTGGCCGCCGGGCGGAGGGCTCTCGCGGAGATGGGCTCGATCGACGCGATGGTGGGCGCTGCCCGCTCCCTCACCGCGGGCTCCCTGCGCCTGACCGGCCTGCCCTCGCTGATCGCGACCGAGCTGCCCGGGCACCTGGGCCGCTTCCACCGCGCGCATCCGGGGATCCGGGTGGAGGTCTTCACGGTCGACGACGCCGAGGAGCTCGTCGAGGCGATCCGGGTGGGGCGGGCCGATGCCGCGCTCGGCGTGATCGACCGGGTGCCGGGCGACCTCGCCGCGATCCCGCTGCCCGCTCAGGAGTTCGCGGCCGTGCTCCCCGCCGCAGCCCGCGGAGCCGGCGACGAGGGCCCACTGACCTCGCAGGACGTCACCGACAGGTCGCTGATCACCCTGCCGCGGGGCACCTCGATCCGTCAGCTCACGGACACCGCCCTGCGCGGGCTGGGCGCCCTCCCGGCGCACCGGATCACCACCACCCAGCGCGACAGCCTGGTCCCCCTCGCCCTCGCGGCCGAGGGGCTGACCGTCGTCCCCACCGCGCTCGCCCGCACTGCGCCCGCGTACGGGGGGATCGCGGTGGCGCTGGATCCGCCGGTGCACCGCTCCCTCGGCATCATCCATCGGCCCGACGAGCTCCCCAACCCGGCGCTTCACGAGTTCCTCGCGCTCATCGAGCAGGCGCCGAGCGCCTGACCTGGCCCGAGCGGCGGTGCATAGGGGCACTGCATGGATCCCCGCGCCGGGACTATTGGAGCTCGGGGCCCTTCCCGTGGTGACCTGGTCGGCGGACCAGGCACGACGAGCAGAAGGAGGGGTCCGCGACCTTGGAGAGCTCCCCGAGCGGACACCGACCGCCGCCCCGCCCCGCCGCGGGCTCGCACCGTCGGGACGGGCCGACGCTGGTGTACCGGCGCGGGCGGATACTCGCCGCTCTCGCGGCGTTCGCCCTGGCCCTCGTGGTCGCCGTGGTGCTCGGACTGGCGGGGACCGTCACCCATCTCGAGGGCAACATCGCCACCGCCCCGCTCCGGCCGGGGGAGACCTCGACCCCGCGGGAGAGCGGCGGTGCGCTGAACATCCTGCTGCTCGGCTCGGACACCCGAGACCTGGCCGGGGACGACTTCGGGCCGGGCGACGGCTCCCGGCGCAGCGACGCGATGGTGCTCGCGCACCTCTCGGAGGACGACTCCCGGATCGACGCGGTCCAGCTCCCGCGCGACACCCTCATGGACCTGCCCGCCTGCGCCGACACCGGCAGCGGCAGCTTCGCCGGCGGCCGGGGGATGCTCAACTCCGTCCTGAACTACGGCCCGTCCTGCTCGGTCGCCGCGGTCGAGGAGCTCACCGGGGTGCAGATCGACCACTTCGTGGAGCTGGACTTCGAAGGCTTCATCACGATCGTCGACGCGATGGACGGGCTGCACGTGTGCCTGCCCGAGGCGCTCGAGGACACGTACGCGGACCTCGACCTGCCCGCCGGTGAGCAGGTGGTCGACGGCAGGGACGCCCTGGCCCTGGCCCGCACCCGCCACGCCGTGGGGGACGGCAGCGACATCGCGCGGCTCGGGCATCAGCAGATGGTGATGTCCGCCGTGGTGCAGGAGGCGACCAGCTCCCGCGTCATCGCGCGGCCGGACCGGCTCTACCCCTTCCTCGACGCGACCACGTCCTCCCTGACGGTGGATCCCGGGCTGAGCCGCGCCACAGATCTCGCCGGGCTCGGCAAGCGGGTGAACCGGGTGGACCCGGAGCACATCACCTTCCTCACGATGCCGTGGGAGCCGGCGCCCACGGACCGCAACCGCGTGGTGCCCTCGGCGTCGGCCGATGCGGTGTTCGAGGCCCTCGCGGTCGACGAGCCGGTCGTCCCCTCCGACGAGCCGGTCGACCCCTCCGACGAGGGGGACGTCGGCGATGAGGAGCAGGACGAGCGCGTCGGGACCGACGACGAGGGGCGGGACGAGCGCGCCGGGGCCGGTGCTTCGGGCGACATCACGCCGCACACCGAGCGGCCGACGACGAGCGCCCCGTCCTCGCCGCCCGCCCCTGCGGTGGACGGCGCGACCACCCGCACGGCCGACACCTCGCTCTGCGACGGCTGAGCCTGCAGGTCAGCCCCGGGGCAGGCGGCGTCGGACGGTGACCAGGTAGAGCACGCTCATGAGCGCCATGAAGCCCACGCCCGTCAGCAGCGCCGTGTGGTACTCGCTGATCCACACCATGATCCCGATCGTGAACAGGATGAACGCGATCGCGAACACCTGCCCGTAGGGCCAGAGGGGGACCGGGAACCGCAGCGCGTCCCGTTCCTCGACGCTCATCCCGCGGCGGGAGGCGACCTGGGCCAGCAGGATCATCAGCCACACGAACACGGTCGAGAAGGTCGCCAGCGAGGCGACGATCGTGAACACCGACTCCGGCAGCGCCCAGTTCAGCAGCACGCCCACGACGAGCACGCCCAGCATCGCGAGCGTGGTCACGACCGGCACGCCGCGGACGGTGCCGGACAGGGCCGCCGGGGCCAGGTGCTGCCGGGCCATGCCGGCGACGACGCGGCCCGCGCCGAACAGGTCCGCGTTGATCGCGGAGAGCGCGGCCGTGATCACCACGAGGTTCAGCGCCGCGGCGGCCCAGCTCACGCCGAGGGTGTCGAAGATCTGCACGAAGGGGGACTCCTCGCCCGTGATCTGCCGCCACGGGGTCAGCAGCAGGATCACCCCGATCGCGAGGACGTAGAACAGCAGGATCCGCACCGGGACCGTGTTGACCGCCTTCGGGATCGCCGTGCCGGGATCCTCCGCCTCGGTGCCGGCCACGCCGATGATCTCGGTGCCGCCGAAGGCGAAGAGCACCAGGATGAACGCGCTGATCATCCCGCCCGGCCCGTGCGGGAAGAATCCGCCGTCGGCCGTGAGGTTCGACAGGCCCGTCGGCGTCGAGGCATCGCCGAGCCCGACAGCGAGGATCGCCGCGCCGCCCGCGATCATCGCGATCACCGCGCCGACCTTCACGATCGTGAAGGCGAACTCGAGCTCCCCGAACCAGCGCACGCTCGCGAGGTTCGCGGCGCCCACGACCAGCAGCGTGAGCGCCACCCAGATCCACTGGTCGGTGTCCGGGAACCAGAAGCGCATGTAGATCGCGATCGCGGTGAGGTCCGCGAGGCACACGATGAGCATCTCGAAGGCGAACATCCAGCCGGTGATGTACCCGGCCCAGGGACCCAGGAAGCGGCGGGTGTACTCCGCGAAGGAGCCCGAGATCGGCATCCGCACCGCCATCTCGCCGAGCGCGCGGAGCATGAAGTACACGACCGCGCCGCCGAGCAGGTACACCAGCAGCACCGAGGGGCCGGCGGCCTGGATCGCGCCGGCCGAGCCGTAGAACAGGCCGGTGCCGATCGCGGAGCCGAGGGCGATGAAGTGGAGGTGTCGCGCCGAGAGTCCGGTCCGGCGACGGGTGGTCGCGGGGGCGGCGGGCGGCTGCGTGGTCGTACTCATCGCGGGGGTGGCTCCGGGAATGGGGGGAGGGGCGGCTCGAGCGCCGCCGGCACTTCTTGTGCCTCTGACACGGTACGGCGGTCGGGCGGGGCGGGCGACGTGCGTCCGGCCACGTCGGGCGGCGCCGGTCGGAAGGCACGCCGGCGGGATCGCACGCCGGCGGTCGACGGACCGGTCTTGACCGTGCCGCAGGGGCACGGTGTCGGGTGGGGATGATCCGCAGGACGCCGACGGAGAGGACCGAGCATGCGCATCGACTGGGACGAGCACGGCACGCCGACCATCACCGCGGAGGATGATCTCGGCGCCTGCCGGGGATTCGGGCACGCGCAGGCCCTCGCGCACGCCACCGCGGTCCTCGAGCTCTACGGGATCGCCCGCGGGCGCGCGGCGGCGCTGTGGGGCGAGGAGTTCCTCAGCGGCGACGTGGACCACGCACGGCTCGGCCTCGAGGCCGCGGTCGAGACCTGGTGGCTCGCGCAGGAGGAGGGGACCCGCCAGCGGCTCGAGGCCTTCTGCGAGGGCTTCAACGCCGCCTGCGCCGAGGACCCGGACCTCGGCGGCGCGCGGCGCGAGGCGCTGCCCGTCACCGCGCGCGACGTAGTCGCCCACACCCTCGCGCTCTTCTTCGGCTTCGCACGCTTCTGGGACCAGGGCCTCGCCTTCCCGACGGCGGGCGGCGAAGGACTGCTCGGAGGCGGATCTAGCGCCTGGGCCGTGACCGCCGAACGGTCCGGGACGGGCGAGGCGCTGCTGATGATCAACCCCCACATCCCGTGGGTCGGCCCGTACCGGATGTTCGAGGCGCGCTCGGTCTCGCCCGGCAGGCGCTGCCACGGCGCGACCCCGATCGGCTTCCCCTGGCAGTCCTTCGCCCACACCCCGGACGTCGGCTGGACCCACACCGTCAACCCCCTCCCGCAGCTGTGGGTGTACGAGCTGGAGACGGCCGGGGACCGGTATCGGCTGGGCGAGGAGCTCGTCCCTGTCGAGACCCACGAGCACCGTGTGGAGGTCCGTGACGGCGAAGGGGTGACCGTCACCGAGCGCCGCAGCGTCCACGGTCCGGTGACCACGGCGCCGGACGGGGCGACTGTGGCGCTCCGCATCGCCGGCGTCCTGCACCGGCCCGTGACCACGGCGCTGGAGAGCTGGTGGCAGATGTCCCTCGCCGGCAGCGTCCGGGAGCTGTTCGCCGCCCAGGAGCAGTGGCCGCTGCCGATGTTCAACATCATCGCCGCCGACTCCTCCGGCTCGATCGGCGCCGCCTTCTGCGGCGCCTCCCCGCACCGTCCCGGCGGATCGTTCGAGGATTCCCGGCACCGGCTGCCGGGGCACGAACGGAGCCTCATCTGGGAGGAGCTGAACCCGCCGCACAGCCTTCCCCGGGTGATCGACCCCGACTGCGGATGGGTGCAGAACGTCAACGAGACGCCGTGGTGGTTCTGCGATCCGCCGATGGACCCGGCCGACCACCCCGACGGGATCGCCCCGGCTCCCGACCGGATCCGCGACATCCGCTCACCGCTCTCCCGCGCCCGGATGGCGGCGAGGGACCGCATCGGCCTAGAGGATCTGCTGGAGCTGAAGTGGGACACCCGCGCGCATCTGGCCGACATCGTCCTGGACCAGCTCCTCGCCGCCGCGGGGGCGGATGGCGATCTCGTCGAGGCTGTCCGGGTGCTGCGTGACTGGGATCGGCACGCGGAGGCGGAATCCCGCGGCTACCTGCTGTTCCATCTCTGGGCGCATGACCACTTCCCCGTGGGGGAGGTCGTCATGGACGACAACCGCCTCACGCCCGCGCAGACGCCCGGCGGTCTGCCCACCGGCCTGCGCGACCCGGAGGAGGCCGTGGAGTCCCTGCGCCGGTCCGTCGCGACGCTGGTCGGATGGGGTCTGCCCCTGGACGCGGCCTACGGGGAGGTGGCCCGGATCGGCGAGGCCCCCGAGGATGCCCCGGCCAGCGGCGGCCCCACCTACTTCGGGCTCTTCAAGTGCCTGGAGATCGTGCCCGGCGAGGGGACATGGCCCGCGATCGGGGGCGACAGCTGGATCTGCCTGGTCCGCTTCGGGGCCGAGGCGCAGACCGCCTCGGGACTGCTGCTGCCGGGTCCGGCGAGCGAGCCCGGGTGGGCCGCCGGTCGAGCTCCCGTGCCCGGCGCGGCCGCGCGCCGGTACGCCGCCGAGGAGCTCGTCCCGCAGGCGCCCTGGCACCGCGCCGCGTCCCGCTGATCCGCCGCACCACGAACGGAGACCTGCCATGGACACCATGGATGCACTCGTCGTCGAGGAGTCCGCTCCTCAGCGATTCCACCTCGCCCGCGTCCCCGCGCCGAGGCCAGCGCCGCACGAGGCATTGGTCGAGGTGCATGCGGCCGGCGTGAACCCGACCGACCTCGCCCTGCGCGATGCGGCTCCGCCCGGGACGGTGCTCGGCCACGAGCTGGCCGGTGTCGTGCTCCGCGAGGCGGCCGACGGCTCCGGGCCGCCCGCCGGGACCCGAGTGGCGGGCCTGGTCATGGGCGGGGCCTGGGCGCTGCAGGTGGCGACCCCGGCCGCCGGCCTCGCCGAGGTGCCGCAGGGCGTCGACCTGCGTGCGGCCGCGACCGTGCCGATCGCGGCGGCAGTCCTCGTGGCTCGACTGGACGTCCACGGCACCGCGCGAGGCAATCCGCTGCCGACCACCCGAAGCTCGTTCCATCTCGTTCGGATCGGTGACGGCTGGCGTATCGCCAGCATCCACCACGGCTTCATCGCAGGAGCACCTGGTTCCCCCGTTCCCGACCCACGAGACTAGGGTCCGATGATCCGGCCGTGGGACGCAGGCCCCAGGAACCGGTCGTAGAACGGATCCCGACGTGTCCCCGACGATTCGAAAGCCGTCGAACGCCGTGGAAAGCCTCAGAAGGAGCCCGATGACCATCACCGCCCGCCTGCAGCTCGACCCGCCCTGCGAGGCCGATCTCGAGGACCTCCACCGGATCTACTCCGACGCCCGCACCTGGACCCACTTGCCCAGCGGCCGCTTCGCCAACCTCGCCACCACGCGCGATGCGCTCGCCGGATGGCTCGCCGACTGGCGCGAGCACGGCCTCGGCGCCTGGGTGGCCCGCGAGAGAGGCGTAGTGGTCGGACACGGGGGCTGCGCCGTGCGGCAGGGCGCGTTCTGGAACCTCGGCTACCGCTTCGCGCCCGAGGCGCAGGGGCGGGGGCTCGCGACCGAGCTCGCGCGCGCCGCGGTCGATGCCGCCCGGGAGCACCGTCCGGAGCTGCCGGTGGTCGCCTACCTGCTCGAGAACAACCCCGCCTCCGCCGCCGTCGCCGAGAAGGTCGGGCTCTCGCTGCGCCACCGCGGGCCCGACGCCGGCAATCCTGACCCGTCGGCCGTGCGCCTGGTGTTCGCGGACCGGGCGCTGAGCGAGACGGAGCTCGTGGCGACGATGCGCTGAGCTGGCCGCCTCCCCGGGATGGGCGGTGAGCCGGCGGTGATCATGGGGCACACCTCACCAGGAAGATGCTGCCTTGGACGGTGTATCGGTCGGGGGTCGGTCACGCCATATCCTGGGCCCACCTACGGCCCGAGGGCGGACCGGATCGCGGGAGAGGGGGCGGGCGCATGCGACTCGCTGCGCTGATGCTCATCGCGGTGCCCGTGGTGCTGGTGCTCCTGGGCCTCGTGGTGCTGATCCCAGCGGTGCGTGCGCTGCAGTGCCGATCGGGCAGCCGTGGAGCGGCCGTGCTCCGCCTCGTCGCCGGTGCCGGCCTGCTCCTCTGGGCGCTGGTCTCGGCCTCCTGGCTCGTGGTCGAGATGCAGTACAGCGTGGTGGTCCTGCCGATGCTGGGTCTCAGCGGCGCCGAGGTCGGGACGATCCTGCTGCTGGGGCCGCCGTGGTGCCCGAGCACCGCGAGCGGCGCCGACCGTGACGCGCCCGCTGTAGGGTCCGACGATGACGTCGAACGGCACCGCCCGCCTCCCCACCGTCCGCGAGGCCACGGTGGCCGACGAGTCGGGGCTGTGGCCGCTGGCGGCGGCGCTGGCGACCTCCTACCGGCCGACGAAGGACGGGTTCGGCAGAGCGCTGCGCGCGATCGTCGCGGACCCGCACGCGGCGATCCTGGTCGCGATCTCCGAGAAGGAGCTGGTGGGGCACGTCCATGTCCTCACGCATCCCGCATTCCATGCCGACGGTGCGATCGGCTGGGTCGAGGAGCTCACGGTCCGCGACTCCGCACGGGGGACCGGATGCGGGCGCGCGCTGATGGCGGCCGCCGAGCAGTGGGCTCGCGAGCGGGACGACATCGCGTACATGGCACTGACGACCCGGCGCGCCGGGGACTTCTATCGCGCGGTCGGCTACGAGGACTCCGCGACCTACTTCAAGCGACCGTTCCGCTGAGGGGTGGCCAGGGCGAGCAGCTGCTCCTCGAGCGCGAGGCGGTCGGCCTCGTCGAGGATCGCTCCCCACAGCGGGGCGCTGTTGCTCCCGTCGGCCGCCGCGACCACCAGGCGCACGATCGACGGATCGAGGCCGTCCTGCCCCAGCTCCTCCTTCCAGCGGTCCACGTCCTGCTGGGCGAGCCGCTCGAGCTCCGGCTCGAACATGAGCTTCGCGGCCAGGGCGATCGAGTCCCGCAGCCGGGCGTGATCACCGGCCTCGGCGAGGCTGACGCGGATGTAGGCCCGGACGAGCCGCCCGGGGCCGGGCCCCTCCTCCTCGGCCCTGCGGTGCACCTCCGTGCGGAACTGCTCGATGAGGTGCTCGGCGAGTGCGTGGAGCAGGGCCTCCTTGGTGGCGAAGTGGTAGAGCAGCCCGCCCTTGGAGACCCCGGCCTCCTGCGCGATCTCGGAGACCGGCACCGCGGTGCCGTGCCGTCCGATCAGGTGTGCGGCGGTCTCGAGGATCAGCCGCCTGGTGTCCTCCGCGCTGCGTCCCGCTGTCCGTGCCATGGGGTCAGTCTCCTTGATCCCGGACCCCGGCGTCCGACATCGTCTCGTCGGCGGCGTCGGTGCGCGCAGAGCGCGCCGCCCGGGTGCTCGGGATGAGGATGAGGGCGATACCCGCGCCGACGACCATGACCCCGCCCGCCACCAGGGTGGTCAGCTGCATCGCCGAGACGAAGGCGTGCTCCGCCGCGGCCAGCGCCTCGGCATGGCCCTGCAGCGCGGCCGTCGCGGAGGCCAGCGAGTCCTCGGCCCGAGAGGCCGCCTGCCCGGCGACGTCGGCCGGGAGGTCGAGGCGGAGTCGGTAGAGCAGAGTCATGAGCGAGCCCAGCACGGCGATGCCGAGCGCGACGCCGAGCTCGTACGCGGTCTCCGAGACCGAGGAGGCGGCTCCCGCCTTCGCCGGCGGCACGGCGGAGACCACGGCGTCCACGCTGAGCGTCTCCGAGATCCCGATCCCGAGCCCCAGGGGCACGAGCGCGAGCAGTACCCAGATCAGCTGCTCGCTGCTCTCCAGCAGCGCCAGCATCCCCAGGCCGAGAGCGCCGGTGAGCAGGGCGAGCGCGATCGCGCGACCCCGCCCCAGCCGGGTCAGGAGCACGCCCACCAGGAGCACCGCCGCCATCGCGGCGAGCGCCGCGGGCAGCTGCGCGATGCCCGCGTCGAAGGGGCTGAGGTGCCGGGCGAGCTGGAGGTACTGGGAGAAGAAGAACAGCACCCCGCTGAGGGCGAAGACCGAGGTGAAGTTCACCAGCACCGCCCCGCTGAACGCGGGATTGCGGAACAGGTCCACATCGATCATCGGCGAGTCCGCGCGGCGCTGGCGGCGCACGAACAGCACGCTCCCGATCACGCCGACGCCGACCGCGGCCACCGTGACGGCGCTCGCAGTCCCACCGGTGACCTGCTTGATCGCGAGCACGAAGGGGACGATCGCCACCATCGACAGGGCGCTGGAGAGCAGGTCGAACCGCTCCGGGGAGGGGTTGCGGGACTCCGGCAGCAGCCAGGCCCCGCCGATCAGCACCGCCGCGATCACCGGCAGGTTCATCAGGAACACCGAGCCCCACCAGAAGTGCTCCAGCAGCGCCCCGCCGATCAGCGGGCCCAGCGCGATGCCGCTGGAGGCGGCGGCGGACCACAGGGCGATGGCGCGGGTGCGCTCGGCGGCATCGGTGAAGATGCTGCGGATCAGCGACAGGGTCGAGGGCATGATCGTCGCCCCGGCGATCCCGAGCAGGAGTCGCGCCGCGATCAGCACCCCGGCCGACGGGGCGAAGGCCGCGAGCGCCGAGGCGAGCCCGAAGGCGGTCGCGCCGATCAGCAGCAGGCGCTTGCGCCCGATGCGGTCGGCCAGGTTGCCCATGGTGACCAGCAGGCCCGCGATGGCCAGGGAGTAGATGTCCCCGATCCACAGCACCTGGGTCGCCGACGGGGCGAGGTCCGCGGTGAGCGAGGGGACCGCGAGGTAGAGCACGGTCGCGTCGATGGCGAGCAGCAGCACCGCGCCCACCAGCACCGCGAGCGCCGCCCACCGCCGTGCAGGGCTCATCGTCTCCGCCACCGCCTCCTCCTCAGAACTGAACCGTCGCGTCGGTACAGTTTCATGGTCGGGGCGGTGGTCGGGCAAGGTGATGTGCCGTGGTTCATCGCGATCGCGTCAGGACGCTGCGACCGCGGCGACCTCCGGATCGACGAGCTCCTCCTCCGGCTCGTCGGCCGCGGAGTTCGTCGGCCTCGGAAGCGGGCGTCGCAGCCCCCAGGCGACCGTCGCCAGGCACAGCGTGCACACCGCGGCGACGATCGCGAGGCCCCCGGTGTACGGCAGGACGGGTGTGAGCGCGGCCAGCAGCGTCGGCAGCAGGAAGCCGAGATAGGCGAGCGAGTAGTAGACGCCGGTGATCCCTGCGAGGTCCCGCGGAGTCGCGAGCGACTGCGCGATGACCAGGCCCGCCACGACGCACACCCCGTAGGAGGCGCCGAGCAGCGCGGCGACCCCCACCACGAAGGCGGGGTGGCGGAGGTCGGCGGCGACGGCCGCGAGGATCATCCCGAGGCTCATCCCGGCCATGCCCACCACGAGCGCACGCCCGCGGGTGAGGCGGTCGATGAGGCCGACGGCACCCTGCGCGATCGCGCCGATGCCGAGGGTCAGCACCGTCAGGCCGGTCGCGTAGATCGTCGCGGCGTCCCCGATCTGCGCCTCGACGGTGGAGGGCAGGATCGCGTAGGCGACGCCCGCCGCGGCGAACACCCACGGCCCGGCCGGCAGCACGAGCCGCACGAAGGTCGGATGCCCGACCGAGGGGACCCGCAGGTCATCGCGCAGCGCGCCGCGGGTCCGCAGTTCGCGGGGCAGGCTCTCCGGCGCGCCGAGCAGCGCGAGGGCGGCCAGCAGGCACAGTCCGAGATGGACGAGGAAGGGCAGCTGCCCGGGCAGCGGCGCCCACTGGGCGAGCGAACCGGTCACGCCCGCGCCGATCGCGAAGCCGAGGGTGAGCGTCATCGAGGAGCGGCGCGCCCCGGCGGTCGGGGCCGCGTGGGGATCGTGCGGGGCGGAGGAGAGCTCCTTGATCCAGCTCGAGCCCACCGACATGCCCACGCCCACGCCGATCCCGGCGAGCACGCGGCCGACGCACAGCAGCACGAAGTCCGTCATGCTCGCCGCGAGCAGCACGCTCGCGAGCGCCGCGGCGAGGAGCCCGATGATCGCGATCGGCCTCCGGCCGTGCCGGTCCGAGAGACCCGCGGCCAGCAGCATCCCGGGGATCAGGCCCACCACGTACATCCCCAGCAGCAGGTTCGCCTGCCAGGGCGCGTAGCCGCCGACGGTCTCGTAGACGTGCAGCAGGGGAGTGAAGTGGTTCCCGCCCCAGGCGAGCACGAAGCCGGTGGGCGCGACGGCCAGCCAGGTGGGGAGGTGCCCGCGGCTCACTCGGCCACCACCTGGTAGCCGTCGTGCCCGGAGCGCAGGTGGCGGTCGATCATCTCGCGGAATCCGGCGACGTCGCCGCGTGCGACGGCGCCGGTGAGCTCGACGTGCTCGCGGTGCAGCGCGGGCAGGTCCGCGGTGGGGGAGAGGATCGCGAGATGGGTGAGGCGGAACAGGCGCGGGCCGAGCGAGCGCAGCACCTCCTCGACCACGCGGTTGTCGTCGTGCGAGGCGAGGGTGAGGTGGAAGGCGTAGTCGTGGACGGCGAACTCGGCGGGCTGCCCGACGGCGGACTGCTGGGCCTCGAGCACGGGGGCGAGCGCCTCGAGCAGGCTCTCGCGACGGGACTCGTCCGGGGCGATCCGGGCCACGGCGTGCCCCTCGAGCATCGCGCGCACCGACAGCAGCTCCTCCCGCTCCCGCGCGGTGGGCGTGGTGACCAGGGCGCCCTTCTTGGGGATCAGGCGCACCAGCCCCCAGGTCTCCAGCTGCAGCATCGCCTCGCGCGCCGGGGTGCGGCTCGCGCCGTGCTCTTCGGCGAGGTCGACCTCGCGCAGCAGCTCGCCCGGCTCGATCGCGCCGACGGCGATCCGTCGGGCGGAGTCCGCGGCGATCTGTGTCGCGATCGGGCGGTTCTCACGGTCATCGAGCCAGGGGAGGGTGGGGGAGGGCATGACGCACAGACTAATGCATGCATCAATGGATGCAAGATGGGGTCCGTCACGGGTCGCGGCGCCCTGTCGGCGCTGAGGCGAACGAGCGCGGGCGCGGCCGGGATGTCCGGACACGTGCCCGCGCTCGCGGCGATGCTCACCTCTCGAAGGGGTCATCCGCCTGGAGTCCCCAGTGGAACCCGCGGTCGTAGAGCACCGTGCCCCCCGCTGCCGGGGCGAGATCCTGGTCGATCCCCTCGCCCGCCACGGTGATCGTCCCGTCCTCGTGCTCCGTCACAGTGACCTTGTGACGCTCGGCGGGAGAGGCTGCATGCTCCGCGACGGTCTGACCGGGCCGCTGGAGCGGGCGGAGCTCGATGCTGAGGATGTCCCCCTCACGTCGGTACGTGCCCGACAGCAGCTCGCCCTGCGCGGTCCGGACCTGGACGCCGAGCTTGCCGTCCTCCGCGACTCGGCCCAGTGCCATGGCTCTCCACGGGCCGCTCTGGTCGATCGGCGCCTCAGCGGTCTCCTGCGCGATCCAGACTCCGCTCGGTGCCTGGTCATCGACCGTCCTCGCGGGCTGTGACGAGACCACCAGCCCCGCGACGATCAGGACCGATGCACCGCCGAGGACGGGTCCGGCGGCGGAGAGCAGCTTCGCGGCGCGGTGGGAGCGCAGCAGCACCGGCCGCCGGCGCGGAGCGGGTGTGCGGTCGAGCAGCAGTGCGGTCATGATGCGCTGCACCCACGGTGCCGCCGCTGTCCCCGCCAGCAGCAGGAGGCCGATCGAGAGCTCCTTGCCCGGCATGTCGTACCCGAGGTTCAGAACGAGGATGAACGACATGGAGGCAAGGCTGAGGAGGGCGCCGACGGCAGCTGTGCGCCACCACAACAGCGCCAGCGCGGCGCCGATCTCCGCGGCGCCGGCGAGGAACTGGAACAGGGGAGAGAAGCCCACCATGCGGGAGAGCAGGCCCATCGGGCTCATCTCGCCCTGGGTGATCAGAGCGTCGGCGACGTCCGGCACCCCGAACTGGTGGAGGCCGAGCTTGATGGCCCCGTTGTAGGCGAGCACCAGTGCGAGGACCACTCTGGCCGCGCCGTGCAGCCACCACATCAGCTGCACGCCCCGGGAGCGGTCGCCCTGCAGAGCCGTCGAGCTCTCGGCGGTCGGTGCGTTCGTGGTCGTTCCTCTCCTCGGTCCCGACTGTGCACTCATGCGATGCACCGCGCGTCTTCTTCGGGGACCTCCAGATCGACCAGGTAGTCGGCGACCGCCTCGTTGACGCAGTCGTTGGCACCGGACATGGCGATGGTGTGCTGCTTGCCCTCGACGGTCAGGTGCGCGCCGTCCAGCTGCTTGGAGAGGGACAGCCCGCCCTCGTAGGGCGAGGCGGGGTCGCCGGTGACCGAGATCGTGAGCGTCTCCGGGAGGCCCTCGGGGTGCTCCGCGTAGGGGAACCCGAGATCGGGGTCCGCGGGCCAGGCCTCGCAGCCGTCGCGTGCTCCGGCGACCCCGTCGCCGGGATCCATGAAGGGAGCCACGCCGCGCACCTCGGCGCGGAACTCCTCCTCCTGCTCAGGGGTGCGGCGCTCCTCGTCCATGCAGTTCACGGCGAAGTTGGCTTCGAGGTAGTTCCCCCACACCCCGTTCTCGTCGCGCATCCCGAACTCGTCGCTGATCGCGAGCAGGGTGTCCGCCCGCCCTGCGGCGAGCTCCTCGATGCCCGCGAGGACGTCGGGCCACTGCTCGGAGTTGTAGAGGCCCGCGGTCACCGCGCCGACCGCCACGTTGTAGTCCACCGTGCGGCCCGCCGCAGTGGTGATCGGCTCGTCGATGAGGGGCCGGGTGATCGACTGGAACTTCTCCACGGCCTGGTCGGGGTCCGTGCCGAGTATGCAGTCCTCCTCCTTGCTGCAGTCGGTCGCCATCGAGTCGAACGCCGCCTGGAAGCCGGTGTACTGGGTGATCCGTCGCTCGACGGTCCCGAGCGTCGGGTCCGCGGCGCCGTCGAGCACGAGCGCGCGCACGTTCTCGGGGAACATCTCCGCGTACACCGCGCCGAGGCGCGTCCCGTAGCTCTGGCCGAGGTAGCTCAGCGTCTCGTCGCCGAGGACTTCGCGCAGCACGTCCAGATCGCGTGCTGCATCCCGTGTGCCGACGTTCGCCAGGAAGTTCTCGCCGCCGCTGGCCTCGGCGCAGCGCTCGACGAGCTCCTGCGTCTGCTCAGCGCTCCAGCTGCCCTGGAGCGCCGCCTGGGGGAAGAGGTTTCCGCCCTGATCGGCCGACTCGTCGCTCACGCAGTCGGCGCTCGGCGTCGAGGCGCCCACACCTCGGGGGTCCATGCCGATGATGTCGAAGTTCTCCGTGATCGGGGTGCCCGCCAGATTCGCATCGGCGACCACTCCCTGCAGGAGCCCGGAGCCTCCGGGCCCGCCCGGGTTGACCACGAGCGAACCGATCGGGTTGCCGTCGGCGGCGAGCCGTGTGACGGCGACCTGCGCGGTCTCCCCGCGGGGATCCTCGTAGTCGACCGGGACCTGGAGGTAGGCGCATTCGGCCTCCTCCACGGCGTCGAAGACGAGATCCTCGAGGGCTGTGGTCGCGAACTCGGCGCACGAGCCGAACGCGAGGTCCTGCTTGTAGTACTGGGCGAGCGGATCGCTCTCCGTCGGGTGCGGTACGCAGGAACCGGCAAGGCCCGCGACGAACAGCACCGGCACCATCGAGATCGCCAGGCGACGTAGGGTCGTGTGTCTGGTGGTCATGTCTCTCCTCGTCATCGCGCCCTCGTGGCGCGTCTGAGCCCATGGGACACTTGGCCGTCGCGGCACAGTCAAGGCCGGCGTGCCGGATGCGATCGAGGGGTGGACGTGATGGGGTGGAGCACCAAGGAAGTGGCGACGCTCGCCGGCACGACGCTGCGTGCGGTGCGCCACTACCACGAGATGGGACTTCTGGCCGAACCCCCGCGCTCGTCGAACAACTACAAGAACTACGGCGTCACCCACCTCACCCAGCTGCTCCGCATCCGTCGCCTCGTGGCGTTGGGCGCCCCGCTCGCAGAGATCCGCGACATGGCACCCGAGGCCGAGGACTACGCGGACACGCTGCGCGCTCTCGACGCCGAGGCGAGCGAGACCATCCAGCGCCTGGAGCAGGTGCGGCGCGAGATCGCGGAGCAGCTCGCGACGCCAGCGGCCGAGGTCCCGGCCGAGAGCCCTGCCCTGCTGCGAGCGGATGAGGACTTCCTGATGGTCCTCTCCCGACTGTTGGAGGACGACTCGTACGAGGCCTGGCGTGAGATGGCGGACCACGCTCCTGCCGACGGTGCGCTCCAGGAGTTCGCGCATCTGTCCGAGGACGCCTCCGATGCGGTGCGTGAACGGATCAGCAGGCGTCTCGCCGAGGTCGTGCGGAACCTCCACCAGGAAGCACCCCTCCTCCGCGCCCCCGACTTCCGGCCGAGCGGGAAGGCGGGCCTGGCGCGCAAGAGCCTCCACGTGGCCCTCGCCGAGCTCTACAACCCCGCCCAGACGGACGTCCTGGCGCGCACCGGTCGGCTGCTCGAGACGCCGCGGGGGTAGATGCGCGGCGAGCCCCGCCACTCGCGGTCCCGGGGGACATGCACCGAAGAGCGCCTGCGCGGGACGGACGCTCACGGACGGTGTCCGCACGGCCATCCGGTTCCGCGCCCGAGGCGATGTGCGGTTGACTGGCCGCATGAGGGACTGGACCGCCACGGCGGAGAGCTGCGACCGCTCCTTCGCGACGCTCTGCGAGCGGCTGCGCGGGCAGGCTCTGCAGGCGGTGCTGCCCGAGCTGCCGCTCGAGGAGGTCTGAGAGATGCTCGCGACCCTGTTCCTCACCGTCGGCCTGCCCGGCACCGGCAAGACCACCGCCGCCCGCCGGATCGAGGCGGAGCACGATGCGCTGCGCCTGACCAAGGACGAGTGGATGAAGGCGCTCTACGGCAGTGGCAACCCTGAGCAGGCCTCCGACGTCATCGAGGGGCGGCTGGTGGAGATCGCGCTGCGCCCCCTCGAGCTCGGAGCGAACGTCGTGCTCGACTTCGGGCTCTGGGGGAAGGACGAGCGCTCCAGCCTCCGACAGGCCGCCGCCGACCGCGGCGCCGAGGTCGTGATGCTCTTCTGCGACCTCGACCCTGTCGAACAGCGCCGCCGCCTGGATCGGCGCCTCGCCGAGGAGCCGCGCACCACCTGGCCGATCTCCGAGGCCGAGCTTGCCTCCTGGGCCGACGTCTTCCAGCGCCCCACCGAGGCGGAGGTCGACGGCAGCGAGCCGATCCCGGCGCCGCCGGATGGCTTCGCGGACTGGGGTGCGTGGCGCGAGGAGCGGTGGCCTCCCGCGATCCTCTGAGCCGAGTGTCAGTCGCAGCTCGGGTAGCGCTCCGTCGCGACCTGCGGCTCCAGCCCGAGATTCTCCGCGATCATGGCGGCCGAGGACTCGGCGTCGTGGTGCTCGGTGTCGACCTCCAGATCCACCGGCGGCTGCTCGACCTCGTGATCGTCGAGACGGGTTCGGCGGAGAGTCTCGAGGTCGTTCAGCTTGTGGAACTCGCCGCGGTCGGGGTTCTCGATCCGCCGCTCCTGCTCCCGCTCGCTCACGGCGAGCCTCACGAAGCGGACCGAGCCGCCGTGGCGCTCGACCGTCTCCCGCACGCGGGCGGGAAACCCGGGACGCACGGTCGCCTCCGGAGTGAAGGTGAAGAGCAGGGAGCGACCGGTGCGCGCGGCCTCCTCGAACACGTCGAGCCAGAACTGCTCGCGCAGTCGGACGAACGGCTCGCTGCCGAAGGGGAACATCGTGGTCAGCGTGTCCACCACGAGATGGTTGTGGAAGACCGGATAGCCCAGGCGACGCTCGAGCGCCCGTGCGGTGGTGAGCTTCCCGGCGGCTGCGGGGCCGTGGAGGACGATCAGCTGCATCCGAACATGGTGGGGCCCCGAGACGGTCGAGACATGAGGAAGACGGGGCCGCGGCCCGGTCCCGTCCGTCACGATAGGGGGATGATGGTCCACGCCTCCCTGGTCACGCTCTTCGAGGGTGTGCGGAACCTCCCGTACGACACGGCCGCGGCGTACGACGCGGAAGGTCTGCGCGCCCAGGGTCGGGGGAACTGCGTCGCGAAGGCCGCGCTCCTGGCCGAGGAGCTCGGCGCGCTCGAGGTGCCGTGCAGGACAGTCTCCTGGGAGTACGAGCTGCCGCTGCTGGTGGACGTGCAGCAGCGTCTCGGCTTCCGCACCGACATCCACACCGCGGTGCAGGCCCATGTCGGTGGCCGGTGGGTGCTCGTCGACGCGACGCACGATCCGCCACTGGACGCCCTGGGTCTGCCGGTCGGCCGCTGGGACGGTCGCAGCGCGACGGAGCCCGCCTATCGGCCCATAGGGCCGCGCGTCGTGCTCGGGCAGAAAGGACCAGGTTCCGAGCAGCTCCAGGAGGCGGGGGAACGTATCGGGCGCCAGGTCGAGGCCACCCGCCCAGAGCTGATCACGCAGTATCGGGATGAGCTGAACGCGCTGTTCGAGGGCTGTCGGCAGGGGCGAGAGCCGTTGCCGATGCGGGACGGCGACGGACCTCTCGCCTCAAAGGCCTAGCCGGCCGAACGGGCACGGAGGAGGTCGGGCCAGGACTCCTTCCCGTCTCCGGAGGTGAGCGCGAGGAGGTCCAGGAGTGTCGCGCTGCGGGGAGCGGCCCAGTTCCTGTCCTCCGAGGTGGAGGGCTCTTTCAGGAGACGCGCGAGCGCCAGGTAGAGGTGATACCAGAGTGCGTCCCGCTCGAGCTCGAGCTCGAGGTCGGAGCCGTCGTCAGTGCGATATCCCGCGAGGAGATCGGGCAGGTCCTCGAGCGGCAGGCCGACGAGATCACGGGCCGGGGAACCCCACTCGGCGCATCCCCAGTCCAGCAGGGCGGTGACCTCTCCCGCGCCGTCGACCATCACGTTGGAGGGGGCCACGTCCCGGTGCACCAGCACGGGGTCCGCGAGCGAGGGGCCCTCGGGGCGGAGGCGCTCGAACTGTTCACGCAGCCAGACGTGCTGGGCGCCGCCGATCTCTCCGGCCTCGACGAGGCGGTCGAGCAGCTCGGGGAGGGAGAAGGCGTAGGGCTCGGGAAGCGCGTCGAGGGGGCCGACCCGCTGCATGCGGATCTCGTGCAGCGCCCGCAGGATCTCGCCGAGCGCGCCGAGCGTGCGTCGGCGCCCCGTCCTGTTGAGGGGCCGTGCCGCGAGGGTCTCGCCGCGGGCGCGGCGGAGGACCATGTAGGGCACGCTCGCGTGCCGCAGGGACGTGTCGAAACTGATGATCTCCGGCGCCGGCAACCCGGCGTCGCGGACGAGCGGGATCACCAGGGACTCCTTCGCCAGCAGGCCCTCGGCCCGAGTGGTGCGCGGGAGTCGGAGGACCAGCTCGTCGCCTAGGAGGAGCGAGAGGTTCACCTGGCCCTGGACGGGGACCGGCACCACGTCCGAGGGGGCGACGCCGTGCTGCCCGGCGACCGCGCGCGCGATCTCGCGGGCATCCTGGGGCAGGTCAGGGGGCTGTGGGGCCGCGCGTGCAGCATCCACCCTCGAGCCCTCCCTTCGCATCGGCCGTGCACTGTGGGTACAGAGTTCGCGGCTCGCGGTCAGCGCACCACGTCGTAGACCAGCTTCACCACGCCGTTGCCGTAGGCGACGGAGTCGCGCAGGCGCAGGTCCTGCCGGTCGTGCGCCGAGGTGGGGAGGAACCGCTTGCCGGTCCCCAGCGTCACCGGGAACAGCAGCAGGTGGTAGCGGTCGATGAGGCCCGCCTCCCCGAGCCGGCGGGCGAGCTCGGCGCTGCCGTGGATGAAGATCGTGCCACCGTCGCCTGCCTTCTCCGTGGCGACGTCCTCGGTGGAGCGGAGGATCCGGGTCTCGCCCCAGCCCTCGTGCAGGTCTGCCTCGTCCAGCGAGGAGGAGACGACGATCTTCGGGATGTCCTGGTACGCGGCGTGATCGGGGGAGCCGTTCCACTCCGGGGCGAAGTCCTTGTAGCTGCGCCGGCCGAACATCAGCGCGGAGGTCTCGGCGATCTCCTCGCCCTTGAGGGAGAACGCCTCCTCGTCGAAGGGCGTGCTGAGCACCCAGCCTCCCTGCGGATGCCCCTCCACCACCCCGCCGGGGGAGTCGACGATGCCGTCGAGCGTCATGAAGCCGGTCCAGACCAGTTCTCGAGCCATGATGTCTCCTGGGGTGAGACGGCTCGGGGGCGTCTCCGTCCGGGTGCCCGATGCACCGGGGCCGTCACGTGCACAGTAGTCAGCCGCGGGTGAGGGCGCACCCCCTGCGGGCCGGTGGTCAGTCCCGGCGCTCGCCGCGTCGAGGCCGCGCGCCGCCGTCGGCCTGCCGGACGCCGGAGGCGATTGCTGCCCGCACCACGAGGTGCAGCCCGCCCACCACGGAGACCACGGCGAGGGCGATGCCGAGCAGCACGACGATCTCGAATCCGTCGATCCCCAGGACGTCCATGTCCTGACTCTATGCGCCGAGAGATCGTATCGAGGTGTCCCGCGGCGTCTCGGCACGCATATCCGCGGGGCGATGCTCGTCGGTCGGCGCGCACAAGGCGTTCGGCGCGAGCATGGGGAGGAGTCTGGCAAGCCGCGGGGGTGGTCTCGCCGAAGGATGGGAGATCCCAGGTCCGCCCGGCGGGTCAGAGCTTCCGCGCCGCGGCGGCTCGCAGCATCGAATGGACGACCGGGCCGTCGGGGATCTGCGTCGTCGCGGTGACGGTGAAGCCGTGGCGGGAGTAGAGCTCCACGTTGCGGGGGTCCGAGGTCTCCAGCACGCAGCTCCCACCGGCCGCATCGACTCGGCGCAGGCCCTCGACGAGCAGTGCGGAGCCGATGCCCTGCCCGCGTGCCGAGGGGTGGACGCCGAGGGTCGCGAGCTCCCAGGCCTCGGGCGGACGCGGCGGCAGCTCGGCGGCGAGGAACGCGTCGAGCCGCTCGCCCAGCAGGTGCACGACCCGCGCCTGCGCTGCGTCGGCCGGGGCGGGGGAGTGCGGCCGGAGCAGGGCGGCCACCCCGTCCAGCCGCTCACTCACGAGCACGATGCCACTGGTCAGGGCATGCTCGAGATAGATCGACTGCAGCTCCTCGAGCCGTTCCGCATAGTGGTCCTCGGGGATGGACCACCGTGTCCACGGGTAGTCGTCGAAGGCCGTGGCGAGAGTGCCCGCAGCAGCGGGAACGTCGGCGGGCAGGGCATCGCGGAGTGGGATCGGCACCCCGGTACGGTAGTCCACCTCGTCCAGGGCGCGGCCGGCCGCTGCACTCATGACGACTCCCGCATGCGCGCCCTGAGCACGTCGAACTCGCAGCCCGGGGCGTCGGGATCGAAGCCGTGCTCGAGCAGCCAGCGCGCCGCGGTGAGGCTCCGCAGCGACCACCAGGCGCGGATCGCGCCCCGGTCCACGTCCGTGCCGTAGCCCGCGAGCAGGTCCTCCAGGCGCTCCTCGTGGCCGAGGGTGAGGATCGCGAGATCGAACATCGCGTCTCCCGGCGCGCCCTCCGACCAGTCGATGATGCCGGTGACCTCGTCGTGCTCGACGAAGACGTGGGTGATCTGCAGATCGCCGTGGACGAATACGGGCCGCCGCGGCCGCAGCGCCCCGCGAGCGATCCGCCGATTGCGCTGCACCACCTCGGCGGGGAGAGGGGAGTGCGCGAGCAGCCACTCGCACTCCCGCTCGAGCTCCGCCTCGACCTCCTCCAGCGGCCGCCCGGGCCACGCCGGGAGCGGCGCCTCGTGGAGCCGACGGAGGGCGCGTCCTGCCGCGGCCCACGCCGCGGGCGATGCCTCCGACGGGGCGCCGAGCACGCCCAGGGCCGTGCCGGGCACCGCCGCGAGGGCGAGCGCCGGCGGCTCGTGCCACAGCACCTCGGGAGTCGGGACCGGGGCGAGCTCCATCGCCCGGACCTCCCGCGCGGAGCGCCCGGGATCCCCGTCGACCTTCAGGAACACCTCGCCCACGCGCAGGGTCGCCCGCTCGCTGTGCGCGACGACCAGCTCGACCTCGTCCATGCGGCCATCCTCCCCGCACGGCGGCGGGATGTCGCCGGATTTCGAGGAGGGCCGACGCGCCGCGTGACTCGCGCCCCGGGATATGAGACAGTTCCCTCCACAAAGTTCGGCATGCCGAACTCCGAATGACAGCAGAGGCGAAGAGGTGTGCTCGTGAGGCATGGAGGACGGGTCGGGACGAGGGCTGCGGCGATGGCGGCGGCGCTGGTGATGCTGCTGGCCGGGTGCGGGGGCGCGGGCGACCAGGACACGCGGGACGTGCCCGTCGTGCTGACCACCTTCACGGTCCTGCAGGACGTGGCGCAGAACGTCGCCGGGGAGCATCTCCGCGTCGAGTCGATCACCAAGCCCGGCGCCGAGATCCACGGCTACGAGCCCACTCCCGGCGACGTCGCCAGAGCCTCCGAGGCGGATCTCATCCTCGACAACGGCCTGCACCTCGAGGCCTGGTTCGCCCAGTTCGTCGAGACCGCCGACGTGCCCCACGCAGTGGTCTCCGACGGGGTCGAGGCGCTCGACATCGCCGGGGATCCCGGCACGCCCAACCCCCACGCCTGGATGAGCCCCGAGGCGGCGCAGGTCTACGTCGACAATATGGCCGGCGCCTTCAGCGAGCTCGACCCCGAGCACGCCGAGGACTACGCGAGGAACGCCGAAGAGTACTCCCGGCAGCTCCAGCAGATCCACGACGAGCTCGTCGAGACCGTCGGCGCCCTCCCGGAGAACCAGCGAGCGCTCGTGACCTGCGAGGGAGCCTTCTCCTATCTCGCCCGCGACGTGGGCCTCGAGGAGCACTACATCTGGCCCGTCAACGCCGAGCAGCAGGCCACCCCGCAGCAGATCGCCGCGGTCATCGAGACCGTTCGTGACCAGGACGTCCCCGCCGTGTTCTGCGAGTCGACCGTCTCCGACGCCCCCATGCAGCAGGTCGTCGAGGCGACCGGAGCCCGCTTCGGCGGCACCCTCTACGTCGACTCGCTCTCGGAGGAGGGGGGACCCGTCCCCTCCTATCTCGCTCTGCTCCGTCACGACGCCGACGTGATCGTCGAGGGCCTGACCGGGACGGAGGCCGCCGCATGAGCATCCACGTGGACGACCTCACGGTCCGGTACGGCGAGGTCACCGCCCTGGACGGCCTGAGCGTGCACGTCGCGGCCGGAGAGGTGACCGGCCTGGTCGGCATGAACGGCGCCGGGAAGTCCACCCTGTTCGGCGCGATCATGGGCACCGTCCCGATCGCCTCCGGACGGATCCGACTGGACGGCGACGATCCCGTCCGGGCTCGCCGTCGCGGCGCGATCGGGTACGTCCCGCAGGGCGAGGCGATCGACGTGGCCTTCCCTGTCAGCGTGGGCGATGTGGTGATGATGGGCCGCTACGGCCACCAGGGCCTGACCCGTCGGCCCCGCCCCGCGGACCGCCGCGCCGTGGCCGAGGCGATCGAACGGGTCGAGCTCGAGGGGCTCGCCCGTCGGCCGATCGGCGCGCTCTCCGGCGGTCAGCGGCGCCGGGCCTTCGTGGCCCGCGGCCTCGCCCAGGGCGCCCGCACCCTCCTGCTGGACGAGCCCTTCGCCGGCGTCGACAAGCGCAGCGAGGCACTGCTGGTCGGCGTGCTCCGCGAGCTCGCGGCCGACGGCTGCACCGTGCTGGTCTCCACCCACGACCTCCACGCGCTGCCCGACCTCGCGCACTCCGCCGTGCTGCTGCGGCGCCGACTCCTCTTCCACGGCCCGGTCGCCGAGGCGCTCGAGCCCGCCATGCTCGCCCGAGCCTTCGGCCTGGACCCGCTGACCCGGCAGGAGGCCGGCCGATGAACCCGCTCGACCTGCTCACCGAGCCGCTGCAGTACGACTTCATGCTGCGCGCGCTCGCCGCCACCTCCCTCGCCGCCGTGGTCTGCGCCCTGCTGTCCTGCTGGCTGGTGCTCATCGGCTGGTCGCTGATGGGGGACGCGGTCTCCCACGCCGTGCTGCCCGGCGTGGTCCTCTCCTACGCCCTCGGCCTGCCCTTCGCGCTCGGCGCGATCGTGTTCGGGATCCTCGCCGTGGTGCTCATCGGCGCGGTCCGCGACTCGCGACGGGTGGCGGAGGATGCCGCGATCGGGATCGTGTTCACGACCCTGTTCGCTCTCGGTCTGGTGCTGATCTCCGTCACCCCGAGCCACACCGACCTCGGCCACATCCTCTTCGGCAGCGTGCTCGGGGTCTCCCGGGGCGATCTCGTGCAGATCGCGCTGCTCGCCGCCCTCGTGCTGGTGCTGCTGCTCATGCGGCGTCGCGACCTCACGCTCTACGCCTTCGACCCCACCCACGCCCGGGCGATCGGCCTGTCCCCGCGCCGCCTCGGCGCCCTGCTGCTGGGGCTGCTGGCCGTCACGGCGGTGGTCGCGCTGCAGGTGGTGGGCGTGATCCTCGTGGTCGCGATGCTGATCATCCCCGGCGCCACGGCGCGCCTGCTCACCGACCGCTTCTCCCGCATGCTGCTGATCGCGCCGACGTTCTCGGTCGCGGCCTCTGCGGCTGGGATCCTGCTGAGCTACTGGCTCGACGCCGCCTCTGGCGGACTGATCGTGCTGGTGCAGGGGACGCTGTACGCGCTCGTCCACCTGTTCGCACCCCGCTACGGGCTGCTGGCCCGGCATCGGGTGTGGCGCGGGGACGGATCGGAAGGCTCCGTCTCGTCGGGCGCGGCGTCATCGGCCGACGGATCGGCGGCGACGGGATCCTCGGAGACGACGGGATTCTCGGAGACGACAGGAGTCGCGGTGCCGACGGAGCGTCAGGCGCCGCCGGTCTCCGACGCCCAGATCGCCTCGGTCGCCGAACGGCCCAGCGGCACCGCGCCGCTCGATCCGACCAGCGACACCTCGAGCGCGTCGGAGAACTCCGGCCCCTCGCGGACCTCGAGCTCCGCCCCCACCACGATGCCCTGAGCGGCGCAGAAGGTGAGCAGGCGAGGATCGGCGTCGGAGATCCGCTCCACGCGCACCCGCGTCCCCGCCGGGAGGGTGGCGAGAAGCTGCGCCTCGGGCTGGTCGACGGACCCGTCGGCCGCGGGGATCGGATCCCCGTGCGGATCACGGGAGGGCCGGCCCAGGTGGGCGTCGAGCCGCTCGACGAGCAGGTCGGAGACCGCGTGCTCGAGCTGCTCCGCCTCGTCGTGCACCTCCTCCCAGCCGTAGCCGAGGTCCCGCACCAGGAACGTCTCGATCAGCCGGTGCCGACGCACCATCGCCAGGGCGTGCGCACGACCCTGCGCGCTCAGCGCGATCGCGCCGTAGCGGGTGTGCTCGACCAGCCCCTGCTCGCCGAGCTTCCGCATCGCATCGGACACGCTGGAGAGCCGCACCCCCACCCGCTCCGCGATCGCGGAGACCGTCACCGACTCCTCGGACCACTCGCCGAGGCTCCAGACGGCCTTGAGGTAGTTCTGGGCGCTGGTCGACAGCTCGGAGACGGACATGGGAACACGGTAGCCAACGGCAGGCGGGTGCCGCGGCGGAGTGGGGGCGGGCGCGGCCCGGTTGCGTGCCGCCACCGGATCCAGTGACGTCAGATGACCCGCGAGCCCCGCATATGGGCCTCGTGGGTCATCTGACGTCACTTCTTTCGCGCCGCGGCGCGGCGCGGTGGCGGGCGCCGGGGATGCCCGGGCCCCGGCGCCGTCACTCGAGCGCGCTCCCGGGGACCCTCAGGAATCCGCGAACACCCCGAGCCGGTTCCCGCTGGGGTCGGTGAACTCGAAGCGTCGGCCGCCGGGGAACTCGTAGGGTCCCGCGACGACGGTGCCGCCCGCGTCCATCACGGCGCCGACCGTCGCGTCCAGATCCTCCGAGAACAGCAGCACGAGCGGCCCCTCGGCCGACGGGGCCGCGCCAGGGTTCAGCCCTCCGATCTCACCCTCCCCGTCCGGGGCGGCGATGCTGCTGTACGCAGGCCCGTAGTCGTTGAACCGCCAGCCGAAGGCCTGCTCGTAGAAGGCGCGGGCGGCAGACAGGTCGGTGACGCCGAGCTCGATGTAGCTGATCGCGTGGTGGGTCGGTGCGGGCATGGGATCTCCTCCGTGCGGTCGTGAGCCGGCCGAGCGGTGGCTCCGGCCTCGTGTCCCTGACGCTAGGCGTCGTCCCGGACGCCGTCTTCCAGGAATCGGACAGCAGTGATCCCTGTCAGGCGACGCACCTCGTCGTTCATGTGAGCCTGATGCGCATAGCCGGCACCGAGCGCGCGCTCGGCGGAAGTGCGGCCGGGCGACGCCCTCAGGCGCTGAAGCCGCGTCACCCGCGCCAGCAGCTTGGGTCCGTACCCGACGGCGTGCACCGTGCGACGGTGCAGCGTGCGCTCGGTGACCCCCAGGTCGGCGGCCACTTCGGCGACGCGAGCCCGCGGGCGTCCGAGGCGCTGCGCCGCGGCGGCGACGAGGCCGTCCGGGGAGGCACGACGCTGCGAGACCGCGGCGGCGAGCAGCTCCAGGCGCCGACGGGGAGAGGCGGCGGCGAGATCCTCGACGAGCCGACCCGCCCCCGTTCCCCAGACCTGCTCGAGAGGCACCCGCAGGTCCCGCAGTTCCGAGGCGGGCAGTCCCAGGACGGCGGCCGCGGCGCCCGGCCGAAGCCGGATCCCCGAGGAGCGCCGACCGGCCGGGAGCAGCACCTCATGGGCGGAGGTGTCGGGGCCGGCGACCACGAGCTCCTGCTCGGCGAGCCAGATCAGGTCGACGCAGCCGTCGGGGTCGATCCGTCGGCCCCGCGACACATCGGCCTCGTGCTCCCACACGCACGACACCAGCGGGCCGAGACCGCCGGGCGCTGGGAGCTCGCGGTAGAGATCCGACATGGTGTCAGAGCGTATCGGCGTGGCTGTCGACCACGCCCCGGGCTGCGCCTGCTCGCGTGCGGCCAGTCGTGGCCCTTCTCCGCGAGCCAGGCGGCGGCCGCCTGCTCGGCGGAGTCCTCTGCCGCCTGCGGATGAGCCGCGGACGATCAGGTCAGGGCCGTTCGATGCTGAACCGCTGCTCGACCGTCCCGTCGGCCTCGACCGTCTCCTCGAACGGCACCGGGATCGCTCGGCGCCAGAACGAGGTGGCCTCGGGGTTCGAGGCCAGCTGCGTGATCGACCAGGCCCCGGCGTGGGCCTCGAGCAGGTGACGCGCGGCAGCGAGGCCGACGCCCTCGCGCCGATACTTCCGGAGCACGAAGAACTCGGCCATCTGGATCCGCTCCGCCTCCCGCACCAGGGCGAATCCCGCAGGACGGCCCTCGACCCGGAACACGTAGGCGTGGCGGCCCTGCTCGTGGCGGTACGCATCGAGCCAGGCGTAGTGGAAGAGGCCGTGCTCATCGACGTCCCAGCCCGTGTGCTCGGAGAAGTCGTGGAGATAGAGCTGCAGCAGCCCGGCGAGGAGGTCGAAGTCCTCGCCCCTCGCCGGGCGGACCGTGGGAGCTGAGGCGGAGCGGGGAACGGTCATACGGTCACCGTAGATGTGGCTCCTACGTGAGAGCTCGTGCTTTTCCGGGGGAGACTGCCGCTGGGGACGGACGCCGCCCTCGCATCACTGCCTCTCCGCCCAGTCCTCGAGGAGCAGGTCGAACGCGCTGCGAAGTCCCGCGACCTCGCCCGGTCCGAGGAACGTGGCGAACTCCGGATACTGCTCGACGAGGATCAGCAGCTGCTGCGCGGTGATGGATCGGTGGACGGCCGCGGAAGCGGTGCCGGCGGCGGCGCTGTAGGCCTCGATCACCTGGTCGCGGGGGATGCTGCCGGCTGCTGCTGCCGCTCGGGTGAGGGCGAAGGCCACGTCGCCGATCGACGGCCCGACGTGAGCGGACTGCCAGTCCACCAGCAGGAGCGTCCCGTCGGTCGTCAGCACGACGTTCCCGAGGTGGCTGTCGCCGTGCACGAAGGATGCGGGTCCGTCCGATACAGCGTCGTGGAGCCGGTCCAGGGCGCTGCACGCGGCCTCGAGCCGGGCATCATCGCCCTCGCCGTTCCAGAGCTGCTGGGCGAACACGGCGAGCTCGTCGACGGGGCGCGAGCTCACGGCGTGGAGGGGAGCGAACCGCCCTGCGAGCTCGCGCGATCCCGCGTGCAGCTTTCCCAGCAGGACTGCGAGATCGTGCCACTGCGCCGATGTCCACTCCGACGCCGGAGGGGCGGGCCGGTGCCGTTCGAGGGCGATCGCGATCCACTCCTCCGTGCGGTGTGCGGCGACGAGGCGAGGAGCCGGGAGCGGCACCCGGAGCAAGAGCTCGGTGTAGACGTCGAGCTCGCGTCGGGCGCGGTGCGATGACTCCGGGGTTCCGAACGAGCTGACCTTCACCACCACGGGCTCTCCGCCGGGCGTCACCGCTCCCAGCACGCTCGAGCCCGACATCCCCCCGGTGAGAGCAGGGGCGACGGGGTCCGCATGCACGCCCAGCGCGTCGAGCACCTCCGCGACCGAGATCCCTGGCATGGCGGCAACGCTAGACCCTGTGGGGGACGGAGGACACCTCGCGTTCTCCGCGTCGGGAGCGCCGACGCGGTCAGTCGTCGCTCTCCGCGGCTGGGCGCTCGGCCTCGCCGGGCTGGGGTTCGTGCCGACCGCACTCCTCGCGGCCCTGAGCCCGACGCTGAGGCGGCTCGAGGCGGATGGGTGATCCTGCGATCCCCTGACGCAGCACGCCGGACTCAGGCTCAAGCTCGGCGGCAGCGCCCTCATCGAGGTCAGCCGACGAGCCGCTCGGCCGCTCGGCGCACTGCCTGCTCCCGGCGGCTGTGCGTCGCCGAGATGGTCTCCCGGACCTGTGCGGGGTCGGCCTCCGGTCGATCGGGACGGCCGGCATCGAAGGGCGGCTGCGGATCGTACTCCAGAGCCAACTGCGCACTGCGCGCCGTCTCCGGGTCGTACAGCTCGGCGGCGACGGAGAGCGCCATGTCGATGCCCGCGGTGACCCCGCCGCCGGTGATCACCGGGCCGTCCCGCACCACCCGGGCCCGCTCCGGGATCGCACCGAGCAGCTCGAGCATGGCGTGGGAGGCCCAGTGGGTCGTCGCGCGCCGGCCCGTCAGCAGGCCGGCCGCACCGAGGACGAAAGCGCCTGTGCACACGCTCGTCACGCACTGCGCCCCGCGGGCCTGACGGCGCACGAAGTCCAGAGCGCTCTCGTCCTCGAGCAGGTCGAACGCTCCCTGCCCGCCCGGGACGAGCAGCACGTCGGCCTGCGGGGCGTCCTCGAAGGACACCGTCGGCACGATCGAGAACCCCACGTCGGTGAGTACCGGCGCGTCGTCCCGCCAGGCGAGGTGCACGCGCGCTCCGGGCAGGCGGGAGAACACCTGCACAGGCCCGGTGAGGTCCAGCTGGGTCACGTTCGGGAACAGCACGGCCACCACGTCGAGGGTCATGGGGTCAGTATTCCCCGTGGGGTGCGGCGGGGCAGCGGGCGCCGCCCTGTTCGCGACGGTCCGGGGTCTGCGCTCAGCAGTCCAGGATCACCTCGGCGAGGAGATCCGGCTGCGAGATGTACGCCGAGTGGCTCGCTGTGAGGTGCCGGCTGCTCGAGCATCTCGCCGCCATCCTGCGCTGGAGCGTCGGGCTCACGGCGCGGTCGTCGTCACAGACGACGTAGTGGCTCGGAGCGTGCCTCCACGTCGCACGCCTGACCACTCCCCGACCGTGACCGCTGGCCTGCGGCACCAGCAGCGCGGTCGCGCGCTCGGCGTCCTCCTCCGTGCAGTCGGCATAGAACAGCTCGGACGCGTACTCGTCAGGGATACAGCTCCCACCGGAGGGGTGAGGACGCACCCAGGAGTTGACGAGCGCGTCGGGACCGCCGAGCTCGGCGCAGCTCTCCCCGGTCTCCGGCACGAACGCGGCGACGAAGACGAAGGACCGGCCGCCGAGCACGTCGGCGATCACCGCGCCGCCGTAGCTGTGCCCGACCAGCACGGGAGCGGACGGGCACCGGTCGACCGCCCGCTGCACGGCGCGGACATCCTGCTCGAAGCTCCCCCGGTGCAGCCTCGGGACGGAGACCCGAGCGCCCCTGCGCTCGAGCGCGGTCCTGAGCGCATCCATGTGGGCGGGCTGGTGGAACAGCCCGTGCACGAGGACGACCTCGGGCGGCGACATGGACAGCAGTAGAGCACGATCCTGCGCGTGCCGCTGTCCTCCCTCTCGCGGCCACCGCGTCGCCCGCACCGGGCACCCATGGCAACAGCCGGGCCGTCCTTGTCCCCGGCCTGGCCACGGCGCATAGTGGAACGATGAGCGAGACGACGGCGACCCAGCAGCCCACGATCCACCCGATCCCCGAGGGTCTCGCGGAACGCGCCGCGCTCCTCGGCGGTCCCGAGGGGATCCTCACCGACGAGCAGATCGCGGGCTTCGTCGCCGAGCAGCTCGCCGGGACCGACTACGACGGCAAGAGCGTCTGCCTGATCATCCCCGACGGCACCCGCTCCGTCCCGCTGCCGAAGGTGCTGCCCGCGATCCACGACGCGCTCGCCGGCCGTGCTTCCTCCGTCACCGTGCTCATCGCCCTGGGCACCCATGCCGCGATGAGCGAGCAGGCCATCGACACCCTCCTCGGGGCGACCGGGCGCGGTGCCGCGGCGACCTACCCGGAGTGGACCGTCCTCAACCACGCCTGGGACGACCCCTCCCAGATCGCGGACCTCGGCGAGATCCCCGCCGAGCGGATCGCCGAGCTCACCGGCGGTCTGCTCACCGACGTCCCCATGACCGTGCAGATCAACAGGCTCTGCGTCGAGTCGGACGTCAACCTGATCGTCGGCCCCGTCTTCCCCCACGAGGTCGTGGGCTTCTCCGGCGGGAACAAGTACTTCTTCCCCGGCTGCTCGGTGCACGACGTCATCGATATCTCCCACTGGGTGGGCGCGCTCATCACCGCCAGCCGCATCATCGGCACCCTCGGCATCACCCCCGTGCGTCAGCTGATCGACGCCGCGAGCGAGCTCATCCCCTCCGAGAAGCTCGCTGTCACCATGGACGTCGCCGAGGGCGGAGCGGATCTCGGGGCGATCGCCTACGGCGACCCGCAGGCCGCCTGGGCCGCGATGGCGAAGATCTCCGCCCGGACCCACATCACCTACGTCGAGAAGCCCTACCAGCGGATCGTCGCGCTGGTCCCGGAGATGTACGAGGACATGTGGACCGGGGCGAAGGGCTTCTACAAGTCCGAGCCCGTCTGCGCCGACGGCGGCGACGTCATCATCTACGCCCCGCACATCACCGAGGTCGCCGCGATGCACCCCGGCATCCGCGACATCGGCTATCACAACATCGAGTACTTCACGAAGCAGTGGGACCGGTTCAAGGACCACCCCTGGGGCGAGCTCGCCCACTCCACGCACGTGACGGGCCTGGGCACCTACGACCCCGAGACCGGCGTCGAGCAGCAGCGGGTGAACCGCTACTTCGCCACCTCCATCTCGAAGGAGGAGACCGAGGCGCACAACGTCCTCTACATGGACCCGGCCTCTCTCGACCTCGAGGCGCTGCGCGCGGATCCCGACACCCTCGTGATCGATCACGCCGGCGAGGTGCTGTTCCGCCTTGCCTCCGAGCGCGACGGGATCGCGGGGCAGCCGCGGTGACCAGCCTTCGTGAGCCCGTCACCCTGACCCTCGGCACCGCGCCGTCGGCCCCCACCTCGCTGTTCGCGCCCGGACATCCCGGCTTCGAGGTCGAGGCGATGACGCCCGACGCCCTGAACGGCGAAGCGCTCGCGCTGGCGGACGCGGTCGCCGCCGAGCTCGCGGGCGTCCGAAAGCTCGGCGTCGCCTATTCCGGCGGCGTCGACTCCGCCGTGCTGCTCGCGCTCGCGGTGCGCGCGCTCGGCGCCGAGAATGTCACCGCCCTGCTCGGGGTCTCCCCGTCCCTCGCCCGACGGGAGCGGCGCCTGGCCCACCAGGTCGCGCGCGTGATCGGCGCCGAGGTGCTCGAGGTCGCGACCCTCGAGGGCGAGAACCCCGACTACCAGAAGAACGACGCCGCGCGGTGCTTCCACTGCAAGGACGAGCTGTTCACCCGCATCGACGACGACGTGGTCGGCGCGCAGCAGCTCGACGCGGTCGCCTACGGCGAGAACGCCGACGACGCCACCCGCCACGACCGCCCCGGCGCGGGCGCCGCCACCCGCCATCGCGTGCTGCGCCCGCTCTCCGTCGTCGGCATGACGAAGTCGCAGGTGCGCGAGGTGGCCAGGCAGCTCTCGCTGCCCGTCGCGGACAAGCCCGCCGCCCCCTGCCTGGCCTCCCGGATCCCCTTCGGCCAGGAGGTCACCCCCGAGAAGCTGCGCCAGATCGACGACCTCGAGGACGCCGTCTACGAGCAGGGCTTCAGCGACTGCCGGGTGCGCCACCACGGCGCCGTGGGCCGCATCGAGCTGCCCACGGACGAGCTCGCGCGGGCCATGGAGCCCGAGATCCGCGCCGCCCTCGTCGCCGCCGGGAAGGAGACCGGGTTCCAGCACGTCACCATCGACCTCGACGGCATCCGCTCGGGCCTGTTCTCCCTGCAGGTCGTGGGCAGGGGCGGGCATGCCTGAGGGCGCGGCCGACGGGCGGATCGAGGGCTTCCTCGACCTCGATCTCGACCGGGCGCAGCGCCGCGGCGCGCCCGAGGCGGTGCTGTGCGACGCCAAGAGCGTCGAGCAGGTCGCCGCGATCGCGGCGGAGTACGCCCGCCTGCACGCCGAGGGTCGCGACGATCTCGGGCCGGTGCTGTTCACCCGGGCCGACGCCGACCGCGCCGAGGCGGTGCTCGCCGCCCTGCCGGACGCCTTCCACGACCCCGCCGCCCGCCTGCTCGCCTGGCCCGCCGCGCCGCCGGAGCCGACGGGAGGCCTGGTCATCGTGGCCTGCGCCGGCACCAGCGACCTGCCCGCGGCGCGGGAGGCGGAGCTCACCGCGCGCTACCTGGGCCGGCCCACCCGCCTCATCGCCGACATCGGCATCGCCGGACTGCACCGGCTCCTGAACCGCCTGCCCGAGCTGCGCGAGGCGGCGTGCGTGGTGGTCGCCGCCGGGATGGACGGGGCGCTGCCCACCGTGGTCGCCGGGCAGATCAGCGCGCCCGTCGTCGCGCTGCCCACCTCCGTCGGCTACGGCGTCGCCTCCGGCGGCGTCACCGCGGCGCTGACGATGCTCTCCGCGTGCGCGCCGGGCATCGGCGTGGTGAACATCGACAACGGCTACGGCGCCGGGCACCTCGCCGCGCAGATCGCGCGCTGGGCTCCCGCGCCGATCCTCTGACCGTGCCGACCCTCTGACCGCGCCGTCCCGGCGAGGTCAGTGCCACCGGGTGAGGGCGGCGGCGATGTCGGAGGGCTCCACGGCTCCCGTGGCGACCGCGATCACCAGGTCGTACGCGTCGTCGTCCGGTGCCTCGATCTCGATGTCGTTCAGGCCGTAGAAGACGATCACCCCGAGCCAGCCCAGACGCTTGTTCCCGTCGACCAGGGCGTGATTCCGCACGAGCGACTCGAGGAGAACGGCGGCTTTGGTGTCCAGGTCCGGATACGCCTCCCGCCCCCAGAGTCGGGTCGCGGGACGATGGGCGGCGGAGTCGAGCAGCCCGACATCCCGCACCGGCCCGACGCCCAGGTCGTCCACGAGGACGAGCAGGTCCTCGAGGGTGAGGAACGTGGTCACCGACCCAGCCGGTCGAGCAGATCGGCGTAGCGCTCCCGGCCCCGCACGGAGAGGGCCTGCACCGCCTGCTGGTGGCCGCGACGGGCGGCGGCTTCACGGATCGCCCGCACGGTGGCCTCCTGGCGGCTGATGCCCTCCTGCTCGGCGAGGTCGGCCAGGATCTTCTCATCGGTGTCGGTCAGTCGAAGTGTCATCGCCATCCCTGAATGATACCAACGTGGTATCGCGGAGTCGATGGTCCGTGGACCGTGCGCGCGCCCCGACAGGGCCCTGATCTCGCCCTCTTCCGTCGGCGGACGCCGTGCGTTCATGCCCACGACGCTGGAGCGATCCACCGGGCCCGTAGCGTTCCGCGCGTCCACCATCGCGCACCTGCTCGCCGCGCACCGACCGCTTCCGAGAGGCGCCCTCCCCGATGCATCACGACCCCGCCGACCCGTCGGCCCCGCAGACCGCTCCTGCCCCCGCCACCGGGGCCGAGAAGCCCGCACGGCGCGGCTTCCTCCGCGGGGCGGGCCTGGCCGGAGCCGGAGGGATCGCGGCCCTCACCGCACCCACCGCCGCCCAGGCGGACAAGGGCAAGGGCGCGGGGAAGCCCGAGAAGCCCGGGCCGCCGAAGGGGCCGGGCACGGACGGGTTCGTCTGGCTCGTGGGCGACCACCACCTGCACAGTCAGTACAGCAACGACGCCATGTACCGCATCGAGGACCAGGCGCGACGCGCCGTGGCCGGCGGCCTCGACTGGATCGTCATCACCGACCACGGCAACGAGCCCTTCGCCGCGCACAGCATCGAGCCCCAGCGCGAGGACATGCTCGCCGCCCGCGAGCGCTTCGGCGACGAGCTGCTGCTCTTCAACGGCCTCGAGTGGAACATCCCCGCCGGCGAGCACACCACGCTGATCATGGCGCCCGGCGAGCACGAGGCCGAGGTGCTCCAGGAGTTCGTGGAGCGCTACGACGCGAACGTGGTCGACGCCCGCCCCGGCACCTCGGAGAACGAGGCGCTCGCCCTCGAAGCGCTCGGCTTCCTCGAGCAGACCCGTGCGACGGGGCGGCTCGAGGACGTGCTCGTGCTGCCCAACCACCCCGCCCGCAAGGGCATCGACTCCCCGTCCGAGCTGCGCGCCTGGCAGGACGCCGCTCCCGAGGTCGTGATCGGCTTCGAGGGCGCGCCCGGGCACCAGGCCGCCTCCCTGCCCGCCGGGATGGCCCGCGGCCGCGGCCTCTACGACGGGGGCTCGAGCGAGCACTCCTTCCCCGGCTACCCCGAGGAGAGCTACCGCACCTGGGGCGGCTTCGACTGGATGACCGCGACCGTCGGCGGCGTATGGGACTCCCTGCTCGCCGAGGGCCGGCGCTGGTGGATCACCACCACCTCCGACGGCCACCAGGGCTGCGGCGACTGGGTGAAGAACCCCGTGGACGAGCTCCAGCAGACGGGCTACGACGACATCCCCTACAACGACGCCGGCGACACCTTCCAGACCACCGGGGTGTTCCCGCCGCCGGTCAACGCCGGGCGGCCCGTCGTGGAGTACAGCTCCTTCACGCCCGGCGCCTACAACCGCACCTGGGTGGGCGCGACCGACCGCAGCCACCGCGCGGTCATGGAGGGCATGCGCGCCGGGCGGATGTGGGTGTGCTTCGGTGACCTCATCGCCTCGCTCGACATGACCCTGCGCGTGGTGGGCCGCGGAGGGAAGCCGCACCGCGCCGGCCTCGGTGCGACCCTCGAGGTCGACGGTCCCACCGAGGTCGAGCTGGTGCTCTCGATCGAGACGGCCTCCCGGGTCAACCACGCCGGACTCCTCCCGCAGCTGGCGCGGGTGGATCTCATCCTCGGGAAGGTCACCGGCCCCGCCGAGGACCGCGAGACGATCACCGCCCCCGCGACGAAGGTCGTGACGTCCTGGGACACCTCCGGCCGGGACGGCACGCTCGAGCTCAACCACCGGTTCACCCTCGAGGAGGACTCCTACCTGCGGGTGCGCGGCACCGACGGGAAGCGCAGCCAGCCGGGCTTCCTCGGCGCGGACGTCGACCCCCACGGCCCGGCGATCGACGTCCCCGGCGAGGTCGATGCGTGGGAGGACCTCTGGTTCTACACGAACCCGATCTTCGCGAGCGTGCGCTCCGCGGCATCCGGCGGCTGAGCGGGAGCGGAGCCCGGCCGGGGGCGGCGCCGACCATCGGACGGTTGCCACTGGTTGCCCTTGCTGCGGGGTAAGGTGGTGCCTCGATGATCGGGCTCTCCCGGCCCTGCGCGGGTCAGGGCGGCGGCCCCCGAGGCAGCGCCGCGAGCGGCGAGGACGGAGCCGCACGATGGCGGAGAAGCGCGTGACGATCTACGACGTCGCGAAGGCGGCCGGTGTCGCGCCGTCCACCGTATCCCGTGCGTTCTCCCGCCCCGGCCGCGTCAGCGCCGCCACGCACGCCAAGGTGATGGACGCCGCCAAGGAGCTCGACTACCGCACCGAGGCGCCCGCCGCCCAGGAGCGCGGAGAGCGCCACCACCGCCTCGGCATCGAGGTCCCCGACCTCACCAACCCCTACTTCGCCGAGCTCGTCTCCGGCATGCAGGAGGCCGCCCACGAGCAGGACTTCCTGCTGCTCCTGCTCGACACCGTGGAGGACGAGGTCCGCGAGCGCTCGAGCCTCGAGAGCGCCATCAACGTGGTGGACGGGATCGTGCTCTCCGGCACGAGGCTCTCCGACGCCACCCTGAACCACCTCACCAAGCGCATCCCGGTGGTGGTGCTGAACCGTCGCGTGGCAGGGCTCGACTCGGTGACGCCCGACTTCGAGCACGGCATGGGGCAGGCCATGACCCATCTGGCCGAGAACGGGATCCGCACCGTCACCTATGTGGCGGGTCCGGTGAACTCCTGGTCCGACGGGGAGCGCTGGCGGGCCGCCCGGGTCGCCGCGCGCCAGCACGGCCTGCAGGTGCAGCGGCACGGACCCTTCGCCCCCACCACCGCCGGCGGCGAGCAGGCCTTCGAGGAGCTGCGCGACTCCCTCCCGCATGCCGTGATCTGCTACAACGACCTGGTCGCCTTCGGCTTCCTGATCTCCGCGCTGCGCGCCGGGATCCGGGTCCCCGGGGAGCTGTCGGTCATGGGGCACGACGACATCCAGCTCTCCCGCCTCGTGGGCGGCGGCCTCACCACCGTGGTCAGCCCCAAGCGGGCCCAGGGACGCGCGGCCGTCGAACGGCTCGTGCGCCGGATCGAGAACCCCTCGGCGCATCGCAGCCCCGTCGAGGGCACGCTGCCGGTGCGGCTCGTCCCGCGCGGCACCACCGGCCCCCGCGAGGGCGCGCGCTGAGGGTCTCGCGCTGAGGATGTCGACCCGTCGGCCGATCAGGATCGTCTGCTCGGCACCGGCAACCAGTGACAACGCCGCGCAGGAGTTTCGCCGGCTTGCGAGGATGGCGGGATGAGCAACGACGCCTACGTCCCGCACCCTGACCGCCTGCTGCCTGCGGACCCGGGCGTCCGCGAGATCGCCCGGACGCTGTACGAGCTGGAGAAGGACCAGCCGATCGTGTCCCCCCACGGCCACGTCGACCCCCGCATGCTCCTCGACGACGAGCCGTTCCGCGACCCGACCTCGCTGTTCATCACGCCCGATCACTACGTGAACCGCCTGATGCACTCCCGCGGCGTGGACCTCAAGGACCTCGGCGTGGGCCAGGGCCCGCTCGACGAGGCCGCCTCCCGCAGGGCCTGGAGCCTCATGGCCGAGCACTGGCATGCCTACGCCGGCACCCCGTCCCGCTACTGGATGGAGCATGAGTTCTCCGAGGTCTTCGGCCTCGGGACGGTGCTGAACCCGCGCACTGCCGACGCGATGTACGACGCGATCGCGGAGAAGCTCGCCCAGCCCGCGTTCCGCCCCCGCGCACTCTTCGACCAGTTCAAGATCGCGGTCATGGCGACCACCGACGACCCGGTCGACGACCTCGCCCCGCACGACGCGCTCGCCGCCGACGAGTCCTTCACCGGCAGCGTCATCCCCACCTTCCGGCCCGACAAGTACCTCGAGCCCGCCCGCGCAGACTTCCGCGAGCTGACCGACGCCCTCGGCGAGGCCGCCGGCGTCGACACCGGCACCTACGACGGCCATCTCGAGGCGATGCGCATCCGCCGCCAGTACTTCCGCGACCACGGCGCCGTCTCCTCCGACCACGCCCACATCGACCCCGGCACCGCCCGCCTGAGCGACGAGGACGCCCGCCGCCTCTACACCGCCGCCCGCGACGGCGCCATCGGGGCCGACGAGGCTGTGGCCCTGCGCCGCCACCTGCTCGCCGACCAGGCCCGCCTGGCCTCCGAGGACGGCCTGGTCATGACGATCCACCCGGCCGTCGCCCGCAACCACAGCGACGCGATGTTCGAGCAGTTCGGCGCCGACGTCGGCTTCGACATCCCCGTCGCGGTGGACTACGTCCACCATCTCCGCCCGATGCTCAACGACGTGGGCCACCACCCGAACTTCCGCACCGTGCTCTTCACGATCGACGAGACGGTGTTCTCCCGCGAGATCGCGCCGCTGGCCGGCGTGTACCCCTCCGTGTACGCCGGAGCTCCCTGGTGGTTCATCGACGCGCCTGACGCGATCCTGCGCTACCGCCGCGCCGTCGCCGAGACCATCGGCTACAGCCGCACCAGCGGCTTCATCGACGACACCCGCGCGTTCTGCTCCATCCCCGCCCGCCACGACATGTCCCGCCGCCTCGACGCGACGCACCTCGCAGGCCTGGTCGCCGAGCACCGGATGCGTCTCGAGGACGCCCAGGAGCTCGTGGTCACCCTGCCCGATCAGCAGCCGCGCGAGGTCTTCCGCCTCGACGCTGCAGGAGAGAAGAACTGATGAGCACACCCAGCCCCTCCGACGTGGGCCGCCTGGTCCACCTCGGCATCGGCAACTTCGCCCGCGCCCACACCCTGCACGCCACCGACATGGCCGGCGGCTGGTCCGTGGTCGCGTTCACCGGCCGCTCGGCCGCGATGGCCGATGCGCTGAACGCCCAGGGCGGCAAGTACGGCCTGATCGTCCGCGGCGCCGAGAAGGACGAGGTCAGCGTCATCGACGTCATCGACGAGGTGTTCCCCGCCTCCGACGTCGACGCCCTCGTGCGCCTGCTCGCCGATCCCTTCACCGCCGTGGTCACCCTGACCATCACCGAGAAGGGCTACGCCGCCGGCTCGGACCCGGCCACCTCCGCCCCGGCTCGTCTCGCGCTCGGCCTGAAGGCCCGCCGCGAGGCCGGGGTCACCGAGCAGATCGCGCTGGTCTCCTGCGACAATCTCACCGGCAACGGCGAGGTGCTGCGCGAGGCCGTCCTCGCCGAGCTCGACGAGGAGACCGCCGCCTGGTTCGCCGACCACGTCGACGTCATCTCCACGATGGTCGACCGGATCACCCCGTCGGCCGACGAGAAGGCGGGGGACACCGTCCGCGAGCAGGCCGGCTTCGAGGACTCCGTCCCCGTGGTCACCGAGCCCTTCACCGAGTGGGTCATCGAGGACCGCTTCCGCGGCCGTCGCCCCGAGTGGGAGAAGGCCGGCGTGCAGTTCACCGACGACATCGAGGTGCATGAGCTGCGCAAGCTGCGCCTGCTCAACGGCGCCCACACCCTCATGGCCTACGCCGGACAGGTCGCGGGCGTGGAGCGCGTGGACGAGGCCATCTCGCACCGCGAGGTGCGGGCGCTGGTCGAGCAGCTGTGGGCCGAGGCCCGCGAGACGCTGCCGCTCCCGGCGGACGAGCTCGACGCCTACACCGCGGCTCTCGAGGAGCGCTTCCGCAACCCGCGCCTGGCCGACAACCTCCTCCGCATCGCCGCCGACGGCTCCGTGAAGCTGCCCGTGCGCGCGCTGCCCGTGATCGCCGAGCTCGGCGGCCCGGACCAGGCGCCCGGCGAGGTCGCGGCGGTCGCCGCGTGGACCGCCTGGGTCACCGATCGCGTGGCCGGCGGCGGCGAGGTCAAGGACCCGCGGGCCGCGGAGATCGCCTCGGCCGCCGCGCTCGAGGACGCCACCGAGCGGGTGAGCTCCCTGCTCGCCCTGCTCGACGTCCCCGCGATCGACCCGCTGGTCGATGCGGTCCTCGCCGAGGAGCGGCGCCTGCCGCGTCCCTGAGCGACGCCCCACAGCGCGGTCGGCGCCCCTCTCGCCCCCGCCGCGACGACTGGTCGGCGGGTCGGCGGGCCGACCGCACCGACGGCATTGTGCGCCTGGCTTCCACTCGTGGAAGCCAGGCGCGCAAAGCCGTTCAGGGCCCGGGGCGATGCCCGGCCCTGCCCGCCCCTGCCCGCCCCTGCCCGCCCTCGGCCCGGCCCGGCTCGGCCCTGCCCGCCCTCGGCCTCGGCCCTACCGGCATGCGCGGAGGCGAGGGGTGCCGAGGTGCTCGAGGCGGCCGAGGAGGTCGTCGGGTGATCCGAGGTCGCTGTCGGTGACCCGCACGACCCTCCACCCCAGCTCGTGCAGGACGTCATCCTTGCGGCGGTCCCTCCGGAATCGTGCCCTGTCGGTGCGATGCCAGTCGCCGTCGTACTCGATCGCGATCTTCAGTGACGGGTAGGCGAGATCCAGCCGGAACTGCTCGCCGGTCGCCGGGGCGCGCACCGGGACGTTGATCCCGGGCTCCGCGAATCCCTTCCCGATCAGGAGGAGGCGCAGCTCGGTCTCCTTCGGGGACTCCACCCGCTCCCTGGCTGCGAGGATTGCTCGGCGCACCTTCTTGATCCCTGGCATCGGCGTCGCCTCCTCGACGAGCCTCGTCAGCTCGCCCAGGGTGACTCGGGGGCGCGCCGTCACCGGGCCGATCAGGGCGTCGCAGGCCTGGACCAGCTCGAGAGGAGTCAGCACGCCGGCGAGATCGCTCAGCAGCCTGACCGGCGAGCTCATCGTCAGCCCGAGCCATCGTCGGGTCGCCTCGGGGCGCCTGGCGTGGACCTTCACCTGCGGCCCCATCCTCCGGCGCCGCTCGGGCGGGACCGTGCAGTGGAGCTGCTTCAGGATCGTGTACCGCTGGACGGCCGGGAGCGGGAGCCCGAGCACCTCAGCGGCCGTGGCATGGCTGATGACCGACCCGGGCCCGGCCTCGCGCTGCAGCACGCGAGCGATCACCTGCAGCTCGGCAGGCGCCGCCGTCGGCGTGCAGAACCCGGGGATCACCTCGGTGAACTCGGTCGAGGCGAGCCGACGCGGATGGACACCGCTCGCGAGGAGCAGCGTCCGGGGCAGGAGGCTTCTTGGCGGCGGGGACCAACGGGGCGTCATGGCCCGACGCTAGGGAGTCTTCGCCGCCCTCGCCGACCATCGGCTGGCGCTGTGGATGACAGGCCTCTGTGGAGGATCGGTCAGATCCGCCAGCGCCGAAAGCTTGGTGCGGGGCCCGCCGTCACTCCACTCACGTTCCCTGCGCTGACGGCGTTGTGCGCCCTACTTCCCTGTGTGGAAGCAGGGCACACAACGCCGTCGCAGATCGGACGTTGTGGCAGGCGGGGGGCGGTGGGGCGCTACCCAGCGCCTTGCCGACCGGCTCAGCTCCGACCCGTTCCTCCCCGCTCACGACCCCTCGGGCACCCTCACGATCTCGTTCTGGTAGGCCCACACCACGGCCTGCAGACGTGAGCGCACGCCGAGCTTCGGCAGCATCCGTGCCACGTGGGACTTCACGGTGGAGATCTCGACGACCAGCTCCCGGGCGATCTCCTCGTTGGACATGCCCTGGGCGAGCAGACCCAGGATGTCGACCTCGCGGGCGGTGAGGAGCCCGTCGGTCCCCTGGACGGTGACCGGCCGGAGGCTGCGCCGGCGCACGAACTCGGCGAGGATGCGCCGCGTGAGCGCCTGGTCGAGGGTGCCCTGGCCGGCGGCGACCCTCCGCACGGCGCTCACGATGACCTCAGGGTCGGCGTCCTTGAGGAGGAACCCTGCGGCGCCGGCCTCCAGGGCCCCGAAGACGTAGTCGTCCAGGTCGAAGGTGGTCAGGATCAGCACCGGGACCGGCGGGTCCATCGCCGTGAGCTGCCGGGTGGCCGCGATCCCGTCGAGCACGGGCATGCGGATGTCCAGGCAGGCCACGTCAGGGCGCAGCTCGCCGACGAGGTGCACGGCCTCCTGCCCGTCAGCCGCGGCGGCGACCACCTCGAGATCGGCCTCGGTGCTGAGGAGGCCGGTGAGGCCGGCACGGACCAGGGGCTGATCATCCGCCAGCAGCACTCGGATCATCGGTGGGCTCCCTCGGTCGTCGTGGTGGCGATGTCGACCGCATCGTCCTGTGAGGGGGCCCCGACCGTGTCGCGGGGGATCGTCAGCTCCGCGACCCAGCCCCCGTCGGCCGACGGGCCGGCCTCCAGCCGGCCGCCGACCAGCTGCGCGCGCTCGAGCATGCCGATCAGGCCGAAGCCACCAGCTCCTCCCGAGGACGTGGCCGGGGCGGGCCCGTCGGGACGCTCGTTGCGCACGGTGACCTGCAGGGCCGCGGCGCCCGAGTCATCGACCGTGACCAGGCACGGAGCACCGGAGGCGTGCACGGCGGCGTTGCTCAGCGACTCCTGGACCATCCGGAAGGCCACGAGCTGCGCGAGCGGGCCCACGCCCGCCGCCTCCCTCCTGGCGTCGGCCGGACCGCGCCGTTCGAGCCGCACGGGCTGACCGGTCGCGGCACGGGCGGTCACCAGCTCAGGGACGGTCGAGAGGGACTCGACGGTGCGTTCGGCCGCGCCGTCGCCGCGCAGCAGCCCCACCACGCGGCGGATGTCCTCGAGGACGGTCCGGGTTTGGCTGCGCACCTGCCGCACGGACTCGTGCGCGGCGTCGGGATCCGTGTCGATCTGCCGGTCCGCGGCGGCGGCCAGGAGCGTGATGCCGGAGAGGTGATGGGCGGCGATGTCGTGCAGCTCGCGGGCCATCGCGGCGCGCTGCTCGGAGAGGACCGCACGGGTCGTCGCCTCCCGCTCCCGGATCACCGCGTCCCGCTCCCGCTCGGCGGCAGTCCGCGCCCGATCCACGGCTTCCCGCTCGCGGGTGAGCGCCGCGACTTCCTTGCGCTGAGCCTCACGGGCCGTGCGGATCGATGCCAGGGCGAGGGAGATCAGCGCCGTGATGCCCACCAGGCCGATGCCCTGCACCAGCGCCTCGACGAGCACCCCCGGCAGGGTGCCGAGGCCGCTGCGCAGCGTGTTCATCAGCGTCCCGAGCGCGACCGCGAGGGCCGCCGCGGCCAGCACGGTGCGCGTCGTCCGCCACCGGCCGCGCGGCGCGGCAACGAACACCGCCACCAGAACCGGGAGGTGGCTGAGCGTGTACGGGACACCGGGGGCGAATGCCGCGAGCACGAGCGCGAGGCCGGCCGTGACCAGCACGGACACTGTCGATGAGCGGTGGACGGCCAGCAGCGCCGCGCCCTGGAGCGCGAGGGTCGCCGCGACCGTCCACCAGGAGGCGGAGCCGACGGAGACTGCCCCGGGACCGAGGGAACCGATGGAGGAGGAGCCGCCGTCGGTCGCGACGAGGAGGGGCAGCAGGAGCAGCAGGACCATCCCCGTCGTCCACGTGCCCAGGGCGGTCGCGAGGGCGACCGGCCTGGGTGATCGCGCACCGGGTGTCATGGGCGCGAGCTTAGTGCGGCTCGGCTGCGAACCGGTCCGAGCCGCGGGGGCGTCAGGGCGCGGAAGCCCAGGCGGCCTCGTGTGGCGAGCACCAGCACGATCGAGGCGATCACGGCGGCGACGGTCATCGACAGCAGCGAAGCCTCCGGATCCAGGGACGGGAACATCTCGGCGCCCAGCGAGGACGCGAAGGTGTTCGTCCCGGCGTGCATCAGCATCGACATCGGCAGAGACTCCCCGGTGCGATTGAAGACCCAGCTCATGACGATGTTGAAGGCGAAGCAGAAGACGAGGAACACCACCGGGCGGGTCCAGGTCGCGTCCGGCCAGCCGCCCCAGTCGGTCAGGAACAGCGGCAGATGCCACAGCCCCCACAGCGGCCCGAGCACAAGCGCCGAACGCAGCGGGCCCATCGTGCGCTGCATCCGGGACAGGGCGAAGTCCCGCCAGCCCGGCTCTTCCGCGAGGCCGGTCGTGACCATCTGGAGCAGGAGCAGCGGGAGGTAGGCGACGAGAACCGTCGCCGAGGGTGCGAGGACCTCGCCACCCGAGAACACCAGCCCGGCCAGCAGGGCCGCCGCCGGCACGGCGAGCAGGGTGACGGCGTACCAGCGCCAGTTCACGTTCCACCTCAGCAGACGCTCGGCCCAGCTCCTCAGGCCGGCCCGACCGTCGACGATCGCGGTGACCAACAGGGCGGAGCCGATCGGGCCGAGATACGCGCCGGGCAGTACGCCGAGCAGCTGGCTGGTGCCCAGCATCGCCGGGAACTCCACGCCCCACACGCCCAGCCCGTTCAGGGACAGGATGTACGGCAGCCAGGCCAGCCAGCTGAGTCCGTTGGCCAGGAGGAAGAAGGTCAGCAGCGGGTGACGGCGAATGGCTTCGAGCAGGCCGACGCCGCCGTCATGGGCGGTGGGCCGCGGCGCCGGGGGCCGGTCGATGATGGTCATGGGAGCACCTCTCGTCGTGGTCGGTGCCCGGGGAAGGGCACGCCTCAACGCTAGGTATCCGTGCAGGTGACAGCCAGATCACGAAGGATGAATCCCGAAGGTTCCTCCTAAAGGAGGCATCAGGTGACGGTGACGGTGCGACCCGGCCCCGCCCCGCCGGCCCCGGACCCCGTGCCCGTGACGCCGTTGTGCGCCTGGCTTCCAGTCGTGGAAGCCAGGCGCACAACGCCGTTCGTGAGGCGGCGGGGGAGACGCAGGGCCCCGCCGGACTCCCGATCCCGATCAGGCCAGGTCGGCGAGCTTCTCGAAGCGCTCGAGGCGCTCGCGGTAGTAGTCCTGATGGGCCGCGACGGGCTCCACCCGGGTCAGCACCGGCACCTCGGCGACGGGGACGCCGGGAGCGGCCTGCTCGAGCGCCATCACCGCGGCGCCGCGCATGGTCGAGCGGGACACGGCGACGTGGTCGATCGGCATGGCCAGCGCGTCGGAGAGCAGGTGCAGCCAGCCGGGGATCGCCCCGGTCATGCCGCCGGAGAGCACGATCCGCTCGGGCTCGCCGCCGGCCTCGCGCATCTGGTCGGCGATGCGCAGGAACGAGAGGGCCACGCCCTCCATCGCCCCGAGCAGCATGTCCTTCCAGGTGGTGGACGCACCGACGTTCACGAACATCGCCCGCGAGCTGCCCCGCCACTTGGTGCCGCGCTCCCCGGAGAAGAAGGGGATGACCAGCGGGGTCCCGGCCGACGGCGGACCGGAGAAGAGGGTCGCGGTGTCGGTCTGGTCGATGTCGAAGGGCATCGCGAGCTCGTTGCGGCACCAGTCCAGCACCCGGCCGCAGTCGCTCATCGCGGAGCCCACGAGGGTGCGCTGCTGGTCCACGCGGTACGCCCACAGGCCGCTGGGCAGGGTGGGGATGTCGGTGGAGAGCAGCTGGCGGATCGCGCCGGAGGTCGCCGTGGAGATGCCCCAGGTGCCCTCGCCGAGCGCGCCGATGCCGAGGTTCGCGGCGAGGCCGTCGCCGATCACCGGCAGCCACACGGCGTCCGCCAGCTGCGGGAACTCGGCGGCGAGCGGGGTACCGGCCACGGGCAGCGCCTGATCGGGGTCGAGCGACTCGCCCATCGTCGCGGCGTCCACGCCCACGGCCTCGAGCAGCTCGGGGATGTACTGCCCGGTGCGGCGGTCGATCATCCCGGACCAGGCCGCGGAGGCGGTGCCGAGCGCGGCGGTGCCCAGCAGCTTGAAGGCCACGTACTCGCCGAGGGCCATGAAGCGCTCGGTGCGGGCGAACACCTCGGGCTCCTCGGCGCGCAGCCAGGCCAGGCGGGGCGCGGTGTACGAGGAGTGGAGACGGGCGCCCGTACGCTCGTGCAGGTCGTCGACGTCCAGGCGCGAGGCGAGCTCGCCCACCTGGGCGTGGCAGCGGGTGTCCGCATAGGTGATGCAGGGGGTCAGCGCGTTGCCGGCGGCGTCGACCGCGACCAGCGAGGAGGCGAAGGTGTCGAAGCCGATCGCGCGCACCTCGCCCGGGAGGGACTCGGCGGTGAGCACCGCCGCGAGGGAGGCACGGATCTCGGCGACGATCTGATCGGCATCGATGGTGCTCGTGCCGTCGTCGTCGACCGTGAACTCGTGGGTCTCCTTGTGGTTGAGCTTGCCGACCTCGCGGCCGGAGACGTCGTAGACCGCGGCGCGGGTGCCGCCGGAGCCGATGTCGATCCCGACGACCAGGGGACCCTGGGCGTCCTCGGCCGGGATGTTGAAGCGGGGCATGGACTCTCCTGCAGTCGTCGGTGCGCCTGCGCTCGCGCGGCGTCATGGCGCCGGCGCAGGTCGTCGGGACAGCATACGAGCTGGGCTGATGCCGGCCGGAGGGTTCGCCGCGGGTTGCCATGCGAGCGCCGTCTCACTCGGCGCTCGCGCCCGCGACCGTGCCGGGCCCGTGCCCGCGGAGGTGAGGACCCCCGCCGGCGCGGGCCCGGGCGGCCTGCGCATCAGGTAGCGCCTACTCCAGCACCGACTGTCCCAGGAACTCGCCCTCCGCGCACCCCGGCGGGATCGCGAACACGGCGGAGCCGATCGGGGTGGTCCATTCGTTGAGCAGGTCCAGCTCGTCCAGCCGGCGCTGGATCGGCAGGAACTGGCCCGGGAGGTCCGCCTGGAAGGAGACGAAGATCTGCCCGGCCTCGGAGATCGCCCCGCTGCCCGGCGGCGGCGCGATGTCGTAGTTGTACGGCCGACGGAGGATCTCCTGGTGCTCGCCGTCGTCGACCCCTCGCGCCCTCCGCATGTGGGAGAACTCCCCGATCAGCGGGAACCCGTAGGCCGAGGTCAACGAGAAGTCCGCCGGGGTGCGCTCGGTGCCGCCGCTGAGCGGGGCCCCGGTGTCGAGCCTGGTGCCGGTGGACTGCTCCCGGGCGGAGCGGTCCACCTCGTCCCAGCGGTCCAGGTCCATCCGGATCCGCCGGAGCACCATCGAGGTGCCGCCGGCGAAGGGACCGTCGGGGATCCACACGACGCGGTCGAAGTGCTCCGTGCCGGGCTGCGCGTTCGCACTGCCGTCGAGCTGGCCGAAGAGGTTCCGCATCGTGGTGCCGGGGGCCTGGGTCCCCGGGGAGCGGCGGAATCCCCGCTGCAGCCAGCGCAGACGCGCGTAGGCGCGGGCGTCCTTGAGCAGCATCCGGGCCGCGTGGGAGACGGTCAGCGGATCCTCCGCCGCGATCTGCAGCAGGAGGTCGCCGTCGTTCCACTGCTCCTCGAGCTCATCGATCCCGAAGGCGGGCAGCGGAGCCAGCCAGTCCGGGACGGGCCGCTCGGTCCGCTCCATGAGCCCGGGCCCGAAGCCCGCCGTGATCGTGAGCGAGGCGGGCTGGGCCGCCATCTCCGGCTCGGTGTCCGCCAGGGCGGGCTGACCGCGGGTGAGGCGGGAGGCGTCGTCGGTGAGCAGGCGCAGCAGTCGCAGCACCCCCTCCCGGTCCACCTCCTCCCGCAGGTCGAGGGCCAGGAAGGTCGCCGAGGCCGGGGCGGGCGTCCCGATGCCCGCCTGATGCTCGCCGTGGAAGGGGACCGTGACCTCGCCGAGGAGCGGGCTCGGCCCGGTCGCGGAGCGTCCGTCGGCCGGGTTCCGATCCTCGCGCAGTGAGCGGTCCAGACCGACGGAGGCGGCGCCCACGCCGAGCGCGCCCACGCCCACCGAGCCGGCCCGCAGCAGATGGCGGCGACCCCACCGGCGCGGGTCGGCGGGGGAGTCCTGGCCCGTCATCGGTCCTCGCCGTGACCGGCGTGCTCGCCGCCGCCGTCCGAGGCGCCGGAACCGGAGTCCTCGGGGGCATAGTGCTCCTGCGCACCGGAGAAGTCCTTCACGGTCGCGGTGAAGGGATGCTCGGTGCCGTCGGCGAACTCGAGCACCACCTCGATCTCGTCACCGGGCTGCAGAGGAGCGGTGACCTCCATGAGCATGAGGTGGTTCCCGCCGGGCTCGAGCGCGAGGTCCTCGCCGGCGGCGACCGGGAAGCCGCCCTCCTTCTCCTGCATGCTCATGCCGCCGGATCCGTCGGAGGTGGTCTCGTGCAGCTGCACCGAGGTGCTCGCGGGGGTGCGCGCGCCGATGAGCACGAGGTCGTGGCCGGTGCCGTTGGTCAGGGTGCCGAAGGCGGCGGTCATGCCCTCCTCGACGGCCTTGACCCACGGATCGGTGACGGAGAGGGCGCCGGTCGGGGTGGCGGCATCCCCGTCGGAGGTGCCGCCGTCGGATGCGCCGGCGCCGGCGTCCCCACCGCTCCCGGAGCTGTCGGCGCAGGCCGCGAGCGGGAGCAGGAGCGCGGCGAGGGCCGCGCGGCGGGGGATCCGCACCGGGCCCGGAGCGGATCGGCGGGACGGGCGGGAGGACAGGGTGCTGCGAGACATGAGAGGTCCTTTCGGGGCGCTCCGCGGGCCGTCGGCGAGAGCACGATCGGCGGCGGGCGTGACGAGGAACCGCACGGCGGTGCCGCGCGGGGTGATCGACCGGAGGGCGGCCCGAGCAGGTGCGGGATCGCAGCCGACGACGCGAGGCGTCGCCGGTGCTCAGGCGGCCAGGACCAGCGGGGGACCCCGACGCAGCTGCGGGGTGAGCACGGCCCGTCGGGCGTGCGGGAGGTGCGCGACGCCGGGCACCGGGAGGGGCCGACGGGGGAGCACGAGGCGCGGCCGCGCCGGGGAGTGCGGCGGGGTGCGCAGCAGGTCGAGGACCGAGCCCACCAGGCCCGCGCAGCGCAGCAGGAAGCTCTCCCCGGAATGCAGCAGCACCGTGGTCACGAGGGCGGCCACGAGGTGCCACAGCAGCATCTGCAGGTCGGCGTGCTGGCCATGGAGCGTGTGCTCGGCGACGGCGGCGACCCCGTCGGAACCCGCAGCGCCGTGGACGGCATGGGACGAGCTGAGCGCCCCGGCCGTCGGCAGGCCGTGGCCCAGATGGGAGCCCGGCGGATCGACGAGCGTGCGCGTCGGATCGCCCGGGGCGCCGACGGTGAACAGGGCGTGGAACAGCGCCTGGCTGCTCAGCACCGCGAGACCCATGCGCGGGAGCGAGAACCGCGAACCGGCCAGCACCGTGCAGACCGCCACGGCGAGCCACCAGGGCACCGCCACCCCGAGCCACGAGGGCACGGTCCCGCCGCCCACCAGGTGGCCGCCGAGGGCGACCGCGGTGGCGAGGGACGCCGCCATGCCGCCGCGCAGCAGGCGCAACGGGGAGCGGCTCGAGGTCATGACCCCATTGTGCTCCAGGTCGGGCGCCCGCGTATCAGCCGATCAGCGGGGCGCCTCCCCGTCGGCGTCGGGATCCTCCGAGCACAGCGGGGGGACCACCATCACCGGGCCCTCGGCGCGCTGCAGCACCGCCTGGGAGATCGAGCCGAGCAGGGTGCTGGCCACCCGGCCGTGCCCACGGGTGCCGAGCACCGTGAGCTGGGAGGCCGGGGTGCGGGCGAGCAGCTCGGAGACCGGCTCGGCCATCACCGCCTCGGAGGTGATCGTGAGATCCGGGTGCTCGGCCCGCAGCGCCGCGGCCTCCTCCTCGAGCCGCGTCTCGAGCTCGCGCCGGTGGCGGTCCATCAGATCCGGGTCCGGGAGCCAGGCCATCGACGCCCCGCCCCAGTCCTCGATCGAGGAGATCACCATCAGCAGGTGCAGCGGCGCCTGGCGGGTCCGCGCGGCGATGACCGCGTGGCGGACGGTGCGATCGCTGTGCGCGGAGCCGTCCACGCCCACCAGCACCGGGGTGTCCTCGTCCCGCGGGGTGAAGCGACCGGCCCCGGTCAGGTCGCCCAGCTCGTACTGGCGGGGGACCACGACGGTGGGGCAGTGCGCATGGCCGGGCAGGGCCGAGGAGACCGAGCCCAACAGGCGGCCGAGGAAGCCGCCCCGGCCGCGGGAACCGACCACCACCATCCGGGCCTCCTCCGAGAGGCGCACCAGCACCCCCGCCGCGTCGCCGTGCTCGGTGCGCAGCTCGACCGGGCCGGGATAGCCCTCCAGGTGCTGACGCGCCCCTTCGAGCTGCTCCTGCGCGGCCGCGAGCCGGGCGACCTCCGCGGGCACCGCGGGAGTCGTCGCGACGTCGGAGTAGGCGAGGTTCGGGACCGTGAAGGCGGTGACGACGGTGAGCGGGCGCTCGAGCCGTCGGGCGGCGCGGGCCGCGTAGTACAGGGCCCGGACGGACTGGTCCGAGCCGTCGTAGCCGACCAGCACGCCGAGCGGGCGGTCCGCGGGATCGGAGGGGTTCGTGGACGGAGTGCTGACGTCGTCGTCGGGCATCTCGACCTCCTGCGTCGGGGGCTCCATCGTAGGCCCGACGGCGGGGTCTACGCTCGGTCCATGGACCTGACCTTCACCGCGACCACCATCGAGTGGCGCGGGCCGGCGCCCTTCGTCTTCGCGCCCGTGCCCCCGGACGAGGCCGACGCGATCGCGGCGATCGCCTCCTCCGCCACGTACGGCTGGGGATGCATCCCGGCGAACGCCCGCATCGGCGGCACCGACTTCACCACCTCGCTGTTCCCCCGTGACGGCGGCTACCTGGTGCCGGTCAAGGTCGCGGTGCAGCGCGCCGAGGGCGTCGAGGTGGGGGACACGGTGGAGGTCTCGCTCCACATCGAGGCGCGCTGAGCTCAGCCCACCTCGGGCTGGTCCGGCAGGTCCAGCTCCTCGGCGTAGCGGTCGCGCAGCTCGCGCCAGCCGTGCTCGAGGGCATCCATGCCCACGATCCGCTCCTGGTCCTCGCCGTCGAGGCGGGCGTCGAGCACCGCGAGGCACACCTGCCAACCGGCGAGATAGGTGGGGGCGTAGCGAGGCTCGGCGAGGTTCATCTGGAGCGTCAGGCGGGCCTCGTCGACCAGCCATTCCAGCAGGTCGTCGCCCCAGCGGTGGCTCAGGGCGTGGTCCCCGGCGGTGGCCAGGACGTCGGCCGAGACGGGATCGTCGCCAGGGTTCTCGCGGGCGAGCACGGGGCCCACGTCCGTCAGCGGACGCTCGGGCACGATCGGCGACCAGGTCGCCAGGAGCTCCGGGTCGGTCAGGTGCTCCCAGATCTGCGCGCCGGTCCCGGAGAGGTCCACCTCGAGGATCACGGCGTCCTCGGTGCGGTCCACGGCGACGGGCAGCTCGGCGATGCGCTGGTCGATGGGGGTGGCGGTCATGGGGTGTCCTTCCAGTCTGCCGCGAGAGGGCGCGGCGGGCGGCTCTCCCATTGTCCACCCGGAGGTTCAGAGCGCGACGACGCCGGGGATCCGCCCTGCGGTCTCCTGGGCGAACTCCTGCAGCCGGCGGACGATGAACCGGGTCGCCGGGTTCTCCGCGATCGAGCGTCGCACCCGTATCTCGACGCGCCGCTCCGGGCAGGGGCGCCGCAGCGGGACGGTGACGATGCCCGGCTGGGAGGTGGCGGCGATGAGCGAGGGCTGGACGCTGACGTAGTCGCCGGTGGCGACGAAGCCGCCGACGGCCGCGTAGTCCGAGGGGTTCGCTGCGATCTCCGGGACGAAGCCCGCCGCCCGGCACGAGGAGAGGATGCGCTGGAACCACCAGGAGTCCAGCGGGTCGTCCGTGGTCCAGGGCAGCGACGCGATGTCGTGGAGCGTCAGCTCGGCCCGGTCCGCGAGGGGATGGCCCTCGGCGAGCAGCACCGAGTAGACCTCCTCGACCAGCTCGATGGAGGACCAGTCCGGGCCGAAGGACGGCGAGCCGGCGTCGGCGAGCACCACGTCGAAGCGATGTCCGGCCTCCTGCACCGTGCAGTCGCGGTGCATCAGGTCGAGGGTCAGATCCGGGAAGGTGCGGCGCACCTCGTGCGAGATGGAGGGGACCCAGGTCGCCGCGACGGAGGTGACGTAGCCGAAGCCGAGCCTCCCGGTGCGGCCGCTCGCGAGCTCCCGGGCCAGGCGCTCCACGTCGTCGAGGGCCTCGAGCGCGGTGCAGGCCCGCTCGGCGAGCTGCTGCCCGGCGGAGGTGACCACGATGCCGCGCCCGCTGCGCTCCACGAGCGCGACCCCGGTCTCCCTGCCGAGCGTGGACAGCTGCTGGCTCACGGCCGACGGGGTGTAGCCGAGCGCCTCGGCGCTCGCACGGATGCTCCCGGTCTCGACGACGGAGCGGAGCACGCGGAGCTTGGTGGGATCGAGCATGGGGCGACCCTACAACTGTTCACCCGAGCTGAACAGAGGCGTGCCAATCATCGCTTGTCCTGAATGATCGCGGGGTCGAGGATCGAGGCATGACCTCCGCACTGATCGGCCTCGCCCTCATCCTCCTCATCGCCGTCGTCACCGTCGCGCTCGGTGCGCTCACCCGCCTGCTCGCCGCGCGGATCATCGCCCCCGAGGCTCCGGCCGACGGTCGCCCGCTCACCCCGCTCGAGCGCATCGCGCTGGGCAACGAGATCATCGCCCGCGACCTCCAGCCCGACGACACCCACCCCGTGGCCCGCACTGCGGACCGGGCCGCGGACCACGGTCCGGCCACGGCGTACGACGACCGACCGATGCTGCGCCAGGACCTCGCCCTGCGCTACCCGAGCATCGCCGCCCACTCCCTGCGGTGAGAGGTGGCGGTGGAGGGCGTCGCCTTTCGCCGTCCGGCCCGCCTCACGGTGTCGTCCGCCCGTCGACTGCTCGCCGCTGCCCGGCCCGCCTCACGGTGTCGTCCGCCCGTCGTCCGGCCCACCGCCGCTCATCGCTGGCGCCCCGGGGCAGGTCGACTGTCAGCTGGCGAACCAGATTTCAGGCTGAAGCGGTTCGCCAGCTGACCGTTGAGTCCCGCACTGCTGTCGCGCGGGTGGCGGGAGCGGCGGCGGAAGCGACCGCCGGTCAGCGAAGTCAGGCCGCGACGGTGTGAGCGGTGAGCGCGTAGCCCTCGGGGCCGACGAAGGCCACGGTGCGGCCGAACGGCGAGTCCGACGGCGGGCCGAGCACCTCGACGCCGGCGGCGACGAGGCGCGAGTGCAGGTCGTCGGCGTCGTCGACGCCGAACCACATCGCGACGCCCGCTCCCGGTCGCGGCGAGACGGACGCGAGGTCGACGCCGGGCAGGGGCTCCCGCACGGCGAAGGGGATCGGGGCGGTGTCGAACACGATCGCCCCGGGCGGGCCGGCGGGGACGCGTGCCAACCCCAGGTGCTGCTCGAAGAAGCCGGCGGCCGCCTCGAGATCGCGCACCTGCAGGGCGAGGAAGTCGGGTCCGGTGGTGGTCATGGGGTCCTCCTGGTCTCGGAACTCCTGTATGTCAGGACCCTTATATGGAACATCGGCAGACGGGGGTATGTCAAGATGCTGATATGCAGACGCCGGACGCTCCCCGCCCCGACAGCACCCCTGCCCCGGGATCCGACCTCGGGCGCCGCCTCGGGTACGTGCTCAAGCAGGCGCAGTCGGCGCTCCGCTCCCGCATGGACGGCGCGCTGCGGCCGCTGGGACTCACCGTTCCGCAGTACGCCTGCCTCGAGCTCCTCGAGCCCGGACCGCTCTCCAGCGCCGAGCTCGCGCGCGGCGTGTTCGTCACCGCGCAGTCGATGAACGCCGTGGTGAAGTCGCTGCAGGAGCGGGGGCTCGTGGCGCGCGACGATGTCGCCGCGAGCGGACGTCGGCGCCCTGCCGAGCTCACCGCCGCGGGGCGCGCGCTGCTCGCCGAGGCGGACGGGTCGGTGCGCAGGATCGAGGCGCAGATGGTCGAGGCGATCGCCGGAACGGACGTCGATCGCCTGGTCGACGAGCTCGCGGCGATCGCCACGCATCTCCCGTCGGCCGCCGACGACTGAGAGCGGCCGCTGGCGCCGACGACTGAGCCCGGCCGCTGGCGCCGACGACTGATACCGGCAGCTGGCGCCGACGACTGAGCGCGGCCGTTGGCACCGACGACTGATACCTGCTGCTAGCGCCGACGACTGAGCGCGGCCGCTGGCACCGGTCACCGAACGGTGTCCGCTGGCGCCGGCTGGTGTCGGTCGTGCGGGCGGGCGCGGGAGTCGACTGTCAGCTGGCGAACCAGATGGCAATCATTTTTGGCTCGCCAGCTGACAGTCGGACGGGCTGGGCGCCGAGAGGAGGCGCCCGGGCCAGCATCAGCTGCGGCGGGCAGCGAGCGGCGGGCGGCGAGCGGCGAGCGGCGAGCGGCGAGCGGCGCGGGAGTCGACTGTCAGCTGGCGAACCAGATGGCTATCATTCTTGGCTCGCCAGCTGACAGTCGGACGGGAACGGGAGCGAGCGCGCGCGGAATCGTCAGGTGTCGAACCAGAATCCGGTGCCCAGGATCCGGTGCCCAGGATCCGGTGCGGAGTGGTTCGGGACCTGACGATTCCGTGGCCAGGACTGCGGCGGGCCGACCGGGAGCCTTCGCCCCGGCCTGGTCGGCCCGGTCGGCCCAGCCCGCCGACAGGCCCGGCCGGATCAGCGGCGGAAGCGCGGGGCGGGCAGCGGGGGTGCGACCGCGGCGGGCTTCGCCTCCAGCAGCGCGAGCGCCTCGGTGACGCCGCGCTCGAGCTGCGGATCCTGCCCGCCCACCCAGGCGTTCGGCGGGAAGTGCACCTCGATGTCGGGCTCGACGCCGTAGTTCTCGATCGCCCAGTCCTCGCCCTCGAACCAGCTGGCGTACTTCGGCTGGGTGACGCCGGTGCCGTCGACCAGGTCGTAGCGGCCGTCGATGCCGATCACGCCGCCCCAGGTGCGGGTGCCGACGATCGGCCCGATCTCCAGGGCGCGCGAGACCGCGTTCACGATGTCGCCGTCGGAGCCCGCCTCCTGGTTCGTCACCAGCACCACCGCGCCGCGCGGCGCGAAGGACGGGTAGGTGCCCGGCCGCTCGTGCCGCGGGTAGCCCCAGGAGAGCACCCGTCGGGCGATCCTGTCGGTGACCAGCTGCGAGGTGTGGCCGCCGCTGTTGTAGCGCACGTCCACGACCAGGCCCTCCTTGGTGGAGGCCTCGCGCAGGTCGCGGTGCATCTGCGCCCAGCCCGAGGAGACCATGTCCGGGATGTGCAGGTACCCGAGGCGGCCGCCGGAGAGCTCCTGGACCCGCTCGCGGCGGGCGGCGACCCAGTCCTGGTAGCGCAGGGCGGAGTCGTCGGGGAGCGGGGTGACCGCCACCCGGTGCTCGGCGCCGTCGCGCAGCAGCACCAGCTCGGTGGCCTTGTTCGCAGCGCCGATCAGCGCCGCCTCCACGCCCTCGCGGGGCACCGGCCGGCCGTCGACCCGGATCACCGCGTCGCCGACCTCCGCTCCCACGCCGGGGGCGAGCAGCGGCGAGCGGGCGTCGGGGTCCGAGGAGTCGCCGGGGAGGATCCGGGTGATCACCCAGCGGCCGTCCACGAGCTCGACCTCCGCGCCCAGGTGCCCGGGCAGCATCGGCGGATCCGCCTGGTACACCCCGCCCTGCACGTAGGCGTGCGAGGTCCCGAGCTCGCCCTGGACCTCCCACATCATGTCCTGGAAGTCGTCCTCGGTGACCAGGCGCTCCACGACCGGGTCGTACCAGGACGTCATGGCGTGCCAGTCCATGCCGTCCATGTCCGCACGCCAGTACTGCTGGGCCATGATCCGGTAGTTGTCCCAGAGCATCCCGCGACGCTCCAGCACCGGATCCACGGTGAGCCGCATCCGGGAGGTGTCGATGACGATGCGCGCCGGGTCCTCGTCCTCGGCCTTGCGGGTCGCGGGCACCTGCACCCACTGCTCGCCCTGGCGGATCACCAGGGTCTCCCCGTCGCCGGAGGCGGCGAGGTCGGAGACGTCCTCGGCGAGCACGGTGAGCTTGCGGTCCGCGAGGCTCCAGTGCTCGAGCGTCGGCGTGGGCGCGTCGCCCGTGACCCCGGCGCGAGCGCTGCCCAGCACGCCCTGCTGCGGGTGGCGCAGCCAGACGAACCCGCCGGTCACCGCGGTGAGATGCGAGTAGTAGCCCGAGATGACCGGGAAGGGCACCAGTCGCGACTCCACGGCGTCGGTGTCGATGCGGGTGGTGGGCGGCCGATGCGCCTCGTCGGCCCCGGCGGCGCTGTGCGAGGTGGCGGGCTGCGTCGAGGCGTCCTGCGTCTCCGCGCGCGTGGTCGCCGCGGTACCGGCGCCGTGGGCCCCGCTCGCGGACTCCGAGGATCCCGTCGAGCCCGTGGCGTCCTTGCCGGCGTCGGCGGCGCCCCAGCCGTCGGGGTGGGGGCCGAAGGGGTCGGGGGTGGTGCGCTCGAGCGGCAGCAGGAAGGGCCGCTCGGCGTTGACGAACCCGAGGTCGAAGACCATGTCGTCGTACACCGTCTCGAAGGTGCGCAGGCTCAGCAGGGCCAGGTGCTTGCCGTCGGCGCTGAAGGCCGGGGCGGAGTCCTGATACTTCCCGGAGGTGAGGGCGCGGCCGGTGGGCTCGTGGTCCTCGGTGTCCGAGAGCATGAGGCGGCTGAGCTGCCAGGAGTTGGGCTCGGCCCACACCAGCCAGCGGCCGTCCGGGGACCAGGCGAGGTCCTGCACCTCGCCGCCGGTGGAGCGGCCCACCTCGCGCACGTGGTCCAGCCGCGGGGCGGGGACGGCGCTGTCGGCGTCCTGCTCCCAGGCGGAGGCGGCGGGGGTGGTCGCGGGAGTGCGGTGCGAGGCCTTCGCGGGGTCCTCGGTGCCGCGCAGGGTCACCAGGCGCACCACGTTGTCGTGGGAGGCGATCGCGATCTTCGACCCGTCGGGGGAGGGGATCGCGTGCAGGATGCGGCCCACCTCGCCGAGGTCGAGCCGGATCTCCTCGCCGCCGCCGTCGAGCCGGGCGAGGGCGAGCACGTCGGAGCCGACGCCCCCGTTCTCGCGGTCCGCGAGCGCCTCCGCGTCCGAGACGAACACGGCGAAGGGGGTGCGGCCCAGCGGGTGCACCTCGCGCAGGCGCAGCCCGCAGCTCCCGGCGAGCAGCCGGGAGGGGCCGCCGCGGTGGGTGAGGGCGTGGACGCTGCCGCGCCACTCGACGACGCTCGCGCGGGCGTCGTGGAGGGGGCGCACCGCCAGCACGTTCTCCTGCGGGGAGGCCGGGCGGGGCAGCCGCGAGGCGCCGACGCCGGAGACCAGGATCTCGACCTCGCGCGGGGCGTCGTCCAGGGAGTCCATCGCGAACAGCTGCCCGCGGGAGGTGAAGACGATGGTGGAGCCGTCGGTCGCGGGTTCGCGCAGGTACCCCTGCTCGGAGGTGAAGGAGGTGTGGGAGCGCAGGTCCGAGCCGTCGGCCGCGGTCGACCAGAGGTTCGCGGAGGCGCGGTCGGTCAGCGCCGCGCCGGCCCCCGGGGTGTCCGAGGCGAACAGCAGCCGGTCCCCGTACCAGGCGATGCGCAGCTTCGAGGCGAGCACCTCGTCCAGCAGCGGCTCCCAGGCGCGCGCCGCATGGGCCTCGGCCGGGGCGTCCAGCGGGACGTCCTCGCGGGAGACCCAGAGCTTGACCGCGGTGCCGCCCTGGTAGTGCTTCCAGGAGGCCTGGTCGCGGCGCCACGGGGTGGAGACGACGGTGGTGCCCGAGGGGTGGATCGCCACCTCGCCGCTGCGGCCCAGCGGCAGCAGCTCGGCGGAGCCGTCGAGGTCGATCGCCCACAGCTGCGCGTCCCGGGCGATGGGGGCGCCGTAGCTGGTGGTGGCGAGGACCCGGCCGTCGGGCAGCCAGCCGGCGACCTTCGTCGAGGGGCGGCCCCAGGAGGTGAGGCGGCGCGGGGCGGAATCGCCCTCGGTGGCGATCACCCACACCTCGGGGCCGCCGGAGGTGCGGGAGGTGTACGCGACGTGCTCGCCGTCGGGCGAGAAGCGGGGGTACCCGACGGGGGCGCCCTCGTCGGTCAGGCGCCAGGCGCGCCCGCCGGCCAGCGGGGCCAGCCAGACGTCGTTCGCGGCGGTGAAGGTCAGGAGGTCTCCGCGGACATCGGGGTGGCGGAGATAAGCAGCATGTGCGGGCGTCGTCGGCATGCGACCCAGCCTATGTCCGTGCTGTGACGGGGCGAACGGATTTTGTGTCGCGGCGCGATCAGCCCAGAGCGGAGGCGATGACCTGGTCCGCGCGGTGCAGGGACAGGGCGAGGTCGGCGCGGGTCACGCCCTCCTCGCCGGCCCAGTCCGCGAGCGACTCCAGCGCCGGGACCATGCCCGCGGCGGTGAGCCAGGCGACGTCGGCGAGCGCCGGGTCGGCCACTTCGGCCTGCGGCAACGAGGACTCGGGGGAGGGGTCCCAGGTCACGCCCATCCCGGCGAGGGCCGGGCGCATCAGGGCGGTGAGCATCATCGCCGTGCAGTCCCGGGTGGCGGGCTCGTCCGGATGCACCCGCAGCTCGGCATCGCCCCACAGCGCCCCGTGGCCGTGCAGCCACAGCAGCGCCGCATCGGTGGCGGGATCGTCGCCCAGGTCGGTGAACAGCGCCGGGGCGGCGGCGAGGTCCACCGCGGGCGCGCCGGCCAGCCGATGCAGGGCGAGCGCCGCCTGACCGCGGGTGACCGGCGCGTGCGGGGAGTACGCGGTCGCGCTCGTCGCGGGCTGGACCCCGGTCTCGTGCGCCCAGCGGATCGCCGCCGCGGCGGGATCGCCGGAGTCGACGTCGGAGAACGAGACGCGCGCTCCGCCCGCGAGGAACGGCGGGAGGTCCACCCCGGCGCCGCGGAGCAGACCGGTGACGCCGATCGTGCCGCCGACGGCCGCGGCCGCGCCGACGAGCAGCACGGTGCGCCGCCCGGCGAGGGAGCGGGCGGGGGTCGCCGGGGCGGGAGCCGAGATCGGGCCGACGGGCTCTGGTGCGAGGGGCGGTGCCGGGGTCTGCGGCGCGGACGCCGCAGAGGCGGCGGGCGCCATCGGGGCGATCTCGGTCGGGATGGACGTCGGGCCATCGTCGGCGACCGGCGCGACCTCCGTCGGGACGACGGGCGGAGCCGGGGCCGACGGGGGAGGCGTCGGCGCTCCGGGGCGACCAGCCCGCAGATGCGGGGCGGCCGGTCGTCTCAGAGCCATCTCAGCTCCCGCAGACGCCGCACGATCGCCCAGCTCACGGCCAGGTTCCCCCAGCCGTTGAGGTGGATGTCGTCCGGGGCGCGGAGGTCCGCCGGGACGATCCCCTGCTCGAGGGCGGCGTGCGTGGTGGCCTGCTCCAGCAGACGCAGCGGGGCCAGCGGCGGACAGCTGAGCCCCGACTCGGAGGTCAGCAGCTCGCCGAGGTCGAGGAAGTGGTCGCCGTAGCGGCGCTGCTGCTCGGCGCTGACCTGCGCCACGGCCTCGGCGGTCGCGGAGCCGACGGGGTCGGAAGGGGTCGCCCACTGGCCGAGCACCAGGGTGTCGTGCTCGGGGTCCGCGGCGGCGTCCCACATGCGCTGGGTGTCCTCGAGCACGCGCTCCACCTGGTGGATGTTGTTCTTGCCCATCCACAGCACCTGCCGGGAGCCCTCCGCGACGGTCGCGAGCGAGGAGCGGAAGGTGCCCGCTTCGAGGGAGGCGGCCGGGTCGTCGGGCGCGAACAGCCAGCTGCCGCTGGAGCCGTCCAGCATGCCGGGGACCCCGGAGAGATCGCCCGGGATGCGCAGCGGACCGGCCGGGGTGAGGCCGGAGTCCAGCTCGACGGGCACCTGCCCCGTGCCCGGGGCGGGATCTCCCAGCAGGGCCAGGTGCGGGGTGTCCAGGCCGCGCATGAGCACGGTGTGCGGGGAGCGCGTGGCGCCCACGCCGTAGGCGTGCACCACCGCAGGGGCGAGCGCGAGGGCGAGGTGCTCGTGGATCCGTACCGTCAGCGGGGTCGCGGCGTCGCCGCCCTCCGAGCTCATCGAGGAGGAGCCCCACAGGGTCAGCGGCCGGGCGTCGCCCTCCGGGGCGAGCAGCCGACGGGAGGCCTCGGTGCCGGGAAGGGAGCGGGCGCCGCCGTCCGCCAGAAGGGGTGCGGCAGGCGCGGCCGGGGCGGCGGCGTGCTGCGGCATCACTGGCCTCCGAGGGGCTGGGCAGGGCGGGCGCCCCACCGGCGCTCACGGGCCTCAGCTTACGGGACCGCAGGCGGCTCGCACGAGGAGTCGGCGAGGATCACGTGGGCGTCGCGCGCTCCTCGCCGCGGAGGCCCGCGAACGCCCCGACGACGTGGAGGGCGGAGAGGCCTTGACCGCTCAAGCACACGGTGGCAGGCTCGGCGGCGGCCGCACCCGAGCACCATGCGGCCTGTGCACGGACAGGCATCCAGCCCTCCGACCTCTGACCCGGAGCCCATCGATGACGATGACCCGCCGTACGCTCGCCACCCTCTCCGCCGCCGCCGTGCCGATCCTCGGCCTGGCCCCGGCCGCCTGGTCCGCCCCGCCCGGCTCCCTGTCGGCCGGCGGTGACGCCTCCCGAGCGCTGTCCCGGGCGCGCGCCGCCGCCGAGGTGCTCATGGCTGATTACGACCCGGACAAGGCCTGGTTCCCCTCGAGCTGGTGGAACTCCGCCGTCGCCCTCCAGACCATCGGCGACTACATGCTGCGCAGCGGGGATCTCCGCTTCCTCGACCAGCTGGAGCGCACCTTCGAGCGCAACAAGGGCCCCTTCCCTGCCGGGGAGCTCTCCGGCGACGAGATCTACGGGAGCTTCTGCAGCCGCGCGATCGACGACTCCGGCTGGTGGGCGCTGACCTGGATGCGCGCCTACGACCTCACGGGCGAGCAGAAGCACCTCGACATGGCCGTGACCATCGGCGAGTTCATGAGCGACTTCTGGGACCCGAGCACCTGCGGCGGCGGCATCTGGTGGGACGAGGAGCGCACCTACAAGAACGCCGTCACCAACGGGCAGTGGATCCGCCTGACCGCCCAGCTCCACGCCCGCATCCCCGGCGACCGGCAGTGGCTCGAGCGCGCGCTCGAAGCCTGGGAGTGGTACGCCCACGGGGCGATGATCGGCGAGGACGGCCTGCTCAACGACGGTCTCACCGACGCCTGCGAGAACAACCACGACCGCGTCTACACCTACAACCAGGGCCTCGCGATCGGCGGCGCGCTCGAGCTGTGGCGCGCCACGGGCGATGAGACCCAGCTGGAGCGGGCGCGCTGCTTCGCCGACTCCGCGCTGGCCGAGGGCGCCCTCGTCGAGGACGGCATCCTGGTGGAGTGGACCGACGCGCTCGGCGAGTCCACGAACGACAACCACAAGCAGTTCAAGGGCATCTTCCTGCGCTACCTCATGGACCTCGCCGACACGACGGGGGACGCACGCTACCGGGAGTTCGTGGCCCGCCAGGCCGCCTCGATCTGGGAGCGCGACCGCACCCTCGACGGCCGGCTCGGGGTGCGCTGGAGCGGTGAGGAGTCGGCGGACTCCCCGAACGTCGCCGACTGGCGCACGCAGGCCAGCGCCCTCAGCGCCCTGATCGCGGATCTCCCGGCCGACGGGGCGGACAGCTCCCTCACCGCCGCGCTCACCCAGCCGTCGGTCGTGATCCCCGACGGCGAACCCACCGCGAGCAGCCTGCAGCTGGAGGTCACCGCGACCACCGCAGCGGCGCGGAAGCTGGTGGTGCACCTCGAGGTGGAGGCGCCCGACGGGTGGATCGTGGACCTGGCCTCCCGGATCCGGCTCGACCTCCCCGGCGGCGACGCGGTCGTCGCGGTGGAGCTGCCGCTGACGGTGACGATCCCGCCGGACGCTGCCGACGGCGTCCATGAGATCAGCGTCCGCGCCCGCACCTCGGCCCAGCAGGACTTCACCGCCGGCGCCCGCGTGGTGGTGGCTCGCGAGATCGCCTTCGCCGGCGGCACCGAGGACGGCCCCTGGCTGTGGGAGGACCGGGGGTCGGGCGTGACCGACGAGCCCGGCCGCTTCGCCGACGGGACCAGCTCCTTCACCTACCGCTTCCCCTTCCCGGCCGGCACCACGACGGCGCAGGCCACCGTGACGATCTCGAACCAGTTCGTGGTCGAGCTCAGCGCCGACGGCTCGGAGTGGACCTCGGTGCTGCGCGAGACGGAGCAGATCCGCGACGCCTCCAACCGGGGCGACCGCACCCTCGACCTCACCCCCTATCTCGGCGGCGAGGACAAGGACGTCTACCTCCGGGTCTCCGACGCCTTCGCCGAGGACGGCTGGGGTGGGCAGGTGCACCGCGTCACCGCGGAGCACAGCGCCGGCTGAGGGCCGGGGCCGGTCACGGCAGGTCGTAGTCGACGACCACGGGCGAGTGGTCCGAGAGCCGTTGCCCGCGGAACTCCCGGTCGACCACGGCCTGCCGTGCCGTGCGCGCGAGACCGGGCGTGGCCAGGTGGTAGTCGATCCGCCAGCCCGTGTCCTTGGTGAAGGACTGCCCGAGCCAGGACCACCACGAGTAGGGGCCGTCCTCCTCCGGGTGGAGGCTGCGCACCACGTCCACGAGCGTGCGCGGGGAGAGCTGCTGACCGAACCACTCCCGCTCCTCGGGCAGGAAGCCGTCGTTGCTCTGGTTGCGCCGCCAGGCGGCGAGGTCCTGCCGGGTGTGGGCGATGTTGAGATCCCCCATCAGCAGGAGCTCGCGCCCGTTCGCGGCGGCCGCGCGGCGCGTGCTGGTCAGGTAGCGGCTGAACGCGGCGAGGAAGCCCATCTTGCGCGCGTACTTCGCTCCGCCGTCGGGCGCCTCCCGCATCCGCTCCGGGCGCTGCAGGTGAGCGGGCAGACCGCCCTTCGGGAGGTAGAGGCAGGCGATGGTCACGGGGGCGTCCGCAAGGTCCACCTCGAGGTAGCGGCCCTCCGCGGCGAAGGGGCCGAGCCCGCGGGAGAGCGGCACGTGGTCGGGGGCGTCGACCGAGATGAGCGGCGCTCCGGGGGCTGCAGCCGTTCCGCCGGCTCCCGCCGTTCCGCCCGCTGCCGCCGTTCCGCCGGCTGCCGGGCCTGTCGCGCCCGCAGCACTGCCAGCTCCCGACGTCGGGTGGCGAGCGGTCGTGTCACGGAATGGCGTATGGCGACGAGAGGTGGCTATATCGCCACCTCTCGTCGCCATACGCCCTTCCATGACGCCGCCGTCCGGTGCGACCCCCGGTTCCGGCGAGTCCGCGGGCCCCGGTGAGCCCGCCGGGGCCGCCGAGACCGGCTGGCCATCCGCGCCGCCCGCGCCGTCCGTGCCGCCCGGCGCGCCGAGCAGGGCGGTGCCGCTCCAGGTCCGCACCGCCGCTGGGGGCTCGCGGGTGAGCACCGCGACGCCGTTGCGGCCGGGGAGCGTGCCGGTCTCGAGGGCCACGTGATAGTCGCCGAAGGCGGCGTCGGGCAGCTTGTCCGCCTGCGCCCGGACCTCCTGGAGCGCGACCACGTCGCAGTCCCGGTCGGCGAGCCACTCCCCGAAGCCCCGGCGGTGCGCGGCGCGGATCCCGTTGACGTTGGCAGAGGCGATGCGGAGCATCCCCCGAGGTTACGGCCCCGGGGTTCGTACCGCCCAGCCCGACGGCCGGCCCGCCAGGCCAGCTCGACGGCCGGCCCGACGGCCGGCTCGCCGGGCCAGCCCAACGGCCGGCCCGCCAGGCCGGCCCGCCGACGCGACCGACCGGCCCTCAGCCGATCGCGTCGCCGATGACGGGGCCCTCCGTGTTGGGCTTCCAGCCCAGCGCCGGCGCGACGTGCTCGGCGAAGCTCTGCAGGATGTTGAGGTTGATGTCCACCCCGGCCTGGCTGGGGATCGTGAGCAGCACCGTGTCGGCGGACTGCACGGCGGCGTCGGCCTTCAGCTGCTCGATGAGCTGGTCCGGCTCCCCCGTGTAGGAGCGGCCGAAGGTGGAGCGGGTGCCGTCGATGATGCCGATCTGGTCCGAGTCCTCGCCCGGGCGCGTGCCGAACAGCATGCGGTCCTGCTCGGTGACGATCGGGAACACGCTGCGCGAGACGGACACCCGCGGGGTGTGGGTGTGCCCGGCCTCGCGGAAGGCGGTGCGGAAGGCGTCGATCTGCTCGGCCTGGAGGTCGCCGAAGGCGGCGCCGGTGGCCTCGGTGAGCAGGGTCGAGCTCATCATGTTCAGGCCCTGCTGCCCGGTCCACTCGGCGGTGCCGCGGGAGCCAGCGCCCCACCAGATGTGGCGCAGGAGGTCCTCGGACTGCGGCTCGATCGCCAGCGGCGCGTGCGGCGAGGCATCGGACATGTACGGCTGCGCGGCCGCCCGGGTCATCGGCTTGCCCTGGATGGCCTGCAGGAACACGTCGAATTTGGCGCGGGCGATGTCCGCGCCGCGAGGGTCGGTCGAGCCCGTGTAGCCGAAGGACTCCCAGCCCCGCTCCGCCGCCTCGGGGGCACCGCGGGAGATGCCGAGCGCCACGCGGCCGTCGGCGATGAGGTCGAGCGCGGCGGCCTCCTCGGCGAGGTAGAGGGGGTTCTCGTAGCGCATGTCGATCACGCCGGTCCCCACCTCGATCCGCTGCGTGCGCGCGGCGACGGCGGAGAGCAGCGGCATGGGGGAGGCCGCCTGGCGGGCGTAGTGGTGGACGCGGAAGTACGCACCGTTCACGCCCAGCTCGTCGGCGCCGACGGAGATGTCGATCGCGTCGTGCAGCATCTGGCGGGCGCTCAGGCCGCCCTGCGCGGGGCTGCCGCCGTAGTGACCGAAGCTGAGGAATCCGAAGGCTCGCATGCGCCCACCCTACCTTCTTGTTGAAAAATGCACTATGCCTCGCGGCGGTGCGTCACGCCCTGTCGCCGTCAGCCCACATCGAGATCGAGGTCGGACAGGTCCAGCACCAGGCGGTAGCGCGCTTCGCCCCGCTCCAGCCGGGCCAGCGCCTCGTCGACCTGGGACGACGGGAGCACCTCGACGTCCGCGGTCACGCCGTGCGTCGCGCAGAACTCGAGCAGCTCTGCGGTGCGGGGCATCCCGCCGCTCCCGGCCGACGTGAGCTTCTTCCGCCCGACCAGCAGTGACATGGTCTCGAGCGAGATCGGCCCGAGGTGGCCCAGCTGGGAGAGCGTCCCGTCGAGGGCGAGCAGCTCGAGCAGGGGAGCGAGGTCGTGCGGCGCGGACACCGTGTCCAGGATGACGTCGAATCGCCCTCGGGCGCGGCCCATCTCCTCCTCGTCGGTGGAGAGCAGCAGGTGATCGGCGCCGAGGCGCCTCGCGTCGTCGGCCTTGGCGGCCGTGCGGCTGAGCACGGTCACCTCGGCGCCGAGGGCCGACCCCAGCTTCGCCGCGAGATGGCCGAGGCCGCCGAGGCCCACCACGGCGAGCCGGGTCCCCGCGCCCACCTCGAGCGCCCGCAGCGGCTCCCAGACGGTGATCCCGGCGCAGAGGAGAGGAGCGGCGGCAGCGGGGTCGAGGCCGGACGGGAGGGGGTGGGCGAACTCCTCGCGCACCACGTGCTCACGGGAGAAGCCGCCGAGCGTGGGGGTGCCGTCCCGGCGGTCCGTGCCGCCGTAGGTCAGCGTCGGGAACTCGCGGCAGTAGTTCTCCTGACCGCCGAGGCACATGTCGCAGCGCAGGCAGGCGTCGACGATGTTGCCGACGGCGACCGCCTCGCCCACGGTGAACCTCGTCGCGCCGGCCCCGACAGCCACGACGACCCCGGTGAACTCGTGGCCGGGGACGAGCGGGCCCTCGCGGTCGGCGCCGTGTGCGGCGTGGTCGTCCAGGGCGTGGAGGTCGCTGTGGCAGACCCCGCAGTAGTCGATCCGCACGGCGACATCCTCCGGGCGCAGGTCACGCCGCTGCAAGGTGGTGCGGTGCATGGTGCGCGGCCCGCGGGCCGCCCATCCGGTGGTGGTCCTCATCGGGGTCCCTTCCAAAAAACAGACTGTTCGGTCTGTTGGACAGTAGCGCCCCGGAGGGTCGAAGTAAACCAACCGGTCTGTTCGGTTACCATGAGCCCATGCCCCAGAAGCAGCTGACCCCGCGCGGAGCCGCCACCCGCGCACGGATCATCGAGGCGGCGACGGCCGAGTTCGCCGCGCACGGCCTCGCCGGCGCCCGCGTGGAGCGGATCGTCGACGCCGCACGGACGAACAAGGCTCAGCTCTACACGTACTTCGGGAGCAAGGAGAAGCTGTTCGACGCGATCTTCGGGGCCTCGCTCGACCGGATCGTCGAGGTGGTCCCCATCGACTCCTCGGACCTCGCGGACTGGGCGGTGCGCCTGTACGACGAGTACCTCGAGCGCCCCGATCTGATCCGCCTCGCCACCTGGACCCGCCTCGAGCGACGGCCCACGGGGCATCTCGTCGAGGATGCGGAGCGCCGTGACGACGCCAAGCTGCGCTTCATCGCGCAGGGGCAGGTCGAGGGGCGGATCCGCGACGGGGACCCCTTCGACCTCATGGCGCTGGTGATCGCCATGTCGATGGCCTGGTCGCCGGTCAGCAACGTCTACGCGGCCACCGGCGAGGAGACCGAGGATGTCCACCGGGCGCGCCGAGAGCTGCTGCGCGGGGCGGTCGCAGCGGCGGTGTCCCCCGCGTGAGCACCCCGGGGGCGCGGATGAGACGTGTCCCCCGATCTCGCGGCCGAGCACCCCGTCTGCCGACGGACTCCCCGTAGGGTGGAGCGTTCTGCGCCCGGGCCCCATCGCGCCCCGTCGGTCCGCCGACCGTCGCAGACCCCCTCCTCCGCTGCCCGCCACCGCGCTCTCCTGCCCGGATCGCACGTCAGCGCCCTACGGAACGGACCGCTCCATGCCCATGGACGACCCTGCCGACCACCCTCCTTCAGCGCCCCGCCCCGTGGCGCCCCGCTCCGCCCCGCGCAGCGCCCGGCGCGAGGCCGAGCGCTTCCCGGCGACGCCCCATCTGCCCGGCAGCTCCCGGAACGTGGTCCTGTGGATCTCGGTGGCGCTCATCCTCGCCCTCCTGCTCGTCGCCGGGCTCGCGCCCGAACGGATGAACACCGCGGCCGACGCGGCGATGCAGTGGGTGACCGCCACGAGCGGCTGGTCCCTCCTGGTCATCCCCCTCGGGCTGATCGCGCTGCTGCTCGTCCTGGCGCTCACCCGGGTGGGCGGCATCCGGCTCGGTCCGGACGACTCGCGCCCGGAGTACCCCACCTATGCGTGGATCGCGATGCTGCTCGGCGCCGTGATGGGGATCGGCATGATCACCTACGGCGTCGCCGAGCCCGTCTCGCACCTGGTCGCCCCGCCGCACGGCCTCGCCGAGCCCGGCAGCCCGGACGCGGTCGTGGACGCCCTGCGCTTCACCTTCCTGGACTGGGGCCTGCACGCCTGGGCGGTGTTCGCCGTCTTCGGCCTGGCGATCGGCTACTCCACCCACCGGCTGGGCAACAAGGGGCTGGTCTCGCCGATCCTGCGGCCGCTGATCGGGCGCCACGCCGACGGAGCGCTGGGTCGGGCGGTCGACGTGCTGGTGATCCTGTCCACGCTGTTCGGGACCACCACCTCGCTGGGGCTGGGGGCGGCCCAGATCAGCCAGGGCCTGGCCCAGATCACCGGGCTCGAGCTCACCACCACCGGCGTGCAGCTCGTGGTGATCGCGCTGGTGACGGTGCTGTTCACCGCCTCGGCCATGAGCGGCATCGGGCGCGGCATCCGCTACCTGAGCGAGGCCACGATGGTGATCGCCGCCGCCCTGCTGCTCTTCGTGCTGGTCACCGGCCCCACGAGCTGGCTGATCAACGTCCTCCTGCGCTCGCTGGGAGGGTATGTGGGCGACTTCGTCGAGATCAGCCTGCTGCTGCCCACCGACGGCGAGGACCTCGCCTGGATGCAGGGCTGGACCTACTTCATGATGGCCTGGTGGATCTCCTGGGGCGCCTTCGTGGGGATCTTCCTGGCGCGCATCTCCCGCGGCCGCACCATCCGGCAGTTCGTCCTGGTGGTCCTGGGGCTGCCCACGCTGGTCTTCTCCGTCTGGTTCTCCGTGTTCGGCGGCTCGGCGATGTTCATGGACCTCGAGCGCGGCACCTCGATCGGCGACGCCGCGGCGGAGGACGTCAACACCGCGTTCTTCGGCCTCCTGGACCAGCTGCCGCTGACCACGCTGACCTCGGTCGTCGCCGTGGGTCTGGTGGTCCTCTACTTCATCACCGGGGCGGACTCGAACACCTATGTCCTCGCCGTGCTCTCCTCGGACGGCCACCTCGAGCCGGGACGCTGGGTGACCTGCCTGTGGGGGCTGCTCACCGGTGCGACCGCCGCCGTGCTGCTGTACGCCGGGGGCCTGGAGGCGCTGCAGACCGCCGTGATGCTCTCGGCGGCGCCGTTCATCCTCGTCATCCTGGCGCTCGCGATCTCGCTGGTGATGATGCTGCGGCGCGATCCTCTGCTCGCCGGCACACCGGTCGAGCCGGCGCCCGTCCCGGAGACCGCCGACCGGAGCTGACGGGCCCGGACACGACGGAGGCCGGTCCGCGCCGCAGCGCGGACCGGCCTCCGTCGGTCCTGATCCCGGCCGTGGCGTCGCAGACGCGCCGCCGCACGGGATCGGTCAGGCGAGGATCAGTCCTCGGCGGCCTCGGTGGACTGGGTGGGGCGCGCGCCCAGCTCGGAGTCGAGCCGGAGCAGGCCGGAGCCGTCGTCGCCGATCAGCTTCAGGCGGCCGATGATCTCCGAGGCGGTGGCCTCCTCCTCGATCTGCTCGTCCACGAACCAGTTCAGCAGCGGGCGGGAGTCGTAGTCGCCCTCCTTGTCGGCGCTGCGGTACAGCTCGCGGATCGCCTCGGAGACCTTCTCCTCATGGGCGAGGGCGGCCTCGAAGATCTCCAGCACGGTCAGGCCGGGTGCCACGCCGGGCTCGGTGATGGTGCCGATCGCCGCGTGGTTGCCGCGGTCCGAGACGTGCTGGATGAACTTGTTGGCGTGGACGATCTCCTCATCGGCCTGGTGGCGCAGCCACGCGGCGATGCCGGGGAGGTCCTGCTCGTCCGCCTCGATGGCGAGCTGCCGGTAGGTGATCGACGCGGCGAACTCGAGGGTGATCTGGTCCTGGAACTTCTTCTCAAGGTCATGGCTCATCTTCATGATGCCGACGGTAGTCCTCTGCGGCGCACTTGTCACCCATGGAAAGGCTTGCCTGACCTGCGCTGATGAGGTTCGGCGAGGCTTACCTGCCCGCGCGGGACGGGGTGCGGACCGCCGTGGTCAGCTCCGTGGCCGTTCGGGTGCCGGCCCCAGCGTGCGCCCGGGCAGCAGGCGCCCGGGGATCGCGGTGTGGCGCACGGCCGGTCGGCGGTCCGCGGCGGCCGACGGGCCGGCGGAGTCCGGGGGAGCCGACGGATCCGCGGGCTCCTCCCGGGCGTCGGCCAGCAGCTCCTCCATCCGCGCCACGGCGCTGCGGGCCACCTCCTCCACGGGGAGGCGGATCGTGGCCAGGCCGATGAGGTCCAGCCCGTCGCCCATCCCGTCGAAGCCGACGGTGGAGACCTCCTCCGGGACGCGCACCCCGCGGGCGGCGGCGGCGCGCAGAAGATCCAGAGCCACGTAGTCCACCGGGCAGACGATGCAGGTCAGAGCCTGCTCGGCGGCGAGGTCGAGCGCCCGCACCACGCCCTGCTCGACCGGCAGCAGGTCGACGGGCACCGTGGCGAGGCCCAGCTCGTGGTAGCGGTCGACGAGGCTCCGCATGCGCAGGTCGAACACCCGCGAGTAGAGCAGCGGGGCGGTCAGCACCGCGATTCGGCGGTGGCCGGCCGCGGCGATCTCCTCGGCCATGAGGCGCCCGTGGGCGCGCTCGTCGTAGCTGACCGACTCGATCTGCGGGTGCTCGTTCGGGCGGCCCACGATCATCATCGGGGTGGCGGTGACGGTCTCGACGAGGTCCTCCGCCGCGGTGACGCCGGTGCCCACGAACACTCCCGCGACCCGCTGGCCGATGAGCCGGTTCAGGCCCTCCACCTCCGCGGTGCCGTAGTCGTGGCGGGAGGCCGTGACCGAGATGAGGGTGCGGCCGCCGGCCTCCACGGCCCTGTTCAGCTCGGTGTGGAGGTGGCCGTAGGCCGGGTTCGTGGCGTCGCGGATCAGCAGTCCCAGCTGCCGGCCCTGCCGCATCGCCAGCCCGCTGGCCACGAGGTTGTGCACGTAGCCCAGCCGCTTCGCGGCCTCGTGGATCCTGATCATCGCATCCGGGGAGACGCGCTCCCCGCCGTTCTGGAACACCCGCGAGACCGTGGAGCGGGAGACGCCCGCGGCGCGCGCGACATCCTCCATCGTCGGTGGTCGAGCCATGATCCGTCCCTCCTCCGGGGTCGGCGCGGACCAGCCGCGCGGCGGGAGCCCGTGCCGCCGCTCCGCGACCGGGTGTCGGCGCAGAATAGCCCGCCCGATGACGTCCACCAGGGCCGACGGGTGACCGTCGGGTGAAGTCCGCGTTCGTGGACTCCTGTCTCGAACCGGCCGACGGGGAACTCTTCCGGGCGATGGGGTGAACAGTGGGTGGACCGGGGCCCCGGAGAGCCGCCGTCAGGCAGGGGGAAGGGCCGACGGACTCGACGTGGGAGCGCTCCCACCAGCGGTGACAGGCCCCGTTCATATGCGGTTCACCTGCGCGGATGCTCCGTTGGCGAGTGCCCGGACGGTTCTCTACGGTGAGGGCGTCGACGAGGCCGGGAGGCGTCGCCGAGCCGCCCTCGTCCGCACCGTCGTCACGGCCTCGCCGTGGCACGGAGCGGCGGGCTCCGCCCCGACCGGCAGCCGCCCTCGGGCGTGCAGCCGCCACCGACAGCCCTCGATGACCCCGGTCATCGACCGACCAGGAATCCGGGAGCGCTCCCATGTCGATCTCCGTCCGCAGCCCCCGCACGGACCCCGCGGTCCCGTCTGGGGCCGCGCAGGCCGAGGCGCCCGTCGGCCCCTCCGGCGACAGCTCCCGCGGGGCGACCGCCACCGGGCCCCGGGGCCGCAGCGAGGAGCGCCGGCGCTCGCCGCAGCGCCGCCGCCGCGCCCGCCGCGACGCCCTCCTCTTCGGCCTGCTCATCGCGCCGAACCTGCTGGCGATCATCGTCTTCTCGTACTACCCGGCGCTCTACAACATCGGGCTGAGCTTCTTCGACTGGGACTTCGTGGCCCCGAGCCCGGACTTCGTGGGCCTGGAGAACTACACCGACCTGTTCACGAACCCCAACTTCGGCCAGGTCATGCTGAACACGCTGATCTTCACCGGCGTGAGCGTGGTGGGCTCGCTCGCGCTGGGCCTGGTGCTGGGGAGCCTGCTGGCCACCAAGGTGCCGCTGACCGGCTTCGCGCAGACCATGGCCTTCGCCCCGCACATGCTCCCCGGGGCCGCCGTGGGCATCCTGTGGCTGTTCATGTTCGACCCGAACTACGGTCTCTCCCGCTGGGCGTTCTCCCTGTTCGGGGCCGACTCGCCGGCCTGGACCACCACCTCGGACTGGTCGCTGTGGGCGATCACCATCGCCTACACCTGGCAGCGCCTCGGCTTCGTCACCGTCATCTGCTACACCGCGATCCTCGATCTGCCGAAGGACCTCTACGAGGCCGCCGCCCTCGACGGCGCGCACGGCTGGAAGCTGTTCCGCCACCTCACGCTGCCGCTGCTGAGCCCGATCACGTTCTTCCTCTCGATCACCGGCATCATCTCGGCCGCCCAGGCCTTCGACATCATCTCGATCATGACCAACGGCGGGCCCGGGATCTCCTCGAGCACGCTGAGCTGGATGGTCTACGAGGAGGCCTTCCAGAAGTTCGACATCGGCAAGGCATCGGCCGGCGCCACCGTGCTGCTGGTGCTGCTGCTGGCCATCACGTACGTGCAGGTCCGCTACGGCGAGAAGAAGGTGAACTACGACTCATGAGCGCTCTGACCCTCGACCCGGGCTCGCTCGAGACCCCCTCCGCGCCCGCCGCGCGCAACCGCGGCCGTGATCGCGGCCCCCGCCGCCCCCTCTGGAGGACCGGGCTGCTGATCGCCGGCGTCGTCGCCACCATCGTGGTGTTCACGCTCCCGCTGTACTGGCTGTTCTCCTCGGCCCTGAAGCCCCACCAGGACATCTACACCTGGCCGCTGCAGTGGATCCCCGGCGAGCTGACCCTCGCGAACTTCACGCAGGCCTGGAACAGCGCCCCGTTCGACCGCTTCTTCGTCAACTCGATCATCACCACGGGCGTGGGCACCTTCCTCGAGATCACCCTCGCGATCCTGTGCGCGTACGCCTTCGTGTTCGTGGAGTTCCGGTTCAAGAAGATCGCCTTCGCCCTGATCATCGCCTCGATGATGCTGCCGGGCCACGTGACGCTGATCGTCAACTACATCACCATCGCGAACCTGGGCTGGCTGAACTCCTACGCCGGCATCATCCTTCCCGGCATCGCCAGCGCCTTCGCGATGTTCCTGCTCTACCAGTACATGCGGACCATCGACAAGGACATCCTGCAGGCCGCGGAGATCGACGGCGCGGGCCACCTCCGCCGGATGCTCACCATCGTGGTGCCGCTGTCCAGCCCGATGATCCTCACCGCGACCCTGATCGTGATGGTCGGGAAGTGGAACGAGTACGTGTGGCCGCTCATCGTCACCTCCACCGCGGACATGCGCACCCTGCCCATCGGCCTGCTCTTCCTGCGCAGCCAGGAGGGCTACAGCAACTGGGGCGTGATCATGGCCGGCGCCGTGTTCGTCTCCCTGCCGATGCTGATCCTCTTCTTCCTCGCACAGAAGCGCATCATCGGCGGCCTGGCCGCCGGCGCGATGAAGTGATGGCCGCAGCGATCACGTGAGCCCCGGACCGAACAGGTCCTGACCGTTCGCGCCGCTCGCACCCCGGATCCGTCGGCCCGCCCACCGGATCCCCACCAGCCCCCGGGCCCTGCCCGGGCGGGCACCCGCGTGCCCCGCACGCCGCCCGCACCGCGTCCTGCAGGACGCCCCGCCCCAGACCGCATGCCCCGACCGACCCCTTCCAAGGAGCGATCCCCATGTCCCGCACCCCCTTCAACGTCTCCCGCCGCAGCATGCTCGCGGCCCTGGGCCTCGGCACCGGCGCGGCCGGCCTCGCCGCCTGCGGCGCTCCCGGAGGAGGTGGCGGCGGCGAGGACGGCACCGTGCGTGACGGCTTCTCCCAGGCCGACCTCACCGTCCCCAAGGAGTACGAGGGCCGCACCCCGATCCTGTTCTGGGCGCCCTTCACCGACACCAACTACGAGGTGCTCTCGAAGCAGTTCGCCGAGTTCAACGAGTCGCAGGACGAGATCGTCGCGATCGCGGAGTCCGTGGGCGGCTACGTCGACCTCAACCAGAAGTTCACCGCCGCGCTCCAGGCCCGCACCGTGCCGGACATCGTCTGCTTCCCCGAGATGCAGTGGCTCCAGTTCCACCAGTCCGGCGCCCTCGCGCCGCTGGACGGCTACTTCGACGACGAGTGGAACCTGGACAAGTACATCCAGAACTACGTCGCCGAGGGCAAGGCCGGCGGCGACACCTACGTGGTGCCCTTCGCCCGCTCGACCCCGCTCTTCTATTACAACAAGACCCGCTACATCGAGGCAGGTCTGCCCGAGGAGGGCCCCGAGACCTGGGAGGACCTCGCCGAGTTCGCTCCCGAGCTCGCCAAGATCCAGGTCGACGGCCGCCCGCTGTCCGCCATCACCCTCGCGGCCGACGCCTGGGGCGGCCAGGCCGACATCTGGGGCTTCGGCGGCGCGAACTCCGACCAGGACTTCGCGGTCTCGATCAACGACGAGCGCGGCGTCGAGTGGCTGGAGTGGATGCGGAAGTTCGTCCACGACGACGGCTACGGCTACCTCGCCCAGGACTCCGCCACCGACTTCGCCTCCGGCCTGGCCGCCGGCTGGCGCGGCTCGACCGCCTCGCTGACCGGTCAGACCCAGGCCACCGAGGGCGTCTTCGAGATCGGCACCGCCTTCATGCTGTCCAAGGAGGGCGAGGAGAAGCAGGTCCCCACCGGCGGCTCGGGACTCTCGATCGTCAAGACCGACTCCCAGGACCGCCAGGACGCGTGCGCGGAGCTGTTCCGCTTCCTCGGGCAGCCGGAGAAGTCCGCCGAGTGGCACGTGGGCACGGGCTACGTCCCGATCGTCGAGGCCGCGCGCGATACCCAGGTGGTCAAGGACCTCGTCGCGAAGAACCCCAACTACGGCGTCTCCCTGGCCCAGCTCGAGAACGCCCGCACCGCGGACTACACCAACTGGGACCAGGGCTCCATCACCGAGATCGGCGCCGCGATGGGCCAGGTCTTCGGTGACGGCGCCGATCCCCAGAAGGTGCTCGACACGCTCGCGGCCACCCTCCAGGAGACCCTGGACGACAACCGCGAGGATTATGAGGCAGTGGCCTTCGAGGGCTGGAACTGAGCCACCGCGCCCGACCGGCTCGCCCGGTCGTGCGCACCTGACGGGCTCGGCCTCACCGTCGAGACCGCGCGGCTCCGGGCGGCGGAACGCCCGGAGCCGCAGGCCCGCCGCCCGAGTCGGCGGGTCCCGCCCCGGATCCTTCGAGGAGATCGACCACATGACCTTCCAGCAGCCCGAGATCGTCGGGCACCGCGGCGCCGCCGCGCTCAGCCCCGAGAACACCGTCCAGTCCTTCCGTCGCGGTGTCGCCGAGGGCTCGACCTGGCTCGAGTGCGACGTGCACCTGAGCTCCGACGGCCAGGACGTGATCATCCACGACGCCACCCTGGACCGGACCGCACAGGCGGACTCCCCGCTGCGCACCGGCGCGGTCTCGGACCTCACCCGCACCCAGTTGGATCGCGTGCTGGTGGGGGAGGGACAGCACATCCCGACCCTCGCCCAGGTGCTCGAGGTGGCGGTGCGGGAGGACGGCAACCGGATCCCGGTGCTGGTGGAGATCAAGGCGGTCGACGCCGCGGAGCGGGTGGTGGCGATCCTCCAGGACTACTTCGTCCCCACCGCCTGGCAGGAGCCGGACGGTGCTCCGGCCTGGGTGATCTCCTTCCACGAGGAGCCGCTGCGGCGCACCCGCGAGCTCGCCCCGCAGATCCCGCTGATGCTCACCACCACGGCGACCTCGCCGCAGTGGTGGGAGGCCTGCCGGGATCTGGGGGTCGCGCAGGCGGGGGTGCGGATCGCCGATGCGCGTCAGGCCGACGTGGAGCGGGCCAAGGAGCTCGGCGTCGCGCTGAACCTGTGGACCGCGCGCTCCGAGGAGGAGCTCGAGCGGGCCCTCGAGCTCGGCTGCGACACGATCACCGTGGACGACCCCGCCTGGGCCGCCGTGGAGATCGAGCGCCGCACCGGCGTCTGAGCGACCTCGGCGCCGGTGTCCACCCCGTCGCCGCACTCGACCTCGAGGCGAAGCCGCATTCGTTGTGATGCAGGTCACGACGGCGGTCCAATGGATCGGAGTGCTCGTCGCCGGCATTCGTGGTGCGGTGGAGCAGTCTCGGTCGGCGCCGTCGACCGCAACACCCCTCTTCTCAGGAGAGTCATGACCAACCAGTCCAGCCCCGCACCCCAGCAGCGCCCCGCGATCGTCGGTCACCGCGGCGCCTCGGCCCACGCCCCCGAGAACACCCTCGCCGCGTTCCGACGGGCGCTCGAGGACGGCGCGCAGCTGCTCGAGTGCGATGTGCACCTGAGCGCCGACGGCGAGGTGGTCGTCATGCACGACGAGACGATCGACCGCACCGTCGCCTCCGACTCGCCCCTGCGCACCGGGGCGATCGGCGAGCTCACGCGGGCGCAGCTCGACACCGTGCTGCTCGAGGGCGGGGAGCGCGTGCCCTCCCTCGCCGAGCTGCTGGAGATGACCACCGCCCCGGTGTTCATCGAGGTCAAGGTCGCCGCCGCGGCCCAGGCCGTCGCCGAGATCCTCACCGCGCTGCCGAAGGGCTCCCCGGCCGCGGCCTCCACGGTCATCTCCTTCCATGTCGATGCGCTCGCCGAGATCCGCCGCACCACCGAGACGCCGGTCTCCTACCTGGTCGGCCAGGTCGACGAGCAGGCGATCGCGACTGCCCGCGAGCTCGGCGCGGCCGGGATCGGCCCCTCGATCAAGGGGCTCAGCCTGCAGGCGGCCGAGGCCGTGCATGAGGCCGGGCTCGCGGTGAACCCGTGGACGGTCAACACTGTTCCGCAGCTCGAGGTGGCGCTGGCCTGCGGCGTCGACACGATCACCACGGACGATCCGGCGTGGGTGCAGTGCGAGCTGGATGTGCGTCTGGGGTGAGCGTGCGGGCTGCGGTCGACGGGCGCCGCCCGCGCTCTGTCAGGTGTCCTTGACATTTTGTGTCAAGATCCCTTGACTTCGATGTCAAGCACGCCTTACTTTTGAGGGGAAGGCGATGCTGGTGCTCCGGCCGGGGCATCGCAACCGCATCGATCATCATCGAGTGAAGGAGTCGCCATGACCGCCGCCACCACCCCCCGCTCCCGCGTCAACCGGGTCTTCGCCGTCCGCTTCGTCGGCGGGGTCGTCCTCTACGTCGCGAGCCTCGCGCTGACCCAGGTCGCGCAGGCCGTCGGCGTCCCGGCCTGGCTGCCCGCGCTGCTCGTGCTCCCCGCCGTCGGCCTGATGGCCTGGGCGAACATCGACATGTACCGCAGCGGCGACGAGTTCGAGCGTCGCAAGATCGCCGAGGCGGTCATGGTCGCCTTCGTCGTCTCCGTGCCGCTGATCCTCGCCGTCGGCGTGCTGCAGTTCTCGCTGCTCCCGGCGATGAACTGGATCTTCGCCTTCTCGATCCTCATGCTCGCCTGGATCGCGGGGACCATCGTCTCCGCCGTCCGGTACCGCTGAGCGGGCCCGCGATGCGCAACGACCTCAAGGCCCGCCGCGCCGAGCGCCGCTGGTCCCAGGCCGAGCTCGGCACCGCCCTCGGCGTCTCCCGCCAGACCGTGATCGCCCTCGAGAACGACCGCTACGACCCCTCCCTCCCGCTGGCCTTCCGGATCGCCGCCCTGTTCGGGTGCTCCATCGAGGAGATCTTTCAGCCCGAGGCGGACGGCGCCGACGGCGCCGCCTGAATCGCCCGTCAGGGCGGGGCTCGCTTGGTAGGTTGGGGGCGGTCCTGTGGGGCCGATCACAGAAAGTGGTCGGGCCCGGTCCTGCCACCACCCCCACCCCCGCCCGCGCGCTGCGCGAGGCACCGGAAGGTGACTTCTGTGCATCGATCCACGTCCTCCTCCTCCGCTCCCTCAGCCCTCACCCGTCGGGCGGCCCTCGGGCTCGGCCTGGCCGCCGGCGGCGCCCTCGCCCTCCCGGGGACCTCCGCCCTCGCCGACGGCGGGACCCCGGGTCGTGTGCCGGAGATGCGTCCCGCCCCGCAGGCCGTCGGGACCGCGGCGGGCGAGGTGGTGCTCGGGGGATCGGTGACCGTGCACGTCGGGGAGGAGACGGACGCCGTCGCCCGGGCGGCGCTCACGGCCCTGCTCGAGAGCGTGGGCTGTACGGTGAGCGTGCAGGTGGGTGGGGAGGTCCGCCCTGGCGGGACCCGCGTGCACCTGGGCACCCCGGAGGACAACCCGACCCTCGCCGACGCGCTGGAGGTCGTGGGCGTCCAGGGCCCGGAGGATCTCGCCGCCGACGGCTACGTGCTCGCCGCCGCCCGCCATCGCGGCGCCACCCTCGTGCTCGCCGGGCACGACGCCCGCGGCACCTTCTATGCCGTCCAGACCCTGCGCCAGCTGCTCGCCGGCAGCACCCGGGTCCCCGCCGTGCAGGTGCGGGACGAGCCGCTCATGGAGATCCGCGGCGCGATCGAGGGCTTCTACGGGATCCCCTGGTCGCACCGCTCGCGCCTGGATCACTTCGTCTTCTACGGCGAGCACAAGCTGAACACCTACATCTACACCCCCAAGGACGACCTCCTGCTGCGCTCGAAGTGGCGCGAGCTCTACGAGGGCGACCAGCTCGCCGATCTCGCCGAGCTGGTCGAGACCGCGAACGCGAACCACGTGAGCTTCACCTTCGCCCTCTCGCCCGGCAACGACATCACCTACGGCAGCGACGAGGACTTCGAGGCCACGGTGACGAAGTTCGAGCAGCTCCGCGAACTGGGCGTGACCAGCTTCTACATCGCGCTGGACGACATCCCCACCGAGCTGGGCGAGGAGGATGCCGCCCAGTTCGGCTCCCTCGCCGAGGCGCAGGTGCACTATCTCAATCGTCTGCAGACGGACTACGTCGAGGCGCACGGCCTCGCCCCGCTCCAGACTGTCCCCACGCACTACTCGGGCTCCGAGCCCACCGCCTACAAGGCCGACTTCGGCAGCGGCGCGCACCCCGACATCCGCATCCAGTGGACCGGCGAAGGGGTCTTCTCGCCGACGATCACGGAGGAGTCCGTGCGCACGGCCGTGGCCTCCTACCGCACGGAGCACCTCTACATCTGGGACAACTTCCCGGTCAACGACGGACGACGCGACCGGCTGTTCCTCAACCCCCTCGAGGGTCGCGCGCCCACCCTGCACGAGCACCTCGCCGGCTTCACGGCGAACCCGATGATCCAGCCCTACGCCTCGCTGATCTCGCTCGCGAACTACGCCGACTACTGCTGGAACCCGCCGGTCTACGAGGCGGAGAGCTCCTGGGAGGCGGCGGTCGACGAGCTCGCCGGGACTGAGCCCGCGATCCGGGAGGCGCTGCGCGTCTTCACCGACCTGAACCAGCACTGGCCCTACCGCGCCGGCTCGCCGGCCGCGCCCGCGCTCTCCGCCGACGTCGAGGCCTTCTGGGCCGCGTACGCCGACGGCCGGGCCGAGGGCGGAGAGCTGGCCGCCCGGCTCGAGGCGATCGTCGGCCTCGAGGACTCCCTCGCGCCGATGGCGTCGGAGGGCTTCTACGCCGACACCCGGGCGTGGATGGTCGCGGCCGGCCACTGGTCGCGTGCCCTCCAGGCTCAGCTCGAGATGCTCCGGGCCATCGCCGAGGACCGCCTCGAGGACGCCTCCGCCGCGGCCGCCGAGGTGGCGCCGCATCTCGAGGCCGCCGGGGAGGCCACCGTGCCCGACCAGCGGGCCGACGGCGTGTACACGGAGAACCAGATCGTCCCGAGCGTGGGCGACGGCGTGTTCGACGCCTTCCTCGCCCGGGCCTGGGAAGAGCTGCGCGCGGTGCGGCCGACGGACCTCTCGCTGCCCTTCCGCGGTCTGCCCGCCGCGGCGACGACCACGTTGGGCACCTACCGGGACTACGAGATCGGGCGGATCGTCGACGGGGACCCCGCGAGCATGTTCTGGTCCAGCAGCGCCCCGACGGTGGGCGACGTGGTGCAGGTCGAGCTCGAGGAGAACCACCCGGTCCGCTACGTGCAGGTGCAGATGGCCAAGAGCGACGCGACCCCCGGTGACCAGATCTACCAGGGCGTCCTCGAGCTCTCGGCCGACGGCGAGACCTGGACCGAGATCGGCGCGACCGACGGCACCGCCGTGGCCCGGGCCCGCCTGGACGAGCCGGTCGACGCCCGCTTCTGCCGCCTCCGCGTGACCGCGAAGAACCCTGGCGGCCAGTGGGTGCAGATCCGCGAGTTCGGTGTGGGGGAGGTCCCGCCGGGGAGCTGAGGGCGCGGGGCGATCCGCCGCGATCCGAGGTGATCCGGGGTGATCCGGCCGAGGGCACGACCCGGCCCGTCGGCCGCGAGAGCACGGGATGCATGCATTCCGTGCGCCCTGCATGCCCACTCATCGAACACCCGGTGCCCGGATCTGAGGTCTCCGCGTACTCTGGGCCGCGCCCAGACCTTCGACCTCGGAGGCCCCGGATCCATCCTGGGTCCACCGGGCCCCTTGAAAGGACCGCGATGCTCGACTCGACGCTCCAGGCCACCTATGACCAGGTGCTCCGCCGCAATGCCGGCGAGCCGGAATTCCACCAGGCAGTCCGGGAGGTGTTCGAGTCCCTGGAGGTCATCCAGGACCGTCACCCGGAGTACCAGGACCACGGGATCCTCATGCGGCTCTGCGAGCCCGAGCGCCAGATCATCTTCCGGGTGCCCTGGGTCGACGACGACGGCATCGTCCAGGTCAACCGCGGCTTCCGCGTCGAGTACAACTCCGCGCTCGGCCCGTACAAGGGCGGCCTGCGGTTCCACCCCAGCGTGAACCTCGGCATCGTGAAGTTCCTCGGCTTCGAGCAGATCTTCAAGAACTCCCTCACCGGCCTGCCCATCGGCGGCGGCAAGGGCGGCTCGGACTTCGATCCGCACGGCCGCAGCGACGGCGAGGTCATGCGCTTCTGCCAGTCCTTCATGACCGAGCTGCACCGCCACATGGGCGAGTACACCGACGTCCCCGCCGGCGACATCGGCGTGGGCGCTCGGGAGATCGGCTACCTCTTCGGTCAGTACAAGCGCCTCACCAACCGCTACGAGGCCGGCGTGCTCACCGGCAAGGGCCTGGACTGGGGCGGCTCGCTCGTGCGCAAGGAGGCCACCGGCTACGGCGCGGCCATCTTCGCCGACGAGATGCTCAAGGCCCGTGGCTCCTCGGTGGACGGCCGCCGCGTCGCCGTCTCCGGCTCCGGCAACGTCGCCCTCTACGCGATCGAGAAGGTCCGTCAGCTCGGCGGCATCGCGGTCACCGCCTCGGACTCCTCCGGCTACGTGGTGGACGAGAACGGCATCGACCTCGAGCTGCTCCAGCAGATCAAGGAGGTCGAGCGCGGCCGCATCACCGAGTACGCCGAGCGCCGCGGCAACGGGGCGCGCTTCGTCAAGGGCGGCAGCGTCTGGGACGTCCCGGTGGACATCGCCGTGCCCAGCGCCACTCAGAACGAGCTCGACGCCGACGCCGCGCGCACCCTCGTCAAGAACGGCGTCAAGGCCGTCTCCGAGGGCGCGAACATGCCCTGCACCCCGGACGCGGTCGCCGTGCTCCGCGAGGCCGGCGTCGCCTTCGGTCCCGGCAAGGCCGCGAACGCCGGCGGCGTCGCGACCAGCGCGCTCGAGATGCAGCAGAACGCCAGCCGTGACGCGTGGAGCTTCGAGCACACCGAGAACCGCCTCACCGAGATCATGAAGAACATCCACACCACCTGCCTCGAGACCGCCGAGGAGGTGGGTCGCCCCGGCGACTACGCCGTGGGCGCGAACGTGGCTGGCTTCCGCAAGGTGGCCGACGCGATGATCGCCTTCGGCGTGATCTGAGCCGACCTCGATCTGATCAGGGAGGGCCCGGCCGGGAACGGTCGGGCCCTTCTTGTGTGTGGGCGGCCCGGGGGGTGGGTCTCGACGTTGTGCGCTGTGCTTCCAGCAGTGGAAGCACAGCGCACAACGTCGTTCGAGGCGCCGGTGCGTGCGTGTGCGCCGGCCCGGCTCCTGGGCCCGGCGGCCGCGGCACCCGTCGGCCCTGCTGCCGGGGTCCGCGTCGTCGCGGGCCATGCTCGGGAACCGCCGACGGCAGATGTGACCCGGAGCACCCCTCGTCGACATGAGAACGATTGTCGGCAACTGCTAGTCTCGCCTCATGAATCCCATGAGAACCATTATCGCTAAGCCGCGCCTCGCCGCCCTCCTCGGCGCGAGCCTGCTCGCGCTCTCCGCCTGCGGCGGCGCGTCCGACGGCGGCACCGGAGCCTCCGACAGGGGCGCGCAGGCCTCCGACGGCGGCGGCGCCGAGGCCGCACCCTCCTCCGACCGCACCGAGGTCGGCGCGCTGTCCCCGCGCATCGTGCTCGCCCACGACGGCGGAGTGACCACGATCGACTCGACCGACGGCGCCACGCTCGGCACCTCCGAGATCGAGGGGTACGTGCGCCTGAACCCCGCCGGCGACGGCCGGCACGTCGCCGTCAGCGCCTCCGATGCGATCACGATGTACGACACGGGACTGCTCGCCCAGGGCCACGGCGACCACTTCCACTACTACGTGCAGGAGCCCGCGCTCACCGACCTCTCCGTGAACGCCCCGCACCCCGGCCACGTGGTCCCGCACGGCGACCGCACCGCCCTGTTCTCCGACGGCACCGGCGCCATCACCATCATCGACCCCACCACGCTCGCCGACGGCGACCTCGGCGTGCTCGAGGAGACCGCCACCGACGATCCGCATCACGGCGTCGCCGTGCCGCTCGAGGACGGCGGGCTGCTCACCACCCAGGGCACCGAGGAATCCCGCAGCACCGTCCAGGTGCTCGACGCCGACGGCAAGGTCACGGCCGAGACCACCGACTGCCCGGGCGTGCACGGCGAGGCGTCCGCGCAGCCCACCGAGTCCGGTGACGTGATCAGCCTGGGCTGCGAGAACGGCTCCGTGATCTACCGCGACGGCGCGTTCCACAAGGTCGAGATCGAGGGCGACTTCCAGCGCTCCGGCAACCAGAAGGGTCATGAGGACTCGCCGATCGTGCTCGCCGACCTCAAGGTCGAGGCCGAGCCCGAGGACGGTATCGAGCGCCCCACCGAGATCGCGCTGATCGACACCCGCGACGAGACCCAGCAGGTCGTGGACCTGGGCTCGCCCTACTGGTTCCGCTCCCTGGACCGCGGTCCCGACGGCGAGGCGCTGGTGCTCACCTACGACGGCGAGCTGAACATCCTCGATCCCGAGACCGGGGAGATGCTGCACGAGGTGCCGGTCACGGGGGAGTGGACCGAGCCCGATCAGTGGCAGCAGGCCGCTCCGATGATGGCCGTCGCCGACGGCACCGCCTTCGTGGTGGACCCGCAGGCCAAGAAGCTCACCATGGTCGACGTGGCCAGCGGTGAGATCTACCGCGAGCTCGATCTGCCCGTCGTGCCGCATGAGATCCAGGTGACCACCGGCACCGCGTCCGGCGAGTACGAGATCACGCCCGGCGCCGGGGACTCGGAGGGTGGCGACGCCCACGACCACGGCGGCGAGGGGGATGACCACGAGGATCACGACCACGAGGGCCACGACCACGAGGGCACTGCGGACGAGGCGTCGGACGCCGGCGGCGACCACGAGGGCCACGACCACTGATCCGGAGCCGACGACGGAGGTCGTCGGTCCGGTCGGGGGTCAGAACCCCAGCTCGTCCGCCCGGGTGATGATCGCCCGGGCGGTGGCGATGGTCTGGTCCACGTAGGCCTCGCCGAACACCCGCACGTGGCCGAGCAGGCCGAAGAGCTGGTGGGCGGGAAGGTCCTGCTCCCAGCCCTCGGGCAGGGGGTGCTCGGCCTCGTAGCCCTCGAGGATCTCGTCGAGGAAGGGCGCTCCGAACAGGGAGAGCATCGCGAGGTCCTCGAGGCGGTGGCCACCGTGGGCGGCGGGATCGATCAGGGTCGCGCCGTCCGCGGTCCACAGCACGTTGCCGGACCACAGGTCGCCGTGCACGCGGGCCGGCTCCTCCTCGCCCTCACCGCTGACGCCGTCGAAGGCGCCGTCGGCGATGATGTCGATCGCCTCGTCCACGGTGTCGTGGCCGTCGGCGCCGAGGGTGCGGGTGACGGTATCGGCGAGCGGGCGCAGCCGATCGTCGGCCCAGTAGCCGGCGAAGTCCGTGCTCGGGGCGGCCGTGACGGCGAAGGGGCTCTCCAGCGGGCCGAAGAAGGCGTCATCAGCCGGGGTCCAGCCGAAGGAAGGTGCGCCGGCGTCGTGCAGACGCGCCAGGCCGCGGCCCAGCTCCCGGGCGGCCCCGGCCGTCGGCTCCACGGACTCCAGCCGCGCCAGGCGCAGCTCCTTCTTCTCCTCCGCGATCACCTCCACCACGGGCACGACCTGCGGTTCCGCGAGCCAGCGGAGTCCGGCGGCCTCTGCCGCGACGTACCCGCCCGGGGCGTTGTCGGCGTTCTTCACGAAGTCACTCATGGGCCCACCGTACGCAGAGCCGGTGGCGGCCGCGCCAGTCGCGGTGGTGCGAGGCACGTGCGGGGGAGGGGCCGACGGGTGCGGAGCCGTCGTGCTCAGACGTCGACGCCCAGCGTCACGGCGAGGGTGCCGCGCAGCGCCGGGAGGACCCGGCGGTGGGCGGCGCTGGTCGCGGCGCGGGAGGCGACGTGCACGAGCATCGCGCTGCGCTCGTAGGCGGTCCAGGCCCGCATCCGGTCGCGGAGCGAGGCGGTGTCGGCGACGGAGTCCGGCACCTCGCCCAGCTCGCCGCGGGCGCGCACGTAGGCGTCGACGAAGGCGCTCACCTGCTCGTCGGTCAGCGGCACGTACCAGGGGCCGCCGTGCACCGAGCCGCCCAGGATCGCCAGGTCACGGGCGGGATCATCGCCCTGGGCCCACTCGAAGTCGATGTACTGCACCGCGGGCGGGCCGCCGGCCGGATCGGCCCCGTCCCACAGGATGTTCGTGGCGCACAGGTCCCCGTGGCAGAGCACGAAGCCGTCCAGCTGCGCGAACTGCGCCTCGGTCGCGGCGACCACCTCGAGGGCCGCCTCGAGCAGAGGGGCCAGACGATGCTCGGCGATCGCCGCGCCGTGCGCCACCTGCGCGGCGCGCAGCTCGCCCTCCACCTCGGGCAGGAGGTGCTGCGGCCCGGGGGCGATCGCCGACCAGGGATCGGGCCCCGTCGAGACCGGGCCGCGGCCCGGGGCGGAGACCGCGTGGAGGCGGGCGAGATGCGCGGCATGGGCCCGCAGATGCGCGGCCGACCAGGCGGTCGGCGCGGCGACCTCGCCCGGGATCGCGGTGGTCACCACGAACGGGCGCCCGAGGGGACTGGTGGCGGGGTCGTCGTGCACGGCGACCGGGTCGGGACCCACTCCCGAGGGCAGCAGGGAGAGGGCCGCGATCTCGTGGGCGAGGTCCTGGTGCAGCTCGTCGGGGGCGACGTGCGGGATCCGCACGATCAGCGCGGCGCCTCCCGGCGGGATCACGCGCCAGGCGGCGAAGCGCTCGCCGACGCCCGCGAGCGCGACCTGCAGGCTCCCGGACTGCGCGGCGGTGGGGGCCGACGGGGTGCGGGGCGACGGAGCGGGGGCCGACGGGAGCATCAGCGTCCCGGCGCGCCAGGATCTGCGTAGCAGCTCGCCCATCGCGGGCGAGGCGGGGTCCAACGGCGCCGGTGCCTGCTCGGGCCGGTGCGGGGCCATCGTCGCTCCTGTCGTGGGGCCTTCGATCCTATCCAGCGCGAGGTTCGCCACGGCGCCCGGGGCGCCGGACGGAACCGACTCCCTCGGCAGAAAGTTCGGACATATGCTCACCCTGCTGCGCACCCATCGCCCCCGAGGGAGGACCCCGCTCCATGGAACTCGTCCTGCTCGCGATCGGGGTGGGCCTCTGCGTCGGCGTGGTGGTCGGCGCCCTGGGAGCCGGCGGCGGCATCCTCGCCGTGCCTGTGCTGGTGTTCGGGCTCGGCATGCCCGCGCACTCCGCGACCGCCTCGAGCCTGATCATCGTGCTGATCACGGCGCTGGCGAGCCTGCCGCACCACGCCCGCAACCGGAACGTGGACTGGCGCAACGGCCTGGTGTTCGCGGGGGTCTCGGTGGTCGGCGCGGTGCTCGGCTCGCGACTGTCAGCCCTGGTCCCCGAGCACCTGCTGCTCACCCTGTTCGGCGCGATGCTGGTGGCGGTCGCGATCGCGATGCTGCGCCGCGCCCTGCGCACCCGCCGCGAGGAGCGCGCGGAGGCCGCCGCCCACGGCCGCGCGGTCGACGCGGACTGCGCCGAGACCGTGGCCACGCACGATGATCCGGTGCTCGACCAGCCCGGCCCCGACACCGTCGAGGCGGCCGACGGCATGCTCCGCCACCACGGCGAGCCCGAGCTGCCGACCACCCCGGCACGTCCCTCCTCCCCGCGCCTGCCGCTGGTGATCGCCGCGGCCACCCTCACCGGCTTCCTCACCGGGTTCTTCGGCGTGGGCGGCGGGTTCATCGTGGTGCCGATGCTGGTGATCGCGCTGGGCCTCGCCATGCGCCGCGCCTCCGGCACCAGCCTGCTGGTCATGATCATCGCGACGATCACGAGCCTGCTGGCGCGCCTGGGCACCGACGTCCAGATCGACTGGGTGACCACCCTCGTCTTCGCCGCAGGCTCCGCGGTGGGCGGCATCCTCGGCGGGCCGCTGTCCTCGAAGGCCCGCCCCTCCACGCTCGCCCTGCTGTTCTCCGTGCTGCTGGGCGGTGTGGCCGCGGTGACCCTGGTCCAGACGCTGCTCTGACCCGTCGGGCTTGCCGGGCGGAGACCGGGGCCGCCGGTCGGTTTCCCGCCCGGAGCGCTGCCGCCCGCCCGCCCGCGCGCCCACGGCCGCGACCTCTTCCCTCTCGCGCGCCCTGAGCCCACGGCCGCGACCTCTTCCCTCTCGCGCGTCCGGAGCCCACGGCCACGCCCTCTTCCCTCTCGCCATGGTCGGGTACTGGCGCCATGGCGAGGACTATGCCGATATCGCCGCAGTCATCGCTCCTGCGCCAGTAGTCGACCGTCCCGGGGCGCGCGGCGAGGGTGCTGGCAGTTGCTCGGGCCGCCTGGCCTGTCTGTCGTGCTCCCAGTTCTGCCCGTCCCCCCGCCTGCCCGTCCCCCCGCCTGCCCGTCCCGTCGCCTGCACGCCCGCCTGCCCGCCGGCTCGCCCCTCTGCGTCCTCCCCCTCTGACCGCCCACCCCGTCGGCGCACCGGAATCCGCTCGCCGCCCGGGCCTCCGCGTGCCAGAGTGCTCCCATGACCTCCCCGGATCCCCGCTCCTCCGCCCGCCCCGACACCCGCGTCGAACCGTCGATGATGGCCGGTGAGCGGGAGTCGCTCGACGGCTGGCTCGAGTACTACCGGGAGACGGTGCTGCTCAAGATCGACGGGCTGGACGGCGAGCAGCTGGCCCGCCGCTCCGTGCCGCCCTCAGCGCTGAGCCCCGCGGGCATCCTCCGCCACCTCGCCGATGTCGAGGCCTACTGGCTCCTCGAGGTGCTGCACGGCGAGGAGCAGCCGGACCCGCACTGCAGCGACGACAACCCGGACGGGGACTTCCTCGACGCGACGGCCGAGACCGCCCTGGCCGACGTCGCCGCCTACCGCGAGCAGGTCGAGGCGTCCCGTGCCGCACAGGCGCGCTGGCCGGATCTGGACGCCCCGGTGCTCGGCTGGCGCCGGGGCCAGGAGCTGAACCTCCGGTGGATCCTCAGCCATCTGCTCGAGGAGTACGCCCGCCACCAGGGACATCTCGACCTGCTGTGCGAGGCCGTCGACGGTCGGACCGGCGAGTGAGCGCGGCGACGTCCCGGCCGGGGGAGGTGACGGTGCCCGTGCCGTCCGCCGGTGCGCCGGTGTCTCCCGAGCAGGTCACCCTGCGCCTGCTCACCGCCGCCGACGCCCCCGCGCTGCTCGACCTCGAGCTGCGCAATCGCGAGGCCCTGCTGGTCGGCGCGCCAGCGCGCGAAGAGGCATGGTTCACCGAGGAGGGCCAGCGCGCCGCCCTCGCCCACGGCATCGCCGAGCGCGAGGCCGGTCGCAGCCTGGGCCTCGGGATCTGGCTCGAGGAGGCTGCCGGCTCCAGCGCGGGCACCGAAGGCACCGCGCGCCTGGTGGGGCGCATGACCCTGGCCGGCATCACCCGCGGGGCCTTCCAGTCGGCGTCGCTGGGCTACTGGGTCGATGCCGAGGTGGCCGGTCGCGGCATCGCCACCCATGCGTCGCGCGCGGCGATCGCGGTCGCGTTCGGCGGGCTCGGGCTGCATCGTCTGCAGGCGGAGGTGCAGGTGGGCAACGATGCCTCCGCCCGGGTGCTCGAGAAGTGCGGCTTCGCGGAGTACGGGCTGGCCCCGGACTACCTCCGCCTCGGCGACGACTGGGCGGACTGCCGCCTGTTCCAGCTCGTGGACTCCCGCTGGCTGCCGACGGACCCCGCCCTCGCGCCGCCCGCGGGCGAGCTCGTGATCGCTGCAGAGGTCCCGTCGCTGGGCGAGATGCTCGAGCTGTACTCCGCGGTGGGATGGAGCGCGTACACCGAGGACCCGGCCACCCTCGAGCGCTCGGTCCTCGGCAGCGAGCACGTGGTCACCGCACGGCGCGACGGCGAGCTCCTGGGGATGGCACGGGTGGTGGGCGACGGCGCGACCCTCGCGTACCTGCAGGACGTGCTGGTGCGGCCGGACGCCCACCGGACCGGCATCGGCCGTTCGCTGGTGGAGGCGGCCTTCGCCCCCTTCGCGGCAGTGCGCCAAAAGGTGCTGCTCACCGATGCCGAACCGAGCCAGCGCGCCTTCTACGAATCGCTCGGCTTCGTCGAGGCCCATGACCACGACCCGGGCCTGCGCGCCTTCGTCCGCCTGCGCTGACGGGGGCGGGCGACGCGGCCTCGACCCGCGTGCCGCCGCTCCGTGCGGCCTGCGCCCCGTCCGGCCTGCGTCCCGTCCGGCCTGCGTCCCGTGCGGACAGCGCCCGGTGCGGCCTGCGTCCCGTGAGGACAGCGCCCGGTGCGTCTGGTGCCCACGCTGGCGTCGCCCCGCGCCATGGTCGGGTACTGGCGATATGGCGAGGGGTATGCCGATATCGCCGTAGTCCTCGCTCCTGCGCCAGTAGTCGACCATCGCGCAGCATGCCCGGCCGCTGCGGGACGGTCGGCTCAGGGCTCCGAGCCGGTGACCAGGCGCACCGCGTCGTCGATGAGGCGGGCGGCGGCGCGGGCGGTGCGGCCGTCGACATCCAGGGAGGGGTTCAGCTCCACCACGTCCAGCAGGGTGAGCTTCCCGCTCGCGGCCGCGGCGCGGACGGCCGCGGCGATCAGCGGCAGCGGGACTCCGTAGGCGGCCGGGGCCGAGACCCCGGGAGCGGTCGCGGCCGGCAGCACGTCCAGGTCGATGGTGAGGTAGAGGAGGTCCAGCTCCGCGGTGAACTCCTCGACGAAGCGGGTGATCCCCTCCGCGCCGGCTTCGAGGCACTGCTCGTCGGTCCACCAGCGCACGCCGAGGTCGCGGGCCCGGTCGAACAGCGCTCCGGTGTTGGAGGGCTCGGCGATGCCCAGCACCGCGTAGTGCAGGTCGCGGCCCGCGCGCTGCTCGGCGGCGGCCATCTGGGCGAAGGGGGTGCCGGAGGTGGGCCGCGGCTCCTCGCGCAGGTCGAAGTGGGCATCGAGGTTCAGCACGCCCCAGCGCTGCCGGGCGCGCGGCCCGAGCCCGGAGCCCATCAGCCCCTGGTACGAGGACCACGCCGTCTCGTGCCCGCCGCCGAGCACCACGCTCAGCTGCGCCCCGGCACGGTCGAGCGCCGCCGAGGTGAGCGCCGCGGCGGCCGCCTGCCCGCCCTCGAGGTCCTCGCCCTCGGTCACGGCGTCGCCGAGATCGTGCAGGGCCACCTCGCCGCGGGCGAGCGGACCGTGCAGGGCCATCGGGGCGAGCGCCCGGCGCAGCGCGTCGGGACCGTCGGCCGCACCGACCCGGCCGCGGTTGCGCCGCACGCCCTCGTCGGAGCGGAAGCCCAGCAGGGCGACATGATCGGCGGCGGGGTCCGGGGCCGCGCCGACGGCGCCCTGCAGCACCCGCTGATGCCACCGGGCGTGCTCGGGGCCGTCGCCGTCGTACCGACCGGTCCAGGGGGTCCCGGCCTCGGGGGAGGTGGTCATCACCTGCTCCTCATCGCCTCATCGGGGGTAGGTTCGCCCATCATGGCACCCGTCGTGCACCCTCGAAGCGGGGGAGGCGACTCCGCGTCCGGTCCACCGGACGACCCCGAGAGAGGGAGGGACGATGGACCAGCACGACCAGCACGACCAGCACGACCAGCACGACCAGCACCGGCGCCACGACCAGGCCGCCGAGCGTCGGCAGCTGGGCAGCAGCGACCAGCCCGTCGAGGACGTGCTCGTCCAGGAGTTCGAGAGCACCGTCGCCGAGGGCGCGAACCGGCTGAACCGCACCTGGCGGGCGTTGATCATCACCGGTCTGTTCGGCGGGATCGACGTGGGCCTGGGGCTGCTGGCCATGCTCGCGGTGCTCGACGCGACCGGGTCGAAGCTGCTGGGAGGGCTGGCCTTCGGCATCGGCCTGTACGCGCTGCGCCTGGCGCACTCGGAGCTGTTCACCGAGGACTTCCTCGTCCCCATCAACGCGATCGTGGCCGGGCACGGCACCTGGGGGCAGCTGCTGCGGCTGTGGGTGACCACGCTGGTGACGAACCTGGTGGGCGGCTGGTCCTTCACCTGGGTGGTGGTCGCGGCCTTCCCCCGCTTCGACGACGTGCTGATGGAGTCGACCTCGAGCTACATGGACAAGGGCCTCACGCTCGAGACCGCGGCCCTCGCCGTGCTCGCCGGCTTCACGATCACCCTGGTCACCCGTATGAACCAGGGCTCCAAGGAGGGCATCGCCACCCTCGCCAACTCCCTCATCTCCGGCCTGCTGGTGGTGGGCCTGGGGATGCTCCACGGCGCGCTGAGCTCCGCGGTGATCTTCGGGGCGATGCACGCCGGCGCCGAGACCACCTACCTCCAGTGGCTGGTCTGGTTCGCGTGGGTGATCCCCCTGAACATGGCCGGCGGCCTGGTGATGCTCACGCTGCCGCGCCTGGTGCGCACCTGGGAGCTGGCGACGAAGGAGCGGGCGGCCCAGCGCGGGCGGGGCCGCATGTCGGCGTCCGACGAGCCCGCCGCCGGCTGACCGACCCCGCCGCCCATCGCTCAACCCAGCCCAGCTCAGCCCGTCACGATGGCATCCTTGGTCCCCATGACCACCCCGAAGGTCCCGGCGGCCGACGCGACGCTGCGCCTGCTCACCCTGCTCGCCTCGCGCCGCTCCCCGGTGCCCGCCGCGCGCCTCGCCGAGGAGCTGGGCCTGCCCCGCTCGCGCACCTACGACCTGCTCACCACCCTCGTCGAGCACGGCTACGTCCTGCACCTGGACCAGGAGCGGCTGTACGGCCTGGGCCCCGCCGCGCACGAGCTCTCCGGCGCCTACCTGCGCCAGGAGCCGCTGGCCCGCATCGGCCGGCGCGTCATCGAGGCGATGGTTGACGAGGTGGGGGAGTCCGGACATCTCGCGGTGCTCCACGGCCGCGACGTGCTGTACGTGATCGAGGAGCGCGCTCGGAACCGCCCGAGCCTGGTCTCCGACGTGGGCGTGCGCATCCCCTCGCACCTCACCGCGAGCGGTCGTGCGATCCTCGCCGAGCTGCCCCCGGCCCAGCTGCGCGCGCTCTACGGCCACGCCGCGGACTTCACCGCCCGCACCGAGGCCACCGGCCCCTCCCGCCCCAAGGAGCTTCGCGAGCTGCTGGTGCGGGTGCGGGCCGAGGGCATCGCCCGCGAGCAGGGCGAGGTCACCGAGGAGCTCGCCTCCGTGGCGGCTGTGGTGCGGGACCACGCGGGCTGGCCTGCGGCGGCGGTGGCGCTGACCTTCGTGGAGCGGGACGCGGACGAGGAGCGCCGGGAGCGCTGTGCCGAGGCGGTGCGGCGCGCGGCCGACGAGATCACCCGCCGCCTGCGCGGACGGCCGACGGACGAGCGCACCGGGGAGCGGCGATGACGGAGCAGGAGTCCAGGGAGTTCGTGACGATGAGCGATGGCGCGCGGCTGGCGACGGTCACCGTGCCCGGTCCCGCCGGGGCGCCTGCGGTGATCATCGTGCACGGCGGGCCGGGGCTGTGGGACCACCTCGAGGCGCTCGGGGACCTGCTGGACGGCAGGGCGACGGTGCATCGCTACGACCAGCGCCGCTGCGGCCGCTCGACCGGGCCCGACGGCAGGCCCGCGATCGAGGATCCACAGGGTCCGACGCCCGCGGACCTCACCATCGAGCGCTCCGTGGCCGACATCGAGGAGCTGCGCAGGGCGTTCGGCCACGAGCACGTGGTCCTCGTGGGCCACTCCTTCGGCGCGACCCTGGCCCTCGCCTATGCGGGGACCCATCCTGAGCGGGTCTCCGCGCTCGCCTACGTGGACGGCGTCGGGATCGGCGACTGGCGCACGCCCTACCGGGCCGAGCGGGCGCGTCGGATGGCGCCGTGGGCGGAGTCCCTGGCCGCGCTCGATGGTCGCGAGCGCACCCGCGACGAGGAGACCGAGTGGCGCCGTCTGCAGTGGACGAGCGACTACGCGGATCCGTCGGCCGGGTACGACCTCGCCCTGGAGATGGCCTGCTCGCCCCATGCGATCAACCACCAGGCGAACCGGGCGCTCGGCGCCGCCGGCGCCATCGCCGACATCGACCAGATCACCTGGATCACCGCCGTGCGCTGCCCGGTCACCGTCGTCCACGGCACAGAGGATCCCCGCCCCGTCCGTCCCGTTCTCGCGCTCGCCGCCCACGCCCGCGCGCCGCGGAAGCGTGCCGTCGCAGGAGCAGGGCACCTGCCGTGGGTCGAGCAGCCGGAGCAGCTGCGGGAGATCCTCGCCGAGCTCGTGCTCTCGGCCGGGCACCGGTTCGGCTGAGAGCACGAGCACATCGCCCCGTCCGCCGCGACGTCGCCGCCCGCTCACCGCCGCACCGGCCCGCCGCGACCTGCCGACGGGGGCTGTCGCCTGCGGCCCCGCTCTGGAAGGATCGCGGCATGAACCCCACCGTCGTCTCGGTCCATGTCAGCGCTGAGCATGGCTTCAGCAAGCCCCGTGCGGACTCGATCGAGCTCCTGGAGGGGATCGGCGTGCGCGGGGATGCGCATGCGGGGGTCACGGTGAAGCACCGCAGCCGCGTGGCGCGGAACCCCGATCAGCCCAACCTCCGCCAGGTCCACCTGATCCACCAGGAGCTCTTCGCGCACCTCGCCGAGCAGGGGCACGAGGTCGCCCCGGGAGAGCTGGGGGAGAACATCACCACCGCCGGCGTGGACCTGCTCGCCCTGCCGGTGGGGACGCGCCTGCGGATCGGGGAGGCGGTCGTGGTGGTGACGGGGCTGCGGAACCCGTGCCAGCAGATCGAGGACTTCCGGCCCGGTCTGCTGCGCAGCGTCCTGCCGCGGGACGACGCGGGCACGGTCCACCGGCTCACCGGGGTCATGGGGATCGTCGCCCGGGGCGGGACGGTCCGTGCGACCGATGAGATCTCCGTCGACCTGCCGCCGGAGCCGCATCACCCCCTCACCCAGGTGTAGCGCCGGGCCCGGGCGGGTTCTGTCGGCCCGCCGGAGCGGAGCCCCCTGTCCGGGATGCCGGACAGCATGGGCCGGGACCCCCTCGACCCGCGGTCGCGGGGGTGGTGTCCTGGCAGGACGCCAGCAGCCCCCGACCCCAGGAGCCAGTGATGTCCCTCCCCGGAGCCCGCCCCGTCCGCGCCGACCGCGGCACCGACCTCAGCGCCAAGTCCTGGCAGACCGAGGCCCCGCTGCGCATGCTCATGAACAACCTCGACCCCGAGGTCGCCGAGCGTCCCGACGACCTCGTCGTCTACGGCGGCACCGGCCGCGCCGCGCGCTCCTGGGAGGCGTTCGACGCGATCGTCGAGACCCTGAAGGGCCTCGAGGACGACGAGACCCTGCTGGTCCAGTCCGGCAAGCCCGTCGGCGTGCTGCGCACCCACGAGTGGGCCCCGCGCGTGCTGCTCGCGAACTCCAACCTCGTGGGCGACTGGGCGACCTGGCCCGAGTTCCGCCGGCTCGAGGCCGAGGGCCTCATGATGTACGGCCAGATGACCGCCGGGTCCTGGATCTACATCGCCACCCAGGGCATCCTCCAGGGCACCTACGAGACCTTCGCGGCCGTGGCCCAGAAGCGCTTCGGCGGCACCCTCGCCGGCACCATCACCCTCACCGGCGGCTGCGGCGGCATGGGCGGCGCGCAGCCGCTCGCCGTCACCCTCAACGACGGCGTGTGCCTGGTCGTGGACGTGGACCGCGCCCGCCTCGAGCGCCGCGTCGCCAAGCGCTACTGCCACGAGATCGCCGACGACCTCCACGACGCGATCGCCCGCGCCAACGCCGCGAAGGCCGAGAAGCGCGGCCTCTCGATCGGGATCGTCGGCAACGCCGCCGACGTCTTCCCCGCGCTGCTCGAGCGCCATAAGGCCGGTGACCTGCACATCGACGTGGTCACCGACCAGACCTCCGCCCACGACCCGCTGAGCTACCTGCCCACCGAGATCACCGTCGAGGACTGGCAGCGCGAGGCCGCGGCCGACGAGGAGGGCTTCACCAAGAAGGCCCGCGAGTCGATGGCTCGCCAAGTCCAGGCCATGGTCGAGTTCCAGGACGCCGGCGCCGAGGTGTTCGACTACGGCAACTCGATCCGCGACGAGGCCCGCCACGCCGGCTACGACCGCGCCTTCGAGTTCCCCGGCTTCGTCCCCGCCTACATCCGCCCGCTCTTCTGCGAGGGCCTCGGCCCGTTCCGGTGGGTGGCGCTCTCCGGCGACCCCGAGGACATCGCCGTCACCGACGCGGCGCTCAAGGAGCTCTTCCCCGAGAACGAGCACCTGCACCGCTGGCTCGACGCGGCGGACGAGTTCGTCGAGTTCGAGGGCCTGCCCGCCCGCATCTGCTGGCTCGGCTACGGCGAGCGGCACCAGGCCGGGATGCTCTTCAACCAGCTGGTGGCCGACGGGAAGGTCAAGGCACCGATCGTCATCGGCCGCGACCACCTCGACTCCGGCTCCGTCGCCTCCCCGTATCGCGAGACCGAGTCCATGCTCGACGGCTCCGACGCGATCGCCGACTGGCCGCTGCTGAACGCCCTGACCTCGACGTCCTCGGGCGCCACCTGGGTCTCGATCCACCACGGCGGCGGCGTGGGCATCGGCCGCTCGATCCACGCCGGCCAGGTGGGCGTCGCCGACGGCACCGACCTCGCGCGCCAGAAGCTCGAGCGCCTGCTCACCAACGACCCCGCCATGGGCGTGATCCGCCACGTCGACGCCGGCTACTCGCGCGCCGACCAGGTGGCCCATGAGCGCGGCGTGCGGGTGCCCATGACCCCCACGCACCGCGACTGACCCGTCCCCGCCCTCACCCCGTAGGAGGCCCTGGCATGACGAGCACCCTGATCACCGGCATCTCGGAGCTGTGGACCCTCGACCCGGCGCTGGACGACCCCGCCCGCCCGGGCGAGGTCACGGGCGCCCAGGTGCTCCGCGACGCCGCCCTGGTCATCGAGGACGGACGCATCGCCTGGACCGGCTCCGCCGCGCAGGCGCCGGCCGCCGATGACGCGGAGGACCTCGGCGGCCGGGCCGTGCTGCCCGGCTGGGTCGACTCCCACTCCCACCTCGTCTTCGACGGCGACCGCGCCGCCGAGTTCGAGGCCCGGATGGCGGGGGAGTCGTACTCCGCCGGCGGCATCGGCGTCACCACCGACGCCACCCGCTCCGCAACCGACGAGCGCCTGGACGCCCTGGTCCGGGGGCGGATCGCCGAGGCCGTCGCGGGCGGTACCACCTGCCTGGAGACCAAGACCGGGTACGGGCTGACCGTCCAGGACGAGCTGCGGGCCGCCCGCCTGCTCTCGGCCCTGATCGCCGAGGGCGAGCTCGACGAGGCCACCTTCCTCGGCGCCCACCTCGTGCCGCGCGAGTACTCGGGCAGGGCTGAGGAGTACGTCGACCTGGTCATCGGCGAGATGCTCGCCGCCGTCGCCCCGCACGTGCGCTGGATCGACGTGTTCTGCGAGGCCGGCGCCTTCGATCCCGAGCAGTCCGAGCGGGTGCTGCGCGCCGGCGCCGCGGCGGGCCTGGGCCTGCGCGTGCACGGCAACCAGCTGGGCCGCTCGGGCGGCGTCGCGCTCGCCGCCGAGCTCGGGGCCGCGAGCGTGGACCACGTCAACCACCTCGGAGCGGCCGACGTCGAGGCCCTCGCCGTGACCGCCGCCCGCCCCACCGCCCCCGGGGACGGCCCCGGCCGCCTCGCCGTCGACGCGGGGCCGACGGTCGCGACCGTCCTTCCGGCCTGCGATCTCTCCACCCGCGCCCCGCTCGCCCCCGCTCGCGAGCTGCTCGACGCGGGCGCCTCCGTCGCGCTCGCCAGCAACTGCAACCCCGGCACGAGCTACACCAGCTCGATGAGCTTCTGCGTCACCATCGCGGTGCTGCAGATGCACCTCTCGCTCGCCGAAGCGCTCCGCGCCGCCACCCGCGGCGGGGCGCTCGCCCTGCGGCGCGCGGACGTCGGCCACCTCGGGATCGGCGCGCGCGCCGACCTGCACGTGCTCGACGCCCCCGCCGCGATCCACCTGGCCTACCGGCCCGGCATGCCCCTCACCCATCAGGTGTGGCGGGCCGGGAGGCGGCGCGCCTGACCCCGGGGCCCGCCTCTCCCGTCGCTCCCGGCCGTCGCCCGGCAGTCCCCCCGCACCCCTCCCTCCCCTCACGAAAGGACGATCTCGATGATGACGACGTCCGACGCAGTCCCGGCTCCCGACCGCCAGGGCCGCCGTCCCGCCGACGGCCACCAGCTCTTCGAGAGCTCCGCCGCGGGCCGTGCCCGCTCCGTGATCGGCGTCGACGGCACCGAACGCCCCGTCCCGCCCCGCCGCTGGCGGTTCTTCGTCTACAGCGCCATCGGCCTGGCGATGTTCTTCGTCTCGGTCGAGATCGGCGGGAAGTCCACGATCCTCGTGGACCACGCTCTGACACTCGTGATGTGGGTGCTCGGTGCCGCACTGCCGTGGGTGGTGGTCGCCCTGGTCGCCCTCGGCACCCTCCGTCCCTTCGTCACCGGCTCCTGGCGTCACGGCGCCCTGCGCACGATCTTCGCCCTGGCGAACATCGTGGGCCTCGCGGTCGCGGTGTGCGCGGCGCTCGGCTACTACCCGGGGCCGCTCGGGAATCCGGACATCGGCCCGTTCCTGTGGGAGAAGCTCGGCATCCCCGTGGGCCTCATCGTGCCCGTCGGCGCCGTGTTCCTCGCCCTGCTGATCAACTATGGGCTGATGGAGTTCATCGGCGTGCTCGTCCAGCCGATCATGCGGCCCGTGTGGAAGGTGCCGGGCCGCGCGGCGGTCGACGCCGTCGCCTCCTTCGTCGGCTCCTACTCGCTGGCCCTGCTGATCACCGACCGCGTCTACCGCGAGGGGCGGTACACCGGCAAGGAGGCCGCGATCATCGCGACCGGCTTCTCCACGGTCTCCGCGACCTTCATGGTCATCGTGGCCAGCACGCTGGACCTCATGGAGCACTGGACGCTCTACTTCCTCCTCACCTTCGCCGTGACCTTCGCGGTCACCGCGATCACGGTGCGGATCCCGCCGCTCAGCCGCGTGGCGGACGACCCCTTCGAGGGCGTGGAGCACCTGGCCGAGCCCGTCTCCCGGGGACATCGCCTGCGCCAGGCCTGGGACGAGGCGATGCGCGCCCTCGCCGGTGCCCCCGGTGTGGTCGCCGGCAGCTGGGCGACCTTCAAGGACGGCGTGCTGATGGCTGCCGCGATCGTCCCCTCGATCCTCTCGATCGGGCTGGCGGGCCTGCTCCTGGCCACCTACACCCCGGTGTTCGATCTGATCGGCTGGCTCTTCGTGCCCATCGCCTGGCTGGTGCAGCTGCCGGATCCGGCGCTCGCCGGCAAGGCCGTCGCGGTGGGCATCGCCGAGATGTTCCTCCCGGCCACCGTGGTCGCCGGGCACGAGTCCGAGGTGCTGCGCTTCACCGTGGGCGTCACCGCCGTCTCCCAGATCGTGTTCTTCTCCGCGCTGGTGCCCTCCGTCCTGGCCACGCGGATCCCGGTGAACGTGGGCCAGCTGGTGGTGCTGTGGTTCGTGCGCGTGGTGCTCACGATCCTGATCACCGCACCGCTCGCGCACCTTCTGCTCTGACCCACCTGCGCACCTTCTCCTCCGACCCTCCCGCCACCCCGCTCCCGAAAGGACCCCCATGACCAGCCCCGTCGTCCTCGCCTCCTCCGGTCTCACCGCCGCCGACGTCCTCGCCGTCGCCCGCGGCCGGGCCCGCGTCGACCTCGACCCCGCAGCCCGAGCGCAGGTCGACGCGGTGCGCGAGCACATCGATGCCCTCGCCGCCCCCGGTCATGCCCCGGTGTACGGGGTCTCCACCGGCTTCGGCGCCCTCGCCGACACCGCGATCGAGCCGTCCATGCGCCACGCCCTGCAGCGCTCCCTGATCCGCTCCCACGCCGCGGGCGCCGGCCCCGAGGTCGAGACCGAGGTGGTGCGCGCCCTCATGCTGCTGCGCGCCCGCACCCTCGCCTCCGGCCGCACCGGCGTGCGCCCCGTGGTGGTCGAGACCATGCTCGCGCTGCTGAACGCGCAGATCACCCCGATCGTCCACGAGTACGGCTCCCTGGGCTGCTCCGGCGACCTCGCCCCGCTGTCCCACTGCGCGATCGTGCTCATGGGGGAGGGGCGGGCCCGCGACCGCGACGGCGTGGAGCGCCCCGTGCCCGAGCTGCTGGCCGAGGCCGGGATCGCTCCCGTCCTGCTCGAGGAGAAGGAGGGCCTGGCCCTCATCAACGGCACCGACGGCATGCTCGGCATGCTGCTGATGGCGATCGCCGACCTCGACGACCTGGTGCGCACCGCGGACCTCACCACGGCCCTGTCCGTGCAGGGGCTGCGCGGTCGTGACAGCGTGTTCAAGCCCGAGCTGCACTTCCCGCTGCGGCCCCATCCCGGTCAGGAGGCGTCGGCCGCGAACATCCTCGCCCTGCTCGAGGACTCGCCGATCATCGCCGATGTCGCCGCCGAGGGCTCTCGCGTGCAGGACGCCTACTCGCTGCGCTGCGCCCCGCAGGTCGCCGGCGGCGTGCGCGACACGATCGAGCACGCGCGCACCGTCGCGCTGCGCGAGCTCGACGCCGCGATCGACAACCCCGTCGTGCTCCCGGACGGCACCGTCACCTCGAACGGCAACTTCCACGGCGCGCCCGTGGCCTACGTGCTCGACTTCCTGGCCGTGGTCAGCGCCGATCTCGCCTCCATCGCCGAGCGGCGCACCGATCGGATGCTCGACACGTCCCGCTCCCACGGCCTGCCGCCGTTCCTGGCCGACGACCCCGGCGTGGACTCCGGCTTCATGATCGCCCAGTACACCCAGGCCGGGCTGGTCTCGGACATGAAGCGCCTCGCGGTGCCCGCGAGCGTGGACTCGATCCCGTCCTCCGCGATGCAGGAGGACCACGTCTCGATGGGCTGGCACGCCGCCCGCAAGCTGCGCACGAGCGTCGAGAACCTGCGCCGCGTGCTCGCGATCGAGCTGCTCACCGCCGCCCGTGCTATCGACCTGCGCCCCCTGGGGCCGTCGCCCGCCTCCGCCGCCGCGATGGCCGTGCTGCGCCGCACCGTCGAGGGCCCCGGCCCGGACCGCTTCCTCGCCCCCGACATCGCCGAGGCCGAGGCGCGGCTGCTCGACGGCAGCGTGCTCGCGGCCGTCGAGGAGGTCGTCGGGCGTCTGCGATGAGCGGGACCTCACCGCACGAGACGGGGTGCGCGGGCGGGTCGGCAGAGTAGCCTGGCACGCGCAGCCCGCTGTCGGCCCGGTCATCGCACCGGGTCCGGCCCCGGACCTCCGGACGCCGACCCGGCGGGCTGCCATCCCGTCCCCACCCCGAAGACGCTGAAAGTAGACCCATGGGAGAACTCCACCTCGGATTCGAGATCACGGCCCTCGTCGTGCTCTGCGTCATCCTCGTGGCCGATCTGCTGATCGTCCTCAAGCGCCCCCACCTGCCCTCCATGAAGGAGTGCGCGGCCTGGATCGGCTTCTACGTGGGCCTCGCCCTGGTCTTCGCCCTGGTGCTGCTCTTCGTGGGCGGCATGAAGCCCGCCTCCGAGTTCGTCACCGGCTGGCTGCTCGAGTACTCCCTGAGCATCGACAACCTCTTCGTCTTCATCATCATCATGGCGAAGTTCGGTGTGCCGAGGAAGTACCAGCAGGAAGCGCTGATGGTGGGCATCATCATCGCCCTCATCGCCCGCGGCCTGTTCATCCTCGCGGGCTCGGTGATCATCGAGCACTTCACCGCGGTCTTCTACGTCTTCGGCATCTTCCTGCTGTGGACGGCGTGGAAGCAGGCCTTCGAGGAGGAGGACGACGGCTCGGACTCCTTCATCATGCGCACGGTGCGGAAGGTCTTCCCGGTCTCCGACGAGTACGAGGGCAACAAGCTCCGCACCGTCGTCGACGGCAAGAAGGTCTTCACCCCGATGCTGCTGGTGTTCATCACCCTCGGCATCACCGATGTCATGTTCGCGCTGGACTCGATCCCGGCGATCTTCGGCGTGACGCGCAACCCGTTCCTGGTCTTCACCGCGAACATCTTCGCCCTGATGGGCCTGCGCCAGCTGTACTTCCTGCTCGGCGGTCTGCTGGAGCGCCTGGCCTACCTGCACTACGGCATCGCCGCGATCCTCGGCTTCATCGGCGTGAAGCTGCTGATCCATGCGATCCACGAGGCGCCGCTGGACTTCATCCCCGGCTTCGACCTCCTGAAGAAGATCCCCGAGGTGCCGATCTGGCTCTCGCTGGCCTTCATCGTGGTCGCGATGGGCACCGCGGTGCTGGTCTCGATCGTCGCCGCGAACAGGGCGGAGACGCGCGAGGTCGACGAGGGCGCGCCCACCGAGCGCTGAGCGGGGCGCAGGAGCGCGACCCGACTGCACGTCCGGCGGCCGACGCACGGGATCTCCCGTCCGTCGGCCGCCGGGTGGCCCGCGGCCGGGAGGTCCGGGCGGGTGCTGGGCCGCGACACCGCCGCGGCGGGGTGAACCGGCGCTCGTGAGCCCGCTCGCAGGTGCTTCCCAGGGGCCCGGAGCCCCCGGGTAGACTGGGCGACGGCAACGGGGGAGTATCCGCCGCGCTGTGCCCGTCATCACGGGGACCGTCATCGGTCCTCCGGGCGCAGCGGCCCGTCGGAACGCGCGACGGGTGGAGAGACCCGGGTCCTTCACGCGACCCAGGAAAGCAGAACCATGACCGTCTCCCCTCTGGTCTGGATCGTCACCATCGTGGCGGTTCTCGGACTCCTCGCCTTCGACTACATCTTCCATGTGCGCAAGGCGCACATCCCCACGATCCGCGAAGCGGCCGTCTGGTCCGCCATCTACGTGGGCATCGCGCTGCTGTTCGGCGCGGGCGTGTTCCTGTTCGGCGGCAGCACGATGGGCACCGAGTACTTCGCCGGCTACGTCACCGAGAAGGCGCTCTCGGTGGACAACCTCTTCGTCTTCCTCGTGATCATCGGTGCCTTCGCGGTGCCCCGCGAGGACCAGCAGAAGGTGCTGCTGTTCGGCATCACCTTCGCGATCATCGCCCGCTCCGGCATGATCGCGATCGGCGCGGCCGCGATCGACGCCTTCGCCGCGGTCTTCTACCTCTTCGGTGCGATCCTGCTGGTCACCGCCGGGAAGATGATCCTCGACGAGCTGAAGGGTGAGGACCACGAGGAGGAGAAGGACAGCTTCTTCGTCCGCGTCATCAAGAAGTACCTGCCGGCGACCGACGAGTACGACGGCGACAAGTTCTTCACCATCGAGAACGGCAAGCGGGTCCTCACCCCGATGCTGCTGGTCATGATCGCCATCGGTGCGACCGACATCCTGTTCGCGCTCGACTCGATCCCCGCGATCTTCGGCCTCACCCAGAACACCTACATCGTGTTCACCGCGACCGTGTTCTCGCTGCTGGGCCTGCGCCAGCTGTACTTCCTCATCGACGGACTGCTGGACCGACTGGTCTACCTCTCCTACGGCCTCTCGATCATCCTCGCCTTCATCGGCGTGAAGCTCGTCGTCCACGCCCTGCACGAGAACGAGCTGAGCTTCATCAACGACGGCGAGGCGGTGCACGCGATCCCGGAGATCACCACTTCCCTCTCGCTCTCCGTCATCGTGGGCGTCCTGGTCATCACGATCCTCGCCTCCCTGCTCTCGCCCAAGGGCCGGGCCCAGGCGGCCGTGAACGACGCGCATCGGGAGGCGCAGGCGTACATCGAGATGACCTACGCCTCCTTCGAGAAGAAGCGCGATGCGATGTACGACCGCATGATCGCGCACGAGAAGATCATCGACGCCCTGCCGGCGAAGTACGAGGACATGGTCGTCGCGGAGAAGAACGTGCGCGAGCTGCTCACGGATGCACACCGCCTCCACGACCAGCGCCTCGCGTTCAACGACCGGGCAGAGCGCTCCGATGAGCAGCCCGAGGGGCTCGTGGTCACCCGCGCCGACGGCACGGTCGCGACCGATCCCAGCGGCAATGTCGTCACGGTCGCCGCCGAGGAGGAGCTGCTCGCGAAGAAGGCGGCCAAGCGCCGCGAGCGCGAGCAGGCCCGCGCCGACCACGCCGCGAACCGCGGCCGCTGACCCCACCCTTCCCTGCCCGCGGCGGCGCCTCCTGCACGAGCAGGAGGCGCCGCCCCGCGGCGTACGCTCGGGAGCATGCAGGTCGTCGAGCGGGGCGCTGGTCCGTCCCGCCGAGGAGCCTGCGACAGGAGCTCGAGGGAGGAGTCCGCGGTGGACGAGGAGACCGAGGCCGCCGGTGAGGCGGCGTGCTGGCTGGGCCTGCTGTGCCCCCAGTGCGGGGCGATGCCCGAGGGTGACGGGCCCCTGGACCCGGAGAGACCCTGCTGGCGCTGCGGCGCCGTCCCGCCGCGGGGCTCCGCCGGCGATTCCGCCGGGGCGGGCTGAGGACCGGGCACCTCGGACCGCCCGGCAGGGCTGGGCGTCGGGCGGGCCCGACCACCAGCCTCGGGCGACCCTGCACCACGGACTCGGGCCGCTCCCCGACCCGGTAGGGGCTGCCTCGACGATCGCTCCGCGACCGGTGACAGCGGGCGCGTGCCGTCGCACCCTCGAACCATGACAGCTCCTCACACGCCCAGCGCTCCGGTCGCCTCTGCCGCGGCGACCCTCCCCGCCTCCGCCGTCGACCGCACCGACCGCCGTCGGGGCCTCCAGCTCGTGCTCGGGATCCTCCTGTTCCTCGGCGCCCAGGTCGTGATGGCGGGCGTGGCCCGTCTCGCGACCGCCGCCGCCGGCGCCCCGGCCGACGCGGGCCCTGCCCCGTGGGCGCTGCTGCTCAGCGCGGTCGTCGGTGCCGCCCTCGCGTTCGGCGGATACCTCCTCATCGTGGGCAGGGTCGGAGGCCGCCCCGGCCTCGCCCTGCGCGGACGCGGCAGGCTCGTCGAGCTCATGGCGGGACTCGCCCTGGGAGTGGGCCTGATCGCGCTCAGCGTGGGCGTGATCACCCTGCTGGGCGGCTACCGGGTCACCGGATTCTCCCCGTCCCCGCAGCTGCTGGTCCCGCTCGCGATCGGTCTCGGCGCCGGGGTGGTCGAGGAGATCGCGTTCCGCGGAGTCGTGCTGCGCGTGCTCGATGCCTGGCTGGGCAGCTGGGCTGCGCTCGCGATCAGCTCCCTCCTCTTCGGCCTGATCCACCTGACGAACCCCGGCGCGTCCCTGGTGACCGCTCTGGGCCTCGTGATCGAGGCGGGGGTCCTGCTGGGCGCCGCCTACCTGCTGACCCGCCGGCTGTGGCTCGCGATCGGGCTCCACATCGCCTGGAACACGGTGCAGGCCGGGGTCTTCTCCTCAGCGGTCTCCGGCACGGGGAAGCAGAACGGCCTCCTGGTCGCCGAGACCACCGGCCCCACGTGGCTGACCGGCGGCGCGATGGGCGTGGAGGGGTCCCTGGTCAGCGTGCTGCTGGGACTCGCGGTGGGCATCGTGATGCTGGTCCTCGCCGCCCGGCGCGGCCACCTGCTGCCCTCGGTGCGGGCGGAGCGCGCCGAGAGCTGAATCCTCGTCAGAGGGTCACAGGGTCACAGGGTCACAGGGTCACAGGGTCACAGGGTCACAGGGTCACAGGGTCACCGGGTCACCGCCGAGCACCCGCTGGTCGTGCGGGGCCCGGTGGCCCACGGCTCGACGGTCAGCCCGTCGGCGTGCTGAGCCCGAGGTCGTGCTCGGCGCTGCCCACGCCGCGGAGCAGGGTCTGCAGGACGAGGTTCGCCCGGTGGGCGGAGTCCTCGCCCTCGGGTCGTGCGGTGGCCGCCTCGTGGAGCAGGGCCATGTACACGTCGCGCGTCCACCGCAGGTCGGTCCCGGGGCGCAGGAGTCCGGCCTCGAGGGACCGCTGCAGGAGGGAGTCCAGCGCGGCGATGCTGTCAGGGTCGACCCCTCGGGCTCCCTCGCCGCCCTGGTCGACGAACTGCCAGGACGCCCGCCAGTCGACCTTGAGATCGAGCGTGGCGACGGTGAGCTGGTACAGGGCGGCCAGGGGCGGCGCCGTCCCGACGTTCGCGCCGGCGATGGCCTCGCGCAGCTTCGCATTGACCGCGTCGACGAGGGCATCCCGCAGCTCCTCCCTCGAGGAGAAGCGCCGATGCACCGTCGTGCGCGCGACGCCGGCCGCCGCGGCCACAGCGGCGAGGCTCGCCGTGGGGTCCGCGGCGAACACGCGCTCCGCGGCCTCGAGGATGCGGGCGATCGAGTTCTCCGCGTCGGCGCGGAGCGGCCGTGGTGAGCTCTGAGGATTCTCCGACATAAGGGAGATTGTACAGTCCTATATGTTGACCTAACTGTATCAGCTGTGTTGCAGTTAGGTCGTCGGCGTCCGGCCGACCTCACGGAAGGAAGACATCATGGATCTCCAGCTCTCGGGCAGAACCGCCCTCGTCACCGGTGCGAGCAGAGGAATGGGACTGGAGGTCGTGCGCGTCCTCCAGGAGGAGGGCGTCACGGTCGTCACCGCCTCGCGCTCGGTCACACCGGAGCTCGCCGGGACCGGAGCGACGCCTCTGCTCGGCGACCTCTCCCAGCCCGATGTCCCGGCGCGGATCGTGGCCGAGGCGCTCGAGGTCACGGGAACGCTGGACATCCTGGTCAACAACGTCGGCGGTGGCGACGCGGGCGCTCCTGGAACAGGCTTCCTCGGCTTCTCCGAGCAGGCATGGGCCTCCACCTTCGCGCTGAACCTCTTCGCGGCCGTGCGGACCACGCGCGCCGCTCTGCCCGCCCTGCTGGCGTCGCGCGGGGCCGTCGTGAACGTCTCGTCCGACAGCGCTCGTCGACCGCATACCGCACCGCTGCCGTACGGCGCGGCGAAGGCGGCGCTCAACGCGGTGACGAAGGGGCTGTCCGAGGAGTTCGGCCCCCAGGGGGTGCGGTTCAACACCGTGTCGCCGTCGTCGACCCGCACCGCTCTGTGGGAAGGGGAGCAGAGCTTCGGCGCCGACCTCGCGCAGTCGATGGACCTCACGCAGGAGGAGCTGATCGCCGCCCTCCCGTCGCAGATGGGGATGCTGACCGGTCGATTCATCGAGCCCCGCGAGATCGCGACGACGATCGTCCATCTGGTCTCGCCGCTCGCGGCCAGCGTGCACGGCGCCACCTGGGTCGTCGATGCCGGGGTCTCCAAGACCGTCGCGTAGAACGGCGACGCTCCGCCTGCTCCGTCCGCTCCTTCCGCTCCGCCTGCTCCGCGGCCTGAGCGCCCTGCGGCCTCAGAGCGCCGGCGTCGCGAACCCGCCGTTGGAGTACAGCAGCTGGCCGCGGATCCAGGCGCCCCGCTCGGAGACGAGGAAGCGCACCAGGTCCGCGACGGTGTCCGTGCCTCCGAGGTGCCCGGCGGGAGTGGCCGCCGCCCCGGAGGCGCGGATCTCGTCGTCCATCCATCCGGTGTCGATCGGCCCGGGGTTGATCACGTTGGTGCGGATCCCGCGGTCGGCGAGCTCGTGCGTGCCGGCCAGGACCAGCCGGTCCAGCGCCCCCTTGGTGGAGCCGTAGGGGAGGTTGTGCACGGTGTGGTCGCTGGTCAGGGAGATGACCGCGCCGCCCGGGGTGTCCGTGCCGGGCTCGACCTGCTCGGCGAAGGCCTTCATCAGCAGCCAGGTGGCGCGCACGTTGACGGCGTAGTGGCGGTCGAAGCTCTCCACGGTGGTGTCCAGGATCGAGGAGTCCACCGACTCGCAGTGGCAGGTCACGAGCGCTCCCAGCGGGCCCAGCGCCTCGCGGGCGGCGGTGACGAGCGCGGGCGGGACCGCGGGGTCCTCGAGGTCGCCGGGCAGCAGCTCCACCCGTCGGCCGAGAGCGCGCAGCTCCTCGGCGAGCAGCTCGACATCCGCGTCCTCGCCCAGCACGCGGCGGTCATAGGGTGCGTGATAGCTCAGGGCCAGGTCGACACCGTCGGCGGCGAGGCCTCGGGCGATCGCCGCGGCGATCCCGCGACGCCGGCCCACGCCGGTGAGCAGGGCGGTGCGGGGCAGGACGGCGGCGGGCGAGGCGGAGGAGTGCATGACGCCGACGCTAAGGTCGCCCGGCCGGTGGGGCAAGCGGATTTCTCGGCGTGCGCCAGGTCAGGCGGGCTCCGCGCCGTCCCACACCACGTGCCGGTCCTCGTCCAGGCGGGCGCCCTCGCTGGGTTCATGCGGCCGCTGCTGCCCGGAGTGCATCAGGTCGAGCACCTCGGCCCCGTGCTCGAGCAGCATGACATCGGCGATCAGCCGTCGGTGGCATCGCCACCACACGGCCTCCGAGCACATCACCGCCGTCCGGGCGCGGGAGACGTCGGCTCGCAGCTCCTCCAGGCCCGCGCGGAACTCCTCGCTGCGGGTCCATCCGGCGTAGGCGCGGAACTGGGCGACGCGCCACCAGGTGTCGGGGGAGGCGGCCTCCTCCTCCGCGGTGAGTCGGCGCCGCCCGCCGAGCCGTTCGTCCCAGCGGTGCTCGATGCCGGCCTCGGTGCAGATCTCCTCGATCGCTCCGCGTGCAGCGGCGTCGTTCGTCCGGGAGCCGGGGTGGCGGCGCACGTCCACGAGCCGCGCGATGCCGGCGCCGGTGAGGAGGGCGGCGAGCTCTTCCCGCTCGAGCCGGCCGTGCCCGAGGGTGAGCAATGTGCCGTGACCCCCGCTCACGCCGTGGCGCTGGAGAGGCGCAGCGCGCCCGGATCGAACAGCTCGATCTTCCCGCACGAGGTGCAGGAGAGCACCGTGGCCTCCGGGCTGAACGCGTCCACGCCGAACAGGGTCGCGGTGCCGCTGCTCAGCACGATGTTCCGGGACCAGAACCATCCCTGGCCGCAGTGGCCGCAGGTCACGGTGCGCTCGCCCGCGACCGCCCAGACGGGCTCATTCGTCGACATCGTCGGTCCTCCCGCAGATCGGCTCCGCGCCGCCGAGGAGGGCGGTGGTGGTCAGGTCCACCTGGGGCGGGAACAGCCCCAGGGTGTGCAGCGCGGCCGCGCCGTTCTCGGCGCTCGAGGGCGCGCAGGCGTCGGCGACCACGCTGACGCGGGCGCCGGCGTCGGCCGCGGCGAGCACGGTGGTGATCACGCAGCAGTCCGTGGAGACCCCGGCGACCAGCAGGTGGGGTGCGGGGCCGACGATCCCGGCGAGCTGCGGCCCCCACTTCCCGAAGCTCGGCTCGTCCACGGTGGCATGGGCGGTGAGCGCTGCGGCGCCGTCCACCAGCTCGTAGAGCGGATCGGTGGCGGGGACGTCCGCGAAGGGCCAGGCGCGGAAGTACTCGCCCCAGGCGGTGGAGCGGTCGGCGGTGGGCAGCCAGCGGCTGACCAGGGTGCGCTCGGGACCCACCTGCTCGGCGAGCTGCCGGATCCGGGGCCAGGCCTCCGCCCAGAACGGCGAGGCCCAGTCCGAGTCGGGGGCGGCGAAGATCCGCTGCGGGTCCACGATCAGCAGCCAGGGCGCCGGGTGCGGCTCAGGAGCAGGGGGCATGGGCGGGGTCCTCTCCGGGGTGGGCCTCGGGGCACGGCGGGGTCGACGTGGGCTCAGGGTAGTCCGCCCGGCGCCGGGAGCGGAGCGCGGCGATGATCGCCGGCCCCACGGCGGAACCCGCCCCGACCAGGCACAGGCAACCGCCCACGATCGCGAGCGGCGGCGGCACCTCCGCCAGGAGCAGCCAGGCCAGCAGCAGGGTGAGGGCCGGCACCAGCAGGGAGGAGGAGCTCAGCAGGCCCGCCCCGGTGTGGGTCAGGGCGTACCCCCACAGCAGGAACGCGAGGGCGGTGGGGAACACTCCGAGGTACAGCACTCCGAGCACCGCGTCGAGCGGGGCCGCCCGCAGCTCGGTCGCCAGGGCCGGGGCGAAGGGAACGGTCGCGAGCGCCCCGGCGAGCACGCCGATCACCGTCATCGAGGTGGAGTCGACGTGGGCCAGCAGCAGCTTCTGGGCGAGCACGCTGCCGGCATAGAACAGGGCCGCCAGCAGGCCCAGCACCACGCCCAGACCGGAGAGCCCGCCGGTGGAGGCCCCCACCGAGATCAGCACGATGCCGCTGAAGGCGACCAGCACCCCGGCGAGCAGCCGCACCGAGAGGCCCTCGCCGAGCAGCAGCCCGGAGACCACGGCGACGATCAGCGGGGCGAGGTTGACGAGCATCGCGGTGGTGGCGGCGTCGAGGAACAGCTCGGCGGCGCTGAGGACCACGAGGTAGGCCGCGAACCAGGCGACGCCCCAGCCCAGCACCGCCGCCCACAGCCGCAGGCTCCGCGGCATCCGGACCCTGCCCAGGGCCAGCAGGAGCAGCAGCACGATCGAGGCGGCGACCACGCGCAGCAGCGTCATCGCCCCGGGGGAGAAGTCGTTCCCGGCCACGCGGATCACGAGGAAGGACGAGGCCCACATGAGCAGCACCCCGCTCGCGGCGAGCCACGGCAGGGCGGGGTGGGAGGGGACGCGCATGGGTCCATCGTGGACCCTGCGACCCGGCCACGGCCAGCGCTGTTCAGGGTCGGCGGATCAGCCGTCGAGGGTCAGCGACCCTCCTGCGCCCGGATCCTCCCGCGACGCGCGAACCAGGTCACCCCGAAGCCGAGCACCAGCGCGAGCAGCACGCCGATGTTCGAGTACGCCCAGTTCCCGTCCCAGGAGGAGCCGGCCGGATCGTCCACGAAGGTGCCCAGGCCCAGCGGCTCGAGCAGATAGCCCTGCCAGTTGTTCCACGGCGCGGCGTCGGCGAAGGAGTTCACCACCAGGCCCCAGCCCAGGACCGAGGCGACCACCATGGTGAGGATCGAGGTCCAGTCGAAGGCGCCGTAGCGCCCGGCCGGGTCGAACAGGGCCTGTTCGTCGTAGTCCGCCCGGCGGCTGAGGATGTCGGCGATGAGGATGCCGGCCCACGCGGCGATCGGCACGCCGAGGGTGATGAGGAAGCTCTGGAAGGGGCCGATGAAGCTGGTCGCGAAGAACGCCACCCAGATGGTGCCGGCCGTGAGGATCACGCCGTCCACCGCGGCGGCGGCCGGGCGCGGGATCCGGATCCCGAGGCTGATCAGCGTGAGCCCCGAGGAGTAGATGCCCAGCACCGCGCCGGAGACGAGGGTCAGCACGGCGACGATCCAGAACGGGATCAGCGCCCACAGCGGCAGGATCGTCACCAGCGCACCGATCGGATCGCCCTCGATCGCCGCGTTCAGCGCCGGGTCGGAGCCGGCCAGCAGCAGGCCGAAGATCACCAGCACCACCGGGGCGGCCGCACCGCCCACGGTGTTCCACAGCACGATCGACCCGTCGGACGCCGTGCGCTTCTGGTACCGCGACCAGTCCGCCGCGATGTTGATCCAGCCCAGGCCGAAGCCGGTCATCACCATCACCAGCGCGCCGATCATCGCCTGCGGGGAGCCCGACGGGGCGGAGAGCACGGCGCCGAGGTCGATGTGCGGAATCGTGAGGACCATGAACAGGACGGTCATGGCGCCGGTCGCCCAGGTCAGGATCGACTGGAGCTTCATGATCGTGTGATAGCCGAGCACGCTCGCGCCCACGATCAGGGCCGCGATGAGGATCGCCGCGATGACGGTGACGGCCCGCCCCGAGGCGAGGCCCAGCACGTCGAACACGGTCGCGGTGGCGAGCACCGCGGAGATCGCGAGCGAGGTCTCCCAGCCGATCGAGGTCAGCCACGAGACGATGCCGGGGACCTTCTGGCCGTGCACGCCGAAGGCCGCGCGCGAGAGCACCATCGTCGGCGCGCTGCCGCGCTTGCCCGCGATCGCGATCAGTCCGCACAGCGCGAAGCTGATGATGATGCCGAGCACCGCGACGACCGTGGCCTGCAGGAAGCTGATGCCGAAGCCCAGCAGGTACGAGCCGTAGCTCATCCCGAACACGGAGACGTTCGCGGCGAACCACGGCCAGACCAGATCGCGGGGCTTCGCGGTCCGCTCGGACTCGGCGATGATCTCGATGCCGGCGGTCTCGATCACCCCGGCGCCGCCGACGGGGGCCGACGGGGCGGGGGCGGGCGTGCTGTCAGGGGATGTCATGACGGCTCCGGGGGAGGAGGCCCGGCCGGGGCCGGGCGACGGGATGCAGCGGGAACGGGATGCGGCGGGAATGGGATGCAGGACGAACGGGGTGCAGGACGAACTGGGTGGATTGTCCCACCTGCAGCCGGATCCCGGGGGCTCGGGAGCGGACCGGGCCCTACTCTGGAGGGTGCGCCCCTCGCGGCGCCCCGAGGACGCCCGCCCGTCCCCGTCGACCACCGCCACCAGCGCAGGGACGGTCCGCGGCCGGTGCCGCGGTGCCGCCTCGGAAGGAGCACCGTGCCCGCAGCACCCCCTCGGATCCAGGACTCGGTGCGGCGCCTGGTGAGCCTCGGCCCGAGCCGCGTGGACCATGTCCCGGCTCTGAGGATCTCGCTCGGGCTCGCCCTCCCGCTGACGGTGCTGCTGCTGACGGGGCGCATCGAGTGGGCGATGTACGTGGGCTTCGGCGCCTTCACCGGCATCTACTCCCGCTACGAGCCCACGGCCCTGCGGTTCCGTCGGCAGTCGACGGCCGGGGTGATGCTGGTGGTCTGCGTGACCCTCGGCGCCTCCCTCGCCCAGCTCGGCGAGGTGCTGCCGCCGGTCGCGGAGTCGTGGACCACGCTGATGGTCTCCGCGGTGGTGGCCGGGCTCGCCGCGACCCTCGTGATGGTCGCGGGGCTCAAGCCCGGCGGGGCGATCTTCCCGCTGTTCGCGATCGCCGCGATCGGCGCCGCCCCTCCCGCCGCCCCGATCTGGGTGGCCCTGCTGGTCTCGGCCTCCGCGGCGGCGCTGTGCGTGGGGCTGGGGCTGCTGGGCCACTGGGCGGGGGAGCGCCACCCGGGCGCGGGCACCGATCCGCCGCGCGAGCGGTGGACGCGGGGCCAGATGGTCTCCGAGTTCGCGCGCTTCGCGGCGGTCGCCGCCGTGGCGGGCGCCGTGGGCCTCGCCTCCGGGCTGCCCTACCCGTACTGGGCGCAGATCGCGGCGATCACGCTGCTCACCCCGCCCGGGCGGACCCTCCAGGTGGAGCGGGGGCTGCAGCGCGTGATCGGGACCGTCCTCGGCATCGGCACCACCGCGTTCCTGCTGTCCTTCCCCGCCGAGCCCTGGCAGCTGGTGGCATGGGTGGTGATCCTGCAGTTCCTCGCCGAGATGTACGTGCTGCGCAACTACGCCTTCGCGCTGCTGTTCATCACGCCGCTCGCCCTGCTCATGGTGCAGCTCGGCCACCCGCAGCCCGTGGGGCCGATGCTCGCCGCGCGCGTGCTGGAGACGGCGATCGGCGCCGTGGTGGGCATCGCCGGCGTGGTGCTGGTGGCGCTGTGGGACCGCCGGGCGACCGCCCGTGCCTCGGTCCCGGAGCGGGTCTGACCGGCGCCCGCTGACCCGGCGCCGCCTCTCGGAGGGCGAACATCGCTGGGAGCCGGGCCGGCGGGACCGTACCGTCGGCCCATGAGCGACCAGGATGCAGCGGCCGGCAGCCGCCCCACCTACACCCACGGCTACGGCGCCGCCGTGCTCGGCAGCCACCGCCACCGCACCGCCGAGAACTCCGCCGCGCACCTCCTGCCCCACCTGCGCCCGAGCCAGCGCCTGCTCGACGTGGGCAGCGGGGCCGGGACCATCACGGCGGGCCTGGCGCGGATCGTCGGCCCCGAGAACGTGACCGCGCTGGAGGTCTCGGAGGACGCCGCCGCCCTCACCCGCACGGAGCTCGCCTCCCAGGGGCTGGACGGCGTGGAGGTGGTGGTCGGGGACGCGCATGCGCTGGACCTCGCCGCGGACTCCTTCGACGTGGTCCACGCCCACCAGGTCCTCCAGCACGTGGCCGATCCGGTGCGCGCCCTCGCCGAGCTCCGCCGGATCACCCGCCCGGGCGGGATCGTCGCCGTGCGCGACAGCGACTACGAGGGCTTCCGCTGGTGGCCCGCCCTGCCGGAGCTGGACCGGTGGCTCGAGCTGTACCTGCGGGCCGCCCGGGCGAACGGCGGCACCCCGGACGCCGGCCGACGCCTGCTGGCGTGGGCGCACGAGGCCGGGTTCCGGGACGTCACCGCCACCGCCTCCACGCACCTGTACGCGGACGATGAGGGGCGGGAGAGCTGGGGCGCCACCTGGTCGGGTCGGATCGTGGCGGATCCGCTCGCCGCGCAGCTCGAGCGCGAGGGCTGGGCCGACGCCGCCGCCCGGGAGGAGATCGCGGAGGGGTTCCGCCGCTGGGCCGCGGACCCTGACGGCTGGTTCTGCCTGCTGCACGGCGAGATCATCGCCCGGGTGGACTGACCCGCCCGCCGCACGGCAGGCGCCCCGCGCCTCACACCGCGATGAGCACGATCCCGACCAGCACCACCGCGGCCCCCAGCAGGCGCCGCGCCGGATCGGGCTCCCGGAACAGCCACCACGCCAGCAGCGAGCCCACCACGATGCTCGACTCCCGGGCGGGGGCCACGAGCGAGACCGGCGCGGTGCGCATCGCCTCGAGCACCAGCACGTAGGCGAGCGGGGAGAGCAGCGCGACCACGACGATCTCGCGCTGGTGGGTGCGCAGCACGGTCCGCAGGTCCTCGCGGTGGCGGCGCAGCAGGGTGGGCGTCATCAGCAGCACCTGCCACAGGCAGCTGAGCAGGAAGTAGATCAGCGGCGGCTGCTCCAGCGCGGTCACGCTCCAGCTGTCCCACAGCGTGTAGGCCGCGATCGCCAGGCCCGTCGCCCCGCCCCAGAGCAGACCCGAGCGCACCCCGTGCCGCCCGGTGCTCGACCGACCGGTCGCCACCACCACGATCCCGGCGATCACCACGAGCGCCCCGAGCAGGGCCGCCCACCCGGGTCGCTCCCCGAGCACCAGGATCGCCACCGCCATGCTCAGCACCGGGCCCACCCCGCGGGCCACCGGGTAGACGACGCCGAGGTCGGCGCGGGCATAGCCCGTCTGGAGGGCGAGCTGGTAGGCGATGTGCAGCACCCCGGAGACCAGCGGCGAGAGGACCAGGGCGGGGGAGAGCTCCGCACCGCTCGCCCGCAGCGTGAGCAGCGCCAGCGGCGCCCACAGCAGCACCGAGGCGGCGTCGTAGCTCCACACGAAGGCGAAGCCGCCGGTGCGCACCCGCTTGGCGGCGATGTTCCACAGCGCATGGCAGAGTGCTGCCACGAGCACCATCGTCAGGGCGAGGGTGCTCACCGGGCGGTCCCGTGCCGGAAGCTCATCGCTCCAGTCTCCCGCGGAGTGCGGAGCGGGGCTCGACAGGTCCATGGCCCCCCGGTATCGTTGAAAACGAAATCAGATCACAGTCGAAAGGCTCTCTCATGTCCCTCAGCACTGCCGTCCTCCGCGCCGTCCCCGGCGCCTTCATCCTCAACTCCGGCATCGGCAAGCTCGGCCTGCCCGCAGAGGTGGCCGCCGGCCTGCAGGGAATGGCCGCCCAGGGCGTGCCGCCGCTGGGGAAGATGACCCCGGAGCAGTTCGCGAAGTTCCTCAGCTACGGCGAGATCGCCGTGGGCGCCTCCCTGCTGCTGCCCTTCGTGCCCACCCGCGTCGCGGGCCTCGGCCTGGCCGCCTTCTCCGGCTCCCTGGTGTCGATGTACCTGCGCACCCCCGGGATGACCGAGTCCGACGGCGTGCGCCCCACCCAGGACGGCACCCCGATCGCCAAGGACACCTGGCTGCTCGCGATCGCCGCGGCGCTGCTGCTTGTCGGCGGCGGCAAGGCCTCCGCCGACCGCTGAGCCGGGCGCGCCACCGCTTCGACGAGGGCCGGCGGCGCGATGATGGGCCGGTGCATCGTGGGCCCAGCAGCAGTCGGTTCGGCGTCGCGCTCCTCCGCCCCCTGCTGTGGGCCGTGGTCGCGGCGCTGCTCGCCGTGGCCTTCGCCTGGTCGATGCAGTCGCTGCCCCAGATCCGCACGGCGGACCTCTCCCTCGTGCTCGCAGCACGCCGGGCCTCGGGCCCCGTCGGCGACGCCCTCGCGCTCGGGATCGACATCGTCTTCGGCCCTCGGGCCGCGGTGGCCCTGGTGGCCCTGGTCGCGCTCGTCCACGGGCTGGCCCGCCGCAGCACGACCGCCGGGCTGCGCCTGGCCCTGATCGTCGCGGTGCCCTGGGCGACCGCCGCCCTGCTCAAGGCGATCGTGGCCCGCCCTCGCCCCGACCTGACGCTGCTGCCCCCGGGGCCGGTGGACGTGCCGGGGTCGTTCAGCTTCCCGAGCGGGCACCCCGCCGTCGCTGCCGCCCTGTGCTGCGCGATCCTGCTGACCCTGCGGCCCGGGCGGTCCCGCGCGGCGGCGACGGTGCTCGCCGCCGTGGTCGTGGGCCTGACGGCCTGGTCACGGGTGGCGCTCGGGGTGCACCACCCCAGCGACGTGCTCGCCTCCGCCGTTCTCGTCCCCGTCCTCGCCCGGCAGGCGCGCGCGGTGCTCGACCTCGTGCTGCCGATTCCCAGGGAACAGGCGGAGCATCACCGCCGACGTCGGCCCCCGACGATCCCTCCGGACACCGACCGTCGGACGGCCGAGGTCCCTCGGCCGTCATGACCCGGTGCCCGCGCACCGAGAGAAGGAACCCGCCATGGACCTCCTCCATCTGCTGATGGACCCCGCGAGCCTGCTCGAGCGCTTCGGCGACGCCTTCTGGTGGCTCTCCCACCTGATCGTGTTCGTGGAGTGCGGGCTGTTCTTCCCGATCCTGCCGGGGGACTCGCTGCTCTTCGCGATCGGCATGTTCAGCCACGAGGGGCTGCTGGCCGTGCCTGTCCTGCTCTCCGTGCTCACGCTGTTCGTCGCGGCGTTCGCCGGCAACGTGGTGGGGTACGAGATCGGGCGCGCCGTCGGCGACCGGCTCTACCGGCGCGACGGGCGCTTCCTCAAGCGGGCCTACTTCGACCACACGATCGAGTTCTTCGAGAAGTACGGCCGCCGCGCCCTCGTGCTGGGGCGCTTCGTGCCCATCGTGAGGACCTTCGTGACCGTGGTGGCCGGGGTGGGCCACATGCCGCGGCGCGTGTTCCTCACCTGGTCCGCGATCGGCGCGGCCGTGTGGGTGTCGCTCATCGTGGGCCTCGGGTACGCCCTGGGCGGCGTGCCGCTGATCCGGGACCACCTCGAGGCCGTCGTGCTGGGGATGGTGCTGATCTCGGTGCTGCCCATGGTCATCGCGGCCCTGCGCAAGCGGTCCGCGCGCACGGCGGCCGACGCCGGACCTCGCACCGTGTGACCAGGGACACGGCACCGAGCTCGGAATAACGCAACTTCCAAGTGGCGAAAACGGATCAGGTGAGGCTAGCCTCAGTAGCATCCTTCCTGGTCGTCGCCCGGCGACCGGCCACGCCGAGAGAAAGTCCTCCCCTCATGGCCCACCTGACCCGCCGCGCCGTCGGCGCACTCACCGCCGCCGGAACCCTCGGCCTGGCCCTGACCGCCTGCGGAGCCGGCTCCGTCGCGACCGATGCCGCGGACGCGGCCGACGGGTCCGCCGGGGCCGCCGCCGAGGTCGAGGACAACAACGGCACGCACACCGTGCCCACCCCGCCCGCCTCCGTGGTCGCCACCGACAACCGCACCTTCGAGACCCTCGCGGACTGGGGCGTCACCCTCACTGCGGCGGCCCGCACCCTGATGCCGTCCACGAACCCGCTCAAGGACGACGACTCGATCATCGACCTCGGCAACCACCGCGAGCCGGACCTCGAGGCCGTGGTCGCCGCCGAGCCCACCCTGATCCTGAACGGCCAGCGCTTCGCCGACTATCACGACGACTTCGTCAAGCTCGCCCCCGAGGCCGTGATCCTCGAGCTGGATCCGCGCGACGGCGAGCCCTTCGCCGACGAGCTCAAGCGCCAGGTCGACGTGCTCGGCACGATCTTCGGCAAGGAGGAGGAGGCCGCGAAACTCGGCACCGACCTCGACGCCGCGATGGAGCGGATCGTCGCCGCCTACGACGGCACCTCCACGGTCATGGCCGTCACCACCTCCGGCGGCGAGATCGGCTTCATCGCCCCCGGCCAGGGCCGCACCCTCGGCTGGGCGTTCGAGGCGCTCGGCCTCGTCCCCGCGCTCGAGGTCCAGGGTGCGAGCGATGACCATCAGGGCGACGACATCTCCGTCGAGGCGATCGCGGAGGCGAACCCCGACTGGATCCTCGTGATGGACCGGGACGCCGCGATCTCCGCCGACGACCCCGAGTTCACCCCCGCCAACGAGGTCCTCGCCGCCTCCGAGGCGCTCGCCGGGGTCACCGCGGTCACCGAGGGCAACGTGCTCTACATGCCGGCCGACACGTACACCAACGAGTCGATCCAGACCTACACCGAGTACTTCACCGCGCTCGCCGACGCCTTCGAGGCCTCGGCCTGAGCCGTCGGACCCGTTGCTGAGCCGCGGGACCCGTCGCTGAACCGCGCACCCCGTCGCTGACCTCGCGGCGGGCAGAGCCGCCCCGGCCCCGCCCGCCGCGCGGCGCGTCGGCCCCCGACCGGCGACCGAGCCGCCCTGTCCGCGCCGCCGTGACCGAGCAGCCGTGACCGAGCAGCCGTCGGCCGCTTCCCCAGGAGACCTGATGCCCCACCCCGCCCCCGTCGCCGAACCGGCGACGCCCTCGCGCCACCGGCGCGAGCGACTGGTCGACGGCAGGCTGGTGATCGGCATCGCGGTGGTCGCGCTGCTGCTGGTCGCCTCGCTGCTGACCGGCGTGTACGACGTCTTCGGCGCCGAGGACGGCTCGCAGATGTTCGCGATCACCCGCATCCCGCGCACCATCGCCCTGGTCCTGGCCGGAGCGGCGATGGCGATGTCCGGACTGATCATGCAGCTCATGACCCAGAACCGCTTCGTGGAGCCGACCACCACCGGCACCACCGAATGGGCCGGGCTCGGGCTGATCCTCGTGATGGTGCTGATGCCCGGCGCGGGGCTGCTGACCCGCATGACCGTCGCGATCGTGTTCTCCTTCGTGGGCACAGTGGTGTTCTTCCTGTTCCTGCGGAAGGTCACCCTGCGCAGCTCGCTCATCGTGCCGATCATCGGCATCATGCTCGGCGCCGTCGTCGGCTCGATCTCCACCTTCGTCGCGCTTGAGTTCGACGCCCTGCAGAACCTGGGGGTCTGGTTCGCCGGCTCCTTCACCTCGGTGCTGCGCGGCAGCTACGAGGTCCTGTGGATCGTGCTGCTGGTGGGGATCGCCGTGTTCGTCGTCGCCGACCGGCTCACCGTCATCGGGCTCGGCGAGGACATCGCCACCAACGTGGGCGTGAACTACCAGCGGGTGCTGCTGCTGGGCACCGGCCTGGTCGCGATCGCCACCGGCGTGGTCACCGTGGTGGTCGGCAACCTGCCGTTCCTGGGGCTCATCGTGCCGAACGTGGTCTCCATGGTGCGCGGCGACGATCTGCGCTCGAACCTGCCCTGGGTGTGCCTGCTGGGCATCGCGATCGTGACCGTCTGCGACCTCATCGGGCGCACCATCGTCATGCCCTTCGAGGTACCGGTCTCCCTGATCCTCGGGATCGTGGGCGCCGTCGTGTTCATCGCCCTGCTCATGAGGCAGCGTCGTCATGGCTGAGCGCACCACGGCTCCTGTCGGCACCGCTCCCGTCGGCACCACTCCTGTCAGCACCGTCCCCGTCAGCACCGCCCCGTCGGACCTCGCCGCGGACCTCGAGGTGCTCGGCGCGCCCCATCGGCTGCGCAGCAGCTCGGGCGCCTTCCCGGACGACCGCTCCCGCCGCCGCTACCGGGTCATGCTGGCCGTGCTCGGTGCGCTCGCCGTGCTCTTCGCGCTGGGCCTGCTGGCCGTGGACAACCCCATGCCCGTCGGCTCCCGCGGCTTCTGGCTGATCGCGGAGATGCGCGCGACCTCGCTGGTGGTGATGGCGGTGGTGGCCTTCTGCCAGTCGATCGCCACGATCACCTTCATGACCGTCACCAACAACCGCATCATCACGCCCTCGATCATGGGCTTCGAATCGCTGTACACGGTCATCCAGACCACCGCCGTCTACGTGCTGGGCGTGGCCGGGGTCGTCGCGCTGCAGGGGACCGTCCAGTTCCTGGTGCAGGTCGCGCTCATGGTGGGGCTGTCGGTGCTGCTGTACGGCTGGCTGCTGCGCGGGAAGTACGCCAACATCCAGGTGATGCTGCTGGTGGGCATCATCATCGGCGGCGGCATGGGCGCGATCTCCACGTTCATGCAGCGCCTGCTCACCCCGAGCGAGTTCGACGTGCTCAGCGCGCGGCTGTTCGGGTCCGTGACCAACGCGAGCGCCGAGTACCTGCCCTTCGCGATCCCGATGGTGCTCATCGCGGGCGCGCTCATCTGGGTGGGCGCCCACCGGCTGAACGTCATCTCGCTGGGCCGCGACGTGTGCATCAACGTGGGCGTGGACCACGGCCGCCAGACCATCTTCATGCTCGTCCTGGTCTCCGTGCTGATGGCGGTCTCCACCGCCCTCGTCGGCCCCATGACGTTCTTCGGGTTCCTCGTCGCGACGCTGACCTTCCAGCTCGCGGGCACCCACGACCACCGACGACTGCTGCCGGTCGGCGCGCTGACCGGCTTCGTGGTCCTCGCCGGCGCCTACCTGGTGATGAACCACGTGTTCTCCGCGCAGGGCGTCGTCTCCATCATCATCGAACTCGTCGGCGGGACCGTGTTCCTCGTCGTCATCCTGCGGAAGGGGCGCCTGTGATCAGCATCGACGCAGTGCGGAAGCAGTACACCTCCACGACCGGGACGGTCGAGATCGGACCGGTCACCGTCGACATCCCCTCCGGCGGGGTGACCGCCCTGGTGGGGCCGAACGGCGCCGGGAAGTCCACCCTGCTCACGATGGTGGGGCGTCTGCTGGGGATCGATGAGGGCGTCATCGAGGTGGCGGGCTACGACGTCTCCTCCACGGCCTCGAAGGACCTCGCCAAGGTCCTCTCGGTGCTGCGTCAGGAGAACCACTTCATCACCCGCCTCACGGTGCGCCAGCTGGTGGGCTTCGGCCGCTTCCCCTACTCCCAGGGGCGCCTGACCCGGCTCGACGAGCAGAAGATCTCCGAGGCCATCGACTTCCTGGACCTCGACGAGCTCGAGGACCGCTACCTCGACCAGCTCTCGGGCGGCCAGCGCCAGCGCGCCTATGTCGCCATGGTGCTCGCCCAGGACACCGAGTACGTGCTGCTCGACGAGCCGCTGAACAACCTCGACATGCGCCACAGCGTGCAGATGATGGGTCGCCTGCGCGACGCGGCCCGGCAGCTGGACCGCACCATCGTGGTGGTCCTGCACGACATCAACTTCGCCGCCCACTACGCCGACCACATCATCGCGATGAAGGACGGCGGCGTGGTCGAGTCCGGGCCTGTGGACCGGATCATGGACGGCGAGGTGCTCACCCGGGTGTTCGACACCCCGGTGCAGATCGTCGAGGGTCCGACGGGCCCGCTGGCCGTCTACTACTGAGCGGGCGGCCGGGCGGGGGCGGGTCTGGCCCCACCCGGCCCCCGGCCCTGCCTGGCCCCGGTCCTGCCTGGTCCCGCCCGGCCGATACCGGGCCCGGCTTCGCCCCCACCCGGTCCCCGGCCCCGCTCCGCCGGGCGCTGCCCGTGTCACGGAATGGACTATACGAGCGCGAGGTGGCTATATAGCCACCTTCCGTTCATATAGACCACCCCGCGACACCGTCACCCGCCGATCTCGCCGATCCCGCTGATCTCGCCGATCCCGCCGCGGGGACGGCCGCTCTCAGGCGGTCTTGGTCGACGGGTCCGCGCCGCCGCGGCCGTCGGGGCGGTCCAGCGCATCGATCGCCGCGACCTCGTCGGCGGTGAGCTCGATCTCCGCGGCCGCGAGGTTCTCGACGATGCGCGAGGGCGTGACCGACTTCGGGATGGTCACGATGCCGCTCGCGAGATGCCAGGCCAGCACCGCCTGCGCGGGGGAGACGCCGTGCGCCTCGGCGACGCCGGTCACCGCGGGGTTCTCGAGCAGGTCGGACTTGCCCTGGCCCAGCGGGCCCCAGGCCTCGGTGAGGATGCCGTGCTTCTCGTGGAGCTCCCGCAGCTCGCGCTGCTGGAAGTAGGGGTGCAGCTCGATCTGGTGAATCGCGGGGGCCACGCCGGTGGCCTCGATGATCTCCTCGAGCTGGGGCAGGGGGTAGTTGGAGACGCCGATGGTGCGCACCAGGCCGCGCTTCTGCAGCTCGATCAGCGCCTTCCACGCCTCGACGTACTGTCCCTGCTCGGGCACCGCCCAGTGCACGAGGTACAGGTCCACGTAGTCCAGGCCGAGCCGCTCGAGGGAGGCCTCGCAGGCGGCGATCGCGTCATCGAAGGAGTGCGCGTCGTTCCACAGCTTGGTGGTCACGAAGAGCTCCTCGCGGGGCACGTCGGAGGCGGCGATGGCACGGCCCACGCCCTCCTCGTTGCCGTAGATCCGCGCGGTGTCGATGTGGCGGTAGCCGGCCTCGAGGGCCTGGGCGGTGACGTCGGCCGCGATGTCGGGGTCGACCTTGAACACTCCGTAGCCGAGCTGGGGGATGGTGCCGCCGGTCGAGAACGGGAGCTGGGGGACCGCGGGTGATGCTGCAGACATGGAAGTCCTTCCTCAGGGGTGGATGCCTCCACCCTAGGCCGGACCCCGGACGACCTGCGACCCGCGCCGACGGCCGTCCAGGCGCGACGCCTACGATTGCCCCATGAGAACCCGGAGCACGGAGCGGGCACGGTGACCCCGACGCGCGAGGTGCACCTGGTGCCGCTGGACCGACCCCTTCCGCAGCAGTCCCCGGTCTACGACCACGAGCGCGGCCACACCGTCGGCGGGCCGCGCGTCGAGCTGTACGCGCTGCTGGACAACCTGTTCATCGCCGTGGGCGTGGTGGTCTCGATCTGGCTGGCCCTGCTGTACCTGGTCGAGGGCTTCTCGCTCACGCCGGTGCGACTGCTGTACCTGCTGGGGTTCTGGGTGCTGCTCACCTACATCACGCTGCCCCGCCTGCACCAGCTGATGACCTGGATCTATCTCCCGGACTACTTCTTCGGCCGCACCCGCACCACCGAGGGCGTGCTCTCGGACCCCATCAACCTCGCCGTCGACGGCTCCGAGCGGGACCTGCACGTGGCGATGCGCCGGGCGGGCTGGGTGCTCGCCGAGGAGCGGACCGTCTCCTCCGCCTGGTCGATGGTGCGTTCGACGCTGCTGGGCCGCTCGTATCCCGCCGCGCCCGTCTCGGACCTCTACCTGATGGGCCGACGCCACGACTTCACGTACCAGCAGGAGGTGGGCGGGACCACCACCAAGCGCCATCACGTGCGGTTCTGGCGGATGCCTCCGGACTTCGTGCTCCCGGGCGGGTACCGCGCGGACTGGCTGGCGGCCGGCACCTACGACCGTGCCGTCGGCTTCTCCTTCTTCACCCTGCAGATCACCCACCGGATCGACGAGAACATCGACGCGGAGCGGGACTTCGTCATCGACACCGTCCGCTTCGCCGACCCGGAGATCGAGGTCGAGGTGATCCGGGAGTTCTCCACCTCGTACCACCACCGCAACGGCCAGGGCGATCGGATCCGCACCGACGGCGACCTCCCGGTGATCGACGTGGCCGGGGCGACGGCCCGCTCCGACGGCGCCACCGCGGTGATGCTGCCGCGGCACCGCCCCACAGGGACCTCGGTGATGAAGTCCCGGGCCCGGGCGGCGCTCGCGGTCGCCCGGCGCAGCGGCGCCTCGCCCTCCCCCGCCGTGGTCGCGGACGAGCTGACCTCCCAGTGGCAGGGCACGGTCGACGACTTCCACCAGGTCCTCGCGCGCGCCGCGGACCACCACCTGCCGCCGCCCACGGTGATCTTCACCGGCGCGCTGGTGCTGCTCCAGGCCGCGGTGGTGATCGTGCGGTGGGTCGGTGAGCTGGCCGGGGTGGACCTCGCCTCCCTCGGCCCGGTGGGCGCGCTGATCGTGCCGGACGACGAGAGCCTGCTCGGGGCCACGGCCTTCGCGGCCGCCCTGCTCGTGCTGCAGATCGGGGTGCTGCGGCGCAGCCGGTGGTCGCGGATCGCGCTGATGGCTCTGTTCACGACGGACGCCCTGGCCGCCCTCACCCTGGCCACCACGATGTCCGGCATCGTCGCGCATTCGCTGCTGGTGGGGGCCGGAGCGTCCGCGCTCGGCGTGATGGCCATCAGCTCCGACGCGTCCCGCCAGTGGGTGCAGACCCTGCGCGTGGACCACCGCGACGCGGGGGCCGACGACGACGCGCCGCCCGTCGGCGAGGATCCGCGCCCGGCCGCCGAGGCTCCGGACGCTGTGAGGGCAGTCACCGGAGGGTAGAGTGCCCCCACCGTCATGCGGTGCAGGAACAGCCGGGGGCCTGGTCACCAGCCGCTCCGCCGCCGCCGACGGGTTCCCGTCCCCTTCCCTGGGAGGATCCCATGAGCGAATCCCCTGAAACCGCCCCCGCCGCCGACGCCGACCCGGCAGCGCCCGGCGGCGATCAGCCGGAGCTGAAGAAGGCGATCACGCCCAAGCTCCTGCTGCTGTTCATCGTCGGCGACATCCTCGGCACCGGCGTCTACTCCCTGACCGGCAAGGTCGCCGGAGAGGTGGGCGGCGCCGGCTGGATCCCGATCCTCATCGCCTTCGCCGTCGCGATGGTCTCGGCGCTGTCCTATGTCGAGATGGTTACCAAGTACCCGCAGGCCGCGGGTGCGGCGCTGTACGTCCACAAGGCGTTCGGCATCCACTTCCTGACCTTCATGGTCACCTTCGCGGTGCTCTCCTCAGGCATCACCTCGGCCTCCACCAGCGCGATCTTCCTCTCGGAGAACGTGCTGAAGGCCTTCGGCCTCGAGGAGTCCCTGGGTGATGCCGCCGGCGGCGTGGCGACCACGATCGCGCTGGTCTTCCTGGTGCTGGTGGCTCTCATCAACCTGCGCGGCGTCGCCGAGTCGGTCAAGGCGAACGTGGTGCTCACGTTCATCGAGCTGACCGGCCTCTCGCTCGTGATCGTCGTGGGCTTCATCGCGCTGGGCCGCGGCGAGGCGGACCTCGCCCGCGTGGTCCTCTTCGAGACCCAGGGCGACAAGAGCTTCTTCATGGCGATCATCGGCGCGACCGCGCTGGCGTTCTTCTCCATGGTGGGCTTCGAGGACTCGGTCAACATGGCCGAGGAGACCGTCGACCCGGTGAAGAACTTCCCGAGGGCCCTCATCGCGGGCCTGTCGATCACCGGCGTGATCTACGTGCTGATCTCGATCCTCGCCGTGGCGGTGGTGCCGATCGGCCAGCTCACCGAGTCCACCACCCCGCTGCTCGAGGTGGTCAAGGTCGGGGCGCCGAGCATCCCGATCGACACGATCTTCGCGTTCATCTCGATCTTCGCCGTGGCCAACACGGTGCTGATCAACATGATGATGGCCTCCCGCCTGCTGTACGGCATGGCCAAGCAGGGCGTGCTGCCCGGCTTCCTCAAGGGCGTGCTGCGCAGCCGCCGCACCCCGTGGGCCGGCATCGTCTTCTCCACCGGCCTGGGCATCGCCCTGGTCCTCACGGTGCGCTACGTGCTCGCCGAGCAGACCATCGCCGCGCTCGGCGGCACCACGGCGCTGCTGCTGCTGGCCGTGTTCGGCCTGGTCAACATCTCGGTGCTGGTGCTGCGCAAGGACAAGGTGGGCAACCGCCACTTCCGCACCCCGACCGCTCTGCCGGTGATCGGTGCGATCACGTCCTTCGCGCTGATCACCCCGATCGCGCAGCCCGTGCAGAACTACGTCATCGCCGGCGGTCTGCTGGTGGTGGGCCTGATCCTGTACGTGATCACCTGGTTCTACAACAGCGCGGTCAAGGCTCGCCGCACCCGGTTCCGCCACCCCGACGAGCTGGGCTGACACCGGCCGGTCCCCGCCCCACCACGAGAGGGAGTTTCCATGACCACGATCCTGCTGGCCTATGTCCCCAGCGCCACGAGCGAGGCGGCCTTCGAGTTCGCCGTCCAGGAGGCGACACGGCGCGAGGCCGCGCTGCTGGTGCTCGCCTCCGAGCGCGCCCCCGACCCGCGCAAGGCGCGCGGCGTCACCGACAAGCGTCCGCTCGAGGAGCGCCTGGCCGAGACCGGGCTCGAGTTCGAGCTGCGCACGGTCCCCAAGCGCGATGACCCGGCCGACGACATCCTCGACGCCGTCGAGCACGACGACATCGGCCTGGTGGTCCTCGGCATCCGCAAGCGCACCCCGATCGGGAAGATCCTGCTGGGCTCGACCTCGCAGCGGGTCGCGATCGAGTCGCCGGTGCCGGTGGTGCTGGTCAAGCCCGAGGACTTCGTGGCGCCCTCGCGCTTCTGATCCTCGCGCCGCTGCGACGGCGACGGCCTCCACGGCCTCGGAGGGCCCGACTCCCCACCACGGGGGTCGGCCCCTCGTCGCGTCCGACGGGGGCGAGGCGACCCGACGGCCCGCTCGATCCGCCCGCCCGCTCGATCCTCCTGCCCACTCGATACACCTGCCTGCTCGATCCTCCTACCTGTCCGTCGGCCCCGCGACCTGCGGATCCATCCCTTTGCTCCCGAGTGTTCATCCGCTGGACGCTCGGTGGTGGGCGGGACCTCATCTTTCTGGCGCACCGTCATCACGGTCCTGCGCCGAGCGAGTGCGGGAACTCGACCGACTGCGAAGGAACTCCGCCATGGCACTGATCGACCTCCCCCTGCTCATGAAGGACGCGGCCCGGGGCAAGCGCTCCGCCGTGACCTGCGCCCTCAAGTGCGGCAACCAGTGCGCCTTCGGCCCCTGCAACCACTCCGACAACGCCACCTTCCGTGACATCGCCTCGGCCGCGCTGTCGCGTCGTGCGGTGATCGGCGGGACCACCGGCGCGCTCGCGATCGCCCTGGGCGGCACGCAGGGCGCCCTCGCCGACCCCGGCACGGGGCAGGGCAAGGGCAAGGGCAACGGGAAGTCCGGCGCCCTGGCACCGAACGGCAGCAAGCTCCGCTTCGAGGCGATCGCCCCCGTGGACTACATGGTCGACGAGTTCACCGTCCCCGAGGGCTTCGGCTGGCACCCGATCATCCGCTGGGGCGACCCGCTGTTCGAGGACGCCCCCGACTTCGACTGGAACGCCCAGAGCGCCGAGGCCCAGGCCCTCCAGTTCGGCTACAACAACGACTACACCGAGATCCAGGAGATCCCGGGCAGCAACGGCAAGCGCGCCGTCATGTTCGTCAACCATGAGTACACGAACGAGAACATCATGTTCCCGGCCGAGACCGACCAGGACGACGTCATCGAGATCGGCATGGCCGCCCACGGCCTGACCGTCGTGGAGCTGGAGCGGAAGAACAAGAACTTCCCCTACTCCTACGTGCGCGGCGCCGAGCTGAACCGCCGCATCCTGCTCACCGAGGAGTTCGCCCTCACCGGCGCCGCCGCCGGGGGCGAGCTGCTCCGGACCGTCGAGGACCCCGAGGGCCGCACCGTGCTGGGCACCCTGGGCAACTGCTCCGGCGGACTCACCCCCTGGGGCACGCTGCTCTCCGGCGAGGAGAACTTCAACGGCTACTTCCGCACCCCGGGCACCTCCGCGGAGGATGCGCGCTACGGCCTCGCCGATCGGGCGACGGCCCGCGGCTGGGAGGCCACGCACGAGCGCTTCGACTCCCGCACCGAGGGCTACGAGAACGAGCCGAACCGCTTCGGCTACATCGTCGAGGTCGATCCCTTCGATCCCACCTCCACCCCGCGCAAGCACACGGCGCTGGGCCGCTTCAAGCACGAGGGCGCCAACGTCATCGTCGCCGAGAACGGCAAGGTCGTGGCCTACTCCGGGGACGACGAGAAGTTCGACTACCTGTACAAGTTCGTCTCCCGCGACTCCTACGTCGAGGGCGACCGCGCGCACAACCTGACCCTGCTGGAGAACGGCGACCTGTTCGTCGCGAAGTTCGCCGGCAACTCCCCGGCCTCCGAGATCGACGGCTCCGGCGAGGTCCCGGCCGACGGCTCCTTCGACGGCACCGGCGAGTGGCTGCCGCTGGTCGTGGACGGCGAGTCCGCCGTCCCCGGCTTCACCCTCGAGCAGGTGCTGGTCCACACCCGCCTCGCGGCCGACGCCGTGGGCCCCACCAAGATGGACCGCTGCGAGGACGTCGAGCCCTCGTTGCACTCACGTCGCGTCTACGTGGCCTGCACCAACAACTCCGACCGCGGGACGACGGGCAAGGCCGCGGCCGACGAGGCCAACCCCCGCTCCGAGAACCGCGACGGCCACATCGTCGAGATCGACGAGCAGGGCGATCAGACCTCGACCACCTTCGCCTGGAACCTGCTGATGGTGTGCGGCGACCCGGCGCAGGGCGATCAGACCTACTTCTCCGGCTTCCCGGTGGAGCAGGTCTCGCCGATCTCCTGCCCGGACAACCTGGCCTTCGACGCGGTGGGCAACCTGTGGATCTCCACCGACGGCGCCCCCTCCGGCATCGGCTTTAACGACGGCCTGTTCCGCGTCACCCTGGACGGCGAGGACCGCGGCCGGGTCGAGCAGTTCCTGTCCGTCCCGCGCGACGGCGAGACCTGCGGCCCGATCATCCGCGACACGGACCGCAGCGCCTTCGTCTCCGTCCAGCACCCGGGGGAGGACGGCGCCTGGGGCGAGCAGGTCTCCTTCTTCCCGGACTACGACGGCCAGGGCCCCAAGCCCTCCGTCATCCAGGTCCTGCCGCAGCGCGGCTGACCGAGGATCCTCCGCGGGGTCGGGTCCGGCAGCTCAGCTGCCGGACCCGACCCCGCCGGCGGTTCAGCCGTCGGCGCCCCAGTCGGCCCCGCGGTCGTACGCATCGGGCTCCGCTCCCGCCTCGCGGCGCCGGCGCGCATACATCCGGTTGCGCGGGATGAGGATCGCGGCGGCCACCAGCGCGGCCAGGGCGGACGCGGTGAGCACGCCCACCTTGGCCCAGTCGTGCATCGGGTCGGAGGGGTCGAAGCTCAGCTCCGAGACCAGCAGGGAGACGGTGAAGCCGATCCCGGCCACCGCCGCCATGCCGATCATGTCCGGCCACCGCAGGGCGGGATCGAGCCGGGCGCTGGTGAGCTTCGTGAGCAGGAACGAGGTGCCCACGATGCCCACGATCTTGCCCAGGACGAGACCCACGATGACGCCGAGTGCGACCGTGGACTGCCAGGCGTCCAGCAGTCCGGAGACGCCGCCCACGGCGACGCCTGCGCTGAAGAAGGCGAAGACCGGCACTGCCACGGCGCTCGAGAAGGGGCGCAGGCGGTGCTCGAGGGTGTGGGAGAGCGAGTGCTGCCGGCCGTACTCGGAGAGGCCGCGGACCGGCACCAGGAAGGCCAGCACCACGCCGGCGATTGTGGCGTGCACGCCGGAGTTCAGGAAGAGCACCCAGGTGATCAGGGCGATCGGGGCCAGCAGCGCCCACGCCGTCCAGTAGTGCTTCTTGAACCAGGCCTCGCGCCGGTTGGTCAGCCACCAGAACGCCGCGAGCGGCACGAGCGCGAGGGCGAGGAACCCCAGTCGCAGATCCGCGGTGTAGAAGATCGCGATGATGGTGATCGCGATGAGGTCGTCCACGATCGCGAGGGTCAGCAGGAAGGTGCGCAGCGCGGGCGGCAGGCTCGAGCCGAGCAGGGCCAGGATCGCGACCGCGAAGGCGATGTCGGTCGCCGCCGGGATCGCCCAGCCGACGCCGGACCCGGCCGGACCGCCGAGGTTCACCATCACGTAGATCAGTGCGGGGACGGCCACGCCGCCGACGGCGGCGGCGATCGGCACCAGGGCCTTCGAGGGGGAGCGCAGGTCTCCCACCACGAACTCCTGCTTGAGCTCCAGTCCGGCGAGGAAGAAGAAGATCGCGAGCAGGCCGTCGGCCGCCCAGTGCCCGATCGAGAGGTCCAGATCGATCGGGCCGAGCGTCCCGCCGAGGTGCGCATCGCGCACCGAGAAGTACGTCTCCGAGAGCGAGGTGTTCGCGAAGAGCAGCGCCAGCACGGTGGCCAGCAGCAGCAGGGCACCTCCGGGCACGGCGCGGGTGACCCACTCCTCCAGCGGATGCCGGCGGCGGAAGGTGCCGTGCTCGAGGACGGCGGGCGAGGGGGTGGTCACGAGGGGTTCTCCTGGAGGTCTTGGGCGGTGGATCGGTCGATGGCCCCATGCCCGCAGGTCACTCCTGCGCCGGGGCCTCCGGCTCCGCACGGCGGGCGCCACGTCCCAGCACCTGCGGCGGCGGCGCGGTGGCGAGCCGCACCACGCGCACCAGCAGCAGCACCACGACCAGGGCGCCGAGCACCTTCGCCCACCACGGGTCGGCGATGAACAGGAGCAGCATGGCCAGCAGCACCGGGGCGAGGTACACGAACGCGGAGCGCACGTAGCCCAGGAACGCCGGCATCTTCACGCCGCCGTCCTCCGCCACGGACTTCACCATGAAGTTCGGGCCGTTGCCGATGTAGGTCATGGCCCCGCACAGCACCGCACCCAGCGAGATCGACACCAGCAGGGCCTCGGGAACGTCTCCCACACGGGGCTCGCCGGGCAGCTGGGTGGCCATCTCGAAGAAGGTCACGTAGGTGGGCGCGTTGTCCAGCACGGAGGAGAGCCCGCCGGTGAACAAGAACAGCGTGATCTCGTTCAGGGGCAGGTTCGGGGCGGCGGCGCGCAGCACCTGCAGCGCCGGGACCATGGTGAGGAAGATGCCGATGAACAGCGCACCCACCTCCTTGATGGGCTCCCAGCTGAACTCGTTCTCCTCGAAGCGGATCGCCTTCGAGCCGAGCAGTAAGGAGCCGGCCGCGGCCGCGAGCATCACCAGCTCGCGCCAGGGCACCCAGTTCAGGCCCTCGACGTGGCCGTGCGCCACGGCGTCGATGTCGAGCGAGGGGACCTTGGCCACGGCCAGGACGATCACCGCGAACCACAGCAGGTTCGCGGCCCCCGCGAGGCGCAGCGGCTGGCGCTGGGCGGCGTCGGTCGCGAGCGCCTCGGGCTTCTCGCGGGCGTGGAAGCGACGATCCAGCGCCCAGTAGGTCAGCAGCAGCAGCGCGTTGACGAACAGCCACTCCGGGAGCAGCGAGAAGGTCCAGGTGAAGGGCACCCCGCGCAGCAACCCCAGGAACAGCGGCGGGTCGCCGAGCGGGGTCAGCAGCCCGCCGCAGTTGGCGACCACGAAGATCGTGAACACCACGGTGTGCGCCCGGTAGCGGCGCTGGGCGTTGGTGGCGAGGATCGGCCGGATCAGCAGCATCGCCGCGCCGGTGGTGCCGATGAAGCTGGCCAGCAGCCCGCCGACGGCGAGGAAGGCCGTGTTCGTGCGCGGCGTGGCCGCCAGGTCCCCCCGCAGCGCGATCCCACCGGAGACGGTGAACAGCGCCAGCAGCAGCACGATGAACTGCCCGTACTCGATCAGCGCATGCGCGACGAGCTCGGGATGTGCGGCCAGCAGCAGGCCGATCGCCACCGGCACGCCCAGCACGAGGGCGTAGACGAGCTGGTTGCGGGGACGCTCCCAGAGGTGGGCGAGCTGCGGGACCAGCGGGAAGACCGCGATGCCCAGCAGCATCAGCACGAACGGGATCAGGGTCCAGACGGGGAAGTCCATCGCGGATGACATCACCTTCGGAGCCGGGCCGGTGAGGATCAGTCACGCACCGGCACCGGGGCCGCCGGGGGGAGGGGCCGACCCGCACACCGACGGAGGGGGTGGGGAAGCGGAGAACCATGCTGGTCCCTTCTCGGCATCGCTGACGGGTCAACGGGGGTGTTCACCCGCCGTGCCGACCAGACTTCCCGGCTCTCCGCGGTCAGTGTCTCACGACCCCCGCCCCGTCGCGTCGGCCTGTCCGTGAACAGGCTCGGCGAGCGCGGATCGACCATGCGCTCGGTCGATGTCGAGAATCAGTTTTTCTTCGCGATCACCTGTACGGACAATCCGACGGTGGGGTTCACTGGGTGGCGAGCGGCGTGCTGGCTGTATACCGTGGCGCCGTTTGTCGACGGGATCTGCCGGCCGAGCACCGGGTCCCCGTCCCGTCGGCAGTCCGGTGGCGTCCTGCCATCGGCCGCTTCCCGCAGCTCGGGCGTCCGTCCGAGCAGTCGGGGAGTGCCGACCAGCGTGCTGCGGCACGTGCGCGAAGAACGGACGAGACGTCTGTGACGACATCGACCCCTTCCCCTGATCCGCGACCCTCCGAATCCACCACGACCCCGGCCGAGGGCACCGCGTTCGAGGATCTCCCTCCCCGCCGGACGATCCGCCAGGCCGTCGCGGCCTCGGCGATGGGCAACGCCACCGAGTGGTACGACTACGGCGCCTACGCCGTGGTGGCCACCTACATCGCGGCCCACTTCTTCCCGGCCGGATCCGAGGGCCTCTTCTGGACCTACGCCTTCCTGGCGATCTCCTTCATCGCCCGCCCCTTCGGCGGCTTCGTGTGGGGTCCGCTCGGCGACCGTCTGGGCCGCAAGCACGTCCTCGCCCTGACGATCATCCTGATGTCGGCCGCGACCTTCCTCATCGGCGTGCTGCCGACCTACGAGAAGGTGGGCGTCCTCGCCCCGATCCTGCTCGCCCTGCTGCGCATGATCCAGGGCTTCTCCACCGGCGGCGAGTACGGCGGCGCGGCCACGTTCATGGCCGAGTACGCCCCGGACAAGCGACGCGGCCTCTACGGCAGCTTCCTCGAGTTCGGCACCCTGGGCGGCTTCGCGCTGGGCACCGTGGTGGTGCTGATCCTGCAGCTGATCATCGGCGAGGACGCCATGGCGGCCTGGGGCTGGCGCGTGCCGTTCTTCGTCGCGGGCCCGCTCGGCATCATCGGCCTGTACCTGCGGTCCCGTCTCGACGAGACCCCGGTCTTCCAGGACCTCGAGGAGGCCGGCGAGTCCGAGGAGAGCGCGACGAAGGGTCTGCGCGACCTGATCGTCGAGTACTGGAAGCCGATCCTGGTGATGGCCGGCCTCGTGATCCCGCTGAACATCGCGAACTACACGCTGCTGACCTACATGCCCGGCTATCTCGAGACCAAGATCCACCTGACCGGCAACGAGTCGCTGATGGTGATCCTGATCGGCGAGGTCGCGATGATGGCGGTGATCCCGTTCTGCGGATCCCTGTCGGATCGGATCGGCCGCAAGAAGATGTGGTGGTTCTCGATGGTGGGCCTGTTCGTCATGGCCCTGCCGATGTACATGCTGATGGGGCAGAGCTTCGGCCTGGCGATCGTCGGCTTCGCCGTGCTGGGCCTGCTCTACATCCCGCAGCTGTCCACGATCTCGGCGACCTTCCCGGCGATGTTCCCTGCGCATGTGCGCTTCGCGGGCTTCGCGGTCACCTACAACGTGTTCACCTCGATCTTCGGCGGCACCGCCGCACCGATCAACGAGGCGGTCGTGGAGTCCACCGGGTTCCTGGAGTTCCCGGCGGTCTACGTGATGCTCGGCTGCGTCATCGGCATGATCGCGCTGGTCTTCCTGAAGGAGACCGCGGGCGCGTCCCTGTCGGGCACCGACATCCCCGAGTCCGAGCCCGAGGACTACGGCCTCGAGGCCATGCAGGCCGAGGACCAGGCGCTCGACGAGGCCGGGCGCTGAGCACCCGCTCCTGAGCTCTCCTCGGCAGCACACCGCCGACGGGCGGGCCACGCCTCCGGGCGCGGCCCGCCCGTCGGCCGTCGTGGCGCCGGAGCCCGCCGTCGGCGAGGAGCCCCTCTGTCAGCGGCTCCCGCCGGGGGAGCGCGGCTTGGTGAGCGGGAAGAGGATCGTGTCCCGGATCGACAGCCCGGTGAGGTTCATGACCAGTCGGTCGATGCCCATGCCCATCCCGCCCGTCGGCGGCATGCCGAGCTCGAGGACCCGCAGGAAGTCCTCGTCGACCGCCATCGCCTCCGGGTCCCCGGCGGCGGCCAGCAGCGACTGGGCCACCAGGCGCCGACGCTGGTCCACCGGGTCGTTGAGCTCGGAGTAGGCGGTGCCCTGCTCGGAGCCCTGGATGACCAGGTCCCACTTCTCGGCCAGGCGCGGATCGTCCCGGTCCGGCCGGGCCAGCGGGGCGTTCTCGCGCGGGAAGCCGGTGTAGAAGACCGGGGTGGTGGTGCTGCCCTCGCACAGCGCCCCGTAGAGCTCCTCGAGCACGGCGCCCCCGCCGAGCCGCGGATCCAGCTCGAGCCCGATCCGTCGGGCGTGGGCGTGCAGGTCCGTCGCGGGCGTGCCCACCTCGACCTCTTCGCCGAGAGCCCGGGAGACGGCCGTCGCGAGCGGGACCACGGGCCAGTCGCCGGAGAGGTCGAACTCCTCGAGCCGGCCGTCGGCCCCGGGCCGCAGCCCGATCGGGGCGCCGTGCACGGCGCGGGCCGCGTCCTGGATGATCCGCTGGGTCAGGCGCCGCATGCCGTGCTGGTCGCTGTAGGCCTCGTACACCTCGAGCGAGGTGAACTCGGGGTTGTGGGAGGCATCCGCCCCCTCGTTGCGGAACTGCCGGCCGATCTCGAAGACCTGCTCCATCCCGCCCACCACCAGGCGCTTGAGGTGCAGCTCGGTGGCGATGCGGAGGAAGAGGTCCATGTCGTAGGCGTTGATGTGCGTCTCGAACGGCCGGGCGGAGGCGCCGCCGTGCACGGCCTGCAGCACCGGGGTCTCGACCTCGGTGAAGCCCAGCTCGTGCAGGGTGTCCCGCACGCTGCGCACCACGGTGGCCCGCTGATAGGCGGTGGTGCGGGCGTCGGGCCGCACCACCAGATCCACGGCCCGCTCGCGCACCCGGGCCTCGGGGTCGCTCAGCCCGTGGTGCTTGTCCGGCAGCGGCCGCAGCGACTTCGCCGTGAGCACGAGCCCGGCGGCGTCCACGCTGACCTCCCCGGTGCGGGTGGTGATCAGCTCGCCGCGCACCGCGATCTGGTCGCCGAGGTCGAGGCGGCGCCACACCTCCCACGAGGCGTCATCGGCCGCGTCGGCGATCATGACCTGCAGGTCGCCGCTGCCGTCCCGGAGCGTCGCGAAGCCGATCCGGCCGTGCTCGCGGCGGCGCATCACCCGCCCGGCGATCCGCACCTCGTGCCCGGAGCGGGCGTCGGCCCCGAGCCCGGCGGCCGCCTCGCGCGCTGCGGCGAGGGTGCTGGTGCGCTCGATGCCGACGGGATAGGGGTCGATCCCCTCGGCCCGCAGCGTGGCGAGCTTGGCCAGGCGCACCCGCACCTGCTCCGGCAGGCGCTGCGCGGCGAGGGCCTCCTCGAGCGGGTCCGCCGGCTCCGGCATCAGGGCCCGCACCGCCGCGGCATGCTCGGCGCCGTCCGAGACCAGGGCCTCCGGGCCCGCCTCGACCGCGCCGCGGCGACCGCGTGCGAGCAGCCCCGGGGTGCGCAGGAAGCCCTCGGCGGTCCCGGCGGCGACGCCCACCCTGGGCAGGTCGGAGGCGAGCTCGAAGCACAGGTAGCGCGGCTCCCAGGTGGGGCGGTACTTGGCGTTGGCGCGGTACAGGGACTCGAGCTGCCAGGTGCGGCCGGCGGCGCGCAGGCCGCGCAGCCACAGCCGGTCCAGCGGACCGGCTCCGATCTCGGCGCCCCGCTCGAAGACCTCCCGGAACATGGCGAAGTTCAGCGAGAGCCGGCCCACGCCGTGCCCGGGCGCCTGCTCCGCCATCGTGGTCACCAGCAGCTCCACCACGCCGTTCGCGGCGGAGGGGTCGCGGCGCATGAGATCCAGGGACGCCCCGGTCGCGCCCCAGGGCACGAAGCCGAGCACCGCGCGGAGCCGCCCGTCGGGGTCGTGGGCGAGCGCCAGCAGGCAGTCGCCGTCCAGCGGGTCGCCGAGCCGGCCCAGCGCCATCGAGAAGCCGCGCTCCTCGCCGCCGTCGCCGCGCCACTGCCCGGCGCCGGCCACGATCGCGTCGAGCTCCGCGGCGGTGAGGTCCCTCTGGCGGCGCACGTCCACGCTCCAGCCCTCGTCGTGCAGGCGACGGGTCACCCGGCGCACGGGATGCATCGCCGGGCCGGAGAGGGTGAAGTCCTCGAGCGCGAGCACGGCCTCGTCGCCGATGTCGTAGACCACCAGCCCGGCCTCCGCGTAGGCGCGGCCGCCCTCCTCGCCGGCGCCCATGACGGCGAGGGAGAGGCCCTGCTCGCGGGCGAGGCGCCGCCAGGCCTCGATCGCCCGGTCCCAGTGCTCGGGATCGCCGACGGGGTTGCCGCTGGCGAGGCTGACGGTGCCGACCACGCGGTGGGAGATGCCGGCCCGGGCGGTGGCCGGGTCGCCGGTGTCCCAGACCATGGCCTTGTCGCGACGGGTGGCGAAGTAGCCCAGGGAGTCGTGCTCCCCGTGCTCGGCCAGGAGGGTGCGCACGCGGGCCTCGTCGGCCGCGGGGAGCCGGTGGTCCCCGCGCGGCGGGCGGAAGAGCAGCAGGGCGGAGGTGAGGACCACTGCGGCGCCCAGCAGGTTCAGCAGCAGATGCACCCACCAGGGGGCGCTGACCGTGCCCACCGCCTCCAGGCGGCCGAGGTCGGCGAGCAGACGACCGGCGACGAACCCGGCCGCGGCCGGATAGGACTCCGCGTCGCCGACCTTCTGCACCAGCCAGGCGCCGCCGGTCAGGATCACCGCGCCGCCGGTGAGGAAGAGCGTCAGCGCCGCCCGGAGGCTGCCGGGCACGCGGCGCGCCGTGAACCCCGAGCGGGTCAGGAGCAGCAGCACGATCACCGCGCAGCCCAGCACGAGGCCGATCTCGGCCAGCACCCGGTGGCCGGGCTCCAGCGCCTCGAGGCCCTGCGGTCGGGGGCCGGCGTCACGGTGCCGCGGGGAGTGGATCAGCGCGAGCACACGGCCCGTCTGCGGGACCAGCACCCACCACAGCAGCAGGAACCACCAGGCGGCGCGCAGCCGGCGCCGCAGCGCCACCGCCACCACGATCAGCAGCGCCGGGTAGATGAGGTTGGGGACGATCGGCATGACCAGCAGCGAGACGGGATCCGCCGGTCGGTCGAAGAAGCGGCGCCAGGTCGGGACGATCGTCACCAGGAGGGAGAACAGCCCCGTGGTGAGGACCGCGACGGCCAGACGGTCCGGCCAGCGATCGTCCAGCACGTGCAGGCGGCTGGAGCGGATCGCGCGGCCCACGCTCGTGGGTCGGCGCCGACGGTCCGGAGCGGCGGGGGAGGTCACGCGATCACTGTAGGTGGGCTCTCGCGCTCCCAGGAACGCAGGCGCACAATCGGGGGCGGGCCTCCGGCACGGCCCGCAGGAGAGGGGTCCGGATGACCAGGCGCAGACGGGGGCTCCACCTCGCGATCGGCTGCACGGCCGCGGTGCTGTACTCGAACTTCCTCCTGGACTTGATGATCCCCGGCCCGCACGAGTGGGCGAAGCAGGTCAGCGCCCTCGAGATCCCCGGGCACCGCAGCGCCGGCCTGCTGCGGACCACCGACGTGGTCTCCGCGCTGCTGGTGCTCTCCCAGCTCCCCGCGGTGCGGCGCGCGCTGCCGCGGTCCCGCTGGCGCACGGTGGTGCTCGGCGGCGTCGCGGCCTTCGCGGCGGGCGGCATCCTCGCCGCGATCATCACGCTCCCGGCGCCGGGCACGGAGGAGCTTCACCGCACCCGCCACCTGGTCCACGACCTGTCCAGCATCGTCTCCGTCGGCGGCATGGTGGCCAGCGCCGCCGCGGCGCGGATCCTGCTGCGCGGTCCCCGGGAGCGCCGGCCGCGCTGGCTCACCGCGGCGGTGGTCGTGGTCGCGATCGGCTGCGCGGCCGAGCTCGGCAGCGAGGTGCTGGTGGCCCTGTGGCCGGGCCTGGACCTCGTGGACGGCCTCGCGCAGCGGGCCCAGATGCTCACCCTCAGCGCCTGGATCGTGGGCCTCGCGAGGCTCGCCGGATGGGCGGGGCCGACGGGCTCCGGTCCGGACGCCGCCGCGGGTGGGAGGATCGCCCCGTGACCACCGACTCCGCCGCTTCCGGCCCTGCCGCGCCTGCCCCTGCCGCACCCGTGCGCCGCCGCTTCGCGCAGCTCGACGTCTTCGCCACCCGGCCGCTGCGGGGCAACCCGCTCGCGGTGGTGCTCGAGGCGGAGGGTCTGAGCGCGCAGGAGATGCAGCGCCTGGCCGCCTGGACGAACCTCTCCGAGACCACCTTCCTGCTGCCGCCCACGGTGCCCGGCGCCGACTACCGGGTGCGGATCTTCACCGGCTCCCAGGAGCTGCCCTTCGCCGGCCACCCCACCCTCGGCACGGCCCGGGCCTGGCTGCACGCCGGCGGGGTCCCGGCGGGGGAGCGGATCGTGCAGGAGTGCGCGGCCGGGCTGATCGAGGTGCGCCGCGAGGGTGACCAGCTCGCCTTCGCCGCCCCGCCCCTGCTGCGCAGCGGCCCCCTTGAGGAGGACGAGGTCGACGCGATCGCCGCAGCCCTCGGGGTGGAGCGCTCCGCAGTGCGCGGACACACCTGGGCGGACAACGGCCCGGGATGGCAGGTCGTCGAGCTGGACTCCGCCGAGCAGGTGCTCGCGCTCGAGCCGGACGCCGCCCTGCTCGGATCCCGGAAGGTGGGCGTCATGGGTTGGCACGACGGCACGGACAGCCCCCTCTACGAGGTGCGCGCCTTCGCGCCCGTCGGCGTCGAGGACCCGGTCACCGGCAGCCTCAACGCCGGCATCGCCCAGTGGCTGGTGGACCGCGGCGACGCGCCGGAGCGCTGGACCGTCGCGCAGGGCACGGTCCGCGGCCGGGAGGGTCGGGTGGACGTGCAGGTCGAGGCCGACGGGACGATCTGGGTGGGCGGCGGGACGGTGCTGACCGTCGAGGGCACGATCCTCGCCTGACCAGCCCGATCCATCGTTCCCCTCGTCCCCGCCGCCCGGACTGCCTACTCTGGCCCCATGGTGACGACACTGCCGTACGGGTCCTGGCCCTCGCCCCTGACCGCCGAGCTCCTCGCGACCGGGGGCACCCGGCTGGGCGCGCCGCGCCTGGTGGGGGACGCCGTCTGGTGGACGGAGGGCATCGCGACCGAGGGCGGCCGCCAGGCGATCGTGCGCTCGGCCGGGCCCGTCGGCCTCCCGGAGGCCGGCGCCGATCCCGCCCCCGCGGAGCCCGTCACGGTGCTGCCCGCACCGTTCAACGCCCGCTCGCGCGTGCACGAGTACGGCGGCGCAAGCTGGGCCGTGGCCCCCGGCGCCCGCCCGGAGCCGGGCGTCGCTCCCGAGGAGGAGCTGCCGCCGCTGGTCGTCTTCGTGAACTTCGAGGACCAGCGGGTCTACGCCCTGCGGGAGGGGGAGCAGCCGCGGCCGCTCACCCCCGTCGGCCCCGAGGTGGAGTCCGCGCACGGACCGTCGCTGCGCTGGGCCGATCCCACCGTGGTGGAGATCGCCGGGGCGAGCGAGGTGTGGTGGATCTGCGAGGACCACACCGGCGGGATCGAGGGCCCGCGCACGGGCGAGGACGGCGCTCCCCACATCGAGCGCTACGTGGTGGCGGTGCCGCTGGACGGCTCGGCCGCGGAGGACCCCGAGGCCCTGCGCCGCGTCACCCCGTCGTCCCGGTTCGTGGCCCACGCCCGGATCAGCCCCGACGGCGAGCGCGTGGCCTGGCTGAGCTGGGAGCATCCGCAGATGCCGTGGGACGGCACCCTCCTGCACGTCGCGCCGCTGATGAACGGCAGCGCCGGCGAGGGCGAGATCGTCGCGGGCGCGACCGACGTCTCGGTCATGCAGCCCGAATGGCTCGACGACCAGCGGCTGCTGTTCCTCGAGGACAGCTCCGACTGGTGGAACCCGTGGGTGTGGTCCGCGGCCGACGGGGCGCGCCAGGTGCTCGAGCTGGACCAGGAGTTCGCCGGCCCGATGTGGGCTCTCGGCACCACCTGGTACCAGGTGCTCGCCCAGGACCTCGCCCTCGTGCAGCACGGTCGCGCGGCGACGTCGCTGTCCCTGCTGCGGATCAGCACCGGCGAGCTCACGGCGCTGGACTGCCCGCTGACCCAGATCAGCGCCGCCGAGCTGCGCAGCGACGGCCTCCTGCTGCTCGCCGGCGCCTCGCCCACGCAGTTCCCGGCGATCTACGTCGCCCACCTCGCGGTGGCCGGTCCGTCGGCCGGAACTGACGCAGGCCCGTCGGCCGGATCCTCCGCACCCGCCCTCTCCGCTCTCACCCTGCTGCGCTCCTCCCGCAGCGACGCCCCCGATCCGGGCCTCCTGCCCGAAGGGGAGAGCATCGAGGTGCCGCTGCCCGGCGGCGGGGTGGTCCACGCGATCGTGCACCGGCCGCGCCAGGAGGGCATCGCGGGCAAGGACGGCGAGCTGCCGCCCTTCATCGCCCGGGTCCACGGCGGCCCCACCGGCCACGTCCCGCCGGTGCTGAACCTGACGGCGGCGTACTACACCTCGCGCGGCCTCGGCGTGGTGGACGTGAACTACGGCGGCTCCTCCGGCTACGGCCGCAGCTACCGCAACCGTCTGCGCGGGCAGTGGGGCGTGGTGGACGTCGAGGACACGGTCGCCGTGATGGATCACCTGGTCAGCGAGGGGATCGCCGATGGGAGCCGGCTCGCGATCGAGGGCGGCAGCGCCGGCGGCTGGACCACCCTGGCGTGCCTGACCCGCACCGACACCTTCGCCGCGGGCGTCTCCAGCTTCGGCGTCGCCGAGCTCGAGAAGTTCCGCGAGGACACCCACGACTTCGAGTCCCGCTACATCGACGGGCTCGTGGGCCCCTACCCGGAGCGGCGCGACCTGTACGTCGAGCGGGCCCCGCTCAGCCACGTCGACGAGCTCGAGGTCCCGGTGCTGCTGCTCCAGGGCGACGAGGACCGCATCGTCCCGCCGAGCCAGTCCGAGCTGTTCCGCGACGCGCTCGCCGCCAAGGGCATCCCGCACGCCTACATCCTGTTCGAGGGGGAGCAGCACGGCTTCCGCCAGGCCACCTCGATCATCCGCTCGGTCGAGGCGTCCCTGTCCTTCTACGGGCAGGTGCTCGGCTTCAGCCCGGCCTGCGTGCCGGTCCTCGAGCTCGAACGCGAATGACCGGCCGCACCGGCATGCACCCGCACGATCAGCCGCTCCGGCCGGCGATCGCGCGGCTGGTGGGGATCGTCGGGGTGCGTCGGGCGCGCGCGCAGCTCGGGCCCGACGACCGCGTGTGACGGTTGCCGCAGCGGACCCTCCTGGCTAGGTTGGACGGCGGCGTGGGGGCCGGACCGACCAGGGGACGGCCGGACGCCGCCCCGAGCGAAGGAGCTCCATGGAACCCCGACTGTCCCGCCGGACCGGACTGACCGCCGGCGCACTCGCCGCGGCAGGCGTCGTCGGCCTGCCCGCCGCCGCCCGCGCGATGGGCGATCCCGCCCCGCACAAGGAACGACCCGCCGCCCGCTCGGCGCGCTCCGCCCCCGACTGGAGCCGCGGCGGCCCGCACCGCCACCCCTGGGACCGGCGCGAGTCGGGCAGGACGCTGCGGGACGCCCGGCCGGAGTCCGTCGGCCTCGACCCCGCCGTCCTCGACGAGATCCCCGGGATCCTCCGAGCCGGCCTCGACAACGACCCGCCCCGCTTCTCCGGCGCCTCCGTGCTGGTCGCCTCGCAGGCCGGCATCGCCTACGAGCACGCCGACGGGTACGCGCTGCGCTGGCAGGACGCCACCACCGAGCTGCCCGAGGCCGAGCGGATCCCCGCTCGCACCGACACGATCTACGACCTCGCCTCGATCTCGAAGATCTTCACCGCCACGGCGGTGCTGCAGCATGTCGAGAAGGGTCTGCTGGGCCTGGACGACCGGGTCGCCGACCACCTCCCGCGCTTCGCCGAGAACGGCAAGGGCGAGGTCACCGTGCAGCACCTGCTCACCCACGTCGGCGGGCTGCCCGCCTTCATCAACCTCTACTCCGCCTTCCCGGACATCCCCTCCCGGATCGACGCCGTGCTCACCGTCGCGCCGAAGACGCCGCCGGGCACCGCCTACGTCTACTCGGACCTCGGCCTGATCACGCTCGGGCTGATCGTCGAGAAGCTCTCCGGGCAGCGCCTGGACCAGTACGTCCACGACCACATCACCGCGCCGCTGGGCATGACCGAGACGATGTACACCCCGCCCGCCGAGCTGAAGCCCCGCATCGCCGCGACCGAGTACGTCGACTACTACGGCTATCTCGTGCACGGGCACGTCCACGACGAGAACGCCCACTCGCTCGGCGGAGTCGCCGGGCACGCCGGGGTGTTCTCGACCGCCCGGGACCTCGCGGTCCTCGCCCAGATGTTCCTCGGCGGGGGCCGCTACGGCGACGCCCGGATCCTCGAGGCCGGCACGGTGCAGGACATGTTCACCGACCGGATCGCGGAGGTCACCGGGGTGGGCGGCGCGCGCCGCGGGCTCGGGCCGGAGCTCTCCGCCTGGTTCTACCACGCGGGCCTCACCAGCCCGTACAGCGGGGTGCACACCGGGTTCACCGGCACCTCGCTGGTGATCGACCCGCTCACCGACACGATCGTGGTGATGCTGACCAACTCGGTGCATCCCACCCGCGAATGGTCCACCACCTCGGTGACCCGCCGCGAGGTCTCCACCTGCGTCGCGCAGGCGCTGGGACTGGTGCCGAGGGAGGTCCGCGACGGCTGGCACGCGGGCGGCGACGACGCGAGCGTCGCGACCCTGAGCCTCGCGGTCGAGCTCGAGGAGGGCCCTGCGGAGCTGCGTGCGGACCTGTTCGTCCACCTCGAGACCGCCTATGACGTGCTCACGCTCGAGGCCTCCGCCGACCAGGGACAGACCTGGGCGCCGCTCGCGGGCCGCCTCGAGGCCCGGCACGAGGAGCCGGTCGAGGTGCCGGACGGGCAGCTCACGGGCTGGGGGAGGCGCGCGGTGTGGGACGGCACGTTCGCGCTCGCCGACGACGGGACCCCGTTGGTCGGGGAGATCCAGGTGCGGCTGCGTCTGAGCACCGACGGCTCCACGCGCGGGCTCGGAGCCTGGGTGGGGAGGCTGCGGGTGCTCGCCGACGGCCAGGAGCTGTTCGACACCGACCGGTCCGACGACCGCGCGGAGGTCGTCGCCGACGGGTGGGCGCGCGGGGAGTGACGCCGGGCCGAGGGGCCTGAGGGCGGTGCGCTCCTCGTCGGCCGGCGCTGTCAGCGCCGGTCGGCGGGCTCAGCGACGGTCGGCGGGCTCAGCGCCGGTCGGCGAGGAGGGCCTCGATGTCGTCGGCGAGGTCCGCGGGCTCCACCGGCGGCGCGTAGCGGTGCTGCACCGTGCCGTCGGGGCCGAGGAGGAACTTCCCGAAGTTCCACTCGATCTCGCCGGCGGGGATGTCCTCGCCGTGCGCGCCGGTGAGCCACTGGAACAGCGGATGCGCACCCTCGCCGTTGACCTCGACCTTCGCGAACATCGGGAAGGTGACGCCGTAGTTGACCTGGCAGAACTCGGAGATCTCCGCCTCGGTGCCGGGCTCCTGGTGCATGAACTGGTCGCAGGGGAAGCCCAGCACCGTCAGCCCCTGCTCGCCGAAGCGCTCGTGGAGGTCCTGCAGGCCGGCGTACTGCGGGGTCAGGCCGCACTTGCTGGCGGTGTTCACCACGAGCACCACCGAGCCGAGGTGCTCGGAGAGCGGCTGCTCCGTGCCGGAGATGGTGGTGGCGGTGAAGTCGGCGAGAGTCGTCATGGCATCCATTGTGGTCCCTTCCTGTCGCGCATCGCGACCTCCGACCGTTCCTCCACACCGCCGGCGGATCCACATTCTCCGACAGGCCCTTTCCTGTCCACCCACCTGCGGGAACGATGGAGCCATGACCATCTCGCCGTACGTTCCGGGCTCTGGGGGAGAGCACTCCTCGCAGGCGCTCCTGGACGGCCTGCGCGCGGCGGGACCGGCGGCCCTCGCCGCGGCCCTCGGCGATCTCGCCCTCCTCCTCCAGGAGCTCGCGGGTGATCCCGGCCAGGCTCTCGCGATCGAGGGGAGCGCCCGCCGGGACGTCGCGGAGGTGCTCGCCAACCTCCAGGCCGGCGCCGCCGCGATGGACGCGATCGAGGCGCGCACCGTGATCGCCCTGCGCGACATCACCCGCCGCGACCGCCACGCGGAGGCCCGTGACCGTGCCGGCCACGAGAGCGGCGCCGGCGCCTCTCCCCCCAAGGTGGAGGACGCGGCGGATGCCGCGACCCGGGACGACCTCTCGTTCATCACCCGCCGCTCCCCGCACATGGCCGGTCGCACCCTCGCCTCCGCTCAGCGTCTGGTGGAGATCCTGCCCCGCATGATGGACGCCCTGCGCACCGGCAGGATCAGCAGCGATGCCGCCTACGCCGTGGCCGGCGCCGTCTCCGGGCTCCCGCCGGGGGTCGCCGCCGAAGTGGATCGATGCCTGGGCGAACGGCTTCCCGAGTTCGACGGGGCCGGCACCCGGCGCTGGGCGGACGCGGTCGCGACCATCGCCGGCGAGCTCGATCCGGAGGGCTCGGCACTCCGTCATCGGCGGGCTCTCGCCGAGCGGCACGTGACGATGCGTCCCGGGCGGCACGGCATGGCCACTCTCTCCGCCCGGCTCTCCGCGGTCGATGCGGCCCGGATCCACAAGCGCTTCTCCCTCGAGGCCGAGCGGCGCCGCACCGCGGGGGCGCGGGAGGGCCACGGCGCCGCCATGGCCGACGCCTTCGCCGACGCCCTGCTGGGCCGCGACGAGGGAACGATCGCCCCCGGTCTGCTCGACATCGGCGTGATCATCACCGACCGGGCGCTGTTCCGCCCCGACGTCGGGGACACCGCGCATCTCGAGGGCTACGGGCCGGTCCCCGCCGAGGCGGTCCGCGCCCAGCTGCGCGCCGCCACCGCGGAGCCCGAGGATCCCTCGCAGGATCCCATCGGGGCCGACGGGCCGTCCGTCCGCGCCGAGATACGTCGCCTCTACACCCACCCGCTCTCCGGCGAGCTGATCGCGATGGAGTCGACCGCGCGCGCCTACCCGCCGGCCATGCGACGCTTCCTGACCTGGCGCGACACCAGCTGTCGCGGCCCCCACTGCAATGCCGCGATCCGCCAGAGCGATCACATCGACCCCGCCTCCCGCGGCGGACCCACCAGCCTGGACAACGGGCAGGGCCTGTGCGCGCACTGCAACCAGAAGGAGATCGGGACGTCGAGCGTCCAGCGGATCGAGGAGCCGGACGGGTCCGGTCACCGCGTGGAATGGATCGGGCACTCCGGCGCCCGGAGCGTCACCACGCCGACCCCGCTGGTCTGGCCGCGCCGAAGGGGACCTGAAGACCCGCCGATCGCCGCAGACGGCCCCGAGCGCCCGGAGCCTCCCGAGGCCTCAGGCGTCACTCGACCCCGTCGGCAGCCAGCGCGAGGGCGGCGTCGGCCGCGACCTCGTGGCCCCCGGCCTCCTGGACGCAGCGGGCCAGCAGCCACCGGCGCACCCGAGCCGGGTCCAGACCGGCCAGCTCCGCCATCCTCTCGGCGAAGCGACCGGGCTGAGTCCGCAGACGATCCGGATCGTTGAGCATGTGCTGCAGCACGTCGTAGTGCGGATCGCCCACGTACGGCTTCGGATCGATCAGCACCCATCCGTGCTCGGCGCCGGCATCGAGCCTGGTCTCCGTGCCGCTCCCGGTCGAGGAGAGCACATTGTCAGGATGCAGATCGGTGGCCAGCAGCACCGGCTCTCCGTCCCAGCGCACGGGCAGCTCGCGGAACAGGCCCAGGCCGTGCTCCACCAGGTCCCGCGGAAGGGGCGATCGGTCGGCGTCGGCGCGCTGCTGCGCCTCGTCGGCCCACCCGGCGCACATCTCGGCGAGCGGACGGAAGCCGGCGGCGGACTCCGCCCCGACCAGCTCGGCCGGCGGTCGCCACAGCCGACGAGCGACGGCGGCGACCACCTCGTCGCGCTCCGGCCAGGTCAGCTGCTCGGCCAGCGGGACTCCTGGGCGCACCCGGTCCAGCAGCAGCGCCGCCGTCTCCCCGCGCCGCTCGTGACGGTGCACCCGCGCCGCCCCGTAGCCCTGCCAGGCGGCCATCCCGGCGGCCTCGTCGCGCGACTCGTCGTGCGCCCAGGCCACCTTCAGCACCCGATCCTGCCCCTCGGCCGTGCGCACCGGCGCCACCCACGCGCTGGACCCGCCGGGGAGGAACGGCGCCCCGGTGGTCAGACCCCAGCGGTCCAGGAGCTCCTCGACCAGGCCCGGCAGCCGTTCGCGCCATGCCGTGAGGCCCGGATCCGTCCCCTCGGCGAGCCGCGGAGGGATGGCGTGCCCGGCGATCGACCCGGGCTGGGTGCGATCCCCGGTCATGGCGCGGTGACCCGCTCGGGCATCACGAAGTCCGCGCTCGCGGTCTGCACCTGGCCCGTCACCACCAGCCCCGGGCAGCGCAGAGCGCCCCCGTCACCGCGGACCAGCCGGGCCAGCACCGGCTCCGCCCACGTGCCGTAGCCGGTGTCTCCCCAGGTGTCGAGCTCGATCACCGGGATCTCCGGGTCGATCGGATCGGGCCGCACCGCGCCCACGGAGAGCTCCAGAGCCCCCGCCGCAGGGTCCAGCGCGGACTCGTCCAGCGAGAACAGCCGTCCGCCGAGCGGAGCCAGACGGGTCCGGCCCCACAGCGAGTCGTAGGTGCCGGAGACCAGGTCGGCCAGCTCCTGCGCCGAGAGGGCCGCGCCGTCGTCGGCCCCGACCGCTTCCACCGAGCCCTGCTCGGCAAGCTCCACGGGCCGTGCCCGGCCGTCGGAGCCGCCGCCCTGCGCCCCGGCGCGCTCCCACTCGTCGGCCTTCGGGGCGGGGCGCCCCGCCGCGAGGGCCAGCAGGCCGAGGATGCCGTGGGCGATGTCCGAGCTGGGCGAGTCCACGGAGGTGCCGATGACGCTCACGGCCAGCCGCTCCGCCGGAGCGACCCAGGTGCGGGAGAGCCCCGTGGGGAACCCGCCCGAGTGCCCGATCACGGTGAACCCGTGCAGGCGCCCCTCCTGCAGGCCCAGCCCGTACTGGCCGCCGTCGTGCAGGGACCAGATCCGGCGCCGCATCTCCCGCAGCGAGCCCGGCTCGAGCAGCTCGTCGGAGGCCAGCGCCCGGCCCGCCGTGCTCGCGATCGAGCCGGCGCTCGCCCAGAACCCGGTCGCCGCGGCGAGCGCGCCGGTGCTGACCTGCTCGACCACCCGGCGCGGCCCGTGCAGCAGCGAGGTGTGGCCGAGGGCGAAGCCGTCGGCCTGCTCCGGCCCGGCGGCGTCGGCGGGGAGGTCGGGGCCCACACCCTCGGCGCCGAGCGGATCCAGCACCAGCTCGGCGACCGCCTCGGCGAACCCCCTCCCGGTGATCTCCTCGATCACCAGGCCCAGCAGCCCGTACCCGATGTTGGAGTACTGCAGGTGGAGGCCGGGATCGGTCCGCACCGCGTCGTGGCGGGCGATCTCGAGCAGCCGCGCCCGGTCGGCGAAGGGGGCGCTGAGCCGCCACCAGCGCGAGTCCTCCGAGTCCCGGGTCAGGCCCGCCGAGTGCGAGAGCAGGTCGCGCAGGGTGCGGTCGGCGACGGGGGAGGAGACGAGCTCGGCGACGTGATCGCCGACGGTGTCGTCCAGCCGGAGCCTGCCCTGCTCCTTCAGTCGCATCAGGGTCAGCGCCGTGAACATCTTCGAGTGGGAGGCGATCCGCAGCCGGTGCGTGGTGAGCAGGGGGATTCCCGCGGGCTCGTCGGCGAAGCCGGAGGCGACCTCGGCGACCAGCTCGCCGTCATGCCAGATCGCCGCCTGGAACCCGGACTGCCGGCGCAGGTGGCGCACGGTCTCGAGCCACTCGGGCAGGATCGCGGCGACGTCCTCGACGGCGGCGCGGGACGGCGCGGGCCCCCGATCGCTGCTGCGGGTGTCTGCCGAGGGGGCGGCGGTGGGGACGGGCATGGCATCTCCTTCGAGGTCAGCGGGCGCTCCAGCAGACTACGGCCAGGACCCTCCGCGCAGGACCACCCCCACGCGCCCGCTAGCATCACCCTCGTGAAACCGTTCGTGCAGATCGCCACCCGCCCCGAGGACGACGTCGCCCTCACCGAACGCACCGCGGTGCTCGAGTTCACCGGACTGGCAGAGGACGAGCTGATCTGGGCACGCCTGGACCGCGACCCCTTCCCGGACCTCCGCCCCGAGGACATCTCCGGGATCATCCTGTGCGGCAGCCCCTTCACGGTCTCCGACCCCGCCGAGGAGAAGTCCGACGCGCAGGTCCGGGCTGAGCGGGAGATCTTCCGCGTCCTGGACGAGGTCATCGCTCACGACGTCCCCTTCCTCGGCGCCTGCTACGGGATCGGCACCCTCGGCACCCACCAGGGCGCCCTCATCGATCGCACGTACGGTGAGCCGCTCTCCGCCGTCGAGGTCACGCTCACCGTCGACGGCGCGGAGGATCCCCTGATCCGCGCGGCCGACCTCCCGGAGACCTTCACCGGGCTCGTGGGCCACAAGGAGGCCGTGCACACCCTGCCGGACCACGCCACCCTGCTCGCCAGCGGCTCCGGATCGCCGGTGCAGATGTTCCGCGTGGGCACCCGGCAGTACGCCACGCAGTTCCACCCCGAGCTGGACATCCCCTCGATCATCGAGCGGGCCCGCGCCTACCGCGACCACGGCTACTTCTCCCCGGACGAGATGGAGGACGTCTTCGACGCCCTGCGCGACCGCAGCGCCGACCTCCCGCCCCGTCTGCTCCGCGCCTTCGCGACCCTGTTCGCCCGCTGAGCCCGCAGGGACCGCCTGCTGAGCCGGACCGCACGACGCCCGACGTGTCGGCCTGATCGCCCGTGACCGGCACGGCGTCCCTCGTCGGCGCCGGTCCCTCGGGTACCGTCCCAGCGTGCCCCGATTCACACCCGAGCAGGTCCGCCGACGCCAGATCATCGCCGGCGCCCTCGCGCTGGTGCTGCTGCTCGTGGTCGGCGGCTGCACCGCCTCCGTGATCGGGGCGCTGCGCGGCGACGGCGAGGACGAGGAGAAGAGCCTCAGCGAGTCGGCGCCCTTCGAAGCCGACGACGAGGCGATGGCCGTGGCCGCCACCCCGGAGGATGCCCCGGTGCTGTCGAACCTGCCGGGGGAGTCCGTGCTCGAGCCCGGCGAGGTGATGGGCATCGATGTCTCCAGCTATCAGGGCGAGATCGACTGGCCGGCGGTCGGGAGCACCGGTGTGGGCTTCGCGTACATCAAGGCGACGGAGGGCACCGGCTTCACCGACACCCACTTCCGCCGCAACTGGGACGGCGCGAAGGCCGCCGGCGTCACCCCGGGCGCGTATCACTACTTCACGCTGTGCTCCTCCGGCGAGGAGCAGGCCGCCGACTTCCTGGCGGCCGCCCCACCGGACGACTCGGCGCTGCCCCCGGCGCTCGACCTCGAGTTCGACGGCGCCTGCGAGGAGAAGCCCGAGGCGGCGGCCGTCCAGGCCGAGATCGACGCCTTCACCGCCGTCGTCGAGGAGGCCTGGGGGCGACGCCTGGTCATCTATTCCTCCTCTGACTGGCGCAGCCACTACGGCCTGCCGGTCACCGATGCCCGCCCCGACTGGCTCTTCGCCGCCGCGAAGCGCCCGGGCCAGGAGGACTGGGCGCTGTGGCAGCTGCGCTTCGACGGCTCCGTCGCCGGGATCACGGGCCCGGTGGACATCGACGTGGCCCGCACCGAGCTGCTGCGGGAGCACGCCACGATCCCCGAGGGCGAGGGCGCGCTCGAGCATCCCATCGAGGTGACGGGGGAGGGGTGAGCCCCGGGCGGGGTTCGGCTGCTCCGTGGATAATGCCAGAATTGTCGGAATCGCTGCGATAACCGTGACAGCCCCGCCGAACGTCTCCTCGGTCTCGGGGAATCGCTGAAGAATGGAACTCCCTGTATTGCTCGGTGCTGCTCGGTATTGCTCGGGAGCGGCATCGACGCAGCAGCAACTGGCGAACGAGGGAACACGGTGCTCGATCTATGGTCTGTCTTCCCCCATCGCTATAGGGTTGAGAGTGATTCACCCCCAGGCCGGCGTAATGACAGTACGGCTTATCGGAAATCCCATCCCACCCCCTGATGAGGCATCATGAACTCCCGTCACGATGGTCCCGCCACTCCGATTCCCACCGATCTCTCCCCCTCCCAGGACAGCAGGGAGCCGTCGGCGGTCGCCGCGTTCGTCGCCGAGGTCCTCGGAACCTTCCTCCTCGTGTTCGGCGGTGTGGGGACCGCCCTGTTCGCCGCCGACTTCGGCACCGGTGACAACGGCTCCTCGCTCGGGGTCGGCTTCGTGGGCGTCGCGCTCGCCTTCGGTCTGACCGTCGTCGCCGGGGCCTATGCCTTCGGCCCGATCTCCGGCGGTCACTTCAACCCGGCCGTCACCGTCGGCCTCGCCACCGCGGGCAGCTTCGAGTGGAGCAAGGTCCCCGGCTACATCGGCGCACAGGTCATCGGCGGTGTCCTCGGCACCGCGCTGCTGGCCCTGATCGGCGTCTTCGGGCCCGAGGGATGGCTCTCGGCGGCGCGCGCCGGCGGCTTCGCCAGCAACGGCTTCGGAGAGAGCTCCCCGGGCGGATTCGGCCTCGGAGCGGCGATCCTGGTCGAGGTCATCCTGACCGCGGTCTTCCTGCTCGTGATCCTCGGCGTGACGCATCCGGAGCGCGGCACGAAGTTCGCCGGCCTGGCCATCGGCCTGACGCTGACCCTGATCCACCTGATCTCGATCCCGGTCGACAACACCTCCGTGAACCCCGCCCGGTCGATCGCGGCGGCGATCTTCGGCGGCGGCGGCCCGCTCCTCCAGCTGTGGGTGTTCATCGTCTTCCCGATCGTCGGCGGTGTGATCGCCGGCCTCCTCCACAAGCACGTCCTGGCCGCCCAGCGGTAAGCACCGCTCGCGGCAGCCGGAGCAGTCGCGCGACGCTGCACGAGAAGGGGCCCGCATCTGCGGGCCCCTTCTCTCGTGGGTGCGTGGGGTCAGGTGACGGTTCCCGCTGGCGGCCCCTCAGCCGGGCAGGTCCTGGCTGCCGGCGGTCTCGAGCGCGTAGGCGACGACCAGCTCGTCCAGCACGGCGGTCCAGTGCGCGAGCAGCGTCTGGCGCTCGGCCGGACCCAGCAGGCGCTCCTGATGGATCTCGATCACGGTGCCCACCACCCCGGGGTCGAGGGGCTCCTGCACCGTGACCTGGAAGATCGTCTCGTGGTCGAGGGTCGCGGGGGTCCATCGCAGCCGCACCCGCCGGCCCATGTGACAGCCGCTCACGCGCCCGCGGATCGCTCCGTCCTGGCGCAGGGGAGCGCCCACCATCTGCGGCACGGAGTCCACGCCGAGCCACTGCGGAAGCCACTCGGTGTGCAGACGCCGCCAGATGTCCTCCGGGGGAGCGGGAAGGGTGCGGCGCACATCCAGCGCCCATCCGGCGTCCGGGGTGAGGCCGACGGGGGCGTGCCTGGTCGCGGTGCGCATGCGGCCACGGTAGAGCCGGCGCGCGGGCCGACGGAACCGGTGCTCCCCACTCTTCCCCAGGTGTTCGCCGCCGCGCCGCCCGGTGGTCACGGGAAGCCCCGGGCTGCCGCGCGGTCGCCTGAGCAGGCACGCCGGGATCATGACGAAGCCCGCCGATGCCCCGGCCCGCTGGTCCGCCCGCCCCGAAGGCCCGCAGGATGCTCCGGCGATCCGCGAGGTGCTGGTCTCCGCCGTCCCCACCGCGGAGGAGGCGGAGCTCGTCGAGGCGCTCCGCGCCGATGCGGGCGTGTGGATCGACGGCCTGTCCCTGGTCGCGCTCGAGGGGGACCGCATCGTCGCCCAGGCCCTGCTGACCAGGGCGAGCGTCGGCGGCGAGTCGGTGCTCGCGCTGGCGCCGCCCTCGACCCGGCGGCGTCGACGCCGCGGGGCGAGATCGTCCACCCGCCCGCCTTCGGGGTGTGAGCCCCGCGGGCTGGGGCGCGTCGAGCGCCGCCCTCAGGATCGGCGCTCAGGGCTGCAGCCGGTGGCGCTCCCAGCCGCCGTCCGACAGCGCGGAGTAGAGGATCCGGTCGTGGACCCGGTGCGCCCGGCCCTGCCAGAACTCGAGGGACTCCGGCCGCACCCGCAGCCCGCCCCAGAACTCCGGCCGCGGCACGTCGGCGCCCGCGAAACGGGCCTCGGCCTCGGCGTACTGCGCCTCGAGGGCGTCGCGCGAGGCGATCGTGCGGGACTGATGGGAGGCCCAGGCCCCCAGCTGCGAGCCGCGCGGGCGATGGGCCCAGTAGGCGTCGGAGTCGGGGTCGGCGATGTGCTCCACCGTGCCCTCGATCCGCACCTGGCGCTGCAGCGCGAACCAGGGCATGAGCAGCGCGGCCCGCGACGTCGCGGCGATCTCGCGTCCCTTGTCCGAGCCGAGGTTCGTGAAGACCACGAAGCCCTCCGCGTCGTGCCCCTTCAGCAGGACGGTGCGCGAGCGGGGCCGGGGAGCGCCGTCGGCTGCGAGCGCGACGGTGGAGAGCACCGCGGCGCTCGGCTCGGTGAGGTCGCCCTGCTCCTCGCGGCGGGCGAAGGCCTCGGCGAGCCAGATGTCGAACAGCGCCAGCGGGTCCGCCGGGGCGTCGTCCGGCAGCGAGCCGGCGAGATAGTCGGTGCGCTCACCGGCCAGGCGGGAGGGGGCGGGGCGGTCGGTCATGGCCGTGATCCTAGGGGAGACGGCGCGGCACCGAGCACCTCAGGAGTGGGCCGGCGATGTCGTCCGGTGGATGCCAGGGGCTCGCAGCAGGGACGCGAGCGAGGCGTGCTTCCGCGGGCGGGTGGTCCGCGTCCTGGCCGGGCGAGGCGTCCTGTCGTCCTGGAGGGCGGGGAGCTGCAGCGTGCTGGTGTCGAGGCCGCGCGCGGCGGCTGCGGAGCGGCGCGCCCGCAGGGCGTGCAGCGCCTCGACGTCGCCCCATTCCGCGGGGAGCGGGCGGTAGTCGATGAGGTGGTCGGTGGTGGCTCGGGTCCGGCTGGTGGCGATGGTCGCGTCTCTCATGACTCCACTGTGCTTCTGCGGGGGTGCGCGGGGCGTCCGCCGACAGGGGCGAGAGCCTCCACCCGTGGGTGGATCCTCGGTCAGGAAGGGTCAGCCCGTGGCCGCGTGAGGGGTGGCCACCTGCGCGTCGTCGCTGGTCGTCGGCGCCGACCGGCGACCTGGGAATCGTTATCGGACCGAGTCGAGGTCGCCACCTTCCGGCCATCGGACCGACGCCCGGGGTGACTACTACTGAGGTCGCTCCCCGCCCGCCTCCTCCGGAACGGACCCCATGCCTCCCCACCCCACCGCGCGCCCGCGCGCCTGTCGCGCCGCTGTCACCCTCCTGGCGGGCGCGGCCCTCGCCCTCGGACCCGTGATGCTCCCGCTCTCCGGCTCTGGCGCGCTCGCCGGTCTCGGTGCGCCGGCCGCGCAGGCCGCCCCCGCCCCGGCCGCGCCGTCGGCCGCCTCTGCGGCATCGCCGCTGCTGATCACGGAGATCGCGCCCGACTCCGTCGGCGTCGACGAGTACGAGTTCTTCGAGGTCACGAACACCTCGGCGGAGCCGGTCCTCGTGGGCGGGGCGGAGGGGCACGGGTTCGCCTACGCCTACGTCGACGGGGAGGACACCGCCAGGGACGTCCCCCTGCAGCTCGAGGAGCAGGTCGAGCTCGTCGCGGGGGCCTCCCTCGTGGTGTGGCTCAGCTACGAGGCGAGCGGCATCGACTCCTTCGCGCGCACGGTCGAGGACTTCCGCGCGTCCTGGTCGGCCGGCGAGGAGGCCCAGGTGGTCCGGGCGACCGGGCAGCCGGGCATGGCCAACGGCGGGAACCGCGGCGTGCGCGTGCTGGACCCCTCGGGCGCCGAGATCGCCCGGAGCTTCTACCCGGCCGGCTCCGTCGCCGCCGGTCAGAGCGCCCACTTCCAGCCGGCGGCGGGCGAGGGCGAGCTCTCGGCCGCGCTGTTCGCCGGCCCGTCTGCCGCGACGGCGGGTGCGGTCGATCCCGCGCAGCTCGTCGCCGCGGCCGGGAAGGAGGAGCCTGAGGAGCCCGCCGTGCCGACGGAGCCCGTTGAACCCACGGAACCTGCGGAGCCGACGGAGCCGACGGAGCCCACGGAACCTGCGGAACCGACGGAGCCCACGGACCCTGCGGAACCGGCGGAGCCGGAGGAGCCCGCCGATCCCGGCGCCCCGGCCGCACCGCCCGCCGACTCCCTGGTCGGCCTCCTCCGGATCACCGAGGTCGTGCCGGACTCCGCCAACGTCGGCGGCTCCGACGGCTACGAGTTTATCGAGGTGTACAACGCGACCGACGCACCGATCTCGCTCGCGGACCACGAGCTGCGCTACCTCTACACCTCCGACGGCGAGACCATCTCGAGCACCGCCGACTGGCCGCTCGATCCGGCCGACGCCGTGGTCGCGCCGGGCGGCGCCCTCGTGATCTGGGTGAAGAACGGCGCCAACGACGCGCTGACCGTCGCGGACTTCGCCGCCCACTACGGCGTGGATGCCGCCGCCCTGACCGTTGCGGAGTCCCACGTGGCCGGCATGGCCAACGGCAGCGGGCGCGGCCTCGAGCTGGTCACCCGCACCGGGGACAGCGTGCACCGGGTGTTCTACAACCTCGACGGCGCGGACGACACGGTCGCCGACCAGGGCATCCAGTACCGCACCGGCGCGTCGGCCGACGGCGGCGAGCCCGACTTCTCCCGTGGCGCCCTCACCGGCCTCGCGACCGCCACGCCCGGCTCCGTCGACCCCTCCCAGGTGCCCGCCGAGCTGGTGACCGTTCCCGCCGACCAGCAGGCGCCCGCCGTCACGGACCTCACCGCGGCGGAGCTCGACCCGTCGGCCGATGCCGTCATCAGCCACGAGGTGACCGATGACGTGCAGGCCCGCTCCGTCACCCTCCACCTGCGCTCGAGCGCCGCGGAGGACTTCGCCGCGATCCCGCTGCGCCGCACGGAGGGCGACCGCTTCGACCATCGGATCGCCGCGCCCGACCTCACCGGCAAGCGCTGGTTCGAGTACTACGTGGTCGCCTCCGACGGAACCCACGAGACCCGCACCGAGACCACGCGGGTGGGCCTGACCGGCGTGGACGACTCCCGGCTGCGGATGAACCTCACCGAGGGGCAGTTCGTCTCCGGCACCACCGCCATCTCGGTCGCCGGGGACGAGCATCCGCCCACGGCGACCCTCGCGATCGACGGGGAGGCGCGCACCGACACGACTCCGGCGCTCGAGGCCGCGCCCGTGTTCGCGATGGAGGCCAGCCAGACCGACGTCTACTTCCGGAACGGCATCCTGGTGGGCGACGAGGTCATCGAGATCTTCGACGAGGGCTTCTACGGGAACTGGGTGACCGTCGACGCGGCGGTGCCGCTGCAGCACGTGATCCAGGGCGACCAGCTCACCGTGACCGTCGCCGCGGGCACCAAGGCCTACCCCGGCATCGACGAGAACGAGAACAACGACGACTTCACCATCCGCAACCTGCGGCTGGTGCTGCCCGACGGCCGCACCCTGCGCCCCACCGGCTACGAGGACGCCGCCGAGATCATCCCGATGGGCGACTCCGCCGGCAAGCACGACCTGCTGGATGCGGTCTTCACCCTGCCCGAGGACGCCTTCACCGCACGCGCCGTCGCCTGGGACACTACCGCCGTCGCCGACGGGGAGCACCACCTCACCGCCACCGACGACTCCGGCAGCACCCTCGATCGCACCGTGGTGGTCGACAACACCGCCCCGGAGATCACCCTCCCGCTCGAGGACGGCACCACCTACCAGGGCGAGTTCGTCCTCGACGCGGACGCCACGGACGCCGGCAGCGGCGTCGCCTCGGTGACCGCCACCCTGGACGGCAGGGTCACGGAGCTCCCGCGCACCCTCTCCTCGCTGACCCTCGAGCCCGGCGAGCACACCGTCGAGGTGATCGCCGAGGACGAGCTGGGCAACCGGCGCACCGAGACGCTGACCTTCACCACACCGGAGGAGAACCCGACGGTCGAGGCGCTCACGGCGGACGGCACCACCGTCCCCGTCTGCCGTGACCAGACGGTCGAGGTGAAGGTCACCGACCCCTCCGGCGACCTGATGGACGTGTCCTTCCGCGCCGGGACCAGCGCGTCCCTCAGCGAGGGGACCGTGCAGGGCATCGCCGGCGAGGTGCGCGACGCGGACGCTGCCGAGCGCACCGGCCAGGTGCTCTCCGCCGGGGCCACCACCGGCTCGGAGGATGCGCTGCCCTTCCACGAGTTCGCCGTGGACGTCCCGGAGTCGGCCGACGAGGGCTCCGAGGTGCGCCTGGTCTGGACCGGCGCCGCCGATCCGGGAGCCCGTGTGCGGCTGCTGCTCGAGGACGCATCCACCGGCGAACTGGTGGAGGTCGCCCACGCCTTCGCCGCCGAGGACGGCACCGTCGGCTTCGACGAGGTCGTCCCGACCGCGGGGCACGTGGTGGACGGCCAGGTCCGCGCCGTGGTGCAGCACTCCGTCGGCTGGGCCGGGGCGGATCTCTCCTCGCGCAGCAGCGCCGTGGATCCGCACCACCCCGAGGCGACCGCACGCTCGGAGTTCGACTTCACCCTCGCCTGGGAGTCGGACACCCAGTACTACAACGAGTCGTTCTACGAGCACCAGCTGAAGATCCACGAGTTCCTGCTCTCAGAGCGCGAGGACCTCAACCTCCAGTACATGTTCCACACCGGCGACATCGTGGACGACTACGACGACCCGGCGCAGTGGGCGAACGCCGACCCCGCCTACGCCCTGCTCGACGAGGCCGGGCTGCCGTACAACGTCCTCGCCGGGAACCATGACGTGGGCAGCATGAGCAACGACTACACCCAGTACAAGGCCTTCTTCGGCCAGCAGCGCTACCAGGACAACCCCTGGTACGGCGGCTTCTACGAGGACAACCGCGGCAGCTACACGCTGTTCAGCAGCGGCGGTGTCGACTTCCTGGTGGTCTCCCAGGGCTGGGGCCCCGGGGACGAGGAGATCGCGTGGATGAACGAGATCCTCGCGCAGTACCCGGAGCGCACCGCGATCCTCAACCTGCACGAGTACATGCTCACCACCGGCGGTCTCGGCCCCGTCCCGCAGCGGATCCAGGACGAGGTCGTGGCCACCAACCCGAACGTCTCGATGGTGATGAGCGGTCACTACCACGACGCCGACACGAGGGTGGACTCCTTCGACGACGACGGCGACGGCACCCCGGACCGCGAGGTCACCCAGATGCTGTTCGACTACCAGGGCCTGCCGGAGGGCGGGCAGGGCTTCCTGCGCCTGCTCCACTTCGACGCCGAGGGCGGACGCATGCTGGTGCGCACCTACTCGCCCTCGCTCGAGCAGTACTCGAGCGATGATCCGACCCTCACCCCCGAGGACCAGGACTTCGAGGTCTCGTACGCGCAGCTCGGCATCACCCCGCAGGAGAAGGAGCTGAGCACCACCGAGTTCACGGCCGACGTGCTGGGCGAGCAGCAGTTCGCCCACGTCGAGGGCGCCGCCTCCGGCAGCACCGTCTCCGTGGACGTCTCCGGGCTCGGCTTCGGCACCCACTCCTGGTACGCGCTGGTCACCGACCCGCACGGCGGGGTGGCCCGCACCGCGGTGCGGGGGCTGACGCTCACGCCGGGCGGGCCCGAGTGCGCGCAGAACGGCGGCGGGAAGCCGGGGAAGCCGGGGACACCGGGGAAGCCGGACCATGCCGGCGGCCCGGGGATGCCGGCCCAGCCCGGCAAGCCCGGCAAGCCCGGCGAGCCCGGCAGGCCCGGAACGGCGGCATCGGGCTCGGCACCCGTCTGAGGGGCCGACGGGCCAGGGCGGAGCAGGTCGTGGGCTGACCTGCTCCGCCCGGGTCGGGCTTGCGCTCCGGCGGAAGCCTGCTAAGGTTCCTCCCCGAACCTCAGAGTTCATCGACCACCGGATTGTCATCCCCTGCCTCGGCGGGGGAGCAAGACCTGGGACCCGTTCCGTGCGCCCTCGCGCACTCGGCGGGACCCGGGTCTTTTTTGTTGCCCGGAACCCGCCAGCGGCGGGTCCGGCCCGCTTCAGGAAGGATGCGAGGACGCATCATGAGCAGCTCAGCCCCAGGGAGCACGTCGACCGCCGAGGAGATCCTCCGCGGCGTCGGCGGTCCCGAGAACATCGAGAGCCTCACCCACTGCGCCACCCGGCTGCGGTTCCAGCTCCACGACGGAGGGAAGGTGGACCGGGAGGGTCTGGACGCCCTGCCCGAGGTCATGGGCACGGTGCCGCAGTCCGGTGACCGCTTCCAGGTGGTCATCGGCGGCGCCGTCGCCGGGGTCCACTCCCAGATCATGAACCTGCCCTCGATGGCCGCCGGCGGCGCTCCCCGTCCGCAGTCGGACGCCGAGGTCAAGGCCGCGATCCGGTCCCGCGCCCGCGGGAAGTGGTCCTGGCTGGACAGCTTCTTCGAGTACCTCTCGGACTCCTTCCGCCCGCTGATGGGCGTGCTGCTGGGCGCCTCGCTGATCATCGCGATCGCCTCGGTGCTCGACGCCCTCGGCGTCATCGACTTCCGCGCCGAGGACAAGTCCGCGACCTGGGTCTTCGTCGACGCGATGTGGCGCTCGGTGCTGTACTTCCTGCCGATCATGGTGGCCTTCAACGCCGCGAAGAAGCTCCAGATCGACGGCTGGGTCGGCGCGGCCGTGATGGCGGCGGTGATGACCCCGGACTACATGGGCATGATCGGCGGGGGCACCCCCGGCGTCACCTGCTCCACCAACGAGCTGCTCGGCACCGAGCAGTGCATCGCGACGGTGTTCGGCCTGCCGATGCAGCTGAACGACTACGGCGGCCAGGTCTTCGTGCCGCTGCTGATGGTCGCCCTGCTGGCGCTGGTCTACAAGGGCCTGCAGCGCATCTTCCCCGCGAACGTGCAGCTGGTGTTCGTCCCCTTCCTCTCCATGCTGGTGATGATCCCGGTGACCGCCTTCCTCATCGGCCCGCTCGGGATCTGGGCCGGGAACGGCCTGGGCTCGGGCCTCGCCTGGCTGAACGGGAACGCGCCGATCGTCTTCGCGATCCTCATCCCGCTGCTGTACCCGTTCCTGGTGCCGCTGGGCCTGCACTGGCCGCTGAACGCGCTCATGCTGCAGAACATCAACGCGCTCGGCTACGACTTCATCCAGGGCCCCATGGGCGCCTGGAACTTCGCCTGCTTCGGCGCGACCGCCGGCGTGCTGCTGCTCTCGATCCGCCACCGCGAGGCCGAGATGCGCCAGACCGCCACGGGTGCGCTCGCCGCCGGCCTCTTCGGCGGCATCTCCGAGCCGTCCCTCTACGGAATCCACCTGCGCTTCAAGCGCATCTACCCGCGGATGCTCGTGGGCTGCCTCGTGGGCGGCCTGATCGTGGGCCTGCTGGGCGGGGTGAACACCTCCGTGTTCGCCTTCACCTCGCTGCTGACCATCCCGGTCTTCGATCCGATGCTCACCTATGTCATCGCGATCACGGCGGCCTTCGTGGTCTCCATGGTGCTGGTCTACGTCTCCGACTACCGCACCGCCGAGCAGCGCGCCGAGGCCAACGCCTCCCGTGACGCCGCCGAGGCGGCGGCCGCCCCGGTCGTCGCAGCGCAGCCTGCCGCAGCGCAGACCGCCGAGCAGCCTGCCGCCGAGCGCGAGCTCGCGACCGTCGGCGCCTCCTCCGCCGGTGCGTCGGCCGGTGCCGCGACCGGATCGGCTGCTGCCTCCGGTGCGAGCGCCATGCCCGCCGCCGGGGGCGCCGCCTCCGACTCGGTGGTCATCGCCGCGCCGGTCGCGGGCCGCGTGGTCCCGCTGGGCGAGGTCCCGGACCCCGTGTTCGCCTCGCGCGCTCTCGGCGAGGGCGTGGGCATCATCCCGGCCGACGGGCGGATCCTCGCCCCGGCCGACGGACTGCTCGCCACCGTCGCGGGCACCGGGCACGCCTTCGGCCTGCTGGCCGACGGCGGCGCGGAGGTGCTGGTCCACGTCGGCATCGACACCGTGAAGATGGACGGCAGGGGCTTCGACGTCCGCGTCGAGCAGGGCCAGAAGGTCGCGGCCGGGGATCTCCTGGCCGTCGTGGACCTCGAGGCGATCCGCGAGGCCGGGTACGACCCGATCACCCTGCTGACGATCCCCAACACCACCACCTTCGCCGCGGTCGAGGCGGTGGGTGCGACCGACGTCGTCGCCGGGGAGACGGTGGTCACCGCTCGACGCTGAGCGGGAACCCGGTGCGCGTACCCTCCGATCCAGAGGGTGCGCGCACCCGGCCGATGCCGGGGACTGCGCCGGGGCCGAGGAGACGGGAGAGGTGATGCGCCGATGAAGGTGCTGAGGGTCCTGAACAACAACGTCGTGCTCTCGCGCGACGAGTCCGGTCAGGGCGTCATCCTCACCGGCCGCGGCATCGGCTTCCGCGCCGCGCCCGGCCAGGAGGTCGACCCGGAGAAGATCGTGCAGGTCTTCGTCCCGGCCGACGGTCGCGATCCCGACCACCTCGCCGAGGCCTTCGCGATGATCGATCAGGAGATCCTGCGGGCCGTGGTCATCGCCCTGCGCGGGACCGGGATCGAGGACCGCGAGTCGCGCCGGCCCACCCTCGCGATCGCCGTGGCCGACCACGTCTCCGGCGCCCTGGATCGGCTGCGCCAGGGGATCGAGATCGAGTACCCGCTGGAGACCGAGGTGCGGACCCTCTACGCCGAGGAGCACGAACGGGCCCGTCGGCTGCTGGTCGCGATCAACGAGCAGGTCGATCCCGCGCTGCCCGAGCACGAGGCGACCGCGCTCGCCCTGCACCTGGTCAACGCGGGCTTCGCGACGGGGGACCTCTCCTTCACGTACACGATGACCGGGGTCATCCAGCAGATGCTCGCGATCGTGGGGGAGCGGTTCGGCATCGAGGTGGACCGCCACTCGATGGCCGCCGCCCGCTTCATCACCCACGTGCGCTACATGTTCGTGCGGATCCAGCAGCACCGGCAGCTCGACGGCGAGCAGTCGCTGATCAGTCGCACCATCCGCGAGAGCTACCCCGAGGCCTCCCGCGTCGCCGAGCAGCTCGCGGTGATCGTGCGGCTGCGGATGGGGGACGACCTCTCCTACGACGAGATCGCCTACCTCGCCCTGCACGTGGCCCGCATGACCACGGAGGTCGAGGCCGCCGCGGCGAGGCGACCGGGCGGCGCCGCGGAGGGGTGACCCCTTCCCGGGGAGGAGCGTCTTGTGCAGGGGCTGAGCATCGCCTTGACTGAGCAGATGGACTCCGCCGCCGCCGCCGCCCCCGGACCGGTCCTCGTGACCGAGCGCCTCCACCTCCGGCCGTGGAGGGTCGAGGAGGCCGCGATCCACCGTCGGCTCTGGACCGAACGGGATCCCCGGGTGCCCGCCCACCGCCGGATCGACGCCGAGGGCCGCCCGAGCATCGGCGATCTCGAGGACTGGATCCGCCGCAGCACCCGGGAGATGGGACCGGGGCTCGGCCTGCTGGCGCTCGAGCGCATCACGGACGGCGCGGTCCTCGGGTACTGCGGGCTGGTCGACGGCGGCCCGGGCTCCGCGGCGCTGGAGGGCGAGCCCCCTGGCCCGGAGATCGCGTTCGAGCTGCTGCGCGGGGCCCAGGGGCACGGCTATGCGACCGAGGCCGGGCGGGCCGTGATCCGGTGGGCGCGAGAAGCGGGCCTCGAGCGGGTGCACGCCACCGTCTGGGCCTGGAACACGGCATCCCTCCGAGTCCTGGACCGGCTCGGGTTCGCGGCGAGGAGCCGTCGAGCGGCCCGCCCGACGGACGGAGAGCTGCTGGTGCTCACGACGGTCCTCTGACCGGGCGGCTCCGAGGGGTGCACGACTTCCCCCGAGGTACCTGCAACCCGTAGTATCAGGAACGCCGGGTATCGTGCATCGCGCCGACCTCGGCCGGCAACCGCCCCAGACATCGCCGTCGAAGGAGAACCCTCGTGCCCGAGGCCGTCATCGTCGCCACCGCCCGCTCGCCCATCGGCCGCGCCCGCAAGGGATCGCTCAAGGACATCCGCCCCGACGACCTCGTCGCCCAGATGATCCGCGCGGCGCTCGACCAGGTCCCGCAGCTCGACCCCACCACGATCGACGACCTCCAGCTGGGCTGCGCGATCCCCGAGGGGCAGCAGGGCGGGAACCTCGCCCGCACCGTCGCGGTCCGCCTGGGCCTGGATGCCGTGCCCGGCGCGACCGTCACCCGCTTCTGCGCCTCCTCGATCCAGACCACCCGTGCAGCCTTCCACGCGATCGTCTCCGGCGAGGCCCGCGCCGTGATCTCCGCCGGCGTCGAGTCGATCTCCTCGAGCACCGGCAAGCTCATGGAGGAGGACGCCCGTGACCCGCTGTTCCAGCAGGCCTGGGAGCGCACCGAGCAGCGCGCCGCCCGGGAGGTCCCCGCCCCCTGGCACGACCCGCGCGAGGACGGCGAGCTGCCCGACGCCTACATCGCCATGGGCCAGACCGCCGAGAACGTCGCCGAGCTGCGCGGCGTGAGCCGGCAGGCGCAGGACGAGTACGCCGTCCGCTCCCAGAACCGTGCCGAGGCCGCGATCGCCTCGGGCTTCTTCGCGCGCGACATCACCCCCGTCACGCTGCCGGATGGCACCGTGGTCAGCGCCGACGACTCCCCGCGCGCCGGCGTCACCGCCGAGGCCGTGGCCGGGCTCGACCCCGTCTTCCGCCCCGAGGGGACCGTCACCGCCGGCAACTGCTGCCCCCTGAACGATGGCGCCGCGGCGCTCGTGATCATGGAGCGCGGATACGCCGAGGAGCTGGGCATCACCCCGCTCGCCCGCATCGTCGCCACCGGCGTCTCCGGCCTCAGCCCCGAGATCATGGGCCTCGGCCCCATCGAGGCGACCCGGAAGGCGCTCGCGCTCGCCGAGCTCACCATCGAGGACATCGACCTCGTCGAGTTCAACGAGGCCTTCGCCGCCCAGGTGCTGCCCGCCGCGGAGGACCTCGGCATCGACCACGACACGCTCAACGTCCACGGCGGAGCGATCGCGCTCGGCCACCCCTGGGGCTCCACCGGCGCCCGCATGACCACCACCCTGCTGCACGGCCTCCAGGAGCGCGAGGGCCGCTACGGCCTGACCACCCTGTGCGTCGGCGGCGGCCAGGGCATGGCCCTGATCATCGAGAGGATGAACTGATGACCGGCACCGACACCAGCTCCTGGGGTGCCTCGGCGCCCGGGCACATCTCCCTCGGCGGCAACCCCGGCGGGGCCGACGAGGACCGGCGCGACTCGGTCGTCACCGAGCGCGCCGTCGTCTCCTCGCCCGACGCGTCGGCCGCGACCCCGGCCGAGCTGCTCCCCGCCGCCGCCGACCACTTCGCCCTGTTCCAGGACGTCGACGGCGAGGACCTGACGGCCTGGGCCGACGCTCGCTCGCTCGCCGCCGAGGTGCTGCCGCGGATCAACGACTGGTGGGACCGCGGCGAATACCCGATCGAGCTCATCGCCCGCCTCGGCGAGCTCGACCTGCTCACCGACGGGCTCGACGTGCCCGGCCACCGCACCCTCTCCCCGCTCGCGACGGGCCTGGTGAACATGGAGCTCTCCCGGATCGACGGGTCCGTGGGCACGATGGTGGGCGTCCAGGGCGGGCTCGCCCTGCGCTCGATCATGCTGCTCGGCTCCGAGAAGCAGAAGCAGCGCTGGGCCGAGCCGCTCGCCACCGGCGCCGAGCATGCCGCCTTCGCCCTCACCGAGCCCGACCACGGCTCGGACTCCGTCTCGCTCGAGACCGTCGCCCGCCGCGACGGCGAGGAGTGGGTGCTCTCCGGCGAGAAGCGCTGGATCGGCAACGGCGCCGGCTGCCACCTCTCGGTGGTGTGGGCACGAGTGGACGACGAGTCCCAGCCGGAGTTGAACGGCCAGGTCAGCGGCTTCCTCGTGGATCAGTCCCTGCCCGGGTACGAGGCGGAGGTGATCCGCGGGAAGGTCGCCCTGCGCGCCATCCACCAGGCGCAGATCACCCTCACCGACGTGCGGATCCCGCTGGAGGCGCGGCTGCCCGGCGCCCGCTCCTTCAAGGACACCTCGACGGTCCTCTTCGCCACCCGCGCGGGCGTCGCCTGGGGCGCGCTCGGCCACGCCACCGCCTGCTACGAGGCCGCCCTCGAGCACGCTCAGCAGCGGATCCAGTTCGGTCGCCCGCTCGCCAAGGCCCAGCACGTCCAGGTGCGGCTCGCGGACATGCTCCAGACCCTCACCTCGATGCAGCTGCACTGCGTGCGGCTCGCCGAGCTCGAGGCCGCAGGGACCATCCGTCCGGAGCAGGCATCGCTCGCGAAGGTGCACAACACCCGCGCCGCCCGCGAGATCGCCTCGAACGCCCGCGACCTGCTGGGCGGCTCCGGCATCCTGCTCGAGAACCGCGTGGTGCGCCACCGCAGCGACATCGAGGCCCTCCACACCTACGAGGGCACCGACACCATGCAGTCGCTCATCGTGGGCCGGGCGATCACGGGGGTGAGTGCGTTCGCGTGAGGCGGGTCCGGGTCGTCGTGGTGGCCGCGAGGTCGCCACCGTCCGGGTCAGTCGCGGGGAACACGCCGTCGCTCCCGTCGTTCCGCCCGCTCCTGCCCGACGATGTCCCGCCCGAAGGACACCACCAGCAGCCCCAGGGCGGTCGCGACGATCCCGGTGGACAGCGTCACCGGCACCGCTGGCACCACGGCGGTGAGCAAGGCGAGGCCCTGCGCACCGCCGATCACCCGTCGTGCCTGGCTGAAGCCGAGCGGTCGGCGCAGGGCGGGACGGATCCAGGACGCCGCCACGTACGCGTAGCGCATCAGGCCGATCGCGAGCGCCCACGGCCCCACCACGAGGGCCGCGAGGACCGAGACCACCAGCGCCAGGACGGCGTCGGCCTCCATGTCGAGACGGGCCCCGACGGGGCCCGCGGTGCCGGTGCGCCGGGCGACGGGGCCGTCGAGCAGATCCGTCGCCAGGGCGGCACCGAGGAGGAGCGCGAGCGGCCACGACCGTGCGGTCAGGGCCCCGTCGACGGCGAGGACGGCCGCGGTGGCGAGCGTCCCTGCCGCCAGGTGCCTCAGCAGGGTCAGCAGATCGGCATCGGTCACCTCGCCGGGGGCGCGCGGCCGCAGGGTCCGCACGGCCACGAGGCCCGGAGCAGCGGCGCTCACCAGCGCGGCCGCGGCGAGCGGGGCCGCGACGGGTGCGCTGAGCTGGAGGACCACGAGCCCGGCGCCCAGCTGGCTGAGCCCGAGCATCGTCAGAGCAGCCCCCACCCGGCGCAGGCGTCGGGGCGGGGGCGCGCCGGGTCCGGTCCGCGTCATGCCCAGAGAGTAGCGGGACGCCCATGGGCCGCCCGGCGGGACGGGGCGACCCTGCTGGTCACGAAGTGGGCACGGCGACCCTGCCGGGGCGGCAGAGCCTGCTACATTCCCCTCACCGATGCCGCACGGGCCCCCCGGAAGCACGGCCTACTGGTCCCTTCTGCACCCCTTTGCGGTCATCGATGCCTCACGAGATGCTCCTCCCTCCGGCACCCGCACCCCGGGTCGGCACCTCGCCAGGCGTGATCGTCGCGATCATCCTCGCCTCGGCGGCTCTCGCGCTCTCCCTGCTGGTGGCACTGGTCAGCGTGGGCACCCTCGCGTACCTGGCCCTCAGGCCCGACCCGGCCGGGGGCTGGGTCGGGGGCGGTGACCTCGTCGACGTGTCCCCGGGCACGGTGAAGGCCGCTGACGGGAGCCCGGTCGAGGGGGTGGGCACCGTCGATCGCCCGGCTCACCTCGGCGAGCACACCCTCTCCTGGCCCACGTTCGAGGGCGGTGTCCTCGACGTCACGGTCACTGAGGTCGACTGGGATGCTGCGGAGGTCCTGACCGATGCCTCCGCGCCGGAGCCCGGCATGGCCTACGTGCTGGCCACGATGGACCTGGCATACACCGGTCCGGGCGCCATCGCGCCGGCCGTGGACCTGTGGGTCTCCCTCGAGACGTGGTCCTGGTTCTGCTCCGCTGACGAGCTGCGCGTCGAGTCCGAGAACTCGCTGTGGGACGTCGGCGTGCTCTCCGACGGGGAGGCGGCGGAGGTGACCGTTGTCCTGGAAATGTTGGAGGAAGAGCGCTCCTCTGCGCTCCTGATCGTCGAGACGGCGGATGGCGAGCCGCTCTTCCTCGCCGAGGGCTGACCCGAGGTCGAGGTCCCCCACCCGAGGGTCACGCGTCGATCGGACGCGGCGGAGTCAGCGGCGCCCGAGTGGCAGCATCCGGGCGAGGGCGTCGCGCCACGGCCCGAGCTCCCACCCCTGCGCGGCGACCCAGTCGTCGTCGAAGTAGGTGTCCTGGTAGCGGTCCCCGGGGTCGCACAGCAAGGTGAGCACAGAGCCGGTCTCGCCGTGCTCGCGCATCTGCGTGATCAGGCGCGCGGCGGCGACGAGATTGGTGCCCGTCGAGGCGCCGACGCGTCGGCCCAGATGTTCGGAGAGGTATCGGGCCGCGGCGACCGAGGCCGCGTCGGGCACCCGGATCATCCGGTCCACCACCCCGGGCACGAAGCTCGGCTCGACCTGCGGCCGGCCGATCCCCTCGATGCGGGAGCCGCGCTCCGAGGTGACCGTGGGATCCTGCTGCGCCCATCCCTCGAAGAAGGCGGAGCCCTCCACGTCGGCGACGCACAGCGCGGTGGGCAGGCTGCGGTAGCGCAGCAGGCGCCCGAAGGTCGCGCTGGTCCCGCCGGTCCCCGCTCCCACCACGATCCAGCGCGGCACCGGGTGCGGCTCGAGCTCGAGCTGCGCGAACGCGCTGACGGCGATCGAGTTGTTGCCCCGCCAGTCCGTGGCCCGCTCGGCGTGCGTGAACTGATCCATGAACAGCCCGCCCTGCTCGTCCGCCAGGCGCTGCGCCTCGCGGCTCATCGATCCCGCGCCCTCGACCACATGGCAGCTGCCGCCCGCCGCCTCGATCAGGGCGATCTTGCGACTGCTGGTGCCCCGCGGGATGACGGCCACGAAGGGGATGTCGAGCATCCGCGCCACATGCGCCTCGCTGACCGCGGTGGAGCCCGAGGACGCCTCGATGACGGGCATGCCGGGTCGCAGCTGGCCGTTCACCAGGGCGAACAGGAACAGGGAGCGGGCCAGGCGGTGCTTCAGGCTGCCCGAGGCGTGAGTCGACTCGTCCTTGAGGTAGAGCTGGATGTCCCAGCTCGCCGGCAGGTCCAGGTGCACCAGGTGGGTGTCGGCGCTGCGGCGGCCGTCGGCCTCCAGGCGATGGATCCGCTCGGCGACCCAGGCCCGCAGCGCGTCGTCGCTGCGATCGATGTCCTGCAGGGGCTGCGGCCAGGCCGCGGTCTCGTCCATGGGTCGACCGTAGCGGTGCGGCGCCCCCGGTGACGCCCGGAGACCTGCTGGCGGGGCGTGGTTGAGGAGATTATGCAAAGAGGGGTGGCCATTAAGGTCAAGAGATCGTAAAGTCCCCTCCGTGGCCGCCGAACGACGGCCACGAAGCAGGCCGACGGCACCGCCGCTGGCCGCCTTCACGGGGGAAGGGGATTCATCATGGATGTCACCACCAGGATCACTCGTCACGGGGCTCAGCTGTTCGCCCTCGGGGCCATCGCGGCGCTCGCCGCCGGCTGCAGCGCCGGGCCGTCGGCTCGCGACTCCGCCGAGAGCGGCGCGCAGGGCGTCTCCGGCGTCCAGTCCGACGTGCAGGGCGCACCGGCCGCGGCCGACGGGAACGATGCACAGACCAGGGGAGCGGAGTCGGGGGACTCCGCGAAGGGTGCGGGAGCAGGGCAGGGGAAGGGCCAAGGTCAGGGTCAGGGTGCGGGCAACGGGAACGGCCAGGGCCAGGGGAAGGGTCACGGCAACGGCCACGGCAACGGCTCCGGGGGTGGCGACTCCTCCGACGTGGTGATCCCGGAGGGCTGGGCCGGAACCGTCTCGCAGGAGCGGTTCGCCCCGGAGGACCCCGCCGCCTACCTGGCGCTCGGGAACCTCAACGGCTCGCAGGCCGTCACCGAGATGAGCGCCGAAGGCATCGCCGGCAGCGAGTTCTTCGGTGGCTCCGACGCCCGGTGCGAGGGGGACGCCGTGCTCGGCGGAACCTCCGCGACCTGCACCTTCACCGACACCGACTCCGGGGAGCAGCGCTTCGCGGACGTCCACATGGTGGGGGCAGGATTCGGCAGCACCGCCCTGCTCTACGCCGTCAGCTCGACGGAAGGTGTCGACGCCTCGGTCGTGTCCGACGCCCCGTTCGCCCTGCAGACCCTGGGGCAGACGGAGCCCGCGAACGCGACTGCGGCGGACCTCGAGGAGGCAGTGATCAGCGGCGTCATGATGGGGTACAGCGAGGACGGCGAGCTGCCGGCAGAGCTCGACGCCACCTGCGAGGTGACCGACGGCGGCGAGCACGCGCTGTGCGAGGTGACCGGCACCCCGGACGGCGGCGGCGACGGCACCTGGTACGCCACCGCCCAGCGCGGCTACAGCGGCGACACCGACGCCTACGTGTTCACCCGGCTGCCCCAGGAGTGAGCCGGACTCTCGGAGCCGGGTCCGTCGTGAGGCGGGCCCGGCTCCCGTCGTGCTCGCGATCAGTTCGTCGTCGCGGCGGCGTCGACATCGTGAGCGCGGGGGACCCAGGTCAGGGAGACCCCTGCGGGGTGCGGCGGATCCCATGGGTGGATCTGGTCGACGACCAGCAGGCCGGAGCGCAGGGGGATCTCCTCGCCGGCGACGACCTCCAGCAGCTGCCGGGAGCCGTCGCCATCGGTGATGGCGAGTGCGGCATGGGGGTCGTCGGTCTCCGGGTCGATCTTCGCGCCGGTGCACCCCACCAGACAGTCGCCGATCGGCGCCCGGGCGGTGAGTCGCACCCGATGCTGCGTGGGAGACGGGAACGGGGGCTGCTCGGTCATGAGGGACCCTTTCCGAAGTCCTCGGGCCGCGCGCCGACCCCGGTCATCACGATGCTGTTGTCGTAGAAGAAGTTCAGGGGGACCCGTACCTCGCCGGGCATGTCCGACCCATCTCCCCAGGGATTGCTGAGGATGACCTCGCCCGACTCTCTGTCGACCCCGGTCACCTGATAGACGTGCGCGCTGGAGAGATCGCGGTTGAAGGGCATGATCGGGTCCGTCATCACCGTGATGGGCCGTTTCTGCGACAGTGCGGTCTCGAGCTGCTCCATCGACGGCTGGCCGTTCCAGGAGAGGATGTCCGAACCGTCGGCGTCGGCACCGGTGATCAGCTCGAGGCCGGCGGAGGGGGTGTCGGCGATGACCGACTCGTAGTCCGGGCCGAGGTGGTTGATGGCGGCCTGCTCATAGATCGACATGTACCCGATCTCGTCGTTCTCCCACGTGTTCCCGCCGTCCTCCTCCTCGCCGGCGCCCCTCACCTCCGCCCGGGCGCCGTCCCGGGCGATCTGGTCCGGCTCGACGGTGACCACGACGGGCTCGCCGTCCTCGTACAGGGTGACGTCCCAGGTTCCGTCCTCGCGCAGCGTGATGTTGTCGGCGAGGAACTGCGGGTCGGACTGCGCCGCCGCCATCAGCGCGGCGAGCAGCCAGCAGTCGCCGAGGCTTCCCTGGCGCATCCGTTGGTCGGCGATCGCCTCGGGAGAGAGGTCGACGTCAGCCGGGTCGAAATCCTTTCCTTCGGGGCTGTCCGTATAGCGACCTCCGAGTTCTTCGAGGGTGAGCGGATCATCGAAGGGGGTCGCCGCCCACGCATCCTGAGCCGTGTCGATGATGTCCGACCAGGACTCGCCGCCGAGCAGCTCGGCGTAGCGAGCGCTGTCGCCGCGGCCGTCGACGCTGGAGGCGGCATCCTGCTGGGCGGCGTGGCGGTAGAGGGCGCGTCCGCAGTTCTCCAGGCGGATGGACTCGTCCGAGAGCGCGGTGGCGACCCGTGCGGAGATCTCCTCGCGCAGCGAGTCCGCATCGGGGCCCGTCCAGCTCACGCTCCGCGCCGCCGTGCTGAGCTCCTCGCCGAGCGCCTGCAGTCGCGTCCCGTGCCGCTCCATCGCCTGCCCCTGCGCGATCAGCTGCTCGGGATCCGCCCCGAGGAATCCCGTCATGTGCTTCCTTCCCCCTCGTCACCACCCCCGGTGACCCATGTCATGGACAATACCGAGGAACGAGCTCGTGCGGCGGTCCGCGCGAGGACTGGGGACGACGGGGGAGCGGGGAGCATGGAGCGGGGACGCGAGAGGTGGGGGTCGGCGGCGGCTTTCGGCGCAGCCGCGCTGCTCCTGTCGGGCTGCGGGGCGAGCGCGGAGCCGGTGCCGGCCGAGGACGCCGTCGCCCGGTATGACGCCGTGGCCGAGGCCGTCACCGGTGCTCTGCCCGAGCAGGGCTGGACCCTGCAGGAGAACCAGCGCTCCGTCCAGGAAGAGGATGGTCAGTGCGTGTATTCGCCTGGTGTGTGGAATGGAGACGGCACCCTCGTGGGCGTCGTCGCCGATCCGGGGTGGGAGGAGATCGCCGAGCGCCTCGACCCGGTGCTGGCCGAGCACGGCTTCGAGAGCCTCGGCTCCCCGTCACGATCGGGGGCGAGCCTCCGGGTCGGCACGCAAGATGAGCACGGCGCCGAGCTGGTGATCGACGATCAGGGCACCCTGTCGCTCAGGGGAGCGCTCGTCGACGCCACCACCTGCACCGAGAGCGCGCTCGGGCTCTGAGCCTCTTCCGTCGGGCCCCGACGGTCACGGAGTGCGGACGGCCCCGAACTCGAGCCGACGCCGCAGGGCGAAGCCGAGCTTCTCGTAGCCGGCGATCGCCGAGGTGTTGGCGGCAGAGGCGTGCATCAGCGCCCGGTCGCCGCGCTGCTGGATGTGGAAGGCGACGTCGAGCACGAGGCGCGAGGCGAGACCCTGACGGCGGTGGCGCTCGTCGACCGCGACCGCGCTGATCTCGGTCCAGCCCGCCGGATGCAGGCGCTCCCCGGCCATCGCGATCAGCTCGCCGTCGCGCCGGATGCCCACGTAGCGGCCCAGCTCGTGGGTGCGGGAACGGAACGGGCCGGGCTTGGTTCGCTCCACCAGGGCGTTCATTGCGGCGCTGTCGGCGGCGCCCAGCTCCACCGCCTCCTCGTCCGGTCGTGGCACGAGGCGGGAGGTCTGGACCAGCTGCACGCCGGGGACGGAGAACACCGGGGTCCAGCCCTCCGGCAGCAGCGGATCCGCGTGGGAGACGCTCACCTCCGCGCCGTGCCCGAACACCTCCAGGATCGCGTCCCACACGTCCGGGTGGCCCCAGTCCCGCACGCCGACGAAGGGGGAGACGTCCTCTGGATAGCGCAGCACGTGCTCGTTGCCCTCGGCGAGCGAGCGGTGGTGCCCGCTCAGGGAGGACCAGGCGGGGTTGTCCAGCACGGCGTCGCCCGCATCGACGGCGCTCTCGGTCCCGGTGTCCGCCTCGGTGCCGGACGGAGCGGCCGACGGAGCGGTGGTGAGGTTCTCCGGATCCCGTGCGCGGACGTGCAGGGCGGCGGCGGGGGAGGTGTCCGGGAGCGGCATGGAGAGGTCCTCGTCAGGTGGTTCGTCAGGAGGTGCGGTCACGCTACTCCCGTCGGCCCGGCCCGGACCACGGACCGTGACCGGGGAGACGCCCGTGCTGGTCGGCGTGCGGGTGGGGCGGCCGACGGGTGGGCCGCGGTCCGATAGCGTGGGACCCTCCGTCCCGGTGCGCGACGGAGCCAGCCCTTCGTGCGAAAGGATCGTGGCCCCTCCCGGCCGGAGCCTCCATGACCCAGCCTCCTGCGACCTCGTCGCCCTCCGATCCCCCGGACCGTCGGCCCCCCGAGGGCGGGGCCCCCGGGCCGCGACGGAGGCCGTCCCCGGCGCTCGTCGTCGGCGTCCTGATGGTCCTGATCCTCGTGCTCGCCCTGGTCGGCTTCTTCGGAGCGCGGGCGCTGATGGGCGACGACGAGCGCGGCGCGCAGTCGGCGACGTCTCCGCAGCAGGTGCTCGCCGCGGTCCCTGCCGCGGTCGCGGGCACCGACGCGGGCACCGGCGCGGGCGCCGACGCCTGAGCACCGTCGCCCGCGGGTGACCGTGCGCGCTCGCGCGTGCAGGGTCCTCGTCAGGCCACGAGGCCGTCGATCTGGTCGATCGCCGTGCGCGAGCCCTCCTCGACACCCATGTCCAGCACCGTCTGCAGACCCTCGCGGCTCGCGAACGTGGTCACGTACACCGCCCGGGTCCCGCCGTCCTGCGCGGTGAAGGTGCTGACGCTGGTCGAGACGGGCAGATCGGTGTTCGGGCTGAAGTCCTCATGCGCGAAGCCGTCCTCGTAGGAGAACGACCTCGGCTGGTCGACCTCGAGCACCGACCAGTACCCGTAGTGGCGATCGCCCTCGGGGCCGGTCATGTAATAGGTGACGCGGCCGCCCGGGGTGAGGCTGTGGTCGACCACCGTGGCCGGGTACTCCGGCGGGCCCCACACCTTCTCGAGCTGGCGCGGGTCGGCGTAGATGTCCCAGATCCTCTCCACGGGAGCGGCGAACTGCGCGGTGATCGTGAGGGTGAGCGTCTCGAGGTCGTGGGTGATGTCGGTGACGGGCATGGTCGCTCCTCGGTCGTCCCGGCGAGCCGGGGTGGTGCACGACGACGGGTGCTCACTCCCGCTCGGAGTGGAGCATCTCGTCGATGCGGTCGATGTGCTCGCGGCCCCTCCGCTCGATCTCCTCGAGCAGTCGGGCGGCGGCGCGGAGTCCGTCGACGTCGGCACGGGCGAGGGTCTCGCGCCCGCTGCGTCGACGGCGGAGGAGCCCGGCCCGCTCGAGCGCCGCGACGTGCTTCTGCACGGCCGTGAGGCTCATCGGGTAGTTCCGGGCCAGCGCGGAGACCGACTGCTCCTCCGCGAGCGCCCGGCGCAGGATGTCGCGCCGGGTGCGGTCCGAGAGGGCGCGGAACCAGGCGTCGGCCCGGTCCTCCTCGCCCTCCTGCATGTCTGAAACCTACAACCGCGGAGTTGTTTCTGCAAGGGTGCTGCGTCCGTGGCGAGACATCGAGGTGGCGCGGCGTCCGCTCGAGGATCATGGGATCGAGACGTCGCATGCGGGGGCGAGGGCGTCCCCGGAGGACTCGGCGGCCTCGGCCTGGCATGCTGGGGGCATCACGGCGGCGGGACCGGGAGAGGCGGATGCGGATGCGGAGGCGAAGGCTGATGGCCGGAGGACTGGCGGGCATGGTGGCCGCGCTGGCGGGCTGCGGACGTCTGCTGCCGTCGCAGACGGACTCGCTCAACGACCCGGTGGAGGAGTTCGAGCATGTGACCTCCTCCGAGATGGAGACCAGCGGCGGCGGGACCATGCGCACCAGCCTGCGCGGAGACATCCGCTTCGACGTGGACGAGGACCAGCTCCTGGACGCCCTGGATCCCGTGTGGCGACAGGTGACCGAGTACGTCTTCGAGCTCGACGACGGGTTCGAGATGCGCAGCGTTCTGGTGATCGCCCACGGGGCTGATGGATCCACGGTCGCGCCGGAGGAGCTGCTGGGCCCCGAATATGCTGCAGATCAGGACGCGACCGTGTACTTCGGAGACTTCTTCGAGCACTACGGTCTGATCTGAGCGCTCCGAGGGGATCAGATCGCGTCAGATCCGGCGGGCATCGATGACCACGTCCTCGGTGAGGGTGACGCCCTCGCCGATGTACCGGCCGTCCATGCGATCCGCCTTGTCTGCCAAGGCCGGATGGTCGGGATGCTGAGTGAGAGTGCCGTAGTAGCCGGAGGTCTCCGAGTAGGAACCGTCGCGACGGCGGTGCACCGAGTCATGCGCGTTGTGGGCGGCGTCCGGCTGCGGGAAGTCCGGGTTCTGGGGCGGGGTCCGCATGGGCACGTCCTGCACGTTCTCGGCCGGGTTGCCGCCGGGATGGCGGAAGGAGCGCCCCTCGAGGTCGAGCGTGGGGACGAAATCTCCGTCGGTCCCCTCGTTCTGGACATGCTGCACGTTGACCACATCGGTCGTGCTCTGCGCCGGGGTGTAGGTCTGCACCGGGGAGCCGACGGAGAAGATGTCGGTGACGTTGTAGGAGCCGTTCGCGCCGGAGGAGCTGTTGAAGGCGGGATCGTCGGCCAGCTGCGCGGCGACCAGACCTCCCTGGGAATGCGCCACGAAGGCGACGTCCGAGCCGGGCGGGATGCCGGCCTCGGCCATCGCGGCTGTCACCGCGTTCGCCCCGGCGTTCTCCCGTCCCGCCATGGCGTAGATGTTGTTCGCCCAGCCGAAGGGCTGGCCCTGCCCGTTCCATCCCTCGAGGGTCGCCGGGAGTCCGCCCTCGCTCGACCACAGGTCCGCGCCCTGGGTGGGCGGCACGTGCACGATGTACCTCTCGGCGCCGTCGGTGCCCTGGATGGTCTGTATGCGGATCTGCGCGGAGTCCTGCGCGTCGTACTCCCCGCCCGGCGGGACGGTCCTGATGTCACCACGGGTCTCGTCGTTGTCGAGCACCAGGTCTGCGAGATCCCGCGGGGCCTCGCTGTCCTGGACGTGGCGGGGCTCCTCGCCGAGCTCGATCTCGGAGCGCTCGTCGAGGATCTCGATGTCCCCGTCGGGCAGGCCGTCGAAGAGGTCGCCGAGCGGGCCGGGGAGGCCCTTCAGGCCGTCGCGACCCCCTTCGAGGAGACTCTCCGCCCCCTCCGCGAGGTCCACGACACCGCCCGCGATCATCTCCGCCCAGGGAGTGTCCGGGATGAGCCGCTGGATCCCCTCGGGCAGGCCGCGGAGGCCCTCGTCGAGCCGGTCGAGGAAGTCGGTGACTCCGTCCGGCAGCAGGCTCTCGGGATCGCCGCCGCCGTCACCGTCGGGCTCCGAGGCGGCGTCCTGCTGATCCGCCTCCGCCCCGAGGTCGAAGCCCAGATGCTGAAGACGTTCGCCCAGCGTGCTGACCTGCGGTCCGATCCGGCCGCTCCAGTCCTGGACGAAGCTCTCCCGGTCCGGTCCCGCCCAGTCGACGCCGTGCACGTGCGCGGTGATCTCGGCGTGGAGGTCGATGATCCGCCGGGACCCGGTGAGCAGCAGCTCGGCATGCCCGCGAGCATCCTCCGGGTCCATGCCCTGGAACCCGCTCATGCCGCACCCTCCGTTCGTGCGATCGTCGCGCCCTCGCGCAGCAGAGGGATCACGGTCCCGAAGAAGTCCCCGTCCTCGACCCGGTGCATCCCGGCCAGAGGTCCGGCCGGCCCGTCGGCGCTGTAGAGCCCGAGGACCCCGCACGTCCACCGTCGCAGCAACGTCACGCTCTGCTCGGGGGCGGGCGGGATGAGGTGGATCGCGAGGTCCGCGCGATCGCCCGTGCCGGCCAGCGCATCACGCAGCTCGGCATCGAGCCCCGGGAGCGTCGCGATCGCGCTCCGGGCCGGCTCCCCCTCGTCCGCCCGGCTGCGGATCTGCTGGACCTGCGCGCTGCTGAGCTGCAGGCGGGTGGCCTCCGAGCGGGTGGTCATCGTGGCTGGGGCCGACAGCCGTGATCCCGCGGGCACCGACGCCATGATGATCTCCGGGAGCATCTCCACCTCCACCAGGGACCAGCCGACCTCTCCGGCACCGCGTCGGGCGCAAACGACGGCTCCCCGGGCATCCACCGAGATCTCCAGCTCGATGCGTGGGCCGACGGCGGGCGTCACGCCGACTGCTGCCACGCAGGGCGCGAGCAGTGCGCGTCGGATGATCGCCTCGTGCTCGGGGTCGTGCAGGGGCGCCTCGGGCGACGGGGCGTCCGGCACGGTGATCATGGTCCGCCACAGCGGGTTCAGGCTCGCGCCGTCCTGGAGAGCCCGTGCGGCGGCATCGCGCACCGGTGCGCTCTCGAACGGGGCGGTGAACTCGACCATCGGGCCCTCCTCCACAGGATGCCGGTCTGTGCCTCCTGAGCCTAGGGAGGCGATGGCGCGACGACCATGGGTACTTGTCCCCATCCCGGAGAGGCCTGGCGGTCCGCCGCGCCGGAGGCGCCCGCGGGCGGGGAGCGGGGGCGGGCCGCCTCCCTCCTCGCCTCCGTCCTCGTTTCCGTCCTCTAGGCTCGGAGCATGACCACGGGACAGGGGACTCCTCCCGAGTACGACTGGGAGGACGGCGCCGGCCCGCAAGAGCCGGAGCGCCCCGCCCTGCCCGCCGCCACCCCGTCGGACCCCGACCTCGCGGACGAGGCGCCGATCAGCGAGGCGCCCCGCGACTTCTCGCCCTGGGCCGCCCCGACCGTGGAGGCCGGCACCCCCGACGCCCCCGATGCCGGGCAGAGCTCCGGCCGCGACGGCCGACTCCCCGCCTGGGCGATCCTCGGGATCGTCGCGGTCCAGGGCGTGGTCGCCGTCTCCGTGGTCGCCCTCGTGCTCGGCGCCGCGCAGACCCTCTACGGGGGGCCCGATGTGGACCCGTCGGCCGCCCCGACCTCGGCGCCCGCGACCCGATCCGGCCCGCCGGCCACGTCCGAGCCGGCGCGTGAGCCCGGCACCGTCACCGATTCCTCGGGGCGCGAGGTGACCGACGGGACCGGCGGCTTCGACGACCCGGGCACGATCGGCGAGCACACCGTGAGCTGGACCGTCTGGACCCGCGGGACCCTCTTCGTGACGCCCCTCGAGGTCGAGGTCTCGGCGACCCTCCCGGGCACGAGCGCGACGGGCGTCGTCCAGGACGGCTACCGTGCGGTCCTGGCGACCTACGAGGTGCGCTACGAGGGCGCCGGACAGCTCGCGCCCTCCGAGGAGCTCTGGCTGACCGGCGAGACCGAGCTGACCTATTTCCCGGACATCGCCCAGGGCCTGGTCGGTGATCCGATGAAGCAGGTGGGGCCGCTCGAGGACGGCGAGACCGCGCGTTTCCGCAGCGTGTTCCTCGTCCCGGAGGACGAGGTCGACAGCTTCCGCCTGGGTCTGGAGACCTTCACCGGGGAGGTCCTGTACTTCCGGGCGACCTGAGGGGCGCGAGGCGCCGGGGCGCGGTGGACACCCGGCCGCGGTCTGAGGCATCATCTATCTGAAACCCGCAGTATCAGGCAACCTGCGGAGCGCCGCCTGCCCTCGACGAAGAGATCGCGAAAGGTCACTGATGAGCAGCTACACCGAGCACGTCACCCGAGTCCTCACAGAGGATCGCGAGCACGCGGGTCTGGGGACCGTGGCCGTGCTGACCTTCGCGCCGCCCGCGGGCGAGGAGCGCCGCCCCGCCACCCTCGGTCCCCGCTCGATCGAGGCCGTCACCGGCGCGATCGGCACCGCCCTGGACCGCGCCGAGGCTGGGGAGATCCAGGCCATCGCCCTGACCGGCACCGGGAAGGTCTTCCTCGCCGGCGCCGACCTGTCGATGTTCGCCGACCCCACTGCGGTCTCGAACGTCGAGGGCATGACCCGCGCCGCGCATGAGCTGCAGATCCGGGTGCGCACCAGCCCCGTCCCCGTCCTCGCCCATCTCAACGGGGTCGCCCTCGGCGGCGGCCTCGAGGTCGCGCTCCTGGCCGACGTGCGCACCGCCGCCCCCGGCGTGAAGGGCCTCGGCCTGCCGGAGACCAGCCTCGGGATCCTGCCCGGCTGGGGCGGCACCACGCTGCTGCAGTCCGTCGTCGGCGCCGAGACCGCCGTGCGGATGATCCTCGAGGACCCGGCGCGCGACGCCCAGCTGAGCGCCGAGCAGGCCCTCGAGAACGGCCTGGTCGACGAGCTGGCCGAGGGGCTCGACGAGGCGCTGGACCAGTTCGCCGCCCTGGTCGCCGCGCATGTGGACCTCGACGTGAGCGACGCCGACGTGGTGGACCCAGCACTCGCCGCGACCGCGGCCGACGCCCCCGCCGACGCCCCCGGCGCCTGGGCCGGCCGCGAGGCGCCGCTGCCCGCCGCCGACACCCCCGAGGCCGAGGCGCTGCTGGACGCCCTGGACGCCCCGCACGGGAGTGCGGAGACTCGCCGCACCTGGGCCGGTCGGCTCGAGGCGCAGGGCGCCCCCGCCGTCGCCCGGGCTCTCCGCCTGCTCCAGGAGCTGCCCGGCTCCACCCTCGCCGACGCCCTCGAGCGCGAGGCCACTGCGCTCGGCGAGCTGGTGCGCAGCGATGCGGCCGCCGCCTCGATGTACTCCGCCGAGATGCTGCGTCACGGCAAGCCCGGCCGCGCCCCTGTGGAGGGGGCGCGCGAGATCCGCCGCGTCGGTGTGGCCGGCGCCGGTCTCATGGCGTCCCAGATCGCCGCCCAGCTGGCCCTGGGCCTCCGGGTCCCCGTCGTTATGCGCGACCTCGACACGGCCACGGCCTCCAAGGGCCTCGCCGCCGCCCGCGAGGTGATCGCCCGGACCGCGGCCCGCGGGTCGCTCGACGCCGCCGCCGCGACCGCCCTCGCCGACAGCCTCTCCGCCACCACGGACCTCCAGGACCTCGCCGGCTGCGACCTCGTGCTCGAGGCCGTCCCCGAGGTGCTCGCGATCAAGAAGTCCGTCTTCGCCGAGCTCGAGAGCGTCCTGGCGGAGGACGCCCTGCTGGTCACCAACACCTCCTCGCTGTCGGTGGCGCGGATGGCGGAGGACCTCACCCACCGAGGGCGCGTCGTGGGCCTGCACTTCTTCAACCCCGTCGCCAAGATGCCCCTGGTCGAGGTGATCCACACCGAGGACACCGACGAGGCGGCCCTCGCCACCGGCCTCGAGGTGGTGCGGCGGATGCGCAAGTTCGCCGTGCGGAGCGCGGACGCGCCGGGCTTCATCGTCAACCGGCTCCTGTTCCGCGTGCTCGGAGCGGTGCTCGCCTCCGTAGACGCCGGCGCGGACCCGGCCGAGGTCGACGCCTCCCTCGACGCCCTCGGCATGCCCATGCGCCCCTTCGAGCTGCTGGATCTGGTGGGCCTCGCGGTCGCGGACCACGTGGGGACCGTGCTCCTCGAGGAGCTCGGCGACCGCTTCCACGCCTCCCCGGGCCTGGGCGCGATGGCCGAGAAGAAGGCCCGCTTCACCGAGCCGAGCAGGACCGCCGTGCACCCGCCGGTCTCCCCGACCGTCGCCGAGGTGTTCGGCACGGACCCGTCCGTCGCTGCCGCGGCACCCGTGGGCGACGCCCTGCTCGAGGCGGTCCAGGACGGCCTCGCCGAGGAGATCGCGCTGATGCTCGATGCCGGTGTGGTCGAACGGCCGGAGCAGGTGGACCTGGCCCTGATCCTGGGCGCCGGCTTCCCCCGGCACCGCGGCGGGGTCACGCCCTACCTCGACGCCTCGGGCGCCTCGCAGCGCGCCGTGGGCCGCACCTTCCACGGCGAGCTGTTCACCGGGCGGGGCTGAACGGCGCTCCTGCCTCCGGGACTCCCGCCCCGGGACAGGTCACCGCGCCGCCCCGTTCGCCCTGGGAGCGGGGCGGTGCGTTTCGTGACCGGATAGCGATCTGATGATCCTGGGCGAACCCTGGGTGCGCCGTACTATGTGGCGATCGGGCCCAGGGGTTCGACCAGAGCAGGTCGTGTCAGGAGAGAGGGGACGGCGCCGCATCCGGCGCCGGAGCAGAACATGTCGCAGCCACCGCAGAACGGATGGGGCCAGCCGCCGTCCGAGGATCCCTACGGCCAGTCGTCGGCGAACGGCGGCTACGACGCCGCCGGTCAGTCGCAGCCGGAGTACGGCCAGTCCTACGGCAGCCAGTCCCCGGCCGACGGCTCGTACGGGCAGGACGGCGCGTACGGGCAGGCTTCGCCGGGCGGCGGGTACGGCCAGGACGCCTCCTTCGCGCCGAGCTTCGGCGACACCGGCGGCCAGGCCTTCGCACCCCAGGGCGCGGCGCCGAAGAAGTCCAACAAGCTCCCGATCATCCTCTGCGCCGGATGCGCGCTGCTGGTGGTGCTCCTGGTCGTCGTCGGCGGCGGGATCTTCCTGTTCACCCGCGGCGACGGCGAGCCCACCGGCGGCGGCGACCCCACGGCGACCGAGACGACGGACGAGCCGACCGCCGAGCCGACGGACGAGCCCACCGAGGACCCGACCGACGAGCCCACCGAGGACTCGACGGACGAGCCCACCGAGGACCCGACCGAGAAGACCACTGCAGCCCCTGCGGCCGGCGACGGCGACGGTAGCAAGGACAAGCCGTACGCGACCGGCCAGATGTTCACCCTCGAGGACGGCGAGGGCGGCACGCTCGACGTCACCGTCGGGGCGGTGAACTGGGACGGCACCGCAGCGGTGATGGAGGCCAACCAGTTCAACGAAGAGCCCGGCGCCGACGAGACCTACATCGTCGTCCCGGTCACGATGACCTACCACGGCGACGGAACGGCGGAGCCCTTCCTCGCCGTGACCATCGACTACGTGTCCGGCGGCAACACCTACTCGGACGAGGGCACGGTCACGGAGAAGAGCGCCTACGACGTGGGGACCCTCCATGACGGCGGCACCGCCGAGTTCGAGATCGGCATCATCGTGCCGAAGGACAAGGTCAAGGACGGCCTGCTGACGGCGGACGTGCTGTTCAACTTCGACGCCCAGCCCGTCTGGGTCGCCGCCGGCTGACGTCCCCGCACCCACTGCTCGACAGCCCGCCCGTCCCCGGCATCCCGGGGAGGGGCGGGCTGATCGCTGTTCCGAGGGTGTGCGCCGCCACCAGCGTCGACCGGCGAGGTCAGCGGCGCGGCGCCGCCCAGGCGTCGAGCTGCTCGAGCGCCCGCTCGATCGTCTCGCGGCTCTTGCAGAAGGCCAGACGCAGGTAGGCGCTCGCCTCGCCGGCCCGCCCGTCGCGGTAGAAGGCGGACAGCGGGATCGCGACCACACCGGCCTCCGTCGGCAGCCGCTCCGCGAGCGCGTCGGCGTCGGGCTCCCCGAGCGGGCCCGCGTCGGCGACCGTGAAGTACCCGGCGTCGGCGAGGCTCACGCGGAAGCCGATCTCCCGCAGTCCGTCGGTGAGCAGGTCGCGGCGGCCGCGCAGGTCCGCGGCGAGCTCCTCGAAGGCCGACGCCGGCAGCGCCAGGCCCGCCGCGACCGCGGGCTGGAACGGTGCCCCCGAGGAGTAGGTCAGCCACTGCTTCGCCCCGGTGATCGCGGTGACCAGCTCCGGGCTGGCGGTGACCCAGCCGATCTTCCATCCGGTCACCGAGAAGGTCTTGCCCGCGGAGGAGATCGAGATGGTGCGGTCCTGCGCCCCGGGCAGGGCGGCGATCGGCCGGTGCGGGGCGCCGAAGGTGAGGTGCTCGTAGACCTCGTCGGTCGCGATCAGGGCGTCGTGGCGCTCCGCCTCCTCGACGATCGCGGCGAGGACCTCCGGCGAGAGCATCCTCCCGGTGGGGTTGTGCGGGGTGTTCACGAGAACCAGCCGGGTGCGCTCGGAGAAGGCCTCGCGCAGCGCGCCCGCGGAGACGTCCAGCACCAGGTCGCCGGTGTCGGGGTCCGTGCTCGAGGTGAGCGGCACGGTGCGGTGCACCCCGCCGGCGAGGGCGATGATCGCGGCGTACTGGTCGTAGAACGGCTCGAGGGTGATCACCTCGTCGCCCGGCTCGACCAGGGCCAGCACCGTCGCCGCGAGCGCCTCGGTCGCGCCCGTCGTCACCAGCACCTCGCTCGCGGGATCCCACTGCAGGCCGTACCACTGCGCCTGATGAGCGGCGATCGCCTCGCGCAGCACGGCGTCCCCCGGGCCGGGCGGGTACTGGTTGCGGCCCTGGCGGATCGCCGCGATCGCGGCCTCGGCGACGGCATCGGGCGGGGCGTCGTCGGGGAACCCCTGGCCGAGGTTCAGCGCATCGTGCTCGAGAGCGCGCGCGGACATGCGGGCGAACACGGTGGGGAGGGCCTGCCCGTCCTGCAGCAGGCCGGCCGCGTCGGCGGCACGGGTCCAGGGGCCGGTGGTGATCATGTCCTCGAGTCTCGCAGAGTCGGGCGGTCCACCGTGGCGGGCCGAGCCACGTGGTCGCGAGGCGCCGCACGGAGCCGACGCAGGAGCAGCAGCGCATGGAGATCATCGTCCGACCGGGGGACATCACGCTCGAGACCACCGACGCCGTCGTCAACGCCGCGAACTCCTCCCTGCTCGGCGGCGGGCGAGCGGGCGGCGCGATCCACCGTGGCATCGGCTGCGCGGACTGTCAGCTGGCGAACCAGATCCGCGCCGCCTGCCGCTGCCTGCCGCCGCTTGCCGCCGCCTGCCGCCGTCCGCCGCCGCCTGCCGCTGCCTGCCGCTGCCTGCCGCTGCCTGCCGCTGCCTGCCGCTGCCTGCCGCTGCCTGCCGCCGCCCGCCGTCGCTTGCCGCCGCCTGTGCGGACTGTCAGCTGGCGAACCAGATCCGCGCCGAGAGTGGCTCGCCAGCTGACGGTCGACGGCGCGGGGTCTGGGCGCGGAGCGCGTCGACGGCGCGGGATCTGGGTGCGAGTGCGGGCGCGGGCGTGGCGCGCAGTGCGGCCCGGGCGTGCCCCGATCGCGCCGCTCAGTGCTTCGGGAAGACCAGCCGCCCGTAGGTGACATACCGGAACGAGGTCGAGACGACCTGCCCGATCAGGGTGCCGGAGATGTTGTCAGCCAGCACGGAGTCGAGCCCCAGCACGTAGCGGGAGAAGCCCAGGCAGGAGAGCTGCAGGCCGGCCGCGATGAGGTTGACCAGGATGAACAGCATGATCGACCGGGTGGTGCCGGGCCGCGGGCGGTCGCCGAAGGTCCACAGGCGGTTGCCCAGATAGGTCAGGCAGGAGGCGACCGCGATGGTCAGCACCTTCGCGGTCAGCGGGGTCCCGTGCATGAGCCCGGTGCCCCAGCCGTGGCTCGGGCTCCAGAACACGAGCAGGTTGTACATCGCGGTGTCGAGCAGGAACACCACGCCGCCCACCAGCAGGAACTGGATCGTGGGGCGCAGATGCTCGCGGAGCATTGCGGAGCTGCGATCACGCAGGGAGGTGCTGGTGGAAGTGGGGCGGGCAGGGGTCTCCTGCGCGGTCGGATCCGGCGTCAGCACGCACGGCACTGTACCCGAGGCGATAGGATCGGGCCTCGCCGTCGCGACGGGTCGGAGCCACCTCACAGGTGCCGGCCCTGGGAGCGCGCGGCGCATCCGCGGCGACGGGCTGGCGGGTCCTCGGAGGATCCCGGCCCTGGGAGCGCCCGGACCCCGCCGCAGCGACGGCTCCGTCGGTCTCGGCCGACGGGCGCGGACGCGCGGCATCGATGACGACCCCTCCAAGGAAGGCCCCCATGACTCACGTCGCCCTCACCATCGCCGGCTCCGAGACCACCGGAGGCGCCGGGGCGCAGACGGACCTCAAGACGTTCCATCAGCTCGGCACCTTCGGCACTGCGGCCCTGACCTGCATCGTCTCCTTCGACCCGAAGAATGACTGGGGCCACCGCTTCGTGCCCGTGGACCCCCAGGTGATCGCCGACCAGATCGAGGCCACCACCGCCGTGCACGAGATCGACACGGTCAAGATCGGCATGCTCGGCACCCCCGTCACGATCGACACGGTCGCCGCCTCGCTCGCCGAGCGCTCCTTCACCAATGTGGTCCTGGACCCGGTGCTGATCTGCAAGGGCCAGGAGGCCGGCGCCGCTCTGGACACGGACAACGCGCTCAAGGAGAAGATCCTGCCGCTGGCCACCTTCGTGACCCCGAACCACTTCGAGGCGCTCACCCTCTCCGGGATGGACAGCATCGAGTCCGTCGAGGACCTCACCGAGGCGGCCCGCCGCATCCACGACACCTACGACGTGATCGTGCTGGCCAAGGGCGGCGTGGTCCTCGAGGGCGACGAGGCCGTGGACGTCTTCTACGACGGCGAGCAGACCGTCGAGCTGCGCAGCCCCAAGATCGGCGAGCACCGCGTCTCCGGCGCCGGCTGCACCCTCGCCGCCGCGGTCACCGCCGAGCTCGCCAAGGGCGCCACCCCGCTCGAGGCCGCCCGCACCGCCAAGGCCGTGGTGACCAGCTCGATCGAGAACCGCCAGGGCGGCGCGACCCCCTTCGACGCCGTGTACCAGGGCGCGTATCAGGGCTGAGCCGCCGCCGCCCCGCGCGGGCTGAGCCGCTGGCGCCCCGCGCGGGCTGAGCCGCCAGGGTCCCCCACGCGGGCTGAGCCGCCAGGGTCCCCCGCGCGGGCTGAGCCGCCAGGGTCCCCCACGCGGGCTGAGCCGCCAGGATCCCCCGCGCGGGCTGAGCCGCTGGCGCCCCGCGCGGGCTGAGCTGGCGGGCTCCCGCCTCCCCGCTCGGTGACCGAGCGGTCATGCGCGGTTCTGAACCAGGATCTGGTTCAGAACCGTGCATGACCAGGAGGTAACGCGACCCCGTCAGGCACCGTCATCTGCGGTCACGAAAACATCCCGACATGCGACCAGTCGTGCCGTCATGTGGACAGATGTCGCCGAGCACAGCATTCTCGGGGGATGGACGACAGCAGCACGCCCGCCTCGGCCGACGGGTCCGGCGCCCCCGACACCGCCGCAGGCGCCCCCGACACCGCCGCAGGCGCCCCCGCGAGCGCTCCCGGCGGTGCCTCGGCCGGCCAGGCCTCCGCGGCCCCCGTGCCGAAGCAGATCGGCGAGGCCCTCATCTCCGCCCGCGGGGTCGACAAGTTCTTCGGCGACTTCCAGGCGCTGAAGAACATCGACCTGGACATCCATCGCGGCGAGGTGGTCGCGCTGATCGGCGCCTCCGGCTCCGGCAAGTCGACCCTGTGCCGCTGCCTGAACCGCCTGGAGACCATCTCCGCCGGCGAGATCACGATCGACGGCGAGAAGCTCCCGGAGGAGGGCAAGGACCTCACCCGCCTGCGCGCCGACGTGGGCATGGTGTTCCAGAGCTTCAACCTCTTCCCGCACCTCAAGGCGATCGACAACGTCACCCTCGGCCCGCGCCGGGTGCGCGGCACCGCCAAGGCCGAGGCCGACGAGCAGGCGATGGAGCTGCTGCGCCGCGTCGGCCTCGAGGACAAGGCGAACTCGCTTCCCACCGCGCTGTCCGGCGGCCAGCAGCAGCGCGTGGCAATCGCCCGCGCGCTGGCGATGAAGCCCAAGGCGCTGCTCTTCGACGAGCCCACGTCGGCCCTCGACCCCGAGGTGATCAACGAGGTCCTCGACGTCATGACCGAGCTCGCCGAGCAGGGCATGACCATGCTCGTGGTCACCCATGAGATGGGCTTCGCCCGGCACGTGTGCGACCGCGTGGTCTACATGGACCAGGGGGAGATCGTCGAGCAGGGCGATCCGGAGGCGTTCTTCACCGCGCCCGAGAGCGATCGCGCCAAGGCGTTCCTGTCCAAGATCCTCGCCCACTGACCCCTCGCCCCTGACCTCCTCGCCACCGACCCCGGCTCCCCGCCAGGCGCCGTCCCATCCATCCCCGCCGCACCGCCCGGAGCGGCACGAGACATCGGAGAGATCCATGACCCGCACCAGCTTCCGACCCGGCCGCCGCGCCGTCGTCGCCGCAGCCGCCGCCCTGCCCCTGGCGGGCCTCGCCGCCTGCTCCTCCGACACCGGTGAGGGCCCCGACCTCGGCGGCGGCGGCGAGGGCGAGGAGAAGGCCGGCTCGATGGCCGACGTCCTCGCCTCGGGCCCCGTCGCCTCCGAGGAGGCGATCGCCAAGAGCCCCTGGGCGCAGTCGATCAAGGAGAAGGACCAGCTGATCCGCGGCGGCACCGTCGCCAACCAGGTCTTCTCCCTCGCCTCCACCAGCGGCGACCAGCCCACCGGCTTCGACGCCGGGATCACCCAGCTGCTGGCGAAGTACATCCTGGGCGAGGGCGGCGAGGAGAAGGTCGAGTACATCGACACCACCGTCGAGACCCGCGAGACCCTGGTGCAGAACGGCACCGTGGACTGCGTGATCGCCACCTACTCGATCACCCCCGAGCGCCTGGAGGTCATCGACTTCGCCGGCCCGTACTACCTCTCCGGCACGGCCATCCAGGTGCGCGCGGAGGACAAGGACACGATCTCGGGCCCCGACGACCTCACCGGTCTCAAGCTCGTCACCCAGTCCAACTCCACCGGCGTCCAGGCCATCGAGGACAACGTCACCGATCCCGGCGACGTGCAGTCCCTCCCGGACAACGAGTCCTGCGTGGCCGCGCTCAAGCAGGGCCGGGCCGACGCATACGTCCTGGACCAGGGCGTTCTGCTGGGCAACTCCGCCGCGGACCCCGACGTGGTGGTGGTCGGCGAGCCCTTCGTCGACGATCCCTACGGCGTGGGCCTGTCCCAGGAGGCGGAGGGAGCGCTCGACCTCGTCAACGCCTTCCTGAAGGAGATCATCGACTCCGGCACCTGGAAGTCGCTGTGGACCGCCACGATCGGCGAGGTCGTCGACGGCGAGGCTCCCGAGCCGCCCGTGCCCGGCGACCTGCCGGCCTGAGCCGCGCCGCGGCGCGGACCGGCACCGTCGGCCGCGCCGCTGATCCCCACCCCCGACCCGCGCCGACGGGGGCGCCCGCACCGGGCGCGACCCGTCGGCCGCCCCGGACCCCACCGAGAGGGACCCGATGGATGCCATCCGCGAGAACCTCCCCCTGCTGCTGCAGGGGGTCGGGACCACGATCGCGCTCACGCTGCTGGGCTACGCCTTCGCGCTGGTCCTCGGCACGCTCCTGGCCGTGGCCAGGGTCAGCCCGATCCCGCCGCTGCGCGGGATCGCGACGGTGTACGTGGAGATCTTCCGCAACATCCCGCTGCTGAGCCTGCTGATCCTCATCTCCTTCGGCCTGCCGGACGTGGGCCTGCTGCTGCCGTACTTCTGGTGCGGCGTGCTGGGGCTGACCCTCTCCTCGGCGGCGTTCGTGTGCGAGAACGTGCGCTCGGGCATCAACACCGTGCCGATCGGCCACGCGGAGGCGGCGCGGTCGATCGGGCTCGGCTTCTTCGGGACGCTGCGCTGGGTGGTGCTCCCGCAGGCCTTCCGCTCGATGGTGCAGCCGCTGGTCAACGTGTTCATCGGGACCGTGATCGGCTCGGCGCTCTGCTCCGCGATCGCGGTCCAGGAGGTCACCTGGGTGACCCAGACCCTGAACATCCGCTACGCGCAGGCGGTGCTGATGTTCCTCATCGCGGGCGCGGTCTACCTGGTCCTGTCCCTCGGCGGCGCCGCGCTCGGCGGCGTCATCGAGCGCGCGGTCGCCCCCGGCCGGACCCGCGGCGCCGGGTCCCGCCCCGCACTGGACGTCACGGCGGGAGCGCAGGCATGAGCACTTCTTCAGCCGGTCGACGAACTGCGAGGAACGAGCGGGAGGAGATGGGCGCATGAGCACTTCTTCAGCCGGTCGACGAACTGCGAGGAACGAGCGGGAGGAGATGGGCGCATGAGCACTTCCTCAGCCACGCAGGTCCTCTTCGACGCCCCGGGCCCGAAGGGGCGACGACGCATCCTGCTGCTCTCGATCCTCAGCGTGGTGCTCATCGCGGCGCTGCTCGCGGGGGCGCTGTGGCAGTTCCACGCCAACGGGCAGCTGGACCCGAACAAGTGGGTCGTCTACCTCCGCGCCGACTACCTCGCCTTCCTCGGCCAGGGCCTGTGGGGCACCCTCAAGGTCACGGCCCTCGCGGCGGTGGTCGCCTTCCCCTTCGGCCTGCTGCTCGCGCTGGCGCGGATGTCCCGCCTGCGCCTGCTGAGCGCGGTCGCGATCACCTGGATCGAGTTCTTCCGCGGCATCCCGATGCTGCTGGTGGTCTACGCGTTCCTGCTGGCGCTGCCCGCCTTCGGCGTCACCTTCCCGCGGTTCTGGATGCTGGTGGTGCCGATGATCCTGGTCTCCAGCGCGGCCACCGCGGAGGTGTTCCGGGCCGGGATCCGCGCGGTGGACAAGGGCCAGCACGAGGCGGCCGACGCGATCGGGCTCAGCCGCCGCGACTCCCTGCTCTACGTGATCCTGCCGCAGGCGGTGCGCCTGGTGCTGCCCAGCCTGATCCTCGCCCTGGTCACCCTGCTGAAGGACTCCACGCTCGGCTACGTGGTCAGCTACAACGAGCTGCAGTTCCAGGGCAAGACGCTGGTCTCGATCACCCGTTACCTGGTGCAGACCTACCTCGTCGTCTCCGTGATCTACATCGTCATCAACCTCCTGCTCACCCGCCTCGCACTCGCGCTGGACGCGCGGATGAAGAAGCGCGCGGCGGCGAGCTGAGAAGGGATCCCCATGTGCCGTCTGCTCGGCGTCGTCTCCCGCGAGGGCGGGACCCTGCCCCAGATCGTCCCGGCGGAGCTGCCGCTGTTCACCGCGCTGTCCGAGCGGCACAAGGACGGCTGGGGCGTGGCCTGGTACCCGGACGGCTCGGGGGCCGACGGGGGCGATGACCCCGCGCCCCGTCGGCCGATGCTGCGCCGCGGCGTCGACACCGCGCTGGCCTCCGGCGACTACGGCGAGGCGGTCGAGGCGGCCCGCGGCGAGGTGATCGTGGTGCACCTGCGCCGTGCGAGCGTGGGCCTCGCCCTCACCCCCGACAACACCCACCCCTTCGACGAGGGGGAGCTGACCTTCAGCCACAACGGCCAGTTCGACCTCTCCGACGAGCTGCGCGAGAGGATCCTCGCCCGCGGCGGCCGACCCCCGCACGGCACCACGGACTCGGAGCTGTTCCTCTCGCTGATCACCGCCCACCTCGCCGAGCTCCCGGCCCGGGAGGGCCGCCCGGACCTCGCCGGCGCTGTCCAGCACGCCGCCGCGGAGCTCACCGACCTGCTGCTCGAGCTGTCCGGACGCCCGCCGGAGTCGCTGAACTGCCTGCTGACCACCCCGGGAACCCTCGTCGCCTACGCCCAGCACGATCCCTCGCAGGCCCCGACGGATCAGCCCCCGGAGGTGTACGACCTGCGCTGGCGGGCCGATCACGACCGGGTGCTCGTCTCCTCGACCGGCTACCCGCAGCAGGGCTTCGCGACCCTCGCCCAGGGTGCCGCGCTCGAGGTGCACCGCGGCAGCCTGCGGGTCGAGGAGCGGGCACCGCTCGACGACGGCGCCTGACCGGCGGGATCATGCGGTGTCGGGACAGCCCGGGACCGCAGAGGGGCCCGAAGGATGCAGTACTGTCGACACCGCAGAACTCGACCTTCTGTACGACGATCCCAACCAGGGAGGCCCCGTGATCGGCTTCGAGAACGTCCGCAAGGAGTACCCCGGCGGCACGCTGGCCGTCGAGGACTTCAGCCTGGACATCGACTCCCATGAGGCCGTCGTGCTCGTGGGCACCTCGGGATCGGGCAAGACCACCCTGATGCGGATGATCAACCGCATGGTCGATCCCACCGCGGGCCGGATCCACATCGACGGCGATGACGTCGCGAGCCTGGATCCCGTTCAGCTGCGCCGCTCGATCGGCTACGTCATGCAGGCCTCCGGTCTGCTCCCGCACCGCACCGTGCTCGACAACATCACCACCGTCCCCGTGCTGCGCGGCACCGGTCGGGCGGAGGCCCGCACGCGCGCGCACGAGCTGATGGAGACCGTCGGCCTCGACGCCGCGCTCGCCGAGCGCTACCCCTCCCAGCTCTCCGGGGGCCAGCAGCAGCGCGTGGGGGTGGCCCGGGGCCTCGCCGCGGATCCGAACATCCTGCTCATGGACGAGCCCTTCGGGGCCGTCGACCCGATCGTGCGCGCAGAGCTGCAGCACGAGCTGCAGCGCCTCCAGCGCGAGCTGCGCAAGACGATCGTCTTCGTCACCCACGACATCGACGAGGCCTTCCTGCTCGGCGACCGGGTCGTGATCCTGAAGCCCGGCGGCGTGATCGCCCAGGTCGGCACCCCGCAGGAGATCCTCGCCGCTCCGGCCGACGACTTCGTGACCAGCTTCGTCGGCGCCGACCGCGGCGCCCGCACCCTCCATGTCGAACGGGTCGACGGGCGCGACGTCGTGATCGACGCAGACGGGCGCGCCGCCGGCGTGCTCGCCGCGGCCGACGGACCCCGGGACGCGGGCCCGGAGCGCTCCTCGTGACCTGGATCCTGGCGAACCTCGGCGTGATCGCCGAGTACACCGGCGCGCACCTGCTCCAGTCGCTGCCGCCGATCCTGGTGGCGCTGCTGCTGTCCCTGCCGCTGGCGAAGCTGTGCAACGCCCGCGGCTGGCTGCGCACCGGCGTGACCACCGCCTCCGGGCTGATGTACGCGATCCCCTCGCTCCCGCTGTTCGTGCTGCTGCCGGGCCTGATCGGGACCGGGGTGCGCAGCCCGCTGAACATCATCATCGCGCTGTCGCTGTACGGGCTCGCGCTGATGGTCCCCACCGCCTCGGACGCCTTCCGCTCCGTGAACCGGGACGTGCTCGGCGCGGCCACCGCCCAGGGCTACGCGCCCGGCGCCCGGTTCCTGCAGGTCGAGCTGCCGCTGGCCGGCCCCGTTCTGCTGGCCGGGGTGCGGGTGGTCGCGGTGAGCACGATCTCCCTGGTCACCGTGGGCGGCGTGCTCGGGGTGCCGAGCCTGGGCATGCTGTTCGTGGACGGGCTGCGTCGCGGGATCGTCGCGGAGATCGCCGCCGGGATCATCGCCACCGCCGCCCTCGCCCTGCTCACCGACGCTCTGCTGGTGCTGCTGGGACGCGCGGTGATGCCCTGGACCCGTCGGCAGGAGGGACGCAGGCCATGAACGGCAACCCCTTCCTCGACGCCCTCGTCTGGCTGGGCGACCCGTCCCGCTGGTCCGGTCCTGCCGGGGTGCCGGTGCGCACCCTCGAGCACCTGGGCTACACCGCGCTCGGCGTGCTGATCGCCGCCCTGATCGCGGTCCCGATCGGCCTCTACGTGGGGCACACGGGCCGGTTCAAGGGACTCACCGTGGCGGTCGCCGGTGCCGCCCGGGCCCTGCCCACCCTGGGCCTGGTGACCCTGTTCGCGCTGCTGGTGGGCATCGGGCTCACCGCGCCGATGCTCTCCTTCGTCATCCTCGCGATACCCTCCCTGCTGGCCGGGGCGTACTCGGCCGTGGAGTCCGTGGACCCGGCCACCGTCGACGCCGCCCGCGCGCAGGGGATGACCGAGCGGCAGATCCTCACCCGGGTCGAGATCCCGCTCGGGCTGCCCCTGCTGATCGGCGGCGTGCGCGGGGCGACCATGCAGGTCGTGGCCACCGCGATGCTCGCCGCCTATGTGGGCAGCGGCGGGCTGGGCCGCTTCATCTTCCAGGGCCTCGGCTCGCAGAACTATCCGCAGATGATCGCCGGCTCGCTGCTGGTGATCGTCCTCGCCCTGGTCCTGGACCTCTCCCTGCTGCTGCTCCAACGGCTCACCGCCCCGCGTGGGACCGCCGCCTGATGTCCCTCCGACCGACCCGACCCGACCTCGCACCCCAGGAGCTCCCCATGACCCTTCACAGCACCCGTCGTCATCTGCTGGGCGCGCTCGGCCTCGGCGGGGTCGCGCTCGGCGCCGCCGCCTGCGGCAGCTCCGACCCCTTCGCCGAGGGGGACGGCTCCGGCGGCGAGGGCGGCGCGTCCGACGGCGGCTCGGACGGCGGCGGCGCGGCCTCCCTCGCCGTCGGCTCCCAGGCCTACTACTCCAACGAGATCCTCGCCGAGCTGTTCGCGCAGGTGCTCGAGGCGGAGGGGCATACGGTGGACCGCCAGTTCCAGATCGGCCAGCGCGAGGTCTACATGCCCGAGCTCGAGGCCGGGAAGCTCGACGTGATGCCCGAGTACCTCGGCAACCTGCTCCAGCACTACGACTCGGAGGCGGAGTCCGCGAGCCCCGAGGAGATCCACAGCGCGCTCGGCGAGGCGCTGCCCGACGGGCTGCGGGTGCTCTCCTTCGCGGAGGCCACCGACCAGGACTCCTACACGACCACCGCCGATTTCGCCTCGACCCATTCCCTGAAGACCATCGGCGATCTCGCCGGTGTCGACGAGAAGCTCAAGGTCGCGGCCAACAGCGAGTTCGAGGTGCGGCCCTACGGCCCCGAGGGCGTGAAGTCGGTCTACGGCGTGGACCTCTCCGTGGTGCCCGTCGAGGACTCCGGCGGCCCGCTCACCGTCAAGGCCCTCACCGACGGGGACGTGCAGCTCGCGGACATCTACACCGCCGACCCCGCGATCGTGGAGAACGACCTGGTGGTGCTCGAGGACCCGGAGTCGCTGATCCTGCCGCAGAACGTGGTCCCCGTGGTCTCGGAGAAGGTCGACGAGGCCGCTGCGACGGCGATCGACGGCGTGCTCGCCCAGCTCAGCGCCGACGACCTCGTGGAGCTGAACCGCCAGAGCGTGGTCGACCAGACCTCCTCCGCCGAGATCGCGAAGGGCTGGCTGACGGAGAAGGGCCTGGTCTGATGCGCATCGTCCTGACCGGCGCGAGCGGTCGGATCGGGGCTGCGGCGGCGCGCCGCCTCGTCGGCGCCCCGGGAGTGCAGCTGCGCCTCGTGGGCCGCTCCCTCGACCGGCTTCCGCGGATCGAGGGCGCCGAGGTCGCCCAGGCGGAGTTCTCGGACGCCGCCGCCTGCCGCGCCGCCTTCGCGGGGGCCGACGCCCTGCTGCTGGTCTCCGCGGGGGAGGCGGCGGACCGTCTGGACCAGCACCGCATCGCGATCGAGGCGGCCACCGAGGCGGGAGTGGGGCATGTCGTGTACACCTCCTTCCTCGGGGCCTCGGAGGATGCCGGCTTCACCCTCGCCCGGGACCACGGCGCGACCGAGCAGCTGCTGCGCGGCTCGGGCCTCGCCTGGACCCTCCTGCGCGACAGCTTCTACGCCGACGTGCTCCTGGACTTCGCCGGACCCGATCGCGTGATCCGCGGCCCGGGCGGCACCGGTCGCTGCGCCTTCGTGTCCCGCCGCGACGTCGCGGAGGTCGCCGCGGCGGTGCTGCGCGATCCCGCACCCTGGGCAGGGCGCACCCTCGACCTCACCGGGCCGGTCGCGGTGAGCTTCGCCGAGGCCGCGCTCCTGATGACCCGCGCCCGCGGCGAGGAGTACGAGTTCGTGGACGAGACGCTCGCCGAGGCGCGCGCCTCCCGCGCCCCGTACGGCGCCCCGGACTGGCAGGTCGACGCCTGGATCAGCACGTACACCGCGATCGCGGACGGCGAGCTCGACGTGGTCGGCGGGGGAGTGGAGGAGGTGCTCGGCAGGCCGCCGCGCACCCTCGAGCAGGCGGTCGCGGAACCGCTGTGACCTGCGCAGGTGCCCCACATCGACCGTCCGGTCGATTCCGCGGATGACATCGGCGCGCTCGGACGGCAGAGTGGCGGCATGACCAGCAACCAGACCCACGTGACCGTCACCCGCACGATCGACGCCCCCGCGAAGGACCTGTTCGCCCTGCTCACGCTGCCCGCGCGGCATCCCGAGTTCGACGGCTCCGGCACGGTGCGCAGCGCCGAGGACACCGAGCGCATCGACAAGTCCGGCGAGAAGTTCGTGATGAACATGCACCGCGAGGCGATGGGCGGGGACTACCGCACCCACAACTTCGTCACCGCGTACGACGAGAACAAGATGATCGGCTGGCAGCCCGCGCCCGAGGGCGAGGACGGCTCCGCCCCCGAGGGCCCGCTGGGCTGGGAGTGGCTCTACACCCTCACCCCGCAGGGCGCCGACGCGACCGAGGTGGAGCTGACCTACGACTGGTCGCGCATCACCGATCAGAAGCTGCTGCAGAAGGTGGGCTTCCCCGCGATCCCGCAGGAGGACCTCGAGCAGTCGCTGAACCTGCTCGCCGCAGCGGTCACCAAGGGCTGACCCGGCTCCGACCACCCCTAGTGCAACCGGAGGGTTGCATCAAAGGGGATCCCGTGCGACGCTGGACCCGTCGGCCGCTCCGGTCGGCGGGTCCATCGAACGCACCGGGAGAGACCATGACCGAGCAGGACACCGCACAGACCTCCGCCGCCACCGCTGACGTGCCGGACGAGATCCTCCGCAGCATCCACGTCGCCGCCACCGCCGAGACGGTGTTCGCGGTGGTCAGCGAGCCCGGCTGGTTCATCAACAGCGGTGAGTACCGCGCCCACGGGATCACCGTCGAGGGCGACATCTCGCGCCTGGTCGACCCGGACCACGGCGAGTTCGCGATCCGCACCGTCGAGCTCGATCCGCCCCATCGCGCCGTGTTCCAGTGGCTGGCCGGGGAGAACGGCGACCTCGCCGACCACCCCGCGACCACCGTCGAGTTCACGCTCGAGCCCGAGGGTGACGGCGTGCTCCTCACCGTGCGGGAGACCGGCTTCGCGAGCATCTCCCGCGACGCCGCGGAGCGCCGCACCCGCTTCGAGGACAACACCCGGGGCTGGATCGAGGAGCTCGAGGTGGCCCGGCTCCGCGCCGAGGCGGCATGAGCGCGCGCACCCCGAGCCTGGTCCTGCTGGGGGAGGGGGCCGATGAGACCTTCGCGGCCCTCGCCGACCGCACCCGTCGGCAGATCCTGGTGCGCCTCGCGGAGACCCCGGACGACGCCGGCTCCGTGGCCCGTGACCTCGACGTGAGCCGGCAGGCCGTCGCCAAGCACCTGCGGATCCTCGAAGGGGCCGGTCTGGTCCGCGCCGCCCGCGCCTCCCGCCGACGCGTGCACAGCGTCGACGCGGAGCGGATCCTCGAGGTCTCCGACCTGCTCGGGATCGTCGCCCGCGGCTGGGACCGGCGGCTCGAGGGGATCCGCGAGGAGGCGGAGCGGCGCGACCGGGAGCCGCGCGACCGAGAACAGAGCGAGCGCGGGCTGGGCGAGGTCGAGCGGGGCGAGGTCGGGCGGGGCGAGGTCGCCCCGTCGGCCGAAATCTGAGAGTCTCTCCTCACGCGGCGACGAGGCCGCCATCCCCCGCCCCGAGGAGCACTGCCATGGCTGACGATTCCGCTCTGCCCGCCGATGTGAGCGTCCCTGACGAGATCGAGCGCAGCGTCCTGATCAAGGCCAGCGCCGAGAAGGTCTTCGCGATCGTGCGCGAGCCGGGCTGGTTCATCAACGACGGCGAGTACCGCGAGCACACCATCACCCGCACCGGACCCGTCACCCGGGTCGTGGACCCCGTGCACGGCAGCTTCCAGCTCGCGCTCGAGGCCCACGAGCCCCCGCACAAGATCGGATTCCGCTGGCTGGGCGGCGGCCTCGGCGAGATCTCGGACGCGCCGCACAACACGGTCACCTTCATCATCGACCCCGCCGGGAGCGCTTCGCGCAACCTGGTGCGGCTCACCGTGCGAGAGCGCGGCTTCGCACGGATCGACGTCGACGAGTCGCTGCGCCGCAGGAACTACGAGGAGAACTCCCGCGGCTGGGAGCAGCAGCTCGAGGTGGCGCGGGCCCTCGCCGAAGGCGGCCCGCGCCAGGAGGCCGACGGCGAGGGATGACCTCGCGGCGTCCGCCGTCGCTGGTTCGACCGGCCGGTGCTGGCGATCGCCGTCGGCCCGTCGGTCGTCCCGCCTGGTCGGCCGCCGTCGGCCCGCTCGTCCGGGATACCCTCGGAGGATGGGCAGGGTCACCGACACCGCACGCCTCCGCACCGTCCGGGTGCGCGACGGCCGGCTGTACTCAGGGCGCAAGGGCGACCACGTCGCCGTCGAGGAGCCGCTGGACATCCGCCTGAACGGTCAGCAGCTCTCGCTGACCATGCGCACCCCGGGTCACGACATCGAGCTGATCCACGGGTTCCTCCACGGCGAGGGGCTGATCGCTCATCGCGAGGACATCCGCGAGGCCCGCTACTGCGACGGCGCCGTGGTCGACGACGGCACCGGGTTCGCCCGGAACACCTACAACGTCATGGACTTCACCACCGCCCGGCCGCAGCTGCTGCCGGTCGCCGCGAGGAGCTTCTCCGCCGGGTCCGCCTGCGGGGTGTGCGGGGCGGAGAGCATCGACGCGGTCCGCCAGAAGGCCCGCCATGACCTGGAGCGGAGCTGGAGCATCGACCCCCGCGTGATCCTGGCGGCGGCCCGCACGCTCGGCGAGCAGCAGCCCGTCTTCGCCCGCACCGGGGGAGTGCACGCCGCGGCGCTCGTGGATCTCGAGGGGAACCTGCTGGTGGTCCGTGAGGACGTGGGGCGGCACAACGCGGTGGACAAGGTGATCGGCTGGGCGCTGCTCGCGGACCGCCTGCCGCTGCGTGACTGCTTCCTGCTGGTCTCCTCCCGCGCCAGCTTCGAGATCGCGCAGAAGGCCTGCCTCGCCGGGATCCCGCTGCTGGCCTGCGTCTCCGCCGCGACCTCCCTCGCGGTCGACACCGCCGAGGAGTTCGGCCAGACCCTCGTGGGCTTCACCCGCGCCGCGGACGACGGCGACGGCCGCCTGAACATCTACACCCACCCGGGCCGCCTGGACCTCTCGGGCGTCGAGGGCTGAGGCGGGCGCCGGCCCGCGCCCCTGCCGTCCCACCCTCCCGCGGGCCCATCGGCGCAGGTGGGCCCGTCGGCGCGGGTCGGCCCGTCGGCGCGGGTCGCCGACGGTCAGCTGGCGAACCACTTCTGCCCCCGAAGTGGATCGCCAGTTGACCGTCGGGTTCCCGTCGCGATCGACGGGCGGGCGAGGTCGACATCAGCCGGGTCGACATCAGCCGGGTCGGTGCAGCCGTGTCGGTGCAGCCGGGCAGCGGGTCGCCACCGTTCCTCCCTAAGTGCAGGTCGTCCACAGCGTCCGGGCCGGGCGCGTGATGATGTCACCGGATTCGTACTGTCGGCCTCATGGCGAAGAGCTATCGGGACTACGGCGGGGCGCTCCTGACGAGGCGGGAGTGGATGCGCCTCGGGGCGCACAGCCGCGACCTCGCCGGGCCGGAGTTCACCACGGTTTTCCATGGTCACCTCACCCTGACGGATCGCCCGATGACCTTCGACGCGATGGCATGGGTGCTGCAGGACGCCGTGCTGCCGGGGAGCGTCCTGAGCCACTCCAGCGCCGCACTGATCTGGGGCATACCGCTGCCGCTGCAGCTCGACGACGGGGTCGCACGGATCCTCGGGCGGGAGGACGGCGAGCGTCGTGGCGGGCCACTGCCCGCCCTTGCCGACGATCGGTCTCTGCGCTCCGGCGCGGCCCTGCCGCTGCTGCACTGCCGCATCGCGCCGGGAACAGGTGCCGGGACCATCAGGGGCGTCCGAGTGCACAGATGGGAACCCGGGCCGACGATGACCAGCGGGCGCCTCCTGGTCTCCTCTCCGTCGGAGACGCTGCGCGAGCTGGCGACGGTCCTGCCGCGCTGGGATCTCGTCGCGGCGATCGATGCGGTTCTCGCCGGGAGGACCTCCTGTCCGCCCACCAGCCCGGAGCAGCTGAGGGAGCATCTCGCGACGATGCGCGGGCATCGAGGTGTCGCAGAGCTGAGGCGGGCCCTCGACCTGGCCCGAGAGCGTGCCTGGTCCCCGGGAGAGACCATCATGCGGCTGATCATCACCGGCACGGGTTTCCCGGAGCCGAGTCTCAACCTCCCCGTCCAGGAGCGACGGGGCGGTCGGCAGCGCTATCTCGACCTCGTGTGGTCGGCAGCGGGATGCGTCCTGGAGTACGACGGGGACGGGCATCGGACGAAGCAGCAGTGGCGGGAGGACGAGATGCGGCGTGACGAGATCGCCGCGCTGGGGTGGACGGTCATCCGGGCCACCGGCGCCGATCTGCAGAGGCCGCGCCGCATCCTCGTGCGGCTCGCCGACGCCCTCGGGGCGCGGGGGATCGAGGTGCCCGGCGAGGCCAGGATCAACACCTACCTCGCGGACCTCGGACGCTCGCGGCCCTCATGGCGCATCGCCGGTGCGCCGCCGCCGTGGTGAGGCGAGCTCGGTGCCGTCCGCCCGACGGTCAGCTGGCGAACCAGATACGGGGCGGATCTGGTTCGTCAGCTGACAGTCCGCAGTGGGGGAGTGGTGCGGGGCGAAGGTGGAGCGTCGGGCTGCTGGACTTGCTGCCGCTGCCGGGGTCGACCAGCGCCGATGTGCGAGCCGCCGTGGGCCCCGCCGCCGTGGCCCCGCCTCCGTCGCTCCCGGCTCAGCGCAGGGCGAGGAGGCTGCGGGCGGTGACCTCGTCGACGACCACGTCGGTCGCGAGGCCGGCCCGCAGCGCCGCCCGCAGCGGGAGCGCCTTGCGCGAGCCCGAGACCACGAGCAGCCGTCGCGGGATCCGCAGCAGCCGGTCGGGCGCGATGCCCGAGCCGCGCCGGTTCAGGGCGATCTCGCGGTGGGTGCCGTCGGCGCGGAGGAAGACGGTGCACACGTCCCCGACCGCCCCGTCGGCCCGCAGCGAGCGGAGATCGTCCTCGGTGAGGTAGTTGTGCGTGTACACGTGGCTGGGCACCTCGGCGTCGAAGGCGCCCACGCTGAACACGGCGACCGTGGCCTCGCGCTGAGTGGCGAGCACGCGCTGCACGGAGCGCTCGCGCCACATCGCCTCCCGGGTCGCGGGGTAGTCGAAGAAGGCCGGCACCGGGAACTGGTGCACGGTCGCGTCCCAACGGGTGGCGGCCCGGGCGAGCACCGTGGCGATGTAGGTCAGGCCCGAGCCCTCTGTGTTGATGGCACCGTTGAGCTGCACGATCCGCAGCCCGGGCACCGGCCGTGCACGGACCGTCCCCAACAGTGCCGCCATCGTGGTGCCCCAGGCGATGCCGAGCGTGGTGCCCGGTTCGAGCATGTCGTCGAGCAGGTCGCCGCCGGCCTCGGCGACCGTGGACAGCCGCTCGCGCTCGTCGGCCCCGGACGAGGTGGGCACCACGTGCACCTGCACGCCGTACTGGCGCGCGATGCGGTGGGCCAGCTCCCCGACCCGCTGGGCCTCCGGCGGGCGGAGGCTGATCTGCACCAGACCCTCGTCCCGGGCGTCCCGGAGCATGCGGGAGACCGTGGAGCGGGAGACGTCGAGATCGCCAGCGATGGCCTCCATCGTCTGCCCGTCCCCGTAGTACATCCGTGCAGCCGTGTAGAGCAGGTCCAGGCGCGATTCGCGGGGCATGTCCTCAGTCTTGCACGTTCGTGCACCGCACTTGCGTCCGGATGCACGACCGTCCCACTATGGCGCTCACCACGCCCTTCCCGGGAGAACCCCGCGACGATGAGGGCGGGAGCCGAAGGTGTCGACGCGAAGGAGCAGTCAGGTGTCCGATCAGCAGCGGTCCGCACTCACCCCGGCGGGCCGGGCGGAGCATCTCTCCCGCCTCCGCGCCGCCACCGCGAGCAACCCCCTGGACGTGCTCGTCGTCGGCGGCGGCGTGAACGGCGCGGGCGCCGCGTTCGACGCCGCCACCCGCGGCCTGTCCGTCGGCCTCGTCGAGACCCACGACTGGGCCTCCGGCACCTCGTCCCGCTCCTCGAAGCTCATGCACGGCGGCCTGCGCTACCTGCAGATGCTCGACTTCGCCCTCGTCGCCGAGGCGCTGCGCGAGCGTGACCTGCTCATCGAGCACACGGCCCCGCACCTGGTGCGCCCGATCAAGTTCGTCTTCCCCTTCTTCAAGAAAGTCGTCGACCGTGCGTTCATCGGCTCCGGCGTCGCGCTCTACGACGTGATGCAGTCCGTCGGCCGCAGGCGCGCCGTCCCCTTCCACCGCCACCTCCTGCACAAGAAGATGCTCGAGGTGTTCCCCGGCCTGGACGGCGAGAAGTCCGTCGGCGCGCTGGAGTACTACGACGCCCAGATGGACGACGCCCGCTTCGTGATGATGCTGGTGCGCTCCGCCGCGCAGCATGACGCCGCCGTCGCCAACTACACCACCGTCGTCGGCTACCTCCACGAGGGGAGGACGGTCGTCGGCGCCCGGGTGCGCGACGAGGAGAGCGGCGAGGAGTTCGAGGTCCACGCCCGCGAGACCATCCTCGCCGGCGGCGTGTGGACCCAGGAGCAGCAGGAGCTGGCCGGGGCCGACGCCGGCCTCGAGGTGCTCGCCTCCAAGGGCATCCACATCACGGTGGCCCGCGACCGCATCCCCGCCGTCCCCGACACCGGGATCATCACGCAGACCGAGAAGTCGGTCCTGTTCATCATCCCGTGGGACGAGTACTGGGTCATCGGCACCACCGACACCCCCTGGACCCAGGACCCGCGCGACGTGGGCGCGACCGGGGAGGACATCGAGTACGTCCTCGAGCACGCCAACGCGGTGCTCAAGGACGACCTCACCCGCGAGGACGTCATCGGCGTGTACTCCGGACTGCGCCCCCTCCTGCAGCCCGTGAAGAAGGGCTCGGACAAGGGGTCCACGAAGGTCTCCCGCGAGCACACCGTCATGGAGGTCGAGCCCGGCCTCAGCGCGATCGCCGGCGGCAAGTTCACCACCTACCGGGTGATGGCCGAGGACGTCGTCGACTTCGCGATCAAGGACTCCCAGCCGGGCCGCCCCAGCCTCACCCGCTCGATCCCCGTGATCGGCGCCCAGGGATACCAGGCGCTCGTGCAGGACAAGGCCGTGATCGGCCGACGCCACGGGTTCGACGAGATCCGCACGGACCGCCTCCTGTTCCGCTACGGAGCGCTCCTGCAGGACGTCCTCGCCCTCATCGACGAGGACGCCTCGCTGGCCACCCCGCTCGAGCACGCGCCGCGCTACCTGCGCGCCGAGGTGCTGTACGCGGTGCGCGCCGAGGGCGCCCGCCACCTGGTCGACGTGCTGCAGCGCCGCACCCGACTGGACTACGAGACCCGCGACCGCGGTGTCGCCGCCGCCGACGAGATCGCGGCGCTGATCGCGCCCGAGCTCGGCTGGGACGACGCCACCAGGACCCGCGAGATCGAGACCTACCGCGCCGTCATCGAGGCACGGCTGGCCGGAGAGGCCACGACCTCGGATGCCGAGGTCGCGGCCCGGATCGCGACCGCTCCGGAGGTGCCCGCCGAGAACTGATCGACCCTCCGGCCCGGCCGCGATCCGGCCGGGCGGAGGAACTGCTCCACCCCCGCGGGCCACAGCCTGCGGCTCGAGCGCGGACGCCGTCCGCCTCGAATCCGGATGCCACTGATCCCGCACAGATGCGGGATCGTTCGACGAGGAGGTCCCATGGCAACCATCTTCCTGTACGAGATCGCCGGCACGGCGATGCTCACCCTGCTGGGCGGCGGCGTCGTCGCCAACGTGATCCTGGGCAAGACCAAGGGCAACGGCGGCGGCTGGCTGCTGATCAACTTCGGCTGGGGCCTCGCGGTCTTCGCCGGTGTCTATGTCGCCTACAAGACCGGCGCCCATCTGAACCCCGCCGTCACCGTCGGCCTGCTGGCCGGCGGCGGAGGCGAGTACGCGGACGGCATCCCGGTCACGTTCGCGAACACGATCGCCTACTTCGCGGCCGAGATGATCGGCGCCTTCCTCGGCGCGATCATCTGCTGGCTGGCGTACAAGACGCACTACGACCAGGAGAAGGACGCCGGCACCATCCTCGGCACCTTCTCCACCGGCCCGGAGATCCGCTCCTACGGCTGGAACCTGGTCACCGAGATCATCGCGACCTTCGTGCTGGTCTTCGTCATCATCATGTTCGGCAAGACCCCGAGCGGCCTCGGCCCGCTCGCCGTCGCGCTGCTGGTCGTCTCGATCGGCGCCTCCCTCGGCGGGCCCACGGGCTACGCCATCAACCCCGCCCGTGACCTCGGTCCGCGCCTCGCGCACGCCATCCTGCCGATCCCGAACAAGGGCGGCAACGACTGGGGCTACGCATGGGTCCCCGTGGTCGGTCCGCTTCTCGGCGGTCTCCTCGCGGGCCTGGCCAGCATGGCCTTCTGACCCCCGCCGGACGGTGCCCGCGACCCCTCGCAGGCGCCGTCCGGCACCATGGCACCACCCCCGTTCATCCACACGAAGGAGTTCCGATGACCGACTCTCAGAAGTACATCCTCTCGATCGACCAGGGCACCACCTCGACCCGAGCGATCGTCTTCGACCACGCCGGGCAGATCGTCTCCACCGGCCAGAAGGAGCACGAGCAGATCTTCCCGAAGTCGGGCTGGGTCGAGCACGACGCCCTCGAGATCTGGCGCAACACCCGCTCCGTGGTGGGCGAGGCCCTCACCGGCGCGGACATCAACCGCCACCAGCTCGCCGCCGTGGGCATCACCAACCAGCGCGAGACCGCCGTGGTGTGGGACAAGACCACCGGCGAGCCCGTGTACAACGCGATCGTCTGGCAGGACACGCGCACCCAGAAGATCTGCAACGAGCTCGCGGGCGACGAGGGCGCTGACAAGTACAAGGAGCGCGTGGGCCTGCCGCTGGCGACCTACTTCTCCGGTCCCAAGGTCAAGTGGATCCTCGACAACGTCGACGGCGCACGCGAGAAGGCGGAGGCCGGTGACCTGCTCTTCGGCAACACCGACTCCTGGCTCGTATGGAACCTGACCGGTGGCACCAACGGCGGCATCCACGTCACCGACGTCACCAACGCCTCGCGCACGATGCTCATGAACATCGACACCCTCGACTGGAACGAGGACATCGCGAAGGACATGACGGTCCCGCTGTCGATGCTGCCGGAGATCCGCTCCTCCTCCGAGGTGTACGGCACGGGCCGCAAGAACGACCTGCTCATCGACACCCCGATCGCGGGCATCCTCGGCGACCAGCAGGCCGCGACCTTCGGCCAGGCCTGCTTCGAGATCGGCATGGGCAAGAACACCTACGGCACCGGCAACTTCATGCTGGTCAACACCGGTGAGGACCTGGTGCGCAGCGAGAACGGGCTGCTCACCACCGTCGCCTACAAGATCGGCGACCAGAAGGCGATCTACGCGCTGGAGGGCTCGGTCGCGGTGACCGGCTCGCTGGTGCAGTGGGTGCGCGACAACCTGGGCCTGATCAAGGACGCCCCGGAGATCGAGACCCTCGCCAAGCAGGTCGACAACAACGGCGGCCTGTTCATCGTCCCGGCCTTCTCGGGCCTGTTCGCCCCGCACTGGCGCTCCGACGCCCGGGGCGCGATGGTGGGCATGACCCGCTTCCACAACAAGGCCCACGTGGCCCGCGCGGTGCTGGAGGCCACGGCCTTCCAGTCCCGCGAGGTGCTCGACGCGGCGATCGCCGACGCGGCCTCGGAGGGCGTCGAGCTCACCGAGCTCAAGGTCGACGGCGGCATGGTCATGAACGAGACCCTCATGCAGTTCCAGGCCGACATCCTGGGCGTGCCCGTGGTGCGCCCGAAGGTCATCGAGACCACCGCGCTGGGCGCCGCCTACGCGGCCGGCATCGCGGTGGGCTTCTGGGACGGCGAGCAGGACGTCATCGACAACTGGGCCGAGGACAAGCGCTGGGAGCCCGCGATGGACGACGAGACCCGCGACCGCTACATGCGCCTGTGGCGCAAGGCCGTCGAGCGCACCCTGGACTGGGTGGACGAGGACACCGAGGCTCTGTTCGGCTGAGCCGCAGCCCCACCAGGAGCGCGCGGGTGCCGGGGACGGCGCCCGCGCGCTCCTGTCCGTGCAGGGGAGGGCGGGAGCGCGAGGGATGTCACCGTCGTGCAACGAGAGCTGAGATCTGCGTCTCCGGGGCGTACTGTCGGGGCCACCCTGGTGACCGGACGCTGCTGGCGTCCCTACGGCGACCCGTCGGCCGTCGGCGTCCGAGGCCGGGGTCGTCGTGCGGATGGCTCCATGAGGTCCCGGCCCGTGGCAGCGCACCGTCGCGATCTCCCGTCCCTGTCCGGTCCGACCTCCTCGTCCCCCGTCCCTTCCCCTGAGATCGGAGACCTCTCATGGATCTCGTCTTCAAGATCATCGCCCTGGCCGTGTACTTCGGCGCGATGATCGCCATCGGCCTCTACGCCTTCCGCAAGACGGAGGACGGTGAGGACTACATGCTCGGCGGCCGCCAGCTGCACCCCTTCACCGCCGCCCTCTCGGCCGGCGCCTCCGACATGTCCGGCTGGCTGCTCATGGGCCTGCCCGGCGCTCTGTACATGAACGGCCTGGTCGAGGCATGGATCGCCGTCGGCCTCACGGTCGGCGCCGGACTGAACTGGTTCTTCGTCGCGCCGCGCCTGCGTCAGTACACGCAGATCGCCGGCAACGCGATCACGGTGCCGAGCTTCTTCGGCAACCGCCTCCACGACCGCACCCACTTCCTGCGCATCGCTGCAGGCGTGATCATCCTGGTGTTCTTCACCTTCTACGTCTCCTCCGGCATGGCCGCTGGCGGCATCTTCTTCGAGTCGACCTTCGGCGGCTCGTACCTCCTGGGCATGCTGCTGGTCGCCGGCGTCACGATCCTGTACACGCTGTTCGGCGGCTTCCTCGGCGCGAGCTACACCGACGTCGTCCAGGGCATGATCATGCTGGTCTCGCTGCTGGTGGTCCCCGTCGTCGCGATGTTCGTCGTGGGCGGTCCCGCTGAGATGTTCGCCTCCGTGCGCGAGGTCAACGCGGACTTCGGCTCGATGACCGCGGGTGGCACCTTCATCGGCATCATCTCCTCGCTCGCCTGGGGCCTGGGCTACTTCGGCCAGCCCCACATCATCGTGCGCTTCATGGCGCTGCGCTCCTCGCGCGATGCGAAGTACGGCCTCGTGGTGGGCATGAGCTGGATGGTCCTGTGCGTGCTCGGCGCCGTGTTCACCGCGCTGGCGGGTCTCGCCTACTTCCAGCAGAACGCCAACGCGGTCCTCACCGACACCACCAACGGCGAGTCCGTGTTCCTGGACCTCTCGCAGATCCTCTTCCACCCGCTGATCGCGGGCCTGCTGCTGGCGGCGGTGCTCGCGGCGATCATGTCCACGATCTCCTCGCAGCTGATCGTCTCCAGCTCCGCGCTGATCGAGGACCTGGTGGGCGGCCTCGGCATGAAGCTCAGCGCGAAGGGCGCCCTGTGGGGCGGCCGGATCGGCGTGCTCGCCGTCTCGGTGATCGCTCTGATCCTGGCCCTGGACCCGAACAGCTCGGTGCTGGCGCTGGTCTCCTTCGCCTGGGCCGGATTCGGCGCCGCCTTCGGCCCGATCGTGCTGCTGTCCCTGTTCTGGCGCCGCCTCACCACGGCCGGTGCCGCCACGGGCATGATCGCCGGTGCGGCCGTCGCCTTCATCTGGGGCAAGTTCACGCCCGACGTGAAGGTGGGCCTGTTCGGCGAGCAGCACCTCTACGAGATCATCCCCGGCTTCCTCATCTGCCTGGTGCTCGCGGTCGTGGTCAGCATGATCACCCCGCAGCCGCCGGCGAAGGCGATGGAGGAGTTCGACGACATGCTGGACTCGCTCGCCACGGGCGAGGCCCGCGACCGCTCGGCGGAGGCCGCCGCGGCATCGGGCACGGGCACGACCGCCCCGGGCACCACCGCCTGAGGGGTGGTCCGGCCCGTCGGCCCCGGGATCCCGCGGCCGACGGACCGTACGCTCTCAGCTGCCGAAGAGCAGCTCGTCCTGCGGACCACGGACCCCGGGGCGGATCGCGAACAGCGATCCCGCCGCGGGGTCCTCGCCGTCGGGGAGGTTCTCGCGGCTGGTGGTGATGTACAGGGTTCCGCGGTCCTCGCCGCCGAAGGTGCAGGCCGTCACCTGCCGCGCCCCCACGCCGATGCGCTCGACCACGGCGCCGTCGGCGTCGAGGCCCAGCACCTGGGAGCCGCTGTGCATCGCGACCCACACGTTCCCCGAGGCGTCGAGGCAGAGCCCGTCGGGATGGCCGTCCTCGCCGGAGAGGTCCGCGAAGGGGCGGCGGCCGACGAGACCCTCCTCGTCGGACCAGTCGAGGACGTCCACGCGGCCGGTCGGGGTGTCGATGTAGAAGGCCCGGGTGCCGTCGGCGGAGAACGCGAGGCCGTTGGAGATCGTCAGGTCGCCGAACAGGCGGGTGGTGGTGCCGTCCGGCATCAGGCGCCACATCGCGGCGGCGCCCGGGCGCTGGTCGTAGGCCATCGAGCCGCACAGGAACGAGCCGTCAGGAGCGATCGCGCCCTCGTTCATGCGGATCTCCTCGTCCCACAGCGGGGGCAGCGTGGCGATGGAGCCGTCGGCGTCCTCGAGGGCGAAGCCCTTCTCGACGGCGAGCACCGCGCCGCCGCTGGAGGCGGGGCGCACGCAGGCGACCACCGGGCTCGGTGTGGGGAGCCGGGTGACCTCGCCGTCCGCGTCCAGATGCAGGATGTCCCCGGCGAGCATGTCGACCCAGCGCAGACCGCCCCAGGTGTCCGACCAGCACGGGCCCTCGGCGTGGTTGCTGATCGACTCGGTGATGCGTTCGGCGTGCATGGCAGCCTCCGGTTCGGTGCGCGGTCCGGGCCGTGGAGGGGCCCACGTCCCGCGGCCCACCGTACGCGGCCGGAGGCCCGGCGCGCCGGTTCCCGCGCACTGCCCCGAAACCTGCCCGGAACCGCTGGGCACGTGCTCATAATGGGCATCAGCGGCCGGCACCGACGCCGATCACGCCCGCTCTGACCGAATGAGCTCCTCATGACCGACTCCTCGAGAACGGTCCCGGGCACCGCCGCCCCGGGGACCGGTTCTCCGCTGCCCCCCGGACGCACGGGTCCCGCGGTGCGCAGACGGCGCGGCATGAGCCGCCGCGCACGCCGCGACGCCCTCGTGTTCCTGGCCTTCGCCACCCCGAACCTCGTGCTCATCGCGATGTTCACCTACCGCCCGCTGATCCTGAACATCCAGTACTCGATGCTGGACTGGACCCTCGGCTCCCGCAGCGCGAGCTTCATCGGGCTGGGGAACTACCTCGAGTTCTTCACCTCCGACGAGGGCCTGGAGAGCCTGCGGATCACCGCGATCTTCACCCTCCTCACGGTGGGCGGGGCGATGGTGCTGGGCCTGCTGATCGCCCTGGCGCTGAACATCGACATCCCCGGTCGTACCGTCGCACGCTCAGCTGTTTTCGCGCCGTACGTGCTCTCGGGTGTGGGCGTGGGCCTGGTGTGGCTGTTCATCTTCGACCCGAACTTCGGGGTGCTCGCCTGGATCCTGCGGCAGCTGGGGCTGGGGAGCCCGCAGTGGTTCCTGGATCCGGACATGTCGCTGGTGATGGTGATCGTCGTGTACGTCTGGAAGAACCTCGGCTACTGCGCGATCGTCTACCTGGGCGGGCTGCAGTCGCTCTCGCAGGACGTCATGCAGGCCGCGCAGATCGACGGGGCGGGCGCGGTGCGCCGCTTCTTCAGCATCGCCCTGCCGCTGCTCTCGCCCACCACTTTCTTCCTGCTGATCACCACCACGCTGAACAGCCTCCAGGCCTTCGACCTGCTGCGGATCATGACGCCCACCGGGCGCGGCACGAACACGATGATCTTCGAGTCCTACCTGCAGGCGTTCGGCGGCTACTCGCGCGCCGGCTACTCCGCCACGATCTCGGTGCTGCTGTTCGTGATCCTCCTGGTCATGACCGTCGCGCAGATCCTCTTCGTCGAGAAGAAGGTGCACTACTCATGAGCGCCCCCACCCGACCCACCGGGACCGGCGCCGGCCGCGGCGCCGAGGATGCCGAGCGCCCCGTCGTTCGCCGTCGGGACAACGGTCCCTTCTCCCGCCAGAACCTCTGGGCCACCCTCACCGGCGGCTACCTCCCGCTGGTGCTCGCCACGCTCGTGATGGTGCTGCCGCTGCTGTGGATGATGGTCAGCTCCCTCAAGGCGCCCCAGGAGATCCTCTCCACCTCGCTGGTGGTGCTGCCCGCAGAGCCCTCGCTGGCCAACTACGAGCGGGCCTGGAACTCGGTCCCCATCCCGCGGTTCTTCCTGAACTCGGTGATCGTCACGAGCATCGGCGCGAGCATCAAGGTGCTGCTGGCGATCTTCACCGCCTATGCGCTGGTGTTCGTGCGCTTCCCCTTCAAACGCGTCATCTTCGTGCTGATCCTGGTGGCGCTCATGGTCCCGCCGCAGGTCTCGATCCTGCCCAACTACGTGCTGATCGCGGGTCTCGGAGGGGTGAACACCTACTGGGGGATCATCCTGCCGGGGCTCGGCACCGCCTTCGGCACCTTCCTGCTGCGACAGTTCTTCCTCACCATCCCGCCCACCATGCTCGAGGCGGCGGAGCTGGACGGTGCCGGGCATCTGCGCACCCTCTTCTCGGTGGTCGTGCCGATCTCGGTGCCGACGGTCGCGACCGTCGCCCTGGTCACGATCGTCACCGAGTGGAACGACTACATCTGGCCCCTCATCATCACCTCCGAGGCCAGCCGGATGACCCTCCCGGTGGGCCTGACGGCGCTGAGCAACTCCGAGGGCAACACCGGCTCGGGCTGGGGCATCCTCATGGCCGGCACGGTGCTGGTCATCGCTCCCGTCCTCCTCGTCTTCGCGATGCTGCAGCGGCACATCGTCTCCGGCCTCACCCAAGGCAGCGTGACCGGCTGACGCGCCCGCGTCCGCCCCACCACCCGAAAGGAACCGTCCCATGACCAGCTCGCTCCACCTTCCCCCGCGATTCGGCCGACGCTCCCTGCTCGGCCTCGGTGCGCTCGGCGCCGGGGCGATGGGTCTCGCCGCCTGCGGCGGGCCCGAGATCGGCGGCGGTGACGGCGGCGGGGGCGCCTCGGAGGAGGCCGACGTCGACTTCTCCGGCGTCGACCCCGCGAAGAAGATCGACTTCTGGACCAGCCACCCCGGCGGATCCCAGGAGGTCGAGGCCACCCTCATCAAGGGCTTCACCGAGGAGACCGGCATCGAGGTCAACCAGGTGACCGCCGGCTCGAACTACGAGGAGATCGCCCAGAAGTTCCAGACCGCGCAGGCCGCGAACTCGGGCCTGCCCGCCGTGGTGGTCCTCTCGGACGTGTGGTGGTTCCGCTACTTCATCAACGGGAACATCATCCCGATCGACACCCTCGTCGAGCAGCTCGAGATCGACCTGTCCGACTACCGCGACTCGCTCGTGCAGGACTACCAGTACGACGACCACCAGTGGGCGCTGCCCTACGGCCGCTCGACGCCGCTGTTCTACTACAACAAGGAGCACTTCGCGGACGCGGGCCTGCCCGACCAGTCCCCGGAGACCTGGGAGGAGTTCGCCGAGTGGGCGCCGAAGCTCACCCAGGGCGAGACCGCGTACATGTACCCCGACCTCGCCGGCTACGCGGGCTGGACCCTGCAGAACCTGCTGTGGGGCCAGAACGCCGCGTGGTCGGACGAGTGGGACATCACCTGCAACTCGAAGGAGGCCGTCACGGCCCTCCAGTGGGTCCAGGACTCCGTGTTCTCCGACGGCTGGGCGCAGGTCGCCTCGAGCGACTCGGCGGACACCTTCGCCGCCGGCGTGTGCTCGACGACCATCGCCTCGACCGGCTCGCTCGTGGGCGTGCTCGAGTCCTCCTCCTTCGACGTGGGCGTGGGCTTCCTGCCCGGCGGCACGGCCGACGGGCCCGTGTGTCCCACCGGCGGCGCTGGCCTGGGCATCCCCGCGGCGATCAGCAAGGAGGAGCAGCTGGCCGGCGCCATGCTCATCGAGTACATGGGTCGTCCCGAGAGCACGGTCGCCTTCTCCGCGGCGACCGGCTACATGCCGGTGCGCAAGAGCGCGGACCTCACCGAGCTGGTGAAGAAGACCCCGCAGATCCAGACCGCGGTGGACCAGCTCGAGGTCACCCGTCCCCAGGACTTCGCCCGCGTCTTCCTCCCCGGTGCGGACCAGGAGATGGCGAAGTCGATCGCCGAGATCGTCACCGCCGAGGGTGACGTCCAGGAGGCGATGGACGGGCTCAAGGAGACCCTCGAGGGCATCTACACCAAGGAGATCGAGCCGAAGCTGTCCTGAGGCGGGGGAGGGAGGCGCGGCGAGGCGGGGCGGGGCTCGTCCGAGCTCGCCCCACCTTTGTCCCGGGCACCTCACCTGCGTTCCGGGCACGCGATTGTGCGCTCTGCTTCCCCACTCGGAAGCACAGCGCACAATCGCGTCACCGCGGGGCCGGGTGACGTCGCGGGACCCGGTGACACCGCGGGGCCGGGTGGCGCCGCGGGGCCGGGTGGCGCCGTGGGGCGTCCTCGCGCGGGTCAGAGCGCGCCGAGCGCCTGGGCGAGAGGGACGGCTGCGGCGGCGGCCCAGGCCTGGGGTCGGCAGGAGGCCGGGTAGGGCACGGGTCGGATCGCCGTCGCGGCGTCCTCTCCGCTGAAGAGCTCCGGCAGGCGCTGGTCGAACCCCTCGGCCGCCCGCAGCAGGCCGCGGGCCAGCACCCGCGCCTGCTCCTCGAAGCCGCTGCGGAGCATGCCCCGCAGGACCATCGCGGTGTCGTGGGTCCACACGCTGCCCGCGTGATACCGCAGCGGCCCGTAGCCCCCGTTCGTGGTGGACAGCGTGCGGATCCCGTAGCCGGAGAGCGTGCTGGGGTGCAGGAGGCGGTCCACCACGATCTGCTCCTGCGCGGCATCGAGCAGACCGGTCCCGAGCAGGTGCCCCATGTTCGAGGCGACGCCGTCCACCGGTCGCTTGCCCCCGTCCAGGGCGAGGGCGATGAACGGTCCCAGCTCGTCCTCGCACCAGAAGGCGTCGTGGAACCGATCCCGCAGTCGCTGCGCCCAGGCGCGCAGCCGGGAGGGGAGGTCGGTGGGCGGTGCGGCTGCCGCGTTCGGCGCCTCGACGGTTCCGGCGTCCCCGAGCGTCCGCTCGAGCAGGTCGGCGGCGTGGAGGGCGGCGGCGTAGGCGTAGCCCTGCACCTCGGCCGGGGCGATCGTGCCCTCGGCGAGGGTGCCGTCTGCGAAGCGGATCGAGTCCCCGGAGTCCTTCCATCCCTGGTTGGCGAGCCCGTGCCCGGACTCGTCGATGTACTCGAGCAGTCCGTCGCCGTCGGCATCGGCGTGCTCGAGCAGCCAGGTGGCCGTCCCCTCGAGCGCGGGCCGCAGCTCGGCGAGCACCTCGTCGGGCAGCCCTGCCTGCCGCGCCTCGTGGAGCAGCTCGATCCACAGCGGCGTCGCATCGATCGTCCCGAAGTAGACCGGGGGCAGGTGCGCATCCGCCATCTCCATGCCCGCCGCGCGCACCTCGTGAAGGATCTTGCCCGGCTGCTCCGCGGTGACCGGGTCGGTCGCGGTGCCCTGGCGCCGGGCGAGGGTGCGCAGGGTGGTCTCAGCGGTCCGCGGGTCCACCGGCAGGGCGAGCGAGGCGGCGATCAGCGAGTCGCGGCCGAACAGGGTGAAGAACCAGGGCGCGCCGGCGGCGAAGAACGCCTGGTCGGGGTCCCCGGGGACCTCCAGGCGCAGCGCGTCGAGGTCCGCGAGGGAGCGCTCGAGCAGCCGACCGACGGCGCGGGCCTCGGGGGAGGAGACGGAGGATGCGGTCGATGCCGGGATCCCCGCCGGACTCGCCGCGACGAAGGGCACGGCGGGATCGCCGAGGGAGAGCCGCCAGGAGTCGGCGGCCTCTCCGCGCGGGGGCACCTCGAGCACCAGGCTCCAGGTCACCACGGCCCCGGCCACCTGCAGCTCGTCGGCCCCGTCGCCGAGCTCGAGGCGCGCCGCGCCGCCGTCGGCCCCGATCGCCCAGCGTGCCCCGGTGCCCGCCGGTGCGGCGTCCGGGCGCGGGTCCGTCGAGGTGGCGAGCAGCCCCGGATCCTTCACCTCGGACATCGACGCCCCGTCGGTGACGAGACCGAGGCGCAGGCGGAGGCTCCGGGGCTCGTCGGCGTCCGAGACGAGGCGCAGCTCCTCGGAGATCCCGTCGGCGTCGGCGCGCCGGGTGCGGCGCAGCGTGAGCTGGGGGTCGCCCGATCCGTCGGTCCGCGAGACCACGTCGCGGAACTCGACCTCCCGCGCCGAGCGCACCTGGGTGCTCAGCGGCGTGAGCACCGCGCCGTCCGGTGTGCAGCGCATCGTGGAGACCACGCGGGTGTCGCCGACGTAGACGCCCTCAGCGCCCTGGCCGGTGATCGCGCCGTCGCTCTGCGACCAGGCCTGCACGGGGGCGTGGAACACCCCGGCGAGGTCATGGACGAACGGCTGGTGGACCTGCACCGGGCGCTCGGTGCCGAGTCCCGGCGGGGTGGCGTGCGGAGCGGGCCGAGGGGTGGTCGCGGCGGGCATCGGGTCCTCCGTTCCCGGCGCAGGTCGTCCTCGCCGGTGGTCGTGCGGGTCGGCGGGGGGGGGGGCGTGCCCGCGGCGTCTCAGCCCTGCTGCATCCGGGCCAGGGCGTGGGCGATGTCGCGGGTGGCGGGGTAGAGCTCGCGGTACAGGCGGTACAGCTCGTCGTAGCGCTCGCGACGCGACGGGTCGGGGACCACGAGGTGGTCCGCCGGATTCCAGGCGGAGGTGTCCAGGCCGTGCGCGAGCTCGGCGGCCAGGCGCGCCCCGCCGTAGGAGGCGCCGACGGTGCTGCGCGGGATCTGCTGGCTGAGCCCGGTGACGTCGGAGACGATCTGCGGCCAGAGGTCGCGGCCCGCACCGCCGCCCACGGCGATCGCGCGCTCGACGGGCAGGCCGGAGGCCTCGAGGGTCTCCAGATGGTGGCGCACGCCGTACGCCGCGGCCTCGAGCGCCGCGCGGTACAGGTCCCCGCGGGTGTGGTCGAGGGTCAGCCCGGCCACCACGCCGCGGGCCGACGGGTCCGCGATGGGGGAGCGCTCGCCGGCGAAGTAGGGGAGCATCACCAGGCCGTGGGCCCCGGGAGGGCTCTGCTCCGCCTCGGCCACGAGGGCAGTGAAGTCGTGCTCGCCGGTGAGATCGCGCAGCCAGCCGGTGATCGCGCCGGAGGCGGCCATGCCGCCGGCGAGGCTGTAGGTGCCCTCGGCGGTGCCCGAGGTGGGCCAGAGGGTGCGGCTCGCGACCGGCTCGTCGGTGGTGGCGATGAGGAAGGTGGTGGTCCCGTACATGAGCATCAGGTCCCCGGGGCGGGTGGCGCCCACGCTGACGGCCTCGGTCCAGGCGTCGATCGACCCGCTGATCACCGGGATCCCGGCCGGCAGGGCGGGGAGCTCGGCCGCGAGGGCGGGGGTCACGGTGCCGGCCGCCTCGCCCATCCAGGTCAGTCGCGGCAGCTCGAGACCGGGGGCGACGTGCTCGGGCCAGTCCGCGTGCCAGTCCTGGCGCCGCAGGCTGTACAGGGGGACGGACTGGCTGGCGCTGGTGCGGTCCAGGACGTACTCGCCGGTGAGCCGGTGCGCCAGGAAGGACGCCGGCATGAACAGGCGGCGGGCCCGGGCGTAGACCTCGGGCTCCTTCTCGAGCACCCAGCGCACCTTCGGCCCGGCGGCCTGCGAAGTGAGCAGGGCGCCGCAGTGCGCGAGGATCTCCTCCTTGCCGAGCACGCGGGTGATCTGCTCGATCTGCTGCTCGGCCCGGGTGTCGACGCCGTAGAGGATCGCGGGGCGCACCGGGGTGCCGTGCTCGTCGGTCAGCAGGACGCACGGCCCCATCCCGGAGACGCCGACGGCGGTGACCTCGACGTCGCCGGGGTCCGTGAGCTCGCGGGTGATCGAGAGGAACTCGCTCCACCAGATCTCGGCGTCCATCTCCACATGCCCGGGGGAGGGGCGCTGCACCTCGTGCTCCCGCACGGTGCTGCGCAGGATCTCGCCGTCGAGGCCCACCAGCACGCCCTTCGTGCTCGCGGTGCCGATGTCGACGCCGAGAACCGCGTCCGTCCGTGCTGCCATGTCGTCGTCCGTCCTCCTGATCCGCCGTGCTCCGGGCTCGCACCGGCGGCGTGGTGGGGCGTCCCTGGACCGCGCCGTCCGGATCCCCGCCCAGCCGACTCGCTGCAGGCGCTGCCGGGATCGCATGTGCCGACCTATCCTGCCACCGACGGCCGTGGGATCGGCCGAAGGACAGCCCCTTCCGCGCCGCTGCGTGGGGAGTTGCTCGCTGGACAGAAGTGCGGAACTATTGTTCCGAGGTGGCGACGGCAGCCTCCCCGCTCCGCTCCCGGGCGTCGGGTCCGTGCTGTGGTCACCGCGGCCCGATGGCGAGCCCGACCAGGAAGCGGAGGTGGAGCCCCGTGCTCGAGACCTCGATGGACCTCCATCAGCTGCATCGTGCGGCATCTGCGTACTACCTCGACGGCCTGCGCCAAGCCGAGGTGGCGGACAGGATCGGCGTCTCCCGCCCGTCCGTGAGCAAGCTGCTGGCCGAGGCGCGGCGGATCGGCATGGTCCGCTTCGACGTGCTCGACGTCCCCACCGTCGACCTCACCGAGCTCGCCGGGCGCCTGCGGGAGCTGCTCGGCGTGGACTCGGTGCGGATCGCCCCCGGTGACCAGGTCCAGCGCGACTTCCGCGGCATCGGCGACCTGCTCGCGGTGGAGCTGGCCGAGCTCGCGATCGGTGCGGGGGAGGTGGTGCTGGTGTCCTCCGGCAAGACCATCCACGCTGTCACCGGCATGGGCGGCATGCCCCGGATGCCGGGCGCGTTCATCGTCCCCATCGTCGGCGGGCAGCAGGAGCCGGACCCGTCCTTCCAGACCAACGAGACCGTGCGCCGCCTCGCGGACCGCACCGGCGCCCAGCCCCGCTTCCTCTTCGCCCCGGCGCGGACCAGCCCCACCCTGTGGGCCTCGTTGCAGGCCGACCCCGGATTCCGCTCCGTGGTGGACCTGTGGGACGGCGCGCGCGCCGCCATCGTGGGCATCGGCGGCCCGTACCGCGACCGCACCAGCCTCACCTCGGTGGTGCCGCGCGGCGAGCCGGCGCTCGCGAGCGCCGCGGGGGACATCTGCCTGCACTTCTTCGACGCCGACGGCGCCACGCTCGGCTTCCCCGGCTCCGAGTTCCTGGTGCGCCCGTCGCTCGAGACCCTGCGCGCGATCCCCTCGACGATCGCGCTCGCCGCGGGCCGCGAGAAGGTCGCCTCGATCCGCGCCGGCGCCCGGGCCCGCCTGTTCACGACGCTGATCACCGACGTGCCGACGGCCGAGGCCGTGCTCGCCGAGGCGGGCGTCCCGCTGCCCTCCTGACCCTGCCGGGCACCCGGTGGCGCGGCAGGACGGCCCCGTCGGCCGCCCTGCCGGCGAGGATCCTGCGCGCACCAGGCCGGAACATTTGTTCTTGACGAATGTTCGCGCCTCGCCTAGGGTCGATGCCGACGGGTGGCCCGACGAGGTGTCGACGACATGTCCGGTGACCGCCCACCGGCCCCGCTCCCGGCGTGGCGCCGCTTCTCTCAGCCGGGATCGCCTCCCGGAACGTATCGAAGGAGATGTGTCGAGATGACCGAGATCCCGCAGACGATGCAGGCCGTCGTCATGCATGCCCCGGAGGACTACCGCCTCGAGGAGCGCCCAGTCCCGACCCCCGCCGCCGACGAGCTGCTGTTGCGCGTGGAGGCCACCGGCGTCTGCGCGAGCGACCTGAAGGCCTACGCCGGAGCCGCCAAGTTCTGGGGCGACGAGAACCGCCCGCGCTGGGTCCAGCCGGGCATCATCCCCGGTCACGAGATCACCGGCGAAGTGGTCCAGGGATCGGAGGCGGCGCTGACGAAGCACGGCGTCTCCGTCGGCGACCGCATCGTCGTGGAGCAGATCGTGCCCTGCGAGGAGTGCATGTACTGCAAGCGCGGCTGGTACTGGATGTGCGACCCGCACGACATGTTCGGCTTCAAGCAGTACAACGGCGGCATGGCGGAGTACATGATCGTGCCGCCGCTGGCCCGTGCGCACCGCATCTCCAAGGACATCGCCCCGCAGCACGCCGCCTACGCCGAGCCGCTCTCCTGCTCGCTGCACGCGGTCGAGCGCGCGGAGATCCTCTTCGAGGACGTGGTGGTCATCGCGGGCGCCGGCCCCATCGGTCTCGGCGCGACCATCGGCGCCGCCCACAAGACCCCCAGGCTGCTCGTGGTCCTCGACTTCGACGACGCGAAGCTCGAGCTCGCCCGCAAGTGCGGCGCGGACCTCACCCTGAACCCCTCGAAGGTGGACGTCTTCCAGGAGATCCGCGACCTCACCGGCGGCTACGGGGCCGATGTCTACATCGAGTGCACCGGCCACCCGAGCGCCGTGCCGCAGGGCCTGAACCTGCTGCGCAAGCTCGGCCGCTTCGTGGAGTACTCCGTGTTCAAGGAGAACGTCTCCGTGGACTGGTCGATCATCTCCGACGACAAGGAGCTCGACGTGCGCGGCGCGCACCTGGGCCCCCACACCTGGCCCGGCGCCATCAAGATCATCGAGAAGGGCGAGCTCCCGCTCGAGGACATCTGCACCCACCAGTTCGGCCTCGCCGACTTCCAGAAGGCGCTCGACGCCGTCGCCGACTCCGCCGGCTCCTCCGTCAAGGTCTCGATCGTCCCGGGCCTCTGACCACCAGCGGGACGGCCGGCCGCGCCCCGGGCCCGTCGGCCGTCCCCGCCCCTCGTCTCCCCGCACACAGGAGTGCAGACATGAGCACCGCTTCACCCTCGACCGCCGACGGCACGGCCGTCCCCTCCGCCGGGTCCTCCCAGGAGACCCGCCTGGACCGCCTCGGCATCCCCCACGCCCTGCGCTGGGGCTTCCTCGGCGTCCTCGTCTTCATGACCGGCAACGGCGTGGAGACCAACTTCGTCTCCCCGCACATGGCCGAGGTGTTCGGCGGCGGGGACGCGATGATCAACCTCGCCGCCACCGTCATCACCTTCTACTCCCTGGCGGCGCTGATCGGCTCCTACCTCGCCGGCGCGCTCTCGGACCTCTGGGGCCCCCGCCGGGTGATGCTGCTCGGCGTGATCGTCTGGGTGGTGTTCCAGGCGGCCTTCCTCGGCGCGCTGTCCACCGAGTCGGTGCCGCTGATCTTCGCCGCCTACACGCTGCGCGGCTTCGGCTTCCCGCTGTTCGCCTTCTCGTTCCTGGTGTGGATCAACGCCGTGGTCCCCAAGGAGCGCAACGGCGCGGCCGTGGGCTGGTTCTACGTGATGTTCACCGGCGGCATGCCCACCATCGGCTCGCTCGTCGCGATCGGCATGATCCCCGCCTTCGGCGGCAGCTTCTTCGGCGAGCGGTGGGCCATGGCCGCCTCCACCGCGATCGTGGTGGCAGGCTTCCTCATCGCCCGGTTCGGGGTGCGCGAGGCGCACGGCGACCGGCGCCTGGCCCCCGAGGGCGAGAGCTCCTCGCAGGTGATCCTCTCCGGCGTGCGGCTCGCCCTGACCAACAAGCGCGTGATGATGGGCTTCCTGACCCGCCTGATCAACACCGCCCCGCAGTTCGGCATGTTCATCATCCTGCCCACCGTGATCGCCGAGACCCTCGGCTGGGGGCAGTCCCGCTGGCTGCTCATGACCTCGGTGATCTTCGCCGGGAACATCCTGTTCAACGCCGCCTTCGGTGCGCTCGGCGACCGCTTCGGCTGGACCGCGACGGTGCGCTGGTTCGGCATCGTCGGCTCGGCGATCGGCCTGCTGCTGTGGTGGTACGTGCCGCACTGGGTGCCGGCCGGCTCCGACTGGGGCTTCGTCGTCTCCGTCGTCGCGGGCACCGTCTTCGGCATCCTGCTGGCGGGCTTCGTGCCGCTCGGCGCGATCATGCCGGCGCTGGCCCCGAACCACAAGGGCGCCGCGATGGCCATGTACACCACCGCCGCGGGCGGTGCGACCTTCCTCGGCTCGGCCGTGGTCGCCCTCGTCCGCCCCTGGGGCGGGAACGTGGGCGTGGTGTGGGCGTTCGTGGTCCTCTACGGCCTGGCCTTCCTCATGACCTTCGCGCTGAAGGTCGACCAGCCGCGGCTCGGCAAGAAGGACCTCGCCGCCGCCGAGGCCTGATCTCCCCGTCCCGACCCACCCCTCTGCACCGATCTTCCCTCCCGCGACGCGCCGCCCGGCGTGCTCGCCGATCTCCGAGAAGGAGCCCGACATGACACAGAGCATCTCCCCCCTCTTCGACCTCACCGGACGCACCGCGCTGGTCACCGGCGGCGCGAAGGGCCTGGGCCTCGCGATGGCCCGCGGCCTGGCCGACCACGGCGCCGCCATCGTCCTCGCCGACATCGACGACGAGACCGGCGAGCACGCCGCCGAGGAGCTCGCCGCCGCGACCGGCGTCTCCGTCTCCTACCGCCACCTCGACGTCACCGACCAGACGATGGTCGAGGAGGTCGTCGCCGCGATCGACGAGGAGACCGGCGGGATCGAGATCCTGCTGAACAACGCCGGCCGCACCATCCACCACCCCCTCGAGGACGGGGACGGCGAGAAGTGGCGCGCGGTGATGAGCCTGAACCTCGACGGCGTCTACCACGTGCTCTCCGCGGTGGGCCGGCGCATGCTCGAGCGCGGGCACGGCAGCATCATCAACACCGGCTCCATGAGCGGCATCATCGCCAACGTCCCGCAGACCCAGGCGTCGTACAACGCCTCCAAGGCCGCGGTCCACAACCTCACCCGCAGCGCGGCGCTGGAGTGGGCCGAGCGTGGCGTGCGCGTCAACGCGATCGCCCCGGGGTACATGCGCACCGAGCTGACCCGCGGCTTCTACGAGGCCGGCGGCGCCCAGATCGACCAGTGGAACCTCATGACCCCGATGAGCCGCCCCGGCGAGCCCGAGGAGCTGGCCGGCGCGGCCGTGTACCTCGCCTCGGACGCGAGCAGCTTCGTCACCGGCTCGATCCTGTCCATCGACGGCGGCTACACCGCCGCCTGAGCCGCTGTGCGCGGCAGGTCCCGTCTCGCGGCTACTCCGCGAGCGACCTGCCGCGCTGCTCGGGCAGCGTGAACGCCGCGGCCGCGGCCAGCAGGAAGCAGACCGAGAAGACGGCGAAGACGACCATCTGGTCTCCCACGGCCAGCAGGACGGGCACCAGGAACGGGGCCGCCATCGAGGCGATGCGCCCGAACGCCGCGGCCGCGCCGGTGCCGGTGCCGCGCACGCGGGTGGGGTAGAGCTCCGGCCCGATCGCGTACAGCGCGCCCCAGGCGCCGAGGTTGAAGAAGCTCAGCGCGCAGCCGGCCGCGATGATCGCCCACTCGGTCTCCGAGAGGCCGTAGAAGGACGCGGCCACCGCCGAGCCGGTGAGGAAGACGGTGAGGGTCCAGCGACGCCCGAACACCTCGATCAGCCAGGCCGCGGCCGCGTAGCCGGGGATCTGGGCGAGGGTGATGATGAGCGTGAAGGCGAAGGAGCGGGTGAGGTCGAAGCCGCGGTCCACCAGCAGCGTGGGGATCCAGATGAACGCGCCGTAGTAGGAGAGGTTGATGCAGAACCACACCGCCCACAGCCCGGCGGTGCGGGCCCGCAGCGGCCTGGACCAGATCCCGCCGGTGGTCTCGACCGGATCGGCCTCGGCGATCTCGTCGGAGCGGATCTGGTGGGCCGCGTCGGCGTCGATCCCGGCGGAGGCCTCGAAGCTGCGCACCACCTGCTCCGCCTCCTCGGTGCGGCCCTTCTTCTCCAGGAAGCGGACCGACTCGGGCATGCCCCAGCGGATCACGAGGGAGTAGATCGCGGGCACGAGGCCGAGCGCGAGCGCCCAGCGCCAGCCCGTCGGCCCGGAGGCGGCGATGAAGGTGCCGATCAGGGCGGCGAGGATCCAGCCCAGCGCCCAGAACGCCTCGAGCCAGACCACCACGCGGCCCCGGATCCGCGCCGGGGCGAACTCGCTCATCAGGGTGGAGGCGACGGGCAGCTCGGCGCCGAGCCCGAGGCCCACCACGAAGCGCAGCGCGATCAGGGCGCCCACGCCCATCGCGAGCGCGGAGGCGCCGGTGGCCAGGCCGTAGATCAGCAGGGTGAGCGCGAAGACGGAGCGGCGGCCGATGCGGTCGGCCAGCAGGCCGCCCACGCTGGCACCGATCGCCATGCCGGCGAACCCGGCGGAGGCGATGAGCGAGCCGTCCCCCTTGCTCAGCTCCCAGTGGACGCTGAGCGCGGCGATGACGAAGGAGATCAGGCCCACGTCCATCGCGTCGAGCGCCCAGCCGATGCCGGAGGCGCCGAGGAGCTTGCCGTGCTTGCGGGTGAAGGGGAGGCGATCCAGGCGCTGGGACCGGGTCGGCGCGGCGACGACGGTGCTCGGGGCCGGGGAGGAGGAGGCCGAGGGGTTCATGCATGTCTCCGTCGACGGGGAATCGGGCTGGGGCACATCATGGCCCATCCCCGAGGGGAATCCTGCGGCCCCGATCACAGGGGAGCGCCGCCCGGCGTGACCTGCGGGCACGGCCCTCCTGGTCGGAGTGAGAAAAAGGCCGAGGTCTCAGATGCGTCTCGGATTCGCCCGGGCGCGTCCGGACTCCCGGGTCAGGGCTTCCGGGGCGTCAGGGCCGTGGGTGGGCGACCAGGTCCACCTCGGCCTCGCCGCGGAGCACCGCGAGCGCCCGCCGCGCACGGGCGGCGCCCCAGGGGGAGAGCAGGTGTGCCTCCGACTCGGGGATCAGCGCCCAGTCGTCGAGCTCGGCGGCCTGCGGGACCACCTTCGCCTCCAGCTCGGCCCGCGGGATCACCCCGGCGTCGAAGAGGAAGTGCACGCCCATCGGGGCGCTGCGCACGGCGCTCGCGGGCAGCCAGTCGACGGCGAGCAGCCGCCCCACCTCGAGGTCGAGGCCGAGCTCCTCGAGCACCTCCCGCTGGGCGCACTGCCGGGCGTCCTCGCCCGCGTCGACCCCGCCGCCGGGCAGCAGCCAGTGGTCGCGGTAGTTCGGCTTCTCGATGACCAGATGGTCGTGCTCGTCCCGCAGGATCACGGCGCCCGAGGTGATGGCCTTGGGCAGGGAGGCGAAGTAGGCGGGCTCCGGGAGCAGGCGAGGCATGGGGCCATCGTGTCATGGGGTCACCTGTCACGGCACGAGCACGAACCGCAGCCCCGTCCCGGCCCCCGCCTGCGCCAGGCGGTCCAGCCCGGTGCGGGTCACCACGGCGATCACCGGATAGCCGCCGGTGGTGGGATGGTCCGGGCCGAACACCACGGGGAGCCCGGAGGGCGGCACCTGGATCGCGCCCGGCACCATCGGCTCGCTCGGCAGGGTGGCGGAGCCCGACGGGACGGTGAGCGGCTCGCCATCCAGCCGCACCCCCACCCGGTTCGAGTCCGGGCGCACCCGCCAGGGGGTGGCCAGCAGCTGGTCGAGGGCGGGCGCCCCCAGCAGGGCGTCCCGCGGGCCGGCGTGCAGGGGGATCTCGAGCGGATCCGTCGCGGTCGAGGAGTCTCCAGCGGGAGGGGGCTCGCGAGCAGGGATCGGGACCGGCACGGCGTCCAGGCCCGTCGTGGGGCCGACGACCAGCAGGTCCCCGGCCGTCAGCGCCGCCGGACCCAGGGCGGAGAGCGTGTCGCGCGAGCGGGAGCCGAGCACGGGGAGCGTGCCGGAGGTGCCGAGCAGGCCGCCGCGCACGGCCAGGACCAGGCGCAGCCCGTCGGTCACAGGGCCCACCTCGAGCAGGTCCCCGGGGTCCAGGGCGAGCGGCAGCTCGTGGCTCGCCTGCGGGTCGAGGTCGCGGTCGGCGCCCTCCTCGTCGGCGCGGTGCAGCGCGATCGGGGCGCGGGCCCCGGAGACGGCGAGCACGATCGGCGCGAGGGCGCGCAGCTGCAGCCCTCCGGCGAGGGCCTCGAGCACGGCGGCCCCGGAGGGGTTGCCCACCGCGAGATCCGCCCGCAGCATCGCGCCCTGATCGAAGGCGCCGGAGCGGCTCACCCCGCTCGCGGCCCGGCCCGGGCGGCCGCCGTCCTCCAGCAGGGCGAGGGGGCCGGGGGAGAGGATCTCCAGGGCGGGCCGTGCCGTCGTGGGGGAGCTGTTCTCCGGCTCCGCCGGGCGGCGTCGGACTCGGCGCCCGACGGCGGGCACGGGGATCCTCGCGCTCGCCCGCTGCGGGGTGAAGCGCACCCGGGTGCCGGGCGTGAGCAGGGCGGGCGGCTCCCGGTCGGCGTCGAACAGCGCGGCGTCGCTGCGGCCGATCAGCTGCCAGCCGCCGGGGGAGGGGCGGGGGTAGATCCCGCAGTACCGGGAGGCGAGGCCGACGGCGCCTGCGGGCACGGTGGTGCGGGGCTCGGCGCGGCGCGGCACCTCCCACGGCGTGCCGACGGGGGCGGCGCCTGCGTCAGCGCCGCCGTCGGCCCCAGGAGCCGGCTCCGGCAGCAGGTAGGCGAAGCCGGGGGCGAAGCCGCCGAAGGCCGCGGTCCAGAGGGTCCCGCTGTGCGCGGAGATCAGTGCCCCGGTGCTCATGCCCAGCAGTTCGGCGACCTCGGCGAGATCCTCCCCGTCGTAGACGACGTCGATGCTCACCTCGTCGCCCGCTCCGGCCTGCCCGGCGGAGGCCGGGAGATCCCGCAGCAGGGCCGCGAAGTCCGGCAGATCCCGGGCCGCGCTCCCCACCAGCAGCAGCGTGCGCTCGGCAGGGACCAGGTCGATCAGATGCGCCGGGTCGAGCTCGCGCACCGCGGCCGCCGCGGCGAGGACCTCGGCGGTGCCGGGGTACTGGGCCAGCAGCGCGCTCTCCCCGGCGCGGTGCACGGCCGAGGGCGGATCGAGCCGGGCCGGGCGAGCCGGGCGGCCGGGAGCCTCACTCACAGCGCGGCCCCGAGCACCACACCGGCCTCCTCGAGGCGGGCGTGGACCGTGCGGGCGAGCTCCACCGCTCCGGGGGTGTCCCCGTGCAGGCACAGCGACCGCACCGGCAGATCCACCCAGCTGCCGTCGGCCGCCCGCACCCCCTGCTGCGTCGCGATCGACAGCGCCTGCGCCGCGACCGCCGCGGGATCCGTCAGCACCGCCCCCGGGAGGGTGCGCGGGGTGAGCGTGCCGTCGGCGCGGTAGGCGCGGTCGGCGAAGCCCTCGAGGACCACCTCGAGCCCGGCTTCCCGGGCGGGCTCCACGACCGCGGCGCCGGGGGCGGCCACCAGCGGCAGTCCCTCGAGCTGACACAGCGCCTCGACCACGGCGGCGGCCTGGCCCGCGTGGTGGGCGAGGGCGTTGTAGAGGGCGCCGTGCGGCTTCACGCCCCGCACGCTCGTCCCCTCGGCGCGTGCCATCGCCTGCAGCGCCCCGACCTGCACGATCACCTCGTCGGTGAGATCCGCGGGGGCCATGTCGAGGAAGCGTCGGCCGAAGCCTGCACGGTCCGGGTAGGCGACGTGCGCCGTGATCGCCACGCCGCGGGCGGCGGCCGCCCGGGTCGCCGCGCGCATCGTCCGGGCGTCGCCCGCGTGGCCGCCGCAGGCGATGTTCGCGGTGGTCACCACCTCGAGCATCGCGGCGTCGTCGCCCATCGACCAGTCGCCGTAGCCCTCTCCGAGGTCGGCGTTGAGATCGAGCAGCGGCTGCGGGGCGGTCATGGGGGATCGGCTCCTTGGTCCGGGCGGTGCGTCCCGACCATTGTCAGCCCTGCGGGGCGGTCAGACCCCGCGCCCGTGGAACGCACCGCGGTGCGCGGCGGCCGGGTGCTCCTCGGGCAGCCGGTCCGTGCCGGTCAGGCGCGCGCGCAGCGTCGAGCCCTGCTCGGGCAGGCGACCGCGCTCACGCAGGATCGGGGAGACCAGCTCGGCGAAGTCGCGCACCGTGTCGAAGGAGTGGTACTGGCGCAGGTTGATGCCGTCGATCCCGTCCACGTCCAGCCAGTGCTCGATCGCGTCGGCCACCACCTCGGGCGTGCCCGCCACGAAGAACCGGTCCTGCCAGGCCTCGTCCACCGCGTCCAGCAGATCGCCGACCGTCTCGTGCGCGCCCTTGCGCCCCACGGGGGTGTCCGGCGGGAGGCCCTCGACCTCGAGCGCCTCGGCGATGGTCCGATCGCGCGGATGATCCAGGGCGCGGATCGGGACCGACTGGTGCACCAGCATCCCCTCGGTGGAGCGATGCTCCAGGTACTGGGCGAGCTTCGCGTCGACCTCCTCCTGGGTGGGGGCGGTGATCACGGCGGCCTGCACCACGAACTTCGGGTCCGACGGGTTCCGGCCCGCCTCCTCGGCGGCGGCGCGCACCGCCGGGACGGTCCGCTCCAGCAGCGGGCCGTGGGTGAACACCAGCTCCGCGTGGCGGCCCGCGCGCAGCGCACCGGCCGGGGAGGCGGTGGCGAGGATCAGGGTGGGCGTGCGCTGCAGGGACGGCTCGGACAGATGCGGCCCGGCGACCGAGAAGTGCTCCCCCTGGTGGTCGATGCGGTGCACCTTCTCCGGATCGGTGTACACGTTCCCCTCGGCGTTCCGCACCACGGCCCCCTCGTCCCAGGAGCCCTCCCACAGCTTGTAGAGCACCTCGAGGTATTCGTCGGCGATCTCGTAGCGGTGGTCGTGCTCGATCTCCTCCGCGAGACCGAAGTTCCGCGCCGCATTGGGGAGGTACGAGGTGACGATGTTCCAGCCCACGCGGCCCTTCGTGAGGTGGTCCAGGGTGGACATGCGCCGCGCGAAGGCGAACGGCGGCTCGTAGCTGGTGGAGAAGGTGATGCCGAAGCCGAGGCGCTCGGTGACGGCGGCCATCGCCGGGACCACGAGCATCGGGTCGTTGTTCGGGATCTGCAGCCCCTCGCGCAGCGCGGTCTCGGCGGAGCCGCCGTAGACGTCGTACGCGCCCACCACGTCGGCGATGAAGATCGCCGTGAACCCGCCCTCCTCCGCGATGCGCGCGAGCTCCGTCCAGTACTCGAGGTCCGTGTAGCGGTGGCGGTTGTTGTCCGGCAGCCGCCACAGCCCGTGCGTGATGTGGCCGACGCAGTTCATCTCGAAGAGGTTCAGGATCAGGGGCTTGGGAGCCATGGGTCGTCCGTTCGGCCGGGGGAGGTGGTCCTGGAACCCTCACGCCCAGCGGCCGCTTCGCGCACCTCCCGTGAACTCCGATGACGGCGGATGGCCCCACGGGCCCCGTCGCGCCCCGCACGGGAGGGCGGATGTCATCGCCGTTTACGTGCCGTCACGGTGCTAGGTGCAGCTTGGGGCAGTCCCTAGTGTTTCCGAGGTCCGGGATCCGCCGGACGTCCCCGGAAGAAGGAGGCCCCGTGCGCCGACGATCCCTCATGACCGGCCTCGCCGCCGCTGGCGCGGGCTCCGTGCTGGGCGCCTGCGGGAGCACGGGCGCGTCGCCGGCCGCGGATCTCCCGGCCGGCACCCGGGAGGGCGGCGAGCTCGTCTTCGCGACCGACCGCGAGCCCACCTGCCTGGACCCGCACAACAGCGGGGACATGCCCCAGACCTACATCTCCCGCCAGTACCTCGACTCGCTCGTGTCGATGCGGCCCGACGGCAGCGTGGTGCCGTGGCTGGCGAGCTCGTGGGAGATCTCCGAGGATGGGCTGGTCTACGACTTCACCCTCCAGGAGGGGGTGCGCTTCACCGACGGCGAGGTGCTCGACGCCGACGCGGTGGTCGCGAACTTCGAGCAGATCATGGATCCCGAGACCCAGTCCTCCACCGCGCTGCTCTATCTCTCGCCGTACTTCGTCTCCGCCGAATCGGTCTCCGACCTCGTGGTGCGCGTGACGCTCAAGCGCCCCTACTCCCCGCTGCTCACCGTCCTGGCGCAGGCGTTCTTCGGCATCGAGTCGCCGAAGGCGATGGCGCGCGGGCTGGCGGAGAACTGCGAGGCGCCCGTGGGGACCGGGCCCTTCAAAATCCTCGAGTGGCGGCGCAACCAGGAGGTGGTCATGGTGCGCAACGAGGACCACAATTCCGCCCCGGCCGATGCGAAGCATCAGGGACCCGCCTACGCGGAGCGGCTCATCTGGCGCTTCCTCAAGGACAACACCGCCCGCTACGGCGCGCTCGCCTCCGGGAAGGTGCACGCGATCTTCAACCTCCCGCCCGAGTCCGTGCCCACCGCGACGGCCGACGACCGGATCGAGACGCAGGACTTCGTGCACTCCTGCGTGCCCTATGCACTGGACCTCAACACCACCCATCCGGCGCTCGCCGACCTCCGCGTGCGCCGCGCCCTCGTGCACGCCGCGGACGCACCGGGGATCGTCACCAGCGCCTATGCCGGGGTGTTCCCCTATGAGGGCAACGCGATCTCGACCGGCACCCCGTTCTACGACGAGGCCTACCACCAGCCCTACCCCTACGACGAGGCCCGCGCGAACGCGCTGCTGGACGAGGCGGGCTGGACCGCGCGCGACGAGGCCGGGTACCGCACCCGCGACGGGGAACGCCTCACCCTGCGCCTGCCCTACGCCTCCGACCCCGGCGAGACGCCTCCGGCGGACCTCACCATCCTCCAGAACTTCCAGGCCATGGAGCTCCGGGTCGGGGTGGACGTGCAGCTGATCCCCACCGACGCCGCCTCCCTCACGGCGATCCGCCGCGACAGGACCGCCTTCGACATCCGCGCCGGCTACTGGAACAGCCCCACGGCCGGGGTCATGTACATCAAGTTCTCGCAGGAGACGTACGAGATCGACAACGGCCAGAACGTCTCCTACGCCTTCGACGAGGAGCTGGACCAGACCCTCCTCGAGGCCGCCGCCACCACCGACGCCGACCGGCAGCAGGAGCTCTACACCCGTGCCCAGAAGCTGCTGACCGAGCAGGCCTGGCACATCCCGCTCTACCCGATCCAGACCCGGCTCGCGATCCGCGCCGACCTCGTCTCGGACATCTGGATCGAACCCAGCGAGGGCGAGCCGGTCCTCCACGACGCCTACCTGATCCGGGACGGACTCTGAGATGACCGCGACGACGACACCCGCCGACACCCCGGCCGCCCCCGAGGTGCCCGACGCACTCTCCCCCCGGGAGGCTCCCGCCGCCCCGGAGGGACGACGCGCCCGCCCCCTGCTGCGCCGGATCCTGACCACCATCGCCTCCTCTCTCCTGCTGCTGTGGGCGGTGGCGACGATCGTGTTCTTCCTCCAGCACATGGTGCCCGGGGACCCGGCGCTGACCATCCTCGGCGGCGCCTCCGCGAACCCGCCCGAGGAGACCCTCGAGGCGGTGCGCGAGCAGTACGGCTTCGACCAGCCCGTGCTGGTCCAGTACGGCCACTTCCTCGCCGGGCTCGCCGTGCTGGACCTCGGCGAGTCCTACACCATGAAGCAGTCCGTGGTCTCGATCGTCGCCGAGCAGATCGCCCCCACGCTGCAGCTCACCGGGGCCGCGCTGCTGATCGCCTGGGCGATCGCGATCGCCCTGACCCTCGCCACCGCCGGGCGCCCCGGCCGCTGGGGCCGCCTCGGCTCCGCGATCGAGGTCGTCCTCGCCGCGCTGCCCCACTTCTGGCTGGGCGTGGTGCTGCTGGTGGTCTTCGCGGTGGTCCTGCAGTGGCTGCCCGTGGTCGACGACGGCCCGGCCGGGCTGATCCTGCCCGCGCTCACCCTCGGGATCCCGCTGGGAGGCTTCCTCGCCCAGGTCACCCGTGACGAGTTCGACGTCGCCCTGCGCCAGCCCTTCGTGCTCTCCGCCCTCTCCCGCGGCGCCCGCCCCGGGGACGTGAGATGGCGCCAGGTGCTGCGCCACGCCGCCCTTCCCGGGATCGCCCTCTCCGGCTGGGGCCTCGGCTCCCTCATCTCCGGAGCGGTGGTGGTCGAGGTGATCTTCTCCCGTCAGGGCATCGGCCAGGTGCTCGTCGCCGCCGTCACCGCCCAGGACCTGCCGCTCGTGATCGGGGTGACCTTCGTGGTCGCCGCCGTCTACGTGGTCGCCAACATCCTCAGCGACCTCGCCTCCGTGCTCGTCGACCCCCGCCTCCGCCACTCGATCGGACGTGCCGCATGACCACCCTCGCCCCTCCCGCCGCCCCGGTCGCCGAGCCCGAGGCCGCCCCCGTCCCCCGCCCCTCCCGCCGGGCCCCGGCACCCGGCCGGATCGGCCTCGTGGCCGCCGGCGCCGTGGTTGGCGCGGTCGTCCTCGCGGCCCTGCTCCCGGACCTGCTGGCCCCGCAGGACCCGCTGGAGATCAGCCTCTCGGAGAGCTTCGCCCCGCCCAGCGCCGAGCACGTCTTCGGCACCGACCAGTCCGGCCGCGACGTGTTCAGCCGCGTTATCCACGGCGCCCGCCAGTCGCTCGTGATCGGGATCGGCGCGACCGGGATCGGCCTCGCCGGCGCCCTCGTGCTGGGGCTGCTGGGCGGACTCGGCGGTCGGATCGCCGACGGCGCCGTGACCCGCGTGATCGAGGTCCTCTACGCCTTCCCCGGCATTCTGCTCGCCCTGATCCTCATCGCCGTCTACGGCAACAGCGCCCTCACCCAGATGGTCGCCGTCGGCCTCGCGACAATGCCGGGCTACGCCCGCATGGTGCGCGGCCAGCTGCTCGTGGTGCGCGGCAGCGCCTACGTCGAGGCGGCCCGCGCCCTCGGCCACCCGCCGCTGCGGATCCTGGTCCGCACCATCCTCCCCAACGCCTTCCGTCCCCTGACGGTGCTGGTCACCCTGGGCGTGGGCCAGGCCATCGTGTGGGCTGCGGCGCTGGGCTTCCTGGGCATGGGCGTGCAGCCGCCCACCGCGGAATGGGGAGCGATGCTCAACGCCGGACGCACCTACATCCAGCAGGCCTGGTGGATGGACTTCTTCCCCGGCATCACCATCGTGGTGTTCACCCTGTCGCTGACCGTCCTGGGCCGACGGCTGCAGCGCGCGACCGATGCAGGAGCCCTGCGATGACCGACCTGATCACCGCCCGGAACCTCTCCGTCTCCTTCGACGGGCACGAGGTGGTCCACGACGTCTCCTTCTCCCTTGGGCCCGGCACCTGCCTCGGGATCGTCGGGGAGTCCGGCTCGGGGAAGTCCGTGACCGCCCGCAGCCTGCTCGGGCTGAACGGACCCCGCGCCGAGGTCACCGCATCCACCCTCGACGTCGGGGTGGACGTCCTCTCCGCGACCGAGCAGGAGCTCCGCGCCCTGCGCGGCAGCCGCATCGGCTACGTGCTCCAGGACGCGCTGGTCTCGCTGGACCCGCTGCGGAAGGTGGGCACCGAGATCGCCGAGCCGCTGCGAGCCCACGGCGTGCCCCGCTCCCAGCACCCGCAGCGGGTGCAGGACCTCCTCACCTCGGTGAGCGTGCCCGAGCCCGAGCTGCGGGCCCGTCAGCTGCCGAGCGAGCTCTCCGGCGGGCTGCGACAGCGCGCGCTGATCGCGGCGGCCCTCGCCCTGGACCCCGAGGTGCTCATCGCCGACGAGCCCACCACCGCGCTGGATGTCACCGTGCAGTCGCAGATCCTGGAGCTGCTCGAGCAGAACCTCGCCGCCGGCCGCGCCCTGATCCTCATCAGCCACGACCTCTCCGTCGTCGAACGCCTCGCGGACCACGTGCTGGTCATGCACCACGGCCGCGTCGTCGAGGAGGGTCCCACCTCGCAGGTGCTCACCGCCCCGCAGGACCCGTACACGCGGCGCCTGCTGGCCGCGATCCCGTCGGCCGGATCCCGCGGGGAGCGGCTCTCGGACCTGCCGCCCTCCCCGATCACCCTGTCCACCCGCTCCGAGGACGCCCCGCCGCGGGACACGACGGTCCCGGTGCTCACCGCCGACGGTCTGGGCAAGAGCTACCGCGGTCCCGACGGCCGCACCCGCGCGGTCGTCGAGGACGTCTCCTTCTCCCTGCACCCGGGGGAGACCCTCGGCATCGTGGGGGAGTCCGGCTCGGGCAAGTCCACCACCGCCTGGATGGCGCTCGCCCTCACCGAGCCCACCACCGGCGCCGTCGCCCTCGACGGCGAGCCGTGGACGGGGATCCCCGAGCGCCGCCGACGGGCGAGGCGTCGGCGCATCGCGGTGGTGCAGCAGGATCCGCTGTCCTCCTTCGATCCGCGCTGGACCGTGGGCCGCACCATCGCCGACGCCCTCCCGTCGGCCCGGCGCAGAGGTGCCGAGGGCGGACGCTGCGGCGGTGCCGAGGAGCGCACCGAGCGGGTCGCCGAGCTGCTGCGCGCCGTCGGGCTGGATCCGTCCTTCGCCGCCCGGCATCCCCTGACCCTGTCCGGCGGGCAGCGGCAGCGGGCGGCGATCGCCCGCGCGCTGGCCACCGATCCCGAGGTGCTGGTGCTGGACGAGCCGGTCTCCGCCCTGGACGTGTCCGTCCAGGCGCAGGTGCTCGACCTGCTCGCGGATCTCCAGCAGGCGCTCGGCACCGCGTACCTGTTCATCTCGCACGACCTCGGCGTCATCCACCACGTCAGCGACCGCGTGCTGGTGATGCAGCACGGACGGATCGTCGAGTCCGGCACCGCCGACGAGGTGCTGCGCACGCCCCGCCATCCCTACACCCGGCAGCTCGTCGCCGCGCTGCCCCGCCCCGAGCTCGAGGAGATCGCATGATCGCCCCCACCGCCCCCGCAGTCCCCACCGCCCCCGCAGTCGCTTCCCGCTGGGTCCATCCCGCGGCGCCGGACGCCCCCGGCGACTACGCGGCGCTGCGCGAGCGCTTCGCCCCGGTGCTCCAGGAGATCGCCGCCGGCTCCGCCGACCGTGACCGGGAGCGCCGCCTTCCCCATGCGGAGGTGCGGGCGCTCACCGAGGTCGGGTTCACCGCGCTCACCGTCCCGCTCGCGCGCGGCGGCCACGGTGCCGGGATCGAGACCTTCTTCCGCCTGCTCATCGACCTCGGGGAGGCGGATTCGAACCTCCCCCAGCTGCTGCGCGCGCACTTCTCCCACGTCGAGGAGCTGCTGCTGGGGGAGCAGGGGCCCGAGGCCGATCAGCGGCTCGAGTCGATCGCCGCCGGCGCGGTGTTCGGCAACGCCAGCCATGAGCGCAGCACCGCGACGGTCGGCGACCTGAGCACCACCGTGGTCCGCGACGGAGACGGCTATCGGCTGGACGGCGAGAAGCACTACTCCACCGGGTCGCTGTTCGCGGACTGGATCGACGTCTCCGCCCGCACCGAGGACGGCGGGCGGGCCCGTGTCACCGTGCGCGCCGACGCCCCCGGGGTGACCCTGCGCGACGACTGGGACGGCTTCGGCCAGATCCTCACCGGCAGCGGCTCCACGCTCTTCGAGGGCGTGAGCGTCCCCGCCGACCAGGTCCGGGTCCGGCCGAACGGCGGGGACGGCGCCCCCACCACCCAGACCTCCTTCCTCCAGCTCGTGCTGCTCTCCTCGCTCGTGGGCGTGGCGCGGGCCGCCCTGCGCGACGCGGTCGGCTTCGTCCGCTCCCGCACCCGCGTCTACTCCCAGGGCAGCGGCGCCACCGCGGCCCAGGATCCGCTGGTCCAGCAGGTCATCGGCCGGATCTCGGCGCGCGTGGCCGCCGCCGAGGACGCGGTGCTCGCCGCCGCCCGGGCCCTCGAGGTCGCCCGCTCCGCCTCGGAGGATGATCGTGACGCCCGGATCGACGCCGCGGAGCTGCGCACCATCCAGGCGCAGCTCACCGTGGTGCCCGACGTGCTCTCGGTGACCACCGACCTGTTCGAGGTGGGAGGGGCGTCGGCCACCTCGACCTCCCGCGCGCTGGACCGCCACTGGCGCAACGCCCGCACCCTCTCCTCCCACAACCCAGTGATCTACCAGCAGCGGGCCATCGGGGATCGACTGCTGAACGGCACCGACCTGCTGTACTTCTGGTCCACCGGGGAGACTCCGAAGAGCTCCTGAGCGGCGCGGCGGGGTGCCGCGGGCGCTGGACCACCGGCCCCGCCCGGCCGATAGTGTCGAGGGATGAGCGCCCACCCCGCCGACCGGCCCGACGGTTCCGAGACCCCCGGAGAGGTGCCCGATCTGCCGGCGGGCATCGGCGGCACGGACCCGGACCTGCCCCCGCAGCACACCTCGGAGGATCTCGCCGCCGCGGCCGCGCTGCTCACCGAGGCGCAGGGGCGGGAGCCGCTCCTCACCCTCACGGACGAGCAGATCGCTGCGCTCGACGGCTACGCGCGAGCGCAGTTCGTCGCCGCCCCATGGCTGGACGAGCACCCCGAGCAGCGGCGTCTCGCGAGCGGCATCGCCCTTCGCGCCATGGTCGCCTCAGGACAGGTGCACCAGCGCACCGAGCCCGGGACCGGCGCACCGACCTGGCGCGCGGCCCCCGAGATCACGGGCTGCCTGGTGCTGCGCCGGACCGCGCCACTGTTCACCACCGCCGAGCGCACCGTGCAGACCGAGCAGGGCCCGCAGGTGCACCGCCTGCACTGGTACGTGCACGAGGCCGGGGTGCTCGAGGAGGAGGTCTCCGCAGCGGGCCTGCACCGCTTCACCGTCCTGCCCGCCGAGGCCGCCGCCTCGCGGCTCACCGCCGTCCTCGACCCCGACCGGGTCGCCCGCGCCGGAGGCGCCCCGCTGCACGTGAGCGTCTCCGCCCTCGCCGGGCACCCGCTCGCCGAGCGCCTCGCCCGCACCCGCGCCCTGACCGTGCTGACCGTGGTGCACACCGCCGAGGGCTCGGTCCAGCAGCTCCACGCCTACGCGCTGCCCGACGCCGTGCTCACCATGGAGGCGCTCGACCCGGGCACGGAGGATCCGGAGCTCGAGTTCCGGGAGGTCGACCAGGCCGATCTGCAGGCGCTCGCGAGCGTGCTGGTGGGCCGCGCGGGCTGAGCCCTGTTCAGGCCCCGGCCCAGTCCGCCAGCACCTCCTCGATCCGGCCGTGCAGGCGCAGGGCCGCCTCCGGATCGGCGCGCGTGGGCCCGTCGTTGAGGATCACCACGGGCTTGCGCTGACGCCCGGCCGCACGCACGAAGCGCAGCCCGGACTGCACGGTCAGCGAGGAGCCCAGCACCAGCAGCGCGCTCGCCGCCTCGAGCGCGGCGAAGGCTTCGTCCACCACCTCGCGCCGCGCGGACTCCCCGAAGAACACCACGTCGGGCTTGAGGATCCCACCGCACAGCGGGCACGGCGGGTAGCGGAAGGAACTGGTGCGATCCACCTCGGCGTCCCCGTCGGGCGCCTGGGCGGCGTCGGCCGCCAGATCGGGCAGGCGCGCGGCGAGCTCGGGGTTCATCGTGAGCATCCGCGAGTGCAGGGCGGCGCGGGAGGAGAGCGTCCCGCAGCTCTGACAGCGCACCCGGTCCAGCCGTCCGTGCAGGTCGATCACGGGGGAGGAGCCAGCCGCCTGGTGCAGGCCGTCGACGTTCTGCGTGATCACGGCCGTGACCGGGAGGACCGCGGGGGACAGCGCCGCCAGCAGGAGGTGGGCCCGCCCGGGCCGGGCGCCGCGGAACTGCTCCCAGCCCACCGTCGAGCGCGCCCAGTACCGCCGTCGCGCCAGGTCGTGGCCCATGAACTCCTGGTAGGTCATGGGCGAGCGCGGCACCGCATCGCGGCCGCGATAGTCCGGCAGGCCCGAGCCGGTGGACATCCCGGCCCCGGTGAGCACCGCGACCGGTCGGTCCCGCAGCAGCTCGAGCGCGGCGGCGACCTCCTCGGGGGCGCTGCGCAGCCCGTAGTGCGCGCCCTCCATCGGCCCCCAGGCCGGCAGGCGCGGGCCGCCCCGGGTGGGGCCGGGACCGTCCAGCGGGCGGGAGGTGGCCGTCGCGAACCAGCGGCCGACGTCCGCCGCGGGACCGGCGCGGCCGGCAGGGGTGCGGGGGTCGCTGCTCACTCCTCGAGCGTAGGCGGTGCAGGCGCCCCCGGAGGGTCGCGACGGGCGCGTCGATCCCGCAGCCGACGCACCAGGAACCCCGCCCCGGCGAGCACCCCGAGCCCGCCGACGATCCACGAGTACAGCTGCACGAACCCCTCGAGGGTCTCGCCCCCGGCCTGCCCGAAGGAGTAGCCCGCGACCACGAAGACAGCATTCCAGATCCCGGACCCCAGCGCCGTGGCCAGGGCGAACAGCCATATCGGCATCCTCTCGATGCCCGCCGGGATCGAGATGAAGGTGCGCACCATCGGGACGAACCGCGCGATCATCACCGCGGGGAAGCCCCAGCGGGCGAAGAAGCGCATCGCCCCGTCGAGGTCCCGCTCCTCGAGCAGCGGGAGGCGCCGCACCGCCGCCCGCGTGCGGCGCAGCCCCAGGGCCCGCCCCACGCCGTAGACGCCGAGCCCGCCCAGCACGGAGCCGGCCGTGGTCCACAGCAGCGGCACCGCCACGGGATCGCCCTCGGCGGCGGCGCTCACCCCGGCGAAGGGCAGCAGGATCTCCCCCGGGACAGGCGGGAAGAGCGCCTCGGCGGCGATGACCAGGGCGGTGCCCGGCCCGCCGAGGAACTCCATCAGGGCCAGGGCCCATGCGGTGATGTCCACCTCCGGCTCCGTCCCGTGCGCGGTGCTGAGACGGGCAGGCTAGCGCCGCGTGATGGAGCGCAGGTGAACGGTCGGTGGCGGCGGCGGTGATCCCAGGCGGGACCTCAGGCGGGCTGCCCGACGGGCGGCGGATCGGTCGGCCCGGACAGGTCGGTCGGCACGGCGGGCTCGGCCGGGGGCTGCTCGCGCAGGCGCCGACGGGCGCGACCGCGCACCGACGCCAGCACGGCCGTGTGGACCAGCAGGATCGCCGCCGCCGCGATGCCGCCCCCGCTCATCAGGAAGGAGATCGCGACCTGACCGGCCGGGACCTTCCAGACAGCGGAGGGGATCCCCACGAGACCCGGCTGCAGGGCCGCCGCGCTCGCCGCCAGCAGGAGCAGGGCCATGACCGTCGAGGCGAGGGTCGACCAGGCGGTGGTCGCCGCGACGACCCACAGCAGGACCGCCCCCGCCGCCACGACCAGCGCGACCACCGGGTTGAAATCGGCCTCGAACCTCTGCAGGGCCGCGTACACCCCTTCGGCGTGGGCGCCGAACATCAGCGCCATCGCGATCAGCAGGCCCAGCGGCACCAGCACCAGTCCCAGGAGGGAGAGGAACCAGGGCGATCGCGGGCGGCGCCGAGCGATCGCGAGCGCCGTCCCGAGCCCGCCGAGCAGCGGACCGATCACCAGCGGGACGCCGTAGAAGAACCCGTCGAGCAGCTCGGCCGGCACGAACTCGGGACGGACGCCGTACAGCTGCAGCAGCAGGCTCGGCACCGCGGTGAGGAGCACGGCGCCGAGGCCCAGCACTCCGGCCACGATCATCCCGGCAGAGCTGGCGAGGCCGGTGACCACGATGCTCATCAGCAGCAGGATCCCCACGCCGAGGCCGAGCAGGATCTGGGTGGCCATCGGACCGTTCAGGATCTCCGGCAGGAGCGACCTCCCGCCGCCCGAGGTCGTCACGACGCGCTGCAGTCCGCTGCTCCCGAAGGAGAGCAGACCGAGCGCGACCGGGAGCACCACCAGGGCGTACAGCGTGGTCAGCAGCTTCGCGATCACTCCCGAGCCGTGGCGCGGCGGGGTCGCACGGTGGGACTGTCGCAGGGTCGGGTCGGTGCTCATGGGGCCTCCCAGGGTCGGATCGCGCGCCCGCCTCCGGGGCGGACCTCCGCGCCCGCCCCGCCGCCCTCGGCGGCGCACCGTGGCCACAGGGTAGCTCCGGCGCGGCGGTCGGCCGGGGAAGGCGGGCCGTCGTGGTCAGCGCTCCTCGCCGGGCAGCGGCCGGATCCCCTCGTGCCGGGCACCCCACTGCGGGGGCAGGCCGGGGGCGTCCGGGCCCTCGTCCCAGCCCGCCGCCATGAGGGCGAGCGCGAGGAGCGTGCCGCCGTTGGCCGGGAGGTAGGCGGGCAGGCCGGGGCGCTGCGGGAAGTGGCCCGCCGCATCGCAGCGGTTCTTGGGCGTGGGCAGCAGCAGGGCATCGACCGCCTGCTCCGGGCGGCGCAGCCGGGTCGCGGTCATCGCGAGCGCCGGATAGTCCCACCCCCAGGTCGACTCCCAGTCCCACTGCGCCAGGACGTCCTCGAGCGCGCGCTGCGCCGCCTCCTGCGGGACCGTCCCGGTGGGCGGCACCATGCCATGCGCCAGCAGGTGGGAGGGGTGATCCGAGCGCTCCATCGCCGGCCCCGACCGGAACGTGGTCAGCTCGCCCCGGTCGGTGAGCGGCGCATGGATCCGTCGCGCGATCTCGGTGAGCTCGCCGGCTCCACGGTCGCTGCGCAGATGACGCCACCGATCGGCGACGCGCAGGGCCCAGGCCGCATAGGCCAGCTCGAAGGAGGCGTCGCGGAGGGCGGCGCGGTCGCCGACGTGGCGCTCCTGGGCGCCGATGAGCGGCGGGCCGACGCCGAGGCCGTCCGCGTCCTCGCGGAGCAGGTCCACCAGGCACAGCGCCGTCTGCTCCACGACCTCCTGCAGCATCGGGTCAGCGGCGGATTCCGGGTCGGCACGCCGCAGCAGCTCGGCGAGGTGGATCGGGTGCGGCTGCTGCCACAGCAGGAAGGGACCGATGTCGCTCGGGGACTCGTGCAGGTCGGGCCCGATCTGCTTGGGCCAGCGCGCCCCGCGGCAGTGCTGGCGCGCCGCGGTCGCCCGCGCGACGGGCAGGGCCCGGCCGTAGAAGTCCAGGCTCCGTCGCAGCGAGGCGGCATCGCCCCAGACGGCGAAGTGGGCGGCATGCCACCAGTGCATCTCCAGGTGGAACTTCCCCCGCCACGAGTTCGCGAGCAGCCCGGTCTCCGCCGGGGGCAGCACCCCCGCGGCGTGCACGCGCTGGACGTAGCGGGAGAGCACCGCGCGACGCTCGAGCTCGGCGGCGCGCGGATCGTCGGCCGCCCCGAGGTCGAGCACCCCGGTCCCCTCCCAGTGCTCCGACCAGAACCGCGCCGACCGCTCCCGCACCAGGGCGGGAGCCCGGGGGCCGTCGAGGGCGGCGCTGCCCGTCGGTCGGGCCTCCGGGGGCAGCGACAGCGCAGGGACCTCCCGCGGCACCAGCTCGAGCGCCACGTCCAGCGGTCCGTCGGCCGCCGCGCCGCCCGGCACCAGGTGCACCTCGTGCGCTCCGACGGCGCGCAGCCCGGCCCCGTGCACGTGCACGTCATAGGCCAGATCGTCCAGCCGACGACGGATCACCCCGCCCTCGGGGCGGGTGCTGTGGGCTCCGGGACGGTCCCAGTCCGCGGCGAGGTCCCAGGCGGCGGATCCGTAGGGGAAGGAGAGGGCGAGCGCGAGACCGGGGGCGTCGATCCGCAGCGCGAGCGCGGCCTGCTCGGGATCGGCGGCGGTGACCACCGTGCACTCCCGCCCGCGGTAGCGGAAGCGCGAGCGGATCGTGCCGCTCCACAGCTCGAGGTGCTGGCTGGCGCCGGCGAGGTCCGCGGCCGCGGGGGAGCGGCCCGTCCCGGCATCGACCAGCGCGAAGCGCAGCAGGGAGACCTTGTGCGGGTTCTCCCGGAACCATGCCTCGGCGGGTCCGGGATCCTCGGTGCCGCCGGGCAGGTCCATGTACGCCGCCTGGCCGCGCGGGGAGGAGTAGGGCCGCAGGAGCGACTCCCACGGCGCCGGGGGCGGCTGCGGCATCGTGTGCCAGCCCCATTCCGCCATCGTGTTCAGGCGGGCCTCCGCGCTGCCCGGGCCGCACAGAGTCTGGGTGCCGGTGCGGTCCACCCCGGCGGCGAAGCTGCCGTTGCCCACCGAGAGCACGCCGTCGGACGTGCCGTTCACCCGCGGGTCGTGCCGCGAGACCACCGCGCGCCGGTCGATCCGGCCGCCGCCCGGGGCCGGGCGGGCCGATGCCCCGCTCATCCGGAGACTGCCGCGACGGCCTCGTCGTGCCAGGCCTGGGCCGCCTCCTGGGCGGTGGCATCCCCGAACAGGACGGCGTTCTGGTGGCGCGGGGTGATCTCCTGCACCGCGGTGGACCCCGCCGGCCCGATCCAGGTGGGCTTCAGCTCCATCTCGCCCAGCGCCGAGATGTACTCGACCTCCCCGCGGGCCGTCTCCGAGAGCTCCGGCAGGATCGCCCGGCGCACCGACTCCAGGGCCGGGACCCCGCGGTCGGTGAGGATGAGCCGGGCGGCCTGCGGATCGTTGATCAGGAAGCTGACCAGCGCCGCCGCCGTCTTCGGGGCCGAGCTGCGGGCGGAGATCGTGTAGAACTGCGAGGACTGCAGCCAGACCCCGCTCTCGACGGACTCGCCGGGGACCTTGACGATCTCGAGCGGGGCGCCGGAGGCCTCGCTCAGCGGGGTCAGGGAGCTGGACCAGGTGAGCATGAAGGCCGCCGCGCCGCGACCCATCAGTGTCTGCTCGGGGCCCACGTCGGTGAGCTCCACCAGCTCCTCCGCGCCGGGGGAGGCGCCGGAGTCGATGAGCGACTTCGAGTACGCGAAGAAGGCGGCGACGGTCTCGACGTCCACCCCGATCCCGCCCTCCTCGGTGTAAAGGATCTGGCCGTGCTGGCGTGCCCAGAGGTCCAGGGTGTCGTGGGTGAACACGGTGCCGGAGCCGACGGTCCCCTTCCCGGACCCCTCGCTGACCGCCTGGGCAGCCTCGGAGAAGTCCTCCCAGGTCCAGGTCTCGGGATCGGGCAGCTCGACCCCGGCCGCCTCGAGCACCGAGCGATTCACGATCATCCCGGGCGCGTTGATGCCGGTGGTGACCGCGACCTGGGTGCCGCTCACCTGGCCGTTGGTGCGGGCGCCCTCGTCCATGCCGGAGAGGTCCAGTGCGTCCTCCACGGTGGCGAGGTCCAGCAGCACCTCCCGGGCGGCGTACTCGGCGGGGTAGGCGCCGCCCATGGTGATGACGTCGGGCTCGTCCCCGGCGGCGACCGAGGTGGCCAGCTTGTCGAAGTAGCCGGAGATGTCCCCGGGCTCGGCGGCGACCGTCACCTCGGGGTGCGCCGCCACGAACAGGTCGAGGACCTCCTGGGTGGTCGCGGCCCGCTCGGGATTGCCCCACCAGGAGAAGCGCAGCGAGGGCGAGGAGTCGTCCCCCGATCCGCCGCCGGGGGAGGCGTTCGGCCCGCAGGCGGCGAGGGTCCCGGCGGCGAGCGCGCCGAGCAGGGCGGTGCGTCGTCCGGGACGTCGAGGGAACAGCGGGGCGGCGGGCATGGCGTCTCCTTCGACGACGGGCGGCGGGCGGGGCGGGCTCAGGTGCTGGGCTGCATCCCGGTGAGGGCGGAGTGGATCTCCTCGGCGACCTCCGCCGGCGGCCGCTTGCCGAAGAGGGACTCCTCGCCGAGGCGGGAGAGCTCGTCCCCGAAGCCCACGCCGGAGGCGGGCGTGACCAGCGGCGGTCGCACCACCTCCTCCTGCATCGTGCGCGCGAACTCGAGGGAGACCATCTCGTTCTCGTCCAGGACCGACTCGATCTCCGTCTGCAGCTCGGGGAAGGCGGTGACGCCGCGCTCGATCTTGAGGACCTTCGCGGCCTCCTTGTCGCGCAGCAGGAAGTCCACCAGGGTCCCGGCCCGGGTGGGATCGGCGGCCTTGGCCGAGATCGACCAGTACATCGAGGCCTTGTTGACCATCTGGTGGTCGCCGCTGGTGAGGGCCGGCAGGCGCAACAGCGTGAGCGGGGAGCCGGAGGACTTCTGGAAGGTCTGCACCTGCGTATGGAACTGCAGGTGGAAGGCGGCACGGTTGGTGCCGAAGCGGCCCTGCTCGACCCCGGCGGCGGCGTCCTCGAGCTGCTCGGAGGGGGCCGCCGTCGCTCCGGTCTGCACAAGGGTCAGCGCATGCTCGAGATAGGCGGTGATCGTCTCGACGCTGACGAGGGTCTCGTCCTCGCGGGGGAACAGCTGCTCGCCGCTCTGGCGGGCCCAGGCGCCGAGCTCGGCCGCGCCGGTGCCGAAGAAGTCGAAGCCCACCACGTCCTCGCCGGCGGTCTTCGCCCACTCGCTGACCGCGGCGGAGACCTCGGCGAAGTCGTCCCAGGTCCACGTGGTGTCCTCCGGCATCTCGACGCCGGCCTTCTCCAGGATCGTGGGATTGACGCCGACGGAGAAGATCCCGATGCCCAGCGGGGCGCCGACGAGGGTGCCGTCGGCCAGCCGGCCGGTCTCGAGCACCGCCTCGTCCATGGCGCTGAGGTCGAGCACGTCGGAGACGGTCTCGAGGTCCAGCAGCGAGGACCGGGAGCCGTAGGAGTCGATGTACGCCTCGTCCATCTGGAGCACGTCCGGGGCGTCGCCGCCGGCGAACTGGGTGGCGAGCTTGTCCCAGTAGCCGGTCCATTCGCTGTACTCGGGGGCGACCTCGATGTCGTCATGGGCGGCCGTGAACAGGTCCAGCGCCTCGCGCGTCATCCCGTTGCGCAGATCGCCGCCCCACCAGTAGATGCGGAGGGGACCACCGCCGCCTCCGCCGGAGCCTGGGGAGGCGTTGGGGCCGCAGGCGGCGAGGGCGGGAACCAGGCCCGCGGAGGCGAGGAGGGCGAGGGTGCTGCGGCGGGAGATCATCATCGATCCTTCCGGACGGGGGAGACGGCACGACCCTGAAGCGTTTCAGGGCACCGTGGGCGCGACACTAGGCGCGGCCGCCGCGCCGATGCAAGGTCGTCCCGCGGCAGGGCCTCGGGCCCGCCGCCGGCGACCGTCCCACCCGGGGTTTCCATCGTCGGCGCCCGTGATCCGAGCGTGACCGGAGACGGTTGACAAACACGCCGTCAAGCGCTTTCCTGAGGCGAGTCGCAATGGAGGATCCCTCCATTCCACAGTGCTTTAGCAGTCCTCGTCGCATGCTCGAAGATCAAAGGAGATCTGATGCTCTCTCGCCGCTCCGCCCTCTCCCTCGGCATCGCCGTCCCCGGCCTCGCCGCCCTCGCCGCCTGCGGCCCCAACGCCTCGGGAGGAACCGGTGGCGGAGGCGGCGAGGACGGCTCCGCCTCCCTCCGGCTCGCCTGGTGGGGCAACCCCACCCGTGACGAGAGCACCAAGAAGGTCGTCGAGGCGTTCAAGGAGGTCGCGCCGGAGACCACCATCGCCCTCGAGCCCGGGGAGTGGGGCGGCTACTGGGACAAGCTCGCCACCCAGGCCGCCGGCGGCGACTTCCCCGACATCGTCCAGATGGACGAGAAGTACCTCTCCGAGTACGGCGGGCGCGGCGCACTGCTCGACCTCGCCGGCGCCGGCCTGACGACCGATGACTTCGTCCCCGGCTCCGTCGAGGTGGGCGAGCTGCCGGACGTCGGCCTCGCCGCGATCAACGCCGGCCTGAACGCCTTCGCCTTCCTCATCAACCCCGTCGTGTTCAAGGAGGCCGGCGTCGAGGTCCCCGACGACACCACCTGGACCTGGGACGACCTCATCGAGACCGCCGTGAAGATCACCGAGGCCACCCCGGACGGCACCTACGGCATGACCCAGATGGGCTCCGTCCAGGGCCTGTTCCAGGTGTACGTGCGCCAGGCCGGCCAGGACCAGTACAAGGACGGCGCGGCGGGCTTCGACCTGGAGACCGCCACCGCCTGGTTCGACTGGGCCAAGAAGATCCAGGACAGCAAGGCGGGCCCCGGCGCGAGCGTCTCGGTCGAGGACTCGGCGCAGGCGATGGACCAGTCGCTGTTCGCGACCGGGAAGGTCGCGATGACCGTGGCCTGGTCCAACCAGGTCGTCGCCCACGACGGGCTGGTCCCCGAGGGCGTGACCGTGCTGCGGCCGCCGTCGATGTCCGGCTCCGCCGCGGAGGCGCAGCTCTGGTACAAGGCCTCGATGTACTGGGCCGTCTCCTCCACGACGAAGAGCCCCGAGGCCGCCGTGGCCTTCGTGGACTACCTCGTGAACTCGCCCGACGCCGGCAAGGTCCTCTCCGTCGAGAGGGGCGTGCCCGGCAACCTGACGGTGCGCGAGGCGATCGTGCCGGACCTGGACGAGGCGAACACGAAGGCCGTGGACTACCTCGAGTCCATCGAGTCGGAGCTCGGCTCCGCTCCCGAGATCACCCCGCAGGGCGGCGGACAGTTCGAGGACATCCTCACCCGTGCCTGCGAGGACATGCTGTTCGGCAACCTCACCCCGGCCGAGGCCGCCCAGCGGTTGATCGACGAGCTCACCGCCGCGATCGGCTGAGCCACCTGCCACCCCGGCGCCCGTCCGGGCGAGGGACACGCCCCTCGCCGGACGGGCGCCGGGTGACCGACGAAGAAGGGAAGTAGCCAATGAGTGCGGTGGGAGAACTCGCCTCCATCGTGTCCAACCGCCATAAGGGCGGCGCGAAGGAGAAGCACCCCGACAACAAGTCGGCGCTGGTGTTCATGACGCCGTGGCTGATCGGGCTGGTGGGGATCACGCTGATCCCCATGGTCGCCTCGTTCGCGCTGGCGTTCACGGATTACAGCCTGCTGGCCCCGCCGAAGTTCGTGGGGCTGGACAACATCACGAAGATGATCGGCGACACCCGCCTGCACAACTCGCTGGTGGTCACGTTCATCTACGTGTTCGTGGGCGTCCCCCTGCAGCTGATCGCGGCGCTGATCCTGGCCGTGCTGCTGAACCAGGGCATGAAGGGGCTCTCCTTCTACCGCTCGGTGTTCTACCTGCCCTCGCTGCTGGGCGGCTCGGTCGCGATCGCGATCCTGTGGCGCCAGATGTTCGGTGCGAACGGCCTGATCAACCAGCTCGGCGGGATGCTCGGCTTCGAGAACCTGCCCGGGTGGGTCTCCAACCCGGACACGGCGCTGGGCACGATCATCCTGCTGCACGTGTGGACCTTCGGGTCCCCGATGATCATCTTCCTCGCGGGCCTGCGGCAGATCCCGGAGATGTACTACGAGGCCGCGTCCGTGGACGGCGCCTCGAAGCTCGCGCAGTTCTTCCGGATCACGGTCCCGCTGCTCACCCCGATCATCTTCTTCAACGTGGTGCTCCAGGTGATCAACGCGTTCCAGTCCTTCACGCAGGCCTTCGTGGTCTCGGGCGGGACCGGCGGACCGTCGGACTCGACGATGTTCTACACGCTGTACCTGTACCAGAAGGGGTTCGCCCAGTTCGACATGGGCTACGCCTCCGCGATGGCCTGGCTGCTGCTGATCATCGTCGCGATCTTCACCGCCATCAACTTCTTCGTCTCCAAGTTCTGGGTGTTCTACGATGACTGATCTTCAGAGCAAAGCCCCCGCCTCCGGCCCCGCCGCGTCCTCGGACGCCGCCGGCTCCGCCTCGGCGCGCGTCGCCCCCAGGGCCCGGCCCCGCCGCCTGGTGAGCCGCTCGATCCGCCACCTGATCATGATCGTGGCCAGCCTGGTGATGATCTATCCGCTGCTGTGGATGGTCGTCTCCTCGCTGCGGCCGAACGAGGAGATCTTCCGCAACCCGGGCCTGTTCCCGGTGAGCCTGGACTTCTCGAACTACCAGCGCGGCTGGGAGTCCCTCGCGCAGCCCTTCTCGCACTACCTGATGAACTCCACGCTGCTCGTGCTGGGCTGCGTGGTCGGCAACCTCATCGCCTGCTCGCTGACCGCGTACGCCTTCGCGCGACTGCGGTTCTGGGGTCGCAACATCGCCTTCGCGGTCATGCTGATGACGCTGATGCTGCCCATCCACGTGGTGATCGTGCCGCAGTACATCCTGTTCAGCCAGACCGGCTGGGTGAACACGATGCTGCCGCTGATCCTGCCGAAGTTCCTGGCCACGGATGCGTTCTTCGTGTTCCTCATGGTCCAGTTCATCCGCGGCATCCCGCGGGAGCTCGATGAGGCCGCGCGCATCGACGGCTGCGGTCACTTCCGGATCTTCTTCCAGGTGATCCTGCCGCTCATGCTGCCGGCCCTGGCGACCACCACGATCTTCACCTTCATGTGGATGTGGAACGACTTCTTCGGCTCCCTCATCTACCTCACGAGCCCGGACAACTTCACCGTCCCGCTCGCGCTGAAGTCGTTCCTGGACACCCAGGGCTCCTCCGACTGGGGCGCCATGTTCGCCATGTCGGTGGTCTCCCTGATCCCGCTGTTCCTGGTGTTCCTCTTCGGCCAGCGTTTCCTGGTCAAGGGCTTCGCCACGACCGGCATCAAGTAGTCCCCCCCCCGGATCCGTCGGCCGGCCGCAGTCCGCCGGCCGACGGGCCCGTCCCGCTCGCCTCACCACCACTGCCACGGAAGAAGCTCCATGCCCACGCGTTATGCCCTGATCGGTTCCGGCCACCGCGCCCAGATGTACCTCGACGCGATCGCCGGCCCGCACGCCGACGTCGCCGAGCTGGTGGCCCTCCTGGACGTGAACCCCGCCCGGCGCGAGTTCCACCGCGACCGGATCCCGGCCTTCGCGGACGTGGTCCTGGCCGGCCCGGACGAGCTCGAGGACGTCATCCGCGAGCAGCGTGTGGACCGGGTGATCGTCACCAGCGTGGACCGCCTCCACGCAGAGCACGTGGTGCGCTCCCTCGAGGCGGGGGCCGACGTGGTCGTCGAGAAGCCGCTGACCATCGATGCGCCCTCGGCCCGCGCCATCCAGGACGCGATCGACCGCACCGGCCGCAGCGTGGTGGTGACCTTCAACTACCGCTACAGCCCGCGCAACACGGCGCTGCGGCAGGTCATCGCCTCGGGCGAGATCGGTGAGGTCGTCTCGGTGACCTTCGAGTGGGTGCTGGACACCCAGCACGGCGCGGATTACTTCCGCCGCTGGCACCGCGACAAGACCAACTCCGGCGGCCTGTTCATCCACAAGGCCGCGCACCACTTCGACCTCGTGAACTGGTGGATCGCCGACACCCCCGCACGGGTCTACGCCCGCGGCGGGCTGCGGTTCTACGGGGCCGACGCCGCCGCCGAGCGCGGCCAGGCCGCACTGCCCGAGCGCGGCACCCACGACGGCGCGCACGATCCCTTCGAGCTGGACCTCCGCTCCGACGAGCGCCTCGAGGCGCTCTACCTCCAGGCAGAGAAGCACGACGGCTACCAGCGCGACCGCTCCGTGTTCGACGCCGGCATCACCGCCGAGGACAACCTCACCGCGCTCGTGGACTACTCCCGCGGCGCGACCCTCACCTACGCCCTGAACGCCCACAGCCCCTGGGAGGGCTACCGGGTCGCGATCAACGGCACCGCGGGCCGGGCGGAGCTCGAGGTGGTCGAGCGCGCCGAGGTGGTCGCCAAGGGGGAGGACGGCCGTGCGCACGTCGACCCCAGCGCCGTCGCCGTGACCACCGATGACGCCGGTGTGCGCGAGCGCGGCGAGCGGCTGGTCGTCCAGACCCACTTCGCCCCGGCCCGTGAGGTGGAGATCCCCGAGGGCGTGGGCGGGCACGGCGGCGGCGACGCCCTGCTGCTGCGCGACGTGTTCGTGGGCGCGGTCGAGGACGAGCTGGGCCGACCCTCCGACCACCGCGACGGCCTGCGCGCGATCTCCGTGGGGATCTGCGGCAACGAGTCCCTGGCCACCGGCCTACCCGTCGACGTCCGGGAGTTCCTGGGCCTGGACCTCGCCCGCGAGGAGACCCCCGCGGGAGCCGCCCGATGAGCCCTGTCCGCGTCGCCCTGATCGGCACCCGCGGCTTCGGCGCCGTCCACCTGCGCGGCCTCGAGCGTCTCGAGGCGGCCGGGACCGCCCGCCTGGTGGGCGTGGTCGACGTGGCCGAGCCGTCCGCGGAGCTGGCCGCGATCCACCACCGCAGCCTCGGCGACCTGCTCGCCGCGGTGCCGGAGGAGGACCGACCCGAGATCGTCGTGATCGCCACCCCGATCGGCACCCACGTGCCGCTCGCGACCGAGGCGCTCGACGCCGGCCTCGACGTCTACCTCGAGAAGCCGCCGGTGCCCGCGCTCGCGGACCATCGGCCGCTGCTCGAGGCGGCGGATGCCGCGGGCCGCTCGGTGCAGGTGGGCTTCCAGGCCCGCGGCGGCGCCGGCGTGGACCTGCTGCGCCGCGAGGTCGCCGAGGGCTCGCTGGGAACGGTCGACGCCGTGCACGTCTACGGCGCCTGGCAGCGGGACCGCGCCTACTACGCCCGCTCGGCCTGGGCCGGCAAGCGCCGGATGGACGGCCGACGCGTGGCCGACGGCGTGGCCACCAACCCGCTCGCGCACGCCGTGCACGCGGGCCTCGCGATCGCCGGGATCGACGAGGTCGAGGACATCGCGCAGGTCACCACCGAGCTGCGTCGCGCCCACGACATCCAGGCCGACGACACGACGTTCCTGCGCATCGACCCCGTCGGTCAGGGCCCGTCGGTGGTGTGCGCGCTGACCACCACCTCGCCGCAGCAGGAGAGCCCCTGGGTCGAGATCAGCGGCACGGAGGGCACCCACCGGCTCCTGTACACGGAGGACCGTTCCGTGCGCACCGCGCCCGACGGGACGAGCGAGGAGCTGGTCCACGAGCGGGCGGGCCTCCTGGAGAACCTCATCGCCCATGTGCGCGACCGGCGGGTCCCGCTGCTGTCCTCGCTCGCCTCCACCGGCGTGTTCAGCGCCGTGCTGGAGGCGATCCAGTCCGTCCCGGATCCGCTGCCGATCCGCAGCGGCGTGACCTGGGTGGGGGAGGGCGAGGCCGGGCACCCGGTCGTCGAGGACATCGAGGCGGTCCTGCTCGAGGCGCTCCGCGCCGGGCGCCCCTTCAGCGAGCTCGGCGTGAGCTGGGCGGAGCCGGACGCCGTGCAGCGCTGGAGCCCGCCCGCCACCTCCTGACCCCGGAAGCTGTCATGACCTCCACCCCCGGTCCGCACCACCACCCGCTCGAGACCGACGGCGCGCCCGAGCAGCCCGCCCGGGTGCCGGCGACGGGCCGGGTCCCGCACACCGCTGCCGACGTGCTCGGCGCGCTCGCCGCGCCGGACCCGGCGGCGCGGCCCCTGATGCGCTGGTGGTGGTTCGGTCCGGACGTGGACCGGGCGGAGCTGGACCGCGAGCTCGAAGCGATGGCGGCCGCCGGCCTCGGCGGGGCGGAGGTGGCCCTGGTCCATCCGCTGCGGCCGGGATCGCCGGAGTACCTCTCCGACGAGGTGCTGGGCCATCTGCGCCACGCCGCGGAGCGGGCTCGCGCGCTCGGGCTGCGGCTGGATGTGACGCTGGGCAGCGGATGGTCCTACGGCGGCGCGCACATCGGCCCCGAGCACGCCGCGCGCCGCCTGCGCTGGGAGCGTCGGGACCTCGGCCCGGAGGCGCTGAGCTGGGAGCTCACCCCGTCCTGGCCCGGGGATCAGCTGGTCTCGGTCCACCTCGGTGAGGGCCTGCCGCCCAGCGGCTGGGAGCTGCTCGCCCTCGAGGACGGCCGGCTAGAGGTCCCCGTCGGCCGGGGCCCCCGCACCCTGCTCATCGCCTGGTCGGAGGTGACCGGCCAGCAGGTCAAACGCGCCGCGGCAGGGGCCGAGGGCCCCGTCGTGGACCATCTCAGTGCCGATGCCGTGCGCCACCACCTCGACGTGGTGGGCGGTGCGGTGCTCGGCGCGGTCCCCGCCGAGCTGCTCGGCTCCGTGTTCAGCGACAGCCTCGAGGTGTACCGGGCGGACTGGACCGCGGGGCTGCCGGAGCACTTCCGCCGGCGGCGCGGATACGACCTGCTGCCGCTGCTGCACCTGCTGGAGGTGCGCGGCCCCGGTGCCGAGGATCTCCGCGAGGACTACGGCCGCACCCTCTCGGAGCTGGTCGAGGAGGGCTTCGTGGCGACCTGCTGCCGCTGGGCCGAGGAGCACGGGGTCCGCTTCCGCCTCCAGGGCTACGGCCAGCCGCCCATCACCCTCTCCGCCCAGCGCGGAGCGCATCTCATCGAGGGGGAGGGGGCGGGCTGGACCTCCCTGACGCAGTCCCGCTGGGCGTCCTCCGCCGCGCACCTGGACCGGCGCGAGGTGGTCTCCAGCGAGGTGTGGACCTGGGTGCACTCGCCGTCCTTCCGCGCGACGCCGCTGGACCTGCTGGGAGAGGCGCACGAGCATCTTCTGCTGGGGATCACCCACTTCGTGGGGCACGGCTGGCCCTACTCCGCCCCGGACGTGGAGGGGCTCGGCTGGACGTTCTACGCCGCCGGGGCGCTGGATGACCGCAACGCCTGGTGGCCCGCGATGCCCGCGCTGACCGCCGCCCTCACCCGCCTCGGCGCGGCGATGCGGCTCGGCGAGCCCGGCGCGGACGTCGCCGTGCTCCTCCCGTACGTCGACGTGCGTGCCGCCCGCGGCAGCGGCCACGACCTGTGGGCCGCGTGCCGGGCGCACATCGGCGAGCAGCTCCCGGCCGTGATCCGACGGGCCGGTTACGACCTCGACCTGATCGACGACGACGCCCTGCCGGACCTCGACCCCTCCCGGTACCCGGTGGTGGTGCTGCCGCGCCTGTCCCGCCTCCCCGCCGCGACGACGGCCTGGCTGGACCGGGTGCGGGAGGCCGGCGGCGCCGTGCTCTCGGTCGAGTCCCCGGCCTATCCGGCGGGCATCCCCGTGCGCCTGGCCTCGGACGCGCGGGCCGACGGGCACCTCGTCGACCATGCGACCCTCTCGATGGCGGGGGCCGCGAACGACGGGGCCGACGGGGGAGGGGACAGCGCCCTCGCCGCCGCCCTGCGCGCCGTGCTGCCGCCGCCGCTGCAGCTGACGGGCGACGGCGGCGAGGTGGGCACCGTGCGCCGCCGCCTCTCGGGCGCGGACCTGCATCTGCTGGTCAACACCGGGCCGACGCGCCGCGCGGTGGAGGTGTCGCTGCGGGAGCCGCGCGCCGCGCTGAGCCTCCACGACCCCGCCGACCCCGAGGGCGGCGCCGCCCGCCCGCTCCCGCCCGACGGGGCGAGGATCGAGCTTCACCCCTACCAGGCGCTCCTCCTGCTCGCCGCCGACGAGGCGCTGGTGGGACCGGTCCTGCCCGGCGAGCCGGGCCCGTCGGCCGACCTCGCAGCACAGCCGCCGATCCCGCTGGACGGTCCGTGGACCGCCGCGCACCCCGGCGAGCAGCCGCGCCCGATCACCCTGCCCCACCTCCTGGTCGGCGCCGAGGCGGCGGAGACGAGACCACTCCTGCTCGAGACCGAGGTGACCCTCGACGAGCAGGCCGCGCAGGGACCGCTCGTGCTCGACCTCGGTGAGGGCGCCCCGCTCCCGGCCGCGGGCGGCGGCAGCGGCTACCGTGCCCTGCTCGAACCACCGCTGCGCGAGATCGCCGTGGTCGAGGTGGACGGCGAGGAGGTGGGGCTGCTGTGGCGGCACCCGTACCGGATCGACCTCACCGGCCGGCTCCGCGCCGGCACCACGCGGCTCGGCCTGCGGATCCACGGCACCACCGCCGCGGCCGCCGCCGCGCCGGAGAACGCCGAGCCGGCGGCGGCCCAGGTGGCCGCCGCGCGGGAGGCCTACGGCGAACGCTTCCAGATGCAGGAGCTCGAGCGGATGCTCGACGGCGTCGCGATCGGCCTGGGGACCGTGCCGGTGCTGCGACGTCACGCCGACTGAGCGACCGCTCGGTCCCGGTCCCGCACAGGGCACCGTGCGCGGACCGAGCACGCCCTCGCGGCGGCTTAGAAACTTGCACCAGCACCATCGCGCCTCCCGCGCGAATCGTGCCGTGCGCAGGAGACTGTGTGTCACGATCGCGCAACGGAGCGTCCGCGGTGCCTGAGGTCGGGGCGCCCCTTGTCAAGATCGCAGCAGGCAGTGCCCGCTGAGCAGATCTGCTCGAATCGTTACCTGAAAATCCACGTTCGCGCACTCGATATGTGATTAGTGTTCCCTCGAGCACCGTCGCTTCCCCCGAGGAGAGAAATGACCGCTGGAGTGTCGACCCCCGACGCCCGACCCGGGCCCCGCCCGGCCGCGCGCCCGAAACCCTCGATCGGGCACCGCATCTATCACTCGTTCGTGCTGCGGCGCCTGCTGCGCTCGATCTTCGTGATCTGGGTGGTCGCCTCCGGGGTGTTCCTCATGGTGCGCCTGCTGCCCGGCAACCCGGTGGACGTCTACATCAACCAGCAGATCGGCCTGTACGGCAAGAGCTACGACCAGGCGGCCGCCGAGGCGCAGAACTACTTCCGCTTCGATCCCTCGACCCCGATCTGGCGCCAGTACATCGACTATCTGGCCGGCTTGCTGCACGGCGACATGGGCACCTCGATCGCGACGCCCGGCGTCACGGTGACGGAGAAGATCGCCCAGTACCTGCCGTGGACGCTGTACAGCGTGGGCCTGGCCCTGCTGATCTCGATCTCCATCGGCCTGATCCTCGGCATGATCATGGCGTACCGCCGCGGCGGCATCATCGACCACGCCGTCTCGATCATCGGCAGCGGCTTCCACGCGATCCCCAACTACCTGCTGGCGATCCTCATCGTGGTGGTCGGCGCCGTCCAGCTGGGCGTCATCGACTACACCCGCATGCGCGGCAACGTCTCCCCGGGCGTCACCCCGGAGCTGTCCTTCCGGTTCCTCTCGGACATCGGGTACCACGCGACGCTGCCGATGATCACCTACATCCTCACCACCGTGGGGACCTGGGCGCTGATCATGAAGGCCTCCACCACCCAGGTGCTCGGCGAGGACTACGTGACCGTCGCGAAGGCGCGCGGCCTCAAGGAGTCCCGCATCCAGACCAACTACGTCGGCCGCAACGCCCTGCTGCCGCTGATCGCGCAGATCGCGACCCAGGCCGGATTCATCGTGGGCGGCGCGATCTTCGTCGAGCAGACCTTCTCCTACGAGGGCGTCGGCCTGCTGCTGTTCGAGTCGATCAACTCGCGTGACTACCCCACCATCCAGGGCGTGCTGCTGGTCGTGACCATCACGGTCGTGCTCGCGAACCTCGCCGCCGACCTCGTCAACGCCGCGCTCGACCCGCGGATCCGCCTCGGAGAAGGAGGTGCGGCATGACCGCCACGTCACCCCCGGTCAGCACCGACCCGGGCGTCCCGGTCCCCGCGAAGGCCGCCGGCGTCAGCCCGCTGCGCCGCCTGCTGAACGAGCTCACCCGCAGCACCTCGGGCTTCATCGGGCTCCTGCTGGTCCTGCTCATCCTGCTGATCTCCCTGGTGGGGCCGCTGATCATGGGCACCCACGTGGCCGGGGATCCGGCCCGCGCCTGGGAGGCCCCCAGCGGCGAGCACTGGCTGGGGCTCGAGGGCGCCGGCAAGGACACCCTCCACCTCCTGGTCACCGGCGGTCGCACGGTGCTGATGGTCGGCTTCCTCGCCGCCGCCATCACCACCGTGATCGCCGTGGCGATCGGCTCGCTGGCCGGCTACTTCGGCGGCCGCTTCGACGCCGTGATGCTGCAGCTGACCGACATCGTGATGACGGTGCCGCAGATCGTGCTGCTGGCCGTGGTGGGTGCCTTCTACAAGCTGGACTCGCCGATGCTGCTCGCCGTGATCATCGGCGTGCTGAGCTGGCCGGTGCTGATGCGCTCGATCCGCGCCCAGGTGCTCTCCCTCAAGGAGCGCGAGTTCGTCGAGGCGGCGCAGCTGCTCGACGTGGGCTGGGTGCGCATCGTGTTCGGGGAGATCGTCCCCAACATGGCCAGCTACATCCTCATCAACTTCATCATCGCGGTCACCAACGCGATCTACGCGATGGTGGGCCTCTACCTGCTGGGTCTCGCCCCGCAGAAGGGCAGCAACTGGGGAATCATGATCAACGACGCGTGGACCAAGGGCGCGATGTTCAACCCCGACGCGATGCCGTACATCATCGCGCCGGTCACGATGATCGTGCTGCTCCAGCTGGGCCTGATCCTCCTGACCCGCACCCTCGAAGAGATCCTCAACCCCCGACTGAGGGACCGCTGATGAACGAGACCACGCAGAACCCCCAGCCCGCCCCGACCCCGCAGAACGCCCAGGGGGAGCCCGTGCTCTCCGTGCGCGACCTCGAGGTCGCCTACCGCACCGGCAAGGACAGCAGGGTCCGCGCGCTGCGCGGGGTCAGCTTCGACCTCCACCCCCAGAGCTCGCTCGCCCTGGTCGGGGAGTCCGGCAGCGGGAAGACGACGCTGGGCCTCGCCCTGCTGCGCCTGCTGCCCACCCTCGGCGAGATCACCAGCGGCTCCGTGGAGTTCACCGGGGAGGACGGCCGGAAGCGGGATGTCACCGCGATGACCGCCTCCCAGCTGCGTCGCTGGCGCTGGTCCGAGGCGGCCATGGTGTTCCAGGGCGCGCAGAACGCCTTCAACCCGGTGCTCACGATCGGCCAGCAGATGGCCGACACCCTCAAGGACCACTCCCCGGGCCGGATCGGCCGCCGGGAGATCCTCGAGCGCTCCGCCGAGGCCCTCCGCTCCGTGCGCCTCGAGCCCCGGCGCGTGCTGAGCAGCTACCCGCACGAGCTCTCCGGCGGCATGAAGCAGCGCGCCCTCATCGCCACCGGCCTGCTCCTGCGCCCGCGCCTGCTGGTGCTGGACGAGCCGACCACGGCGCTGGACATCCTCACCCAGCGCACCGTGATCGACCTGCTCGCGGAGCTGCGCGAGGAGTACGGGTTCGCGATGATCTTCATCTCTCACGACCTTGCGCTCGCCGCGGAGCTCGCCGACCGCGTGGTGACGATGTACGCCGGGAAGGTCATCGAGACCGGATCCACCCAGGACATCTTCACCGCACCGAAGCACCCGTACACGTCCAAGCTGATCAACGCGGTGCCGCCGGTGACCGGCGACCTGCCGGAGCTGGCCTCCATCCCCGGGGCGCCGCCGTCGCTCGCGACCCTGCCCCCCGGCTGCGCCTTCGCGCCCCGCTGCGAGCTCGCCACCGACGAGTGCCGGCAGGTCGAGCCCGAGCTGATCACCCTCACCGAGCGGCCGAAGGACATGACCCACGCCGCCGCCTGCATCCATCACGATCAGGTCCACCACGAACGGAAGGTGATCGCGCGTGCCTGAGACCACCCCCGACCCCTCGGCCCGTCCCGCCGCCCCGCTCATCGAGCTCGACGGCGCCTCGCAGGTCTTCCACGTCAAGGGCAAGGACCTCCCCGCGGTCTCCGACGTCTCGCTGAGCGTCGGAGCGGGCGAGGTGCTGTGCCTGGTCGGCGAGTCCGGCAGCGGGAAGACCACCACCGCCCGCCTCGCCGCGGGCCTCGCCTCGCCGACCTCCGGAGCGGTGCGCTACGAGGGCAGGGACCTCACCGAGATGACCCGTGCGGAGCGCCGCGAGTACCGGCGCGCCGTGCAGTACATCCACCAGGATCCCTACGCCTCCCTCAACCCGATCCGCTCGGTGCGCAGCACGCTGTCCATCCCGCTGCGGAAGCATGGCCTGGCGAAGACCACCGCCGAGGTGGACCGACGGGTCGACGAGCTGCTGACCACGGTGGACCTCACCCCGCCGGAGAGCTACAGCGGGAAGTTCCCGCACCAGATGTCCGGCGGTCAGCGCCAGCGCGTGTCCGTCGCCCGAGGGCTCACCCTCTCGCCGCGGCTGCTCATCGCGGACGAGTCCACCTCGATGCTCGACGTGTCGATCCGGGTGAGCCTGCTGAACATGCTCACCAAGCTCCGCAAGGAGGAGGGCGTCGGCTTCATCTACATCACCCACGACCTGGCGCTCGCGAAGTACTTCGCGTGGGAGGGCCGCACGGCGGTGATGTACCTGGGCAAGATCGTCGAGGTGGGCCCCACCCAGCAGGTCATCAACAACCCGCAGCACCCGTACACCAGGGCGCTGCTGGACGCGGTCCCCGAGCCCGACCCGGAGCTCGCCGCGCAGAAGAAGGCCGGGGGAGGCCTGCTCAGCGCGGACATCCCCAGCCTGTCCGACCTCCCCACCGGGTGCACCTTCCACCCGCGCTGCCCTCTCGCGCAGGACCGCTGCCGCGAGGTCGTCCCGACCCTCCAGCCCGTCCCCGGCGACGTCGTCCAGGACGTCGCCTGCATGGTCGTGACGGATCCCGGGGCCGACGGGAGGCCGACGGCCGCCGCAGCCGGCACCACCGGCGGCGGGGGCGGAGGGGGTGGTGTCCCGTGATCGACACCGCCACCCGGGCGCTGCTGTCCCTCGGCTGCTTCGTGGGGGTCGGCTCGGCCCTCATGATCCCGCTGACCGCACCCGGAACCGGCGAGCGGGTCGTGAGCATCCTCGCGCTCCTGCTCGGCACAGGCATCGTCGTCGGCTCCGTGGCCGCACGACGACTCAGTGAGAGACGACGCCACCGCGATGGAGCGATGGCCGACCTGATCGACGACCCCGTCGTCACAACCAAGGAGAACTCATGAGCATGAACTGGACCCGACGCGACCTCCTCAAGACGGTGGGTCTGACCACCGCCGTCGGTGCGGGCATGGTCGCCTGCGCCCCGGCCGAGCCCGAGGGCGGCGGCAGCGGCGAGGGCGGGGCCGCCACCGCCTTCCACGGCGCCTGGCCGTACATGGCCGCCCCCGAGGGGCACTTCAACTTCGCCGCGCAGCCCTATGCGGGCGTGCCGACCGTCATCCTCGGCGACGGCCCGTACCGCGATCTGCTGGTGCCGCCGTCGGCCCTGTGGCTGTGGAAGGACAAGAAGTGGGAGTACCTCCTCGCGGAGTCCCATGAGCTCGATGCCAGCGGCGGAACCCTCACCGTGAAGATCAAGCCCGATCTGACGTGGAGCGACGGCTCGGCGCTGACCTCGCAGGACTTCCTGACCACGTTCTACGTGCAGTTCATCCAGCGCGCTGCCTCGTGGGACTTCATCACCGGCCTCGAGGCCCCGGACGACACGACCGTCGTGGTCAACTTCGAGAACCCCCCGGCCGTGCTCGAGCGCTACGTGCTCAAGAGCAACATCCTCTCCACCGCGCAGTACGGCGAGTGGGGCGATCGGGCGAAGGCGATCGTCGAGGCCGGCGGGTCGATGGACGAGGGCGACGGCGAGAAGCTCGGCACCGACTTCCAGGCCTTCAAGCCCGAGAACGTGATCGTCTCCGGTCCCTACGACTTCGACTACGACACGATCACCAACACCCAGCTCACGCTGGTGCGCAACAAGACCGGCTACGGGGCCGACAAGGTCACCTTCGACAACCTGGTCATGTACAACGGCGAGACCACCGAGATCACCTCGCTCGTGCAGTCCGGGGACGTCGACTACGCGACCCACGGCTTCGCCCCGGCCTCGGAGAAGCCCTTCGAGTCCGCCGGCTACACGATCCTGCGCCCGCCGGTGTACTCGGGACCGGCCCTGTACCTCAACCAGGACCGATTCCCGGAGTTCGCCGATGTGCGCACCCGCAAGGCCTTCGCCTACCTCCTGGACCGCGCGACGATCGGCCAGATCGCCCTCGCGGAGTCGGGCAAGGCCGTGGTGAACATGGTCGGCTTCTCCGACAACTTCGTCGACGATTGGCTGACCGACGAGGTCAAGGGCAAGATCGAGAAGTACGAGCTCGATCTCGAGAAGGCCACCTCGCTCCTCGAGGAGGCGGGCTGGACGAAGGACGGCGACGCCTGGAAGACCCCCGAGGGCAAGGCCGCCGCGTACGAGATCCAGTTCCCGCAGACCTACGCGGACTGGTCGGCGGCCGGCAAGAACGTCGCCGAGCAGTTCGGCGAGTTCGGCATCTCGGTGACCGCCCGCGGGCTCGACGACAAGCAGGCCCCGATCGACGTCGACAAGGGCGACTTCGAGATGGCGATGCAGGCCTGGGGCTCCTCCGCCCACCCGCACCCGCACTTCTCCTTCGTGCAGGACCTCTTCGTGCACAACATCCCGATCGCGAAGAACCAGGGCGGCAAGGGCTATGGCTTCCCGCTGCAGGACGTCGAGACCTCCGCCGGGACGGTGGACCTCGAGAAGATCGTCACCGAGTCCGGTGAGGGCCTCGACGTCGAGGACCAGAAGAAGAACGTCTCCGTCGCGGCACTGGCGTTCAACGAGCTGCTCCCGATCATCCCGCTCTTCGAGCGGTACGGGAACAACCCCGCGCTCGAGGGCGTGCGGGTGCAGGGCTTCCCGAAGGACGGGGACCCGATCCTCGAGAACGCGCCGTACGCGGACAACTTCGTGGTGCTGAAGATGTTCCGCGGCGAGATCACCCCCGTCGAGGGCTGATCGCGCCGCCGCAGCCCCGGACCTGACGGGCCTGACCCGTCGGCTCCGGGGCTGCGACCCTGACGCGACGGGCCCGACCCATCGGACCTGTCCCGTCGGACCCGACCCTGCGACCCTGACGCGATTGTGCGCTGTGCTTCCACGGCTGGAAGCACAGCGCACAATCGCGTTCAGTGCCCGGATGCGAGCGGGCCCGGCCGGCCCGGGCCCGGGAGGTCAGCCCTCGGGCTGCATCCCGGTGAGGATCTCGAGGATCTCGTCGGCCGCATCGGAGGGCGAGGTCTGGCCGAAGAGCACCGACTCCGCGACGCGGGTGTACTCGTCGCCGAAGCCGACGCCGCTGGCCGGGGTGACCACCGGCGGCTTCACGACCTCCTTCTGCATCTCCTGGGCGAAGTCGAGGGAGACGAGCTCGCCCTCCGAGAGCTGCGGGCGCACCGCCTCCTGGATCTCGGGGAAGGCGGGGATGCCGCGCTCGATCTTGAGGATCTCGGCGGCGCCGGGGTCGGTGAGCATGAAGCTGGTCAGGGCCGCGGCGGCCTCGGCGTCGCCGGTCTTCGCGCTGAGCGACCAGTACATCGAGGCCTTGTTGACCATCGCCGCCTGCCCGCTCTCCCGGGCCGGCATGCGCAGCAGCTTGAGCGGCTCGCCGGTGGAGTCCTGGAAGGTGAGGATCTGGGAGCTCGGCACCTGCTGGAAGGCGCAGAGGTTGGTGGCGAACATGCCCTGCTCGAGGCTGGCGCCGGCGTTCTCGATCTGGGCTGCGGCCTCGGGTGCGGCGCCCTGGTCGCCGAGGCTGACGCTGTACTCGAGGAGGGAGACGATCGTGTCCTTGGTGACCATCTCCTCGTCCTCACGGGGGAACAGCTGCTGGTTCCCGCTCTGGCGGGCCCAGGCCGCGAGATCGCCGGAGCCGCGGCCGAAGCCGCTGGTCCCGAAGACCTTCTCCCCGGAGCTCTTGCCCCACTCGCTGATCTCCTTGCTGAGGGCGAGGAAGTCGTCCCAGGTCCAGGTGGTGTCGTCGGGGAGGTCGATCCCGGCCTTCTCCAGCAGGGTGGGGTTCATGCCGGTGGCGTAGAGGTTGAAGCCGTTCGGCGCGCCCACGAGCGTCCCGTCGGAGAGTCGGCCCGTCTCGAGGATCGCCTCGTCCATCGAGGAGAGGTCCAGCGAGTCCTTGACGGTGTCGAGGTCGAGCAGGGAGCCCTTGCTGCCGTAGGAGTCGATGTACGCCTCGTCCATCTGGATGATGTCCGGGGCGGCGCCGCCCGCGGTCTGGGTGGCGAGCTTGTCCCAGTAGCTCGACCACTCCGAGTACTCCGGGGAGATCGTCGGATCGGGGTGGTCCTTCGAGTAGAGGTCGAGCACCTCCTGCGTGAGGCCGGCGCGGAGCTCGGCTCCCCACCAGTACACGCGCAGGCCGGAGCCCTCGCCCGAGGAGCTCTGGGCGTTGGGGCCGCACGAGGCGAGGGCGGGGACGGTGCCCGCTGCGGCGAGCAGGGCGAGGGCATGGCGACGGCTGAGCATGAGGCTCTCCAGGGGGATCAGGTCGGGAGCGGGAGACGGCGGGTACGGGTGGGGCCCGGCCCGCGAGGGTGCTGCGAGGCTGCTCCGCCTCGAGTCCCCGCGAGAGGATCCCGCCCCGCACGACCCCAGAGTCTCCGCCGACGGAAGCAGTCAGTCAACCGCTTTCCACCAGTTGCGTCGCTGATCAGAAAGTCGTGACCCCGGCGCCGACGATGCGCACCTCCTCGCCCGGCAGCACGATCTCGGCCTCCGCGCCCTCGGGGATCGTCGCCGTCCCGTGCAGTCCGCCGGCCGTGACCTCCCAGGACACCTCGATGCGCCCGGCGGCGGAATCATAGGCGCCCTTCGCCCAGTCGATGCCGGGTCCGGGGGTGGGCTGGATGAGGATCCGGCGGTACCCGGGCTCGGCGGGGCGGATGCCGAGCACGACCTGGTAGATCCAGTCCGCCACCGCGCCGAGGGCGTAGTGGTTGAAGCTCGTCATCTCGCCGGGGTTGATGGAGCCGTCGGGGAGCATCGAGTCCCAGCGCTCCCAGATCGTGGTGGCCCCCATCGAGACGGGGTACAGCCAGGAGGGGCAGCCCTCCTCGAGCAGCAGGCGGTACGCGTCCTCGACGTGGCCGGTCTCCGAGAGCGCCCAGGTGATGAAGGGCGTGCCCGCGAAGCCGGTCGAGACCCGGTATCCGGCCTCCTGGACGAGGGCGGAGAGACGCTCGCCGGCACGTTCGCGGGTGGTCTCCTCCAGGAGGTCGAAGGCGATCGCGAGCGAGTACACGGTGGTGCAGTCCGAGGTGATCGTGCCGTCCTCGTGGACGTAGGCCTCGGTGAACGCGGCCAGGGTGCGATCGGCGAGCTCCTGCCAGCGTGCGGCGCCGGCCTCCTCGCCGAGCAGGCGGGCCGTCTCGGCGGCGAAGCGTGCCGAGCGGACCAGGCAGGCCGTCGCCACCACGGCCTTGTCGGCCTTCGCGTCGGCGGCCGCCTCCGGCGGGGCGTCCGGATCCAGCCAGTCCCCGAACTGGAACCCGGTGTCCCACAGCCCGCTCGGGGAGAGCGCCCGCTCGACCGACTCCAGGTGCAGCACCATCCCGGGGTAGTGCTGGCGCAGTCGGTCGAGGTCGCCGTAGGCGTTCCAGAGGGCCTCGGCGACCCAGACCGCGGCGTCGCCCCAGATGGCGGTCGGGGTCTCGGTGGGCTCGCCGTCGGAGAACGGGACGGTGCGGCCCAGCTTGAGGATGTCCGGCACGACGAAGGGCACGAAGCTCAGCGGCGGCAGCTCGACCTCGGCCCGCACGTCCAGCAGCCAGTTGTGGAGGAAGTCCGAGACGTCGAACTGATAGGCCGCGGTCGCGGCGTAGGCGGCGATGTCGCCGGTCCAGCCCAGGCGCTCATCGCGCTGCGGGCAGTCCGTGGGCACGGCGAGGAAGTTGCCGCGCTGGGACCAGATCGAATTGCTGATCAGCTGGTTCACCCCCGCGTGGCTCGACTCGAACCAGCCTGTGCGTTCGATGTCCGAGTGGACCACCACGGCCTCGATGTCCTCGGCGGCGAGCTCTCCGGGCCAGCCGGTGACCTCGGCGTAGCGGAAGCCGTGGAAGGTGAAGGTCGGCTCGTAGGCATCGCCGGCAGGATCTCCGGACAGCACGAGGCGATCGGTGGCCTTCGCGGTGCGCAGCGGACGGGTGCCCAGCTCCTCGTGCTCGAGCACCTCGGCATGGCGCAGGGTGATCTCGGTGCCCGCCGGGCCCGCGACGGTGAAGCGCAGCCATCCCACCAGGTTCTGGCCGAAGTCGAGCAGGGTCGCGCCCGACGGGGAGGTCCAGATCTTCTCGGGGCGACGGGACTCGTGGCGCGTGATGAGCGGGGAGGACTGCTCGACCAGCCGGGACCGGTCGAGCTCCGCCAGGGTCACCGGGCGCGGGTCCCCTGCGGCGAGGCGACGATCCTCGTGCTGACCGTGGTAGATCGTCGCGAAGGTGATGGGCGAGTCGACGGCGGTCCAGGACTCGTCCGTGGTGATCGCCTGCGTCGAGCCGTCCTCGTACGTGATGTGCAGGGCGGCGAGGAACGCGTTCTCGTCGCCGTAGTTCGCGTCCGCCTCGCCGAAGCCGAAGTCGCCGTTCCACCAGCCACGGCCGAGCAGCACGGAGAGCTGCACCTCCTCGTCGCCGCGGCGGACCAGCTCCGTCACCTCGAAGCGCTGGACCTGCAGCCGGGATTCGTAGACGGTCCAGCCGGGGTTGAGCACGGACTCCGTGGCGGGCTGCCCGTTGATGCTGGGCTCGTAGACCCCGTGGGCCGTGGCCACCAGGAGCGCGGACGAGATCTGTGCCGCGGGCTGATCGAGAGCGGCAGCGGTGCGGAGCACCGGGGCTCGGCCCTCGGCGCCCGTCGCGGAGATCGCGGCGGCGCCCTCCAGCGCGGGCTGCGGGTCGACCGTGGATCCGGCGGAGGCGACAGTAGGGGCAGTGCTCATGGTTCCACCTCGTGGTGTTGGCGATCAGGGGCGATGCGGGCGGTCTCGCCCGCGGGGTGCCAGGTCCGGCGACAGTGCTGGTCGGGTGTGCGCCGGCGGCCTTCGCTGGTGCCCGCGCACGCCCATTCTTCTGAAACGACTCAACGAAACTAGCACTTCCGGCGTGGCCCAACAAGGGGTGATCCGCCTTTTGTTGGCCAGCATTTCCCTCAGTGTGGGATTGTGGGCGCAGCCGGGTGTCGGCCGTCAATGCCCGGGGCCGTTCGGCGAAGAGAATCTGCAGGCAGTGAGGGATTTCAAGGCGAAGGGGTCGACGGTCGCCCTGTCGTCGGGGACCGGTCGGGGGAGCCGTGAATGGGAAAGCGATTGCCAATTCGGGGGCTCGCGGTCTCCGGCGAGAAAAGTCGCCGCAACTCTGCCCGGAGCCGTTGACAGGGTGGATCGGCCTGCTTACTCTGGCCAAATCTTGGAGCGTTTCAACAATGCTCGGATGGCTCACCGACGACGGTGGAGCCCGTGGCTTACGACGAAGTAGGTGCAAATCTCATGGCATTCTCACGACGCGCGTTCATGGCCGGGACCGGCCTGGCGGCATCCTCCCTCGTGGTCACCGGCTGCAGCGCCGGTGGCGGCGGGGGAGCGGTCACCTTCCTGGTGGACAACGACCCCAACACCATCGCCGCCACCGAATCGCTCATCTCCGCCTTCAACTCCTCGCAGACCGAGCACGAGTTCACGATGGAGTCGCGGCCCGGAGGCACCGAGGGCGACAACCTCGTCAAGACCCGCCTCAGCACGCAGGACATGCCCGACGCGTTCTCCTACAACTCGGGGTCGCTCTTCCAGGCGATACGTCCGGTGCAGAACCTGCTCGACCTCTCGGATCAGCCGTGGGTGAAGCGGCTCGCAGAGGCCTTCCCGGCGTCCGTCACGGCCGAGGGCAAGGTCTACGGAGCACCGCACGGCGGATCGAACTCCGGCGGGATCTGGTACCACAAGCCCACCTATGAGGAGCTCGGCCTCGAGGTCCCGCTCACCTGGGATGACTTCATCGCCAACGCGCAGGCCGCGAAGTCCGCCGGGAAGCATGGAGTGATCCAGAGCTACGGCGACACCTACACCTCGCAGTTCCTGGTCCTGGCCGACTATCACAACGTCGCCACCGCCAATCCCGACTTCGCCGACCAGTACACCGCGAACCAGGTGGGTTTCGCGGACGACCCGGCGGCCTTCGCGTCGTTCCAGCACATCGAGCAGATCGCCAAGGAGGGCCTGCTCAACGAGGACTACGTGTCCACGACGCTCGAGCAGGCGATCGCCTACCTGGCCACGGGCGAGGGCACCCACTATCCGTTCTTCGCCAGCGGCATCTCCGAGATCAAGGCCAACCACCCCGAGCAGCTCGAGGACGTCGGGTTCTTCGCGATGCCGGGGACGGATGCCTCCACCAACGGACTCACCGTCTGGATCCCCAACGGCCTCTACATCCCGGGCACCGCCGAGAACCCGGACGCGGCGAAGGCGTTCCTGGAGTTCGTCACCAGCGCCGAGGGCCTGGGCGCCATGGCCGAGGGCTCCCAGCCCACAGGGCCGTACATGGTCTCCGACGTCCCGCTGCCCGATGACATCCCCACGGCGATCGCCGAGCTGCAGGAGTACTTCGATACCGAGGGCGCCACCACTCCCGCGCTCGAGTTCGTCTCCCCGGTGAAGGGACCGAACCTGGAGAACATCCTCATCGAGCTGGGCACCGGCTCCATCGACGCGAAGACGGCCGCCGAGCGGTACGACCAGGACGTCGAGAAGCAGGCCCAGCAGCTCGGCCTGGAGGGCTGGTGAGCTGATGGCCCTCGCTGTGAACCCCGATATCCGGTCCCGACCCGTCGACGCCCCGGAACCCGCGCGGCGCAGGAGCAGCTACCTCGCCGCGGCGTATCCCCTCTGGTACTACCTGCCGGCCGCGCTGCTCTTCCTCGTGTTCTTCGCGGTGCCGACCTTCGCCTCCTTCTTCTTCAGCCTGACCAGGTGGAGCCTCTTCGACTGGGAGTTCATCGGCCTGGAGAACTTCCGGCAGTTCCTCTCCGAGCCGCAGCTGATCGGCTCGCTGCGGAACACGGTGGTCTATGCCTTCCTCACCAGCGGCGCGAAGGTCGTGCTGGGGATGGCTCTGGGACTCCTGCTCACCTCCGAGATCCGGGCACGGGGCCTGCTGCGGTCCCTCGTGTTCTTCCCGGTCCTCGTCTCCACGATCGGCGTGGGCGTCATGTTCACGACGATGATGCATCCGACCGACGGCCTGCTCAACACGACGCTCGCACTCGTCGGCATCGAGGGGCCGAAGTGGCTCGCCGATCCTCAGCTGGCGCTGATCTCGGTGGCCCTGGTCGACATCTGGAAGGGCGTGGGCCTGGCCACCGTCATCTACATGGCGGGCATCGTCGCCGTGCCGTCGGAGTACTACGAGGCGGCCCGGGTCGACGGCTCCGGCGGATGGAGCACCTTCCGCCACATCACGCTCCCGCTGGTGCGGCCCGCGACGTTCACCGTCATCACGCTCTCGCTCATCGGCGGGCTGCGCAGCTTCGACCTGATCTGGGCGATGACCAGCGGCGGTCCTGGATTCGCCTCCGACGTGATCGCCTCGGTGGTCTACAAGCAGTACCAGGCCGGCTTCTACGGGCTCTCGACGGCGGGCAACGTGATCATGTTCCTCGTCGTCATGGTGATCGTGCTCCCCCTGAACTACTTCATGCGCCGCGCGGAGGTCGACCAATGAGAAACCGGATCCGAGTCAACCTCGTCAGCGCGCTGACCCCCGTCGTCTTCCTCATCGTCTTCGTCGTTCCCTTCCTGCTGGTCCTCGTCAACGCCGTGAAGGATCGGCAGGAGGCCTCGGAGCTGAACCTCTCCCTCCCCAGCTCGTTCCATCTGGTCGAGAACCTCCGGGAGGTGTTCGAGGCCCGCGACTACATGCTGGTCACAGCGATGGTGAACAGCACCGTGCTCACCATGACGAGCGTGGCGGGCATGGTCATCGTGGCGGCGATGGTGGGATTCGTGCTCCAGCGCCGACGCAGCAGGATCAACGGCCTCGTCAACGCGGCCGTGCTGATGGGACTGATCGTGCCGCCGGCCGTCGTCCCCACGATCTGGGTGCTCCAGTCGATCGGGCTGTTCAAGACGCTGCCCGGTCTCATCCTCGTGGAGATGACCTTCGGCATCTCGTTCTGTGTGCTGCTGTTCCGCGCCTTCATGTCGACGGTCCCCAAGACCCTCGACGAGGCGGCGATCATCGACGGCTGCGGGCCGCTGCGCCTGTTCTTCCAGGTGATCCTCCCGCTCCTGAAGCCCACCGTCGTGACGGTGATCGTGGTGCAGTCCGTGGCGGTGTTCAACGACTTCGTCCACCCGCTGTACTTCCTCCCCGGGGAGAAGAACGCGACCGTGCAGCTCACCCTCTACAACTTCATGAGCCAGTACTCCACCCAGTGGAACCTGCTGTTCATGAACATCCTCCTGATCACGATCCCCCCGCTGCTGGTCTTCCTCTTCTTCAACCGGCAGATCGTCGCGGGGATGACCTCCGGAGCGGTGAAGGGTTGAGCTCGGCACAACCGGCCAGGTGGGCGCGGCGTCAGGACGGCGTGCGGCGGGTGAGAGACGCTAAAGTCGCAGGATCCAGGGCTCTCCAGATCTCGACCGATCGGATCTACACCGGGGAGCCCTGCGAGCCGAGCGAGGGGAGTGGGCCGTGGCCGGAGGCCGTCTGGTGAGCATGAAGGACGTCGCGCGGCGCGCAGGCGTCTCCGTGGGCACCGTCTCCAACGTCCTGAACCGCCCCGAGATCGTCTCCGGGGACCGCCGCGAACGGGTCGAGGCGGCGATCTCCGAGCTCGGGTATGTGCGCAACGACGCGGCGCGTCAGCTCAAGCTGGGCCAGTCCCGCACCGTCGGCGCCATCGTGCTGGACTCCGCGAACCCGTTCTACGGCCAGCTCGTGGGCGGTATCGAGGGCGCCGCGGAGGACTCGCAGCTGATGGTGATCGCCGGCAGCACCGGCAACCGCGAGCAGCGGGAGCGCCTGTACCTCTCGCTGTTCGAGGAGCAGCGCGTGCGTGGGATCCTGCTCGCCTCCACCGGAGGCAGCGCCGAGCTGGTCGCGGCCATCCGCGGTCGCGGCACCCCGGTGGTGCTCGTGGAGAGCGAGCCCGGCGCCCACGGCTCCTCCGTGCGCGTGGACGACATCGCCGGCGGCCGGATCGCCGTCGAGCACCTCGCCGGCCTGGGCCGCCGACGGATCGGGGTCGTCGCCGCGCGCCAGGACCTCCGTCAGGTCGCCGACCGGCTGCGCGGGGCTCGAGCGGCCGCGGAGGCCGCCGGGATCGGATTCGAGGTCATCGAGGCCGAGGACCTCTCCGTGCTCGCCGGCCGCACCGTCGGTGAGGCCGTGGTGGCCCGGCCGCGCGCGGAGCGGCCCGACGCCGTGTTCTGCGTCAACGACCTGCTCGCGGTGGGCGTGCTGCAGGCCTTCGCCTTCCGCCACCAGGTCGCCGTCCCGGAGGAGATCGCCCTGGTGGGCTACGACGACATCGCCTTCGCCCGCTCCACCGTGGTGCCGTTGACCTCCGTCTCCCAGCCCGCGGACCTCATGGGCCGCACCGCCCTCGCACTCCTCGAGGAGGAGATCGCGAGCCCCGAGGCCCCGCCGCGGCAGGTGAGCTTCACGCCGACGCTGGTGGAGCGGGAGTCGACGATCGGCTGATCCTCGGGATGGGACGCTCAGGCCCCCGGCACGAACTCCTCCAGCTCCACGCTCGCCCGCACCAGCTCCCGGATCGCCCCGGGCTCGTCGGCGATCGCGCCGAGGGCGCGGCACTGCAGCGCCACGTTCCCCAGCGCGGTCGCCTCCATGGGGCCGGCGACCACGTCGATCCCCAGCGCCTCGGCGGTGAGGCGGTTCAGCAGCGCGTTGCGGCTGCCCCCGCCCACCACGTGCAGCCGCTCCGGGAGCGGCACCTCGGCGAGACGGCACGCGGCGTGCAGCTCCTCGCGGTAGGTCTCGGCGAGGGACTCGAGGATGCAGCGCACCAGCTGGGCGGGGGTGCGCGGGGCCTCGTCCTCGCCGGCCAGCGGTCGGGCCGCGGCGGTGACGCGGTCGGCCATCCGGCCGGGGGCGAGGAAGTCCGGGTCGGTGGGGTCGATCCGGAAGCGGTCGCCCGGCACGGCGGCGGCCGCCTCCAGCAGGTCCGCGAGGTCGACGTGCGCGCCGTCCTCCTCCCACTGTCGGATCGACTCGCTGACCAGCCACATCCCGGCGACGTTCTTCAGCAGGCGCACGGTGCCGCCCACTCCGCCCTCGTTGGTGAAGCCGGCCTTCCGGGCCTCCTCGGTGAGCACCGGGGCGTCGAGCTCGAGCCCGATGAGGGACCACGTGCCGGAGGAGATGTAGGCGACCGGGCCGGTGCCGGGGGAGGGGACGGCGAGCACCGCCGAGGCGGTGTCGTGGGACCCGACGGCGATCACCGGCACCTCGCCGATCCCGAGCCGCTCGGCGAGCTCCGGCCGCACCGTGCCGAGCTGCTCTCCGGGGTGGATCAGCGGGGCGAACAGCGAACGGTCCGCCCCGACGGCGTCGAGGAGCTCGTCTTTCCAGTCCTCGCCGTCGGCGGCGAGCAGACCGGTGGTCGAGGCGTTGGTGCGCTCCGTGCGACGTCGGCCGGTGAGGAGGAACCCGACGAGATCCGGGACCAGCAGCAGCGTGCTGCCCTCCGGCAGATCCGTCAGGCGATCCTCCGCGGCGAGCTGGTAGGCGGTGTTGAAGGGCTGCTGCGCGATGCCGGTCAGCGCGAACTGACGCTCGCGCGAGACCTGCTGCGCGACCCGCTCGGCGACGCCGTCTGTACGGGAGTCGCGGTAGGCGACGACCTCCCCGATCAGCGCCCCGTCGCCCGCGTCTCCGTCGGGGCCGACGACTCCGTAGTCCACCGCCCAGGAATCCACGCCGATCGAGGCGAGGCCCGGGAGCCCGCGCACCAGCGCGAGATCGTGCGCGTCGGCGAGGCCCTGACGGATCTCCGCCCACAGCGCGTCGAGGTCCCAGCTCAGGTGGCCGTCACGCTCCACCAGCCGGTTCTCGAAGCGATGCGCGGGCACCAGGTCGATCCGGCCGTCCTCGAGCACCCCGAGCATCACCCGGCCGGAGGTCGCCCCGAGATCGACCGCCGCGACCCCGAGCGGCGCGGCCGCCCGCTCGGCACCCGTCGGCCCCGCACCCGTCGGCCCCGCCATCTCCCCGCGCCGGCGCGGTTCGGACCCACCAGCGGGTTCAGAACCGCGCCTCGGCGGCGCGTGGCCGTCGCCGAGGGACCCCGCGCTCATCGCAGGAATGCCGCGGCGACCCCGGCGTCGACCGGGATGTGCAGGCCCGTGGTGTGCGAGAGGTCCCCGGCGGTCAGCGCGAACACGGCGTTGGCGACGTTCGCAGGGAGCACCTCGCGCTTCAGGAGCGTGCGCTGGGCGTAGTACTCGCCGAGCTTCTCCTCCTCGACGCCGTACACCTTCGCGCGGCTCGCGCCCCAGCCACCGGCGAAGATGCCGGAGCCGCGCACCACCCCGTCGGGGTTGATGCCGTTGACGCGGATCTGATGCCCGCCGAGCTCGGCGGCGAGCAGCCGCACCTGATGCGCCTGGTCCGCCTTCGTGGCCGAGTAGGCGATGTTGTTCGGGCCGGCGAACACGGAGTTCTTCGAGGAGATGTAGATGATGTCCCCGCCCATGGCCTGGTCGATCATCACCCGCGCCGTCTCCCGGGAGACCAGGAAGCTGCCGCGCGCCATGACGTCGTGCTGCAGGTCCCAGTCCTTCGCCGTGGTCTCCAGCAGCGGCTTGGACAGCGAGAGCCCGGCGTTGTTGACGATGAGGTCCAGGCCGCCGAAGGCGAGCACCGCCTCGGCCACCATGGCGATCACGGCCTGCTCGTCGGAGACGTCGGCCCGCAGCGCCACGGCGCGGTCGCGGCCGCCCAGCTCCTCGGCGGTGGCCTGCGCGTTCTCGAGGTTCAGGTCCGCGATGACCACGCAGGCGCCCTCGGCGACGAGCCGCTCCGCGGTGGCCTTGCCGATGCCGGAGCCGCCGCCGGTCACGAGCGCCACGCGGGTGGCGAGCGGCTTCGTTGCGGGGCGGCGCTGCAGCTTCGCCTCCTCGAGGGCCCAGTACTCGATCCGGAACTTCTCCGACTCCTCGATGGGGGAGTAGGTGGAGATCGCCTCGGCGCCGCGCATCACCCCGATCGCGTTGACGTAGAACTCGCCGGCCACGCGGGCCGTCTGCGCGTCGGCCCCGAAGGAGAACATGCCCACGCCCGGGACCAGCACGATCGCCGGATCCGCGCCGCGCATCGCGGGGGAGTCCGGCGCGGCGTGCCGCTCGTAGTACGCCGAGTAGTCGGCCCGGTACTGCTCGTGCAGCTCCTTCAGCCGCGCCACCGAGTCATCGACCGGGGCGTCCGCGGGGAGATCCAGCACCAGCGGCTTCACCTTGGTGCGCAGGAAGTGGTCCGGGCAGGAGGTGCCGAGCTCGGCGAGCGGGGCGAGCTTCTCGCTCGCGAGGAACTCGTGGACGGCCTCGGTGTCCGTCCAGCGGCCCACCATCGGGGCGTCCGTGGAGGCGAGCCCGCGAATCACGGGGAACAGGGCCGACGCCTTCGCGCGGCGCTCCGCCTCGGGCAGCGCCGCGCGGCTCCCGTCATGCGTCCCGAAGGGCTCCGCCGTCCCGGTGCGCTCGATGAACGCGGTCGCCTCGGCGATGATCCGCAGCGAGTTGGCCTGCGCCTCCTGGGAGGTCTCGCCCCAGGCGGTGATGCCGTGACCGCCGAGGATGCAGCCGATCGCCTGCGGGTTCTCGCGCTTGATCGCCGCGATGTCCAGGCCCAGCTGGAAGCCGGGACGGCGCCACGGCACCCACGCCACCGCGTCGCCGAAGCACTCGCGGGTCAGGCGCTCGCCGTCGGCCGCGGTGGCGAGCGCGATCCCGGCATCGGGGTGCAGGTGGTCCACATGGGGTGCATCCACGAGCGCGTGCATCGCGGTGTCGATCGACGGGGCCGCGCCGCCCCTGCCGTGCAGGCAGTAGTCGAAGGCGCCGACCATCTCGTCCTCGCGCTCCACGCCCGGGTACACGTCCGCCAGGGCGCGCACGCGGTCCAGGCGCAGCACGGCCAGGCCTTTCTCCTGCAGGGTGCCGAGGTCGCCGCCGGAGCCCTTGACCCACAGCAGCTCGGTCTCCTCGCCGGTGACCGGGTCGGCGGAGGTGCCCTTGGCGGAGGTGTTGCCGCCGGCGTAGTTGGTGTTGCGGGGGTCGGCGCCCAGCGCGTTGGAGCGGGCCAGGAGCTCGGCGACGGCCGGGTTCGTCGGCGCTGCCGACGGGTCGGTGGTGGTCGATCCGGTCATGCTCAGGCTCCCCATCCCATCTGGTTGCCGCCGACGCGTTCCGCGGCGACCTTCTCCTCGTAGCCGCTGGCGCGGAACGCCTCGAAGGGCTCCGCGGGCAGGCCCTGCTCCTCGCGGAAGGCCGCGAGCGCCGGGCGGACGTCGGTCCAGAAGGCGTCCATGAGGATCGCGTTGGCCTCGAGCACGTCGTGGCGGTCCTGGGCGTCGGCGAGGGCCGCGCGGTCCACCAGCAGCGCCTTGGCGAGGGTCTCCTGCACGTTGAGCACGGAGCGGATCTGCCCCTGGATCTTGGACTCCAGGTTGTGGCACTGGTCGAGCATGAAGTTCACGCCGGAGGCAGGGCGGTGCGCATCCTGCTGGACGATCTCGAACAGGATCCGGAACAGCTGGAACGGATCCGCGGCGCCGACGATCAGGTCGTCGTCCGCGTAGTTGCGGGAGTTGAAGTCGAAGGCGCCCAGACGGTTCTGGCGCAGCAGCTGCGCCACGATGAACTCGATGTTGGTGCCGGGGGCGTGGTGGCCGGTGTCGAGCACCACCTGCGCCCGCTCGCCGAGGGCCAGGCAGTGCAGAAGGCTCGTGCCCCAGTCGGGGACGTCCGTGTGGTAGAACGCCGGCTCGAAGAACTTGTACTCGAGCACGATCCGCTCGCCCTCGCCGACGCCCGCGTAGATCTCGGCGAGCGAGTCGGCCAGGTGGTCCTGCCGGGCGCGGATCGAGTCCTGGCCGGCGTAGTTCGTGCCGTCCGCCAGCCAGATCTTCAGCTCGTGGGAGCCCGTGGCCCGCATGACCTCCAGGCACTCCAGGTGGTGGTCGATCGCCCGGCGGCGCACCGAGGCGTCGCGATGGGTGAGCGAGCCGAACTTGTACTCGTCGTCCTGGAAGGTGTTGGAGTTGATCATGCCGATCGAGACGCCCTGCTCGCCGGCGAAGTCCCGCAGCGCGGAGAAGTCCTCGACCCGATCCCAGGGGTAGTGCAGCGAGACCCGTGGCGCGGAGCCGGTGAAGGCATGCGTCTGCGCGGCGTCGGCGATCTTCTCGAAGGGGTCGCGCGGGGTGCCGGGCGTGCCGAACACCTTGAAGCGGGTGCCCGAGTTGCCGTAGCCCCAGCTGGGGACCTCGATCGAGAACTCGGCGAGGTCGCGGGCGACCTCGGTGGGCAGGGTGGTGGGAGTGGTCATGAGGACTCCTTCGGTGGTCGCGGAGGCGCGGAGGCTGCACGATGAGGGCTGACGTGGCGGCGGCGCCTGCGGAAAGGCCCGCGAGATTGTTGAAACGACTCAAACAAGGGTAGCACGAGAGGGTTCGGATCCGGTGGGGAGCGGGGCGGGGGCGGTTCTCAGAGCATGCGCAGGCGGAGCGCGTCGTAGGTTGCCTGGACGGCGACGTCCGGGACGTCCTCATTGATGGTCATGGTGATCGTGTTCTCCCCGGCCCGCAGGTCCTTGCCGGGCAGTCGGAAGGACCTGCGATAGTTCCGTGCTCGATTCGCGCTGCGATAGATCGCCCCGCGGGCGTCGTCGCCGAGGAACTCCCAGACCTGCGGTGCACCGTCGTTGCAGCGCACCGTCAAGGTGCTGGGGAGGTCCGGATTCGGCACGGCGGAATCCAGTGACCAGCCCGCCAGGGCGATCGTCAGCTCCGCCGTCCGGTCCCGAGCCGGTGCGCTACGGAGATCGAAGATGATCCGCCATGGCGCGGCGGGTTCGCCGTCGACCAGCTGGGGCTGCGTGAAGTACCAGTCCGGGTGCTCGGCCCCGATCACGTGCTCGACCCCGTCGGGGAACAGCTCCGAGTACTCGGAGAGGCTGTCATAACGCCGTGCTCGTGCGCCGCCGGGGAACTCCACGGAGGTGCCGTCCGGGGAACCGATCTGCCAGAGCTGCTCAGGGGGCCGGGTCCCTTCGCCCTGTGAGCTCACGTCCGACGCTCGCCACCGGACCGTCAGGCGAAGATCCCCCTCCACCTCGACACCGTCCTGTACGTGCTGGTCCCAGATGCCGTCTCTGCGGACCGTGAGGCGATAGGTCCCCGGTCGCACCCCCTCCAGCCGGAAGCTGCCGTCGGGGCTCGTCGAGCTCCAGTGCTGGAAGCCCTCGGTGGTGTCCTGGGCCGGCACACCCTCGTCGGAGAGGACCACCAGCGCACCGTCGGGGCCGTGCTGCTCGCCGCGATCGGCGCCGAGGAGCTGCACCCGGCCGCTGACCGTCGCCCGTTTCGTGGTGGGGACCCAGCCTTCAAGACCCGCAGCATCGTAGAGGCGGAGGTGCTCGGGGTCCGCCACGCGCTGCTCGGCCTGCGCTCGCAGCTCCTCCGGTGAGCCGGCGACGCCGAGATGCACGTAGTGCGGGCCGTACGTCTTGGACCAGTCCCCGTCGACGACCACGGGGCGGGCGCCGTAGTGCGTCGCGTGCGGCTCCAGGAGGAGGACGGGGGCGTCGCTCGTCTGATGCAGGGTGAGGTCCTGGCGGTCCGGACCACCGTTGAAGCTACTGCGATCAGAGAGGACGGCGAAGGCGCCCACCCAGCGGTCCTCGAGTCGGCCGTACAGGCCGTGCACCGCATGCTCGCGCATCGAGATCGCCCAGTCGTACTTGGTGTAGTGACGCCGTGCATAGGCGCTGTCGAGGCCGTCGAGGTCGTAGGTAGCATCCATGACCATCTCCGCTGCGGCAAGCTCGGCGGGCGTCGGCAGGAGGGCCGCCCCCGCTCGCCACGGCTCGCCGAACTCGTCGTCCTCGAGGCTCGCGTGCGTGAAGATCTCCGGATCCAGCCAGCACACGAAGCGATGCTGCTCGATGCTGATCGCCGGGTGGCCTTCCTGGTGGGCGAAGCGAGGAGCCAGGTGGAATCCCGCCTCGCCGGCCCGAAAGAGGTACACCCGGTCCCGACGGTACGGAGCGCCGGTCGATGGAGGGATCGTCACCGTCACCACCACGGCGTCCGCGACGCGCCGCACCTCGTAGCCCACGCTCTGCTGGGGCATCTCGACCAGCTCGCCGAGCACCGTGACGTTCTGGTCGAATCGTCCCCTGCCCTTCTCCCCGATCAGCTCCTGTCCGTCGAGCTGCAGAGAGGTCATCCGTCCGTCGGACTCCTTCCACAGCACGGCGCGGACCCGGCCGTTGTCGATGATGATCTCGGTGGGGGTCTCGGTGACCTCGGGCATGGCTGTTCTCGCGGGGTCCGCAGAGGCAGAGGGGAGCACCCCTGTCGCCAGGAGCGAGCCGGCGGCTGCGCCGGCGGTGAGATGGAAGCTGCGGCGGGTGATCGGCATGAGGTCCTCTTCGTCGAAGGTGGATGCGGTGTCGTGCTCGGGGGCGTCAGAGCGGGAGCGAGAACGAACCGACGTCGACCGTGCACCCCTGGGAGAAGGACTGGTCGGCGGCGATGCCGATGGCGGCGCTTCGCAGGCCGTCGGTCCAGGTCGCGCGGCGCCCCAGAGGATCCGGAGCATCGCCGACGAAAATGTCCTCCAGGAGCATCGCGTCGCCACCGCCATGGCCGCCACGCCCCTCGGGGATGGGGATCTCGACCGCCCGCTCCCACTGGCGCTGGAGACGCAGCGTGCTCCGGCGCGGGCGGACCTCGGAGGCCGAGGTGGTGGAGGCCCCCTCTTCCTGGGAGCTCGGGTCGATCTCCGCATCGGCGGTCGCCCGATGGGGGCGCTCGCACACGTCGAGCTCGATCCTGCCGCGGGTGCCGTTCAGGGCCACCCGGTATCCCTCCCAGGGCGCGTAGGCATACAGGCTGTAGGTCAGCGCCGCTCCGCCGCGGTACCCCACCAGCACGTTCATGGTGTCTTCGATGGTGACGCCCTCGCCGAACACGTTCTGGTCCCGCGCATAGCCGTCGGCCCGCTCGGCGTCGAGGTTGAGCGCCCGCAGACGGTCATCCGCCGCCAGATCGACGCGGAAGGGATCGGAGGGCGGAAGCTCCCGGCTGGTGCGGGCCGACGGATCCACGCCGTGCTCCGCCGCGTGCTCGGCTCCGTAGAACCGTCTCGACCCCAGCGCGGTCACCTGGGCGGGTGAGTCGCCGAGCCACCAGTTGACCAGGTCGAAGTGGTGCGAGGCCTTGTGGATCTGCAGGCCGCCGGACATCTCCTTCTGTCGGTGCCAGCGACGGAAGTAGTCCGCCCCATGGCCCGTGTCGAGCAGCCACTCGAAGTGCACAGAGGTCACGGTGCCGATGGAGCCGTCGGCCACCAGCTGGCGCACCAGGGTGTTGCGCGGCGAGTATCGGTAGTTGAAGGTCATCAGGATGCGACCCGAGGATCGCTGCGCGGCCCCCGCGATCGCGCGCGCCTTCTCGGCGGTGGTGGTGATCGGCTTCTCGACCACGACATCGAGGTCATGGGCCAGGGCGCGCACGATGTAGTCGCTGTGGAGGGCGTCGGGGGTGGTGATCACGATGACATCGGGGGACGTGGCGGCGACCATCGCGTCGAAGTCATCCGGGGCCCAGGAGGAGGGAACCGGGGTGGAGGGCGACAGCTCGGCGACGAGCCGGTCGTAGTACTGCATTCGGATGGGGTTCGTGTCGCACCAGGCGACCGGCGTCCCAGCGTCCGCATGCTGGCCGAGGACGGCCCGGACGTACATCTCGCAGCGATGGCCGGTGCCTACGAAGGCGAAGCGGCGGGGTCGAGGGGTGTTCATGAAGCTCTTCTCCTGCACCCCTAGGGGCGCGGCTCGGACGGGAGGCGGATGATCTCAGGGGGAGGGGATGAAGCCCTCGGAACGGATGTCCCAGTCGGGCGGCAGCCCGGGGCACGGGCGGTCGGGGGACCCGTCCCAGCCGCCGGCCATCAGGGCGATCGCGGACAACAGCCCTCCGTTCCCGGGCAGGTAGAGCGGCAGCGAAGCCGTCTGTCGGTTGTGACCGTTGGCGAGAACGACGTTCTTTCCGGTGTCGGTGAGGAGCAGGTCGACGGCCTGGTCGGGTCGTCCCAGCCGGGCGGCGGTCATGGCCATGACGGGGTAGTCCCATCCCCATGTGCTCGACCAGTCCCAGTTCGAGAGCACGTCGTCGAGGGTTGCCCCCATGACACCCGCATCGATCAGCGCCGTCCCCGGCAGCACGCCGAGGGCGCACAGCATCGAGGGGTGGTCCGATCGGATGGTCCATGGCGAGATCCCGATCGCGGGGTAGATCCCGTTCCGCGGCGTCGGAGCACGCATGCCCTCGTGCACGGCCACCCACTTCTCGGGCGGCTCCTGGCCCCGTTCGCGGACCCACTCACAGGCCAGCCCCAGCGCCCAGTGCCACGCGATGAGCTCGAAAGTGGGATTGCGAACCTCTCGCCGCATGCCGCCGTAGCTTTCCTGCGCAGGGATCAGCGGAGGGGGCAGCTCGTAGCCGTGCTCGGTGCGGATCGCGAAGGACGCCATGAAGTCCGCGGTGGCACGGATCAGGTCGTCGAACTCGTCGGTGACCTCTCGCGCCGCCTCCCCTCCCTGATCGTGAATCGCAGCGCGGCGCAGCAGCTCGACGTAGTGGATCGGGTGGGTCTGCTGCCAGATCAGGAACGGAGCGATCCCGCTGGGAGTCTCCTCGCCCTCGGGGCCGACCTGCTTGGGCCAGCGGGCGCCCTCGAAACCCTGCAGGGAAGCCATGTCCAGGGCGCGCGGCAGGATCGTCCGGTACCAGCTCAAGCTGCGTCTCAGCAGTTGGGGCCGTCCCCAGAGCGGGAAGTGCGCGGAGTGCCACCAGTGCATCTCCAGATGCGACTTCCCGCGCCAGGAGTTGCAGACCAGGCCGGTCTCCTGCGGCGGCATCTCGCCGGAGCAGTGGATGGCGGTGAGGTACTGGGAGAGCACGACGCGCCTCTCGAGCTCCTCGGCGCGCGGGTCGTCGACCGCTCCGAGGTCGAGCGCGGCACCGGAGTCCCAGAAGTCCCGCCAGTGCGAGGCGCAGCGTTCCTGGACCATGTCGACGTCCAACGGCTCGTCCTCGCGGCCCGGGGGGAGGAAGTCAAGGACGAGATCCATATCGGGGGTCGGCGACGTCAGTTCCACGAGGTGCTCTTCGGAGGAGGAGACCTCGGCATCGCTCCGGAGCAGAACGCTGTACCGGGTGTCGTCCAGCTCGCGCTCGACACGCCACAGACCCTCGGCGAGGCGCTCGGTCGCAGAGCCGTGGCGGCTCGGCGATCCCCAGTCCTGAGCGTTGTGCCAGGCCGTGTTCCCGTAGCTGAAGGTCAGAGCGACGGAGAGGCCGTGCTGCAGCGCGGAGGATCGGATCCTCGCCGCGACAGCGCTGCGCTGCGGATCGCAGCAGGTCTCCACGTCGACCCGGTGACCCTCGATCTCCCACTGCGAGGTGATGGTTCCGGTCAGCAGCTCGAGCCGCTGTCGCACGGGAACCACCTCGCCGAGCTCGAGCGGCCGGCCGTGCCGGCGGAACCCGATGGTCCCCAGATCGAGGCGGTGGGGGTTTCCGCGGAGCACGAGGTCCTGGGGTCCGGAGCCCTTCTCGGTGCCGCCGGAGACCGACCCGTGCATGTCGACGTACTGGACAGGTCCTCGATCGGAGTCGTACCAGGTCAGCGAATCCCTCCAGGAGAACTCCGCAGCGTCGGGGTTCCGGTGCCAACCCCAGGTAGACAGCGTCCCGAGCAGGGTGCCGGGGTCCTCGGCGGGATCGCGGGGCGACACCGGATACGACGTCGGCAGCGACTGGAGTCCTGTGGCGTCGACCGTCACGGCGAAGTTGCCGTTCCCCGTTCCCAAGGGAGATCTCGGGTCGATCCCGGTGAGCACGACGTCGTGCCGGGAGACGAGGGCGCGACGGTCGATGCCCCGACGGAGGGCAGTGGTCACTTCTCGCCCGCCAGGAGGGCGAGGTACTCGTCGCGGATCGCGTCGCCGCCTGCGGCCTTCCAGTCGGCCACTGCGGTGTCGAAGTCGGCGACCGGCCGGCGGCCCTGCACGATCTCGTCCATCATCGCCGAGACGGCCTTGCTGATCTGGCCGCCCTTGCGGGTGTCGGTCTCGGAGTACATGCCCTCCGTGGGATCCGGGACGCTCTCGGGGATCACAGCCAGCATGTGCTCGTGCTCGCGGCGGATCCCCTGTTCGCTGCCCGGGTGGTAGAGCACCATCGGGGCGTCTGCGATGTACTGCTGCCCTAGGTACAGCTCCCCCTGGGTCTCGGGGTTCGGCACCGGGTCGCCGCCATCCATCTCGTAGTGAACGCCGTCGACGCCGAACTTGCGGAAGAGGTACTCCTCGGTCCCGAAGGGGGCGGCGAGCCAGTTCATGATCGATAGCAGGGTCTCCGTCCGCTCCGCGGACGACTTGTTCAGCGCGACGATGCTGTGCGTGGGGGAGCGGCGCCACAGCGCGCCGCGGCCGCCGTCGAAGCCGACCATGTCGATTGCGGAGAGGGCGAAATCGTCCGCCTTCCCCAGGGCGAGGTAGGCGGGCCACGCGCTGTAGGAATCACCGGTGAAGTACGCCGTCCCTGCCATGAACCACTGCTTGTACTGGGCGCTGTTCGAGGCGAAGGAATCGGGGACCACGACGCCGGCCTCGACGACCTTCCGGGTGGCCTCGAGAGCCTCCTTCATCTGGGGGTGCTCGTAGGAGCGGGTCAGCTCACCGCCCTCGTAGCTCCATACGTTGGGGACCGCGAGCATCTGCTGGATGTAGTTCCCCGGTGCGGACGTGAAGGCCCAGACGTTGCCCCGTTCGTCGGTGACCTCTGTGGCGAGGTCGAGGAGCTCCTCGAAGTTCTTCGGTCCGGAGTCGATCCCCAGGGAGTCCAGCAGATCCTGGCGCTGGTAGAGGATCGTGCACTGCATGACGCCGCGGGGGATCGGGACCGCCATGATCTTCCCGTCGAGCATGACGTTCTGCCAGCTCTCGGTCGGTATGTTCGCGAGCATCGGGTAGTTCGCGATCGCGTCCCCCGACAGGTGCTCGCTCAGATCCACGGCCTTCGCCTGCAGCATCTGGGGAACGGAGTTCGCACCGCGGGAGACCTGGAAGATGTCGGGGAGATCGTCTCCCGTCATCACCGTCGCGAACTTCGCGTCGTAGTCGTTCGCCGGGGTGATCGCGATCTGGAACTCGGAGCCGATCCGATCGTTGAGCTCCTGCCAGTACTTGTTCTGATCCATCGACGGCGGGATCGGTTCCGAGGACTGGGCCATCAGCGTGACGGGTTCGCCATCTCCCGGGGTCCCCTCGATCGCCTTCGTGGGTGAGTCCGGATACGTGAAGAATGCAGGCGGGATGCCGTCCTCGGTCCCTTCGAGGTCAGGGGTGACGCCGGCGTACCGGGTGTAGGTCGGGAACTCCCCGCTGCCGGAGACGGTCGCGGCGGGACCGGATCCGCCACAGCCGGTGAGCGAGGCACTGGTGAGGACCCCGAGGGCGGCTGAGCCTGCGAGGAGCGAGCGGCGGGGGAGCGTGAAAGACATGGTGATCTCCTGTGATCGAGGTCGTGGAACGGGGTCAGCCCTTGACGGCGCCGGTGAGGACGCCCTTGGCGAAGTGCTTCTGCAGGAAGGGGTAGATGACGAGGATCGGCACCAGGGAGATGACGAGGATCGCCATCTGGATGGAGGGTTGGGGCGGCAGCGACTCCAGCGTCGAGAGATCGCCCTGATCGAGCTGCGCATTGTTGATGACATAGGTCCGCAGAACGAGCTGCAGAGGCCATCTGGCCGAATCGTTGAGGTAGATCATGGCGTTGAAGAACGAGTTCCAGTAGCCCACCGCATAGAACAACCCGATGACGGCCAGCACCGCTTTGGAGAGCGGCAGGACGATGCGTCCAAACACCTGGAGCTCGCTGGCCCCGTCGATCTTCGCGGACTCGATGAGCTCCGCCGGAATTCCCCCGAAGAATGCACGCATGACGATCACGTTGAAGGCGCTGATCATCGTCGGGATGATGAGTGCCGCCAGCGAATCGATCAGCCCCACCCCGCGCACCACCAGATACGAGGGGATGAGCCCGGGGGAGAAGAGCAGCCCGAACAGGACCAGCATCAGCATCGTCCTGCCGGCGAAGAGGCCGGGCCGGGAGAGCGCGTACCCCAGGAGGCTCGTCACCGCGAGCGAGCTGAGGGTGCCGACGATGGTGACGAAGGCGGAGACCGCGAGGGCCTGGGTGACCACGCCTCCTCCGAGGATGGAGGAGTAGGCCTCCCAGTGGAGCGAGTCGGGGAGGAGGACGAACCCGCCGTTGCGCGTGACATGCTCGGGGCTCGACACGCTGGTGGAGAAGATGCCGACGAATGGAACGATCACCAGCGAGCAGCAGATCGTGAAGGCGATGCCCTTGAGGATCCGCAGGGGAAGGCTCGGGGCCTCCATGCCGTTGGCGGTGCGCCGCCGTCTCCGACGTGGTCGGGCCGTGGACTGTTCATGCGTTATGGCGGTCATCCCTTGTACACCCCGTTCTCCCCGAAGATGTGGGCGAGCTTGTTGGCTGCGAGTACGAGGATCACGCCCACCAGGCCCTTGACCAGGCCGACTGCTGTCGAGACTCCCCAGCTGCCACCCACGATCCCGTTGTTGTAGACGTAGGTTTCGAGGACCTCCGAGTGGGCGATGCCCACGGCCGGCTGCTGGAGGATGATCTGCTCGAATCCCACGGACAGGGAATCGCCCAGCTTCAGGATGAGCAGCAGGATCACGATCCCCTTGATGCCCGGGAGCGTCACGTGCCACATCTGGCGCCAGCGGCCTGCGCCGTCCACGGATGATGCCTCGTACAGGGTGGAGTCGATCTGGGAGAGCGCCGCCAGGAAGATGATGGTCGACCAGCCGGTGTCCTTCCAGATCACCTGCGCCGTGATCAGCCCGAAGAAGATGTCGGGATTCCCGAGGATGTCGAGGGTCTCCCATCCGTTCGCACGGAGGAAGTTGTTGAGGAGTCCTGCGCCGCCGAGCATGCTCTGGAACAGGGCGACCACCACGACCCAGGAGAGGAAATGGGGCAGGTAGAGCACGGACTGGATCACTCGCTTGAGCCTCTCGGACAGCAGGCTGTTGAGCGAGAGCGCGAGGATGATCGGGGCGGGGAACACCAGGACGGTCTGGATCAGGGTGAGCACCAGCGTGTTCTTCAACGCGATGAGGAACGCGGAGTCGCCGTTGACGAGGACCGAGAAGTTCTCGAGCCCCACCCAGATCGAATCCCGGATGCCGAGGAAGGGCTGGTAGTCCTGAAAGGCGATCACGTTGCCCAGCAGCGCCACGTAGTGGAACACGATGAACAGCAGCATGCCGGGAAGTGCGAAGAGAAGCAGCGCCCTATCGCGCCGCAGACGCGTACGCCAGGAGAGCGGGGGGCGGGGCGGAGGTGGGGAGGGGGAGTCGTCGGGCGAGGAGGTCTCACCGGACGCTCCGGGTGACGGAGGAACTCTTCCGTCGATGGCTGAAGTCATGGAGGGCGCTCCACTCGATCGATGATTGGGACGTTTCAACATCGGGTCGTCAGTCACCTTCGACTGTTCGTGGCGGCGAGGTCGTGCGCTCAGCCGCTGGCGATGTGCGGTGAAGCAAACCATGGGAGCAGGGCACCGTCAAGGGCAACCGTTTGCCTGAATCTCGTCAGGCGCGTTCAATAGGCCACCTGACCTGTGCGTAGCTCTGTCAATCGAAAGGAAAAAATATGCCTCGCGAAGTCAGATCGTGGAGCCGCGCACGACGATCTGGGACGGGACGACGATCTGGCGATCAGCGACCTCTCGCCCCTCGAGCACGTCGAGGAGCAGGGTTCCTGCGAGACGGCCGATCTCGGTGAGGTCCTGATCGATGCTGGTCAGACCCGGAACTGTGGCGTCCACCATGGCGTCCCAGTTCCCGAAGCCGGTGATGGCGACATCCTCCGGGATGCTCCGGCCGTGGGCCCGGAGGCGCTCGAGGGCGCCCCGGGCGATCTGGTCCGAATCGCAGCAGATCCCATCGAAGTCCACCCCCGAGGCGATGGCGATGTCCACGGCTCGGCGTCCCCAGGCCTCGCTCCAGGTGCCGTGCATCGAGGGCTGCACCAGATGGTCCCCGGCGGCATCCCTGACCGCGGCGGCCTTGACCGGAGCGGTGCGCGCACGGAGCGGCCCGGAGATGTGGAGGAGGCGGGTTCTGCCGAGGGCGAGGAGGTGCTCCACAGCGAGCGTGATGCTGTGGGCACGGTCGCTCACCACGGCGAGCTCGTCGGGAGAATCCGGGGTGTCGAAGGTGTAGACGGTGGGAATGCTGCTGGTCAGCGGACCGCTGATCCCCTGAGGGCGGTTGGTGATGATCAGCCCGTCGACGCGACGCTCGTGCAGCGATCTCAGCAAGTGCTGCTCGCGCGCGTAGTCGTCTCGGGTGTCGCTGAGGATCACCGCCATCTTGCCCACGGCCAGTGCATCCTCGGCCCCCATCAGGATCGGCATGGAGAAACGGCCGAAGCTGTCGGTCGTCAGGAAGCCGACCGTGTACGAGCGCCCCTGCGAGAGGCCGCGCCCGCGCGGGTCCGCGACGAAGCCGAGCCGGTCGGCGACGGACTGCACGCGGTCACGGGTTTCCTGCTTCAGGGATCCGGTGCCGTTGAGCGCCTTGGAGACTGTGCCCACGGAGACTCCGGCTGCGCGTGCGACGTCGCCGATCCGTGCTTTGCCTGGAGATGTGCTGCGCGTGGGCATGCGGGAACTGTACGACACCGGACTCTCGGACGGGTTCTCCTGGCACGGGTCGGTCTCGGCGTCGCCGGGTGGGCGGAAACCGATTGCCGTCGCGCCGGCGCCCGCCCTCACCGCACCGGCGCCGGCCCCACCGACTCCCGCCAGATGACCTCCGTGATCGACGGCTGGTCCATCGTCGGTGCGTCGCCCCGCATCACCCGCAGCAGCTCCTCGAGCAGCTCGCCGCCCTGGCGGTGGTGGTCGATGCGCACCGTGGTCAGCGAGGGGGCCATCCAGGCGCTGAGCGGCAGGTCGTTCCAGCCGGTCACGCTGAGCTCCTCGGGGACCCGCCAGCCGCGCTCGGCGGCGCCGCGGACCGCCCCGGCGGCGAGCAGGTCGTCGTCGGCGAGTACCGCGGTGGGGCCCGTGTCGGAGGGCAGGTCGAGCACTGTGCGCCGTGCGGCGTCGGGATCCCAGCCGCAGTCCACGACCTCCGCCGCGGGCAGGTCGAGCTGTTCGGCGGTGTGCAGGAACGACTCCCGGCGCCGCCGGGAGGAGGGGTGGGCATGGTCGCCGCCGAGCAGGAGGAGCGAGCGGTGACCGAGGTCCACGAGACCCGTGACCAGCTCCGCCATCCGGTTCGCCTCGGAGAGCGGCCCCACGTCACGCAGCTTCCGGTCGTACACGGGGGCCGAGACGATCGGGGTGGTGCCCAGGCGGCGGCCCTCCGTCTCGGGGAGGTCGGTGAGCGAGAGGACCGCCTCGTACAGCCCGGAGTCGGCCAGCTCCACCACGCGCTCGTCGAGCCGGTCGCCCGGGGGCAGGGTCACCACCTCCACGCCGAACCCGGCGACCCGTGCGGCGTCGGTCGCGCCGCCGATCAGCTCGAGGGAGTGCCGGACCTCTCCGGCGGGGACGATGAGGGCGAGCCGTCCAGTCGAGCGGTTGCGCATCGCGCGGGCGACGAGGTTCGGGCGGTAGTCGAGCTGGGCGACGGCCTGGTCGATGTGGGCGGCCAGCATCGGGGAGACGGCGGCGTCGCCGCGCAGGTGCCGGGAGACCGTCTGGTGCGAGACCCCGGCGAGACGGGCGACATCGCGGATGGTGGGCCGGCGGGCCTGCGTCATGGGGCCTCCTCGATGGGTGGGTCTCGGCGCCGACGGCGACGGTGCGCAGATCACGATCTCACAACGGGTGACCGTTCATCCGGCATTCGGTCCGACGGTTCCGAGTGACAGCCTCCGGGCCGCCCTCTCGGCGGGCCGGATGGCGCTGTGGAGAGCGAGTCCGCAGGTCCCGGGAGCGCGCCGATGCTCGGCGCCGACATCCATGAGTCCGCAGGTCATTGCAGAGTGAACGGTCACTCGGACGAGGGTGGACTGCAGGCCCGACGGGTCCCGGAACCTTTTTCAGGAAAGCGGTTGACAGCCAGAACTGGAACGATTCAAGATGGCGCTCGTCGACGCGCTGCTGGGCTCACGGACGAGCCCGCCGAACCCCGGAGGAGGCGGAGACACGATGACCACGATCCACGCTTCGCCCCTCTCTGCCCCCGAGCACCTCGAGGGCTGGAGGGTCGAGGGGCCCATGGCGGCGAGCTTCCCGACCGGCCGGCTCCGCCTCGAGAGCGCCGTCGATCCTGCCGCGGGGCAGGCCGCGAACTTCGTCGCCTGGCTGCCCGTCGAGCACGAGGGCGATGTGCGCGTGTCCTGGAGCTTCCGCCCGCTGCGCGAGCCCGGCCTCGCGATGGTCTTCTGGTCCTCCCGCTCCCGGGTGGGCGGCTCGATCCACGACCCCGAGCTGCCGCCGCGCACGGGGGAGTACGAGCAGTACCACTCGGGCGCCATCGACGCCTACCACCTCTCCTACTACCGCCGCAGGTGGCCCTCCGAGCGCAGCCTGCACACCTGCAACGTGCGCAAGAGCCATGGCTTCCACCTCGTGGCCCAGGGCGCCGACCCCCTGCCCCCGGTGCTCGACGCGGACCGCGACTACCGCCTGGTCCTCACCTGGCAGCGGAGCACCGTCGACCTCACGATCGACGGCATCCCGTGCCTGCGCTGGACCGACGACGGCTCCGTGGGCGGCCCCGCCCACCGGGGCGGCGCGCTCGGTCTGCGGCAGATGGCGCCGCTGATCGCCGAGTACTCGGACCTCCTCGTGGAGGCGCTCTGATGGGGCGGGCGGCGCAGGCGCTCTCGGGCGGGATGGATCTCGTCCTGCGCGCGCTGGTGCTCCAGGGCATCTGGCTGCTGGGCACGCTCGCGGGCGGCCTCGTGCTGGGCTGGGCCCCGGCGACCATGGCCGCGCTCGACGCCGCCACCTGCGCCGAGCGGGGCGAGCCGATCCGCTGGCGGCGCGCCGCGCAGGTGTGGAGAGGCTCCTTCCTCCGCAGCCAGGTCACCCTGGGCCTGCCGGGGCTGTTCCTCGTGCTCGCGGTCGCCGCCGCGCTCAGCGGACTCCTGCCCGTCGGCCTCGAGGTCGTGCTGTGGCTCGCGGCCGGTCTGCTGCTCATCGCCCTCGCGCACATCCCCGACCTCGACCGCCGCTACCGCCTCCCGGCCACCCGGGTGCTCGGCCGGTCCCTCGTGCTGGGCCTCGCCCAGGCTCCCACCTCGCTGCTCATGCTGGCGGTCCTCGCGCTGTGGACCGGCATCGTCCTCGCCGTGCCCGGCCTCGCGCCCTTCCTCGGAGCGGGCGTGCCGCTGCTGGTCATCCACCACCTCGTGGACCGGTCCCTGGACCGCAACGAGGACCTGCTCTCCCGCCCGGCGGATCCGCCGGACGGGTACCGGGCCCGACCGCCGAGGGGCACCGCCGCCCCGCCCCGGCCGCGCCCAGCAGCCACCGCCTGAGCCGCTACGCGTCGAGCTCCCCTCGACGCGGCACCACCTCCCTCGCGACGTCGCACCCCGCGGCGGCGCCACAGAAAGGAACAAGGATGTTCTCTCGACGCACACTGCTCGGAGGCGCCACCGCCGGAGCCGCCACCCTCGGACTCGCCGCCTGCGGCGGCACCGGGGGAGGCTCGGGCGACGCCGGAGCCGAGATCACCTCGCTGCGGATCATGGCTCCGCTGCTCTCCGACACGGCACCGGACCCGGAGGGCGCGCTCCAGAAGGCCGTCGAGGAGCTCATCGGCATGCCTCTGGAGATCACCTGGGTCCCGAACTCCAGCTACGGCGACCGCGTCACCGTGACCATGGCGTCGGACAGCATCCCCCACGTCATGGTGCAGACCGGGAAGACCGCCGAGTTCGCGCAGACCGCCGAGGCCGGCGGCTACTGGGACCTCACCGACATCCTGCCCGAGTACCCGAACCTCACGCCCGAGAGCGAGGAGGTCGCGCACGGGGCGAGCATCAACGGACGCACCTACGGCATCTTCCGCCTGCGCGATGCGATGCGCGCGGCGATCAGCATCCGCAAGGACTGGCTGGACACCCTCGGCCTCGACGAGCCCGAGACCACCGACGACCTCATGGAGATCGCCCGCGCCTTCACCGAGGACGACCCCGCCGGGGACGGCTCGGCCACCACGGGCCTGATCATCCCGGCCTGGAGCGGGTACGGGAACAACGGCCCCTACGACCTCTGGGAGACCTGGCACGGCACCGCGAATGTCTGGAAGGACGAGGGCGGGAAGCTCGTCCCGGCCTTCCTCGCCCCGGAGTTCCTCGAGGCGAACCGCACGATGCGCGAGATGGTCGAGGCCGGGCACGTCAACGCCGACTTCGCCACGATGGACAGCGCCACCTGGAACGAGCCCTTCTTCACCGGGCAGGGTGGCCTCATCGCGGACGTCTCCTCGCGCGGCATGCAGCTGATGGGCCTGTTCAAGGACGCGGACCCCGAGGCCTACGGCGACAAGGTCACCATGGTCGGGAACCTCAAGAACCCCGACGGGACCCTGTGGGCGCTGCCCACCCCGGGCTTCTCCGGCTATCTCTCCATCCCGAAGGCCGCGGTGCCGGGCGACGCCCAGCTCGCCACCGTGCTCGCCGCCCTGGACAAGCTCTCCTCCGAGGAGGGCCAGCGCCTGCTCAACAACGGCATCGAGGGCGTCAACTACGAGGTCGACGGAGGGCAGGCGGTCGCGATCGAGAGCGATGAGGCCTCGCTCGTGCAGAGCGACGTCTCCGCCTTCGCGCAGATCGGCAGCCAGTCCAACGGCTACATCGGCTATCCCTCCAAGCCGGAGGGAGAGGCCGAGGCCGCCCTGGACGAGAAGCGATTGGCCTTCCACGAGGAGGACTCGGCGTCCGCGGTGTTCAACCCCGGCGCTGCGTACATGTCGAAGTCCTATCTCCAGAACGGCGCGATCCTCGACCAGATCGTGGTCGATGCCCGTCTGAAGTACCTGGCCGGCCAGATCGACGAGGCAGGTCTCACCGCCGAGCTCGAGCGCTGGACGAGCAGCGGCGGCCAGCAGGTGGTCGACGAGATGAACGAGCTGTACCAGGGCTCGAACTGACGATCGGCCGACGGGGGCGCCGCACCGCACGCGGCGCCCCCGTCCCCACCACGAGGACGGATGGACCATGGTCATGACCAACAGCCCCGGCGCCGCCGCGCCGGTCCCGCTGGCGGTGGAGGAGCCGCCCGCCCCCGCGGCGAGCGGCCCCCGCCGCCGACGGAGCCTGCTCCGGCGTCTGCGCCGCTCCCCGGTGCTCTACCTGATGCTGCTGCCGGGCATCGTGTACTTCGCGGTGTTCAAGTACGCCCCGATGTACGGCATCACGATCGCCTTCCAGGACTACCTGCCGTTCCTGGGGATGCAGGGCAGCCCCTGGGTGGGCTGGGACCACTTCCAGCGGCTGTTCAGCGGTCCGGACTTCGGGCGCCTGCTGAGCAACACCCTGATCCTGGCCTTCCTGAACATCGTCATCGCGTTCCCGGCGCCGATCATCGTGGCGCTGATGCTCAACGAGCTGCGCAAGCAGATGCTCAAGAAGTTCATCCAGACCGCGATCTACATCCCGCACTTCCTGTCCTGGGCGATCGTCTCGGGCCTGACCTACCTGCTGTTCGCGCTCGACATCGGCCCGATCACGGTGCTCTTCAACGATCTCTTCGGCGGTCGGGTCAACTTCCTGGCGGATCCCGACTGGTTCCGGCCGCTGATCATGACGCAGACCCTGTGGAAGGGCACCGGCTGGGGCACGATCATCTATCTCGCGGCGCTCGCGGGCGTGGACAAGCAGCTCTACGAGGCCGCGATGATCGACGGCGCCGGCCGCTTCCAGCAGCTGCGCCACGTCACCATCCCCGCGATCATCCCGACGGTCATCATCATGCTGATCCTGAACATCGGGAACTTCCTGGACACCGGGTTCGAGCAGATCTACATGCTCACCAACTCGCTGAACCGCGACGTCGCGGACGTCTTCGACACCTACGTGTACTTCATGGGCATCACCAACGGCGCCTACAGCTACTCGACGGCCATCGGCCTGTTCAAGTCGCTCGTCGGCCTCGTGCTGATCCTCGGGGCGAACTGGCTCGCCAAGAAGTTCACCGAGTCCTCACTGTTCTAGGAGCCCCGATGTCCATCCAGCACGACTCCCGACGGGACCGGATCTTCGACGGCGTGAACATCGCGCTCCTGCTCGCCTTCGCGGCGGTCACGATCCTGCCGTTCCTCTACGTCCTCGCCGCCTCCTTCGCGAGCGAGTCCGAGATCGCCGCGCGACCGTTCTTCCTGTGGCCGGACTCGCCCACCCTGGAGACCTACCGCTACATCTTCTCGACCGACACCTTCCTGCGCTCCCTGGCGGTGACCATCGGGGTCACCGGTGTGGGCGCGCTGGTGCAGATCACGCTGACGATGCTGATGGCGTATCCGCTCTCGGACCCGAACCTCGTGGGCCGCGGTCTGATCATGCGCCTGGTGCTCTTCGCGATGCTGTTCTCCGGCGGCATGATCCCGATGTTCCTGGTGGTCAAGCAGCTGGGCCTGCTGGACTCCTACTGGGCGCTGATCCTGCCGCTGGCGATCAACCCGTTCAACCTGATCGTCATCCGCACCTTCTTCCAGCAGCTCCCGCACGAGCTGCGCGAGGCCGCGGAGATCGACGGCGCCAACGAGTTCACGACCTTCTGGCGGATCATGCTCCCGCTGTCCAAGCCGGTCATCGCCACGTTCTCGCTGTTCTACGCGGTGAGCCTGTGGAACGACTTCATGTCCCCTCTGCTGTACATCTCGGACAGCTCGAAGTGGACCCTGCAGATGTTCGTGCGCCAGGTGACGATCTCGAGCGATCCCTCGACCACGCTCGGCAACCTCGACCCCAACTACGTGCCGCCCAAGGAGGGCCTGAAGTTCGCGGTGATCGTCATCGCGACCCTCCCGATCATGCTCGTCTACCCCTTCCTCCAGAAGCACTTCGCCAAGGGCGTCATGATCGGCTCCGTCAAGGGCTGACCGGCGCTTCTCCCAGCAGTTCCTCAGCACCACTCCCCGCGATACCCATCCCCCGAACGGAGCAACGATGCACCCGAGGACCACCACCCCCGATCCGGCGCCGCACCCCGCTCGCCGCCCCCTCCCGTCAGCCCTGCACCGCTCGGCGGCGCTCCTGCTCGCCCTCCCGCTCGTGCTCGGCGGGGCGGCCGTCGCGGCGGGGGAGGCCGGCCCTGCCGCACAGTCCGCGCCCGCCGCACCCCTGCAGCGCGACGCCGAACGCCTCGATCACAGCCCCGTCGCCGCGGTCTCGGAGGGCGGCGTGCTCCTCTCCTGGCGCCTGCTCGGCGACGAGTCGATGGACACCCGCTTCGTCGTCTTCCGGGACGGGGAGCGGATCACCCCCGAACCGATCACCGACTCGACCAACCTGCTGGATCCGGACGGCACCGCGGAGTCCAGCTACCGCATCGCGATCGAGGGCGGGAACGCCAGCGGCACCCCGAGCCCCGGTGGGAACCAGGGCAGGAACCTGGTGTGGGCGAGCGAGGAGTTCACCCCGTGGGCGGAGCAGTTCCTCGACGTCCCGCTCCAGAAGCCGGCGGACTTCGTCGCCGTCGACGGCAGCACCCAGTCGTACCGCGCCAACGACACCCTCACCGCGGATCTGGACGGCGATGGGCAGCTCGAGCTGGTCGTGAAGTGGGACCCGACGAACTCGCAGGACAACTCCCGCCCCGGCCACACCGGGAACGTCTACCTCGATGCCTACGAGCTCGACGGCACGCAGCTGTGGCGCATCGACCTGGGCGTCAACATCCGCGCCGGCGCCCACTACTCCCAGCCGCAGCTCTACGACTTCGACTCGGACGGCCGGGCCGAGCTGATGGTCAAGACGGCCGACGGCACGGTCGACGGGGCCGGCACCGTGATCGGCGACGCCGACGCGGACCACCGCAACGCCGAGGGCTACATCCTGGAGGGACCCGAGTACCTCACCGCCTTCGACGGGGAGACCGGCGCCGCGCTGGACACCATCGACTACGGGGTCCCGCGGGGCACGGTCTCCGACTGGGGCGACGGCTACGGGAACCGCGTCGACCGCTTCCTCTCGGCGACCGCGTACCTCGACGGGGAGCACCCGTCGGCCGTCTTCGCCCGCGGCTATTACACCCGAGCGACCCTCTGGGCCGTCGACTTCGACGGCGAGCAGCTCAGCGAGCGCTGGCTGTTCGATTCGGACCAGCCGGGCAACGAGGGCTACGCCGGTCAGGGGAACCACAACCTCTCCGTCGCGGACGTCGACGGCGACCAGCGGGACGAGATCGTCTACGGCTCCGCGACCATCGACGATGACGGCACCGGCCTGTACTCCACCGGGCTGGGTCATGGCGATGCGCAGCATGTGAGCGACTTCGATCCGTCCCGACCGGGTCTGGAGGTGTTCTCCGTGCACGAGGACATGGGCGCGACCGGAGATCTCGGGGCGACCTTCCGTGATGCCGCCACCGGTGAGGTGTTCTGGTCCGTCCCGGCGAACAAGGACACCGGCCGCGGCGCGATGGCGGACATCGACCCCCGCCACGAGGGCGCCGAGGGCTGGAACGTCGGCTACGACGCCGAATGGGACTCCCCGGTCGGCTCCCTGCGCTCCGCGAGCGGTGAGCTGATCTCCACCGAGATCCCCGCGGCGAACTTCACCGCCCTCTGGGACGGCGACCTGCTCAGCGAGATCGTCGACCACGAGTTCGACGACGGCCCCCGCACCGGGGTCCCCACCGTCTCGAAGTGGGAGTACGAGAACCAGCAGCAGGTGGAGATCTTCCGCGCGGAGGGCACCGTCAGCAACAACGACACCAAGGGCAACCCGGCCCTGCAGGCGGACCTGCTCGGGGACTGGCGCGAGGAGCTCGTGTTCCGCACCGAGGACTCGACCGCGCTGCGGATCTACACCACCACCGATGTCACCGAGCACCGGCTGCGCACGCTGATGTCCGATCCCCAGTACCGGCTCTCCATCGCCTGGCAGAACGTGGCCTACAACCAGCCTCCCCACACGGGCTACTTCCTCGGGGAGGGCATGGAGACCCCGGCGGCCCCGTCGCTGCGGTACACCACCCCCGCACCGAAGGCGGAGCCCGTGCGCGGTCACGAGGGCGGCTGACCACCCGCCCCCAGGACCGCGCCCGCCCCGCCGAGAGGACCCCATGACCCACCGCCCGTCGTCGTTCCCCGAGACCACCCCGCTGCACCTGCTCGAGGAGCGCGGCGGGGCGGTCCCGGTCCCCACCCAGTTCGGCGTCCCGTGGCCGCGCGGGAGCCTGCCGGAGCCGGGCGGTTTCGCCCTCGAGCACGCGGGCGGCTCCCTCCCGGTGGACACCTGGGTCACCGCCCGCTGGCCCGACGGCTCGGTGAAGTGGACCGGGCACGCGGGGATCGCCCCCGACGGTGCGGCGCTCCTCGTGCCGGTCCCGGCCGTCGGCGAGGGTGCCTCCCCGGTCCGGGTCGAGGAGGGGCCGGGCGGGCGGATCAGCGTGGACACGGGGACGCTGCGCCTGGTGGTCGCCCCGCACGACAGCGCCCCGCTGCGCACCCTCGAGGTCGACGGGCGGGTCGTGGGCCGGGACGGGCGGATCCTCGCCTCCTCTCAGGCGAGCCCGGGGGAGGGCGAGCCGCGGCGCGAGCACGCCGTGCGCACCACGGCCGTGACGATCGAGCGCCGCGGACCGCAGCAGGTGGTGCTGCGCCTCGAGGGGCAGCACGAGGTGGCGGGGGAGGAGGTGCTGCCCTTCGTGCTGCGGCTGTACGCGACGGCGGGATCGCCGCGGCTGCGGGCGGTGCACTCGCTGGTCTGGGACGCGGATCCCGAGACGCTCTTCCTCACCTCCCTCGGGCTCCGCCTCGAGGTCCCGCTCCGCTCGGCTCCCCATGACCGCCACGTGCGGCTCGCCGGCTCCGCGGGCGGGTTCCTCACCGAGGCCGTGCGCGGGCTGACCGGGCTGCGCCGGGACCCGGGGGAGGAGGCGCGCGCCGCCCAGATCGCCGGCCGGGTCACCCCGGCTCCGGAGACCTGGGCCCCGGCCGTCTCCCGACGCCTGCCCCTGATCCCCACCTGGGACGCCTGGACCCTGCGCCAGCTCAGCGCGAACGGGTACACGGTGGCCAAGCGCACCGCCGAGGACCGGCCGTGGATCACCGCCGGCGGCGGCACCCGCAGCCGCGGCTACGCCTATCTCGGCGACCTCCAGGGCGGGATCGGCGTCGGGCTGCGCGACTTCTGGAAGCTCGTCCCCACCCAGCTCGACGTCAGCGGGGCCTCCACGGGCCTCGGCGCGGTGACCGCCTGGATGCACGCCCCGTCGGCCGCACCGATGGACCTGCGCTTCTATCACGACGGGCTCGGGCAGGACGATCACGCGGCGCAGCTCGAGGCACTGGAGATCACCTACGAGGACTACGAACCCGGGTACGGCGACGCCCGCGGCATCGCCCGCACCCACGAGCTCGTGATCGACGCCTTCGCGGCGACCCCCACCCACGAAGAGCTCGCGGACCTCGCCACGACCTGCGCGCTGCCGCCCCAGCTGCTCGCGTCCCCCGAGCGGCTGCGCGCCGCCGGGGTGCTGGGCACCTGGGACGTCGTGGACCGCTCCACCCCGCAGCGCGCCGTGATCGAGGACCGCCTGGTGTGGCTGCGGGAGTTCTACCGCGACCAGGTCGACCAGCGCGGCTGGTACGGGTTCTGGGACTACGGCGACGTCATGCACACCTATGACGCCGACCGCAGCACCTGGCGCTACGACGTGGGCGGCTACGCCTGGGACAACTCGGAGCTCTCCCCGGACCTGTGGCTCTGGCTGGACGCGATGCGCAGCGGCTCGGCGGACGCCTTCCGCCTGGCCGAGGCCATGACCCGCCACACCAGCGAGGTCGACGTCTACCACGCCGGTCGCTTCGCCGGCCTCGGCACCCGCCACAACGTCCAGCACTTCGGCTGCAGCGCCAAGCAGCTGCGGATCTCCAACGCCGCCTACCGGCGGCACTTCCACTTCCTCACGGCCGACGAGCGCACCGGGGAGCTGCTCGACGAGATCGCCGCCTCGGAGCAGGCGCTGCTCGCCGTCGACGCGACGCGCAAGGTGCGCGAGGACGTCTACGCACCGGACCCCCGCGCCCTCGCGATCGGGCTCGGCACCGACCTCGGCGCCCTGCTCGGCGCCTGGATCACCGCCTGGGAGCGGCACGGCGACGCCGAGGCGGAGCACAAGGTGCGCGGCGCGCTCGCCGGCGTCGGCGCCCTGCCCCAGGGGTTCTTCACGGGCGAGGCCCTCTGGGACCTGCAGACCCACCGTTTCGACGACTCCCGCGATCGGGTGCAGGTCTCCCACCTCGCCGCCGTCTTCGGCCTCGTCGAGGTGGTGGCCGAAGCGCGGGACCTCGTGGACGACCCCGCCTTCGAGCGGGCCTGGCTCGAGTACTGCCGCTACTACCTCGCCACCCCCGAGGAGCAGACCGAGCGCTTCGGCGCCCCGCTGACCGGGATCTCCCTGGTGCCGGCCTACAGCCGACTGCTCGCCGTCGCCGCCGCGGAGCACGAGGACCCGGCGCTCGCCCGGCGCGCCTGGGACGCGTTCTTCGTGGGCCTCGGCGACCAGCTCAACGTCAATGCCCTGGTGGCCGAGCAGGAGTGGCACCGCACCCGCGTCGACGGGCCCACCGTGCTCGAACCCGTCGACGAGGCGGTGTTCGTGTCCACCAACGACGCCGCCCAGTACGGCCTCGCCGCCATCCAGAACCTCGCGCTGATCGGCGATCATCTGGAGACCACCGACACCGACCCGACCCCCACCCCCAGGAGCCACGCATGAGCACCCCGGACCTCGACCGACTGCTGGCAGACAGCCCCGCCCGCAGCCCGCACCGCTGCTGCTTCGTGCTGCAGGTGCGCCCCGAGAAGCTCACCGAGTACGTCGGCGCGCATCAGGACGTCTGGGCCGAGATGCGGCAAGCGCTTGCCGAGGCGGGGTGGAGGAACTACTCTCTGTTCCTGCGTGCCGAGGACGGCATGATCATCGGCTACTTCGAATCCGAGGACGTCGAGGCGGCCCAGGAGGCGATCGCCCGCGCCGCCATCAGTCCGCGCTGGGAGGCGGCGATGAGCGAGTACTTCACCCCCGGCGGCGGCGAGAAGCAGATCCTGCCGCAGTACTTCCACCTCGCCTGACCCCTGTCGCCGCACCGCACCGCCCGAGAGGACCGACGCATGACCGTCACCGCCCCCACCGAGATGGAGCGCCGCCTGCGGGTCTTCGCCGCAGCCGCCGCCCGCGGCCCGCTCACCGAGGCCGATCACGACGCCTGGAACGCCTCCTACGGCCGCAGCGAGGCCTGGGACCTGCGGATCGAGCACCGCGAGGCGCCCGGTCCCCACGGCCCGGTGCCGCTGCGGGTCTACACCCCGATCGCCCCGGCCGACGGCCCGCGGCCCGTGCTCGTGTTCTGCCACGGCGGCGGCTTCATGCACGGCGACCTCGAGATGCCCGAGGGCGACCACACCGCCCGCGGCGTGGCCGGTCGGGCGGACGCGGTCGTGGTCTCGGTCGACTACCGGCTGTGCGATGCCCCGGGCGACGGCGAGCCCGCCCGCAGGATCCCCGGCACCGCCGAGGACCTCGACGTGCGCGCCCCGATCCCCTGTGACGACGTGATCGCCGCGGTGGACTGGACCCGCGCCTCCGCGGAGGAGCTCGGCATCGACCCGGACCGCCTGGCCCTCGGCGGCGCGAGCGCCGGCGGCAACCTCGCCGCCGCCGCCTCGCTGCGCCTGGCCGAGGCGGGCAGGGCCCCGGCCGCCTCGCTGCTGATGTACCTCGTCGCCCACCCGCTGAACCCCGAGGCCACCGAGGAGGAGGCGGCCGCGCTCGCCGAGCTGCCCCTGCAGCTCCGCTTCACCCCGGAGGGCATGCGGGGGATGAGCGAGAACTACCTGGGCGGTCCGCTGGAGCGGGCGACCCCGCACGACTTCCCCGGGCTCGGCACCCCGGAGCAGCTCGCGATCCTGCCCCGCACCTACATCGAGGCCGACGAGTTCGACGACCTGCGCACCAGCGCCCGTCGCTACGCCGAGCAGCTGGCCGAGGCAGGCGTCGAGGTCGAGTTCGAGGTGCGCCGCGGAGTCACCCACGGCCATCTCAACAAGGTGGGCCTGCCGCAGGCCGCCGAGTCCCGTGACCGCATGGCCGCCCTGATGCAGGAGCTCTGACCCCGTGGAGAACACCCTCCCCGTCTCCGACGTGACCGCTGCGATCAGCGACAACGGCGGATGGTGCTGGTTCCAGGACGAGCGCGCCCTGGTCGATGCCACCACCGGGACCCTTCTCGTCGGCGCCGTCGCGAGCCGCGGGGGAGCGGGGGGCGACCGCCGCGGCGGGGACGTGGACCTCCACGTCGTGGACCTCGACCGCCTCGGCGAGGCGGGCGCGGCCACCACCGTCACCCTCCACCCCGGCCTCGAGTCCGACGACCACGACAACCCCGCCCTGTGGCGCCGGGCCGACGGCCGCTGGCTCACCGTCTTCAGCCGCCACAAGAGCGACGACCTCACCCGCTGGCGGATCAGCGAGGGCGAGGACCCCACCGTCTGGGGGCCCGAGCAGTCCTTCGACTGGCGCACCCTGTTCGAGACGCCGGAGCAGGCCGAGGCGCTCGGCGGCGGGCGGGGCGTGACCTACCAGAACCTCCATCAGCTCGACGGGGTGCTGCACTGCTTCGTCCGCGCGATCAACGACGACCCCTGCTACCTCGTCTCGCACGACGACGGCGGCACCTGGCAGTTCGGCGGCCGCCTGCTGACCCGCGAGAAGGTCGGCTACGTCAACGGCTACGCCCGCTACGCCTCCGGCGCCCGTTTCGGCACCGACGACCGCATCGACCTGATCATCACCGAGCACCACCCGCGCGACTACGCGACCTCCATCTGGCACGGCTACCTGGCCGGCGGCCGGCTCCACCGCGCCGACGGCACGGCGGTGGGCGAGCTCGGCCGCGGCCTCACCGACCCCACGCTCCGCGCCGAGGACCTCACCCCCGTGCTCGGCAACGGCTCCGCCGCCGGCGGCGCGACCCTCACCCACGCCTGGACCACCGATCTGCGCCGCTTCGCCGACGGCACGCTCGTGGCGCTCATGACCGCCCGGGCCGACGACACCGCCGGGACCAGCACGGCCCGTCACGCCTGGGATGCGCCGACCCACGAGGTCGACCCGATCGACCACCGCTTCGTCCGCGCCGTGCTGCGGCCGGGCTCGGGCCGGTGGGAGGTCGCGGAGCTCGCCGAGGCCGGCCCGCAGCTCTTCCCGCACGAGGAGGACTACACGGGTCTGGCCACCATCGACCCCGACGACCCGCACGCCCTGTGGATCTCGACCGTCGTCGACCCCCGCACCGGGGCGACCCTCGCCCACCACGAGATCTTCCACGGGGTCACCCGCGACGCCGGCGCGAGCTGGACGTGGACCCCGGTCACCGAGGACTCGACGGCGGACAACATGCGCCCGATCGCCGTGCCCGGGGATCCCTCCCGCAGCGTGCTCGTCTGGTACCGCGGCAGCCTGAACACCTCCCAGGACTACGACGCCGAGGTGGTCGTCCAGGTGCGGCCGCGGTGACCACCCCCGACGCTCCGGAATACCCGCTGACCCTGCCGGAGATGCCCCTGCACGACCCGTACGTGCTCGCCGACGAGGCCACCGGCCAGTACTTCCTGTACACCTCGAACGTGGCGGCGATGAGCGGCGAGGACGTGGTGGGCACGATGGTCTACCGCAGCCGTGACCTGCGGCGCTGGTCACGGCCGAGCGTGGTGTTCCGGGCGGCGGAGCCCATGGCCGCCCGGCAGGGCGCCTGGGCCCCGGAGGTCCATGTCCACCGGGGCCGGTACATCCTCCTGGTCACGCTGCACGATGAGGAGGCGACCCTCCCGGTCCCCGCGGCCGACGGATACGGCCTCCCGGTCCCCGTGCGGAACCATGTGCGCGGCACCTTCGCGGCGGTCGCCGAGTCGCCGTCGGGCCCCTTCCTGCCCCTCGCCGAGGGGTCCCTGACCCCGCCCGACTTCATGGCGCTGGACGGCACGCTGTTCGTGGATCCCGAGGGCGACCCCTGGCTGGTCTACGCCCATGAATGGCTGCAGAAGATCGACGGGACCATCGAGGCGATCCCGCTGCGCGAGGACCTCGCCGCCGCCGCGGGGGAGCCGATCCACCTCTTCCGCGGCTCGGAGGCCGCCTGGCTCACCGCCGACCTGCCCCGGCCCTCCGCACACCAGCTCGCGCCCTACGTCACCGACGGCCCGCAGCTGCTGCGCGCGCCCTCCGGTGCGCTGATCATGCTGTGGTCCACCTACGCGAAGGACCGCGCCACGGCGACCGGGATGGTCGAGGGCGACTACGTCCAGACCTGGGCGGTCGCGGAGTCCGGGGAGCTCGCCGGGCCCTGGGTCCAGCAGGAGCCGCTGCTGCGGCAGGACAGCGGGCACGGCATGGTGTTCCGCGCCCTCGACGGCGATCGTCGCCCGCTGCTCATCGTGCATCGGCCGTTCCGCGATGCCCGCGGGAAGCTGTACGACCTGGAGATCGAGGGCTCCGGCCTGCGGATCGGCCGTCAGCTGACGGAGCTCGACGGCGGCGGATGAGCCGGACCGGATCGCCCCGGCCGTGACCTGATCGTGTCCGAGGAGATGCTCGACTCCCCTTTTTTCATGGGTTAGGTTAAGCCTCATCGCAGGGCGGGCAGAGACGCTCGCACCGCCGAGGGCACTGGAGCCGCGGCGTCGGCACTGCGATCCGACGAAAGGCATCCCCGATGAGCCTTCCCCTGCACCCGGCGCGCGCCGTGCGCGCCGCGGCGGCGCCCGGACGCACCCCCGGCGCGCCCCTGCTCCCCGGTGCCGACCTGCGAGGAGGCCGACGGTGGCAGTGAACGCAGCCGCACCTCTCGCCCAGGCCCCGACGGACTCCCGCCCCTCGCCCGCCGAGGGCCGCCGCCGGCGCACCCTCGGCCAGAAGCTGTGGGGCAACCGCGCCCTGCTGATCATGTGCCTGCCGGCGATCATCTTCTTCATCGTCTTCAGCTACGGCCCGCTGCCCGGCAGCTGGATCGCCTTCACGAACTACAACTTCCGCGACGGGATCTTCGGCAGCGAGTTCGTGGGCTTCAAGAACTTCGAGTTCCTGGTGAAGTCCGGCCAGCTGTGGCTGCTCACCCGCAACACCCTGCTCTACAACATCGCCTTCATCGTCATCGGCAACGTCCTGCAGATCGCGCTGGCGATCATGCTCAACGAGGTCCGCCAGAAGTACTTCAAGAAGATCAGCCAGGCGGTGATGTTCCTGCCGTACTTCATCTCCGTCGTGCTCATCGGCGTCATCGCCTTCAACCTCCTGAACTACGACACCGGAGCGATCAACGCCCTGCTGGCCAAGACGGGCGCGGATCCGGTCAAGATCTACAGCGCCGCAGGTCTCTGGCCGATCATCATCGTGCTCTTCCACCTCTGGCAGAGCACGGGCTACGGATCGATCGTCTACTTCGCGGCCATCATGGGCATCGACAACACGATGTTCGAGGCCTCCGCGATCGACGGCGCCTCCGCCTGGCAGCGGATCCGGTTCATCATCCTGCCGAGCCTCAAGCCGACGTTCATCATCCTGCTGCTGTTCTCCCTCGGCGGGATCATGCGCGGCAACTTCGGCCTCTTCTGGAACCTGATCGGGAACAACTCCGCGCTGTTCTCCTCCACGGACATCATCGAGACCTCCGTGTACCGAATGATCATGTCCCAGAACAACTTCACGGCGTCCACCGCCGTGGGCCTCTACCAGTCGCTCTTCGGATTCGCGCTCGTGCTGCTGTGCAACTGGATCGTCCGCCGCATCAACCCCGACTACGCGCTGTTCTGAGCGGAGGAGAACCATGAGCACCATCGCCCCCGGGGCCCTGCCCTCCACCGCCGCCGTGACCCCGCGACGCAAGCCCGTCAAGGTCAAGCTGGACCGCAGCGAGGTCGTGCTGAGGTCGATCTCCTACTTCTCGGTCACGCTGTTCACGATCTTCTGCGCGCTGCCGTTCATCCTCATCCTCTCGGCCTCCGTCTCGAGCGAGTCGGAGATCATGAAGGATGGCTTCGGGCTCCTCCCGCGCGGCTTCTCCCTCGAGGCCTACGAGTTCATCTTCCGGTACCCCCGCGCGATCATCGGCTCGTACGTCGTGACCATCACGATGACCGTGGCCGGCACGGCGATCGGCCTGTTCATCATCGCGATGACGGGATTCGCCCTGCAGCGCCGGGACTTCATCTACCGCAACCACATCTCGTTCTTCATCTACTTCACGACCCTGTTCTCGGCGGGCCTCGCCCCGACCTACATCTGGGTCACGCAGGTCCTGGGCCTCAAGGGCTCCTACCTCGCCGTGTTCCTCCAGCTGCTGCTGACGCCGTGGCTGATCATCCTCATGAAGAACTTCGCCCGCTCGGTCCCGTGGGAGATCGTCGAGTCGGGCAAGATCGACGGCGCCGGCGACTTCCGGATCTTCGTCCAGCTCGCCTTCCCGATGCTCAAGCCCGCACTGGCCACCGTCGGCCTGTTCCTGGCGCTCGGCTACTGGAACGAGTGGTACCTGTCCTCGCTGTACCTGGGCAGCGCCGTGGAGTTCAAGCCGCTGCAGTACTACCTCTACAACGTCATCAACACCGCGAACGCGCTGAAGAACTCCGTCGCCGGCGCGAACGTGACGGTGACGGCCCTGCCCACGAACACGCTGAAGATGGCCAGCGCCGTCGTGGCCACCGGCCCCATCATCCTGCTCTACCCCTTCGTCCAGAAGTACTTCGTCTCCGGCCTCACCGTCGGCGCCGTGAAGGGCTGATCGCGGATCCTCCGCAGGCCCACCTGTTCGGCCACCATCACCACCCCCGTGTCATAGACAAGGAAGTTGAGGACACCTCATGGAACGCAGGACTCTTCTCAAGATCGGGGCGGCCTCCGTCCCCGCGCTCTTCGTCACGTCCGCCCTCGCCGGGTGCGGCTCCTCCTCGGGAGGCGACGGCGGCGGCACCCCGACCATCACGATGCTGGTGCTGGGCGACAAGCCCACCAACGGCCGCCTCGAGGCGATGCTCGAGAAGCTCAACGCCGTCCTCACCGAGAGGGCGAGCGCGATCCTCGCGCTGTACTACGTGGAGTGGGCGGACTGGCAGACCCAGTACAACGTGCAGCTGCTCTCCGGTGACGGCTCGATCGACCTCATCGGCACCGCCTCCGACTGGCTCTTCGCCTGGGACAACGCGAGCAAGGGCGCCTTCCTCGAGCTCGAGGAGCCGCTCCTGCAGGAGAACGCCCCGAAGACCTGGGCGCAGGTCGACGAGTCCGGCGACTGGGACCTCACGAAGCTCGACGACGTCATCTACTTCGTCCCCGAGGACAACTACACCCAGTACACCAACCACGGCTTCTTCTACCGCGGCGACTGGGCCACAGAGGCCGGCTTCACGGACGGCACCATCACGAAGTTCGAGGACTTCACGACCTACTTCCAGTGGGTCAAGGACAACCAGTCCGAGGCCTACCCGTGGGACGTCTCGGGCTCGAACGCCGCGGTGCTGGACGGCTACATCGCCGGTCACGGCGACTTCCAGACCATCCAGGGCCTCAGCGCCGGCAACTACTTCCCGCTGCACACCACCGAGTCGAACCCCTACAAGGTCACCTCCTGGCTCCTGGAGGGCGACCTCCTGCAGGAGGCCGCGAAGATCGCCAAGGAGTGGAACGACCTCGGCGTGTGGCGCGAGGACGCGCTGAACTACGACGGCGACACCCGCGAGCTGTTCTACGCGGGCCTCTCCGGCGCCGATCAGCACCACACCCAGACCTTCCTCACCGGGATCGTCTTCAACATGACGGCCAAGCAGGAGGGCTCGGACCCGAAGTTCTTCTACTGGGGCAGCGAGAACGGGAACTTCTTCAAGGACCTCAAGACCCACGGGGCGATGGCGGTCTCCGCCACCAGCAGCAACCCCGAGAAGTCCCTCGCGGTGTACGACCTCCTGCGCAACGACGAGGAGTGCTACCGCCTGATCAACTTCGGCATCGAGGACACCGACTACGTCGTCACCGAGGACGGGAAGCTCGACTTCCCGACGGGCTACGACCCCTCCACCGACGGTCTCGGAGCGAACTTCTGGTACGGCCGCATGGACGACTACGAGCTCGATCGCGTCACCGATGCCGACTACAAGTGGGACTACTACGCCGAGCTCGACAAGGTCGCGAAGGTGTACCCGTACGAGACCCTGGTCATCGACCAGAACGCCTTCGCCCCGGCACTCTCGGCCGTCAGCGGTGTGCTCTCCGAGTACCTGCCGCAGCTCCAGTACGGCAAGTTCGACGACCCCGCCTCGGCGATCTCGGACATGCGCTCCAAGCTGGACGGCGCCGGGCTGAGCGACATCATCGCCTCCGTGCAGGAGCAGATGGACACCTGGAAGGCGGACAAGGGCCTCAGCTGATCCGGCCGGGGTGCCCGGGCGGTCCTCGCCCGGGCACCCCGCACCCCGCCGATACGAGGAACGAGCACCATGAAGAGCCTGATGGCGGCGGATTCCCCGCTGCAGAGGATCCTGGGCAGGGTCGCGGACGTGATGATCCTGAACCTGCTGTTCTTCGTGACCTCGCTGCCGCTGATCACCCTCGGCGCCTCGCTGACGGCGCTGAGCCGCACCGCGCTGGAGATGGTCGACGACCGGCAGGACTCGGTGCCCGGGACCTATCTGCGTGCGTTCCGGCAGAACCTGCGCCAGGCGACGATCCTGCTCGGGATCGCGGTCGCGGCGGTCGCGGTGCTCCTCGCCTGGCTGCTGGTGGTCTCCGCCCTCGACGTCTCCCCGCTCCTCGTGGGCCTCGCCTATGCGGTGATCGCGGTGGTCGCGCTGCGGCTCCTGGTGATCCTGTGCTTCCTCTTCCCGTACCAGGCGACCTTCGAGGGCGGCACCCGCGAGGTGATCACCGCCGCGCGGAAGATGTCCGCCCGCCACCCCGTCGCCGCGCTCGGCATGGTGGCCGTGCTCGTGCTGCCCGTCGTGGTCACCGTGACCGAGCCCGCGCTGGCGGGCTACGGGCTGTTCTGGCTCCTGTTCGGCGCCGGCGCCATCGCCTGCGTCAACGCGCTGCTGCTGCGCTCCGTCTTCTCCCGCTACATCCCCACCGAGACCACCCCTGACCTGAAGGAGACGTCGCGATGACGCCGCGCCCCACCACCCTCGAGCTCGGCGCCGGCAGGCTCCTGCTCGACGGCACCCCGTCGGTCCTGCTGTGCTCCTCCGTGTTCCCCTTCCGCATCCCGTCGGAGCAGTGGGACCACCGCCTGCAGCTCGTGCAGGAGTCGGGCTACCGGATGGTGGACCTCTACGTGCACTGGGGCTTCCACGAGCAGGTGCCCGGCACCATCGACCTCAGCTCCCCGGAACGGGACCTGGCCCGCTTCCTCGAGCTCGCCGCCGCCCGGGACCTTCTGGTGATGGCGCGGCCGGGCCCGTACATCTGCTCGGAGACCGACGGTGGCGGCCTGCCGTGGTGGCTGCACGGCGACGCCGCCACCGCGCCGGCCGCGCTGCGCACCACCGATCCCGCCTATCTCGAGGCCGTGGACCGCTGGTTCGACGCCGTCATGCCGATCCTCGCCGCGGCGCAGATCGTTCGCGGCGGCCCGGTCGCCCTCGTGCAGATCGAGAACGAGCTCGACTTCTTCGACTGCCCCGACCCGGAGGACTACATGGCCCACCTGGTCGAGCGCACCCGCGCCCACGGCATCGAGGTGCCGATCATCGCGTGCGCCGGCCAGGGCGACCTCGCGGGGGCCAGCGGCGACGCCGAGCACGTCGTCCCCACCGTGAACCTGTACCCCTCGGACACCTCGCGCAGCTTCGACGCGGAGGCCCGCCATTATGCGGCCGAGCTCGCCTCCCGGAACCTGCCGCTCATGGTCACCGAGACCAACCGGATGCACCGCACGCTGCGCCGCGAGATCCTCGCCGGCGCCCGGCTCGTCGCGCCCTATCTGCAGACCTCGGGCTTCGACCACCTGGTGCTGCCGTCGGCCGGCAACTGGGGGGACCCGGGCAACCTCATGACCCACGACTACGACTTCGACGGGTACCTCACCCCCGACGGCCGTCGGCGGCCCGAGTACGACGAGGCCGTGGCGCTCGGCGCGACCCTCGCGGCCTGGGGCGACCGTCTCGCCACCGCGCTGCCGGTCCCGCTGGACTCCGTGGCGGTCGACGGCATCGCCACCGGCGGCGCGCTCGCCCTGGACGGCGGCGGGTTCGTGGTGGGTCCGGCAGAGCTCGACGACCTCGCCACCGCCGTCCTCCTGCGCCCGAGCGGCTCCACGGCGGGCATCGCCGCGGTCCTCGCGCCCGGGACCTGTCCCTTCTGGGCGCTCGACGTCCCGCTCGAGCCCTGGGGCGCCGAGGGGACGCTGACGGCGGCGACCGCGGAGCTGATCGGGGTCCGGCCGCCGATCGCGGGCACCTCCGACTCCCTCGTGCTCACCTTCGAGGGCGGGGTCGATGCGCACGTGGCCCTCGAGCTCGCGGCCGACGGCGGGGAGCCCGAGCACCTCGTGCAGACAGGCCCGGGCGAGGCCCGCTCGCAGTCGGCACGGATCCCCGTCCGCCTCATCGTGCAGGAGCGCGCCTACAGCCTCGCCGATCCCGAGCCGGTCCTGGCCCGTGTCGCGGCGCACCGCCTTCCCGTCCACGACGCGCTCGCGGAGCTCGGCACCGTCCACCCCCTCGAGGAGGGCGCGGCCCTTCCCGGCGCAGAGCGGCTGGGCCTGGCCGACGGCCGGGTCCGCGCGGAGTTCGAGCTCTCCGCGGAGGCGACCGAGGTGCTGGTCCTCGAGGCCGCGGACCTCGTGCGGCTCGAGCTGGACGGCACCGACCACGGCGTGAGCGTCACCCACGGAGCACCCCGCTCCCTGCCGCTCGCCCCTGGCACCGGGCACGCGCTCCGCGTGGACGCCGAGATCTGGGGCCGGGCGAACTTCGACGACGCCCGCCGCCCCGCGCTGCACCTCGGTGCCGGGCGCGGCACGGGCCAGGTGCTGCAGGTGCTCCGCACCGAGGACGTCTCCGACGCCTGGGAGGTGCGCCGCATCCCGGACCGCCGCTCCCGCGGGGATCTCGCCGCGCCGCCGCTGCGGGAGCTCGGCGGCTGGTCCAGCGCCCGACCGGGCCGGGACACCCTCTACGGCCGGGCCCTCGGTCCCGTCACCTCCTCGGCGGTGCTGCGCCTGGTGGGTCTGACCCACCCGGTGCACGTCGCCCTCGACGGCGGCGAGGAGACGCTGGTGGTCCCGGACGCCCCGGTGCTCGTCCTGCCCGGCGCGGGCTCCGGCGCGGTCGACGTCACCGTCCGCACCCCGCACGTGCCCGGCGGGCTGCTCGAGCGCGTCGAGCTCCTGACCGTGGTGCCGGCCCGCTGCACCCGCCTGCGCACGCTCGCCGAGGCGGATCTCGCCGCCGAGCTCACCGCGGTCGCCGCGGCGTCGGCGGAGGAGGCGTGGACCGCGGTCCCCGCCGCCTTCGACGGACTGCGGGTCGGCGCCGGCCGGCCAGTGCTGCTGCGCCTGGAGGGCGCGGACCGCACCTCCGACCAGGGCCTGCTGCTCGAGCTCGCCGGCCAGGACGTCGAGGTCACGGTGCTGGCCGGGGGCCGTCGGGTCTCCCGGCACGTGCTCGGCGAACCCGTGGTCGGCGGCGGCCCTGCAGGTCGCAGCTGGGTGCCCGCGAGCTGGTGCGGTCCCGAGGGCGGCGAGGTGCTCCTGCTCGTCGAGGCGATCGAGGGCGCAGGGGGTATCTTCGAGGGTGCTCGACGGGCGGCGACCTCCCGCTGAGGGAGCCGGGCCGAGCCGGTCGAGATGAGCTGAGAGGCAGGCGTGGCAGCGAAGACGTCCAAGGACATCCGCAACGAGAGCCGCTTCATGGTGCTGCGGACGGTCTATGCCCGCCACACGGTGACCCGGGCCCAGATCAGCACCGAGACCGGGCTCAGCGCCGCGACCGTGACCACCCTCGTCGGCGAGCTGGTCGAGGAGGGGGTGCTCCGCGAGGCCGGGCAGATCTCCTCCCAGGGCGGTCGTCCCACCGCGACCTTCCAGGCCAACCCGCGGCGCGGCACGCTCCTCGCGGTCGACGTCGCGGAGACCTATGTGCGGGTGGACCTGTTCGACCTCTCCCTCGCCCGCCTCGGCCAGGAGCGGGTCGAGCTGGCGCTGGGCACGCAGAGCATCGAGTCGATCGCCGAGCTGATCGGCGACGCGATCGGGACTCTGCTGGAGCGTCATCCCGAGGTGGAGGGCACCGTGCTCGGCGCCGGGATCTCCCTGCCCGGGCAGGTCGACCCCGTGCGCGGTGTCGACGTCTTCGCCCCGAACTGGGGCTGGCACGAGGTGCCGCTCATGGAGGCGCTCGAGCGCGCGGTGCCGGTGCCGGTGCGGATCGACAACCCGCTCATGGCCCTCGCGACCGGCGAGCTGTGGTTCGGTGCGGGCCGGCGATTCCGGCACTTCGTCGCCGTGAACCTCGGCACCGGCGTGGGCGCCGGGATCATCCTGGACGGCCAGCTGCTGCGCGGCCCGGGGAACTCGGCCGGCGAGTGGGGCCACACGACCCTGGTCTGGAACGGACGCGCCTGCCGCTGCGGCCGCACCGGCTGCGTCGAGGCGTACGTGGGCGTGGAGGGCATCCGCGCCACCCTCGCCGAGGTCGACGCCGACCACGAGCTGCTCGCGGTGCGCCATCACCGGGACTTCATCGAGCGGCTCATGCGCGCCGAGGTCGCCGGGGACGCCCCGGCCCGCGAGGCGCTGTCCCGCACGGGCGACTACCTCGCGGCCGGCATCGGCAACCTCGTGAACCTGCTGAACCCCGAGCACGTCTCGGTGCTCGGGTGGATCACCCGCTTCGCCGGCTACGACCTGCACGACCGGGTGCGCGCCCGCATCGCGGAGGAGTGCCTGCCGGGTCCGTCGAGCACGGTGAGCATCGAGTTCACCGAGGCCGACGGCGAGGGCGTGAGCCTCGGCATGGCGGTGCTGGCCCTCGAGGGCTTCCTCGAGCAGGTGGGTCTGCCCAGCCCCAGCAGCCCGCCGGCGCCCGCCGCCGCGGAGGATCCGGGCGCCGGTCCGCGGGCCGGCTGGGCCGTGCCGCACCGGGGCACGTCCTCCCGCGCGGCGCGGCGCTGAGGCCGTCCACCGCTCACGGGGAGACGGCGCGCCGCAGCTTCTCGACGGTGGAGAGGCTGGTGTAGTCCTCGCCGACGCCCTCGAGGAGGACCATCGTGGCGGCGCTGTGACGCTGCCGCAGAGGCGCGATCTCCTGGTAGGCGCGGGATTCGTACCAGGAGCGCGCCGCGGCGAGGTCGGGGAAGCCGATGATGACCACGTCCTCGCGACGGCTGCCCTCGAGCAGCTCCGGGGTCCGCCCATGGCTGATCCATCGGCCGCCGAAGGGGACCATCGTCTGCTCGACGACCTCCATGTAGGTGAGCAGCTCGTCGGTGACGTGGACGTCATGGAGCATCGCGATGGCGTAGGCCGGGGGATTCTGTTCTGACATGGAGGATCCTTCTCGAGGCCCGCGTCGGTCCGCAGGACGTGGTGAGGTCACTCTTCCGGGCCGAGCCGGTGCCTGTCCATGGCAGGCGTCATGCCGTCCCGCCCCACAGCCGGCCCAGGACCCACGGCGGAACGCTGAATCCGACGGCGAGGGTGAGCGGGGCCAGCAGCCACAGCGGCGAGAGCAGGACGATCAGCGGGGGAGCGGCGAGCGCGGCCAGCGGCCGATCCCGCAGCAGGGCGAGCGTCGCGATCACGACGTCGGTGCGCTCCGCGGTCCGGTCCCGGGCCGCGGCGACGACATAGGCGCTCAGCGCGGCGACCGCCGCCCAGATCAGCGGCAGCAGGACGCCCACGGCGAGCACCCGCAGCGAGGGCTCGAGACGGGGGAGCACCAGCGCGTTCGCCCCGATCCCGACCGCCACGAACAGCATCAGGAGCGAGGCCGGGGCGTCCCGGCGCAGGGTGCGCCGCAGGTGCCGCAGGGTGCTCGTGAACGCCGCGTCCTCGTGGCGTGCGAGGTCCCCGGTCACCCGCGTCGCCCCCGCGAGAGCGGGCACGATCCCCACCACGGTGAGCACCCCGAGCAGCGCCGCCCAGTTCGCGCCGAGGAAGGCGGCGGGCTTCACGAGCAGCCGCACCAGCCCGCGCGACTCGAGCGGATCCCGTCGGCCGATCCCTCGCGGTGCCTGCCGGGCGAGGCTCATTTGATCCCCGAGGCGGCGAAGCCCTGCACGAAGTACCGCTGGAAGACGAGGAACAGGATGATCATCGGCACCGCCGCCATGGTGGTGCCCGCCATCAGCAGGTGCCAGTCGGTCGAGGCCTCCTGCCGGAAGGACGAGATCCCCACCTGGATCACCCGGAGGTTCTCCGAGGTCGTCACCAGCAGCGGCCACAGGAAGTTGTTCCACCCCGCCTCGAAGCTCAGCAGCGCCACGGTGAGCAGGCCCGGCTTGATGAGCGGGGTGATGATGCGGGTGTAGATCCCGAACTCGCTCACCCCGTCCAGCCGCGCCGCCTCGATCAGCTCCGAGGGCGTGGAGACGTAGAACTGGCGGAACAGGAACACCATGAACGGGGAGATCGCCCCGGGCACGATGAGCGCCCACCAGGTGTCGATCCATCCGGTGCCGCCCGCGCCGAGCAGGCTGTTCCCGCCGAACAGCGGCATGTGGCGCACCATCAGGAACACCGGGATCACGGTCGCGTAGAAGGGGATCATGATGCACGCGACCATCCAGCCGAAGATCGCCGGGGCGAGGCGGAACCGCATCTTGGCCAGGGCGTACCCGCAGGCGGAGCCGAAGGCCACGTTGAGCACCGCCGCCGCGGTCGCCAGGATGAGGCTGTTGCGCGCGTAGATCCCGAACGGGGCTCGGGACAGCGCCTCGGAGTAGTTCTCCCAGCGCAGATCCTGGGGGATCAGCGGCATGGGGACCTTCGCGAGCTCGGTGGGGTCGCGGATCGAGGACAGGGCCATCCACAGGAACGGGGCGGCCATGACGAGCGAGGCCACGATGAGGAACGCGAGCGTCGCCACGCGGGCGAGCCTCCTGCTGCGGCGCAGCCCCAGGGCCGTCTTCGGCGGCGGGGTGTGGAGATCAGTCGTCATCGGAACCTCCGACGATCCGGCGGGACAGGACGGCGAGCACGACCAGGATCAGCAGCAGGATCACCGACTGGGCGTTGGCGAGCCCCACCCGGAACTCCTGGAACGCGGTCTGGTAGATCCGGTAGGTCACCACGGAGGTCGAGTTCGCGGGCCCGCCCTCGGTGAGGATGTAGATGAGGTCGAAGGTCTGGAAGTTCGCGATCAGCGAGGTGATGAGGATGAAGAACGTCGCCGGTCGCAGCATCGGGACGGTGACGTGACGGAACTTCTGCACGATGCCCGCGCCGTCGAGATCGGCCGCCTCGTAGAGCTGGCCGTCCACCCCCTGCAGGGCCGCCAGGTAGATGAGCATCTTCAGCCCGATGCCCTGCCAGATCGTCACCAGGATGACCGAGGCCAGGGCCAGGTCGGGGTTGGTGAGGAAGGGCAGCGGCCCGATGCCGACCACGCCGAGGATCACGTTCATCAGCCCGTTCTCCGACGGGTTGTAGATCCACAGCCAGATCATCGCGACCGCGACCGTGGCGGTGATGTGGGGCAGGAACACCATCACGCGGAACAGTCCCCGGCCCGGGATCGCCCGGTCCAGCAGGACCGCGAAGACCAGCGCGAGGAACATCGAGACGGGGATGCCGACCGCCGCGATGATCACGTTGTGCAGCACGGACCGCCAGAACAGCCCGTCGGTGAAGATGATCCCGTAGTTCTCCAGGCCCGAGAACTCCGGGGCGTGGATGATGTCGTACGAGGTGAAGCTCAGCACGAACGCGATGACGATCGGCACCCCGATCCACAGCAGCGTGTGCAGCGTGGCCGGGGCGGCCAGCAGCAGACCCCAGCGGCGCTCCGCGGTGCGCACCGAGCGTCTGGAGGCGGTGGCACCCGCGGTCCCCGCGGCGCTCATCGGAGCCTGCTGATCGCGTCGTCGCACAGGGTCTGCATGTCCGCGAGCGTCTCGTCGACGCTCTTCTTCCGGGTCAGGCAGCCCTCGACGATGCCGTCGAGGTTGGTGCGGATCTGCATGTAGGCGGCGGTCCCGCCCTCGGTGGCCCCGGCGTACTGCAGGTTCTCGAGCGCGAAGCGGGTCAGCAGGCTGCCCTGGATCTCCTCGTTCTCCGGGATGTCGGGCGTGGGCGGGACCTTGCCGGTCGCCGCGTTGGAGATCCCGAGGATCTCCGGATCGAGCATGTGTTCCATGAAGGCTCCTGCGGCGTCCTTGTTCTTGGAGAGGCTGGAGACGGAGAGGAAGGAGCCGCCCTGGAACATGACGGGATCCCCGCCGCTGCCCGGAGGCATCAGGAAGACCCCGGCGGCGCCCTCCTCGCAGAGCTCGGGGGTCATCTGCTGCCAGGTGGGCCAGTTGCCGGTGGCGACCAGGGACATCGCGGCGCGCTTCTGCTGGAAGGGGGAGGGCTGTCCCTCCGCGGCCTGCAGGTTGTAGTCGATCGCCCCGGAGTCCATCCCGTCGAGCATCCACTGCAGGGCGAGCCGGCCGGGCTCCTCGGCCAGCCTCGTGGTCAGCCCGTCCTCGCTGAACATCGTGCCGCCGAAGGCGTACAGCAGGAACACGAACGCCTGCCGGGCGCCGCCCGCGCTGCCGGAGAGGTAGTCCAGGCCCACCACGCCGTCGCCGGTGAGCTCCTCCGCGACGGCGGCGAGCTCCTCCATGGTGGCGGGCGGCTCGGTGATGCCCCGGGCCTCGAACATCTCCGGGTGGTAGGCGAGGAAGCGCAGATCCAGAGCCTGCGGCAGGGAGTAGTACTTCCCGTCGTAGCGGGCCGGTGCGAGCACGCTCTCGTCGAAGCCGAGGCTCTCGATGTAGTCCGCCGGGATCTCCGCGAAGATGCCCTTCTCCGCGAAGGGCTGGGTCCAGCCCACGCCGGTCATGATGAGATCGGCGATGATGCCGCCGGCGATGCCGGTCGAGATCTTCTCGTTGAGCTTGTTCCAGTCGACCTGGTCGACGGAGACGGGGACGCCGGTCCGCTCGGTGAACGGCGCGATGACGTCGTCGTCCAGGACGGCGCGGTCCTCGCCCACGAAGTCCGGTGTGAGCAGGCTGATGCTCCCGGAGAGGTCGGCGTCCGCGACGTCGAGGTCGAGGGGGTCGTCGGGGTCCAGGGCGGCACCGGAGCCGCAGGCGGCGGCGCCGAGCCCCACGGCGGCGAGCGCGCCGGACGCGGAGAGCACGGAGCGACGGGAGACGGGCATCGGGATCCTCTCGGTGACCGGTGCGCGGGGTGCGCCGACGGTCGGTCCTCGGGGTCTGGCGGCGCCTCGATGCGCCGACCTTCGGTCCGCGCCCCGCCTGTGCGTCATCGGCGGCAGGGCGAGCAGCAAGGAAAGCGGATGCCTGGCGCGATGCGGCCGAATTGCCGCGGGTTGCCAGGGTTCGCGGTCACGGCGGGCCGCTCTACGATGCAGCCATGGCATCCCTGGAGAGCGCCCGAGACGGCGCCGAGAACGTCGAGCGTGCGGCGGAGAACGTCACCGAGCATCCGGTGTTCGAGAACATCGCCCGCGGCGGCTTCGTGATGAGCGGGCTCGTCCATGTCCTCATCGGCGTGATCGCCCTGCGGATGGCGCTGGGCGACTCCTCGGCGGACGCCGACCAGGGCGGCGCGCTGCGTGCCGTCGCCTCCGCGCCCGGCGGCGTCATCCTGCTGTGGATCGGAGGGCTGGCCATGGCGGCGCTCGTGATCTGGCATGTGGCCGAGGCCTGGTTCGGGGCCCGGTGGAAGGACGACGGCACGGAGACGATCGTCCACGTCGTGCGGACCCTCGGCAAGGCCGTCGTCTACGGGGCGCTCGCCGTCACGGCGCTGCGCTTCGCCGCCGGCGGGAGCAGCGACTCCGGCCAGCAGACCTCGGAGGTCACCGCCGGCCTGTTGGGCGGCGCCGCGGGCCGGATCGCCGTCGTGATGGTGGGCCTCGTGGTCCTCGGCATCGGCTGCTACCACGTCCACAAGGGGGCGAGCCGCGGCTTCGAGGACGATCTGCGGATCCCCCGTGGGCAGCAGATCGCCCGCGCGATCGTGGTCACCGGCGTGCTCGGCTACGTCGCCAAGGGCATCGCCCTGCTGGGGGTGGGCCTGATGTTCGGCTGGGCGGGCCTGGGCGCGGATCCGGAGAAGGCGACCGGCCTCGACGGGGCGCTGCAGTCCACGGCGTCGCTGCCCGCCGGAGGGATCGCGCTCGCCGTGATCGGTGCGGGCCTCGTCCTCTACGGGATCTACGCGGCGCTGCGCTCGCGCTACGCACCGATGTGAGGGGCGGCAGGGCGGGACCGGCGGGGCGGCTCGCGCCTCAGACCTGCGTCACCCCGTGCTCCGCCGCGAGCAGACCGCCGAGGAACGCGGCGATCCGCCCGGGGCCGGAGGCGGGGGCGGTCGCCTCGACGTCCGGGCTGTAGTTCGTGTTGGTGTTGACGTCGTAGGTGACCAGGCGGCCGTCGAGGGTCTCCGCGAACTCGATGCCGGCGATGCGCAGGCCGGTGCGCCGCAGGAACTCCTGGTGCTGCGCGACCAGGGGGTGCCGGGCGGTCAGGTCCTCGCGCAGGGTGAACAGGGGCGGGGCGGCGACGCCGTCGACGTCGGGGGCGCAGGCCTCCGCCGGGCACAGCTCGAAGGCGCCCGCCGAGGTGTCCACCCGGACCGCGTACACGAGCTCGCCGTCCACGTACTCGGCGCGCGTGATGAAGGGGGCCCGTGTCCACAGGTGCTCCTGCAGCAGCGTGATGCCGTCCGGCGAGGGCTCGAAGTCCGTCGAGCCGACCCAGGCGGCGAACTCCTCGTGGGAGTCCCAGCGGCGCACCCCCAGCCCCTTCCCTCCCTGGTTGTGCTTGCTGATGAACGGGGCGCGGAACAGCCGTGAGCGCTCTGCGAGGTCTTCGGTGCCGAACACGGCGACGGTGCGGGGCACCTCCACTCCGGCGCTGCGCAGGGCCGCGTGCTGGGCGACCTTGCTGACCTCGAGCTCGAGGGTGCCGCTGCCGCCGATCACGGTGCGGCCCCAGGACTCGAGCCATCGCAGCACGGCGCGCCCGTAGTCCTTGGACCCGGCATGGTCGCGCGTGTGCGCGGAGGCGGAGAGCCGGCACCAGTACACGCCCTCCGGCGGTTCCTGGTCGAGATCGATCGATCCGCCGGTGAGCAGCCACTCCCGTGCCGGGACGCCCTGCTGCGCGAAGGCCGCGGCGAAGGGCGGGAACCACTCGGGGTTCTCATGGATGACATGGACCTGAGGAGTTGTCATCGCACGAGGCTAGTGCTCCGACCGGCTCGCGGCGCAAGGAGATGACCGGGGATGACGCACGGCCGACGGGTCCGGGGCCGGCGGCCTCGGATTCTTCAGCGCACCGCGAGCAGGACCGCCCCGTGGGGCGGGATCCGCACGTCGATCGCGGTCGAGCCCGGGGCGACCCCGCGCGCGGCGTCGGACTGCACCGCGACCGGTCCTGTCGGCACCGACGCCCCGCTCCACAGCTCGGTGACCCCGCCGTCGAGTCGGGCGGGCAGGCCGACATCCTGGCTGTCCAGCGCGACCGCGAGCTCCGCCTCTCCGGTGTTGAACGCTGCGACGTATCGCTCGCCGCGCGGACCGTCGGCCGTCCACAGGATCAGCGGGTCCTCGCGGAACACCTCCCGGTTCCCGGAGGAGGTCGCGTGCACGGCGAGCACGTCGGCGTTCTGCAGCAGCGCGATCGTGGCCGGGTCGGAGGTGGGCAGGTCCCCGCCCACCATGAGCGGGGAGCGGGCGATCACCCAGAGGGTCATCAGCGCGACCTGCTCGTCCGGGGTCAGCAGCGAGTCGCGCGGCTCGCCGCGCTCGGCCCGGATCCCGATGCGGCCCAGCGGCAGCATGTCCCCGTCGGGCCAGCCGTCCTCGCCGGCGTGCGGCGCCCAGCGGGCGAAGCGCGAGAAGTTCGCCTCGACGTCCTCCCACCGGTCCCAGAGGTCATCGCAGATCCGCCACATGGTGGCGTGCTCGCGCAGATGGTCCAGCCGGGTCAGCGACAGGTCCCTGCCCGGGGAGAGGCTCAGCTGCATCGGGCGGCCGCAGCGGGCGATCGCCCCGGCGAAGGCCTCGATCTCCGCAGCCTGGTAGGGCCACAGCATGTCGTCGACCTTGAGGAAGTCCACGCCCCAGCCCGCGTACAGCGCGAGCACCGAGTCGTAGTACGCGCCCGCCCCGTCGACCTCGTGGTCGATGCCCACCATGTGCGGGTTCCACTCGCAGGAGTTGTCCCGCGCGGCGATGTCGGCCGCGCGCAGCTCCGTGCCGAGCACCGGGCTGTTCGCGGTGACGGCGCGGCGCGGGATCCCGCGCATCACGTGGATCCCGAGCTTCAGGCCCAGGGCGTGGATCTCCTCGGCGAGCGGGCCGAACCCGGCGCCGTCGGCGCTGCTGGGGAAGCGCTCCGGGTCCGGCTGCAGCCGCCCGTGCTCGTCCATCACCAGCGGCGCGCCCTGGTTGTAGCCGTGGGAGCGGGCCGACGGGTCCGACCAGTCGATGTCGATCACCACGGTGTCCCAGCCCAGAGGCGCCAGGTGCTCGGCGAGGAAGTGCGCGTTGGCCAGCACCTCCGCCTCGGTGACGGTGGTGCCGTAGCTGTCCCAGGAGTTCCAGCCCATCGGCGGGCGCGGGGCGGGGGCGGTGGTCATGGTCCGGTCACTCTCCGAGCAGTCGGTCGACGTAGGCGTTGGTGAAGGTGCGGCCCGGATCCAGCCGGTCCCGCAGGGCCAGGAAGTCCTCCATGTGCGGGTACTGCGCGCGCACCTGCTCCGGGGCGAGGGTGAAGACCTTGCCCCAGTGGGGGCGCGGCGCGAACGGCGCCAGGCGCTCCTCGACCTCGGGCAGCAGCGCCGTGACCTGCTCGGGCATACGCCGCCAGGTGAAGTGCAGGCAGGCGCTGTCGCGCTGGTGGGCGGGGGAGAGCCAGAGGCCGTCGGCCGCGACGGTGCGCACCTCCGAGGCGTGCAGCAGCGGCTGGATCCGCTCGGCGAGCGGCATCAGCGCGGCGAGGGCGGCGGCGACGTCCTCGCGGGCCACGAAGTACTCGGACTGGATCTCCTCGCCGCTGCTCGGGCTGAACTCGAGGCGGAAGTGCGGCAGACGCTCGTGCGCGGGGCCCGGCTCGCCCGTCTGGTCGGTGCAGGGCTCGGCCGAGACGCCCGGCAGCGGATGGATCGGGTGCTCCGACCGGTGCCCGCCCAGCCACTGCGGGGGCAGCGGCTCCTCGTCGTCCACCAGCTGCTTCACCCAGGCCTGCGTGATGTGGCCGTCCCAGCGGTGGAAGAGGCTCACGCTGGTCCCGGCGGCGAGCATGGTCGACAGGTCGTCCTGGTCCATGTGCTCGGGGGAGAGGTCGAGGTGGACGCTCTGGCGCATCGCCGCGGCCGGGTCCAGGTCCAGCGTGAGGTGGGTGACGATTCCGAGGGTGCCGAGCGCGATGACGGCGCCGTCGAAGATCTCCGGATCCGCCTCGCGCGACAGGGTGAGCAGGTCGCCGCCGGCCGTGACCAGCTCGATCGACCGCACCGCGCAGGCCAGCGAGCGCCGACGGTCGCCGGAGCCGTGGGTGCCCGTCGCGCTCGCGCCCGCGACCGAGATGTGGGGGAGCGATCCCATGTTCGGCAGCTGCAGGCCCTGCGCGTGGAGGGCGACGGCGAGCTTCCCGTACCGCACCCCGCCCGCGACCCGCACCGTGCGCGCCGCGGTGTCGATCTCGATGTCGGCCGGCATCCGGGTGACGGTCACGAGATCGGCCGTGCTCGCCGCGATCTCGGAGAACGAGTGGCGGGTGCCCAGCGCGCGGAGCCGCTCGCTGCGGCCGACGAGGGCCTGCAGCTCCGCGACCGACGTCGGGGCGTGCAGCGGGCCGGGCCCGTAGTCCACGGTCCCGGACCAGCTGTGCCCGGGCACCTCGAGGGCGTGATCGGGCGAGGTCTCGGCGGAGGTCATGGCTCCAGCTCCTGAGGGTCGGAGGGCGGGGCGGCGACGCGGGGGTGCGATGCGGCGATGTGGGGTGACGAAGGTGGGGAATGACGGGGCCATTCCCCCGCCTTCGTCACCCCCGTCGGCCTCAGAACCCCTGGGCGAGGCGGTGGAAGACCTGGTTGGTGCGCAGGTCCTGGGCGAAGGAGCGCACGGTGGTGTCCTCGTCGATGATCGCCAGCTCGATGTCGCCGATCGTCGCGAGGTCCTCCCAGGTCTCCAGGTCCACGGCGCTGCTCATCACCGTGTGGTGCGCGGCGCCGGCGGTCAGCCAGCACTCGGCGGAGGTCGCGAAGTCCGGTGCGGGCTCCCACACGGCGCAGGCCACGGGCAGCTTCGGCAGGGCATGGTCGGGCTCCACGACGTCCACCACGTTGGCGACCAGCCGGAACCGCTCGCGCATGTCCGAGAGCGCCACGACCACGGCGGGGCCCGCGTCGGCCGTGAACTTCAGGCGCACCGGGTCCTCGCGGTCGCCGATGCCGAGCGGGTGGATCTCCAGCGACGGCTTCGCGGTGGTCAGCGAGGGGGAGACCTCGAGCATGTGCGCGCCGAGGATCCGCTCGCGACCCGGGGTGAGGTCGTAGGTGTAGTCCTCCATGAGGGAGGCGCCGCCGGGCAGGCCGTGGCCCATCACCGCGGCGACCCGCACCAGGATCGCGGTCTTCCAGTCGCCCTCGGCGCCGAAGCCGTAGCCGTCGGCCATGAGGCGCTGCACGGCGAGGCCAGGCAGCTGGCGCAGCCCGCCGAGGTCCTCGAAGTTTGTGGTGAACGCACCGAACCCGCCCTCCTCGAGGAAGGTGCGCAGTCCGATCTCCTGGCGCGCGCCGTAGCGCAGCGACTCGTGGCGCTCGCCCCCGGCACGGAGCTCCGGGACCACGTCGTAGAGCTCCTCGTACTCGGCGACCAGCGCGTCGATGGCGCTGTCCTGGACCGCGTCGACCACCGCCACCAGGTCGTTCACGCCCCAGGTGTTCACCGAGACGCCGAGCCGCAGCTCCGCCTCGGTCTTGTCGCCCTCGGTGACGGCGACGCCGCGCATGTTGTCGCCGAAGCGGGCCAGCTTCAGGGAGTGCATCTCGGCCCAGCCGGTCGCGGCGCGCGCCCAGCGGCCGATCCGGCCCTGCACGGTCTGATCGCTCGCGTGGCCCACCACGGTCTTGCGGTCCACGCCCAGGCGGGTCGCGATGTAGCCGAACTCGCGGTCGCCGTGGGCGGCCTGGTTGAGGTTCATGAAGTCCATGTCGATGCTGTCCCAGGGCAGCTCGACGTTGGCCTGGGTGTGCAGGTGCAGCAGCGGGGTCTTCAGGGCGTCGAGGCCCTGGATCCACATCTTGGCGGGGGAGAAGGTGTGCATCCATGCGATGACGCCCACGCAGGCGGGGTCGGCGTTCGCGGCCAGGGCGGTCTCGCGGATCGCGTCGCGGTCGGTGAGCACCGGCTTCCAGACGATCTTCACCGGGATGTCGGAGGCGGCGTCGAGGGTCTCGGCGATGACGCGGGACTGCTCGGCGACCTGGTCGAGCGTCTCGGGTCCGTAGAGTCCCTGGCTGCCGGTCAGGAACCAGATCTCGCGGGTCTCGAAGGGGTTCTGCATGGGGTGTCCTCGTTCTTCCGGGGCCGGCGTCAGTGCTGGCCGTAGACGTTCTGGTAGCGGTCGTACAGGGAGTCGATGTGCTCGGAGGCGATCGCCAGCGGCTCGCCGAGCTGCCGGGAGACGTGCACGGTGCGCGCGACCTCCTCGACCATCACCGCGGCCTTCACGGCGGCGCGCGCATCGCGGCCGATGGTGAAGGGCCCGTGGTTCTGCATCAGCACGGCGGGGCTGCGGTGGCCGGTGAGGGTCTCCACGATCCCGCGGCCGATGGAGTCGTCGCCGATGATCGCGAAGGGGCCGACGGGCACCGGCCCGCCGAACTCGTCGCCCATCATCGTGAGCACGCAGGGGATCTCCTCCCCGCGGGCGGCCCAGGCGGTGGCGTAGGTGGAGTGGGTGTGGACCACGCCGCCCACCTCGGGCATGTGCGCGTAGACGTAGGCGTGGGCCGCGGTGTCCGAGGACGGGCTCAGCGCATCGGGGGTGCCGTCGACGATCTTGCTGCCGTCGAGGGTGCAGACCACCATGTTCTCGGCGGAGAGCTCGTCGTAGGAGACGCCGGAGGGCTTGATGACCAGCAGGTCGGGAACCTCGGGCGCCGCGGAGGGGACGCGCTCGGAGACGTTGCCGGCGGTCCAGACCACGAGGCCGTTGCGGGGCAGCTCGGCGTGGAGCGCGGCGACGCGCTCCCGGGTCGCGGCGACGGCCTCCTGGACGGCGGCGGGCAGCTCGGTGAGGACGAGGGTCATGGGGACTCCTGGATCAGGGGGTGGTGACGGGGGAGCGGGACGGCTCAGCGGAGCGTCTCGCCGGCCAGGCGCTCGACGGGCAGGGCCTCGCGGTAGCCGGCCAGCCACTGCGCATGCCCGGCCATCCCGGCCTCGTCGGGCTCGAGGGTGGAGAGCTCGTGGGAGGAGAAGATCTGCTCGGCCAGGAAGTCGGCGAGCGAGCCGGCGCCGTCGGCCGACGCGGTGCGGGCGGTGTGCGCCGCGAGCAGCGCCATGCCCCAGGCCCCGCCCTCGCCGGCGGAGTCGCCGACGGCCACCGGGGTGGCCAGGGCGTCGGCCAGCACCTGCTGGGCGACGCCGGCGGTGCGGAAGATGCCGCCGTGGGCGTACATGACGTCGAGCTCCACGCCCTCGTCCTGCAGCAGCGCCTCCATGCCCACCGCGAGCGCGCCGAAGGCGCCGTAGAGCTGGGAGCGCAGGAAGTTCTCGAGCGTGAAGCGGGCGCCCTGCTCGCGCACCACCAGCGGCCGGCCCGAGGGCACGCCCGTCTGGTGCTCGCCGGAGAGGTAGTTGTAGCTCAGCACCCCGCCGGCGTCGGCATCGCCCTCCGCACCGGCGCCGAGCAGCAGGCCGTAGAGCTCCTCGGAGCCGACGTGATGGCCCAGCAGCTCGGCGAAGCGCCCGAAGAGGGCCAGCCAGGCGTCGAGGTCACCGGCGCAGTTGTTCGTGTGGATCATCGCCACCGGGTCGCCGGCCGGCGTGGTGACCATGTCGATCTCCTCGCGAGGCCCGGAGAGCGGCTTCTCGAGCACCACCATCGCGAAGGCGCTGGTGCCGGCGGAGACGTTGCCGGTGCGGGGCGAGATCGCCTGGGTGGCGACCATGCCGGTGCCCGCGTCACCCTCCGGGGGAGCGGTGATCGCGCCCGGCTGCAGCGTGCCGGTGGGGTCGAGGTAGGCGGCCCCCTCGGCGGTGAGGGCGCCGGCGTCCTGCCCGGCGACCAGCACCTCGGGCAGCACGTCCGCGAGGGACCAGGGCAGATCGGCCACGCCGTCGAGCGCGGCGAAGCGCTCCAGCAGCTCGGGGTCGTAGGCGTCGCCGGAGGAGGAGATCGGGAACATGCCGCTCGCGTCGCCCACGCCGAGCACGGAGCGACCGGTGAGCTCGCGGTGGACGTAGCCGGCCAGGGTGGTCAGCTGTCCCAGCTCCCGCACGTGCTCCTCGCCGCCGCGGATCGCGTGCAGCAGGTGAGCGATGCTCCAGCGCAGCGGGATGTTCAGGCCGAAGGCCTCGCTCAGCTCGGCGGCGGCGTCGGTGGTGAAGGTGTTGCGCCAGGTGCGGAACGCGGCGAGCGGGGCGCCGTCGGCGTCGAGCGGGAGGTAGCCGTGCATCATCGCGGAGATGCCCAGGCTGGCCAGCTGCGTGAGCTGCACGTCGTGGCGCTCGCGCACGTCGCGCGCGAGGTCCGCGATGCAGTCCTGCACGCCGGTGCGGACATCCTCCAGGGAGTAGGTCCAGGAGTCGTCGACCAGCTGGTTCTCCCAGGCGTGGGCGCCGGTGGCGAGCACCGTGCCGGCGTCGTCCACGAGCGCGGCCTTGATCCGCGTCGACCCGAGCTCGAGCCCCAGATGGGCGCGTCCCTCGGCGAGGAGCGCGGCGGCCTCGGGGCGGTCGGCGGAAGTCACGTCGTCGTGGGTCATGGGACAACTCAAGCATCCGGGACCCGCGAATGTCAACGTTCACATCCGGTGGTGGACGAGGTCGTCGGAGGCGGGGGCGAGCGGCCTCAGTGGGTGCGCTCGGGGCGGGTGGATCGCCGCACCACCAGGCGCGGAGACAGGGTGCTCGGGCAGCCGACGGAGGAGCCGTCCCCCTCCAGGAGGGTCACCAGGTGCCGCAGCGCCTCGCGACCCACCTCGGCGAAGGGCTGCGCCACCGTGGTCAGCGAGGGCAGCAGGAACTCGGCCCCGATGGTGTTGTCGAAGCCCACCACGGCCACGTCCTCGGGGACCCGCAGCCCGTGCTGGTGCAGGGCATGCAGGGCGCCGATGGCGATCATGTCGTTCGCGGCGAAGAGCGCATCCGGCAGACCTGAGGCGATCAATGCGCTGGTCATCTCGTAGCCGGCGCGCGGAGTCCACTCGCCCGGACCCACCACGGCGCCGTCGAGGCCGAACTCCTCCAGCGAGGCGGTGAAGCCGCTGCGGCGGGCGCTGGCGTCGAACCAGTCCGTCGGCCCGGCGAGATGGACGATCGAGCGGGCGCCGGTGCGCTCCAGGTGCTCGACCACGATCCGCGCGCCCTCGGCCTGGTCGATGGCGACCACCTCGACCCCGGACTCCTGCTGCGGCTGGGCGGTCACCGCCACCACCGGGGCGGAGCCCGCGACCGCGGCGACGGCGGGGGTCATGCCCTCGTGCGCGGCGACCACCAGGATCCCCTCGACGCCCGAGGCGAGCAGGTCCGCCCCCACCTGGCGGGCGCTGCACTCGCCGGGCGGCAGCGAGGTCAGCACCACCGAGTACCCCGCCTCGCGGGCGGCGTTCTCGATCGCGGTGGTGGTCTCCGCCGGTCCGAACAGCGACAGGCTGTCCGTGAGCACGCCGATCAGCGATGACCTGGAGGTCTTCAGCGCACGGGCGGCCCGGTTGCGGGCGTACCCGAGCTCGGAGATGGCGGCGAGCACGCGCTCCCGCGTGGCGGGCCGGACGATCTCGGGCTCGTTGAGCACGCGCGAGACGGTCTGGTACGAGACGCCGGCGCGGGCGGCGACATCACCCATCGACGGGCGGCGCGGTGCTGTGCTCATGGGTGGCGCCTCCGTGGGGGATGGGTCGAGGCCGGGGACAGGGTGCTGGGCAGGGACATTGTCCAGGACGGCGGTGCCGGGACCCTCCGCCGCGAACCCCGCAGATCGAATCCTTCGGGGCAAGGCATTGCAGCCCGTTGCCAAGTTGTGACCCGCCCGGGGTGGCGGACAGTTGACACCTGCGTCAATGTGAACGTTACCATTCCAGCGGTCCCCGCCTCCCGGCGGCGTCGCGCCACGGTCGGCGCGCGGACCGGACGACGGGCCCATCCGGGGCCGTCAGCCCAGTCGACGTCCCGTCGGCGCCGCGCGGTGCACAGGAGCCCGCTCGGCCCCGAGCGGAGCGGCGACCGGACACCCTGCTGCGTGCAGCAGATGGCGATTTTCGACGAGGAGAAGCCCATGTACAACCGCAGAACCTTCATGCTGGGAGCGACGGCCGCAGCGGCCGCGCTGGGACTGGCCGCCTGCGGCGGCTCGGGCGCCGGATCCGGCGGCCCCGACACCGATGCCGCGCCGAGCGACCAGACCGTCGGCGTCGCGATGCCGACGCAGACCTACGAGCGCTGGGTCGCCGACGGCAACAACATCAAGAAGGGCCTGGAGGGCAAGGGCTTCAAGGTCGACATGCAGTATGCCGACGACGACATCCCCACCCAGCAGCAGCAGATCGATCAGATGGTCAACTCCGGCGTCAGCGTGCTGCTGATCGCCTCGATCGACGGCGCGTCCCTCTCGTCGCAGCTCGAGTCCGCGGCGGCCGCCGGCATCCCGGTCATCGCCTACGACCGCCTCCTGACCGACAGCGAGAACGTCGACTTCTACGTCACCTTCGACAACTACAAGGTGGGCGTGAACCAGGCCAACGCCCTGCTGTTCGGCCTGGGCCTGCTGGACGAGAAGTTCGAGAAGGCCGCGGACGCCCCGAAGGGTCCGCTGAACGTGGAGCTGTTCGCCGGTTCGCTGGACGACAACAACGCGCACCTGTTCTGGAAGGGTGCGATCGACACCCTGCAGCCGTACTTCGACGACGGTACCCTCGTGGTGCCCTCCAAGCAGACGGACATCGAGCAGGCCGCCACCCAGCGCTGGGAGCAGGAGACCGCCCAGAAGCGCATGGAGACGCTGCTGACCACGCACTACAACGGCGGCGAGGAGCTGGCCGGGGTGCTGGCCCCGGCCGATCCGCTGTCCCGCGGCATCATCAACGCCCTGCAGAACGCCGGCATGGGGCCGACGATCAAGGAGGGCCTGCCCGTCGTCACCGGTCAGGACGCCGAGATCGCCTCGATCAAGCTGATCGCCGACGGCGTCCAGTCCTCGACCATCTTCAAGGACACCCGCAAGCTCGCCGACCAGGCGATCGTCGCCGCGGAGTCGATCCTGAAGGGCGAGGACCCCGAGGCCAACGACACCAAGACCTACGACAACGGCGTGAAGGTCGTGCCCTCGTACCTGCTCGAGGTCCAGATGGTCCTGGAGAGCAACTACCAGGAGATCATGGTCGATTCCGGCTACTACACGGAGGAGCAGGTGGAGTCCGGCCAGCTCTGAGCACCCATCCGCTGCACAGCTCAGACGGGGTCCCGGCGCGCCCTCGCGCCGCCGGGACCCCCTGCCCGAAGGAGGACCACGTGGCCGAACACATCCTCGAGATGCGGTCCATCACCAAGCGATTCCCCGGCGTGGTCGCGCTCAAGGACGTGTCCCTGACCGTCGACGAGCACGAGATCCACGCCATCTGCGGCGAGAACGGCGCCGGCAAGTCCACGCTCATGAAGGTGCTCTCCGGCGTCGAGCCGGCCGGCACCTACGAGGGCGAGATCCATTACCGCGGCCGCCCCGTCAGCTTCACCTCGATCAACGACTCCGAGGCCGAGGGCATCGTGATCATCCACCAGGAGCTCGCCCTGGTGCCCCACCTGTCGATCGCCGAGAACATCTTCCTCGGCAACGAGCAGGCCACCCGCAAGGTGATCAGCTGGCACGAGACCAATGCGCGCGCCGCCGAGCTCATGGCGCGCGTGGGGCTCAAGGAGAAGCCCGTCACCCCCGTCGGCCAGCTCGGCGTCGGCAAGCAGCAGCTCGTCGAGATCGCCAAGGCGCTCTCGAAGAACGTGAGCCTGCTGATCCTCGACGAGCCCACCGCGGCGCTGAACGACGACGACTCCGAGCACCTGCTCGGCCTCATCCGCGGTCTGCGCGACGAGGGCGTCACCAGCATCATCATCTCCCACAAGCTCGGCGAGATCGCCGCCGTCGCCGATGCCACCACGGTCATCCGCGACGGCTCCACGATCGAGACGATCGACATGAAGGTGTCCGAGGAGCAGCGCCCCACGCTGATCCCCCGCATCATCAAGGGGATGGTGGGTCGGGACATCGACAACCTCTATCCCGAGCGGAAGGTCGAGATCGGGGAGGAGATCCTCCGCCTGGAGAACTGGCACGTGGGTCACCCGACCCAGCCCGGCCGCGTGGTGGTCGACGACGCCTCGCTGTCCGTCCGCGCGGGCGAGATCGTGGGCATCGCCGGGCTCATGGGCGCCGGTCGCACCGAGCTCGCGATGAGCGTGTTCGGCCGCTCCTACGGCCGGGACATCTCCGGCCGCGCCTACATGCACGGCCGCGAGGTGCAGATGCGCACCGTGGCCGAGGCGATCGACGCCGGCATCGCCTACGTCTCCGAGGACCGCAAGCAGTACGGGCTGAACCTCATCCAGGACATCCGCACCAACGTCACCGCGGCCGCGCTGCAGAAGGTCACCCCGCGCGGCTGGATCAACGGCAACGAGGAGATCGCGGTCGCCGAGCGCTACCGCTCCTCGCTGAACATCAAGACGCCGACGGTGATGGCGACCGTCGGCAAGCTCTCCGGGGGCAACCAGCAGAAGGTGGTGCTCAGCAAGTGGCTGTACACCGAGCCCGAGCTGCTGATCCTGGACGAGCCCACCCGAGGCGTCGACGTCGGCGCCAAGTTCGAGATCTACACGATCATCAACGAGCTCGCCGAGGCGGGCAAGGCCATCATCGTCATCTCCTCGGAGCTTCCCGAGGTCATGGGGCTGGCCGATCGCATCTACACACTGTCCGCGGGCCGTATCACCGGTGAGGTCGCCGCCCAGGACGCCACTCAGGAGCACCTCATGGAGCTCATGACCATGGAGAGGGAGTGAGCGCGCCTCATGGCCGGAACTTCTGACATCAAGGAGCTGCTGACGCGCAACATGCGCTCCAGCGGCATCTACATCGCGTTCGTGTTCATCATCGTGCTGTTCACGATCCTCACCGGGGGCCAGCTGCTCAGCCCCGGCAACCTCACCAACCTGGTGCTGCAGTACTCCTACATCCTGATCCTCGCGATCGGCATGGTGCTGATCATCGTGGCCGGGCACATCGACCTGTCGGTGGGCTCCGTGGTGGCGCTGACCGGCGCCGTCGCCGCGGTCGTGGTGATCGGGGGCGGCATGCCCTGGTGGGTGGGCGTCCTCGCGGCGCTCGCCACCGGCGTGCTGGTGGGGCTGTGGCAGGGCTTCTGGGTCGCGTACGTGGGCATCCCCGCCTTCATCGTGACCCTGGCGGGCATGCTCATCTTCCGCGGCGTCACCATGCAGGTGCTCGGCAACGTGTCCCTGTCGCCGTTCCCGAAGCAGTACCAGTACATCTCCGGCGGCTTCCTCAACGGGCTGCTGGGCGGCAACGGCTTCGACGCCTTCACGCTGTTCCTCGCCGCCGCGCTGGTGGTCGTCTTCGCGATCCAGCAGTACCGGGTGCGCATGGCGAAGCTGAAGTACAAGCAGCCCGTCGAGGCCTACCCGCTGTTCTGGCTGAAGATCGCCGTCGTGGGCCTGGTCATCATGGCCTTCGCCTGGCAGCTGGCGCATTCGCGCGGCCTGCCGGTGGTGCTGATCCTGCTGGCGGCGCTCGTGCTCATCTACGGCTTCATCAGCCAGAGCACGATCTTCGGCCGGCACATCTACGCCATGGGCGGCAACCTCCAGGCGGCCCAGCTCTCGGGTGTGAAGACCCGGCGGGTCAACATGTGGCTGTTCGTCAACATGGGCCTGCTCGCCGCGGTCGCCGGCATCGTCTACTCGGCACGCTCCAACAGCGCCCAGCCGGGCGCCGGCAACATGTTCGAGCTCGACGCGATCGCGGCCGCCTTCATCGGCGGCGCGGCGGTGACCGGCGGCGTGGGCAAGGTCCACGGCGCGATCATCGGCGGTCTGATCATGGCGGTCATGTCCAACGGCATGTCCATCATGGGCATCGACCAGTCCACCCAGTCCGTGGTCCGCGGCGTGGTGCTGCTGATCGCCGTCGCCTTCGACGTCTGGAACAAGAAGCGCTCGCAGTCCGGCGCGTGATCGGCGGAGGCGGGGCGGCGGATCCGTCGCCCCGCCTCTTCCGGCTCGCCAGCCGGACAGGAATGTCGACGCTGACGTGGGATCACCTTTCATCCAGGGGTGAGCCCACGCCAGCGTCGACATCTTTGCGTCCCGGTGATGCGGCGCTCCGGTGACGTCGTGCTCCGGCACCGTCGCGCTCCGGCGGCCGCGGCCGCCGAGGATGCCCCCCGTGGGATCTGGGACCGCCGCGGTGTTGACGGTCACATTGCAACGATGTAATTTCAAGGGAGGTGCGCCGACGGACCTCGAGGAGCGGCGAACTCGCCCGGACCTGGAGCGATGGACCCGGAACGACAGATCCGGAACCCCGGACCCGACCCCCGACCCGCCCGCACCTGCCCGACGCACCGACGCACGCCGCCGTGCCGCCCGGCCCGGCGACCATCCGACCCGATGGAGAGTTGAGATGAGGATCAGTCCACCCCCGCCTGCCGCCGGGCGGAGACCAGGCGGAGCGGGCCTCTCCCGCCGCCGCCTCCTCGGCGCCGGGGCGCTCGCCGCCTCCGGGGCGATGCTCTCCGGCTGCTCGACCCCGCTGGGCGCCGGTCTGCTCGGGTCCGAGCTCGACCCCGGCACCGTCGTCTACTGGAACCTCTTCGGCGGCGGCGACGGCGTACGCATGCAGGACATGCAGTCCGCCTATCGCGAGAAGAACGGTCCCGGATCGCTCCAGGCGACCACTCTCGCCTGGGGCAACCCCTACTACTCCAAGCTGACCCTCGCGACGGTCGGGAACCAGCCGCCGGATGTCGCCGTCTCCCACCTCACCCGGGCCAAGCCCCTGTGGGCCGGAGGGATCCTCGACCCGATCACCGAGGAGGACCTCGCCGGGGTGGGACTCTCGAGCGCGGACTTCGCCCAGCAGGCCTGGACCACGCAGGTCACCGACGGCCAGAACATCGCGATCCCGATCGACACCCACCCGTTCACCCTCTTCTACAACAAGGAGGTCTGCGAGAAGGCGGGCCTCCTCGACGGCGACGGGATCCTCGTGGACCTCCAGGGCCGGGAGGCCTTCGAGGCGGCGCTGGCAGAGGTCAGCGCGGTGACCGGAGGCAACGCCATCACGGTCGCGAACGTCGCCGAGACCGCCACCCCGTGGCGCTTCTTCTGGACCCTCTACAACCAGCTCGAGGGCGCCACCCCCTTCCTCTCCGACGATGGCGCCACCCTCAGCGTGGACGACGCGAGCTTCCTCGAGGCCGCGGAGCTGATCACCAGCTGGGTCGAGAAGGGCTGGCTGAACTCCAATCTCGACTACGCCACCTCGCAGACGGAGATGTTCACCGGCAAGGCCGGCTTCTACCTGCAGGGGGAGTGGGAGATCTCCACCGCCCAGTCGGTCGAGGGGCTCGACTTCGGGATGGCGCAGATCCCTCAGATCTTCGACCGGCCGGCGGTGCAGGCCGACTCCCACACCTTCGTCCTGCCGCGCAAGGACCGCTCGCCCGAGCAGCGTGGGCTGGCGATGGAGTTCATCAGGTCGATGCTGGACCAGAGCCTGATCTGGGCCGAGGGAGGGCATGTCCCCTCCTACCTGCCGACCTTCGAGAGCTCCGAGTTCCAGGAGCTGGAGCCGCAGCGGTACTACGCCGGGGCGGCCGACCACGCGGTGTACGACGACCCGGCCTGGTACGGCGGCTCCGGCTCCACCTTCGAGGCGACGGTCGGGGCTCAGCTCGGGCTGATGCAGCAGGGAGTGCTGACCCCGGAGCGCGCGCTCTCCGCGATCCGCGACCAGCTCGAGATCTACACCTCCACGCCCAGCCCCCTCTGACCGGAAGGCACCGACATGACGACCTCGTCCCCGACCGCCGGCCGGTCCGCGGTGCGCCGACGCACTCCGCAGGCCTGGCTCTTCCTCGCCCCTTTCGTCCTCTTCTACGCGGCCTTCATGATCGGGCCGACGATCTGGATGATGATCGCGAGCTTCTTCAACACCTCCACGGTCCGCTCGGGCCTCGGCTCCTTCGCCGGTCTGGACAACTACCTCGAGATGTTCTCGAGGCACGACTTCTGGTCCTCCCTCTGGCACACCCTCCAGTTCACCCTCTACACGGTGCCGCCGCTCGTGGTGCTCTCCTTCGTCTTCGCGGTCCTCACCAACCGCGTCGCCCGCGGGCAGTGGTTCTTCCGCTTGGCGTTCTTCCTGCCGTTCATCCTGCCCTCGGCCACGATCTCGCTCATCTGGGTCTTCGTGTTCACCCCGTCGACCGGCCTGTGGTCGCTGCCGGCGAACCTGCTCGGTCTGACGCCGGGGGACGGCATCCTCTCGGATCCGGCCACGGCGATGGTGGGCATCGCGATCGCCACCATCTGGTGGACGATCGGCTTCAACTTCGTGCTGTACCTGGCCGGGCTGCAGGAGATCCCGCGCGAGCTGTACGAGGCTGCTGCGGTCGACGGCGCGACCGCCTGGCAGCAGATCCGCTCCGTGACGATCCCGCTGCTCGCGCGGACGACGGCGCTGGTCATCCTGCTGCAGATCATCGCCAGCCTGAAGATCTTCGACCAGGTCTATCTGATGACCGAGGGCGGGCCGGGGATCTCCACCCAGGTCACCCTGGGGCTCATCACCGAGACGGCGTTCACCGACAACCGGATCGGGGCGGCGTCCGCCGCATCGGTCCTGCTGTTCCTCATCATCATCCTGATCGCCATCGTCCAGCAGCTCGTCAGCCGGGCCGGGGCGAAGCGCGAGGAGGCCTCCTGACATGACGCTCACCGCATCCCGTCCCCGTCGTGCGCGACGCTCCGGACTCTCCGCGGCGGCGCCGGCCCGCCGCTCCCGGCACGCCGGCGACAGCAGCCGCACCTTCACGGTGGTCTCGACCGTCGTCCTGGTGGTCTTCGCGATCATCTGGCTGGTGCCGAGCCTGTTCGCGCTCAAGACCTCGCTGACCGACAACGGCGTCGCCGCCCTCGGCGCGCAGGAGATCCTCGGCTCATGGAGTCCGACGCTGGACTCCTATCTGCGCCTGATGAGCCAGGGCGACATCTGGAACTGGTACCTCTCCAGCGCCGTGACCTCGGTGCTGACCGCGGTGCTCACCCTGCTGTTCGCCTCGATGGCGGCCTTCGCGCTGTCGCGGCTGCAGTTCCGCGGCCGGGCGGCGGTGTACCTGGCCATCATCGTCGGCCTCATGATCCCGAGCCAGGTGCTGATCGTGCCGATCTTCGAGCAGCTGCGGGTCGTGCAGCTGCTGAACACCTACTGGGCGGTGATCCTCCCGCAGGTGCCGTCGGTGATCGCGGTCTTCATCTTCAAGCAGTTCTTCGACGGGATCCCCCGGGAGCTGGAGGAGGCGGCCCGCGTGGACGGCGCCGGCTCGTGGCGGATCTACTGGTCGGTGGTGATGCCGCTGTCCCGGCCCGTGACCGCCGCGGTCGCGATCCTCACCTTCGTGTGGACCTGGAACAACCTCCTGCTGCCGCTGTTCGTCATGTCGAACCCGAGCCTGATGACCATCCCGGTGGGTCTGGCCACGGTGCAGGGCAGCTTCGGCCTCCGCTACGCGGACATCCAGGCCGGCGCGATCCTCGCCGCCCTACCGCTGGTGGTGCTGTACATGTTCTTCCAGCGCCAGATCGTCGAGGGCGTCACCGGATCCGGGCTGAAGGGCTGACGCCAGATCGCTCCCGAGTCGTGTCCCGATGGTGACCTCGATCACCGATTCTCACGTTAGACTTTCGTCGGGCACCCCACGGACGAGGTGCTCCGTGGTGGCTCATCAAGGGAGATGGCGATGTCTGCAGGAACTCGGAATCTGATCTCGCGCCGTGGCGCGCTCGGCCTCGGCGGCCTGGCTCTGGCGGGCGGCGGCCTGGCGGCCTGCGGCGGCAACACCGGCGGCCTCACCGGCGGCGGGGGAGGGGAATCGCTCTCCCAGTGGTACCACCAGTACGGCGAGGAGGGCACGCAGGAGGCGGCGAAGAAGTATGCCTCGACCTACGAGGACGCCACCGTGAACGTCAACTGGGTGACCGGCGACTACGCGGCCCGGCTCTCCACCGCGCTGCTCTCCGGCGGCGGGGTCGACGTCTTCGAGAACAACGGCATCGCGGTCGACCAGGCCCAGCAGGGCCGCTACGTGGACCTCACCGACATCATGGAGCCGGTCAAGGACCAGTTCAACGAGGCATCGCTGGGGCCGGTGACGATCGACGGCAAGATCTGGGGCATCCCCATGATCCTGGACCCCCAGCACTTCTACTATCGCAAGAGCCTGTTCGAGAAGGCCGGCATCCAGCCGCCGGAGACCTGGGAGGACCTCGTCGCCGCGGCGACCGAGCTCACCACCCCGGATCAGAAGGGCCTGTTCCTGGGCAACAACTACGACGCCAGCGCCTGGGCGATGATCTGGGCCGCGGGCGGCTCCCCGCTGAACGAGGCGAAGGATGCCGTCGGCTACAACACTCCTGGCTACGCGGAGGGTCTCGGCGCGATCCAGCAGATGATCAAGGACGACGTCCTGCTCACCGGCGCCCCGTCGGACTGGGCGGATCCCGCCGCCTTCGCCGCCGGGCTCGCCGCGATCACCTGGGGCGGCTGCTGGGCGCTGCCCGCCCTCGAGGGCGCGCTCGACGACATCGGGGTGTTCCCGCATCCTGCCGTCGGGTCCGACGGCCGCCAGGTCGCCTTCATGGGCTCCTGGAACGAGCAGGTCGCCGGCAACAGCGAGAAGATCGACGCGGCCAAGGCCTTCGCCAAGTGGCTGTGGGTGGACCAGACCGAGCACCAGACCGACTGGGCGCTCAGCTACGGCTTCCACATCCCGCCGATCACCGCCGTGGCCGACCAGGCGGAGGCGCTCAAGGAGGGCAACGGCCTCGAGATCGCGACCATGGCCAAGGAGATGGGCGTGACCGGCCCGCCGGAGTACACCGGTGACGTCGGCACCCCGCGCGACGACGCGGTGAGCAACATCCTCAAGAACGGCGCCGATCCCGCCGAGGAGCTCGCCAAGGCCGAGGAGGCCAGCAACCGGGCGATCGGGTCGTGAGCGCCGCGACCCCGGTGCGGGCCGCCTCCGCCGAAGGGCGGGCGGCCCGCACGGGGCCGACGCGGATCAAGGGCACCGGACTGGCCTTCTGGCTGTTCTTCACGCCCTTCCTCGTCGGCCTGCTCGTCTTCACGATCCTGCCCCTGATCTGGGGCGGCACCCTGAGCCTCTTCGAGGCGCGAGGAACGGTGCTGCCCACGAAGTTCATCGGGCTCGACAACTTCCGGGGCTTCCTCGTCGACACCGCGTTCCTGCAGTCGCTGCGCACGTTCATCGTCTTCGCGCTGTTCATCGTGCCGGTGACGATGGCGGTCTCGCTCGGCCTCGCCGTGCTGGTCAACGGCCTGCCGCGGTTCCAGACCTTCTTCCGTTCGGTGTTCTTCCTGCCCACGGCCTGCAGCTACGTGGTCGCCTGCGTCGTCTGGCGTCTCTCGCTGTTCAACGGGCTCGAATCCGGCGTGGTCAACCAGCTGCTGGGCGTGGTCGGGCTCGACTCCATCTCGGCATGGCTCTCCGCCTCGCCGTACTGGTGGATCGTGCTGGTCACGGTGCGGCTGTGGCTCCAGGTCGGCTTCTACATGCTGCTGTTCCTCGCGGGCCTGCAGGCGATCCCCACCCAGCTCTACGAGGCGGCCTCGGTGGACGGCCTGAACCCCGGCGGTCTCCGGATGTTCCGCCTCATCACCCTCCCGCAGCTGCGCACCACCTCCGCGGCGGTGCTGCTGCTCCTGCTCATCGCGTCCTTCCAGGCGTTCGACGAGTTCTACAACCTCACCGGCAACAACCCCGAGACCCGCCCGCCGCTGGTGTACCTGTACAACATCGCGCTCGGGCCGCAGCAGGACTTCGGCCGCGGATCGGCGGGCGCCCTGGTGCTCACCGCGATCATGGTCGTCGCCGGTCTGCTGCAGACCTGGCTGGTGGGCTTCGGCTCCGACGACGACACCCGCGGCGGGCGCTTCGGCATCCTGCGCCGCCTGCGCCGCCGGCCCGCCGCAGCCGCCGGTTCCGCGACCACCGAGGGAGGGACGCGATGACCGCCCAGCTCAACATCGTCGGCCAGAACCGCAGCAGCGCCGGCCTGGTGCTGCGCTACGTGCTGGCCTCGGTCCTCGCCCTGGTGTTCCTGGTGCCGTTCTACGCGATGATCAAGACGGCGCTGTCCACGAACGAGGAGATCTATTCGCAGGACTTCGTGTTCTGGCCGAGCGATCCCCAGTGGGGGCGCATTCCCGAGCTCTTCGCGGACCCGCGCTATCTCGACGCCCTGATGAACTCGGCGATCATGGCGATCGTCTCGACCTCGCTGTCGATCCTCATCGCGGCGCTGGCCGGCTACGCCCTGGTGCGCATCCCGCACCGCGCCGCGAAGCCGATGTTCGTGCTGGTGATCGTGGTGCTGCTGGTGCCGGCGACCACCGCGTTCGTGCCGAACTTCATCATCGTCGCGTCGCTGGGCTGGATCGGCACCCTGCAGGGTCTGATCGTCCCGGGCCTGTTCAGCGCCTTCAACGTGTTCCTGTTCCGGCAGTTCTACGTGAACTTCCCGCGGGAGATCGAGGAGGCCGCCTACATCGACGGCGCCGGGTTCTTCCGCACCTTCTTCCGGATCGTCTTCCCCAACACGCTGCCCTTCGCCTCGGCGCTCACGGTGCTGGGTCTGATCGGTTCGTGGAATGCCTTCCTGTGGCCGCTGGTGGTCGCGGGCGACGGGCAGAACGCGATGACGGTGCAGATCTACCTCTCCTCCTTCCTCACGGCGCAGACCTTCGACTACGGCGGGCTGTTCATGGCCGCGACGGTCAGCCTGATCCCGGTGCTGCTGGTGTTCTTCGTGCTCCAGCGCTACCTGGTGGCCGGCATCGCCGCGACGGGCCTGAAGGGGTGAGCGGGCGCGCGGAGCCCGCCTGGTCGACACCGCTCGCGGATCCGGCGGTGGTGCGCGTGCCCGGCGGCTGGATCGCCTACGGCACGGGGCCCGTCGAGGGCGGCCGCGCCGTCCCCGCGGCGCTCTCGCCGGACCTGCGGCAGTGGCAGGCGATCGGGAACGTGCTCGTGGCCCTCGACCCCTCGGCGGGCGACTCCTACTGGGCGCCCGAGGTGTGCGAGCGCGACGGCGCCTGGTGGATGTACTACTCCGTGGGCCACGGGGACCGGGGGCACCTGGTCCGGGTCGCGCGGGCCGAGCGGCCCGAGGGGCCGTTCGTCGACCAGGGCGAGATCCTCACTCCCGACGAGCTGTTCGCGATCGACGCCTCCCCGTGCCGGCTCGAGGACGGCAGCTGGTGGCTGTTCTTCGCCCGCGACGTGCTCGAGCACGAGCGGCCCGGCACGCATCTGGCCGCCGCTCCGCTGCTCACCCCGACGCAGCTGGGGGAGACCGTGCCCGTGCTCGCCCCCTACGCCGACTGGCAGCTGTTCGCGCGGGATCGCGAGATGTACGGGCGGCGCTTCGACTGGCACACGCTCGAGGGGCCGCATGTGGTGGTGCGCGATGGCCGCCTGCTGATGACCTGGTCCGGCGGGTCCTGGCAGGGCCCCGGGTATCGCACCGCCTGGGCCTGGGCCGGGCATCCCGCCGGTCCGTGGACCGTGCCGGAGGAGGGGGCCGACGTGCTGCTGCGCAGCGACGAGGAGTTCATCGGCCCCGGCCACAACTCCTGCACGGTCGACGCCGAGGGTCGCGACGTCATCGCCTTCCACGCCTGGGACGAGGAGGGCACCGGCCGGTACATGCACCTGCGGGAGCTCGCGGTGGACGCCGTCGCGCCGTCGCTGGAGGTGCTCGGCGGGAGCAGATGAGCATCCGGCGACTGGTGTCGCGGGCGGCCCGGATGCCTGAGCGTCCCGGCAGGGGACGCCTCTGGGGAGCTGTCTCGGGCGACGGTGTTGACGGCTAGTTTCCAACGATGTAAATTCCGATCAACGATCACTGAGAGCCCGGGCCGACCGTTGCATGCAGAAGGTGCGACGTTCCGCCCCACCACGAAGAGGTGGATTGCATGCAGCTTGATCCCGCACGTCCCGACTCGCACGGCCCGCGGGCCGAACCACCCCGCGTCCGGCCCCCCATCAGCCGTCGCACCCTCCTGCAGGGCGCCGGAGCGGTGGGCGCGGTCGGCGCCGCCGCCGCGCTGTCCGGCTGTGCCGGAGCCGCCGCCCGGGGCGCCGACGACATCGCCTTCTGGCACCTGCTCTCCGGCCCGGACGGCGTGACGATGGGAGAGTTGCTCGACGGCTACATGGCCACCGAGGGGGCCGCGACGGTCGAGCAGACCGTGCTCGCCTGGGGTGCTCCCTACTACACCAAGCTCGCCATGGCCTCCGCCGGTGGTCGGGCCCCGGACCTCGCCGTGATGCATGCCGCGCGGGTGCCCGGCTACGCGCCGGGCGGGCTGCTCGACGAATGGGATCTCGACCTGCTCGGCGAGTTCGGCGTCCGTCAGGAGGACTTCCCGGAGCTGATCTGGCAGAAGATGGTGGTCGACGACAAGCTCACCGCGATCGCCCTCGACTCCCACCCGTTCGTCCTCTACTACAACACCGATATTGCCGAGGCGGCGGGCGTGCTGGGCAGCGACGGCCTGCTCCTGCCGACGGAGAATCCCGAGGACTTCCGCGCCCTGGCCCTCGAGCTCGGGGCCAAGGCGCCCAGCGGCTACGGACTCTCCTTCGGGTATCTCGGGGACGGCTCGAACCAATGGCGCATGTTCTCCACCTATTACTCCCAGCTCGGCGGCACGATCGAACTGCCCGTCGGCGGGAAGATGGAGTACCAGGAGGAGCTCGTCGTCGAGACGGCCGAATGGATCCTGTCGCTCATCGACGGAGAGGTGGGGAATCCGGGTCACGACGGCGGCACCGCGATCTCCGAGTTCGCCACGGGCGGTTCCGGAGCCTTCTACGGCGGGGTCTGGGAATCGGGGAACTACCGGAATCAGGGCGTCCCCTTCGACATGACGATGATCCCGGGCGTCTTCGGCGACCCGGTCGCCTATGCCGACTCCCACTCCTTCGTCCTGCCCCATCAGATGAGCCCGGACCCGGAGCGCCGACGCGCCGTGCACAGCATCGTCGCGCATCTGCTGAAGAACTCGATCGAGTGGGCGGCGGCAGGCCACATCCCGGCGTACTCGCCGGTGATCGAGGATCCGGCGTACGACGATCTGGTCCCACAGTCGCACTACGCCGACGCCGTCGACCACCTCGTCTACGATCCGCCGGCCTGGTTCACCGGCTCCGGCAGCGACTTCCACACGTACTTCGGCAATGACATGCAGAACGTCTGGGCGCGGCGCGCGGATCCTCTCGAGGGGTGGAACGCCTTCGTGGCGCGGATCGACGCCCTGCTCCTCAAGCCCACCCCGATGTGATCTCGATGCGACAGAGAAGAGCCCTCGACCGCCCGGGCGATGACGCCCCGGCGCTCCCGGCCCCGTGCCGCATGCCCGTCCTGACGATCGTCGAAGGAAACGCCCGATGACCACCGCCGAAGCCCTCGACGTGCCGCCCACGGCGGCCGTCGATCCCGACTCCCGCTCGATCGGGCGCGCCCGACGGCGTCGTTCCGAGAACCTCCGCGGCTGGATCTACTGCGCGCCGTTCCTCATCGCCTTCGGCCTGTTCCTGATCTGGCCCACGGTCTACGGGCTCTGGATGAGCTTCACCGGCACCAGCCTCGCCGGGACCAACACCCAGTTCGTCGGCCTGGCGAACTGGAAGGAGGCCCTGGGGGACCCCCAGGTGTGGACCTCCCTGGGCAACACCGCCTGGTTCACCCTGCTCTCGACGATCCCGCTCGTCCTGGTCGCGATGGTGCTCGCGGTCCTGGTGAACATCGGCCTTCCCGGGCAGTGGTTCTGGCGGCTCGCCTTCTTCATGCCGTTCCTGCTGGCCTCCACCGTGGTCTCCCAGTTCTGGAACTGGATGTACAACCCGCAGCTGGGGCTGATCAACACCTTCCTGGGGTGGTTCGGGGTCACCGGTCCCGCGTGGCTGCAGGACCCGAACACCGCGATGATCTCCGTGGTCATCACCACCGTGTGGTGGACCATCGGGTTCAACTTCCTGCTCTACCTGGCCGCCCTGCAGAACATCCCCGACCAGCTCTACGAGGCCGCATCGCTCGACGGCGCGGGCTCCTGGAGGAAGTTCCTCTCGATCACGCTGCCGCAGCTGATGCCCACCACGGTGCTGGTGCTCGTGCTCCAGCTGCTCGCCTCCCTCAAGGTCTTCGATCAGATCTATCAGATGACCGGAGGCGGCCCCGGCGGCAGCACGAGGCCGGTGCTGCTGTACATCTACGAGGTCGGCTTCACCGGCTACCGCCTGGGCTACGCCTCGGCGATCTCGTACATCTTCTTCTTCCTCATCATCATCGTCTCGGTCGCCTACATGGTGATCTCGTCCCGACGGAGCGTGAAGGCATGAGCGCCGCGAACCCCACCAGCCCGACCCTGAACCGGCCCGTCCCCGGGGTGGAGGCGCCGGCGCTGGGCGCGGTGCGGACGTCCCGACGTGGCCCCGCTCCGGCGCGCATCCTGGCCTTCGTGATCCTCGCGGTCCTGGCGCTGGCCTGGCTCACGCCGGTGGCGTGGGCGGCGCTCACCTCGTTCAAGTCCGAGGCCGAGGCCGCGGCGATGCCGGTGACGATCGTTCCCGAGGACGGCTTCACGCTGCGGGCCTACCTCAACGTGCTCACCGAGGGTCTGGTGCCCCGGTGGGCGTGGAACAGCCTGCTCACCTCCGCGGCGGTCACGCTGATCACGGTGACGATCTCGGCGCTCGCCGGCTATGCGCTCTCGCGGCTGCGGTTCGCGGGGCGGCAGATGCTGATCACCCTGATCGTCGCCTCGATCATGATCCCCGGTCAGATCCTCATCGTGCCGCTGTTCCACCTGATGCTCTCGCTGAACCTCGTGGACACCTACTGGGGGATCATCCTGCCGCAGGTGGTCGCGGCGCCGATGGTGTTCATCCTCAAGAAGTTCTTCGACCAGATCCCCTTCGAGCTCGAGGAGGCCGCACTCATGGACGGCGCGAGCCGCCTGCGGATCTTCTGGTCGATCGTGCTGCCGCTGTCGCGGCCGATCCTCGGGGCCGTCGCGATCTTCGTGTTCATCGGCGCCTGGAACAACTTCCTGTGGCCCTTCATCGTCGTCAACGATTCCACCCTGATGACGCTGCCGACGGGCCTGCAGACCGTGATCAGCGCCTACGGCATCCAGTACGCGCAGAACATGGCCCAGGCCGTCCTGGCCGCGCTCCCGCTGATCGTCGTGTTCATGTTCTTCCAGCGCCAGATCATCAAGGGCATCGCCACCACCGGCATCGCCGGCACCTGAGGCCCGCGCGGCAGCGCCCGCGGATCCTGCAGCGAGAGCTGCGGGACCGGCGGGCGCTGTCCGCTGCACGGGAGCGGCCTCAGACCTCCTTCGTGCCCCAGAGGCTGCGGCCGTCGGCGCCCAGCACGCTGAACGTGAGAGTCCACGCTCCGGCGCTCTCCCTCCACCCCCGGGTGAAGACGCCCTCGAAGGTCTCGCCGTCGAGGACCACGGCGGCCCGATGCCCGCCCTCGAGGCGCCAGCGACCGGTGACGGCTCCGGTGATCCTCCCGTCGCCCTGGAGGACGATGCGGCGGGAGGGGATCACCTCCGGGCTGATCGCCCGCCCGTGGTCCACGAGCTGCCAGGCGCCCTCGAGCTCGGAGCGGTGCGGCAGGGCGCCGCGCTCGTCGGCAGGGGGCTCCCCGGCGTAGCGGTGGGGTGAGACCACCGGCCAGCCGTCGCGGCTGATGTGCATCCGATGCACGCGGACCTGGTGGAGCTCGCCGGTGCCGGGGAACCTGCTGTGGAGGAAGAGGAAGGTGTCCTCCTCATCCGGGCTGCTCCAGGCGGAGACGTGACCGGGGGAGACGTAGCCGGCTCCTGGTCCGTCCTCTGCGACATCCGCGTAGCGGTGGTTGCCCAGCAGCTTCGCCCCGTACGGCTCGATGGAGGCGTCGTCGAACAGCGGCAGCTCGGGATCCGCCTTCGCTTCGCGCAGGTCCTGGCCCATGGGGTCGAGATACGGGCCCTCGACATCGCGGGAGCGCCCCACCCGCACGTTGTGCCCGCCGTTCGCGTCCAGGCCGCCGAAGGTGAGCAGCAGGTAGTAGTAGCCGGCCGCCCGTGAGTGCAGGATGTAGGGGGCCTCGATGCGGGCATGGTTGCCGCCGATGAGGTGGATCCCGTACCCCTGGCCCGGGAACGGGTGCCCGGTGGCGGGGTCGAGGTCGAGCAGGAAGATCCCGCCCGAGTACGAGCCGTAGACCAGGCGGTGGAGGCCGTCGGCGTCCACGAAGGCATGCGGGTCGATGGCGTTGGGGTGGATCCGCGCGTCGTAGATCGTGCCGTCCTCGCTCGGCTGGTCCCACATGCCCGAGCGGAGGAAGATCCCCTCGTCGCGGTACGGGCCCTCGACCTGGTCGGCGATCGCCGTGCCCATCGCGGAGCGCGGTGACGAGCCCTCGCAGGCGCAGTAGTACATGCGGAACCGGCCGTCCGGGGTCTCGCTGACGTCCGCCGCCCACAGCGTGTCCGTGTTCGCCCACTCGAACGCCTCGGCCAGCTCCGCCGTGACGTCATCGAACAGAGGGTTCTGCGGGGTGACGAGATCGGCGACGCCCTCCCAATGCATCAGGTCATCGCTGCGCGCCGCGGCCAGGTGCGAGCCGAACACGTGGAAGCCGCTCCTCGTGACGATCACGGAGGGATCGTGGACCGAGACCTCCGTGAAGTCCGGATCGGGCGGCACCGTGGATCGCGGTGGCCCGGCCTCGGCGCGGGAGGCGCCGAGCAGGGTGCCTCCTGCTGCAGTGGACAGGGTCGCGGTGGCTGCGAACAGGCCGCGTCGAGAGATGGTCGCCATGCTCAACTCCTTCGTCGAGTCCCCGGAGACGCCCGGTGGTCGAGCGCCGGGGGGAGGGCGGCGGTCGCTCGTCGACCGTCGCTCCACCCTTGACGTTACAACGTTGCAAAACGTGGGGCAACGGCCAGGACGAGAGGGCGGCACGGGCCAGATACGTGGGCGATGGCCGACGCCGCCACCCGTCGCCGGGGCCCCGGTCCGCTCAGCGGGTGTAGGTGAGCATCCGGTAGCGGGTGCCACCGGCGGCCTCGTGCCATCCCGCGGCGGGGTCGGCGGAGGTGAGGGTGAAGTCCTCCGGGATCGCCGGCGCGCGGGTGTCACCGTCGACCTCGAGGTCGATCTCGGTGACGACCAGGAGCTCCGCGACCTCGATCGCGTCGGCGTAGATCGACCCGCCGCCGATCACCCAGGTGGTCCCCTCGGGGCCCGCCTCGGTGGCCGCGAGCTCGAGCGCCTCGGGCAGGGAGCGGGCCCGCACCGCGCCGGGCAGCTCCAGCGCGTCGTCGCGGGTGATGACGATGTTGGTGCGCCCGGGCAGCGGGCGGAAGCGCGCGGGGAACGAGTCCCAGGTGCGCCGGCCCATCACGACCGGGGACCCGGAGGTGGTGCGGCGGAAGTGCTTCAGATCCTCCGGCAGGTGCCAGGGCATGCTGCCATCGGCGCCGATGACCCCGCCGCGGGCCTGCGCCCAGATCATCCCGATGGCCGGGGTGCTCATACCGCCACCGGCGCCTTGATGCCCTTGTGGTGCTGGTAGTCGCGGATCTCGACGTCCTCGAGCGCGTAGTCCAGGATCGTCTCCGGCCGACGCCGCAGGTGCAGCGTCGGGTACGGGAACGGCTCCCGGGACAGCTGACGCTCGACCTGCTCGATGTGGTTGTCGTAGATGTGGCAGTCGCCGCCGGTCCACACGAAGTCGCCCACCTCGAGATCGGTCTGCTGGGCGATCATGTGGGTGAGCAGCGCGTAGCTGGCGATGTTGAACGGCACCCCGAGGAAGAGGTCGGCGCTGCGCTGGTAGAGCTGGCAGGACAGCGTGCCGTCGTGCACCTCGAACTGGAACAGCGCGTGGCAGGGGGCGAGCGCCATCTGCGGGATGTCCGCCGGGTTCCAGGCGGAGACGATCAGCCGGCGCGAGTCGGGGTTGGTGCGGATCTGCTCGACCACGTCGCTGATCTGGTCGATCACGCCGCCGTCGGCCGTGGGCCAGGAGCGCCACTGCGCCCCGTAGATCGGGCCGAGGTCGCCGTTCTCGTCGGCCCACTCGTCCCAGATGCTCACTCCCTGCTCCTGCAGCCAGCGCGCGTTCGTCTCCCCGCGCAGGAACCACAGCAGCTCGAGGATGATCGAGCGGGTGTGGACGCGCTTGGTGGTGATCAGCGGGAAGCCCTGGGAGAGGTCGTAGCGGATCTGCTTGCCGAACAGGCTGCGGGTTCCCGTGCCCGTGCGATCCCCCTTGGGATTGCCGGTCTCCAGGACCTCGCGCAGGAGGTCCTCGTACGGGGTGGGGATGCTCACCGGGGGTGCTCCTGGAGCTCGGGGACGGGCGATCGTCGGTGCCTGATCCTAGTCCTTCTGCGACCCCTCCTGCAGGGGCCCACCGGTGCTCTCCCGTGCCACCACCCGGTGAGGGACCGTCGCCGTGCGGGGCGGCCCGTCGTAGCCCTGGATGCGCTCGGTGAGGAAGTCGAGGGCGGTGCGCGTGAGCACCGAGGTGTCCGGGGAGACGGAGCTCAGCGGCGGACCGGCGAAGGGGGCGTCAGGGGTGTCGTCGTAGCCGATCACGGCGATCTCCTCCGGCACGGACCGGTGCAGATCCCGCAGCGCGGCCAGCACGCCGATGGCGAGGTCGTCGTTCGCGCAGACGATCCCGTCGACCTCGGGCTCGCGCGCCAGGAGGGCGCGGACCGCGTCGGCGCCGTCCCGGCGGTGCCAATGGGTCACCTGCTCCACGGGGGCGGCGTCGGGGTCGAGGTCGAAGCGGGCGAGCGCCTCGCGGAACCCCTGCAGGCGCAGCGTGGCGGAGCCGTGGGGGCGCGCGCCGCCGTCCTCGGGGAGCGCGCCGAGGAAGGCGATCCGTCGGCGGCCGTGCTCCAGCAGGTGAGTCGTCGCGTCGGCCGTGGCCTGCACGTTGTCGATGCGCACGTAGTCGGAGCCGGCGGGGAGATCGTCGGGCATGTGCTCCCCGATGAAGACCGTGGGCTGGGAGAGCCGGTCCATCGAGGCGAGGGCCTGCTCGTCCAGGTGTAGGGGGTTGAAGATCACGCCGTCGCCCAGGAGCCGGTCGAAACCCTCGAGTACGGCCCGCTCGGCCTCCTTCCCGGCGGAGGTGCTGTGTAGCAGGATCGTCAGGCGCCGGCTCTGGGCCTCGTCGATGAAGGTCTGGGCGAGGTCGGAGAAGTAGCTGAAGGCGAGGCTCGGCACGGCCAGGGTGAGCAGGCGGCTGGCGCCGGTGCGCAGCTGCTGGGCGGCGGCCTGCGGCCGGTAGCCGACCTGCCGGATCGCGTCCTTCACCGAGGCGCGGGTCGAGTCGCGCACGTGGGGGTAGTCGTTGACGACGTTGGAGACCGTCTTGATCGACACCCCGGCCAGCTCCGCGACATCGCGCAGGGTCGGTGGTCGGCGAGGGGTGGGCGAGGCGGAGGAGGGCATGGTCGGATTCTCGCACCACGCCCGGGGGGTCTGGGGTCGGCACGAAGGGCGCATCACGCCATTGACGCCTCCCGGAGCGCTGTGGAATGCTCTATGCAACGTTGTAGAAATCGTAGGACCGATCGTCGCACCGCAGCGCACGCACCGGCGCCGCCCACCTTCCCGAAGGACTCAGACACCGATGTCATCGCAGGTCTCCCTCCTCCTGAACCCCGCCTTCCGCGTCGCCCCCGTGCGCCGCCGCACCTTCGGCGCCTTCGTCGAACACCTCGGCCGCTGCGTCTACAGCGGCATCTTCGAGCCGGGCCATCCGTCGGCCGACGAGGACGGCTTCCGCACCGACGTCCTGGCGCTGACCCGCGAGCTCGGCGTCAGCTCCGTGCGCTACCCCGGCGGCAACTTCGTCTCCGGCTACAAGTGGGAGGACGGCGTGGGTCCGGTCGAGGACCGCCCCGCCCGCCACGACCTCGCCTGGCACTCCACCGACCCCAACACCGTGGGCCTGGACGAGTTCATGACCTGGGCGAAGAAGGCGGAGGTCGAGCCGATGTACGCGGTCAACCTCGGCACCCGCGGCATCGAGGAGGCGCTGGACGTGCTCCAGTACGCCAACTCCCCGCAGGGCATCGCCCTCTCGGACCAGCGCGCCGCGAACGGCAGCCCGGAGCCCCACGGCATCCGGATGTGGTGCCTGGGCAACGAGATGGACGGCCCTTGGCAGGCGGGCCACAAGACCGCGCACGAGTACGCGCGGATCGCGACCGAGGCCGCACGCCTCATGCGTCAGGAGGACCCGGACCTCGAGCTCATCGCCTGCGGCTCCTCGAGCTCCTCGATGGAGACCTTCGGCGAGTGGGAGAACGTGGTCCTCACCGAGGCCTACGACCACGTCGACATGATCTCCGCCCACGCCTACTACTCCGAGAAGGACGGCGACCAGGCCTCCTTCCTCGCCTCCGCCGACGACATGGACCACTTCATCGAGTCCGTCGTCGCCACCGCCGATCACGTGCGCGCCAAGCTCAAGAAGGACAAGCGCATCATGATCAGCTTCGACGAGTGGAACATCTGGTACCAGCACCGCGCCGAGTCCCGCCCGCCGAGCGGCGACGACTGGCCCGTGGCCCCGGTGTTGCTCGAGGACACCTACAGCGCCATGGACGCGGTGGTCTTCGGCAACCTGCTGATCTCCCTGCTGCGCCACAGCGACCGCGTCGCCTCCGCCTCGCTCGCCCAGCTGGTCAACGTGATCGCCCCGATCATGACCGCGCCGGGCGGGGCGAGCTGGAAGCAGACCACCTTCCACCCCTTCGCCCTCACCTCCGCGCACGCCCGCGGCGAGGTGCTCGACGTGCGCCTGGACGCGCCGTCCTTCGAGAACACCCGCTTCGGCACCAGCTCGGCGGCCGACGCGGTCGCCACCTGGGACGAGGAGTCCGGCGACCTGGCCGTGTTCGTGGTCAACCGCGGCAACCAGGACGCGCTCGACCTCGACGCCGACCTCTCCGCCTTCGGCGATCTCGAGCTGGTCGAGGCCCTCACCCTGCACCACGAGGACCCCTACGCCGCCAACACCGAGTCCGCCCCGGAGACCGTGGTCCCGCAGGCGAACGACACCATCCGTCTCGACGGGGGCCGGCTCGTCGGCTCCCTGCCCGAGATCTCCTGGTCGATCGTGCGTCTCACCCGCACCTCGGCCTGACCCCGACTGCCCCCTCGGCCGGCCGTGGCCGACGGGGCCCAGGGACCGACGGACCCGCCTGCTCCTCGTCGACCGGCGGGTCCGTCGACCCGTATCCAGCCCTCTCTGCTCCAGGAGAACCCATGACCGACTCCGCCCCCGCACCCACCCTCGCCTCCGGCCTCGTCGGCGCGCTGACGCCCACCCACGCCCGGACCAGCGGCTCCACCGGCCCGTCGGCCGCCCCCACCGACGGCCCCGCCCGCGTGGTCATCGACCTCGACCTGCCCGGCGCGACCATCAGCCGCCACCTCTACGGCCATTTCGCCGAGCACCTCGGGCGCTGCATCTACGAGGGCTTCTACGTGGGCGAGGACTCCGAGATCCCCAACACCCGCGGCATCCGCGATGACGTGGTCGAGGCGCTGCGCGCCCTGCAGATCCCGAACCTGCGCTGGCCCGGCGGCTGCTTCGCCGACGACTACCACTGGAAGGACGGCATCGGCCCGCGCGAGCAGCGCCCCCGGATGGTCAACTCCCACTGGGGCGACATCGTGGAGGACAACTCCTTCGGCACCCACGAGTTCATGGACCTCGTCGAGCTGCTCGGCACCGAGGCGTACGTCAACGGCAACGTCGGCTCCGGCACCGTCGCCGAGATGAGCGAGTGGATCGAGTACCTCACCCGTGCGGACGACTCCCCGATGGCGTCGCTGCGCCGTGAGAACGGGCGCGACGAGCCGTGGAAGGTGCCCTTCTTCGGCATCGGCAACGAGGCCTGGGGCTGCGGCGGCAACATGCGCGCCGAGGACTACGCGGCGCTCGCCCGCCAGTACGCCACCTATGTGCGGGACCACGCCGGCAACGAGGTCACCCGCATCGCCGCCGGCGCCAGCGACCACGACTACGCCTGGACCGAGGCGCTCATGCAGGCCATGAAGGGTCTCGAGAAGCGCGAGGGCCAGGCCGGGCCCTTCCAGGCCATCTCGATGCACTACTACACGATGTCCGGCCCCTGGCAGGACAAGGGCAGCGCCACCGAGTTCACCGACGAGGAGTGGTACCTGACCCTCTCGCGCGCCGCCCACGCCGAGGAGCTCGTGGCGCGCCACGCGACCGTCATGGATCACTACGACCCGCACAAGAAGGTGGGTCTGGTGTTCGACGAGTGGGGCACCTGGTGGAACGTGGAGCCCGGCACGAATCCCGGCTTCCTGTACCAGCAGAACACCGTGCGCGACGCGCTCGTGGCCTCGATCCACTTCGACGGCTTCCACCGTCACGCGGATCGCCTGCTCATGGCCAACATCGCCCAGACCGTCAACGTGCTGCAGGCGATGATCCTCACCGATCCCGATACCGGTGCGCTCGTGCTCACCCCCACGTACCACGTGTTCGCGATGAACGCCGGGCACCAGGACGCCCGTGCGCTCGCCGCCCACGTGCTGCTGCCCGAGGAGGTCGCCGAGGTCGACGGCCGCGCGCTGCCGATGATCTCCGCCTCGGCCTCCACCACCGGGTCGACGGCGCTGGTCTCGCTGTCCAACCTGGACGTCGCCGAGGAGCGCACGCTCGTGCTGGACCTCCGCGGCCGCTCCGTCACGGGGCACACGGCGACGGTGCTCACCGGCGCGAGCTCCGCCGCGCACAACACCCCTGAGCAGCCCGACGCCGTGGCTCCGACCGAGCTCGCCGACGTTCGCGAGCTCGAGCAGGAGGGTCGTCTGGAGATCACCCTGCCGCCGCACTCCTTCGCGACCGTGGAGCTGCAGCTGGGGGAGTGAGTGCGTCGGCATGGTCGGCTGCTGGCGCCCAGGCGGGCTCTGCGGAGCCATGGGCATACTGCCCGCCCTGTCGCCTGTACCCGACCGGCCGACGCCCCGCGGAGCTCAGCCCAGCGCCGGCTCCGCCTCGGCCTCGTCCACGTGAACCTCGCGGGCGTCGACGTGGCGACCTGCCAGTGGGGGCCCGAGGGCGTCCCGCCCCGCGGAGACGTCGCGCTCTGCCATGGAACGCCCTGGTCGACAGAGGTCTGAGCCCCGATCGCACGGGCTCTCAGCGCGCGGTACCGCGTCCATCGGTGGGACATGCCGGGCTACGGGCGCTCCGCCCCGGCCCCTGGTCGGGGCGCTGGGGGATCTTCGGTGCCCCGTCGCGGTCGGCTGGGGTGAGAGGGACCCCTGGATCCCCGCCCGACAGGCGGCGCGGCTCCGTCGCCTCCTGCCCGGGGATCCACCCGGCGTGGTGCTCTCAGGCGTCGGGCATCCCGCCCTCTCGAAACACGCGATGCGGTGCTGACCTCCATCGACGAATGGCTCCGGAGCCGAATTCAACCAAGGGGTTGACCAAGGATCTCCCGCAGAGTAGCGTCCCTGTCATCAACCACTCGGTGGAGAAAGGGAGGGATGGACGACGACAGCTTGTCGAGGGCCTTCGCGGCCCTCTCCGACCCCACCCGGCGGGACCTCGTCTCGCGTCTCACCCTCGGTGACGCCACCGTCGGCGAGCTCGCCGCTCCCTATGACATGTCCCTGCAGGCCGTGAGCAAGCACATCACGGTCCTCGCCGCGGCGGGCCTCGTCACCCGCCGTCGCGACGCCCAGCGGCGCCCCGTTCACCTCGATGCCGAGGTGCTGGGGGAGCTGACGCGATGGATCGATCGCCATCGCCTCGCCGCCGAGGCGCGGATGTCCCGCCTCGACGACATACTGCACGACTCGAGCAGTGCCGACACCACGGAGCGCACGCCATGAGCATCACCGAGCATCTGACCACCGCCACCATCGAGGCCGACCCCGAACTCCCGCTCATCCGCATCACCCGGGACTTCGCCACCTCTCCGGGTCGCCTGCTGCGCGCCCACACCGACCCGGAGCTGTACGCGCAGTGGGTGGGGCCGGAGTCCCTCTCCACCCGGATCGACCGCTGGGATGCCCGCACCGGCGGGGCCTGGGCGTTCACCAACATCGACCGTGACAGCGGCGAGAAGTACTCCTTCCATGGCAGCTTCCACGAGGTCGCCGAAGGCCGCATCGTCCAGACCTTCACCTTCGACGGCTGGCCCGAAGGCGTCTCCTTGGAGACGACGCGGTTCGAGGATCTCGGCGACGGCTGGACCCGGATGCTCAGCACGTCGCTCTTCGACTCCTTCGAAGGTCGCGGTCAGATGCTCGGCAGCGGCATGGAGGTCGGGATCAACGAGGGCTACGCCGCGCTCGATGCGCTCCTGGCCTCCGGCACCGCTCCCGGAGCCTCCTGATGAGCGGCTCCCTGACCCAGCTGCCTCCCGCGGAGAAGTACCGCGAGATCGCCGCCGGGTTCACGGCGGCCGTCGCCGGCGTCACCGACTGGGACGCGCCGACGCCGGTCGCCGAGTGGTGCGCCCGGGACGTGGTGGGACACCTGGTCACGTGGCTGCCGGAGATGATCCAGGGCGGATCGGACGTCCGCTTCGCGGAGGGGCCGACGGCCGACGAGGACCCCGTCGGCGCCTGGGCTCATCTCGACGGCCAGCTCCGTGCCCTCTTCGCCGACCCGGAGTCGGGCCGACACCTGCACTCCAACCCCCACACGGGGTCCGACCGGCCGGTGCCCGAGGTGATCGACCAGTTCTTCACGGGCGACGTCTTCTTCCACACCTGGGATCTCGCGCGCTCCTCCGGTCAGGACGACCGCCTCGACCCCGGCATGGTCCACGACGCCTACACGGGGATGAGTGCGGCCGAGGAGCACCTGCGCCCCACCGGCCAGTTCGGGCAGCAGCAGCCGGTCCCGGCCGACGCCACCGAGCAGGAGCGGCTGTTCGCGTTCCTCGGCCGCGACCCCCGCTGGACTCCGCCAGGGGCGTGACCGGGGCGCTCGAGCCGCCGTCCCACGGAGCGGACCGTGTGCCCCGAATCACCCTGGGAATGCGGTGTCCGGATAGGCTTTCGGGATGTTCACGAATCTCTCGGCCGGCGCACTCGGCCTCTCCCTCGACCATCCCGCTGCGATCGACAAGGCTGCCGAGCACGGCTACGGCGGCGTCTCTCCCGATCTCGGCCACCTCCGCTCCCTGGACTCCGCCGCCGCGGTCGCCGAGCACGGTGCCGCCGTGCGCGAGTGCGGTCTCGAATGGGGCATGGCGGGGCTGCCGATCGGCCTCGACGCCCCCGCCGAGGAGTTCCGCGCGCAGCTCGTCGAGCTCCCCGGCGCCCTCGCCCTGCTGAACGGCGCCGGCATCGGGCGCGTGGGCACCTGGCTGCGCCCGATGCACGACGAGCTCGACCACCGCCAGAACTGGCGCCTCCACCTGGGCCGACTCGCCCTGGTCGCGGAGATCCTCGCCGACGCGGGGATGCGGCTGGGCCTGGAGTACATCGGCCCCAAGACCTTCTGGTCCACCGAGCGCTTCCCCTTCATCCACTCGCTGCGCGAGACCCGCGAGCTCATCGCGGAGACCGGTGCGAGCAACGTGGGCCTGATCCTGGACAGCTACCACTGGTACACCGCCGGCGAGAGCGCGGCGGACCTCGAGGGCCTCACCGATGCGGACATCGTCTCGGTGGACATCAACGACGCCCGCGCCGATCGCGAGCGCGACGAGCAGCAGGACCTCGACCGCCGCCTGCCCTTCGACACGGGCGTCATCGACCTCGAGGGCTTCCTCGGCGCGGTGCACGCGGCGGGCTACACCGGGCCGGTCCTGGTGGAGCCGTTCATGAAGGAGCTCGCGGACAAGCCGGTCGACGAGGTCCTCACCGACATCGCGGCCCGTCTGGACCGCGCCGTCAGCGCGCGCTGACGGAGGGCTGCGCCCCGCGCGTCGACCGGACGAGCGGGGCCAGCAGCTCGGCCACGATCTCCGCCACGGCGATGGCGCCGTCGACCGAGTAGTGCGTGTTGTCCTCGACCCCGTCCGGGTAGAGGAGGCTGCTCCCGGCGGGCAGCTGGGTGAACAGGCTCCGGGAGGGCTCCTCGCCGAGACCCTCGATGAGGTCTCGGGTGCGCGACTGGAGGTCCAGCAGCGGCACGTCGAAGGTCTCGGCCAGGGCGAACACCGCCGCCGGGTGCTCGCCGTGGGTGCGCAGCAGCCTCCCGTCCGCGTAGTGCCGCCGAGCCACCGGGGTGCACAGCACCGGGTGGGCGCCCCGGTCCCGCACCTCCTGGATCATCCGCGCCAGGTTCTCGGTGTACCCGGACCACGCCGAGAGATGCTCGTGCTTCTGGTCGTTGTGCCCGAACTGGAGCAGCACCAGGTCCCCGGCGGCCACGGCGTCGAGCACCGCCGCCCACAGCCCGTCCTCGCGGTGGGACTGGGTGGTCGCGCCGTTCTTGGCGAGGTCGACGACGTGCAGCGGGGTCGCGTCCCCGCCTGCGCAGCGGGCGGACAGCGCCGCACCGAGATGGGCGCCCCATCCGGACATCGGGTAGGCGGTCGCGACGTACGGGGCGACGGTGGAGTCGCCGGCGAGGATCACGCGCGGGAAGCGCTCCCGCGCGCTCATGCGGGCATCTCGGCGAGGAGGGCGTCCACCTCGTCGGCCTCCACCAGCTGGTCGAGCACGGCGGCGCGCACCCGGACGTCGAGCGACTGCGAGGCGGGGATGTCCCGTGGCTCCGACCAGGCCAGGCTGGTGCCGACGCCGACGTAGTCCATGAGGCGCACGAACCACGGATCGATCCGGCCCTGGGCCTGCTCGTCCTGGACCATCAGCAGGCTCGTCCAGTCCGTGCCGTGGCGGCGGCTGATGACGATGAAGTCGCTGGTGGAGCCATGGGCGACGGACTCGCCCCGGCCCTCCCGCACCAGGATCCGCGTCTCGTCCGCGCTCGGGAGGCGCCAGAAGAGGCCGCCGTACCCGGCGCCGTGACGACCCCGGGTGGCGGGACTGGTGAGGTGGAGGTCCCCGCGGTCCGCTTCGAGGCGGCTCGCCCAGGTCAGCCCCCAGCCGCGATGGTCGGGCAGCAGGAAGGCGCCGATGCGGCGGTGCTCGAGCAGCAGCTCGGTCCCGTCGTGCGTCCGCCAGCGCACCTCGGCATGCAGGTCGCGGCCGTTCTCCGCGAGCTCCTCCGAGAGGGACTCCTGGCGTCCCTGGTTGGACAGCAGCGTGGGCCCCTGCCCCTCGACGTAGGTGCGGCCGCCCCAGTAGGTGGTGCCGTTGACGTCGGAGAGGGCGAGCGAGAGGCCGAAGTGGTGGCGATGGTCCACCGGGTTGGTCACGGTCATCGCGTGCCCGCCGAGCGAGCGGACGGGGTGCAGATGCGGTCGGGGGCTGTGCACCGGGGCCATGGAGGCGCCGCTCGTCGCCACCGTGAGCAGGGTCCCTCCGTGCAGCAGCGTCCAGTCCCGGCCCTCGCGCACCCAGCCCAGGGGCTTGTCCGTGCGGTCGATGCCGGTGGTGGCAGCGGCCGACGGGCCGGAGGGCCGGGAGGGGACGCGGGAGGGCGGGACCCTCCCGGTGCTGTCGCCCACCAGGATCTGCGGCTCGAGGAGGACGTGACCGGGAGCCGTGGAACCGTCCGCCCCGTCGGACCGCGTGCCCTCGATGTGAGGGGCGAGGAGCGCCCAGGCCGCGGCCCCGGCGTCGAGCTCCTCCTGGGCGACGGTGGTCAGGCTCGGCACCGCGTACCGCGTCAGCGCGATGCCGTCGAAGCCCGTCACCGAGAGATCGCCGGGCACGGCGACACCGAGCTCGTTCAGACGCGCGAGCAGGCCGAACGCCGAGAGGTCGTTGAAGGCGAGGGCCGCCGTGGCTCCGGAGTCGAGCACCTGCTCGGCCACCTGGAAGCCGTCGGACATCATGGATCCGCCCTGGATCGTGCGCAGCGACATGGCCGGGTTCGCGTCGGTCAGCGCGTTCAGCGCCCGGAGCCGCTCCCGGTTCGCGGCGCTCCGCGGAGGTCCGGCGACGTACAGCAGGTCGCGATGGCCGAGGTCCTCCAGGTGCTGCACCAGCTGGCGCATGCCGGCGGTGTAGTCGATCCCCACCGAGGCGATGCGCGGGTGCGCCGAGCGTCGGTTCACGAGCACGACGGGGGAGATCTGCTCGACCAGCTCCTCGAGCGTGACGTCGTCCATGCGCGGCGCGACCAGGACGACCGCGTCGCAGCGCCGTCGGGCGTCGCGGGCGGTCGCCGCCTCGCGCTCCGGGGAGGGCGCCTCGGCGACGAGCACGCTGTAGCCGTCGGCCTCCGCGGTCCGGGAGATGCCGCGCAGGATCGCCTGGAACATGGGGTTGCCGAGATCAGGGATGACCAGGGCGATCGTGTAGGTGCGCCCGGTGGAGAGGTAGCGCGCGGTGAGGTTCGGTCGGTACTGCAGCCTGTCGGCGGCCTCCCGCACGCGCGCCCCGATCGAGGGGTCGACGCTGGTGCGACCGTTGAGCACCCGGGACACGGTGGCGCGCGAGACCCCCGCCGCCTCGGCGACCTGGGTGATGGTCGGTCCCCCGCTGCTTCGAGCCATCAGGCCTCCCGCCCTTCTCGTCGTACGGCCACCGGCCCGAACTCGGCCCGGCGCTCGGAGAGATCATGCTCCACCGGCGAGTCGATGGAGGCGAACAGACCGATCTCGGCCCCGATCCAGTGGCCCTCGGTCGCCTGCCAGTCTGACAGCAGCACGGCCTGCTCCTCGTCGCGTCCCACGCCGGGGATCGTCGCGGCGAACGTCACCCGTCCTGCGGCGTCGATCGTGACCTGAAGGCGCACGGCGGCCGCCTCCGACGACCCTCGGGTGAGCAGGCTGTGCACGGCGACCTCCTCATCGGCCCCGTCGGCCGCCATGGTGCCGTGCACCAGCGCGATGCCGTCGGCGTCGCGCCGCAGGCCGGCCCAGGCGTAGGAGTACCCCAGCACGACCGCTCCCGCGCGCTCGGCGCCGGTCCCGGCCTCGGTCGTCGCGGCGGGCAGATGCAGCTCCACCTCCCAGGACGAGGGCCGGCCGGGCATCTGCTGGCAGAGGATCGCGCCCTGGTCCCGCAGATCCCCGCGCGGGCTGGGGGCGAACGCGAGGTCCAGGCGGCCCTCGCCGGTGCGCCACCACCCGGCCTGCGGGTTGGCCTGCCAGTGCCAGCGCGGGTGCAGCTCGGCGGATCCGAAGTCGTCGGAGCGCACGGGCTCGCGGTACGGCTCGCCCGACAGGTCGTCTCCGAGCAGAGGGACGACGACGACCGGCCGACCCCGGACCTCGTCGATGCTCTCGCCCAGGTGCGGCCAGCCGTCGGCGTCGAAGCGCACCGGCTGGGTGTGGGTGACCCGGCCGAACACGCCCCGGTCCTGGAAGTGCACGAACCACCATCCGCCGTTGCCGTCGTCGACGAGGGCGCCCTGGTGGGGGCCGTTCACAGGGGTGGAGTCCTGTTCGAGCACGATCCGGTGCTCGTAGGGTCCGCGCAGGTCACGGGACCGGAAGACCACCTGGTAGCCGTCGGCCACCCCGCCGGCCGGCGCGTAGATCCAGTACCAGCCGTCGTGCCGATAGGCCTTGGGTCCCTCGAGCGTGAGCATGCCGGGGAGGTCCGCTCCGTCGATGATGACCTGCGAGGTGGACAGGGGAGCGGTGAGGTCGGGGGTGACCTCGAGCAGCGAGAGCCGGTTCTTGACCCGGGCCCGGGAGCGGGCCCAGCCGTGGACCAGATAGGTCCGGCCGTCCTCGTCCCACAGCGGGCACGGATCGATCAGGCCGCGGCCTGCCAGCAGCAGCCGCGGCGCGCTCCACGGACCGGAGGGGTGCGGGGCCTCGAGCACGTGGATCCCGTGGTCGGGGTCGGGATAGACGATGTAGAAGGTGTCCTCGTGCTCCCGGAAGGACGGCGCCCAGACGCCGCTTCCCCGCCGCGGGAGCGCGTAGTGCTCCGCGGGCACCAGGGCGGGCAGCGCATTGGTGACGTGCTCCCAGTCCACGAGGTTCGAGGAGCGCAGCACCGGCAGGCCGGGAGCGCGGTTGAAGCTCGAGGCGATCATCCAGAACTCGTCGCCGACGCGGAGCACGTCGGGGTCGGGCCAGTCCGCGTCGAGGACGGGGTTCGAGCGGTGGTGCACGGAGGTCTCCTCCAGGGGACGAGGCAGGATCCGAGAAACGAGAGGAACCGGTTTCTCGGTGGTGCGTCCAGACAGTACCAGGGCGCTGCCGAGCCGGCCTGCAGGAGGTCGGCCCGCCGCCTCCGGCGAGCGAGACCGAATCGTGACAGCCCTGCCACCTGCGCACATGCCAACCATCACACCTGGCAACACCCCTCGACCCCTCGCGGATCCCCCCGAAGTCGTTGACAGGATCGAAATCCTCCCTCCACACTGGGGCCTCACCGGGAACCGGTTTCCCGTAGATCGGTTTCCCCTCGACGCAGAGCAAGGATGGCCAATGGTGGCTGACCCCGTGATCGACACCCGTGTGACCGCGCCCCGGCTCGAGGAGCCTGCGAGGCCCGCGGGGTCCGCGCCCCTCGTCCCGCGGCGTCGGAGCCTCGGCGCACAGCTGTGGAGATACCGGACCCTCTACCTGATGGCGATCCCCGGCATCCTCTACTTCCTGGTCTTCAAGTACGTGCCCATGGGCGGGCTGGTCATCTCGTTCCAGGACTACAAGCCCTTCCTCGGGATCCTGAACAGCCCGTGGGTCGGGTTCGAGCACTTCGTGCGGCTGTTCACCCAGGACACCTTCGTGATGCTGCTGCGCAACACCCTGATCCTCTCGGTGCTGCTCATGGTGATCTCGTTCCCGGTGCCGATCATCCTGGCGCTGCTGCTCAACGAGCTGCGCTCCAAGTGGTTCCAGCGCAGCGTGCAGACGATCATCTACATCCCGCACTTCATGTCCTGGGTGATCGTGGTCTCGATCTTCTACGTGATGCTCACGATCGACGGCGGCGCCATCAACAACGTCATCCAGCAGCTGGGCTTCCAGCCCATCGGGTTCCTCACCGACCCCGAGTGGCTGCGGCCCATGTACGTGTTCCAGCACATCTGGCGCACCGCCGGCTGGGGGACCATCGTGTATCTCGCCGCGCTCACGGCGGTCGACATGAACCTCTACGAGGCGTCGGAGATCGACGGCGCCAACCGCTGGCGGCAGACCTGGCACATCACGCTCCCCGCCATCCGCGCCACGATCATCGTGCTGTTCATCCTCTCGATCGGCGACTTCCTCGAGCTGGGCTTCGAGCACATGTTCCTGCTGCTGAACTCGCTGAACCGCGAGGTCGGAGAAATCTTCGACACCTTCGTGTACACCGCCGGCATCCAGAACGGCCAGCTGAGCTTCGCCACGGCCGTGGGCCTGTTCAAGGGCCTCGTGGGGCTGATCCTCGTGATGGTCGCCAACTCGCTCGCCAAGAAGTTCGGCGAAGAAGGCGTGTACTGAGCGGCCCCGCCGCTCAGGAGGTCGGTCATGCTCTTCTCCTTCGAATCCTTCGCGACGCTGAACCACTGGCTCGCAGCCTTCTGGCGCCTCATCCTCCTGAACCTGCTGTGGGTCGTCGTGACCCTGGCGGGCCTGGTGGTCATGGGCCTCGGCCCGGCGAGCTATGCGCTCGCCGCCTGCCTCGACGGATGGATCCGCCGCGGCGAAGGGCCGCCGACGGCGGCGACCTTCTTCCACCGGGCGCGGGAGCAGGGCTTCCGCCCCGTGCTCATGGGGTGGGTGCTGCTCGGGGCGGGGAGCGTCATCCTGGTGAACCTCCTGAGCCTGACCGACTGGTACCTGCGGGTCGCGAACCTCGTGGCGCTCGCCGCGCTCGTGCTCATCGGCGCCTACGTGTTCTTCGTGATGGCGGCGACGGAGGTGGTCGGCGCGAGGCGACAGATCGTCACCGCGCTGCTGCTGGGCGTCGGCTCGCTGCACTGGAGCGTGCTCGGCGCCACCGGCATCACCCTCGCCTACCTCGCGATGTTCCGCCTCGCGATGCCCCTGCTCCTCCTCCTGGGGGCCGTGCTGCCGGCCCTCCTGGTGGCCCTGATCCTGCGCTCGGCCTGGCGGGATCTCCCCCGAGACCCTGAAGCGGTGCGCACCGACGCGCCCGCACCCCTGACGAAAGGTGTTCCCGCATGATCCAGCGCAGAAGTCTCCTCAAGGCCCTCCCCGTCGCGGCGGCGGGTGGGCTCGCCCTCTCCGCCTGCGGCGGGAACAGCGGCTCCGGCGGGTCCGGCGGCTCCGACGGGTCCCTGACCTGGATGTCGATGCTGCACACGCCCACCACGCCCGACGCCGCCGGTCCGGTGATGACGGGGCTCCAGGAGCATGCGGGCGTCGAGTTCGAGTTCCAGTGGGTGCCGGACGCCTCGAAGGAGGAGAAGATCACCGCCGCGCTCGCCTCGGGCTCGCTCGCCGACATCAACACCCTGAACCAGGGCATGGCCGCGGTCCGCGAACCGCTGGCCTCCGGGCTGTTCTGGGACGTCGAGCCGCTGCTCGCGGACTTCCCGAACCTCTCGGCGATCAATCCCGCCATCATCGACGCGGCACGGCTGGACGGGGCGCTCTACGGCATCCCGTTCCAGAAGCCGATGGCCCGCTACGGCGTGCTGGTGCGTCAGGACTGGCTGGATCGTCTGGGCCTGGAGGTGCCGCACACGACCGCCGAGCTCGAGGAGGTCGCGAAGGCCTTCGCGGAGGGAGACCCCACCGGCACCGGCGCTGCGACGACCGGGTTCATCGACCGCGAGGAGAGCTTCGTCGTGGGCTTCCGCTCCCTGAGCGGGTACTTCGGTGCGGGGGATCGGTTCGAGCTGGACTCCTCGGGGAAGATTGTCCCGGCCGCCACGACCGAGGCCTTCAAGGAGGCGATGGAGTGGTACCGCGGGATCTACGAGGCCGGGGGGATCAACAAGGAGTTCATCACCACCCAGAAGCAGAACCAGCAGCAGGCGATCGCCCAGGACAAGGGCGGTCTGGTGGTGACGGGCCTGTTCGAGGCGAAGAACTACGTGGCGCTGGCGAACGAGATCAACGCGGAGACCGAGGTCCAGTGGACCCTCATCAACGACATCACCCATGAGGACGTGCCGCGCCGGATCCTCTCGGACACCTCCGGCGGCATGGGCGGGCTGATGGCCCTGAACACCCAGACGCTGAAGAGCGAGGAGGACGCCAAGCGCGCCCTCGGGCTCATCGACAAGCTCCTGGACGAGAAGGCCTTCGAGCTCATGACCAACGGCGTCGAGGGAACGCACTTCGAGATCGATGCCGACGGGGCGGTGACCATCACCGATCAGACCCGCTGGGAGCAGGAGGTCCAGCCCTACTCGAGCTCGCGACCCTCTGACCAGGTGGTCCTGTACAAGTCCACCGACGACTACGTCAATCTCGCCAATGAGCTGATGGCGGAGAACGACGAGTTCGCGATCGTGAACCCGGCCCAGTCCCTGTCCTCGCCGACCTACGACTCCCAGTGGACGACGATCGAGACCGCTCTGAACGACGCCTACAACACCTTCATCATGGGCCAGTCCTCGATGGCGGACTACGAGGCGACCATCGAGTCCCTGCGCGGCCAGGGCCTGGACGACATCACCGCCGAGTACACCGAGGCTCACGACGCCGTGAGCTGAGGCCGGCGCCTCCCACCCTCCCCTCCCGGCCGACGACGGCCCCTTCGAAAGGAATCCCAGGATGATTCAGCGCAGAACACTCCTGACCTCCCTGCCCCTCGCCGCGGCCGGCGCCACGGGCCTCGCAGCGTGCGGCTCCTCCGGCACCGGCGGAGGCTCCGGCGGCGCCTCCTCGCCGCTGACCTGGATGTCGGTCCTGCACACCCCCACCACCCCGGCGGCCGGGGGCACGATCGAGAAGGCCCTCGCCGAGAACACCGGCATCGATGTCGAGCTCCAGTGGGTCCCGGCCGAGTCCTGGGGCGAGAAGATCAACGCGGTCCTCGCCTCCGGCGAGGTCGCCGACATCACCACCCATGGCTCCTGGAACACCTCCTCGGTGCGTCAGGCCCTGGGCTCGGGACTGTTCTGGGAGGTCGAGGACCTGCTGGCCGACTATCCGAACCTTGCCGCGATCAACCCCACGACCATCGACGCCGGCCGCATCGACGGCACGCTGTACGGCGTCCCGATGGTCAAGGAGTCGGCCCGCTACGGGGTGCTGGTGCGTCAGGACTGGCTGGATCGTCTGGGTCTGGAGGTGCCGCACACGACTGCAGAGCTCGAGGCGGTCGCGAAGGCCTTCGCCGAGGGTGACCCCACCGGCACCGGTGCCGCGACCACCGGCTTCATCGACCGCGAGGAGAGCTTCGGCGTGGGCTTCCGGTCGCTGACGGGGTACTTCGGTGCGGGGGATCGGTTCGAGCTGGACTCCTCGGGGAAGATCGTCCCGGCCGCCACGACCGAGGCCTTCAAGGAGGCGATGGAGTGGTACCGCGGCATCTATGAGGCCGGGGGGATCAACAAGGAGTTCATCACCACCCAGAAGCAGAACCAGCAGCAGGCGATCGCCCAGGACAAGGGCGGCCTCGTGGTGACGGGTCTGTTCGAGGCGAAGAACTACGTGGCGCTCGCGAACGAGATCAACGCGGAGACGGAGGTGCAGTGGACCCTCATCAACGACATCACCCATGAGGACGTGCCGCGCCGGATCCTCTCGGACACCAACGGCGGCATGGGCGCTCTGTTCGCCTTCTCCACCAAGAGCCTCACGGAGGAGGCCGACGTGCGCCGCGGCCTCGAGCTCATGAACGCGCTGTGCGACGAGCCGAACTACCAGCTCATGTCCAACGGCGTCGAGGGCACCCACTTCGACTTCACCGAGGACGGCGCCCTGGAGATCACCGACCAGGCGCTGTGGGAGCAGGAGGTCCAGCCCTACAACGGCTCCCGCCCCAACTACGTCGTGGAGATCTACAAGTCGACCGACGACTACGTCAACCTCGCCAACCAGATGATGAAGGAGAACGAGGAGTTCGTCGTCACCAACATCGCCCAGCAGCTGACCTCCCCGACCTACGACAGGTCCTGGGCCACGATCGAGCAGGCGCTCAGCGACACCTACTCCAAGGTGATCATGGGCCAGGCCACGATGGCGGACTACGAGGCGACCATCGAGACCGTGCGCGGCCAGGGCATGGACGACATCATCGCGGAGTACACCGAGGCGTACGAGGCCCTGTGAACTCCGTCGTCGACCAGATCCCCGGTCCGTCGGCCGTCCCCGGGACGGTGCACGACGACCTCGCCACCGCGCGCCTCCAGCACGACATCGACGCCGCCGCCGCGCGCGGCGGCGGGCGGGTCGTCGTCGGCCCCGGCGTGCACCGCACCGGGGCGCTGCGCCTGCGCTCCGGCGTCGAGCTCCACCTCGAGGCCGGGTCCCGCCTGCAATTCGTCCCCGATCCTGCTCTCTACCCTCCCGTCGAGGCGCGCTGGGAGGGCGTGGCCGGGACCGTGCACTCGCCGTGCCTCTTCGCCCACGGGGAGTCGGATGTGGCGATCACGGGGCTCGGCACCATCGACGGCGGCGGCGCCTTCTGGTGGGAGCACCGCGAGGAGCGCGAGCTGGCCCGGCCCACCCTCATCGGCCTCCACGAGTGCCGTCGTGTGGTGCTGCGCGACGTGGTGCTGCAGAACTCCCCGGCGTGGACGGTGCATCCCGCGCTGTGCGAGGACGTGAGCATCTCCGGGCTGCGGATCCAGAACCCCGCCGACTCCCCGAACACGGACGGCATCGACCCCGAGTCCTGCCGGAACGTGCGCATCAGCGACTGCCACATCGATGTGGGCGATGACTGCATCGCGCTCAAGGCGGGCACCGAGCGCACACCCGAGCGCGTGGCCTGCGAGAACATCACCATCACGAACTGCACGATGGTGCACGGCCACGGTGGCGTGGTCCTCGGCAGCGAGATGGCCGGCGGGGTGCGCAATGTCGTGATCAGCGCGTGCGTCTTCCGGGGCACCGACCGCGGGATCCGCGTCAAGACCCGCCGCGGGCGCGGCGGACTCATCGAGAACGTGCGCGTGAGCACCGTCGTCATGGAGGACGTTCTGAGCCCGTTCACCGTCAACTCCTTCTACCACTGCGGCCCGGAGGGGAAGCTGCCCCTCATCGGGGACCGCAGCGCGCGGGAGGTCGACGAGGGCACCCCGCAGATCCGTGGCCTCCACCTCGCGCACATCACCGCCACCGGCGTGCGCGCGAGCGCCGCGCACCTCTACGGCCTCCCCGAGGCGCCGCTGCACGATGTCTCCCTGCACGACGTCACGGTGACCTTCGCGGAGGATCCCGTCCCCGGGACCCCTGAGATGGCCGACGGGGTGGGGCCCGTCGCGGGCGAGGGCATGCGGCTCGGCTTCGTGCACGACGCACGGCTGTCCGGGGTGCGCGTCCAGGGTGCTCACGGGGAGGCCCTCCTCCTCGAGCAGTGCGAGCGGATCTCCGTCGAGGAGGCGGGGAGATGAGCGTCATGACCCGGCCCATCGCCCCGACGCGCATGCGACGCACGGCGGAGATGACCCTCCTCGCCGTCGCCGTCGTGCTCTCGATCCTCACCATGGGCGGTTTCACCCTGGTGATGAACCAGATCGACATGGCCACCTTCGAGGAGGTCGTGATGCCCGCGCTGCTGGGCGGCGGAGACCTCGCCGTGGACCAGGCCCACGAGATGGCCCGCACCCTCGCGGCCTGGTTCGGGGCCTCCCTGGTGCTGATGCTGCTGCTGAGCGCGGCGGGCTTCGCGCTCGCCCGCAGCCGTCCCCACCGTCGCACCGCCGGCTGGTGGCTCTTCGCCGCGGGGCTCGTGTGCCTCCTGGGCAGCCAGCTGGTCCTGTTCCCCCTCGCCTTCCTGTACTTCCTGCCCGCAGGGCTGTTCGCCCTGCGTCCCACCCCCGAGCGGAGCCACGGATGACCCTCTCGACCCCGTCCACGACGATCCCTCCCGCGCTCGCGAGCGGGCCCGCCGAGCCCCGGCCCCGCCGCAAGGGGCGCCCCCGCCCCACCGGTCAGAAGGTCTTCGCGGTGTTCAACGGGATCATCCTCACCGGCTTCGCGCTGATGTGCCTGATCCCCTTCATCCACATCATCGGCAGCTCCTTCGCGACCCCCGGGGAGCTCGCCACGCGGAACTTCGTCCTCATCCCGCGGGAGTGGTCCACGGCCGCCTACCAGTACATCCTCTCCACGCCGACGATCTTCCGCGCCATGGGGGTGTCGGTGTTCGTGACGGTGGTGGGCACCTTCGTGAGCCTCGTGCTCACCTCGATGATGGCGTACGCCCTCTCGAAGCCCCAGCTGCCCGGACGTCGCTACATCAACTTCCTGGTCATCTTCACGATGCTCTTCAGCGGGGGCATGATCCCGAGCTTCATCCTGGTCACGAAGCTGGGGCTGGTGGACTCGCTGTGGTCGCTGATCCTCCCGGTCGCGATCAACGCGTTCAACCTCGTCATCATGCGCAACTTCTTCCAGGGCATCCCCGCGAGCCTCGAGGAGGCCGCCCGCATCGACGGATGCTCGGAGCTGGGCGTGTTCGCCCGGGTGGTGCTGCCGCTGTCCCTCGCCTCGATCGCGACCATCGGCCTCTTCTACGCCGTCACCTACTGGAACACCTACATGCACGCGGTGCTCTACATCAACGACTCCTCGAAGTGGCCCATCCAGGTGCTGCTGCGCCAGGTCGTCATCGTCTCCAGCGGCATGAACGCGGATGCCACCGCCGTGGACGTGGTCCCGCCCGCGCAGTCGGTGAAGATGGCCGTGATCGCCGTGGCCACCCTGCCGATGCTCGCGATCTACCCCTTCGTCCAGCGCTTCTTCGTCAAGGGCGCCATGATCGGCTCCGTCAAGGGCTGAGCTCCGCAGCATCCGCACCGAACAGATCGAGGAAGATCATGCCTTTCGTGTCACGCCGCCGGTTCACCGCCACCCTCGGCCTCGCATCCGCCGCGGCCCTCGTCTCCACCGGTCCCGCCGCGGCGGCTCCTCCGGAGGACGCAGGAGGAGGCGAGCTCCTGCGCAGGATGCACGTCCCCTCCGGCCGAACCACGGCCGACGGCCCCATCTGGTCGCCGACCCCGACGGGGTTCGCCGGAGTGCGGACCGAGCAAGCTCCTCACGGAGCCATCGGCGGCCAGGGCGGCACGATCGTCGTCGTCCACGACGGGGAGGCTCTCGCCGACGCCGTGCTCCAGGAGGGGCCGACGGTGGTCCTCGTCGAGGGGTCGATCGTCGTCGAACCCTTCGGCACGAACCTGAAGGTCTCGAGCGATACCAGCATCCTCGGGGCGGGCCGCGGGGCGGAGATCGTCGGCGGCGGATTCCATCTCGACCGCGTCGCGAACGTGGTGATCCGCAACCTCACCTTCCGCGACTCGTACGTCCCGGGGGACTGGGACGGCAAGAGCGAGGACAACGACAACGACGGCGTCCGCGTCGACACCTCGCACCACGTGTGGATCGATCACTGCGAGTTCGCCCGGCTGGGCGACGGGCTCGTGGACGTTCGGAAGAACGCCACCGACGTCACGCTCTCCTGGTGCATCTTCCGCGACCACAACAAGACGGTCGGCGTCGGATGGACCGAGGACGTCCTCACCCGGATCACCCTGCACCACAACTGGTCCTCGAACACGTACCAGCGAAACGCCAGTATCGACAACGTCGCCGCAGGTCACCTGTACAGCTGCGTCTTCCAGGGGCAGGGACAGTACGGGACGATGTCGCGAGGGGCCTCGCAGCTGGTCGTCGAGGCGTGCCTCTACGAGAACGGCGAGGACGCGCTCGTCGCCAAGGACCCCGCCTCGAGGATCGACTCGCGCGGGAACCGCTTCACCGGGATCCGCGGGCGGAAGGACCACACCGGCCCCACCTTCGAACCCTCCGAGCACTACGACTACACGGCGGAGCCGATCGACGACGTCGCGCGGATCGTCACGGGGAACGCCGGGCCTCACGCCCGGACCGAGCAGGTGGGCCGACGGATCCGGGTCGCGCTCGACGGATCCGGGGACGTGGCGAGCATCGGCGCGGCCGTCGGCGCCGCGTGGCGCTCGCCGCATCCGGTGGAGATCGTCGTGGCCCCGGGCATCTACCGCGAGATCGTCCGTATCCAGCCCGGCATGCCGGCGGGGCTCGTCCTGCGCGGGGAGACCGGTGCGGCCACTGATGTGGTCCTGACCTACGACCTCGCCGCCGGGACGGAGAAGTTCTACGGCGGAGTGTTCGGCGGCACGGGCGCGGCGACCCTCGCCGTCCTCGCCGACGACGTCACCCTCCGGGATCTGACGATCGAGAACGCCTACGACGAGGAGGCGCATGGCGGCAGCCAGGCCCAGGCGCTGCGCACCGTGGGGGACAGGATCGTGCTGGACGGGGTCCGCCTGATCGGCAACCAGGACACCTTCCTGGCCGAGTCCCCCGGCAAGGGCGTCGTCTCCCGCGTGTACGTGAGCGACTCCTTCCTGGAGGGCGATGTCGACTTCATCTACGGCAGGGCGACCCTCGTGCTCGAGAACTGCGAGATCCGATCCTTCGACCGGGGGAGCCCGGACAACAACGGGTACGTCTGCGCTCCGAGCACCGACTCGGGGGTCCGGGGGTTCCTGTTCACCGGGTGCACCTTCACCTCGGACGCCGCCGAGGGATCGGTGTTCCTGGGGCGCCCGTGGCATCCCAGCAGCAACCCGGACGTCGCCCCGTCGGCGGTCATCAGGCACTCCCACCTCGGTTCGCACATCCGGACCCCCGGCTGGTCGGACATGGGCGGATGGCCCTGGCAGGAGGACTTCCTGCGCGAGCACGCCAACGAGGGCCCGGGTGCCGCCGTCGGCGACGAAGGCCGCCCCCAGCTCACCGCGGACGAGGCAGCCGAGCACACCCGCGAGAACTACCTCAGCGGTGACGACGAGTGGACGCCCTGGTCATGAACATCCCTCCCCGCCCGCCGGAGTCCATCTCCCGCCGTCACCTTGCTCGGATCGGCACGGCCGCGATCGGCTCCGTCGCCGCAGTCGGGGCCGCCCCGCCTCTCGCCACGGCGCGGCCGGCCGCCGGGCCCGAGCACTCCGACGCCGGAGCGATCGACCTCCTGCGGCGCATGCGTGTGCCCCCGGGGCCGACGTCGGCAGGAGGGCCCGTCTGGTCCGCCCTCGCGACCGGATTCGCAGGAGTCCGCACCGAGGACCTCCCGCTGGGAGCGGTCGGCGGGCTCGGCGGGACTGTGGTCGAGGTGAGGGACGCCGAGGAGCTCTCCGCGGCGCTGGCCCTCGACGGCCCGACGGTCGTGCTCGTCCACGGCACGATCGTCCTGCCCTTCGGGTCGATGCTGGAAGTCGGGTCGAGGACCAGCGTCCTCGGCGTCGGTCGGGGTGCTGAGATCGTCGGCGGGGGCCTGCGCCTCCTCCAGGTGAGCGACGTCGTGCTCCGCAACATCACGTTCCGGGACTCGTTCATCGGAGGGGACTGGGACGGCAAGTCCGAGGAGAACGACAACGACGGCATCCGCGTGGACACCTCGGACCACGTCTGGATCGACCACTGCGAGTTCGTCCGCCTCGGCGACGGCCAGGTCGACATCCGCAAGGACTCCACCCACGTGACGGTCTCCTGGAGCATCCTGCGGGATCACAACAAGACCCTCGGAGTCGGCTGGACCGACAACGTCCTCACCACGCTGACCCTGCACCACCTCTGGTTCTCCAACACCCACCAGCGCAACGGCAGCATCGACAACACCGCCCTGTGCCACGTCTACAACTGCCTGCTCGACGGATCGAGCTCCTACGGCATGGCCTCCCGAGGGGCCGCACAGCTGCTCGTCGAGCACAGCGTCTTCGCGTCGGTGCGCAATCCCATCGGGGTCAGTGATCCCGAGTCGCGGGTCGCGCAGAACGGCAATCTGCGCGACGGGACGTGGGGGTCGTGGGAGGACACGGGGGTCGACGTCGATCCGGCGGATCACTACTCCTACGATCTCGACCCGGTCGAGGACGTCCGCTCCCTGCTGGCCCGCCATGCGGGCCCGCACGCCCGAGGCGAGTGGACGGCCCGACAGATCCACGTCTCGCAGGACGGCAGCGGGGATGTCCGCTCGGTCCACGCCGCCGTCGGAGCCGCGTCCCGCTCCCCGCATCCGGTCGAGGTCATCGTCCATCCCGGTGTGTACCGGGAGGTCGTGACCATCTGGCCACGCCTCGAGGGGCTCGTGATCCGGGGTGCGAGCGGGGATCCCGCCGATGTGGTGCTCAGCTACGACAAGCCCGCACAGGACTGGGCCACGGTCACGGTCCTCACCTCCGGTGTGACGCTCAGCGCGCTGACTCTGGAAGCCGCCCTGGAGGATGGTCGTCCGGCCTACCCGTTGCGCTCGATCGACGACTCCCTCGTCCTCTCGGACGTGGTGCTCCTCGGCGGCCCTCACGGGATCTCCGATCCGCGCTCCTGACCCCCCTCATAGATCAAGGACGATCATGACCTCACCGACCCACCTCATCCGCGGCGCGGCCGTCGCCCTCTCCGTCCTCGCGCTCGCCGTGCCCTCCGCCGCGCTCGGCGCTCCCGGTAGGCCTGCGGAGCATCCACGCAGCCCGGCGATCACCGAGTACCAGATCCTCTCCGCCGGCGACGGCTGGGCCGGGGCCGAGGGTGCCGTCACGGGCGGCTCCGAGGCGTCCGCCGAGCAGATCGTCGACGTCGGCAGTCGTGAGGAGCTCCTCGCCGCGCTCGCCGACGCCGGGGACACGCCCTCCATCGTCCGGGTGCACGGGAACATCCCGATGAACGTCGACGACAAGGGCACCCCGCTGACCTGCGAGGGCCTCGCGGAGGGCACCGGCTTCGATCTCGACGCCTATCTCGAGGCGTACGACCCGACCACCTGGGGCACGGACCGCGAGCCCGAGGGCGAGCAGGAGGAGGCCCGTCGCGCCGCCGCGGAGAAGCAGCGTGCGCTGATCCAGGTGGATGTCCCCTCGAACACCACGATCATCGGGGCCGAGGAGGGGGCCGGGCTCACCGGGGCGTCCCTCTCGCTCCGCGGCGTGGACAACGTGATCGTCCGCAACCTGGTGCTCGCGGACACCTACGACTGCTTCCCCGCCCGGGACCCCACCGATGGGGCGCTGGGGAACTGGAACAGCGAGTACGACAGCGTCCGCGTCGTGGACGGGGCGAGCCGCATCTGGATCGACCACAACGCCTTCACCGATGCCCCGATGACCGACGACCAGCTCCCCGAGCACTTCGGTCGCACCTACCAGCGTCATGACGGGGCGCTGGACGTCACCAACGGCTCGGATCTCGTGACCGTCAGCTGGAATGCGTTCCGCGACCACGACAAGCTCACCCTCGTCGGCTCGACGGACAACCCTGATCGCGGCGATCCCGGGAAGCTGCGGGTCACCTTCCACCACAACCTCTACGACGGTGTGGGCCAGCGCGCGCCGCGCGTGAGGTTCGGGCAGGTCGACGTCTACAACAACCACTACGTGATCCGTGAGGCGCAGACGGTCGGGTACGGCTACTCGCTGGGCGTCGGCGTCGACTCGCATCTGTGGGCCGAGGCGAACGCCTTCACGACCGGTGGGGTCGTCGACGCCGGGGACCTGATCACCGTGCTGAAGGGGGCGGAGATCGCCACGCCGGGGAACCTGGTGGACAATCGACGCGTGGATCTCCGTACCGCGTACAACGAAGGACTCCCCGAGGCGGAGCAGCTCGCCGAGGACACCTCGTGGGAGCCCCGGCATCGTCTCTGCCTGGACAAGGTCCAGCACGTCGCCGGGGTCGTCGGCGCCTGGTCGGGGCCGCGCTTCGGCCCGGCGCCCGGGCGCATCGCCGAGGACTGCCTCGCATGACGGTCCCGGCGCAGCGCGAGCGCCTCACCGCACTCCTCGCCCTCGAGCCCGAGACGCCTGACGCTCCGGCGCGCCTCGAGGGCGACTCCGGCGCACCGGGCACCCACGAGGTCGCCCTGATCGCCGCCGACGGCACCCGGATCCCGGCCCTCCTGCTCCGGCCCGACCCGTCGGCGGCGACGGGGGCCGCAGCGGTGCTGGTGGCCGGGCACGGCCGTGGGATCGACGACCTGGTGGCCACGGATCCGGCCGACGGGTACCACGACGCCCTCGCCCACAAGCTGGTGCGGGCGGGGATGACGGTGCTGTGCCCGGAGATGGTCAGCTTCGGCCGGCGCCGGTTCCCATCGGCCGATGCCGAGAACTCCTGCGGGATCGACGCCGCCCGGCACCTCCTGCACGGCCAGCCGGTCATGGGCCACCGGGTCGCGGACGCCCGCACCGCGGTCACAGTCCTGCGAGCGCTGGACGGCGTGGACCCGGAGCGCGTCGCGGTGGTCGGCGGCTCGGGCGGGGGAGCGGTCTCGCTGCTGCTGGCCGCGGTGGACACCCGGGTCGCGGCGGCGCTGGTCTCGAACTACTTCTGCACCTTCGAGGCGAGCATCGGGTCGATACGGCACTGCCCCTGCAACATCATCCCGGGGCTCCTGCCGGGCCTCGAGATGGCGGACATCGCCGCGCTCGTGGCACCGCGGACGCTGGTCCTCGAGGCCGGGCAGCAGGACCGCATCTTCCCGATCGAGGCGACCCGTGCCGCGCACTCGCTGCTCGCCCCGGTCTGGGAGGCGCACGGCGAGCCCGGCCCGGAGCTGGTGGTCACCGACGGCGGTCACGCCTTCCGGGCCGAGCGCTCGCTCGAGGCGCTGCGGGAGCGGCTCGGCTGAGCAGGGCCGGTCGGGTCAGCGCACCACGTCGTAGATCAGCTTCACCACGCCGTTGGAGTAGGCGGCGCTGTCGCGCAGGCGCAGGTCGCGGCGCTCGGCGTCCCCGTCCGGGAAGGCCCGCTTGCCGGTGCCCAGCAGGACCGGGAAGACCAGCAGGTGGTAGCGGTCGATGAGATCGGCCGCGGCGAGGTTCCGGGCCAGCTCTGCGCTGCCGTGGAGGAACAGCGCGCCGCCCTCGGTGGCCTTCAGGGCGGCGACGTCCTCGATGCTGCGCAGCACCTCGATCGGGCCCCAGTCGGCAGTGACGTCGTCGGCCTCGAGCGTCGTGGAGACGACGTACTTGGGCATGTCCTGCCAGGCGGCATGGTCCTCGGAGGTGGACCAGACGGGCCAGAAGGCGTCATAGCTGCGCCGGCCCAGCAGGAGTGCCGAGGTCTCGGCGAGCTCCTCGCCCTTGAGGGAGAACGCCTCGGGGTCGAAGGGCGTCGAGAGCACCCAGCCTCCGTGCGGGTGGCCTTCGGAGGAGTCGCCGGGGGAGTCGACGATCCCATCGGCCGTCATGAACCCTGTCCACACGATCTCGCGTGCCATCTCGGTACCTCCGCAGGTCGGGGCGGCACTCGCGAGCGGTCGCGGTGATCCGTGCCGGGGTGTCGCCGGGGCTGACGCTAGCAACGCGCCCGGCCCCGCGCCAGACTTCCGGCGGCTCGGAACCCCCGCGCACCTGGGCCGACACGGGGATGTCGGAACGTGGGCTATTCGGCACGGATGAGGATCTGAGGCCGACCTGGCGTACGTTGGAGGGTGTGACCGCTGCAGCGAGCCCTGCGACGCGCGCGGAACCGACCAGACCTCTGTCCATGACCCTTCGACGATAGAAGACACCACCATGCCCTCCCCCCGCACCAAGCTCACCGCACCCCCGCGCCTGGCCAAGAACGGCATGCGCATCACGGCCCTCGGCGGCCTCGGCGAGGTCGGCCGCAACATGACCGTGTTCGAGCACGCCGGCAAGCTCATGATCGTCGACTGCGGCGTGCTCTTCCCCGAGGAGCACCAGCCCGGCATCGACGTGATCCTGCCGGACTTCACCTCGATCCGCGATCGCCTCGACGACATCGAGTGCATCGTCCTCACCCACGGGCACGAGGACCACATCGGCGGCGTCCCGTACCTGCTCAAGGAGCGGGCGGACATCCCGCTGGTGGGCTCCGAGCTGACGCTCGCCTTCATCACCGCGAAGCTCAAGGAGCACCGCATCACCCCGAAGACCATCCAGGTCGAGGCGGGGCAGAAGCACAAGGCCGGCTCGTTCGACCTCGAGTTCGTCGCCGTCAACCACTCGATCCCGGATGCGCTCGCGGTCATGATCCGCACCAAGGCCGGGTCCGTGCTGCACACCGGTGACTTCAAGATGGACCAGTTCCCGCTGGACGGCCGCATCACCGACCTGCGCGCCTTCTCCCGGCTCGGCGAGGAGGGTGTGGACCTGTTCCTCACCGACTCGACCAACGCCGAGGTCCCCGGCTTCACCATGTCCGAGCGGGACCTGAACCCGGCGATCGACCAGGTCTTCACCTCGTCGCCGCGACGGATCATCGTCTCCAGCTTCGCCAGCCACGTGCACCGCATCCAGCAGGTGCTCGACGCCGCCCACGCCAACGGCCGCAAGGTCGCCTTCGTGGGCCGCTCGATGGTGCGCAACATGGCGATCGCCCGCGACCTGAACTACCTGAACATCCCCAAGGGCCTGGTCGTCGACTTCCGCAAGATCCAGTCGATGCCCGACCACAAGATCACCCTGATCTGCACCGGCTCGCAGGGCGAGCCGATGGCGGCGCTGGCCCGCATGGCCAACGGCGACCACCAGATCCAGGTCGGCGAGGGCGACACCGTGCTCATGGCGAGCTCGCTCATCCCGGGCAACGAGAACGCCATCTACGGCATCATCAACAAGCTCACCGATCTGGGCGCGAACATCGTGCACAAGGGCAACGCCAAGGTGCACGTCTCCGGTCACGCGAGCGCCGGCGAGCTCGTGTACTGCTACAACATCGTGCGCCCGAAGAACGTCATGCCGGTGCACGGCGAGTCCAAGCACCTGCACGCCAACGCCGAGCTGGCCCGCCGCACCGGCGTCCCGGAGAAGAACATCGTCATCGCGCAGGACGGCGTGACCGTGGACCTCGTCTCCGGCCAGGCGAAGATCTCCGGCAAGGTCGAGGCCGGGCTGGTCTACGTGGACGGCCAGACCATCGGCACCGCCACCGAGGACACCCTCGCCGAGCGTCGCACGCTCTCCGGCGGCGGCGTGGTCACCGTGGTCGCGCTGATCGACCCGAAGACCAACCAGCCCGTCGAGCCGCTGGAGTTCCTCACCAAGGGCTTCGTGCACGACGATCGCACCTTCCAGGGCGCCGAGACCCAGGTCAACAAGGCCCTGGCCCGTGCCCGTCAGGACAAGATCGACGACATCGGCGAGCTCGAGGAGATCATCGTCGAGGCCGTCAGCGGCTACCTGCGCCGCACCTACCGCCGCGAGCCCGCGGTGATGGCGGTCGTCGTCGACGCGTGATCCCGCGCTGATCACCGCCTGATCACGAAGGCCCCTCCTCCCGCACTGCGGGATCGGAGGGGCCTTCGTCGTCCGGTGCTCAGAACGGAGGATCGGGGTACTGGATCGGGTCGGGCGCACTCGCGGGGTCGGGGGCGTCCTCGAGGAGCCCGAGATGGCGGGCCTCCTCCCAGACCAGCATCTCCTCGTAGATCTCGAAGGAGCGCTCGAGCGCCTCGGCGAGCACGGGCGTGACCAGATCCTTGTTCTGCCGCACGTCCATGTGCACGCGGCCGTCGACCAGCCAGGTGGTGCTCCCGTCGGGATTCCGCACGGGATCGAGGATCCTACGGGTCTTCATCGAATGGTGTCGCCAGCACAATCGATGGAGATTCTCGATCGCGGTCTGCCCGCCGTTCTCTGGATTCTGGTGATCGTATTCCTGGATATGGTCCGATTCTCCGACGGTGCAGGTGTTCCGGGTGCATCCGGGGACGGCGCAGACGGGGTCGAGAAGTCTCAGATGCTCCTGCATCGCCGGGGTGGGTGCGTAGCGGTCCGCCTTCAGCGGGAGGAGGGTGCCGTCGGCCGGATCGGTGAGGATCCGGTACCAGGTGGACTCCCCGGCGGCGAGGTGGCGGGCCATGGCCGCCGGCAGCGGGATGGTCCCGTCGATCGTGCCCGGCGCCTCCGACTCCCCGAGCAGCGTCATCGCGGGCACCACGACCTGCAGCCGCATCCGGCTCGCCGGACCCTCGATGCCGCCGGTCTCCAGCACGGAGCGGGTGAGGATCGCGTAGCGCAGCGGGGCGAGGGGCAGATGCCGACCGTCCCGGGCGGCGGATCCGTCGAGGTCGAAGGGGATGGGGGTGCCATCCGCCAGGGCGCGGCGCTGCTCATCCTGGACGGCGCGAGCGGCGGCGTCGAGACGGTGGGAGACGTCGACGATCTCGTGGACCGGCCCGGCGATGATGAGGCGCGCGGTGCCGTTGTTCTCGGGGATCACCTCGAGCGCCACATCGCGCATCTCCTGCGGCGAGGGGCGCGAGGCGGCCGAGCCGAACCAGGCGATGAGCTGGCCGAGCTCCCGGCTGAACCGATCCGCGCGCAGGTTCGCGAGGTCCCAGTCGGCCACGCGGTCATCCAGCAGACGGCACTGGTCCGGGCTGAGGCGGCGCACGCGCCTCAGCAGCAGCTCGAACCAGGTGACCGGGAGATGGCCCGCGGCGAGGCGCTCCAAGGTGCGGGGGAGGCAGGTGACGGCGATGAAGGCGTCCCGCAGCAGCGACCGGGCCTGGTCCAGGGTCACGCGGCGCGCATCGGCGACGAGGATCGCGTAGGTGTCCCCTTCGCCGTCCTCGTCCGTCTCGTCCCAGAGGATCGCGAGGCGTCGCAGTCGCTCCGCGTACGCGCGCGCCTCCTCCCGGTGCGAGTCGAACAGCTCGCGGGCGACGTGATCCTCGACGGATCCCGGCTCGGTGAAGGCGCGCGCGGCGAAGTCGTCGGGATCGAGGGGGTTCCGGGCGCGGACCTGGCGGCGGGGAGGCTCCGTGCCGCGGGGTGTCGAGGGTCGGGTGCGATCGCCCACGGGCCGCGGGGTGGCGGCGCTCGGTCCGATGGCGGTGCGCAGGTCGATGGTGGACGTCATCGCGGCACCTCCTCGGGCGATCTGCGGCGATCATCTGCAGTGTTCTGCAGTGTTCTTGTTCTGCAGTGTTGTTGGTCTACAGGGCCTCAGTTTACCACCTCAGCGATTGTCCGACCAGGCTTATCGGCAATTCTGTGGATATTGTGGATAACCCTGCGGTATGGAGGGGCCGTCAATATGTCGAAGAGTTCCTGATGTGGAAAAGAATGTTGATGAGCGGGCTGTGTGGAGGAAGGGTGCCCCGGGCCCACAGTCCACCACCCCTCACCGATGCCGCTGCCGGTGCTCCGTCGGGCTCATCCCGTGCAGCGAGCGGAAGCGCCGCGAGAAGTAGAGCGGATCGCGGAACCCGGCCCGCCGCGCCACCTCGGCGACCGGCGCCGTGGTGAGCTCCAGCAGCCGCGCCGCGCGTTCGAGCCGCTGGGCCTCTACGTAGCGCGCAAGGGGCGTCCCCACCTGCGCCGTGAACAGGTGCGAGAGGCGGGAGGGGGAGAGGTGCGCGACCTCGGCGAGGGCGCCCGGATCGAGGTCGGCGTCCAGGTGCGCGTCGATGTGCTCGAGCACCGCGAGCACCCTTTCGTCGAGCTGGTGGCGCTGTGGGTTCTGGGTGTCGTACCAGAGCAGGGCCGCCTCGAGGCCGTTCAGGGCGAACAGCTCCGGCCGGCCCACGGCGAGCCGGGCCGCGCGAGCCGCCCCGCGCAGTGCCCGGCGCACACGACCGTCCACCTCGGCGCCGAGACGGATCCTCCCCATCCCCAGCGCGACCTCGGGCCAGTCGAGCAGGGCGAGCCAGGCCGCCGGCGGGTGCACGTGGCTGTACAGCAGGCGCCAGTGCCCGGCCTCGGGGTCGGTGCCGTAGTCGTGTGGGGTCCCCGGGCGCAGCAGCACCGCCTGCCCGGGGTGCGCCGTATGGAGGCCCCCGTCGGCCGATCGCACGATCCCCGCGCCGGCGACGGTGTGGAGCAGGAGCCAGTCCTGCGTGCCGCGCGAGCGGCGCACCCGGTAGCTCGCGTCCTCCTCGAGCTCGCCGAGCAGCACGCGGCCCGTCTCCGGCGGCGGCACCTCGGTGCCGAGCACCTGGCGCCGTGCAGCAGGATCGTCCATGTCCTCGCCCTCCGATCACCTGGTCGACAGATGGTGCTGGTCCTCAGACTGACAGCATGACCACACTGAACACCACCCCCACCGACATCGGGCTCACGATCGCCGACGCCGACGTCGACGCCCAGCAGCTCGCCGCCGCCTACGAGCAGGCCGGAGCCGTGCACCTGCGCGGAGTCCTCACCGCCGAGGAGATTCGGGAGCTGCGCGAGGCGTTCACCGAGCACATCGAGACCGACGGCGCCGGCGGAGCCTTCCACGAGATCCCCGAGGACGATCCGCTGCACGCCTACCCGCGCATGATCCAGCCGCACCGCGACGAGCACCGCCCGGGCCGGCTGGCCCGACGCTGGCTGCTCGACGAGCGCATCATGGGGCGGGTCGCGTCGGCCGTCGGCCCGGTGTGGGCGGCGCAGTCGATGTTCTACTTCAAGCCCGCCGGGGCGCGCGGCCAGGCGATGCACCAGGACAACTACTTCCTGCAGTCCCACCCCGAGACCTGCATCGCCGCCTGGATCGCGGTGGACGACTGCGACGGCGAGAACGGCGCGCTCGGCGTGGTGCCCGGCACCCACCGCTACGAGATCGAGTGCCCCGAGGAGGCCGACGCGACGGAGTCCTTCACCACCATCACCGTCTCCATCCCGGAGCATCTGAGCGTGGTGCAGACGGACATGCGCGCCGGTGACATGCTGATCTTCCACGGCAGCCTCGTGCATGGGTCGAAGCCGAACACGAGCACCGACCGCTTCCGCCGCTCGCTGATCCTCCACTACATCCCCGAGGGCAGCCGCGAGGTGGCCTCCTCCTACCAGCCGCTGCTCGACGCGCACGGCGACGAGGTGCGCATCGAGACCTCCGAGTACGGCGGCGAGTGCGGCGAGGGCTGGGTGGTGGGCAACCACTGAGGCTGACGGGCGGGGGACGGGCGCGGCTAGCCCCAGGGCTCCAGCTCCTCCGCCCGGTAGTACATCTGCTGCGTGCCGCCGAAGCGCACGAGGTAGGTGGAGTCGTCCTCCTTGAGGTAGACGATCGTGCCGTACTGGTGCTGCATCGGTCCGTCCTTGACGCGGACCCCGTCTCCGATGGCGTACTCGTCCATGCTGGCCTCGATTCCTGTGGTGGCGCTGCGGATTCCCCTCCAGGCTCGCGCAACCGGGCGGCGAGCGGTAGGGCGGTTCGTCATGGGTTCTCGGGATGGGGCGGTGCGTCCGCTCGGTCACACCGGGACCCGCGCGTCCCCGTCCGCCCGCTCACAGCGGGACGATGGAGGCATGACCCACCTGTCCGGATCTGCTGACGAGCTCCCCGCCTCCGCTGCGGGCACCCTCCCCGTCCGCGCGATCGCGCTGCTCTGGGTGATCACCGGAGGCCTGGTCGCCGCGGTGACCAGCCCGCTCGGCCTCGAGCACGGGTCCTGGTCCTCGGCTTTCCAGGTGCTGGTGGGCGGTGTCATGCAGGGCGCGCTCGGGATCGCCCAGCACCACCTCGCCGCCGGGAGGATCGGCCGACGGACCCTGCTCGCTCAGCTGCTGGCCTGGAACCTCGGCTGCCTGGCCGTGATCGGCGGGACCCTGATCACCGCGCCCCTGCTGGTCGACGCCGGCGGTCTGCTGCTGGTGGTGGCGATGGTGCTGATGATCCGCGCCGTGGGCCGTGGAGCGCGCGGGCCCGCCTGGGCGCTGTGGCTGTTCCGGGCCGCGCTCGTGGTGACCGCGGCGAGCATCCCGGTGGGCCTCGTGCTCGCGCATCTGCGCGCGGCCTGAGCGCAACCCGATCTCGTCAGCTCGGTACGCCCTGCGGCTCCCACTCCAGCACCTCGTCGACGAGCGCGCCGACCGGTCGCGCGCTGTCCACTCGGAGCACCGGGACGTCGAGGGTGCTCAGCCACTCCTCGTGGCCGGCGCGGCTGCGGCCGGTGAAGGCAGGGTCGTCGTACCCCAGCGCCCACTCGCGGAACTCGGTCCACGCCTGCTGGTCGATCTCCTGACCCTCGCGCCGCACCTGCTCGCGGGCCTCGAGGCGGCGAAGGCGCTCGGCCGGGTCGAGGGTCACGAACACGACAGCCTCGCACCGGGCGAGGACCTCGTCGCCCCAGCCGTTCATCGCGCCGGAGAGCACCCACGCCTCCCTCGGGGCGAACACCTGCTCCATCAGCGTGATCCGCGCCGGGGGCTCCCGCTTCTCCCGGAACGGAGGCGTGGTGGGCACCCAGAAGTAGTCGTCGGCATCGGCGTGGGGCACGGCCCAGCGGTCGGCGAGGGCCCTCGCGAGGGTCGTGGTGCCGGAGCCGCTGGCGCCGAGGACGTGGAGGCGGGAGCGCTGCATGCGTCCATTGTCGCCACCTCTCGCCTCCTCGGCGCCGCGCCGCTCAGCGGTGGGCGCGGTGGTACGCCATCGGGATCAGGTCGGGGTCCTCGTGGTGGAGGGCGTCGGCCGCGCGAAGGGCGAAGTTCGGATCGCGGAGCAGCTCGCGGCCCAGCAGCACCACGTCCGCCTGGCCGGTGAGCAGGATCTGCTCGGCCTGGGCGGGCTCGAGGATCAGGCCGACGGCACCGGTCGGCATCCCGGTCTCGGCCCTGACCGCGGCGGCGAGCGGCACCTGGTAGCCGGGGCCGACGGGGATCTCGGCCGGGGCGTTGCCGCCGGAGGAGACGTCGACCAGGTCCACGCTGTGCTCGGTCAGCCAGCGGGTGACCTGGATGGTCTCCTCGAGGGTGAGGCCGCCCTCGAGCCAGTCCGTCGCCGAGAGGCGCACCAGCAGCGGCATGGAGTCGCCGATCTCCGTGCGCACCGCGTCGACCACGCGCAGCAGCAGCCGGGCGCGGTTCTCGAGCGATCCGCCGTAGGAGTCGGTGCGCTGGTTGGAGAGCGGGGAGAGGAACTCGTGCAGCAGGTAGCCGTGTGCGCCGTGGATCTCGACCAGGTCGAAGCCGGCGTCGGCCGCCCGACGGGCCGAGGCGACGAAGGCGCCGACGGTCGCGTCGAGGTCCGCCTCCTCGGCGGCGCGCGGCGTCGCGACGCCGTCGAAGGGGACGGCCGACGGGGCGAGGGTCTCCCACCCGCCGTCCTCGATCGCCATCGTGGTGTGCCCGCGCCCGGTGCCCCACTCGCCCCATTCCGGCCAGAAGCTGCCCTTGCGGCCCGCGTGCGCGAGCTGGATGCCGATGGCCGCTCCCTGGGAGTGCACGAAGTCGACGATCGGGGCGAGCGCGTCGCGCTGCTCGTCGTTCCAGAGGCCGAGGTCCTTGTCGGAGATGCGGCCCTCGGGGGTGACGCCGGTGGCCTCGACGATGATCGCGCCGGCGCCTCCGCGGGCGAAGCTGCCGTAGTGGACCATGTGCCAGTCGGTCGCGATGCCGTCGTGGGCCTCCACGGCGTACTGGCACATCGGGGGGACCCAGATCCGGTTGCGCACGGTGAGATCGCGCAGCGTGATGGGGTCGAAGAGCAGGTGGGACACGGGGTGAATCTCCAAGCGGGTCGTGGTCGCGGCGGGGGCACGGGTCCAGGGGCCGGTGCCGACGACGCGGATGTTCGACACCGACCATACTTCGATCTGCATCGAACGTCGATGTGATTCGAACATCGATCCAGATCGAACCATCGCGGGTATCATCGTGGTATCGACGCGGAACAGGAGACGACGTGCGCACCCTCGAACACCCCCGGTCCGATGCGCTGTGCATCGACGACGTGCTGACCGCGCTCGCGGACCCGATGCGTCGCCTCATCGTGCGCCGGCTCGCCGAGGGGGAGCACGAGATGACCTGCGTGGCCATCGACCTCCCGGTCGCGAAGTCCACCAGCTCCCATCACTTCCGGGTGCTGCGGGAGGCGGGCGTGATCCGGCAGACCTACGAGGGTGCGTCGATCATGAACGGCCTGCGCCGCGAGGACCTCGCCGCACGGTTCCCCGGCCTGCTGGACGCCGTCCTCGAGGCGCCACAGCGCTGAGCGCGGTGCGTCAGCGGCGTCTCACTGATACGACACGAACCACGGCCGCGGCTCGACGGCGAAGGTCTCCTCCGGGGTGAACATCGGGGTGTCCTCGTCGTAGAAGTTCTTCCACGCCATGAGGATCCCCTCCGGCAGGTCGCGCTGCAGGGCGCGGTAGGTGCCGCGCTTGTCGCCGGGGACGCCGTGGCCGTCGGCGTGCAGGGTGATCGCGAGCTCCGGGCGGGAGGTGTCCACGTCCTGCCGGTCGCGGATCATCGAATGGGTGAACTGGTGGAGGATCAGCACCTTCTGCGGCAGGCCGTGCTCCGCCGTGAGGTCGGCGAGCCAGGTGGAGACCTCGTTGATCTCCGCGGCGTCGACCGAGCCGATCTGCGCGAGGTGCTTCTGACCCGGTGCCAGGCGCCACTCGGAGTCCAGCGCGAGCCCCACGTGCGGGGCCGTGAGCAGGTCCTCGTAGCGCCTCGCCTGGGTGAGGAAGTCGGTGGTGCCGGGCTGCAGGTCGAGCACCACGTACACCCCGGCCTCGCCGGCGGCGTCGACCCACTCGCGCAGCGGCTCGGCCGGTAGCTCGCGGGAGTAGTCGCCGTCGCCCCCTGCATCGGAGTCGGCGACGGTGGCGATGATCTCGAGCGCCGGGACCAGCGGCTCCTCGCCGAGGCCGTCGTACTCGGCGGTCAGCTCCTGCACCCGCGTGATCGTCTCGGCCAGGCCCTGCTCGCCGAGGATCCCGAGCGAGGGGACGCCGGGGGAGCCGTAGGCGGCGATCATGCGGCGGCCCGGCAGGGCGGTGATCCCGCCGCCCGGCAGCTCGGGCGTGGTCAGCGCGTGCTGCAGCCGGTCCACCCAGTCGTCGGCCGCACCGAAGCTCGCCCCGAGGCCGAGCGCGCCCGCCGCGGGGTCGTCGCCGACGGTCTCGCGGAGCGCGGCGATCGATCCGCCGCTGCGGCCCACGTCCCCGTCGGGCATCTCTGCGACCGTGCCGCCGGCGGCGGTGACCAGGGCGTGCGCGACCTCCTGGGCGGGGGAGGGAGCCGACGGGTCCACACTCAGCAGGACGGGGACAGGATGGTTCTCCCGGCGCAGCTCCGGCAGCTCGACGTCGCTCGCGGAGAGGTCGAGCTCGAGCACGTCGAGGTCGCCCTCCAGGCCCTCGGGCACGGTCCCGTCGAGGGTGAGGATCGCGTCGGCGCCGAGCCGCTCGAGCTCCTCGGTCACCGCGTCCCCGACGCCCACCAGCAGGGGGAGGCCGACGCGGGCGGCGAGGGGCGCGAGATCGGCGAGCGTCGCATCGGTCGCGAGGACCACCACCTCCGAGGATTCGAAGAGGGTGGCGCTCAGGGCGAGCGCGGTCGACGCAGGGTCCTCACCCGGCAGCACCGTCGAGGCGGGGGCGTCCTCGGTCAGCACCACCCGGACCTGGTCCCCGCCGGTGCAGGCCGTCAGGGCGCCCAGCAGTGTGAGCGCGGTGAGGCCTGCGAAGGCCCTGCGGGAGAAGGGTGTCGGTCCGTGCATCGCCGCTCTCACTGGTCCTGCTCCTCAGCGTCGCCGTCCGTCCGCCGCGGCGGCCGCTGCCGCCGGGCGGGACCATCGTGTCAGACGAAGCGGTCCGCCCGGACCACCACCGGCTCCAGGTCGGAGAGGGTCACCTCCACGCTCTGCTCCCCGCGGCGCACGCGGTGGGTGCCGAGCGCTCCCGGCCCGAGCGCCCGCAGGGACAGCGCGGTCAGGGCGCCGTCCTTCCAGGTCATGTCCACGGCGATGCCGGGGCGGGCGCGCAGGCCCCGCACGGAGCCGTCGGCCATGATCTCCGGCAGCGCCGGCAGCAGCTCGATCTCGCCCCGGTGGCTCTGGAGCAGACACTCCGCGAGCGCGGCGACGATGCCGAGGTTGCCGTCGATCTGGAACGGCGGATGGGCGGAGAAGAGGTTCGGGTACAGCCCGCTGCGCGCGGTGCCGTCGGGCAGCTCGGCGGGGCGCAGGTAGAGCTCGAGCAGGGACTGGACCCGGTCCGGGCGGTGCAGGCGCGCCCAGAGGCAGGTCTTCCACACCAGCGACCAGCCGGTCGCCTCGTCCCCGCGCGCCTCGAGGCTGCGGGTCGCCGCCTGCTCCTGCTCGGGCGTCGCCGCAGCGGACCCCGGGTAGAGGAAGCCCAGGTGGGAGACGTGCCGGTGGTGCGGCTCCTTCTCCTCGATCCCGTCGCGGTGCCACTCCAGGACCCGCCCGTCGGCGCCGATCCGCGGCCCGGGCATCAGGTCGAGGGCGGAGGCGGCGCTGAGCACGACGGGGTCGTGGTCCTCGCCGAGCAGCGCGGCGGCGTCCACCAGATGCTGAGCGGTCTCCCGCACCAGCCAGCGGTCCATCCCGGTGCCCTCGCTGAGGCTCACCACCGTTCCTTCCTCGGTGAGCCAGAGGTTCTCCGGCGAGGTGGAGGGGAAGGTGACCAGGTGGCCGTCCGCGCTCTCGTGGAGCAGGCAGAGCGCGAAGGCGACGGCCTCGCGCAGCGCGGGGTAGCGCTCGCGGGCGATCTCGAGCGGGTCGCGGCCGTCGTGCGAGGCGAGGGTGCCGAGCAGCTGCTCGAGCCACAGTCCGCCCATCGGCCAGGTCGACCAGGAGGGCTCGCCGCGCACCGGATCGGTGTAACCCCAGGGGTCGGAGTTGTGGTGGACGGTCCAGCCGTCGGCCCCGTAGAGCCGGCGCGCGGTCTCCTGCCCCTCGCGGCGCAGCATCGCCACGTACCCCTCGAGGGCGCCGGCGGCGTCCGGGACGTGCGCGATGGCGGCCGCCCAGTGGTTCATCTCGAGGTTGATGTTCACGGTGAAGTTCGAGGACCACGGCGCCTCGAGGCGCGCGTTCCACAGGCCCTGCAGGTTCGCCGGCGGCAGGCCGGGGCGCGAGGCGGAGCCCAGCAGGTAGCGGCCGTAGGTGAAGGAGGTGGCCAGCAGCTCCGCATCCGCCGAGCCGTCCAGCTGCAGCGAGACCTCCTCGGCGCCCGGGCGGGGGTGGTCGCCGTGGCGGCGGCGCAGCTCCTCCTCGCCGCGGGCCAGGGCGGCGTCGGCCTGCTCCTGCGCCTGTGCGAGAGCCTCCTGCACGGGGCGATCGGGCACCTCGCCGAGCCCGCGCCAGGTGGTCGCGATCGCGCACACCACCAGCATCCTGCCGTCCTCGGCGCGGGTGCGGACCACGACGGCAGCCCGGCTCGCCCGCTCCGGATCCCAGACGGTCTCCAGCTCCCGGCGGAACTGGCCGGCGGGGATGTCGGAGGGTGCGCGCAGCACCAGGTCGAGGCCGTTATCGTGCACCTCGCGGTGCTCCTCGGCCAGCGGAGAGTCGAGCTCGAGCACGGCGCGGGCGCCCTCGGGGCTGGGGAGGGCGTGCACGAGCACCTCGTCGGCCGCGCTGGTGAAGCTGAGATGCTCACCCGCCGCGGCCAGCACCCGGTGCTCGCCGTGCTCGAGGTCCAGGACCCGCTCGGCATCGGCGTCGGCGTCCTCCGCCGCCGCGCCGTCCAGCCGCACCGTCAGGTCGCCGACCGGCAGGTAGGCCTGGGACCAGGCGGCGCCGAGCCGTTCGATCTCCTTCTGGGCCTCCGCGATCTCCCCGTCCTCGAAGAGGGCGCGCGAACGCGCGAGGGCCGCGGCCGCCTCCCGGCGCGGGGTGCGATGGGGTGCGTCGACCCCGGGCATCCCCGACCACAGCGTGGACTCGTTCAGCGAGAAGCGGGCGCAGCTCGCATCACCCCAGACCATCGCGCCGAGGCGGCCGTTGCCGAGGGGGAGGGCCTCGAGCCAGCGCTGCGCGGGACCGCGGCGGCGGAGGAGGGAGGGGGAAGAGCTCACAGGAGGAACCTTTCGTCGGGCGCCGAGGGTCGGTGGGGTCGCGTCGTCCAGGAGTCGTCGTCGACCGCCCCTCCTCGCAGGAGAGCGCGTGGATCTTCCTAGCGGATCAGGGGTGATCGGGGCCACTGCTTGCCCGGTGTTGTCGGCATGCGCTTGCCCGCGCCCGGGGGATGTGCTTGACTTGCCACATCGGAAAGCGGTTACCGCTCGCATCGGCGCGAACGGACCGGACATCACGAAGGGGAGCCGCCACATGGCCGCACGCAGGATCGGGATCATCGTCAACGGCGCCACCGGGCGCATGGGCTATCGGCAGCACCTGGTGCGGTCGCTGCTGGCGATCCAGGAGCAGGGCGGCGTCGAGCTCGCCGACGGGGACCGGCTGGTGCCGGACCTGCTGCTGGTGGGCCGCAACGAGGAGAAGCTGCGCGGCGTCGCCGAGAAGCACGGCCTGACGAACTGGACCACCGACGTCGACGAGGCGCTCGCGAACCCGGACTACGAGGTCTACTTCGACGCGCTGGTCACGAACCTGCGGGTGGAGAACCTCAAGAAGGCCATCGCGGCCGGCAAGGCGATCTACACCGAGAAGCCCACCGCCGAGACCTTCGAGGACGCCCTCGAGCTCGCACGGCTCGCCAAGGAGCACGGCACCGTCAACGGCGTGGTGCACGACAAGCTCTACCTGCCGGGCCTGCTCAAGCTGCGCCGCCTCATCGACTCCGGCTTCTTCGGGGAGATCCTCTCCGTGCGCGGCGAGTTCGGCTACTGGGTCTACGAGGGCGACTGGCAGGCCGCCCAGCGCCCCTCCTGGAACTACCGCAGCGAGGACGGCGGCGGCATCGTCGCGGACATGTTCCCGCACTGGAACTACGTCATCGAGGAGCTGTTCGGCCGCATCGAGGACGTCTACGCCCAGACCGCCACCCACATCGGCACCCGCTGGGACGAGAAGGGCAAGGAGTACACCGCCACGGCCGACGACGCCGCCTACGGCGTCTTCCGCCTCGAGGGCGGCACGGTCGTGCAGATGAACTCCAGCTGGGACGTGCGCGTGCACCGCGACGAGCTGGTCGAGTTCCAGGTCGACGGCACGAAGGGCAGCGCCGTCGTGGGCCTGCACGGCGCGCACATCCAGCCGCGCGAGGCGACCCCGAAGCCCGTGTGGAACCCGGACGTCAAGGACTCGCACAACTACTTCGACGACTGGATCGAGGTGCCGGACAACGCCGGGCCCGACGGCTACGACAACGGCTTCAAGGTGCAGTGGGAGGACTTCCTGGTCCACTACGCAGAGGGCCGTGAGTACCCCTTCGACTTCCTCTCCGGCGCGCGCGGCGTGCGCCTGGCCGAGGCGGGGCTCACCAGCTCCGCCGAGGGCCGCCGCATCACGCTCGACCCGCTGACGGAGGTGTGAGGACCGTGAGCGAGCTGCAGCTGACCCTGCTGGGGGAGGACGGCGCGCTGCGCCGCCTGTCGCTGGCCGAGTCGCCCGCCTTCGCCCGGCCCACCGCGCCGCTGCGCTCCCGCGTGGTCTACGCGGCGGTGCACGTGGTCCCGCAGGTGCACGGCGACAACACCCCCGGCGCCCCGGCGGACATCGACTGGGACGCCACCCTCGCCTTCCGGCGCACCATGTGGTCCCGCGGGCTCGGGGTGGCCGACGCGATGGACACCGCCCAGCGCAACATGGGCCTGGACCCCGTGGCGACCCGCGAGCTGATCACCCGCACCGCCGACGCCGCGCGTGCCGCGCTCCAGGACCCGGAGATCTCCGCCGTGTTCCCCGAGGGTGCGGGCGTGAGCGACCTCGTGGTGGCCGGCGTGAACACCGACCAGCGCAGCGAGCAGGAGCTGAGCCTCGACGAGGTCGTCGAGGCGTACCTCGAGCAGCTCCGCGCCACCGAGGCCTCGGGAGCCGGGACCGTGCTGATGGCCAGCCGGCACCTCGCCCGCGCGGCGAGCACCCCGGCCGAGTACGAGGACGTCTACCGCCGCGTGCTCGAGGCCGCGACCGAGCCGGTGGTGCTGCACTGGCTGGGAACCGTCTTCGACCCGCAGCTCGCCGGCTACTTCGGGAGCGACGACCCCGCCGTCGGGGCCGAGACCCTGCTGCGCATCATCGAGGCGGACCCCTCGAAGATCCGCGGCGTGAAGATGAGCCTGCTCGACGACGCCGCCGAGATCGCGGTGCGCGGGCGCCTGCCCGAGGGCGTGCGCATGCTCACCGGGGACGACTTCCACTTCTCCCACCTCATCGTGGGCGATGGGGACGGGGCGTACTCCGACGCCCTGCTCGGCGCCTTCGCCGCCACAGCCCCCGCGGCCTCCGCCGCCGTGCAGGCGCTGGATGCCGGGGACACCGACGAGGCGCGCCGCATCCTCGACGCCTCCGAGCAGCTGGGCCGGCACATCTTCTCCGCGCCCACCTTCCACTACAAGACCGGCGTGGCCTTCCTGGCCTGGCTCAACGGCCACCAGGACGCCTTCGTCATGGTGGGCGGGATGCACTCCGCCCGCAGCCTCCCGCACCTCTCGCGCACCATCGAGCTCGCCGCCGCCACCGGCAACCTCGAGCAGCCCGCCCTCGCCGTCGAGCGCTGGCACAGCATGCTGCGCCTGGCCGGGTACACGATCGACGAAGGAGCCGCATGAGCACGCAGCGCCTGTCCCTGAACCGCTGGACCTTCCGCACCACGCCCCTGCAGGAGTTCCTCGAGACCACCGTCTCCCACGGGATCGAGTCCGTGGGGCTGTGGCGCCAGGACGTCGCCGAGGTGGGCCTGGACGCCCTGCGCCGACGGGTCGACGACGCCGGGCTGCGGGTCAGCTCGCTGTGCCGCGGCGGCTTCCTCACCGCCTCCGCCGCGGTGGACCGCACCGCCGCGCTCGAGGACAACCGCCGGGCGATCGACGAGACCGCCGGGCTCGGCGCCCCCACTCTGGTGCTCGTGGTGGGCGGGGTGGACCGCGCGGACAAGGACATCGTCGGCGCCCGCACCCGGGTCACCGAGGCGATCGCCGAGCTCGCGCCCTACGCCGCCGAGCGTGGGGTGACGCTGTCCATCGAGCCGCTGCACCCCATGTTCGCGGCCGACCGGGCCGTGGTCTCCACCCTCGACCAGGCCCTCGACATCGCCGAGGCCTCCGGCAACCCCGCCGCCGGCGTGGTCGTGGACACCTATCACGTGTGGTGGGATCCGTACCTCGAGCGCGCGATCCAGCGGGCCGCCGCGGCGGATCGCCTGTTCAGCTACCAGGTGTGCGACTGGAACCTGCCGCTCGCGGCGGAGCCCCTGCACTCCCGCGGCTACATGGGCGACGGCTACATCGACTTCCCCTCCATCACCCGCATGGTCGCGGCCACGGGCTACACCGGGGACATCGAGGTCGAGATCTTCAACGAGGACGTCTGGGCCACCCCGGCCGACGACGCCGCGCGGACCATCGCCGAACGCTACGCGGAACTCGTCCTGCCGCACGCCTGAGGAACTCACTCCGCCCATGGAAGGATCCTCTCCATGACCACCAGCGACCCGCAGGGACTCGTCGACGCCGAGCACGACTTCAACGCCTGGTCCTTCTGGGCCGAGGCGGGGGAGGAGGAGCAGGCGCGCCAGCGGGAGCGGCTGGACGCCCTGGCGCAGGCCGGGGCCGTGCTCGGCGAGCGGTGCGTGGTCTCGACCTGGGCGGCCTGCTTCCCGGACCGTCTGGTGCTCGGGGCCGGCTCGTACCTGGCCGCCTTCAGCTACGTCACCGGTGACGTCGAGATCGGGGAGCACTCCACCCTCAACGCCTACTCGGTGGTGCGGGGCCGGGTGCGGATCGGGGACGGCGTGCGGATCGGCGCGCACACCTCGGTGCTCGGGTTCGACCACTCGATCGCCCCGGAGCTCCCGGTGCGCAAACAGCCGCTGACCAGCGCGGGCATCACCATCGGGGACGACGTCTACATCGGCTCCCACGTGGCGGTGGTCGACGGCGTCGCCATCGGCGCGCACAGCGTGATCGGCGCCGGGGCCGTGGTCACCCGGGACGTCCCCGAGTGGTCGGTGATGGTGGGCAACCCGGCGCGACGGATCCGCGACCGGCGCGGCACCTCCGCCCCGGCCCGCGGACAGGACGCCACAGGCGCCCTGCAGCGGCTCGCCGAGAGCGCCCGACGGGACGGCGCCGCGGTGCTGGAGCGCTGCTGGGACCCGGAGCAGCAGGCCTTCGTCGACACCCCCGGGGCGCCCGCGACCGTGCGCGCCCTCTGCGACGCGATCGAGATCGCGGCCCTGATGGGCGACGGCGAGCTGCCCGGCCTCTCCCGGGCCGACGCCGCCCGGGACCTCCTGTCCCGCCAGGACGAGGCCACCGGGCTGATCCCCGAGCGTGCGAGCGCAGGGGAGGCGGCCGAGGGGGAGAGCGTCGACGCCGTCGCGCTCGGCGGCGGCCGGATGCGCTATCACGTGCTGAGCGCCGGGTACGCGCTGGACCTGCTCGGCGAGCGGTTCGCGCATCCGGTGCGGGTGGTGGACGAGCTCGACGCCGAGGCGATGCTCGCCGCGGTCGCCGCCCAGCCGTGGGGAGAGCGCGCCTGGGGCGCCGGCGACTGGGTCGACGTGGTGGGCACGGCCCTGACCTGGAACCGGGAGTGGTTCGGGCTCGACGGTGCCGTCGAGGCGCTGCTGGGCTGGTTGCACCTGGCCGTCGACCGCCGCTCCGGCACCTGGGGCGCGCCCCAGGGGAGCGACGGCCTGCGCCAGCCGGTCAACGGGTACTACCGGCTCACCCGCGGCACCTTCGCGCAGTGGGGACTTCCCGTGCCGCACCCCGAGCGGACCATCGACACCGTCCTCGCCCACGCCCAGGACCAGCGCTTCTTCGGCACGGGACGCTCCACGGCCTGCGACGTCCTCGACATCGCGCATCCGCTCTGGCTCGCCGGCCAGCAGACTGCCCACCGCGCCGACGAGGTGCGGGAGTGGGCGCAGCGGCAGGCGATCGATCTGGAGCGGGCCTGGAAGCCCGGGCGCGGATTCGGCTTCGCGCAGCGACCGGATGACGTCGGCCAGGCCGCGCCGGGGCTGCAGGGCACCGAGATGTGGCTCGCGATCAGCTGGTACCTCGCGGACCTGCTCGGGGCGGCGGGGTCGCTGGGCCTCGAGCCGCGCGGGGTGCATCGGCCCTGGCCGCGCCTGACGATCACCCGCTGAGAGCGGGCGGGACGGGTAGAGAGGGCCCGGTCAGGAGCGGGCGGTGAGAGCGGTCGACTCGCGCAGGTGCACGTCGCCGCGCACATGGACCTCGGTCGCGGTGCTGGGCGCCTCGCCCACCTCGGCGGTGCTGTCGTCCGCGTCGGCGGTGTCGTCCTCGCCCTCCGCAGCTGGGCGCTCGAGCACCCACTCCACCGCCTGGCGCGCCATCTCGTGCAAGGGCAGCGCGATGGTGGTCAGCGTGGGGGCGGCGTCCTCGCCGTCGGGCACCCCGCCGAATCCGGCGACCGCGACCCGGCCGGGCACGTCGATCCCGCGGCGGCGCAGCTCGCCGAGCGCGCCGAGGGCCATGACGTCGGCCGGGGCGAAGACGCACAGCGGCAGGTCCTCGCCGGCGGGGGCCGAGACGAGGTGGTCCTCGATCACGGCGGCCAGCTCGTAGCCGCCCTCGCGGGTCAGGCCCGCCTCCACGCTGAGCTCCGGCTCGATGCCGGCCTCGGTGAGCGCGGCGATGAAGCCGCCGGTGCGGTCCGCGGCGGAGGGGATGCCGGAGATGCCCTGCACCACCGCGAAGCGCCGGTGGCCCTCGACGACGAGCGAGGTCGCGAGCTCGTGGGCGGCGGCGGCGTTGTCGGGGACGATCGTGCGGCCCACGCCCACGGCCTGCCCCATGCCCACGACCTTGCCGCCGTTGCGCACGAACCCCTCGAGCAGGGTGCTGATCGCGGCGTCGGAGTCGTTGCCGTAGCGGTGCGAGCCCACCAGCACCAGGGCGTCGACCTGCTGGGCGATGAGGGAGCGCAGGGCCCGCACCTCGGTGTCGATCTCGCGGTCGGTCTGGGTGAGCAGCACCTGGGACTGGGAGGCGAAGACCTGCTGCTGGACCTCGCGGGCGATGGTCGCGAAGTAGGGATCGGCGATGTCGTGCACGACCAGGCCGATGAGGCCCGAGCGCGAGCGGGCCAGCGCCTGGGCCTGGGCGTTGGGGACGTAGCCCAGCCGATCGGCCGCGGCGCGCACCTTCTCGGCCACGGCCTTGCCGGGGACTCGGGAGGATCCGTTGAGCACCCGGGACGCTGTTGCCAGGGAGACCCCGGCGTCCTGGGCGACGTCGCTGAGGCGCACGGCGGGCATCGGGACTCCTTCCACGGGGCAGGGTCGGGAAACGCTGTCCTGCCGTTGTCAGCATATCGGGGAGGGTGCCGCCGCGTGCCCGGTCAGGCGGAGACGTCGCGGCGGCCGCCGTCCACCGGGAAGCGCGGCGGCTCACCGGCTCTCAGGCGTCTGACCTCCTCGAGCGCCGCCTCGCCCATCCTGTGGAGCTCGTTGCCCTGGGACCCGGCGAGGTGCGGGGTGATGCTCGCCCGTGGTGCGTTCCACAGCGGATCATCGTCCGCGAGGTCGTCGTGCACGTCCAGCACGGCGGCGATCCGGCCGGAGACCACCTCGTCACGCAGCGCGTCGAGATCCACCAGGGCGGGGCGGGCGGTGTTGACGAAGGTGGTCCCGTCGCGCAGCAGCGCGAGCAGACCCCGGCTGACCAGTCCCCGGGTGGAGGGGACGTCCGGGGCGTGCAGGCTCACCACGTCGCTGCGCGCGTACAGCTCCTCCGGCTCGACCTTCGTGGCGCCGAGCGCGGTGACCTCCTCGGCGCTCGCGAAGGGGTCGGTGATCAGCACCTCGACGTCGAAGGAGCGCAGGTGCTCGGCGACCAGGACCCCGATGCGGGAGGCGCCGACGAGCCCCACCACGGCGCCGTGGTTCCCGATCTCGGAGGCGGCGATGCTCGTGGGCGGGCGGTGGTCACGGCGGTAGGCGTGCTCCTGGGCGAGGGTGCGCTTCCCGGCCAGCAGGATCTGGGCGAGGGTGAACTCCGCGACGGGGACCGCGTTGGCCTCGGTCGCGGAGGTGACGGTGAGGTCGCCGCGCTCCCAGACGGCGTCGGTGACGATGCCGCGCACGGTCCCGGCGGTGTGCACGATCGCACGCAGCCGCGGCAGGCGGGCCAGGGCCGCGGCGTCGACGGGGCCGGAGCCCCAGCCGGTCAGCAGCACCTCCACCTCGGCCAGCTCGGCGTCCTCGGCCGCGGAGAGGTCCGGCACGGTCCGCCCGGTGTCGATCTCGGCCAGCTCCCGTAGCCGGGAGAGCTGGGACGCGGTGAACATGCGGTGCTGCAGCCCCGCGGGCATCGCCAGCAGCGCTCTCATCGGGCGGTCTCCTCGCCGGCGGTGATGAGGGTGCGCAGCGTGTCCGTCTCGCGGCGCAGCAGGGCGGGGTCGTCGCCGGGGACGAACTCGAGCAGCGCGTCGCGGTCCGTGCCCTGGGCGGCGAGGACGGTGAAGACCTGCTCCCACAGCTCGGAGCGCTCGGACAGGGCGAGGCGCTCGTGGCCCGGCCACCACGAGAAGACGTGGATCGTGGAGGTGCGGGGGAGCACCCGGCGCAGGGTGCCGATCGCGTCCTCGGCGGGCATGTCCTGGTGGGGCTGCCAGTAGGAGTGCACGGTCGGGTGGCCGATCTCGTCCAGCAGGCGCAGGGTCGAGCCGATCTCGTCGGTGAGGGTGCCCCCGTGGAACTCGAGGCCGACGTCGATGCCGTGCGCGGCGGCGAGGTCGGCGAACTCCTGGATCCGACGAACGGTCCGGGCGCGCTCCTCGACGGTGGCCTCGGCGGAGCCGGTGCGGGAGGCCCAGACCCGGATCCGCGGGGCGCCGAGGGCGCGGGCGGCGGCGAGCACCGCCTCGCCCTCGGTCCGGACCTCCTCGTCGGCGCCGACGAACCGCAGGTAGGAGCCGTAGGACGCGACGGCGAGGCCGGCCTGCTCGGTGAGGGCCCGTGCCTGTTCGGCCGCGGCGACGTCGCCCGGCGGGACATGGACGTCCCCGGCCCACTCGATGCACTCGAGACCGGCGGCCCGGGCGTGATCGACCACGTCCGGGACCGCGAGATCGCGGAAGGTGACGGAGCAGAGTCCGGGGCGGATCACGGGTGCCTCCTGCGGAGCGGTCGGTGCACGGCGCGGGCCGCAGCGCCGCGGACGGGATGGAAAGCGATTGCCTTCCAGTGTATCCGCGCAGCCCTGGGGTGCCCTGTCAGGGCCTGGTCCGGGCCGACGTGCGGTGATGGGATCAGGGGGTCCGCGGGAACCGGCCCGCATGACGCCGCCAAGGAGAACGACCCCGCTGTGACCGCCACCCTGCCTGCACCGACCCGCCCGGCGCTGTCCCGGGCGATGCCGTGGATCCTGCTGCTGCTGACCGTGTTCGGCCCCCTCTCGATGGACCTGTACCTGCCGGCGCTGCCCGCCCTGACCCGCGAGCTCGAGGCGACGACCTCGATCGCCCAGCTGACCGTCACCGCCTGCCTGATCGGGCTCGCCGCCGGGCAGCTCTTGGCCGGACCGGCCTCGGACCAGTACGGCCGCCGGCGCATCCTGCTGATCGGCGTGGTCGCCTACGTGCTCACCTCGCTGCTGTGCGCGCTGAGCCCGAGCATCGAGCTGCTCATCCTGGCCCGCTTCGTGCAGGGCCTCGCCGGCGGCGTGGGCATCGTGATCGCCCAGGCCGCGGGCCGCGACGTGTTCGACGGCCGGGAGCTGATCCGCTTCTACGGCCGTCTCGCCATCGCCGGACCCACTGCCGCGATCGTCGGCCCCATGATCGGCGGACTCCTGAACGTGGTGATCGACTGGCGCGGGCTGTTCGGCTTCCTGGCCGTGGTGGGCCTGGTGCTGCTGGTGCTCTCCGCGACGCTGTTCACCGAGACCCTGCCGCCCGAGCGTCGCACCGCCGGCGGGATCGGCCGCACCGGCGCGGACCTCAAGGTGCTCTTCGCAGACCGGGTGTTCGTCGGCGCCGTGCTCTCCCAGGGCTTCGTCTACGCCGCGATCTTCTCCTACCTGGCAGGTTCCACCTTCGTGCTCCAGGAGATCTACGGCCTCTCTCCGCAGTGGTACGCGGCCGCCTTCGCCCTGAACTCCTCCGGCGGCGTGCTCGCGGGCTGGCTCGGCGGGCGGACCGCCGAGCGCTGGCGGGTGCACGGCGCCCTGTTCGTGGGCATCGGGATCACCGCCGTCGGCTGCTCGGGGCTGCTGCTCTCCGGGCTCGTCGCGATGCCGCTGCCGGTGGTGATCGCCTCGTTGCTCCTGCTGGCCTCGGGGGCGCAGTTCGCCTCGCCCGCAGGCACCACGCTCGCCCTGTCCGAGTACCCGCAGATGGCGGGCATGGCCGGATCGGTGCTGGGCACCGCCCGGTTCGGGCTCGGCGCCGTGGCCGCGCCCTTCGTGGGCATCGCCGGGTCGATGAGCATCCTGCCGCTGGGGGTCGTCACGACCGGCGCCGCCCTGCTCGCCCTCGGGGCCGCGCTGCTCACGCTGCGGCGCAGCCCCGTGGCGGTCGCGGCCTGAGGGAGGCGGCCGACGGGCGGGCGGCTCAGCGCCGGCCCAGCAGTGTCCCCATCGGCACGAAGTCGGAGAACTCCGGGTCCAGAGCCGGGGCGGCCGGGGCGTCGGCCGTGGCGGGCGCCGCGTCGGCCGCCGGGTCCAGCGCGGGCTGTGCCGCCTCGCCCCGTCGTGCGCGCAGCATCGCCGCGAGCTCGCCGGCCGCACGGCGCACCCGCGCCCCGAGCGGCAGCTCGTCGGCCTGTCCCTCGGTGTCGGCGCCGAAGTCGGCCGACGCCGCGAACACCGCCGTCGGCACCACGTCCGCCTTCAGGTAGCCGGCCATGGGCCGGATCGCGTAGTCGATCGCGAGGGAGTGGCGGGCCGTGCCCGCGGTCGCGCCGAGCAGCAGCGGCTTCCCCTTCCAGATCTCCAGGTCCACCGCGTCGAAGAACATCTTGAACAGGCCCGAGGGGCCCACGTTGAAGACGGGGGTCACGGCGATGACGGCGTCCGCGGCACGGATCTGCTCGATCACGAGCGAGAGCCGCTCGCCGGGGAAGCGGGTCAGCAGCGCATCGGTGATCTCATGGGCGTGCTCGCGCAGCTCGATGGTGGTCACCTCGACCTCGACGCCGTCCGTGCCGAGCGCCGCCGCGGACTCGCGGGTGAGCTGGTCGGCGAGCATGCGGGTGGAGCTCGGGGTGGAGAGCCCGGCGGAGAGCGCCAGGATCCGGTAGGTGGTCGGTGCCGTGCTCATCAGTGCTGTCCCTTCGCGTCCTCGGCCCGCAGGCCGGTCCAGTTGTCGCCGGTCTCGAACTTGTAGGCGTCGTCGAAGGAGCCGTTCTCCGCCTCGGCGGCCGCGACCCGGAGCGCATGCGTGGGCGCCTCGGGGACGTCGGCCGGCTTGCGGGCCTCGAGCTCCTTGCGCAGCACCGGGACCACCTCGGTGCCCAGCAGCTCGATCTGCTCCAGGACCGTCTTCTGCGGAAGCCCCGCGTGGTCCATGAGGAACATCTGGCGCTGGTAGTCGCCGACGTTGTCCGCCATGGTCAGGTAGCGCTCGACGACCTGCTCGGGGGAGCCGACGGTGAGCGGGGTCTGCGCGGTGAAGTCCTCCATCGAGGGACCGCCGCCGTAGACCGGGGCGTTGTCGAAGTAGGGGCGGAACTCGGTGACCGCGTCCTGGCTGTTCCGGCGCATGAAGGCCTGACCGCCGAGGCCCACATAGGCCTGGTGGGCCTTGCCGTGGCCGTAGTGCTCGTAGCGCTCGCGGTACAGCTGGACCATCTGCTTGGTGTGGCTCATGGGCCAGAAGATGTTGTTGTGCAGGAATCCGTCGCCGTAGTACGCGGCCTGCTCGGCGATCTGCGGGGAGCGGATCGAGCCGTGCCACACGAACGGGGCCACGCCGTCCAGCGGGCGCGGGGTGGCGGTGAACTGCTGCAGCGGGGTGCGGAACTGGCCCTCCCAGTCCACGACGTCCTCGGTCCACAGGCGGCGCAGGAGGTCGTAGTTCTCGATCGCGATCTCGATGCCCTTGCGGATGTCCTGACCGAACCACGGGTAGACCGGGCCGGTGTTGCCGCGGCCCATCACGAGGTCGACGCGGCCGCCGGTGAGGTGCTGCAGCATCGCGTAGTCCTCGGCGATCTTCACCGGGTCGTTGGTGGTGATCAGCGTGGTCGCGGTGGAGAGGATGATCTTCTCCGTCTGCGCGCCGAGGTAGGCCAGTGTGGTGGTGGGGGAGGAGGTGACGAACGGCGGGTTGTGGTGCTCGCCGAGCGCGAAGACGTCGAGGCCCACCTGCTCGGCGAGCCTGCCCTGCTCGATCATATTCTGCAGGCGCTCGTTCTCGGTGGGCACCTTGCCGGTCAGGGGATCGGGGGTGATGTCGGCGATGGTGAAGATTCCGAACTGCATGGCAGGCTCCTTGGGGTGCGTCGGGTCTCCGGGAGGGGCTGTGGCCGGGGTGCTGCAGGGGGTCCTGCTCCCGGCCGATGAGGCCGCTCCGTGAAGTTGCTACAACTTTAAACTACTTTGAGGATGGGGGCAACCTCAGGGTGACGGCGGTCGCCTGGTGGTGGGGAGGGGCCGGCCCGGCCCCCGGCGCGAGGGTCACGAAGGTGGGGGAATGGGGCCCGGATAGGCCCTCGTTCGTGACTATGGCGCTCGCCCGGCCCGGGAGAAAGGGTGCCCCCCGGCGTGAGGGTCACGAAGGTGGCGGATTGGGGCTCGGATAGACCCTTGTTTGCGACTATGGCGCTCGCTCTGGCCGTGGCGGCTGGTGCGAGTGTCACGAACATAGGGGATAGGCGCTCGGATAGCCCCGCTTCGTCATGAGGGTGCTCTTCTGTTCGCTGAGTCATCGCACCGTCTGGTCGTCCACGGCCTCGACGACGGCTCGGGGTCCTCGGGGCGGAGGAGTTCGTTGGAGATGTGCGTGCGGGGACCGTATGCCGGGTGTTTGGAGATGAGCGACGAACAGTCTGGCTAGTGACGGGGGAGAGGTGCGGCGAAGTCCGAAGAGTCTGGTCCGAAATGACTGTTTCTGACTCAGGTCACGTGGAGGGCTCGGCGCTCGTCCACATCGCCGGGGTGTCGTCGAAGGCCTGGAGCCAGTAGTGCGGCATCAGGTCTCGCAGCGGCACCCAACCGGGAGTGGTGGAGTGCTCCTGCGGCACCGCTGCCAACACACCGGGCCCGTGTGTCGCCAGACGCTCCTGGCAGACCCCGCATGGGGCCAGCACCTTCTCCGGGGAACCCGGCTCCCGGTACAGGCAGATCGTCGCCACGATCGACTCGCCGAGCCGGTGCGCTGCACAGTAGGGCTCCGTCTCGTGACAGACCTCGACCGCAGGGTTGAAGGCCTCGGGGGCGGTCCCCAACAAGATCTCTCCCGACGCCGTGAGCATGGCCGCGGCGCCCCCGTCGCTGTCCGGGAACCGCAGGTCGATGAGGTTCCGGCAGGCAAGGACCAGAGCGTCGAGATCGTGGGTGCGCATGGGGTCAGTATGGGCGAGGCGGTGGGGTGCGAGGAATCGACGTGAGGTGGCGAGGCGGCTGCCTTGCTCTGCATCGATGATCGCTGGCGGAGCCTTGCTGGTGAGCGGTTGTCCAAGGCGCCCGAAGAGACCGGACCTGTTCCACGAGCGCGTTCACCTGAGTGGGGTCAGCCGTGTCCTGGGCGTCGATCGTCAGCGCGTCCTCGTCGACGGGAGGTTCGAAGTTCGCCCGATGGTCATGGAGGACGGCATCGGTCACGTCCGGGCGGTTTGGGGACAGCCTGTTGGCACGAACGCGAGTCTGCTGGAGTTCAGGGCTGATCCGGATCCAGACGACCACGAAGGGTGCACCGCAGCTGTCGGCGACTTTGCGCCACTCATCCCTGATGAACCGCGGCGAGCCGGTGTCGTCAACAATGACCCGGTGCCCTGCGTCGAGAAGCTCGCGTCCGCGCTCGTGAGCGATCCGGTTGGTCTCGGCCCATTCCTCCAGCGGGATGCCTTGGCCGCCGTGCAGTCCGCGTTCTTCGTTGATGAGGTCGAGACTGATGAGGCTGGCAGGCAGAGAGTCAGTGAGTCGTGCTGCAAGGGTGCTCTTGCCTGCGAAAGAGAGTCCGCACATCAGCGCCAGCGTCATTCTCGCAACCTACCGCCGCTCAGGTTCTCTGTCGCCCGAATAACGCTGCTGGTCAGGCACCTGGGTTGCGCGGAGGACAGGTTGGGCTCGGTCGGAGGTGAGACGGAACGTTCCGAGGAGCGAGCTGGCCGCACCCTCAGTCTCCGACGGTTCCCCCGAGTCCGTCCTGCATCAGGTCGCGCGAAAAGGTTCGTAATGGCCGCTTCAGGAGAGAGTGCTCGTACTCGTCGCCCACGGCCGTCCACCCCTCACTCCGGTAGAGCCCGAGCGCTGTGTGATTGTCGAGGAGGGCGTGGAGCACCGCCTGCCTGTAGCCGGCATCGGAGAGATGCCTGCCGATGGCTTGCAGCAGCGTCCGCCCCAGTCCGCGAGCCTGCTGGCTCGGTTGCACCGCGAGCAGGCCGACCACGGCTGCGTCGGGCGGGTCGGTCGGCATGCCACTTCCAGGGGCAGTTGCAAGGACGAATCCATCGATCTGTTCGCCGCTCGACGCAACGATCCATCCGATGCTCCTGTCGAACTTCGGCCGAGCCCGATCCGCGATACCGCCGATGGAACGACCGTCCCGCACAGCACACGCATCGACCCATAGGGCGACGCACTGCTCGATGTCGGAGGATGCTCCGGCCCGAAGAGTGAGCGCTGGATCAGCGTGGCGTTCCATAGGGTCAGTCTCTTACCCCCGCCCTACTCATGGCCGGAAACCCGATAACTCAGCACCCGGCTCCGCTCCGCCCCAACGAACCCGCACGTACGGCACCCTGTAGCGATGAGCGACTCAGAGCTGCTGGTGATCGGTGGGGCGTCCGGGGTGGGGAAGTCGTCGGCCGCGTTCGCGCTCCACGACCTGCTGGCGGCGCGGGATGTGCGGCATGCGGTGCTGGAGGGCGATGCGCTCGACCTGGCGCACCCCGCGCCGCGGCAGGAGGGGATGGCGCTGCGGAATCTCGCCGCGATCTGGGCCAACTATCGGGAGCTCGGCCACCGTCGGCTGATCTATACGAACACGGTCTCCGTCCTGGAGTCGGCCGCGCTCGCCGAGGCCATGGGCGACCGGCCGCGCATCACGGCAGTGCTGCTCCAGGCCGGCCGCGGCACGATCGACGCTCGGCTCGCCACACGGGAGCAGGGGCAGAGCCTCGTCGCCCATGCGGAGCGGAGCCGTTCGGCGGCCGTGCGGCTCGAGGTCGAGGCCGACCCTGCCGTGCACCGGATCGACACCGAGGGCTGCACCCCGGACGAGGTGGCCCGGAAGATCGACGCCCTGCTCGACTGGGGCCGGCGACGTGGCCCTAGCCGGTGCGAAGGTGGCGAACCTGGGGGAACGGGGGTCGGATGAGCCCGTCTTCGTGACCACCGCGCTCGCCCGGCCCGGAAGGCACGGGATGCCCCGGTGCGAGTGCCACGAACCTGGGGGAATGGCGCTCGGAGGAGCCCCGTTTGTCACAGCAGGGCTACGGGATCGTGACGAGGATGGTGGCGCCGTCGGCCGGTGGCAGGATGGTGCCCCATGACACACGAAAGCATCGAGACCCTGCTGGACGCGGCCCGATTGGCCGGACTCGAGACCACCGAGGGCGGTCGGATCCTCGCGAAGGTGTCCCGCCCGGACGCGAAGGGCACCTCCTACCGCAGCAGCCTCGTCGAGATCGACGGCGACCGCCTGCTCCCGCTCACCCGCGGCAGCGCCTCCGTCGGCGCCGTCGCCGCGGCCGAGGACGGCACCACCTACTTCACCGCCAAGCGCGTGGGCGAGGACGGCGAGGAGTCCGAGGACGCGCAGCTGTGGGCCCTGCCCGTGCGCGGCGAGGCCCGTGAGCTCGCCACCCGTCCCGGCGGCTTCGGCGGCCTGACCATCGCGGGCCGCCACCTCATCACCGAGCTCGAGGTGCACTCCCAGGCCGCCGACGAGGCCGAGCACGCCGAGCTCACGAAGAAGCGCTCCACGGCCAAGGTCACCGCCGCCTTCCACACCGGGTTTCCCACCCGCTACTGGGACCACGACCTCGGCCCCACCCGCCCCGTGCTCGCGATCGCCGCGCTGCCGGACGACCTCGCGCTCGCCGAGCGCACCCCGGCACCCGCCGGCGCCGACGCGAAGACCCCGTCGGCCGACGGGGACGACGAGGACCAGCCCACCCAGGTCCTCCACTTCCGCCACCTCGCGATGCCAGCCGGTCGGCTCCTGGACTGGACCGTGGACCGCAGCGGCGAGAAGGCGCTGATCGCGGTGCAGGACTCCCGCGGCGATCTGCTCGCCGTCCCCGACCTCTACCTCCTGGACCTCGTGGGCGGCGAGGCGCCGCGCCTGCTGCGCGAGGGCACGGCCGAGATCGAGCACGGCCCGGGCGAGTTCAGCCCCGACGGCCGCCGCGCCCTCGTCGGCCGGTACCGCACCTGGACGCAGACGGCCACGATGGGCGTCGGCGTCGAGCTGCTCGACCTCGCCACCGGCGAGTCGACCCCGGTCTGGCCTGAGCTCGACCACTGGGCGGACCCGATCTGGCTCGACGAGGACACCCTCGTCGCCACCACCGACGAGCAGGGCCGCGGCGCCGTGTGGATCGGCGGGGTCCATGACCCGGCCCCGCGCCGCCTCGCGGGCGGACCCGACCAGGACCTCGCCTTCTCCGGCGCCTCGGTCGCAGGCGGTGCGATCATCGCCTCCGCCTCCGGGATCGCCGTCGCCCCGCACCCCGTGCGCATCGATCCCGCCGACGGCACCGTCACCGCGCTGCCCAACCCGGCCGAGCCCGTCGACCTGCCCGGCACCCTCACCGAGGTCACCGCGACCGCCGAGGACGGCACCGACCTGCGCGCCTGGCTGCGCCTGCCCGAGGGGGAGGGGCCGCACCCGCTGGTGGTCTTCGCCCACGGCGGCCCGTGGGGCTCCTGGAACGCCTGGACCTACCGCTGGAACCCGGGCCCGTTCGTCGCCGCCGGCTACGCCGTGCTGCTGCCGGACCCGGCGATCTCCACCGGCTACGGCCAGGCGATGATCGACCGTGGCCAGCACGAGCTGGGCGGCGCCCCGTACACCGACATCATGGCGCTCACCGACGCCACGATCGCCCGCGAGGACGTCGACGCCGAGCGCACCGCCTTCGCCGGCGGCTCCTACGGCGGCTACATGGCCAACTGGGTGGCCGGGCACACCGGTGACCGCTTCCGATGCATCGTCACCCACGCCTCCCTGTGGGACACCGCCACGATGGGCGCGACCACCGACAACTCCGGGTGGGAGCGGCCGATGCGGGAGCAGAACCGGCTCTACAACCCCAAGGACTTCGTGGCCGACATCGTCGCTCCGATGCTCGTGATCCATGGCGACCGGGACTACCGGGTGCCGATCGCCCAGGGCCACGCCCTCTGGTACGACCTGCACACCTTCTCGGGCACTCCGCGCGATGCCGAGGGGCGCACCCGCCATCGCTACCTGTACTTCCCCGACGAGGGCCACTGGATCCAGGGCCGCGGCAACGCGCAGGTCTGGTACGAGACCTTCCTCGGCTTCCTGGACGAGCACGTGCGCGGCGAGGAGTGGACGCGCCCCGCGACTCTGGGCTGATCGACGTGCTGCGAGGGACGAGCGGCAGGAGATCAGCGGGATGGCAGGGCTGATCGACGTGCTGCGAGGGACGAGCGGCAGGAGATCAGCGGGATGGCAGGGCTGATCGACGTGCTGCGAGGGACGAGCGGCAGGAGATCAGCGGGATGGCAGGGCTGATCGACGTGCTGCGAGGGACGAGCGGCAGGAGATCAGCGGGACGGCAGGGCTGAAGTCACCGGGCGGCCGACGGGCGGGATGGTCCGTCGGTCGCCCTTGACATCTGTTCGAACGGGCGTTCGAATAGGGTCATGCGGTGGAGCGGGCAGGAGATCAGCACGGGGACCGGCGAGCAGCCGAGCACCCCGGCGCTGCTGGGCATGTCCGGGCTGGTGCGCAGCGTGCAGACCCCGGAGTTCCAGGGCGTCACCTTCCACGAGGTGATGGCGAAGTCGGCGCTGAACAAGGTGCCGGCCGCGAGCTCCATGCCCTTCGAGTGGACGGTGAACCCCTACCGCGGCTGCTCCCACGCCTGCGTGTACTGCTTCGCCCGCAGCACCCATCGCTACCTCGACCTCGACGCCGGGGCCGACTTCGACCAGCAGGTGATCGTCAAGGTCAACGTCGCCGAGGTGCTGCGGGCCGAGCTCGCCAAGCGCTCCTGGAAGCGCGACCTCGTGGCGCTCGGCACCAACACCGACCCCTACCAGCGGGCCGAGGGCCGGTACCGGCTGATGCCCGGCATCCTCTCCGCCCTCGCCGAGTCCGGCACGCCGATCTCGATCCTCACCAAGGGGACGCTGCTGCGCCGTGACCTGCCGCAGCTCGAGACCATCGCCGAGCAGGTCCCCGTGGACCTCTCGATGTCGATCGCGGTCTTCGACGACGCGCTGCAGAAAGCCGTCGAGCCGGGCACGCCGAGCACCGCCGCGCGCCTGGCCACGGTGCGCGCCGCGGCCGACGCCGGATTCCGTGTGACCGTCTTCCTCATGCCGATCATGCCGTGGCTGACCGACTCCGACGCGCAGCTCGACGAGGCCCTGGCCCGGATCGCCGAGGCGGGTGCGGCGCACGTGGTCCACGGCGCCCTGCACCTGCGGCCCGGTGCCAAGGAATGGTTCCTGGAGTGGATCGATCGGGAGCATCCCGAGCTCGCCACCGGGTATCGGCGCTTCTACGGGACCTCGTCCTCCGCGCCCGTCGCGTACCGGCGCACCCTCTCACGTCGGCTGGTCCCGCTGCTGCGTCGCCACGGGCTCGACTTCACCGAGGACGTCGACCAGCCCGAGCACCGGAGCCGGGCGGCGGAGGCCGCGCGCCGGCCGCGCCTCGCACCGGCGGCGCTGGATCTCCTGCCGCAGCCGGCGCTGTTCTGACCGGAGGGAGGGGCTCAGGCGACCTGGTCGGCCGGGGCGCTCCAGGTCGTGCACTGCCCCAGTTGGCCGCGGCTCTTCTGCCCGGCGACGACCCAGGCGGCGCGGGAGTCCTGAGAGGGGTCGCCGGCGCTGAGCGGTGCGCTCTGGGCGTCGACCGAGGTCACGAAGTCCTCCACCCGATCGGCCGGCCGGATCCCGGCGGGGAGCTGGAAGGCTGCCGCCGAGGCGATGCAGCTCAGCTGGAGCGTGTAGCGGCGCTGCGCCTCCTCGGCCTGCTCGGGGGAGTCGGCGAGGGCGAGCAGCAGCGAGCCGTAGTAGTCGTCGAGGTCCCCGGCGGCGAGGACGAACACCGCGTAGGAGTACGAGAGGTGCCACATGTACAGGCTCGGCGCCTCCTCGGCGGAGGCGTTCGAGAACCCGGCATCCCACTGCGCCGGCCAGTACAGGGTGCGATCGTCGTGGCAGACCACCGGGGCGGTGCCCGTGAAGCGCTCGGCCGCGCAGGAGGAGCCCTGCGGCGGGGAGTCCGTCTCGAAGACCACCACCCGCGGGGCCTCGAACGATATGCCTTCGGCCGAGAGCGCCGGGGCCCAGGAGACGGCGAGGCAGTCCGCCCCGGCCTCGAGGAAGGTGGGCAGCTTCTCCGCCGGCACCATGCCACCGGTGGTGGCGGGCAGGGAGCATCCGGTGGGTGCGGGCAGCTGCGTGACGAGCAGCGGGTTCTCGGTGAGCACCTCGCGCAGCTCCTCCGGCCCGCCGGAGGGGATCTGGTCCTGTTCCAGCGGCTCCCACACGCCGGGCTCCGTGCCGGGCGGCGCGGTGAAGGGATCGCTCCGGGCGATCGGGGTCGAGTCGCGGTCACGGTTCGTGAGCCACAGCGCGGTCAGGCCGCCGCCGATCCCCAGCAGCAGGAGCAGGGCGCAGCCGAAGGCGATGCCCGGGATCAGCAGTCCGCGACGCCGCGGCCCCGTGGTCGCGTCGATCCCCGGGGGCAGCGCAGAGCCCGAGGACGAGTTCGCGGGAAGAACCCGCATCGGCTCCCGGGTCGCAGACGGCGGTGGATCGAAGCGCGGCCGCTGGTCGAAACGCTGGATCGGGTCGGGGTCGACGGACTGTCCGACGGGGGAGGTGCCGGAGGTCAGCGGGCGAGGTGCGGTGTCCTCGTCGTCCGGGGCATCCGGGAACCCGACCTCGTCGTTGCTGGTCATCGTCCTCCTCCGACCGGGCCGGGCTGCGGCGCCACGATCAGGTCACCTGGTCGACGTCCGCCGTCCAGGCATTGCAGACGGAGAGGTCGCCGCCGGAGTCGAAGCCGCGCTTGATCCAGGCGGCGCGGGTCTCCGGGCGGATGGTGTTCGGCGGCTCGCCCTCGGGCCAGAACGTCGGATCGGTGAGCGCCTCACGGAGCGCCGGGGTGGGCTCAGCGGCGGTGGGGACCTGCATCGAGGCCGCCGAGGCGAAGCACTCGCGCTGCATGGTGAAGCGGCGCCAGGCCTCGTTGTAGCGCTCCTCGTCGGTGGTCTTGAGCCCGTCGCGGAGGGTCGTGAAGTAGACGGTCAGCGAACTGTTCCAGCTCAGCGTGTTCGTGTAGATGAAGGAGAGGTCCCACAGGTAGGCCCCCGGGACGTTCTCCGGGTCATCCAGCGTCAGCCCGGAGCCATAGCCCACGGGCCAGTAGATCGTCGAATCCAGATTGCACATGCGCGGGAAGTCCGCGGAGAACTCCGAATCGCAGACGGCCGTCGAGGGAACGTCCGGGTGCTTGTACACCACGATCTTCGGGCTCACCCAGGGCAGGTTGCGGTCCGAGCTCGCCGTGGACCAGACCTGGTCCAGGCAGGTCGCGGAGGCGTCCAGAACCGCCTGCAGCTCCTCGACGCTCGGCTCGACCGGGGTCGCCGGCAGATCGCACTCGGGAAGAGTGGGGAGGGTGCCGGAGGTCAGCGGGTTGTCCCCCATGGTCTTCCAGAGCTCATCCGGGGTGCCGGTGGGCGGGTCATAGGGGACGACCACCTCGAACTCCCCGGCCTCCGACTCCTCCGGGGTCGTCGAGTCCGTCGCGCTCGGCGTCTCGGAGTCCTCCGGTGTGGTGGTCTCCGAGGGGGTGTCGGAGGCGACCGGGGCGTCGTTGGTGCGCAGGGCGAGGTAGGTGATGCCGCCGCCGACCACCAGCAGCAGGGCCAGGACGCAGCTCAGCGCGACGCCGATGAGCAGCCAGGGGCGCTTCGGACGGGGCTGCTGGCCGCCGGGGCCCTGGGGGCTGCCCGGTCCCCACCCGCCGGGGCCCTGCTGGTTGCCCGGGCCCTGAGGGCTGCCGGGACCGGACGGCGCGGGAGTCCAGCTGGCGCCCTGGGGGCCGGTGGGACCGGACGGCGCCCCGCCCCAGCCCTGCTGGCCGTGCGGTGCGGGGGAGGCCTGCGGTGCGCCATATCCAGGAGCTGACTGGGGGCCGCCGCCCTGTCCGTTCGGGTTCTGCGGCTGCCCGCCCTGCGGTGCGCCGTTCTGCCACGGCTGCGGCCCGCTGTCAGGACCACCCCATCCTGAGCTCGACATCGGCTTCCCCTCGCGTCCTCGGTCCAGTGCTGAGCGAAGGATATCCGTGCAGGCCGTGGCCGAGAAGGCGGTTCCGGCAGGTCGGACGGTGCGCTGGGCGATGGTGGCGCGGTGATCGCCGGGTCGCGGGGCGCTGACGTGCGCGGACGTGCGACGACAGGCGGCCGACGGGTCCAGGTCCCGATGCGGTCACGAGTTCGTGCCCGTCGGCTCTCCCTGAGGCCCTGCCTGCGGTGCGCGGCCTGCGAGCGAGTGCGTCCGGGCATGAGAAAGGCCCCTGATCTGCGATCGATCTCGCAGGTCAGGGGCCGTTCTTCTGGCGGAGGATAGGGGATTTGAACCCCTGAGGGCGTTAACCCAACACGCGTTCCAGGCGTGCGCCATAGGCCGCTAGGCGAATCCTCCAGCGCTCGTAAGAGCAGGCATCAGCGTACCCGACGCCCCGGTGACGTGCGAACTGACCGGGTACAGGTCACACTGCGGGCGTCGGCGGGGGAGCGGTGGGCGCTGGCGCGGGCACTGCGGGAGTCGGCGCTGGAACAGTCACTGCTGGCCTCGCTGGAGTCGGCGGCAGGCGCTGCTTCCGACGTGGGCCGCCGCGCCGTGGTCGTCTGCTGGCGCGTGGGCGATGAGTACGGCGATATCGGCATAGTCATCGCTCCTGCGCCAGCAGTCGACCAGGTGGAGAGAAGCCCGCCGCCTGATGAGAGGTCAGGTGCGCGGCGCCTCCACCCGGAACCAGCGCCGCCGGCCCGCCCGCACCACCTCGCCGCCGCGCAGCACCACCGCCTGCTCCGGATCCTCCACCCGGGCGTCGTCCAGCGTGACCGCCCCGCCCGTCAGCAGACGGCGGGCGGCTGATCGGGACAGGTCCGGCCGTGCCGCGATCACCAGGTCCAGCGCCGTGAACTCTCCGGGCTCGAGGGCGAGCGGGACCATCTCCTTCGGCCGCTCGCCCGCCGAGAAGACCCGCAGGAACTCCTCGCGGCTGCGCCGGGCGGCCGGCGCGCCGTCGTTCCGCGCCACCACCGCCTCGGCGAGATCCAGCTTGGCGTCGCGTGCCGCGGCGCCGCCGGCACCCGCCCGTCGGCCCAGGTCCTCCGCCTGCTCGAGGGGCAGGTCGGTGTAGACGCGGGCCCAGATGCCCACCAGCTCGTCGCGCAGCGTCATCAGCCGGCCGAACTTCTCCTCCGCGCTCGCGCACAGCCCCACGTAGTTCCCGAGCGACTTGGACTGCTTGGGCCCGCCGTCCAGCCCGGGGGTGACGGTGCTGGTGATGACGGTCTGCGGGCGCTGGCCGTGCTTGACCTGCAGCTCCCTGCCCATCGACTCGTTGAACAGCTGGTCCGTGCCCACGATCGTGAGGTCGGAGTCCAGCGCGACGCTGTCGAAGCCCTGCAGCACCGGGTACAGCAGCTCGTGCATCGCGATCTCGGTGCCGGAGGCGAGGCGGGCGCGGAACATGTCGCGGGAGATGAGCTGGGCGTGGGTGATGAGGCTGAGCTCGCGGAGCATCCCGGGCACGCCCATCTCGTCGAACCACTCGGAGTTGCGCCGGATCTCCAGCAGCTCGGGCTCGCTGCGCAGCACGCGGGTCACCTGGGCGAGGAACGACTCGGCGTTGTCGTGGATCTGCTGCTCGGTGAGCACGGGGCGGGTGGTGCTGCGCCCGGTGGGATCGCCGATGCGGCTGGTGGTGTCGCCGAGCAGGAAGACCACCGTGTGGCCGTGGTCCTGCAGCGTGCGCATCATCCACAGGTTCACGGCATGGCCGAGGTGGAGGTCCGGCGCGGTGAGGTCCACGCCGAACTTCATCCGCAGCCGTCGGCCCTCGCGCAGCCGGTCCAGCAGGTCCTGGCGTCCGAGGATCTGGTCCGTGGTGCGCTCGAGCGCGGCCAGGATCTGCTCGGGGGAGCCGCCGGGGGACGGGGTCGGGGCGGCGGCCGACGGCGGAGCGGGCTCGGGGGAAGCAGTCGGCGGAGCGGGCTCGGGGGAGACGGCGTCGGGGGAAGCAGTCGGCGGAGCGGCCGACGGAGGGGCGATCGGGCGGGTCGTGCTGTGCATGGGGGTCCTCTCGAGTGGGCGAGAGGATCTGCGGAGCCCCCACGCCGTGGGAATGACGACGGCGAGGACCGTTGGTCCTCGCCGGGGGCTCTGGGGGAGCGGTGCGCAGTCACCGCGGATGCATCAGGGCAGCTGCGTCACCGCAGCAGCGCGCACGACGGCACGGCTCTCCTCAGAGCCGTACGGATAGTCGAAGCGCGTGAGCATGCCGGAAGAGTAGCGCATCGCGGAGGACGGGGGCGGGCCCGGCCTCCGCGGCGCGTTCCTGCCGCGCCGTCGCCCTGTCGCCCTGCCGCCCTGTCGCCCTGCCGGCCTGCCGTCCTGCCGCCCCGTCGGCCTGCCGGCCTGCCGTCCTGCCGGCCTGCCGTCCTGCCGCCCTGCCGCCCCGTCGGCCTGCCGCCCTGTCGCCCTGCCGCACCGTCGGCGCCCGCGCGTGGTCGGGTACTGGCGTGTGGGCGAGGAGTATGCCGATATCGCCGCAGTCCTCGCCAGGGCGCCAGTTGTCGACCAGATCGGGGGGAAGCCGGGGCGGCGCTGGGCTGGGCAGGACCAGCGCGGGGCGGCGCGGGGCGGCGCGGGACAGCGCGCGCCGGGCGGATCGAGCACTGCCCCCGCACACGGAACGGGCAGGGCCGGGGCCGCTCTCGCAGCCTCCGCCCTGCCCGTTCCGGGTCCGTCGGGGAGGTCAGTCCTTGACCTCCGGGTGGCGGGCGAGGTTGACGACGGCGGCGACGAGGCCGCCCCAGACGGTGACGATCGCGATGATCATCATGACGATGGAGGCGAAGGACATGATCACTCCTGGGTGGTGAGAGGGCGGTGGCTGCGGGATCCGCGACGCGTCAGCGGACGGACCGCAGGGCGTGCGGGGTGTCCGCCGAGGGATCGGCGTCCAGACCCCTGCCGGAGACGACCTCGGGGGCGATCGGATCGCCGTCGGAGTCCGCCTTGAACAGGTTCGACCCGGCGGGCCACGGGATCAGCGAGAGCACGATCGCGACCACGACCAGGCCGATCGCCATCAGCCAGCCGAACACCAGCACGAACCACGAGGGGTAGCCCTCGTAGGTGGTGCCCGAGGTGACCAGCGAGATGGTGCTGAGGATCAGCGAGACGCCCAGCACGAGCGGCGCGATGACCGCCACGCACAGCATCCAGATCCGCCCCACGGGGAAGGTGCCGTGGTGGTTGAGGTGATCGCGCAGGGTGGGCAGGCCGCGCACCAGGTAGGCGACGATCAGCGTGGACACCGCCGCGACGGCGACGATCCCGTACTCGTTGGCCCACTTGTCCATGACGTCCAGCAGCGGCAGGCCCATCGTGGTGGAGAACAGCACGGTGGAGACCACGGCCATCGGCACGGAGACCCACAGCGTGGCGGAGAGGCGGCCCAGGCCGAACTTGTCCTGGATCGCGGCGATGACGACCTCGACGATGGAGATCAGCGAGGTGAAGCCCGCCAGCACCAGCGAGCCGAAGAACAGCACGCCGATCAGCGCGCCCGCGGGGGCCTCGCCGATGATGGTCGGGAAGGCGATGAACGCGAGGCCCACGCCGGAGGTGACGACCTCGTCGATCGCGACACCCTGCGCCTGGGCCATGAAGCCCAGTGCCGAGAACACGCCGATGCCGCACAGGATCTCGAAGCTCGAGTTCGCGAAGCCGACCACCAGGCCGGAGCCGGTGAGGTCGGTCTTCTTCTTCAGATACGAGGCGTAGGTGAGCATGATGCCGAAGGCCACGGACAGCGAGAAGAAGATCTGGCCGTAGGCGGCGATCCACACGGCCGGGTCCGCGAGCGCGCCCCAGTTCGGGCGGAAGAAGGCGTCCAGGCCGTCGATCGCACCGGGCAGGAACAGGGAGCGGACCACGAGGATCACGAACATCACCACGAGCAGCGGGATGAAGACCACCGAGCTGGCTGCGATGCCCTTCTGCACGCCGAGCGCCATCACCACGATCACCGCGAGCCACACCACGATCATCGAGATCAGCACGGCCGGGACGACATCAAAGGAGATGGTGGCGTCGGCCCCGCCGAGCGCCTGGGTGTACTCGCCGAAGAAGGCCGCCGGGTCATCGCCCCAGCGCTGGTCGAGCGAGAAGATGGTGTAGTTCGTGGCCCAGGCCAGGATCAGCGCGTAGTACAGCGCGATGATCAGGGCGATCAGCACCTGCCACCAGCCGAGGAACTCGGTCCAGCGGCGGAAGCGGCGCCAGGCGGCGGGGGCCGAGCCGCGCCAGCGATGCCCGAGGGCGTAGTCGAGGAACAGCAGCGGGATGCCCGCGCTGAGCAGCGCGACCAGGTACGGCAGGATGAACGCGCCGCCGCCGTTCTCGTACGCGACCGCGGGGAAGCGCCAGATGTTGCCGAGGCCGACGGCGGAGCCGATGGCCGCGAAGATGAACGCCGTCCGGCCGGAGAAGGCGCCGCGGTCGGCGCTCTGCGTCTCCGTGCCGGCGGATGGGGACGTTGCACTCATGAAGAGCCTCCGGGGAGCTGCGCCGTGGGGGCGGCGCGGGGAAGGGCCGACGACGGTGACGGCCCGGGGGAGGGACGCCGCAGAAGGTCGGCGACCGATGGACAGCCGCGGGGCGCGGCAGGCGCTGTCGTCGGGAGATGGAGCGGGCCCGGGCGGGCGCGCGCTCCGTCGGGGACGACGGGACCGTCGCACGAGGCGGCGGCGAGGACCACCGCGAGGTGGCCGCGGGCCGCGGGGGTGGGCGGCCCGGAGAGGGTGTGCCGGTGCGGGATCGCCGCGGAGCACTGGAGGGAATCGTACCGTTCGGGCCCGCCCGGTGCCGCTCTGGGCGGAGCCGGCCGGTCGGGCCCGGACGGACGGACTCGGACGGACGGACTCGGACGGACGGACTCAGGCCGGGGGCGGCGGGGGCGTGGGTGCGCCGGCCGGGGGAGCGACCCTCGGGTAGGCGGCACCGGCGGCGCGGCGCGGTGCGCCCTGGCCGTCCCCGGCCTCCGCGGCGGCGCCGACGGGCTCGCGCGCCGGGGCCGGGTCCCAGCCGGCGTCGACCACGCGGCGCTGCATGAGGATCGCGCCGCCCAGGATCACGGCGCCCACCACGACCAGCAGGATGATGCCGGGCAGCACGCCGGTGCGGGCGGAGTAGCCGATGAGGATGCCGAACCAGCCGAAGTCGGTGTCGCCGAAGGTGGTGTTCGCCGAGCCGAAGGAGCCCAGCACCTTCAGCAGCAGCGCCGGCAGGAAGGTGACCAGCAGGCCGTTGACGAAGCCGCCCGCGACCGCGCCGCGTCGGCCGCCGGTGGCGTTGCCGTAGACGCCCGCCGCACCGCCGGTGAAGAAGTGGGGCACCAGGCCGGGCAGGATCAGGGCGAGCCCGAGCACCGGGCCGAGCCAGACCCCGAGCACCAGCAGCCCCACGAGCCCGCCCACGAAGCTCGAGAGGAAGCCGATCAGCACCGCGTTCTGCGCGTACGGGAAGACGATCGGGGCGTCCAGCGCGGGGATCGCGCCGGGGACCACCTTGGCGGCGATGCCCTGGAAGGCGGGCACCAGCTCGCCGAGGATCGTGCGCACGCCGAAGAGGATCACGGCCACCGCGATGCCGAACTGCAGGCCCTGGGTCACGGCCTGCATGAGGTAGTTGCCGACGTCGGTCGCGCCGCCCTCGAAGGCGTCGAAGGCGGTGGCCTGACCGGCGCGCAGCAGGTAGGCGACCGCGACCACGAGGTACATGAGCACCATCGACAGGGCGGTGGCGACCATGGAGTCGCGCAGGAAGCGCAGGGACTCGGGGACCTTGAGGTCCTCGGTGGAGCGGCTGCGGCCCTTGGGGTCCACGAGGCGGCCGACGGCGCCGGCGGCGATGTAGCCCGCGGTGCCGAAGTGCCCGATCGCGATCGAGTCGTCCCCGGAGATGCGGCGGGTCCAGGGCTGGGAGAAGGCCGGCAGGGAGACCATCAGGATGCCCAGCAGCACCGCGCCGAGCACCACCACGACCACGGTGGGCATGCCCGCCGAGGCCATGACCACGGTGATCAGGGTGGCCATGAACAGCAGGTGGTGGCCGGTGAGGAAGACGTACCGCAGGGGCGTGAAGCGGGCCAGGGCGATCGCGACGACGAAGCCGAGGATCATCAGCCACGCCACCTGGGCGCCGAACTGCTCCTGGGCGATGCCGGCGATCGCCTCGTTGGTCGGGACCACGCCCTGCGCGCCGAGGGCGCCCTGGATCATGACGCCGAGCGGGGTGAGGGAGGCGGTGACGAGGGTGGCACCGGCCCCGATCAGGAGGAATCCGAGGACGGCCTTGAGGGCGCCGCCCGCGACCTGCCCGGCGGACTTCCGCAGGGCGATCAGGCCGATCGCGGTGATGATGCCGATGAGATAGGCGGGGACGCTGAGCACCTCGTTGACGAGGAACTCCGCGATCGAGACGAGCACGTTCATGAGCTGGCTCCGGGGGAGAGGGTGGGGAGGCGGGATCAGACGGCGTAGACGCGCCGCAGCACGGCGTCGATCTCGGCCTGGGAGGTGAAGTTCTCGATGACCTCGACCGGGACGCCGACGTCGCCGAGGGTGTCCGCGATGGCGCCGGAGGTGAGGATGACGTCCGCGTCCTTGGCCCGGCCCTTGGCGGAGATCGTGTCGGTGGCCTGGATGTCGAGGTACGGGGACCAGCCCCAGCGGTCCAGGACCTGCTCGGCTGTGTTCTTGAGGAACAGGCTGGTGCCCAGGCCGTTGCCGCACACGGTGAGGATGAGGTTCTTCGACGGGACCGCGTCCGGGTCCGAGGGGGTCGCGGCGGCGGCCGACGGGGCGGCGGCCACGGGGGAACCGGCGGAGGCCGACGCCGTCGGGCTGGTCGCGGCGGCGGCGTCGCCGACCGCGGCGGAGGATCCGGCGCCGAGCGCGGCGAGGACCTCGTCCGGGGTGGCCGCCTCGTCCAGGGCGCGACGGCCCTCGGGGTCGGCGAGCACCCCGGCGAGGGCCGCGAGCGCCGCCTGATGGGCGGAGGCGTCGGCCGCGGCGAGCGCCATCACGAGCGTGACCGGGTCGTTGGCCTCGTGGCCGAAGGGGATCGGCTCGGCCAGGCGGACGAAGGACATCGCGGTGCGATGCACGGACTCGTCGGGCCGGGAGTGCGCGAGGGCGAAGCCGGGCGTGATGACGATGTACGGGCCATGCTCCTCGACCGTGCGGATCATCGCGTCCGTGTAGGCCGGGGTGGTGGCCGAGGCGGAGACCAGGAGGTCGCCGGAGAGCCGGATCGCCTCCCTCCAGTCCGTGGCCGGTGCGTCGAGGAGGATGGCGGTGGGATCGACGAGATCGCTGAGCTGTGACACGGGACTTCTTCTCTCGAGAGGGGTGCGCGCTGCGCCGTTCGAGCGTACGTCCTCCGCGACGAGCCCGGTGGGCCAGGACCCTGTGGCAGGCGGTGGGCGCGAGCGAGCTCACGGCGGCGGCTCCGCTCGGGGACCGGCGCACAGGGCCGGGCTCCGGCGCCGGAGCCCTGCGTCGGCCGAGGAGCAGTGCGTCCGGGGAACAGGACGCGAGGTCACAGGCCGGGCAAGGTTCGGCTCCGGGTGCCCGAGCATCGTGCCCGGTGTCATACCGTGGCCCGCATGTCCCTTGAGTCGACGCCGCGCGACGGCGCCCCGCAGTCCCCCGGCAGCCAGCACACCGAGGTCTCCACGGCCTACCTCGCCCAGCTCGACGAGGAGAGGGAGGCCGCGATGCGCAGCGAGAGCCACCCCGGCTCCTCCTTCACCGGCGCCGCCGCCGCGCTCCACACCCTCCTCGAGGAGAAGGTGGCGACCCACGGCCCGGAGATGATCGAGCTGATGCTCGACCTCGCCGAGCACCCCGAGCCGGCCTTCGAGGAGCACCGCTCCGCGCGCGCGATCGCGGACGTGCTCGCCGCCCACGGCATCGAGGCGCAGGTGGGCGTGCACGGGCTGGACACCGCGATCCGTGCGGAGATCCGCGGCGAAGGCGGCGACCAGGAGGGCGCGCCGACCTACGCGATCCTCTCGGAGTACGACGCCCTGCCGGGCGTGGGCCACGGCTGCGGCCACAACGTCATCGCCGTCATGGGCCTCGGCGCGTTCCTCGCGCTGGCCGCCCTCGCGCAGGCCGACCCGTCGGCCGTGCCGGGACGGGTGGTGTTCCTCGGGACCCCCGCCGAGGAGGGCCACACCGGCAAGGAGTACATGGCCCGTGAGGGTGCCTTCGAGGGCCTCGACGCCGCCGTGATGGTGCACCCCTACGGCTACGACCTGGCCGATCAGACCTGGCTGGGGCGTCGCACCCTCACCGTCGAGTACCACGGGCACACCGCTCACGCCTCCGCCCAGCCGTACATGGGCCGCAACGCGCTGGATGCGGCGAGCCTGATGTACCAGGGCGTGGGCCTGATGCGTCAGCAGACCCCGCCGACGGACCGCATCCACGCCGTGATCCGCGAGGGCGGGGAGCGGGCGAGCGTGGTCCCCGACCATGCACGCCTGGACCTGTACGTGCGCTCGCAGCGGCCCGAGACCCTGCGGGACCTCTCGCAGCGCGTCGAGGACGTGGCCCGCGGCGCGGCGCTGATGGCGGGCGTGGGCGTCACGGTGACCTGGGACGAGCACCCGCCGTCCCTGCCCGTGCGTACCAACGAGGCGCTCACCGGGCGCTGGGTCGAGTCGCAGCGCCGCCGCGGCCGCGACCCTCTGCCCCACGGCGTGGTCTCGCCGTCGCTGGCCGCCTCGACCGACTTCGGCAACGTCAGCTACCGGATCCCCGGCATCCACCCGGTGATCCGGATCGCGCCCTCCGAGATCGCGCTGCACACCCGGGAGTTCGCCGCCTGGGCGGTCTCCGAGGACGCCCGGACCGCTGCGGCCGACGGCGCCTACGGCCTCGCCGCGACCGTGCTCGACGCCCTTCACGACCCGGCGCTCGCCACCGCCGTCGGCGACGAGTTCCAGGCCGCCGGCGGCGCGATCGACGTCCCGCACTTCTTCGACTGACCTGCGTCGATCGACCTCGCTGCAGTCCCCCTCCTCCTCCTCCTCCCCCACACCCCCAGGAGCTTCGATGAGCACCGCAACCACCGAGCCGTCGCCGAGCGGCGGCTTCACCGACCGGGCCCTGAACTGGGTCGAATGGGCCGGCAACAAGCTGCCCGAGCCCTTCATGCTGTTCGTGGTCCTGTTCCTGGTCACCGGCGTGGTCTCCACCGGCATGGAGCTCGCCGGCGTGGTCGTGCAGGTGCCCGGCTCGGACGAGCCCACCGCCATCCAGGGGCTGTTCACCGGTGAGGGCATGGCGTGGCTGACCACGAACCTCGGCGTGAACTACATCGGCTTCCCGCCGCTGGTCACCGTGATGCCGATCCTGCTCGCGATCGGCATCGCCCAGCACTCCGGCCTGCTGGCCGCCGCGATCCGCAAGCTGTTCGGCTCCGCCCCGGCGTGGATGCTCCCCTATGTGGTGGGCTTCGTGGGCGTGGTCTCCTCGATCATGGCCGACTCCGCCTTCGTGGTGGTCCCGCCGCTCGCGGCGCTCGTGTTCAAGGCCGCCGGCCGCCACCCCGTCGCCGGCCTGCTGGGCGGCTTCGCGGCCGCCGGCGCCGGATACTCCACGAACATCTTCCCGACCTCGCTGGACGCCCTGTTCGCCGGCATCACCACCACTGTCATGGACGCCCTGCCCGGCTTCGAGTTCAGCGCCGTGAACCCGGTGTCGAACTGGTGGTTCAACATCGCCTCGTCGATCATCCTGGGCTTCGTGGCCGGCTTCATCATCGACCGCCTCATCGAGCCGCGGCTGCGCCGTCAGGGCGTCCCGGTGGACGAGGTCGCCGTCGAGGGCGCCGAGGACTCGGCCGAGAGCGCCGAGCAGATGCGCGCCGCCCTCTCGCCGAAGGAGAACAAGGGCCTGCTGGTCGCGGTGATCGCCGCCGTGGTCCTGACCGCCGGGATCCTCGTGGCCGTGCTCCCCGCCGCCTCGCCCTGGCGCAACGAGGAGGGCGGCTACCTGCCCAAGTCCCCGCTGCTGGACTCGATCGTGTTCATCGTGATCGCGTACTTCTTCGTGGTGGGCATCGCCTACGGCGCGATCGTCGGCACCCTGCGCAGCACCCGCGACGCGGTGCGGATGATGTCCGATGCGCTCAAGGAAATGCTGCCGTTCATCGTGCTGGCCTTCATCCTGGGCAACTTCATCTCCCTGTTCAACTGGTCCGGGATCGGCACCTGGATCGCCGTCACCGGCGCCGCCGCCCTCGAAGGGGCGGGGCTCACCGGCTTCGGCGCCATCATCGGCTTCATCCTGCTGGCCAGCGTGCTGAACCTGTTCATCATCTCCGGCTCCGGCATGTGGGCGATCATGGGCGCCGTGTTCGTGCCGATGTTCGCTCTGATCGGCTACGAGCCCGCCTTCACCCAGGCGGCGTTCCGCGTGGGCGACTCCGCCACGCAGGTCATCACGCCGATGAACCCGTACATGATCGTGCTGCTGGGCATGCTGCGGAAGTATGAGCCCGGCGCCGGCCTGGGCACCCTGATGGCGCGGATGCTGCCCTTCGTGATCCCGTTCTGGATCGTGTGGACGGCGATCCTGGCGGTGTTCTTCTTCGCCGATCTGCCGCTCGGCCCGGGCAACAGCATCTTCATGGGCTGAGGCTCGGCCCTCAGCTGACGATCGTGGAGTACCCCTGCCGCGCGGCGATCAGGTGGTCGCGCGAGTAGCTGGTGATCCCGAGGGTCTGGGCGCGCCCGGGGTCGGAGACCAGGATGTTGCCGTCGGCGTCCTCGCCCTGGGCGACCACGAAGTGGCCGTAGTTCGCCGTCGGATCGTCGATCAGGGCGCCGTGGCGGACGTGCAGGATGACCACCGAGCCGTTCGCCGCGGCGGCCACGCCCTCCTCGAAGACGGCGCGGGTGGCCCGGGCGCCGGCGTCGCGGATCCCGTCCTCGAGGTCGCCGAGGTACGCGCCGATGTAGTCGACGCTCTTGGCGTCGGGGTCGTCCCACGGGGAGAGCCCGCAGCGGGCACGCATCTCCTCGACGGCGCGGATGTTGCCACCCACCTCGGTGCCCTTCGTCCCCGAGACGTAGTGCGGGACCGTGCGCCCGGCGGCGACCATCGCGATCACCGTCGAGGTGGGGCCGCAGTTCTCCGTGTCCCAGCGGCCCGTGCCCATCTGGTCGACCACCACGAGGTCGCTCGAGGCATGGGCCTGGCTGGTGGCGAACAGACCGGCGGCGACGGTCAGCCCGATCGCGCCGAATCCGCGGAGCGCGGTGCGTCGATCGATGGCGTCATGCAGGGGGCGGGGCATCCCGGTGACCTCCGATGGGGCAAGAGGGGCGGTGCAGTCGACGCCGTCAGCGCTGCTCGTGAATGATCAACCACTGTGGTCCCCGTGCCCCGGGCGCTTCAAGCCGGGCGTGATCCTCCGCTCGCCGTGGCGGCGGCCACTCGGGGCCGACGGCGAGCTCGAGCAGGGCTTCGCCGCAGGTCAGCGCGTCGTTGATCGGGGGTCGCCGGCCACGGGTGTCACCCCGGGCTCGTGCTCGAAGGAGTGATGTGCGCGACCGAAGGCCTGCGTGGTCCCGCGGCGGCGGAAGCCGATCTTCTCCAGCACCCGCGCCGAGGCGGGGTTGTGGACGTCGGCCAGGGCGACCAGCCGCGGCAGCGTGAGGGGCCCGACGGCGGCGTCGAGGCACAGCTGCGCGGCCTCGGTGGCCAGGCCCCGACCCCACCACGGCCTGCCCAGCGTGTACCCGAGCTCGACCCCGTGCTCGGTGACCTCCAGGCCCGCGTCCCCGATCAGCGCGCCGGTCGCGCGCTCGATCACCGCCCAGAAGGCGAAGCCGTGCCGTGCCTGGTGGGCCCGGTGCTCGGCGATCATCTCCGCGGACCGCCCGCGATCCACCGGCCCGCCCTCGCCCACGTACCGCATCACCTCGGCGTCGCCGTAGACGCGATGCGCCGCCTCGAGGTCGGCCGGCTCGAAGGAGCGCAGCAGCAGGCGATCGCCGAGCAGGGGGAAGGACAGGGACATGGCGGCAGTGTGTCGCCGGCATCGCCCGTGGTCAACTGCGTTTCCCACGGCCCGTGCCGGATACCCTGGCGGCGATGTCCCGACTCTCCGCGCTCCCGCCGATCGTGCTGGGCCTCGTGATCCTGGTGCTCGCGCAGCTCGCCGGGCTGGGGCTCGCGTCCCTGCTGCACCTGCCCGTCCCCGGGGTGGTGCTGGGCCTGGTGATGCTGGTGGGGCTCGGCGCACTGCGGCCCACCGCGATGCTCACGCGCCGGGCCGAGCCCGCGGCCGCCCCGCTGCTGAAGCACCTGCAGCTGCTGTTCATCCCGCCGGGCGTGGGCATCGTCGTCGAGCTCGAGGAGCTGGCGCACAACGCCCTCCCGATCGCGCTCGCCGTCGGCGGATCCTTCGCCCTCGCCCTGGTGCTCGTGGGGCACCTGCTCCAGGCGCTCCTGCGCTGGTGGGACCGTCGTCGAGCGGCGGCCGACGGGGAGGCGCCCGCATGAGCGCCGTGCTCCACCTGCCGCTGTTCGGGATGGTCCTGACGATCCTCGTCTACCTCGTCGCCCACCGGCTGCACCAGGCCTCCGGGCGCAGCCCCCTGCTCACCCCGGTGCTGGTGAGCGTGATCGTGATCGCCGTGATCCTGCAGCTCGTGGGCCTGCCCTACGCCGAATACCTGCGCCAGTGCTTCGTGCTCACCCTGCTGCTGGGCCCGGCCACCGTCGCGCTCGCCCTGCCGCTGCTGCACAACGGACGGGCCCTGCTGAGCTCCGCGCTGCCGGTGGCGGTGACGCTGCTGATCGGTGGGGCGGTCAGCGTGGCGATCACCGTCGGCACCCTCCTCGCCTTCGGGGTGGACACCGACCTCCTGCTCGCCGCGCTGCCGCGGTCGGTGACCTCGCCGGTGGGGCTCTCGATCGCCGAGGTGCTCGACGCCTCGGTGCCGCTCGCGGTGACCCTCACCCTGATCTCCGGAGTGGCCGGTGCGGTGGTCGGCCCGGCGCTGCTGACCCTCGCCCGGGTGCGGGACGAGCGGGCGCGGGGCTTCGCGATCGGCATGACCTCCCACGGCATCGGCACCTCGCGGGTGCTCGCCGACTCGGCGGTCTCCGGGGGCTGGTCGAGCGCCGGGATGGTGCTGAACGCGCTGGCCATGACCGTGGTGCTGCCGGTCGTGGCGCACCTCGTGACCGGTTGAACCTCCCCTCGCCCGAGCTCGGAGGCGTCAGCTCAGAGGTCCGGGCGGAGGTCAGGCTGCGAGGCTCGCGATGAGCTCCTCAATCCGGCAGCGGGATTCACGGAGTCGGCCGGAGCGGAGCCGGCCGAGCGAACCTCGATGCGGTCGCCCGCGAGATGCTGCAGATAGCCGGCGGCCATCTGGGAGCGGCCGGCGTTGTGGACGCAGACGACCAGGACGCTGGGGCGAGAGGACGTGCGGTCTCCTGGTGGGCTGGGAGGAGTCGTCGGCGCAGGCGCGGCGGACGGTGGATCGGGCGGCGGATCAGGCGAGGTGCAGGAAGTCGCGCAGCTCCGCGAAGGCCGAGGGCACCACGGAGTAGTGGGCCCAGCGGCCCTTCTGCTCGCGGGTGAGGAGGCCGGCATCCACCAGCTTCTTCATGTGGTGACTCACGGTGGGCTGGGAGATCCCGAGCGGCTCCGTGAGGTCGCAGGCGCACACGTCCCCGCAGCCGGCGGCGGCGACGTGGGAGAGCAGCTGCAGCCGGGTCGGGTCCGAGAGCGCCTTGAGCCGGGAGGCGAGATGCTCCGCCTCCTCGGCAGAGATCGGGGCGCCGCCCAGCGAGCAGCAGTCCTCGGCGCCCGCCGCTCCGGATGTGCAGCCATCGGAAGTCTCTTCGCCGAGAGGGGCGAGGGTGAGGGGCTGTGACGAGAGGGTCATGGGATCACCATACATTGACGTCCGTCTATGTGACGGGCTAGCGTTCCCCTCGATATCCGTCCATCGGAAGAGGCAGCACCCGTCATGTCGACGACCACCGCGCCCGGAGCGCCCACCAGCGTCGCCGACGAGATGTCGTTCCTGGACCGGTACCTGCCGGTCTGGATCCTGCTGGCGATGGGGCTCGGCCTGCTGCTGGGGCGCGCCGTGCCCGGGATCGCCCCCGCGCTCGAGTCCGTGAGCATCGCCGGGGTCTCCCTCCCGATCGCGGTGGGCCTGCTGGTGATGATGTACCCGGTGCTCGCCAAGGTGCGCTACGACGAGACGCGCCGCATCAGCGCCGACCGTCGGCTGATGATCACCTCGCTCGTGCTGAACTGGATCATCGGCCCCGCGCTCATGTTCGCCCTCGCCTGGATCTTCCTCGCGGACCTGCCCGAGTACCGCACCGGGCTGATCATCGTGGGCCTCGCCCGCTGCATCGCCATGGTGCTGATCTGGAACGACCTCGCCTGCGGCGACCGCGAGGCCGCCGCCGTGCTGGTCGCGATCAACTCCGTCTTCCAGGTGCTCGCCTTCGGGGCACTCGGCTGGTTCTACCTGCAGGTGCTGCCCGCCTGGCTGGGTCTGTCCACCACGACGGTGGAGTTCTCGCTCGGCGCGATCGTGCTCAGCGTGCTCGTGTTCCTCGGCATCCCGCTGCTCGCCGGAGTCCTCACCCGGGTGCTCGGCGAGCGGGCCCGGGGCCGGGCCTGGTACGAGGAGACCTTCCTGCCGCGCATCGGCCCCTTCGCCCTCTACGGCCTGCTGTTCACGATCGTGCTGCTGTTCGCCCTGCAGGGGGACGCGATCGTCTCCGCCCCGGTGGACGTGGCCCGGATCGCGCTGCCGCTGCTGGTCTACTTCGTGCTCATGTTCGTGGGCTCCCTGTTGCTGGCCCGCGCCGTGGGGATGGACTACGCGCGGTCCACCACCGTCGCCTTCACCGCCTCGGGCAACAACTTCGAGCTCGCGATCGCCGTCGCGATCGGCACCTTCGGCGTCACCTCGGGTCAGGCGCTCGCCGGCGTCGTCGGCCCTCTCATCGAGGTCCCCGTCCTGGTCGCGCTGGTCTACGTCTCGCTGTGGCTGGGCCGTCGGCTCTTCCCCGGCGATCCCACCGTCCCCTCCGCCCGCACCCCCGCCGTCCCCGAGGAGATCTCCGCATGAGCGCCGCATCCACCACCCCGTCCGTCCTGTTCGTCTGCGTGAAGAACGGCGGCAAGTCCCAGATGGCCGCCGCCCTCATGGAGGCGCGCGCCTCCGGCGCCGTCGAGGTGCACTCCGCCGGCACGAAGCCCGGTTCCGCGATCAACGCCCTCTCCGCCGAGGTGGTCGCCGAGGTCGGGGCGGACATGTCCGCAGGCTTCACGAAGCCGATCGACCCCGCGGTGCTGGCCCGGGCGGACCGCGTCGTGGTGCTCGGCGAGGAGGCCGTGGTCGAGCCCGTCCCCGGCATGTCGGGGACCATCACCACCTGGGTCACCGACGAGCCCTCCGAGCGCGGCATCGAGGGCGCCGAGCGGATGCGCCTCGTGCGCGACGACATCGATCGCCGGGTGCGGTCCCTGCTCGCGGAGCTCACGGCCGACGAGGGCTGAGCGCCCGGCGTACGCTGGCGACGCTCCCTCGCGACACGGCCTACGGGACGCGAGCGGAAGCGAGGCACCCGTGACGGCGACACCCGACCACGACACCTACATCGCGGCGGCGCCCGAGGCGTTCCGACCCCTGCTGGAGGGCCTGCGCGCGACCCTGGCCCGCGCCCTGCCGGACGCGGAGGAGGTCGTGGCCTACACCATGCCGGGCTTCCGGATCGACGGGACGATCGTCGCGGGCTACGCGGCGTTCACCCGGCAGTGCGGGCTGTACCTCCAGGCCGAGGCGCTCACGGAGCATGCCGAGGAGATCGCCGCCGCAGGGCTGAAGGCGACGAAGACGGGCATCACCTTCACGCTGAAGACGCCGATCCCGGACGGTCTCGTCGCGGAGCTCGCGCTGGCCTCGCGGAGGGCCGCAGGGGTCTGACGCCCCGGGCCGTGGTCTCGAGCCTCAGGGCCGACGGGGCCCGGGCGGTGCGTCCTCGAGCATCGCGTCGTAGCCCGCCCGGAAGTCCGGCACCTCGAGATGCCCCAGCAGCTCATGCAGCGCCGCGGCGTCCAGCACCGTGCCCGTACCGGGATCCGGGGAGACGCGCGGCGGGACGGGCACGCCGAGCCGCTGCGCGAGATGCGTGACGACCTCGCCGAGCCGGGCGGGTGCGCCGTCGGCCGCATGGAGCAGCGCCGGCGGCTCGGGCGCCGACAGCAGCGCGACGATCGCTCGCGCCAGATCGACCTCGTGGATCCGGTTGGTGCGGCGGTCGTGCTCGACGGGCCGCCCTTCCAGGACGGTTCTGATCAGGAGGTCCCGGCCGGGGCCGTAGATCCCCGCGGGGCGCAGGATGCTCGCGCCGAACAGCTCGCGCGCCAGCTGCTCGCCCTCGACGAGCACCCGGGCGCGGTCGGAGCGGGGCCGGGCGGGATCGGCCTCGGTGAGCGGGCGCGAGGCGTCGTAGCCCTCGAGCACGCGCGTCGAGGAGACGAACACGGTGCGCCGCGGGAGCGAGGGGAGCGCGGCCGCGAGATGCGCGAGCGGCTCCCGATAGCTCGCGGCGACCGACGGGGCCAGCGTGATGACCATGGCGTCCGCCGCGGGGAGCGCGACGGACAGGGGAGCGCTGAGGTCCGCTGCGACGTGGGTGAACGTCGGCGGCAGGGAGCTCGGGTCGCGGCGCAGGCCGAGCACCTCGTCGCCGCCTGCGCCCAGCAGCTCGCCCACGCGGAGGCCCACCCGCCCGCAGCCCACCAGCAGGGTGCTCGCGGTCACGGCAGTCCTTCCGGTCGGTGAGGCTCCAGTATCGCCGGAGGGCTCACTCCTCGCGGGGCTTCACCGGCATCGTCATCGGCGCGATCGGCTTCTGCGAGGCGGCGAGGGAGGCGAGGAGACGCAGCCGCTCCTCGCTCGGGGAGCCGGGCTCCGCCGTGCAGACGAACATCATCCAGCCGGGGGTGCCGGGCAGCTCGAGGCCGTCGAAGGTGAGCTCGAGCTCGCCCACCTGCGGATGGAGCATCCGCTTCACGCCCGCGCGGTGGTACCGGACGTCGTGCGCGGACCAGCGCTGACGGAACTCCTCGCTGCGGGTGACGAGCTCGCCGATCAGGTCCGTGAGGTGGGTGTCGCGGGGGTTCTGCCCGGCCGTGAGCCGCAGCGAGGCCACGATGCTGTCCGCCGAGCGCTCCCAGGCCGGGTAGAAGGTGCGCGAGGCCGCGCTGAGGAACACGAACCGGGCCGTGTTGCCGCGCGCCTCCGGGTCCTCGAGCAGCGGCGCGTGCAGGGTCCGGCCCAGCGCGTTGAGGGCCACGAGGTCCTTCCGCGGGGTCACGATCCAGGCCGGCGCATCGGTGATCGCGTCCAGGATGCGCTGCAGGGACGGGCGCATCGACGTCGAGGGGCGAGAGGGGCGGCGACGTACGGCGGCCGGTCCCGCGGCGCGCGCGAGGGCGTGGAGGTGGTCGGTCTCGGCGTCGGTGAGCTGGAGGGCCGTGGCGAGGGCATCGAGGATCTCGGGGGAGACCCCGGCGAGGTCGCCGCGCTCCATGCGCACGTAGTAGTCCACGCTCACCCCGGCGAGGAAGGCCACCTCCTCGCGGCGCAGTCCCGGGACCCGTCGACGCCCGCCGCCGACGATCCCGGCCTGCGCGGGGGTGAGCCGTCCGCGACGGCTGGTGAGGAACTCCCTCACGTCCTGGCGGTTGTCCATGCGGCCAGGCTACGGCGGGAACGGGGAGGCAAGGGGGTAAGGGCAGTACCTGGACCGGCAGGGACTTCCCCGCACCCGCGCGCCGGTGTGTACTCGGTCAGGACGACGGCGTGATCGTCGACCCCTATTCCGAGGACCTCCGTGAACCGACTCCTGATGCCCTCCGCGGCGCTCCTGTGGGGGCTGCAGATCGCCTTCCTCAGCCCCTCCCTGGCGCTGATCCTCACCTCGCTCTACGGGGCGTCGATGGTCGAGGTGGGCTGGGTGCTCGCGATCTACAACGCGAGCGGCTTCGTCGCCTCGCTGGTCCTGCCGGCCTGGGCGGACCGTCATCTCGACTACCTCCGGCCCATGCTCGGCGCCGGGGTGCTCACGGCGCTGCTCGTGCTGCTGCTCGCCACGGTCACGACCCTGCCCCTGGTCACGATCGCCCTGGTGGTGCTCGGCGGTCCCGCCGGTGTGGGCACCTCGATGATGTTCGCCCACCTGCGGCACTCGGGGGCGCGGGCCTCGCAGGTCATGAACATGCGCGCGGTGGTCTCGGCCGCCTGGGTCGCGGGCCCGCCGGTCGCGACGCTGATCATCGGCTGGTACGGCCCCCGCGCGATCCTGGTCGCGATCGGGGCGGTCGCGCTGCTGAACATCGCGACGACGATGGCGATGATGTCCCTCCGTCGGCGGGAGTCCCTCGCGGCCGACGGGGCTGCGGCGCCCGTCGTGCACGAGGACTCCGTCGCCCTCGGGACAACCGGGATCGTGCTCGTGACCACGGCGTTCGTCCTGCTCCAGGCGACCAACGCGACGAGCATGTCCTTCCTCGCGGTGTACGTCCCGCAGACCCTCGGGATCGACGTGCTCTGGGCGGGCATCGCTCTGGGCCTCGCGGCCGGGCTCGAGATCCCCGCGCTGATGCTCATCGGCCGGCTCACCGAGCGCTTCTCGAGCCTGGGCCTGATCGTCACCGGCTGCCTCGCCGGCATCGTCTACTACGCGGGCGTCGCGGTCGCGACCGGGCCGGTGCTCCTGCTCGTGCTGCAGCCGCTGAACGCCTGGTGCTTCGCAGGCATCGGCGGCGTGGGTCTGACGCTCTTCCAGCAGATGATCTCGCGCCCGGGACTGTCCACCGGCCTCTACATGAACACCCGTCGGATCGGCGCGATCCTCTCCGGGCCGCTGATCGCCCTGGGCGGCGCGACCCTCCTCGGACTGCGCGCCACCTTCCTGGCCTGTGCGCTCCTCACCGTGATCGGGATGGTGATCATCCTCGTCGCCGCCCGGCGCGGCACCGCGGTGATCCGCGGATCACAGGAGGCTTCCGTCGGCCCGGCGCAGGCGTAGCATTCCGCGCGTGCCACCACTCGGGCCGCTCCGGCCTTCCCGCACCGACCGGCGACCGCGCCCCACCCGGACGGTCTTCCTCGCCTTCGCCCTCAGCGCCGTCCTGGGGACGCTCCTGCTGATGCACCCGGCCGCCTCGACCGGTCCCGGCGGCGCCGGGGTGATGGAGGCGCTGTTCACCGCGGTCTCCTCGCTGTGCGTCACCGGGCTGATCGTGGTGGACACCCCCGTCTTCTGGACGGCGTTCGGGCAGGTCGTGATCCTCGCGCTGATCCAGCTCGGCGGCCTCGGCGTGATGACCTTCGCCTCCGTGGTGGGCATCGCCGTGGTCCGCAAGCTGTCCCTTCGCTCGAAGCTCACCGCCGCCGCGGAGGTCAAGAGCTTCGGCATCGAGGACGTGCGCACCCTCGCGCTGAGCGTCGTGCGGATCTCTCTCGCCATCGAGGCGATCGCGGCGGCGATCCTCACGCTGCGCTTCGCCCTCACCTATGACGAGTCGTGGGGAAGGGCGCTGTGGCTCGGCGTCTTCCATTCGATCTCCTCCTTCAACAACGCCGGCTTCGCGCTCTACAGCGACAGCCTCATGTCCTTCTCCGATGATCCCGTGGTGCTCCTGACCACGAGCGGCGCGACCGTGCTCGGCGGCCTCGGGTTCCCCGTGCTGATGCAGCTCATGAAGCATCTGGGCACCGTGCGGCTGTGGACGATGAACACCCGGATCGTGCTCGCGGCGACCCCGCTGCTGCTCGTCCTCGGCACCGTGTACATCACCGCGCTCGAGTGGACCAATCCGGCGACCCTCGGCGGGATGCCCCCTCACCTGCGGATCCTCAACGGCTTCGCGATGTCGGCCCAGACCCGCACCGCGGGCTTCAACTCGATCGACACCTCGGCGATGGACCCTGCGACCTGGCTGGGCATGGACCTGCTGATGTTCATCGGCGGAGGCCCCGCGGGCACGGCGGGCGGCATCAAGGTCACCACCTTCGCCGTGCTGTTCTTCCTGATGCTCGGCGAGCTGCGCGGCGCCGGCGCCGTGACCGTGTTCGGCAAGCGTCTCTCCCGGGCGGTGCATCGCCAGGCGATCACCGTCATCGTGATGGCGGTCGGCCTCGTGGTCGCCGCGACCGTCGCGCTCATGCTCATGACCGACTTCTCCCTCGACCAGATCCTGTTCGAGGTGGTCTCGGCGTTCGCCACGGTGGGCCTGTCCACGGGGATCACCGCGGACCTCCCCGTCGGTGCGCAGCTGATCATCGTCGCGCTCATGTTCATCGGCCGCCTGGGCCCGATCACGGTCGCCACCGGCCTCGCCCTGCGCCGGCGCACGCTCCTCTACGACCTCCCCAAGGAAAGGCCGATCATTGGCTAAGCACAGACTCTTCCGCACCGGCCTCTCCGCCGGTCCGACCTCCGACCGGTCCGTCGCGGTCATCGGCCTGGGCCGCTTCGGGCAGTCCCTCGCCCTCGAGCTCATGGACGAGGGCGCGGAGGTGCTCGGCATCGATGCGCGCGAGGACATCGTCCAGTCGCTCAACGGCAGGCTCACGCACGTCGTCCATGCCGACGCCACCGACGAGGCGGTGCTGCGGCAGCTCTCGATCCCCGAGTTCGACCGGGTCGTCATCGCGATCGGCAGCGACATCCAGGCCAGCATCCTGGTCACCTCGCTGCTGCTGCGCTTCGACATCCGGAAGATCTGGGCGAAGGCCGTCAGCGACCCGCACGGTCTGATCCTCGAGCAGCTGGGCATCCAGCACGTGATCTACCCGGAGAAGGACATGGGCCGACGGGTCGCCCACATCGTGCTGGGCACGATGCAGGACTTCATCGAGATCGACACGGACTTCGCGATGGTCAAGACCGCGCTGAGCCCCGAGCTCGCGGGTGCGCGGCTCGGGGACAGCGGGATCCGCCGGCGGTACGGTGTGACCGTCACCTCCGTGAAGCCCGCGGGGGGCACCTGGCAGCCCGCCACGCAGGACACGGTGCTGCAGGAGGGGGACACCATCCTGGTCACCGGCCCCACGAAGCAGGCGGAGACGTTCAGCCGCGGCATGTCCTGACCTCGCCCGGGGCGCGGTCAGGGGCCAGGGGTCAGCCGACGATCAGACCGCGGTTCATCTGCAGCGCGTTGATCAGGGTGGAGCGGCTGTAGCCCCTGATGCCGATGCTCTTCGCGCGGCCCGGATCGGAGACCAGGATCCGCCCGGAGGAGTCCTTGCCCCGCGCCACGACGTAGTGCCCGTAGTTCGCCCCGGAGACGCCGAGCAGCTTCCCGTGGTTGACGTGCAGGATGGTGGTCCTCCCCACGGCGGCGGCATCGGTCGCGGCGGCGAAGGAGACCTGCGAGGCCGCACCCCGGGTGGCCCTGATGCCCCGGGCGAGGTCGGTGAGGTCCGAGCCGTAGTAGGAGACGCTCTTGACGGTGGGTCGGCCCGCGGGCGAGAGACCGCAGGACACGCGCATCCGCTCCACGACGGCCCGGTTGCCGGTGATCGAGGAGGTGTAGCCGCTGGGTGCTTTCCCGACGCCGACCAGTGCGATCACCGCGGCCGTCGGCCCGCAGTTCTCCGAGCTGAAGTAGCCCGTGCTCATCTGGTCGATCACGACGAGCTTGCCGGTGGTGGACGTCGGGGCGACCACGCGCCTCACCCCGAGGGCGGACATGGTCTTCGCCCCGGCGCGGCCGTCGGCCACGAGCTTCTTGGAGGTCTGGTACTTCTTCATCGCGGCGACGGTGACGCTGCCGTAGTCGCCGTCGACCACGAGGCCGAGCGGCTTCTGCACGGCCTTGACCACAGTCACGAGCTCGGCCTGGGTGATCGGGCCGGGGTCGCCGTCGGCGACGAGCCGACGATCGGTCTGGAAGGCCCTGATCGCGGTGCGGGACATGGGCCCGATCTGGCCGTCGACGACGCCGTCGTAGTAGTAGAGGCCCCACAGGGACTTCTGGACGCCCGAGGTGGACAGCGCCTGGGCGGCGGTGGGCAGGAGCAGCCCGCCGGTGGCGAGCGCACCGGTGAGCGCGAGGCCGCGGAAGGCCGCGCGGCGGGTGACGGGGGCGGGGATGAGTCGTGACATGGCGAGGGATCTCCGTCTCGTGGTGGCCGTGCAGGGGCTCCGTCGGGTCGGGACGGCGCTGCGGTCGACCGGTCGTGCCGTCATCCTGCGATGGCCGAACATCGCGACGCAGGCGATCACCGGAAGTCCTCGATCGGTTCCGGGCCTGTTCATGCCTGGGCCTCCGTCCAGCCATGGGGGATCCGGGTCCGTGCCCGACCGGTCAGGAGACGGCGCGCGTCTCCTGCGAAAGTCGGGTGCGCTCCGAGGGCGTGGCGGGAAGAATGGGGATCGAGCTCCCGCCGGGTCGCCACCGGGCCCGCGGGATCGGGCTGGGCCGTCGGGCCCGCGGTGCACAGCGATCGCTTCGAGGACAGGAGCTGTCCTCCACCGCCCCTACGCTCCGACTGAGACCTCGGCCGCTCACCCCCGTCGGCCGGGCCGCACGACCATGCACCGGGAGATCCCTCCATGCTCTGGACCCTGATCCGGCGACACCTCCGGCCGTACCTGCCGCACGTGGCGGCCGTCGCCGTCCTCCAGCTCGCGACCGTCCTCGCGACCCTGTACCTGCCGAGCCTCAACGCCGACATCATCGACAACGGCGTCGCCACCGGGGACACCGACCACATCTGGCGCGTCGGCGGGATCATGCTGGTCGTCGCGATGATCCAGGTGATCACCGCGATCGTCTCGGTGTGGTTCGGGGCGCGGGTCGCGATGGGCATCGGGCGGGACATCCGCCGCTCCGTCTACACGCGCGTGGATCGCTTCTCCACCGAGGAGATGGGCCGCTACGGGGCGCCGACCCTCATCACCCGCGCCACGAACGATGTCCAGCAGGTGCAGATGCTGGTGCTCATGACCCTGAACTTCATGGTCATGGTGCCGATCATGTCGATCGGCGGGATCATCATGGCGATCCAGGAGGATCCGGGGCTGTCCTGGCTGGTGTGGGTCTCGGTGCCGGTGCTCATGCTGATCGTCGGCCTGCTGGTCACGAAGCTGATGCCGCTGTTCCAGCGGATGCAGGACAACATCGACTCCCTCAACGGCGTGATGCGCGAGCAGATCATGGGCATCCGCGTGGTCCGCGCGTTCGTGCGGGAGGACCACGAGACCGGCCGCTTCACGGACGCCAACGCCATCCTCACCGACACCTCGGTGCGGATCGGGCGGCTCTTCGTGATCATGGGACCGGCGATCACCGTGGTCCTGCACCTCGCGACCGCCGCCGTGCTCTGGTTCGGCGGCCACCGTGTGGACGCCGGCCTGGTCGAGGTGGGCTCGCTGACCGCCTTCATGCAGTACCTGCTGCAGATCCTCATGGCGGTCATGATGGGCACCTTCATGTTCATGATGTTCCCGCGCGCGATCATCAGCGCGCGCCGCATCGGCGAGGTCCTCGAGACCACCCCCACCCTCGCCGAGCCTGCGCGGCCGCTCGCCCTCGAGTCCTCCGGCGGCGGCGCGACCGTCGAGTTCCGCGATGTCACCTTCGCCTACCCCGGCGCGGAGTCCCCGGTGCTGGACGGCGTCTCCTTCACCGCGGAGGCCGGCCGCACCACCGCCATCATCGGCGCCACCGGCGCGGGCAAGACCACGCTGGTCAGCCTCATCCCGCGTCTGCACGACGCGACCGGCGGGCAGGTGCTGATCTACGGGATCCCCGTCACCGACCTCGACCGCGCGAGCATCTCCGCCGCCGTGGGCCTCGTGCCGCAGAAGCCCTACCTGTTCTCCGGCACCATCGCGCACAACCTGCGCTTCGGAGATCCTACGGCCGACGACGAGCAGCTGTGGCGCGCGCTCGACGTCGCGCAGGGCACCGAGTTCGTCCGCGACCGGACCACAGGCGAGGGGGAGGGCGCGGCCCGGGGGCTGGAGTCCTCCGTCTCCCAGGGCGGCACCAACGTCTCCGGCGGGCAGCGCCAGCGGCTCTGCATCGCCCGCACCCTCGTCGCCGCTCCGCGCGTGTACGTCTTCGACGACTCGTTCTCGGCGCTCGACGTCACCACCGATGCGAAGGTCCGCGAGGGCCTGGCCCAGCACACCGAGGGCGCGACCACGATCATCGTCGCCCAGCGCATCTCCACCATCACCGCCGCCGACCAGATCCTCGTGCTCGAGGAGGGCCGGATCGTGGGCCGCGGCACCCACGACGAGCTGCTCGAGAGCTCGCAGACCTACCGGGAGATCGTCGACTCCCAGATCACCGTGGAGGAGACGGCATGAGCGCGAAGAAGAGCACCGCCGCGACGCAGCAGGACGGCACCGCCGAGCTCACCGAGTCCGAGATCCTCGAGATGCAGGACTCGATGTCCGGCGAGTGGGGCGAGTCCGCACCGCGCAAGGCCAAGGCGTTCTGGCCCTCCGCGCTGCGCCTCGCGGGCACCTTCAGGGACCACAAGCTCGGGCTCGGCGTGGTGCTGCTGTGCGGTCTCATCTCCACCGTGCTCACGGTGTGGGCGCCCACCATCCTCGGCGACGCGATGGACGTCATCTTCGACGGTTTCCTCTCCGGGCAGGGCGTCGCCTTCGACGCGCTCGGCCGCCTGCTCATCATCGTGCTCGGCATGTACCTGGTCGCGGCGCTGTTCGACTGGCTGCAGGGCCGCCTGCTGAACGACGTGGTCATGGACATCGTCTACGGCCTGCGCCAGCGGATCGAGGCGAAGGTCAACCGCCTCCCGCTGTCCTACTTCGACACCCGCCAGCGCGGCGACCTGCTCTCCCGCACCACCAACGACGTCGACAACGTCCAGACCGCCCTCCAGCAGGCCTTCGCCTCCCTGGTCTACGCGGTGCTGACCATCGTGGGCATCACGATCATGATGTTCTGGCTCTCCTGGCAGCTGGCGCTCATCGCGCTCGTCGCCCTGCCGATCTCCGGCGTGGTCATCGGCATCATCGGCGCGAAGTCGCAGAAGCTGTTCACCGCCCAGTGGCGCAACACCGGGCGCCTGAACGGGCACGTCGAGGAGTCTTTCACCGGGCACGACCTGGTCACCGTCTTCGATCGCCAGGACTCGATGCGCGAGCAGTTCGACGAGCGCAACGAGGAGCTGTGGGAAGCCTCCTTCAAGGCCCAGTTCTACTCCGGCATGATCATGCCGATCATGCAGTGGGTGACCTATCTCGGGTACGTGGGCATCGCGGTGGTGGGCGGACTGCGGATCGCCGCCGGGCAGATGTCGCTGGGCCAGGTGACCGCCTTCATCCAGTACTCGCGCGAGTTCAACGCGCCTCTCGGCGAGGTGGCGGGGATGGCGAACATGCTGATCTCGGGCGTCGCCAGCGCCGAGCGGATCTTCGAGCTGCTCGACGCCGAGGAGCAGGAGGCCGACGGCGAGATCACCGTGGGCGACGAGGCCGCCGGATCGGGCGGCGCACGCCGCATCGCGCGCTCCGAGCTGACCGGGACGACCCGGGGCCGGATCGAGTTCGACCACGTCGCCTTCTCCTACACCTCCGACAAGCCGCTGATCACCGACCTCTCGCTGACCGCGGAGCCGGGGCAGACGATCGCGATCGTGGGCCCCACCGGCGCGGGCAAGACCACCCTGGTCAACCTCATCATGCGGTTCTACGAGATCGACGGCGGCCAGATCAGCCTGGACGGCGTGGACATCCGCGCCCTGGACCGCGGCGAGGTGCGCTCGCGCGTGGGCATGGTGCTGCAGGACGCGGTGCTGTTCGGCGGCACCATCCGCGAGAACATCCGCTACGGCCGCCTCGAGGCGAGCGACGAGGAGGTGGTCGCGGCCGCCACGGCCACCTTCGTGGACCGCTTCGTGCACACCCTGCCCGACGGCTACGACACCGTCATCGAGGACGAGGGCGCGAACGTCTCCGCCGGGGAGCGCCAGCTCATCACGATCGCCCGCGCCTTCCTCGCCGATCCGGCTCTGCTGATCCTCGACGAGGCCACCAGCTCCGTGGACACCCGCACCGAGGTGCTCGTGCAGGAGGCGATGGCGGCGCTGCGCACCGACCGGACCTCCTTCGTGATCGCCCACCGCCTCTCCACCATCCGCGACGCCGACGTGATCCTGGTGATGGAGCACGGCGACATCGTCGAGCAGGGCGATCACGACGCGCTGCTCGAGGCCGAGGGCGCCTACCACCGCCTGTACTGGTCGCAGTTCGCCGACGGCGTGGATCCCGACGAGGACGAGGCCGTGGTCGAGGGCGCCGCCACCGGCGAGATCGCGAAGGTGCCCGGCGAAGCACCCGAGGACTCCGCCCGGGGCGAGTGACCCCGGCCGGCCGGCCCCCGGTGGCGGACACGCCGAGCGGTGGAAGTCGCGTACTTGGGGGAATGGCGCCTCCATTCGCCCGTGACCGTCACCCTCGTCGGGTCGCGTCGCACGGATCGTGACGAAGGTGGGGTGCGCTCCGGCGCAGGCCCCCGGTAGCGTCGAGTGCATGGACGTCATCCTGATCGGAGGCGGCATCGCCGGCCTCGCCCTCGCCCACCAGCTCGCCCCCGACCACCGCGTGACGGTGCTCGAGGCCTCCCCGGGCCCGCGCGGCGGCGGCTACATGATCGACTTCTTCGGCCCCGGGTATCTCGCCGCCGAGCGGATGGGGATCATCGACGCGCTCCGATCCCGCGGGCACGTCTTCGAGGGTGTGCGCTACGGGACGCCCGACGGGGCGGAGTCGGGCCGGATCGACGTCGGCCCCCTCGTCGCCGCCTCCGGCGGGCGCTACTTCTCCATCCTGCGCCCCGAGGTCGAGCTCGGGCTCCTCGCAGTGCTGCCGGATACCGTCGACCTGCGCTACGGCGCCCGTGCGGTCGCGGTGCGCGATGCCGATCTCGTCGGTGCGGGCAGCCCTCGTCGCGCGGTGGTCGAGCTCGCCGACGGGGCGACGCTCGAGTCCGATCTGGTCGTGGCCTGCGATGGCGTCCGCTCGGTCGTGCGGGGACAGGTCGCGCCCGGTCACGGGGGGATCGTGCCGATGGGGTACCGGGTGGCGAGCTATCTCTACCAGGATCCGCAGCTCGCCGAGGAGCTGGGGGAGCGGATGCTCATGACCGACACGGTGCGCCGGGTGGGCTGGGTGTACTCGGCCGGAGGCGGTCGTGTCGGCGCGATGTTCGCCGAACGGACCGACGCCGCGCTCACCGAGCGGCCGGTCCCGGACCGGTCCCGGCTCCAGCGGGAGTTCGCCGGGCTGCACCCTCAGGTCGACAGGGCGCTCGCCCACGCCCCGGAGAGCTTCTACGACGACCTCGTCGCGCAGGCGGTGGCGCCCTGCTGGAGCCGGGGACGCATCGCGCTCGCCGGGGACGCCGCCCACGCGCCGTCGCTCCTCGCCGGGCAGGGCACGTCCCTTGCGATCGCGGGCGCCGAGGCGCTGGCCCGCAGCCTCCGTGCCGCCGGCCCGCACGTGGAGGTCGGCCTGACCGAGTACGAGCGCCGCTGGCGGCCGACGGTCGAGGCAGTCCAGCGCGCGGGCCGACGCAGCGCGTCGTTCTTCGCCCCGGCGAACCGGGCGCAGCTGCGCTTCCAGCAGATCGCCCGCCGCGCGGTCACGCTGCCCGGGGCCGCCCGGCTCGCCGCCCGGAGATTCGTCGCGCCCTGACACCGGGGGTCACGGGGCCGAGCCCGGCCCCGCTCCCTGTCCGCTGCCCACCCTCCGCCCGGCCCCGTGGACCTGCGGAGGGCTTTTGTCCGGTGAGGACCGATGCCGGCCCCGACATCGGTCCTCACCAGACAAAACTCGGCTCCCGGTTCCCGGTTCCCGGTTCCCGGTTCCCGGCCCCGGCTCTCGGCTCTCGTCCCTCGGCACTGGCCGTCGCCGGGCGGGGGAGGGGGTTCACCCGGGCGGGGGAGGTGCTCGGCGGCGTGCGGCACGAGGCTCGTGGACATGACCACCACACCTCGCCCTTCCGCCCCTCCGACCCCGCCGGTGGGTGCTGCCCCTGCCGCCGCGCACGCCACCCGTGGCGCTGCCTCAGCTGCCTTCACCGCCCCGACGCCCACCTCCCCGCCCCGCGTCCCCCGCCCGCTGCTGGCCGGGGCGCTCGCCGCCTCCGCGCTCGCCGCTGCGCTCGGCCTGCTCGCCCCGCGGCTCCCGCTGATCGGAGAGGGCATCGCCGAGACCATGCTGGGCGGCATGCTCGGCGCGGGCACGGCGGCGCTGGTCCTCGCCCTCACCGCCCTGGTCGGCGCCGCAGCCGGCATCGCCGCGCTCGTCGGCCTCCTGCCCCGGCCCGCTCTGCTGGGCGTCACCGCTGTCGAGGTGCTCGTGGCCGGCGTGGGCCTGGGCAGCATGTCCACGCTGTCCACCGCGGGCTATCTGCTGGCGCTCGCCATGCCGGTGATCCTCGCGCTGCTGCTGATCCAGACGATCCGGCGTTACCCGCGCCTCCGCCTCCCGCTCTCCGCCGCGGCGGTGCTCGGCGTGGGTGCCGGGACCGTGGTCCTCGGGGCACCGCTGCGGGAGCTGCTCGGGTATCTGCTGCCGGCCTTCGCGGCGGAGCTGCCGCTGATCGGCTTCACCCTGCTCATGGTCGCCGTCGGGGCGCTGTGGTCCGCCGCCGCCGCGCTCGACCTCCGTGGTTCCGCGACTGCCGCCCGCGCCACGGCCTGGGTGACCCGGCATCGGGTGGCGCTCACCGTGCTCGCCGCCTGCGGGCCGCTGCCGTATGCGCTGATCCGCCTCACCTGGCTCACGCCGTGGCCGCTGCTGGGCACCGAGCAGGCGATGGACCTGTCCACCCGGCTGTGGGGCCTGGCGCTCTCCTCCGGCTCCTGGCTCGCCGTGATCCTCACGATCGGCCTGATCCGTCCCTGGGGCGAGGTGTTCCCGCGGTGGATGCCGGTGGTCGCCGGCAGGCCGGTGCCGATCGCCGCCGCCGCGGTGCCTGGCGGGGCCGTCGCGGCCCTGCTCAGCTTCGCCGCGGTGCCCCTGCTCGTGGGGGCGGCGGCACAGGGGCAGGGTGCCGGGCTCGTGCTCGCCTTCGCGATCATCTTCCCCTGCTGGCTGTGGGGCCCCGCGCTCGCGCTCGCCGTGTGGGGCTACGTCGGGCATCGCCGTGACCAGCAGCGACGAGAGGTTATGACGGATGTCCCTGGTGCCGGCACCGCATGATCGGGGACGATGACCGGATGGACACCCTCCGACGGCAGGGCCGCCGCCTCGCGTGGCTGATGGCGGGCGCCGCCATCGGCCTGGCGGTGGTCCTGCTGGTCGTCGTGGTGGTGACCATCATGACCGGCCGCAACGGGGTGGTCACCGGGCCGCTGTGGCTCCTCGTCGCGGTGAGCCTCCTGCTGGCGGCGCTGCTGGGGCTGGTCCCCGGGGTGCGGGAGCTCGAGGTCACCGGGGCCAGGAGCATGCTCGGGGCCGACGGGGAGATGGTCGTCCCGCACCGACCGCGCCCCGCGCACCACCTGCGGACCGGGCTGTGGGTGGTGCTGCATCTGCTGCTGGGTCTGCTGGTCACTGCGGTGCTGGCGACGTTCGTGCCCACCGCCGGGCTGTATTTCGTGGAGCTGGTCCGCGACCGGGATCTCGGCTCCGGGGTGCCGCTGCCAGGGTCCGCGACCGGGAGAGCGGGCGCCGGTGTGCTCGCGGTGCTGGCCGGGGTCGCCTCGCTGCTGGCCTGGTGGCCCATCGGCGCGCTGCTGGCCCGCCTCGCGCCGCACGTGCTCGGCCCCACCACGGCGGACCGCCTCCAGATCGCTCAGGAGCGCGCCGAGCGCGAGGCGGAGCGGACCCGCATCGCCCGGGAGCTGCACGACGGGATCGGGCACGCGCTGAGCGTGGTGAGCATCCAGGCCGCGGCCGCGCGCGCGATCCAGACCCGGGACCCGCAGGCCGCCGCGACGGCTCTCGCCGCGATCGAGGACACCGCCCGCGGCGCCACGGGAGAGCTCGACGCGGTGCTCGCCCTGCTGCGGGAGGAGGAGCCGGCAGGCGAGGGCCGGGCCCGGCCCCCCGAGGGGATCGACCGGCTGATCGCCGAGCATCGGCACCGCGGGATGGACCTGCGGGCACGGGTCGAGCTGCCGGACGATCTCGCCGTTCTGCAGCGTGAGCACCTGGAACGCTGCCTCGCCGAGCTGCTGACCAACGCCCAGCGGCACGGCGGCGAGGGCGCGGTGCACGTCGAGCTCGTCGAGGTCGATCAGCGGGTGCGGTTGCAGGTCACCAGCCCGCTCCGCGATGCAGGCGGCACCGCGACCGCCGGAGCGTCGCGGCGGGGGAGCGCCGGCGGGCGCGGCCTCCGCGGACTGCGTGAACGCGCGGATCTGTTCGGGGGTACGGTCGAGGCGGGGCCGCGGGGGGACGTCTGGACCGCCCGGCTCGATCTGCCGCTGCTGAGGGGGTCCGAACACCGATGAACGCATCGCCGTTCCAGCCGATCCCCGACGCCCCGGAGAACCCGATCCGCATGGTCGTCGTCGACGACGAACCGCTGGTCCGGCAGGGCCTGGCCCTGATCCTCGGCGCACAGGAGGATCTGGAGATCGTGGGGGAGGCGGCCGACGGCGCCGAGGCGCTCCAGGTGGTGCGCGAGACCGCCCCGGACCTGGTGTGCATGGACGTGCGCATGCCGCGGGTGGACGGCCTGCGGGCGACGGAGCTGCTGCTGCGCTTGCCCGATCCGCCGAAGGTCCTGGTCGTGACCACCTTCGAGCATGACGGGTACGTGCACGACGCCCTGGTCGCCGGGGCCTCGGGGTTCCTCCTCAAGCGCGCCACCGCCGAAGAGATGGTCCAGGCCGTGCGCACCATCGCGCGCGGCACCAGCCTGATGTTCCCCGAGACGGTGCGCGAGCTGCTGCGCCCGAGCGCCCGCACCGCCCGGCACGACGGGCCGCCGCTCACCGAGCGGGAGCAGGAGGTGCTGGTCCATCTCGCGCAGGGCCTGACCAACGCGGAGATCGCGAGCGCCCTGTTCCTCGGCGTGGAGACCGTCCGCACCCACGTCGCGAACCTGCTCGGCAAGCTCGGCGCCCGCGACCGCACCCAGGCCGTGGTCTTCGCCTATCGCGCCGGTCTGGTGGACCCGCACAAGGGCTGAGCCCTCGCCGCGGCCAGCGCTCGACCACGCCCGGCCGGTCAGAGATGCAGCGTGCCGCCGTGGGTGCGGAAGGCGCCCGGCGGCTGGCCGTAGCGTCGGCGGAAGGCGGTGATGAAGGGGCGCGCCTCGGGGTAGCCGCTCGCGCGGGCGATCTGGGCGATGGGCTCCTCGGAGTCCAGCAGCAGGTGCGCCCCGTGCTCGAGCCGCATCCGTCGCAGCGCCGCCATCAGCGACTCCCCGGTCGCCTCGGCGAACAGCCGCGAGGCGTGCCGGGCGGACAGATGCACCACCTCGGCGACGTCCTGGACGCGCAGGGGTCGGGAGAGGTTGTCTCCGAGATAGCGCTCCATCGCGGCGACGCTCGAGGTGGTGCGGGCGCCCGGGTCGATCTCGACGGCGAGGTCCTCCGCGCTCGCGAAGGCGCGGCCCGTCTCGACGACCAGCGCGCCGCCCAGGGCCCGCACCTGCTCGACGACCCCAGCACGGGGCGAGCCGGCCTCCGCGGCCAGGGCCGCGATGAGCACGGGCAGCGAGCCCAGGGCGGTGGAGACCCGGGGTCGGTCCTCGAGCAGCAGCCCGCTCCACCAGCCCGGGGCGCTGGTCGGGGACGCACCGGCATCCTGCAGGGCGATGCCCCAGAAGGCGATGCCCAGCCCGTCGGCCGGATGCGAGACGATCTCGTGCACCTCGCCCGGCCGCGCGATGAAGACGCTGCCGGCGGTGACCTCGTGCTCGGTGCCGTCGACGGTGAAGGCGCCGGATCCGGCGTAGGCGAGGCACACCTCGTGGAAGGAGTGCGTGTGGGGGTGGTTGCGCCACACCGAGGGGGCGTAGAAGCCCCAGCTGAGGAAGTCCACCGCCACGCCGTCGACCTCACCGGCCCGCAGCAGGCCGGTGAGGTCGACGAAGGCCGTCGCCTCGGCGACGAGATCGAGTCTCACAGGGGCATCATGCCTGCCCGGCCCGCCCGGTGGGGTCGCTCCCGGCGAGGATCAGGCCCTGGCCCAGGGAGTGGGTGTGCTGATCGGTCAGGGGCGGGTCCGCCGGGTCGCGGAACTGGACCAGCCAGGTGGTGCGGGCCTCGTCGCTCTCGTTCACGCCGGAGCTGTGCACGGTGAGGTAGGTGAAGAACAGGACGTCGCCGGCCTCCGCCTCCATCGGCACGAGCTGATCGGTGGGGAAGTCGGGCAGGTGGTAGCTGCCCTCCGGGTCGTGCTCGCGCGGGCCGGCCTTGTGGCTGCCGGGGGCGATGCGCACGCAGCCCTTCAGGTCCGGGGCGTCGTCGAAGTGGAAGATCGCCGCGGCCACCCGGTGGTGGGTGTGGGGGAAGAAGGGATGGTCCTGGTGGGGCGGGAACGGCGAGCCGTTCTCCGGCGGCTTGATGAACATCTTGGTGTGGTGCAGCTGCACGTCCGGGGTGCGCAGCACGGCCGCGGCGACGTCGGTGAAGCGCGGATCGGTGAGCAGCCGGGTGAATGCCGCGTCGTGGAACTGGGCGTCGTGCAGGTGCTGCAGGCTGGTGGCCCGGCCCATCGCGACGCCGGCCGCGGCGTCCCAGGTGGGGTCGTCGCCGCGGTCCAGCGAGGCGATCAGCTCGTGGCTGCGGGTGCGGAGGTCTGCTGCCTCCTCGCGGCTGAGCAGGCCTTTCACCAGGACGTAGCCCTGCTCGTCATAGGAATCGGCCAGGGCATCGAAGTCGGCGCGCGGTGTCTCGAGGGTGGTCATCGTCGACCCTTCCGGGAATCGGTGGTGGGTGGTGATCGTGCATCTCGAGGCTAGGTGGGGTGCTCTGGGACTCACCAGGCCCGCCGCGGACACCGATGTTCGCAGGACGGACATGACCTCCACCTCGCCTCTGCGCCGGTGCGGGGACCGGGGGAGGGGGCCCTCAGCGCCGGCGCGCGTACTCGGTGAGGCTCACCCCGGACTCGAAGCTCACGGTGCGCACGTGCTCGAGCCGTTGCGGCGCGTAGGAGCCCGGCGCGAACAGCGGCACCCCGTCGCCGAACAGCAGCGGCTGGCGCTTGAGCACGAGGCGGTCGATCTCGTCGCGCAGCTGGGCGGCGAGCTGTGCTCCGCCGCAGAGCCAGATGTCGGCGCCGGGCTGCTGCTTCAGGGCGCGCACCACCTGGACCGGGTCCTCGTCGGTCGCGCGGAGGTTCTCCGCGGTGCCGAGCGGATGGTGGGTGAACACGATCTGCTCGAGGTGACGGTAGGGGCTGGGCATGTCCGGCAGGCCCATCGAGTAGGTCGTCGCACCCATGAGCACGGTCCCGAAGCGCTGGGCGCTCTGGGGGATGCCGAGATGGGCGGCGATGTCGGTGGGGATCGCGTCGTGGAACTCGGCGTTGATCCCCTCCATATGGTCGCCCTCGATGAGGAAGGCGTCGAACTGGTCCTGGGGCCCGGCGATGAAGCCGTCCAGGCTCACGGCGACGTAGTACACGAGTTCTCGCATGGGTCTCTCCCGACCTCGAGGCGACGCGTCGCAAGGTGAACCACGACGCCTGTCGTGGTCGAGTGTACGACAGGCGTCGTGGTCCCGGCTACTCTTTTCCCATGCCCCGCAATGAGGAGCGCCGCCGTGCGCTCGCCGACGCCGGTCTCGCCGTGCTCGCCGAGCAGGGCGCGCGCGGCCTCACCCACCGGGCCGTGGACCGCGCCGCCGGCACCCCGCTCGGCACCGCCTCGAACTACTTCCGCACCCGGGACGACCTGCTCGCCGCCCTCGTCGAACGGATCGGCGAGCTGTTCGCTCCCGAGCCGGAAGTGCTCCGGGAGCGTGCCGGAGCCACCCCGGATGCCGCCCTGTTCGCCCAGTTCATGCGGGACATCGTGCGGCGTCTGCTGGGACAGCCGCAGGTGACGCTCGCCCTGTTCGAGCTGCGACTGGAGAGCGTGCGCCGCCCGGAGGTGGCCGAGCTCCTGGGGCCCTGGCGGCGCGAGGGGTTCGCAGCGGACGTCGCCTTCCATCGCGAGGCCGGGCTGCCCGGCGGCGAGCGGGAGGTCGCGCTCTTCCACTATGCGATGGACGGCCTGCTGCTGGACCGGCTCGCCGGGTCGCTGCGTCCCGCGGAGACCACCGATGACGTCATCGACGCCCTGGTCGCCGGGCTTCTGCCCGACGGCCCCGGTGCGGAGTAGCCCCCGAGCGGAACAGCCCTCAGTACGGCGTGGTCGGCGGGGCCCCGGGCGGTGGCTCGGCGGGCGGCGGCTGCAGCGGCTCCGTCGCCGGCTCCGGGTCGGGCTCCGGGCTCGGCTCCTGGGGGTGGCCGGGGATCGGCTCGATCGGTCCGGTGGGCGGGGTGCCCGGCGGGCCGATCGGCGGCTCCGTGGGCGGTGCCGTCGGAGGCTGTCCGGGCGGAGTCATCGGGGGCTCGCTCGGCGGCGGCAGGGAGTCGCCGGGCAGGCCGCCCGGTGGGCCGGGCAGGGGTGCGGGCTGGTCGGTCATCTCGATCCTTCCTCGCGGTGCGGGTCGGTGGAACGGACCTCGCCACGGACCCCTCAGGGGAGGGGTCCGGTCAATCGGTCAGCATCCGCGACCTGGTCAGGAATCTCTTCCCGTCGGGCGATTCGAGGCTGAAACCGCCGCCTCGCCCGTCGACCAGGTCGATCGTGAGGTGGGTGTGGCGCCAGTACGCGAACTGCTCGCGGCTCATCCAGAAGTCGAGCGGGCTGGTGGAGCCGTCCGGCAGCGGCACCTCGACGTGCCCCATCCTCACGTCCGCATCGCCGGTGATCAGGTCGCCCTCGGGATAGCACATGGGGGAGGAGCCGTCGCAGCAGCCCCCGGACTGGTGGAACATCAGCGGGCCGTTGCGATCGATGAGCCGCTGGATCTGTGCGACCGCGGCCTGCGTGAACGCGACGCGGGAGAAGTCCTCGCCCTCGACGGTGGGATCGGCCTCCAGGACGTCGTCGGCCGCCGTGGGCTCGGGCAGGTCCGGCGTCGGAGGCTGCCCGGGCTGCGGTGACGGTGCTGCGGTGGGGTTCTGGATCATGGTCCTTCCTTCCGCGGGGATCGAGCGGTCGGCCGACGGACGGCCGGCCCTCGGCCGACGGGCCGGGTGCGCACTGCGCGGGCCCGGCCCGTCGGCCGCTGTGGAGCGTCGGCTCAGAAGAAGCCGAGCTTCTTCTCCGAGTAGCTGACCAGGAGGTTCTTGGTCTGCTGGTAGTGGTCGAGCATCATCAGGTGGTTCTCCCGGCCGATGCCCGAGGACTTGTACCCGCCGAACGCGGCGTGGGCCGGGTAGGCGTGGTAGTTGTTCACCCACACGCGACCCGCCTGGATGGCGCGGCCCGCGCGGTAGATGGTGTTCTGCTGGCGGCTCCACACGCCGGAACCCAGCCCGTAGAGGGTGTCGTTGGCGATGGAGATCGCCTCGTCGTAGTCCGAGAACCGGGTCAGCGCGAGCACCGGCCCGAAGATCTCCTCCTGGAAGATCCGCATGGAGTTGTCACCCTCGAAGACGGTGGGGGTGACGTAGTAGCCGCCGGAGAGGTCCCCGCCGAGATCCGCGCGCTCGCCGCCGGTGAGCAGCTTCGCGCCCTCCTGCTTGCCGATGTCGATGTAGGACAGGATCTTCTCGAGCTGGTCGTTGCTGGCCTGGGCGCCGATCATGGTGTCGGTGTCCAGCGGGTCGCCCTGCTTCGTGGCCTCCACCCGGGCGATGCCGTCGGCGACGAAGCCGTCGTAGATCGATGCCTGCACCAGGGCGCGCGAGGGGCAGGTGCACACCTCGCCCTGGTTCAGGGAGAACATCGCGAAGCCCTCGAGCGCCTTGTCGTAGTAGTCGTCCTTCTGCGAGGCGACGTCCTCGAAGAACAGGTTGGGGCTCTTGCCGCCCAGCTCCAGGGTGACCGGGATCAGGTTCTGCGAGGCGTACTGCATGATCAGGCGCCCGGTGGTGGTCTCGCCGGTGAAGGCGATCTTCCGGATCCGCTTGTTCGAGGCCAGCGGCTTGCCGGCCTCCACGCCGAATCCGTTGACGATGTTCAGCACGCCGTCGGGCAGCAGGTCGCCGATCAGCTCGACGAGCACCAGGATCGAGGCCGGGGTCTGCTCGGCGGGCTTGAGCACGATGGCGTTGCCGGCCGCGAGCGCCGGGGCCAGCTTCCACACGGCCATGAGGATCGGGAAGTTCCACGGGATGATCTGCCCGACCACGCCCAGCGGCTCGTGGAAGTGGTACGCGACGGTGTCGTCGTCGAGCTGCGAGAGCGCCCCCTCCTGGGCCCGGATCGCCCCGGCGAAGTAACGGAAGTGATCCACCGCCAGCGGCAGGTCGGCGTTCAGGCACTCGCGGATCGCCTTGCCGTTGTCCCAGGTCTCGGCGACCGCGAGCATCTCGAGGTTCTCCTCGATGCGGTCCGCGATCTTGTTCAGGATCACCGCGCGCTCCGCGACCGAGGTCTTCCCCCAGGCAGGGGCGGCGGCGTGCGCGGCGTCGAGCGCGAGCTCGATGTCCTCCGCGGTGGAGCGCGCCACCTCGGTGAACACCTGCCCGGTGACGGGGGTGGGGTTCTCGAAGTACTCGCCCTTCACGGGCGGGACCCACTGGCCCCCGATGTAGTTCTCGTACCTGGGCTTGAAGTCGACCTTCGCGCCGTCGGTCCCTGGTCGTGCGTAGACGGTCATCTGCTCTCCTCGGTGCTCGTCGTCGAGTCGGGAACGCGGCGGGGAGGATCGCTGTCGGTGCAGCGGCCCGCCGCGCTATGACGTGGATCACCATCGTAGGCCCTGTCCGCCGACCGTAGGCTGACAACCATGGAACATCGTCACCTCGGCCGCTCCGGCCTCAAGATCAGCGAGATCATCTACGGCAACTGGCTCACCCACGCCTCCCAGGTCGAGGACGACCGGGCCCGCGCCTGCGTGCGCGCCGCGCTCGACGCCGGCATCTCGACCTTCGACACCGCCGACACCTACGCCAACACCGCCGCCGAGGTCGTCCTCGGCGAGGCTCTGAAGGGCGAGCGGCGCGAGTCGCTCGAGATCTTCACCAAGGTCTACTTCCCGACCGGCCCCAAGGGCCACAACGACACCGGCCTGTCCCGCAAGCACATCCGCGAGTCGATCGACGCCTCGCTGCAGCGCCTGCAGACCGACTACGTCGACCTCTACCAGGCCCACCGCTACGACGACGCGACCCCGCTCGAGGAGACGATGCAGGCCTTCGCCGACGTCGTCCACTCCGGCAAGGCGCTCTACATCGGCGTCTCCGAGTGGAACGCGGACCAGCTCCGCGCCGGACACCAGCTGGCCCGCGAGCTCGGCATCCAGCTCGTCTCGAACCAGCCGCAGTACTCGATGCTGTGGCGCGTGATCGAGGAGCGCGTGGTCCCCACCTCGCGCGAGCTCGGCATCTCCCAGATCGTGTGGTCCCCGGTCGCGCAGGGCATCCTCACCGGCAAGTACGCCCCCGGCGCCGAGGCGCCCGAGGGCTCGCGCGCCCGTGACGAGAAGGGCGGCGCCGACATGATCAAGCGCTTCCTGAACGACGAGGTGCTCACCGCCGTGCAGGGCCTGCTCCCGATCGCCGAGGACCTCGGCCTCACCCCGGCGCAGCTCGCCGTGGCCTGGGTGCTCAGCAACGACAACGTGGCCGGCGCGATCATCGGCGCCTCTCGCCCCGAGCAGGTCACCGAGAACGTCAAGGCCGCCGGCATTACGCTCGAGGCGGACGTCATGGCCCGCATCGACGAGGTGCTCGGCGAGCTCCCCGAGACCGACGCGACCAAGACCCAGTCCCCGGCGAAGCGCCTGGCCTGAGGTCTCCCGCTCCGCGCCGCCGATCGGTGGGCGAGCGGGGCACGACCGAGGGGCCGGTCCGTCATGACGACGGACCGGCCCCTCGGCGATGGTGCGGGCTCCCTGCGGGGAGGAGTCAGCTCTTGGTGTCGATCCCGCGGACCTCGGGCGGCAGGTTGCCTCCGGCCCGGCCCTGGAGCTGGTGGCCGTCGGCCCGCAGCTCCCAGAAGGTCGCGTTCTCGATGCCGAGCTTGCGCGGATCGAACTGCGGGTCCAGACCCTGCTTCTTCTGCTCGCGGTAGTCCTTGAGCGCCTTCAGAGCCGGGACCTGCAGGAAGAGGATGCCGATGATGTTCAGCCAGGCCATCGAGCCCACGCCGATGTCGCCGAGACCCCAGGCCGCACCGGCGGTGGTCACGGCGCCGTAGGCCACGGAGATGAGCACGAGCGCCTGCAGCACGCGCAGCAGAGCGCGGGCGACGGTGCGGTTCTGCATCTTGCGCGTGAGGTAGTTCAGGTTGACCTCGGCCATGTAGTAGTACGCGACGATCGTGGTGAAGGCGAAGAACGCCAGCGCGATCGCGACGAACGAGGGGCCGGCTCCCGGGAACGCCGAGTCGAGACCCGACTGCACGTAGCCCGGACCCGGCTCGACCTCGAGCGACAGGCCGCCCTCGCCGGAGCCGATGACGGGCGAGGTGCCCTCGTCCCACTTCTCGCCGGCGAAGGTGTTGAACATGCCGGTCGAGATGATGATGAACGCGGTCGCGGAGCAGACGAACAGGGTGTCGATGTACACCGAGAACGACTGGGCGAAGCCCTGCTTGGCCGGGTGGGAGACCTCGGCGGCGGCTGCGGCGTGGGGGCCGGTGCCCTGCCCGGCCTCGTTGGAGTAGATGCCGCGCTGCACGCCCCACTTGATGGCGAGGCCGATGAGCGCGCCGAAGACGGGCTGAATGCCGAACGCACTCGCGAAGATCAGCCCGAACACTTCGGGGATCTGCGAGAAGTTCATGAAGAACACGATGAGCGCGATGAGGATGTACCCGATCGCCATGACGGGCACCACGATCACGGCGAAGCTGGCGATGCGCTTGACGCCGCCGATCACGATGAAGCCCAGCAGGATCACGAGGCCGATGGCGGTGGCCCAGGCCGGAATGCCCCAGGCGGTGTCGATCGCGGAGGCCACACCGTTGGCCTGCACGCCCGGCAGGAAGAAGCTCATGGCCAGGATGGTGACGATGGCGAAGAGGATCCCGTAGAAGATCGAGAGTCCGCGGTACTTGTGCTTGTAGGCCTTCTCGAAGTAGTACGCCGGGCCGCCGCGGTACTCGCCGGTGTCCGGGTCCTTCTCCTTGTAGATCTGGCCCAGGGTGCACTCGATGAACGAGGTGGAGGCGCCGAGGAAGGCGGAGACCCACATCCAGAACACGGCACCGGGGCCGCCGAAGGCGATCGCGGTGGCGACGCCGCCGATGTTGCCCATGCCGACGCGACCCGCGAGCGACATCATCAGCGACTGGAACGACGATGTTCCGTCCGGCGAGGTCTCGCCCTTCTTGAGCTGGGCGAGCATGTCGGGGATGTTGCGGATCTGCAGGAGGCCGGTGCGGATGGTGAAGTACAGGCCGACGAGCAGGCAGAGGGCGATCAGCGGGATCGACCAGATCAACAGATTCGCGCCCTCGATGAATGAGGCGATCATGTGTGCTCCTGGGGATAGGGGAGGCGATGGCACCCTCCGCGTCGCGCTCGAGGTGAGGGGCGTCACCATCCGGTGCTGGAGGGAACCTACCGGACACGGCGGTCTCCAAGGGTTCTTTCAGCGTCCCGTTGCCCTGTCGTGACCTTCGATCTGGTGTGGTGGGCGTGAAGTCCCTGGTGGTGCGAGGCATCGACCGGTCAGCATCCCTGTGCCGGGCGTGTCGTGAGCAGGATCGCCCACGCCGGCTCGAAACGTCGGCCCATGAGCCGGTATGCTGTTCCGCGACCCCTCGTGCGGTGTCATCTTGCTGAACTCCCCCAGGGCCTGACGGCAGCAAGGGCAGGTGAGCTCTGGCAGGTGCACGAGGGGTCGCTTCATGCCCGGAGGCAGGTCGAGACCGCTCCCTGCCATCGCTCCTTACCACCGCTTTCAGACCCTTTCCCCGCGGCCCTGCGGTGCGTAGCGTGGGAGGACCCGTTCTTCGAGGTCAGGAGCTGCGATGAGGATCGAGACAGTCCACCGGGTTGCGCACCCGCCGTCCGAGGTCCTCGCCTGGTACGGCAGGCCCGGCGCGCTCATCCGGCTCACCCCTCCCGGCCTCGCCTCGGTGGACGAGCCCGACGTGGGCGGGATGCGGGCAGGGCGCCTCGTCGGCACCCGCGTCGGCCCGTCGGTGCTGCCCACCGCGCTGCGACCGCACTGGGTGCTGCGCCACGTCGAGCACGACGAGCGGGGCGATCAGGAGCGCTTCGTCGACCAGCAGGTCCGCGGTCCCTTCCGCACATGGCGCCACGAGCATCGGATCGCGGCCGACGGAGACGGCGACCGCACCGCGATCCGCGACGTCATCGAGCTCGAGCTGCCTCGGCACCTCGAGCGCCTCGCCCCCATCGCGGAATCCCAGATGCGCCGCCTGCTGGACTTCCGTCGCCGCCAGCTGCACGACGATCTCGCCTTCCACGCCCGGTACGAGCACCTCCCGCGCCGCACCGTCGCGATCACCGGCTCCTCCGGCCTGATCGGCACGCAGCTCGCGGCACTGCTCGAGACCGGCGGGCACACCGTGCGACGGATGGTGCGCGAGGAGGTCGTGGGGCCGGGGGAGATCTCCTGGGACCCATCGGCCGGACGCCTGGATCCCGTCGACCTCGAGGGCGTGGACGTGGTGGTCAACCTCGCCGGGAAGTCCATCGCGACCCGCTGGAGCTCCTCGGCGAAGCGGGAGATCCGCGATTCGCGCGTCGGAGGCACCGCCCTGATCTCCCGCACGCTGGCCCGGATGCAGGACGGCCCCTCCGCGCTGGTGCAGGCCTCGGCGATCGGCGCTTACGGTCCGCGCCGGCCCGGCGAGCTGCTCACCGAGGCGGACCCGGGCGGCGAGGGATTCCTCGCCGACCTCGTCCGGGACTGGGAGGGCGCCGCCCATGCCGCGGCCGACGCCGGGGTGCGGACCGCCTTCGTGCGCACCGGGCTCGCGCTCTCGGACGGCGGCGGCTCCCTGCTGCCCCAGCTGCCGCTGTTCCTGGCCGGCCTGGGCGGTCGCCTCACCGACGGGGAGGCGATGCTCTCCTGGGTCTCGCTGGACGACGTCGTGCGGGCCTTCGCCCATGCCGCGCTCACCGCGGAGGTGGTGGGCCCCGTGAACGGCGTGGGACCGCAGCCGGTCTCCGCCCGGGACTTCGCGCGCACGCTGGGGCGGGTGCTCCATCGGCCGGCGCTGCTGCCCGTGCCGCCCGCCGGCCCGCGTCTCGTCCTGGGCGCGGAGGCGGCCGACGAGCTGATCCGCACCGACCAGAACGTCTCCTCCGCCCGCCTCGAGGCCGGCGGCTTCGTGCCCGCCCACCGCACCGTGGAGGAGGCGCTGCGGCACGTGCTCCGGCGATGAGCGGCTGAGGGGCTCGCACTCGAGGGACGGGCGGGCGAGGGGCGGTCGGGCGAGGGACGGGCGGGCGCTGAACCCGCTTGTCCTGGAGGGACGCGGCGGGCACAGTGGTCCGCATGCCCGCCCAGCACCGTCTCCTCGCCCTGGTGGTCGCCGTGCTGTGGGGGCTGAACTTCCTGGCCATCAACGCCGCCCTGGCGCAGTTCCCTCCGCTGTTCCTCGTCGCCGTGCGCTTCGCGCTGATCGCCGTGCCCACGCTGCTGTTCGTGCGCCCTCCGCAGGTGCCGTGGCGCTGGGTGCTCGGCTACGGGCTCGGCTTCGGGGTCGCGCAGTTCGCGTTCCTCTTCCTCGCGATGACGCTCGGGGTGCCGCCAGGCCTCGCCTCGCTGGTGCTCCAGGCCTCGGCGCCCTTCACGGTGCTGCTGGGCGTCCTGCTCACGCGCGAGCACCTGGGCGCCCGAGCCGGTCTCGGAGTGGCGGTCGCCGTGGTGGGCCTGGGCGTGGTGGGGCTCCACCGGGCGGAGAATGCGTCGCTGCTGCCCTTCCTGCTCACGCTGCTGGGCGCGCTCGGCTGGGCGTTCGGGAATCTCTGCGCCCGTCAGGCCCGCTCGAGCGAGCCGCTGCGGCTGGTGCTGTGGATGTCCGTGGTGCCGCCGCTGCCCGCGCTCGTGCTCTCGCTGCTCGTGGAGGGTCCGGACCGGATCTCCGCGTCGATGCACGGGTTGGGCACCTCGACGGGGGTGCACGCCCTGCTCGGCCTCGCGTACACCGTGGTGCTCGGGACCCTGGTGGGCTCGGCGATCTGGAGCTGGCTGATGGCGCAGCATCCGGCCGGATCGGTCGCCCCGTTCTCGATGCTCGTGCCGGTGGTGGGCATGAGCGCCGCGGCACTGGTGCTGGGGGAGCGGGCGGCCCTCGCCGAGGTCTCGGGCGCCGTGCTGGTGGTGGGCGGGGTCCTCGCAGCCACCTGGTCGCCGAGGCGCGGGCGTGGTGCTGTGGAAGAGGTCTCCGGCAGGGACGCCGAGCAGGAGACGGATCAAGAGCCGGACGTCGTCGGGGCTGTCGGAGCCGGTGGTGCCGGCGCTGGTGACGCCGGACTCGACGCCCGCGACGCCCCCGACACCCCCGATGTCAGAGGTGCTCGGCGGGATGCTCCGCGAGGGTCGTCGCCCGTGCCGTGACCGGCTCGGTCTGCGAGTCCTCGGCGGTGTCGCCCTCCGGGGCGGTGACGGCGGAGCGGCCGCCGCCGAGCACGGCGTTGGCCACGGCGGCGAGCAGCACCAGGCCGGCCGCGCCCGTCGGCAGCCACATCGCCGCCCCGGATCCGGCGCTGTCCGCGACCGCGCCGGTGAGCGCGGAGGCGGCGGACTGGCCCACGATCGTCGCGGAGCCGAGCATCGACATGACCGTCGCGGACCGGCCCTGCGGGGAGCGCTCCGCCGCGAGGCTGTACAGGGTCACGACCGTCGGCCCGATGCCCACGCCCGCCACGGCCATCGCACCGATCAGACCCATCAGGCCGCCGGCCAGGCCGAAGGCGATCATCGAGGCGAGCATCAGCGCGGAGAAGACGAGCCACCGCGCCGAGAGCCGGAACCGCTCGGGGAACAGCGAGATCGACAGCGCGAGGATCGTCGAGCCGACCCCCATCACCCCGTAGACCAGCCCCGCGGAGCCTGCGTTCCCGGTCTCGGCCAGGAAGGCGGTCAGCGAGGTCAGCACGGTGCCGAAGAACAGTCCGACGCCGAGGGCGCCCGCCACGATGACCAGCACCGGCGCGGTGCGCAGCGCGGAGGCGGGGGCCTGCACGGTCGGTGCCTCCGTGCTCGGAGCGCTCAGCGCGGCCGTGGGATGCAGGGCGAAGGCGGTGACGAACAGCAGCGTCAGCACGGCCGCGCCGATCATCGGCGCCGCGGGCGTCATCGTCGTCGCGAGCAGGCCCACCACGACCGGACCGAACACGAAGGCGGTCTCGTCGGCCGCGGATTCGTAGCCCATGGTGGCGTTGAGGCTCTTCGCGCGGCGGGCGGCCGGGAGCCGGGTGAGGATCAGCTGCACCAGGCGGGAGCGGGAGAACGGCCCGATCTGCGGGGACGTCGCACCGATCACGAAGCCGACGGCGAGCACCGCCACGTCGGGCAGGGAGCTGAAGGCGACATAGGCCAGGGCCAGCAGCGCGAGCGAGTTGAGGATCCCGGACACCAGGATCACGGGCCGCTGGCCGATCCTGTCCGCCGCGGCGCCCAGCAGGGGGCCGACGAGCGCGGAGCCGAGCCCCAGCAGCGCCGAGTTCAACCCGCCCAGCGCGATCGAGTCGCGCGCGGCGACGACGAGCGTGAGGGTGCCGACGACCATCATCGCGAAGGGGAACCGGGCGATGAAGGCGATGGGGAAGTAGCCGGCCCCGGCCGCGGCGCGCAGGGTGAGCGGGCGCTGGGCGGGCTCGGCCGCGGTGGGGGCGCCCTGCTGCGGGGCGCCGTGCTGCGGGGTGCTGTTCTGGGGGGTGCTGTGCTGGTCAGTGGTCAACGCCGCTCCGGACGGTGAGGTGCCGCCTTGGACGATCCGCTGAGGACCCGAGGTAGATGCACTGCGGGGCCCGTGCGCCGGGCCGAGAGGACGTCTCCACCCTACGACCCCGGGGTCCGTGCGGGCCAGAGGAGGAGGGACCGCTGGTGCGCGGATTCACGTCGGCCGCGGCCGGCCGCCGCGACCCCGCAGCCCCGACTCCCGCGGGCCCGCTGCGGGATGCAGAGATGTCCCGTGACGTCCGATGCCGGGGTGCGCATCGGTCGTCACGGGACATCTCTCGCCGGGCCGAGCCGGGGCCGCGGCTCTTGCCACGTTCGGCCGGGGCGGTCAGGCGGTGGCGGACTGCTTCTCGCGGGGCCCGTCGGCGCCGTCGGTCGCAGCGTCGGCCTCTGCAGCGTCGGCCTCGGCCTGCGCGGACTCCTCGGCCTGGATCGCCGAGAAGGAGGTGCGGGCGGCGGCGTCATAGGCCGCCTGGTCGAGGATCTTCTCGCGCTTGGCGACGATGACGCCCACCAGCGACTGGCCGGTGACGTTCAGGGCGGTGCGGCCCATGTCGAGGATCGGGTCGATCGCGAGCAGCAGGCCCACGCCCTCCAGCGGGAGGCCCAGGGTGGACAGGGTCAGCGTGAGCATGACGGTCGCGCCGGTCATGCCGGCGGTCGCGGCCGAGCCGAGCACGGAGACCAGCACGATGAGCAGGTAGTCGGTGACGCCCAGCGGGACCCCGTAGAAGTTCGCGACGAAGATCGCGGCGAGCGCGGGGTAGATCGCGGCGCAGCCGTCCATCTTGGTGGTCGCGCCCAGCGGGATCGCGAAGGAGGCGTAGTGGCGCGGGACGCCCATGCGCTCGGTGACCGTCTGGGTCATCGGCATGGTGCCCAGCGAGCTGCGGGAGACGAAGCCCAGCGAGGTCGCGGGCCACACCCCGCGGAAGAAGGAGCCGATGGAGAGCCCGTTGAGCTTCAGCAGCACCGGGTAGACCACGAGCAGCACGATCAGCATGCCCGCGTAGACGTCGAGGGTGAACACGCCGAGCTGGCCGATCGCCTCCCAGCCGTAGCTCGCCACGGCGTTGCCGAGCAGGCCGACGGTGCCGATCGGGGCGAGTCGGATGACCCACCAGAGCAGCTTCTGCACGATCGCGAGCGCGGAGCCGGTGACCTTGAGGAAGGGCTCGGCCTTGTCCCCGACCTTGAGCACGGCGATGCCCACGGCGATGGAGATGACGAGGATCTGCAGGGCGTTGAAGCCCAGGGTGACGGAGCCGTCGTCACCGGCGGTGCCGGTGATGCCCAGGAAGTTCGAGGGGACCAGGCCGGTGAGGAAGTCGAGCCATCCGCCCTGGGTGCTCGAGGCGGCCTCGGTGGAGCGGTCCACGCCGGATCCGCTGCCGGGGTTGGTCAGGGCGCCGAGGGCGATGCCGATGGAGACGGCGATCAGCGAGGTGATCGCGAACCACAGCAGGGTCTTCCAGGCCAGTCGGGCGGCGTTGGTGACGTTGCGGAGATTCGCGATGGAGGTGACGATCGCGAGGAAGATGAGCGGCGGGACCAGCGCCTTCAGCAGCGTCACGAAGATGGTGCCGATGGTGTCCAGCACGGTGGTCAGCCAGTTCGCGCCGTCCTCGCCGGAGCCGGGACCCATCTGGGCGGCGACCAGGCCGAGGATGATGCCGAGGGCGAGTCCGATCAGGACCTGCCAGCCGAAGGGGATGCGGAGGATCGCGCCGAGCGGGTTGCGCCGACGCGTCTCCGTCGAGGGGGCGGGGGTGGTGGATGTGCTCACAGGCGTCGACGCTACGCCCGGCATCGTCGCCGTTTCAACCAAACTCCTATGCGGTCACATTAGGAGCGCTAGGGAGATCAGCGGTCCTGCCAGGTGCGGGCTTGCGCGGGCGACCTGCGAGGCGTCCGGCGCGGCATCCTCCGTTCGGCCGATCCGAGGAGCACCGGATCTCGACGAGAGGAGGATGGCTCCGCCATCGCGTCCTGGGACAGTGGAGGCATGCCCCGCAGCGCCCTCGATGATCTCGACTCCGCCACCGCTCCCGAGACGAGCGACGGAGGGGGCCAGGAGACGTCCGACGGGGCCGGTGCCGACGACGGGGAGGAGCGCTCCTTCGGCGAGCAGCGGTCGACCCGATTCGCCGCCGACGTCGAGTACCGCGGTCGGGCCGGCGCGCACGACTACGTCGTCCGCGTGCGCCATCGGCTGCTGGACACGACCTTCACTCTCGTCGTCGACGGGGTCGAGCACGACCCGAAAGCCGAGGAGGCGGCGCGGAAAGGATCGCCGGAGCCGGAGCCGGAGCCGGAGCCGGAGCCGAAGTCAGGGTCGGAGCCGGGGCCGGATGCTGGGGAGTCTGCGGGCGCCGCTGCGGAGGAACGGCCGGAGGACTCTGGGACCGAGGACGAGGGAGACGCTGACGGTGGGGGAGCCGCCGTCGATGCCGCGGGTCCCCTGCAGTTCGGTCTCGAGGACGGCTTCTCGACGCTCACGTGCACGGTGCGCCGTCGTCGTCAGAGCGGTGAGATCAAGGACTGCGAGGTGATCACGATCCGCACCGCCGGACTCGGCGGAGCGGGCGAGGTCGAGGTGCGCCATGGCTTCCGGACCACTGTGCTCCTCCCGGCCGACGGGTCCCCGTCGGCCGTGCGCGACGAGAAGCGCACGACGCATCCGACCCGCTTCGCGCTGGTGGCCGCGCTGACCAAGGGGGCGAAGTTCCTCATCCCGCTGCTGGGTCTCGGCACTCTGCTCAGCGGACTGCTCGATCCGGTCGCGCGGTGGATCGAGAGCCTCGTCCGCCCGGTCATCGACGCGGTCGCGCAGGCCACTCAGCCGATCAGGGACTGGGTCGAGGCGTTCACGCGGCCGGTGCGGGAGTTCATCGACGCGCTGCTGACACCGATCCGGGAGCTGATCGCCGAGATCCTGCGCCCCGTCGGCGACGCCGTGCGCTGGCTGCTGGGCCTGGTGCCGGACTTCTCCCTGCCCTTCGATGTCCCCGACTGGCTCCTGGACGTCCTGGTGCCGGTGCTCGTGGTGGTGATCATCTTCGTGGCGACCTACTCCGGCCTGAAGAATCGTCGCGAGAAGCTCACCGAGGCCGCGAGTGCCGCGGAGGGAGACGCTCCGTCGGGCGAGGGCGAGGGCGAGGGCGAGGGCGAGGGTGAGGGCGATATCGATGGTGACGGCGATGTCGATGGCGACGGCGATGCAGCGGGCGGCGCGGCGGAGCCGGGTGCAGACCCCGCGGCTGAACGGTCGGAGCAGTCAGCACCGGCTGACTAGCCCGACGGCGTCGCATCCCTCGAGCTCTGCCGACCGATCAGGTGCCGGCGTCGAGCCTCCGGCTTCCGAGGGACTGCTGGAAGCGCAGGAGGTACCCGTCGGGGTCCTGCACCAGCGCCTGACGCACCCCGACCTCCTGATGCTCGTCGACGCGGTACCAGCGGGTCTCGGGCTCCATGAACAGCGGAACGGACGCCTCCCGGAGCGCGACAAGGAGCGGTTCGAGGTCGCGCACGGAGATCTGCAGGTTCAGCCCGCGGCCGTAGGGCGGTTCGAGCGGGCCGGTCACCCAGTTGCGGCCGCGGCCCCGCTCTTCGAGCATGACCTGCGCCGATTCACGGACCAGGTACGCGAAGCCCTCCTCGGGCCGGTCGTAGCGGATCGCGAAGCCGCAGTTGCCACGCCAGAAGGAGAGGCTCCGCGCCAGGTCCTCCACCAGCAGCTCCGGCACCAGATCCGGATCCGGGCTGCAGGGGCGCCCGGCGCCGTCGTGGCTCATCTCGTCGTGGCTCATGTCGTCGTGACTCATGTCGTCGCGGCGAGGAAGGCCGTGCGCTCGTCGGGCGAGAGCAGCACGCAGAACTGGTTGCCCTCCGGATCGGCGAGGGTGACCCAGCCGCTGCCCGGGCCATGGATGCCGCGGTGGTCTGCGACGAGCTGGGCTCCGTGCTCCTGCAGCCAGACGACCTCGTCCTCCTGCGAGCGTTCGCGCGGGCGCACGTCGAAGTGGATCCGCTTGGCGGGCAGCTCCGCGTCGGGGACCTCGAGGAAGAGGAGTGTGTGGCCCGAAACGGGATCGTGGATCGCGCACTCCTCATGGCCGGGGAGGTTCGGGTCCTCCGTGTCCATGTCGTATCCCAGCGCGGTGCGCCACCACTCGGAGAGGGTGAAGGCATCGTGGCAGTCGATGCTGGTGTGCGAGATGAAGATCGTCATGGGAGGAGTGTCCCGAGCGGCGCGGCGGCGGTCAACGGAGTTCTGCTGCGGGCAACGGGGTGATGGTGGGGCTACGGGGTGATGGTGGGGCGGCGCGATCCACGGGGTCGGCATCGATGCCCCCGGCGACCGACTGGAGCCTCGCGGGGGAGCCGCGGGCTCAGAGATCTCCGAGGAGCCGCATCGCATCCTCCATGATCTCGTCGAGACGCGACTGCGGAGGGCTGGCGTACGGCTCGTCCCCGAGAGCGATGCACGCCCTCTCGAAGAACTCGCGGGAGACGAGCACGCCGCGGGCGCGCGCGCCGCGACTCGCGATCGTGATGGGCTGGCGGTTCGCACGTTCCAGGTACTCGCTCAGCTGCGCACGGAACCGAGCGGTGGTCACGAGCGCGGTGGATGTCATGTCCGGCATGCGGGGGAACGTACAAGATGTACGTCATGTACGGCCCCACGAATCGGCCGACAACGTTCGGTGCGGAGCTCTCGGGTGGGTCGCCGGGTACTGATCGCGGTGCGCATCCACCGGATTCGTCCGTCCCGCACCTCTCCTCCACAGCGTGGAGTTCTCCCCAGCGGTGGGGAGCGTCTGCCACCTCGACTAGCCTGTCGGGGTGGCCACCGCTCTGTACCGTCGTTACCGCCCGGAGTCCTTCGCCGAAGTGATCGGCCAGGACCATGTCACCACGCCTCTCCGGCGTGCGCTGCGCGCGGGACGGATCGGCCATGCCTACCTGTTCTCGGGCCCGCGCGGCTGTGGCAAGACCACCTCCGCACGCATCCTCGCGCGCTGCCTGAACTGCGCCGAAGGGCCGACTGACATCCCTTGCGGGCAGTGCGATTCCTGCCGTGACCTCGCCAACGGCGGCTCCGGCAGCCTCGACGTGGTGGAGATCGACGCCGCCAGCCACGGCGGCGTGGACGACGCCCGCGAGCTGCGCGAGCGCGCCTCCTTCGCCCCGGTGCGCGACCGCTACAAGGTGTTCATCATCGATGAGGCCCACATGGTCACCTCCGCCGGGTTCAACGCCCTGCTGAAGCTGGTCGAAGAGCCGCCGGAGCACGTGAAGTTCGTCTTCGCGACCACCGAGCCGGACAAGGTGATCGGCACCATCCGATCGCGCACCCACCACTACCCCTTCCGGCTGATCCCGCCGCAGGTGCTGGGCCCCTACCTCGAGGAGGTCTGCGCCGCCGAGCAGGTTCAGGTCGGCGAGGGCGTGATGCCGCTGGTGGTGCGTGCCGGAGGCGGGTCCGCACGTGACTCGATGTCGGTGCTCGACCAGCTGATGGCCGGCGCCGGGGACGACGGCCTGGACTTCCCGACCGCGATCGCGCTGCTGGGGTTCACCGACACCGCGCTGCTGGACAGCGCCGTCACCGCCGTCGCCGAGCGCGATGCCGCTTCGCTGTACTCGGCGGTCGAGCACGTCCTGGCCACGGGCCACGAGCCGCGGCGCTTCGTCGAAGACCTGCTGGAGCGGATGCGGGACCTCATCGTCCTCGCCGCCGTGCCCGATCGCGGCGCGGATCTGCTGCCCCAGGTCCCGGCCGGCGAGCTCGAGAGCATGCGTGTCCAGGCCGGGCTCTTCGCCCCGGCCGACCTCTCCCAGTGCGGCGATCTCGTGCACGAGACCCTCTCCACGATGAGCGGGGCGACCTCGCCGCGGCTGCATCTCGAGCTGCTCGCCGCGCGCCTGGTGCTGCGTGACGAGCGCGCCGCGCTGGCGGCCGCCGATGGCCCGGCATCCGCCCCTGACCAGCGTGGCGGTGCGCAGCCCGTTCGTGGCGGACAGCCCGCGCAGGCACCGTCCCAGAGCTCCGGCGCCGGAGCGTCCGGCGCTCGCGAGGAGGCCCGACGCATCGCGCAGGAGAAGGTCGAGGCCGCTCGCCAGGCCCGGGGCGGGCGTCCGGCAGCGGCTCCGGTCGCGCAGGAGGAGCAGCCCGCACGGCAGGAGCGCGCTCCGTGGGGAGACGCGGTGCAGCAGAGCGCTCCGCCGCGTCCGGCGGCGCAGGATCCCGCCGCGTCGGCTCCGCAGAACGACCCGACGCAACAGCCTGCAGACCAGACGTCGGGGCAGCGGGTGCCTGCCCAGCAGGCAGCTGCACAGCAGAGTCCCGATACGAGTGCGGAGCCGCAGGCCGCGACCCCGCCGCAGACCATGACGCAGGGATCGGCGGCCGCGGCCCGGTCCCAGGGCTCATCGCAGGACGCCCCGGCACAGCCTGCTCCGGCAGCCCAGCCCGCGCAGGGCGGTGGGCTCGATGCGGATCAGGTGCGGACCCACTGGTCGGCGATCCTCGACGAGCTGCAGCAGATCCGTCGGCCCAGCTGGGCGCTGATCTCCCAGAACGGGCACGTCAACGGCGCGCACGACAGCACGCTCGTGATCGGGTTCCGCACGGACGGACTCGTCAGCGCCTTCCACCGCGGTACCGCCGCGCAGAACCTGGCCGATGCGGTGCGCCGCATCATGCACCTCGACGTGACGATCGAGGCCGTGGTCGGCGAGGACCCCGGCCCCGGCGGCGGGAGGGGCGCGGGCCCTGCAGGTGGTGGCTCTGCAGGTGGTGGCTCTGCAGGCGGCGGCCCTGCAGGTGGTGGCCCGGCAGTCGGCGGTTCGTCAGCCGGTGGTTCGTCAGGCGGTGGCCCGATGAGCGGCGGACCAGCAGGTGGTGGCCCGGTGCCGACCGGTGGTGCGACCGCGCCGGTGGCGGGGGCAGCTGCCGGGGGCCCGGCCCCGACCGGCACCCCCGCTTCGGAACAGGTGGATCCCGCCCCCGCGTCGAAGCCGCGCTGGGGTGACGCCGTCTCTGCGGTGCCTGTGCGGGAGACCGCTCCCGCCCCCCAGGAGCCGGAGCAGGTCTCGGCGGGGCAGCGGGCGTCCGAGCGCGCCATGCAGGCCGCGGCGCGAGCCGCCCAGTCCGGCGGTCGCCCCGGTCCCGGCGCGGCACCGGATCGGGTCGAGGACTTCCCGCCGGAACCCGACGACCCCTTCCCACCGGATCCCCAGGACGACTACCAGCCGCGATACCGCACCCCTCAGCAGGATGCCGCCGCGCCGGTCACCGCCTCCGCGCCGGTCCCGACGCCGGCCAGGGACGAGACGCCGGGCGGCTCCCGCTGGTCCGACGCGCTGCAGGATGATTCTTCGCCGGCACCCGCGCGCGATGTCGACGTCCAGGGCGCTGCACCCTCCGCGGCGGCGACCGCCCCCGCTCCGGGCGGCGGGACCCCGGTGGTGGATGACGAAGGCCGTGACAGCCTCCCTCCCGAGGACCCCCGGACCTATGGCCAGAACGCTCTGCGCCGTGCGATCGCCGAAGGACGAGTCGTCCATTCCCGCCCAGCTCAGAATGCCGCCGGCGCCGCCTCTGCTGGCGCCGACTCCGCCGGTGAACAGCCGGAGGGCGTCACGCCAGGCGACGTCGACCAGGGCGGGCAGGAGTTCGACTCCGGGCGCCCGGCGCTGCAGGCCATGCCGCCCATGTCTTCGGGGTCCGCCGCCAGCGCCCCCTCCGCCGACACCCCTGGCGCGGGCGCGACCTCGTGGACGAGGTCTGAGCCGGCGGAGGATGCCTCCGCCGCCCCCGCCACCGGTGTCGAGGGTTCGGCCTCCGCTCGGGCCGCCGCGTCGTGGGGGACCACCGCCACGACCCCGCCTGCCTCGGGGACCTCCTGGTCCTCGTCGGCGGCGTCCGCCGCGACGGTTCCGTCCGCCTCGTCATCGGCGACCTCTGCGCCGAGCGCATCTGCCCCGTCGGCAGCCGACTCCGCAGCCGACTCCGCGGCCCCTCGCAGCGGCGCCGCCCTCGTGCGCGAGGCGGCGCTGGCCTCTCGCACCGCCGCCGGTCAGCGCGGCGCGAACCGGCGCGGGGGAGCGGCGGAGCCCGTCGCGGACACCGACCCCACCGGCGGGGCGACCCGCGACGACGAGGATGCGGTGGTCGCCACCCGCAACGGTCGTGAAGTGGTCGAGAAGCTCCTCGGAGGCAAGGTCCTCGAGGTCATCGACGAGAACCGGAACTACTGACGAGAACCGTGACTGCTGACGGGGACCGCGACTACTGACGAGAATCGCGACCGGCCGAGCCGTCGCCCGGAGGTGCTCAGTCCTCGCGCGGCTCGAGCAGGGTGAACAGATCCGTGCGCAGGGTGGCCGGGTTCATGCCCGGCGACGGCGGCGTCACGTAGAACTCCCAGAACGGGAAGGTCATCTGCTCCTCGGACTCCCCGATGCCCTCGGTGAAGGCGCCCCACTTCTCGGCCAGGCCGCCATACCCGCCGATGTGCGAGGTCCAGCCCACGCGACCGGCCGGCAGCACGGACCCGGTGACCTCGAATCCGCTGGGCAGGGTGAGCGTCCCGGAGAGCGGGGCATCGATCGGGAAGCCCACCTCGAGATCCGCGGTGGAGACCGGGGCCCGATGGTGCAGCGCGAACGCCGGGCCGATCACGCTGATCCCGGCCTCCTCCAGCGCCGCCGCCAGATGGGAGAAGGTCCCGTCCATCAGCGAGGCCATCTCGTGCATCGGGAACTCGGTCCGGGAGACCACGGCCGTGGGCACCTCCGGCGCCCGGGTCACCTGGCATTCGACGGCGGGTTCAGGGGCGCCGTAAGGGGGCGGCATCGACGGCATCTGTCCACGTCCTGTTCAGGGTCGACGATGGGCCCTGCCAGGGAGCGAGGGCCCGCTCCGACCGTATCCCGCCCGCGACGCGGTGGCCAGCCGGGGCGCTCCCGCACGGGGGGAGGGCGCGGAGAGCCGGACGCCCCGTCCCGAGCGAGCGGCCACCCCTCTGGACTCACGCCCGGGCGTGCAGGTCCCGGTCCACCCCGGCGAGGTCGAGGGCGAGCTCGCAGAACATCGAGTTCGACCACGAGAACCACTCGCGGGTGAAGGTGGTCGGCTCGTCGACGTGGACGCCCTCGTGCATCATCCCGGTGTCGCCGTCGGTCGCGATCATCTGCTGCAGCAGGCGCAGCTTCTCCGCCCGGTCCGACGTGGTCAGACCCTCGACGGCCTTCGCGATCGGCCACACGTGGTCCTTCGGGGTGTGCGGGGAGCCGACGCCCTCGAGGTAGAGGCCCGCGTAGTAGTACGGGTTCCGGCGCGAGAGCACCGCCTCGCGGGTCGCGAGGTAGACCGGATCCTCCGCATCGACGCAGCCCAGGTAGGGCAGCGCCAGCAGGCTCGGCACGTTCGCGTCGTCGAGGAAGCGGTGCTCGCCGCGGCCGTCGATCTCGTACGCCCAGATCTTCTGCCCCTCAGGTCCGTCGATCAGGCCGTGCTCCGCGAGCGCCCCCCGGATCTCCTCGGACAGCCGCCGCGCCTCGGCGGCCTCCGTCGGAGCGTCCGCCACCTCCTCGAGCAGCACCGCGAGCCGCTCGAGGGAGAGGGCCAGGAAGTGGTTGCCCGGGATGTTGTACCCGAGCTCGCAGGCGTCGTCGGACGGACGGAAGCCCGCCCACACCAGGCCGTTCGGGGTGGTCAGCGAGCCGCGGCCCTCGCGGTCCAGGGTGTCCTGCGCGGGCACGCCGGAGCGTCGGAAGAAGTACTCCGAGCGCTCCTCGTGCCGCTGCTCGGTGGCGACGGTGGCGAGGATCGTGCGGGCCGCGATGAGGAACTGCTCGCCGGCCCACGAGGTGTCCCCGGTGGCCGTCCACACGCGCCAGGCCAGGTCCGGGCCGTAGGACAGCGAGTCCAGCTCGAACTTCCGCTCCCACGCCCAGGGGTTCTGGCGCTCGGTCTCGTCCTGATCCCAGTGGGAGGAGTCCGGCCCGCGGTTGAAGGCGTTCGCGTACGGATCGATCTCGATGTACTGCCAGTGCCGGCGCAGCAGGCCGCTGAGCAGGGAGACCAGCTCGGCGCGGTCCTCGTCGGATCCCACGCCGCCCACCACCAGGCGCAGCAGCGGGGTGAGCTGCGCGGCTGAGTCCCGCAGCCACATCGCCGGGATGTCCCCGGTGATCACGAAGGTGGTGCCGTCGTCCTCGACGTTCACCGTGGTCTCCGCGGTGTTGCGCAGGTAGGAGATCACGCGACCGGCGATCTCGTCGATCGTCGCGGGATCGCCGCCGACGTCGGAGAGTCCGGCGAGCAGGCGCTCGTGAACGGCATCGAGCAGGGTGCTGGGAAGCTGGGCCATCGTTCTCCTCGTCGAGCAGCCGTACAGGCGCGGTTCTTCAGCCTATCGAGGTCCCCACCCCGCGGCGGAACGTTTCACCAGGTGGTCGACCGGGGCGGCGGTTCGCTCACAGCACGGCTCGTCCGCGCCCGTGATGTCGCAGGCGGGAACTAGAGTTGGGGCTGTGTACGAAGGCATCGTCCAGGACCTCATCGACGAGCTCGGCAGACTGCCGGGCATCGGCCCCAAGTCGGCGCAGCGGATCGCGTTCCATCTGCTGGACGCCGACGACGCCGCTGTGCGCCGGCTCGCGGAGGTGCTGGTCCAGGTCAAGGACACCGTGCGCTTCTGCGAGATCTGCGGCAACGTCTCGGCCGAGGAGAAGTGCCGCATCTGCACCGACCCCCGCCGCACCGACGAGGTGATCTGCGTGGTCGAGGAGTCCAAGGACATCGTCGCGATCGAGAAGATCCGCGAGTTCAAGGGCCGGTACCACGTGCTCGGCGGCGCGATCGATCCGATCGGCGGCGTGGGCCCGAGCGACCTGCGCATCACCCAGCTGATGACCCGTCTCGGCTCCGGCGAGACCCAGGAGGTCATCCTGGCCCTGGACCCGAACATCGAGGGCGAGGCCACCTCCGCCTACCTCTCGCGGCTGCTGGGCCCGATGGAGCTCACCGTCACCCGCCTCGCCTCCGGCCTGCCCGTGGGCGGCGACCTCGACTACGCCGACGAGATGACCCTGGGCCGCGCGTTCCTGGGCCGACGTTCCGTCTGATCCCCGGACCCCGCCGATGACCTCCCCCTACTCCCGACCGCTGCCGCCGCTGACGTCCCTGCCGGACCCGCAGCGGCTGCCTGAGGAGAGCACCTCCCTGGTGCCGCCCGGAGAGATCATCGCCGAGTCGAAGGCGGAGATCCGTCGGCGCCTGCTGCGGATCCTCTGGGCGCCCGCCCTGGTGCTCCTGGGCCTGTGGTACCTGCTGCTGACGCTGTACGTCGGCGGCACCTCGCCCATCTTCTGGCTCCTCTCCCTCCTGGCCGGCCTCGCCGAACCCGGCATCCTCCGATCCACCGTGCTGGGCCTGGGGTTCACGCCCGACGGCATAGGGACGGCGTACCTCCTGGTTCCGGCCGCCGCCACCTTTCTGAGCCTGCTCCCCGCACTGCTCGCCCCGTCGGCCGTGGCCGGGCTGCTGCCGCAGCACTTCCTCACCGAGCAGGCCTTCCAGCGGGCGGTGACCACCCGGGTCACGGCGACGCTGATGCTGATGCCGGTCCTGGCGGTGCTGCTCCTGCCGGTCACCGTCCTCCTGGAGGTGCCGCAGCCCTGGTCAGGGCTCGGCGCGGGTCCGCTGTCCGCATGGTGCCTGGGCATCGCCGCCCTCCAGGTCGCGTGGGTTCTGGTGCGCCGGCTGGTGACCGCTCCGACGCTGCTGGGCATCCCGGATGCCGCGGCGCTGGCCACGACCGCCCGGATCGATCCTGATCTGGAGCGGCGCGCCGCGGCCGCCGCCCAGGTGCAGGCACAGGACCGCAGGCACCTGCCCCCGAACCTGGGCACCCCGGCTCTGAACCGCGCCGCCACGCCGCGCGGCGCCCTGCTCGCGCTGGGACTGATCGCCCGCTCGAGCCTGGTCCGGGTGCTGCCCACCGCGACGGGCCTGGGCTGGATCATCTTCGGGATCACCGATGTGGTCACCGTGATCTCGCGGCTGTCCACCAACGAGCTGACCGACATGACCTCCCCGCTGCGCTGGCAGCAGCTGGTGGTCGTGGCAGGGGTCTCGGTCCCGGTGGTGCTCGCACTGGCGTTCACCCCGGCGCTGGCGGTGATGCTCTCCGCCTCCCAGCGCGAGAGGGTGGACGACCTGCGCACCCACGAGTCGTGGATCCATCGCGCCCGGGTGAACCGGTGGGAGTCGCGGGCCGTCGAGCTGTGCGGCTGGCTCGGCTTCCTCTGGGTGTTCGCCGGAGCGGTGGTGATCGGGGTGCTGCTGGGGCAGCTGCAGATCTCGTCCGCCCTGACCGGGGTGTGGGTGGCGGCCGCCCTGCTGGTGCTGGCGCCCCTGCAGGGATATGCCGCCGACACCGCGATGCGCACCGGGCTGCGGGACGTGCTCTATGGGCCGGCCGGTGATTACATGCGACGGAAGAGCCCGTACGTGCTGGTCGCGCCCGACGTGGGCACCCGCTCCGACCGCGCGAAGGACCCCGCCGTGCGCGCCGCCCTGCGCCGACGCCTCCAGGGCGACGCCGACGCGCATGCGCTGGAGATCTTCGACCTCGACGCCGCCGGCGAACGGCTCTGGGTCGACGACAGCGAGCCCGGCGCGACCGACACCGCCGTGCGCGAGGCGGACCTCGCACGAGGACGCCTGCCCGACTTCGGCGGCGAGGGCTCGTCCTTCACCGGCGGCGGGCAGGAACCGGCGGAGTTCGGCGAGTCCCGGCACGGCATCCCGGACTCCGTGAGCGGGCTGCGGGACCTACGGGACTGACGGGCCCGTCGGCCGCCCGCACCTCGGGGCCTCAGGCGATGCGGGTCCCCGCGCCGAGGCGTCGGATCGGCACCGCAAGCCGCCTCACCGTGACCGATGTGGCGAGGACCGCGGCGAGCAGCCACAGCGTCAGGCCCATCGGCCAGACGGGCCGGTTCGGCACCTCGCCGAGGTCCGTGGGATATCCGGGCTGGCCCGGCTCGCAGTAGTTGCTGTTCGCCGGATGGGTGATGGAGGACGCGGCCCGGACGCCTGCCGAGATCACTCGCAGCGCGTCGACGTTGCCGTCCTCCTCCTCGCCCCAGTCGGTCGGCGACATCGGCGGAGAGGTCTCGGCCAGCATCACCACCGGGTTCCCCCACAGCAGCGGCATCGTCAGATCAATGCGGGGCACGTCCTGGGTCCCGGTCTCTGGCTCGCAGCGCCCGGACTCGTAGTCCGTGTAGTACTGAGTGACCTCCCGCTCCTGCTGCAGGAAGACGGCGGTGGAGCCCCAGGCGATGGGCAGCACCGCAGTCACCCCGAACACGATGATGTAGGCCAGCACCACCGAGCCCAGCTGCCGCTGGGTCAGCGCGGACAGGCCTAGCCCGACCGCCGTCACGCACAGCGTGATCAGCACGATCATCATCACGGCCCGCAGGAAGTACAGCGGTCCGATGCCGCCCAGGAGGGCGATCGGCACCACCGAGGGCAGGGCCAGGACCAGGAAGGCGAGCCCGGTGAGGAAGCCGGCCAGCAGCTTGCCGAGCGTGATCTCGAGCGGGCTGAGCAGGCTCGCCTGCAGCGTCGCGAGCGTCCCCGCGCTCCGGTCGCCGTTGATCGACCCGGCCGTGAGCGCCGGCACCACCAGCAGCATCGCGAACAGCACCAGGATGATCTGGAGGCTGAACACCATCGCGGCGACCTGCTCGATCCCGTCCCACTGCGAGGTGTACAGCGTGGGCGCGAGCCCCAGCACGCCGATCCCCAGCAGCACCACGGTCCACACGCCGAGCCCCACGTACCAGCGCACCGAGCGCACCCGCTGGCGCAGCTCGAGCGAGGTCACCAGCCACAGCCCGCGGGGGCGCAGCGAGAGGGTGCCGTTCCGGCCGCGGCCGCGGACGGCGGTGGACTGCGGGGTCGAGGGCGGGGTGCTCATCACAGGGCTCCTTCGCGGTGGGCGGCGTCCGAGGCGAGGTAGGCGGCCTCGAGCCGCCCGGTGGCCGGGCCGAATCCGATGACCTGGGCGTCGGCGGCGGTGAGATCCGAGAGCAGCCGGGAGGCGGTCGCCTCGTCCGGGAGCTGCACGATGACCTCGGCGTGGCCCGAGCTGGTGCGCTGCGGATCGAGCACCTCGCCGTGGCGCACCCCGAGCCTCTCCAGCGCCTCCTGCAGCCGCTGATGGTGCAGGGAGGCGATCCGCCAGGGTCGCGGCCGCGCGGCGAGATCGCGGATGCTCGACGCGTCCACGGCCCGCCCGGCGTCCATGAACACGACATGATCGGCCATCTCCTCGAGCTCGGAGAGGATGTGGCTCGAGATCAGCACGGTCGTGCCCTCGGCGGCGAGCGAGCGCACCACGTGCAGCAGCCGCCTCCGCGAGGCGGGGTCCAGACCGGAGGCGGGCTCGTCGAGGATCAGCACCGACGGGGCGTGGATCAGCGCCCGGGCCAGGCCCAGCCGCTGCTTCTGCCCGCGGGAGAGCACATGCGCGGGCTGCTGGGCGAGGGAGGCCAGGTCCATCAGCTGCAGCAGCTCGTCGACCCGCTGGCGGGCTTGTGCCGTCGGCAGGAAGTAGGCGCGGCCCATCACCTCGAGCACCTCGGAGACCCGCAGCGAGTCCCAGGCCCCGAACTGGTCCGGCATCCAGCCGACGCTCGCGCGCACGGCGGCGGAATCCACCGCAGGGTCCACCCCGCCCACGAGCACCCGGCCGGAGTCCGGGGCCAGCAGCGAGGCCAGCATCAGCATGAGCGTGGACTTGCCGCAGCCGTTGGGGCCCACCAGCGCGGTCACCGCCCCTCGCGGCGCGGAGAAGCTCAGGTCGTGCACGGCTTGGACGCTGCCGAAGGCGCGGCTGACGTGCTCGACGACGATGCCGTCCGGCGGAGGAGTGCTCTGGCTCATGTGCTCAGCGTGGCATGCGCTCACCAGGAGCGGGAGCGATTTCGGGGTACGAAACGGGCACGGTCCGGGGAGGAGTCGTGAGGGAGCGGTGGAGGCGGCCGGCGCGCAGCGCCGGTGCGGCGAACAGGGGCGATCAGGGACGCCATTCCCCCGTGTCTGTCACTGCCGCGCGGGGAGGTGCCGCGCCGGGCTCAGCCGGCCATGGCGGCGTTGCCCTCCTCCTGCGCCTGCGGGATGCCCTTCTCCGCGGTGAGGCGGCCGATGAAGACCTCCTGGAAGACGGGGATCGCGGCGGTGAGCCCGTCGTTCGCGCGGGCGCCGGTGTCCGCCTCGGCGGCGTTCTTCGCCGCGTCCACGAAGACGCTGACGTCCACGCCCTTCTTCTCCCAGAAGGCGAGGAAGGCCTCCTGCGCCTCCACGTGACCGGGGAAGGAGACGCCCTTCTCGGCCAGGGGCAGCTGCCCCTCCTTCGACCCCAGCCAGGTCAGCAGCTCCTTGATGCCGGGCTGCTGGTCGTCGTCGGCCTTCGCGTTGCCCACCGCGACCACGCCGTGGACCAGGGACTTCGGGCCCTCCGGGCCGGAGACCGGTGCCGCCAGCGCCCACTCGAAGGAGTCGGCCACGCCGTCGGAGACCGGCAGCAGGTTGTAGGGGCCGGACTGGAACAGGGCGAGCTTGCCCTGGGTGAACAGGTCGCGGGTGAAGTCGCCGTTCTCGTTGGTGTCCGCGGCGCTCGGGGCGATGTTCTGGACGTTGATGAGGTCCGCCATGTACTGGAAGGCCTCGATGCCCTCGGGGGAGGCGAAGACGTACTTGTCGTCCTTCTGCCACTCGGCGCCGTTGGCGGCCAGCATCGGGCCGATGATCGCCTGGCGGTCGGCCTGGGAGTTGATGCCGAACTGCTCGCGGGAGTCGACCTCGAAGCCGTCCTCGCCCGGGTGCTTGCCGGCGCCGTCGAGGGTCAGGGCGGCCCCGGCCTCGCGCAGGGTGTCCGAGTCCGCTCTCGGGTCGAAGGCGAGGGTCGACGGGTCCACGCCCGCCTCCTCGACCAGGGCCTTGTTGTAGAACAGGGCGATCGAGTCCCAGATCTGGGGCACGCCCCAGAGGCCGCCGTCGCGCGTGTAGAGGTCCACCACGGACTTCTCCCACTGCGCGGCGCCGTCGGGGACCACCTCGTTGATGTCCAGCAGCGCCTCGGAGTCCTTCAGCTGGATGTAGTTCGCGGAGTTCATCCAGTACACGTCCGCCGCGTCACCGCTGGCGACGTCGAGCGGCAGGCGGGTCCAGTAGTCGGCCCACGGCACCACGTCGATCGTGACGTTCCAGCCGGTCTTCTCGGTGAAGGCGGTGAACGACTCCTCGTAGGCGGCCACGGCGTTCTCGTCCCAGAGGCGGAAGGTCAGCGAGCCCTTGTCACCCCCCGTGCTGCCGCCGGCGTCGCTGCCGCCGGAGCCGCCGGAGGTGTCCGACGAGGGCGAGCAGGCCGCAGCGGTGCCGAGCAGGCCGGCCGCGGCGAAGGAGGAGAGGAGGGTACGGCGGTTCAGCACGGTGATGTCCTTCCGGGAGCACGAGTCCTCCCAGTATCGTCCGTCGGCCGAGGTTCCGGGGCGCCATATGACCTCCGGTGACACCGCGCCCTCACCCCCGGGCCCACGCCCCGTCGTGAGAGTGACAGACCTGGGGGAATGGCTGGCCCGTTCGCCCGTGTTCGTGACTCCGGCTGGGCTGGGTGGGGCTGGTCCGGGCCGCTCAGCGCAGGGTCGCGTCGCCCACCGAGCGGGTGATCTGCTTCTGGAAGACCACCATGAGCAGCACCAGCGGCAGCATCGCGAGCGTGGTCCCCGCCATCACCAGGGTCCAGTTGTTGTTGTACTGCGACTGCAGCGCCGAGGTCGCGACCGTGATGACCCGCCATTCGGGGCCGGAGGTGATCACCATCGGCCACATGAAGTTGTTCCAGTGCGTCACCACGGTGATCAGCACCAGGGTGACGATGATCGGCCGGTTCAGCGGCACCACCAGGTGCCACAGCAGGCGCAGGGTGCCGGCGCCGTCGATCCGCATCGCATCCATCAGCTCGCCGGGCACGCCGCGGAAGTTCTCCCGCAGCAGGAAGATCGCGTACGGGGAGCCGAGCACGAAGGGGAGGATCAGCGCCCAGAACGTGTTGCGCAGCCCCACCTCGCTCATCATCAGGTACAGCGGCACCACCACGACCACCTGCGGCACCATCAGCGTCGCGATGTACACCCAGAACAGCAGGTCACGGCCGGGGAAGCGGAGCTGTGCGAAGGCATAGGCGGCGAGCACCGAGAACACCATCTGACCCACCAGGATCACCGCGACCATCTGCACGGTCACCACCACCGGGGTCACGAAGCCGTCCGGCCCGGCCTCCGGGGAGAACAGGGCCAGGAAGCTGTCCAGCACCGGCGGCGCGGGGACGGACAGCGGGCCCTGCTGGGCGAACTGCTGCGTGGAGGTGAAGGCCGTCATCACCGAGACCAGGAACGGACCCAGGGTGAGCACGGCCGCGACGGCCAGCACCAGGTAGGTCGCGGCGTGGGCAAGGAGGCGCCGGGCCAGGAGCGGCCCGGTCAGCGGGCGGCGACGGCGCGGGGGAGCCGGATTCTCGGTGGTCATCTCGTCTCCTCTCAGCTCAGGTCGTAGGTGATGCGGCGGGAGAACCAGCGCTGCTGCGCCAGCGTGATCACCACCAGCAGGAGGAACAGGATCACGGCGACGGCGCTCGCCCGGCCCAGGCGGCTGCTCACGAACGCCTCGTGGTAGATCAGCGAGGCGATCACCTCGGTGCGGTGCTGGGGCCCGCCGCCGGTGAGGGCGAAGACCATGTCGAACACCTGGAAGCTCGCCACCACCTGGGTGACCGCGAGGAAGAAGGTGGTGGGGCGCAGCAGCGGGATCGTCATGTAGAGCATCGACTGCCACGGGGCGGCGCCGTCGATCCGCGCCGCCTCGTAGATCGAGCCGGGGATCCGGGTCAGCCCCGCCTGGAAGAACAGCGAGATGTAGCCGACGTTCTGCCAGATCGCCACGAACGCCACCGCGGGCAGCGCCAGCGACGGATCGGTGAGCCACTCGACGCGCACGCCCAGGATCTGGTTCAGGGCGCCGACGGAGGGCTGGAAGATCCACTTCCACACCACGCCCAGAGCCAGCGGCGCGCACACCCACGGGATCACCACGATGACCCGCACGATCGCCGATCCCGGCAGGGCCCGCACCAGCTGGGTCGCGAGCATCAGGCCCAGCGCCAGCGAGAGCGGCACGGAGATCAGCGTGAACAGCGCGGTGACCAGCAGCGAGTTCAGCAGCGCCCCGTCGGACAGCAGCCCCTGATAGTTCTCCAGGCCGATGAACTGCCGCGAGCCCAGCAGGTCCCAGCGGAACAGGGAGACCACGAACGCGAGGACGACGGGCAGGATCAGGAAGGCCGCGACGCCGATCAGGCTGGGGGCGACGAGCAGCCACCCCAGCAGGGGGCGACGGGAGTTCATGCCGCTCCCTCCGGGGGACGGGTCGCGAAGGCATCCATCGGATCAACCTATAGCAGGTCGGGGCCCTTCCCGACGCGTCTGTCAGAGGGTGGCCGGTGCCCCGAGCATCGAGAGCAGCTGCAGCTTCTCGTGGCTCTCGCTGCCGGGCCGGGCGGTGTAGACCAGCAGCGCCTGCGAGCTGCCGGGATCGTGCAGCGACTGGCAGTCCAGCTCGAGCGGACCCACCTCGGGGTGGAGGAAGTGCTTCACCTCCCGCGGCCGCAGCCCCACCTCCTGCCGCGCCCACAGCTCGCGGAACTCCTCGCTGCGGGCGGTGAGATCCTCGGCCAGGTGCGCGGCGCGGGAGCTCGGACCGCGGCGGGTCGCGACCTCGCGCAGCCCAGAGGCCCACAGCCGGGACAGGAACCCGTGATCGGCGGGATCGTAGAGGTCGCGCGCGCCGGGATCGGTGAACCAGCGGTACCCGATGGCGCGGGAGGGGCCGGTGAGGGCGGTGAGGTCGCCGGTCAGGGCGATGCCGGGCGGGGTCTGGCGGAGGGTCTCGCCGAGCTCCGTGATGATCTCCGCCGGGGTGTCCTGCAGACGGTCCAGGATCCGCATCAGGCCGGGGCCGATGTGCTCGCCGCCGCCCTCGCGCTCGGGCGGGCGGTGACCGGCCAGCAGGAACAGATGGTCGCGCTCGTCGCGGGTGAGGTGGAGGCCCTGCGCGATCGAGACCAGCATCTGCTCGGAGGGCTGCGGGCCGCGCCGCTGCTCGAGCCGGGAGAGGTAGTCGGCGGACATGTGGCACAGCGCCGCGAGCTCCTCGCGGCGCAGACCGCTGGTGCGTCGTCGGCCGCCGCGCGGGAGGCCGACGTCCTCCGGCTGGAGCGCCTCGCGGCGTCCGCGCAGGAAGACGGCCAGACCGTCCCGGTCGATGCTCATCGGATCCCCCTCCGTGTCGGCGCCTGAAGGCCGGTCGCTGCGGGCTGGTCGCTGCGGGCCGCATCCGGCGGCCCGGCCGCCGTGGCGGGGCCCGTCGGGCGAGATGTCTCCGCCCGGTCCTCTTTCTAGTCCGACGGCGGCGCGCAGGCAACGGTCTGCGCCGCCGCAGCGTAGGAGCATCTATCCCTGGATGCGGCACGTCGGGCGCTTCAGGCTGGATCCCGTTCACCCCGACCACCCCGTCGGCCCGACCCGAGGAGCCCCCATGGCCCGCACCGCCCCCGATCTCGCCCTTCCCGATCTCACCGGCCGCCGTGCCGTCGTCACCGGCGCCTCCGACGGCATCGGCGTGGTCATCGCCCGCCGCCTCGCCGCCGCCGGGGCGGAGGTGATCCTGCCGGTGCGGAACCCCGCCAAGGGTGAGCGCGCGGCCGACGGGATCCGCGCCGCGGTGCCCGGAGCGCAGGTGTCGCTGCGTGCGCTGGACCTCGCCTCGCTCGCCTCCGTCGGCGCCCTGGCCGCGACCCTCCAGGACGAGGGCGTGCCGATCCACCACCTCATCGCGAACGCCGGCGTGATGACCCCGCCCGAGCGGCGCACCACCGAGGACGGCTTCGAGCTGCAGCTGGGTGCGAACCACCTCGGTCACGCCGCGCTGGTCGCCGCGCTGATGCCGCTGCTGCGCGATGCGGGGGCGACCGTCGCCTGGCAGATCAGCATCGCGGCCGCCCGGGGCGGGATCCACTGGGAGGACCCCCAGCACGAGCGCTCCTACGACCCGATGCGCGCCTACAGCCAGTCGAAGATCGCGCTCGGCCTGCTCGGGCTCGAGCTCGACCGCCGCAGCCGGGCCGGCGGCTGGGGCGTGCGCAGCGGCCTGGCCCATCCCGGCGTCGCCCCCACCAATCTGCTGGCCGCCCAGCCCACGCTCGGCCGGTCGGCGGAGACCCCGTCCCGCCGGATCATCGGCGCGCTCTCGCGGCGCGGGATCCTCGTCGGCACCCCGGAGAGCGCGGCGCTGCCCGCACTGCTCGCCGCCACGTCCCCCGAGACCGCCGGGGGCCGGCTCCACGGGCCGACGGGCCCCGGCCATGTGGGCGGCGGCCCCGGGCCGCAGACGCTCTACCGATCGCTGCGCAGCGCCGACGAGGCGCGTCGCGTGTGGGAGTGGACGCAGGAGCTGACGGGCGTGCCCTTCCCCCGGTGAGCCCCGCTGAGCGGCGCGACGGGGCCCTGCGAGGGGGTGCCTGGATTACGCTCGTTCCATGAGCACCGCGTCGCAGCCCGCCTCCCCGAAGCCCACCGGTCAGGGGCCCGCGCAGCCCTCCGAGGTCGAGCGCGCCCACGCCCTCGAGCGGGCCCTTCCCACGATCACCCACGAGGACCCCTCGGACCCCCACGCCTCGATCTACGACCACGGCTTCCTGCGCGCCGCCGCGGTGACGCTGCCGGTCGCGCTCGCCGATCCGGCGACCAACGCCGAGCGGCACCTCGAGGTGCTGAGGGACCTGCATGAGCAGCAGGTGGGGCTCGCGGTCTTCCCCGAGCTGTCGCTGACCGGCTACTCGCTCGATGACCTGGTCATGCAGGAGCCGCTGCTGGACGCGGCCGAGCAGGCGGTGCTGACAGTCCTCGAGGCGAGCGAGGACCTGATGCCGATCATCGTGCTCGGTGCGCCGCTGCGGGCGAAGGACCGCTCGCGGATCTTCAACTGCGCCGTGGTGATCCATCGCGGGCAGATCCTCGGCATCTCCCCGAAGCAGAACCTCCCCACCTACCGCGAGTTCTACGAGCGCCGCTGGTTCGCGCCCGGTGACGACGCCTGCGACGAGTCCGTGGTGCTCGGCGGCCAGTTCGCGGACCTCACACCGCACGGCATCATCACGGTCGACGACGTGCCCGGGCTGAAGCTCTACGTCGAGATCTGCGAGGACATGTGGGTCCCGATCCCGCCCTCGGCCGAGGCCGCGCTCGCCGGGGCGACGGTGATCGTGAACCTCTCCGGATCGCCGATCACCATCGGCCGGGCCGAGGACCGCAAGCTCCTCGCCCGCTCCTCCTCCGCCCGCACCCAGAGCGCCTACGTCTACGCCGCCGCCGGCGAGGGGGAGTCCACCACCGACCTCGCCTGGGACGGCCAGACCTTCGTGTACGAGTGCGGTGACCTGCTGGGGGAGACGGAGCGCTTCCCGCAGGGGCCGCGCGCCACCATCGCCGACATCGACCTGGACCGGCTCGTCGCCGAGCGCCGCCGCCAGAACACCTTCGACGACAACCGCCGCACCCACGAGACCTCGCTCGAGAAGTTCCAGACCTGGGGCGAGACCTCGCTCTTCGGGCCCTGGGACGCGACGGACTTCTGGGACGAGCAGGGGGAGCACGACGAGGACGAGGTCGAGGACGAGGAGATGCTCGCCCCGATCCTGCTCGGCCGGCGCCGCGGCGCGGCTCAGGCCCGCCACGACGCCCACGCCGCCGAGACCGGCGAGGAGCTGCCCGCGCTGCGCACACCGCCGCCCACCGGCCCGCTGCGCCGCAAGCTCGACCGCTTCCCCTTCGTGCCCGACGACCCCGCGCGTCTCGCCCAGGACTGCTACGAGGCGTTCTCCATCCAGGTGGCCGGGCTCGTGCGTCGCCTCAGCGCGATCGGCGGGGACAAGCCGGGCGGCGCCCGCCCGGTGCTGGGCGTCTCCGGCGGCCTCGACTCCACCCACGCCCTGCTGGTGTGCGCGCGGGCGATGGACCTGCTGGGTCGCGACCGCTCCGAGATCCTCACCTACACGATGCCGGGCTTCGCGACCACGGAGCACACCCGCTCCAACGCCGAGCTGCTCTCCACCGCGATCGGCGCCAGCTTCGAGACCCTCGACATCCGCCCCGCGGCCACCCAGATGCTGAAGGACATGCACCACCCCTTCGGCGACGGCGAGGAGGTCTACGACGTCACCTTCGAGAACGTCCAGGCCGGGCTGCGCTACGACTACCTCTTCCGCCTCGCCAACCACCTCGGCGGGATCGTGGTGGGCACCGGCGACCTCTCCGAGCTGGCGCTGGGCTGGTGCACCTACGGCGTGGGCGACCACATGTCCCACTACGGCGTGAACGCCGGGGTCCCGAAGACCCTCATCCAGCACCTGATCCGCTGGGTGATCGCCGAGGGGCTCTTCGGGGACGACGCGACCGGCGTGCTCCAGGCGGTGCTCGACACCGAGATCACCCCCGAGCTGATCCCCACCCGCGAGGGGGAGAAGGCGCAGTCCACCGAGGACTCCATCGGCCCCTACGCCCTGCACGACTTCTTCCTCTACCACCTGCTACGCCGCGGCGACGGCCCCGCGAAGACCGCCTACCTCGCCCACCAGGCCTGGGGCGATGTCGAGGCGGGGGAGTGGCCGGCCGGCTACCTCGAGGCGGACAAGCGCTCCTTCACCCGCGGCGAGATCAAGCACTGGCTGACCGTGTTCACGAAGCGCTTCTTCTCCAACCAGTTCAAGCGCTCCGCCCTGCCCAACGCCCCGAAGGTGCTGGCCGGCGGCTCGCTCTCGCCGCGCGGCGACTGGCGCATGCCCTCGGACGCGGCGTCGCGGGCCTGGCTCGCCGAGATCGATGCCGAGGTCCCCGGGGACTGAGCTCGGGGCGGCGGACCCGGGCGTGAGGGTGACGAACCGGGGCCTACGGCGACCTCTATCGCCCCTGTTCGTGACAACCGCGGGCCGGACCCAGGTGGGCTCGGGCGTGAGGGTGGCGAACCGGGGCCTACGGCGACCTCTATCGCCCCTGTTCGTGACAACCTCCAGGATCTCGTGCCCCCGGGGACCGTCTCAGGCGGCGGAGGCCTCGGGGCGCCAGCCTTGTCGTCTCAGCGCCTCCGCGATGCGCCGCACCCCTCGTCGGCACTGGTGGCGAAGGTCGGCGGCGACGGTCTGGAGCTCGACCCAGCCCTGTTCCTCACGACTCTCGCGACGCCGGATGTCCTTGTCCTGCTGCTTCTTCGTGAGGTGGCTCGGGCCTTCGTGCTCGACGCACAGCCTCCAGTCGGGCCACGCGAGGTCGGGCTCGCCGAGATCGACGCCGTTCTCGCGGATGCGCACATTGAGCACTGGAGCCGGGAGTCCGGCGCGCATGGTGGCCAGGCGCAGGGCGGTCTCCGCCGGTGAATCGCTGCCCACTCGCACGAGATCGAGCGCCTCGCGGAGCCGAGGCCCGCCCGGGCTTCGAAACTCGTGGACGGCTGCGGTGAGCTGTGCCGGAGTCGCATGCGGGGCGGTCCTTCCGGCCTCCGCCCAGGGGCGAGGGATGCGCACCAGGTGGTCACCGATTGCCACGAGGTCGTCGAGGGAGAGCTCCCGGGCGAGATCGAGCCAGGTGCGGATCCTCCCGGTGACGCGGAGGTCGCTGATCGTGTCGATGTCGGAGTCGGGCAGCCGCTGCCGGGTCCAGAGCAGGATCGAGGTGTCGCGGTGCACGACGCCGTTCCCCGTCAGCTGGACCGGAGTGACCTTCGGACCGTCGAGCCACTCCTGTGACGAGGCGGGCAGCGGGAACTCCCAGTACCGGGCCGCGCTGAGGCCCCGCGCCACCGCTCCTGGGACGGAGCGGGTCAGTGCGGTCAGCAGATCCGCCTCGGTGAGATCGACGTCGTCGCGGGCGTAGATGCCGTAGCCCAGCCGGCGCAGATCCTTCGAACGCAGCCGGTCGATGCTCACCCCGGCCTTCTTCGCCTCCGCGATCGTGAACACCGCGTGCGGCAACGAGGGAGGGAGCGGAGCAGGTCGGCGAGGCATGACGTCATCGTGGGGGAAAGACGCGACGAGGACCCTCGATCATCCACAGTGCCGTGGTCCTGGCGCCGGTGGCCTCTCCTCCACAAGGGCGAGGCCGCCAGCGCCTCGCCGGCGTGGGTGAAGGAGCGCTCTGCGTCATCGTGCGCGTCCCGTTCGGAGTCACAGACGTGGGCGATTGGGCGCCGGATAGCCCAATGTTCGTGACTCCGGTGCCGGGGAGAGCGCTGGCGAGGACGCCAGGTGGCGGTTTCGAGGCGTGAGAGTGACAGATGTGGGCGAATGAGCGCCGGATGGCCCCCTGTTCGTGACTCCGGGCGCGGGAGCGGGACACGATCTCCTCCCCGGCGGCCCCGCGGAGGGTACGCCGCTGCCGCGCCCGCCGCGATCGCGGCGCGCCCGAGCCCGTGTTGTGCTGGTCACGCCCTCGCGGCGCGCTGACCTGGGAGCTTGTCTCGCATGCCGAGGCCGCTGGGGCCAGGACCAGGCATTTTCGTAGACTGGCTGCCGTGCCTGCGCGTCACCCTCGGGTCCGGCTCGGATCCGACGAGGGCCGCCGCGCCGGGCGTGAGCACGCACGACCATCCGGTCCGTCGGCACGTCACGACGCCGCCTCGGCGGCGGCGCGGTCTGCCCCGGCGGCGCCGAGGCCCTCACCACCCGGTGCGGCCCGCATCATCCGCAGGACCGGCTCCACCCGACACGACCCGCACGACCCGCAGCGCCCCGCACGATCCCGCACCGTCCTCGACAGTCAAAGGAACCCGCACATGAGCCTGGTCGTCCAGAAATTCGGAGGATCCTCCGTCGCTGACGCCGACTCCATCAAGCGCGTCGCGAAGCGCATCTCCCTGTACGCGAAGGCCGGCCATAAGGTGGTCGTCGTGGTCTCCGCGATGGGCGACACCACCGACGAGCTGATCGACCTCGCCGAGCAGGTGAGCGACAACCCGCCGGCCCGCGAGCTGGACATGCTGGTCACCGCGGGCGAGCGGATCTCGATGGCGGTGCTCTCCATGGCGCTGAACGATGCGGGCGTCGACGCCCGGGCCTACACCGGTTCGCAGGCGGGCCTGATCACCGACGAGGTGCACGGCAGGGCGCACATCCTGCGCGTGACCCCGGGGCGCATCGAGGAGGCGCTGGAGAGCGGCTCCGTCGCGATCGTGGCGGGCTTCCAGGGCGTCTCGCAGGCCACGAAGGACATCACCACCCTGGGTCGCGGCGGCTCGGACACCACCGCGGTCGCGCTCGCCGCCGCGCTGGAGGCCGACGTCTGCGAGATCTACTCCGACGTGGACGGCGTGTTCACCGCCGACCCGCGGATCGCCCCCGCCGCTCGTCGGGTGCCGCTGATCTCCAGCGAGGAGATGCTGGAGATGGCCGCGAACGGCTCGAAGATCCTGATGGCGCGCAGCGTCGAGTACGCACGCCGCTACGACGTGCCGCTGCACGTGCGCTCCTCGTACTCGGGCCGAGTGGGGACCATCGTCGCCGACGACCCCGAGCGCGAGATCCCGCTGGACCCTGACGTCACCCTCCGCACCGCGGACGTCGTGCGACGCGACGCCGCCGACCCGAGCAAGGAGCTCCCCATGGACGACATCGCAGCACCGGGCCTCGAGGCGCCGATCATCTCGGGCGTGGCCCACGACCGGAGCGAAGGCAAGATCACCGTGGTCGAGGTGCCGGACCTCCCCGGCCGCGCCGCACTCCTGTTCGACGTGGTCGCCGCGACCGGCGCGAACATCGACATGATCGTGCAGAACTCCTCGACCGTGGACGACACGGTCGCGATCTCGCTGACCCTCCCGGAGGACGACGCCCCGGCGGCGCTGAAGGCCATCGAGGACGCCCGCGCGGAGATCGGCTATACCGAGGTCCGCTACGACGACCAGATCGGCAAGGTCAGCATCGTCGGCGCCGGGATGCGCTCGCATCCGGGCGTCTCGGCGCTGCTGTTCCGCTCCCTCGGCGAGGCCGGCATCAACATCGACATGATCTCCACCTCGGAGATCCGCATCTCCGTCGTCACCGAGCAGGCTCGGCTCGACGACGCGGTGCGCGTGATCCACACGGCGTTCGGCCTCGACGCCGAGCAGACCGAGGCCGTGGTCTACGGAGGGACCGGACGATGAGCACCGACCAGAGCGATCCGATCTTCCCGCCCGTCGAGGTGGACATGAGCCGCACGCCGGGTTACTCGGCCGACGGGCCCGTCATCGGCGTGGTCGGCGCCACAGGCCAGGTGGGTCGTGTGATGCTGACCCTTCTCGCCGACCGGGCGGTCAGCCACTCCGCCATCAGGGTGTTCGCCTCGGCCCGCAGTGCGGGCACGACCGTCCAGTACGCCGGACTCCCGCTGACGGTGGAGGACGCGGAGACCGCGGATCTGACCTCCGAGGGGCGGCGCGTGGACATCGCGATCTTCTCCGCCGGGGGCTCGACCTCCAAGGCTCTCGCCCCGCGCTTCGCCGAGGCGGGCGCGACCGTCGTGGACAACTCCTCGGCCTGGCGCCGGGACGACGAGGTGCCGCTGGTGGTCTCCGAGGTGAACCCGGAGAAGCTCGCGAACCTGCCCCGCGGCATCATCGCGAACCCGAACTGCACCACGATGGCGGCGATGCCCGCCCTGAAGGTCCTCCACGACGAGGCGGGCCTGGCCCGGCTGAAGGTCGCCACCTACCAGGCCGTCTCCGGCTCCGGCGTCGCCGGGGTCGCTGAACTGGCTGGTCAGGTGCGCAATGGAGTGGACGACGTCGAGAAGCTCGCGATCGACGGAGCGGCCGTGGACCTCGGCACTCCCGAGGTCTACGCCAAGCCGATCGCCTACAACGTGGTCGCCCTGGCCGGGAGCCTCGTGGACGACGGCTCGGGGGAGACCGACGAGGAGCAGAAGCTCCGGAACGAGTCGCGCAAGATCCTGGGCCTGCCGAATCTGCCGGTCGCGGGCACCTGCGTGCGCGTGCCGGTGATGAGCGGCCACTCCCTGGTGATCCATGCCGAGTTCGATCGGGCGCTCAGCCCGGAGCGCGCCCAGGAGCTGCTCGAGGGAGCGCCCGGGGTCGAGATCGTCGACGTGCCCAACCCGCTCGAGGCCGCGGGCCGGGACGGAACGTTCGTGGGCCGGATTCGCAAGGACCAGTCGGTCCCGGACGGCAAGGGGCTGGTCCTCTTCGTTGTTGCGGATAATCTGCGCAAGGGCGCCGCCCTCAACGCGATCCAGATCGCGGAGCTGATCGCTCAGAACTGACCGGTGAAGGAGAACTCCGATGACACTCGATGCTGCCAGCGCACCCCATGGACCGGGAACGGGCCCCACGCCGCTGTCATCGTTGTTCTCCGATCGGGTCGGCGAGGAGCTCTCCGATGGTGGTGCCGTGGCGGCGGGCGTGGACCCGCTGGCCCAGGTGCTGCGCACGCTGGACGGGATCTCCGCGACGGAGCTCGCGGCCAGCCCGGGCGGCAGGGCGCTGATCGACACCTCGCTGGGCGGCCCGCCGGAGGATGAGGGCACGGCCGACCAGTCGGCGGCCTCCACCCGTCGCGAGGAGATCCTGGACTCCGCCTCGGCGCTGTTCGCCGAGCGCGGCTATCACGGCTCCAGCCTGCGGGACATCTCCCGGCGGGTGGGCATCTCGCATCCGGGGATGCTGCATCACTTCTCCTCCAAGGGGGCGCTGCTGAACGCGGTCATCGACCGCCTCGAGGCGCATGCGCAGGGCCTGCTGGACTCCGTCGAGGTGCTGCAGACCTCGCCGCAGTCGCTGATCGCCGCGCTCACGGGGCCCTGGGACCCGCGCCAGCACTCCATGGCGCTGCTGGCCACGCTCTCCGCCGAGGTGGTGAACCCGGATCATCCGGGGCGGTTCCGCATCGCGCGGCTCCGGCTCGTGCACGAGTACGTGCTCGAGCAGGTGCTGACGGGACTGGCGGAGAACGATTGCCTGGTCCCGAAGGCGGATCCGAAGTTCCTGGCCAGGACCCTGTTCTCGCTGCTGATGAGCCTGACGGTGCGCGAGCGCACGGTGCGTGAGCTGCAGAAGACGGCCGACGGCGACCCTGCGGCCGACGTGCGGGCGTTCGTGGAGCAGCTCATCTCGGAGTGAGCCCGAAGTGAGCCCGGCGGGGGCCCTGGACTTCTTGTCCCCCGGGCGCGAACCGGTCGGTAGACTCGGGCGTTGTGATCGCCTGCGGAGAGCCCCGATGAGCCCCGGCGCGATGCCCGAGGTCGAGGGCGGCGCCGAGGGGTCTTCGCGATCCGTCGGCACCTCCGGGGCAGGTCCCCGCGATGCCGCGTTCGTGGAGCGCCGACGGCGCCTGCTGGCCCTGGCCGGGCTGACGGTCCACGGCAGCGACGGTCGGACCGTGGGCCGGGTGCGGGACATCTATCTCGAGGACGCCACCGGCGAGCTGGCGGCGATCACCGTGATGCCCCGGCAGCTCAGCGCCCGCAGCGTGCTGATCCCCGCCGCGGCGATCGCCTCGCTTCCCGAGGTGCCTCCCGTCGAACCGGCCGACGACTCCTCGGCGAGCGTGATCCCCTCGAGCGAAGCCCCCGTCGCCCCGGCCGAGGCCTCCGTCGTCCCGTCCGGCACCGAGGACTCCGGCCGCCCGGCGGCCCCCGCCGTCGTGCCCACCGGGCGGACGGCACCGGCTCCCACGGATGCCGCTCCGCGCTCCGCCGACGACCACGACGCCGACCACGACGACGACCACGCGGTCCACCTCCTCGTCGACACCCGCACGGCGAAGGCCGGCACCAGCCCGCCGCAGACCCTGCACGTCACGCCCCAGGACCTGCACGAGGCGTCGGCCGCACTCCACCTCACCGAGCGGTCCGATCGCGGATGAGACTGCTCCTCCTGACCCACTACTACGGCCCGGAGTTCGGGGCTCCCCAGCGGCGTTGGTCGGCGCTCATCGAGCGGTTCATCGCCGCCGGGCACCGGGTCACGGTCGCCGCACCGGTGCCGCACTATCCGGCCGGTCGCCCCACCGCCGAGCAGCGGCGGCATCACCGCATGGGAGCGGTCGAGAAGGGGCTCCACGGCGAGACCGTGCTGCGCACCGCCTATCTCCCGCATCAGGCGGACATCGCCTCCCGCACCGCGGACCATCTCGTCGCGGCGCTCGACGCGATGCGCCGCCTGCGCCGTCGCTTCGCCCGTCCGGGGACCCGTCCCGACGTCATCGTGGCCACCGCCCCGGCGATCCCCACCCTGATGGTGGGGCGCGCGCTGTCCGTGCTGTGGGGCGTCCCGCTGGTGGTGGAGATGCGCGATGCCTGGCCGGATCTGGTCACCCATGTCGGCCCGGCCGGCGCGCTGACGCCCGAGGCCGTGCTCGCGCGCCGCAGCGCACCGCGACGGGCCCTGTCCTGGGCGGTGGCGGTCGCGAAGGAGCGGGTGCACCAGCAGGTCACGACCTGGCAGAGCGGTGCCCGTGCCGTGGTCACCACCACCGGTCGCTTCGCGGACGTGCTGAGCGAGCGCGGGGTGCTGGACGTGCAGGTGGTGCGCAACGGCACCGACCTCGCGATGGTGACCCGTCAGCGCGATCACGCGTCGGGCGACCATCGCGAGCTGCGCTGCCTGTATCTGGGCAACATGGGGCGCTCCCAGGGCCTGGGCACCGTGGTCCGCGCCGCCGCCGCTCTGCGGCGCGAGGGCGTGAACGTGCACGTGAGGATGGTGGGGCACGGGATCGCGGCGTCCGCCCTGGCGGCGCTGGCCCAGGAGCTGGACGCCCCGGTGGAGGTGATCCCGCGGATCCCGCACCGCGAGGTCGGAGCCCAGTACGCCTGGGCGGACACGGTCATCGTCTCGCTGCGCGACTGGGAGCCGTTCTCCTGGACCGTGCCCTCGAAGCTCTACGAGATCCTCGCGACCGGCCGGCACATCACCGCGCTCCTCGCGGGGGAGGCGGCCGACGTGGTCCGGGACGCGCAGGCCGGGGACGTGCTCCCGCCCGAGGACGAGGAGGCGCTCATCGCGCTGTGGCGCGAGCTCGCCGCGGACCGCTCCCGGGCGGCGGTGCGCGCGAGCGGCCGCGACTGGGTGGCCGAGCACGCCGATGACGACGTCCTCGCCCGCCGCTACCTGGAGATCCTCCGCAGCGTCACGCAGGGCTGACGCCCCGCCCTCACAGCTCCGTCTCGGCTCCCATCACCAGGGTGCGGCTGGAGGGGAGGTTCAGCACCAGCGTGCGCTGGGCCGAGGCACGGCTCAGCTGACGGAACAGCGCCCGCTGCCAGCGCGGCATCCCGCCGGCCTGGGCGGCCGAGCCGCCGCCCGGCGCCGGCTCGAGACGCAGCGTGGAGAGCACGTAGATCGCGTCCTCGAGGTCCAGGTCGAGCTCGGGGATGTAGGACGGGCAGTCGGCGGAGCAGTCGCCCTCGTGCCGGCCGTGCCGCTCCACGGCGTCGCGCAGCGCGGCGGGGACGTCCTGCGAGTCGTGGAAGCCCACCTCGTAGGTGATCTGCACGAGGGAGCCCGGCCCGCTGCTCAGCACGTTCACGTGCACCCGGTCGTCGCGGTGCACATGCGGGACACCGCGGTGCTGGAGGGTCAGGATCACCACGTGCTCGTGGAGGACGTGGTGCATCTCCACCCCGGTGCGCAGGGCGATCGGCACGGTGTCCGGCTCGGGATGGGGATAGACGGCCAGGCCCGGCACGCGCGGGACGCTGCGCGCGGGGCCGGCCACGAAGTCGGCGAGCGGGCCCTCCATCGACCGACGTCGGTCGGCCATCAGCCGGGCTCCGCGCCGCCAGGTGAGCATGATGGTGGTCAGGACCGCGGCGATCAGCAGCGGCAGCCAGCCGCCGTCGGGGATCTTCACCAGGTTCGCGGCCAGCAGCAGCAGCTCGAGCCCGCCCACTATCACCGCGAGCGTCACCACCTGCCAGGTGGGCCGGCGCAGGATCCGGTGGGCGTAGAGCAGGAACAGCGCCAGGACCAGGATGATCGTCGCCGTGACCGCGAGGCCGTAGGCGGCGGCGAGGGCCGAGGAGCGCTGGAAGACCAGCACCAGGGTGACCACGCCCAGGAACAGCAGCAGGTTCACGCTGCCCACGTAGATCTGCCCGCCGTGCTCGGAGGAGGTCTGGGTGACCTTCAGCTTGGGCAGCAGGGTGAGGCGCGTGGCCTGGCGCGACACGGAGAACGCCCCGGAGATCACGGCCTGGGAGGCGATGACGGTGGCCATCGCCGCGAGCACCACCAGCGGGATCCGCAGCCCCTCGGGGACCATCGAGAAGAAGGGGTTCGCGACCGCGCGCGGGTCGGCGAGGATCAGCGCGCCCTGGCCGAAGTAGTTCAGCAGCAGCGAGGGCAGCACCAGGCAGACCCAGGCCAGGGCGATGGGGCGGTGTCCGAAGTGGCCCATGTCCGCATACAGCGCCTCGGCGCCGGTGATGGTCAGCACCACCGCGCCCATCGCGATGAAGGCGATCAGCGGCCGGTCGATCATGAAGGCGACGGCGTAGTGCGGGGACAGGGCGCGCAGGATCGTGGGATGCGCCAGCACGTGCGGCAGCCCCATCGCGGCGAGCGTCAGGAACCACACCGCCATCACCACGCCGAAGGAGCCGCCGATCCGGCCGGTGCCCCAGCGCTGCACCGCGAACAGAACGGTGAGCACCACCAGGGCGCCGGGCACGATCACGGCGTTGGGGACCGCGCCGGTGACCTCGATGCCCTCGAAGGCGGAGAGCACGGAGATCGCAGGGGTGATCAGCGAGTCGCCGAAGAACAGGGAGGCGCCGACCACGCCGAGCACGAGCGCGACCGCCGCCTCCCGCGGGCCCACCGCGGGGCCGAGCTTGCGCAGGACCAGGGCGGTGAGGGCGAGGATCCCGCCCTCGCCCTGGTTGTGGGCGCGCATGATCAGGCCGATGTAGCTGACGGTGACGATGGTGATCAGGCACCAGGTGACCATCGAGATCACGCCGAGCACATCGGACTCGGTGGGGGCGACGGCGTTGTGGTGGGAGCTGAAGACCGTCTGCAGCGAGTACAGGGGGCTGGTGCCGATGTCGCCGAACACCACGCCGAGCGCGCCGAGCATCAGCAGCGGCAGCGGCTTGCGGGCGCGCGGCACGCCATGGAGGTCCAGGTGGCGGTGCGGATGGGCGTGGTCGTGCGGCGGGTGCACGGTGCGGGCCGACGGAGCGGGCGCCGGTGACGCCGCAGAGGGCGCGACGGCGGCGGGGTCGGCCGACGAGGACGCGTCCAGCGGTGCCGCGTCGGCGGGGCCGTCGGCCGACGGGGGTGCGTCGGCCGGGCCCGTGGTCGGCGGGGGAGCCGACGTCGCGGACGGGGGGACCGCGGGGGAGGGGGTCGACGGCGAGGGGTCGTCGGCCGGGAGGGGCTGCTCGGAAAGGGGGATGTGAGGCTCGTCGGAGCGGGGCGAGCGCGAGATGTCCTCGGGCACGACCCAGATACTGCCACCGTTCCGCGCGGATGCAACGTCCGGCGAGGTGCTGGATTCGTGGCGTGCGCGACATCGGCGGGACGGCGGACCGTCGCCGTCGGCCGGAGCGGACCAGCGGCGGCGGCCGGAGCGGACCAGCGGCGGCGGCCGGAACGCCCCCGTCTACGATGTGCCCATGACGCAGTCGGGCAGTCCCTCGCGCGGGGCGGGGCGAGGGAGTCGCCGAGCGGTGCCGGTGGGGCACGCCGTGATGCGCTCGGCGAACCTCAGCCTGCTGCTGCGCCACCTGCACACCCGCGGCGGGCGCTCCCGCGCGACCCTGGCCCAGGAGACCGGGCTGTCCAAGGCGGCGGTCACCTCCCTCGTCGGCGACCTGGCCGAACGAGGGCTGGTGCAGGAGGGCGAGCTCGAACGGCGCGGCACCGTGGGTCGCCCCGGCACCGAGGTGCGCATCGCCCCGCACCACGTGGCCGGCATCGGGGTGGAGCTGAACGTCGACTACCTCGCCGTCTGCCTGCTGGATCTCTCCGGCGAGGTGCGGTTCTCCACCCAGGTCCCGACGCCCTACGAGCTCGACGACGGCGCGCCCGAGGGGCGTGCGTATCCGCCCGCCCTGCTGCTGGACGGCGTCGCGGAGCAGCTGCGGGTGAGCCTCGCGGCCGCGGAGCGCGAGGGGCTCTGGGTCTCCGGAATCACCGTCGCGCCACCGGGGCCGATCGATTACGAGGGCTCCAGCGTGCGCCTGGCCTCGAACCTCGGCTGGGCGGATGTGCCCCTCGGCGAGGAGCTCGCCGCCCGCCTCGGCCCCGACCATCCGGAGCTCGCCCTGGAGAACGACGCGAAGCTCTCGGCCCTGGCGGAGGCGCCGCGGCTCGCCCGGCGGGGCATCACCGATCTCGTCTATCTCACCGGCGACATCGGGGTGGGCGCGGGCATCATCGCCGGCGGCCGGCTGGTCCGCGGCTGGTCCGGCTTCTCCGGCGAGGTGGGGCACATCGGCCTGGATCCAGCAGGGGAGCGGTGCCGGTGCGGGCGCCGTGGCTGCTGGGAGACGATGGTCGGCTTCGGCACCGTGCTCGCCGTGCTGGACGAGGACGATCCCGCCCGGTCCGGGCGCCTGCCCATGGCCGAGCGCCTCGCGCGGATCCGCACGCTGCTGGACGCGGAGGACCCCCGGCTGCAGCAGCGGTTCACGAGCCTCGTGGACGATCTGGTGCGCGGCGTCGGCGTGCTGGTTGACGTGCTGAACCCCCAGGCCATCGTGCTGGGCGGCTACTTCGGTCACTTCGCGGATCTGCTGGTGGGGCCGGTGCAGTCCGCGCTGGATGCCAGGCTGCTCGCGGCCGACGGGCGGGTCGAGGTGAGCGGCTCCGTGCTCGGTCTCGACGCGGCGGCCGCGGGCGGTGCGGCCGTGGCGCTCGAGCGGGTGCTCGAGGACCCGCTGCTCGCCCCCGTGCTCCCCGCCTGAGCGCGACCGACCTTCTTTGTCGCCGCTCCGGACCCGTCGGCATCTCGCTCGGTCGGGCGCTTGCGGCGCCTCGCGCCGCCCGTCGGCCCCTTCTCCTCTTGACACCTCGCCGCCGTCGGCCCTAGTTTGTTCTGAACCTGAACGTTTTAGTCGACGGACCGCGCGAGAACCCTGCCCGATGCGGCAGGCCCTCCGACGGATCCGTCGCCCTCGGCGAAGGAGCGAGCATGATCCGGTTCGGCACGGGTGGCTGGAGAGCCATCATCGGGGACGAGTTCACCAGGGAGAACGTGCGCCTGCTCGCCCAGGCCCTCGCCGACCGCATGCACGCCGAGGGGGTGGTGGAGCGCGGCCTGGTGATCAGCTACGACCGCCGGTTCCTCTCCGACGTCTCGGCGTGGTGGGCGATCGAGGTGCTCGCCGGCAACGGCATCCCGGTGCGGGTGATCACCCGCCCCGTGCCCACGCCGATGTGCATGTGGACGGTACAGCAGACCGAAGCCGCCTACGGCATCGCCGTCACCGCCTCCCACAACCCGGCCCTGTACAACGGGCTGAAGATCTTCACCGAGGGCGGGCGCGACGCGGACCTCGGCGTCACCAACGAGCTCACCGCGCACGTCGCGACGCTCTCCGCCGAGGACGTCCGCTCCCTGGCCCCGCACGAGGTGCGCGACAGCGAGCTGGTCACCGAGCAGAGCTCGATCAACTGGTACCTCGATGCGATCATCGAGCAGCTCGACCTCGAGGCCATCCGCCATGCGCACCTGAACATCGTGCTGGACCCCATGTTCGGCGTGGCCCAGACCAGCCTGCAGACCATCCTGGTCAGCGCCCGCTGCCAGGTCGAGGTGATCAACGCCCGGCACGACCCGCTGTTCGGCGGGCGCATGCCATCGCCCGCCGAGGGCAGCATGACGCCGCTGCGCCAGGCCGTGCTCGAGCACGGCGCCGATCTCGGCATCGCCACCGACGGCGACGCGGACCGGCTCGGCATCATCGATGACCTGGGGAACTATCTCAGCCCCAACCAGGTGCTGGTGCTGCTGTACGAGTACCTGCTCACCGGGAAGGGCTGGCGCGGCCCGGTGGTGCGCAACATGTCCACCACCCACCTGCTGGACCGGGTCGCCGCGGCGCACGGAGAGACCTGCCATGAGGTGCCGGTCGGCTTCAAGTGGATCAGCGCGAAGATGGCCGAGACCGACGCCGTGATCGGCGGGGAGTCCTCCGGCGGCCTCACCGTGCGCGGCCACATCCCCGGCAAGGACGGCATCCAGGCCGCCGGGCTCCTGGTGGAGATGGTGGCCCGCTCCGGCAAGAAGCTCTCTCAGCTCTACGCCGAGCTCGTGGAGCGCCACGGCTCGCTGGTGATGGAGGAGGCGGCCTACGAGTACACCCCCGAGCGCCGCGGGGAGCTGCAGCGGCGCATCTTCGAGGAGCACGAGCTGCCCGGATTCGACCGCGAGATCACCAGGATCTCCTGGGAGGACGGCTGCAAGATCTGCTTCGCCGACGACTCCTGGCTGACCATCCGCTTCTCCGGCACCGAGCCGGTGATCCGCGTCTTCTCCGAGGCGGAGACCGCCGACGAGGCGCAGCTGCTCTCGCACACCGTCGCCACCCACTACCGTCTGGGAGCATGATGAGCACTCCGCCCTCCACCCCGCCCTCCGACTCGAGCGCGCCGTCGGCCGCGCCCACCATCACCACGGCCGTGGTGCTGGCCCGCGGGCTCGGGACCCGCATGCGCGCCGAGGGCGGGGCCGCGCTGACCGCCGAGCAGGCCGCCGCGGCGTCCTCGGGCCACAAGGCGCTGATGCCGATCGGCGGCCACCGCCTGATCGACTTCTCGCTCAGCGCCCTGGCCGACGCCGGGATCCGCCGCGCGGTGCTGGTCGTCGCCCCCGAGCACGAGGAGTTCACCCGGCACCTCGCCGATCTCGCCCCCTCCCGCCTCGAGGTGCTGCTCGCCGTGCAGGAGGAGCCCCGCGGCACGGCCGACGCCGTCGCCAGCGCGCGCGAGGCCGTGGGGGAGGTGCCCTTCGTCATGGTCAACGGCGACAACCTCTACCCCGGCGACGGGGTGCGGCGCCTGCTACAGGAGCCCGGCAGCGCCCTGCTCGGCTTCGAGCGCTCCGCGCTGCTGCGCGAGAGCAATATCCCCGCCGACCGCATCGCCGCCTTCGCGCTCATCGAGCAGGAGGACGGGCGGCTCGAGCGGATCGTGGAGAAGCCCGACGCCGAGACCCTCGAGGCCGCCGGTCCGGACGCCCTGGTGAGCATGAACTGCTTCGCCTTCACCCCGGAGATCTTCGAGGCCTGCGCCCGGATCCAGCCCTCGCCCCGCGGTGAGCTCGAGATCGTGGACGCCGTGCGCGAGCTGGGCGAGATGCGCGTGATCCCCTTCGCGGGCGGGGTCCTGGACCTCTCGCGCCGCGAGGACATCGACGAGGTCGAGCGCCGCCTCGCGGGCGTCGAGGTCGCCCTGTGACGGCGACCGAGGTCACCTGGGCGATGCCCGGGCGGATCGAGGTGCTGGGCAAGCACACCGACTACGGCGGCGGCCGGGTGCTGGTGTGCGCGGTGGACCGCGGGATCACCGTCCGCACGGAGGAGATCGCCGGCGCGCCCGGCACCCTCGAGGCGGGCAGCGACGCCTTCCCCGGCGCCCTCCACCTCGAGGCCGGCACGGCCCCCGACCTCCCGGCAGGGCACTGGGGTCGCTACGTCCACACCGTCCTCGCCCGGCTCACCGACAACTTCGGCCCGCTGCGCCCGGCCCGGCTCACCGTCACCTCGGACCTCCCGCCGGCCTCCGGCATGTCCAGCTCCTCGGCCATGATCACCGGCGTCGCGATGGCGCTCGCGGACCTGAACGACCTGCCCTCCACCGCGGCCTGGACCGAGCAGCTGGCGGACCGGGTGGCGCTGGCCGGCTATGCGGCCTCGATCGAGAACGGGAAGAGCTTCGGGAGCCTCGCCGGACGGCCCGGCGTGGGCACCAGCGGCGGCTCCCTGGACCACACCGGCATGCTCACCAGCGAGGAGGGGCAGATCTCCTACGCGGAGTTCGATCCGATGCGTCTGCTCGACCGGGTCGCGCTACCGCCGGAATGGTCTTTCGTGGTCGCCGTCAGCGGGGTGCTCGCCGAGAAGACCGGCGCCGCCCAGGTGCTCTACAACCGGGGGCCGGAGCTGCTGGGGGACCTCGTGGCGCGCTGGAACCGGGAGACCGGGCGAGCCGACGCCACCGTGCAGGCAGCGCTGCGCTCCTTGGTGGGGGAGGACCTGGAGGCCCCGCTGCTGGAGGGTGTCGACCTCACGCACGCGCCCGGCCCCGGCGGAGCGCCGACCGACTCGCCCCTGGCCCACGACGAGCGCCTCGCGCCGCTGCGACGGCTCGCCGCCGACGGGGCGGAGCGGGACCGGCTGGATCAGTTCCTGCTCGAATCCGCCGTGCTCGTGCCGCGCGCCCACACGGCGCTCCGCGACGGTGACCTCGACGCCTTCGCCGCGGCGACGGCCACCTCGCAGCGCCTCGCGGAGACGCACCTGCGCAACCAGGTCCCGCAGACCATCACGCTGGCGGACTCCGCCGTCCAGCTCGGCGCCCGCGCGGCCTCCGCGTTCGGGGCGGGCTTCGGCGGCAGCGTCTGGGCGCTGGTCCCCACGGCCGACGCCGACGGTTTCGCGGAGCAGTGGCGCGAGTGCTACCGGCGCACCGAGGGTGCGCCGGAGACGGCCAGCACCCTGGTCACGAGGCCGGGAGCTCCGGGCCGACGGGTGGGCGCGGCCCGGGTCTGAGCGTCGACCCGCGCCGGGCGCCGGACGGAGGACGCCGCGCGACGTGCGCCGGGCGACGTGCGCCGGGCGACGTGCGTCGAGCGCTGAACGCCGGGCGACACGTCGAGCCCGAGCCCAGCCCGGTCAGCCCTCCAGGGTCTCCTCGGCGTCGGAGGCGGGCGCCGGGTGCTCGGCCTGGGCCTGATCCGCGACACGGATGGCGTGGAACGCGGGCACCACCACCTCGTCCCGCAGCGCCTCGCGCTGGGCGGCCGGGGCGAAGCCCGCCTCGAGCCCGGTGAGCACCATCCGCTCGAGGTCCTCGAGGGTCCAGTCGAAGGCCTGCGCCGCCAGCAGCATCTCGCGGGTGGTGCCGGTGCGGCTCATCAGACGGTTGTCGCTGCTGATCGCGAGGGCGAAGCCGAGGCGGTGCAGCGGGCCCACGGGATGCGCGGCCACGACGTCGGCCACGCCGGTCTGCAGGTTCGAGCTGGGGCACACCTCGAGGCAGATCTGATCGCGGAGCACGCGGGCGGCGACCCGGCCGAGGCCCGCGGCGCCGTCGGACTCCGCTGCACCGACAGTCGTGCCCTCCGCAGTGCCCTCCGCCGTGCCCCCCACTGAAGAGCCCGCCGTCCTCGAGCCCTCCGCCGGCTCCGCGAGGGCGAGGTCGATGTCCTCCACCAGGCGGACGCCGTGCCCGATCCGCTCGGCGCCGCAGTCCAGGGCGTCGGCGATCGAGGCGGGACCGTCGGCCTCCCCGGCGTGGATCGTGACCCGCAGTCCGAGCTCACGAGCGCGCTCGAACTGGGCGCGGAACCAGGAGGCGGGGAAGCCGGCCTCAGGGCCGGCGAGATCCAGGCCGAGAACGCCGGAGTCCCGGCGTGCCAGTGCGATCTCCACCAGGTCGTCGGTGGGATCGAGGTGGCGCAGGTAGCACAGCAGCTGGCCGACCACGATCCGTCGGCCGGACTCCGCCGCCGCGGCGACGCCCTCGTCCATCCCGTCCTGGACGGCCTGGACGGCCTCGTCGAGGGTGAGCCCGCCGTCGGTGTGCTGGTGGGGTGCCCAGCGGGTCTCGGCGTAGACCACGCCGTCGGCCACCATGTCCTCCACGAACTCGCGGGCGATGCGGCGCAGGTGGGGGGCCGACTGCATCAGGGCGACCGTGTGCTCGAAGGTCGAGAGGTAGGCGGGCAGGGAGCCGGAGTCGGCGGTGGAGCGGAACCAGTCGGCGACCGCACGCGTCTCGTCGGCTCCGGCGGGGGCGGTCGAGGACTCGGCCGCGGCGTGGGTGGCGCCCTCGGCATCGGGCCCGAGGCCGGGGACATCGAGTCCCTGCTCGCGGCTGAGCTCGATGACGGTCGCGGCGCGCAGGCCGCCGTCGAGATGATCATGGAGCGCCACCTTGGGGAGGGCACCGAGGAGAGGAGGGGAGGGATCCATCGCGGCAGGATACGCCGTGGCCCGCCGCGAGCCGCGGACGCAGGGGCCGGAGGGGCGGCCCCGATCCCTGACGGCTACGCCTTCCGGTAGCCGAGGGACAGCAGGTGATCGGCCACGGCCCCGGCATCCTCGAGGGAGATCTGGCCGAGCGCACGGGCAAGCTCGCCGCGTTCGGTCGTGCCGGAGTGGTCGGCTGCGACGGCCTCCGCCGCAGCCTCCAGCGCGAGGTCCACCGCCTCGCGCAGGGGGACGGACTCCGCATGCCGGGCGAAGGCGGCCCAGGCCCGCTCGCGCGCGCCCAGGGGAACCTCCGCGACGGGCTGCTGCTCGGGGCGTCCGATCATCACGGCGGACCCGCCGTCAGCGTCCGACCCTGACAGGACCGTCCTGCGGAGCAGGTGGGCGGGGAAGGGGCCCACGGTGACCTCGTCCCGGCCGCTGGTGCACGTGATCCAGGCGCGGTTCCCGTTCCTGATGATCGTGAGGGCGTCCCCGTCGACGTCCGACATCTCGATGCTGTTCATGGTTCTCCGTACTGAGCTTCGGACCGCAGCCCCTGTGGCGCCGTCCACACAGTTCCACGCACCGGTTCCGCTTCTATGACGCGGCGAGCATGATGTGGTGACAACAGTCCGGAAAGTACGAGATCTGCCTCACTGTCGAGTCATGGTCCGACCGGTCGCACGTTGTTCTGAGTGGGGGGACGGGGACTGCCGCGCCCCTCGCGCAGCCCCGAGGGCCCGCAGCGCATCGAGGAGACAGGTGAGGTGCATGACCGATCGACGTGACCGCGAGGTCGGCGCGCGCCTCGACTCCCTGTCGGACGTGGAGCTGCTCTCGGCGGTGCGTTCGGGGGACACGGGCGCCTACTCCGGGCTCTACCACCGACACCTCGGGGCCGCGCTCGCCCAGGCACGGCGCCTCGGTGGCGGGCACGACCCGCAGGACGTGGCGCACGAGGCCTTCCTGAAGATCCTGAGGTCGATCCTCGACGGCGGCGGGCCGAAGGACGGCTTCGCCGGATACCTGATGCGGGCCGTTCGCAACGAGGCCATCGACCGCTCCCGGAAGACGCGGGAGATCGCCGTCGAGGACGTCGAAGCAGCGGATCCGATCGGGCTGCTGATCTCCGACGGTGTCAACGAGCGGATCGAGAAGACGATGATGCAGAGAGCCCTCAACAGCCTGCCGCCGGCCTGGCAGCAGATCCTCTGGCTGACCGAGGTGGAGGGGCTGCGCCCCCGTGAGGTCGCCCCTCGGCTCCAGCTCAGCCCGAATGCGGTGGCGCAGCTCTCGCGCAGGGCCCGGAACGGGCTCCGCACGGCGTGGCTGCAGGCGCATGTGGACGTCGCCTCCGCCGAGGGAGGATGCCGGGCGACAGCCGCGCTGCTCGGCGCGTACGAGAGCGATCAGCTCGGCGCCGCGCGGGCGGCCCAGGTCGAAGAGCATCTGGAGGGATGCCTTCGCTGCGCCGCCGCGCTGGAGGAGCTGCGTCAGCTCTCCACGGGAATGCGCGCCCTGCTGCTCCCGGCGGTCCTCGGCTCACCTCTGCTGCTGGGCAGGCTGTCCGACACGCTGGCAGGTGCAGGAGCGAGTCTCGCGCTCGCCACCGCTCAGGGCGTCACCGGGGGCGGTGGCACCGGGGGAGTCGTGGCCGGCGGCGGCGCCGCGGGGAAGGCGCTCTGGTGGAAGATGGCGACCTCGCTGTCGAGCTGGCCGGTGGTGATGGCGGGATCCGCCGTGGCGGTCGCGGGCATCGTGCTCCTGGCCCAGCTCCCGAGCACGCCGGGTGGCTCGGGCCGGAGTCCTGAGGCGTCCGCCGTCCGCGCGCCGGTGGAAGCGCCGTCCTCGTCGCGCCCTCTTCCCGAGGCCACGGCCCCGGGTGGCTCGGAGGCGGAGGACCCGTCGCAGCTCGACCGGTCGTCAGGTGCCGCGGACGGCGCTTCGACCGTCGCGCCGGGTGGGGCGACGCCGGCCGTCGGCACCGAGCCGCTCGAGGCCGAGGGTGAGCTGGAGGCCCTGGCAGACGGCTCGGCTCCGGTGCCTGCACCGACTCCGGAGGAGGGGCAGCCTGCCTCGGAACCGGCGGCGTCGCCGGCTCCGGTCGCCCCACCTGCGCTGTGGCCGCTTCCGCCGTCGATGCCCGACCCGTCGCCGGGGCAGATCGTCGAGCCTCCGCAGGAGCCGCTGGAGCCGGAGCCGACGGAGGACCCGGTGGAGCCGACGGAGGACCCGGTCGAGCCGGAGCCGACGGCTGAGACGATGGAGGAGCCGGAGCCGACGGACGAGCCGACCGTGCCGGAGCCGACGGACGAGCCGGTGCCGACGGACGAGCCGACGGCGCCGGTGCCGACGGAGGAGCCCTCGGAACCGGAACCCGCCCTCGGGGCGCCCACGATCGCCTTCCCTGCAGGGGGAGCCTATGCCGTCCCGCTCACGCTGTCGGGGGAGGGGACGCCCGGCGGCGTCGTACGCATCCGGGACGCGGAGGGTCGCGAGGTGGGGTCGAGCGCTGTCGGCGAGGACGGCACCTGGAGCATCTCGCCGACGCCCGGCGCCCCGGATGTCCCCACCCGGTACCGCGCCACGCAGGAGGCGGACGGCGCGTCCTCGCCGAGCAGCGCCTGGACCGAGGAGTACCTCTACCTCGCTCCCGAGCTCCTCGACCCGGCGGCCGGTTCCGCGATCCCGGCGAACACCTCGCACGGCGTCTGGTCCGGGGCCTGGATGGTGATGACCTTCGGGGTCGTGGAGGAGCAGGGGTACGCCGTGATCATCGACGGTCAGCGATGGGACCTTCCGGCGCAGGACTCGGCGGAGCCTGCGCGGTACCTCGCCCTGCTCGGGCGCGGGACGCACACGATCGAGCTCGTCTACGTCGATCCCGCCGACGGTCGGCTCGGAGCGAGCCGGACGGTGTCCCTGACGGTCACCTGACCGCGGTCACACGATGTGCGGTCGGTGACCCCGTGCGGCGGCTCAGCGCGGTTCGACGGCGGCAGCGGCGTTCGCCGCGCGGTGCTTCGCGGCCAGTCCGAGATACACCCGGGCGTTCTCCCGCAGTGCCGTCGAACCCTCCTCGTCCAGCGCCTTGCGCACCCTGGCCGGCACCCCGGCCACCAGCGAGCCGGGCGGGATCTGCATGCCCTCGGTGACGACGGCGCCGGCGGCGACCAGGCTGCCGGCCCCGACCACCGCGCCGTTGAGCACCACCGCTCCCATGCCGATCAGGGAGTCGTCCTCGATGGTGCAGCCGTGCAGCACTGCACGGTGGCCCACCGAGACACCGGAGCCCACCACGGTGGGGAAGCCGGCGTCGGTGTGGACCACGCAGCCGTCCTGGATGTTGCTGCGCGGGCCGATGGAGATCGAGTCCATGTCCCCGCGCAGCACGGCGCCGTAGAACACGCTGGCCTCCTCGGCCAGGGTCACGGCACCGATGAGGGTGGCGTTCGGCGCCACCCAGGCGGTCTCGGGCACCTCGGGCGCACTGCCCTCGAAGTCGATCGTGGTCACGGCAGGTTCTCCTTCGTCGCTGAGCGGTTCCTCCTGGGGACGACGGTACGTGCTCGGCGCTGCGATGGTGGACCGGGCACCGGGGTGCTGCAGTGGGACGAGCTCGGCGGTGAGCGGAACATGGATATCTGCCACCTCTCGGCTGGTGGATGTGATGAAGTGTGAACCCAAGGGGAGAGCATCTCGTGGCAGCGCCGGATTCGGTCGGAGGGACCTCGGCGCCGCGCACGGCCGGATGCGGACGAAAGGACCGGGATGCTGCACCGTCGGGCAGTGGACGCTCTGGATGCATCGGCACCGCTGCTGTTCTTCGAGGCGGTCCATGGCAGCGGGAAATGGACCGTGCTGCGGCAGTGGGAGAGCGGCGCCGGGAGCCGTCGCAGCGAGCTCCGCCTCCTGTACCGCTCGGAGGGTCTTCCTGCGACCTCGGCAGGCCTGACACGGCTGCTCTGGTCCTCGCTGCAGCATCAGCTGGGCCATGACCTGACGGACCTGCCCGAGGACGACGCCCTGCTCGATGATGCCGTGGCACGTGGTCTGCGCCAGATCCGGCGGCCGGTCGCGGTGGCGGTCCATGGCGTCGAGCGTCTCGACGACGGGGCGTTCGACGCGCTCATGCACCTGCTCGGGTCCGGGATCCGTCTGATCCTCGCCGGGATCGACGTCTCGCCCCTGGCCCTGCGCGCGCAGCGGCGCGGGGTGTACTACTCCATGCTGAGGGATCGCGAGACGCTGCTGACGCTCTCGGAGACCCGTGCTCTGGTCGAGGAGCGGGGTGCGGCGCTCACCGAGATGGCCTCGAAGGTCCTCCACGAGGCCACCACGGGACATCCCGGCCTGATCGTGACCTGTCTGGAGTCCCTGCCGGTGGAGACCACCGCCGGCCTGGTCACCCGTGACCGCGCCCTCATGGAGTTCCTCCTGGGGGAGCCGCTGGACGAGGAGGGCTCCGACTTCGTGGACTTCTTGCGGACGGCGGCGCGCGTGCCGCGCCTGACCACCGCCGAGGCGGCGGTCCTGACCGAGCAGGAGCTCGCCCCTCGCTACCTGAGCAGGCTGCTGGAGCTGTCCCTGGGGCGGATGGTCTGGCATCCCCTGCTCCAGGAGCGGGTCTTCCGCTGGGATGAGAGCCTGCGCCTGGTCCTCATGCAGTCGGCGCCGCCGCCGCGCGAGCGCAAGGACGATCTCGTCGATCGCTTCGTCGCCGCGGCCCGGGTCGCGGGCGATGACGAGCTCCTGATCTCCTCGCTGGTGCACACCGGGCGTCTGGACGAGGCGGAGGCCCTGCTGCGAGAGCAGATCTGGGACCTGCTGCCCAATGCGATGGATCCGCTGTGGTCATCTCTCGCGCGGCTCAGCCCCCTGCAGCTGGTGGACCGGCCCGCGCTGCTCAGCGCGCGTCTGCGGCTCAGCCAGTCGGGCCCGCCGTCGCCGGCCTCGCTGCGCGCGGTGTCCGGCGCCGCGAAGGTCCTCGTCGACTGCGTGGATGCCGGTGCGCCGTGGAAGCGGATGGGCAGTCTGATCTACTCGATCGAGTTCGCGCTCCATGCCAGGGAGCGGGAACGGGTGATCGAACTGTTCCGGCGGGCGCGGGGCCTGCTGGGCGACCTCGTGGACGCCGACGCCGCGGAGGCGGCGGGCGGCCGGGAGATGTCCGAGCTGCTGCTCCTGGCCGAGACCGTCTTCCGCAGCGGGAACACGATTCCGGCGGCGGAGATCGCGCAGCTCGCCGCGCAGCTCATCGAGGCGGATCCCGTGGGCCGCGACCCTCGCGGCGAGCGCCTGGCCTTCGCGCGCCGGCTGATGCTCCACGACCACCGGGCGCGGGGTCTCGAGGACGGCTTCTCCCCGGAGGAGCTGCTGAGCGGCCCCGAGCTCCTGTGGCGCGACGCGGATCTCGTGGTGACGGCGATGACGCTCATGTGGAACGACCTCGACGACGGGGACTTCGCCGCGGCGGACGCACAGCTGCACGCCGCCGCGGTCCGGGTCCATGATCCCGAGGCGTGGCCGATCCTCATGCTCATGCGGGCGCACATCGCCGTGTACCGGCAGTCGCCCGGTGAGCTCGAGGCCTTCATCGCCGCCTTCGAGCGGGGAACGCTCTCCGTCCCGGGCCCGTTCGCCCAGCAGTCCCTGAGCCAGATGCAGCGCGTGACCGACCATCTGAGCCGCAAGGTGGGGCGGGCCGTCCCCAGTCCCGGATACCTCCCCGCATTCCCGGACGGAGGGCGCCCGTTCTACCCGCGCACCCAGTTCACCGTGCATCTCATGGAGGCGCTGTACGCCCTGCGCGCCGGTCGACGGGAAGCCCTCGCGACCGCGCTCTCCCAGGCGGTCGCGCTCACCCCGCGCCGTGAGCTGGGCCTGTACACGCTCTCGAGCGCGAGCGGTGAGGAGGTGCAGAGCCTGCGCGAGATCGCCGAGGACGTCCCGGGAGGGACGCGGCTGGGCCTCGAGAGGGCTCTGCGCTTCGCCGGCAACACGCTGAACCCGGGCGTCGACCTCTCCGAACGGGAGCAGGAGGTGCTGCGGCATCTGCGGGCAGGGGCCACGAATCCGGAGATGGCGCGGGCGCTGTTCGTCTCGGTCAACACCGTGAAGTTCCATCGGGCGAATCTCATGCGCAAGCTCGACGTCACCAGCCGTGATCGGCTCCTCCAGAAGGCCGACCAGTTCGGCCTGTGACCTGCATCGCCTACCCCTCTGGGTAGGTGCTGCGAGCCGTTCCCTGCACAGGCGTGCAGTCTTCCCTCGGCGGTCGACCACGGAGGCCGGACGTCCGGCACAGTGGGGAGAGGGCATCGACGACTGGATGGTCTGTCGATGCGTCGGCCGCACTCATCCCTGCCATGCCGCGCATGCAGACCTGGAGGGGACAACGATGAGTACACGACACGAGGGCAGCGGGAGCAGCGCCGCAGGGCTGCCCGGAGCGTCCGAGGAGAGCAGCCGCAGCTCGGCGAGATTCGCGCTGATGGCGATGGCCGGGCAGGAGATGCCGGTCCATGCCGTCGAGGCGACCGATCCCGACGGCGATGCGCTCACCGTCACGATGGACGCCCAGGGTCTGTGGGTGACGTGCACGTCCGGAGCGGACGAGGTGACGCTTGGCCCGTTCCCGGCCGAGGCGATGGCCGAGGCGCTGAGCGACCTGATGGCGGCTTCTCGCACGGTGTGAGGCGGGCGGCCCCCGGAGATGCGGCGGCAGGTCCCACATGCTCCGTCACACTGGGAGCTCCAGCTCCGGCCATGATCTACGGTGAGGAGCGCCCTCGTCGCCGGGACGGTTCCATGCCCCGTCGGCCGGGGACCCGGAACCCCCTGGAAGGACCTGCCCGGTGACCATCGCCGACCCCACCCCCGAACAGCTCGCCCTCGTGCAGGACGAGGCCGTGCGCATCACCCGCGACCTGATCCGCATCGACTCCTCGAACTACGGCGGCCATGACCCGGCGACCTGGGGTCCGGGCGAACGCGAGGCCGCGGAATACGTCGTCGCGCAGCTCGAGGAGGTGGGGCTCGAGCCGGAGATCCTCGAGTCCGCGCCGGGTCGATCGAGCGTGGTGGTGCGCCTGCCGGGGGAGGACCGCGAGCGCGGCGGGCTGGTGATCCACGGCCATCTCGACGTGGTGCCGGCGAACGCCGAGGACTGGACGGTGGACCCCTTCGCCGCCGAGGTCATCGACGGCGTGCTCTACGGCCGCGGCGCGGTGGACATGAAGGACATGGACGGCATGATCCTCGCGATCGTGCGCCACCTCGCCCGCACGGGCCAGAAGCCTCCCCGCGACCTGGTGATCGTCCTGTTCGCGGACGAGGAGGCCGGAGGCACCTACGGATCCCGCTGGATGATCGAGCACCGCCCGGACGTCTTCGAGGGCTGCACCGAGGCCATCAGCGAGGTGGGCGGCTACTCCATCACCCTGCCCCGCCAGGGCGGCGGAGAGGACGTCCGCGCCTACCTGCTGCAGACCGCGGAGAAGGGCTACGCCTGGCTGCGGCTGAAGGCGACCGGCCGGGCAGGACACGGCTCGGTGCCCAATGACGAGAACGCCATCGTGCGTCTCTCCCAGGCGATCGCGGCGATCGACGCCCACGACTTCCCCCGCGAGTACGTGGCCAGCGTGCGCACCCTGCTGGACTCGGTCTCCGAGATCACGGGCACCCGGTGGCAGGAGGACCAGGTCGAGGAGTTCCTGCCCCTGCTGGGCGGGGCGAAGCAGTTCGTCGCCGGCACCCTCGCCGACTCCGCGAACGTCACCACCTTCCACGCCGGGTACAAGGGCAACGTCATCCCCCAGACCGCCGAGGCGGAGCTCGACTGCCGCTTCCTGCCGTGCCATCAGGATGATCTGCTCGCCCTGGTCGACGAGCTCTCCGGCCCCCACGTGGAGGTGGTCGTGGACAAGATCGGCATCTCCCTGGATGCCCCGCACGACACCGACTTCGTGCGCTCCATGCACCGCGCGATCCTCGCCGAGGACCCGGGTGCCGAGCTGATCCCGTACTGCCTCAGCGCCGGGACGGACAACAAACAGCTCGCCCAGATAGGCATCGACGGCTACGGCTTCGCACCGCTCCAGCTCCCCGCCGATCTCGACTTCGCCCCGCTGTTCCACGGCATCGACGAGCGCGTCCCGGTGGACGCGATCCGCTTCGGCGCCCGCGTGCTGCTGCGGCTGGTGCAGGACTGCTGAGGGTCGTGATGCGTGAAGGGCCCGCCGGGACAGTTCCCGGCGGGCCCTTCTGCGGTCCGATCGGCCGCCGACGAGGAACTCAGCCCTCGAGGTTCGCGATCGCGTAGTCGGCCTGCTCCGCGGTGAACTGGTCTCCGTAGTCGGAGGTCAGCTGGTCATGGATGGCGTCGGGGGACATGGCCAGCTCGTCCTGGTAGACCTTCGCCGACTCCAGCGCGTTCTCGTTCCAGTCCGCCTCCATGGTGTCGATCGCGTACTGGGCCTCCTCCGGCGTGAACTGGTCGGCATGCTCGGAGATGAGCTGGTCGTAGATGCCCTGCTTCGACATGTGCAGGGTGTCGGAGTAGGACTCGGCCTGGGTCAGCGCGGACCTGTGGTCGGCCGGGACGTCGGCGTCCTCCGCCGGTGCCTCGGCAGCTGCTTCCTCGCCGTCGACGGCCTCATCGCCCTCTGCCGGAGCGTCCTCCGGGGCTGCGGCCCTCCGGGTGAACGCTCCGGGGCAACTCGACGACGATCCGGGGTCGGCCCGCCGGATCGGGGGAGAGCCGCCGACACTGGAGGCGTGAGCAGACTGATCGTCGCGATCCTCGTCGGGGCCGGGGCGTCGGCCGTCCTCTTCGCCGTCGCGACCAGCGACGCCTCCCGGATCTGGGGCGTGCTCGGCATCGCCGTGGCCGTCGGGATCCTGGCCGCCCTGCTGCGCCGGGTGCGGGGGTCGGCGGCTCGAGCATCGTCCTCGCCGGGTGCGGGAGGCGCCGTTGCTCCGCGGCCGACGGGCGGTGGGCGCCGGATCGCGCGCCGTGCGCTCCTCCTCACCGCCGGTCTCGGTGGCGCGGCCGTGGTGGCCTGGCCGATCCGCGACGAGGTCGCGGCGCAGGCCCGTGTGCTCCCGTTCCGCCACGACCTGAGCGACTACGTGCGCGGCCCCGGCCGGGCGGAGACGGCGATCGAGGCCTTCATCGTGGCGCGCGGCGACCCGACCGTCACCGACGTCGTGGTCTATCCGCGATATGTGCTGTTCACGGCGCCGACCTCACCTGGAGCCAGCACCTACGACAGCTTCCAGGTGCGCGGCGGCCGGCTCACCCGCACCGGGCCGTCGTCGATCCAGCCCGACGCTGTCGCGGAGTTCTCCGTGGAGGACATCGCCTGGGGCGCGATTCCTGCTCTGCACGAGCAGCTCGGCGAGGCGATGCAGGCCGACGGCGGGGAGCTGGGCGGAGCTCGCCGCCAGGCCGGCGTGCAGCGATCCTCGAGAGACGGCGGCCCGACCCGGATCTCGGTGCTCCTGTATGACGCGTACCGCGACGGGACGCTGATCGCCGATCAGGACGGGACGGTCCTCGAGATCAGCTGAGGCGGTTCGGAGGCAGGACCGGTCCGCTGCGCCGGAAGCAGCGGCGGGCCCTCAGAGGTTCGCTGCGCGGATCCGCTCGATGACCCCGGGCAGCCGCTCGGTCACCGTCCGCCAGAAGATGTCGATGTCCATCGAGCTGTACCCGCTATGGGCGGCGATGTTCCGGGTGGTGATGATCCCGCGGCGCTCCGCGGTGGTGACGACGCCGAGCACTGCGCGGAAGCGGTCCTCCTCGAACAACGACGCGAGGCGGAGAACCGCGACCGTCGCGCGATCGTAGGAGTCCGACCCCTCGGAGAACTCGTGTCTGCCCTGTGCGATGACCGCTTCGAGGCGGCGTTCGATGCGTGAGAGCTCTTCGTGGAGGACCGCTGAGGGCGCCGGCGCTCCATCGCTCGGGGCATCGGTGCGACGGCGCGGCGTCCAACGATCGCTGCTGTCGGGGAGGTGATCGGAGGTGGTCACAGGCGCACCGCTGTGCTCGCGATATGCGGGTGGACGTTCTCGCTGTCGACGACCACGTCCACCGGGAAGCCGAGGAGATCGGTCGCCTCGGCGACGAAGAGGGGGAAGGCCAGGGGGTCGGCAGCTCGATCGAAGCGGACGAGCAGATCGATGTCCGAGGAATGGTGGTCGGCACCCCGGGCGACCGAACCGAACACGCGGATCTCGCTCACGCCGTGACGGAGACCGAGGTCGATCAGAGCATCCCGCTGTTCGGCGAGCGCGAGCGACGGGCGGTAGTCGGTCGCGGTGAGCAGACGATCCAGCAGATCGGCGGAGACGGGACGGCGACCGGATTCGATCCCGGCGATGTGCGGCTGCCGGGCACCGACGGCGTCAGCCAGGGCGCGCTGGGTCATTCCGGCGTCCTCGCGCGCGGCGCGCAGGAGCCGGGGCGCGTCGACCTCCGGTGCTGCCATGCCCTGATGATACCGGCGCTGATATGTCTGCCGCCAGGTCGGCGATCTCAGGACGCCGTGACCACCGCGGGGCTCTCCGCCTGCTCGGCCTTCCACCGCGCCCAGGCGGCGTAGCTGCCCTCGAGCTCGATGACGTCGTGGCCGGCGCGACGCAGGGCGGAGGCGGCCACGGTGTTGCGCAGTCCCGACTGGCAGAAGGCCACGAGGGGCCCGGCCTCCTGCGAGGGCAGCTGGTCCTGGTGGAACAGCACCTTCCCGGCGGAGAGCTGCCGGGCGCCGGGGATGGTGCCCGCGGCGTGCTCGGTGCGGGTGCGCACATCCAGCAGCGTCACCGCCTCGCCGAGGTCGTCGAGCTCGGCGGCGGTGATGACGGACGGCACGGTGGTGGGCAGGCCCTCGAGCGAGGGGACGAAGCCCACGAGCGCGTCGATGCCCACGCGCACGAAGTGATCGGCGTACTCCGCGGCGCGGGCGGCGTCCGGGGCGAGGACCACGAGCTGGGCGTCGTCGGTGTCCGGGTCGAAGGCCCAGGCGATGTGCCCGGCGGCCTTGGACAGCATCGGGATGTTCAGGGCGCCGGGCACGGTGCCGGCGTGGACCTCGGCCGCGGGGCGGGTGTCCACCAGGGCGAGGGTGCGACCCTCGAGGCCGCGCGCCAGCTCCTCGGCGGAGACCTCGCGCGGGGCGGTGCGCTCGCCGAGCAGGGCAGGCCCCTCCTGGTTCTGGCGCTTCATCCGCGCGAAGTAGGCGTGGGCGTCGGGCTGGCCGTTCAGCAGCTCGTCGATGAAGCCCTGCTCGTCGTCGTTCTGCAGGAACGGGCCCCACCAGGCGAAGTGCCGCTCATAGCCCACGGAGGTGGAGGGCAGGGAGCCGATCGCCTTCCCGCAGGCGGAGCCGGAGCCGTGGCCGGGGAACACCTGCACGTGGTCGGGCAGTGCCAGGAACACCGACTTCAGGGACGCGAACAGCTGCTTGGCGCCGGTGAAGCGGGTGTCCTGCAGGCCCACGGCCTCGTCGAGCAGGTCCGGCCGGCCCAGGTCCCCGGAGAACACGAAGTCGCCGGAGAGCAGGTAGCCGGGCTCGTCCGCGAAGGCGCCGTCGGCGAGGAGGTAGCTGAGGTGCTCGGGGGTGTGGCCCGGGGTGTGACGGGCGGTCACCGTGATCCGGCCCAGCTGGATCGTGTCGTGGTCCATCAGGCGCTCGGCCTCGAAGCCGTACTGCCAGTCCTCACCGCCGGTGCCGGGCACGTACGGGGTCGCCCCGGTGACCGCGGCGATCTCGCGCACGCCGGAGAGGAAGTCCGCGTGGAGATGGGTCTCGGTGACCGCGGTGATGGTGAGCCCGTGCTGCGCGGCCAGGTCGAGATACACCTGGATGTCGCGCCGCGGATCCACCACCAGCGCCTCGCCGCTCTCCTGACAGGCGATCAGGTAGCTGGTCTGGGACAGGTCCTCGTCGTAGATGCGTTCGAGAAGCACGATTCCTCCTGGTCGGGGCGTCGAGGGGGCACCGACGCCCGATGGCATCATATACCCCATGGGGTATGACGGGGATGTTCTGTGTGACTGGACCCCGTGTCCTGCAAGTCATTGTCGCGTTCGATCGAGCGCTCTCGCCAGTCCTGGCGGCGCGCGCACAGAACACCCCCGGGGGTATAGGCTCCATGACTTGTGCACCGCGCATTCCGAAGCCACCAGGAGAGCACCATGGAACTCGACGCCGCGAGCATGACCCCGGTCGTCAACCGGCTCAAGCGTGCCCAGGGGCAGCTTGCCGCCGTCACCCGGATGCTCGAGGAGGGTAGGGAGTGCAAGGACGTTGTCACGCAGCTCTCCGCTGTCTCCAAGGCCCTGGACCGAGCCGGCTTCGCGATCATCGCCAGCGGGATGGAGCAGTGCATGAGCAGCCCCGATCAGGACCTGGACCGCAAGGAGCTGGAGAAGCTCTTCCTGAGCCTCGCCTGACCTGTTGCCCAGCGGATGCCGTTCAGGAAGGCACGTCGCCTCCCAGTCAGGACACGTACCGTAGCGCTCCATGCGAGAGTCCTCCCCGGCAGATCGGTTGAGCTGCTCCGTCGTCGTCCCTGTGAGGGACGATGCAGAGCACCTGCGCCGCCTTCTCGCGGATCTCTCCGAGCAGACGACAGCTCCTGATGAGGTGATCGTGGTGGACAACGGGTCGAGGGACGAGAGCGCGCTGCTCGCGCGCCGTGCCGGCTGCGTCGTCGTCCACGAGACCGCTCCGGGCATCCCGGCGGCGGCTGCGGCAGGCTACGACGCCGCACGTGGCGACCTCATCCTGCGCTGCGATGCCGACAGCAGACTCCCCGCGAGGTGGATCTCCGCGCATCTCCGCTCCCACAGCCTCGCCCCGGACTCCGTCGTGCTGGTGACAGGGCCGGCCAGCTTCGTCATGCCGCGCCCCTGGGGGGCGCTCGCCGCGATCGTCTATCTCGGCGCCTACATGGCGTGCGCAGGAGCTGCCCTGGGCCATCTCCCCGCCTTCGGCACCACCATGTCGATGCGGAGGGTCTGGTGGGAACGAGTGCGGGGGGAGGTGTCCCTCAGCGCGGAGGTCCACGACGACATGGATCTGTCGTTCCGAGTGGCCCCCGATGAGCGTGTGCGCTGGGCCTGGGGGGTCAGAGTGGGGATGTCCCCGAGAGCGCTGCGTCCGGGACGTCTCGCCACGCTGCGCGGGAGGCGCGCGGTGAGCACCCTGCGACGCAACTGGGTGATGCAGCGACCGTGGGAGCGATGGGGGGCGAGGCTGGGCCTCTGCCGGGCGGATCGCTGCGTCGACGACCGGTCGGCGGCACCGCGAGGAAGACGGAGGTGAGCTCCGAGGGGCGCACGGAGGCGTGGCCGCGGTTCCGGGCCCTGGCCCTGGTCCCCGTGCGCTGGTCCGGCCTCGCCCTCGCCGTCGCGTTCGCAGCCTGCGGAATGTGGACGGAGTTCGCGGTGGCGATGCTCGTCGCACTCGCCCAGGTCATCGCCTGGCGTTCTGCTCTGCCTCGGGAATGGGAGTGCGCCGTCTCCGCCGCCAGTCTGTTCGCCGCAGTGAGCTCCTACCTCCTGCTCTTCGAGCGCTTTCCCTGGTGGGACATTCCCACGCACTTCGTGCTGAACGGGCTGGTCGCCGTGCTGGTCGCACGTGTCCTGCGCTCCGGGGATCCGACGCCCGCTGTGATCGTGGCGAGCGGCGCCGCGGTAGCCGTGGTGTGGGAGCTGCTGGAGGTGGCCGGTGCGAGGTGGGTGGACTCCTCGATACACACCGCCCCGGCGGACACCGTCGGCGACATCATCGCGGGCATCCTGGGTGCCGTCGTGGCCGCGCTGCTGTGGCGGCGCGGTCGCGGACAGGAAGCGGAAGAATAGCTCTGGCCGAGCGCCGCCTTCTCCTCGTTTCCGCCGCGGCGTCTCGGGATCCGCGCGCGCTGAGCGAGGTCATGGCCCTGTCGGCACTCTCGTCGACCCGGGCGGTCGGGGGCCGGCTGGCGTAGAGCCCCCGCTGATCTCTCCGAGGCGGACCCCGTTCTGCGCAGCGCCGAGATCAGGCGTCCTCGACCACCACGTCGTTCAGCCTGAACGGCACGGTGCCGAGCACCGAGGGCTGTTCGACGATGAGTGAGGCCACCCCGGGCTGGTCCCGGTAGAGGGCTGTGAACTGCAAGATATCGCCGTCGGCGGCGCGGTCCGAGGTGGCGGTGTCGGTGGCGTTGCGCCATTCCGTGGACCCTTCGATCGCCGAATCGCCCAGCAGGTAGTCCAGGGGATAGATGGCGGTCGACCCCAGCAGCAGCCGAGGGGCGAAGCCGGCGAAGGTCGAGGAGTACCCCGTGTTCTCCCCGCGGTAGCTGTACACGCCCGCCCCCAGGTCGACGGGCTGGGTCTGCGCGGCGTCGGCGGGTCCGCCGCTCCGCTGCGCTGTGACGGTCAGGACCAGCAACCCGTCGACCCGCAGCATCGACGGGGCGGTGATCCGGTACGAGACGCCTCCGTCCTCTCGCTCGAAGCCCTCGCGGGCGTCGGCCTCGGTGCCATCGCCCAAGATCCCGTCGTCGAAGGGAGGCACATCTCCGGAAGCGTCGACCTCGGTCTGCTGGATCTTCTGCGAGGTCAGCGTGAGGGTCACACGACGGTTCAGCTGTCGGTTCGCGTCCGAGGTGTTGGGTGCCACGGGGCTGCTCTCACCGAGACCGTGCTTCTTCAACGCGTAAAGGGACGGATCGATACGGGTCGAGAGTGCTCGCGCGACAGACTCGGCCCGGGCTTGCGACAGGGAGAGGTTCTCCGCGGAGGGCCCGACATCGTCAGTGTGCCCCACGATATCCACGGCGCCCTCCTCATATCCCGCGATGTTCGCGGCAGCTGCGTCCAGGATCTCTCCCGCTTCCGGTCTGAGCTCCGCGGAGCTGCTGTCGAAGAGCACGTCGCCGGCGAGCTGGATCTCCACCTTCTCGACGGACTCGATCACGCCCACCCCGCCGTCGAGCTGCCGCGTATATCCCTCCAGCGGCAGGACCGGGATCACCTCGGCCATCCCGAGCATCTCCGCCGCCTCGAGGGGCTCTGCATCCGGGGGCGGTGGCACCTGGGGGACCTCACCGTCGATGACAGGGATGCCGGGCACGTACCACCCCGGGAGGAGGAGCCCCAGCTGCTCGATACCCGTCTCGGGGGCGGCGTAGACGAGCTGCAGTCTCGCCCCCGTCTCAGGGACCTCCTGGAACGCCACGGAGGCCCGGGAAGCGAGGGAGCCGTTCTGTGCGGACGCGGGAAGCCGTATGCGTGCCCCCTCCGGGTCCACGAGACGCACCGCAGCCCAGTCCTCCATGACCACGGGCCGACCCGCCAGCGTCGCATCGCCCGAGAACCGCCGTGCCGGCACCGCGTCCCCTCCCTCCGGCAGCGACGTCGCGACGAGGTCGAGTGTCAGGACGCACCGGTTGTCCGCCCGGACGACGGGAAGGATGGCGACCTCGATGCTGCCGCCTTCGGTGACCACGGTGCGTGAGGCCACGACCCCCTCGGGGTCCCCCGGCGATGACGCGTCCTCGCTCTCCTCGGGCGTGGAGGACTGCCCGGGACCGGAATCGCCGTCAGGCTGACATGCGGCGAGCATCGGAAGCGCGGCCCCGAGCCCCAGCATGGCGAGGGTCTGTCGGCGTGACACGGCATCCATGGAGCTCCTCGGAGGTGCGGCGGAATGTCCGAAAGCGATGATCGGGTGCTTCACCTGCAGGAATGCACTCTTTCGAGTCGATCGCCCAGGGTGTCACAGTACACCGCGGGCAGGGTCGGAACGGGGCCCGGGTGCCCATCCTGGCCGGGCTCCCGGACGCCGCCGGCGTTGGCGGCGTGGGAGCAGATGGGCGGCTTCATCACTTCCCGTCGTACCGGTCGGGACTCGTTGCTTCGCCCGTGCTCCGCAATCGCACCGCTATGCCCTGCAACAGCTAGCCGAGCTCCTCGTCGATCTGTGCGTGCGAGGGTCGACGCCGGTTGCGAGCCCCCGCGGCACCGAGGACGCGCACGTCCGCAAGGGGCGTCCACCCCAGGTTTTCGTAGAGGTCGACCCCCCGTCCTGTCGCCATCAGCAGCCCCGTTTCGACGTCCTGCTCATGGGCGATGGCCAGGAGAGCACGGGTGACATAGGTGCCCAGGCCCTGTCGGCGGTGGGAGCTGGCGGTGTAGATGCGGTCCAGTACGGCGCAGCTGTCGACGATCGCCATGCGTCCCCGAGCGACGACTCGACCTTCCTGGATGACGGACAGGAGCGTCCAGCGGTCGAAGCTCTCTCGGGCGACCGTGCAGGAGTCCGGCGTGATCGGGTTCTCCACATCTTGCAGTGCCATGTCCGTGACCATGAGTCTCTCCTGGTCGCTGATCAGGTCGAGATCGCCACAGGATTCGAGGTCCGGAGGCGTCTCGTCGACAGCGGAGATGAGAGTCAGCAGGTGGTGCGGTGCGTCGGTGACGGAGGCTGATGCCCGGCGGAGCTCGTCCTCGCTCCAGCGGTACAGGATCGTCTCCGAGCCTGCGTCCCCGTCGCGCGGGCCGACGGTGTGCATGCCGCCCTCGTGGACGGCTTCATGGCCTCGGGTGCGGGCCCAGCCGTCCACCCAGAGTCGTACCAGGGTCTCGCTCAGCTGGTCATGCACTGCGATCACGTCCTCTCTGACGGTGCGACGGGTCGACCTCCCCCGGGCCCTCGGCGTCATGGGGTGCCGAGGGCCCGGGCGGCAGGCAGCGGATCAGGTTGCGGCGGACTCGATCTGCGCCGGCGCGTTGTCCACGGTGACGTCGATCCTGCGGGGCTTGGCCCTCTCACTGAGCGGGATCGTGACGCTGAGCACGCCGTTGCTGTAGCTCGCGGAGATCCGCTCGGTGTCCAGTCCCTGACCGAGGCTGAGCTGGCGCAGGAATGTCCCGCCGGTGCGCTCGCGGGTGATCCACTGTGCACCCTCGTCGGCCGGAAGGGTGCGCTCCGCGCGGATCGTCAGGAGCTGACCGTCGACGTCGACGTCGACCGATCCGGGATCGATGCCCGGAAGGTCGGCCGACAGGACGTAGTGGTCGCCGGCACGGTAGAGGTCCATCGGCATCTGCCGTGGTCCTCGACGTCCAGCATCGAGAAAAGTATGTGCGAAGCGTTCCATCTCCCGGAACGGATCGGTGGTGGCCATGGCGTCTCCTCTCTGATGTGACCCCGGGATTCCGGTGGTCGCCGACCTTGAGCCCCCTCGACTCAAGTGGCGGCAGATTAGCACTCTGCACGAGAGAGTGCCAGAGTCTGGCGCGGTGGTGCCGACTGCTGCGCGTCATCGGAGCGGGGCGGTGCTCCGTCGAGGTACCAGCGTCATGGGCAGGCGTGCCGGCGAGTCGACTCCCGCGCCCGTCTCGTCATCGATCAGGCTGATCAGCAGCTCGACCGCGGTGGCGGCCTTCAGGCGAACGTCCTGGGCGACAGTGGTCAGCTGCGGGCGCACCCAGCGGCTGACGGCCATGTCGTCGAATCCCACGAGGGATATCTGGCCGGGCACGTCGATGCCACGGTCCAGGAGCTCCCCCAGCAGCTCTGCCGCCAAGGTGTCACTCGCGGCGACCACTGCCGTAGGGCGGTCAGGTCCCAGCATGATCTGCTCGACGACGCGAGCCGCAGCTCGGGGTGCGTGATCCGCGTGTAGGGCGCGCACGGTGTCGATGCCCGCTCCTGCGGCAGCCGCGCGGAGCCCTGTGAGTCGTCGGGCCACGACGCCGTCGCCGGGAGTCATGGGGCCGACGAAGGCCAGGCGGCGATGCCCGAGCGCGATGAGGTGCTCTCCGGCTTCCACCCCACCCTGGTGATCGGCGACTCCGACCGTCCTCACGTGCTCGTCGCGAGAGTAGTTGTCGAGGAACACCAGGGGGCGCGCCTGAGTGCGCTCGAGCTCGTTGATCTCATCGGACACCGATCCGTAGACGATCAGGCCGTCTGCGCGCCAGGATCCGAGCGTCCGGGCCGTAGAGACCACGTCCGCGCTGGATGCGGTGATGAACGCGAAGCCGGCAGCGGAGACGGCCTGCTCGACGGCTCCGACCAGGATCGCGTCGTGGGGGTTCTCGAGGAGTTCGCGGCGTTCGTCCGGGTGGTGCACGACCAGGCCCAGCATTCGGGATCTGTTCGCGGCGAGGGAGCGGGCCTGAGCATCCGGGACGTACTCGAGCTCGGCGATGACCTTCCGGACGCGGGCGATGGTCGCCGACGACACCTTGTGCTCGCGGCCGTTGATGACGTTCGAGACCGTCATGCGGCTCACGCCGGCGGCTGCAGCGACGTCCCGAAGACTGCTCACTACGGCTCCTCAGCTGCTTGTCGACCGACCTACCGGTCGATGCTTGACCACCTGTACGGCGAAGCCTACTGTGACCGAGGTGGACCGGTAAACCATCACAGACCGGACCACATGAGGATGTCCCGCTCGGACGCCTCCCACGGGGGCGGGCAACGCCGCCTGCCTCCGCTGCTGATGAAGGAGCCCCGATGACCGATCGAACCGCACCCTCCCGCAGCTATGCCTCTCGCCGTGCACTGCTCGGCGGTGTCGGTCTAGCGGCGTTGTTCCCGACTCTCGCGGCGTGCGGGGGAGAAGCCCCGAGCGAGAAGGCCGCGGGCGACGTCGCCGCGAATTCCGAGGTGGACCTGCCGACGTATGTCGAGGAGACGGCGGTGACCCCGGACATCCCCGGGAGGAACGGATCCACCCCCGGATACACGACGTACCCCGAGGAGCTCCCTCGGACCGTGGACGCGCCCCCCGGTGCGGGTAGCACCTTCGAGCTGATGGTCCCCACCTGGAGCGCGGTCGCCTCGAATCTCGACAACGAGTACACGCGAGCACTCGACGAGGCGCTGGGCGCGACCCTGAGCTACCAGATGACGACCGGCAATGACTACGGCGACAAGCAGGCGGCAGTCTTCGCCTCGCCCGATGACGTGGCCGATTGGGTCTCGGTCTTCGGATGGAACCCGCCTCCGCGCTTCTCGCAGGCCGTCGAGTCCGTGTTCCAGGACCTGACTCCCTACCTCGCGGGCGACGGCATCTCGAAGTGGCCGAATCTGGCGAACCTTCCCACCGCGGCATGGAAGTTCGGTGTGTTCGGCGGCAAGATCTACGGCATCCCCGTCCAAGGTGAGATCGTCACGGATGCGATCTTCTATCGGGCAGATCTCTTCGACTCCCTGGGGCTCCAGCCGCCGGCGTCCGCCGACGAGTTCCTGGCGGTGTGCGAGGAGCTGACCGACCCCGGCGCCAACCGGTGGGCGACCAACGATCTGAACGTCGGCGCGCCGAACCTTTTGTTCGGGGCACCTCCGAGCTGGCGGATCGATGGTGATGCGCTGGTCTACCGCTGGGAGACGAAGGAGTACCGCGACGCGCTCGGCTTCCAGGTCACGCTGTTCGAGAAGGGTCTGGTGCATCCGGACGTGGTGGCCGACTCCGGGGATGCCAAGCAGCGCTTCGAATCCGGCCAGGTGGCGATCCATTACGACGGGATCGGCGCCTGGGGGGAAGCGATGACGCGAGTTCAGGCCTCGAACCCTGACTATCGTCAAGTGCCGATGAGCGGCCTCTCGGCCGACGGATCGACCCCGCTCCGGTATGCCGGCAATGCCGCCAACTTCTTCAGCTTCCTCAAGAAGTCCGATGACTCGGCCCGTATCGAGGAGCTGCTCGGCATCGCGAACTATCTTGCGGCGCCCTTCGGGACCAAGGAGTGGGAGTTGGTGAACTTCGGGGTCGAGGGCGCTCATTTCCAGCGCGGCCAGGGGGGCGTTCCGGAGGCGACGGAGAAGCTCGCGGAGCAGCACCCCGGAGTGCTCTCCACGCTCGTGACGGGGCCGGTCGCGAAGTTCGACTTCGAGAACCCGGAGCACGTCCGTGAGTACTGCGAGTGGATGGCCGGCGAGACCGAGCACATGGTCGAGGACCCGTTCTACGGTCATCAGATCCCGCGACCGCCGGAGTACGCCTCCCTCGACCAGCCGATGTACGACCTGGAGAAGGATGTCGTGCGCGGTCGCAAGACGATGGACGACTTCGATGCGGCAGTGGAGACCTGGCGTTCATCGGGCGGTGACCGGATGCGCGAGTACTACCAGGGCGTGCTCGACGAGATCGGACAGTGAACGTTCTGCGTCGGGGCCGTGACAGATCCCTCGGCTCCGCGGACCGGGCCCTCCCCTCCGCCCCTCGGCGGCGCGTCCCACTTTCCAAGCGCCTGCGCCGGGATTGGCCGTTCCTGGCCATGGTGGTGCCGGCAGTCGGGCTGATGATCCTGTTCATGTACGTCCCGATGTTCGGCAACGTCATCGCATGGCAGCACTATTCGCCGTACGTAGCCCTCTTCGAGAACCCGTGGGCCGGCTGGGAGAACTTCGTGCGGGTGTTCCGCACGCCCTCGTTCTGGGACGCGGTGGTCAATACGCTGGCGATCACCACGTTCCAGCTGATCTTCTACTTCCCGGTGCCGATCGCGCTCGCACTCCTGCTGAACTCGATCCTCACGCCCTGGTTGCGCACCACCATCCAATCGATCATCTACCTCCCCCATTTCTTCTCCTGGGTGCTGGTGGTGACGATCTTCCAGCAGATCCTCGGCGGTGCCGGGCTGCTGAATCGCGTGCTCCGCGACGCCGGCATGCAGCCGGTGGAGATCATGACCAACCCGGACACCTTCCTGCTCCTGGTCACCGCACAGGCGGTATGGAAGGACGCCGGGTGGGGCATGATCATCTTCCTCGCGGCGCTCAGCACGATCGATCCCGCACAGTACGAAGCGGCCGCGGTGGACGGTGCGGGGAAGTGGCGGCGGATGTGGTCGATCACGCTCCCGGCGATCCGACCCACGATCATCCTGCTGCTCATCCTGCGCCTCGGGGACGCCCTCACCGTCGGTTTCGAGCAGTTGATCCTGCAGCGGGGAGCGGTGGGACAGGGTGCTGCGGAGGTGCTCGACACCTACGTCTACTACCAGGGTGTGATCGGCGGGGACTGGTCGTTCGCCGCCGCCGCCGGACTGATCAAGGGGATCGTCTCGCTGCTGCTGGTGCTGGGCGCGAACAAGCTCGCGCACGTCTTCGGTGAAGCCGGTGTGTACAGGAAGGAGTCGTGATGGGCCTGGAGTCACCTGGGTCGGGCGTTACGGAGCGGTCCGTGCCCCTCGCCCGAAGAGCGCGCGGAACCAGGCGCCCGCCGGGTGCGGGGGGATGGCTGGGACGCTTCGGCCGGATCGGTGCCGGCTCCTCGACATCGACTCGACGTCCCGCCTGGGCGGAACCGCCCAGCGCGGGAGAGCGGATCGGCAAGGCCCTCGCTCTGGCCGGGATCGTGCTGGTGGTGCTGCTGCCGCTGTATACCGTGGTGCTGACGTCGCTCTCGACCGACGCCACCATCACGGCGGCCGGCGGGATGGTGCTGATCCCGGGCGAGATCACCAGCTCGGCCTACTCCGCGATCCTCAGCGGAGGAGTGGTGACTCGTTCGATCCTGGTCAGCATCGGTGTAACAGCCGTGGGAACAGCGTTGTCGACGGTCGTCTCGGTGCTGGCCGCCTACGGCTTGAGTCGCACCAGCACGGTGTTGCACCGGCCCATCCTGTTCCTGTTCATCATCACGATGTTCTTCTCCGCCGGGATGATCCCGACCTACCTGGTGGTCTCCGGGCTGGGCCTGATCGACTCCTACCTCGCTCTGATCCTTCCCGGCGCCGTCTCGGCGTTCAACATCCTGATCCTGCGCGCCTTCTTCATGGGGGTGGACACCAGCATCCTCGAAGCGGCACGGATCGACGGGGCGGGAGAGTTCCGGATCCTGGCGAGGATCATCCTGCCGATGTCGACCGCCGTGATCGCGGTCATCGCCCTCTTCTACGGCGTCGGGTACTGGAACGCCTTCTTCAACGCCATGCTCTACCTGCAGGACAGCGCGAAGTGGCCGCTTCAGATGGTGCTGCGCTCCTACGTGCTCGAAGGCGTGGAGCTGCCCGGCTCCGCGCTCACCCCGGCGGGCGTGGGGTCCTCGCAGCCCCCTGCGAGCCTGGCCGTGAAGATGGCGATCGTCGTGTTCGCGCTGGTGCCGATCCTCCTCGTCTACCCCTTCGTGCAGCGACATTTCACCAAGGGAGTGATCTTCGGCGCGATCAAGGGGTGATCCGCTCCGTGAGCCGGGGCGCTGTTCCCGGCCACGTGGGAACTCCTGGTCGCGACCGCATGGTCGGTCAGCGTCCGTGGCCTGTCCTCAGATCGGAACGGCTGGCAGGGTGTCTCTATGAGTGAAGGACAACCCCCCGGCGCTTCGCGCCCGTCCGTCGGAGTGCGGGTGCTGCTGGTCGCGGATCCGGGCCTGCCCAGCACCAGGGCTGCCACGGTCAAGGACGCGATGGAGCGGGAGCTGAACAGCATGTACGGTCCACCCATCGAGCTCGAGATGAAGACGGCGACGCTCCGGCTGCAGCCGGACGACACCCTGGACCTCACCCAGGCACTGGAACAGTCACGAGCCTTCGGCGACCCCGATGCGGTGCTGCTGCTCACCGAGATCCCACGAGTGCACGAGGGCAGGCCGCTGATCGCCGAGATCTTCCCCGAGCACAACATCGCCGTCATCTCCTGTCCCACCCTGGGAGTGTTCACCACGCGGCGACGAATCCTGGATACGCTGCTGGCCTGCACCGTACGGATGCGACCCACCCAGGAGCGGCGCGACAGCTCGCGCTATGAGCGCGGCTGGGCGCGGTGGAACGAAGCGCTCGACACCGAGGACCATCAACTGCTGACCGGGACCCGGGTCGTCGGGGGAATGCGCACCGTGGCGGGCATGGTGCGCGGCAATGAGCCTCTGCGCACCGTGCCGAAGCTCTCGGGCGCTTTGGCGGCGGCCTCCGCGACCGGAGCATTCGGTGTGTTCTACAACTCGATCTGGTCGATGTCGATGTATCTCACCCCCCAGCGACTGGTGAGCATCGGTGTCCTCGCCGTTCTCGCGATCACCGCCTGGCTGATCATCGGCAACCGCCTGTGGGACGTGCCCAAGAGCCAGAGCCTGGCGCGGGTGGTGCTGCTCTACAACCTCTCCACGGTGCTGACGCTGCTCATGGTGGGCGGCCTTCTGTATCTCGCCCTGGTGATGGGCATCTTCCTCACAGCGGTCATCGTCATCGATCCGGACTATCTGGCGGCGACCATCGAGCGGGAGGCGAGCGTTGCGCGTTACGTGGACATCGCGTGGTTGAGCGCGGCGATGGGAGTGGTTGCCGGCGCCCTCGGTTCGAGCTTCGACAAGGACGCAGACCTGCGCACCCTTACGCACGGCCAGCGCGAGAGGCAGCGTCGGTACGCCGAGGGGGAGTAGTGCAGACTCCCGACCTTTCTGCCCGCCGCACGGGACCGATCGGCCACGCCTGCGGGGCGGTGTGGACCCGTTCCCCCTCGCAGAGTTCCCGAGAGCCAGGTTGCGCTGTCTGAGGTCTCACCGCAGCAGGAGCAGCTGGCGCAGCCAGGGCACGTGCCCGCCCATCAGGGCGTAGACCCCGTCGCCGAGCACGGCGACGCCGCCGAGCGCGAGCAGCACGGCCAGCGCCGTCTGCAGCGCGCTGCGGCGCGGGCCCACGACCTCCATCACCCGCGCCGCCAGCTGTTCGTGCTTGCCGAACAGCGCCGCGGTGATCACCGCGACCAGCGGCGCCTGGTAGAGGAGGTTCCACCCCACCAGCAGCGCCACGTGCAGTGCGAGGTTCTTCTCCTGGGACGCCATGCCCACGGCGAGCGGGAACGCCGGATCGGCCAGCGCGGTCCCGGCGAACCCCATCCCGGCCAGCACGAGCGGGGCGATGGCCAGCCGTTTCGGGGTGGCGCGCTGCTCGAGCCGCCCGTGCGGTGTGGGCGGCCGGGACGCGGCCCGGAACTGGTGCAGGCTCACGGCGAGCAGGGCGAGGCCCACCACGATCTCCACCACCCCGATCGCATCGTTCGAATCGAGCACGGGCCGCAGCCAGCGGTGCAGCAGCGCCATCAGCGGATGCAGGATCAGCGTGGCCGCCACGATCACCACGGAGTAGCCGCCGGCGAAGGCCAGCAGATGGCGCACCGTGCCCCCGCGCAGCATCACCCCGATGGCGATGACGCCGCCGAGCACGTCCACTGCCACCACGGCGAGCCCGAAGAAGGCGAGGATCCCGGCGAACGTCATGGTGAGAAGCGTAGAAGACGCCGCCGAGGGCGCACGACGGGGTAGGCGCCCGGACGGGGTGGGGGTTTTCCGCAGGGTGGGGCGGGGCTGCCCGGCGCGGCTCAGGCTCGGAACACGGTCTCGCCGTCCTTGATCGTCTCGAGCACGGCGAGTTCCCGCAGGTCGCGCGGCGGGGTGGCCAGCGGATCGCCGGAGAGGATCACCAGGTCCGCCCGCATGCCCTCGCGGAGCTGTCCCTTGGAGTCCTCCTCGCCGTACTGGTAGGCGGCCTCGCAGGTGACGGCGCGCAGCGCCTCCCAGGTCGTGATCCGCTGCTCGGGCCCCACCTCCTGCCCGGTGCGGCTGATGCGGTTCACGGCCGCCCAGATCGTCAGCAGCATGTCCGGGGGAGTGACCGGGGTGTCCTGGTGCAGGGTGACCCGTACACCGCGGTCCAGGGCGGAGCGGGCGGGGGAGATGCGTCGGCCCCGCTCGGGGCCGAAGTTCCGCAGATGCACGTCGCCCCAGAACCAGGTGTGGCAGGAGAAGATCGAGGCGATCATCCCCAGCGGCGCCATCCGCTCCAGCTGGTCGTCCCGCACGGTCTGCGCGTGGATCATCACCGGGCGCGCCTCGAGCAGGGCCGGGAGCTCGGCACCGATGCGCTCGGCGGTGTCCACCCAGAGCTGCGCGGCGGCGTCGCCGTTGCAGTGCACGATGAGCTGCCTGCCCTGCTCGGCGACGGCGCGGACGAACGCCTCCACCTCGGCCGGGGTGTGGATCGGGTAGGCGCAGCCGGGATGCTCGTCCCCCTCGATCGGGGCGTAGGGCTCGCTCATCCAGGCCGAGCGGGCCTGCGGGGAGCCGTCGAGGATCATCTTGTACCCGCCGAGGCGCAGGCCGTCCGCATAGTCGCCGGCGAACTCGGGGTGCGCATCGAACGCGGAGGTGCCGGACTGCACCACGGGGTACACCACGACGTCGAGCCCGAGCGTCCCGGCCCGGGCCGCGCCGACCAGGCCTTCGATGGTCGCCGGATCCGCGGCGCCCTCCTGCGCGGTGGTGATGCCGTGGCGCAGGTAGTCGGCCACGGCCAGCTCGGCGGCGAGCAGCGGGTCCGCGACCCCGGCGGGCAGCAGGCCGCCGCTGTCGCCGGGGGAGAGGACCTCGGCGAAGGCGGCCATCGCCGGATGCTCCTCGACGTAGCCGTCGGGCGTGCCGTCGGCGAAGCGGCCGAAGCGCCCGCCGTCGGGGTCCGGGGTATGGGCGGTGAGGCCGGCCCCGTCGACGAGGACCGAGTTGCCCACGGCGACGTGCATGCTGCGGTGCAGGGCGAAGACGGGCAGGTCCGTGCTGACGGCGTCGAGGTCGGTGCACGTGGGGTGGCGGCCCTCCTCCAGCATCTGGGGGTCGTACTTCGCGCCGACCAGCGGGCTGCGGTCGCCCTCCTCCCGCTGCGCGAGCCGGTCGCGGAAGGCGGTGACGATGTCGGCGATGCTGCGGGCGTGCTCGAGGTCCACGAGCGAGGCGAGCATGCCGTGCTGGAGCAGGTGGCCGTGCGGGTCGATGAACGAGGGCATCAGGGTGCGCCCGTCGAGATCCACCTCCGTCGCGGCGTCGGCGGCGCGGACGCGCAGCTGGTCCAGGGGGCCGACGGCGGCGATGCGGCCGTCGCGCACCAACACCGCCTCCGGGGCGTCCTCCTCCTCGACCATCGTGAGGATGCGGCCGGAGTGGTAGAGGGTCTCCACGGTGAGAGGTCCTTCCGTCGGTGCGGGTGGTGCGGGTGTTCCGGGTGGTGCGGGCGATGCAGGTGGTGCGGGCGGGTCAGGCGGGGACCGAGGGCTCGGGGTCGGCGGCGGCGCTCTCCCCGTCGGTCGCCCCGCGGAGCGTCCAGGTGCGCTTTCCGAAGCTTTGCGTGATCAGCATGATCACGAAGTACCCCGCGGTGAGGGCGGCCATCACGCCGACGGCGGCCCAGAGGCCGAGCTCTCCGGCGAAGGCCGCGGAGATGGTGAGCATCGCCGGGATGTAGAGCATCTCGGGCAGGTTCATCAGCCCCATCTCGGCCATCGTGGTGGTGCGCATGCGGGGATCCAGGATCCGCACCAGCGCCAGGCCGGTCGGGGTGGTGCCGGTGAGCGTGCCGTACATGCCCATGGTGCGCTCGAAGTCGTGGTCGCTGCCGTAGCGCTGACCGATCGCGACGCAGAGCAGCACCGTGATCGCGGTGATGATCACGCAGGTGATCAGGATCGGCACGAGCCAGGCGACCACCACGGCGGCCTGGACGGCCATGAAGGAGGCGACCACGACGTAGTCGGTGGTGAAGCCGGTGAGCTTGGCCTGCATCTGCCGGTTCAGCAGGTGCTCCACCTGGAGACGGCGCAGCACCCAGCGCACGAAGTACGCGGCCAGGAGGCCGTTCATGAACATCATGCCGCTGATGGTCTGGCCCACGAATCCGGGGATGTGCCCGAAGATCCAGGCCAGGCCGTGCGCGAGGAGGTAGGCGATGCCCATCATCGTCATGTGGAAGCCGAGGGTGTCGACGCTGCCCGAGAACGTGGTCTCGGTGCCCATCGACTCCGTCTCCTCGTCCTTGCGGAAGTAGCCCTTGGCCACGGAGTCGGAGATGCCCATCGAGTGGGTGGCGAGGCCCTTGCTCATGCCCCACTTCGCCAGCGGCACGCCCACCAGGAACGCGGCGGCGAAGCCGGCGGAGGCGAAGGCGAGGCCCACGTTCACGGCGTCGTCCCAGCCCTGCTGCTCGAAGATCCCGGCGAAGGTGACGGCCTGGCCGGGTCCCTGGGCGAAGGCGAAGGGCACCATGAAGCCGTACATGGCGTCCATCCCGCCGAAGCGGCCGGTGGCGGCGACCACGCCCACGCCGATCAGCGCCTGGACCGCGAAGACGAAGGTCCAGGTGAGCCCCATGGCCCAGGCGCCGCGCAGCAGGACCTTCTGGGTCCGGCCGCCGTCGCCGGCCGCGCTCGGAGGCGGCGGGGTGAGGCCGATCGAGATGAAGGAGAGCGTGAACAGCTGCGCCGTGAGCATGGTGAACAGCTCGTGGTCCACGCCGTCGAGCACCCCGGAGAGGCCGATGTTCATCGCGATCGCGCCGAGGAACCCCGCGATCACGAAGGCGGGGACGAGATTGGTGCGGAAGCTCGGGATCCAGCGGCGCAGCACCATGCCGATCGCGCAGAAGATCCCGATCAGGGAGAGGCCGAACAGTGCGGACACGGGAATGCTCCTCGTGGCACCCGGGGAGTGCTCGCCGTGCGGTGGCGGGCGGGTGCGCGATGGTCGTCGTGGGAGAGGACGGTACCGGGTGGGACGGTCCGGGTGACGGGACCGTTCACTGCGCTGAGGTGAACAGCGGGCGAGGACGTCGTGCACCGATGCCCGTTCTCTGGCGGTTCGACCGGTTCGAGGAGATCGATCTCCCGTACGGGGCAGGCGCTTGCTCGCCGGGAGCGGTACCGTCCTCCCAGCAACTGGGCGAGACCGGACGGAGCTGACGCGACCCATGGACGACGGCGCGAGAACGACGGGAGCTGTGCCCTCCCGTGCCCCGGACCTGGACCCGACGGCACCACCGGAGGCCCCGGAGAAGGTACCGGAGGCGTCCGAGCACGTGGCCCGAGCCGCCCGCCGCGGTCGGTCCCGGCGCCTGCGACGGAACCGCCTGCTGCAGGGCGGGGTGCTCCTGGCGATCCTGCTGCTGTGGTGGCTCATCACCCTGCTGAAGCTGGTCGATCCGCTGTACCTCCCCAGCCCGCTGGCCGTGCTGCGGGCCTTCATCGACGCGAACCGCTGCCTGGTCATCGACGAAGCCACCGGGCGGACCGTCTGCGGCGTCCAGAACTACTACCTCTGGGAGCACCTGATCGCCTCGCTCCAGCGGATCGGCGTGGGTGTCGCGCTCGCCGCCGTGCTGGGCGTCGCCCTCGGCGCGCTCATGAGCATGTGGGAGCCGGCGAACACCGCCTTCGCGCCCCTGCTGAACTTCCTGCGCGCGCTGCCGCCGCTGGGCTACATCGGCCTGATCATCGTGTGGGTGGGCATCGGCGACACCTCGAAGTACCTGCTCCTGTTCCTCGCCGCCTTCCCGCCGATCGTCATCGCGACCATCGACGGCGTGCGCGGCGTGAAGGAGGACTACCTCTCCGCCGCCCGCAGCATGGGCGCCGACTCCTCGCAGATGGCGCGCTTCGTGGTCCTGCCCGCGGCGACCGCCTCGATCTTCTCCGGGGTGCGCCTCGCCGTCGGCTTCGCCTGGACCACGGTGGTCGCGGCCGAGCTCAACAACGGCATCCCCGGCATCGGCGGGCTCGCCTACATCTCCGGCACCCAGCTCAACACCGCGCTCACCATCGCCTGCATCATCGTGATCGGCCTCGTCGCGCTCGCGCTCGACGGAGTGATCCGGTGGGTGGGCGACCGGCTGGTGCCCTGGCACGGAAAGGTCTGACCCCGTGAACCCGAGAACCGTCCCCTCCCGCCGCGGCGCCGCGCTGCGCCTCGCCGCCGCCTCCCTGGGCGTGGTGCTGGCGCTCAGCGGCTGCGTGCAGTCCGGCCGCACCAGCCATCCCGACAACTACGCGGGCGAGGTCGCCTGCCCCGTCGACCCCGACCCGTCGATCACCACCTCGGCGCGGATCGCCTGGCAGGCGATCCCCAACGGCGACCTCGTGGTCAAGGACCTCCAGCTGCTCGAGGCCTGCATGCCGGAGGCGGACATCTCCTGGCTGAAGATGAACTCCGGCGGCGACGTCATCCAGGCCTTCGGCTCGGACTCGCTGGACATCTCCCAGGTGGGCTCGAGCCCCGTGGTCAAGGCCGCCTCCCCGCCGCTGTCCAAGGACCTGAAGGTGGTCTGGATCAGCGACGTGATCGGCGATGCCGAGTCGCTCGTGGTCAAGGACCCCGACATCGAGTCGCTGAAGGACATGTCCGGCAAGACCATCGGCGTGCCCTTCGGCTCCACCGCGCACTACTCGCTGCTCACGGCGCTCGGTGAGGAGGGCATGATCGACGACGTGCGGGTCATCAACCTCGCGACCGACGCGATCCTCGCCGCCTGGCAGCGGGACGAGATCGACGCCGCCTGGGTCTGGGAGCCCACGCTCAGCGAGCTCCTCGCCGCCGAGGGGCACACCATCCTCTCCAGCGAGGACAGCGCGGGCCTCGGCTCGCCCACCTTCGACCTGGTGGCCGCGACCGACAAGTTCGTCACCGAGAATCCCGAGTTCATGCGGATGTGGACGATCGTGCAGGCCGAGGGGACCCGCCTGCTGAACGAGGAGCCGGAGCTCGCCGCGACCTCCCTCGCCGTCCAGCTCGGCGTGGAGCCCGCGGAGGCGAAGAAGCTCATGCCCGGCTACATCTACCCGAGCCTCGAGGAGCAGGCCGGCCCCGACTACTTCGGCGGGGACGGGCTCGGGAAGGCACTCACCGGCACCGGCGAGTTCCTCGACAAGCAGGGGGAGATCGACTCCCCGGCGAAGGACGGCGTGTACTCGGACATGCCCTACGGCGACGCGATCGAGGAGGTCTCGAAGTGAGCGATGCACCGGCCACGTCCCCCGTGGTGACCCTCGACCAGGTGTCCCAGCGCTTCGTCACCGACTCCGGCGACGTGGTCCACGCCCTGGCGGAGACGGACCTGACCATCCCTCAGGGGCAGTTCGTCTGCGTGGTGGGACCCTCCGGCTGCGGCAAGACGACGCTGCTGAAGATCATCGCCGGCTTCCTCGCCCCGACCGGCGGCTCCGCGCACTACCGGGAGCAGCGGATCACCAAGCCCGGCGCCGAGCGCGGCGTGGTCTTCCAGCAGCCGAACCTCTACCCCTGGTTCTCCGTGCGGGACAACGTGGCCCTCGGCATGCGGATGCGAAAGGTGGGCAAGAAGGAGCGCACCGAGAAGGCCCAGGAGCACCTCGAGCTGGTGGGCCTCGGCGACTTCGGCGACGCGAAGCCCTACGAGCTCTCCGGCGGCATGCAGCAGCGCGCCCAGATCGCCCGTGTGCTCGCCAACGAGACCGACGTGATCCTCATGGACGAGCCCTTCGGTGCGCTGGACGCGATCACGCGCGCCCAGGTCCAGGTGGACCTGCTGAGGATCCAGCGGGCCGAGCAGCGCACCGTCTTCTTCATCACCCACGACGTGGACGAGGCCGTGTTCCTCGGCGACCGGGTGCTCGTGATGAGCGCACGGCCCGGCCGCGTGGTGCTGGACCAGGAGGTGACGCTCTCCGCCCAGGCCGGTCGCGTGCTGGGGGAGGACATGCGGCGCCTGCCGGAGTTCGTGGAGCTGAGGGAGAAGATCGCCGGGGCGATCGAGCACTGATCCCGCCGCCGGGTGAACGGAGGGCCACGGGCGGAGGACGGGCGTATGACGGGATGACTCGTCCGGGTGGTGATGCTCTCTCGGGAGCTGGCCCCAGGGGTGCTCTGACGGGGTGATCGGTAAGCTACGCACCGTCTTGGACCTCGCGCCCCGGCGCTCGAAAGGAGGATCGTGCCTGAAGCCCACCGCGTGCTGCGGAACGCACGGCTCCTCACGCAGGCGGTCGTCCAGCATCTGCTCGATGACCCCGCTCTGCTCCCGATCCAGGTCAGCCGACGCCTGCCCCTGCGTGCGCGCCGACGCATCGGGAACGGCCTGAGGGCTGCGTTCGGCTCGCTGCCCGGAGGGCAGGGCCTGGCGGCGCTCGGCGCCTCCATGGCGGGGGATGAGGACAGGGCGCTCCACCTGCTCCGCGCGGAGGGCGTGCAGCGGTCACGCGCCGCCGGCGAGGTGGCCGTGCTCCTGGACCGGGCGGATCTCCTGCCCGCCGACGCCGCTCCCGCGGTCCGTGCGCGGGGGCAGTGGCAGCTCGGCGAGCTCGGCGGGGCCGTGCGCACCCTCGAGGCCGCAGGCCGTGGTGAGCGGTCCCAGGCCCGGCAGTACCGCAGCGAGCTCCGACTCCTGGGCGAGGACCACAGGCTGCGGGTCCGCAGCGAACGGTCGCAGAGCGGACCGTCGGCCGACGGCCCCCTGCGGGTCCTCCACCTGCTCACCAACTCCCTGCCGCACACGCAGTCCGGGTACGCGCTGCGCACGCACAACATCCTCACGTCACTCGCAGCGCAGGGGATCGAGTCCCTGGCACTAACGCGCACCGGATATCCCGTGATGCTCGGCAAGCCGTTCTGCGAGGACGAGGACGTCATCGACGGGATCCGATACCGGCGGACGCTCCCGTCACGGCTCGGGGCGAGTCCGGAGGAACGCCTGGAGCAGGAGGTGGACGAGGCGCTCCGCCTGGTGGGGGAGTTCCGCCCGCATGTCCTGCACACGACCAGCGACTACCGCAATGCTCTCGTCGCGCAGGCGGTGAGCGCCGCGACCGGCCTGCCCTGGGCCTACGAGGTGCGCGGCCTGATGGAGCAGACCTGGATCGCCTCGCACCGCAGTGCGACCACCCGTGCCGCCGCGGCACAGTCCGAGAAGGTCGAGAGGATCATCGCGGCGGAGGCATCGCTGGCCCGGGAGGCGAGCGCCGTGGTCACGCTCAGCCGCACCATGGCCGAGGTGCTCGAAGCACGAGGCGTGCCCGGGGAGCGCATCTCGCTCGTCCCCAACGGGGTCGACGAGACCCTGCTCGCCGAGACCCTCGACCCGGCCCTCGCAAGGGACCAGATCGGGTTGGACCTCCCCGCAGGGGCGTTCGTCGTCGGCGCGGTCAGCGCCCTCGTCGACTACGAAGGGTTCGACGTGCTGCTCCGCGCCGTCGCCCTGCTCCTGGAGGATCCGGGCGTGTCCCAGGAGGACCGCGACCGGCTCCACGTCCTGCTGGTCGGGGACGGGGTCGCCGCCCCGGCGCTCCAGGAGCTCGCCGGCGCCCTCGGGATCCGCGAGCGGCTGCACATGCCGGGCAGGGTGCCGGCGCCCTCGGCTCGCACCTGGGTCCAGGCGCTCGACGTCGTCGTGGTGCCCCGCAAGGATCTCGAGGTCACCCGCACGGTCACCCCGCAGAAGCCGGCGGAGGCCCTCGCCCTGGGACGCCCGGTGGTGGTCAGCGATCTTCCCGCGCTGCGGGAGACGGTCCTCGACCAGGCCGGGCACCTCGTGGGGGAGCCCGTGCGGGCCGACGATCCGTCCGCTCTGGCGGGCGCTCTGAGCCGGCTGATGTCCGACCGGACCTGTCGTGAAGATCTCGCGCGACGGGGCAGGCGGGCCGCTGCGGCGAGGAGCTGGGCGGCGTCGATGAGAACATACGAGCACATGTACAGATCGGTCATGGCGTCTGGAGTCGAGGAGCGGGTCAGTGGCGAGTGAGGTGAAGAGCACCACCGATGTGAAGCGCGCCCTCGAGGCCAAGGGCCTCGATCCGAGCGCGCTCACGCGGATCGGGGTGCGCCCGCCGCTGGGCGAGTACATCCAGCAGCTGTGGCAGCGGCGGCATTTCATCTGGTACGACTCCAGGCATCGCGCATCGACCCAGAACTCAGGGATGCTCCTGGGCAACGTGTGGCTCTTCCTCCGCCCCCTGGTCGACGTGGCGTTCTACTTCGTCATCTTCGGCCTGGTGCTGGACTCCGGACGCGGCATGGAGAACTTCGCAGCTTTCCTCACCATCGGGATCCTGCTCTACCGCTCGACCGCGACCTCGATCTCCTCCGGCACGGGTCTGCTCCGGAGCAACAAGGCGATGATCAAGGCCTTCACCTTCCCCAGGGCGTCGATCCCGATCTCGGCGGTGCTCCAGGCCACGATGACGGCGGTCTTCACGACTTTCGTCATGTGCATCGCCATCATGGTGATCCCGCCGTTCGTCGTCCCGAAGGCCACGTGGGTGCTGGTGGTCCCGATCTTCCTGATCCAGGCGGTGCTGAACCTGGGCGTCATGCTCATCACGGCGCGGATCGGGTTCCATCTTCCCGACCTGGCGAATGTGCTGGGCGTGGTGAGCAGGTTCCTGATGTACGCCTCGGGTGTCATGTTCCCCATCGAGAGGTTCGTCCACAACGAGACCGCTCTGAGCATCGTGACCCTCAACCCGCTGTATCAGATCATCGACATGATGCGCACTGCTCTGATGGACGGGCAGGTCCCCGATCTGCGGGCATGGACGATCTCCATGCTGTGGGCCGTGGGCATCCTGGTCGTGGGGTTCATCTACTTCTGGCGGGCGGAGGAGAGCTATGGCCGAGAGCTCGGATGACCTCGCCCTGCCGGAGGACGATGACCAGCAGGAGACCCTGTGGGTCGCGCCCGAGGAGTCGCCCCTCACGGTCGTGGCCCATCGCGTGCGGATGCGCTACAAGGTGCCGCGCACCGATCGGGCGCCCCGGACCGGCCTCCTCGGAAAGCTCGCGCCGCGTCGCTCCATGGTCTCCGTCTCCGCCGTGCGCGGCGTGGACCTGCTGGTGCGCGAAGGCGAGTTCGTGGGCATCATCGGCCGGAACGGGTCGGGCAAGTCCACTCTGCTGAGGATGCTCGCGGGCGTGGAGCCGCCGACGTCCGGATCGGTGTACACCAGTGCGAGGCCTCAGCTCCTGGGAGTGAGCGCGGCGCTGATGAGCGAGCTCACCGGGGCCGAGAACATCAAGCTCGGGTTCCTGGCTCTGGGGATGACCCCGGAGAAGGCCGAGGAGCTGATGCCGCAGGCCGCCGAGCTCTCCGCTCTCGGAGGAGCGGTCGATCTGCCCATGCGGACGTACTCCTCCGGAATGTCCTCCCGCCTCAAGTTCGCGATCTCGGTGATGGCCCAGCCCAAGATCCTGATGGTCGATGAAGCGCTCTCGACGGGCGACGCGACCTTCTCCAAGAGGTCCAAGGCGAAGATGGACGAGCTGCTGGAGAACGCAGGGACGGTCTTCATGGTGAACCACGCGCCGCGCGCGATCGAGAACGTGTGCTCACGCGTCATCTGGATGGAGAAGGGCCGCATCGTGATGGACGGCGACACCAAAGAGGTCTCCGCCATGTACCGCTCCTTCACGTACCGCATGGCGCGCGATCGTCAGGATGAGGCCGACGCGATCCTGCGCGAGGCGGTCGCCCACGGGGAGGCTCAACGATCAGCGTCCGCGCTCACCCTCCCGGACGACTCCGCGACGTCACCGGTCGATGCGGCTGACGATGTCCCGGAGCTCGAGCCCGATCCGTTCGTGTCCATCTTCGAGCGCCAGATGAGACCTCAGAGCTTCCCCGGGGCGAGTCTGCCCAGAGACCACGACACCGACAGCAGCAGTGCTGCTGTCTCCGAGAACAATTCCCCCGAACGACGAGGACGGCACGCATGACTCTCCGCATCATGACCATCTACGGCACCCGACCCGAGGCGATCAAGGTCGCCCCGATCATCAAGGCGATCGAGGCGGAGGACGGGCTCGACAGCATCACCGTGGTGACGGGTCAGCACCGCGAGATGCTCGACCAGGTGAACACCATGTTCGGCATCGTCCCCGACCACGACATGAACATCATGAGCGCCGGTCAGTCGCTCAACACCATCGTCGCCAAGGTGATCTCCGGCGTGGATGAGATCCTCGAGCAGGAGACTCCTGACGCGGTGATCGTCCAGGGCGACACCTCGACGGTGATGGGCGCGGCCGTCGCCTCGTTCAACCGTCAGATCCCGGTCATCCACCTCGAGGCGGGACTCCGCTCGGGTGACATCAACTCGCCCTTCCCGGAGGAGGCGAACCGGAAGCTGACGAGCCAGATCGCGGCTCTCCACCTGGCCCCCACCTCGACCAGCCGTGACAACCTCACCCGAGAGGACGTCAGCGAGAACGACATCGTCGTCACCGGCAACAGCGTGATCGACACGCTCATGTTCGCCACCGAGAACCTGCGCGTGCCCTTCGAGGACCCGCGCCTCGAGGACCTCCGCGCCGCGAAGGAGGCCGGCACCGCCGGCCGCGTTCTGCTGGTCACCGCGCATCGTCGCGAGAACCTGGGCACGGCGATGGAGGACATCGGCCAGGCTGTGGCCGAGCTCGCCCGCAAGTACCCGGACCTCGCCGTGGTCTTCCCGATCCACAAGAACCCGAAGGTCCGCTCCGCGATCCGTCCGGCCGTCGAGGGGCTCGAGAACGTCTACCTCATCGAGCCGCTCGCCTATGCCGAGTTCACCCAGGTGCTCAGCCTCGCCGATGTGGTGCTCACCGATTCCGGCGGCGTCCAGGAGGAGGCCCCGAGCCTCGGGAAGCCTGTCCTGGTCATGCGGGAGAACACCGAGCGCCCCGAGGCCGTGGTCGCAGGTACCGTGAAGCTCATCGGAACCCACAAGCAGCGACTGGTCGACGAGGTCTCGCTCCTTCTGGACTCCGGTGAGGCGTACGCGGGTATGGCGAACGCCGTGAACCCCTACGGTGATGGCAAGGCCGCCGTGCGGACCATCGAGGCCATTCGATGGAAGTTCAACGGGGCCGAGCGCCCCCGGGACTTCGGCAGCGCCCCCCGCTGATCCGTCGGGCCCGGGTCGCGAGGCGACGCGGGTCGATCGGGTGGCGTTCGACGTTTCGGTATCACTGGGAGGAGGCTCGCTCTGGAGATGAACGACCACGACACCTCGTCGCGGGAGGGCCTGCGCGGCGACCTCCCGGTGCTCGTGAGCTTCTACGGCGGGGACGAGTACTACCACCGCAGTGCGGAGCGGCTCCGGGCGGACTGCGATGCTCTCGGCATGCGCCACCACATCGAGGAGCGCGACGTCACCGGTCTGGCATGGCCGGAGATCTGCCGGGAGAAGATCAGCTTCTACGGCCGGATGCGTGAGCAGTACGGCGCCTTCCTCTGGACGGACGTCGACAACCGGCTGCTCGCGGTTCCGGAGGTCCTGTCCGGGAGCAGAGCGGACTTCGGCGGCTTCATCGGGCGGCGGAAGTACCTGCGGGACTACGACCCCTACGAGGTGGCGCGCTTCTGGATCCCCGCGGTGCTGTACTTCGGCTCGTCCGAGATCACGGGGCGGTTCATCGACGCGCTCGGGGAGCGGGAAGCCTCCACCGAGGAGGACGTGACCGATGACTGGGTGCTCCAGGAGACGTGGAGGACGTTCCCCGAGGAGATGAGCCTCCTCGTCCTGCCCCCGAGCCTGCTCGAACGCGAGGGTGACGAGGAGGTCGGCGCTGCGGTCTTCCACATCGGGGACAGCGGTCATGTGCGGGACTTCCGCGGGAAGGTCGCACAGCACGCCTCGAAGGGTGCGGATCTCCAGCTCCGCGGCAAGATGCTCGCAGCGGAGAGCCGAGACGCGATGAAGGAGGGGGCCCGGGAGGACGCCCTGGTCCTCGCCGAGCATGCGCACCGCCGGCTGCCCGACGACAGCGAGGCCGTGCTGCGCCTGTCCAACTACCTCCTCTCCTCCGGTGACCTCGATCGTTCGGATGCGGTGCTGAAGGAGTTCGTGGCCGGTCATCCCGGGAATCTCGCCGTGCGCGATGCCCTGGTGCGGCGCCTCTCCCGCCGAGGTGAGCACGACGCGGTCGGCGACCAGCTGACGGAGATGCTCGGCGCCGAGGAGCCACGAGTGATCGCCCGCGCCCAGGCGCTCGCCTACGAGACCGAGCTCGACCGGCGCGCTCAGGAGAGCGGGGAGAGCGACCGGTCGCGTCCGTCGGTGTGGTGGGCGCGCATCCCGGCTCCGGGCCACTTCGCCGAGGTCCTCAAGCCGTGGGTCGTCGATCAGGTCGTGCAGGGAACCCCACGGTTCGGCCGACGCCAGCGTGCACTCCTGACGGGTGAGGGCTCGCTGGCGACCGCCACCGAGTCGAGCGTCGTCTGGGGCAGCGGGCTGCGCGACGCCGAGGAGGTCCCGCAGAGCGGGGCGACCTACCTCGCGGTACGAGGCCCTCGAACGCGCCGAGCGCTGCTCGCGGCGGGTGGCTCCTGCCCCGAGACGTTCGGCGACCCCGCGCAGCTGCTCCCGGAGCTCCTGCCCATGGCGAAGCCCGCCAGGCGCCGCCACTATCTCGGGTTCTTCCGCGGAGCAGGGGACCTCTCGACATCGGTCGTCCTGGACGGTGTGCACGAGATCGACCCCGTGGGCACGCCCCCGGGAGTCATCGAGCGGGTCGTCGAGGAGTTCTTGCACTGCCGAGGCATCCTCACGACGAGCCTGGCCGGACTGGTGGCGGCGCACGCCTACGGCATCCCCGCGAGGTGGTGCACCCTGGGCAGCGGACCGGCGGAGACGGACGGAGAGGATTTCCGCGACTACTTCGATGCCGTCGGGCTCGCTCCGCAGGAGCCACTCGACCTCTCCACCCTTCCGGCCATCACCAGGGATCTGCTGCGCGAAGTTCCGTCGCTGAAGGCGGCCCCTCCCGTCGATCCGACCTTCTCCCGCGCGTTGAGCCAGCACTACGTCATGGAGGTGGGGTGAATGTCGTCCGCACCGCTCGAGCCCTCACGCGGCACCACCGATCAGCTGCGGGAGCTCGTCGCCGACCTCCCGGCGGCGTTCCGCTACGGACGCCGACTGGACGAGAGGAAGGCCCGCGTCCTCTCGATCCTCGACATCTACCAGCACCGGGCGCTCAGCGCTCGAGCGGAGCTCGTCGAGGTGGGGATCCTGGACGGGGCGATGGCCGTGCGTCGCCTCCGCCCGGACGTCGTCCTCGTGCAGACCACCGGGGCGACCGAGCACACCGCATGGGCTGGGAAGATCGCCACCGGGAGCAGGGTCAACGACCACCTGGCGCAGCTCGTCGACGCCGCGAAGGAGTCGGGCGTGCGCGTCGTCGTGCTCTGCACCGCCGTCCCGGACGCCCTCGCTGACCACTCCGGCCTGCTGGCCCTCGCCGACCTGGTCATCTCGCCGCGGAGCGACACCTCCGCGGTGCTGCGCTCTCGGGAGGATCTCGGAGGCCGACTGCTGACGGGGTCGGATGCCGTGGAACGGTTCGGCCCCCGCTCGACCACCCGCGATGACGATCCGGTGCTGCGGGTCCTCGTGGAGACCTTTTGCGCAGCGGCGCTGAACGGTGCCGCCGCACCGGCGGGAGGACCTCGATGAGGATCGTGCTCTTCGACGCCATCATGGAGACCCACGTCGTCTCCTCGCTCGCACGCGCCCTGGGGGAGCGTGGGCATGCGGTCGCCACCACCGGGCAGCTGTCGTGGGGGCACGTCCCCATCTCCGATCCCGTCGACCTCCGGCGCGTGGATGCGGCGATCGACGATGCGCTGGCCTTCGGCCCCGATGTCGTCCTGGTGTTCCGCCCGACCAGCCTCCCGCACGCCCAGCTGCGCCGACTGCGGCGTTCAGGGGCACAGCTCATGGCGTGGTTCTCAGACGACCCCGTGCTCTGGGGGCTCTCCTACGGTGCGGCGGTCGACCTCTACGATGTGATCCTCCACTGCGGGAACGCCGATGTCCTGGCCTTCTACGAGACGACCCACGGCCGCGCCACCGGGGTGAACATCCCGTTCTGGACGGACGAGGTCGAGTTCCCGCGCGTGGGAGCCACGCTTCCCGCGGAGACGGAGGTCCTCTTCCTCGGCAACGTCGGGGATCGCATCCGCCGCGGGCGGTACTTCGACCTCGGGCTCCTCGATCTCGACCTCCGGGTCCATGGCAGGACGGGCGACGACTACTTCGACCTGTCGGGCGGTTACCTCGATACCCGGGAGGAGGTGCTCGATGCTGCCGCACGATCGCGACTGGCCGTGAACATCCCCCAGCTCTTCACCGATCACCACGGGGCCCCGACATGGTTCGACGGACTCGGCGATCTCGGCGTCTTCGACACTCCGAGCAGGATCGTGCAGTACGCCGCGATGGGGCTTCCCGTCGTCTCCCTGCAGCCTGCAGGTGCCGGTCCCCTCGGATTCGCGGACATCCCGATCGCGCGGGACCCGGCGGAGCTGAGGGGAATCGTCCACGAGCTCCTCACCTCCGAGGAGCTCCCCGCGCTCGCCGAGTCCCTCCACGGGACCTTCCAGCAGCACTTCAGCGCCGCCTCCAGGGCGCTCGCCCTCGAGAGCCTGGCGACCGACGATTCGTGGCGCCGACTGGATCCGGTCGGGCGCGCGGAGTGGTTCCTCGGATTCCCCGCCCAGCGCGAGGCACGAAGCGGGCATGCCCCGGAGAGGGCGACCGCGACCATCGGCCCGCACGCGGGTCGCGAGGTCGAGGCGCTGCCGTCGACCTCCCGGCAACGAGTGGCCGTGATCGGCATCGGACATGGCGAGTACTTCTCGCCGTACCGCACAGCCACCCGAGCTCTCGCCAGCGCCGGCCACGACGTCGTCGAGGTGTCCGCAGCATTGCTCGGGGAGCATTCGACCACGGACCCGACCGGCAGGTTCTCCCGCGTCGTGGACCTCGAGTCCCTCGACGGAGCAGTGGGCGGAGCGGACACCTTCCTGTTCGTCGGAGATCGGTACCTGCCCTCGCCGACGTCACGCCGGAAGATGCTCGAACACGGAACGGCTCGCGTCGCCGTCCATGCGCTCGGTGCGACCGGCCACTCGGAGCGGCTCGCCGCACTCGTCACGACGGCGGACGCCGCATCGTTCCTCCACCAGTCCGCGCTCGAGGCCTTCCGCGGCCGAGAGATCAGCGCCGCGATCCACCTCCCGCATCTAGTCGATGCCGTCTACCGCGAGACCACCGAGAGGCTCGCCGCACAGGGTGAGCGCCATGCTCGTGCGGCAGTCGTCGCGGAGTCGGCGAGCGACCTCCTGGCGCACGAGGACCTCCTCGGCGCGCTGGGGCCGTTGTCGAAGCAGATCTACATCCTCGAGGAGGAGAAGGGGCGTCCTCACGGTCTCGCGAATCTCGCACGCATCGCGCGCAGCGAGATCGTCGTCGCCGTCGGCGCCGCCTCCCGCGGCGCCGGGCACCAGCTCCTGCCCCACCTGCTCACCGGCGCGGGCGTCGTGGTGCTGCCGCGATCGGAGCAGCCGAAAGGCGTCGCAGAGGGAGAGCAGGCGTGGGTCCTCGCCGCCTCGGGGCGCGAGCTCAACCAGAAGCTCCACCGTCTCGCATCCCACCCGGCGGCGGTCACCTCCCTGCGCCGCGCTGCATCGGCACGCACACAGGGGGAGTTCTGCGCTGAGACGGGTCTCGATCGGCTCCTCTCGCTCGCGCACTCGCCCGTCTCCGCGAAGCCTCCTCCCCTCTCAGACGGAGACCGGCCTCCGCTTCCACCCGGCATCTCCCCGCAGAACCCCATCCCCACCCCCACGAACACGGCAGGACAGGAATGAACCAGAACATCGAGCGGCTCCGGCGAGAGCTCCAGGACAAGATCTTCGATCAGGGCTTCCACTGGAAGATCCTCTTCATCGGCACATCGGTCAACGGCACCACCGATATCGTCTCGTCCCTCTCCCGCTCCCTGCGCAACCTCGGCCACCACGTGCTGGACCTCGACACGTCGCGCCATCGCGTGCTCGAGAACCCGCTGCGCCGCCAGGGCGGGATGGGACCGGTGTACGTCAGCTACGACAAGATCAAGCAGACGGTCGACGCCTTCGAGCCCCAGGTGATCGTGTGCTGCGCCGGCGGCCTGACCTTCACGGAGGAGGACGCGCAGAAGCTCAAGGACCGGGGGATCGTCCTGGTGGGCATCACGCTCTCGGACCCGGACGTCTTCCCCTCGATCCGGGACCACCAGCACGTCTTCGACGTCCACACGACCAACGCGACCGCCGCGATGCCCATGTACCGCGAGGCGGGCATGCACAACACGGTCTACTTCCCCTTCGGCATCGACCGCGGGTTCGTCACGCAGGAGATCCCGGAGGATCCCGCCTTCGAGGCCGATGTCATCTGCCTCGGGCACGCGACCAATCGTCCGGATCGCAACGAGATGATGGTGGCCCTCGACAGGAAGTTCGACGTCAAGACCTACGGTCGTGGCTGGGAGATCCCGGATTCGATCACCGTGGGCGGCCAGGAGATGGTCCAGGCGCTCAAGGGTGGGAAGATCCACGTGAACTTCCCCCTGACGCGTGCGGGGTTCATCAACATCAAGTGCGGCGTCTTCGAGTCCGCCGGCCAGGGCCGGATGGTGGCCACCGGGCGCTTCGAGGAGATGGAGCAGTTCTTCACCTACGGTGAGGAGATCATCGGCTACGAGGACGAAGAGGATCTCTCGCGCCAGATCGAGTACTACCTCGCCAACCCCGAGGAGTACGAGCGCGTCGCCGAGAACGGCTTCCGGAGGATCATCAACGATCATCTCTACGAGCACCGGTGGATGTACCTGCTCGACATCCTGCGAGACCTCGGGGACGGCCCGGATGTCGAGGTCGGCCCCGAGCGCCTCGCCCAGATCAAGGAGACCCTGTCCGTCTCGTACCCGCGAGCGAAGAAGGTCATTCTCTCGGGCTTCTACGGCGCGAGGAACCTCGGCGACGAGATGATCCTCCGCAGCATCAGCTCCCGGCTCCGCGAGGCCGACCCCGCGATCCAGGTCAGCGTCGCGGCGGAGAGCCCCACCAGGGTGGAGGCGGCGCACGGTCTGCAGGCGTTCGACCGCAAGTCCCACACGATCGCCGGTTACCAGGTGAAGTCGGCGTCCGCCGTGCTCCTCGGCGGTGGCGGGCTCTGGCACGACTACACCTTCGAGCGCGGCGGCGGCCTCCCCGCACTGTTCACCGGAGGAACCATCTCCATGGCAGGGTTCGGCATCCTCCCGATGATGGGGAAGGTGCTGGACATCCCCTTCCACGTCGTCGGACTGGGTGTGGGCCCGCTGACGGATCCCTACGCGCGCAGGACCGTGAAGTTCCTCGCCTCGCAGGCGGACTCGATCTACGTGCGCGACCCCGAGTCCGCGGACCTGCTCCGGTCGCTGCCCGTCGACGAGGAACGGCTCACGGTGGGCCCTGACTCGGTGTACGCCATCGATCTGGACGAGGTCGAGCCCCAGGTGCCGGACGAGGTGCGACGTCTGCGCGAGGAGGGGTACACGGTCGTCGGCCTGAACCTTCGCCCGTGGGCGCAGGAGGACATGCTGGCGGTCGCGCTCCGTGTGCGGGACGCGCTCGTCGACCTGGCCGCACAGCTCGCCGAGCGGGGCGAGAAGCTCGCCGTGGTGGCGCTGCCGATGCAGGCCGGCGACCGGATGGACCGCGGGGCGATCGGACAGGTCACCCGGCGCCTGCCGAAGTCGATCCCTTCGGTCTTCGTGGATCGACAGGGCGAGCTCTCCCTCGCCGAGTACCTGGGTGCCCTCGAGGGCTGCCATGCAGTGCTGGCGATGCGGCTCCACGCGGGGCTCATCGCCCATCGGGTCGGGGTGCCGGTGGTCGGTCTGTGCTACGACCCGAAGGTGTACCGCCACTTCGCCGAGGTGGACCGCGTGGACGACGGGCTGGATCTCACGGCGGCCTCGTCGCAGATCTCCGAGCGCCTCCGGCTGGCGGTCACCGACGGCCTGAGCGAGCGGTCGCAGGAGCTCGTCCGTGACCACGCTCGGGACGCGCGGGCGGCCCTGGACATCTCCGTGCAGGCAGTCGCCGCGACTCCGGCGGTCCCCGCGGTCTATGAGGTCCCGGCCGAGAACGAGGCCCCTGTCCGCCGTCGTGCGGTTCCGCGGACGGATGTGGGCGCCTACTTCCAGGGGTTCACCGCGTCGCAGCAGGGTCTCGACGACATGAAGCTGCCCGGGAACCCGCATCTCCGGGCAGGTCTCCAGCGGATCGACCTCGCGCTCGAGTCCGAGATGCCCAAGGCCGGGATGACGATCTCGCAGTCCGGTCGGATGGAGCTCGTCGACCGCCGTGCGACCTCCGTGGATCTCGTGATCCACTCGAGGTGGCACAACCCGCGCGCGATCGGGCGGGTCTACCTCGAGGTGAGGATCGGATCCAAGATCCTCCGTCAGGATCTCGCGGTGTCCGGCGAGCCCATCGAGCTCAACTTCAGGACGTCCGGTGACGGGTCGATCCCCGTCGAGGTCAAGGTCTCCGTCGAGGCCGACACGTTCAAGGCGCGTTCCTGGACGCCGGCGACGACCGTCGGGCTCGAGATCACCGGATCCAGGAGGCTCGCCTCGGCGAAGGAGGAGCTGCTCATCGCCAGCCGGGGCGACGTCCGCTCCGCGGGCTGAGGGTCCTCCAGCACGTCCGGGCCGGCGGGGACGCCATCGATGATCGAGGGCGACCCCGCCGGCAGCCGGACGGGAGCGGGAGCCTGCGAGAGGGGGGCCAGCGTCTCCAGCAGGGCGGCAGCGGCGACGACGGCTGCTCCGCGGTCGACGGCGACGTACTGCTCCAGCGTCGGCTCGAGGACGACCTCGGTGGGGACGAGACGTCGCGCCACCGCGAGCGCGACCAGTGGGTAGTCCTCGTGGTCGCGCGGGATGCCCTCGATACGCACCGGAGAGATCAGGGCCCCACCGGTGGCGAGCTCGTGCTGAACGGAGGCGACGGGGACGTCGCGGGGTGACATGCCCCCGCGCACAGCGAGGGCGGCGAGCACCCCTGCTGCTTCGCCGATCGAGGTGACGGTCGGATGCACCCGGGTCGCGCTCGATGCGAGCCGCGAGGCCGAAATGTTCTTCTCCGCTGCGAGCAGACCCTCCATCGAGGCGGGGATGAGGCATCCCAACGGAATCGGGAACGGGCCGAACGTGAGGCGATTCGGCTTGTCCTCCAGGGTCTCGCCGAGATCTGTTTCGAAGTCCTCGACGTCGCGGGCGCCGTGGAGATCCGGGTGGTAGGTGCCGGTCGCGACGGAGTCCTCGTTCCACGGGGCGCAGTCGCGCATCCGCCCACGGGTGATCATCGCCCCGGTCAGGGTCTGCGTCCCGATGAGCCGTCGGCTCTCCCGGATGTACGGGATCAGGGGGAAGTGGCGTTCGAGTGCGCGGTACTCGGCGGGCAGATACGGGTTGCCTCGCTCGTCGGGCCCGTCGGCGAAGCCCTCATCCGTGGTGACCTACCAGTCCAGTCCCAGCACGTTCTGCAGGTGGTGGAGGACGCAGAGGGTCCGCAGCATCGCTCGCGCCTCATCGCGGAGCCTGGTGTCGGGATCGGTCAGATACCGCGAGGTGACGACCGTGTCGTTGAAGTGGTTGAGGCTCGTCCGGGTGACCAGCTGCCACTGCGCACCGTTGTGGGCGGTGCGCTTGGACAGATCCGGCGCTGCGCGATACCCGGCGAATCCCAGAGGTCCGTTCTTGGAGGACGGCTGGGCGTCCTTCGCCCCGGCGGGCGGGAAGGCTCGGAGAAGCTTCGCGGCGCTCTCGGACCATCCCTCGGGAGGGGTGCGGATCATGAGGTCGTCCGGGACGCCGTCGGGGTAGTGACGGATCACCGCGGCGCAGGTGATGCTCTGGATCTTCGACTCCACGGCGTCAGCGGCGCCGGGTGTGGAGGTGTCGACCCGGAGGCTCCCGATCCGGTGCGGCGCGGCGGCGAGCGCGAGGACCTGCCCGTCCTCAGTCGCGTCGATGACGATCGACCCGCGCACCTCTCCCGCCGAGGTGCGCAGACCGGTCAGACGGTCCGAGCTGCCGAGGGTGCTCTCGATCCGTGTGCTCCGGAGGACCGTGACCGCGGCCTCCTCCAGCATCTCCGATAGGACGCGCTCGACGATCACGACGTTCGGCGTGAGGGAGGCGTTGCGATAGTGGCCGACGTTGACCGGCCTCTCGAGCTCGTCGTGGTAGATGGCGAGGGTCCGTTCGACGATCTCTCCCCAGATCCCGTGGTCGTTGAGCGTCTCGTCGTAGAGGAAGGTGATGTCGAAGGCGGAGACTCCGGCCGCGGTCGCCTGGCCCCCGATCATGTGGGTCGGCTCGACGACCGCCACGCTCAAGCCCCGGCGGGCGGCTGCGACGGCAGCGGCAACTCCGGAGAGCCCTCCGCCGGCGATGATCACGTCGACCGAGCGCGCCTCGACGGGAGGGACGATGGACCAGCGAGCACGCTGGTCAGGAGGAACAGGAGTACGGCGAGGGGGTACGTGCCCGTCGGGGAACTCGCGGAATCTCGGAGGCGTCCATGCAGCATCGCTACGCAAGTCAGAAATATAAGGGCGAAGTCGGCAGGAAATGGACATAGTTAGTCAAACGTGACCATTCCCGAAATGCCGGCGCGCGCGGCGACTTCGGCGGGATCCGGCAGCGTGCCGGGTTGCCACGGCTCGGGCGTCGCGAGGCCCCGGGAGGGGCCCGGCGCACGTCCTAGAGTCCGACCTCAGCGATGTTCGTGCCCCGTGCCGGGACGAACAGCCGTCCGGCCGGGGAGGCGGTCACACGTGACCCGAAGACGTCGGCGCTCGACCCGTCCTGCACCTCGGAGAGCTCGCCGGTGAGGAAGTCCGCGACGGTCACGAACCCGCCGGCGGCATGGGCGATGAAGCGACCGCCGTCGACGACGGCGAGGTCCGCGGAAGCCCATCCCGGTCGCTGCGAGGAGTTGGCGACAGGGCCGAGCTCGTGCCGCGCCACCAGCTCCCCGTTGCGGGGATCGACGATCGCGAGTCCTTCGAGATCCGCGATCACCAGCCAGCCGGCCACCAGATGCGGTGAGTACAGCGCTCCGGTGTCCGGAACGGGTGACGTGCGCCAGAGGACCCGTCGAGTCGCGATGTCCAGCTTGAAGACGCAGGCAGGTCCCTCGGTGTCTCGTGCACCGGACCCGTTTCTCACCGAGGTCGTCCCGTAGACGAACTTCTCGCTGGCGACCAGTCCGATGATCGAATGCCCGGCGATGAACCCGTCGCCCTCGCCGTGCATCACCCAGGAGGTGGCGTTCGAGGCCCGGTCGATCCTGGCCAGCACTCCACCGGACCTCCCGTAGTCCGGCACCGTGCCGACGAAGAGGCTCGTGGAGTTCGACGCGAGCCCGTAGGGACGGGATTGGTCGTACTCATCGCTGTATCTCGCGATGCGCGTATAGCTGGAGCCGCTGTCGCGATCGCTCAGATCGCAGGAGATGATGTCGGCCCAGCTGTACGTCCCCAGGTAGAGGCGATCCGGCTCGATTCCGATCATGCTCTCGACCTGGTCGATGACGTCGACGGTGCCGGGGGACTGCCAGCGATCTCCGGTGTCGGGGTCGATGCCGACGATCCCGGACCCCATGAAGCCGCCGGCATACAGAGTCCCGTCGGCGGGGGCGAGGATGCTCTGCACCCTGAAACGTCCGGGTTCGAGGTGCACCGTGCGAGTCCGCCGGGAGTCGGAGGGGGAGCGAGGGATCAGTGCCAGAGCGGCGCCGTCGTCGGCTCCCTGGGAGATCAGGCGCTCGGAGCCTCGGAGGTGGACGGCGCGGGGCGTGGAGTCGGAGATGCTCGTGACGTGCTGGCGACCGGAAGCCCCGTGCGCGAACAGCTCTCCGTCCTGTGCCATGTAGTAGGTGTCGTCCTCGAGCAGCTCCGACGGCGGAGTCCTCACCCAGCCATGTTCGCGGAAGCTCCGGTCCCAGGTGCGGGCCTGCGAATCGAGCTCGAACACGTCCGGATGCCCATCGGTCGTCACGCGGACCTTCGTCGTGCCGGCGCGGATCGCCGTGATGAATCCGCTGTCGAGTGGTTCCGGGATCGGGATCTCGACCCGGGACTCCGGAGTGGTCCGGTGGAAGGTGAAGATCCTCGGGTTGAGAGCTCCGGTGCCGATCCACATCCGACCGCGGGCATCCATGGAGAGGCGGCGTACGTAGTCGGAGTCCGAGGCGAACTGCGTGAAAGCACGAGCTTCACGGGATGCCGGCGAGTATCGGAAGACCGTCCCCGTGGGGAAGGTACCACCCCAGACGGCGCCGTCCGGGTCGACCAGGAGCTCGTACAGGCTCGTCGCCCCGGGCACGTCCGCGACGTGCTCGATGTTGTTCGGGGCCGCCAGCCTCCAGTGGAAGAGCTTCCCGCCTGCGGAGAGATACAGGACCTCGCGGTCCTGGTCCCACGCCATGCTGAGGATCTCTGCCGGGGGATCGAGAGGGACGTCCAGGACGATCCGCGGCGACGACTCGTCGGCCGCCACGATCTGGAGCTGGTGGGACGTTCCGATGATGGTGGCCGCCACCCAGGAGCTCACCCCGTCACCCGTCCCGGCCAGCGGCAGGATCTCGCGCACCTTGAGGGAGGGGAACACGTCGTGGTGGGTGCGCGTCACCTGACGGACGGCGCCGGAGGGTTTCAAGGACTCCAGGAGCCGAGGGTCCCGTTCCGTCCAGGTGACCGAGGGACGCGCAGGCCGAGTCGCCGGCGGGGCGGTCGCCTCGACCGGCTCGTCGTCGTGGTCAGCGCTTCTCCGGGTGCCGACGACCACTGCGCCGGCGACGGACGCTCCTCCCAGGACGGCTCCGGCGATCAGCAGATTGCGTCGTGACGGGGTGGGCGTCGGATTCTGGTCCTGACGGTTCACCGATGGTCCTTGCGTGCGCTCATCGGCTGGTCCGCTGAGCGACCAGTTCTCTTGTGGCGGGAGCCGCCTGCCAGGACTCGGCGAGCTGTGCCCAGTCGCCGTCGACCGCGGCGACCGCTTCGAGCATCGTGCGGAGCACCGGGGCGGGGGGCGGCACATGTCCCGATCCCCAGTCGCCGAAATGGATCATGGCACCCTCGGGCCAGCCCACCTCCTCGAACCAGGGGATCAGCTGTGTCGAGACATGGGCATCCGCGGAGTTCTGCACATAGATCACCGTGTTCGAGAACCCCTCCGCGTAGAGCCGCCGTTGGTCTGCCCGGGGGTGCGACTCGAGCACCGCACGAGCCTGCTCCGCGCTGTCCGCACCGAAGCAGGCTCGTGCCATAGCGTCCCAGTGCACCTCGGCGTAGTCGAGGATCCGCGTCTGCGGGTTCACGGGCACCGCCAGGGACCCGGGGAACTCGTGGGAGAGGTTCAGGGCGGCGAACCCGCCCCCGGACATCCCGAAGAAGACCAGATGCTGGCCGCCCATCCGCTCCTGCAGGCCGCTGATCGCGTCGGTGAGCAGGGAGGTGGCGTTCAGAGTGTTCGTGCCGAGGTACCAGGCGAGTCCGAGGTCGGCGCTCGCGAGCAGCCCGGGATCGGACACGAAGATGCGGTTCATCCCGCTGCTCTGGCTGATCGCCCGTCCGGTGAAGATCGGGGGCTGCAGACCGGATCCGCCGAGGGCGGCGTGGAAGCTGACCAGCGTCGTCGCGGCGCCCAGGTTCTCCACGTACAGATCGAGCGGGTATCCGTGGCGCCGGATCGTCAGATAGGTCGATTCCCCGAGCGTCTCGGGAAGCGCGGCGACCGAATCCATCTCGAGGAAGTTCCCGTCTCCCCAGGGAGTGGTGTCGCGGCGCTCCAGCGCCGCCGGCCGAGGTTCCTCTGCGACCTCCGCGGCCAGATCGACGATCGCCTGTGCGAAGTACTCGTAGGCGGCGGCCTGGTAATGGAAGGGACTCGCTCCCCATTGATGGTTCCGTGAGGACTTCGCCAGCTCGGAGGGGAGCTCCGTGACACGGAGGCCGCAGTCCCGGAGAAAGCTCACGTAGCGCCCGTAGGCGGCGTTCGCGGCCTCGGGCCGCATCATCCAGTCGGGGATCTCGAGGTCCTCGCCCGTGTCGTAGGCAGACGCCCAAGGGGCATGGAGGACGAGGGTCCGGGGGAGCAGCTCCGCCTCTCGCAGCGCTCCGACGAATCGCCGGGCCCCCTCGGACCAGAGCGAGAAGTGCTCGTCGGTGCCGAACGGCACATGCTCTCCGTCACGCGAGGCCTCGCGGCCACCGGCGCCCCAGAACTCGCTGAGCTTGGTGGCGTAGTCCTGATCGAAGCGGATCACGCCGCCGCGCTCGTCGACGAGGTCGATGAGCACCACGTCGGTCGTCGTCGCCTGGGCGGCCAGCGCGGTGAGGAGGTCGCCGGCGAGGTCGCCGCGGACCATCCGCTGCTGGAAGGTGGAGGCGAGCTCGGTGAGCTGGGGCCGGATCGCGGTGGCATCCGTTCCCGCGCTGATCAGGGACTGCCGGGCGACGTACCGGGACAGCGTGAACTGCTCGGGCAGGTAGCCGAAGGTGTCGCGGCTGACGCAGCTGCCCCAGATGAAGGTGCTGATCGGGCCCTCGGCCGCTGGGCCTCCGCTCATGCCGGGATCTCGATCTCGATCGTCGCCGCGCTCGGGGCGGAGGCCTCGAGCCAGCGCCCGTCGGCCATGAACTGGGAGGAGAACAGAGCCCACGCGGCAGGCGCACGGTATCTCTTGCCGTCGAACATCTCGGCTACGGCGGTGCGGTCGATGAGGTCGAACAGGAGGGACTTCTCCTGGGAGAGCACGAACTCCTTGAAGTAGGAGGCCAGGGGCTTGTTGTAGGCGGATCGCCAGTTGTAGCCGGCGCGCGGCTGGTCGTGCGCCGAGTACGGGGCACGATCGTCCCAGCTCTCCGGCTTGTACATCGGATCGGGCCCCTTCTTCTCGAACGCCCATCTGTCGCGGAAGAAGGGAAGGTCCACCACCTCTGGAGCGAGCGTCGCCATCACCTCGTGGGCGATCCGCTCGCCCAGCAGCATCCGGGAGGGAAGGGTGCGCAGCAGACGCACCATCTGGTTGTTAATAAGCAGCGTGGTGTGGGAGCTGGTGACGGACTCCCCATGCCGCATCGTGGCCAGCCAGCGGCCCGTGCGGTTGGTGACGTAGGCCAGGAACGTGGCGCGTACGGGGTCCCGGTCGGCGAAGTCCAGGTATCCCTGGATGTCTGCGCGGACGGCCTCGGCCGCGAGCGGGGTGAGCAGGTCCTTGTTGTTGAACCATCGGGAGGTCAGCGCGGAGACGGCGTCCGACGAGCTCGGGGTCTCGCCGAGCTCCCTGGCGAAGCCGCCGCGGATGATCTCTCCGCCCTGCCCGCCGAAGTTCGTCTTCCTGGTGGTCGAGAGGTGCGGCCGCGACGGGTCCGGGAGCATGGTGAAGGCATTGCCCATCCCGCCGGTCGAGCGCAGTGTCGTCCATGCCTGGAGCTCGGGCTTCGCCTCGATGATGGCGGCGCCGCCGGCGGAGCGTCGCACGGGTGGGGTGACGAGCTTGTGCTCCACTCCGAGCGCACCGGTCACCGTGGTGCCCACGGCGGCCTCGCCGCTCTCGGGCAGGCCGTTGGTGTAGGTGGAGAAGTCGATCCCGGCGGCGTGCAGCGTGGAGACCACCAGGCGGCTGTCCTTGCCGCCGGTGATCGCGGCGGCCACCTCTCCGGAGCCGGAGGCGAGCACCTTCGCGTAGTCGACGAGGCCCTGCGCGATGGTCTCCGCGGTCGCCGAGACATCCGCGGCGGAGTCGTCCTGTTCCACCTCGTCGTACGTGATGCGCAGGTCCGTGCGCTCGTCGGAGCTGAGCTTCGCGGCGGCGTCCAGGGTGCGCACGCCCTCGAAGGGAGTCGCGTCGGCGAAGGGCAGCCCGTGCATGAGGAACGCGGCCGTCCCGACGCGGCTGTATTCGGGGGTGCCGTTGCCGCGCATCGTCGCGAGCAGGGCGGCAGAGTTGCTCACCACCACCGCGGTCGGCGTGGAGATCCAGTACACCGATTCGGAGCGGTGCTGGTTCGTATAGGCCACGAGGGCGTCCGGAGTCGCGCCGAGCAGGGCGAAGCTGCCGATGCCGGACCAGATCGCCTCGTCGTCCGCGGTGGCTGCGGTGGACGATCGGAGACGAGCGTGCAGGTCCCCGCCCATGATGCCGGTCCACGACCAGCATCGTGCCTTGTTCCCGATCCAGCCGTCGCGCTCGCGGATGGGCGGCTCCTCATTGGAGCGGAAGATGGTGGCGACCCGGCCCTCGGAGGGGACCCAGCGGAGGTCCTGGGTGGTGTTCTCCTCCGGCCACGGCTGGACGGCGCCCAGCGCCGCGTAGGCGGCGCGCACAGCATCGCGGAGCGGGCCGCGCTCGGACCGCGGGACGTCGTTCTTGACGCGGATTCCGACGAAGAGCCTCATCGGTGTACCTCAGTTCTCCCCACTTCGCCGCGGGGTGACGGTGATTATCGCAGGACGTGGGAGAGGTCCGCGGCGGTCTGCTCGCCGCGGACCAGCACGGCGTCGGTGTCGGTCACGAGCGCGCTGAAGGCGTCGGTGTCGGCGCGAGCGATCTGCAGGTGCAGTCCCTGGTCCGTCTCCTCCATGGAGACGGAGACGGGGCGTGGCTCCTTCGCCGCGGTGAAGCTCAGCGCGGTGACCACCCGCCCCTGGATGCCGATGCTGCTGGTCTCGACCACCCGGGTCGGCTCGATCACCCGCCAGGTCGGGGAGAACCAGCCCTGGAACGGGGCGCGGGAGCCGCGGACGATTTTCGGCGTGACGGTTCCCTCCGGCCAGCTGAGCCGGAGCTCATTGGCTGCGGTGCGCACCACCACGGTGTCCGTCTCCTTGCGGTGGCTCGCCGTCGGGGCCAGGTGCCACGACTGGTTCACGGTGATCTCCTGGTCCGCGACGAACTCGTCGATCACCAGTGCGACCCCCCACTGCAGGGAGATGAGGAGGTGCCGGGTCAGGACGGTCCCGGCGTACCCGCGGTCCTCGAAGCGGTAGTGCTCGAAGTCGTCGTGCTGCCCGGAGGCGGTGAGCTCGACGGAGATGGTCCTGTCGTGCTCGACTCCGGCCACCGAGAGGGAGTTGTGCGATGCGCGCGAGAGGAGGTGCGCCCTGTACGGGTCCTTCGCGTCGTACGCGAACTTCCCCGAGTCGACGAGAAGCGACTCCCGTCCGGCCCAGAGGGTCAGCGACATCCCGTCGGCGTGCCCGTGGATCCGATTCTGCGGACCGAACCGGAGGCTGTAGAAGCTCGCATCGGCGAACTTCTGCCGCCGGTCGCCCCAGGTGGAGCGTCCGTAGATGTAGCCGGCATCGAACACGGCGATGCGATCGCGCGGGGCGATCCCCTTCGTCCCGCTGCTGCTGACGTAGTCGATCGCGGCATGTCCCAGGCCGCGCGGCGTGAACTCCTCGGTGTCACCGATCAGCTCGTACCGTCCGTCCGGCCGCGTGGAGTGCGCCATGGCCAGAGGGGCCTTCTCGATCCGGTCGAAGGCGTCCGGAGCGCTTCCTGTGGCGAGGAGGATCCTGCGGCGCAGCGTCCTCCACCAGAGGAAGTTGATCTGGTGGTACTGCACCGCGCCCTCTTCGTTGACCCCCTGGTCGTCGTAGGACTCCCGGAGCATCGTCTCCGAGCGGGAGACGGCGAGCTCGATCCACTCGGGACGGCGGAGGACGGCCCCGATCACGAGCAGCCCCTGATGCTGCTGCAGGGCGTGGTTCCCGGTGCGGATATGGCTCGGTTCAGCGAGCCACTCCCCGTGCTGTTCGATCGAGTGCAGCAGCGGAGGCAGCTTCTCGGGCCGGAGATCCTCGATCACAGGAAGCGCGAAGGTGAAGGTCATCGCGCGAGCGGCCTCGATCATGTCCGCCCAGGAGTAGTTCGCCCGGCCCTTCCCCGGAGGGTTCTTCTCGATCCAGCTCTCGGCGATGGAGAGCCAGAGGTCGATGAGCTCGTGGCGACCCTTCTGCGCCTGGCGGCGCAGCGGGTCCAGCCATCGGAGCATGTGGAACTGCGCGACCCAGTTCGGCTCCTTGAACGGGTTCTCGTACCAGGTGATCTCCGCCGGCATGGACCAGGTCGGATTGGGGGGCAGCGCCAACGAGCCCGTCAGGAGCTCCTGGACCTTCTTGGAGTCCTGGGGTGTGGGGTCGAAGGGAGTGCCGAAGGCGAGCCGCTCCGCCATGTCGCGCGAGTAGGCCGAGCTCGTCGACGTCGGGGTGGGCGGAGTCCGAGGATCGGGGGAAGTCATCATTGCAGCGGGTCAGGCGCCGGTCGGCGCGATGATCTCGAGCAGGGCGGGCATCGAGGTGGAGAGGGCGAACTGCTCCAGCACGACGGACCGCTCGTCCCGCTCCAGGCCCTCTCTCGCCCCGACGGATTCCACGATCCCGTCGACGGTGGCGGCGAGCCACTCGCGGGGGTAGATGAGATCGCTGCCGGGCCAGGCCAGCGACACGGGGAGAGCTCGGGACGCAGCACCGTCGGCGATCGTGAGGTGGAAGGATTCGAAGTCCGAGGTGGAGAGCGCGATCCCGATCTTCCGGTACCACTCCGGCATGTCGTCGCCCTGAGGGTCGAAGACGACCGCCCCGGGGTGGGCGGCGTTGATCGCCTCGATGCGTGCGTACTGCGCGTCGTACCACTCCATCTCGTCCGGCCGCTGCGCCATCCACGGGTAGTCCTCGGGCCGCTTGCCCTTGATGAAGAGCCGATAGTCGGGATCCCGCTCGAGCAGACGGGCAAGGACGTCCACGGCCAGATCGAGACGCTTGGCACGGGGGACGATCCCGACGAAGCCGAGGTGCTTCTCCGAGCCCTCGAGCTTCTCCAGGTCGAGATGCTCGGCGTCGACGAAGTTGGGGATCAGATGGGTCTTCTCCGCCGGGACGCCGTGGCTCTCCACAGCAGCTCGGCGGATCAGCTCGCCGACGAACACGTAGCCGTCGACCGATTCGTGGTTCACCCGGCTCAGATACGGCCGGAAGAGCTCCTGCGAGTGGCAGCGGATCACAAGACGCTGGTTCCGGCGCACGTGCTGGGAGTACCAGACGGCGTTGCCGAGTCCCCACTCGCACAGGACGATGTCCGCCTGCGCGAGCAGCTCGAGAGACCGCTCCTCGTCGTGCTGGGTGTGGTTGTCCCACTGGTCGATCAGCACGGTGTGCCCGGCCTCCTCGAGGGAGGCGAGGATCGAGCCGGCGAACTTCAGATCGTGGCCGGCCACGAGCACGGTCCGCGGACCCAGGGGCGGTGCCGCGGTCCTCCCGAGGGGCCGGGATCCGATGGCTTCGGTGCTCGGGGGCGAGGCGACCAGGAGCGTGACCCCGGCCTCGGACGGGGAGCGCAGCGCCTCCTCGACGGTGCTCGCCGCGCGGGCGATCCGGGTCGAGACCAGGCCGGAGGCCGAACCTGGTTCGACGCCCGGCGCCGCCAGCGTGCGGCCGATGGACGTCCCATCGGCGTACTCTGCCGCGATCCGGTCCCAGTCCCCGAAGCGAGGGGCGAGGAGGAGGTCCTCGAACCAGGTGCGCGGCAGGGGATCGGCCACCAGTCCGATCCACTCCTCGGCGACCTCGTGGACCGACTGGGAGTCGCGCACGTCGATTCCCGACCCGGTGAGCGCCGCGGTCGCCTCCGACGGCCCGGCGGGGACGAAGACGGTGCGCGGACGGAGGGACTGCGCCAGGACGGCATCGACGAGAGCGCTCGAGGCCTCGGTGAGGACCACGGCGTACGACGGCGAACCCGTCGCGCGCACCGGGATTCCGGCAGTGCGCAACAGCAGGGTCATGGCGCTCAGCACGGTGTGGGACCGGTGCACCGCTCGCATCTGGCGCCAGGCCTCTCGGACCCGTGCCTCGGGATCGGTGGACCAGGAGTGGAGCAGAGCCCTCCAGTAGGCCGAGTCCTTCGAGGCGGGGATCATCCCGCCGAAGGTCTCCTCGACACCACGGCCGGGTCCCGACAGAGCGATCCCGCCGCATGCCGCGATCTCCACCACGCGCCGGGAGAACATCGTCGGCGAGTCCATGACCGAGTTGCCGTTGAGATGAGCGAGGTGGGACTTGTAGGAGTCGATCACCTCGTCATACGGGAGGGCGCCCTCGCTGTACCGCTGGAACTCCGGCGGGAAGCGGTAGGGAGAATCCGGGAAGGCGGCCTGGCGGTCGTAGATGGTCAGCCCGTAGCTGGCGGCGGCGTCGAGCATCCGGTACAGCTCCCGCGAGCGCTCCTCGTACCTCTTGCCGTAATAGGTGCCGGCGTACGCGATCGTGTGCTGGTACGGGCGCCGGGAGGGCAGAGGATTGTGGATCGCGGGCTGGGCATAGAAGGGCATCGAGGAGACGGTGCGGGCGGAGGAGCCCGGGGTCTCCAGGTACTTCCCGATGATCCCGCCGTCGGTCGTGAAGACGTGGTCCACCAGCGCTGCGGTCGACCGGAACCGCTGGAAGTGGATCGGGTCCTCCTTGTTCCAGAAGGCAGTGGGGATCCCGTTCTGCCGGCAGTAGGCCAGGAGGCTCACGATGTCCTGATGGTCGTCGGGCCCGTAATCGCCGACGCCCCGGTGCCACTGCCCGCCGTTGCCCTCCCACGCGGACTCGACGAGGAGAAGGTCCATGGGATCCTGCTCGAGCTGGGCCAGCCACCGGGAGCGGTCGATCGGCACGGTACGGATCGAGGACGAGATGGACTTGGTGGTGAACTCGTCCGCGATGAGGCCGATCGTGACGTCCGCGAGGGAGATCTCAGCGGGCGCGACGCTCGCGTCGTGCGCAGCGACTGCGGCGCCGTGGGCGGACCTCATCGTCTCGGCGATGTGGGTCCAGGTGCGCTCGTCGAGCGTCCACAGTCGCGCGGTACGTCCCAGATCCCGGCGCAGATCCGCATCCGCGAGCAGCCTGGCGAGGGAATCGGCGAGCGAGGAGGCAGATCCGGCGTCGAACAGGCGGGCGCGCTCCTGTTGATGGCCGGCGAGATCTCGATGGGGCGCCACATCGGAGAGCAGCACGGCCTTCATCGAGGAGAAGGCCTCGAGCGGCTTGAGCGGCGAGACCATCTCGGTGACAGGTTGCGAGAGGCGAGGGATCGGCACGATGTCGAAGGTGCTCAGGAGCTGAGGCATCTCCTGGATCGGACGGCGACCGAGGAGCACCACGCTGTGGGCCCCGAGGTCGCTGCGGAGCGAACGGAGTTCGTCGTCCGCCGTGCCGGATCCGGCGATGACCACCTGGTGCTCGATCCCGTGCTCGTCCAGCAGCACCGAGGCTTCGATGAGCGTGCTCAGTCCCTCGTAGTCGACCATGCTCCCGGCAAAGCCGATGACGGGCACATCCGTGCGGATCTTGCGAGCCTTCGCGTAGGCGGTGTCCTTGGGGAGGGGCGCGAACTCGTCGGTGTCCACGGCGTTCGCGGCGATCGAGATCTTCTCGGACGGGATGCCGCGGGAGAGCAGCTCGTCCTTCACCTGGCGGGTGATCGCCAGGACGTGGTCCGCCTCGCGGGCGAGCAGGGTCTCGAGGCCCGAAATGGTCTCGTACTGCTCGCTGCCATCCCAGCTCGGCTTCGCGGCAGCCTGGGACATCTCCCAGAAGCCGCGGATCTCGTAGATGAAGGGCACGCCGAGCCGGCGCGCGGCGACGAGAGCGGGGAGGGCGGTGCGGTAGTTCGAGGCGGACTGTATGACGGAGGGCCGCTGCAGCAGGGCCTCGCGCGTGAAGGCGTCCGCCGACTCGATGAGGTAGCGGTCCATCGGCACGGTGCCGAGGCCGGAACCGGGCAGATGAACGTACTGGACCCCGTCCAGCTCCCGCATCGTGCGCTCGACAGAAGGCTTGGCGGCGTCGGCGCGGGAGTCCCACGGGTATCCGGCTCGGCCCACCACGCGCACGTCCGTGCCCGATCGGTGGAGCCCTTTGGCGACACCGCGGGTACGTGTCGAGTATCCGTTGGAATTGAAGACCGGCGTCGAGTGCACGCAGTACATGAGCCGACCCGGCTCGGGGAGATAGGCGACCCCTTCCGCACGCGGCGGGATCGTCGGGCCCTCGTGGCGCAGCCGGTGGTCTCCGAGGATGCGCTCGACCATCGACCTCCTGCGCTCCTCGAACTGCTCGACCAGATCTGGGTTCTCCCCGATCAGCCGTGCGGGCTCGTCGATGAGTCCGAGCCCGTACCATGCGCGATTCAGCACATGGGCAAAGGTCTCCGGGTCGGGGTGGGCTTCGAACTCATGGCGCAGGGTTGCGTAGCTGCGCTCTCCGACGGGGAGCGATGACTCCCCGGGGGTCTCGTCGACAGGGGCGGAGTTCGCAGTCTGCGGCTCAGGGGCAGCGCTCTGCGGAGGGGGCGCGGGCGTGGCGCCCGAGCCGTTCGGTGCGGAGCTCTCGTCGGACTGGACGTCTGCCGGCGTCGCCTTCTCGACAGGAGCTGCCTCCAGCTCGGCGGGCTTCCCGGGCTGGACGGGCCGCGTGCCGCCACGGAAGATCTTGGTGGGTCCGAGAACCGCCTTGCCGACCTTGAACGTCCTCGAGCCGCGTACACGCTCCAGGTCCTCACGGAGCCGTCGGGCCTCGCGCACGCTCTTGACGTGCTTGCCCTGCACGTCGGCGAGCTTGCCCTGCGCCGTGGAGAGCTTCGATTGCAGGGCCTCGGACTTCTTGCGCAGGGCCTTCTCGGCCTTCTTCCCCCGAGCCCTCTCCTGCTTCAGGGACTCCTCGAGCGAGGACTTCTCCTTCTCGGCGGCCTTCGCTCTCCGCTTGAGCTCCTGGATCCGCACCTTCTGCGTTCGATCGCGCGCCGCGAGTCCCTCGTACCGCTGGAGGAAGCTGTCGGGATCGGACATCGCCTCCCGCGCGTGCAGCAGGCGGATCTCTTCGTCGGAGCGTGTCTCGTCGTAGTGCATGTCTCGTTCCGTGGGGTGCGAAGGATGGACGGAGCGGTGAGGAGGTGAGCTGTGCGGGTCGAGGCACCGACACAGGTCAGAGGGTCACATGGTGGGCGTCAGCGCCACAAGCCCTTGGTATCGATGAGGACCTTCTCCCGGAGCTTCTCCCGATCGAACTCCTTGAAGGGGTCGTGGTCCACCATGAGCAGCACGATGTCGGCGCGCTCCACGGCGTCGTCGAGCTCGGCGAGCTGGACGTTGTCCTTGCCTGCGAACTCCTTGGGGAGCTCCTCGATGTTCGGCTCCACCACGAGCACCGTGCCATGGTCCAGACGGTCGGTGAGAGCGAGGGCGATGTCCTTGGAGGGGGACTCGCGCAGGTCGTCGATGTTGGCCTTGAAGGCGATGCCGAGAGCGGCCACCAAGGGGTTCTTCAGCTTGTCGGCCTTCTTCATCACCTTGTCGAGCACCAGCTCGGGCTTGGAGTCGTTGACCTCGCGAGCGGTGCGGATCAGGTTCGAGTACTCACGATCCGCAGAGACGATGAACCACGGGTCCACGGCGATGCAGTGCCCGCCCACACCGGGGCCCGGCTGGAGGATGTTGACGCGCGGGTGATGGTTGGCGAGCGCGATCAGCTCCCACACGTCGATGCCCTGGCGCTCGGAGATGATCGAGAGCTCGTTGGCGAAGGCGATGTTCACATCACGGAACGCGTTCTCGGTGAGCTTGGCCATCTCGGCCGTGCGTGCGTCGGTGACCAGGAGCTCGCCGTGGCAGAAGCTCGCGTAGAGCTCACGGTTGAGCTCGCCGGCCTCTTTGCCGAGTCCACCGATGATCCGGTCGTTCTCGACCATCTCGATCATGATGCGTCCCGGCAGCACTCGCTCCGGGGCGTGGGAGAAGTAGAGGGAGTTCGGGAGGTTCGGCTCGGTGGTGAACTCGGGCCGGGCTTCGAGGATGACCTGTGCCATGTGCTCGGTGGCGCCGGGGGGAGAGGTGGACTCGAGGACGACGAGCTCGCCGCCCGAGAGCTTCGGGGCGATACCGGCCGCGGCGGCCTCGATGTAGGAGAGATCTGCGTCGTGATCGCCCTTGAACGGCGTGGGGACCGAGACGATGTAGGCGTCCGCCACGGGAGTCTCGGTCTGGGCGGAGAGCTTGCCCTGGGCGACGGTGCCCGCGACGACGGTCTCGAGCCCCTCCTCGACGAACGGCACCTTGCCGGCGTTGATCGCGTCGACGTTCGACTGCTTGATGTCGACGCCGATCACGGTCTTGCCCGCCTGCGCGAGAACAGCGGCCGTGGGAAGGCCGATGTAGCCGAGACCGATCACTGCCACGGTATCGAGAGGGACGTTCGGGCTCATCGAGGAATCTCCTTGGGTGGGGAGGGGAGGGGAGGGAGAGGGGCGGTCGAGGGTTACCGTAGCCCCTCAGGACCGATACCAGGACAGGGTGCAGGTCACGCAGCGGCGAAGTTACCCATCGTTCTTGTCACATGTACGGAATCCGATGCGGCGCGGGCTGGTCGAGCACGGTCCGCCGAATGCCGCTGATGCTGCCGGATCCTCGGTATGCGGTCAGATCGCAGGGAACGAGACGGCGGTCGGCGACAAGAGGATCCGCTCGGTGGTGCCGTTGATCGTCACATCCAGCACGATCCGGCCCGGCACCGCTACCGGCACCTGCTGGACGGTCGGTGGCGTCATCGACCCCGCGCTGAGCACGGTGACGAAGGTCAGCGCCGTGCCCCGCCGTTCGGCGAGGACGGCGGTGGCTGGAGCCATCTGCTTCCAGCCCGTCGAGATGTATCCGTCGAACGGGTCATCCTGTGCGGTGATCGTCGAGATCTCCGTGGGCCCGTCATCGAACCACAGCACGCCCGAACGATCACCTGAGGTGAGGGCGACCGTGTTCCCCTGGATCTCAGCGTCGACCGAGGTCCCCAGCTGCCATCGCTGCACGCCGGTGATCTGGCGCTTCGAGGCGGCGTGGTCGAGGACGACCAGGTACTCGCCGCGTGTCGAGAAGATGACTCGGCGAGTGATCTCGATGCCGTCGTAGCTCAGATCCTCGACCACGAACTCGTGGGCCCGCGAGGTGATCGAGCGGTGGGTCAGCTCCGTGTAGGGCTCTTTGAACGCTGTCCTGCCATCGATCGACAGCAGCGAGTGCGCGGCGCGGGAGACGAAATGGTCTCGAGCAGTGCCGCGCCCGTACTGGTATTTGCCGGGATCGACCACCCAGTGGACTCCGCCTGCGGAGTACGTGAGTGAGGAGCCGTCAGGGTGTCCATGCACTCGCCGCGAGGGGCCGAATCGGAGAGAGTAGAAGGTCTGCTCGGCGAACGGCCGCTGACGCGTACCCCAGCCGGAGCGCCCGAAGACGTAGCCCGCGTCGTAGACCTTCACCAGGTCCTTGGGGGCTGTGCCCTCGCGTCCGTTCGTCGTCACGTAGGCGACGAACGGACTCTGGACCTGCTTCGGGTTCTGCACATCGGTGTCCCCGATGGGGACGAGCGTCCCATCGGGCCGGGTGGCATGCGCGATCTCCTCCGGCGCCTGGAGGTGCCGGTCGGTGCCGTCAGGGCGGGGCAAGTTCTCCAGATCGAAGCGGCGCAGGGCCCGTTCCCACCACAGGAAGTTGTTGTAATGGTAGGCCGTGGCGCCCTCGGCGTTCACCCCCTGCTCGTCGTACTGCTCCATGAGCAGCGTGCTCATCCGGCGAGAAGCGAGCTGCCAGAGCCGCTCGTCCTTGAGCACACGACCGCACATGAAGAGGGACTCCTGCTGGTGGAGCGCGTGGTTGGCGTTGCCCATGTTCGCGGGATCCGCCAGGTGCTCTGCATGGACGCGGATCGTCCGCTCGAGCCACTCGAGCTGCTCGGGGTCGCGCTCGGCGAGCAGTGTCGATGCGGAGCACAGCTGCTGGGCACGGATGCCGTCCGACATGTCGGTCCATGCCCAGGAGGTCGTGGGCGCGCTGGGAGGGTTCTTCTCCACCCAGTCATGGATCCACCGCGACCACATCGCGTAGGCCCGATCGTCGCCGTGCGCCGCCGCTCGGCGCAGCGGATCGAGCCAGCGCAGCATGTGGTACTGGAACCGCCAGTTGCGATCCTCGAAAGGGTCCTCCAGCCAGGTGGGTTCCTCCGGCAGAGTCCACCGGGGGTGGGGAGACATGTGTAGCACGCCGGAGAGCAGCTTCTTGATCTCGTCCGGGTTCACGGACGTGACGAGCGTCTGCCGCCGAGCGGCCTCGAGGTCGAGCGTCACTCCACGATCTCCGCATACACCTCGGCGACGGTCGCCGCGAGCTGACGCCAGTCCCGTTCGGCCACCACCCAGTCGCGTGCCTGGCCGCCCAGCCGGGCAGCGAGTTCGTGGTCATCCAGCAGCAGCTCCAGCTGCCCGGTGAGCGAGTCGGCGCTGCCCTTGGCGTGCAGCAGGCCGTTCCTGCCCGGGGTCACGATCTCCGCGAGCGCGGCGACGTCCGAGGCGATGACCGCCTTGCCCATCGCCATCGCCTCGAAGGGCTTCAGCGGGGAGACCATCTCGCACACCGGCAGCGGCAGGCGCGGGAACGGCGTCACGTCGATGATCGAGTAGTACCGTTCCACCTCCTCGTGCGGGACGCGGCCGGTGAAGGTGACCACGTCATCCAGACCCTGAGAGGTCGCGCTCGACTGCAGCTCCTCGAGCTTGGCGCCGTCGCCGATGATCAGCACGTGGAAGTCCTCGCGACTGCGCTTCAGCGTGGCCGCGGATTCGAGCAGCAGGTCCAGCCCCTCGTAGTCCACGATCGTTCCCACGTACCCGATGACGGTCTTCCCGGCCACGCCCAGCTGTGCGGCGAGCTCCTCGTCACGGGGGAGCGGCGTGAAGCGCTCGGTGTCCACGCCGTTGGGAACGAGCACGATCTTGGCCTCGTCCACGCCGCGCTCCACCAACTCGGTCTTCAGCGCCTGCGTGATGGCGAGGACCTTCGTGGCGCCGCGGGCGGCGTCGGCCTCCATGCGGGCGATGTACCGGTACTGGTCGCTGCGGCCCCACTCGGGGTCGCGAGACCCGCGGGTGACCTCCCAGAGACCGCGCACCTCGTACACCGACGGGATGCCGAGCAGGCGGCCGGTCTGCACGGCGGCCAGGCCGTTCCAGTGGTTCGAGGCGCCGTGCAGGATCGCAGGACGCTCCGCGCGGGCCAGCGGCAGCAGCGCGTCGGTGTACCGCGCCACGTAGTCGTGCATCGGGTTCTTCTTCTCGATCTGCCGCCCGGTGAGCAGGTGGTGGTAGTCCACCTCGCCCACCACCTCGCTGGCCGGGAGCTCGGGGACGTCCGCCATCTTCGGCATGTCATAGGGATAGCCCAGCCGGGTCACGCCGTCCACGTCCCAGCCGATGCGACCCAGCTCCGTGAGCAGGCCGTGGGTGCGGGTGGCGTAGCCGCCCGAGTGGTTGGGGAGGGCGTTGTGCAGCAGGTAGAGAACGTGGTCCGGGCGAGGTTCGTACTCGGGCTCGCTGCGCATCTCAGGAAGGGGGAAGCCGTTCCGTGCCAGATCGGAGTTGCGCACTGCAACGGACCCCGTGGCCGATGCGCCAGGAGTGTTCGAGAGCGCGGACGGCTTCGCCCGTCGCGATTCCTGGCGACTCCACCACAGGCGGAATTCGGCGATGCCGCCGTGGCGGAGGTGCCACAGCCCCTTCCTCAGGGTCGCGAAGTCTCCGGCGTTCGCGAGCGCCGACGGCTTCGCGCGGCGGGACTCCTGGCGGCTCCACCACTGCCGGAATTCGGCGATGCCGCCGTGGCGGAGGTGCCACAGCCCCTTCCTCAGGGTGTCGAGGCGGGACGTCTGCGGGTCGGGCACGGGGAACCTCCGGGCTGGGGGCGAGATCGCGCTCAGTCTAGAGCGGCGACCGACCGGTACGGTGGTGGACGGCGTGTGGTGATGACCCTGCGCACAGGACTTTCGAAGGACTGCGATGACCGACGTCGACACCCCGGCTCCGCACCGCCGCCCCTGGCTCCTCACCGGCGCGATCCTGCTCCTGGTGCTCGTCGTCCTTCTGGGCATCCTTGCCCTCCGTGGACAGGGCGGCGCCGACCGCCATGCCGCTCCCGCCTCGTCGGCCGCAGCGACCACCACGGCGCCGCCGTACCCCTCGGCCCCCTACTCCCGCGTGGATGACACCACCCTCACCGTCCCCGAGAAGACCCGCTTCGCCCCCGGCACCTTCTGGGCGACGGCGGGCACCGAGTACCTGGTCTCCATGGATCTCCAGAGCGTGAAGCCCGAGGGCAGCGGCGGTCGCTCCATGTACCTGGGCGTGACGCTGAGCTGCTCCCCGCAGGCCGGCGGCCCCGGCATCTCCGTCGGCGGAACCCAGAACATGCTCACCGGTGAGACGACGACCTACAGCAATCAGGGCCTCATCTCGGTGCCCGAGGACGGCGCGATCGACTGCAGCATCAAGGCGTCGGCCCCGTATGACGACGTCGCCTCGAACGGCACCTCGTTCGACATCGACGCCACCTGGAACGCGACGCCCGTCGACGGCGAGGCGCAGGCCTCCGACGAGAAGGGACTGCCCCGCACGATCGCCGCCGGCGCCGAGGAGACGGTCATGAGCACCGACCTCCCGCCGGACCAGGGCGGCGGGGACGACCTGCACGCGCTGACCAGCCTCCACCTGACCACCTGCACCATCGTGAACGGCTCCCGCGAGGACGGCCGCGCCTGGTGCTCACCGAACGCCCTCGACAAGAACGGCAGCACCGTGACCACCACGCTGAGAGCCGACCTCGTGGACGACAGCGGCACCGTCTGCCAGAACCTCGGGACGCTGTCCGGAGAAGCGGACCACATCGACCTCTACCGTCACCATCGGGTGCTGTCGCTCGAGCTTGACGAGACCGTGCCGAGGCAGCCATGCGGCGAGACAGTGCGTGTCTCGACGAGCGTGCACAACGAAGGTCCTGCGCCGTTGGTGGTGCATCGTTCGAACTCATCGCTCGTGGTGGTGGGGGAGTAGCGCGAGGTCGCACCGATCTCTCAGCTGGACAGCCGTAACCTCTTCTCGCTGTCGCCGACTCTGGAGGTCGCTTGGTCGGGCGCGTCGTCCCGGCCTGCCTCGTGCGCCATATCGGGGATGCCGAGCTGGAGGTCGGTCACCGGGGAGTTCCACTGGGGCGTGGTGTAGTCCACGGCGCCCCGCCCGGGAGGTGCGGCGGGCCGAGTTCGCAGGAGATCGGTGCGGAACAGAGGTCTGCGCGGGGATCGCGCGTCGTACCCGACTCGATACGCTGACACCTGACAGGAACCACCGCGTACACGGGAAGAAGGGGAACCGGGATGGCCACGGCACTGGTGATCGAGGACGACGACGACATCCGTCGGCTGCTGGAGGTGGTGCTCGGCCAGGCCGGGTACCGCGTCTCCGCCGCGGCCAACGGTGCCGACGGGCTGGAGGCGCTCGAGGCGCAGTCCCCGGACCTCCTGCTGGTGGACGTGGGCCTGTCCGACATCGAGGGCTACGAGGTGGTGCGCCGTGCGCGCCCCCAGGTGGGCGGGCACATCGTGATGCTCAGCGCCCGGCCCGAGGAGTCCGATGCCCGGCTCGGTCTCGAGGCGGGTGCCGACGAATACCTGACCAAGCCGTTCCGCCCCCGCCGGTTGCGCGAGCAGCTCGCCGAGATCATCGAGCGACCCGTCACGAGCGGGGAACGGTGACCATCCGGGACTCGGTCACGGCCGGCTCCGCCTGACGCGGGGTGTCCAGCAGGGCGCGGCGCACCGACACCTCCTTGCGCAGCATGTCCACCGTCTCCCGACCGATCGCGAGGACCACCGGCAGCCGGTCGCGGCACTCCTCCAGAGCATCCCGCGCCACGGCCTGTTCCAGACCGATGGAGGCCTGCTCGAGGCGCGCCGCTCCCACCATCGCCGAGGACACCCGGAGGCTGCCGATCGCGTCGCGGATCGCCGACGGATCCTCAGCGGCGACCGCCCGCTCGAGCCGTGAGGCCCGGGTGGGCCACATGATGGCCCAGCCGGCCACGAAGTCGATCCCCAGATCGGAACGTCCCTCGAGCTCGGCGGAGAGCTCCTCGAGCTCCTCCAGGCGCATCAGCGGCAGCGCCTCCAGCGCCGCGTCGAGAATGACCGGAGCCGACGAGCGGCCGTCGGCGTTGCGTCGCGTCTTCGCCCAGCCGGTGCTGCCTGACAGCGCCCGCCAGGCGGCTCGCAGGTAGTACACGTAGGTCAGGTACACGTACACGAGGTTGCACAGCCCCAGCCCCACCGCGAGCGGCCAGGACACCTCCCCATCGGTCACCCGGTGATATACCAGCCCCCACACGGCGTAGGGCAGCACCAGGAAGAACAGTCCGGTGGCGACGATCGTCGCCAGGGAGCTCGCGGACCAGAACCCGCCGGGATCCTCCGTCAGGCCCAGGATCAGCAGCAGCGGTATCAGCACGAGGTTCAGCATCATGATCAGCGGCTGCAGCATGAAGTAGTGGATCTCCAGCAGCCCGGCCGCGCTCAGATGACCGCTGCGTCGCAGCCCGGGCAGGGCGGAGGCGCACTCCATGTTCCCCTGCGCCCAGCGGGTCCGCTGGGTGATCAACCGACGAGTGAAGGGCAGCGCCTCCTGGGACACATGGGCCTCGCGCACGTAGTGGTTGCGCATCCCCTGGTGCAGGATGTTCAGCCCCAGCTCGTAGTCCTCGGAGAGCTTCTTCCCCCACGGCTTGCCGTGCTCCTCGGTGAGGGTGTCCAGCACCGAGAGCCGGGTGAACTGACCGTTCCCGCCCATGCCCACGGTGCCTGTACGCACACGCAGCACCTGCATCGCCGAGTTGGTGGTGCGGAACTCCAGATCCTGCATCCGCACCAGCGCTCGACCGACCGCATTGCGAAGCCGTCCGTCGTCCGGACGCGGCCGGCGGTCCCCGCGATTCTTCATCCACACCTCGAGCTGCACCGCACCGATCGACTCGTCCCCGAAGGACTCGGGCCCGGCCAGCATCGGCAGCGCATTGTCGGAGAGGAAGCCGTCCGCGTCCAGCACCCCGACAATCGCGCGATGACGCGTGGCCTCATCCCCGTCCACATGCTCCGAGACGATCCGGTAGGCGGCGTTGAGAGCATCGCCCTTCCCGGTCCGGGCCTCCGGCGCGATGCGCGAGATCAGGTGCACGCGGTCGTCGAACACCATCAGGTCCCGCACGACCGCCGCAGTCGCGTCCTCGCTCGCGTCGTCGATCACCCAGACGTGCATCGCGGGGAACGAGGAGCGGGCTGCGGAGACGGTCTCGGCGATCACGTTCTCCTCGTCGCGGCAGGGCACCAGCACGTGCCACTCGAGCTCAGCAGGATCACCGGGGGAATTGCGCGGGCGGCGCACCTCGCGCAGGAAGGTCAGCAGCAGCAGCGACACGTAGGTGAGCGCGCAGGCGGCGACCGCGGTCAGCAGCGCCACCGCGACATCGCGCCACAGGGACTCGCCGAGGGTGCCGAACACCCCGGAGACCCCGAAGGCCACCACGGCCAGGAGGGCGTAGAACACGGCCAGGACGACCGTCACTGCAGTTCTCATGGTCGTGCTCACTTCCTCATGGTCGTCTCCGGACGATCGTAGCGATCCGAGAATGCTGCACATACGGCCCGGAGGCACGTGGATCCGCGGTGTGCGGCACAGTTCCCGCGCCTGCGGCCTTCGTGCCCCGTGGTGTCTATGTCGTCGGGGAGTCCCTCTGCCCGGGATCGTCGGCCCCCTCCGCATGGGATTCCAGCGGGAAGCGGATGGTGAAGGTGGAGCCCTCGCCGAGGATCGAGCGCACCGAGATCTGCCCGTTGTGCGCCACCACGATCCTGCGGGTGAGGGACAGCCCGATGCCGTGGCCGGCGATCGCGCTCTCCCGTGCGGTCGGAGTGCGGTAGTACTCGGTGAACAGCTCGGTCTGCTCCTTGGCGGACATCCCGACTCCGGAGTCGACGACGGTGAGCTCGACATGGTTGCTGCGCACTCCGGTGTGCACCGAGACACGGCCCTCGCGCGGGGTGTACTTCAGGGCGTTGGAGAGCAGGTTGGCGACCGCCTGGCGCATCCGGTGCGCGTCCAGCGGAAGCTCCGGCGTCTCCCGAAGGTCCTGCTCGATCTCGATCCCTGCGTCCTGAGCCTGCGGGGCGACGCTCTCCGCACAATCTCGCGCGATCTCGGAGAGCCGGTCGGGGCGCAGCGTCAGCTGCTGGGTACCCGAGCGCGAAACCTGGTCGGAGAGCAGGTCCTGCACGATCAGCAGCAGCTGCTCCGCATTGCGGCTCGCCACCTCCAGATGCGAGGTTGCTTCCACCGAGAGGTCACGATCGTCCCGGGCCAGCTCGAGATACCCGATCACCGAGGTCAGCGGGGTCCGCAGCTCATGGGACACCGCAGCGACGAACCGCTCCTGCGAACGGACGGTCTCGATGTAGGAGCTGACGTCCGAGAACACCACCACCGCTCCCGAGCGGACTCCGCGATGGTCGAGGATCTGACGCGCCGAGGCGGAGAAAGAGGCTCCGCGCCCGGGGGGTCCGGCGGTGACGATGTAGTTGGAGAAGGTCTCCCCCAGCACCGCCCGTCGCACGGGCCGCTGCTCCGTCGGGATCGCGGTTGAGGTTCCGGGATACCGCAGCAGCAGGAGACCCTCGTCCGGATCCGCGACGCCCTCCGGGGTGCAGAGCTCGTGGATCCGACGCTGGGTCCGGTTCATCAGCACGTCGTGACCATCACGGTCCACCACCACGATCCCGACGTCCACACTGTCGATGATGCTGGTCAGCAGCTGCTCCGAGGTGTCGGCGGCTTCGAGCAGCGCGGCCTTCTCCCTGAGCCCCTGAGCCAGTTGGTCGTTCCGGCCGTCCAGCAGCGCCAGCCCGCCCGTGATCAGCAGTCCGATCTGCAGCACGGTGAACGGCAGCAGCAGCGAGTTCGCGATCGTCAGCGAATCGATGAGCTCCGTGCGAACCAGCGCCGGGACGGTGACCAGCAGGGTGACGCTGGCGGTGCCGATGAGCACACCGGCGGAGCGCAACCGGGCCGCCAGCCAGACGACCGGGATAAGAGTCAACAAGGAGACTGCGACGGCGTAGTCGCGCATGAGGTCCCGGGTGACGGCAACGGCCACGATGTCCATCACCGGGACCACCGCTCCCCAGGAGGCGGGGAGCGCCTCCCAGCGGATCGTCATCGCAAGTACGGTCGCGAGCACCAGGATGCCCAGGGCGAACAGGTACGGCGCCGCGATCACCAGCTCGATGTGGGAGAGCGCGATCAGCGCCGTGAAGGAGAGCATGAACCCCGCGAAGTACAGCTGCTTCGACGCAGTCCCGCCGACAGGGGAGCGGACGCGGTCGAGTCGTGCGGACAGTGAGCCGGGGACCTGCACGGGGGAGCTCCTCAGGATCGGGTAGGACGTGACTCCGTGATCTGAACACTACGAGAACATCGTCGATCGAAAAACCGATCACCTCCGGCGCGCGTCCCCCTCCACCGCATCCTCGCCCTGCTCCGCGATGAACGCGGCGACGATCTCCGAGCGCAGCGCGCCGATCCTCTTCTTCAGCGCCCTGCGCTCCTTGCCGGGGGCGCCGGGTGCCTTCAGCAGCAGCGCGGCCTGCTCGCAGCGGGCGAGCTGGCGCTCCCAGTCCCGCGCCTGCTTCACCTCTGCCTCATCGTCCGCGGAGGCGGTCAGGTAGTCGACGTTGCCTCGCAGCACCGTGATCGTCTCGAGCACGCCCTCCGGGGTGCCGGTGCGGGCCTTCGTCAGCTGGGTGATCTGCTGCTTGGCCTTCTCGAGGATCTCGGGGTTCGCCGAGACCCATCGGCCCGCCGCGACCAGCAGCGGCAGCGCCCACTTCGCGGTGTCCAGTGCGCCCTTGCCCTTCGGGCCGAGCGTGGTGAGCTTCTTGGCGGCCATCGTTCGCCTCCTCGTCGGCGTGCGGGGTGCACGGCGAGCATAGCGATCGCCCTTGCGCCGGCTCGCGGTTCGTGGTGATCTGAGCCCGTTCGCAACGGGCCGTCGACGAGGGGGTGCTGCCGATGCGTGACACCCTTCGTCGTCGAGCTCCGCAGCGGCGGTGGTCCGTGCGGCTGCGCGTGCTGCTCGCCGCCGGGCTCGTGCTCGGGGCAGGAGCCACCTCGAGCCTCGCGGACTGGTGGGACACCGAGCAGGCCTCGGCGACCTTCCGGGCCGGAGAGGTCCCCGCTCCCGCCCTCACCCGAGCGTGCGAGTACAGCCCCGGGGTGATCGGCCTCGGGGCGCGGGTGCGCATCTTCTGGGCCCTGCCCCCGGGGTACTCCCTCGCGGACGTCCGGGTGCTGGCCTCGACCAGCGGGCTCGGTTCCGTGCTCGCCCCGCTGACGGGATTCTCCGTGCAGGGGAACACCCAGCAGCTGGCCGACGGCACCTACCGCACCGAAGTCCCCACCAACCTCCTGGGCGGTCTGCTCGGGCTGGGCTCGGAGCTCGAGATCGCGATCACCGTCGTGAACGGCCAGTGGGTGTCGAGGTCGGCCTCCGTCGCCAGCAACGCGGGCCTGCTCGCCGGCATCGGAGGCACCTGCCGCAACCTCTAGGACCCTCCGGGGCGGCGGCCGTCTCCATCGGCCGTCGGAGGCCGAATGCGGACAAAGCGGACCGTTTTCCGAAGAACGTCAGTACCTGCTACGGAACGCTATAACCTGCGAGGGAACAGTCTCATAGGTGTCGATACGGAGTGGTCATGTCAGGGTCCGGCGCAGTGTCCTCCCGCGGCCGACGGATCAGCGCGCTCCTCGCCGGCGGGCTTGCTCCCGGAGCCGGCGCCGCGGTCACCCTTGCCGCCTTCGCCGATCCCGCGGTCGAGGCCGGCGCCGCGAACCCGACCCACGTCGTCTCCCGGGCCACGGCCGTCGAGGACTGCTTCTAGGCGCTCTCCGGGACGGAGCTGGCCCCGGCCGGTCCGGGAGGAGGCGCTCCGGCGGCGGGCCGGTGGCCACCGGCGCCATGGCGGCCCTCCCTCCAGCGGCCGCGGCCATCGTGCTGACCGCGCTCGGGGGAGCGCTGCGCCGTTCGAATCGGCGACGGTCGTCGGGACCGGTCGCCCCGAGCGTCGAATGACGTATTCGTCGTCGAGCGAAGACCTCTGGTGGCGCACAAATCCGAAGTGCCGCGGTGTTTCCGCGCCGTCCCGCGCGACACAATGTCCGATTAGCCCTTTTTGGTCCATGAGGGTGCATTGTCCAGATTTAGGTGCTTTAGTCACCAGGGCGTCGAGGTGGGCTGGTCCGACGCCCGATGATCCTGGTGCAACCTGCACCGATGCATGCGGCGCACCGTCGTGCAAGATCAGAGGGTTCGCGATTCTGCAAGTTACCCCCGAGTATTCCCACGAAGGCGCGAGAACGGGTCGGGCGGGGGTTTTCGGGCGTAACTTTCTTGCAACGAACTGCTTGTTCCGGCGGAGTAACTGCCCCTTATTGTTCATCTCCTGAAAAACTGGTGGAGGTCACCTCTGTGACTCCCGTCCACTGCGCCGCCCTTCCCCTCGGGCGTTCGTGAGCGGGGCCCCTCCCCCCCACTTGACGAAGGAGCGAATGTGGTACACCAGCAGAACCCACCGCCCGCGACGAGACGGCGGCGATCACCCTTGCTCAAGGGTGTCGTCGCGTCGTTCGCCACGGCGAGCCTCACCCTTCTCGGCCTGCCTGCAGTGCACGCCGCGGAGAGCGACCAGTCCGAAGGCCTCGGGCGCGTCATCAACGCCGATGTGCTCAGCCTCGATCTCGCGGACGCCGGCACCAGCCAGTCGGGCTTCCCGAGCGATGCGGGGCCGAACGCCAACCCGCTGAACGTCGGCGTCATCAACGATTCCGTGGCGCTGGATCTCGGCACGACCACGCTGCCGCTGATCGGCGACGAGAACAACGTCGGCCTGCTGCATCTCGGTCAGGTCGGCGCAGTCTCGAGCTTCGCCTCCTCGCCGGATGCCCTGAACTCCACCGCGAGCGCCGGAGCAGTGGGCGAGGGCGGGGCCCTCGACCTCGACGGCATCGCCAACGGAACCTACGGCAGCGCCCGCGTCGACCTCACCACGCTGCTCGAGCAGGCCGGCGTGGACGGGCTCACGGACCAGATCGTCGATGAGCTCTCGCTCGAGCTCGGCGCCCTCGGCTCCACGGCCACGGAAGAGGCCGGCACGGTCTCCTCCGAGTACGTGGTCGCCGACGGCAAGCTCGTGATCAGCTCGCCGCTGGTCGCCGAACTCTCCACCGAGCTGGATTCCGCGGTGACGGGAGTGGGCACCACCCTGAACTCGGCGGTGGGGGCGGATGGGGTCCTCGGAACCGTCGCACAGAACGCCTCGCTCGATCTGAACGTCGGCCTCGTCCGGGTGCAGGGCGGTGGCGGAACCATCGGCGTCACCGGTCTCGATGCCGCGCTCGCCGAGGCGAGCGACTCTCTCCTCGTGGAGCCGCTGACCGATGCCAACGGCCTGGTGTCCATCAACCTGGCGGATGGCACCATCGAGGTCGACCTGCAGCAGCTGGGAGGAGCGGATGGTCTGAACGGGCTGCCCGCCAACACCGAGCTGCTGGACGCGACCACGATCGGACTCATCACCGGCGCGGTGACCGAGGCGCTCGGCACCGTGTCCGACCGCGCCGGTCAGGTGCTGATCGACGACGTCTTCAACAACGTCGGCCTCACCATCGAGCTGCCTGCGCGGGTGTCGACCCTCGGTCTCCCCGCGGCCACTGTGGACATCGTCGTCGAGACGACCATCGGTCAGCTCGCCGGCACCGCCGACGGCCAGCCGACCGTCAGCATCGACGGCAACCTGCTCGGGATCATCCCGATCGGCACCCTGCTCAGCGCTGTCGAGCCGGTCATCCAGACCGTGCTGATCGCGCCGCTCCAGGGCGTCGTGGGCGGGCTCGTGGACACCACGACCACCGGCCTGACCGAGACCCTCGACGGTCTCATCAACCCGGTGCTCACCACCCTCGACCCGGTTCTGGATGGCGTGCTCTCCGAGGTCGTCTCCGTGACGATCAACGAGCAGCCGTCGCCCGGCTACCTCGGCGCGGAGTCGTTCACCGTGAACGCGCTCAGCCTCGAGCTGCTGCCGAACCTCGCGGCCGTGAACGTCGACCTCGCCTCCTCCACGGTGCGCGCGGCCGACGAGGTCGTCGATCCGACGATCGCCGTGGATCCCGGCACCGTCACCGATGGTGACACCACCACCGTCACCGGTGAGGCCTACCCGGCGAACACCGAGGTCTCGGTGCAGCTGACCGACGCTGACGGCAACCCCGTCGGCGATCCCGTCTCCGTCACCACGGACGACACCGGCGCGTTCACCACCGACCTCACGGTGCCCGAGGGCACCGAGGCCGGCGAGTTCTCGGTCGTCGGCGCCGCGACCGGCGGTGAGACCGCTTCGGCCCCGCTGCAGGTGGTCAATGCACCGGCCATCACCGCGGATCCCGATCGCGTGCCCGCTGGCGACAGCACCACGGTGACCGGCACCGACTTCCCGGCCGACTCCGAGGTGACCGTGCAGCTCCAGGATGCCGATGGCAACCCCATCGGTGACCCGGTCACGGTCACGACCGACTCTGATGGCAACTTCACCACGGAGCTCCCCGTGCCCGCCGGTACCCCGGAGGGCGAGGACTACGTGATCGAGGCTGTGGCCGAGAGCGGTGAGTCGGCGACCACGCCTCTCGCCGTCATCGGTGACAACCAGGCCGACAATACGGCTGACAACACGGACGTGAACACCGAGGTCAACACCGCTGAGAACACGGACGTCAACACGGATGTGAACACGGCGGACAACGCTGCTGAGAACACCGACGTCAACACCGATGTGAACACGGCAGATAACGCTGCTGAGAACACGGATGTCAACACGGATGTCAACACGGCGGACAACGCTGCCGAGAACACTGACGTGAACACCGAGGTGAACACTGCTGACAACACTGAGGTGAACGCGGCGGACAACACCGAGGTCAACACGGACGTGAACACGGCAGATAACGCTGCCGAGAACACTGACGTGAACACCGAGGTGAACACTGCTGACAACACTGAGGTGAACGCGGCGGACAACACCGAGGTCAACACGGACGTGAACACGGCGGACAATGCTGCCGAGAACACCGACGTGAACACCGAGGTGAACACTGCTGACAACACTGAGGTGAACGCGGCGGACAACACCGAGGTCAACACGGACGTGAACACGGCGGACAACGCTGCCGAGAACACGGATGTCAACACCGAGGTGAACACTGCTGACAACACTGAGGTGAACGCGGCGGACAACACCGAGGTCAACACCGACGTGAACACGGCAGACAACGCTGCCGAGAACACCGACGTGAACACCGAGGTGAACACTGCTGACAACACTGAGGTGAACGCGGCGGACAACACCGAGGTCAACACCGACGTGAACACGGCAGACAATGCTGCCGAGAACACCGACGTGAACACCGAGGTGAACACTGCTGACAACACTGAGGTGAACGCGGCGGACAACACCGAGGTCAACACCGACGTGAACACGGCAGACAATGCTGCCGAGAACACCGACGTGAACACCGAGGTGAACACTGCTGACAACACTGAGGTGAACGCGGCGGACAACACCGAGGTCAACACCGACGTGAACACGGCAGACAATGCTGCCGAGAACACCGACGTGAACACCGAGGTGAACACTGCTGACAACACTGAGGTGAACGCGGCGGACAACACCGAGGTCAACACCGACGTGAACACGGCAGACAATGCTGCCGAGAACACCGACGTCAACACCGAGGTCAACACCGCTGAGAACACAGGTGACAACACCGCGGACAACACGGCGGTCGCAGAGATCACCGTGACGCCCAAGCGTGCTGTTCAGGGCGAGGACACCGTCCTCGTCTCCGGCACCGGCTACACCCCGAGCGGGACGGCCGAGGCGTACCTCCGACCGATCGATGGCCCGGTTCTCGCGAACGTCGAGCCGCTCGCCACTCTCCTCCGGGCGATCACCGTGCCGGGTGAGCCGATCGGAACCGTCGACGTCGATGAGAACGGCGAGGCGACCTTCCGGATCGACACTGCTGATCTCGAGATCGGCGACTATGTGGTCACCTTGATCGACAACGAGGACCCGAAGCTCGCCGACTCGGAGACGTTCACCGTGGTCGTCGCGGGTTCTTCGGACAACACCGCAGAGAACACGGCGGACAACACCGGCGCGAACACCGAGGTGAACACGGCGGAGAACACCGACGCGAACACCGAGGTCAACACTGACGTGAACACGGCGGAGAACACCGACGTGAACACCGAGGTCAACACTGACGTGAACACGGCGGAGAACACCGACGTGAACACTGAGGCCAATGCTGAGGTGAACACCGCGGAGAACACCGACGTGAACACCTCGGAGAACACCGCTGACAACGCCGGCGACAACGCCACCGCTGAGGACCCGGCTGTCTCGGTCGACCCGTCGACCGTCGAGCCCGGTGACTCCACCACGGTGACCGGCGAGGGCTTCCCGCCGAACACCGAGGTCGAGGTTCAGCTGATCGATCCGTCGGGCAACCCCGTCGGCGATCCGGTGAGCGTCACCACCGATGAGGACGGCGCATTCACCGTCGACCTCGTCGTGCCCGAGGGTTCCGTCGTGGGCGATTACACGGTCGAGGCCACCGCTGAGACCGGGGAGTCCGCCACCGCGGATCTCACCGTGATCGCCGGTTCCGATGACAACACGGCAGATAACACCGGTGACAACACCGGCGCGAACACCGGTGCCAACGCCGGCGACAACACCTCGGACAACTCGTCCGACAACGTCTCGGCCAACCCCGGGGGCAACGGCTCCGGCTCGACCGGTAACGGTTCCGCCGGTACCGGCTCCGGCTCCGGTTCGTCCGGCTCCGGTTCGGGCAGCTCCTCCGGTTCGGGCTTCCTCGCCCAGACCGGTGCTGCCGGCACCGCTGCGATGGTGGGGCTCGCCGCCCTGCTGCTCGTCGGCGGCGCCGCAGGGATCTTCCTGTCCCGCCGTTCCGCGTCCTGAGTGACCCGGAACAACAGATGATGGCCGTCGGGCCGGCACCTCGGTGCCGTGCCCGGCGGCCATCGCCCCTCTCTCCTCCGCCCCTCTCCTCCGCACCCACTCGAAGCCCCCAGAACGGATCTGCACCATGGCCTCGACCCGAATTCGCCGACTGCCCGCCGTGGTCCTGGCGACCGTCGGCCTCCTCGCTGCCGGCCACATCGGCGCCACCCTCGCCTACACGGGCCCCGACACCCCTCTTCGCGCCGCACTGCAGCCGGCGCTGAACCGCTACTTCCTCGGGCCGCTCGACCAGGGCTGGAACCTCTTCGCCCCGGGGCCCTACTCGCAGGACGAATACATGCTCGTGCGTGCCTGCATCAGCGAGTTCGACGTCTGCGCGGGCGGCGCCGATGCCGGCGCCGAGTTCACGCCGTGGCGCAACATCACCGCGGACGAGGCGGAAGCGGTGCAGTACAACATCTTCGCGAACCGTGAATCGCGCCAGTCGAAGGTCGTCCACGGGAGGCTCTGGCCCGCCGCGAACAAGCTCACCGACGAGCAGCGGAAACAGGCCGCCGCGAACCACATCGACGGCGATCCCGTCTTCGGCGTGGACCTCTACTCCCCGGAAGCAGGGGAGGGCATCGCCTCCGATCAGCTCAACAACCTGCGCACCTACCAGCGGCTCGAGGACGCGGCCGTGGGCCTCGCGACCCTGACCCTGCAGGAGGAGTACGGCGACAGCGTCACCCTGGTCGAGGTGCGGATGCTGCGCGAGGCCGTGCCCGCCTTCGACGAACGGCACGATCCGCCGGAGGAGCCGGCGCAGCAGTGGACCACGATCGGCTGGCGCCCGGCCATGGAGTTCGACGACGACGTGAAGGCGGCCTGGTCATGAGCGCCTCCACCCCGATCCGCAGCTGGGTCACGGCCCAGCGCCACCTGCCCTCGCAGCTGCTGGGCCGCATCGTCACCTGGTTCATCGCGGACCGCCACGCCGACTACGGTCTGGCCGTCATGCGCATCGCCTCCGGCAGCTTCCTGCTGGGCTGGCTGCTGCTGAACCTCCCGATCGCCTCCCGCATCTGGGGTCCGGGTTCCGCCTACTGGCAGCCGTACCGCGAGATCCTCGGCTACAACGCCCCGTTCAACGCCCTGCAGAACGCCGGCCCCGGCCTGTTCTGGCTCTGGTACCTGGTCACGATCGCACTGGTCGTCGCGTTCCTGCTCGGATGGCGCACCCGGTTCGTCACCCCGCTGCTGTTCATCGCCTACACGACGCTGAACGGGCAGAACACGCCGGTCTCCGACGGCGGCAACTACTTCATCCGGATCATGCTCCTGTACCTGATCCTGATCGACGTCTCGCGGCGCTGGTCCCTGGACTCCCGCCGCCGCGCCCGCTCCGGTCGCGAGGAGACCCAGACCGGCTCCGTGCTGCACAACATCGGGCTGTGCCTGGTGGTCGCGCAGATCTGCACGGTGTACCTGGAGGCCGGGCTCTACAAGGTCCAGGGGACCCTGTGGCAGAACGGCACGGCCGTGTACTACCCGCTGCAGTCCGTGGCCTACGGGGCCTTCCCCCCGCTGGCAGATCTGCTGACCCACTGGGCGTTCCCCGTGGTCATCGCGACCTACGTGACCGTGCTCGCGCAGATCGCCTTCCCGTTCCTGCTGTTCCACAAGGTCACCCGTCGCATCGCGCTGGTGGTCCTGCTCGGAATGCACCTCAGCATCGCCGTGATCATGGGTCTGCCGTTCTTCTCGGGCATCATGGCCTCGGCCGACGCCGTGCTGGTCTCCGGCGCGACCTGGATCGCGATCGTGGCCTGGCTGCGCACCGCCCTCACCGAGAACCGGCTCTCGCGCACCCTCGTCGAGAAGCTGCCCCGTCGGGCGGGCCGCGGCCGCCGCGCCTCCACCTCTCCGAAGCCGGCTCCGGCACCGGATCCGCAGGGCGCCGAGGAGGAGCCCAGCAGGGTCTGATCAGGAGTCACCACCGGGAGATGGGCGGTCCCGTCGGGCAGGGAGCCCGCCGGGACCGCCACGGAGGGTCTCAGCGTCCCGCCCGCACTCTCCCCACCACGGCATCGAGCACCACGAACACCACCAGGCTGGCCCCCACCAGGGGCAGCAGCAGGCCCGCTGCCCCCGCGGTCAGCAGCACCAGCGCCACGCCCCACCAGGGCGCTCGGCGCAGCGCTCCGCGGTGGGGTGGGCGACCCACCCCCGCCCCACCTCGCGTGGGGCGGCGCTGCCACCACATCATGTAGCCCCACACGATCATCGCCACCAGGGCCGAGGCGATCGCGAACAGCACCAGCTGGTTCACCACCCCGAAGAGGACCCCCATGTGCAGGTCGATGCCCCAGCGGGTCAGCTTCGAGGCGATGTCGGCCTCGGCGAAGACGTAGCGGTCCACCACCTCGAGGCTCTCCCCGTCCACCGCCACCGCGTCCACCTTCGTGGGGTAGGAGCGCTGGATCTCCTCGATGACCCAGGCGGAGCCGGCATCGGCCGGGGGTCGGATCTCGATCCGGCCGGTGTCGATGACATCGGCGCGGCCGGCGGCCAGCACGTCGTCGATCGCCTCGATCCCTCCGGACGGTCCCTTCTGCTCCGCTGCGGGAGCGGCAGCTCCATGGCCGCCGTGCTCGCCGTGCTCGCCGTGCCCCGCCTCCTCGCTGGCGGGCTCCTCGCCCTCGACAGCCTGCTCGCTCTCGGGAAGCTCGGTGCTCACCGAGGCGGTGGTGAACCCCAGCGCCTCCCGCACCACGCCCACGTTCCCGCCTCCGTACCTGGACCAGGTGATGCCCGTCGCGCCCAGGAACAGCGCCCCGAGCAGAACCCACACGCCCACGGAACTGTGCAGCGACAGGGTGCGGCGGTAGCCGCGGGCGTGCAGATCCGGTCGCAACAGGTCGCGCTTCCGCCGGGACCGGCGCGCCCGGCGCACCCACAGGCCCAGCCCGGCCACCGCGATCACCCCGAGCCAGGAGGCGGAGAGCTCGCTGTACAGCCGTCCCGCCTCGCCCAGATGCAGGTTCCGGTGCAGCTGATCGATCCACGAACGCAGCGGCAGAGACCCGCTGGTGCCGTACACGGTGAGATCGCCCTGGATCTCCGCGGTCGCCGGATCCACCATGATCGCCCGCGACTCGCTCTCCCCGAGAGACGGGTCCGCGTACATCACCCGCGTGGTGTCCCCGGGCTCGGGAGCGGGACGGACCGCGGAGACCTGCGCACCCTCGCCCACAAGCTCCTGTGCGGCGGCGACCTGCTGCGCGAGCGGCAGCGCGGGCCCCTCCGTGCGGGCCTCGAGCTCGTCGGCGTAGACGAGCTGCTCCACCTGCGGGCTCACCGCGTACAGCGCCCCGCTCGCCGCGGAGACCAGCAGGAACGGACCCACCAGGAGCGCCGCATAGAAGTGCAGGCGCAGCAGCAGCGGGCCCAGCCAGTGCCGCGGGGCGGGGGACTCGGGCATCGGATCCTCAGTTCTCGATCAGGCGCAGGAAGACGACGGTGTTGTCGAGGTGATGGCCCTGGTCATCGAGCTCGCCGCCACAGGTGATCAGCCGCAGCTCCGGACCGTCGGTGCGACCGTAGACGGCGACGGTGGGGAAGGCGTCCTTCGCGAAGCGGGCCGTGTCGTAGACCTCGAAGGTCGCCGTGGTGCCGTCCTCACGATCCACCTCGACGCGGTCCCCGCTGCGCAGGGCGCCGAGTTCGAAGAAGATCGACGGGTCGCCGCCCCAGGTGACGTGCCCCTCGATCACCGACGGGCCGACCTCGCCGGGCGTCGGGGAACCGTCGAACCAGGCTGGATCGTGAGCCCGTTCGCCGCTCGGGGCCAGCAGCGCGCCGTCCGGGCCGAGGCCCAGGGGGAACACCTCGGCCTCGAGGGACAGCGAGTCGATCCGCAGGGTGGTCGGCTCGGAGCGGGTCAGTGCCGGTGCGAGGGGCTCCTCGGGCTCGGCAGGCTCAGCTGGCTCAGCTGGCTCAGCTGGCTCAGCAGGCTCCGTGGGCTCCGCCGGTTCGTCGGCCGCCGTGGGGGTGGCGGCGCCCTCGGCGGACGGGCCGGGGACGGTGCCGCCGTCGTCGGAAGCCTGCGCGTCGCCACCGCCGTCGGAAGCCTGCGCGGCGGTGCGGAGCTCCGGCTGGGGAGGCTCCCCGACCTGCGAGGTCAGCGTGTAGCCCACCAGCAGGGCCCCGAGGACGGCCAGGGCGCCGAGGGCGGCGATCGTCAGCCGACGACCGCCGCCCCGGCGGTTCTCTCCCGGAGAGGTCATCTCACCGCTGGGTACGGCGACGGAGCGCGAAGGCTCCGGCGGCCGCGGCGGTCAGCAGGCCTCCGCCGGCGGCCAGGGCTCCGACGTTCTCGATGCCTGCGGTCGAGCCGCCACCGGTGGCGGCGCCACCGTCAGGCCACTCCTGCATCTGAGCGACCTCGAGCTCGCCGCAGGCGGCGGGATCGGTGGCCTCGGAGGGCAGGCTCGGATCGAGATCCGACTTCACGTCGCCGTCGTAGGCGCCGCTGCCGTTGTGGTCCACACCGTGCACCACGATCACGCCCTTGCCGGCGGCGATGTCGGCGGCGACCTGGTCGCTGACCTCGAAGGTGCGCTCGTAGGGCGCGTCACCGACGGGGAAGCGTTCCACGGCCAGTCCGCTGTCCGGGCTGGTGTCGCCCTCGGTGGTCAGCGAGGCGACGATGTCGCCGTAGGCGTGGTGGGCGTCGGAGACCTGCAGGGCACCGTTCTCGCCGTTGCCCTTGGCATCCGGGTCAGGGCAGGAGTTCGTGCCGCCCACGTGGATGTGCTGGGCATGGGGGGAATCGGCCAGCAGGCCCGTGTTCTCCATCTTCACCGTCACCTCGTTGCCCTCGAGCGTGACCCAGGCGGTGCCGGAGGCGCCGGACTGGTTCAGCTCGGTGAGGTGGGCTTCGAGCGTGGTCGATCCGTGGTCTCCGCCATGGCCCTCGGCGAGGGCGGCGGGGGCGCTGAGCATGCCCACTGCGGCGGTCGCCGCGAGCAGAGGGAGCAGTCGCTTCGTCATCGTGCGCATCGTGACTCCTTCGACGAGGTGACGGGCGGCGGTGAGCCGTCGAGGACGACACCTCTCGATCACTGTTCGGAGCCCGCGGGCGAACGGATGGGGACGAATGTTCGCACTCTTCCGTCGGGCGGGATCGGCGGTCATCGCCAGGCAGGGAGCAGAGCCGGGCGGCCCCGTGGTGCGGGGGAGGAATCCTCGTCACGAGGTCACGATGACCAGGGGGTCTCGCCGGTCCGCTCCTGCAGTGCTTCGCTCGTCGGTTTTCTGCACTTTTCTGATCTGCATCGCCCGACACGGACAATGCGGACGGAAGTTCATGACGACCGTGTAGTTTCCGGGAATCCTCGATAGCCTCGTCGAAGTCACTGAATATCGAGCTCTGACAGCTCGCGACATCGATCGGGGGATCATCATGTCCACGTCCACCACCTCTCCTCAGCGCGGCCGGAAGATTCGCGCCCTCCTCGCCGGCGGTCTCGTGCTCGGCGTCGGCGCCGCCGTCACCCTTGCCGCGTGGACCGATGAGGAATGGGCGATCGGCAACTTCGGCGCCGGCTCCTTCAACATCGAGGGAAGCACCGACGGCACCGACTTCGCCGACCACAACTCCGAAGCCGGCGCGGCGGTCCTCCCCTTCGAGATCGACGCCGAGAACCTCAGCCCCGGCGACTCGGTCGCCGCGCCCTTCGTGGTGCGCACCGATGCGGCCACCACCTATGGCGCGACCGTCGAGCTGACCTCAGCTGCGGGGGAGGGCACCATCGCCCCGGACCTCACCTACGGGATCTCCCAGGTGGGCGCGACGGGCGAGTGCACCGAGGGCGCCACCGGCACCCCGATCGTCCCCGCCGGCACCAGCGTCGATGCGATCACCGGCGCGGCCCCCTTCACCCTCGAGGCCGGGGCGGCGGGCGCCGCCGGAGCCCCGGTCGTCCTCTGCTTCGAGGTCACCGCCGGAGAGACCCTCCAGCAGGGTGACACAGGCTCCGCGACCTGGGAGTTCACGGCCACCTCCGTCGAGTGACCCGCCGATCGCGCACGAGCGCGCCGCCGACGACCCCTCCGCATGATCCGATGCGGCGGCGCCGTCGGTGGCGCCAGTTCCGGGCCCTGCTCGCCGGAGGCGTCGCCTTCGGCCTCGGGGCCTCGGTCACCATGGCCGCCTGGAACGACACCGAGACCGGTACCGCCGAGTTCCGCGCCGGCGAGTTCCAGCTCGAGGCCAACATCGACGGCACCTGGAACGCCACCCGGCAGATGACCTTCACCTCCGGGGCCATGTTCCCCGGTGCGGTCACCTACGCCCCGGTGCGGCTTCGCACCACCCCGACCACCACCGTGCCCGGGGACATGACCGTCACCGGCACCGGCCGCACCAGCGGCAGCGGCGCCATCGCGGACTCCCTCGAGTACCGGGCGGTGATCCAGCCGGTCACCGGCACCACCCCGCCCGCCTGCGGTGCGGGCGCGTTCACCTCCTCGGCGACCTACGCCTTCGGCAGCGCCACCAGCTGGCAGGCGATGAGCTCCGGCGTCACCTCGCCGACCGTCCGCCGGCTGGAAGCGGCCCAGCGCAGCACTCTGCAGTACTGCTTCGAGGTGCGCCTGCGCGCCAACACCCCCAACTCCGCCCAGGGCACCCGGGCCGGCTACACCTGGACCTGGGACGCCACGTCCGTCGCCCCGGGATGAGGACCATGGAGACCGCCACGCGCACCGCCCACCGTCGACGCCCTCTGGCCGTCGTGGGGGATCACCTGCTCACGGTGCTCGCCGTCGCGGGGGCGCTGTGCATCGCGCTGGTGATCCTCAGCTGGGTCTTCAACATCTCGATCATGATGTTCCGCACCGGTTCCATGAGCCCCACGATCACGGCCGGCTCCATCGCCTTCGTGCGCGAGATCCCGGCGACCGAGATGGAGGAGGGGGACGTCGTCACCGTCTCCCGTGGCGCGAACGTGCTGCCGGTGACCCACCGGGTCGTGGACATCGACGAGGTGGACCACACCACGGGCGAGGTCACCTTCGCGATGCGCGGAGACGCCAACGACGTCGACGATCCCGAGCCCTACACCGCCACCGAGGTGCGAGAGGTGATCGTCTCCGTCCCCGGTGCCGCGCGCGTGGTCCAGTGGTTCGGAGACCCGTACGTCCTCGGCGGGCTCACCCTCGGTGCCACGGTGCTCGTGATCTGGGCCTTCTGGCCGCGTGAGCAGGAGGAGTCCGACGAACCGGAGGGCACCTCCGTGGCCCACGCCGCAGGGGTGCCCCTGCTCGCGGCCCTGGTCCTCGCCGCCCCCGGCATGGAGCATCCCGAGTCCACGCTGATCGCCGGTGAGCACCTGCGCATGCAGACCACCGGCGATCCCGTGCAGATGCAGAACCTCCACCCCGGACAGGCGGTGACCTGGGAGGTAGGCGTCTGGGCCGAGGCGCCCGAGCCCGGGGAGATCCGCCTGGGGATCACCGGGCGGGGGGAGCTGGCCCGGATCGACGACGCCCTGCGCGTTTCGGTGACCAGCTGCTCCGAGCCGTGGATCGCGGAGAACTGCTCGAGCGGGGCCGTCGAGCTGCTGCCCGCGACGAGCCTGGACCGCATCGCCGAGGTCGAACCCACCCGGCTGCTCACCACCATGGACACCGACGAGCAGCGGTGGCTCCGCATCGAGGTGGTCCTCGACGACTCCGGAGGGGCGGTGCCCGCCGACGCCGAAGGGGACGTGCTCGTGCACGCCTCCGGCGCCGGCGAGGAGATCTCCACGGGCCCCGACGCGCCGGGCGGCGATGCACCCGGCGGCGATGCGCCGGGCGGCGATGCACCCGGCGGCGATGCGCCGGGCGGCGATGCGCCGGGCCCCGACGCGCCGGGCGGCGACGGCGAGGGAAACGGCGGAGGGCATCAGGGCGATGATCGGCACAACGGCGACCTGTGGGGCGAAGGCCTCGCCCGCACCGGTGCCTCCGGGGTGGTGACCCTGCTCAGCGCGGGGCTGCTGGCCGTCGTGCTCGGCCTCGCGCTGCGGCGCGCCCGGGGTCGGGGGGAGCGGTGATGACCACATCGCAGGTGCGGCGGCTCCGCCACCACCCGTCGGCCGACGACGACCGCCCCGCCACCCGCTGGAGGCACGGGGCGCGGCCCGTGGCCGGGGTGCTCGCGCTCCTGCTGCTCGCCGCGACGCTCCTGGGTGGCACCGGAGCCCTGGGCCGCGCCACCGAGGGGATGTGGACCGACGCGATGTGGACGGCCCCCAAGCCGGCGGACGGCAGCTTCACCGGACTGCAGGTCGGGCCCGTGCAGGCGTACAGCTGCACGGCCGCGCTGTGGACCTCGGCGACGGTGACCTGGCAGCGCCCGGCCGGGACCCCGAGCGGGGTGGTCAGCTATCGGGTCACGCTGCAGCGCGGGTCCACCACCCAGACCACCACCCAGACGGCGACGACCTTCGAGTACAGCCGCCCGGCCGGCAACTTCGACGCTGTCACGCTCACGGTCCAGCCGTTCATCGGGGAGTGGAACGGCACCTCGCAGTCGATGCGCCTGGAGGCGGTGCCGCTCGTCGGCATGCGATGCCCGTGAACGCGGGGCGGCGGGGCCGGCGCGGTCATCGCGCAACCCTCGCGAGGACCTACCGCCGCGGCGCCTGACGTGGCAGGCTTGACCCGAGCATTCCCACGTTGAAATTCCGGGCCCGAGGGCCCGCACCACACCATCGGAGCTGTAAGAGATGACCCTGAGCGCCACCCGGCACGGCGGCACCCACCCCCGCCCCACCCTCCAGCGCGAGGACTGGGAGAGCCTCGACGGACCCTGGTCCTTCGCGCACGACGACGCGGACCGCGGCCTCGCCGAGCGCTGGTACGCGCCGGGTGCCGCGGCGGGCGAGGTCTTCGACCGCACGATCTCCGTGCCCTTCGTGCCCGAGTCCGAGGCCTCCGGCATCCATGAGACGGGCTTCCATCCCGTGGTCTGGTACCGCCGTGAGATCACCGCGACCGTCCGGCCTGGCCGACGCGTGCTGCTGCACCTCGGCGCCGTGGACCACGAGGCCCACGTGTGGGTCGACGGCCGCCTCGCCGGCCACCACGTGGGCGGGCAGACGGCCTTCACCTGCGATCTCACCGACCTGCTGGAGCCGGGGGAGGAGCACGTCGTGGTGGTGCGTGCCTTCGATGACCCGCACGACCCCGAGCTGCCCCGCGGCAAGCAGGACTGGCGCGAGGAGCCCCACGGCATCTGGTACCACCGCTCCACCGGGATCTGGCGCAGCGTCTGGCTCGAGCAGGTCCCCGACCAGCACTTCACCGGCTTCCACTGGGAGTTCGACATGCCGCGCGCACGGGTCGAGGTGTCCCTGCGACTGGCCCGTCGGCCTCTGCCCGGGACCACCGTGCGCGCCACCCTCACCGCCGGCGAGGAGCGCCTGGGCGCGGTGGAGATCGCCGCGCACGACACCCGCGTGCAGGGCGTCGTGGACGTCCCCGCGGTGCGCAACACCCAGGACCGCGACCGCCTCCTGTGGAGCCCCGAGCACCCCCACCTGATCGACGTCGCCCTCGAGGTGCTCGTGGACGGCGAGGTGGTCGATGAGGCCGCGAGCTACCTGGGCCTGCGCACCACCGGCATCGACCGCGGCCACTTCCTGCTCAACGGCGAGCCGTACTTCGTGCGCTCCGTGCTCGAGCAGGGCTACTGGCCCTCCTCCCACCTCACCGCCCCCACCCTCGAGGCGTACCGGCAGGAGGTCGAGCTGATCAAGGAGCTCGGCTTCACCGCCGCCCGCATACACCAGAAGGTCGAGGATCCCCGCTTCCTGTTCTGGGCGGACTCCCTGGGCCTGCTGATCTGGGGCGAGACCGCGAACGCCTACGCCTACAGCCCGCGCGCCGCCGCCGCCCTCACCTCGGAGTGGACCGAGATCGTCGAGCAGTGCCGGCCCCACCCCAGCGTGGTCACCTGGGTGCCGGTCAACGAGTCCTGGGGCGTGCGCGACCTCGCCGACTCCGCCCCGCAGAAGGACCTCACCATCGCCCTCACCGCCCTGACCCGGGCGCTGGACCCCACCCGCCCCGTCATCTCCAACGACGGCTACGAGCTCACCGGCGGGGACGTCATCGCCCTGCACGACTACACCACCGACGCCGCCGCGCTCGCGGCGAACTACGCGAGCGAGGACGCCGCCGAGGCCACCATCGCCGGGCGCGGCCCGCAGCGCCGGCGCCCCGTCGACGATGCGGCCCAGCACCTGAACCCGGACGCCCCCGTCATGATCACCGAGTTCGGCGGCATCGCCTACGCCGCCGAGGGCACCTGGGGCTACGCCACCGTCTCCTCCCCGGAGGAGTTCGAGCAGAAGGTGGGCGGACTGTTCGCGGCCCTGAACGACTCGCCGGTGCTGGCCGGCCACTGCTACACCCAGCTCACCGACACCCTCCAGGAGGCCAACGGCCTGGCCACCGCGGATCGTCGGCCGAAGCTCGACGCCGCGGTGATCCGCGCCCTGGTCACCGGGCGGGACCAGGCATGACCGGCAGGCTGCGCCGCCCCGCCGCGCAGCTGCCGCTCGGGCAGATCCGCCCGCGCGGCTGGCTCGAGCGCCAGCTGCGCCTCCAGGCTGCGGGGATCACCGGTCGCCTCCCCGAGGTGTGGGCCGACGTGGGCCCGGACAGCGGCTGGCTGGGCGGGAGCGGCGAGAGCTGGGAGCGCGGACCCTACTACCTCGACGGCCTGGTGCCGCTCGCCCACGTGCTCGGCGATGAGGCGCTGATCGCCCAGGCCGAGCCCTGGATCGAAGGGATGCTCGCCTCGCAGCGCGAGGACGGCTCCTTCGGTCCCGCGGCCGACGAGGACTGGTGGCCGCGCATGGTCGCCGCGAAGGTGCTCATCCAGCACGCCGAGGCGACCGAGGACTCCCGCGTGGCCCCTTTCCTGCTGCGCTGGTGCGAGCACTTGCGCGAGGAGCTGCCGGGCCGGCCGCTGTCCGGCTGGGGCGAGGTGCGCGGCGCCGATCTCGCGCTCGCCGTCGCCTGGGTGCACGAACGCATCGACCAGGCATGGCTCGTGGACCTCCTGGACCTCGTGCTCGAGCAGACCTTCGACTGGAACGCCTACCTCACCGGCGATCTGGTCACCGGACCGGCCCGCGTCTTCGAGCACCGCACCCACGGCGTGAACGTCGCGATGGGCCTGAAGACGGCCGCCGCCGCGTCCCTGCGCGGCGACCTGGACGGTCACCGCGAGCGCACCGAGGCCGCCTTCGCCGCCCTCGAGCGCTGGCACGGGCAGGCCCACGGATGGTTCGCGGCCGACGAGTGGCTGGGCGGCCGTGAGGCCGTCGCCGGGATCGAGACCTGTCTGGTGGTCGAGATGATGCACACCCAGGAGGTGCTCTCGCGGCTGTTCGGCGACGGGGTGCAGGGCGACCGCCTGGAGTCCCTCGCGATGAACCTGCTGCCCGCCTCCTCGGACCCGCGGATGCTCGCCCACCAGTACCACCAGCAGGGCACGCAGCTCGAGGCGTCGGTCGCCCGGCGGGACTGGTCCTGCTCCAGCGACGGCGCGAACGTGTTCGGCCTCGAACCCCACTTCGGATGCTGCACCGCGAACCTCCACCAGGGCTGGCCCAAGTTTGCCGCCTCGCTGTGGGCGCGCGACGAGGACGGCGGGCTGCGCGCCGTCGCGTACGCCCCCGCCGTGGTCGAGACCGCCCTCGTGCCGGGCGGCGGTGCGGCGGACCCGTCGGCCGATGGGGCCGTGCCGGTGCGGATCGAGGTCGAGACCGACTACCCCTTCGAGGAGTCCGTGCGCCTCACCGTCAGCCTCGACGGGCCCGCCCTCTTCCCGTTGCGGCTGCGCCTGCCGCAGTGGTGCGACGAGCCCGCCCTCACCCTCGACGGCGAGAGGGTCGAGATCCTCGACCGCGGGGACGGGCACGTCGAGATCGAGCGCGACTGGTCCGGCACCACCGCGCTCCTCCTCACCCTGCCGATGCGCCCGCGGATCGTGCGCCGCGAGCGCCAGGCCGCAGCCGTGCACCTGGGGCCGCTGGTCATGGTCGCGAGTCCGGGGGAGACCTGGCGGAGTGTGCCGGACGCCCCGGGCCTCGGCGAATGGGAGATCCACCCCCGCACCAGCTGGAACTGGGCGCTCGCGGAGCTTGAGAACGCCGGGACCTGGCCCGTGGAGCGCGGCCCCGTGCCCGAGGCGCCGTTCGCGCTGTCGCGGGCCACGGTGCTGCGGGCCACCGGCTGCGACGTCCCGCATTGGCTCCGCGACGGCGCCTCGGCCGCGCCCCCGCCGCCGAGCCCGGTCATGGACCACGGGCCGGTGCACGACCTCGAGCTCGTCCCCTACGGCACGGCGCGGCTGCGGGTCATGGAGTTCCCGGTCGCCATCGGCCGCCGGGACTGAGGGGCGCGGCGAGGCGACGGGTCGGGGTCTCGGGCGCGAGGGTCGCGAACATGGGGGATCAGGCCGCCCATTCGCCCGTCTTCGTGACTCCGGCGGAGGCGGGGCCGGGCTCGTGGGGGAGTGCCCGCGTGCCGGGGTGCGAGCGCCACAAAAGTGGTGGAACAGGTCGCCTATTCGCCCCTGTTCGTGACTCCGGCCGGACGGGCCGGACTCAGCCGAGCGGGCGCTGGCCCCGCAGGAACTGCTCGGTGGCCTGGTCCGTCAGGTCCTCGAGCCGGGACAGATCGACCATGTCGCCGTTGATCAGGGTGGCGATGCCCTGGAGCGTCGCGAACAGCACGATGCTCACCTGCTCGGTGTCGCCCGCGGCCACCTCCCCGGAGCGCTGCCCCTGGACGATCAGGGCATCGAGCCGGACGAACGCGGGAGCGGCCGCCTCGCGCACCGCCTCCGCCCCATCGCGATGCTTGGTGGTGAACATCAGCTCCAGCAGCGCCGCGCTGTCGGTCGCGAAGCGCACGTACGCGCCCGCCGTGGCGCGCAGCCGGGACGGGAAGTCCTCGCCCGTCTCCTCGAGAGCGGCGCGGAGGGCGTCGTCCAGACGGCCGAATCCCGTGATCGCCAGGGCGTCCAGCAGGGCCTGGCGGTCGGCGAAGTGTCGGCGCGGCGCTCCGTGGCTCACGCCGATCTGCCGTGCGAGCTCGCGGAGGGAGAGCTGCTCCTGGCCCCGCTCACGCAGCGTCGCCTCCGCAGCGGCGAGCAGCTCATCACGGAGGTTCCCGTGGTGGTAGGGTCGCTCGGGCGTCGCGGTGCGGGTCTCGGTCATGACCTCAGACTACTCATGTAGTCGTTGACAACACAGTAGGCACTGCCTACATTGGGTGCATGAGCACCTTCACCCTGCAGAGCATCCCCGATCTCTCCGGCACCACGGCGATCGTCACCGGAGCCAACACCGGCCTCGGCCGAGTCACCGCCAGTGCTCTGGCCGAGCGCGGCGCACGTGTCCTGCTCGCCGTGCGCAGCACCGACAAGGGTCGCCAGGCCGCCCTCACCATGCCCGGGGATGTGGAGGTGCGGCGGCTCGACCTCGCCGACCTCTCCTCGGTGCGGGCCTTCGCCGACGAGGTCCAGGAGCCCATCGACCTGCTGATCAACAACGCCGGGCTGATGACCCCGCCGCGGGGACGCACCGCCGACGGCTTCGAGCTGCAGTTCGGCACCAACCACCTCGGCCACTTCGCCCTGACCAACCTGCTGCTCCCGAGGGTGCGGGGGAGGGTCGTGACCGTCTCGTCGATGGGGCACCGCGTCGGCCGCATCGACCTCGAGGACCCGAACTGGGAGCGTCGGGCCTACCGTCCCATGCTCGCCTACGGGCAGTCCAAGCTCGCCAACCTGCTCTTCGCCGCCGAGCTCCAGCGGAGGCTGGCGGCGGCCGGCTCCGCGGTGCTCGCGATGTCCTCGCACCCCGGGGTGGCCATGACCGACCTGATGCGTCCCCAGGAGGTGCGCGGTCGCGAGATGCTCCGGGAGAGGGCCCTGCGCCCGTTCCTCCAGGACACCGTGGGCGGCGCGCTGCCCACCGTGCAGGCGGCCGTGGGCGACCTGCCCGGTGACAGCTTCGTCGGCCCGCGCGGGGCCCTGCGCACGCGCCGCGACTCCGGGCCGGTGGGGCGCTCCCGCCGTGCCCGGGACGCCCAGATGGCGCGCCGGCTCTGGACGCTCTCCGAGGAGCTGACCGGGGTCACCTTCCCGCTCACGGCGGAGGCGCCCGCCCCGTCGGGCTCCTGACCGCGCCGCCCGGCCCGTCGGGCGATCCACCGCCCCCTCACCGCCCCTCGCCGGGGCACGGAAGTCACGAACAGGGGTGAATGGAGGTCTCATTCACCCCTGTTCGTGACTCTGCCGGGCCGAGGTCGGGCGAGATCAGCGCTGCGGGAGCGTTTCCGTCCCCGAGCCGGTGCGGAACCGCCGCGTGTACGCCTCGAAGTCCCAGGGCTCCTGCTCGTGGTCGCCGTCGAGGAAGTCCGTCGCGGCCTTGCGGCCCTTGCGGTAGAGCAGCTCCCGCTCCTCCTCCGAGAGGTCGAACTGGGTGGGACGCACCGCCTCGGTGTCGATGAAGATCGTGCGCGCCACCGAGTGCGCGGCGTCGATGTGCATCCGGTCGTAGAACCCGGTGACGGTGTCCGCCACGGCCTTGCCGAAGCTCAGCGGCCCGCGGATCCGGTTCCGCACCCCGAAATCCGCCTCCGGCTTGGCGGAGAGCTTCAGGCCGAAGGTGGGCCAGCGCGGCGGCTCGCCGTCCGGGCGGTCGAACACCGAGACCGGGAAGTTGGAGAGCAGGCCCCCGTCCACCAGCACCGACGGCAGGCCGTGCGCGTTCTTCCAGCGCACCGGGCGGAAGAACAGCGGGATCGAGGTCGAGGCCCGCACTGCGTCCGCCACCCGCAGCGCATCCGGGGAGGTGCCCAGCGCGTCGGCATCCAGCGGCAGATAGCGCAGCAGCCCGGCGGAGAGGTCCGAGACCGTCACCACCAGACGGTGGGCGTGCGCACCGGTGAGCTCGATCCCGGGATCCGGGTCCTCGTATCGCAGATCGGCAAAGGTGCCCGTGCCGCCCGGCGCCCCGTGCTCCGCCAGCTGCTCCGCGACCCAGTCGCGCAGGTGACGGCCGCGATGGATGCCGTTGTGCAGGAGGATGCTGAGCCCCTTGCCGGGCAGGGTGCGGGTCCACCAGGGGCCGTCCTCGAAGAGCCGGTAGTCCGTCTCCCGCAGGATCTGCACCATCTGCGAGGCCGGGATCCCGGCGGTGAGCAGCGCCCCCGCGATCGCCCCGGCCGACGACCCCGCCACCCGGTTGACCGTGTACCCCCGCTCCTCGAGCACCTCGAGCGCGCCGGCCAGGGCGATGCCCTTGACTCCACCGCCTTCGAGGACCAGGTCCACGCGGTGGGGTCTGATGGTCGCCGGGCGGGCGTCGCCACTGGTCCTGCCGGGGCCCGAACTGCGGAGCCCGTCACTGGCGGGCTCCCTGCCGGCGTCGAGGGTGGTCCGAGACCGATCGAAGGGCGCCATGGGTTCAGCGTAGGGGAGCAGGTGACGGTGCGCGTCCCGGCGCCCGTCACAGATCATCACTGCCGATCCGGCGGTTCACGGCCCCGAGCGGGCGCCGCCGGAAGGGTGGACGTACATGTCGATGAGCAGTCGGAGATCATCGAGCGGGTCATGATCATGATCGCGTTGCTGCTCCCCGACGGTGTGCTCGCGAATGGACGATGCGAGGAGGAATCCGCACAGGGTGCGGCCCGCGAGGTCGACGTCTGTCCCCTCCCGGAGGTGGCCGTGATGAGCGAGATTCACGAAGGCGGTGGTCCAGACATGCTCGTGAACGAGGCGCAGACGGGCGAGTGAGAGTCGATGGGGGACCTGGTGGTCCACAGCCTCGGCGTCGAGGCGGGCAAGCAGCTCGAGGTCGAAGCGGTGGGAGATCCAGTAGTTCCGGAGGTCCTGGACGAACCCCTCCGGGTGGGTTCCGACGTGCTCCACGTTCTGCAGCAGGCAACGGGTCTGGCGCTCGAGGTGCTCCACGATCCCGTCGATCAGGGACTGCTTGGTGGGGAAGTGGTGCAGCATTCCCGGATGCGACATGCCGACGTGGCGGGCGATGGCACGCAGGCTAGCCCCGTGATACCCGTGCCGGGAGACGACCTCCGCGGCACCGTGAAGGATCCTCTCTCGCCGCGTCAGCATCGACCATGTCGAGGGCGGCTCGGCGGCGGCAGTGGTGGTCGAGGGGGAGGGGCGCGAGCAGACCCCCTGCTGCTCGTGCTCCCGCCGACCCGTGGACGGTGTCTGGGCACCGGTCGAGAGAGGCCGGGGATCTTCCGGAAGGAGAGTGGTCACGCTTCAGAATCACGCACCGGAGGGACGGCCGTGCGTGCATCCCGTTCCGGTCCGAGCCAGTGGGACAATGACGGCCTGCCGTCGGGATCGTGAGCCCTCACCAGGTCTCCCGGGTGGGCGACTCCCTGATCCATGCGACGTGACGGAAGTGAGGCGTGCGCGTGGTTCGAGGATCTCGTCAAGGTGACCGACCGGTTGCTCGATCGCTGCAGTGCGCGGAGTGCGTCTAGTCTCGAGAGCACCCGATGGACCCGAGGTACTCCAGAGGTCAGGAGGCAGTTCATGCTGAACGGGAGTCGACTCGAATCCGATCCTTTCCCTGCGCAGTGCGAGGTCAGGGGGTGTACGCGGCCGCCAGGGGAGTGGTTCTCCATCGACAGTCTCTCGTTCGACGTATGCCGCGACCACGATCTCGAGCTTCGAGCAGGCGAGCCGTACGCCACGGAGGGCGAGGAGATACTCGTGGGGCGCGATTGCACCGGGGATGTCCTCGGTGTGCGTCTGACGGGATCGAGCACGTCCGAGACCGCTGTCATTCGGCTCGGTCGCCGAGGTGTGACCCATCAGGAGGTGCGCCTGGACTCGTGCACCGACCTCCCAGCAGCGTTGAGCGCACTCCGTGCGCTGGACGCGACGTGGGGAGGAGAGGTGGAACCGGACGGCGCGTGACCGGTGGGTCGGAGGCCGCGGCACAGAGCGTCGCACGTGATGTCCCCGTCCTCATGCGCGACGCTCCTTCCTTGCTCTCCGCCCGGCACTACGGGCACCCGCCGGGGGGGGGGGAGGCGGCCAAGGCGCCGCCAGGCGAGCGGCCGCGACGTGCCGGCGGCCTCCCGCAGGTACACATGTCGTCGCGCCCCGGCGCGTCACCCGGGGGCTGCCGGAAGCTCGTCCCCGGCGGAGATCTCCTGGACCGGCGCATGGAAGAGGTACTCCCAGGTGCGCCGCACGCGACCGTCCTCGAGCTGGAACACCTCGAGGGAGACGCCGCCGTCCTGATCGACCAGCTCGGTAGCCGTCAGGTCGTCACCGCCTCGGATGACGTGACGGACCTTGAGAGTGGTGCCGCCGCTCTCGCTGTACGCGCCCTCGAGGCGTTCCAAGTAGGCGGCGATGCCGACGGACCGTCCGCGTTGGCTGGGGACCACCGTCCACTCGACGTCCGGGTGCAGCAGGGCGGCGAGATCGCTCCAATCGCGGCGGTTCTCCGCGTCGAACAGCCTGACCAGTACCGGAGGCAGACTCATGTCGCCTCCTCCTCCTGCGCGGCGCCGCAGCGTCGTTGCGCCGCGGGACGTGCTGAGAGGGGCTCTTCCGAAGAGTGCGGCTCGTCCAGCGAATGGTTGAGGTCGCGGAAGAAGGTCGTGACGACGGCTCGGTCCTCGGGGGTCATCGCCTCGGCGACGGCCAACATCCGCGCATGCATGGAGTGCAGGGTCTCCCGGACCTCGTGGTGGCCTCGAGGGGTGGGGACGACAGCGATCGAGCGCCGGTCCGACGGATGGGGAGTGCGCAGGACGAACCCGTCGTTCACCAGGCGATCCACCAGGGCGCTGGCCGATGCCGCACTGATCCCCAGCTGGTAGGCCAGGTCGCGCTGTCGAACACTGCGATCCTCGGCGTCGGCCGCCAGGAGCAGTCGGAGGGCGAGAAGGTCCTTCTCTCCCATGCCCATGTCATCGCGGACCCGTGAGCGCATGCGCGTATTGGACTCGCGGTATCGCCTGAGCTCGTTGAGCAGCTCTACGGACGAGGCCGTCGTGGATCTCTGCTCGCGGTACCAGTAGTTGCTCATGCATGAAACCTCCCCGTCGCGCTGTTGACGTCGGTCCCGTAAATACGTAGCCTGGCTAACCGTTAGTCTAGCTACCGAAATGCCCGGCGTCGAGCCAGGCCGAACCAGGAGATGCCATGACCGCCACCGCGGATGCCGCACCCCCGCTGGCCAGTTCTTCAGCGCTCGCCACCGTCGGGTCCTCGCACGTGGTGAAGGGGCGATCGCCCGTCACGGATGAGGTCGCCGCGGGTCAGGTCACCTGGACTCGGCTCGCGGCGCGTACTGCCCAGCGCGCCAGGAGGCGGGCGCGCGCGCTGCCCGGAGTCACCAAGGCGCGGTTCCAGGTCGACCTATCTCCCGAGGGGCCCTCCCTCTCAGCCCGAGTGAGCTTGCTGGTCGGGTCGGAGATGACCGAAGCGGTGGACGCGGTCATGGAGATCATCGTGCCGGAGATGGAGCAGGCCCTCGGCCGCCGTTTCGCGACGAACGAGATCGAGTTCTCGATCGCCCAGGCACTGCCGTTGCTGGGTCGCCACGAGTCTCCGCCGTCGGTGCTCAGCATCGTCTGATCGAGGATCGCCGAGTCCCCTGCGTCGGGGAGAGGAGCGCAACGATGTTGCGCTGCACCGAGGTGGGCGACGGCGAACCCAAGATGGCCGGCGACAGCGTGACAATGCCTCTGCAAAGGTCTCGGCACACGGCTGGTCGGCCCGGCGTGCGCCGGACCGACCAGAGGAGTGGAGGAGGCGGAGAGCCTCAGTGGGCGTAGCCTCCGGCGTCTTCCCCGGCGGCCTTCTGCGCCTCGCGGGGGTCGTCGTGCTGAGCCGCCTCTTCCTCGGACAGGCGCTTGGTCTCCTCGTCGACCAGGTCGTCGGGCCCCTGGGCGGTGCTGTGGGACTCGCCCTGGTCCTCCGCAACGGGTCGGGTTTCGTCATCGGGGTGGTACATCGGCGTGCTGGTCATCATGATTCCTCCAGTGATTGATGGCTTCGCAGGCAGCGGAGCCCGTGGCATCGGTTCATTCGTTCCTCGGTGGCGGTGCCCGGCCGTATGGCGAAGAGCGGCGCAACGGATTGTCAGATCAGGGGCTCGGGGTTCCTCCGTTCACGTTGAGGGTCTCGCCGATGACGTAGCTCGACTCAGCCGAGGTGAGGAACACGTAGGCCGGTGCGAGTTCGGTCGGCTGACCCGCACGGCCCAGCGGGGTGCTCTTGCCGAAATCCGGAAGGGCATCCTTCGGCTGGCCGTCGGAAACCTGCAGCGGCGTCCAGATCGGACCGGGCGCGACCGCGTTCACGCGGATGCCCCGCGGAGCGAGCTGCTGTCCGAGCCCTTTGGTGAAGTTGTTGATCGCGGCTTTCGTCGAGGCGTAGTCCACCAGATGCGGCGACGGGTCGTATGCCTGGATCGAGGTCGAGTTGACGATGGTCGACCCCGGCTCCAGATGGCGGAGGGCGGCTTTCGAGATCCGGTAGATCGCGCGGATGTTCACGTCGAAGGTCGAGGACCACTGGTCGTCGTCGAGATCCTCGATGTGCTCGATCGCGATCTGCCGACCGGCGTTGTTGACCAGGGCATCGAGACCACCGAGAGCCTCAGCGGCCCGGTCGGGGAGGCTCGCGCAGTACTGGGAATCGGCGAGGTCGCCGGGCAGCAGCACAGCCTTGCGACCGGTCTCCTCGACGACACGACCGATGTATCGCGCGTCCTCCTCTTCCGCTGGAAGATAGGAGAGGGCGACATCTGCGCCTTCGCGGGCGAAGGCGATCGCGACCGCTGCCCCGATCCCGGAGTCAGCGCCGGTGATGAGGGCGCGTCGTCCCGCGAGGCGACCTGTGCCTCGGTAGGAATGCTCGCCTCGGTCAGTCTGCGGGGCGAGGTCCGCATCGAGTCCGGGCTCGGGTTGGTCCTGCTTCGGAGGGGAGATCGACGGGAAGCGGTCGACGGGGTTCTGGAAGGTCAGCTGGTCGGTCGTCATATGTTTTTCCTCTCGAGGGGCGTCCATGGGCGGGCGGGGTCGGTCCTCAGCGACGGGCGGGATCGAGGACGACCTTGATGCAGCCGTCGTGCTTCTTCTGGAACATCGCGTAGGCAGAGGCCGCCTCCTCGAGCGGCAGACGATGGGTGATCAGGTCGGTCACACCCAACGGGTCAGCAGGGTCCTCGACCAGGGGGAGCAGATCGTCGATCCAGGCGCGGACGTTGCACTGGCCCATGCGCAGCTGGATCTGCTTGTCGAACATCGACAGCAGCGGCATCGGGCTTGCGACGCCTCCGTAGACCCCGCTCAGCGAGACCGTCCCGCCGCGGCGGACCAGATCCAGGCTGGTGTGCAGCGCGGCGAGGCGGTCCACGCCGACGGTCTCCATCGCTCGCTGTCCTACGGGCTTGGGGAGGTGGCCGACCACCTGATGCGCGGCGCGGGCGACCGGGCTGCCATGGGCTTCCATGCCGACCGCGTCGACGACCGCATCGGGCCCTCGGCCGTCGGTAGCCTCTCGAATGGTCTTCACGCCGTCGGGGCCCTGGTCGAAGACTTCCACCCCGTGCCGGGCCGCCATCGCCCGGCGCTCGGGGACGGGGTCGATCGCGAACACGCGGCTGCCGAGGTGCACCCCGATGCGCGCCGCGAACTGACCGACGGGTCCTAGCCCGATGACGGCCAGCGTCCCCCCGTCGGGCACATCGGCGTATTTCACCCCCTGCCAGGCCGTGGGCAGGATGTCGCTGAGGAAGAGGTACCTCTCGTCGGGCAGATCGCTGCCCACAGCGATCAGCCCGTATTCTGCATGGGGGACCCGCAGCAGCTCGGCCTGTCCGCCGGGGACCTGCCCGTACAGCTTCGAGAACCCGAACAGCGATGCGCCCGACCCGTGCTCGGTGACCTGGGTGGTCTCGCACTGCGACTGGAGACCCTGCGTGCACATCCAGCAGTGTCCGCAGGAGATGTTGAAGGGAACGACGACGCGATCACCACGCCGTACGCGGGTGACCCCGGAGCCCACTTGTTCGATGACTCCCATCGCTTCGTGCCCGAGCACGTCTCCCGGCTCCATGTAGGGGCCGAGCACCTCGTAGAGATGCAGATCGGAGCCGCAGATCGCCGTCGAGGTGATTCTGACGATCGCATCCCCGGCGTCGAGGATCTGGGGATCGGGGACGTCCTGGACGCTCACCTGATGAGTGCTCTGCCATGTCACTGCTTTCACGGATGGTCCTCCTGGTATCGAGGCGCCGTCGTTCGCGCGGTGCTTCACCGAGTGTTCTCGGTCTCCTGACAACGTAGCGTCGGTACTCCGTGGTGGCCAGGAGAGCACCGATCGGTAGGTCGTCTCGGGCCTCCGGTGCGGGTCGGGGCGGTCGGAGACCTCTCGGATGAGGACGTCGAGCACCGAACAGTGTTCTTCCGCGACGCCGAGCAGCTGTTGTCCATCGTGGAGGACCTCTTGGCGACGCAGCCCGTACAGGACAGGGGTGTCTGCGTGAACCGGTCCCCCGGGACCCGTCGGCGCAAACGCGCCGCGCGGACGAGTCGATCTTGCAGGAAGCAACCGAGAAGCACCTCGATGCGGCCGTGCTCCTCGACGACACTCCAGAGGTGGCGATGGATGCCGCGCAGATGCCCTGGTCGATCACGGCTCTGCTGTCCGCCGCCGTGAGGCACGCTCCAGTGCACGGGGGCGTCACAGTCGGTGCCCGCGGGAGCCACCACCGGGTCGAAGTGAGCGTCTCCGACACAGGTATCGGCATGAGCGCGGCGTAACAGACGAATCTCTTCACCCAGTTCTCCCGCACCGACACGACCAGGAGGCAGCCCAGTCCCGGTCAGGGGCTGGGACTGTCCATGGTGAAGCTCGTCGTTCTCGCTCACGAGGGCCAGATGAGCATGCGATCCACCCAGGGGTGGGGATCGACGCTCACGAGCCGCACCCCTCGGCACCCACGACGTTCGACGTCCTGGGCCAGGGGTGAGAAGACCTGTCGACCTCCCTGCACTGCTCGTGGAGAGAGGCAGGCGCCATCGGCAGGAACTCACCTGGCGATGCTGGGTCGGCAGACGGTGCTCATCGCGAGCGATGTGGAGGCAGTACGAGAACTCGATGAGGTTGTCGGTGGCTCCCGCGGTGAGCCTCGATGCTCGTCACGCCCTGGGTGGATAGTCTTCCGGGCACCGGTCGCTTCCTGCCGCGAGCGGTGCGTCAGAAGGTCGGCCCGCCCCGGGGGTCCCTCGAGCTCGCACTCACCGACCTCCCGCGATCACCCGAGCCAGGAGGGCACGTCGTGACACGAGATGCGTCCCGCCCTGTCAGGCAGCGTGTCCGCATCGCTCTGCGCGACCTCGCCTACAGCCCGCCGGTGCGCGGGCTGGCCCGGCAGGTCGAGGACCGGCCCGCCGCAGCGGGCGCGATCGAGAAGCGCGGCCGCGGCGAGCTGCTGCGGCGCATCGCCTCGGAGTCCCTCCCCGCCGGGCAGTTCTACGCGCGCCTGACGATCCTGAACTGGAAGAAGCACCGCGGCGCCGATGTCCGGCTGCTCGAGCGGGGCGAGGTGGTCTACGGCAACCGGATCCAGGCCCCGCCGGAGGGGGCGCCGCTGGAGTACCGCAACATCGTGGTCACCTCGTCGGATCCGGCGGACTTCACCCTCGACCCGCCCGCGCGGTACCGCCTCGACATCAGTCGCGGAGCCTTCTCCACGCCGGAGCAGGACTCCTACGACCAGCGGTACGGGGTGCGCCGGCAGGACGGCCTGTACTCCTCCGTGCGCGGCAACACCACCAGCCCCACGCGCCTGCTGGTCACCTTCCCCGGCTTCCCGCCCGCGAACTCCCGCGTCTCCTACGCCGTCAGCTACCTCAAGGCCCTCGGTGACGAGGACCTCGCCGACACCCTGATGGTCTGCTTCCAGGACCGCTACGGCGTGGCCGGCACCTACATGGTCCACGACAACGCCGGCCAGCCCCTGACCGGCCGCATCACCGCCGCGATCACCGCACTCATGCAGCGCCACGGCATCGCCGAGGAGGACGTGCTGCTGTTCGGCGCCTCCAAGGGCGCCTCGATCGCCGCCATGACCGCCCGCTGCCTGCCCGGCGCCCGCCAGGTGCTGGTGGTGCCGCAGATGAGCCTGCCCTACTACCTCGCCAAGCCCGTGTTGCGTGGCGGGCTCTTCCGTGACCGCGCGCTGTGGGAGGTGGAGCAGCCCGGGATCCTGATGCGCCGCCACCTCGCCGAGGGCCGCCGCATCGACTGGTTCTACTCCGACTCCGACGAGTCCAGCAACGCCTCCGTCGTCGAGTACGCCCGCGACGCGGAGGGCCTGACCAAGCACCGCATCGGCGGCGCCCACGCCTCGGTCGCCAAGCGCTCGATGCCCACGGTGCTGTCCCTGCTGCGCAGCTTCGCCCACGGCGCCGACGGCGGCGATACCGGATCTGCTGAGCCGGCTGGGATGCCGCTGGAGATCGTCGAGCTGACCTCGAGCGTCCGCGGGGACCAGGTCTCCCATCGGGTGCAGTTCGCCGACGACTCCGTGCCTGCGGCCGCGAACGTCTACCTCGAGGGGATGCTGGGCCGCACCCGCTTCCGCCAGCTCCTCTCGCCCGGTCGCGACCGCGCCGCCCGCTGGACAGCACCCGCCCAGCGCACCGACCCGACCCTGCACCCGGCGCGGTTCACGCGCGTCGTCGCCTTCGACGGCACCCCGCAGGTGAGGGCCGCGGCGGTCCCGCCGGTCGACGCCGGGGCGGAGCCGCCGGTCGACCCCGCTGGTGCCGCTGGTGCCGCTGGTGCCGCTGGTGCCGGTGATGTCGGTGGCGCCGGTCCCGTCGGCCGCCACCCCGACTCCACGCCCACCCCGCTGACCTGCGACGCGACCGAGCCTCGCGACTACGCGCTGCTCGCCGCGGCGGGCGCCCCCTCGGCGCGGGTGCGCTACCTGTCCTCGATGGTCGATCCCACCGGGGAGACGGTCGAGCTGGTCCTGGTCCCGTCGCTCGAGGAGGCGGGGTCTGCGGTGGGTGGCGACTGGGGCCTCGGCGCGGCGGGCAGCGGCGCAGGCCTCGGCGCGGCGGGCCCCGGGGGGTCGGTCGCGCGTTTCGTCATGGAAGCCCTCTCGCCGTGGCATGACCTGCCGCAGCTGATGCGTCGCCTCGCGATCGCCTGCGAGGTGGAGCAGGTGCGGGTGATCGTCACCGACTCTGACATCACTCCCGACCAGATCCGTGACCTCGAGGCCTCCGGCTGGCCCGCCGTGACCGTCCACGACACCCGCTCCGCCTGACCCTGCCGTCCCGCGGGCTTCGCCGGGTGAGGGTGACATACCTGGGGGAATAGCGACCGGTTAAGCCCCTGTTCGTCACTCTGGCCCGGCTCGGCTCGGGCCGCCCGCGGGCTATGCCGGGTGAGGGTGACATACCTGGGGGAATGGGGCCCGGTTAAGCCCTTGTTCGTCACTCTGGCCCGGCTCGGCTCGGGCCGCCCACGGGCTTCGCCGGGTGAGGGTGACTTTCCTGGGGGAATAGCGACCGGATAAGCCCTTGTTCGTCACTCTGGTCCGGTCCGGTTCGGGTCGCCCGCGGGCTATGCCGCGTGAGCGTGACATACCGGGGGAATGGGGCTCGGATAAGCCCTTGTTCGTCACTCCGGCGCCGCTCGGCCCCACCGCCCCGGGCACGCGGAAGGGGCTGGACCGGGAACTCCCGGTCCAGCCCCTTCGTGCGGGTCAGAGCGTGCTGGCCAGCGGGTCGAAGTCCGCGGCGACGGCCGGGATCTCGGAGACGGACGAGTTCACGGTGACGAACTCGCCGCTCGCCGCCGACTCCTCGGCCGAGAGCATCACGTCGAGCACGTGGTAGCCCACCTCGCCGGTGGCGATGTGCGGGCGACCGGTGTGGATCGCGCGGACCATGTCCAGCAGGCCCAGACCGCGACCGGTGGTCGGGCCCTCCTGCGTGACCTCGATCCACTCCTGCTCCGGCGGGCGCTCGCCGAAGGACTCGAAGGGGCGCACGTAGGCGATGCGGCCCTCGAACATGTTCGGGTCGGGGACCACGAGCGAGCCCTCGGTGCCGTGGATCTCGACGATGCCCTGGCGGGCCAGGGGAGAGTCGAAGCTCAGCAGCGAGGTGCCGGTCTGGCCACCCTCGAACTGGGTGAGCACGGAGATCGTGGAGGGGACCTCGACGGGGAACGTGGTCCCGGCCTTGTCGCCCACCTGGATCGTCCGCTCCTCGAGGGCCTTCAGGCCCACGGCCGCGACCTTCTCGACGGTGCCGAACAGGCTCACCAGGGTGGTGAAGTAGTACGGGCCCATGTCGAGCAGCGGGCCGGCGCCCTTGGCGAACAGGAAGCCGGGGTTCGGGTGGAACACCTCGGGACCCTGCCACTGCATGGAGGTCTGCGCGAACAGCGGGCGGCCGATGAGGCCGTCGAGGATCGCGCGCTTGGCGGTCTGCACGCCGGCACCGAGCACGGTGTCGGGGGCGCAGCCCACGCGGAGCCCGGCCTCGTCGGCCTGCTTGAGCAGCGCGGCGGTGGACTCGCGGTCCAGGCCCAGCGGCTTCTCGGTCCACACGTGCTTGCCCGCGGCGATCGCGGCGGAGGAGATCTCCGCGTGGGTCGCCGGGAGGGTCAGGTTCACGACGACCTGCACGTCCGGGTGGTCCAGGACGTCCTGGGCGGAGCCGTGGGCGGGCACGCCGTGCTTCTCCGCCTGGGCGGCGGCGCGCTCGGCGTCGATGTCGCCCAGGATCAGCACCTCGACGTCCGGGAAGGAGTTCAGGTTCTCCAGGTAGGTGTCGGAGATGACGCCCACGCCGATGAAGCCGACGCCGACGGGCCCGGAGAAGGGCTTGGGGGCGATGCTCATGCGGCGAGGCCTCCGTCGATCAGGAAGCGGTAGCTGTTCTCGACGTCCTCGAAGACGTCGCCGGGGGCGTTGTCGTACTCGATGACGGCGTACTGGACGTTGGTGGCGGCCTTCATCGCGTCGATGGTGGGGACCTCGCCCTCACCGGCGTGACGCTGGTCCAGGCTCTTGGAGCTGAACTTGGGGGCGTCGGGCGCGAAGGGGTTGGTCTCGGGCTTGATGCCGTCCTTGACGTGGATCGCGACGAGGCGGTCGCCGAGCTCCTGGACGAGCGCCACGACGTCCTGGCCGCCGACGAGCGCCCAGTACAGGTCCAGCTCGATCGCGACCGACGGGTCCACGAGGGAGAGGAAGCGCTGGTAGGCGGTCTGGCCGTCGAAGTCCGCGAGGAACTCCTGGGCGTGGTTGTGGTAGCCGACCTTGAGGCCGAACTCCTTGGCCTTCTCGGAGGCGGTGTTGAGGCGCTCGGCGATGTCCTTCACGCCGTCCTCGGTGATCCAGCGCTCGGTGGGCACCATCGGGTCGATGACCGTGGTCATGCCGATCTCGGCCGCGGCCTCGAAGACGACCTCGTTGGCCGGGGTGGGGATGGAGCCGTCCGGGGTCCACAGCTCGTCGGAGAGCAGCGGGGCGTGGCCGGTGGGGGAGGCGAGGCCGGAGGCGTCCAGCGCGGCGCGGATCTCGGCGGGGCGGCGCACGAAGTCGAAGGCCTCGACGTTCTTCAGGCCGATCTTCGCGAGCTTGTCGAGGGAGCCGTTCATATCGGCGGAGAACTCCGCGGCCAGCGTGTACAGCTGGACGGAGGCGAGAGGCAGTGCCACGTCGAACCTGCTTTCGTACGTCGTTGTCTGGGCAGCGTCCTGGCGGACGCGTGGCGTCACACTATCACCAAACCCACCAGTTGGAGGTTTTTGGTGCGGAAGAGTTCCCGAGGTGGGTACATTGGCGTCATGAGCACCGAGGATCCAGCGCCAGCCGTCCCCGGCGGGACCCCGGAGGCCACCCCGTCGGCCGACGGGACGGCGCGCCCCGCCGCCCGCCGCATCGGCCGCGCGGGCTCCTACTCCAAGGGCATCGCCCGGAGGCAGGAGATCCTGGACCGCGCCATCGAGGTGTTCCGCGAGCGCGGCGCCGACGGCACCTCGCTGCGCCGCATCGCCGAGTCGATCGGGGTCTCCCACGGGGCGCTGCTGCACTACTTCTCCTCCCGGGAGGAGCTGCTGGTCGCGGTCTACGAGCACGCCGAGAGCCCCAAGGGTGACGAGTCGGAGGACCGGGAGCCGGAGCGCTCGGTGCACGTGATGACCAATGCGGCGATCGCGAACCTCGAGGTGCCGGGCCTCGTGCAGCTCTACTCGACGTTGGTGGCGACGGCTCTCGAGGGCGAGACCGGGCCGGCCAAGGAGTACTTCACCGCGCGCTTCGAGCGGGTGCGCTGCAGCCTCGAGGCGAAGCTGCGCGAGGACCAGGAGTCCGGGCTGGTGCGCCGCGATGTGGACCCCGCGCGCACCGCCGCGCTCATCGTCGCCGCGAGCGACGGCCTGCAGATCCAGTGGCTGCTCGAGCCCTCGATCGAGCTGAAGGAGACCCTCGAGACCTTCGCGGTGCTGCTCGCGCCGTGAGGTGACGGGTACGGTTCCCGTGGGCCCGAGGACGCCGCCTCCCGCTCGACCCCGAGACAACCCTGAGGAGATCGTCCGTGACCACCGAGGACCCATCGGGATGCGGGTGCGGCTGCGGCACGCCCCAGCGCGAGCAGCTGATCGAGATCGGTGCCCGGGCTCCCCGCGCCGGCGCTGTCCCTGAAGGCTCCTCGGCACCCGGCCCGCGTCACCTCGTCGAGCAGCTCGCGATCCCGGCCGGCTCCTTCACGATGGGCGACTCCTCCGGTGACCGCAACCGGGCCGACGGCGAGACACCGCGTCACCAGGTCGCCCTGAGCGCTTTCGAGATCGATGCGACCACGGTGACCAACGACGACTTCGCGCGCTTCGTCGAGGCGACCGGCTGCATCACCGAGGCGGAGTCCTTCGGGTTCTCCGCCGTCTTCCACCTCGCGATCGACGCCCCGCCCGAGGACGTCATGGGGCCCGCTACCGGGACCCCGTGGTGGTCCGGAGTGAAGGGGGCGGACTGGCGCCACCCCGGGGGTCGCTTCACGGACCTCGAGGGCCGCGGCGATCACCCCGTCGTGCATGTCAGCTGGAACGACGCCCAGGCCTACTGCGAGTGGGCCGGCCGCCGCCTGCCCACCGAGGCCGAGTGGGAGTATGCCGCCCGCGGCGGGATCGACGGGGCGAAGTACCCCTGGGGCGATCAGGAGGTCGACGAGGGCGGCTGGCGCGCGAACATCTTCCAGGGTGAGTTCCCCCGACGGAACACCGGCGAGGACGGCTTCCCCACCACCGCGCCGGTACGCACCTTCGCGCCCAACGGCTACGGACTGTGGCAGAGCGTCGGCAACGTCTGGGAGTGGTGCGAGGACCGGTTCCACCCCGCCACCTACCGTCGCGGGACCACCGCCGAGAAGCGCACCACGGTCACCGACCCCGTCGGCCCCGCCGACGGGCAGGCCCGCGTCATGCGCGGCGGCAGCTATCTCTGCCACGACTCCTACTGCAACCGCTACCGCAACTCGGCCCGCTCCCAGAACACTCCCGACTCCTCGATGGGCAACGCCGGCTTCCGCACGGTGTCCCGGCGCGGGGCGGAGCGGTGAGATGAGCTGTCACCGAGCTGGCTGACGCCGCCCGCGAGCGCGCGGTGTCACGGGCGGGCGTATAGCGGCACGAGGTGGTCATATCGCCAGCTCGCGTCGCCATACGCCGGCAGAAGCACCCGGCTCCGCCCGCCCGGTCTCTCCTGCCGGGCCGTGCTGTCCCCGCGCCACGGACCGGCCATAGGCTGACATCCTCACCGCCCCTCTGACCTGCGCGACTCGAGCCCGGGTCGTCCTGCCCCGCTCCCGAAGAAGGTCGAGTCCCACGAACCTGCAGGCCCCGCGTCGCTTCGGCCCGCTCCGCGACAAGCACTCCCGTCCCTACCTGATGACCGCAGGGCTCTCGATGATGGGCGACAACATCGAGCACGTCATCACCTACTGGGTGCTGTGGGAGCTGTTCGCCTCGCCGTGGCTGGTGGGCTTCCAGGTGATCAGCCACTGGCTGCCGTTCCTGCTGTTCTCGGTGCTGTTCGGCGGCCTGGCCGAGAAGTACGACTGCCGCCGCATCATCCAGGTCGCCCAGTGCCTGTTCGCGTTCGTGTCGCTGAGCTGGGGGCTGCTGCTCCTCACCGGGACGCTGGAGATGTGGAGCGCGTGCGTGCTGCTGGTGCTGCACGGCATGGCGGGCGCACTGTGGGGTCCGGCGGAGCAGCTGATGCTCCACGACTTCGCCGAACCGGCCGAGCTGCCCAGCGCCGTGCGCCTGAACGCCACCTTCAAGAGCCTCGGCGTGCTCGCCGGGCCGGTGGTGGGCTCGGTGCTGCTGCTCGCGCTCGGGCCGACGGGCGGGATCTTCGCGAACGTCCTGTTCTACCTGCCGATGACCCTGCTCATGCTCCGCACCCCGTTCACTGGCCACGTGCGTAGCGGCCATGTGCGCCGGGAGCGGGTCTCGATCCTGGACACCCCGCGGGTGCTGCGCACCGTCGGCGGGGACAAGGTGCTGGTGGGGATGATCGCGCTGGCCGGCCTGATCGCGGTGTGCGTCGGGGCCTCGCTCCAGGTCGCGATGCCGAACTTCGCCGAGGTGCTCGGTGCGGGCGAGGAGGGCGGGATCGGCTACGGCGCCCTGCTGTTCGCCAACGGGGTCGGGGGAGTGGTGGGCGGCTTCCTGCTCGAGGCCACCGGGATCCTCCGGGCCGACGTGCGCGGCGCGGTGGTCGCCGCGGTGATGTTCGGGCTGACCTCGCTGGTCGTGGCCACCACCACGCACTATCCGGTCGCTCTGATCGCGCTCGTGATCGGCGGGGTCGCGAACCTCGCCGCCACCTCGATCGGCCAGGCGCTGGTGCAGCTGCGCGCCCCCGCGGACCAGCGCGGCCGCGTGGTGGGCGTCTACTCGATGATCGGCAGCGGCATGCGCACCGGCAACGGCATCACGCTCGCCTGGCTCGGGGCCCTGCTCGGGGTGAGCGGCGCGGTCGCGGTGGGCGGGCTCGCGCTCGCCGTCGGAGCGCTGCTCATCGGACTGCTCATCGCGCTGCAGACCCGGCGGGGCCTGGCGGCCTGAGCGGGCGCGTGCCTGCGGGCGGAGGCCGCCTCGCGCTCAGTCCTGCCGGCTGCTGAGTCCTACCTGCTGCTGAGTCCTGCCGGTTGCTCAGTCCTGTCGGCGCCGGTGGTGCCAGAGCAGCCCGGCACCGCTGAGCAGCGCGATCCCGGCGAGACCGGCGGGGACGCTGACATCCGTGCCGGTCTCGGCGAGCTCGCCGCCGCCGTCGGACGCGGCGCCGACACCGGAGGCATCGCCGCCCTCGGAGGCTCCGCCGCTCGAGGAGCCGTCGCCCGTGCTGTCGTCGCCCGACGTCCCGGCGTCGGACGCGGCGGGAGCGGTCCCCACCGCGCCGCCGGAGACGCCGTGGGCGAACTCGGAGGCGACCAGGACCGCGAGCGCGGCCTGCTTCTTCTGCGCGGCGGCGTGCTTGGGCGGTGCCGGCGGGAAGTCGGAGGTCCCGGGGGAGGAGGGCACGGAGGTCTCGGAGTCCGGGACCGAGGGGCTCGGACGGTCGGCGGCCGACGGATCCGGCTCGTCCTCGTCCTGCGCCTCGTCCCCCGTCTCGGAGGAGGGGGAGTCGGGGGAGGAGGTCGAGGAGTCCTGGCCGTCACCGGGCCGGGTGCTGCCTGTGTCTCCGCCGTCAGGGGCGTCGGTGCTGCTGTCGGAGCCGTCGTCACCACCCGTGCCGGGGCCCGTGCCGTCGCTGCCGGTGTCGTCGTTCCCGGTGTCGTCGTTCCCGGTGTCGTCGTTCCCGGTGTCGTCGTTCCCGGTGCCGCCACCGGTGCTGGAATCGTCGCCGGGGTCGGTGCCGTCCCCGTCGCCGGAGTCGCTGTCGTCGTCTTCGGTGCTGTCGCCGGCGCCGGGCTCATCGGTGGTGTCGTCGCCCTCGTCGGGCGGCGGGGTGCTCGGCTCCTCGGAGGCCGGAGGAGTGCTGGGCTCCTCGGTCGGCTCGGTGGTGGGGTCCTCCGTCGGCTCCTCGGTGGGCTCCGACGGCTGATCCGTCGGAGGATCGGTCGGGGGATCCTGCGGCTGCTGCGAAGGGTCGACCGTGAAGGAGGTGTCGGCCGTCTCACCGATGACGGTGATCACCGCGGTGTAGTCCCCGGCGACCTCCGGCTCGAACGAGGCGGAGACGGACTGCGAGGATTCGGTCTGCACCTGCTTGACCTGGCGCGAGGCGTCATCGCCCTGGATGAAGATCTCGATCTGACCCTGCTGGCGCGGGGGGAAGCAGTCGCCGGAGACCTCCACGGTCCCATCCAGCGTCGTCGACGTCGCGGATGCGCTCGGGGCGGCGTCGGGCGCGCAGTCGGTGACCTCTGCCGCAGCGGGCGCTGTCGGGCCCGCCAGCACGATGGCCGGCGCTCCGGCGCACGTCAGGGCGAGCGCGAGTCCGGCACCCAGACGGACGGTGGCCTGTCCACGGCGGATGGACATTCGAACTCCTCAGCACGGCAGATTTGACCCGTCATACTGTAGGAGCCATTCCCTTGATTTATCGCCTGGGCAGTTCATCAGGTGGCAAATTGTTGTTGAACACCCGTGCCGGCGTCGGATCGAAGGAGCTCGACATGACCCAGGACGACCTCGCTGTCCAGGCTCCGCAGGACCCGACCGACGCGCACTCCCGCAGTGCACCCCCGACGCTCACCGAGTCCCAGGTGCAGGAGATCGCCGCCGAGGCGGAGGGCATCATCGCGGAGATCGCCACGATCGTCGAGGGCAAGGACGAGGTGGCCCGCACCGCCGTGCTCGTCCTCCTGGCCGGCGGCCATCTCCTCATCGAGGACATCCCCGGCGTGGGCAAGACGATGCTCGCCAAGTCCTTGGCCGCCTCTCTCGGCGCCGCGCGCCACCGCATTCAGTTCACTCCCGACCTCCTGCCCGGCGATGTCACCGGTGCGAGCGTGTTCAACCAGGCCACGGGAGAGTTCGAGTTCCGACCCGGCGCGGTGTTCACCCAGATCCTGCTGGCCGACGAGATCAACCGCGCCTCCCCGAAGACCCAGTCCGCGCTGCTCGAGGCGATGGAGGAGCGGCAGGTCAGCGTCGACGGCACCACCTACCCCCTCGCCGAGCCGTTCATGGTGGTCGCCACCGCGAATCCCGTCGAGATGGAGGGGACCTATCGCCTGCCCGAGGCGCAGCGCGACCGGTTCCTCGCCCAGACCTCCATGGGCTACCCGGTCCCGGGCGCGGAGGCGCGCATGCTCGCCGCCCAGACCGGCCCGATCCGCGAGGGCGATCGCGACGTGATCGACGCCGTGGTCACCCGCACCAGCCCCGAGCGCATCGCCGCCCACATCGCTCAGGTGCGCGGGGTGTTCGCCTCCCCGCTGATCCTCGACTACGTGGTGCGGCTGGCCCAGGCCACCCGGTCCCACCCGCAGGTCACCCTCGGCGCCTCGCCGCGCGCCGCCGTGCACCTGGTGCGCGCCGCGAAGGCGAAGGCCGCCCTGGCCGGGCGAATCTTCGTCACCCCGCAGGACATCGCCGACGTGATCATGCCGGTGTGGCGCCACCGCCTGCACCTGACCCCGCAGGCCCTCTCCCGCGGCGCGAGCGCGGAGGACCTGGTCGACCAGGTGCTGCGCGGCACCCCGCAGGCATGACCGCGCGCCCGGGGACGATCCTGCGCCCCACGGGGCGCGGAGGTGTGGTGCTCGGGCTGTGCCTGGTGCTGTGGGTCCTGGGCGACCTGGCGCGCGTGAACCCCGCCCGACAGATCGCCGCCGCCCTGCTGATCATGCTGGTGATCGGCGCGATCGGGATCCTGGTCAGCAGCGTCGGGCTGCGCCCGCGCCGCTATCTGGTCGATGACGCGGTGCCCGTGGGCGGCAGCGCCCGGGTGATGCTCCTGCTGGAGGGCACCCCGTGGATCACGGTGGTGCCGCTGGGCCGCGGGATCGTGCGCGAGGACCTGCCCGTGGAGCTCGGCGACCAGGGCGACCTCCCGCTGGCGGCGCGGATGCCGCACGTCCTGCGCGTGGGCCGACGCGGGCGGCACGACCTGGGCCCCTACTCGATCATCGTCCGCGACCTGCTGGGGCTGTTCCACCTGCGGCGCACCGTGGACGACGGGCTGCATCTGACCGGGCTGCCGGTGGTGGGGACGATGGAGCCGGCCGCCGAGCAGGTCACGGGCATCAGCCGGGAGGGGGCGATCGGCGCGATCGCCTCGCAGGGCGTCGGCGAGATCAGCCCCATCCCCCGCCCGTACGCCAGCGGTGACGACATCCGTCGCATCCACTGGCGCGCGAGCGCCCGCACCGGGCAGCTGATGACCCGCGAGGACGAGCCCTCGGTCGGGCAGAGCGCCGTCATCGTGCTCGACACCTCCCAGCGCGAGAACCCCTCCGGCGAGGTCGAGGACGCCCTCGTCTCCCACGCAGCGACCGTGCTCGACGCCCTGGGCCTGAACGGCTGGGAGGTGCGCATCGTCGACGCCTCCGGCGACGAGATCACCCGTACCGGCCGCCGCCGCGGCATCCCCGGGCCCTCCCCGCTGGGCAGCGAGGCCGACGCCGTCGAGCAGCGCGCCTCCCTGCTCGCGCTCGCCGACGTCGACTTCGACGACGACGCCTCCGGCGGCATCGGCCACGACCACGCGGCCGGGCACGCCGCGCTCGCGATCGCCCTCGGACCCGACGACGGCGACCCCTTCTCCGGCCTCGAGCTGGACCGCTTCGCCGGCCGTGCCGCCCACCGCACCGCGATCGCGCTGCGACCCGCCCTCGAGGACCAGGGGGAGGTGCCTGCATCCACCCCGCCCGCCCGGCGCATCGGCCCGGGGGACGGGGAGGACTTCGGCCGCGCCCACGAGCAGCACCGCGCCGAGCTCGCGGCCGTCCGCGACCGCCACGCCCCCGTCCGCTCCCAGCTCGGCGCCTGGACGCTGGTGCGCGGCACCGCCGCCGACTCCCTCACCGCGCTGCTCACCGCCGACGAGGAGACGGCGCGATGAGCCCCCTGATCGGCCGTCCCAGCCTCGAGGGCACCCATCTCGCCGGCCGGGCCCTGCTGCTCCTGGTGGCCCTGCTGCTGGCCGCGGCCCCCGCCTCCCAGCTGCTGGCCGGGTCCTCGTGGCTGATGCTGACCCTGGTCGCGGCCGCGCCCGTGATCCTCGGCGGCGTCGTGCTGCGCACCGTGATGCGCCGCCAGATGCTGGTGCCGCTGGCCCAGGCGGGCCTGCTGCTCCTGCTGCTGGTGGTGGTCGAGACCGTGCTGGGCCTCGCGCGCTGGCAGGACGGACCGGTCGCGGTGCTCGGCGAGCAGGCAGCGATCGTCTCGAGGGGGGTGCACGAGCTCGCCTCGGGCATCGCCCCGCTGACCCTCGGCGCTCCGGGGACCCTGATCCTGGTGGCGCTGATCGGCCTGGTGACCCTGCTGCTGGACCTGATGTTCCTGGACCTCGGCTGGCACACCCCCACCGCGCTCGCGATGATGAGCTCCCTGCTGATCCCCGCCCTGCAGCAGCCGGCCGGCGGCGAGTGGTGGCAGATCGCCGCCCCCGTGCTCGCCGGGGCGATGATCTTCGCGACCCGCACCATCCACGCCGACCCGCGCTACCTGCGCGGCGACCGTCGGCCGCAGGCGGGGCCTCCCGCGCACCCCGGCCGGACCCTGGGCGCCGTCACCCTGTGCCTGGTGCTGGTCGCCGCGCTGACGCCCGCGGTCGGATCCGCCCTGCCGCAGCTGGCACCGGCGCGGATCGCGCTGAACATCGACCTGCTCAGGCAGTGGCAGGACCCCGGCGGCCCGTCCCTGGGGCCGGTGATGATCGACGACGACATCTCCGTGCGCCGCTCGCTGCTCCAGCAGCAGGACACGGAGGTGCTGCGCTACACCAGCACCGCCGAGGAGCCCTCCTACCTGCGCCTGCGCACCCTGAATACCTTCGATGGCGAGGTGTTCCGCTCGGACGTGGCGGGCGAGAGCCTCGAGGGAGCCCTCCCCGCCTTCAGCGATGCGCGGGACGACGGCCTGGCCGCGAGCGGTGGCACCGACGACTTCGTCCGGACCGACGTGGAGATCCGCAGCTACGCCGGGAACCGGCTCCCGGTGCCGGAGAACGTGCGCTCCCTCCACGGGCAGGACATGTCGCTGAACCGGGCGCTGCAGGTGCTGCCCGCCAACGGAGAGGTCGCGATCGGGAACGTGCCCTCCGGCCTGCTGGGCCAGCACTACACGATCGAGTCCGAGCCGGCCACCGCCACCGCCGAGCAGCTGCGCGCGGTGAACCCGGCCCAGTTCGAGCAGCCCTTCGACAGCGGATACACCTCGAGCGACGAGGTGCCCGCCGCGGCCACCGAGCTCGCCGACCAGATCGTCCAGCAGGAGGGGACCGGGACCGGCTATGACACCGCCGTCGCCTTCCAGGACTACTTCCGCAGCACCTTCGCCTACTCGCTCACGGTGACCTCTCCGCCGGGGCAGGACCCGCTGGAGTCCTTCCTCCAGGACCGGGTGGGCTACTGCGAGCAGTTCGCCGCCGCGTTCGCGCTGATGATGACCTCGCAGGGCTATCCGACCCGGGTGGTCATCGGCTTCACCGCGGGCACCCAGGAGGGTGACGAGTGGTCGGTCACCGCCAAGAACGCCCACGCCTGGCCCGAGGTGTGGTTCGGCCCGCAGTACGGCTGGGTCCGCTTCGAACCGACGCCGGCCGCGGCCGCCAACGGCGTGAACACGCCGCAGAGGACGGAGTCGGACACCCCGGAGGAGGGCACCGCACCCACCACCGAGGCCCCGACCACGGAAGCCCCCACCACGGAGCCCTCCAGCGAGGAGGAGACCACGGAGGAGACCACCACGGAGGACCCCGCGGCCGCCCAGGCCTCCGACGGCGGCGGCATCGGCCCCTCCGAGCAGACCGTCCAGCGTGTCAAGTGGGGAGTCGTCGTGGTGATGGCGGCCGGGGGACTGCTCGCCGCCGCGGCCGCCGTGGTGGTGGTGGGCCTGCGTCGCCGACGACTGCGCGCCCGCGACGAGCGCTGGGCCGTGCTGCAGGAGGGCGCGGCGCCCGGGGCGGGCGCATCCGCGGCAGGCGGGGAGGGAGCGTCCGCGGCAGGCGGGGCGGGAGCGGGAGCCTCCGCACTGGCCGTGGAGCATCGGTACCGCGGAGCGGGGGAGCTCGCCTGGTCCGAGCTCGGCCGCGAGCTCTCCGTGCGCCGGGTCGCGATCCGCTGGCTGATGATGACCGGGGCCTGGGGAGCGACCCCCACCCCGCTGGTTCTGGACACGGCCCTGCCCCCGCATCGTGCCCTCGAGGACCTGCTGGGGCAGATCGACCGCTCGGGCATCGAGGTCACCGCCGAGCATCGCGCCGCCGCGGGCCGCATCGCCGACGCCTTCACCACCGCCCGCTACGCGGCGCCCCTGCCCGCAGCACCCACTGCCGTGCCGGCCCACGGAACCCCGTCGACCGTGTCGGAGTCACGAACAGGGGCGAATGACGCGGTGATTCCCCCCGGTTCGTCACCCTCGCAGGGTGAGGGCGGGGGCCGCACCGTGCCGGAGTCACGAACAGGGGCGAATGGGCCCGGGAATGCCCCCGGTTCGTCACTCTCGCCGGACGGGAACGGGGACGTGGTCGGGGACGGGGACGGGGACGTGGTCGGGGTCGGGGACGCCGGGTCGACGGCTCCTGAGCGCGCGCAGCACCCGCTGCGTCGGGACGCGGACCTGCTCATCACCCTGATCCGCTCCGTGCGCTGAGGCCCGGGGCAGGCACGGAGCCCCGGGGCCCGATCCCGCGCCGTTCCCGCGCTCACCCCTCGAGCGCGTACTCCTTCTCCTCGAGCGCGTCGAGGGCCAGGCGCGCCGCGCCCAGCGGCACCGCGTCATCCCCGAGCTCGGAGAGCACCACGGCGGGGACGTTGATGCACATCGTCTCCAGCTGCAGGCGCACCGCCTCGAGGAAGGGGCGACCGCCCACGGTGAGCTCTCCGGCGATCACCACGAGCTGCGGATCGAGCACCGAGACCAGCACCGAGGCCGCTCGGGCGGTGTGGTGGGCCAGGTGCGCGGCGAGGCGCGAGGCCTCCTCCTCGCCCTCGGACGCGGCGCGGAAGACGTCCTGCGCGGTGCGGCCGGCCTCGTCGAGCACCGCGGCGGCGTTCCAGGTCTGGTCCTGCAGCAGGCGGCCCAGCTCGGCCGCGGCACCGGAGCGGCCGTGGTGGGCGCGTCCACCGAGCACGATGCCCTGGCCGCTGGGCCGACCGGACAGGATCAGCGCGACGTCGTCGGCGTAGCGTGCGGCGCCCTGCCACTTCTCGCCGAGCGCCGCGAGGGTGCCGTCGTTCCCGGCGACGGCGTCGCGCCCGTACCAGCCGCGCACCGTCCCCACCAGGTCCAGGCCGGTCCAGCCCGCGATCTGGCTCGAGCGCAGCACCCGGCCCTCGGGGCCTACCACTCCGGTGGTCGCGACGCCCACGCTCCACACCGGGCCCGCCTGCGAGGTCGCCGTCTCGGCGAGGGCCCGCGCCCGGGCCAGCCGCTCCGGGGCGGGCACCGACGGCGGGACCTCGGTCCGCTCGCGCGCGACCACCTGCCCCTCGAGGTCGGTGACGACGGCGCGCACCTGGTTCGGCGTGAAGTGCAGGCCCAGGACGTAGCCCGCCGTGGCCCGGAACGCGTAGCGCCGGGCCGGACGACCCGAGCCGCCCGTGGCCGGGGCGTGCTCCTCGAGGAGCCCGCGCTCGGTGAGCTCCTCGAGGACGGCCGAGAGCGTGGCCCGGGACAGCCCGGTCAGCGATCCCAGGGTCGAGAGGGTGATGTCGGGGTGCGAGCGCAGCGTCGTCAGGACCGTCCTGCGGTTCAGGTGCCGCACCAGCGTGGTGTCGGCGCCGGCGCGCCGGGCACCCGGATCGCTGGGGGTCATGTCGTGCCTCTCCGTGGTCGATCGGGACGCCGCGAGGGGCGTCCCGGTGGGCATCCGCGCCGCCCCGTCCCGACCGGGGCGCGCCTCGACGCGGCGCGGCCCGGAGCGGGTCCGGAGGGCGGCTGGGTCCCTCCGGGCTCACGGTACCGTCGCCGGTCATGGCCTGGAGGGATCACGGTCGGCGGCGTGCGAGGCGCGCACGCCGCCGACCGCGTCGGGCCGGTCCGTCGGCCGGACGGCATCCCGCCCGGCCCGGGGCTCAGCTGCGGCGCTCGTGCGCCGTCTGGTGGGTGGCCACGTAGTCCGCCAGGCCGATCGTGTCGAAGGTCGCCAGGTGGTCGTCCCACTCGTCGAGCGAGCGCTCGCCGGTGATGAACGCGGCGACGGACTCGTCGGCATACTTCGTGATGTCGTTGCCCATGGTGGTGATGTTCTGGGACTCCTCGGCGGAGAAGGTGAACGCCGGCCAGACCTCCTTGAGCGCGAAGGGCTCGACGACCTTCGCCCCCTCGGTGGACTGCTCGGAGGTCTCCACGCCGCGGAACCAGTCGCCGGTGGCCCAGCCCGGGTACCAGCCGCCCAGGTACAGGGCGTGCTCCTGGAGCCCCTCGTCGATCGACGCGGCCTCCGTGATCGCGGGCAGCAGCTCCGCGCGGCCGTCGACCATCTCGTAGCTCTCGCCCTCGACGCCCAGGAAGAACAGCTTCGCGCCCTCCTCGCTGTACCAGAAGTCCATCCAGCGGGCCATCTCGACCGGGTGCTCGCAGTTGTCGGTCATGACGAAGTTGCCGATCGAGGACAGCTCCGAGCGCACCGCGTGCCAGGCCGGCTCATCGCCCGCGCTGCGCACCAGGGGCTTGAGGGCGGCGTAGCTCTCGCCCACCTTCCCGAAGTACCCGGCCGGCGCCTGGATGGCGCACGAGCCGAGCTTCCCGTCGGTGCCCGCGGCGGTGAAGGCCGCGAAGTCCGTCGCGAAGATGTCCTGCTGGAGCAGGCCGTCGGCGTAGAGGCCGTGGAGGAAGGTGAGCATCTCCCGGTAGCCGTCGCTGGTGGGGTAGTAGCGCACGGCGCCCGTCTCCGGATCCAGATCCACCGCGGCGCCGGCGTCGGTGCCCTGGTTCGCGATCCCGAAGGTGCCGTAGAGGCTGGCGAAGATGCTGCCGAGGCCCTGCCCGCCCAGCGGGACCGCGCCCTTCTGGGTGCCCTTGACCTCCTCGAGGAAGGCGCGGTACTCGTCGACGGTCTCGGGGGTGCTCATCCCGGCGGCGTCGAGCCAGTCCTGGCGCGCCCAGAGCTTGGTCTGGTAGCGCAGCCCCAGGGTGGTCGGGTCGTAGATGCCGGGCAGGGAGTAGATGTTCTCGTCCGGGAAGGTCAGGCCGGTGCGCAGGGCCGGGGTCTCCTCCAGACGGGCCTTGAGGTTGGGCATGTACTTCTCGATCAGGTCGTTCAGCGCGACGAACACGCCCTGCTCGCCGTACTTGGCGATGTCGCCGCCGGGGACGCCGCTGCGGTAGAAGGCCTCCGGGTAGTCGCCGCTGGTGAGCATGAGGTTGCGGCGCTCGGCCGTGGCCTCCTCGGCGACCAGTCCCCAGTCCACCTCGATGTTCGTGATCGACTGCGCCTCCTTCGCGGCGGCGATCGTGTTCCAGTCCTCGGCGGTGGTGTTCGGCCGACGGCTCATCAGCGAGATCTTCACCGGCCCGTCGACGATCGGCATGCCCTCGGTGTTGATGTTGTCGTCGGGGTTGTCGATCTTCTCGGAGGTGTCCGTGCTCTCGGAGCCGCCGCCGCAGGCCGCGAGGGCCGCGGAGGAGGCGAGGACGGCGGAGGTGGCCAGAACGGTGCGGCGGGTGAACGGGGAGATGGTCATGATGTCCTCTCGGAGACGTGCATCGGGTGGGGTGCGTGGTCGGAGTCGGTGTCGGTGTCGGTCTGGTGGTCGTGGTCGGTGTCGGTCGGTGGGAAGCGGGGAGGCGCCGACGCGCTGCGGGGCAGCACGCGCTCGAGGCACCGGGCGGAGGCGGCGAGGGGGATCGCGACGCCGAGCACGGGCAGCAGGCCCGGCCAGCCGGAGGCCAGCAGCAGCACCGGCCAGCCGATCCAGATCGTCATCAGGGCGAGGGTGAGCACGGGCCGGCTCATCCCGAGCGCGAGCCCGGCGGCGAAGAGGTGCGAGGTCCGGGTCAGGGGTGCGCCCCGGCCGTCGGTCCGCTCGATCACCAGGGCCAGATAGGGGAGCGTGGCGGCGAGCAGCAGCGCCGCCAGCAGCACCAGGCCCTGCGTGATGGCCGCCGGGATCGGGGCCTGCCCGCGGGAGAGCCACCAGGTCAGCGCCAGGGACGCCGTGAGCGCGAGCGCGAGCAGGCCGGCGGGTGCGGCGAGGCGCCGGTGCCGGTGCCAGCAGGCGGACATCGTGCCGCGCACGTCCACCTCCCGCTCGCCGCGAGCCCAGGCGCTCGCCACGGCATGGGCGCCGACGGTGGCCGGGCCGATGCCCAGCAGGATCCCGCCGCGCAGGGTGAAAAGCGTCCACCACAGGTTCAGCCACACCAGCTGCACGGCGCGACGCAGCAGGGCGTCCAGCCCGCCGACGAGGGCGCCGGCGGCGCCGCGCGTCGGGGCGCTCATCCCTTCACCGACCCGATCAGCACGCCCTGGGTGAAGAAGCGCTGGAGGAAGGGGTAGATGATCAGCAGCGGCAGCGACGCCAGGATCATCACCGCGTACTTGATCAGCCCGGCCAGGCGCACCTGCTCCACGATCGAGCCCGCGTCGCCGCCCTGCCCGGCCCCGCCTCCGGCGGAGGGGTCCTGGGAGACGATCAGCAGCTCGCGCAGCACCAGCTGCAGCGGGAACTTGTCCCGGTCGCTGAGGTAGATGAGCGCCTTGAAGTACTCGTTCCACAGGCCCACCCCGTGGAACAGGCCGAGGGTGACGATGATCGGCAGGGACAGCGGCAGGGCGATCCGCACGAAGGTCTGCAGGTCGCTCGCGCCGTCGACCTTCGCGGCCTCCCCGAGCTCCTCGGGGACCGTCTGGGTGAAGAAGGCCCGGCCCACCAGGATCGACCAGGCGCCGACGGCCCCGGGCAGGATCACCGCCCACATGGTGTCCAGCATCCCCAGGTTCCGCACCAGCAGATAGGTGGGGATGATGCCGCCGGAGAACAGCATCGTGAACAGGATGTACCAGGTCACGAGCGTGCGCCCGACCATGTGGCGGCGGGAGAGGGCGTACGCGCAGGGCAGCACGAGGGCCAGATGGACCGCCACTCCCACGACCGTGTAGACGATCGAGTTGCGGTAGCCGATCCAGATCGCCGAGTGGCCGAACACCCGCTCGTAGCCGGCCGTGGTGATCTCCACCGGCCACAGCCACACCTTCCCGGACTGCACTGCCAGGGGATCGCTGATCGAGGCGATGACCACGAACCACAAGGGGTAGCCGATCACCAGCACGATCAGCACCACGAAGACCACGTTGAGGCGGTCGAACCAGGTGTCGTCGCGGCTGCCCACCGCCTTGTGGATCACACGGGACCCGTCGAGCCGGTCGGTGGCGAGCCGGTCGCGGGGCTCTGTCGTCGTCGTCATGGGGTCACCACAGACTGTTCTCGGAGAATCTACGGGCGAGGTGGTTCACGGTGATCAGCAGCAGGATGTTGATGACCGAGTCGAACAGGCCCACGGCCGCGGCGTAGCTGTACTGGCCCTGGAGCAGGCCGGTCTCGTAGACGAAGGTCTGGATGACGTCCGCCGTCTCCGCGTTGAGGTCGTTGGTCATCAGCAGCACCTTCTCGAAGCCGACGGACATGAAGCTGCCGAAGTCGAGGATGAGCAGGATGACCACCGTGGGCATGATGGCGGGGAGGTTCACGTGGCGGATCCGTTGCAGGCGGTTGGCGCCGTCGACCTCCGCGGCCTGGTGGAGCTCGGGGTTCACGCCCGCGAGCGCGGCGAGGTAGATGATCGTGCCCCAGCCCAGCGACTGCCACACGCCGGACCACACGTACAGATGCCGGAACCAGGCCGGGCTCTGCATGAACTGGATCGGGTCGATGCCCACGAGTCCCAGAACGTGGTTGATCAGGCCGGTGTTGGGGTCGAGGAAGGCGAACAGCATGCCGACCACCACCACGGTGGAGACGAAGTGCGGCGCGTAGGTGAGGGTCTGGGTGAACTTCTTGAAGATCCGGCTGCGCAGCTCGTTGAGCGAGAGCGCCAGGATGATCGGCAGCGGGAAGAGGATCAGCTGGTAGACGCTGAGGATCAGGGTGTTGCGCAGCAGCCGCCAGAAGTAGAACGAGCTGAAGAAGCGCTCGAAGTTCTCCAGGCCCGTCCAGGGGCTGCCGGTGATCCCGCGGGTGGCGATGAACTCCTTGAACGCGATCTGCACGCCGTACATCGGCACGTAGTTGAAGACCAGGAAGAAGACCAGCGCAGGGGCGGCCAGGAGGTAAAGCTGCCAGCTCGCGGCGAAGCCCCGACGCAGGCGGCGCCGGCGCGAGGGCGGGGCGGGGCGCACCGCGGCGGTGCCCGACGGGCCCGGCGCCGTCGGCGGCGCCTCGGAGGCGGGGGATAGGGCGGACATCAGCCCACCAGCTCCCCGGCCCCGAGCACCGTCCGCCGCAGCGGGTCGATCTCGACGCCCTGGCCGGTGCGCGCCGAATCCTGGAGCGCCATCGCGCACAGCACCGCGTCGATGCCGTCCTCCAGATCGGCGCGGGGGACGACGTCCTGCCCGGCGGCGAGGCGCCAGAAGGTGTCGCAGAGGACCTCGTCGCCGCCGTGGTGGCCGCTGGCCCCGATCTCCACGCGCTCGCTCTCGGTGCTCATGCTCGATCCGCCGGCGGGATCGGGGAACGACAGCTCGATGCTCCGTGCGCTGAGATCGCCCTCGAGCAGCCCCTCGGTGCCGAAGATGCGCAGCCGACGGGTGGAGCGGGGCTGGGCCATGACGGAGGTGAAGGTGGCCATCACACCCGAGGCGAACTCGATCGTCGCGACCTGGCGATCGGGCAAGCCGGAGGGCGAGTAGGGGGAGTGCTGCATCGTCTCCTGCAGCGCCGCACGCTCCGCCTCGGTGCCGAAGTCCATCTCCGCCGTGCCGGCGGAGGGCTGGAACCGCGCCAGCTGCTCGCCCTCGGGCCGCGGGCGGAAGACGCGCGCCGAGGCCATCGACTGGACCCGCACCGGTCGGGAGTCGAGCACGTAGCCGAGCACGTCGAGGTCGTGGCAGCACTTCTCGAGCATCCAGCCGCCGGAGCGGCCGACGTCCTGCCGCCAGCCCTGATACTGGACCATCGTCAGCCCGGTCCCGAGGTTCTCGTCGGCCTGCACGGCCAGGACCTCGCCCAGGCGGCCCGAGCGGACGATCTCCCGCACCCGCTGGTAGAAGGGCGTGTACCGCAGCACGAAGCCGACGACGGTGCGGCCCGATTCCCGGGCGCGGTCCGCCCGCCACAGGGCGGTCAGGCCCTCGAGGGTGGTGGCGACCGGCTTCTCGACCAGGAGGGGCAGTCCGCGCTCCATCGCCGCGATCGCATAGGGCACGTGGCGGTCGTTCGGGGTCGCCACGATCACCGCGTCCAGCTCGCGCTCCCGGATCATCTCGACGCCGTCGTCGAGGAGCTCCGGGGTCGCGGAGAAGAGCTCGGCGAACGCCTCGCGCTGGGACCGGTGTGGATCGGCGATCGCCGCGAGTCGCACCGCGTCCATCATATCGGACGGCACATTACGTAAGTAGGAGGCCGCGCGCTGGCCGGATCCGACGAGGCCTACCCGCACGGAATCGGGCGCAAAAACAGGGCTGATCATGGGTTGAGTACCTTGCGTCGAGCATCCGCGGACGCTCCGGCGGATGTGGCGTGCCTCATTATGTGAGGACGTGCTCAAAACCTAGAAGGGGTGCTGGGGGCTGTCAACCCCCTCCGGTGCACTTCCTGGCCGTCGGCCGTGGGGAGCGAGGTGAGCGTGGGGAGATGTTCTTCCGGGCGTCACCCGGAGGTGGGTCGGCGTTCAGGGGCGACCGGGGCGTTCGGGTGTTCGGGTGTTCGGGTGTTCGGGTGTTCGGGTGTTCGGGTGTTCGGGCGTTCCGGCGTTCGGTCGCGCGAGAGCGCCCCACCTCGGCGCGGGCCGATGTTGGGCGGGGCGCGGGGAGGAGGGGCTTCGCGAGGTGGAGAGTGCCGTCGGCGGCTGGCCGAGGCCGGCGAGCTGATCCGCAGATGTCGCCGGTCGATGTGTTCCGGCCGCTCCCCGCACGAGGGTGACGAATCGGGGCGATTGGGGGCGCGATAACCCCCTGTTCGTCACTCTCGCAGCGTCAGGGGAGCCTGGACCCGGCCCGTCCCCGGGTGAGAGTGACGAATCGGGGGGGGCGATAACCCCCTGTTCGTCACTCTCGCAGCGTCAGGGGAGCCTGGACCCGGCCCGTCCCGGCGCGAGGGTGACGTATCGGGGTGCTTGGGGGCGCTATAGCCCCGTGTTCGTCACTCTCGCGGGGGCAGGCGCTCATGAGCCCACCCGCCGCGGCGAGGGGAGGGGGCCGGCTCAGCGCCGCGCGGTCAGTCCTTCGTGGGCTCCGCGACGTCGGCCGCGCCCGGGGCGTCCTTCGCCGCGGTCTTCGCGGCGGGCCCGGTCGTGCCGGCGTTCGCGCCGAACATGCGGTTCGGGGCCTGCTCCTCGAAGATCTTCGCCGCGCGCAGCGAATCCACCTCGCCCACCACGGGGTTCGGCTGATGCGTGGCGCGGGTGCCGCCGTACAGCGAGACCAGGTTCATCGCGACGGCACGCTGGTTGCGGTGCCCGAGCATCTTCATGACATGCACGCCGAGCCAGGCGGCCCAGCCTGCCGAGCCCGAGAGCCCGCCGAGGACCGGGATCTCCGCGATCGCGGCGTGACGTCCGATGGTCGCCATGGTGCCCAGATCGAGGTAGCGGAACTTCTTGCGCGGCTTGCCGGCGACCTCTGCGGCGATCGCGCGGGCGGCGGCCTGACCGGACTGGATGGCGGGCTGCGCGAGCTGGGGGAGCGGCTCGTCCTGACCGGCGATGTCGCCCGCGGCGTAGACGCCGGGGAAGCCCTTGACCTGGAGGTAGTCGTCCACGGCGAGGCGTCCGCGCTTGTCCTGGGGGAAGCCCCACTCGGACACGGACTCCGGGATCGCGACGCCGGCCGCCCAGATGGTGATGTCGGATTCGACCACCGAGTCGTCGTCGAGGATCACGTGGTCGTAGCCGACCTCCTTCACCCCGCGACCGAGCTGGAGCACCACGCCGCGGTCCCGCAGCTCGTCGGCCGCGTACTGGCGGTACTTGGTGGAGAACTCCTTGAGCAGCTCGTCGCCGCGCTGCAGCACGGTGACCTGGAGGGTGCCGGGATCCATCTCCGGGTAGAGGATGTCCAGCTCCTGCATGCGGAAGTCGGCCAGCGCCCCGGCGATCTCCACGCCCGTCGGCCCGCCGCCCACGATGCAGACGTTCAGCTTGTCGTGGGTGATGTCGCACTCGCGGCTGGAGCGCTCCAGCTCCGAGAAGATGCGGTCGCGGATCGCCAGGGCCTGGCTGCGCGTGTACATCGGCATCGCGTGCTCCTCGGCGCCCGGGGTGCCGAAGTACGTGGTGGTCGCGCCGTTGGCGACGATCAGGTAGTCGTAGGAGATCTCGTGCTGGCCCTTCTGGCCCTCGTCCAGGCGCACCACCTTGCGCTCGGGATCCACGCCCTCGACCTCGCCCTGGCGGTAGCGCATGTTCGGGACCTTGAGGGAGAGGCCGCGCAGGAACATGGTGACGTCGCCCGGGTTCAGACCGGCGGTGGCGACCTGGTACAGCAGCGGCTGGAACGTCTTGTAGACGTTGCGGTCGATGAGGGTCACACGCACCCGGGCGTCGCGGAGGGCGCCCACGGCGTGCGCGCCGGCGAAGCCGCCGCCCAGGATGACCACGTGCGGCCAGCTCGCGCCGTCCTTCGCGGGGACGGTGGGTCGACGGGAGACGAAGGGCAGCGGCATGACCATGGGGAGGACTCCTTGAGCGGCGCTTGGGCGGCCCGGCCGCGGCTGGTGGCCGTTCGGGTCGCTGTCCGCGTCTGGAAGTGGGAGGGAGCAACGGAGCGAGCGGGCTGGGGGCGGTGCCGGGTCCCCTCCGAGCCGGTGCCGAGATCGTCGGCGGGTGGCAGCGGGGCGGGGTCGAACGGACCGTCCGAAGTCCTCGCCGATGGTACCCATTCCGCGGCGACGGGGCCATGACGACGCCTCGCCGCTGGTACGAGGTCACACGGAAAGCGATGCCCCGGCCCGTCGGGTGGCGGTGGAGGGTCCGGGAGGGTCCGCCGCGGCATCTCGAGGGTGCTCCAGCGGCAGCTCGCGGACCTGCCGCCGGGTCCTCGCGCGGCGCTTCCCGGGGCCTCCGAGAGGCCCGCCCCGGATCACGGGAAGGTCACGATATCTCCTGCTGGGAGCGGGAACTGGCGCCCTGACCACCGGCGAGATGAACTGTCGATGACATATCGGTACCGGGTTGTCGAAAACTCCGGCGCATGCGGCGGAGATGGGGTGAGATGGACCCGCTCGCCTCGAGCCCTCCCCCTGCCCCCAGGAGCATCCCCATGCTGGACACCCCCGCGCGCCGGATCGCGCGCGGCGCGAGCGCCGGTCTCGGCGCCGCCGCACTCGCTGTCGCCTCCGCCGTCGTCCCGGTCGGTGCCGCCGCCGCCGAGATCGGCGACGAGGTCACCTTGATGACCATCAACGACTTCCACGGCGCCCTCGGCGGCGCCTCCGACCTCGCCTGCACCGTCGAGACCGTGCGCCAGGATGCCCAGGAGTCGTTCCTCCTCTCCGCCGGGGACAACGTGGGCGGCTCCAGCTTCGCCTCCGCCGTGCAGAACGACGAGCCCACGATCGACGTGCTCAACGCGCTGGAGGTCGACGCGAGCGCGATCGGCAACCACGAGTTCGACCAGGGCCAGGACGACCTGAAGAACCGCATCGAGGGCCGCACCGACTTCCCGGACCTCGCCGCGAACGTCTACAACGCAGACGGAACGCGTCTGATGGAGCCGTACACGGTCATCGACGACGGTGGCGTCAAGGTGGCTGTCGTCGGCGCGGTCACCACCAAGACCGTCGGCAAGGTCAGCCCCGCCGCGATCGAGGGCCTGGACTTCCGCGACCCGGTGGACGAGGTGAACAAGGCCATCGGCGAGCTGGAGGCCGACGGCGTCGAGTATGACATCCTCGTCGCCTCCTACCACGAGGGCGCCAGCGCGAACGCCGAGCCGGGCGTCGCCCCGAAGAACACCGACCCCATGTTCGACAAGATCGTCGCCGAGACCGATCCCGAGGTCGATGCGATCTTCAACGGCGACTCCCACCGCGTCTACAACTTCAACGCCGACGTCCCCGGCCAGGACGGCGAGGTCCGGCCCGTGATCCAGACCGGCTCCAGCGCCGAGAACCTCGGCGTGGTCTCCCTCGCGCTCGGCGAGGACGGCGACTGGGACGTCGTCGGCGAGCCGGAGAACCGGCCCACGGCCCAGGGTGATGCGGGCTGCGCGATCTCCACCCCCGTGACCGAGAAGGTCGACCAGATCGCGCAGGACGCGATCGCCGAGGCCGACGTCATCGGCGCCCAGCCCGTCGGCTCCGTCGCCACCGACGTCACCACCTCGTGGGACGACACCAAGGCCTCGTACGTCGACGGGGTCCGCACCGCGGACGCCCCCATCGGCAACCAGGCCACCACCAAGGGCGACAACCGCACCCGCCACTCCGCCGCGGGCGACATGCTCGCCGACTCCATGAAGTGGTACCTCGAGGACGCCGGCCTCGCCGGCGACGACGAGGTCATCGGCTTCATGAACCCCGGCGGCATCCGCGCCGAGCTCTGGTACGACGCCGCCGGCGCCGAGGGCGACGGCGTGGTCACCTACGCCGAGGCCAACTCCATGGTCCCCTTCGGCAACACGCTGAACGCCGGTGAGGTCACCGGCGACCAGTTCATCCAGATGCTCGAGGAGCAGTGGCAGCGCACCGCCGACGGCGGCGCGGTCGACGAGGGCGACGAGTCCTTCCTGGCCTTCAGCGTCTCGAACAACGTCGAGTACGTCTTCGACTCCACCCGCGAGCGCGACGACCGCATCATCGACGTGCGCATCAACGGCGAGTCGATCGACCCCGACGCGACCTACACGATCGTCACCGCGAGCTTCCTCTTCGAGGGCGGCGACAACATGTGGGCGCTCTCCGAGGCGCACAACGTGCGCGACTCCGGCGTGCTGGACCGCGATGCCTTCCTCCAGTACCTCCAGTCCGAGGACGGCCAGAACCTGGAGCCGAGCTACGCGCAGCGCCAGATCGACCTGCAGATCCTCGACGGCGGCGAGTACGACTCCGAGGCCGGCGTGGACCGCGACCCGGTGCTGCGCATCGGGAACGTCGAGTCCCAGAGCCTCGGCGCCCCGGAGATCGAGACCGTCCAGGTCGACGCCGGCGAGTACGGCACCTTCGAGGCGCCCTACACGCTCGACGAGGAGACCGGCCGGCTCTACGCCGACGTCACCCTCACCGACTGGATGTGCGTCCCCGAGGGCACCCAGGTGCCGCTGACGATCACCGCGGTCCCCGAGACCGGCACCGAGATCGTCACCGAGATCGGCTCCTTCACCTGGACCGCGGGCGGCGCCCCCGACGAGTGCGACACCGCCACGCCCCCGCCGGGCGACGACGATGACGACGAGCCGACCACGCCCCCGGCCACCGAGGAGCCCACCACCCCGGCACCGGGCGACGGCGACGACCAGGGCGATGGCCAGGGCGGCGACGACCAGGGTCAGGACCAGGGCGGCGACGACCAGGGCGAGGACGAGGCCGGCGGCCCCGCCGTCATCGCCGACGGGAACGGCGACGACGCGGACGACCCCGCCGACGTCATCCCCGCCGAGGACACCACGGCGGGCGGCTCGGACCGCTCCGACCTGGCCCGCACGGGCGTGGAGGTCGGCCCGATGGTCGCGGCGATCGGCGTCATCTCGCTCGCCGGCGTCGCGGCGCTCGGACTGCGCCGTCGCATGACGCGCCGCTGACCCGCACTCACCACCGAGGGGTCGGACCCCGCCCGGGTCCGGCCCCTCCATCATGCGGGCGCTCGCTCTGATCTGCCCGTGCCCACCTGCTCCTCCCGCCCGCCGTCCGTCCCCGACCGCTCGTCACCCCACCGTCGGCCGCAGACCCCGCGACCGTCGGCCCCACCCCCCCCCTGAGAACCCAGGAGCTCCCATGAGCAGCACCGCCCACGGACCCCGCCTCCGCTCGCGTCTCGCGCGCGTCGGCGGCGCGACCGCCGCCCTCGCCCTCGGCCTGAGCCTCGCGCCCGGCATCCTGCCCTCCGCCCTGGCGGCCGCCGTCGCCCCCGGCGACCTCCAGATCAACGAGGTCTATGGCGGCGGCGGCAACTCCGGCGCCGCCTTCCAGAACGACTTCGTCGAGCTGGTCAACACCTCCGACGCCGACATCTCGATCGACGGCTGGTCCCTCCAGTACGCCTCGAAGACCGGCGCCTTCAACAACTCCCTGAGCCTCACGGGCACCGTCCCCGCCGGCGGCACCTTCCTCGTGCAGCTCGCGGCCGGCAACGGCAACGGCGACCCGCTGCCCGCCGCGGACCTCACCGGCGGCATCAACGCCTCCGGCACCGGCGGCGTGTTCGCGCTCTCCGACGCCGAGGGGAAGCTCGCCTGCACCGGCACCACCTGCGCCGAGGACCCGGCCGTCGTGGACCTCGTGGGCTGGGGCGGCGCCTCGACCTTCTCCGGCGAGGCCCCCGCGCCCGCCACCACCAACGCGACCTCCGTTGCCCGCACCGCCGCGACCGGCGAGAACTCGACCGACTTCGCCGCCGGCGCGCCGACGCCGACCAACGCCGCGGGCGAGGGCTCCGGCGGGGAGGGCCCCGTCGATCCGGGCGACCCTGAGGAGCCGCCGGCCGACGCCGCCGAGGCGAGCATCGCCGAGATCCAGGGCACCGGCGCGGCCAGCCCGCTGGTCGGGAAGAACGTGATCACCGAGGGTGTGGTGACGGCGGTCTACGCCACCGGTGGTCTGAACGGCTACGTCATCCAGACCGGCGGCACCGGCGGGGCGCTGGACTTCTCCACCCACACCGGCTCCACCGCCGTGTTCGTCTACTCCTCTGCCACGGCCGGTCAGGTCGCGATCGGCGACTCGGTGCGCGTGACGGGTGAGGTCGCCGAGTACAACGGCTCCACCCAGATCACCGTCGGCGCGAGCGGCCTCGAGAAGCTCGAGCAGCCGCTGGAGCCCGTCGAGCCCGCCACCCTCGAGGGCGGCTTCCCCACCGAGGAGTCGCAGCGCGAGAGCCTCGAGCACATGCTGTACCTGCCGGGCGAGGGTGACTTCACCGTCACCGACATCTACAGCACCAACAAGTACGGCGAGATCACCCTCGCCATCGGCGACGAGCCGCTCCAGCAGGCCGGGGACATCATGGCCCCGGGTGCCGAGGCCACCGAGTACTTCGAGAGCCGCGAGAGCCTCAAGGTGCTGCTGGACGACGGCCGCACCACCAACTTCCAGAGCACCCCCACCTCGCCGATGAGCTGGCTGACCACGGAGGAGCCCGTGCGCGTGGGCGCCGCGGCGACCTTCACCGAGCCGGTCGTGGTCGCCTACTCCTTCGACCAGTGGCGCCTGAACACCACCACCCCGTGGACCTCCTCCGACTCCGACGGGGTCGACTTCGAGGACACCCGCCAGGACGCCCCGGACGAGGTGGGCGGCGACGTGAAGCTGTCCACCTTCAACGTGCTGAACTACTTCACCACCCTCGGCGAGGACACCCCCGGCTGCGAGCCCTACACGAACATGAACGGCGAGGGCACGAACGTGCGCGGCGGCTGCGACCTGCGCGGCGCGTGGGGCGCCGACGACCTCGAGCGCCAGCAGTCCAAGATCGTCGACGCGATCTCCGGCACCGGCGCGGACGTGGTGGGCCTGACCGAGATCGAGAACTCCGCCCGCATCGACGGCGACCCCGACGAGGCCACCGCGACGCTGGTCGCGGCCCTGAACGAGAAGGACGGCGCGGGCACCTGGGACTACATCCCCACCGACCCGGCCTACCAGGCGCTCGGCCTCACCGGCGGCCAGGACGCGATCACGAACGCGATCATCTACAAGCCGGCCGAGGTGGCGCCGCAGGGCGAGGCGCAGATCCTCGCCGGCGACCCCGCGTTCGACAACGCCCGCGAGCCGATCGGGCAGGCCTTCGTGCCGCTCGAGGGCAGCGGCGAGGAGCAGGTCCAGGGCGAGCCGTTCTTCTTCTCCATCAACCACTTCAAGTCCAAGGGCTCCGCGGACGCCGAGGACTCCGGCCTGCCGGCCGATCCGGTGCAGGGCAACTCCCGCACCTCCCGTCTGCAGCAGGCCGAGGCGCTGCTGGCCTGGAGCGAGGAGACCGCTGCGGGGCTCGGCGTCGAGGACGTCTACCTGGGCGGTGACTTCAACGCCTACACCCAGGAGGAGCCGCTGCAGATCTTCTACGACGAGGGCTTCGTGAACCTCGCCGAGACCCACGACCCCGGCAGCTGGTCCTACAGCTACGGCGGCATGGTCGGCTCGCTCGACCACGTCATCGCGAACCCCTCGGGGGCGGAGCGCGTCACCGGCGCGACCGACTGGCAGATCAACGGCGCCGAGTCCGTGATGACGCAGTACGCGCGCTACCAGAACAACATCACCGACCTCTACGAGTCCGGCCCCTTCGGCTCCTCCGACCATGACCCGATCGTGGTGGGCCTGGCCGGCGGCTTCTCCGAGGAGGAGCCCGGCAACGGCGGCGACAACGGGAGCGGGAACGGCAATGGCAACGGGAACGGGAACGGGAACGGGAACGGGAACGGGCCGCGCGAGAACGACAACCGCGGCCCGGGGAAGAACAACGGCACCCCCGGCGGCAGCAACAGCGGCATCGGCCACGGCGCCGGTGGCAAGGGCGGCAAGGGCTGATAGGTCACGTCCTGCATGATGAGGGCGTCGGCGGTGCACACCGCCGGCGCCCCGCCGTTTCCAGTTCCCGTCTGAACGGATCACGATGACCAGCACCTCCGGCGCTCTCGCGCGACGCCTCGGCCTGCGCGACGCGGTCGTCATCGGCCTCGCCTCGATGATCGGCGCGGGGGCCTTCGTGTCCCTCGGCGCCGCTTCGGACCTCGCCGGCGCTCTCGCCCCGCTCGCGGTGCTCCTCGCGGCCGGGGTCGCGCTGTGCAACGCCACCTCCACCGCGCAGCTCGCCGCCCAGCACCCGGCGTCGGGCGGCACCTACCACTACGGCCGGGAGCAGCTCGGGCCGTGGTGGGGCTTCCTCGCCGGATGGTGCTTCGTGCTCGGGAAGATCGCCTCCTGCGCCGCGATGGCGCTGGTCATCGCCGCCTACCTGGTGCCCGAGCCGGCGCAGCGGATCGTCGCCGCGCTCGTGGTCGTGGTGCTCACCGGCGTGAACCTGGTGGGCGTCACCCGCACCGCCGCCCTCGCCCGCGTGCTGGTGAGCGTCGCGCTGGTCGCGCTGGTGCTCACCGGGGCGCGGCTCGTCGGCGGCGTGCTGCTCGGGGCGGGGGGCTCGGCGGGCTCCGACGCGGCCGATGCCGGCGCGGCGATCCCCGGCCCGCTCGCGGGGTCGGCCGCGGGCCTGTGGGACGGCGGGCTGGCCGCCGTGCTCGGCGCCGGTGCGGGCGGTGCGGCCGGGATCGTGCTCGCCGTGGCCCAGGCAGCGGCGCTGATGTTCTTCGCCTTCGCGGGATACGCCCGTGTGGCGACCCTCGGCGAGGAGGTCGTCGAACCGCGTCGCACCATCCCGCGCGCGATCCTGCTGGCCCTGGCCGTCGTGGCCGCGCTGTACCTGGCACTGTCGGTGGTGCTGGTCCTCGTGGGTCCGGCGCCGGGGGCGGACGGCTGGGGACCGGCGCCGTTCCTCACGGCGCTCGATGCGGTCGGCGCCGGGGGAGCGTGGCACGCGGTCATCACCGTCGGCGCCGTCGCCGCGGCCACCGGGGCGCTGCTCGCCCTGGTCGCCGGGATATCCCGCACCGCCCTCGCGATGGCGCGCGAGCGGGACCTGCCCCCGGTGCTCGCCCCCGTCAGCCCGCGCTTCTCGGTGCCGCAGCGCGCCGAGCTCGCCGCCGGGATCGCGGTGGTGCTGCTGGTGCTGCTCGCCTCGGACGTGCTCGTCGCCATCGCCGCCTCCTCCTTCGGCGTGCTCCTCTACTACGCGATCGCGAACCTCGCCGCGCTCACCCAAGTGGGGCAGTGGCGGCTGTTCCCGAAGGCGATGCAGGTGATCGGCCTGGTCGGCTGCCTGCTGCTCGTCGCGGCCCTGCCCGGCCGCACCATCGTGGCCGGGGCGGCGCTGGTCCTCGCCGGCGTCGCGTACCGGGGCGTCGTGCTGGCCGTGCGCCGGTGAGTCCGGCCCGGGCCGGCCGCGCGCCGTCCCCGCGGCTGGCCGGCCGCCTACCTGGCCACCCGCCGGGCCGGCCGTACCCCGCCGTACCCCGCCCCAACCCGCCGCAACCCGCCGTACCCGCGGGTAAGGCGCGGTTCTGAACCAGAATCTGGATCAGGACCGCGCGTGACCGACGGGTAACCGGGTGGGACGACGGTGCTGATCCAGCACCTGCCTCTCATGCATAACCCTTGACTTATATGGATAGCGGCGGGAGGATGCGGGCATGCACGCGCTCGATGTCCTCGGCGACCCCGTGCGGCGGAGGATCCTCGAGCTCCTCGCCGACGACGGGGAGCGCGGCGCGGGCGAGATCGGCGAGGTCGTCCAGCAGGAGTTCGGGATCAGCCAGCCGGCCGTCTCCCAGCATCTGAAGGTCCTGCGCGAGCAGGGCTTCGCGACGGTGCGCGCCGAGGGCAGGCGCCGCCTCTACGCGCTCGACGCCCGCGGACCCCGCGAGGCCCGGGACTGGCTCAGCCCCTTCGAGCGCTTCTGGCTGCCGAAGCTCGACGCGCTCGGCACCGAGCTCGCCCGCGGGAAGCGCCAGCGGCGCCTCGCCGCCCCCACCGACCCCGCGCCGGGCACCCCGCCCGCCGCGACCACGAACCCCACGAAGGAGACCTGACATGGTCGACGTCCCCACCCAACTGCAGTCCGTCACCCGCACCTACCGCGTCGACGAGCGCGAGGGCGACCCCACGCACGTCCAGTCCCTCGAACAGACCTACCCGGCCGCGATCGAGGACGTCTGGGAGGCCGTCACCACCGCCGAGCGCATCCAGCGCTGGTTCCTGCCGATCAGCGGTGATCTCCGCGTCGGCGGGCGATACCAGTTCGACGGCAACGCGGGCGGCGAGATCCTCACCTGCGAGCAGCCCGCCGACGGCGTCGCCGAATACGCCGTGACCTGGGAGATGATGGGCTCGGTGTCCTGGCTGACGGTCCGACTGGCGGCCGACGGCGAGGACTCCACCCGCTTCGAGCTCGAGCACACCTCCCGCACCGCCGACATCCCCGCCGAGATGTGGGAGACCTTCGGCCCCGGCGCCACCGGCGTGGGCTGGGACGGCGGCCTGTTGGGCCTGTCCCTGCATCTCGGCGCCACCGAGGGCTCCCTCGCCCCGAGCGAGGCCGCGGAGTGGGCGGGCACCGACGAGGGCCGTTCCTTCTACCGCGGCGCGGCCGACGGCTGGGCCGTTGCCCACACCGCTTCCGGCGAGGACGCGGACGCCGCTCAGCAGCGGGCTGACGCCACCTACGGCTTCTACACAGGCACCGGCCAGGAGGGCTGACCCTCCCGGGTCGCCGCTCAGACGGCCCGGGCGAGGACCACGTACTCCCGCCCGGGCCGGTCCGGGGCGTCGCGGATCTCCTGGACCGCGAAGCCCGCAGCGGTGAGCGTGGATCGCAGCTCCGCCTCATCGCGCCAGCGCAGCGTGGAGGTGGAGAAGAGGACGGAGCCGTCCTCGAAGGTGAACTCGTCGGAGAAGGTGACCAGCGGCAGCGCCACCTCGAAGGTGCGGGGCCGCGCCACCACGCGGCCGATGCCCGGCACCTCGTGCACGGACTCGCCGTCGTCGGCCTGCCATGCCTCCCAGGCCCGGCGCTCCGGCCGGCGGCTCTCGAACACCAGCGTCCCACCCTTGCGCAGCGCGCCGCGGATCGCTCGGAGGTTCTCCGCCCACGCCTCCTCCGTGAGGAACACCTGGGCGACGTTGCCCGTCATCACGGCGGCATCGGCCGCGAGGCGGGGGAGGTCGGCGGCGGTGCCGTGGATCCAGGTCACCGCCTCCGCGCCGGGCTTGGCGCGGGCCACCTCGAGGGAGGCGAGCGCCGGGTCCGCACCGGTGACCTGCAGGCCCTCCGCCGCCAGCAGCGTGGCGAGCGATCCGGTTCCGCAGCCCACGTCGATCACGGTGCGGGCGCCGAGCTCGACGAGGATCGCGCGGTAGTGGTCGAGGTCGTCGCGCTCGCCGTCGAAGACGTCGTAGCAGGCGGCGAGGCGCGGCTCGGCGTAGATCGCGTCGGGTCCGGGCTGGTCGGCGGGTGCGGGGGAGGGGGTCTGCGGCATGCGGTCGACGGTACGGTCACGCGGCCGACGGGGCGAGCGGATTTCTGGTCCATCCCCGCCCCCACCGGACGGCGCCTCCCTCAGACCAGCGAGGTCCAGGTGGTGTCCGCGTCGATCAGCCAGTGGTTGCGCAGGGTGAGCGCCCGCTCGGTCGCCGCGAGCGCACCGGCGATCAGCAGCGAGGTGTTCGCCCAGACGGGCAGCTGGATCGGCGAGGTGAAGGTCCCGACCCGCTCGGCGACCGGATCCAGGCTCGTGACCAGCTCGAGCGTCTGCGGGACCATGAGCACCAGCCCCACCAGCAGCAGCACCACCGCGACGGAGCCGATGAGGGTGCTGGCCGCGGGGTGGCGCCGGCCGAAGCGCGCCCGGCGGCCCTCGAGGGAGCGGGGGTGGGGCCGCAGCGTGGTGCCCTTCCGTTCGCCTGTGGCGACATGGTGCATGCGGGTCAGCCCGTAGGAGCTGGTGGCCACCTCGATGACGCCACCGGGCACCTCGAAGGCGACGGGCGGGTTCGCGATGTGCACCTGGCGACCGTCGCGGTAGAGCGCGACCGGGGCATGCCGGGCGCCCTCGGCGATCTTCCCGCCCTCGAGCTCGGTGGCGAGGTGGCGCACGTCCACGGTGTAGTGGGAGGGTCGCCCCGCCTGCTCGTCGGGATCGAGGAAGAACAGGGTGCGGGTGAAGAGCTGCCACCAGCGCAGATCCTTCATCGCGCTGCCGTCTCCGGGCTTGGCGCGGCCGATCTGACGGGCGCGCCGCAGACGCTGGAACATGGTCCTCCTCAGGCGGGGCCGGTGCGGTGGCTGACCCCTCCATTGGAGCTGATCCGACGTCGCGGGGACCAGTGCGATCTGTCATCTCCTCCCTAGGGAGGACCTCACATCCGTCGGTCGTCGGCAGTCGGCGGTCGGTGGTCGCTTTCGGCCCTCGGCGGTCAGTCGTCGCTGTCAGCCACGACGCAGCTCCACCGGCAGCTCCTCGAGCAGCCGCAGCCACAGCTCGGAGACGGTGGGATAGCTCGGCACGGCGTGGCGGAGCACGTGGACCGGCACCTGGCCCACGATCGCGATGGTCGCCGCGTGGATCAGCTCGGAGGCGTCGGGCCCCACGAACGTGGCTCCGACCAGCATCGTCGTGGAACGGTCCACGACCAGCTGGGCGGTGCCGGTCACGTCGTCGCGCAGCAGCGCGGAACCGGCCGCGCCGGCGAAGGGCACTCGCGCGGTGACCACGTCGTGGCCCTCCTCCCGTGCCTGCTCCTCGGTGAGGCCGACGGAGGTGGCCTGCGGATCGGTGAACACCACCTGGGGGACCGGGACCTGCTCGGGCACCGGCTCGAGGGCCTCGCCGGTCGCGCCGGCGCGGATCGCCTGCCCGATCACGCGGGCGCGGTACTTGCCCCAGTGCGTCAGCGGCGCCTCCCCGCTCGCATCGCCCACCGCGTGCAGCCACCCGGGGAGCGGGGAGCCGGTCGCGTCACCGGCCGCGGCGTCTGCCGCGGCGTCGGAGGGGGCGCCGGCGGCGAGCACGTCCTCGGCGCTCAGCCCGATCGTCTCGAGGCCGAGGTCCCCCAGCGCGGGCCGACGTCCGGTCGCGGCCAGGACCTCGTCGGCCGAGATCTCGCGTCGTCCGCGGGAGTCCTCGACCTGCAGGGTCACCCGCCCGCCGTGGACGCGGCCCAGCCCGGTGGCGCGCGCCTCCTCCCGGGAACCGGAGACCACGGAGGTGCCGAGCTCGACGGTGACGCCCCGGTCCCGCAGCGCCTCCAGCACGTGCTCACCGGCGAAGGGTTCGAGTCCGCTGAGCAGGGAGTCGCCGCGCACGAGCAGGGTGACCTTGGTGCCGAGTGCCGCCATCCAGGTCGCGGCCTCCACCGCGACCACGCCGCCGCCGATGATCACCAGCTCGCCCGGCACCTCCTGCACGCCGGTCGCGTCGCGCGAGGTCCACGGCGCGAGATCCCGCAGCGGTCCGGGCACCACGGCCTCGGAGCCGGTCGCGATCACCACCGCGCGGCGGGCGAGGATCCGGGTGGGGCCTGCGCCTGCGGACTCGTCGGCCGCCTCGACGAGCACCTCGCGCTCGCCGACGATCCGGCCGTGCCCGCGCACCACCTGCAGCCCCGCGCCCTCGGCCCAGCTCACCTGCCCGGCGTCGTCGTAGTGGGAGACCCAGGTGTCGCGGCGCGCCAGGAGGGCGTCGCGGTCGAGGCTCGGCGCGACGAGTCCCGGCAGGTGGGCGGCGGCGTCCGCGACGGCGAGCGGGCGCAGCAGCGCCTTGGACGGCATGCAGGCGTAGTAGGAGCACTCGCCGCCCAGCAGCTCGCCCTCGACGATCGCCGCGGTGAGGTCGGTGCCCTCGATCGCGTACTGCGCGACGTTCTCGCCGACGGGGCCGCCGCCGATCACGATGACGTCGACGGTGATCTCGGCGGGGGTGGTGGTCTCGTGTGCCATGACCGTGACGCTACGCCGTCGCGCCGCCCGCGTCACTGCCTGCCGGGGCCCGATCCGCCGGGCCTCCGGACCGCTCAGAACGGGTCGGGCGTGAGGGTGTACTTCGACTGGAGGTATTCATGGATCCCCTCGGCACCGCCCTCGCGGCCCAGGCCCGACATCTTCCAGCCGCCGAAGGGTGCCGCGGCGTTGGAGACCACGCCCATGTTCAGGCCCATCATCCCCGTCTCCAGGCGTTCGATCATGCGCTGACCGCGGGCGAGATCCTGCGTGTACACGTAGGAGACCAACCCGTACTCGGTGTCGTTGGCCAGGCGCACGGCCTCGTCCTCGGTGTCGAAGGGGACGATCGCGAGCACAGGGCCGAAGATCTCCTCGCGCAGCAGCGAGCTGCCGGGCCGGACCCCGGTCAGCACCGTCGCCTCGAAGAAGGTGCCTGGTCCGTCGATCCGCGAGCCTCCGGTGGTGACCTCCGCGCCGCGCTCCACGGCATCCTCCACGAGGGAGACGGCCTTGTCGACCGCGTCCCCGTCGATGAGCGGGCCGATGCTCACGCCGTCCTCGGTGCCGCGTCCCACACCGAGCGCTGAGACCTCCTCGGTGACGCGGCGGGCGAACTCCTCGGCCAGCGAGCGGTGGACGATGAAGCGGTTCGCAGCGGTGCAGGCCTGGCCGATGTTGCGGAACTTCGCGAGCATCGCCCCCTGGACCGCGGCGTCGAGGTCCGCGTCCTCGAAGACTACGAAGGGCGCGTTGCCGCCGAGCTCCATCGAGGTGCGCAGCACGCCCGGCGCGGCCTGGGCCAGCAGCGAGCGCCCCACCTCGGTGGATCCGGTGAAGGAGAGCTTGCGCAGCCGCGGATCGGCGAGGATCGGCTCGGAGACCGCGCTCGAGGAGCGGGAGGTGACCACGTTGACCACGCCGGCGGGCAGACCCGCCTCCTCGAGGAGCTTCACGAACGCCAGGGTGGTCAGCGGCGTCAGCTGCGCGGGCTTGATGACCACGGTGCAGCCGGCCGCGAGCGCGGGGGCGATCTTCCGCGTCGCCATCGCGAGCGGGAAGTTCCACGGGGTGATGAGGTAGCAGGGGCCCACGGGGTGCTGGGAGACGATCATCCGCCCGGTGCCCTCGGGCGTCGCGCCATACCGGCCCTGGACCCGCACCGCCTCCTCGCTGAACCAGCGCAGGAATTCGCCGCCGTAGGTCACCTCGCCGCGGGACTCCGCCAGCGGCTTGCCCATCTCGAGCGTCATGAGCAGCGCGAACTCCTCGGCCCGCTCGGTGAGCAGGTCGAAGGCGCGGCGCAGCAGCTCGCCGCGCTCCCGGGCCGGGGTCGCCGCCCAGTCGGGGAAGGCGTCGGCCGCGGCGTCGATCGCGGCCTGGGCATCAGCCGCGGAGGCGGAGGCGATCGTGCTGATCACCTCGCCGGTGGCGGGGTCGCGCACATCGAGGGTCTCGTCGCCCTCCGCCGCGCGCCAGCGCCCGTCGATGAACAGCTCGCCGGGGACTCCGGCCAGCAGCTCCTGCTCACGGTTCTCGGTCATGGCACTCCTCCGGTCGTCGTGGTGCGGATGGTCGCGCGGCGGCGTCCGTCGTCGAACTCCGCCGGGCCTCCAGTGTGCTCCAGGAGGAAGATCCCGGCCATGCGACGGTCGGGAGGTCCCGTTCTGATGCCGTCCCACGCTACGCCGAGCGCGGCTCCGTCCTGCGGAACGGTGCGCGATGTGGATAACCCCTCTATGTGGAGTAAAGAATGCGCTCGGAGAACTCTTGTGGAAGCTCGGGTGCAAACACTCCGGTGTTGTCCACAATCCTCTCCGAGCCTTTCGGTCGTCGGACGCTCTCGGTAAAATCAAGGTATCGAAGGAGCGGAGATGCTCGCCGTGCACGGCCCGTCCGGGTCGTGGTCCAACGCAGGGCGGTCGGGGGTGAGAGGGAATGAGTGCAGTGGAGGAGCGGCCGACGCCGTTCGGGGACGACGGCCGCGACGACGCTGCGGCGGCCGGCGCGGAGGAGGCGTTCCTCGAGTCACTGCCTCCGCGTCTGCGCGAGGTCCGCGCGCGCCGGGAGCTGACCCGTGACGACCTGCCTCGCCGCGGGGACAGCATGGACGACCCCCAGCTCAGCGCTGCCACGCAGCGGGTATGGGATGCGGAGAGGGCCGAGGCTCGCTGCCTGGCGGAGAAGCATCGCGCCCTGGCCGATCTCTACGAGCATGAGGGTGAGTACGAGGAGATCTGCGAGGTCGACTCCGTCGATGCCGCCCGTGCGGGGCTCGCGCTGAGGGTCACCAGCGGTGCCGCGACGTGGCAGCTGCGAGACGCCTATCAGGCGGTGCACCTGTTTCCGCGCTGCCTTGATCGTCTGGAAACCGGGGGGATGCCGACGGCCTGGTTCCAGAAGATGCTGAGGACTTCCCGCCCCCTGTCGGATGATTCTCGCAGGAAACTGGATATCGCCGTCTCGTCCTGGTCGCCGGATATCAGTCCCGAACGCTTCTTCACCCTGCTCAAGGCGCTCATCGCCCTGCTCGAACAGCGCGAGAACCGGCCGGACCCCGCGGCCGGCCTCCGCCGCATGGTGGAGCTCTTGCCGAGCGTCGAACCGGGGGTGGGGACGATCCAGGTCAGCGGTCCGATCCCCGACGTCCTCGCGCAGTGGAAGAGGCTCGACGAGTGCGCCCGCGCCGTCCAGGCCGCTCAGCGCGCCGCGCTGAAGGAGGGCACCGAGATCCCCCACGACCCCGACGGACGGGTCCTGGAGACAGGGCGGGCGCTGCCCCTGCACGAGCTGCGCTTCGCGCTGCTCGCCGGCGCCGACCTGGACCTCGAAGGAGTCGCGGTGCCGGCGGGGCGGTTCCGCCTGAACGTCATGGTTCCCGCGCTCACGCTGCTCGGAGCGTCGGACGAGCCGGGCATGCTCGACGGCACGATCCCGCTGCCGCCGTCGATGGCGCGCTCGCTCGCCGGGGGCGAGGGTGCCTGGTACCGGGTCCTCACCGACCCGACCAGCGGCGCGTTCCTGCCTCTACCGGCAGACAGGTACGTCCCCACCGCGGCGATGCTCGAGCATCTCCGGATCCGCCACAGCATGTGCGCGGTCCCGGGATGCACTCGGAGCACCTCGTGGGCCTCGGAGTGCGATCACATCGAGGAGTGCCACCGGGGCAATCCGGAGGTCGGAGGCCCGACGGAGGTCGAGAACCTTCACCTGCTGTGCTGGCAGCACCACCTCGACAAGACCACCGGCCTGCTGGACCCCACCCGCCTGCCCAGCGGCCGCACCGAGCCAGGCCGCACCCGGTGGGCGATCGGCCGGCACGGGGACGCCGTCACCGTGATCGATGACCTCGACACCGCGAGCATCCGGATCGCCGAGGACCTGGCCGACGCCTGGAGCTGCTTCCTGCGCGGCATCCGTTCCGCCGAACCCTTCGCCGACTCGGGTGCTGACCCGGTCGCCGACCCCGTCGCCGGCCCTCCGCCACCAGCTCCGGAACCGGACCGCGCCGGCCGCGTGATCCCGATGACGCCACCACCCGGCGACGACAGCGGACCTCCGCCCTCTCACCCGTCGCGAGACCGACGACCCCGTGGCAGCACCGAGATCCCCGAGGGGCCCTGGGGCGAGCACGGACCCCCACCCTTCTGACCGGTCGGCGTCGACCCCGGCGCACCACGCGGTGCCCCGGGGGCATCGGCGTGCCCTCGATCAGCAGCTCACGGTTCCGCGAATCCGGTGAGGACCTCGCGCACCACGGCGGCAGGGTCCGAGGCTGCCATCACCGCGCGCACCAGGGCCACCCCCGCCACCCCGGTGCCCGCCAGTGCGGCGGAGTCGGCGGGCGTGACGTCCCCGATCGCGACGATCGGCAGCGAGGATGCCGCGACCAGGGCGACGTACCCCTCGACGCCCAGCGGCGGTCGACCGGAGTCCTTCGTGGGCGTACGCCGGAAGGGACCCGCACCCAGGTAGTCGACCTGGTCGCGCACCGCTTCCGCCGCACGGACCAGGTCGAGCGTCCCGGTGGTGAGACCGATGATCGCCTCGGGGCCGAGCAGCGCCCGGGCGTCGGCGACCGGCAGATCGTCCTGGCCCAGATGCACCCCATGCACCGGCGCACCACGCAGCCGGGCCGCGAAGGCGATGTCCGCCCGGTCGTCCACCAGCACCCGGGTGACCGGATTCGCCGCCCGGACAGCCTCGGCCACCGCGACGACCAGCCCCAGAAGCTCCCTCGCGGTGGCCTCCTTGGCGCGCACCTGGACCACCCCGGCACCCTCCGCCGCGGCCTCCGCCGCGACCTCGACCGTCCGGCGGCCCGTCCCCGAGGTGACGAGATAGCAGCGCAGATCCAGAGCGTTCATCGTCCCACCTCGTCCAGTGCGTCCAGCAGATGCATGCGGAAGCTTCCCGGCCCGGTGGCTCGCCCGGCGGCCAGCTCCCCGGCCAGGTCCATCCACACGGTCGCGGCGAGAGCCGCCTCGAACGGATCGGGATGCACCGCGGCGCAGGCCGCGGTGAGGGCACCGAGCAGGCAGCCTGTCCCGGTCACACGCGCCAGCAGCGGCGAACCGCGCTCCACACGAACCCGTCGGCCACCATCCAGGACGAGGTCCACCTGCCCGGAGACCGAGACCGCCCCGCCGGTGCGGGCGGCGATCACGCTCGCGGCGTCCTCCGCGGCGTCGGCGTCGGCCGTGGAGTCCGCACCTCGGCCACCCGGACCGGCTCCCACCAGGGCCATCACCTCGGAGGCGTTGCCCCGCACCACGGCGGGACGGGACTCCACCAGGCGCCGCGCGAGCGGGGTGCGCACCGGCGCGAGGCCGATCGCGGTGGGGTCGAGCACCCAGGGACGGCCCTCCTCCACCGCCACCTCCACCGTGGCGGGAATGCCCTCCATCGCGTCGGTGCTCAGCGTGCCGAGGTTGATGGAGAGCGCGTCCGCGAGAGTGGTCACCGTCGGCGCCTCGGCCAGGGTCTCGGTCATCATCGGCCGGGCCCCGGCGGCCAGCAGACCGTCCGCGACCAGCGACATCGACACCGTCGCGGTGAGGCAGTGCACCAGCGGCGCCCGCTCCCGCACCGCGGCAAGGACCTCGGCGACCGGCGCGAGATCCCGGTCCTGCCCGGTCATCGCGCACTTCCCGCGGCGACCGTGTCGAGATCCGCATCCAGCTTCCGCGGAGCGAGGCGGGGACCGGCCGCGGCGCCGCCCATCAGCAGCAGCCCGCCCAGCACGATGAGCGCCAGCACCGTGCCGTGGCGCCCCAGCACCGGCTCGAGCAGCGGCACGTAGAAGGGGTAGAGCGCCGGCAGCACCAGCGAGAGGCTGTACCCCGCGCCGTAGCCGGTCGAACGCAGCGAGGTGGGGAACCGCTCGGAGAGATAGGCGGCGATCGGGCCGTACGCGGAGACGGTCACCACCTGCAGCAGCGCAGCGCAGGCCGCGGCGGTCACCAGGGTGGGCGCGGTGACGGCGAGCCACCACAGCAGCGGTCCCGCGACCGTCGCGGCCCCTCCCCAGAGGATCAGAAGACGGCGTCGCCCCACCAGGGTGGACAGATGTCCGGCCACCGCCATCACCACGGCCTGCGCCACGGAGGCCAGCCCCATCACCACCGGCACCGCGATCGGGGCCAGCGGGGCATCGGTGGTGAGACGCTCGGTGAGCAGCAGCACCGTGGTGTAGGTGAGCAGCCACAGCCCCGTCATCAGGGCGAACACCTGCCAGAACACGCGCGACCAGGAGCCGGAGAGCAGGCTGCGCAGGCCAGGGTCGGCACCGTCGGCAGGAGCGCTCGGCCGCCGACGGAACAGCGGCGCATCGACCACCTGGCGCCGGTAGTACAGCAGCATCCCCAGCGAGAGCAGCGACCCGAGCGCGAACAGCACCCGCCAGCCCCAGGCCGCGTAGTGCTCCGGGCCCAGCAGCGCGAGCAGGCCCGCGACCGCGAAGGCCACGAGCGCCTGCGCCCACGGCGCCATCGACAGGATCAGACCGCTCATCAGGCCGCGCCGCCGCGGCGCCGACCACTCCATGGCCAGAGGGATCGCAGCCGAGTACTCCCCGGCCACGAAGATCCCGCACAGGAAGCGCAGCAGCAGGATCAGGGCGACCGTGCCGGCGCCCAGCAGCTGATGCGTGGGGACGGCGGCGATCGCGAGGGCGCACAGCGCGGTGCCGGCGATCGCGATCCTGGTGGTGCGCGTGCGGCCCAGACGGTCCGAGATCCGCCCGAACACCACGCCGCCGACGGGCCTGCCCATCAGCATCGCGATGATGATCAGCGCCCCGGTGGACGCCGTCGCACCGGGTCCCGCGATGACGAGCATCGCCGGGGCCAGCGCCGTGACCGGCAGGAACACGTGGATGTTGTCGACCAGGTTCCCGGCCACCCCGGCACGCAGCGCGGCCCGGCCCTCCGGCGGCAGGGCACGATCGACGGAGCGGTCGGAGGCGACGGATGCGGCGGGGAGGCTCATCGGGACACCCCCGCCGTCTGGAGCGCCGGTGCGTCGGCCCAGGCACCGCCGGGATCCACCCGCCGTGCCTGCTCGAAGAACTCCAGCTCATGGCGGCAGGCGAGCAGGAAGGCGCGGGCCGCCTCTGCCCGGACCTCGGGCGCGGCGGTATCGAGCTCCTGCTCCACCACGGCCAGCGCGCCGCGCACCCCCGCGACGAAATCCGGGTCGCGATAGGTCAGCAGCCAGGCCGCATAGGGGTGATCCGGCGCGACATCCGGCAGATCCGCCCCCACCTGGGCGTAGAGCCAGAAGCAGGGCAGCGCCGCGGCGGCGGCCACGACGCTCGGGGAACCGAGCGCGTGGGCGAGCAGGAAGTCGGTGTAGGCGCTGGTCACGGGGCCGACGGGAATGGTCGCCGCCTCGCTGCGACCGGCCGACCAGTCACGGTGCAGCTCCATCTCCACGGCCAGGCAGTTCCGGGAGGAGGCGGCCCAGAACTCGCGGGCCTCGGTGCGGGCGGAGGTCTCGGCGAGGGCGGCCAGTGCGCGGGAGTAGCGCACCAGGTAGTGCGCATCCTGCGCGAGGTAGAAGGAGAACTGCGCCTCGGGGAGGCAGCCGTCCACCAGTGCCCGCACGAACCCGGACTCGGAGATCTGCTGCGCCAGCGGCGCTCCCGCTGCCCACAGCGCCTCTGTCCAGGGGCCGACGGGCGCGACCGCCGCCGGGGTGGCGGGACCGTCGGCCGGTGCCACCAGCAGCTCCGGGACCTCCCAGCGCTCCGCGACGGCGTCGGCCGGGAGCCAGGGCGCGGCGGAGCCCGCCGCGGAGAGCCGACGGGAGCGGTGGGAGTGGTCGACCGGGCCATGCCCGCCGCCCACCTGCAGCGCCGCGCCATGGTCGACGGCCTCGTGCAGCCAGTCGGTCACCCAGGCCAGCGCCGCGGCGGGGGAGTGCCCACCGCCCAGGCGCGTGGCGAGAGCGGCGGCGAGGGAGCAGCCCGTGCCGTGGGTGCTGGTGGTGTCCACCCGGGTCGAGGGCACGCGGTGGCGGGAGCCGTCGGCGCCCACCCAGGTGTTCGCGACCTCGCGGTCCTCGAGATGGCCCGTCTTCACGATCACGCTCACGCCGGTGCGCTCCGCCCACTGCGAGGCCTGATCGAGGGCTTCGCGCTCGGTGCGGGCGCGGGGCGCTCCGGTGAGCACCGCGAGCTCGTCGATGTTCGGGGTGACCACGGTGGCCAGGGCGCAGAAGCGGATCATCGCCCGCTCCGCCTCGGGCTCGAGCAGGCGGTCGCCGCTGCTGGCCACCATCACCGGGTCGACCACCAGCACGCGCGGCGGATGCTCCCGCACCCAGGTCTCGACCGTCTCGATGACCGCGGCGGTGCCGAGCATGCCGGTCTTGACGGCCTCGAGGGCGACGTCCTCCCCGACCGCCTCCAGCTGCGCGGTGAGGATGCTCGTGGGCGGGACATGGATGTCGCGCACGCCGTGCGTGTTCTGGGCGACCACTGCGGTGATCACGGCCATGCCGTACCCGCCGGCGGCGGTGATCGACTTGAGATCCGCGGCGGTGCCGGCGCCCCCGGTCGGATCGGTGCCGGCGATCGAGACCACTCGCGGCAGCGCCGGACGATCGAGGGCAGGCGGAAAGAGGGTGCAAGGATCCGAGCTCATGCGGACATCCCTTCGCTAGTACGAACTAGATCAGGTTCCACGGGTGTGATCTCAGCGCCGACGGCGCACCCCGTGTCCACCGGCGAGTGTAGGTCAGGGGCCACGACGGCCGTCAGCGATGGTCACAGAGGGACATCGTGCGGAGGGATCCGGCTCCGGTGCGTCATCGCGGTGCTACGGTGCAGCGATTCAGACGGATCCGGAAGAGGTGCTGAGCGATGGCCGAAGCAGTCCGATTCCCGAGCTCCCGAGGCCCGGAGCTCGCGGGCGTGCTGGAGACGCCTGAGGGCGAGGCCCGCGGCTGGGGCCTGGTGATCCACGGATTCACCCTCGGCAAGGACTCACCGGCGGCCTTCCGGATCGCGCGCGGTCTCGCGGCCGAGGGCATCGGCATGCTGCGCTACGACTGCCTGGGCCTCGGCGACTCGGACGGCGAGTGGGGAGACGGGTCCTTCACCGTGAAGGTCGACGACACCGTGCGCGCCGCACAGTTCCTCGCCGATCGCGGCACCCCGCCGGAGCTCCTGATCGGCCACTCCTGGGGCGGCGCGGCCGCCATCGTCGCCGCCCAGCAGCTGCCGAGCGTGCGCGCCGTGGTCACCATCGGCGCCCCCTCGGACCCGGCGGGCGTGGAGCGGCACTACGACTCCGTGGCGGACCGCGTGGTGGAGGAGGGCACGGCCCCGTGGCTGATCGGCGGCCGGAAGCTGACCCTGAAGCGGGACTTCGTGGAGGACGTGCGCGGGTCGGAGCTGATCACGCAGGTGCGCACCCTGGATCGTCCGCTGCTGGTCATGCACTCGCCGACCGACGCCACCGTCGACGTCGACAACGCCAGCGCGATCTTCCGCGCCGCGGAGCACCCGCGCAGCTTCATCTCGCTGGAGGGCTCCGACCACTTCCTCACCGCGGAGGGCCAGGCCGAGCGCGCCGCCCGGATCATCAGCGCCTGGGCCGATCCGTACCTGTAGGCGTCCACACCGAGGCGTCGGATCCTTCGCGTGTGGGCTCCCGCTCGTAGGCTCGGGGCATGAAGATCCTGCACACCTCGGACTGGCACCTGGGCCGCACCCTGCACAAGGTGGACCTGCACGAGCACCAGGCCGCCTTCCTCGACTGGCTGGTCGAGCTGGTCCAGGCGGAGCAGGTCGACGTGGTCGTGGTGCCCGGCGATGTCTACGACCGCGCGGTGCCCGCCGTGAGCAGCGTGTCCCTGCTGGACCGGGCGCTGGCCCGCCTCGCGGACACCGGCGCCACCGTCGTGCTCACCTCCGGCAACCATGACTCCCCGGAGCGTCTCGGCTTCGGGCGCTCGCTGATGCGGGCCGGCATCCACCTGCTCACCGACGTGCCGGGGATCGAACATCCCGTCATCGTCGAGGACGAGCACGGAGAGGTGCTCTTCTTCGGCCTGCCCTACCTCGAGCCGGACCGTGCGCGCACCGAGCTGGTCGCCGAGGGCGAGCCGCCGCTGGCCCGCAGCCACGAGGCCGTCACCCGTGCCGCCCTGGACCGCGTGCGCGAGCGCGCCGCCGCGCATCCCGGCGCCCGCACCGTCGTGCTCGCCCACACCTTCGTCAGCGGAGGCGAGGCGAGCGACTCCGAGCGCGACCTCGCCGTCGGCGGCGTCGACTCCGTGCCCGCCGGGGTGCTCGGCGGCATCGACTACCTGGCCCTCGGCCACCTGCACGGCTGCCAGGACCTCTCGCGCACGGTCGGCGCACCCGCCTGGTACTCCGGCTCCCCGCTGGCCTTCTCCTTCTCCGAGCGGAACCACCGCAAGTCCGTGCTGATGGTGGAGCTCGGCGCACCCGGCACCACGGCCGAGGTGCGCCGCCTCGAGACCCCCGTGCCGCGTCCTCTCACCGAGCTGCGCGGCACCCTCGAGGAGATCCTCGCCCGCCGCGACGAGCACGGCGGGGACTGGATCAAGGCCGTCGTCACCGACCCGGCCCGTCCTGCCCACCTGCAGGAGCAGCTGCGTGAGGCGTTCCCCCACCTGCTCCTGACCGAGTACGCGCCCGAGGGCCGCGAGGCCCGGGACGCCACCCCCGTGGTGCGGCGCGAGCAGAACCCGCTGGAGGTGATGGACGACTTCCTCGCCCACGTCACCGGAGCGGCACCCACCCCTGCCGAGCACGACGTCTTGGACCGCGCCTACACCGCGGTGCGCCGCCAGCAGGAGGCCTCGTGAAGCTCCACCACCTGCGCCTGACCGGCATCGGCCCGTTCGCCGGAACCGTCGAGATCGACCTCGCCGCCCTCGGCGCCAGCGGCATGTTCCTGCTCGAGGGCCCCACCGGCTCCGGCAAGTCCACGATCCTCGACGCGATCGTCTTCGCCCTCTACGGGCAGGTCGCCGGCAGCGCGAGCAGCGGCGACCGGATCCGCTCGCAGTTCGCGCCGCCCACCGAGGCGAGCGTGGTGGACCTGGTGTTCGAGACCGCCTCGGGGATCTTCCGGGTGCGACGCCAGCCCGAGTTCCAGCGACCCAAGATGCGCGGCACCGGCACCACCAAGGAGCAGGCCAGGGCCGTGCTGTGGCGGATCGGCTCGCCGCAGCTGATCGCCGACGTCATCGCCGACACCGCCGGCGGGGGCGGCGGCGTCGAGGCGATCGCGTCCCGCATCGACGAGGTGGGTCGCGAGATCCAGCTCGCCGTCGGGCTGAGCCGCGAACAGTTCACGCAGACGGTGCTGCTGCCGCAGAACGAGTTCGCCCGCTTCCTCCGGGCCGGCACGGGGGAGCGCCAGGCCGTGCTGCAGCGCGTCTTCGGCACCGAGACCTACGCGCGCGTCGAGAAGCAGCTCGAGGAGATGCGCAAGCAGGCCCGGCGTGAGGTCGACGCCGCCCAGCAGACCCTCGGCACGGCCCTCGCCCGCTTCACCGAGGCGGCCGCACTCGAGGACGAGCAGGTGAGCCTGCTCGAGGAGCACGCCGCCGCGCTGCGCCTGGAGCCCCTGGCCGCGCTCGCCGAGGAGCATCTCGTCGCGGTCACCTCCCGGGCCGACGGGGCGGCGGCCGCCGCCGAGCGGGCCGGGGCCGCCGAGCAGACCGCCCGCACCGCCGCCGAGGACGCCCAGACCGCGCGCCGACGCATCGACCGCCGGCGCGAGCTCGACACCCTCTCCGCACGGCTCACGACGGAGAAGCCCGCCGTCGAGGCCGCGCGCAGCCGCCTGCAGCAGGACGAGACCGCCCGCCCCGTCGTCGAGGTGCTGCGCCGCCGGGACACCGCCTCCGCCCGGGCCGCGACCGCCGTCGAGGCGCTCGCCCAGCTCGCCACCGCCACCCGGCCGAAGCACGGCGAGGTGGTGGACCTGCTCGAGGGGGAGGACCCCGCGTCGCAGCTGGTCGCCGAGGCCGACGAGGAGACCGCCGCCGCGGGTGCTCTGAAGGAGCTCGTCGAGCTCGAGACCGCCCTGCCCGCACGGGAGCAGCAGCTCGCGGCTCGACGTGAGCAGCTCGTCGCCTCGACCACGGCCGGCGCAGCGCTCACGGAGCAGCTCGAGAAGCGGCCCGCCCAGCGCGCCGAGCAGGTCGCCGCCCGCGATGCCGCGCGTGAGGGCGCCCGCGCCCTCGGCGATGCCCGCCTCGCCCTGCGCGCCGCCGAGGAGCGCCAGCAGGCCACGACCGCCGCCGACGCCCAGCAGAAGCAGGTCGGGGCCGCCCGCGAGAAGGCCGCCGCCGCGCTCCGCATCGCCCAGGAGCGGGCCGCGACGGAGACCGATCTGCGCAGCCGCCGCTTCGCCGGCATCGCCGCGGAGCTCGCCGTGGACCTCGCCGACGGGGACGCGTGCCCCGTCTGCGGCGCGCTCGAGCATCCCCGCCCCGCCGGCGCCGCCGAGGACGCCGTCACCCCCGAGCAGGTCGGGGCCGCCGAGACCGCCCGACGCGCCGCCGAGGCCGAGCACTCCCGCGCCGAGCAGGCCCGGGCCCTGGCCGCCCAGCAGCTCGACCGGCTCCGCGAGGCCGCCGGCGAGCTCACCGCCGAGACCGCGAAGGCCGCCGTCGACGCCGCGACCGCCCAGGTCACCGCCGCCCGGCGAGCCGAGGAGACGGCGACCCGGCTCGAGACCGCTCTGACCGCCTTCGACACGGAGACCGAGACCCTCACCCGTCGGCGGCAGGAGGACGCGCTCGCCCTCGAGCGCGAGCGGACCGCGCTCACCGCCGCCGCGGACGCCCTCGAGACCGACCGCACCCGGATCACCGAGGCCCGCGGGGAGGACGACTCGATCGCCGCACGTCGCCGGGCCCACCTCTCCCGCGCGCGGGCCGCGAGCGCGCTGCGGGAGTCGCTGCGGGCCCGGGCCGAGGCGGAGCAGCGGGCGGCCGAGCTCGCCGAGGACGCCCACCGCTCGCTCGCCGCGAGCGGGCTCGCCACTGCCGAGGCCGCGCAGGCCGCCGTGCTCCCCGCCGAGGAGCGCATCCGCCTGCAGAAGCAGGTCCAGACCCGCGCCGTCGAGGAGTCCCGTCTCGCCGACGGCCTGGCCGAGGAGGGCATCGCCGACGCCCTCGCGAGCGACGAGGCCCGCGAACAGGCGGAGGCCGCCCGGACCGCCGCCGCGGAGAGGCTCGCCGCCGCGCAGACCGCTTCCCGCGAGGCCGCCGGGGTCGCCGCCCGCCACCGTGGCATCGCCGAACGGGCCGCCGCCGCCCGCGCCGCGCTGGCCACCGCATCGGCCCAGGTGCGCACCGTCAGCGAGGACGCCGGCATCACCGTGCGCGTCGCCGACCTCGCCACCGGCCGCTCGAGCGACGGGGAGCGCGTGCAGCTCTCCACCTATGTGCTCATGTGGCGGCTCGACGCCGTCATCGAGGCCGCCAACCAGCGCCTGGCCCTGTTCTCCGGCTCGGACCTCGAGCTGCTGCGCGACCGGGGCGCCCGCGGCGCACGGAAGACCGGCCTGGACCTGCTGGTCCTGGACCGCCGCACCGATCAGGCGCGCGTGCCCGAGACCCTCTCCGGCGGCGAGACCTTCTTCGTCTCGCTCGCGCTCGCGCTGGGCCTGGCGGACATCGTCATGGGAGAGGCCGGGGGAGTGCAGATGGAGACCCTCTTCATCGACGAGGGCTTCGGGAGCCTGGATCCTGAGACCCTCGAGACCGTGGTGCGGGAGATCGGGCGCCTCGCCGAGAGCGGCCGCACGATCGGCATCGTCAGCCACGTGGGCGACATGAAGGCCCAGATCGCCGAGCAGATCCATGTGCGGCGCGGCGCGGACTCCCGCTCGACGCTCAACGTCACCGCCTGAGGAGACCGAGGCTCTCCTCGACGCCCGGGTCCGCTCGACCCCGCGGGCGGTGACGCTGGCGGAATCCCCGCGCCCGAAGTAGGTCACACATGGGTCCGCCGGACCCACGAGCGGCGCCCGCGGATCTACCATCGTTGCGACCCCCCGACGGCAGGAGCCCTCATGACCGCGACACCCCGCCCCTTCGCCCTCCCGGCCCCCGTGGCCGGTTCGCGGATCGTCGGAACCGGCCACTACCGCCCCGAGCGAGTGATGACCAACAAGGACCTCGAGCAGCTGGTCGAGACCAGCGACGAGTGGATCCGCCAGCGCACCGGCATCGAGGAGCGCCACATCGCGGCCGACGACCAGGACGTCGCCGACCTCGCCGCCGTCGCCGGCCGGGCCGCGATCGCCGACGCCGGGCTCGACCCCTCCGAGATCACCCAGGTGATCGTCGCGACCTGCTCCAACTACGAGCGCTCCCCGAGCGCCGCCGGCCGCGTCGCCCAGCTGCTGGGCCTCTCCGCCCCGGCGGCCTTCGACGTCGGCGCCGCCTGCTCCGGCTTCGAGCACGCCCTCGCCGTGGCGGACATGTCCCTGCGCGCCGGCGCCTCCACGGCGACCCTGGTGATCGGCGCGGAGAAGCTCTCCGCGGTCACCGACTACTCCGACCGGACCACCTGCATCCTCACCGCCGACGGCGCCGGGGCCATGGTCCTCGTGCCGAGCGAGGAGGCCACCATCTCCCCGGTGGTCTGGGGCACCGTCCCCGAGCTCGCCGACGCCGTGACCATCGGCGGCGAGGGCCCGGCCTTCTCGCAGCAGGGCCGTCAGGTGCTCGGCTGGGCGCTGCGCGAGGCGCCGAAGCTGTCCCGGCAGATCGTCGAGGCCGCGGGCCTGACCATGGAGGACATCGACGTGTTCGTGCCCCACCAGGCGAACCTGCGCATGATCGAACCGCTCGCCGCCTCGCTCGGGCTGCGCGAGGACGCGATCGTCGCCGACGACATCATCACCTCCGGCAACACCTCCGCCGCGACCATCCCGCTGGCCATCTCCCGGATGCGTGAGGCCGGCCAGATCCCCTCTGGGGCGACCGCGCTGCTGGTCGGCTTCGGCGGCGGCTTCTCCTGGGCCGGTCAGGTGGTGCGCCTGCCCTGAGCGGCAGCGCTCGAGGTCGGCGGACTCCCGATCGCCGTGCTCAGAACCAGCGCCGCAGGAGATCCTCGACCGGGTCCGCGTCCGTCGCGGAGCCGGGTGGGCCGTCCCGGTGACGGTCCTCCCGAGCGAACAGCGGCACCCGCCAGCGGGTCAGCACCGGAGCGAGCAGCGCTCCGAGCGCGGCTCCGGCGGTGTTGGCCAGCAGGTCCTCGATGTCCGCGATCCGCACCCCGCACGGGTAGAGGCCGAAGGCGCCCGTGTACTGGGTGATCTCGATCAGGGCCGAGAGCAGCATCGACATCGCGACGGCAGTCGTGGTCTCGAGCCGGAACACCCCGCGCAGGATCAGGCCCAGCGGCAGGAACAGGGCCATGTTCAGCAGGATCTGCAGCACCGTGAAGCTGGTGGCGAGCTCCAGCAGGCCGGCCCCGCCGCGCTGCATCGCCAGCACCTCGGCCAGGGTGTGGAACGGGTCCAGGCGCACAGCGCCTCCCGAGCGGCTGCGGCAGGTCACGGCCACGTCATAGGCCGGAGCGACCGTCAGGCCCGCGAGCGACATCGTGTACAGGCAGATCGCCGCGACGGCCACCAGACGCGAGGGGCGCACCCGACCGAAGCGACGCCGCTGCAGCTGCATCGCGGGCAGCAGGATCAGGGCGAACACGCCGAGACCCCCGGCGACGCCCACCACGACCAGCTGCAGCAACTCGCTCACCCCGGCACCGTACGGTCCCGGGCCGGGCGGGACCAGTGCTCCGCCCCGTCGTCGAGGCGACCCTCACCCGGTCTCGTCCCGCGACCATCGTCGGGCGATCGCGAGAGCGCTGTCCCGATAGGATGGACGCGGCCCCGCTCGCGGGGCCGTCATCGCTCCCGCACCCCCGCGCCCCGCACCGTCGCCGTCGTGCCGCGTAGTGTCGTGTCGTCGTGAACGCTCACATCCCTCGGCCCCGCACCGGCCGCCGCCCGCTCCCGCGCCTCCCGGAGGACCCGTGGACTCTCTCACCGCCCAGATCATCGTGACCGTCGTGGTCGGCCTCGCCTACGTGGTGGGCCTGACCGGGATCGTGGTCCCCGTGCTGCCCGGCACGGTCACCCTGGTCATCGCGACCCTCGTCTGGGCCATCCTGATCGGCGGCTGGACCGGCTGGGTCGCCTTCGCGATCGTGCTCGTGCTCGGCGCGATCGGCATGACCACGAGCTACGTGCTCACCGGCCGTCGCCTGCAGGCCGCCGAGGTGCCGATGTGGCCGGTCTACGTCGGCATCGCCTCCGGCATCGTCGGCATCTTCGTCATCCCCTTCCTGGGCCTGCCGATCGGTTTCCTCATCGGCCTGTACGTCTCCGAGGCGGTGCGGCAGAAGGACTGGACGAAGGGCTTCACCTCCGCCTGGATCGCGATGAAGGCCCTCGGCCTGGGCATCCTCATCGAGTTCTCCCTCGCCATGCTCTCCACGATCACCTTCGCGATCGCCGTCGTCGTCCACTTCGTCTCCGCATGACCCGCATCGACGCCCCCGCCCCCCGCACCCCGTCCGTGCCCCCGCGCCAGCACCCCGCCGTGCTGGTCCCGGGGCTCAAGCGCCTGCTCACCGGGTCCTGGGAGATGCGCCGCTGGTTCCTGCTCGCGGTGCTCGGCGCGATCGCCTTCGCCCTGCTCCAGATCGCGACCTCCGCCGTGATCGGCCGCGTCACCGAGCAGGTCATCGTGCCCTCCTTCCAGCGCGGCGAGGCCGCTCCCGCCCTGCTGCTCGGCGGCGGCGCCGCGATCCTCGGCATCGCGGTGGCCCGCGCCGTCACCGTCATGGCGCGGCGCATCTTCGCCGCCGCCGCCCAGTACGACCTCTTCCGCCTCTACCGCGAGCGGATCACCGAGGTGTACGCGAAGGTGCCGCTGCTGTGGCACCGCCGCCAGGCCACCGGCACCCTGCTCAGCTCCGTCTACTCCGACGTCGAGGCGACCTTCTTCGCGATGGCGCCCTTCCCCTTCGCGCTGTCCACCATCGTCATGCTGGTCTATGCGACGGTCGTGGTGGCCCGCATCGACCCGGTGATCCTGCTGGTCATGCTCGCGCTGATCGTGCTTCTCATCATCCTCAACGTGCTCCTGCAGCGCTTCGCGACCCCCATCGCGATGCGCTCCCAGCAGCTGCGGGCCGAGGTCGCGGAGATCGCCCACGAGTCCTTCGACGGCGCGAACGTCGTGAAGTCGCTGGGCCGCGAGGACGTCGAGGAGCGGCGCTTCACCCGTGCCGCCGACGACCTGCGCGAGACCGGCATCCGCTTCGGCTACATCCGCGGCTGGTTCGACCCCGCGATCGACGCCCTGCCCAACCTCGGCATCCTCGCCGTCGCGGTGCTCGGCGCCTGGCGCATCGGCGAGGGGCACCTGACCACCGGCCAGCTCGTCGAGGTCGCCTACCTGTTCACGCTGATGTCGCTGCCGATCCGCTCCTTCGGCTGGGTGCTCGGGGATCTCTCCCGCACCGTCGTCGGCGGCGGGCGCGTCCAGCAGATCCTCGACGTCCCCGAGGAGCGCACCTACGGTCCCGACCCCCTCCCGGACGGCCCCGGCGTGCTCGACATCCAGGACGTCTCCTTCGTCTACCGCGACGACCCCGCCCAGGTCATCCTGGGCCGCGGCGCCCGGGCCGAGCAGCAGGTCGTGCGCGAGGGCCATGCACTCCACGGCGTGAGCCTGCACGCCGACCCGCACGCCGGCACCCGCGTTCTCGCCGTCGTCGGCACCACCGGCTCCGGCAAGTCCAGCCTCGCGCTGCTCGCGGCGGGTCTCGTCGAGCCCACCTCCGGCACCGTCCGCCTCGACGGGGCGGAGCTGCGCTCCCTGACCGCCCAGGCGCTCACGGCCGACGTGGCCCTCGTGCTCCAGCAGGCCTTCGTCTTCGACGCCACCGTGCGCGAGAACGTCACCCTCGGCGAGGACATCGACGAGCACACCGTGCGCTGGGCGCTGCGCGTCGCCCAGGCCGAGGCGTTCGTCGACGCCCTGCCCGACGGGCTCGACACCGAGCTGGGGGAGCGGGGCGGCTCCCTCTCGGGCGGCCAGCGCCAGCGCATCGCCCTGGCCCGCGCGCTCGCCCGCCGGCCCCGGCTGCTGATCCTCGACGACGCCACCAGCGCCTGCGACCCCAGCGTCGAGCTCGCCATCCTCGACGGGATCCGCCGCGAGATGACCGCCTCGACCCTGCTGCTGATCGCCTACCGCAAGTCCACGATCTCCCTCGCGGACCAGGTCGTCTTCCTCGACCACGGCCGCGTCGCCGACGCCGGCACCCACGAGGACCTGCGCGGACGCAGCGAGGGCTATCGCGCGCTCGTGGACGCCTACGACGAGGCCGCGATCTCCCACAACCTGCTCGAGGCCTCCCATCCCCAGCCCAGCGACGGCCCGGACCCCGCCGTCGCGGTGCCCGCCGAGCGCGAGCGCACCGTCACCGGAGCCATCGAGATCCACGGCTCCGGCCGGTACCGCCGCGAGGAGGTGTTCGGGGACGACCGCGAATGCGATGTCCCGACGAGCACCGGCGCGGTCCCCGTCGTCCGCCCCGGTGTCGACGCCCCCGAGCAGTCCGATCCGACCGATGAGGAGGCCGGCCGATGACCGCCGCACCCGCCGCCCGCAGCGCAGCGAGCTCCTCGGCGCTCGGCGGCGAGACCGCCGTCGACGAGGGCGCCCTGTCCACGATCCGCCGCGGACTCGCCCTCACCCCCGACCTGCTGCGAGGCCTGTGGATCACGCTGCTGCTCGCCGTCATCGCGACCGCCGGCAAGGTCGTGGTGCCGATCGCGGTGCAGTCCATCCTGGACCGCGGGATCATCGAGCCGGAGGTCCCGGACCTCGCCTACGTGGCCGGCGCCGCAGGGCTCGCCGCCCTCGTCCTGCTCGCCACCGCGACCTGCAACGTGCTGATGAACCGGCGCCTGTTCCGCCTGGCCGAGCACTCCCTGGCCACGCTGCGCAAGCGCGCCTTCCGCCACATCCACGACCTCTCCCTGCTCACCCAGGGCACCGAGCAGCGCGGCGCGCTGGTCTCCCGCGTGACCAGCGACGTCGACACCGTCAGCCAGTTCATGAGCTTCGGCGGGATCATGCTGGTGGTGATGAGCTTCCAGCTCGTGCTCGCCACCGGCGTGATGGCCTTCTACTCGTGGCCGCTCGCGCTCGCGGTCTGGATCTGCTACCTCCCGATCCTGGTGATCATGGGGTCCCTGCAGAAGCGGATCCGCGCCCGCTACCAGGTGGTGCGCACCAAGGTCGGCGCCATGCTCGGCGCCGTCTCCGAGTCGCTCGTCGGCTCCGCCACCGTGCGGGCCTACGGCACCGAGGACCGAACCCGTCGCGCCCAGGTGGACCGCATCGGCGAGGTGCGCAACGCCCAGTTCGCGGTGCTGAGACCGCAGTCCGTCTCGTTCTTCCTCTCGGAGACGGCCGACGGACTCGCCACCGCGGTGGTGGTCGTGGTCGGCATCGTGCTGGGCACCGGGGTGCTCGGCGTGGACCTGCCCGGCGGCGACCTCACCGCCGGCGGCGTGATCGCCTTCGTCTTCCTGGTCTCGCTGTTCAGCCAGCCCGTGCGGATGGGCATCGAGATGCTCTCCGAGGCGCAGAACGCCGTGGCCGGCTGGCGTCGCGTGCTCGGCGTGCTCGACACCCCGGCCGACGTCGCCGACCCCGCGGGCGCGATCGACCCCCGCACCGGGGAGCGCGTCGAGCCGGTGCCGGGCGCGACGGTGCTGCCCGAGGGTCTGCTCGACATCGAGATCTCCGACCTGCGCTTCGCGTACCCCACGGGCCCCGAGGTGCTGCACGGCATCGATGTGGACATCCCGGCCCGCTCCCGCATCGCGATCGTGGGGGAGACCGGCAGCGGCAAGACCACCTTCGCGAAGCTGCTCACCCGCATGATGGATCCCGCCTCGGGCGGCATCCGCATCGGCGGGGTGCCGCTGCACCTGGTGCCCTACGAGTCGCTGCGCTCGCGCGTGATCATGGTGCCGCAGGAGGGCTTCCTCTTCGACACCAGCGTGGCCGGGAACCTGCTCTACGGGCGCCCCAGCGCGACCGAGGAGGAGATGCACCGGGCCCTGGACGAGCTGGGTCTGGGCACCTGGGCCGAGGAGCTGCCCGAGGGTCTGGACACCCCCGTCGGCCAGCGCGGCGAGTCCCTCAGCGCCGGGGAGCGGCAGCTGGTGGCGCTGGCCCGCGCCTACCTCGCCGATCCGGACATCATCGTGCTCGACGAGGCGACCAGCGCCGTCGATCCCGCGGCGGACGTCCGCCTGCAGCAGGCCATCGACGGCCTCGCCCGCGGCCGCACCACGATCACCATCGCCCACCGGCTCTCCACCGCCGAGCGGGCCGACCGGATCATGGTGCTCGACCACGGCGACCTCGCCGAGCACGGAACCCACGCCGAGCTCGTCGAGCTCGAGGGCGGCATCTATGCGGGGCTGCACCAGTCCTGGGTCGCGCATCGGGCGCAGCGATGAGCGAGCGGGACGCCCCCGATCCGCTGCACCCGCCGGTTCCGCCGATCTCCGCCCGGGATGCTCCGCGCTTCGGGACCGACGAGCGCAAGCAGACCCTCGCCGCGGCCTTCCAGGGCCAGGGCGCGGACTACGACCGGCTGCGCCCCGGATACCCGGACGCGGTGCTGGACGAGATGCTGGCGCACTCGCCGCGCCGCGCGGTCGACCTCGGCGCCGGGACCGGGAAGCTCTCCGGGGCGCTCGCGGAGCGGGGTCTCCAGGTGACCGCCGTGGACACCAGCGCCGCCATGCTCGAGATCGCGGCGAGCGGCGGGCCGCTGATCACCCGCGTCGCCGCCGCCGAGTCGACCGGGCTGCCCGCTCGGTCCGCGGAGCTGGTCACCGTGGCGCAGGCCTGGCACTGGTTCGACGACGCGGCCGCCTCGACCGAGGTGGCGCGGCTGCTGACCGACGACGGCCTGCTCGCGCTGGTGTGGAACATGCTCGACGTGACGATCCCGTGGGTGCATCGCCTCTCGCGGATCATGCACGCCGGGGACATCCACCGCGAGGACTTCCTGCCGGTCGTGGGCCCCGAGCTCGAGCTGGTGCGGCGGGGCGTGCACGACTGGGAGGACCCGATGCCCACCGGCGACGTCATCGACCTCGCCCGCACGCGCAGCTACGTGATCACCGCCCCGGAGGAGCGCCGGGCGACGGTGCTCGCGAACCTCGACTGGTACCTCCACGAGCACCTCGGCCACGCTCCCGGTGAGGTCATCGGCGTCCCCTATCGCACCGACTGGTTCCTCTACCGCCCCACCGGCGCCTGACCTCGCTCAGCCCGCGGCGCCGCCGCTGTCGCTCGCGCCGCCGCCGTCGGAGGCCTGGCCCTCGGGCGGGGCGATGGTCATGTCGGTGACGCGCCAGCGGTCGCCGTCCCAGGCGACGGTGGCGATGAGCTGCCCGGTCACGGAGTCCAGCGGGGTGGCCTGGAGGTTCGGGTCGTCCACGAGGACCGACTCCTCCTGGGTGAACTGCGCGACCACGGTGCCGGTCGCCGGTGGCTCGCCCTTCCCGGAGAAGGTCGTCGAGTGCACCTCGAAGGCGCCGTCGACGAGATAGCCGCCCTGATCGGAGAGCAGCTCGGCGTTGTCCAGGAAGCTCACGCACACCTGGCAGCCCGGGTCCACGGAGTCCTGCCACACCGAGACGTCGCCGCTGCTCATCATGTAGTCGTAGGTCTGCAGCAGGTAGGTGACGGTCGCGCGGGCTCCGTCCTCGCTCTGATCGGTGAGACCGGCCGGCGCCTCCGGCTCGGGCAGATCGGGGCGGGGCGGCTGGTCGGCGGGGTCGGCCGTCGGCCGGTTCTCGGGGTTCTCTGGGTTCTCGGCCGCGGTGGTCCCGGGCTGGTCTCCGTCGCCCGGACCCAGCAGCTGACCGATCCCGAAGACTCCCGCTGGGACCACCAGCAGGAGAGCGAGCACGATGACGACGATGCGTTGGACGGGACGATTCACGCGGTCCACCGTAGACGACATCGCTGGTTCCGCCCTGCGCGGATACGACAGAAGTCGGATGTCCGGTGTCGGCCGGAAAGCCTATGCTTCCGAGGTCGCCCGGAGACGTCTCGGTCGGAGCGGCCTCTCGGAAGGAATCTCGTGACCCTGCTGCGCCTCGTGCTCAGGGCCATCACGCCGTACTGGATCTGGGTGCTCCTGGTGGTGCTCTTCCAGATCGTCGGCGTGCTGGCCGCCCTCTATCTGCCCACCCTGAACGCCGACATCATCGACGAGGGCGTCGCCAAGGCCGATGTCCCGGTGATCTGGCAGCTGGGCCGGCTGATGCTGCTCATCTCCTTCGGCAACATCATCGCGCTGGTCGCGGCGAACTACTTCGCGGCCCGCTCCGCGATGAGGGTGGGCAAGGACCTGCGCTCGAGGGTGTTCTCGCAGGTCGCCTCCTTCTCCCCGCGCGAGCTCGCCGAGTTCGGCACGCCCTCGCTGATCACCCGCTCGACGAATGACGTCCAGCAGGTGCAGATGCTGGTCTTCTTCTCCCTGAACATGCTGGTCCAGGCCCCGGTGACGGGTATCGGCGGCGTGATCCTGGCGCTGCGCGTCGAGCCCGGGATGGCCTGGCTGATCGCGGTGATGGTGCCGGTGATGCTGGTGGCCGTCGGCATCCTGATCTTCCGCGCCGCACCGCTTTTCAAGCAGATGCAGGGCAAGATCGACGACATCAACTCGGTGCTGCGCGAGCAGATCACAGGCATCCGCGTGCTGCGCGCCTTCGTGCGCGAGGATCGCGAGCGCGAGCGCTACGGCGTCGTGAACGGCCAGGTCACCGACCTCAACCGCCGCATCGGCCTGCTGATGATCCTCATCAACCCGATCATCATGTTCATCCTGAACGTCTCCAGCGTGATGGTGCTGCTGGTCGCGGCGCCCCGCATCGACTCGGGCCAGATGGAGGTCGGCTCGATCACCGCCTTCATCGCCTACCTGATGCAGATCCTCATCGCGGTCATGATGGCGACCTTCATGACGATGATGATCCCCCGTGCGATGGTCTCCGCCGAGCGCATCTCCGAGGTGCTGGACACCGAGACCAGCGTCCACCAGCGCACCGACGGCGTGCGGGACATCGACGGTCCGGTCGAGCTCACCTTCGAGGACGTCTCCTTCACCTACCCGGGCGCCGAGCGCCCGGTGCTCGAGAACATCTCCTTCTCCGCCCGCGCCGGGCAGACGGTCGCGATCATCGGCGGCACCGGCGCCGGCAAGACCACGCTGATCAACCTGGTGCCGCGCCTGATGGACGCGAGCGAGGGCCGGGTGCTGCTGAACGGCCACGACGTGCGCGACCTCGACGCGCGCGTGCTCTGGGACCGGGTGGGCCTGGTCCCGCAGCGCCCCTACCTGTTCTCCGGCACCGTCGCCTCGAACCTGCGGTTCGGGAACCCCTCGGCCGACGACGAGCAGCTCTGGCACGCGCTCACCGTCGCGCAGGGGCGGGACTTCGTCGCCTCGATGCCGACCGCGCTCGACTCCCCGATCGCGCAGGGCGGCACCAACGTCTCCGGCGGGCAGCGGCAGCGGCTGTGCATCGCCCGGGCCCTGGCCGCGACGCCCTCGCTGTACCTCTTCGACGACTCCTTCAGCGCGCTGGACCTCACCACCGATGCGAAGCTGCGGGCGGCCCTGGTCCCCGAGACCCGCGATGCGCTGATGCTGATCGTCGCCCAGCGCGTCTCGACCATCACCGGCGCGGATCTGATCCTGGTGCTGGACAACGGCCGGATCGTCGCGCAGGGAACCCATGGCGAGCTCCTCGAGAGCTCCGAGACCTATCAGGAGATCGTCCGCTCGCAGGGCGTCGAGGAGGAGGTGGCCTGATGAGCGACTCAGAGCAGCACACGCAGAAGCCCGTCGCCGCGGCGGGCGACGAGGCCTCCACCGCCGCCGAGATCGCCTCGGAGAAGGACGCCGCCCGCGGGCTGCGCCCCGGCCAGAGCGCCCGGAACTTCTGGCCCTCGACCAAACGCCTGGTGCGCGAGATGGGCCCCGAGCGCCTCTACCTCTTCGCCGCGATCCTGGTCGGGTTCGTCTCCGTGGCCTTCTCCGTGGTGGGACCGCGCATCCTCGGCCACGCCACCGACCTCATCTTCACCGGTCTGATCTCGAAGAACCTCCCCGCGGGCGCCGATCCGGCCGACGTGATCGCCGGTCTGCGCGCCGACGGCCAGGACACCTTCGCGGACATGCTCTCGGGCATGACCCTCACCCCCGGCGAGGGCATCGACTTCGTCGCGCTGCACCAGACCCTCGCGCTGGCCGTCGGCCTCTTCGCCGTCTCGGCGCTGCTGATGTGGTTCCAGGGCCTGGCGCTGAACCGCATCATCTACCGCATGGTCTCGCGCCTGCGCCGCGAGGTGGAGGAGAAGCTGCACCGGCTGCCGCTGGCGTACTTCGACCGGATGAAGCGCGGCGAGATCCTCTCGCGGGTCACCAACGACATCGACAACATCCAGAACACCCTGATGAACACCGTCACGGGCCTGGTGAACTCGATCCTCATGGTGATCGGCGTGCTGATCATGATGTTCACGATCTCCTGGCAGCTCTCGCTCATCGCGCTCGCGGTGATCCCGGTGGCCCTGCTGGTGACGGGCATCGTCGGCAAGCGGGCGCAGAAGCTCTTCGCCCAGCAGTGGGACGCGACCGGCGTGGTGAACTCCGAGGTCGAGGAGGCGTACACCGGGCACTCCCTGGTGACCGTCTTCGGCCGACGCGACGAGGTCGCCGCCCGCTTCGAGGAGCGCAACGAGACCCTGTTCCGCGCCACCTTCGGCGCCCAGTTCGTCTCCTCCCTGATCATGCCGCTGATGATGTTCGTGGGGAACCTGTCCTACGTGGCGATCGCGATCGTGGGCGGGCTGCGGATCATCTCCGGCCAGCTCACCCTCGGCGACGTGCAGGCCTTCATCCAGTACTCGCGCCAGTTCACCCAGCCGCTCTCGCAGGTCGCCTCGATGGCGACGATGCTGCAGTCCGGGGTGGCCAGCGCGGAGCGCGTCTTCGAGCTGCTGGACGCCGAGGAGCAGGAGTCCGAGACCACGGTGACCACGGCCGCGGCCGGCATCCGGGAGGGCCGGGTCGAGTTCGAGCACGTGCGCTTCTCGTACACCCCCGAGCGCGAGCTGATCCGTGACCTGTCCCTGGTCGCCGATCCCGGGCACACGGTCGCGATCGTGGGGCCGACGGGTGCCGGCAAGACCACCCTGGTGAACCTCGTGATGCGCTTCTACGAGGTGGACGGCGGTCGGATCACGATCGACGGGATCGACATCCGCGACCTCACCCGCGCCCAGCTGCGCGAGCGCACCGGGATGGTCCTCCAGGACACCTGGCTGTTCAAGGGGTCGCTGCTGGAGAACATCCGCTACGGGCGACTGGACGCGAGCGACGAGGAGGTCATCGAGGCGGCTCGCGCCACCCACGTCGACGACTTCGCGCGCCAGCTCCCCGAGGGCTACGACACGGTCGTGGACGACGACGAGACGACGCTGTCCGCCGGCGAGAAGCAGCTGGTCACGATCGCCCGCGCGTTCCTGGCCCAGCCGAACCTGCTGATCCTCGACGAGGCCACCTCGAGCGTGGACACCCGCACCGAGGTGCTCGTGCAGCAGGCGATGAACCGTCTGCGCTCAGGGCGCACCAGCTTCGTGATCGCCCACCGCCTCTCCACCATCCGCGACGCGGACCTGATCCTGGTGATGGAGGCCGGCGACATCGTCGAGCAGGGCGACCACGAGGAGCTGCTCGCCCAGGGCGGGGCCTACGCCCGGCTGTACCGCTCGCAGTTCGAGGGCGCCGCGGTGGACGTCGACGCCGAGGCGGAGCTCTCCGGGCACGGCGCCGAGGACGAGGTCGCGACCACCACCGGCGAGATGTCGCTCGGCGGCTGAGGCCGGGGGCGCGAGGGGTGAAGCACACCTCAGTGTTTGGTTTTCATACAGCACTGTGAATACTATTCATCGGTGACTTCGTATCGCCCTCGCCGCCGCGCCCTGCTGCGCGCGGCGCCCCTGGCTCTGGCCGCCGCCGCGCTGACGCCGGCGCTCGCCTCGTGCACCCGTGCCTCGGAGACTCTGGACGCCGAGTCGAACGCCGTGCCCGAGGTGGACCTCAGCGGGATCGAGGAGGTCCCGGAGATCTCCGCACTGCTCCCCGCGTCGATCCGCGAGCGGGGCGAGCTCGTCAACGGGGCCGCGCTGAACTACGCGCCCGGCGAGTTCGTGGGCAGCAGCGGCGAGGCGATCGGCTACGACATGGACATCCTCGCGGCGATCGGCGAGGTCCTCGGGCTGCGCACCCGCACCGAGGCCGCGGTGTTCGCGCAGATCATCCCCGCCGTCGGCTCCACCTACGACGTCGGCATCTCCAGCTTCACCATCAACGAGGAGCGGCTCGCGGCCGTCTCGATGGTGTCCTACTTCCAGGCCGGGATCTCCTACGCCGTGAAGGCGGGCAACCCGTACGGCATCCATCCCGACGATCTCTGCGGCCAGCGCGTCGCACTCCAGGTGGGCACCTATCAGGAGGAGCTCTCCCTCGAGCGCTCCCAGGAGTGCCGCGACGAGGGCGACGCCGCCTATGATCTGCTCGCCTACGCCTCGAACTCCGATGCGGCGACCAACGTGGCCGGCGGCAAGGGGGACATCCTCATGGCCGACTCCCCGGTCACCGCGTACGCCATCGCCCGGTCCCGTGGCACCCTCGAGCAGATCGGCGAGATCGAGGAATCCGCTCTGAACGGCATCGTCGTCGCCAAGGACCAGCCCGAGCTCGCCGAGGCGATCCGCGCGGCGCTGCAGCATCTCATCGACACCGGCCACATGGAGCGGATCCTCGCTGCATGGGGCAACGACGCAGGCATGATCCCGACCGCGGAAGTGAACCCCCAGCCGTGACCACCACCCAGCCCCCCGCCCCTGACGACCCGTCGGTCCCACCGCCGGCCGCCGCACAGGGCGTCACCCCGCTGCGCGTCAAGGCCGCCCCGCGCCCCGGCACCTGGATCTCGGCCGTGATCGTGGCCCTGCTGGTGCTGGGCCTCGTCTCCTTCCTGGTGACCAACCCGGTGCTCGAGTGGGGCACCGTCGCGACCTACCTCCTGGACGTCAAGGTCATCCAGGGAGTCGGCTGGACCCTCCTGCTCACGCTCCTGTCGATGGTGCTCGGCACCGTCGTGGCGCTGACGGCCGCGATCATGCGTCGCAGCGACAATCCCGTGCTGCGCGGCGTGAGCTGGGCGTACATCTTCGTGTTCCGCGGCATCCCCGTGTATACCCAGCTGGTGTTCTGGGGCCTGTTCACCGTGATCGTCCCGAAGATCGTGGTCGGCGTGCCCTTCGGCCCGGAGCTGCTGAGCTTCTCCACGCGCGATCTGCTCACCGCCTTCTGGGCCGCGGTGATCGGCCTGGGCCTGAACGAGGGCGCCTATCTCGCCGAGATCATCCGCTCGGGCCTGAACTCGGTGGACAAGGGCCAGACCGAGGCCTCCAAGGCGCTGGGCATGAGCAACGGGCGGATCCTGCGCCGCATCATCGTGCCGCAGGCGATGCGTGTGATCGTGCCGCCGTTGGGCAACGAGACGATCGGCATGCTGAAGACCACGTCGCTGGTGCTCGCCGTGCCCTTCACCCTCGACCTCACCTTCGCCACCAACGGCATCGCCAACAAGCTGTTCACGCCGATCCCGCTGCTGATCGTCGCGGCGCTGTGGTATCTCGCCATCACGAGCGTGCTCATGGTGGGCCAGCACTACCTCGAGCGCCACTTCGGTCGGGGCTTCGACGCCCGCACCCCCGCCAGGGGCGGCGGCAGGCGCTCCCGCCAGGCGGCCGTGAACAGCGCCGGGACCACTCCGCAGAACCCGCTCCCGGAGGTGGAGCTCTGATGACGAACACCCCTGAGCAGACCCGCGCCGTGATCGCGGTCGAGGACGTCCACAAGATGTTCGGCGACCTGCACGTGCTGAAGGGCTGCGATCTCGTCGTGAGCGCCGGGGAGGTGGCCGTGCTGGTCGGACCGTCGGGCTCGGGCAAATCCACCCTGCTGCGCTGCATCAACCAGCTCGAGGAGCCGACCGCCGGGCGCGTGCTCGTGGACGGCGAGGTGCAGGGCTACCGGCCCGAGCCGCTGCCCGACGGACGCTGGCAGAAGCTCAGCTCTGCCCAGATCGCCGTGCAGCGGTCGAGGATCGGCATGGTCTTCCAGCGCTTCCATCTGTTCCCCCATCTCACGGCGCTCGGAAACGTCATGGAGGCCCCGGTCCAGGTGCGCGGGCTGTCCAAGGCCGCGGCGGAGGAGAAGGCGCGCACCCTGCTCGAGCGGGTGGGCCTGGCCGATCGCGCCGACCACTACCCCTCCGAGCTCTCCGGCGGTCAGCAGCAGCGCGTCGCGATCGCGCGGGCTCTGGCGATGGACCCCGAGCTGATGCTCTTCGACGAACCCACCAGCGCCCTGGACCCGGAGCTGGTCTCCGAGGTGCTCGCCGTGCTGAAGGATCTCGCGGCCGATGGCATGACCATGGTCGTGGTCACCCACGAGATGGGCTTCGCCCGTGAGGTCGCCGACCAGGTCGTGTTCATGGACGAGGGCCGCATCCTCGAGCGCGGCACCCCCGAAGAGGTCATCGACCACCCGCGCTCCGAGCGGCTGAAAGGCTTCCTCGCCTCGGTGCTGTGACGAGGCGGCTCTCCGGGCCGCCGGGGCGGCCCCAGGGTCAGGCGGCGGGGATCTCGAACTCGCCGCGGAACTCGGGGACGGTCGCGTCCTCGCCGAGGATCTTCATCTCGGGCCGCACGTACGCGCCGCTGAGGGTGTCACCGGTCTGCTCGACGTAGATCGGGATGTACCCGGCGCCGCCGCCGTCCCGGCGGGAGGCGCCCTCGAAGTTCTCGAAGCCCGCGGCGGCGAGCTCCTCGTCCGCGGTCGAGGCGTAGTTGACCTCCTCGCCGCCGTCGTCGAGCACGAAGTCCTGCTGGCTGATGACGCCGCCGAACTGATCCCCGGCCGTCACCTCGACCTCGAGGTAGATCATCTCGCCGTCGGGGTTGTCGGAGGCCAGGTAGTACTCGGTGGGGTTGTGGCGCACTGCGGAGACGATCGTGATCACGTCGCCGGTCTCCTCATCGGTGAACTCGGTGCCGATCTCGACCACGGCGGACTCCTCGGAGGACCCGGCCGCGCCGTCGCCGGCCTCCTCCTCGCCCCCGCCGTCGCTCGCCGCGGCGTCGTCGGCCTCCGCGTCCGTGTCTCCCGAGTCGCCCGCAGGGGCCTCCTGCTCAGCTGCGGCGCCCCCGTCCCGCTCCTCTGCAGGGGCGTCGTCCGTGCCCCCGCACGCGGTCAGGGCGAGCACGGTCGCGGCGGCCAGGGTGGTGCATCGGATGATGATCGTGCGGGACATGGCGTCCTCCTCAGTGGGTGTGGGATCACCATATGCGCTGGTCAGGTAGGGGGCGATGGGGAGCCCTCCCCATGCAGCCCTCCCCATGCAGCACTCCCCATCACCCGCTCGCCGTCACCACTCCAGGATCTGCCAGCGCTTCTTCTTCGCCACGGCGTACAGGCCCAGGTCGGGGGCGACGACCGCGGGGGTGCCCACCAGGTCGAGCCAGGCCGCGTCGGCGTGGGAGTCGCCGTAGCCGTAGGAGGTGGAGAGGTCGGCGCCGTGCTGCGCCGCGTACTTGCGCAGCCAGTTCGCGCGGGCCTCGTCGACCAGCGGGGGAGTGGCGAGATAGCCGGTCATCACGCCGTCGGCGTCCTCGTCCATGTGGGTGGCGACGACCTCGTCGAACAGGTCCGCGAGCGGCTCGACCAGCACGTCCAGCGCGCCGGAGACCAGCACCGTGCGGTGGCCCGCGGCGCGGTGGCGCTCGATGGTCTCGAGCGCCTCCGGGCGGATGGAGGCGCGGATGCGGCGCCCGGCCTCGCCCTGCATCAGAGCGCGGAGGTCCTGGCTGCGGAAGCCCTTGTAGCGGCGGTTGACCAGGCGGATCAGCTCCGAGCGGTCACGCTGGTCGGCGCGGAGGTAGCCGGGCACCGCGGCGAGCAGGCCGCCGATCTCGGCGGGCCAGGTGCGGCGCGGCTTCGTGGCACGGACCACCGAGAAGTACTGCTGGACGATGTTCGTGGCCAGCACGGTGCCGTCGAGGTCGAAGACGGCCAGGGAGTCGGGGGACTCCTTGAGCGCGCGGGCAGGGCGCGAGGCGCGCTTGTTCTGCGCGGACTTCGCCCGCGAGTACGCCTTGGTGAGCTCGGTGACCGCCGGGAGGTGCTGGTCCTGGAAGTAGTCCTTCCAGACCAGGCCCTCGATGTCGAAGTCGTGGGTGGCCAGGAACTCCGGCGACAGCTCCTCGCGCAGCGCGCGGGTGTTGGCGTCGTCGAAGACCATCTCGGTCTTCGTGTAGTGGCGGTAGAGCTCGATGTACTTGCGCAGCATCGTCAGCCCCGAGGTGGCCTTGTGCAGGCCGGAGGTCCACTCGCGGGTGCGCTTGGTGGCGGGCAGGTAGGCGACCGCGGCGGAGCCCAGCTTCGCCGAGAGCTCCTTGGCGCGGAACCGCTGCTCGACCATCTCCACGGCGGGGAAGGACCACTCGGGCACCTGGATCGGCCGGCCCTTGTCGTCCTCCAGCGGGTGCGCCACGAAGTACTCGCGCACCGCCGTGACCATCTCGTGGAAGGGCAGCGGGTTGGAGGCGCCGGAGACCACCTGGTAGTAGGCGTCGTCACCGCGGCGGGAGACCTCCTGGGTGGCCAGCGCGACGATCACGTTGACGACGTGGTCCACCGGGATGACGTCGAGGATCGAGTCGGCCAGGCCCGGGAACTCGGGAAGCATGCCGCGGCCGTAGGCCATGATCAGCGGGTCGGCGACCTTGTAGCCGTCGATCCAGCCCGGGTAGGGCTTCGTCACGGCGGACTCGATGATGGAGGGCCGCACGAAGGAGACGCGGTGGCCGTTGCCGGCCCACAGCTCCTCGGCGACCTGCTCGGCCATCGCCTTGGTGAAGGTGTAGATGTCGGTCCAGCCGACGGACTGCGCGCGGGTGCGGCCGAAGTCGATCAGGCGATCGTCGACCCACTCGCGACGGGAGTCCTCGGAGGCGGTGGCGACGGACTTGGGGCCCATGCGGCCCACGCGCACCTTCGCGGCGCGGATCTGGGAGCGCAGGGTCTCGGGCCGGCGCGACTCGGCCTCGACACGGGCGCGGGCGGCGAGCGCGGCCTCGTACTCGGCGCGCCAGTCGACGTCGGCCTGGAGGGAGCCCTCCTGGCGCAGACCCTTGGAGATGCCGCCGACATAGGCGGTGGAGACGTGGATGACGTGCGGGTCCTGGCCGGAGGCGAGCAGGGCCTCGTAGAGGTTCCGCGCTCCGCCGACGTTGGTGCGGAAGGCCTCGTCGATCGGCGGGTCGAAGGACACCGAGGACGCGGAGTGGATCACGACGTCGACGGGGTCGGTGATCGCGGGCATGTCGGTGAGGTCGCCCTCGAGCACCCCCACGCGAGTGTCGAAGATCTGCTTCAGGCGGGCCTTGCCGTCGACCGGCTCCCCGCCCTCCTCGGACTCCGCGGCGCTGATCAGATCGGCCCAGGAGGAGAAGACGGGCTTGCGCAGCAGCTGCTCGAGGCGCTTGCGCCCGGTGACCGAGCCCTTGGGGCGCACCACGGCGGTGACGTGGACGTCCTCGGTGCTCTCCAGGAGCGATCGCAGCACGGCCTGGCCCAGGAACCCGGTCACGCCGGTCAGAAGGATCCGACGGCCCCCGCTGGTCGAGCCGCCGGCGGCGGGCTGAACGGCGGGCGAGGTGCTGTGCGTCATGGGATCCTCTGTGGACGGGTACGGCGGGGTGCTCTGGGCGGCTCGCAGGCGCGCGATCCGGGGACGGGCCGACGGTGCGCGAGGCCCTGCGCGCTTCCCACCAGGGAGCTTCTCCGCGCTGGTCAGGGCGTCGCTAGTGTATCGTAGCCGCCATGCATAGGGCCCTGATCACCGGCGGCACTGCAGGAATCGGGGCCGCCTTCGCCAGAGCGTTCGCGGGCCGTGGGACGGCCCTCGTGCTGGTCGCGCGGGATGCCGATCGCCTCGCCGAGTCCGCCGCGCAGCTGCGTCGCGAGTTCGGAGTCGAGGTCGAGACCCTCGCCGCCGACCTCTCCGATCGCGATGCGCAGCAGCGCGTCGCCGACCGTCTCGCGACCTCCGACGCGCCCGTCGACGTCCTCGTCAACAACGCCGGGTTCTCCGTGCGATCGAGCCTGCTCGACGAGGACATCTCCCAGCATGACCTCGGCTTCGAGGTGATGATCCGCGCCGTGCTCAAGCTCGGCGGCGCGGCTGGCCGGGCGATGAGCGAGCGCGGGCACGGCTGGATCATCAACGTGGGATCCGTCTCGGCGCTGGTGACCCAGAACAACTACTCCGCGATCAAGGCCTGGGTGGGCAACTACTCCGAGTCCCTGGGCGTGCAGCTCTCCAGCACGGGCGTGCAGGTGACGGCGCTGATGCCGGGCTGGGTGCGCACCGAGTTCCACTCGCGTGCCGGCATCAAGGGCTCCTCCATCCCCGGTCCCCTCTGGTTGGATGCAGAGCGCCTCGTCGAGGACTGCCTGCGCGACGTGGCCCGCGGCAAGCCGGTCTCCATCCCCTCGACCCGGTGGAAGCTGATCGCGGCGGTGCTGCGCACCACGCCGCGCGGTCTTGTCGCCCGGCTGAGCGCGCTGCTCAGCCATCGTCGCAACCGGGAGAAGTGATCGCTTGACCTCGAAGGACATCCCGCAGACCCCCGAGCCCGAGGGGTCCGACGGCGTGGCCGGCGACCCGGGCGATCTCGGCGGCGTCGGCCCCGGCGAGGCCATCGAGGCGCCGGAGCTCGAGGACGAGCAGGCGGAGCCCGGCTCGATCGCCCCCGCCGCGTCCGCTGCGTCCGCCGCGACGCCGCAGTCCCCGGATCAGGAGTCTCCCGATCGGGAGGCCGCCGCGACGGAGGATGCTGCGCCCGAGGGCGACGCCGCGGACTCCCCGGCCCCGGAGCGATCCGCCCGGACCGCGGGGGAGGACCTCCGTGAGAGGTCCAAGGCTCTGCTGGGGTCGCTGTCGGCCCGCTCCCGTGGCGAAGGCTGGGAGCGCCCCGAGGGGGAGCTGGCCAAGTACCGCTCCCGCTGGCGGGCGGCGGTGCGGTTCGTCCTGCAGCGCGGCTTCTTCGGCGCGGTGGTCGCCTCGAACCTCACCACCTCCCGCGAGGTGCACCGCCGGGTGCGCACCGTGCGGGGACCGTTCGTGCTGGTCGCGAACCACTCCAGCCATATCGACGCCCCCATGCTGGCGCGCTGCCTGCCCTGGGCCCAGGCGCGGTTCCTCTCCACCGGCGTCGCGGCGGACTACTTCTTCACCGTCTGGTACCGCCGGCTGTTCGTGCGCCTGCTGTTCAACGCCTTCCCGATCGACCGCGGCGGCTCCCGCAGGCACTCCGGCACCTCGCGCAAGCTGCTGCGCTCCGGTGTGCCGATCCTCGTCTTCCCCGAGGGGACCCGCCAGCTGGACGGCGTGCTCGCCGACTTCAAGCCCGGCGGCGCGGCGCTCGCGATCAGTGTGGGTGTGCCCGTCATCCCCGCCGCGATCATCGGCGCCCACGAGGCGATGCCCAAGGGGCGCAGCTGGCCGAAGCCAGGCCGCCCGCCCGTGCGCGTCGTCTTCGGCGAGCCGATGATCTCCGAGGTGGGCGAGACCGCGGTCGAGTTCTCGACCCGGATCCACGCCCGCGTCAAAGACCTGTACGACGAGCATCGAGATGTGATCCTGGGCGATGCCGCCCGGGGCGAGGAGGGTTCCGCATGAGCGATCGGCTGAGCGCACGCGAGGTCAAGCGGCACAAGTGGTGGGGCTGGGGCCTGGACGACGTCACCTTCCGCTACGACAACAAGCCGGCCTTCCCGGCCCTGGCGAAGAACAAGGTGGGCGTCGACCTCGACTCGAAGCAGCCGGTCGAGCCGGACCTGTCGGACCTCGAGGTGCCCGCCTCGCAGCTCCCCGCCGCGGTGCGCGCCCTGCTGGTGGACGTGGTGGGCGAGGAGAACGTGCTCGACGACGACGAGTACCGCGTCGTCCACTCCTTCGGCCGCTCCCTGCCGGACCTGTTCCGGGTGCGGGGCGGGCACTTCGACCGCCTGGTCGACGCGATCGTGTACCCCGTCTCCGAGGCCGAGGTCGCCGCGATCCTGCGCGTGGTCCTCGAGCAGGACCTGGTGCTGATCCCCTACGGCGGCGGCTCCTGCATCTCCGGCTCCGTCACCCCCGACGCGGCCGAACAGCGTCCGATCCTCACCATGAACCTCGGCCGCATGCGCGAGGTGATCGAGATCGACGACACCGCGGGCCTGGCCCGGGTGGAGGCCGGCGTGTACGGTCCGGACCTCGAGGAGCAGCTCAACGCCCTGGGATGGACCGTCGGCCACTTCCCCGACTCCTTCACCTACTCCACCCTCGGCGGCTGGGCGGCGACCCGCTCCTCCGGGATGCAGTCGGACAAGTACGGCGACATCGAGGACATCGTGCGCGGGATGCGTCTGGTCCATCCCGAGGGCGTCGCGGTCACCAAGCCGATCCCTGGTCGTGATTCCGGCCCGAGCGTGCACGAGATGATCCTGGGCAGCGAGGGCCGCCTGGGCGTGATCACCGAGGCGACCGTGCAGGTGCACCGCCTCGCCCCGGTCCGCCAGGTCATCGCCTACATGTACCCCGACTGGGAGCACGGCATCCGCGGCATGCACGCGATCGCCCGCTCCACGGACGTGACCCCCACCTTCACCCGTCTCTCGGACGGGCCGGAGACCGAGTTCAGCCTGTCGATGGTCAAGGAGCCCAGCTCGACCAAGGGCAAGGTGGCCGCGAAGGTGCAGGACGGCCTGTTCGCGTACCTGCGCTCCAAGGGCTGGGACACCACCAACGAGATGTCGATCTCCTACGTCTGCTTCGAGGGCTCGAAGGAGTCCGTCGAGCAGCAGAAGGCGATCGTGAAGAAGATCGTGAAGAACGCCGGCGGCATCACCCTCGGCGCCGGCCCCGGGGCGATCTACGACCAGAAGAAGTTCGACACCCCGTACCTGCGGGACTTCCTGATGAACTACCAGGTCTTCGGCGACGTGTGCGACACGGGCGCGACCTGGTCGGACATCAACGAGGTCCACTCCACGGTCTACGACGCGTTCTACGCAGTCCAGGAGCAGCAGGGCCTGCCCGGCTTCATGTTCTGCCACATGTCGCACAGCTACCACGCCGGGGCCTGCCTCTACTTCACCTTCGCCTTCCCGTACTCCTCCGAGGAGCAGGCGCTCGACCAGTACTACGCGGCCAAGCGCGCGGTGCAGCAGGCCTTCGTGGACCTCGGCTCCACGGTCTCCCACCACCACGCCGTGGGCACGGAGCACCAGCCCTGGATCACCCAGGACATCGGTGAGGTCGGGACGCGCATGGTCCAGGGCCTGTTCGCCGCCAACGACCCGGGGCGGAACCTGAACCCCGGCAAGGTCACCACCCCCTGAGCGCCGTGACCAGCCGAGTCCTGGTGCTCCGCCACGGCGAGTCCACCGCGAACGTCGAGGGCCTGATCGTCTCCGTCCCCGGTCCTCGCGCCCTGACGGAGGTGGGCCTGACCCCGCTCGGCCGCGAGCAGGCGCGCCGGGCCGCGGCCCAGGGCCTCGCCCAGGGTCTGGGGCCGGGGACCGTGGTGATCTCGAGCGACTTCGCGCGGGCGCTGCAGACCGCCGAGGAGTTCGCCGCGGGGATCGGCGCCGCCGCGCCCCGCGTGGACGAGCGGCTGCGCGAGCGCAGCTTCGGCGGGTACGACGAGGGGCCCGCGAGCGCGTACGACGAGGTCTGGCGGGTCGACCGCGGGCGCGGCACCCACGAGGGCGGGGTCGAGCAGGTCGCGGCCGTCGCCGCGCGTGTGCTCGCCGTGCTCCGGGAGGCCGACGACCTCGCCAGCACGGCGCCGGTGGTGCTGGTCGCCCACGGCGACGTCCTGCAGATCGCGCTCGCGCTCGGCGCCGGGGCCGACCCGCACGAGCACCGCGACGTGCCGCACCTCGGCAACGCCGAGCTGCGGGAGATCGGCGCGGGTCGGGACGCCGCCGGCTCATGAGCCCTGCACCGCCCGGAGGCACAGAGATCACTGTCGCCGGGGACCTGTGCACAGTGCGCGCGCTCGTCGAGGCGTTCTTCACCGAACGCGGCTGGAGCGTTCACGAGCGCGACCGTGAGCGCTTCACGATCGAGACCGGCAGCGTGCGGCGGTCGGTGCTGATGGGGGCCTTCGCCGGGTCGCGCTTCCGGCTGAGCGCCACGATCTCGCTGCGTGAGGTGCCGGGGGAGGTCGGGGTGCGCTACGTCTGGGGTGCCGACGCTGGAGCGCATCTCGGAGGGATCGTCGGCCGCTCCCGGTCGGCCCGTGCACATCTCGCGACCGCAGCGGCGCTCATCGAGCATCTGGGAGCCGACGGGCGCGCCGTGCGCTCGCGCCCGCTCTGACCCGAGCCGTCGCAGACAGCGCGGAGAGGCTCCCTCGCCGTTGAAGGAGCCCTGCGTGAACCATAGCGCCGACGCCATGAGAATCACATCACATCCGGGTCACGGTTGTGACGCCGGTCGCGTCCTAGGATGGTCCGACCGCCTTCCGAGACGGACCGAGAACCTCAGCGACAGGATGAAGGACATCATGACTTTGCGCATCGCCGTCTTCGGCGAGAACCGGCACGAGAAGGTCGACCCCACCGTGCAGGCGATCTATCCCGAGGGGATGCACACCGTGATCGCGGAGGCGCTGCGCTCCCTGCTCGCGGCTGACGGGGTGGACGCCGAGGTGCGCGTCGCCCTGCTCGACGACATCGAGGAGTCGCTCTCCGAGGAGGCGCTCGCCGAGACCGACGTGCTCACCTGGTGGGGCCACATGGCGCACGAGGACGTGCCCGACGAGGTCGTCGAGCGCGTGGTGCGTCGCGTCCACGAGGGCATGGGCCTGATCCCGCTGCACTCGGCCCACTACTCCAAGGTCTTCAAGGCCCTGATGGGCACCACCTGCAACCTGCTGTGGCGCAACGAGGGCGAGGAGGAGCGGGTCTGGACCGTCAACGGCTCCCATCCCATCGCCCGCGGCATCCCGCACCCGATCGTCATCCCGGCCCAGGAGATGTACGGCGAGATGTTCGACATCCCCGCCCCCGACGAGCTGGTGTTCGTCTCCTCCTTCGCCGGCGGAGAGGTGTTCCGCTCCGGCGCCGTGTTCCGGCGCGGCAAGGGCAAGGTCTTCTATTTCAGCCCCGGCGACCAGGAGTACCCCGTCTACCACCAGGCGGAGATCCAGCGGGTCCTCGCCAACGCGGTCCAGTGGGCTCGTCCCGAGGAGCGCGAGAGCGCGCCGGTGAAGATCGCCAACGCCCCGCGCGACTGGTTCCGCGGCGAGGGGCCGGACGGAGTCTCGCGTGTCATCTGATCTCGCAGCCCAGGACCTGGCCGCCGCGCAGGGCACCGACACCGCGGCCGCCCCGGTGCCCGCCCCGCAGCTGACCGGCTTCCCGAAGCTCCCCTCGGACCGTCCCGCCCGCGTGGTCGTGGTCGGCGCCGGAGGCATGGGCAGCTGGTGGGCCCGGGAGGTCGCGGCGAGCTCCGTCGCAGAGCTCGTGGGCGTCGCGGACCTCGTCGAGGGCGCACCGCAGCGCGTCATCGAGCAGGCCGGGGTCCCTGACCCGTCGGCCGTCGCGAGCGGCACCGACGGCGTGGATCTCGCCGTCGAGCTCGGGGCGGACCTGCTCATCAACCCGACCGTGCCGCTGGCGCATCACCCGGTGACCGTGAAGGCGCTGCACGCCGGGATCCCGGTGCTGGGCGAGAAGCCCGTCACCGAGACCCTGCCGGAGGCGCTCAGCCTGGTGGCGCACACGGAGCTCACCGGGGTGCCGTTCATGGTCTCCCAGTCGCGGCGCTTCTTCCGCCAGGTGCGGCAGCTGCGCAGTTTCGTCGCCGCCCACGGGCCCACGGTGCTCACCAGCGCCTTCTTCTCGCTGTTCACCGAGATGGAGGGCTACCGCCGCACCCAGCGGCATCCGCTGCTGAGGGACATGGGCATCCACGCCTTCGACACCGCCCGCTACATCATGGACGCGGATCCGGTGGCGGTCACCGCCCGGGGCGCGCAGCCGGAGTGGAGCGTCTATGAGCACGACGCGACAGTGACGGCGACCTTCGAGATGTCCGACGGGTCGCTGTTCGTCTACAACGGCACCTGGAACGCCCGCGGCCTGCCCACCTACTGGAACAGCGAGTGGCGGATCGGGGCCCAGCAGGGCTCGGCCACCTGGGACGGCAAGGGCGCCCCGGTGCTCGGCACCGAGGACGAGCAGGCCACCGCCCGTCTGCAGGACGCGGTCGCCGCCGAGACGGGGGAGGAGCCGGACCAGATCGCCGCCTCGCTCGTCGAGTGCGTCAGTGCCCTGCGCGAGGGTCGCACCCCGATGTGCGAGGTGCACGAGAACCTGCTCAGCTTCGCGATGGTCGAGGCCGCGGTGGCCTCCGTGGAGCGTGGCGAGCGGGTCGAGATCGACGAGCTGCTCGAGCAGGCCCGCGTCGAGGCGATCGCCGCGGAGACCGATCCCGCCGCCCGGGAGCTCATGCAGTCCTGGAGCTCGGTGCGCGACGTGCTCTCCTCGTGAGCGTCACCCTGACGCGTCTGGACCCGACCGGTGCGGATCGCTCCGCGCTGGTCGGGTTCATGTCCCGCAACGAGTTCCCGTTCCACGTGCGCTCGCGCCCGCGCGCCGCGGACATCGAGGGCCTCATCGACAAGGGCGCCTACCGCGACGAGGACAACGACTCGTTCTGGATCGAGCACGGGGAGCTGGGTCGAGTGGGCTTCCTGCGCCTGGAGGACCTCAGCGACGGCGATCCGATGTTCGACCTCCGCCTGGACGCTCCGTTCCGCGGCCGCGGCCTGGGCGCCGAGGTGCTCCGCGCCCTGGCCGACCACGTCTTCGGGACCATGCCGGGCGTGAACCGCATCGAGGGCCAGACCCGCGAGGACAACGTCCCCATGCGCCGGACCTTCCTGCGCAGCGGCTGGGTCAAGGAGGCGCACTACCGGGAGGGCTGGCCGGTGGACGGCGGCGCCCCGCTCGCCTCGGTCGCCTACAGCATCCTGCGGCGCGACTGGGAGACGGGGACGACGACCGAGCTGGTCTGGGACGACCTGGAGCTCTGACGGGCTCAGCGTGCTGTGGGCCGCTCCGCGTCCGACGGCTCCGCGTCCGACGGGCTCGCGTCCGACGGGCTCGCCGTCACCAGCACCCCGGCACGATCCAGGTGGGGCAGCTCCTGCTGCAGCCTCTCCTCGATCCGGTCGACGAGCAGCTGTGAGCTCCCGACGCTGAGAGCCGGGTCGACCTGCACGCTCACCTCGGCCTCGAGGCGGTGCCCGATCCAGCGGGCGCGGGCGCCGCTCACGGCGAGGACGCCGGGAACGGCGGCGGCCGTCTCGATCCGGTCCAGGGTGCCGGGCTCGACGCCGTCCATCAGACGGTGGATGACCGTGCGCATCGAGCTGATCAGCACCAGGACCACCATCACGGCGATGCCGAGGCCGATCACGGGGTCGATCCAGGGCAGACCCATCCAGGCGCCGAGCACGCCGATGATCACGGCGAGCGAGGTCAGCGCGTCGGTGCGGGCGTGCTGGCCTTCGGCGATCAGCGCCGCGGAGCTGATGCGACGCCCGGCGCGGATCCGGTAGCGCGCGACCATCTCGTTCCCGGCGGCGCCGATGACGGCGGCGGCGAGCACCCAGCCCAGATGGGACATGTCCCGTGCTGTCGTCAGCGCGGTCACCGACTCCCACACGATCAGCGCCGCGGACAGCGCGATCACGGCACCGATCAGGAGCCCCGCCAGGTCCTCGGCGCGCCGGAAACCGTAGCTGTAGCGACGGGTGGGGATGCGGCGGCCCAGGCGGAAGGCGATGATCAGCGGGATCGTGGTGGCGAGATGGCCGAGGTTGTGGAGGGTGTCGGCCAGCAGCGCGACGGAACCGCTGAGGGCGACGATGACGATCTGGAGCAGCGCGGTGGCGCCCATGCCCGCCAGGCTGATCCAGGCGGCGCGGATCCCGATCGCGCTGGACTCCTCGGCGGTGCGGATCGCCTCGCCGTGGTCGTGGCTGTGCGGGGTCAGCGCGTGCCGGATCCGCGCCCAGGCGGAGGTGCAGTGGACGTGCTCGTGCGGATGGTCGTGTCCGTGTCCGTGTCCGTGTCCGTGTCCGTGTCCGTGTCCGTGTCCGTGGTCGTGGCTGTGATCGTGCCCGTGCCCGTGACTGTGCGGCCCGCCGTGATCGTGCCCGTGCCCGTGACTGTGCGGCCCGCCGTGATCGTGCTCGTCGTGGGGTCCGCCGGCAGGGGAGGGGGCGGGATGCTGGTGCTGGGAGGAGTCGGTCACCGCGTCAATGTATCTGCGTAGTCATGCAGATAGCAAGATCTGCGTAGAGTGGCCCCATGCATCCCACGCCTGTGCACCGGGTCCCGGACGACGAGCATGCGCAGATCGCCGCGAGCACCTTCCGCATGCTCGCGGACGCCACCCGCGTGAAGATCCTCTGGGCGCTCTTCGCCGAGGAATCCAGCGTGAACGCGCTCGCCGAGGCCGTCGGGGCGACTCCGGCGGCGGTGAGTCAGCACCTGGCCAAGCTGCGCCTCGCGGGGCTCGTGGAGAGCCGCAGGGAGGGCACCTTCGTCTTCTATCGGGCGTCGGACGCTCACGTGAGGCGGCTGCTCGCGGAGACCCTGTCCCATGCCGAGCACGTCACCGGCGCCGCGCAGGACGACGACCCGCACCGGTACTGAGCCCCGGATCGCGCGGCGGTCGCGAAGAGGACTGCGCTCTGCGGTGCGCGGGCATGAGAAAGGCCCCTCACCGAGGTGAGGGGCCTTTCCTGATGTGCGCCCGGAGGGATTCGAACCCCCAACCTTCTGATCCGTAGTCAGATGCTCTATCCGTTAAGCTACGGGCGCTTGCCAGCTGAACTGACCTGATCAACTCTAGCGGTCGAGTCCGACCGGCGCCAATCCGGGAGCCATGACCCTGCTCACACGGCTCCCGGATGGCTCATCCGAGGGGAGTCACCACCCCGGGTTCCGGGGCGGCTGCTGGCCCTGATCCGGCTGACCCCACTGCTGGCCGTCCTGCTGCCCACCGGGCTGCGACCAGGGCTGCTCGCCCTGCGGTGCGGTCGGCGGAGAGGCCTGACCCCACTGCTGGCCGTTCTGCTGCTCATCGGGGTGCGACCAGGGCTGCTGACCCTGCGGTGCGGCCGGCGGGGAGGCCTGACCCCACTGCTGGCCGTTCTGCTGCTCATCGGGGTGCGACCAGGGCTGCTGACCCTGCGGTGCGGCAGGCGGGGAGGCCTGACCGTTCTGCTGTCCGCCGGGCTGCGACCAGGGCTGCTGGCCCTGCGGTGCGGCCGGGGGAGAGGCCTGGCCCCACTGCTGGCCCTGCGGTGCGGCGGGAGCGGCGCCCGCTGCACCAGCGGCACCAGCGGCGCCCGCGGCGCCGTAGGCGGCGGGAGCGCCCGTCGACGAGGAGCCGCCGTTCTTGTTCCTGCGGGAGCGGATCACGAAGAAGACCACGGCCGCGAGGACGAGCAGGAGCAGGAACCCGAGCACCAGCACGATCACGATCACGATGACCCAGGGGAAGCCGCCCGCGTCCGCACGGATGTCGATGCCGTTGGCGTAGTCGTTGATGTCCGTGAAGGTCACGGAGTTGCCGTCGATCTCGCCGCCGGAGGCCTCGGTGACCTTGCCGGGGAAGGTGAAGGTCATGCGGAAGTCGAAGTCCAGATCCTCGCCGGAGGCGAGCTCGCTCGCGGACTCGTCGCCGCCCATCACCAGGTGGTACTCGCCATCCTCTTCGGTGAGGGTGAGGGCGTCGTCATAGTCGTCGCTGGTGATGACCCCGGTGACCACGCAGCCCCACTGGCCGTCCTTCTCGTAGGGGTCGACGGTGGGGGCGTCCTCGCCCAGCGAAGTCTCCCCCTCCATTCCCTCACAGAGCGCCTCGGGGGAGTCCCAGGTGCCTTCGGCGTACTCGGTGTCGAGCGCGAAGTCGAACGACGCGTTGATCGTGTCGACGTCCTGGATCTCGAAGTCGCCGTGGAGCTTCCCGCACCCGGCGAGCACCATGAGGAAGGGCAGGAGGAGGACGGCGACCAGACGCCGCCTGGTCGAGATGCTGTTCATGTGGGCCCCCATCGGACAGTTCGCTGCGGTCGGTGGACCGCGCCTGGAGGAGCAGCCTTCCGCCAGCCTACCGGGGCAGGGCCCCGCGCGCCGTGGGGAGGACTCCCCATGGCGACGCGGATACGGGCTCGTCTACTTCCAGAACATCAGCATGCCGCCGCCGACCATCAGCACGCCGAAGCCGGCGGCCAGGTTCCAGTCGCCGATCGGCAGCGGGAGCTGCCCCGAGGAGAGGTAGTAGGTGACCAGGTAGAGCAGGCCCAGGATGAGCAGCACCACGGCGGTGGGGGCCAGCCAGGACGGGGTCTGGCCGGCGGCGGCGACCCGTCGGCCGGTGCTGCGGGTGGACTCCGCCGCGGCCGCCTTCTTCACCGAGGTGGAGCGTGTGGAGTCCTTGGCCTTCTCGGCGACCTCGCCGCCCGTGGGTGCGGCCGCGTTCTTCCGGGCGGTGTTCTTCCGGGCCGCATCCTTCCCGGAAGCGGAGCGCTTGACAGGATCCTTGCCGGAGCGCGTGCGCGGCGCGGCGTCCTTCGCGTCGGCCTGTGCGTCGGCCGGGCGCTTCGCGCGCTTGCCCCGCCCGGTGGCGCGGGAGTCCTCGGTGGCCTTCGCCGTCGCGTCCTCGGAGCTCGCCTCGTCCGTCGTGTCGACGTCGGCTGCGGCGGCGCTCTCGTCGGCGGGCTCCTCGACCGGATCCGCTGCGGACTTCGCCGGGGCCGTGGCCTTCGCGTTCGACGTCGACCGTGCGGACGACTTCTTCCTGCTCCTGGCCATGAAACGGTGCTCCCTCGACGAGCCGGTGCGCGCGGCGCGCCGCGCGGGCCCGCGGGCGCGGACCTTGGCCTAGGGTAATGGTCGTCGAGCACGGGTGCGAAGTCAGGAGTCGCGATGGACGCAGAGGGCGAGGATCGCCGGCCCGCCCGGGCCGCGCGACGGCGCGGGCGCGTCGGGGTCGCGGCCGTGATGGTGCTGTGCGGGGTCCTGTTCGCGACCACCGCGAGGCTCTCCGGCGGAGGCTCCATCCGCGACGAGAGCAGCGACGTCGCCGGAGTGCTCGCCGAGCGCGGGCGCACGATCGAGCAGCTCACACAGGAGAACGAGGCCGCCCGCTCCGAGATCGACGCGCTGCGGGGACAGAGCGCAGGAGCCTCCACCGCCGAGCGCACCCAGGAGGTGGGGGATGTCGTCGGCCTCAGCGAGGTCAGCGGTCCCGCGCTGCGGATCACCCTCACCGACGCCCCCGGCAGCGCCCTGGGACGGGTCCCCGGCACCGAACCCGACGACCTCGTGGTCCACCAGCAGGATCTCGAGGCGTACATCAACGCGCTGTGGGCGGGCGGCGCCGAGGCGATGATGCTGCAGGACCAGCGGGTCATCAACGGCAGCGCCTTCCGGTGCGCCGGGAACACCCTGCTGCTCGAGGGCCGGGTCTACTCGCCGCCGTTCGTCATCACCGTGATCGGCCCGGTCGACGAGATGGACGCCGCCCTCGAGGCCGCGCCCGGGGTGGGCGTGTACCGCGAGTGGGTGGACCACGTGGGCCTCGGCGAGAAGGTCGAGACCCTCGAGACCACCACCCTGCCCGGCTTCGTCGGCTCCCTCACGCTCGATGCCGAGGTGGCCGGATGAGCCCGTCGCACCGCGCCGGGCGCCGCCGTGCCACCGGGCGGAACGGCGGGAGGTTCGGCGGGGCGATCGGGATCCTCGGGGAGCTGCTGCTCACCCTCGGGGCGCTGCTGGTGCTGTTCCTGGTCTGGCAGCTGTGGTGGACCGACGTGGTCGCAGATCGCGAGCAGGCCGGCATCATCGCGGGTCTCGAGGACGACTGGGGCCAGGTCGACGCCGACACCATCGCTCCACGACAGGACGGCCCGCCGCCCGTGCCCGAGACCCCGGAGGAGAACAAGGTCTGGGCCACGATGCACGTGCCCGCCTTCGACCGGGCCACGTTCCCGCTCGCGGAGGGCGTGGACCTCGAGCAGGTGCTCAACGTCAAGGGCGCCGGGCACTACCCGGGCACCGCCCTCCCCGGCGAGGACGGCAACGTCGCGATCGCGGGGCACCGCAACACCTACGGCCGGGTCTTCGAGGACATCGGCCGGCTGAAGAGCGGCGACCCGATCGTCGTGGAGACGGCCGACGCCTTCTACGTCTACAAGGTCACCGAGACGCACATCGTCACCCCGACGGACGTCGAGGTGATCGCCCCGGTCCCCGGGAAGCCCGGTGAGGAGCCCACGGAGCAGATGCTCACCCTGACCGCCTGCCATCCGATGTACTCCGCCCGCGAGCGGATCATCGTCCATGCGAAGTTCGCCTACTGGACGAAGCGGTCCGACGGGATCCCCGAGGCGCTCGCGGACGGCGCGACGGCGTCCGACGGCGGCCCCGCAGCATCCGACGGCGGCTCCGCGGACGTCGAGGAGGAGGACTGATGTACGCCTGGCTGTTCCGCCGTCTGCCCGGCCCGCTGTGGGTGCGGATACTGCTCGCCGTGCTGGTGGTGGCCGCACTCGTGGTGGCGCTGTTCGGCTGGGGCTTCCCGGCGCTCGCGCCCTACCTGCCCTTCGACGACGGCATGGTGGGCGCCACCGAGCCGCCCGATCCGGCGCGCTGACCGGCCTCAGCCGGCGGTCATCAGGGGCTTCAGCCCCGCGGAGCGCTCCTCGGCGTCGCGGCCGTCGCACAGCTCCAGGAAGCGCGCCAGCATCAGGTGCCCGTTCTCGGTGAGCACCGACTCCGGGTGGAACTGGACCCCGTGCAGGGGCAGCTCGCGGTGGGCGAGGCCCATCACCATGCCGTCGGCGGTGCGCGCGGTGACCTCGAGCTCCTCGGGGATCGTCTCCGGCACCACGGTCAGCGAGTGATAGCGGGTGGCGATCATGGGGGAGGGGGCGCCCGCGAAGACGCTCGCCCCCTCATGCGTGAGCTCGCTGGTGCGGCCATGCATGAGCTGCGGGGCGTGGTCCACGGTGGCGCCGTAGAACTGGCCCAGCGCCTGATGGCCGAGGCACACCCCGAGCATGGGCAGCTCGACCTCGGCGCAGCGGCCGATCACCTCGAGCGAGCGGCCGGCGGTGCTGGGGTTGCCTGGTCCGGGGGAGATCAGCACGCCGTCGAACCCGGTGAGGTCCACGGCGCCCGCGGCGTCCTGGGGCACCTCGTCGTTGCGCACCACGACCGTCTCAGCGCCCATCTGCTGCAGGTAGCCGACGATCGTGAAGACGAAGCTGTCGTAGTTGTCGACCACGAGGATCCGTGCGGCCGGGGTGGTCATCTCAGTCATTCCCATTGCCGCTCCCGTTGTCGTTCCCGCGTCCGAGCTTGCCCTGCGCGTTGCCCTCGCCGTTGCCGGGCTCGTCGCTCGGCTGGTCCGTGGAGGGATCCTCCGTGGTCTCGGTCGGCGACGGGGAGTCCGAGGGCTCCTCGGTCGGGGACGGCGTCTCGGTCGGCGTCGGCGTCGGCGTCTTGGTCGGCGTCGGTGTCGGCGTCGGAGTGGGCTTCGGGCCGGAGGACACGATGATGGTGATGGTGGAGCCGCGAGGAACCTGCTCGTTCGCGGGCGGATCCGTCTGGATCACCTGTCCCTCGGACACGGACTCGGAGCTCTCCGTCTTCGAGGTGGTGCCGAAGCCGGCGTCCTCGAGCACCTTCTGGGCGTCGGCGAGCGAGCGGCCCGTGACGTTGGGGACGGCGACCGGGCCCGGGGCCGCGGCGACCACGAGATCCACCGTGGAGCCGAAGCGGACCGTGCCGCTGTCCGACGTCGGGGTCTGGGAGAGCACGGTGCCGGGCTCGGTCTCGTCGTCCTCCCGCTCGGAGGGCTCGGGGACCTCGAAGCCGCGGGCCTCGAGGGTCTCCTTCGCCTTGTCGATGTCCGTGCCGACGACATCGGGGATCTCGACGTTGCCGGAGGCAAAGCGCACCTCGACCGGGGAGCCCTTCTCGACGTTCGCGCCGCCCTGCGGCGAGGTGCTCGCCACGGTGCCCGCCTCCTGCGGGACATCCTCCGTGTCGCCCTCGGTCATCGTCAGCCCGGCGTCCTCGAGCGCCTTCTGGGCCTCCTCGCGGGACTTGCCCTGGAGGTCGTCGGGAACGGTCGTGGCCCCGGCTCCGCCGGAGACGGTCACCTCGACCTTCGACCCGACCGGGACCTCGGTGCCCTCGGGCGGATCGGTGTCGATGACGCTGCCCGCCTCGACATCAGGGTTCTCCGCCGTGACGAAGGTCGGCTCGAGGCCGGCGTCGCGCAGGGCCGCCCGGGCGTCGTCCTGGGAGTCGCCGGAGACGGCCGGGATCGCCACCATCTCAGGGCCCTGGTCCCAGGGCTTGGTGATCGCGAGCGCGGCGGCGACGAGGCCCAGCACGGCGAGGATCACCAGGATGATCAGCCACCAGGGTCGACGACGCTTCTCGTCGTCCTCCACCACGACCTCCTCGGCCGGGTGCAGGGCGAGCGGTCCCGTGCTGGGCGTGGTGGCGGAGAGCCCGCCCCAGCTCCGTGCGGCCAGCCCCGCGGCACCCGCGGCACCACCCGCCGCGCCCATCGCGGGCAGGGCCTCGGTGGCGTCGCCGACCGGCCCGAGCACCGTGGTGGCCTCGGGATCGTCGCCTGCGGGGACGGCGCCTCCGGCGAGGTTCGGGGCCCGGCCGGAGACCACGGCGGCGATGTCGCGGGAGAAGGCCACCGCGCTCGGGTAGCGCTGCTCGCGGTCCTTGGTCAGGCCGGTGAGGATCACCGCGTCCAGAGGAGGGGTGATCGCCGGGTTGTAGGCCGAGGGCGGATGCGGCTCCTCGCGCACGTGCTGGTACGCGATGGAGACCGGGGTGTCGCCGGTGAACGGCGGGCGACCGGTGAGCATCTCGAACATCACGCAGGCCGCGGAGTAGATGTCGGAGCGGGCGTCGACCAGCTGGCCGCGGGCCTGCTCCGGGGAGAGGTACTGGGCGGTGCCCATCACGGCCTGGGTCGCGGTCATCGCGCTGGTGGCGTCGGCGATCGCGCGGGCGATGCCGAAGTCCATCACCTTCACGGCGCCGGCCTCGTCGATCATGATGTTGCCGGGCTTGATGTCCCGGTGCACGATCCCGGCGCGGTGCGAGTACTCCAGGGCGCTCAGCAGCGCGGCCATGATCTCGCCGGCCTGCGCGGCGGGCATCGGGTTCTCCGGATCGATGTACTCGCGCAGAGTCCTGCCCTGGACGTACTCCATCACGATGTAGGGGATCGTGATCTCGGCCCCGGTGATCGTGCTCTGCTGCTCCTCGCCGGTGTCGTACACGGCGACGATGGAGGGATGGTTCAGGGAGGCGGCGCTGTGCGCCTCGCGCCGGAAGCGCTCCTGGAAGCTGGCGTCCCGGGCGAGGTCCGAGCGCAGCACCTTGACGGCGACGGTGCGATGCAGACGGGTGTCCTCCGCGAGGAACACCTCCGCCATGCCACCGGTGCCGAGGATCTTCCCCAGGCGGTATCTCCCGCCCAGGACCACGCTGTTCTCGCTCACTCCACACCCGTCCTCATGCCATGGTCGACCCCGACCGATCCGACCATCGTAGTTCCTGACGGCGTGTCAGCCGCTGCGACGTGAGCCATCTCCGGCACGCCCGGGAGGCCCTCGGCGCCGAGCGGCAGCAGGCCCAGCCCGCCCGCGACCGCGGCGATGATCGCCACGACCACCAGCAGGAGCAGCACCAGCCCGGGCAGCGACATCCCGCCCACCTTGCGACCGGTCGTGGAGGTGCCGCGCACCGTCCGCGACGAGGTCGCGGTGTCGACGCCGTCGAAGGCGGCGATCCCTGCCGGGCGCCTGCCCGAGCCGCTCCCGCTGTCCCCGGCATCGCGCGGCGGCGACGAGGGGGAGGACGCCGAGCGGGCGGAGTCCGCCGAGCTCGCGGACAGGCTCGAGCTCGCGGAGAGGGCCGAGCTCGCCGACAGGCCGGGGCTCGCCGCGCGCGCCGTCCGCGCCGAGCGGTGCGGGGCGGACCCGGCGGAGGCGGCGGAGAGCGCTGAGGGGCCGGAGGCCCCGGAGCGGTGACGGATCCCGCGGCCCCGGCCGGACAGCGGCAGAGGCATGGCGGCGGTGCGGGTGCCGGTGGGCGAGGCTCCGGGCCGACGCTCGGCGGGCGAGGATCCCGCGGCGCCCCGACCCTCGTCGCTGCGGCGATCCGCTCCGGGCTGGACCCGGTTCTCCCCGGTCCAGTCGTGGTCGGCGACCTTCGTCAGCGGGATCGCGCCGGTGCTGAAGCGCGGCTCGACGCCCCGCTGGACCGCCTCGAGGATCCGCGACACGGCCGCGGCGGAGCGCGGGCGGTTCGCCGGCGCCTTGGCCAGCATCATCATCACCAGGCGGCGCAGATCGGCGTTGATCGCCTCGGGCAGCGCCGGCGGCTGCTGCTTGACCTGGGCCATCGCGATCTCCACCTGGCTCGAGCCGGTGAAGGGACGCTTGCCCACCAGCATCTCGTAGCCCACGATGCCCAGCGCGTAGATATCCGAGAGAGAGGTGGCCTGCTTGCCCATCGCCTGCTCGGGGGAGAGGTACTGGGCGGTGCCCATCACCAGGCCGGTCTTGGTCAGCCGTGCCTGGTCCTTGCTGCGCGCGATCCCGAAGTCGGTGATCTTCATGGCCCAGTCGTTCTTCTGGTCGACCAGGATGTTCTCGGGCTTCACATCGCGGTGGACGACGCCCTTGGAGTGAGCGGCGTCCAGCGCGCGGGCGAGCTCGACCAGCAGCGCGACGACCCGCTTCTCGGGCAGGCCGCCGGGGTTCTCCTCGATGATGTCCGAGAGCGGACGGCCCGGGCAGAGCTCCATCACGATGTACGCGCGGCCGTCGAGCTCGCCGTAGTCGTAGAGCGCGGCGATCCCGTCATGGGAGAGGGCCGCGGTGTGGCGCGCCTCGGCGCGGAAGCGCTTGAGGAAGCCCTCGTCGCCCGCGTACTCCTCGCGCAGCACCTTGATCGCGACCTCGCGCTCGAGCTCCTGGTCGAGACCCTTCCAGACCTGACCCATCCCGCCGGTGGCGATCAGCGAGGTCAGCTCGTAGCGTCCTTCGAGCACGAGTCCTGGTTCTGTCTTCACGGCTTGATCACCGCCTCCATCACGTCCTTGGCGATCGGCGCCGCGGTCTGCGAGCCGTATCCGCCTTCCTCCACCACGACCGCCACGGCGATCTTGCGGTCTCCCTGCTGTGCATAGCCCACGTACCAGGAGTGCGGGGCCCGGCCCTCGCCCCATTCGGCGGTGCCGGTCTTGCCGCCCACCTCGACGCCCGGGATCGCCGCGGCGGTGCCGGTGCCGTCCTCGACCACGCCCACCATCATCGTGCGCATCTCGGCGGCGTTGGCCGCGCTGAGCGGCTGCCCGACCTCCTTCGGGGTGAGCTCGGCGACCGTGGACAGGTCGCTCGTGCGCACGGCGTCGACGAGCTGCGGCTGCATGACCACGCCGTCGTTCGCGAAGGCGCCGGCCACCATCGCCATCTGCAGCGGCGTCACCCGGGTCTCGTACTGCCCGATCGAGGAGGACGCGATCTGGGCGTCGTCCATCCCCTCGCCCATCGTCGACGGGGTCACCGACATCGGGATCTCCTGGCGCTGTCCGAAGCCGAAGCCCTCGGCGGTCTCGCGCAGCTGGTCCTCGCCCAGGTCCACCCCGAGCATCGCGAAGGAGGTGTTGCAGGACTGGCGCAGGGCGTCGGCCAGGGTGGAGGCGTCGTCGGGCCCGCAGGCCTCGGTGTTCCCCCCGGCGTGGTTGTTCATCACCGCGGAGGAGTTCGGCAGGGTCCAGGTGCCCGGGCCCGGGATCTCGGAGTCGGCGGTGTACTTGCCGGACTCCAGGGCGGAGGCCGCCACGACGAGCTTGAAGGAGGAGCCCGGCGGGTAGAGGTCACCGCCGATCGCACGGTTGGTCAGCGGCCGGTCGGGGTCCTCGTTGAGCTCGGTCCAGGCGTCCTGCACGGACGCCCGGTCATGGGAGGCGAGCCGGTTCGGGTCATAGCTGGGGGCGGAGACCATGGCCAGCACGGCGCCGGTCTCCGGATCGAGCGCGACCACGGCGCCGCGGCGTCCGTCCAGCGCGTTCCAGGCGGCCTCCTGGGCTCCGGCGTCGAGCGTGAGGTCGACGGTCGCGCCCTGTCCCTGACGGCCCGAGAGGATGTCGGAGATGCGGTGGTAGAACAGCGCGTCGGCCTCGCCCGAGAGGGTGTCGTTCAGCGAGCGCTCGACGCCGGTGAAGCCGTACAGCACCGAGTAGTACCCGCTGACGGGGGCGTACATCTGGCCGGGGTCGTAGGTGCGCAGGTAGCCGTAGGTGTCGTCCGAGGTCTCCGAGAGCGCGATCGGATGGCCGTCCACCACGATCGCGCCGCGATGGCGGCCGTACTCGTTGTAGAGGGTCCGATCGTTCTGGCTGTGGGCGTTCAGACGATCCTTGGCGACCACCTGGAAGTAGGTGGTCGAGGTGAACAGCAGCACGAAGAGCACGCTGATCACGAGCCAGACATGGCGCAGCGGCCGGTTCATGCACCCACCTCCTGGGGGCGAGGTCCGGCAGGAGTCCCGGCGCCGGGGACCTGCTGGGCGGCGGGACGCCGGGCGGCGTCGGAGAGCCGCACCAGGATCCCGGCGATGATCCAGTTGCACACCAGAGAGCTGCCGCCCGCGGCGAGGAAGGGGAGGGTCAGGCCGGTCAGCGGGATCACCCGGGTGACGCCTCCGACGACCACGAAGACCTGCAGCGCCATCACGAACCCGAGGCCGCCGGCCAGCAGCGTGCCGAAGCCGTCGGAGATGCCCACGGCGGCGCGCAGCGCCCGCTGCACGAGCAGCAGGTAGAGCAGCAGCAGCGCGAAGGCGCCGACCATGCCGAGCTCCTCGGCGAAGGAGGAGAAGATGAAGTCGGACTCGGCATGGGGGACCACGTCGGGTCGGCCCTCGCCGAGACCGGCGCCGGTGAGGCCGCCGTTGGCGAGGCCGAAGAGGCCCTTCGCCACCTGCTCGCAGCTGCCGTAGTTCTCGGACGAGAGCGGGTCGAGCCAGCACTTGATGCGGACTTTGACGTGCCCCATCTGGGTGGCGGCGAAGATCGCCGGAGGCAGGAACATCACGGCCCCGATCACCAGCCAGCTGAGCCGGTCGGTGGCGACGTACAGCATCGCCACGAAGAGGCCGAAGAACATCAGCGAGGTGCCGAGGTCCGTCTGGAAGACGAGCACGGCCATCGCGAAGCCCCAGGCCACCAGGATGGGACCGAAGTCCGACCAGCGCGGCAGGTGGATGCCCAGCACCTTCGGGCCGGCGAGCGCGAGGGTGTCGCGCCGGGAGACCAGGTAGCCGGCGAAGAAGATGGCGAAGGCGATCTTCGCCAGCTCCGCGGGCTGGAAGCTGAATCCGGCGATGCTGATCCAGATCTTCGAGCCGTTGCGGTCCGCGCCGATCACGGGGGTGAGCGGGAGCAGCAGCAGCACGGCGCCGGCCACGGCGCTGATCCAGGTGTAGCGGCGCAGTCGACGGTGATCGCGCAGCAGGACCAGCACGGCGACGCACAGGAGCACCCCCAGCACCGCCCACAGCATCTGTCGGTCGGCGCTCGCCGAGGTACGGATCCCGTAGACCTGGTTCGCGGAGTGGACCGACTCGATCATCGTGATGCCCAGCAGGTTCAGCAACACCACCACCGGAAGGATCACGGGATCCGCGTAGGGGGTCCGCCACATCACGGCGATCTGCAGGACGAGGGCGAGGACGGCGGCGCCGATCCCGAACCCCATCAGGCCGTCGGGCAGCTCGTCGAAGCGGCCCAGGCCCACGAGTGCATAGGCGCCCACCCCGATGACCACCGCGGAGACCAGCAGCAGCGCCTGGGTGAGACGGCGCGGGCGCGCGGTGTAGGAGACGATCGTGGCCACTACGTGCCCTCGCCCTCATCAGGGGTGGGGGTGCCGCCGCCGTCGGAGGCGCCGCCCGCGTCCGAGGCTCCGCCGGAGTCGGAGGCGCCGCCGGCGTCCGACGGGGCGGGGGCGGGAAGCGGCTGGTTCGAGATCGAGACCTGTTCGAGGCGGTCGATGATCTGGTCGGCGGAGCTCCGGTCGGAGGCCGTGATGGTGCTCTGGACCTGCTGACGGGTCACCTCGGGGAGGTCCGCGAGGGCGATGTCGGTGACCTCGACCGGCTCGGACATCGAGATCGGTCCCAGGTCCTGGGAGAGGCCCTGGTAGAGCACCACGTTGGTGCCATCGGTGCCGACGTAGAACTGACGCTGCGACCAGGCGTATCCGGCCCAGAGCACACCGCCGAGCAGCGCGATCAGGAGCATCATGACCACCAGCACCGGCCAGGGGCTGCGTCGAGGGGGCTCCTCCGAGGAGAAGTCGTCGTCCTCGTAGGGGACGGCGGGCTCCTCCCGGGTGAGCGCGGCCGCCTTGGCGGCGGGGCCGGAGGCGGCCGTGGGGGCGTGGCGGTTCCGGGCCGCGGAGCCGACGATCTGCGGGGTGGTGGACGGGGCCTCGACGCCGCGCGGCAGCTCCTCGAGGTCGATCACGTCCGCGACGATGCAGGTGATGTTGTCCGGTCCGCCGCCCTTGAGGGCCAGCTGGATCAGCTCCTCGGCGCACTCGCCGGGGTCCTCGAAGTCCGTCAGGGCAGCACCGATGGTGTCCAGGGAGACCAGGCCGGAGAGCCCGTCGGAGCACAGCATCCAGCGGTCCCCGGGATGCGCGGGGCGCAGCGAGAGGTCCAGCTCCGGATCCGCGTCGACGTCGCCGAGCACGCGCATCAACACCGACCGCTGGGGGTGGCGCTCGGCCTCCTCCTCGGTGAGCCGCCCCTCGTCCAGCAGGCGCTGCACGAAGGTGTGGTCCTTGGTGATCTGGGTGGCCTCGCCGTCCCGCAGCAGGTAGGCGCGGGAGTCGCCGATGTGGGCGAGGGCGAACTTGCCCTCGGCCCGCAGCATCGCGGTGATGGTGGTGCCGAGTCCCCGCAGCTGCGGCTCGTCGCGGGCGCGGCGCAGGATCTCCTGGTTCGCCTCGAGCACGCTCTCCTCGAGGGTGGCGACGATGTCGGAGGCGGGGGTCTCGGAGTCCAGCTGGGCCAGGTGGCCGATCGCCACGGAGGAGGCGACGTCGCCCCCGGCGTGGCCGCCCATGCCGTCGGCGACCACCAGCAGGTGGCTGCCGGCGTAGCCGGAGTCCTGGTTGTTGGACCGCACGAGGCCGACGTCGGAGCGGGCGGCGTACCGCAGAGCGATGCTCATCGCGGACCTCGTCTCAGTTCGATCTCGGTGCGGCCGATCCGCACCTGGGCGCCCGGGCGGAACGGGACGGCGCCCTCGATCCGGTTGCCCGACACCAGGGTGCCGTTGGTCGAGCCCAGATCCTCCACCATCCACTCGCCGTCGCGCTGGAACACGCGGGCGTGGCGGTTGGAGGCGTAGTCGTCGTCGAGCACGAGGGTGCACTCGGGGGCCCGTCCGATGAGGATCGGGGTGGATCCCAGGGACAGCGAGGTCCCGCGCAGGGGACCGGCGGTGACCACCATCGCGGCCTGGGTGACCTCGGGATCCGTGCGCAGGCGCGAGGGGTCCGCGTCGGCGCCTCCGCCGGCGAGCGGGCCCGAGGCGGGTCGCTGCTCGCGCCGCGGGTCGCGGCTGGAGCGGGTGACCACGGTGGTGCCGAAGAGGTCGCTGCGCAGCACCAGCACCACGACGATCACGAAGATCCACAGCGCCAGCACGAAGCCGAGGCGCAGTGCGACCAGTGTCAGTTCGCTCATGGGGCGTTCACCAGCCGGCCGTGCCGGCGGCGGGCAGCAGGACGGTCATCCGGGTGCGGCCGATCTTGACCAGCGAGCGGTCCTGGAGCGCCACGGGGGTGCGGATCCGCTCCCCGTCGACGAAGGTGCCGTTGGTGGAGCCGAGGTCGGTGGCGACGAGCGTCGAATCGGGGTCGGTGCGCAGCTCGAGGTGGTGCCGGGAGACGCCGGTGTCCTCGAGGATGATGTCGGCATCGCCGCCGCGGCCGATCACGGTCACGGGACCGGTCAGCAGGTACTGCTGGCCGTCGATCTCGATGATCGGGCTCCCGCCGGACCCCGACTGGGCGGCATCGGTGGCGGGCGCGACGCTGCCGCGCTCGGTGCGCGACTCGGTCTCGAACCGGCCCTGTCGCACCTCGTCGTCCTGGTCCAGGGTCACCGTGACGCCGCCGACGAACATGTAGCGCTGCTTGTCGGCATGCTCCATGAGCACCCGCTGCAGCTCGTCGAGCAGGGTGTCCTGCCAGGAGCTGAAACGCTCGAAGTCCTGAGGGTGCAGGTAGATGCAGTAGATGTTGGGCGCCAGGGTCCGCGTGCGGTCCAGCACCTGGATCTGGTCATCGCACTCGCGCTTGAGCCCCTGCGCCAGGTCGAGCGGCTTCAGCTGCCCACGACCGGGCGAGAAGACGCTCGTCACGCCGCGATCGAGGCCGCGCTCGATCCGATCCAAGATCCCCACGGTGGTCCTTCGCTCTCGCTGTGGCTGACAGGTGGGAGCGGCCGTACGAGGACGATGTCGATGCTGGATCGACGGCTCGCCCGGTGAGGCTGCTCGCCCACTGATCGTATCGCGGGAGCAGGTCGTTCCCGGGCTGGACGGGCGGGGAGGCGGCAAGGGAATCGTGCAGGGCTGGTGAAGAGGCCGGCGCCGATCGCCGACGCGCGAGGGGCCCGGCGCGACCGGATGGACGCGCCGGGCCCCGGAGGGTCCTGCGGGTCTCAGTAGATGAGCACCCGACGACCCTTGACGAACCAGCTGCCGCCGGACCAGAGGAGGTCGGAGGCGCCGACGGAGATCCGGGCGCAGCCGTGCGAGGCCGGATAGGGCGGGATCGAGTTCGATCCATGGATCGCCCAGCCGCGGTCGTAGTAGGCGGGGCGGTAGAGGTTGCCCAGCGGGCCGTTCTGCCATCCCGAGGAGTACAGGCTGTAGATCCTGAAGTCGCCGCGGGGCGTGGTGGCGGTCTTCCATCGGCCGCCGGAGTAGTAGCGCTCGCCGCTTCCGGTCGAGGTGTTGAGGACGTAGGCCAGCTTCCCGCGGTTGGTCGCGATGAGCAGCTGGCGGCTGAGGTCGATCTCGAAGCCGACCGAGCTGGTCATCTTCCGCCGGGGCTGGACTCCCCGGGCGATCGCGTCCCTCGTCTTCGCGCCGACGACGCCGTCGCGCGTCAGGCCTGCGGCCTTCTGCAGGGCGAAGACGGCCTGCTCGGTGGTGTGCCCGAAGCTGCCGTCGGCCCTGCCGCACCAGTACTTCAGGGAGGCCAGGTCGCGCTGCAGCGTCGTGACGGCGGTGCCCCTGTCCCCGCGCCGCAGCACACCGGCCGCCTGCGCTCCGGTCATGCCCAGGAGCATCCCTGCGCTCAGCGTGCCGGCTCCGATCAGGAGGGTGCGGCGGGGCGTCCCGGCGGCGGGTGGTCTCAGATCCAGGTGGTCATCGGACGTGCGGGTCATCGGTGGTCTCCCCCGTGAAGTGTGTCCTGCCGAAGGCGGCAGGTGACCATCCTTGCCGCACCAAGAGATGGTAAACAAGAGTAAAAGTGTGCAGGTCGCGAGGTTTCTAGTCGGTAGTCAGAAACATCCCAGGCGAGGGCGACAATCCGGACATGTCACGATTTCGTCACGACAGGTCGGGGTGATGGGCGCCGGTCCGTGCGCGCCTCCGTGTGCGATATTTGAGGCGTGGAGACCGAGAACGCCCCCGAGATCCCCATCGACGTCGACTTCGGCTGTGCGCTGGGGGTCTCCGATGCAGAAGGCCCCCTGCACGTCCAGGGCGGGGAGGCGCGGGTCTGGGACCTCGCCAGCGTCTCCAAGCCGCTCACCGCCCTCGGCGTGCTGGTCGCCGTGGAACGCGGACTGGTCGACCTCGACGAGCCCGCCGGGCCCGAGGGATCCACCGTGCGTCATCTGCTCGCCCACACCGCCGGCTACGCCTTCGACGGCGACGAGGTGGTCGGGGCCGTCGGCGCGCGACGCATCTACTCCAACACCGGCTTCGAGGTCCTCGCCGTCCATGTCGAGCACTCCACCGGCTACGACATGGCCGACTGGCTCGAGCAGACCGTCATCCAGGGACTGGACCTCGTGGACGTCGAGGTGACGGGGTCGCCCGCCGCCGGCTACCGCGGCTCGATCCGCGACCTGCTGGCCGTGGGAAGGGAGCTGCTCGCGCCCACCCTCCTCTCCGAGGATCTCTGGCGCGAGGCGCGCACGGTCCAGTTCCCGGGGCTGGCGGGGATCCTGCCCGGCTACGGGCGCCAGAAGCCCAACGACTGGGGTCTGGGCTTCGAGATCCGCGACGGGAAGAGCCCCCACTGGACCGGAGCCGGCTCGTCCCCCGAGACCTTCGGCCACTTCGGGCAGTCCGGCTCGTTCCTCTGGGTGGATCCGGTCGCGGGCCTCACCGGCGCCTTCCTGGGCGAGGCCCCCTTCGGGTCCGAGCACGTGCGCGTGTGGCCGGGGCTGACCGATGCGATGCTGGACCGCTTCGGGCCCGGAGCGGCGCGATGACCTCGGGGCGTGACGCGGGGGAGAGCTCGCTGGACGTGCTGGACGAGTTCGGCTTCGAGGCCGCCGCGATCGTGCTCGGCCCCGAGGGGGAGCGGGCCCGCCGCGGGGACGTCGGGAGGATCCGTCCCTGGCGCTCGGTGACCAAGGTGCTCACCGGTCTCGGGGCGACCATCGCCCTGCAGGAGGGGAGGGTGGACCTCGAGGACCCCGCCGGCCCGCCCGGCTCCACCCTGCGGCATCTGCTCGCGCACGCCTCGGGCTACTTCTACGAGTCGGAGAGCACCCTGCAGGCCCCGGGCCTGCGCCGGCACTACTCCAACTACGGCATCGACGAGGCCGCGCGCCATGTCGAACGGGCGCTGGGCCGGGACTTCGGCGGCTGGATCCAGGAGCGGGTGGCCGACCCTCTGGGGATGCGCGGCCTGGACTGGACCGGCTCGCCCTCCGTCGGCGCGCACGGCGCGCTCACCGATCTCGCGCTCCTCGCCGCCGAGCTGCTGCGGCCCACCCTCCTCGAGGAGCGGTGGTGGGCGGAGATGACCGGCGTGCAGCTGCCCGAGCTGGTGGGCATCATGCCCGGCTTCGGCAAGCAGACCCCGAACCCCTTCGGCCTCGGCATCGAGGTGCGCGGCGAGAAGACCCCGCACTGGACCGGGGCGGGCAACAGCCCCGCGACCGTGGGGCACTTCGGGATGCTGGGCACCGCCTTCTGGGTGGACCCGACGGCCGATCTCGCGCTGGTGATCGGCACCTCGCACGACTTCTGCGACGCCCACCGCACGGTCATGCCGCGCCTCGCCGACGCCGTCCTGGCCGAGCACGCCTGATCGGACGCCCCGCCGGGCCCCGGCTCAGGCGTTGTGCACCAGCGGACCGGCAGGCTCCCGCCAGCCCGCGAGCACCTCGAGCATCTGCACCAGGCGCACCGTGGCCGTCACGTCGTGCACCCGCAGCATGCGGGCCCCGTGCTGCACCGCCCAGGCCGCGGCCGCGAGCGAGCCCTCCAGACGCTCCTCCTTGGGCAGCCCCAGGGACTCGCCGACGACGTCCTTCCTGCTCAGCGCCGCCAGCAGCGGCAGCCCGAAGGCGGCGAACTCGTCCAGGGAGCGCAGCAGCTCGAGGGTCTGCACGGTGCTCTTGTTCAGATCCGGGCCCGGATCCAGCACGATCTGCTCCCGGGGAACCCCGGCGGCCAGGGCTTGCTCGAGACGGTCGGCGAGGAACGCCCGCACCTCGCCCACCACGTCGTCGTACTGCGGGCGGGGGAGCGGCCGACGGGGCGCCGCCGCCGAATGCGTGAGGACCAGCGAGGCGCCGGTGCCGGCGACGGCGTCGGCCATCTCCGGGTCGGAGAGCCCGGTGGTGTCGTTGATCAGGTCCGCGCCAGCGGCGACGGCGGATCGCGCGACCTCCGCATGGAAGGTGTCGACCGAGAGCAGCACGTGCGGCGGCAGCTGCTCGCGCAGCGCGGCGAGCACCGGCACCACCCGATCGATCTCCTCGGCCACCGGCAGCGGGTCACCGGGAGCGAACTTCACCCCGCCGACGTCCACGAGGTCGGCGCCCTCCTGGCCGGCCCGGAGCCCGGCGGTGACCGCGGAGTCCAGTCCCCAGGTGCGGCCCTCGTCGAAGAAGGAGTCGCGGGTGCGGTTCACGATGGCCATCACGAGCACCCGGCGCGAGGTGTCGGGAAGGGGGCGCGGAGCGTCCAGCAGGGTCCCGGGGGCGAGGGATAGGGTGGAATCCGACCAGGGGGTCCGACCTGCAGAGCGCTCGTCGTCCGCTGTGTTCATGGTCCGTTCCTCCGCAGTTCAGGCCGGGTCCCTCTGTCTTTGAGGGGCGCCCGACCTGGACTACGTTAGGAGCGCACAGCAAGTAGCACAATCCGGCTGCGGCGCACCTCGCACGCCGGCACCAGGACCTGATGGAGGACTCACGAGATGAAGATCGTCGTCGCCGGCGGAGATGGATTCTGCGGCTGGCCCACTGCCCTGTATCTCTCGCAGAAGGGCCACGACGTCACCATCGTGGACAACCTGGTGCGCCGTGAGATCGATGTGGAGCTGGGCTCCAACTCGGTGACCCCGATCCTCGAGCTCGAGGAGCGCGTGGCGGTCTGGAAGGAGGTCTCCGGCAAGGACATCGCCGTGCGGATCGCGGACCTCACGGACTATGACGCGGTCGCAGCGATCTTCCAGGAGATCCAGCCCGAGTCCTTCGTGCACTTCGCCGAGCACCGCTCCGCGCCCTACTCGATGATCGACCGCGAGCACGCGATCGAGAACCACCGCAACAACGTCGAGGGCACGCTGAACGTGCTGTGGGCGATCAAGGACTTCGCTCCCGACTGCCACCTCGTCAAGCTCGGCACCATGGGCGAGTACGGCCAGCCGAACATCGACATCGAGGAGGGCTGGATCGAGATCGAGCACAAGGGCCGCAAGGACCGTCTGCCGTTCCCGAAGGCCCCCGGCTCCTTCTACCACCTCACCAAGGTGCACGACAGCGACAACATCATGTTCGCCTGCCGCATCTGGGGCATCCGCGCCACCGACCTCAACCAGGGCGTCGTCTACGGCCTCGAGACCGACGAGACCCGCCTGGACCCGCGCCTGGTCAACCGCTTCGACTACGACGCGGTGTTCGGCACGGCGCTGAACCGCTTCCTCATCCAGGCGGCCATCGGCCACGACCTCACCGTCTACGGCAACGGCTCCCAGACCCGCGGCTACCTGGACATCCAGGACACCGTGCGCTGCATCGAGATCGCCTGCGAGAACCCGGCCGACCGCGGCGAGTTCCGCGTCTACAACCAGTTCACCGAGCAGTTCTCCGTGAAGGAGCTCGCCGAGAAGGTGCAGAAGGTCGGCAAGGACCTCGGCCTCGACGTCCAGCTCGCGACCACGGAGAACCCGCGCGTGGAGAAGTACGACCACTACTACAACGCGGTCAACACCAACCTCCTCTCGCTGGGCCTCGAGCCGCATCTGCTGACCGACGAGCACCTCACCGAGGTCCTCCAGGTCGCCCTGGCCAACACCGACCGCGTCCAGCGCGAGCTGGTCATGCCCACCGTCACCTGGAAGTGAGCATCCTTCCGTGAAGATCGCGATCGTCACGGAGACCTTCCTGCCCTCCGTCGACGGCGTGGTGACCAGGCTGCGCCACGCCGTCGAACGGTTCACCGATCTCGGGCACGAGGTCATGGTGATCGCCCCCGAGCTCGGGGTCACCGAGCACCACGGGGCACGGGTGGTGGGCATCCGCCCGGTGACCCTGCCGTTCTACAAGCACCGGCGCTTCACCCTCCCGAGCCCGAACGTGGACGGCATCATCCGCGGCTTCCACCCGGACGTGGTCCACGCCGCCCAGCCGATCCTGCTGGCCTCCTCGGGCGCCTACGCCGCTCATCGCCAGCGGATCCCGCTGGTGGCCAGCTATCACACCCACATCCCGCGCTACCTGGACCTCTACCGCGCCTACCGCTGGGGCAAGCCCGCGGTGTGGTGGCAGATCAAGCGCAACCACGCCCTCGCCGACGTCAACATCGCGACCTCCGAGACGATGAAGGCGGAGCTGGAGGAGAAGGGGATCCGGAACCTGCACGTGGTCAGCCGCGGCGTGGACACGCAGACCTTCCATCCGCGCTTCGCCTCGAGCGCGATGCGCGAGCGCCTCACCGAGGGGCATCCGGAGAAGAAGCTGCTGGTGTTCGTGGGCCGGCTCGCGGCGGAGAAGGAGATCCATCGCCTGCGGCCGATGATGGAGCGCCGCGACGACGTGGCGCTCGCGATCGTGGGCGACGGCCCCTACCGGCGCGAGCTCGAGCAGCTCTTCGCCGGCACCTCGACCCTGTTCCCCGGCTTCATGGAGGGGGAGGAGCTCGCGAGCGCCTTCGCGAGCGCCGATGCCTTCGTCTTCCCCTCGGTCACCGAGACCCTGGGCCTGGTGATCCTCGAGGGCATGGCCTCCGGCCTCCCCGTGGTGGCCGCCCGCTCGGGGCCGACGATGGAGCAGGTCACCGACGGGGTGAACGGCCTCCTGTTCGACTCCGGGGACGAGGCGAGCCTGGACGCGGCGCTGACCCGGCTCGGCGACGGCGCGCTGCGCGGGAGCATCCGCGAGGCCGCCCGGGCCGAGGCCGAGAAGTTCTCCTGGGAGAACGCCTCGGACGATCTGCTGCGCTACTACGAGATGGCGATCGAGCAGCACGGATGAGCACCGGTCCCGATCCGGCGCTCGCCGCGGTCCCGACCGCGTCCCTCGCCACGCCTCGTCCCGTGGTCCTCGAGAACGACCGCGTGCGGCTCGAGCCGCTGGGACCCCAGCACGTCGAGGGCCTGCAAGCGGCGGTGGCCGACGGCGAGATCTGGCGGATCCCCTTTGCGCCCCACGTTCCCGCGCCCGATCAGGTCGCCGAGCGGGTCGCGGCCCAGTGCGCCTCGGACGAGGCAGGGACCACGGTGTCCTGGGCGGTGATCGACCGGACCGACGGCCGGATCGTCGGCCACACGACCTACCTGAACATCTCGCGCCGCGACCGCAGGCTCGAGATCGGCACGACCTACCTCGCGGCCTCCGCCCAGCGCACCGGGATCAACGCGGCGATGAAGCTCGCCCTGCTCGCCCACGCCTTCGAGGAGCTGGGCTGCCTGGGCGTGGAGTTCAGGGTGCACCATCTGAACACCGCCTCCCGCCGCGCCGTCGAGCGCCTCGGCGCCCAGCAGGACGGCATCCTGCGCGCGCACCGGATCATGCCCGACGGCACCCTGCGCCACACCGTCGTCTACTCGATCCTGGCGTGGGAGTGGAGCGGGGCGAAGGCGTCGCTCGAGCATCGTCTGCGGCGCTGAGCACTGCGCCGATGCTCGCCCTGGACCGTGCGCTCGGCGACCGCGAGGCGGACGCGCTCAGCATCCTGGCGGCGCAGCTGTCCTGACGGGACCGTCAGGACGGACCGAGGCCCGGCCCCGCGCAGTGCGGGACCGGGCCTCGGTGGTGCGGATCGTCCGGATCAGCGGAAGGTGACGAACCCGGTCGGGTTGCCCCAGATCTCGCGCTCGACGACCTGCTGCTGGGAGCCGGAGGCGTCGATGATCTGGCCGTCGCCGGCGTAGATCGCGACGTGGCCGGGCCAGGTCACGAGGTCGCCCGGCTGGGCCTCGGACTGCGAGATGCTGCGTCCCTGCGCGGCCAGCTCGCTGCTGGTGCGCGGCACGTCGATGCCCGCGGCGCCGTAGGCGTAGGCCACGAGGCCCGAGCAGTCCATGCCGCTCAGCGAGGAGCTGCCCCAGGAGTAGGGGGTGCCGATGGCGGACTGGGCGGCGGCCACGATGGCGGAGCCGCTCGAGGAGGTGGAGCTCGCCGGCACGGCGGTGGCGCCCGCGGCGGTCCCGGCCGCGCCGGAGTCGGCCGAGCCGCCGAGCGCGCCCTGGGTCGCGGAGCCCACGACGCCGTCGACCGCGAGGCCGCTCTCGCCCTGGAAGTCGATGACCGCGTCATGGGTCATGGAGCCGAAGTACCCGGTGACGGGGAGGTCGGCGCCCTGCTCGTTGAGCGCGGACTGCAGGGCCTCGACGGCCTCGCCCGAGTCGCCCTGGCGGAGCGTCTGCGAGGACGACGAGGAGGAGTCCTGCGCGACGTTCTCGACCGGCGCGGAGGTCGCGGTGACCGCGGCCTCGTCGGAGCCGGCGAGCTCCGTGTCGTTGGCCATCGCCGAGGTGCCGCCCGCGAAGGCGGTGCCGGCGAGGATGGTGCCGAGCACGGCGCTGCCGCCCACGGCACGGGCCGCGCGTCGGCTGCTGGTGAGCGGGGTGACGGCGCGGCCGGCGGCGCGGTGCGTGTTCATGGTGGTCATGGGGGGTCCTGTCCTTCGGTCGTGCTGGTGGTCTGTCGTGCTCTGGTGGCGTGTCCCGTGGCGCTGCTCCGGGGGAGCGAAGGGGCCCTGCTGGGCCGGTTCCCACAGCCGGGGCGTCCGGGGTGCGGGGACAACGCTAGGAGCGACCCGCCCTGATCTGATCCCGCTTGAACGAGTCGCATCGAGGGATTTACGGGCCATTGACCCGCCGCGGGCTGAGTTGGCGTGGAGGTGGCGCGACTTGACCATCGCGGATGGTCCACGCCACACGGCCGTGGACGATCGCGACCGTACGGGACGAGCTGTGGCCCAGGTCGCACCCCGTCGCCCCGTCGCAGGCCTTTCCGCTCCGACTATGACGGCTTATGACGCAGTTCTGGCGTGCTGCCGTTCTGCGCCGTCATAGTCGGGGCCATGACCAGCACCGCCACCGAGCCCGGACCGCGCCCGCAGCGCGCCCGCACCGCGCCCGAGAGCGTGCGCCTGGACGGCGTGGCCCGCTCCTTCGACACTCCGCAGGGACGCCAGGACGTGCTGCGAGGGGTCGACCTCGAGCTCCGCTCGGGCGAGATCCTCGCCGTCGTCGGCCCCTCGGGCTGCGGGAAGTCGACCCTGCTGCGCCTCATCGCGGGCCTGGACCGACCCAGCGCCGGCGCGCTCCGCATCGGCGGGACCGCACTGGCCGGCACCGACGAGCGCACCGCGGTCGCCTTCCAGGAGCCGCGCCTGCTGCCCTGGCGCACTCTCGAGAAGAACGTGGCGCTCGGCCTGCCGCGCGGCACCCCCGCCGCAGAGGGCCGCGCCCGCGTGCGCGAGCTGCTGCGGCTGGTGGGCCTCGAGCACGCCGCCGGACAGCGCCCCCGCGAGGTCTCCGGCGGCATGGCCCAGCGCGCCTCCCTCGCCCGGGCCCTGGCCCGCAGCCCGCAGGTGCTGCTTCTGGATGAGCCCTTCGGGGCGCTCGACGCCCTGACCCGTCTGCGCATGCAGGACCTGCTGCTCGAGATCCACGCCGCGGAGCCCACCACCGTCCTGGTGGTGACCCACGACGTCGAGGAGGCGCTCTACCTCGCCGACCGGGTGCTGCTGCTGCGCTCCCTGCGCGAGGACCCCGCCTCCCCCTCGCTCGACCGGATCGTCGAGGTGCCCGGGGCCCGCCCCCGTGACCGCGCCGACCACGCCCTGGCGGACCTCCGCGTCGACCTCCTCGCCGGTCTCGGCGTCGACGCCCACCGGCCCGCCGCCCCCTCGTCCCCCGCCAGCATCACCCCCGCCAGCACAACCACCGCCAGCACCCCCACCGCCAGCACCACGGAGCACCTCTCATGACCCAGCCCATCAGCCGCCGCACCGTCACCGCCCTCGGGCTCTCCGCCGTCGCGGCCGCGGGCCTGTCCGCCTGCGTGGCCGGGGAGGGCTCGGCCGACACCGCCGGCGGCGAGGGCAGCTGGAGCACCGGCGCCCTCACCATCGACTGGGCGACCTACAACCCGCTCAGCCTCGTGGTGCGCGACCAGCAGCTGATCGAGAAGGCCCTCGGCGACGCGGTGACGGTCACCTGGGTGCAGTCGGCCGGTTCGAACAAGGCCAACGAGCTGCTGCGCTCCGGTTCGGCCGACGTCGCCTCCACCGCCGGCTCGGCCGCGCTGCTCGCCCGCTCCAACGGCTCGCCGATCAAGGTCATCGGCATCTACTCCCAGCCGGAGTGGTCCGCGCTGGTCGTGGGCGAGGACAGCGACATCACGGGCCCGGCGGACCTCTACGGCCGCGCGGTCGCCGCCACCCCCGGCACCGACCCGTACTTCTTCCTGGTCCAGGCGCTCGCCGAGGCCGGGCTCTCGATCGACGACGTGGAGCTGCAGCCCCTGCAGCACGCCGACGGCCGCTCCGCCCTGGACGGCGGCAGCGTCGAGGCCTGGTCGGGGCTGGATCCGATCATGGCCGCCGCCGAGGTCGAGTCCGGCGCGCAGCTCGTGTACCGCAACGTCGACTTCAACACCTACGGCTTCCTCAACGCCACCGAGCAGTTCATCGATGAGCACGCCGACGTCGCCCAGGTGGTCGTCGACTCGTACGAGCAGGCCCGCACCTGGGCGCTCGAGAACCTCGAGGCCACCGCCCAGCTGCTCGCCGACGCGGCCGGCATCGACCTCGCGGTCGCGACCACGGTGATCACCGAGCGCTCCACTCTCGACGTCTCCGGTGTGCCCGGCGAGGACCAGCTCGCCGTGCTCGAGACGATCGCCCCGATCCTCGGGGAGTCCCAGGACGTCTCCGGTGGGGCCGATGCTGTCGAGAAGGCCCTCGGCGAGATCCTCCACGCCGACTTCGCGACCGCCGCGGTGGAGAAGCAGTGAGCGCCCCGGCCGCCGCCCGCACCACGACGGGGGAGGAGACGGGACCGGTCGGGAATCCGCCGGCGCCCTCGCCGTCGACCGCTCCCGCGACCGCGGGGCCCGCCACCGCCCGGCGGCTCGGGGACCGCCCCGGGGTGCGCCTGGCCGTCGGCGCCGTGCTGCCGCTGCTGATCCTCGCCGCCTGGCAGATCTCCACCGCGACCGGCCTGGTGCCCGCCTACCGGCTGCCCGGCCCGCTCGCCGTGGTGCAGGCGGGCGCGCAGCTGATCGAGGGCGGCGACCTGTGGCGGCACATCGCGATCTCCGTGCAGCGAGTGCTGATCGGCTTCGCCGCCGGGTCCGTGGCGGGCCTCGCCGTCGCCGCCGTGGTGGGCCTGTCCCGTGCGGGCGACGCCCTGCTCAGCCCCACCCTCGCCGCGCTGCGCGCCGTGCCCTCGCTCGCCTGGGTGCCGCTGCTGATCCTGTGGCTGCAGATCGGGGAGGAATCCAAGATCACGCTGGTCGCGATCGGTGCCTTCTTCCCCGTGTTCACCACGGTCGCCGCGGCGCTGCGCCACATCGACCCCCACCTGGTGGAGGCCGGGCGCTGCTTCGGCCTGCGCGGCTGGTCCCTGTTCCGCACCGTGCAGCTGCCCGCCGTGGTGCCCTCGGTGGTCTCCGGGCTGCGCCTCGCGCTCGCCCAGGCCTGGCTGTTCCTGGTCGCCGCCGAGCTCATCGCGAGCTCCATGGGCCTCGGGTTCCTGCTCAACGACTCCCAGCAGACCGGTCGCGTGGACCGGATCCTGCTCGCCATCGTGCTGCTCGCCCTGCTGGGCAGCCTGACCAACGCCCTGCTGGGCCTCGCCGAGAAGAAGCTGCTGAGGAGGTGGGCATGAGCCTGACCGACACCACCCCTGATTCCACCGCGTCCGGGACCGAGTCGCGGCTGCTGGAGCATCGCACCTTCGCGCCGGATCCCGCCCTGGCGGGCACCTGGAACGCGGGGGAGGAGCTCCACGACCGCGCCGAGGCGGATCCGATCGCCTTCTGGGAGGAGGCCGCGCACCGGCTCGAGTGGGCCGAGCCGTGGCACACGGCGCTGCAGTGGGAGCCGCCCGTCGTGGACCCCGCCACCGGGCAGCTCTCCGTCCCCACGGCCGGCTGGTTCCTCGGCGGCCGTCTGAACGTCGCCGAGAACTGCGTGGACCGCCATGTGCGCGCCGGCCGCGGCGAGCAGGTCGCCCTCCACTTCGAGGGTGAGCCGGGCGACCGCGAGTCGGTCACCTATGCGGACCTCCAGCGCCGGGTCAGCCAGGCCGCGAACGCCCTGAGCGACCTCGGCATCACGCCCGGGGACCGGGTGGTCGTCTACCTCCCCGTGCTCGTGGAGACCGTGGTCATCGCCCTGGCCTGCGCGAGGATCGGCGCCGTGCACTCGCTCGTCTTCGGCGGGTTCAGCGCGGAGGCGGTGCGCTTCCGTCTCGAGGACACCGGAGCGAAGCTCCTGGTCACCTCCGACGGCCAGTTCCGTCGCGGGAAGGCGGTCGAGGTGAAGTCCGCCGCCGACGCCGCGGCCGACGGGCTCGAGCACCTCGAGCACGTGCTGGTGGTGCGCCGCACCGGGACGGACATCGCCTGGACCGAGGGCCGCGACGTGTGGTGGCACGAGAGCGTGGGGACGGCCTCCGAGCAGCATGAGGCGCAGCCGTTCGACGCCGAGCACCCGCTGTTCATCATCTACACGTCCGGCACCACCGGGAAGCCCAAGGGCCTGGTCCACACCTCCGGCGGCTACCTCACCCACGCGACCTTCTCCCACTGGGCCCACTTCGACGCGAAGCCCACCGACGTCCACTGGTGCACCGCGGACCTCGCCTGGGTCACCGCCCACACCTACGAGATCTACGGCCCGCTCAGCAACGGCCTCACCCAGGTGATCTACGAGGGCACCCCCGGGGAGCCGCACCGCGAGCGGCACCTGGAGATCATCGAACGCTATGGCGTCACCGTCTACTACACCGCTCCCACCCTGATCCGCACCTTCATGAGCTGGTTCGGCGAGGAGCTGCCCGGCGGGCACGACCTCAGCTCCCTGCGCCTGCTGGGCACCGTGGGCGAGGCGATCAACCCCGAGGCCTGGGTGTGGTTCCGCCGCACCTTCGGCCGGGACGCGCTGCCGATCATCGACACCTGGTGGCAGTCCGAGACCGGGGCGTCGATGCTGGTGCCGCTGCCGGGCGTGACCACGCTGAAGCCCGGCTCGGCCACCGGGCCGCTGCCCGGCATCGACATGGCCGTGGTCGACGAGGTCGGTGAGGAGCAGCCGTCCGGCGTCGCCGGCACGCTCGTGGCCCGCCGGCCCTGGCCCGGCATGGCCCGCACCGTCTGGGGCGACCCGGAGCGCTACCGCGACTCCTACTGGCGCGACCACGCCGGTCGCGGGGAGCACGGCGGCTTCTACGTCGCCGGGGACTCCGCGACGGTCGACGCCGACGGCTGCTTCTGGATCCTGGGCCGCCTGGACGACGTCGTGAACGTCTCCGGGCACCGGCTGTCCACGATCGAGATCGAGTCCGCCCTGGTCGCGGACGCCTCGGTGCAGGAGGCGGGCGCCGCGGGCGTGGACGACGCGCTGACCGGCCAGGCCGTGGCCGTGTTCGTGATCCCCGCGGAGACCCCGTCGGCCGCTCCTGCCGTCGACGCTCCCGCGCTCCGCGCCCGGGTCGCGACCGAGATCGGACCGATCGCCAAGCCGCGGTTCGTCATCACGGTCCCCGACCTGCCCCGCACCCGCTCGGGCAAGATCATGCGCCGTCTGCTCGCGCAGCTGGTCCATGCCGAGCGCGCCCGTCGCGCCGGTCAGGAGCCGGCGCCGCTGGGCGACATCACCTCTCTGCAGAACCCGGAGGCCGTCTCCGCGGTCGCCGAGGTGCTCGCCGCTCTGTCCGTGGACGACCCGACCGTCGCCCCGCAGGACTGACAGACTCCCCCCGCTCCACCACACACCCCTGGAGGATCCATGACCACCACCGTTCCCGCCTCGACCTTCGAGACGCCGCTGAAGTTCGCGTACTGGGTGCCGAACGTCTCCGGCGGCCTCGTGGTCTCCACCATCGAGCAGCGCACCGACTGGCAGCTGCCCTACAACAAGCGCCTCGCCCGCATCGCCGAGGACTCCGGCTTCGAGTACGCGCTGACGCAGACCCGCTACGCCGCCAGCTACGGTGCGGACAAGCAGCACGAGGCCTCCGCGTTCTCCCTCGCCCTGCTGGGCGCCACCGAGCGGCTCAAGGTCATCGCCGCCTTCCACCCCGGCATGTGGCACCCGGGCGTGCTCGCCAAGTGGCTGATCACGGCCGATCACCTCTCCGAGGGCCGCGCCGCGGTGAACATCGTCTCCGGCTGGCTGAAGGACGAGTTCGTGAAGTTCGGCCTGCCCTGGCTCGAGCACGACGAGCGCTACGTGCGCACCGAGGAGTTCATCGCGGCGCTGCGCGGCCTGCTGACCGAGAACGGGTACTCCCAGGACGGGAAGTACTACGCGATCGACGACTTCACCCTCTCCCCGAAGCCGGTCGACGTGCCCGGTCGCCCCCACCCGGAGATCTTCTTCGGCGGCAACTCCACCGCCGCCCAGGCCACCGCCGGCCGGGTCGCCGACTGGTACTTCTCCAACGGCCGCTCCCTCGAGGGCTACGAGGAGAACGTCGCCGGGGTGCTCGCCTCCGCCGCGGAGGCCGGCCGGCAGCCGAAGTGCGGCCTGAACGGCTTCGTCATCGCCCGGGAGTCCCGGAAGGAGGCGGAGGAGACCCTGCGCGAGATCGTCGCGAAGGCGCACCGCCCCGCCGTCGAGGGCTTCCGCCAGTCCGTGCAGGAGGCCGGCGCCTCCACGAAGGACGGCAAGGGCATGTGGGCAGACTCCTCCTTCGAGGACCTCGTGCAGTACAACGACGGCTTCAAGACGCAGCTGATCGGCACTCCCGAGGAGATCGCCGATCGCGTCATCGAGTACAAGAAGGTGGGCGTGAACCTGCTGCTCACCTGCTACCTCCACTTCTCCGAGGAGGTCGCCGCCTTCGGCCGCGACGTGCTGCCGATCGTGCGCGAGAAGGAGGCGGACCTCGCCCGCAGCAAGGGCACCGAGCTGAACACCGACCTGCTGCCGATCGCCCCCGGCGTCAGCGCGGAGGACGCCCGCGCCGCCGCCATCGAGACCCTCCCGGCCGACCATCCGGCCACGGCAGGGGCCGCCGCATGACCGCCCCCTCGGAGCAGCCCGCCGCCCCCGCCGCCCCCGCCCCCGCCGCGGAGCGCACCTTCGGGTTCCGCACCCGCGCCCTGCACGCCGGCGGCACGCCGGATGCCCAGCACGGCGCCCGTGCGGTGCCGATCTACCAGACGACCTCGTTCGTCTTCGACGACGCCCAGGACGCGGCGAACCTGTTCGCGCTCCAGAAGTACGGCAACATCTACTCCCGCATCGGCAACCCCACCGTCGCCGCGTTCGAGGAGCGGATCGCCTCCCTCGAGGGCGGGATCGGGGCGGTCGCGACCGCCTCGGGCATGAGCGCGGAGTTCATCACCTTCGCGGCGCTCGTGGGCGCGGGGGACCACGTGGTCTCCTCCGCCCAGCTCTACGGCGGCACCGTCACGCAGCTGGACGTCACCCTGCGCCGCTTCGGCGTGGAGACCACCTTCGTGGCCTCCTCCGACCCGGAGGACTATCGCGACGCGTTCCGTCCGGAGACGAAGGTGCTCTACGTCGAGATGATCGGCAACCCCTCCGGCGAGATCGCCGACCTCGAGGGGCTCGCCGAGCTGGCGCACGAGCACGGCGTCCCGCTCGTGGTCGACGCGACGCTGGCCACGCCGTACCTGGTGCGGCCGCTCGAGCACGGTGCGGACATCGTGATCCACTCCGCCACCAAGTTCCTCGGCGGGCACGGCACCACCCTCGGCGGCGTGGTCGTCGAGTCCGGTCGCTTCGACTGGGGCAACGGGAAGTTCCCCACGATGACCGAGCCGGTCGACTCCTACGGCGGGATCCGCTGGTGGGACAACTTCGGCGAGTACGGCTTCCTCACCAAGCTGCGCTCCGAGCAGCTGCGCGACATCGGACCCAGCCTCTCGGCGCAGTCCGCCTTCCAGCTGCTGCAGGGCGTGGAGACCCTGCCGCAGCGGATCGACGCCCATCTCGCCGGGGCCCGCGCCGTCGCGCAGTGGCTCGAGGAGGACCCCCGGGTCTCCTTCGTGACCTGGGCGGGCCTGGAGTCCCACGCCCACCACGAGCGGGCCGCGAAGTACCTCCCGCTCGGTCCCGGATCCGTCTTCGCCTTCGGCGTGCGGCCGACGGGCGAGTTCGCCACCCCCGAGGAGGAGGCCCTCGCGGCGCGCGCCACCGGCGAGGCGGTGATCGCGAACCTCCAGCTCGCCTCCCACCTGGCCAACATCGGCGATGCCCGCACCCTGGTCATCCACCCGGCCTCCACCACCCACCAGCAGCTCTCCGCCGAGCAGCTCGCGGCCGGCGGCGTGCGGGCGGACCTGATCCGGATCTCGGTGGGCCTCGAGGACATCGAGGACATCCTGTGGGACCTCGACCAGGCGATCACCACGGCGACGGGAGAGACCCGATGAACGGCATCAGCGTGCAGGGCGCCGGCGACGCGTGCGCCGTCCCCGCGACCCCGGGGGAGACCCCCGGCCGCACCTGGCAGGGCCCGTCGGCCCCCGAACGGCTCGCCATCCTGCGCCGCGCGCGCTCGATCGCGATCGTCGGAGCCTCGACGAACCCCGCCCGGGCCAGCTACTTCGTGAGCACCTACCTGCTCTCGAGCTCGCCCTACGAGGTGTACTTCGTCAACCCCCGCGCCACCGAGATCCTCGGCCGGCCGGCCTACGCCTCCCTCGCGGACCTGCCCGAGGTCCCCGACATCGTCGACGTCTTCCGCAAGGACGCCGACCTCCCGGGCGTGGCCCAGGAGGCGGTCGACGCGGGCGCCAGGACGCTGTGGCTGCAGCTCGGCTCCTGGAACGAGGAGGCGGCGGCGATCGCGGAGGCCGGCGGCCTCGACGTGGTCATGGACCGCTGCGTGAAGATCGAGCACGCCCGCTTCCACGGCGGACTCCACCTGGCCGGGTTCAACACCGGCGAGATCACTTCTCGGAAGCAGCGGGTCAGCGGGCGCGGCTGAGCGTAGTCTCCGCATCAGGCGCGGGTCGGGGATCACCTCGGCCCGCGTTCTGCTGGTCAGGGGAGGGGACGGGAGAAGTCCACCGTGACTCCCGGCAGCGCGGCGACCCGCACGCAGGCGGAGCGCTCGCCGAAGTCCATGTCCTGCGGCTCCCGCACCGCCTCGGCGCCGTGGGCGACGGCGTGCTCGAAAGCCGTGTCGACGTCCTCGCAGATCATGTGGAGCACGATCCCCTGCGAGGTCGCCTCGCCGTCGGCCGGAGCGTTGAGCCACAGCGGGACGCTGCCGGGGGCGACGAGCGAGGCGAAGCTGCCGAAGTCCGCCTCGATCTCCCAGCCGGCGGCGTCGCGGAGCGCCGCGGCCGCGGCCGAGGGGTCCTCCACGAGGAGGGTGAGGGCGCGGATTCCTGACATCGGGCGACTCCTTCGTCGGCGGCGGGATGCCCCGACCCTACCGGGTGCGATCCGTCCCGACCGGGCCCGGCGCTCAGCCCTCGAGGCGGATGCCGAGGTGGCTCGCGAAGGCGGGGGCGAGGGCGGCGGCCTGCTGCGCGTCGAGGGTCGCCCCGGCGAGGCCCTCGAGGTTGCCGATCGCCGCGACGTCGAGCCCGCGCAGGTCCACGTCGGCCAGCCGTGCATGGGCCAGCGCCAGGCTGCCCACGCGGCAGTTCACGAAGGCGACCCGGGTCGCCGTGACGCCCGAGAGGTCGAGCTCCTCGATCGTGCAGTCCTCGAACAGGACGTCCTCGAGGGTGCTCGAGCGCAGGTTGATCCAGTCGAACTTGGAGGAGGAGATCCGGGTCGAGCGGATCTCGGCGTCGTAGATGTCCAGCGCCCCCACCCGTGAGCCGCGCAGCTCCACGTCCCGCCAGGTGCAGCGCGTCGCGTCCAGCACCGGGGCACCGAGGCGCTCGACGCGGGTCTCGAGGAGCCGTGCGTGGCGGAGCACCGGGGTGTGCGCGGTGACGCCCAGCAGCTCGCACTCGGAGAAGGTCGCCCCGGTGAGGTCCGCGCCGCTGAGGTCCGCGCCGTCCAGGCGCAGGCCCTCGTGATGGCGCTGCGCGCCGAGCTCCTCGGCCCCGGCCTCCTCGAGATCCGGGAGCACCAGCGGGGAGAGCACGGGCGGCCGGGTGGTGGAACGGGAGCGCATGGAGTCCTCGGGTGTCGGCGGGGCGGGTGGAGCGGGGCGGGTGGCAGGACTCGAGCCTACGGGGACGGGCGGACACCCGACCCCGCAGGCCCGGAGCGCGACGGCTCAGAACGCGATGAACACGATCAGGGCGAAGGCGAAGCCGACGAGCGACTGCAGGGCCTGCTGCGTGGTCCACACCTTCAGCGTGGTCCGCACGTCCATGCCCATCAGGCGGCCCACCAGCCAGAAGCCGGAGTCGTTGACGTGGCTGGCGAACACGGAGCCCGACGCCGTCGCGAGCGTGATCGCCACGACCTGCATCTGGCTGTAGTCGCCCGCCGCCACCGCGGGGACCATGAGCCCGGCCGCGGTCACCAGAGCCACCGTGGCCGAGCCCTGCGCCACGCGGAGGATCGCGGCGATCAGCCACACCGCGAGGATGATCGGCACGCCGATCCCGGAGAGCAGGTCCGCGAGCGCGTCCCCGATGCCGGACAGGCGCAGGATGCCGCCGAACATGCCGCCGGCGCCGGTGATGAGGATGACCGAGGCCACCGGGCCCAGCGAGGAGTCCACGATCTTCTCGAGCGTGCTGCCGTCGGCCCCGCGGCGGCGACCCAGCACCACCAGCGCGACCAGCACCGAGATCAGCAGGGCCACCGGGACGCTGCCCAGCAGCGTGAGGATGTGGACCCAGGTCTGCTCGCCGTCGACGAAGCCGCCGGTGGTGAGGAAGTCCAGGCCCGTGTTGAGGAAGATCAGCATCAGCGGCAGCAGCAGGATCGCGACCACGGTGCCCACGCTCGGCGGGGTGACCGGCAGGTCGTCGTCCTCCGCGCTGTCGAACAGGGTGGGGACGGGCAGCTGGATCCGTCGGCCGATGAACATGCCCCACAGGTGCCCGGCGAGGAACCAGACGGGGAAGGCGATGACGATCGCGACCAGCAGCACCAGGCCGAGGTTCGCTCCGTAGAGCTCGGACGCGGCCACGGGGCCGGGGTGCGGGGGTGCGAAGACGTGCATGACGGAGAACGCGGTCGCGGCCGGGATGCCGTACAGGAGCACGTTGCCGCCGAGCCGTCGGGCGACCGCGAAGATCACCGGCAGCATGACCACCAGGCCCGCGTCGAAGAAGATCGGGAAGCCGAAGGCGAGCGAGGCGAGGCCGAGGCCGAAGGGCGCCCGCTTCTCGCCGAAGATCTCGACCATCTTCTCGGCGAGCACCTTGGCGCCGCCGCTGTACTCCACGAGCTTGCCGAGCATCGCGCCGAGCGCGATGAGCAGGGCGACCGAGCCGAGGGTGCCGCCGAATCCGTCGATCAGGGAGTCGACGATGACGTCCACGGGGATCCGGGTGGCGATCGCGGTGAGCAGCGAGACGAGGATCAGGGTGAGGAAGGCATGCACCTTGAACCGCATGATGAGGATCAGGATGAGGGCGACCGCGGCGGCCGCTATGCCCAGGAGCGGCCCTGCTCCCAGGGTCTGTGTCCAGTCGTCCATTCCTGTGCCCTCCCGGGGATCAGCGGGTCGGTCCGAGACCGTCCGCGGCGGGGTGCCGCGCGGCCCTGAGGGTAGCGATCCACCTGGGCGAACAGGCGTTCAGGGTGGCCTGTGCCACGGCGGGGGTGAGACGCTCCGGCAGGATTCGAACCTGCGACCCACTCCTCATGAGGGAGCTGCTCTTCCGGGCTGAGCTACGAAGCGGCGGCCGGCGGTGCCGACGGGATCCAGCGTGGGGCAGCCGACGGGGCGGTGTCGAGCCCGCCGTCATCGGCCGACGCAGTGCGTCGCGGAGCGTCGTCGGGGGTCATGCGGAGTCGTGGCGCGGAGGGGGTGTCGTGGGGCGCGGTTCCTCCACAGAGAGCAGTTATCCGCATTCTCCAAGATTCTGTGAGCGGTTGCGGTCTGCGTTATTCACGCCCGACGGGACGGCATGTGCGACGGCGCGCTGAGATCCCCTCTGTCCTGGCGATACTCCGCGCGTCGACACTGCTCGCGATGTGACCGTTCCTCCCCGATCAAAGTTATCCACATGGGGCGATCTGCCTTTCTTTTGTCGGAGGTGTACGGAATCGTGGAGTCATGTCCCATCCCGCGCAGCACCCTGACTCAGCACCCGGTGATCCCCACCGGGCGCTGGTCGAGGCCGTGCGCGCGGGCGGCCCCTCAGCGCTCGCCGCTGTGCCTGGGGGACCAGGGCTTCGTGCTGCGGGAGCTCGCCCTGCGGCCTCGGGAGCTGTTCACCCCCGGCACCGAGCGGGGAACGGCCCTCACGGGCGTCGTGGGCATGATCCACGAGCTCCGCAGCGCGCTGGACGCCGTCGAGGCGCGGGCCGTCGTCGCCCTCACGGACTCGCTCACCCTCCGGAAGCAGGCCGAGGCGAACGCCCGCGTCGCACAGGAGGCTGCAGAGGCTCCGCCGATGGCCGCGCTCCGTCGCGAGGCCGCGCACGAGGCCGCGCGCGAGGTGTCGATGCTCGTGGGGAGGTCGCCGGCCTCGGCCGCGCACTCGCTCGCCTCCCAGCGGCGCCTGGTCGCGGACATGCCGGAGATGCTCACCGCGCTCGCGACCGCGCAGGTCACGAGCACCGCCGCCCATCGCACCGCCCGCTCCTTCGCACCGCTCCCGCCCGAGCATCGGTCCCTCGCCGATCGTCTGCTCGGCGAGCGGCTGCCGGATCTCGAGGGCGCCGGGTCGGAGACCTGGGACGCCGCGACCGCGGCAGCCATCGCCGGGGCCGATCCGCACGGTCAGAAGCGCCGACACCAGCGGGCGCGGCAGGAACGGCATGTGACGGTGCGCCGGGCCGAGCACGGCATGGCGACGGTCTCCGCGCGCATCTCCGCGCTCGACGGCGCGAGGATCCGCAAGCGGCTCTCGCTCGAGGCCGAGCGGCTGCGCGCCGCCGGCGACCGTCGGGGCCACCAGGCCATCCAGGCCGATTCCTTCGTGGACACGCTGCTTGGCCAGGAGGACGGCATGGTCGCGACCACGCTCGACATCGGCGTCATGATCACCGAGCGGGCGCTGATCCACCCCGGCGGTGGGGACCTCGCCCGGATCGAGGGCTATGGAACGGCGTCGGCCGAGGTGCTGCGCGAGGAGCTGCGCGGACCGCTCGGGGCGGCGCTCACCGCCGACGCGGAGGACGCCATGGGGCCGGACGGCCCCGCCCTGCACGCCGTCATGAGGCGGCTCTACACGCATCCGCGCACCGGAGAGCTCGTCGCCGTCGAATCCCGTGCCCGGGCCTTCCCGGCGGCGCTCGCTCGCTTCATCCGCTGGCGCGACCAGACCTGCCGCGCACCGTACTGCGACGCCTCCATCCGCCAGATCGACCACATCCTCGCCCACGCGGCGGGCGGTGCCACCTGCCTCGACAACGGTCAGGGGCTCTGCGCCCACTGCAACGGCAAGGAGCAGCAGACCCGGACAGTGCAGAGAGTGGTCGAGCCCGGCACCGATGGCCATGTCGTCGAGTGGATCAGCCGCGCGGGAACCCGGCGGAGGACCCGGCCGTCATCCCTCACCTCGCCCGTGAGGCGATCTCGGCGCCGCCCGACCTCACGGCCCCACTCGAGCCGGCCTGCGCATCCACCACCGGCCCCACCGCCGCCAGCCCCCGAGACCCCCGCCTGATCTCCACACTTCCCCCATGGTCCGAGATCCAGGCGATGGAAGACTTCCGACATGACCGACTCCCCGCGCTCCGCGACCCTGCTGACCGGCGCATTCGCCGCGCTCGGCGCCCTGGCGGTGCTGGCCTGTGCCGTGCTCGCCGCGCTCCAGATCCAGGTGCTGAATCCGCTCGCGACCGTCCCGGGATCGAGCCTGCGGGAGATCCACGCCGCGGTCGGCCAGACCGCCGACACCATGGGGTGGGGGCTGATGATCGCCGCGCTGCTGCCCGGCCCCCTGAGCGCCGGAGCCGCTGCGATCGCCGCGGCGAGGGGGAGGCTCCGGGGGAGTGTCGTCGTGCTGATCATGCTCGGGCTGCTCGTCGGAGCATCGCCCGTCTACCTCGTGGCATCGTTCCCGGCCGGGATGACCCTGGCGGACACCTTCGGCGTCGGCGGTGCGGACCACGCCCCGTGGGGGAACGTGCTCCACGCGCTCAGCCTGCTGGCCGTCGTGGCCCTCGCCGTCGTGGCGGTCGTGCAGGTGGTGCGCGCCGGTCGAGCGCCGACGCCCAGCCCGGTGTGACGCGCCGGCCGAGGCGGAACGGACGGCCGGCATGGGGAGGGCTCCCCGGCCGGGGGCTCGGACGTCGCAGGCAGCCGGGGCCGAGCTCGGCCCCGCGCCGCCGCCCTCAGGCCCTCCAGGGTCGCCAGGCCTCGCACCGCGGTCCCGACGAGGTCCGACGAGCCGGAGAGTCCCCGCCCACGGGTCAGGAGCGCGGCAGGTCGAATGCCCTCCAGTCCTGTCCGTCCCAGGCCGAGACGCCCGTGGCCTCGTCCAGTGTGTACAGCACGCTCTCGTCCGGGGACCAGCAGATCCGCTGCAGCAGACGGTCCTCGAAGCGGGTCTCCTCCCCGGTGGCGCGGTCCCAGATCAGCAGCTCCCCGGGACTCTGCAGTGCGATGCGGCTCTGCGCTCCGACGGCCAGGCGGGCCGAATGGGTGTACGGGGAGACCTCGGGGCCGGTGCTGGCCGTGCCGTCCGGTGCGTGCACTTCGAGGGTCGCCGGTGCATAGGTGACCAGCACCAGGGTCCCGTCCGCGCTGTGCCCGAAGTCGACCAGGATCCGCTCCTGGTCGTCCAGCACCTCGCGCCGCTCCCCGGTGGCGGGATCCCAGCGCGAGAGGTGGTTGGGCGGGTCGCTCCGACCGTGGACCTCGGTACCGCCGATGACGAGGATCCTGCCCTCCTCGATGAAGGACAGCGCCGTGGGAGCAGGGGTGTCGGGCTGCAGGACGTGGCCCGCCCCGCACTGGTCCCCGCTCACGTCCCAGAGGCGAACCGTGCCATCCGTGCTGGTGGAGGCCAGCTGTGTGCCGTCCGGGTGGAACGCGAGAGCCGTGATCCGCGCCGCCGTGTCACGAGGGTCCTCATGGCCGATCAGATTCCACAGCAGCTCCCCGTCGACGCTGACGATCGCGATGTGCCGCCGGTCGGCGATCGCCAGCCGGGTGCCGTCGCAGATGCCGTGACCTGCTGCTCGACCTCCTCGGTCAGCGTCGCGGAGTGCTGTGCGAGATCCCCGCAGACCTGCTCCAGGAGCCGACCGGCGCCACTGGACCACGACATGCGGAAGCCTTCGGCGTCCTCTCCGGTCCAGAACCCCTCACTGGCCCGCACCTGCCCGTCGAGGATCGTGGCGTGAGATGTCAGCCGCCGATGCGCAGCGTCGATGCGCCCCGCCGGGCGGCTCAGCCGCGGGCCGCCGCCTTCGCCGCCGCGGGCAGCACCGCCGCGATCCGGTCGAGGACCTCGTCGGAGTGCGCGGTCGAGACGAACCAGGCCTCGAAGGCCGACGGCGGCAGGTAGACGCCGCCCTCCAGCATGGCGTGGAAGAAGCGGGTGAACGCCGCGGTGTCCTGCGCCTTCGCGTCCTCGTAGGTGGTCACCGGCTGCTCGCGGAAGAACACCGAGAACAGGGTGCCCGCGGTCTGGATGACGTGGGGGACGCCCGCGGTGGTGAGCGCATCCGCCACGAGCTGCTGCAGGGTCGAGGAGGCGCGGCCCAGGGTGTCGTACGCCGCCGCGTCCAGACCCTCCAGGGTCGCCAGGCCCGCTGCGGTGGCCAGCGGGTTCCCCGACAGGGTGCCCGCCTGGTAGACCGGGCCGGCCGGGGCGAGCAGCCCCATCAGATCCGCGCGCCCGCCGAAGGCGCCCACGGGCAGCCCGCCGCCGATGACCTTGCCGAAGGTCATGAGGTCCGGCGCCCAGCTGCGATCCGCCCCGTCGATGCCGTAGTGGCCCTCGGCGCTCGCGCGGAACCCGGTGAGCACCTCGTCGCTGATCAGGAGCGCGCCCGCGGCGTGCGCCGTCTCGGACAGGAAACGGTTGAAGCCCACGCCGTCCTGCGCGAGCGGCGGCACCACGCCCATGTTCGCGGGGGCGGCCTCGGTGATGATCGCGGCGATCTCCCCGCCGCGCTCGGCGAACAGCGCCGCGACCGCCTCACTATCCCCGTAGGGCAGCACCACGGTGTCCCGCGCGGTCGCCGCGGTGACCCCGGCGGAGCCCGGCATCGCGAAGGTCGCCACCCCGCTGCCGGCCTCGGCCAGCAGCGCGTCCACGTGCCCGTGGTAGCAGCCGGCGAACTTCACGACGACGTCGCGGCCGGTCGCGGCGCGGGCCACGCGCAGTGCGCTCATCGTCGCCTCGGTGCCGGAGTTGACCAGGCGCAGCTGCTCGACGGGACCGATGCGCCGCACCACCTCCTCGGCGAGCGTCACCTCGCCCGGCTGCGGGGCGCCGAAGGACAGGCCGCGGCCTGCCGCCGCGCGCACCGCCTCGACGACCTGCTCGTTCGCGTGGCCCAGGATCATCGGGCCCCAGGACCCGACCAGATCCACGTACTCGTTGCCGTCGGCGTCGTGCAGCAGCGCGCCCTTCGCCTCGGTGAGGAACGGAGGGGTGCCGCCCACCGAGCCGAAGGCCCGCACCGGCGAGTTCACGCCGGAGGGGATGACCTGCTGGGCGCGGGCGAAGAGGTCGGCAGAGGTGGTCGTGCTGGTCATCAGGGTCGTCTCCTGGTCAGTGGGTGCTGTGAGTGAGCGCGGAGCGCGGGCGGCGGGGTGCGCAGGGCTCAGAGGAACTCGTGCAGAGCGGTGGGCAGACCGTCCCGGTACCAGCCGGCGACCTCGCTCGCGTAGTAGGTCAGGACGGTCGAGGCACCGGCGCGGCGGAAGGCCAGCAGCGTCTCGAGGATCATGCGGTCGCGGTCGATCCAGCCGTTCGCGGCGGCCGCCTCGATCATCGCGTACTCGCCGGAGACCTGGTAGGCCCCGACGGGCACGGGCGAGGCCGCCGCGACGTCCTTCAGCACATCGAGATAGGGGAGTCCGGGCTTGACCATCACGAGGTCCGCGCCCTCGGCGAGGTCGAGCTCGAGCTCCCGCAGAGCCTCGCGGCCGTTGGCCGGGTCCTGCTGGTACGTGCGGCGGTCGCCCTGCAGCGAGGAGTCGACCGCCTCGCGGAACGGGCCGTAGAACGCCGAGGCGTACTTCGCGGTGTAGGCGTAGATCGCCGTGTCCTCGTGGCCGGCGCCGTCCAGGGCGTCGCGGATCGCCTCGATCTGGCCGTCCATCATGCCCGAGGGCCCCAGCAGGTGGGCGCCCGCCTCGGCCTGGGCGAGCGCCATCTCGCGGTAGCGCACCAGGGTCGCGTCGTTGTCGACCCGCCCGTCGGCGTCGAGCACGCCGCAGTGGCCGTGGTCGGTGAACTCGTCCAGGCACAGGTCCGCCATGATCACGGTGTCATCGCCCAGCTCGGAGCGCAGGCGGGCCAGCGCGAGGTTGAGGATGCCGTCCGGGTCCGTGGCCCCGGAGCCGACGGCGTCCTTGTGCTCGGGCACGCCGAACAGCATCACGCCGCCGACGCCCCGCTCGGTCGCCTCGGTCGCGGCGCGGACCAGGGAGTCCATGGTGTGCTGCTCGACGCCGGGCATGGAGGAGACGGGCCGGTTCTCCGTGGCGCCCTCACGCACGAACAGGGGCAGCACCAGGTCGCCGGGCCGCAGCGAGTTCTCGCGCACCAGGGAGCGCATCGCGGCGGTGGAGCGCAGGCGGCGCGGGCGGTCGATCGGGCCCGCGGGACGGGAGCCGGGAGCGGTCGGGAAGGTCATCGGATCTCCTTCGGGAGGTCGGGAGCGGGAGTGTGGGGGAGGGCCGTACCGGGCGCGGCGGCGAGCACCTTCTGGATCGCGCGGACCAGCGCCGCATCCGTCGGCTCCTCCGCCTGTGCGGCGAGGGGCAGCCCCGCCGCGTGCACTGCCGCGGAGGTGGGGGCGCCGATGCTGACGATCGGCGTCGAGGCATGCACCCCGTGACCGGCTGCGCGGCGCGCGATCAGCGGGCTGGTGAGGACCAGCGCGCCGTAGCCGCCGGTGGCGAGGCCCACGGCGACCTCGACGGGCGGCTCGACGGGCTCGGGCCGGTACACCGAGATCTCGTGCACCCGGTAGCCCTTGGCCCGCAGACCGTCGGGGACGGTGCGGGCCGCGGCGGCGGAGGCAGGGAAGAGAACGGTCGCCCCCTCGGGAGCGGGCGGCATCTGCTCGACGAGCGCCGCGCCGGTTCCTCCGGCGACGAGGGACGGGAGGATGCCGACCTCGCGCAGCGCCTGCGCGGTCCCGGCGCCGACGGCGACGACCGCCGTCCGCTCGGGCACCTCGAAGTGGCCCAGCACCTCGGCGACGGTCCGGGAGGTGACCACGAGGTGGGTGCACCCGCCGCCGGTCACCAGGGAGCGGACCGCGGTGAGGGCCTCGTCGGACTCGGGCACGAGGTGGATCAGCGGATGGTGCTCCGCCGGGATCCCCGCGCCGTGCAGGAGGTCGAGCAGCGCCGCTCCGCGCCCGGCCGGTCGGGCGACCAGGACGGGGCGCGGGGCGGCGGGGGCGGTGCTCACGCCCGGGCCTGTTCGAGGATCTCGCCGGCGCCGCGCTCGAGGAGGTCGGCGGCGAGCTCGGCGCCCAGCTCGGAGGGCACCGAGCCGGTTCCCGAGAGGGCATCGGCGGCGAGGTCGAGGGTGACGCGCGCCTCGCCCTCGACGACGTGCGAGCCGTCGGGCCGGATCGCGAGGCCGCGCAGGCGCAGCACGCCCGCAGGGCCCCGTTCACCCTCATCGGACCCGTCGGTCTCGAACTCCGCGTAGGCCGCGACCGGGGCCGAGCAGCCCGCCTCGAGGGTGCGCAGCAGCGCCCGCTCGGCGGCGACCGCGGCGCGGGTGGCCGGGTCGTCGACCGCCGCGAGGCGCTCCGCGTACCAGGGCCGGTCCGCGAGCGCGGCGGAGGTCGCCTCGACCGCGAGGGCGCCCTGGGCCGGGGCAGGGAGCATCACCTCGGCGGGCAGCAGCTCGCTGATCGTCGCGTCCCGGCCCACCCGGCGCAGGCCGGAGGCCGCGAGCACGACCGCGTCGAGATCCGCGTCGGGGCCGAGCGCGCGCGCCAGACGGGTCTCGACGTTGCCGCGGATCCCCAGCACCTCGAGGTCGGGGCGGGCCCGTAGCAGCTGGGCGGCGCGGCGCGGCGAGCCGGTGCCCACCTTCGACCCGGCCGGCAGCTCGGCCAGGGTGAGGCCGTCGCGGGCGCACAGCGCATCGCGCGGGTCCTCCCGCGGCGGGTAGCAGGCCAGGCTGATCTCCTCGAGCGGCGCGGTGGGGAGGTCCTTGCAGGAGTGGACGACCACGTCGACCGTCCCGTCCAGCAGCGCCTGGCGCACGGCGGTGACGAACACGCCGGTGCCGCCCATCTGCGCGAGCGGGCTGGTGCGGTCGCGGTCGCCGTGGGTGCTCACGTGCACGAGCTCCACGGTGTGGTCCGTCCCGGCCACGAGGGCCGCGCCCACCTGCCCCGACTGGGTCAGGGCGAGGTCCGAGGCACGGGTCCCGATCCGCAGGGCGGAGCCGACGAAGGCCGCGGTGCCGGTGGGCAGCGGGGTCCCCGCCGCGTCGCCGCCTGGCGTCACGAGGCCGCTCCCGCCGTCGCCGCCTCCGCCCGCGCCCGCTCCACGTCCTGCGCGGAGTCCACGGCGCTGGTGGTGGGGCGGCACATCCGGCCCACGCAGCAGTTCGCCCCGCACACGTCCGGGGTGCCGCCGAAGTCGGTCACGATGCGGCGCGGGAACTGTGCGTCCAGGCGCTCCTGGACCAGATCTGCCAGCGCCGCGATGAAGCGCGGATCCTCGCCGGAGGTGGCGACGCGGCGGAAGGCGAGCCCCTTCTCCTCGGCGGACTCCTTCGCCTCGGTGTCCAGATCCCAGACCACTTCGACGTGATCGGTGACGAAGCCGATCGGCACCACCACGACGGCATCGGCGGCATCGGACTCGGCGAGCTGCTCGATGACGTCGTTGACGTCCGGCTCGAGCCACGGGATGTGCGGGGCGCCGGAGCGGGACTGGTACACCAGCTGCCAGTCGGGCAGCTCGGGGGAGTCGTCGTGCAGCTGCTCCATCACCCAGCGGCAGGCCGCGAGGTGCTGCTCCACGTACCAGCCGCCGGAGCCCTCGGCGCGGGTCTCCTCCGGGCCGGACGCGTCGGCCATCGAGGTCGGCACCGAGTGGGTGGAGAAGAGCACCGCCACCCGCTCCGCGTCGTGGCCCTCGGCGGCGAGGCTCGCGAGCGCCTCGCCCACCCCGTCGACGACCGGCTCGAGGAAGCCGGGGTGGTTGAAGTAGACGCGCACCTTGTCGATGCTCACCTCGCCGGCCAGGCCGGTCTCCTCGAGCACCATCCCGAAGTCCTCTCGGTACTGACGGCACGAGGAGTAGGAGGAGTACGCGCTGGTCACGAGGCCGAGGGCGTGGCGGTGGCCGTCCGCGTGCAGTGCCTTGACCGCCTCGGAGTGGTACGGCGCCCAGTTGCGGTTGCCGAAGTAGACGGGCAGGTCGATGCCGCGCCCGGCGAGCTCCTGCTCGAGCGAGGCGATCATCGCCTCGTTCTGCGCCGTGATGGGGCTGCGCCCGCCGAGGGCGCGGTAGTGACCGGCGACCTCCTCGAGGCGCTCGTCGGGGATCCCGCGCCCGCGGGTGACGTTGCGCAGGAACGGGATCACGTCCTCCTGGCCGTCGGGGCCGCCGAAGGAGGCGAACAGGATCGCGTCGAAGGGCTTCTGCTCACCGCGGCGGGTGTGCGTGTCGGAGGAGGGGTCGACGGCGCGCGGGCGCGGCATCTCCGGGCTGGGCGTCGACGGGATGGAGTCGGTCATGGCAGGTCCTCAGTGGTGGGGTCCGGGCTCAGGCGAGCAGTGCGGCGACGTCCTCGAGGGTCTCGAGACGTCGGCCGGTGTGGAAGGGGAGCTCGTCGCGCACGTGCAGACGAGCGTCGGAGTAGCGCAGGTGGCGCATCATGTCGACCAGGTCGTGGAGGTCGTCGGCCTCGAAGGAGAGCAGCCACTCGTAGTCGCCGAGCGCGAAGGCGGCCACGGTGTTGGCGTTGACCTGGGGGAAGTCGCGGCCCAGCAGGCCGTGCTCGCGCAGCATGCGGTTGCGCTCCTCGTCGGGCAGCAGGTACCAGTCGTAGCTGCGCACGAAGGGGTAGACGGTGATCCACTGCTTGCGCTCGAAGCCGGGCACCATGAACGAGGGCACGTGGCCCTTGGCGAACTCGGCCATGCGGTGCACGCCCACGCCCGCCCACTCGCGGTGCAGCCAGGTCCCGGCGACGGAGCGTTCGAACTCGCGCAGCCCGCGCTGCAGGGCGGCGGGCTCCTCCGCCGCGAGCCACAGCATCAGATCGGCCTCGGCGCGGAAGCCGGAGACGTCGTAGAAGCCCAGGATCTCCGCGCCTTCGGCCTCGATCAGCGGGGTGACCTCGGCCAGCGCCGCGGAGATCTGCTCGGCGGTCAGGTCGCCGTCCTCGGTGAGCCCGGAGAGCCGACGGAACACCGTGTAGCTGGTGTAACGGGTGGTCTTCGCGATCTCCTCGGGGGACGAGGAGGCCGCAGCGGTGGAGTCGGTCATGACGAGGTTCCTTCCGAGAGGGAGTGGTCGGCGCGGACGATCGCGTCGATGCCGGTGCCGGCTCGCCAGGAGCCGACGAGTTCGAGGGAGGGCAGCTCGGCGAGCAGCCCGGTGAGGGTGTCGAGGGCGGCGCGGTGGCCGGGCATCGCCTGGCGCATCGCACGATCCCAGTCGATCACCGCGGAGTCCAGCAGCTGTGCCCGGGTCAGCGGGGTGCCGAGGATGCGGGAGGCGTCGGCGAGGGCGAGGTCCATGATGCCCTCCGGGGCCGGGAGCCTCTCGCCGGGACGGCCGTAGGACAGCCGCACCAGGTGCGGGCTCGCGGCGTCCGGCAGCGCCTCGCGCAGCGCCTGCCCCACGTGCTCCCACTTCGCGCTGGCATGGGTGAGGGCCTTGACGCGGATCCCGTCGGTGCCGGGGGCGACCAGCGCGCCGGTGCCGGCGGGGAAGGCGTCCAGCGCGGGGGCGTCGAGGGCGAGGATCACCAGCCGCACGGCGGCCGACGGAGCCTGCGGCACCGCGGCGGCGATCTCCGGGGCCGACGGGGCCAGCAGGTCGCGGGCGGTGTCGGGCGGGCAGGCGAGGACCAGGACGTCGGCCTCGATCCGCTCCTCGCGGGAGGTGAGCGCGATCCAGCCGGCGCCGCTGCGCTCGAGGCCGGTGACCTCGACGCCGGTGCGGAGAATGCCGCCGCCGTCGAGGATCCGGGCCTCGAGCGCCTCGGGAAGGGCGGCCAGCGACGGGGTCAGCGAGTGCACCCGGGTGCCGGCGGTGCGGCCACCGGTCGTGCCGCGGCCCCGGCTCGCGCCGCGCCCGCCGCGCAGCAGGCGACCTGCCGCGGCGATGAGGGAGCCGTGCTCGGCGAGCCCGCGGTGCAGACCCGGGGAGGCGGCGGCGAACTCGAGCGTCGCCGGATCGGCGGAGTGCACGCCGCCCACGATGGGCGCGACCAGCCGCTCGAGGACCTTCGGCCCCAGTCGACGACGGATCACCTCGGCGACCGTGGCCCCGTCAGGGTGCCCGTAGGAGGCGGGCAGGAAGCGCTCGAGCGCCGCGCGCAGCGCGCCCGTCGTGCCGAGCACTGCGCGGACGTCGCGGGCGAGCGGGCGGGAGGGCACGCCGAGCACCGCGTCGGCGGGGGAGCGGTGCACGCCCGCGGCGGAGACGACACGGCTTCCCAGGCCCTGGCGCGGGGCCACCACCCGGTCGCCCAGGCCGAGCTCCCGGACCAGCGCGTCGACCGCGCCGGAAGCCGTCGCCCAGGCCTCGGCACCGGCGTTCGCCTCCACGCCGCCGGCGTGCTCGAGGCGGGTCCCGGCGATCGCACCGCCGACGGCCCGGGAGGCCTCGAGCAGCACCACGCGGTGACCCGCGTGCTGGTGCCGATGGGCGGCGAGCAGGCCGGCCAGCCCGCCGCCGACCACGAGGACGCGGGTGCTCATGCCGGGCGGACGTCCTGCTCGTGGAGGAAGCTGACGAGGTCGGTGAGGACCTGCGGATCCGTGTCCGGGGCGACCCCGTGGCCGAGGTTGACCACATGGCCGCTCGCCGTGGCGCCGGCCTCCAGCACCGAGCGGGCCTCGGCGAAGCGGGCCTGCTCCGAGGTGAACAGCACGGCCGGGTCGATGTTGCCCTGGACGGGAGTGCCCTCGGGCAGGATCTCCAGCGCGCGGTCGAGCCGCATCCGGTGATCGACGCCCATCGCGGTCGCCCCGGCCTCGAGCATCGGGGTGAGCAGGTGGGAGGCGCCCACGCCGAAGTGGATCCGCGGAACGGGGAGGTCCGCGACGCGGGCCAGGGCGGCGGCCGAGTGGGGCTGGACGTGGGTGCGGTACTGCTCCTCGCCGAGGGCGCCCACCCAGGAGTCGAAGAGCTGCACGGCGGAGGCTCCGGCGAGCACCTGGGCGCGCAGGAAGCGGCCGGAGAGCTCGGCGACCCATGCGGCCAGGCGGGACCAGGCCTCGGGATCGCTGCGCATGAGCGCGCGGGTGCGCAGATGGTCGCGGCTGGGCCCGCCCTCGACCATGTAGCTGGCCACGGTGAAGGGTGCGCCGGCGAAGCCGATCAGGGGAGTGGTGCCGAGCTCCGCGACGGTGAGGCGCACGGCCTCGCGGATCGGGTCGAGCGCCGCCTCGTAGTCGTCGCCGAGCACGGGCAGGGCGTCGATGTCCGCCGCGGTGCGCACGGGGTGGTCGAAGACCGGGCCGACGCCCGGTCGGATCTCGACCCCGAGACCCGCCTGCCGGGCGGGGACCACGATGTCGGAGAAGAAGATGCCGGCGTCCACGCGATGGCGGCGCACGGGCTGCACGGTGATCTCCGCGGCCATGTCGGGGCGCACGCAGGAGTCGAGCATCGTGGTGCCCTCGCGCAGAGCGCGGTACTCGGGCAGGGAGCGGCCGGCTTGTCGCATGAACCACACGCTGGGGGTGGCGCTCCTCACGCCGCGCAGCTCCTGGAGCAGTGAGGCGTCGGCCACGCCGCCCTCAGCCGTCGAGCGCCGTGCCGGGTGCTCCGCGGGCAGCTCCGAGGAGGGCCCGACAGGAGCTGCGGAGGACGATGCGACAGTGGGATCGAGCCCCGGGCCTGCGGCGTTCCCGGATCCTGACAGGTGTCGCGAAGGATCTGACGACCTGTCGGTAAAAATGGGCTCTGACGTGGAGTTCTGTGTCATGACACCCCATTGTGCACATCAATCCCGATGGGGCTCCCAGGGGCGGTGGACGCTCCCGTCGACCGGCCTAGACTGACGATCATGCTCGCCGCTCTCCGTGCCTCCCACGAGCACCTCGATCTCGAAGTGCTCGATGCCCTGACCCGGAAGGCGGACACCCTCCCGGCGGTCATCGACCAGCTCCAGGCCGAGCGCGCCGCCCTGGGCGCCGACCCGATCATCGCCGGCGAGGTCGTGGTGAGCACCTGCAACCGCCTCGAGGTCTACCTCGACACCGATCGCTTCCACGAGGGCGTGGACCTCGTGGTCGATGCGGTCGCCCGCACCAGCGGCCTGGACCGCGAGGTGGTCTCGCTGTGCTTCGACGCGGCGATGGACGATCCCGTCCCCCACCATCTCTACGAGGTCACCTCGGGGCTGCGCTCCCTGGTGCTCGGCGAGGCCGAGATCGCCGGGCAGGTGCGGCAGGCCTATGAGCGGGCACGCCGCGAGAACCGCACCACCTCGATGCTCCACGACCTCTTCCAGCACGGCTTCCGCTGCGCGAAGTCCGTCGCCACCCAGGCGCCCGTCGGCGCGGCCGGGCGCAGCGGCGCGACCGTCGCCGTGGACCGCGCCGAGGTGGAGCTGGGCGGCTTCGCGGGCCGCAGCGTGCTGATCGTCGGGACCGGGGCCTACGCCCGCCTCGGCCTCGCGGAGCTGGTGCGCCGAGGCGTCCAGGACGTACGAGTGTTCTCCCCGTCCGGCCGCGCGGCGGGCTTCGCCGAGCGCCACGGCGTCCAGGTGGTCGAGCCCGCCGGCCTCGAGACCGCCCTGCGCGAGGCGGATCTGGTGCTCGCCTGCTCGGGTCGGGGCACCTCGCTCTTCCCCGACCAGTTCCTGGGTGCGGGCCGCACCGTGGTCCTCGACCTGGCCCTGCACTCCGACCTGCACCCGCTGGTGCGCCACCTCAAGGGCGTCACCGTGCTGGGGCTCGCGGACCTCAAGCTCGGCACCGACGCGCTCGCCGATCCCGCGCTGGTCCTCGCCCGCGGGATCATCGAGGAGAACGTCGAGGCCTTCCGCCTGCAGCAGGAGGTGCGCCGGATCGACCCCGCGATGGCCGCCCTGCGCCGCGAGGTCTTCGACGCGGCCGACGTGGAGATCGACCGGCTGCGTCGGGACGTCTCCGGCGAGACCGCCGATCAGCTCGAGCGCTCCGTGCGACGGATCCTCGGCAAGGTCATGCACCAGCCCGCCGAGCGGGCGCGGCACCTGGCGGAGACCGGCTATGCCGACGCCTACGTGGACGCCTTCCACACCATCTTCGGCATCGACATCTCCGCCGGTCAGCAGCTCACCACGGGGGCGCAGGAGCCGGCCGAGGACAGCACCGCACCGGTGCCCGCCGGGTGGATGCGCGTGGACCGCACGGTGCCGCCGCGGGAGGCCGCCGCGCTCGATGCCTCAGCGCTCGATGCCGCACCGCTCGACGTCCCTGCCCCTGAGCTCGAGCCCGTCGGCCGCCTCTCCGCGGCGGACATCGCCCGGGTCGCGCTGCGCGGCGGCAGCTGCCCCGCGGGGTACGGCGACGGCGGCGCAGGGGATCCCGGCCGGCTGCCGGAGGCCTGAGCCCTCGCGTCAGCCCTCCGGGACCTCAGCGGCGGCGGAACAGTCCGCGTCGTGCCCGCCGCGGCGGAGGGAGCTCATCCTGCTCGCGCCGTTCGGACGGCTCGGGAGGGTCGATCGGGAGCCCCTCCTCGTCCACCCACACATCGGTCCAGCCGATGTCGGACTCGTCGCGCGGGCTGAACTCCTTCCGCGGGCCGAGCGCCTCGCGGACGTCCTCGAGCTCGATCTCCTCGGGTGCCCGGACCTCCTCCCCGCGATGCGGCACGGGACAGGTCCAGAAGTACGGGCAGCCCGGACACCCGGCGGTCTCCTCGTCGGGGGCCGCCTCGCGCTGCATCTGGACGCCGTCGATCTGCTGCAGCATGCGCAGCCGCGCCTCGTAGGGATTGATCTCCATGACCTGCTCAGAGTACGTGCACCGGAGGGTGCGGCGTAGGATCGGAGACCACTTCGACACCTCGCGCGTCCCGTCCGCGCGCCGCACCCAGGAGACCTCGATGAGCACCCCGCAGGAGCGCGTCCACGACACCACCCGCCGGCTGCTGGACCTGCTCGAGCACGGCGAGTCCCTCTCCCCGGAGGCCATCGAGCTGCGCGCCGAGCTCGCGGAGGCCACCGCGGAGGCCGGGCATCTCGACGACTCCTATTACCAGGTCGAGGAGCTGGTCAAGGACGCCCGGCGCGAGCACGGGCCCGACCACCCGGCAGTGCTCCGGGCCGTCGAGGCCGTCGAGGCGGTGCGGGCGATCGGGATGCGCGCCGCGGAGTCATCGGGCGCCGAGGGCTGATCCCGTCGGCCCGCGCCGGGAGTCACCAGCGGAAGCCGGCCTCCCGCAGCCGCGCGTCGACGGCGTCCTGCATCGACTCCGCGTAGGTGCGGGTGATGTGGTCGTCGTCCAGGGAGACGCGCACGTTGCCGATCACCGGCGAGCACGTCTCCTCCGGGCAGATCAGGTCGTTGACCTCGAGGGGGACCACGTGCTCGCGGTCCCGGGCGAGGAGCTCCGCATCGGGCCGCTCCTTCGTGAGGTCCTCCGGCAGCGGTGAGGCGCAGGAGGGGTCGTCGGCCCCCTTCTCCTCGACGCAGGGGACGGGCTCGACCGTGAGCCGCGGCTGGTCCCGCAGGGCGATGACCTCGGTGCCGAGTGCCGTGATGGCCGGGAGGGTCCTGTCGATCCCGGGCACGAGCCCCTCCTCGAGGTCGGGGGTGAGGAAGGTCGAGTGGAGCACCACCGCGTCCGGCTCGATCTGCCGGAGGTAGGCCATGGTGTCGGCGCTGAACTCGTCGCACACAGGGGAGACCTGGGCGTCGGGCGCGAAGGTGCAGCCGCCCTCCCACAGGGTGATCACGGTCCAGCCCTCGCGCTCGGCGATCGGGGCCAGGGCGCCGGTGAACTGCTCGATCCGGGAGTTGCCGATGCTGACGAGGACGGGGCCGTCCTCGGCCCCGGGCCGGATGGCGCAGCGCTCGGTCATCCGCTCCACGTTCCCGCTGCGTGGGACGAGATCGCCGGTGCAGGGCTCCGTGCCGGTGAACCAGTCCTTCCCGATCGTCGCCGCGGTGGGCAGCGGGGCGGCCGACGGGTCCGCGTCGGGATGCTGCTGGAAGTCGGGATCCAGCACCCGTGCGCCGGGGTTGTCGGCCACGGCGCGCGCCGCGGCCTCCCGCTGCACGCCGAGCAGGTGCTCGCGCGCCCCGACGGCCGGGGCGATCGCCAGCGCCAGGCAGCACAGGACGACCAGCCCGGACCGGCGGGCGCGGGCGTTCGCCCAGGACCAGCGGCGGATCGGGGTGTCCACGAGCCGGGTCAGCAGCCAGGCCAGCACCAGGGAGGCGAGGATGATCAGCGCCCCCGCGCCGACGCCCGCCCGATCCGTCTCCGTGACGGCGAGATAGATCGCGAGGATCGGCCAGTGCACGAGGTACAGCCCGTAGGAGATGTCGCCGAGCAGCTTCCCGGGACCGGTGGCCAGCAGCGTGTCCACGCCGAGCCGGTGCCCCGTGGTGCCGGCGACGAGCACCAGCGCGGCGGCGGCGAGGGGCCAGGCCGCGACCCAGCCGGGGAAGGCGCCCTGGACGTCCAGGAGCAGGCCGCAGGAGACCAGGCCCGCGATCCCGACCCATCCCAGCAGCACCCGCCACAGGGCGGGGCGCTCGGTGCGGCGGCGCCGGCCCCGAGCACGGAGGCGGTGCTCCGCGCGCCGCTCCCACCAGGGCAGCGCGAGACCGAGCAGGCTGCCGGCGGCGAACTCCCACAGCCGGGTGAAGGTGTCGAAGTAGGCGATCTCCTGCTGGGCGGCGGTGGAGTGCACCGACCAGACGAAGGAGGGAATGAGGACGGCGAGGAACACGATCGCCATCGCCGCGCGCGGGCTGCGTCGCAGCACCCGGGCGATCAGGACCGCCGCGGCGATCAGCAGCGGCCACAGCAGGAACACCTGGCCCTGGATCGACAGGGACCAGAAGTGCTGGAACGGCGAGGCGCCGGTCTCCTCCGCGGCGTAGTAGTCCACCCCGCGCTGGATCAGGACCCAGTTCTCCACGTGCAGGAGCGAGCCGATCGCGTCGGTGATCGCCGGCATCCATCGCTCCTGGCCCAGCAGGAGGTAGACCGCGCCGAGGGTCCCCAGCGCGACGACCGCCGTGGGCGGCAGCAGGCGCTTGAAGGTGCGGGCCCAGTAGGCGGCGGGCCGCATCGGCAGCCCGCGATCGATGCGGCGAGTGAAGGTGCCCACCAGCAGGAACGAGGAGAGGAACAGGAACACGTCCACCCCGCCGGAGACCCGGTCGAAGAACACGTGGTAGAGCACCACCAGGCCGATCGCCAGGCCGCGCAGGCCGTGCAGCTCGGGGCGGAAGCGGCCGGCATGGGTGCTGACGGCGGGGCTGTCCGGCGGGGTCCCCGGCGCGGGCGTCGTGGAGGACGTCGTCGTGGGCATCGAGGGGAGGAGCCCGTCAGCCGTGCAGGAAGGCCGCGCAGGCCTGCTGCAGCAGCAGCGGATCGGCGGTCGCGCACATCTCGCGGGCCGAATGCATCGACAGCAGGGTGATGCCCACGTCGATGGTGGTCATCCCCAGACGGGTCGCGGTGATCGGGCCGATGGTCGACCCGCAGGGCATCGCGTTGTTCGAGACGAAGTGCTGATGGGGCACGCCGGCCCGTTCGCAGGCCGCGGCGAAGGCCGCGATCCCCACGGCGTCGGTGGCGTAGCGCTGCTGCGCGTTGATCTTCAGCATCGGGCCCTCGCCCAGACGGGGCCGGGTGACCGGGTCGTGGCGCTCGGGGTAGTTCGGGTGGGCGGCGTGGCCGGCGTCGGCCGAGAGCACCAGCGAGGAGGCGAGCACCCGTCGGCGGCTGGACTCGTCGCCGCCGAGGGCGGCGTGGACCCGCACCAGCACGTCCTCGAGGAACGGACCGGCGGCGCCGGAGCGGGTCGCCGAGCCCACTTCCTCGTGGTCGTTGGCGACCATCAGCGCGATGGGCGCGGGACCGGAGGCGGACTCCGTGCGCGGGGCGGCGGCGACCGAGAGCAGCGCCTCGACCTCGGCGTGCACCGAGGTGAGGTTGTCCAGCCGGCCCGAGGCGAGGAACTCGCCCTCCGCGCCGAAGAGCGACGGGGCCTGCGCATCGACCGTCACCACGTCCGTGCCCACGATGTCCTCGCGCGCCACTCCCGCGTGCTCGGCGAGGATGCCCAGCACGTCGGCCGGGGCGAAGCCGAGCAGGGGCTGCATGTGCCGCTGGGGGTCCAGCTGCAGCCCGTCCTTGTTCACCGCCCGGTCCAGGTGCACGGCGAGCTGGGGGACGCGCAGCAGACCGGGGGTGTCCACCAGCACGGTGCTGCCGTCGGCCAGCGCGAGCCGGCCCGCCATCCGCAGCTCGCGGTCCAGCCAGGAGTTCAGCAGCGGCCCGCCGTAGATCTCGACGCCCACCTGGGAGAGGCCCTCGGCGCCGAGCTGCGGGTTCGGCTTGAGCTTCAGCGCCGGGGAGTCGGTGTGGGAGCCGACGATCCGGAAGGGCGCGGAGGCGTCGGCCCCCTCCGGGGCGGACCAGGCGATGAGGGACCCGTCGCGCAGCACGAAGCGGTTCCCGGCGACGTCGGCACCGTCCCAGGCGTCGGTCTCGAGCAGCTCGGTGAACCCGTCCCGCTCGAGCCGGCGGGCGGCCTCCCGCGCGGCGTGGAAGCTCGACGGGGACGCAGTGACGAAGGCGCCCAGATCGAGGGCGGTGTCGCGGGCGCGGGGGGAGGGAGCGGAGGCGGAGAAGCGAGTCACGGGTTCATTGAACCATCGGTGCCGCGGCAGGGGAGCATGCGCAGCAGCTTGGCGTCGCCCACCTGGAGCACCACCTCGGCGGCGCCGGTCTCCGAGATCTCGTTCAGCCCGGTGTAGGTCGCGGAGCGCTCGTGCAGCTCCTGGGGGCCGAAGTCCAGGGCGTAGTCCACGTGCAGGTCCTCGGCGGCGTCGCACACCTCAGGGTTCGTGGTCGCCTCGTCGAGCCGGCCGTTGAGCAGGTGCACCTCGGGCTCGGCCTGGAAGCTCATGTAGGTGTTGAGCACCTGCCGGTCGGAGAGGGCGTAGGCGAGCGAGCTGCCGTTCCAGGCGTTGGTCGCGATCACAGCGTCCTCGGGGACCACCTCCGGCAGCTGCTCGAGCAGCTCCCGCTCGTCGGACGTGAGCAGCACGCCGGACTGCCAGTCGTTCTCGAAGTAGCCCTGGTTGACGCGGGAGCCGGGGGAGATCAGCGCCAGCACGAGCACCAGCACCGCCGCGGTGCCCGCGGCGGCCTGGCCCGGCAGCCCTGCCAGGCGCGGCATGCGGCGCCCGGCCCAGCGCTGGAGGCTCTCGATGCCCAGGGCGAGCACCGGGATCGCGGCGACCGCGATGAGGGCGGTGACCCGGTTGTTGTCCGTGTACCAGTTCCCGGTCAGCAGGTAGCGCAGATCGCCCTCCGGGGTGCTGCGGGTGACCACCGACGCCACCGACGCCGCGATCCAGGGAGCCAGCAGCCAGCGCGAGCGGGAGAGCAGCAGAACCGCCGCCGCGCAGACCAGCATCACCGCGCCCATCGGCACGAAGGAGGGGGTCGCGTTGGGGGCCAGCGAGATCGCCTGCCCCACGGCCTCCTTCACCGAGGCGTTCGGCTTCCAGACGGCGGAGGACTGCACCGGTCGGAACCGCGTCCACAGGTCGGAGGAGACCGCGATGCCCACGACGGTGAGCACCGCGAGGGGCCACAGCCGATGGCCGGGCACACGGGCGGCGGAGAAGCGCTCGCGTGCCCTCGACACCGTCCCCCAGACCAGGATCGGCAGTCCCAGGACCATCGCCGAGAACACGCCCTGCGGGTGCGCGAGCGCGACCGCCGCGCCGGTCACCGGCAGCAGCACCGCGAGCTGCCCGGTGCCCAGGCGCTGCGCCGAGGACGGGGCCAGACCGGCCACGTGGGCGAGGCCGATGATCACCAGCGGCATCAGCACCATGGTGAGGAAGTAGGGCAGCACGATGCCCCAGTACATGAGGGATAGCGGGAAGGCTCCCGTGACCCCGGCGAGCGTGCCCGCGGCCATCCAGCCGACCGGTCCCGCGGTGGTGGCGGTGCGCATCAGGGCCATCAGCCCCAGCGGCCACACCACGGCTGCCAGCAGCAGCATCACCACGTTGGAGGCGAGGGGGATGTCCTGGCCGGAGACCTCCACGACGAGGCTGACCGCCTGATGCCAGGCCGCCGGGTAGTACACCGACTCGCCCGGCATCGCCGTCATCCCGCCGACCACCCATGCCGAGGCGTCGTGCAGCCGCAGGATGTGGCGCACGGCGTTGAGGTGGTAGACGTTGTCGTAGGTCTGGCTGATCGCGTCGATCCCGCCCATCATCGGCAGCACGCGCGCCAGCAGGATGCCGCCGCCGAGCACCAGGCCGGTCAGGACCGCGGCGGCCCGCCCGCGGGCGGTGCCGAGGAAGCCGGTGGGGGCATCGGGGTCGGCGTCCGGGGCGTCGGGTGCGGATGCCATCGCCGGGCGGCGCCGTCCCAGCGGCCACAGGGCCGCGCCCGCCAGCAGACCCAGCGCCAGCGGCCAGGCGATCGACCAGTGGAGCCCGATCAGGTGGCCGAGCTCCGCCGCGACGGCGATCATCAGGAGCGAGGCCGGGACGGTCGCGACGGCGGCGGTCAGCGGCCGCAGCCGGAGCGCCAGGACCAGGGGCAGGCCGGGCGCTCCGAGCGCCAGCAGGGCCGAGCCCACGGTCGCGAGGATGTTCAGGACGTCCACGCGCTGTGCACCTGCTTCCCTCTCGAGCGGGCGAGATCGCCCCCTGACCGGCCACATCGTAACGGGAGGGAGAGCGGTGGGACCAAGCGCCGCTGCCAGCCGGGATCAGCCGGTCGTCGCCTCCAGCTCGCGGCTCACCGTCGGGGCGAGCGCCTCCTCGACGAAGAGCCTGGTCAGGTGGTCGTCATCCATGTACACGTAGACGTCTCCGAGCACCGGGGAGCAGCGCCCCCCGGGGCAGATCTGCGGTGTGAGATCGAACAGGGTCACCGAGGCCTCGGGGCCCCGGAGGTCCGCCAGCGGAGCGGCGGGGTTCTCGGGAGCGAGCTTGTCGCGGGCCGCGGCGCCGCAGGACTCGTCGGCTTCCGCCGGAGTGCCGCCCGCGTCGATCACGGCTTCGGCACACTGGTACTCGTTCTCCGACCAGCGGGGGGTGTCGCGGAAGGCCAGCACGTCGATGTCCCGGTCCAGCAGCTGCTGGATCGCGGCGTCGGACCCGTCGGGCAGGACCTCGCCCTCGTCGACGGAGGAGAGGGTGACGGTGGTCAGCACGATGTCGGGCTGCACGGCGTCGAGGTACTCCAGGACGTACTCGTCGTAGCCCTTGCAGTACGCGTAGCGCTCCGTGCCGGCGAGGTAGCCGCAGCCGTCCATCGTGAGGTTCACGATCTGTGCGCCGCGGTCCTCCGCGGTGGGGAGGAGCGCGGGGATGAACTGGCGGGAGTGCGAGCTGCCCACCACCACGATGGTCTCGGAGGCCTCCGCGTCGCCGGGCAGCAGCTGCTGGCAGTTCACGTGGGGGAAGGTGCGCTCCGGCGTCCAGGAGCCTCCGCAGTCCTCGGGCAGATCGGGCCACTGGCCGCCCAGCTGCCAGCCGGAGGGGCGCACGTCGGGCGGGGCCTCGGTGGCGACCTCGTCGGTCGCGAGGGTCGGTCCCTCGGCCACCGGCGGCTCCGCCTCGCTGCTCGTGAGCAGCGCCCACCAGCCGCCCGCCGCGCCCGCCACCAGCGCCACGCTCAGCGCGATCGCGGTCATCGCCCTCCAGGGGTGCGCCTCGAGCCAGCGCGAGCGGCGCACCGGGGAGTCGACCGCACGGGTCACCAGCCAGGCCAGCAGCACCGACCCGGCCAGCACCACCAGGCCGTCCCACAGACCGGCGCGGGCCTGGGAGCTGTGGTGCAGCCAGATCACCAGGATCGGCCAGTGCACCAGGTACAGGGCGTAGGAGATGTCGCCGATGAACGCCGCCGGTCGCGTCGACAGCACGGCGTCCACGCCCCAGCGGGTGCCGGAGTGGCCCGCGACCACGATCGCGGCGGCCGCGGCCAGCGGCCACAGCGCGATCCAGCCCGGGAAGATCGAGGAGACGTCCACCAGCACGCCGCAGGCCAGCAGGGCCGCGATGCCCGCCCAGCCGGTCAGGGCACGCACGATCCGCAGCTGCGGGGACGTGCCGTCCTCGGGGCGCCGGGCGCCGGTGAGCCGGTCCAGCAGCGGGAGGGTCAGGGCCAGCAGGGACCCGGCGGCGAACTCCCACATCCGGGCGGCGGTGTCGAAGTAGGCGATCTGCTGCTGTGACTGGGTCGAGAGGATCGACCAGGTCAGGGAGGCCGCGCCGATCACCGCGACGAGGACGATCAACGGGCGCCGCACCGACCGCCCCGCCCGGGCCCGACGGGCCACCAGCAGGAACAGCAGCGGCCACACCACGAAGGCCTGGCCCTGCACGCTGAGGGACCAGAAGTGCTGCAGCGGCGAGGCGATGCCGGCATCCCGTGCGTGGTAGTCCACCTGGAGCAGCACCAGCAGCAGGTTCTCGAGATAGACCGCGGAGGCGACCGCCTCCTGCATGATCGTCTCCCACATCGAGGAGGGCAGGAAGGCGGCGGTGCCGGCCAGGATCAGCAGGATCGTGACCGCGGCCGGGGGCAGCAGGCGCTTGAAGGTGTGCAGCCAGTAGCGCGGGATCGCCAGAGGCCGACCGCTCTCCAGACGGCGCACGAAGGTCCCGGTGAGGAAGAAGGCGGAGAGGAAGAGGAAGACGTCCACCCCGCCGGAGACCCGGCCGAGCCAGATGTGGTAGACCGCGACCAGCCCCAGCGCCACCGCGCGGAGCCCGTGCAGCTCGCGGCGGAACGAGGCGCGGGAGGTCGGGGCGGCCGACGGCGCGGAGCTCTCGGCCGCGACGGGCGGCTCCGGGCTGCGGGAATGGACGGAGCCTCCGTGCTCGCCCCAGGTGCCGGAGACGGAGCCCGAGGTGGACCAGGCATCCTCCGCCTCGCGCTCGGCGTGGAGCTCGATCGGCCCCTGCAGCCAGTCGTCGAGGGAGGAGGCCCGTGAGGGCAGCGATGCTGAGGGGGAGGGATCGGGCTCCTGGACCCAGTCCTCGAGCGCGTCCGCGAGCGGGGCGGGCTGCTCCCACGCCTCGCGCCGCGCGCGCCGCTCCGCCGCGGAGGGCTGAGCGCCGCGGCCGCCGCGACCTGGGCGCGACGGATCACTGGACGAGCTGATCGCGAACCCCTTCCGGACGGCCGATGACGGCACCGTCCGTGGAGGGCTGCCCTCGCGCCCGGCGCTGCGTGGATCTTAGTGGATCGGGTCCCCCGAGAGCATCGGGGAGCCGCGGCGGGGGGCGGCGGCGAGCAGCACCAGAGCGACGACGACGCACAGCGCCAGCAGCACCGGGCCGAGGATCCCGAGCACCATGTGCGCCCCGAGGATCCATTCCGCGCCTCCGCCCGGCCCCGAGGTCAGAGCGGTCGCGTAGGCACGCAGCAGGACGACGCCGAGGAGCTGCGTGCTCCAGAGGAGCCCCAGCCCCACCCAGAGCGCCCGCCTCGCTCCGACGGGGGCGAGCGCGATGACCAGGCCCGCGCACAGGGTGATCAGGGCGACCATCAGCAGGAGGACGATGGCGAACAGCGAGTTCACCGCCAGGAGCAGGTCGAGATCGAGATCTGAGAAGCGCAGGGCGAGGCCCTGCAGGGGCACCGCCGCGGCGGCCGCGAGCGCCGCCACCAGCAGCACGAGCGCCGGGATCGCCGGGCCGACGGGCAGTCGCACGGAACGGGTCGGCGGGGATGCCCGCTGCAGGAGCACGAGGGCGAGCACCCCGAGTCCGAGGAACATCACGATGGCGCCGCCGGAGGAGAGGAGCGTGGAGACTCCGTAGCGCAGGCCGTAGCCGGACGAAGAGCTTCCATCGCTGACGATCAGCCCCAGGATCGTGCCGATCAGCTGAGCCAGAGGGGCCGCCAGCTGGGCCAGCGTGATCAGGCCCAGGGCGAGCAGCGACACCCGCAGGACCCGACGGTCCTCGAGGCTCCCCGCCCGGACCAGAGCGAGGACGGCGATGACGAGCGCCGTCTCGACGAGCGCGGCGACCAGGTGAGCGCCGCTCGAGACCACCACCATCACAACGCTCGCCCCCTGCAGGATCTCCAGGACCACCCGCATCGTCTCCGCCCCTGCGGCGAGGACGGCGAGCACCCCCACGGCGAGCGCCGCGCGGCGCAGTCGCGGCGACAGGGCGGCTGGGGCGTCCGGGACGTCAGGCGGGAGGGGAGCGTCGGGAGGGGCGGCAGCAGAGGTCACGGGGAGTCCTGACGGCGGAGGGCGGCGGCACCTCGATCCTACGGAGCGTCCCGGGTCCGGACGGGCGGATCGGGGAACCCGGATGCCGGGGCGTCCCCTCCCGTCGTGGGACCATGGGACGGTGACCGAGCTCCCTCCCGACCCCTCCCGCGCGCCGTCCTCCACGGACAGCGGATTCGAGATCCTCGCCCGCCACGGCGAGAAGGCCCGGGCCGGGGTGATCTCCACGCCGCACGGCGAGATCGCCACCCCCGCCTTCGTCCCCGTGGGCACGAAGGCGACCGTCAAAGCAGTGCTCCCGGAGTCGATGAGCGAGCTCGGTGCGCAGGCGCTGCTGGCCAACGCGTACCACCTCTACCTCCAGCCCGGTCATGACCTGGTCGATGAGGCCGGTGGCCTGGGCGCCTTCATGAACTGGCCCGGCCCCACCTACACCGACTCCGGCGGCTTCCAGGTGATGAGCCTCGGCGCCGGCTTCCAGAAGGTGCTCTCCAGCGAGTTCTCCGGCGGGGAGAAGGCCCGCACCTCCAACGGCGAGGACGACGCCGTCCGCGAGGGCAAGGAGCGCCTGGCGCACGTCGACGACGACGGCGTCACCTTCCGCTCCTTCATCAACGGCGACGAGCACCGCTTCACCCCCGAGATCTCGATGCAGATCCAGCACGGCCTCGGAGCGGACATCATGTTCGCATTCGACGAGCTGACCACCCTGATGAACTCCCGCGGCTACCAGGAGCAGGCGCTGGAGCGCACCCGTCTGTGGGCGCTGCGCTGCCTCGCCGAGCACGCCCGCCTCACCGAGGAGCGCACGCACCGCCCCTACCAGCAGCTGTGGGGCGTGATCCAGGGCGCCCAGTACGAGGACCTGCGCCGTCAGGCCTCTCGCGACCTCGGCACGATGGACGTGGCGGGGCAGGCCTTCGACGGCTTCGGCATCGGCGGAGCCCTGGAGAAGGAGAACCTGGGCACCATCGTCGGCTGGGTGACCGATGAGCTGCCCGACCAGAAGCCGCGCCACCTGCTGGGGATCAGCGAGGTCGACGACCTCTTCGTCGCGATCGCCGCCGGCGCCGACACCTTCGACTGCGTCTCGCCCTCGCGGGTGGCGCGCAACAGCGCCGTCTACACCGCCACCGGGCGGGTGAACCTCACCGGTGCGAGGTACCGCCGCCAGTTCTCGCCGATCGACGAGACCTGCGACTGCTACACCTGCACCCACTACACGGCCGCGTACGTGCACCACCTGTTCCGGGCCAAGGAGATGCTCTCCTCGACCCTGTGCACGATCCACAACGAGCGCTTCGTGGTGCGCCTGGTGGACCGCATCCGCGCCTCCCTGCTCGACGGCGATTTCGACGCCCTGCGGGAGGAGACCACCGGCGCCTACTACGGCTCCCCGCGGTGAGGCGCGGATGAGCGGACACGCAGACTCAGTTGCAGCCGCCGACGGCCTCGAGCCCGAGGACGGCGGGAGCCGGGACCGGGCCACCCTGATCGGCCTCGCCGTGGTGCTGCTCGCCGCCGCCGGCATCTGCGCCCTGCTGGGGAGCCACTTCCTGCTCGGCGCGCTGCGCCTCGCGGCCGGGATTCTCGCCGGGCTCGGGCTCGGAGCGGTGCTGCTCGCCCTGCTCCCCGCCCGGCTCGCCGTGCGCCCGCGAGTGCTCGTGGCCGGTGCGACGGCGCTCGCGACGATGCTGGTGCTCACCGTCCCCGCCGTGATCGCCACCCGGGTGGCGCCGCTCGCCGATCAGGCGGTCCTCTCGATCCCGGCGCTCGGAGAGGGCGATGCCGTCCACTCCCTCCCCGCCCCGGACAGCCCGGTGCTGGTGCGGCGCGCCGACGGCTCCGCGCAGGTGCTGATCGGCCAGGTCCCGCACTCGATCGAGGCCACGCCGCACGACGTCCTCGCGCTCTCCGCCGACGGCCGACGCCTGGTGCGCGCCACCGGCGCCTCCACCGAGGTGATCCTGCTGGACCCCACGGCCTCCACCGCGGACGGCTCCCTGCCGAGCCGGAGCTTCGAGGGCACTCCGATCGCGCTCGACGGGGACCGGCTCGTGCAGCGCACCTGCTCCGACGGGCTCTGCCGGAACTCCGGCTACGACCTCGGCGGGTCGGAGGAGCCGCTGTGGGTGGTCAGCGCCCCGACGGAGACGCGCGGCGCCGACCCCGTGGGCCTCGAGGTCGCCGCCGTCCCCGGAGAGGCCCCGGGGCTCCTGGACGCGGCCCGCGCCACCGGGGTGATGCCCTCGGTGCCGCTGAGCTTCGACCCCTCGCAGGGCTGGGTCCAGCTGGACCCCGGCTCGGGGATCCCCGTCGGCCGCATCCTCGCCGGCGACGAGGAGGAGTGCCGCATCGCCGCCACCGCCGAGGCGGTCGCCGCCCAGGACCCCCTGCAGGCCTCCCCGCTGGTGATCACCGCCTGCTCCGCCGAAGACGGCGCGCTCACCGCGACCGCCTTCCGCGACGGCGAGGTGCTGTGGGAGTCGGCGGCATCCCCCGTGGGGACCTGGGACGTGCGGATCGACCACGGTCGGGTGCTCGCCAGCGGCACCGAGGCGGGCGGCGATGCACCGGGCGAGATCATCGCGACCGAGCAGCGGGCGGCCTGGACGGCCCCGGGCGGCGAGGGCGTCGCGCAGGCAGCCGCGTTCACCGCCCGGATCGGTCTCGACGGCACGGCCATGGTCGTCTCCAACGAGAGCGGCCAGCTGCTCGCCTACGAGCTCGCCGACGGCGCCAACACCTGGACGCTGCCGCTCTCCACCTCGGAGGGAGAGGTGCGCGGAACTCTCTCCGCAGGCACCGCGGTGGTGCTTGACGGGGTCCGACGGGAGCGGCCGCTGGAGCCGCGCAGCACCCGTCTGCTGCGGGTGATCGACGTGGCCACCGGAGAGGTGACCTCGACGGATCTCGTCGCCGCGGAGGTGAGCGCGATGCGCGCCGTGGGCGGGGGCCGGGCGCTGGTCACGGTCGGGGACGAGACGCTGCTGCTCGGGGCGTGAGCGGCTGAGCGTGAGGCGCGGCGCCCGAGACGTACAGCGCCCCGGACCTCTGCAGAGGTCCGGGGCGCCGGTGCCGGTCAGGCGAGCGATCTCAGGCGGAGAGGTTCTTCCTGGCGGTGCTGTGGACCAGGAAGGCGCCGACACCGATGATCACCGTCATGACGAGGGCGTGCAGGATGCCCGCCACCGCCGTGGTGACGTAGATGCTGGAGCCCGGCTCGTCGACGGACCCGCCCATGATCCCGAAGACGACTCCTGCGAGGAAGACCGTGATCCAGTAGAGGACCGCGGAGAGGGGGATGGCGGCGGCGACCACGATCCCGCCCACGCGGGCTCGGGAGCGTCCCATCACGGCGGCGGTGATCCCGAGGGCGAGCAGGGCGAGAGCCACGATGAAGTTCACGCCGTACAGCAGGAGGCTCGCCAGGCTCGACCCGATCCCGGCGGCGCCGAGCTCCTCACCGGCGTCCGAGGCGGCCATGTCCTCCGCCCCGATGAGCGTGGTGAGGTTGATGCCGAGGCGCACCAGCAGCAGCACAGCGGTCCCGATCAGCAGGATCAGGCCGATCAGCTTCACCCGGCGCCAGTTGACCCCGTTGCCCGCCTCGAACTGCGGGCCTGCGAAGCCGGTGCTGCCCGGGTACCCACCCGGAGCGCCGGCGGGCGAGGCCTGGCCCCACTGGGGCTGCGCGGGGGCCGCCGGAGAGGGCTGTCCCCACTGAGGCTGCTGCGCGGGAGCCGCGGGGGAGGCCTGACCCCACTGGGGTGCGGAGGCCGGCTGCTCCTGCTGGCCCTGCCCGAACTGCTCCTGCTGGCCCCACTGGCCCTGCTGACCCTCGTGCCCCTGCTGGCCCCACTGGCCCTGCTGGCCCTGCTGGCCGTTGTCCGGTCCGTACCCCTGAGTCATGCTGTCCCCTCTGTGCGGGTCCGTCGCAGCGGCTGCGCGGTCCTTGGAATCCTGCGTGGTCACGACGTCACGGCGACGTCCGTCCCAGGGTATCGGGCGTCGCCGTGACGTGGGTCGTCGGCCTGCGGCTCAGACCGTCCCGGGGGAGAGGTGGAAGGCGAAGGTCTCCTCCCGTGCGGAGAGCACGTACTCCGGCAGCGGCTCCGGGCCGCAGGCCGCGGATCCCACGCCGTGCAGTGCGGAGGACAGCGTCACCCAGGTGCGGCCGTCGGCGCGCAGCGCCCCGTCGTGCGCCCGGGCATCGAGCTCGGCGGTGGACCACGGACGCGCAGCCAGCCCCAGCCCCTCGGGCGCCCGCACCTCGAGCCCGGCGCCGCCGGCGCCGCGAAGGTGGGCGCTCACCACGCCGGCGCGGTTCCCGTTCTCCTGCGGGAACACGTACGGGACCTGGAGCTCCGCGAGCGTCGAGGTCCAGAGGCCGAAGGTGGTGCCGCCGCCGGTGTCCGGGTAGGACTCGTGCGGGCCGTAGCCCTCGTACTCCACCTGGTCCGGCGCGGAGGGCAGGGCGAAGGTCCAGCCGATCCGCGGCAGCGGAAGATCCGCGGGCCAGAACGCGGAGGGGGTCACCGTGACCTCCACGCCGACCCCGTCGGCCGTGCCGCTCCAGCGCTCGGTGACGTCGGCGCCCAGCGCCGATCCGTCCAGCCCCAGGCGGCTGCGCACCACGAGGGCGTCGCCGTCGGCCGTGATCTCCGCCAGACGGCGGCGGGCATGGTCCAGGCCGATCCGCTTCCAGCGGGCCTCGAGCGGGGCCCGGGTGCGGGCGCGCTCGTTGTCCACCGGGGCGCGGTAGAGGTCCGCTCCGGCGTGCTCGATCTCGAGCTCCCCGAGACCCACCAGGCGCCCGAGGTCGTCGAAGCGTGCCGGACCGAGGCTCCAGGTGCCGTCCTCGGCGCGCACCGGCGCGACGGCCCCGTCGGCCGACGGGGTCTGTGCGGCGCGCAGCCGCTCAGCATCGACATGGTCCGCGGCGACGACGAGGTGGCCGGCGGGGACCGGGCCCTGCACCTCGCGGGTGGTCAGGCGCACCGTGGTGGCGGCGCCGTCGTGCACCGGGAGGGCCACCTCGCCGCTCTCGCCCGGGGCGATGGCGGGCAGCTCGATCTCCTGCCAGGTCGCCTGGGCGTCGAGGGACACCTCGGCGCGCAGGTGCGTCAGGTCGCTGAAGGCGTAGCGGTTGGTGATCCGTGCGCCGCCCGCGCTCACCTCGAGGCCCACCGGGGAGTAGTGGTGCTTCGCGTCCAACAGCGCCGGGGAGGGCGTGCGGTCCGGCAGCACGAGCCCGTCGGCCACGAAGTTGCCGTCGTGCAGGCGCTCGCCGAAGTCGCCGCCGTAGCCGTAGATGCGGTTGCCCTCGGCGTCGGTGGTCTCCAGGCCGTGGTCGATCCACTCCCAGATGAAGCCGCCGTGCAGCGCCGGGTGCTGCTCGGTCAGCGCCATGTACTCCTTCAGCGAGCCGGCGCCGTTGCCCATCGCGTGGGCGTACTCGATCCACAGGAACGGCTTGGTCAGCGCCGGCGGATCCGCGAAGTGGCCGTCCGGCACGTCCAGGGCGAAGCTGCGCAGCATGCGGGTGAGCTTGTCCTGGTACTCGGGGGACAGGTCGCGGCGGCCGATCTGCGCGGACTCGTCGACGGTCGGGTACATCAGCGAGAACACGTCCACGTACTCCGCGGCGTAGTCCTGCTCGTAGATCACCGGGCGGGTGGGGTCGGTCTCGCGCACACGGGCGACCATCGCCTCGGTGACCGGGCCGGAGGCCGCCTCATTGCCGATCGACCACATGATGATCGAGGCATGGTGGCGGTCGCGGCGCACGAACCGCTCCGAGCGCTCCACGAGCGAGGCCTCGAAGAGCGGGTTCTGCGCCGGGCCCTCGGCCGCGCCGGTGCCGTCCTCGCCCCAGGTCTCGTCGGCGTGGAAGCCGTGGGTCTCGAAGTCGCCCTCGCAGATCACGTACAGCCCGGCCTCGTCGCACACGTCGAGGAAGCGCTGGTGGGGCGGGTAGTGGGAGGTGCGCACGGCGTTGAGGTTGTGCTGCTTCATGAGCGCGACGTCGAGGTCCTGGTTGCCCTCGTGCTGGGTCCGGCCCACGAGCGGATCCGCCTCATGACGGTTCACGCCGCGGAACACGATGCGCTCGCCGTTGACGCGGAAGATCTCGCCGTCCACCTCGACGCGGCGGAAGCCCAGGCGCAGCGTCACGGTCTCGGCGCCGGTGCTGATCGTGGCGTCGTACAGGTGCGGGTCCTCGGCGGACCACGGCCGCACCTCGCCGAGATCGACGGCCTCGGCGCCGGTGGCGGCGGAATGGCCCAGCGCCGGGATCTCCACCGTCGCGGCGAGCTCGGTGCCGTCGGCCGCGAAGGCGGTCGCCCGCAGCGAACCGGTGCCGGTCGCCGGGTCGAAGTCCGCGACCGTGACCAGGTCGTGGATCCCGCCGACGGGCCGCAGCAGCAGGTCCACGCTGCGGAAGATGCCCGAGGCCCACCACATGTCCTGGTCCTCGACGTAGGTGTTCACCGACCACTGCACCACGCGGACCTCGAGCAGGTGCTCGCCGGCGGTCGTGAGGGCGTCGGTGACGTCGAACTCCTGGGTGAGGCGGGAGCCGGCGGTCACGCCGACCTCGGCACCGTCGATCCAGACCTTCGCCGCGGAGTCCACGCCCTGGAAGCGCAGCAGCACGCGCGCCCCGGCGGCGAGCTGCTCGGCCCACTCGGCCGGGGTGGCCAGGGTGCGCGAGTAGTGGCCGGTGGGGTTCTCGTCCGGCACGTGCGGGATCTCGCGCGGGATCGGGTAGATGACGTTGGTGTACTGCGGGGCGCCGTGGCCCTGGAACTGCCACAGGCCGGGCACCGTGATCTCGCCTGCGTCGCCGAGGTCGCTGCCGTCGGCCCGGGTGCCGTAGCGGAAGTCCCAGGTCCCGTCGAGGTTCAGGGCCGGAGCGTCGGAGCGCAGGTGCGCGCGGCCGGCCAGGCGGTTCCGGCCGGCGGGAAGCTCCTCCCACCAGCGGTCGGTGGGATCTTTGATGCCGGCGGACCGGCTGTCGGCGGACTGCTGCGGGGTGCTCATCGGTGAGGCGTCTCCTGGACTCGAGGCCGGCGGCTGGCCGGGTTCGTGAACGTTCACGGATCAGCGTACCCGGATTCGCCCGCCGCGTCGCCGCCCGATCGCGCGCCGGCGGTCGGGCGGTTCTCGGGTCGACGGGCGGTTCTCGCGCCGACGAGCGGTTCTCGCGCCGACTGTCAGCTGGCGAACCACTTTCGGGCGGAATCTGGTTCGCCAGGTGACAGTCGACGCTCGGACGACGGGTCGGCCCGGCCGTCGGCGGTTCGTTGGCCGACTGTCAGCTGGCGAACCACTTTCGGGCGGAATCTGGTTCGCCAGGTGACAGTCGGGGCATGGGGCATGGGGCATGGGGCATGGGGCATGGGGCATGGGGCATGGGGCGCGGGGCGCGGGGCGACGGGCGCCGCGCGGCGATCGGCTGATGGCGGCACCCCGCCGGCGGGCTCGACGGTAGACTCTCCCCTCGTGACCACGACCGAGCCGAACCGGTGGACCGACCGCCGCAGCGACGCCGTGTCCGCGCGCAAGGAGGCCTACGAGCAGCTGCGCCGGGCCAGCACCTGGCGCCTGCTCGCGGCCACGAAGGCGCCCGCGGTGCTCGCGATCCTGCAGGCGACCTTCCCCGCCGGCGACCGTCGGCTCCCGCGCAGCGAGCTCATCGCCCGTGTGGGGGCGCATCTCGCCCTGCTGCATGACGAGGACGGCGCCGAGGAGTCGGAGCTCGCGACCGGCGATGCCGGCGAGGACCTCGATCCCTCCGAGGGCGAATCCCGTGGCGGCCGCACCGCGGCGGAGTACGTGGACGGCTGGGTCCGCGAGGGCTACCTGACCCGTCGCGACGACCCGCAGCACACCGAGACCACCTTCGAGCCGTCCCCGGCCACGATCGACGCGATCCAGTTCATCGCCTCCCTCGAGGAGCACCGCCCCACCACCACGCAGTCCCGTCTGCAGCTGGTGGTGCAGCAGTTCGAGCGCCTCGCCCAGGAGACCGAGACCGACCGCGACGTGCGCCTGGCGGACCTGCAGCGTCGCCGCGAGCGGATCGAGGCCGAGATCCGGGACCTGGCCGAGGGCGAGCTGATGCTCCCCAGCCCCGAGGCGTCGACCGACCGGCTGCGGGACATCCTGCAGATCGCGACCGAGCTCTCCGGCGACTTCCTGCAGTACCGCGAGGACCTGCGCGCGGTGGACCTGCACCTGCGCGAGCAGATCCTCTCCCCGGAGGGCTCGCGCGGCGAGATCCTCGAGCAGCTGCTCGCCGGAGACGACCTGCTGGGTCAGTCCAGCGTGGGCCGCACCTTCACGGCGTTCTTCCGCATGCTCAACGATCCCGTGCAGACCCGCACCACCCAGGAGCTCGTGGATCGTCTGCTGGAGCGGGACTTCTCGCGAACCCTCGGCCGGGACGAGCGGGAGCGCCTCGCCAACGTGTTCAGCGACCTCTACGAGCCGGCGCAGGAGGTGCTGGACGTCAAGACGGAGCTGTACCGCTCGCTGGCCCGCTTCGTGCGCTCGCAGGACTTCCGCCAGCACCGGGTGCTGCTCGAGGCGCTGCAGGAGGCCCAGGGCCTGGCGCTCGCGCAGAAGGACGAGGTGCCCACGCGCAGCCCGTTCCCGCTCGAGCTGGACCTCTCGCGCGCCCAGCTGGGCTCCGTCTCCCAGCACCGACTGAAGGACCCCACCGACCCCGGCGCCCCCGCCGAGGCCGAGGTGCACGACGCGACCTCGCTCAGCGTCGAGGTGCTGCAGGACCTCGTGCGCACCAACGACATCGACATCGTCGGCCTGACCTCGGACGTCAACTCCGTGCGGGGCCGCAGCGGCCAGGCCTCCCTCGGGGACGTGCTGCGCGAGCGGCCCGCCGAGCAGGGTCTCGCGAGCGTCATCGGGCTCATGTTCCTGGCGACCAACCACGCCCAGCGGCGCGAGGGATCCACGGAGATCGTCACGTGGCGGGAGCTCGACGGCAACGACTACGCCGCGAAGGTGCCCGCCTTCTACTTCCTGGACGACGTCCCGGTCGACTGAGCGCTGCTCGCACCCGCCCGCTCAGCGGGGCTCGGGCCCATGGGCGCGCAGGCTGCGGGCGATCACGGCGAAGGCCAGCGCGCTGCCCGCGTGGATCCACACCACGACCGACAGAGCGCTCTGCGCGTGCTCGTGGGCGGGCCCGGCGAGGGACCAGAACAGGCCCCCGAGCAGCGCCACCCCGAGCGTCAGGCCGAGCTGCTGGACCGTGGCGAACAGTCCGCTGCTCACCCCGGCCGCCCACGGCGGCGTGCGGGAGAGCACCGTCTGCAGGACAGGGCCGAACATGAGCGCCTGGACCACTCCGAGCGGGATCAGCGCCCACTGCAGGGACGCCACGTCGTGGTGGCCCGTGGTCACGAGCACCGCGATCGCGGCCAGGACCACCGCCTGGGCGAGGCCGGCCGCGGCCATGGTCCGCTCGTCGGCGGCGGGGATCAGCCGCGGCAGGGCCAGGGAGGTCGCGATGAACGCGATGCCGAAGCCGAGCACCAGCAGCGCCGGGCCCAGCGATCCCAGCGTGTACCGCAGCTGCGCGAAGGCGGAGAGCTCGTACAGCAGCGCCCCGTAGGTCGTGAAGAACAGCAGCGTCATGAGCAGGCCCCGGCGCACCACGGTCAGGCGCAGCACCGCCGGCGGCACCACGGGCACGACGCCGGCCCGTTCGGCCCGGCGCTGCAGCGACCAGAACCACGCCAGCAGTCCGGCTCCCGCGGCGAGGGAGAGGACGGTCCACACCGGCCAGCCGAGCGAGCGGCCCAGGGTCAGCGGCACGACGATCGCCAGCAGGCTCGCCGCGAGCACCCCGGCGCCGGCCGCGTCGAGGGAGAGCGGAGCGGTGGAGCGGGTACGCGGCACGAGGCGCAGCCCGGCCACCCCCACCAGGGCGATGAGGCCGGTGAGGACCTGCACGGCGCGCCAGCCCACGTGCTCCGGCAGCGCGGCGGCGAGGGCGCCGGCCGAGATCTGGCCGATCACGGTGCTCGCTCCGCTGACCGCGACGAACAGCATCAGGCCGCGGGAGCGGGCCGACCCGGTGGAGGCCGACTGGATCGTCGCGAGCACCTGCGGGGTGAGCAGACCCGCGGCGACCCCGAGCAGGACCCGGAGCGTCACCGCGGTGGTCAGGTCCGGGGCGAGGCCGGTGGCGGCGCTGAGCAGGGCGACGCCGAGGCCGCCCATGAGCAGCAGTCGCCGTCGACCCCACCGGTCGCCGAGCCGCCCGGCGATCACGAGGCTCGCGGCGAAGGCCGTGGTGTACGCCGCGAGCACGAGCTGCTGTCCGGCCCCGTCGGCCCGGAGGTCGCGGCCGATGGCGTCGGCCAGCACGTTGACCGCGCCGAAGGTGAAGTTCACCGGGGCATAGCTGATCAGCAGCACGGCGAGGCCCCAGCCGGTGAGCGCCGCAGGAGCCGGAGGCGGCGCGATGGGCTCGGAGACGGGGGAGGGGGCGATGAGGGGGTCGGAGGACATGCCTCCACGGTCCTGCCGCGCGCATCCTGGGACCAGGAGCCTGCTCATACGGGTACCAGCACCACCTGGCTGTCGGCGGCCGGACGGCGCACACTGGAGGACATGGAGTCCTCCGCCGACCGACGCAAGCAGCTGGGTGCCTTCCTCCGGGCACGCCGGGAGAAGGTCACCCCTGATCAGGTGGGCCTGCCTCCGATGGGCCGACGGCGCACGCCGGGGCTGCGCCGCGAAGAGGTCGCCCAGCTCGCCGGCATCGGCACCACCTGGTACACCTGGCTCGAGCAGGGCAGGGCCACCGGGGTCTCGGAACAGGTGCTCGAGGCGGTGGCCCGAGTGCTGCGGATGTCCGACGCCGAGCGCCACCACCTGTTCGTGCTCGCCGACCGCGGCCCGGTCAAGCACGCCCCGCTGATGACCCTGCGCCCCGAGCACGCGGCGCTGATCGAGCAGCTCCTGCCGTTCCCCGCCGCCGTGCAGACGGACGCCTACGAGATCGTCGCCTCCAACCGGATGTACCGCTACCTGTTCGGTGATCTGGACGCGCTCCCGGTCGGCGACCGTAACTGTGCGTGGCTGATGTTCACCGATCCCGTCTGGCGCGGGAGCCTCGTGGACGAGGACATCGTGCTGCCCGAGATCGTCGCGCGCCTGCGCGCCCGTCGGGCGGAGCATCGCGACGAACCGCGCTGGGTCGCGCTCGTGGAGCGCCTGCTCACGCACTCCGAGGACTTCCGTGCGCTGTGGGAGTCCTACGAGGTCGCCGACGATCGGCCGCGACTGCGTCAGTACGACTCCCCGCACGCCGGGCTCTTGGAGGTGCACTTCCAGAGCCTGTGGATCGATCCTGATCGGGGGTCGCGGATCATCGTGATGGTCCCGGCCGACGAGACGACCCGGGAGCGGCTCGAGCGCTTCGCCACGCTGATCGAGGCCGCGCCGGCCTGGACGGCCCGGGAGGATGCGGTGGCGACGCTCGCGAGCTGACCTGCGCCTCGGCTCAGCGCTCGGGAGGCCCTGACGGCTCGTCGAGCTCGGCGAGGGAGGCCGATGCCGCGCGGCGCAGAACGTCGAGGTCGACGCCATGGTCCGCCATCCGGCAGCCCCGCCCGTTCGGCTTCACGGCGATGCCCTCCTGCTCCCAGTGCGGCAGAGCGCGTGCCAGGAGGGGGTGGTCGCCGTAGCTGTTGGCGACCCGCCACCACGGCACGCCCGAGCCCCAGGTGCCCATGATCCGTCCGACGAGCCGGGGACCCACGCCCACGATCGATCCGACCTCGCCGTAGGCAGCGACCTGCCCAGCAGGGATCGCCTCGACCACGCGGAGCACGCGCTCGACCGTGAGGTCGTCCATGCGGGTGCGCGGGGGAGGGGTGGCCATGGCGTCAGTCTGGCACGGGCGGACAGGACGACGGCGGCCCGGGACCTCGTCATGAGGTCCCGGGCCGCCGTCACCGGTGGGAGGCCCTGGTCCGGGCTCCCGTCATGCTCCGCTCAGCCGCGGTGCGTGCCGTCCTCCGGGTCGCCGAACTCCGGCGCCTTCGGAGGCTGCTCGCCGTTCTGCTGACGACGCAGCTGCTCCTGCTGCCGGAAGAACGGGTCGTCCTCCTCGACGCTGCTGTCACCGCCGAACGTGCGGTACTCGTCGGACCGGCCCTGCTGGCGGACATCCTCCTGCTGGCCGAGGGTGCCGCTCTCGCGACGCTCTGCCTGCTGGCCGTATCCGTCCTGCTGTCGGTACGGGTCCTGCTGGCCGAAGCCGCCGTCCTGCTGAAGGGTGGCGTCGGACTGACCGTACGCGTCCTGCTGACGGAATTCGTCGTCCTTCGGGGTCTCGCCCTGCTGGCCGAAAGCCCCGCCGGTCGCGGCGCGATCGGCCCCGACGGCGGAATCGTGACGGGCCGAGTTCTCGCTCAGGGGCTCGCCGTGGCCGAGCCCGTCGTTCTCGCGACGCTCTGCCCGCTGGCCGTACGCGTCCTGCTGGCCGAACCCGTCGTCCTTCCGGGCCCTGTCCGTCTCACCGAACGCTCCGCGGTCCTCGTCGCGATCGATCCCGAGGCCGGAGCCGTGACGCGGCGAGTCCCCGCTCACGGGCTCGTCCTTGCCGAGCTCCGGACCGTCCTGCTCGCGCTGGTCGAACGGCTGCCCCTGACCGTCATGGTGGCCGAACTGCTGTTCGGCCGGAGGGGTCTGGCGGCCATCCGTCGTCTGCGGAGAACCGAACTGCTGCTCGGCCGGCGGTGTCTGCTGCTCGCGCAGCGGGTCGCCCTGCGGAGCCGCACTCTGCTCACCGGCAGCAGGGACCTCGCCCCGCTGCGCGGCATGCTGACCGCTGGTGTCCCCGCCGGGACCGCGATCGGTTTCGAGCCCCCGCACGTCATTGCGACGCTCTCCGGTCGCCGTCCGGCCGTGCTCACCCGCAGCGGTGGAGTCCCCGATGGGGGTCGCGGCGTGCTCGCCCCGGCCTTCTCCGCGATGCTCGCCGGCCACGGGCTGACGATGCTCGCCGGGAGCGTCGGTGGTGCCTGCCGGGGTGACCCCGGCATCGCGGCCGACCTCTCGGGACTCATCGGACACGGGTCGACCCTGCTCGGAGTCGGTGGACGAGGAGCCGGCCGCAGCGGTCGCTCCTGCGCCGGCCCCCGCTCCTGCGCCGACCGCACCCGCCGTGGCGGCCGTTCCACCGGCCCGGTGGTCGGGGCTCGACGTGGGCGTGCTCTCGGCACGCGTCGCGTCGGTCGTGCGCTCGGGGGAATCCCCGGTCAGCGGGTCCTGGTCCGCCGTGCGCGCGGCGCGCCGACCATGGCTCGCGTCCTGGTCGGCGGTGACGCCGTCGCGAACGCCGTCCTGGCCGGCAGCATCCGGAGCCGCCGATTCGCCACCGAGACGGTCGGTCTCCCGACGATCCAGGTCATGGTGATCCTCGCCGAGGCTGTTCCGGCTCTGGCCGGCACGGTCCTGGGGGAGGCGGTCCTGGGCTGTCCCGGCCGGTGCGGCGCGGTCCGTGCCGACGCCGTCCTGGCCGGCGGTGTCGCGGCGCGTCTCCGGAGCGCGGGTCTCTCCGCGCTCGTCGACGCCGGTGCGCTCATCGGCCCCACGGGCCTCGTCGCCGTTCCGGTCGTGCGACGCCACAGCGGCGCCTGCACCGACCCCGGCGACACCGGCAGCGCCGGCGGCCACGGCTCCGCCGTGCCCGCCACGATCCTTCTCGGAGGTCCCGGCCTCGTCGACCGGTCGCTCCTCCCCCACGGTGCGATCGCCGGTCGTCCCGGCGTCGCCCGAGCGGGGCTCGCCCGCGTGCGGATCCTTCTGGGCGGTGCGGTCGCCGACGTCGGGATCCTGTCCGGCAGCAGCAGCGCTGCCGGCGTCCGCCGCACGGTCTCCGGTCGAGCTCGAGTCGCCCGCCCGGCGGCCGTCAGCCGTGGCCGCGGAACCATCGGCGGTGCGCTCATCGCCGAGGGCGCCGTCGTCGTCCACAGTGCCGGCACCGGCGGCTCCGGCGGCGGCGCCGTCACCGCGTGCGGTGCTGCCGTCGCGGGTCGCGGAGTCGTCGACGTCCGGGTCCAGGCGGTCGGCCTCGGCGCGCTGGGCCTCCACGCTGCCGCGCTGCTCCTCGACCTGTGCGCGCTCGCGCTCGGCCTCGGACTGTCGGCGCTCAGCCGCGATCTGCTCCTGCTCGGCCTCCTTGGACTTCCGCTCGGCCTCGAGGCGGGTGCGGTCGGCGTCGAGCTCGGTCTCGCGCGCCTTCAGATCGCGTTCCTGGACCACCTTCTCCTTCTTCTGCGCCTCGTCGCGGAGCTGCGCGGCGCGGCGCCTGTCCTCCTCCTGCTGTCGCGCCTTCTTGCGCTTCGAGGACATCACACCGAGGACGATCAGGATGATCAGGATGACGAGCACCAGCACGACGATCCCGATGATGAGGGGTGTGGACAGTTCCATGGTCGGCTCCTTGCGGTCGACTCCTCCGCACGGTGAGCACGGAGGTCTTCCTGCGTGTATCGGCGATTCCATCAGATATACGTCCGCCGTGGGGACTTTTACCCGTACCGATCCGTGCTTCGGAGCGCTCCGTCGACTCCGGGTGCGCCGGTAGGGTAGGGGCTCGTGAGCACCTCTGCCCCCCGCACCGATGTCGATGACTCCCTGACCGAGGACTCGGCCCCCTCCGCTCCCGGCGCGGCCCTCGTGGACGAGTCCCGACGGGTCCTCGTCCATCTGCTGCAGGGCCCCTTCCTCGACGGTCGCCGCGACGGGGCTCGTTACGCCCAGCTGCTGCGGGACCGCTCTGCGATCGAGTCCCGGCTCGCGGATCTCTTCCTCGAGCTGATCGTCGACGACGACGCGCAGGTCGCCTTCGTGCGCCAGAGCGAGGAGGACCCCGACGCTCCCAAGCTGCTTCGCCGTCTGACCGGCATGAACCGCTTGGATTCGGTGCTGATGCTGGTGCTGCGCCAGATGCTGCTCACCCAGTCCTCGAGAGGTCAGCGCACCGTGGTCTCCGAGGCGGAGCTGCAGCAGGCGCTGGCCGCCTATCGCCGCACCACCTCGACCGACGAGGCGGGCTTCGCCAAGGAGGTCCGAGCCTCGATCGCCAAGGTGCAGCGCGCCGGTCTGCTCGACGAGCAGGGCGATGACTACGAGGTCTCGCCGGTGCTGCGCCTGATGATCGGCCCGGACACGGCGCGGGAGTTCATCGGCCTGTACCGCGAGGCGGGCGTCAGCGGTCTCGAGGACCCCGAGGAGAGCTCCGGCGAGGATGCCGCCGAGGGATCTGACGCGGAATCGTCGGCGCAGAGCTGACCCTTTGGTCGGTCGGGCGTGTCCCCGTCGCGCCGCGGGACGTGACGATCGCGGCGCGCGCCGTCGGGCGGACACGCCGCCCGCTCCGTGACATGCCTCGCTTTCACCGGGCTCCCCGTGCCTGAGAGGTCGCCGTGCTCGTCCCCAGCACACGATCACCAATTGCGCACCGTTCGGCTTTCGGAATAAGGTCAGGCTCGCCTAACCGTCGAGTCTCGACGGTCCCGACCCCGGAGGTTCCGCTGTGACGCTCTCCCGTCGCGCGCTCGTCGCCCTGTCCGTCCTCGCCGTGCCCGCGCTGGCGTCCTGCTCCGGAGACCCCACCGGTGCCGCCGAGGACAAGGGCGATGCCCAGTCGTTCCACGCGACCATCACGCACATCTACGGCGAGACCGTGCTGGAGAAGAAGCCGACCACGATCGTCACCGTCTCCTGGGTCAACGCGGACACCCTCCTCGCCCTCGGCGTGGTCCCCGCCGGGATGCCGACGGTGACCTGGGGAGGGAACGACAACGGCTCGACCGACTGGATCGACGCGAAGCTCGACGAGCTCGGCGCCGGCTGGGACACCGACAAGGCACCGGTCACGTACGACGAGACCGATGGCATCAACGTCGACGAGATGGCCGCACTGGTCCCGGACCTCATCGTCGCCGCGTACTCCGGCATCACCAAGGAGGAGTACGAGCAGCTCAGCAGGATCGCCCCCACCATCGGCCCGCTGGCACCGAACTACACGGCCTCCTGGGAGGACGTCCTGGCCGCCGTGGGTGCCGCGACCGACCTCGCCGACGAGGCGGCGGAGCTGGCCGAGAAGATCACCGGCGACCTCGCCGCGGTCGGGGCGGAGAACCCCGCGATCGAGGGCGCCACCTTCATCGCCGGCACCCTGGGCCTGACCGACAACACCATCTCGCTCTATGTCGGGGAGGACACCCGCCCGCGGTTCTTCACGGCGCTCGGGATGACCCAGGCCGACGTGGTCACCGAGAACACCGAGGGCGAGGAGACCTTCTTCATCGACTGGTCCCCCGAGCGGGCCGACGAGCTGGACTCCGACCTCTTCTACTCCTGGGCCGCCCCGGGCACCACCGTCGAGGACTTCCGGGCGAACCCGCTGTTCGCCCAGATCCCCGCCGTGGCCGCCGGGGGAGTGGTGCTCACGGACGACGACCACCTCACCCTGTCGATCTCGGCGGCCAACGCCCTGAGCCTGCCGTGGGCCCTGGAGAACTTCGTGCCCACGGTCGTCGAGGTCGCCCAGAGCGTTCGGGGCTGACCGCATCTCGTGAGACGGTCCACCCCGCTCGTGATCGCCGGGGGCGTGCTCGCCCTCGCGCTCGCGTGCCTGCTCTCCCTCATGGTCGGGGCCCGCACGGTGTCCCCGGGCACCGTGATGGAGGCGCTGCGCTCCCATGACGGCGCGCTCGCGGACCACGCCGTGATCCAGTCACGCCTGCTGCGCACCGCTGCAGGGGTCGCCGTCGGTGCGGCGCTCGCCGTCGCCGGAGCCGCGATGCAGGGGATGACCCGCAACCCGCTGGCCGATCCCGGGATCCTCGGGATCAACGCCGGGGCGACCACCGCGGTGGTGCTCGGGGTGTACCTCCTGGACGCCTCCCGCGTGGCCCAGTTCATGGGGCTCGCCCTGCTCGGCGCCGGCCTGGGGACGGTCGCGGTCTACGCCGTCGCCTCCCTCGGCCGCGACGGGGCGACCCCCGTCAAGCTCGCCCTGGCCGGCGCGGCGCTCACCGCGGGGCTCGGATCGCTCATCAACGCCCTGGTCATGGTCGACGACTCCTCGCTGGACCGGCTGCGGTTCTGGCAGGTGGGCACCCTCGGGGCGCGCAGCCTCCGGGACATCGCCGGCGTCGGGGGCCTGATGGCCGTGGGCGCCGTGGTGATCCTGCTGGCGGCCGGCGTGCTGAACGCCCTCGCACTCGGAGACGACGCCGCCGTGGGCCTCGGGGTGAAGGTGGGGCGCGCCCGGATGCTGCTCGGCGCGGCGATCATCCTGCTGTGCGGCGCGGCCGTCGCCCTCGCCGGACCGATCGGGTTCCTGGGACTGGTGGTCCCGCATGCCGCCCGGCTCCTGGTGGGCGGCGACTATCGGCGGATCGTGCCGGTGTGCCTGCTGGGCGGGCCCGTGCTGATCCTGGTGGCCGACACCGTGGGCCGCGTGATCGCTCCGCCGGCCGAGGTGCAGGTCGGCGTCATGACCGCCCTCCTGGGCGTACCGGTGTTCGTGGTCCTCCTGCGCACCCGACGGCAGGTGGGACTGTGACCGCTCAGCGCGTGACCTCGCGCCGCTCGCCGCGGCTGCTGCGCACCCCCCGCTCCCGCCGCACCGCCCTGGTCATGGCGGGCACCGGCCTGCTGCTGCTCGCCCTGCTCCTGGTGCGGGTGCTGGTGGGCACCCCGATGGTCCCGATCGACCTCGCGCTGCGGGCGATCAGCGGGGAGGTGGTCCCCGGATACTCCTTCATCGTGGTCGACCACCGCCTGCCCGCCGCCGTCGTCGCGCTCCTCGCCGGCGTCTCCTTCGGACTCTCCGGCACCGTGTTCCAGACGCTCCTGCGCAACCCGCTGGCCAGCCCCGACGTGATCGGCGTGACCCTCGGCTCCTCGGCCGGAGCCGTGCTGGCCATGGCGTTCCTCGGAGCCGACGGACGGGCCCTGTTCTGGTGCGCCCTGCTGGGAGGTCTCGCCACCGCCGGACTGCTGCTGCTGGTCTCCGGAGCCGGTGGGCCGGGAGCCTCGGGCGGTGCGGACAACCGGTTCGTGCTGGTCGGGATCGGGGTCGCGGCGGCCCTCAGCGCCCTCATCTCCTACCTGCTCACGAGGCTGTCCCTGCAGTCCGCAGGCGACGCGCTGCACTGGCTGATCGGCTCCCTCTCCTCCTCCACCTGGGACCGCGCCGCCGTGCTGGGCGGGGCGCTGCTGGTGCTGGTCCCGGTGCTGGCGCTGCTGGTGACGAGGCTGAGGATCCTGCAGCTCGGCGACGACACCGCCACCAGCCTCGGTCTTCCGGTGCCCCGCACCCGGGTGGCGCTGGTCCTGGTGGCGGTGGCGCTGACCGCGCTCACGGTCGCGGTCACCGGGCCCCTCTCCTTCGTGGCCTTCCTCGCCGGGCCGATCGCCCAGCGTCTCGCAGGCCGTCCCAGCTTCCCGCTCGCCGCCGTGGTGGGAGCCGTGATCGTGCTGCTCGCCGACGTCATCGGGCAGAACCTCATCCCCGGCACCGAGCTGCCCGCGGGCGTCGTCACCGGCGCGCTCGGGGCCCCCGTCCTCCTGTGGATGATCGCCCGCACCTCGACCTCCGGATCCGGAAGGTGACCCCATGGCACTGATCGAAGCCCAGCACCTGCACCTGGCGTACGACCGCCGGGAGGTCGTCCGCGACCTCTCGCTGACGCTGCCCGAAGGACAGATCACGATCATCGTGGGCGCGAACGGCAGCGGGAAGTCGACCCTGCTGCGCGGTCTCTCGCGCCTGCTCACCCCCACCAGCGGCGGTGTGCTGCTGGACGGTCGGGACCTCCACTCGCTGCGCGGCAAGGAGCTCGCCCGTCGCCTCGGGCTGCTCCCGCAGACCCCGGTGGCGCCCGACGGCGTCACGGTGCGCGAGCTCGTCTCCCGCGGCCGCTTCCCCCACCAGGGGCTGATCCCGCAGTGGTCGGAGCAGGACGAGCGGGCCGTGGCCGAGGCGCTCGCCGCCACTCGCACCGACGTGCTCCAGGACCGGCTGCTCGAGGAGCTCTCCGGCGGCCAGCGCCAGCGGGTGTGGATCGCGATGGCCCTCGCCCAGCAGACCGAGGTGCTGCTGCTGGACGAGCCCACCACCTACCTCGACGTCACCCACCAGCTCGAGGTGCTCGACGTTGTCCGCGACCTGAACCGCGAGCGCGGCATCACCGTGGGCATCGTGCTGCACGACCTCAACCTCGCCGCGCGCTACGCCGACCACCTGATCGCCGTCCGCTCCGGCGAGATCCACTCCCAGGGGTCCCCGTCCGAGGTCATCACCGAGCAGATGGCCCACGAGGTCTTCGCCCTGGACGCCCATATCGCCCCCGACCCCGTCACCGGCACCCCGATGGTGCTGCCGCTGGGACGGGACCGCACCGCCGCACCCCACCGACCCCAGGAGGATCCCGTGCCCACCGCCACCGCCGCGAGCACCGCGACGACCACCGAGACCGCCGCATCGAGCAGCGACGCCGCCGCCACGACCAGCGGGGCCGCCCTCGTGCCCGCGCTCGAGCACTCGAGCATGCTCGCCCTCGACCTCACCGTCGCCGGGCGCCGCGCCCTGTGCCCCTCTCTGGTGCGGTTCACCCTCGCCGGTCCAGATCTCGAGCACTTCGGCACCGGCTCCCACCCGCTGGACCTGCGGGTGAAGCTCATCGTGCCCGGGACCCGTCCCAGCGGCGACCACTTCGCCCCGGTGCGTCCCGGCGGGCTGCTCGACCCCGAGACGCAGACCGAGTGGTACCGCACCTGGCTCCAGATCGATCCGGCCGACCGCGGCTGGATGCGCACCTACACAGTGCGTGAGCAGCGGGCCGCCGGCCATCCCGGCAACATCACCGAGCACCCCGAGATCGACATCGACATGGTGCTGCATCTCGACCCCGTCGAGGTCCCCGGTCAGGGCGTCGCCTCGCGCTGGGCCCGGGACGCGCAGGTGGGGGACAGCATCACCCTGCTGGGCCCCAACCGTCACCTGGTGGGACCGGAGTACGGCGGCATCGAGTTCCGTCCCGGCTCCGCCCGCACGGTGCTGCTGGTGGGCGACGAGACCGCGGTCCCCGCGATCGGCTCGATCCTCGAGGCCCTGCCCGACTCGATCACCGGCCACGCCCTGCTCGAGGTGCCGCACGCCGAGGACGAGCAGGCCCTGCTCAGCCGCTCGGGGGTGCAGGTGACCTGGCTGCCTCGCGAGGGGCGCCCGCACGGCGAGCTGCTCGACGCCGCGGTGCGCCGCGTGATGAGCGAGAACGCGCAGGCCTTCCGGGACACCGCGGCCGATACCGCCCCACAGGAGCCGCAGGAGCCGCAGGAGCTCGAGGACGTCGACGTCGACGAGACGATCCTGTGGGAGACCACCACCGGCCACGGCACGTTCTACGCCTGGCTCGCGGGGGAGGCCGGCGTGATCAAGACCCTGCGCCGCCACCTGGTCAGCGAGCTGGGGCTGGACCGCAAGCAGGTCTCCTTCATGGGCTACTGGCGACTGGGCCGACCCGAGCACTGAGCTCCCGACGGGGGAGGGGTCACCGCTCCTCGAGGAGGTGCTCCTCGAGCGCCGCTTCGGCGTCGCCGTCCGCGACGGCGGCGGCCGTCTCGTCATCGGCGTGCCCTGCCCCGCCGTTGTCGTCCTCGTCGATCGACGCATCCATCGCGGTGACGGGCTTGCGATCCACCCGGACCACCTGCCGGGCGGCGTCGAGGAAGGCATCGGCATAGTTCTCGGGGGCGAAGGGGCCCAGGTAGTACTCGCGGGTGGACCGGCGCAGATCCGCCTTGGTGTCGGTCACCAGCAGCTCCTCGAGAGCGTCCTCGAGGTTCTCCAGCCCACGGGTCATGACGTACGCGGAGCGTGCGAGCGGGAACGCCCGCTCGAACTCCTCGACCGTCGAGGTCATCGTGATCAGGCCGTACGGCTTGCCCGAGTAGAGGAAGTCCGGGACCACGGAGGAGACGTCGGAGATCATCGCGTCGGCGGCGTTGAAGCATCCGAAGGCGTCCAGATGCTTCTCCGCGGCGGCCCGGTACAGGTGCTCGGGGCCGCCGGCGGCCACCGACTCCGCGAGCAGCTGATGGATCTCGCGGATCTTCGCGGTCGCCTCCGGGTTCCGGTAGCTGAAGGGGTGCGGTCGGAAGACGACCCGCATGCCGCGCGCCAGGAGCGCTCGCACCAGGTCGGGACCGACGGGGAGGGAGCCGTAGTTGGTGTCCGCGTAGTGGCCCTCCCAGGTGGGTGCGTAGAGCACGGTGCGGACGGGCAGGTTCTGCGGGCCCTGCTGCTCGACCGTCTCCACCTGGGGACGGCCCACGATGGTGAACTTCTCCGCCGGGATGAGCACGCCGTTGTTCTCGTAGCGGTCGATCGCCGCCTGGCCGGCCACGAAGATCCGGTCGTACAGCGCGGTGACGGGGTTGAAGCTCGAGGCCTTGTCGCTGTCGCCGTGCAGCAGCTGGACATGGGTCATGTGGGGGTAGCGCACCAGGTGGACGTTGGGCGCGGAGTTGTTGACGTAGAACGCGGTGGTCATCTGCGGGGTGATGACGTCATCGAGCTGCCAGATGTTCGTGCGCACCACGACGGGCGCATCGGTGAGCCTCGAGATCTCGCGGAACGCCGAGGTACGGCGCAGCACCACGATGAACTTCTCGCCGATCCGCTCGAGATGCTCGATCCACATGCCGACCTGGTAGGCGGAGCCGGAGGGCACGCCGTAGTAGAGGACGAACCGGGGATCGTAGGCCTCCACGGCCGCGTAGAGCCCGTTGTCCGAGTCCACCGACTCGCGGATCCGGCGGTAGGAGTCCAGCGCGGAGGCGCCGGCCAGCCCCAGGGCGATCAGCGGCAGGATCATCAGCGCGCCCGCGGGGACGCCGACCAGCAGCAGGAGGGTCGCCAGGACGGTCACCGAGAGGTCGAGGACCAGCACCAGGTTCACCGCGAACTTCGGCGGGCGGGTGTCCTGGATGCCCGGCAGGTTGCTCACGCGGAGCTTGCGGCCCGGGGCGACCCGGGTGACGACCAGCTCGGCGAGCGGGAGCACGGCGAACAGCGACAGGGCGATCCACCCGATCGGCCCCGCGGTGCTCAGCGACCAGGCGACGCTGAGCGGGAGCAGGCCGAGCAGGAGGCGGATCCCGTGCTCGCCGGTCAGGCCGGCGCGGGTCACATGCTGGCGCAGCCGCCGCACGCCGCGCCGGATGAGGATGAACAGGGGATAGGCGGCCGGCAGCACGGCCAGAACCGGCGGGAGCCCCGCCGCGAGCAGCACCAGGGGGAGGAGGGCGAAGACCGTCTGGGTGAGGCGCCGGCGCAGGCTCACCATCCGCGCCCAGGGCACCGTCATCCGATGCCCGGATCCTGTCGTCGGGCTCGCGGTCTCGCTCATCTGCTCCCTGCTCCTTCGCATGGGTCCTGTCGCCGGCACCGCGCGGGGAGCGGCGATCCCGGATGCGGTGAGGTCCCCTCGATGTCGAACAGGCCCCCGCCACAGATCCACTGTACGGATCAGGGGAGGTGTATCGCCGCATATGGGCGATTCGGGGCGTTGCGCGGAGCCGAGGCATCGTCGGTCGACGTTCGGGGAACGAGGGCACACGCCCCGGCGCCGTCCCGTCGGCCGCGACGGACCCCGCGTTGATAGATTCCTCCCCGACGGCGGTGCGGCGGTCGGATCCCCGGATCCTCCCGCTCGGCCCGCGGTCCGGCCCCGCGGATCCGCGGCGCCCCCTCCGAGATCTGCACGAGGTGCCCGATGCGCGATCCCGATGCCCGCCCTGTCCCGGACGTCTCCGTGGTCATCCCCGCGTACAACGCGGAGGACTACGTGGGGGAGGCGATCCGATCGGTCCTCGCGCAGACCATCGCGCCCGAGCGTCTCGAGCTGATCGTCGTCGACGACGGATCGACCGACGGCAGCGGTGCGGTCATCGCGGAGCTCGCGCGGGAGGACCCGCGGATCACCCTGATCACCCAGGAGAACTCGGGGACGCCCGGAGGGGGTCGCAACCCGGGCATCGGTGCCGCCCGGGGGACCTTCCTGTTCTTCCTGGACTCCGACGACCTGCTGCCCGAGGGGTCGCTCGAGCGCATGGTCGACGTCGCGATCGAACAGGGCTCCGACGTGGTGCTGGGCCGGCTGGGCAGCACCGACGGACGCCGGGTGCCCTCGAGCATGTTCACCAGGACGGTCCTCGACGCCGACCTCCTCAAGGACAGGATCTTCCAGACCCTGGGACCGACCAAGCTGATCCGTCGCGAGCTGGTGGAGCGGCTCGGGCTCCGGTTCCCGACGGACCAGACCGTGGGGGAGGACCAGCCGTTCATGGCCGCCGTCTACCTCAACGCCTCCCGGATCTCGGTCCTCGCCGACACCGACTACTACCTCACCCGGTACCGCACCGACGGCGCCAACATGACCCTCGCCTCGCGGGACTCCGCCTCCTTCGCGATCGTGGCGATGCGGGTGGCCGCCGTGGTGGAGCAGTACACCGAGCCCGGCCCCCGGAGGGACGCGCTGCTCCTGCGACCCTTCCGCCGACCGCTGGCCGGAGCGCTCGGCACTCGGTGGCTCGCCATGGAGCGCCCCGCGCAGGAGGCCCTTGCGGAGGAGATCCGCTCGGCGGTCGGGCACCTCTACACCGAACGGCTGCGGACGGCCCTGCCCCTCGAGATGTCGGCCAAGCTCGATCTGCTCCTGGCGGGCGACCTCGACGGCCTCGCCCTGGTGATCCAGCACGTCGTGGAGTCCAAGTCCTTCCCCGTCTCCTGGGACGGGGAGGGGTTCCGGCGCGTCGTGCCCGCGGAGATCGACGGGCTCGTCTCCGAGGATCTGCGCCGGACCGCCCTCCCCAAGGCGACCGGACGGCTCGAGGACCTGGCGGTGGAGCGGGCCTCCGTCTCGGTGGCGGCCACGCTGACGATCCCGGGTCTCGAGGGGGCGCCCGACGCCCTGGGCCTCCGGCTGCGGCTGCGCGGCGGCGAGGACGTCCGCGACCTCGAGATCCTGCGGACTGACCTCGCGGCGCCGTCGGGCGGCTTCCTCGTGCGAGGCCGGGCGGACCGCCTGCCGCGCGGCGTCTGGGACCTGTACGCGGTGCTGCGGTTCGTCGGGCCCGACGGCGACGACGGGCCCGACGGCGCCGCTGATCCGGAGCGCGCCGCGGGTCTGACGAAGGAGATCCGGATCGGGGCGGACCGCTCCCCGGCGATCGATCCCGACGGGGCCTCGAACCTCGCCGACGACCCGGAGGCGGAGGACCGCCTGCTCGCCTACTTCACCAAGGGCCAGGGCAACCTGTCGATCGACAGCGGGGCCGTCCTCCATCGGAACCTCGCCCTGGCACGGGGGGAGGGCCTCCTGCCCGGCGAGGACGGGGCGGTGCTGCTGCTGGTGCGGACCAGCCGGGAGCCGCAGCCCGGTGATGCCTACAGCGCCGAGCTCTCGGGGAGCGGCCGTGCCGCGGCGAAGCAGGACCTGCCGCCGCTGCGGCTCGGGGATCGTCTGATCGGACTGCGGCTGCCGATCTCCGCGAGCACGGCCGGCACCTCGGTGCGGGTGTCGGCGGTGCTCGGGGGGATCCGCAGCACGCTGCCGATCACCGGGATCGCGCACTGGCCCGAGGCGTCGGCAGGCTTCGGCCTGCAGGAGCGGGAGGACGGATGGGTGGAGGTCCTCGGCGCCGACGGGGGCTCCGGCCCCCTGCCGCCCGCCTCCTCAGCGTCCGCCTCCGCGGCGTCCGCCTCCGCAGTGATCGCCTCCGCCGCGACCGCCTCCCGGAAGGCCGCGGGCAGCACCGCCCGACGGGCGCGATCGGCCGCCGCACGACTCCTCGGCGGCCGCTCCTGAGGAGCGCTCTCCGCCCTCGTGGATGCCCTCGGCCGTGCGGGGCGCCGGTGCTCCAGCTCACGCGCCCCGTGTGACTCCGGTCCGCGCCACCGGGGCGGAGATGCCCCCGCGCCGGGGACCATGGCAGGATCAACCGACCCCTGATGCCTCCTCGGCATATCCCCTCAGCGGCAAGAGGTAGAGCCTGTGTCCTCCTTCGGCATCGCCAAGATCGCGAAGATGCTGTCCATCTGGTCCGTGGTCGTCAACACGCTGGCCGCGCTCGCGGCGGTGAGCACGGTCGTCCTGGACGGCGCGCTGCCGACCGTCCTGCTGGCCCTGATCCCGCTGCTGATCATCATGTGGCGGCAGCGACGCGCCCTCCTGCGGGCACCGGGTCGCGTGGGCGGCATCGGCCGCTATGTCACCGCGCGCTACCTCCTGGTGGTCGCGGCGGTGGTCCAGCTGAACGCGATCGACCGGCTCGAGATCCTCGGGATCTCCGCCAGCCTCCTGCTCGTGATCGCCATCGCCCTCGAGCCGGTGCTCAGCGCGCTGAGCCGGTTCTCGATCCCCTACGCGGCCAACATGCCCTCGGACACCTCGCGCCCCGGCCCGGCGTTCCGCTACGGCATCGCCTACCCCCTGGGCGTGGCGGCCGTGCTGGTGATGATCCTGGCGAGCCTCGCGCCCACGCCGCTGCTGATCCTCGCGCTGGTGCTCGCCCTCGCGACGGCCGTGGCGCTCGCGGTCGCCCTCCTCGACACCGCGATCGGCATCCGCGACCGCCTCCGGTTCCAGGAGCACCTGCCCCAGATCCTCGAGGAGCTGGCGCCCGTCTTCTACGTGTACTGGCACGCCCCGCCGAAGTCGGCCTTCCAGGTCACCATGTGGCTGCCGTACCTCGAGCGCCTCGGGGTCCCCTTCGTGCTCGTCACCCGGACCGTGCCGTCGTTCCGGCAGCTCCGGGCGGCGACCGACCATCCCGTGATCCTCCGCCGCTCCCTGACCGACCTCGACGACCTGATCGTGCCCTCGGCGCGCGGAGTCTTCTACGTCAACAACGCGATGCGGAACAACCACATGATCCGCTACTCGCAGCTGACCCACATCCAGCTGCTCCACGGCGAGTCGGACAAGGCCGCGAGCGCCACTCCGATCATCCGCATGTACGACCGGGACTTCGTGGCCGGTCAGGCGGCGATCGACCGCTTCGAGACCTTCGGGGTGCCGATGCCGCGGGAGATCTTCCGGATCGTGGGCCGGCCGCAGGTGGAGGATGTCGCCGAGGAGCGCGGACCCATCGGCGAGCTCCCCGACCGCACCGTGCTGTACGCGCCCACCTGGCTCGGCTACCAGGAGGAGACCAACTACTCCTCCCTGCTCGCCGGTCCCGAGATCGTCCGGTCGCTGCTCGATCGCGGATGCCGGGTCGTGTTCCGCCCCCACCCCTACAGCAGCCGCTCGCCCCAGCTGCGCGAGGCCTCGAGCACGATCCGGGAGATGCTCGCCGCGGATGCCGAGGCGTCCGGTCGGGAGCATCTCTTCGGCGAGGTCGCCGAGCGCGAGATGAGCGTGGTGGACTGCTTCAACGCCTCAGACGCGATGATCTCCGACGTCTCCGCCGTCGTGGGCGACTTCCTCCACTCCGGCAAGCCGCTGGGAATGGTCTCGCCCCGCACGGGTGCCGAGGAGTTCGTCGAGCAGTTCCCGATGGCGCGCGCCGCCTATGTGCTGGTCGCCCGCGACGGCGAGCTCGAGGGCCTCGAGTCCACGCTCGACCGCCTGCTCGAGACCGACCCGCATCGCGAGGAGCGGCACCGCTGGGCGACCTACTACCTCGGCGACATCCCGCGCGAGAACTATGCGCAGCGGTTCGTCGACACGGCCCGCGAGGAGCTCGGCATCCCCGCGCTGGACGCGGAGCCCCTGACCCCGCAGGTGCGCTGAGCGTCCGCCCGACGCCCGCCCCCGCTCCCACCTCCCGGCACCGGGGACCCCCGGTGCTACGCTTCCCGCCACTGCGGCCGCCCGCCCGCGACCGCCCCGTCGGCCCGACAGAAGAGGTCCCCAGCTCATGACCCCTCAGGTCTCCGTGATCGTCCCGGTGTACAACTCCGTGGACTACGTGCGCGACGCCGTGCAGTCCGTGCGGGACCAGACCATCGATCCCGAGGCGGTGGAGATCCTCGCGGTCGACGACGGCTCCACCGACGGCAGCGATGAGGTCCTCGCCGAGCTGGCCGCCGAGGACCCGAGGATGACGGTCATCACCCAGGAGAACTCCGGCACGCCCGGCGGCGGTCGGAACCCGGCGATCGGCCGCGCCCGCGGGGAGTTCCTCTTCTTCCTCGACTCCGACGACCGGCTCACGCCCGACGCGCTGCGCACGATGGTGCAGACGGCGCAGGACGAGGGCTCCGACGTGGTGCTCGGCAAGCTCGGCAGCTCCGACGGTCGGAACGTCCCCACCTCGATGTTCTCCCGGACCGTGCTGGACGCCGATCTCGTGGAGGACAAGGTCTTCAACACGCTCGGGCCCACCAAGCTCATCCGTCGTGAGCTCATCGAGCGCCTGGGCCTGCGCTTCCCCGAGGACCAGAAGATCGGGGAGGACCAGCCGTTCATGGCGGCGGTGTACCTCTCGGCGCGGAAGATCTCGATCCTCGCGGACAAGGAGTACTACGTCATCCGGCACCGGGAGGACGGCAGCAACCTCACCCTCACCGCCCGGACCGCGGAGTCCCAGCTCATCATGGCCGTCCGTCTCGCCCAGGCGATCGCGGAGCACACCGAGCCCGGAGAGCTGCGCGACTCCCTCCTGAAGCGGCCCTTCGGCTGGACGATGAAGCGGGCGCTGGACTCCCGCTGGACCTCGCTGGACCGCGCGGAGCAGAGCCGTCTGGTCGAGGTGTTCCGCGACGAGCTCGCGCCGCTGTACACCGACGGCGTCCGGAAGGTCATCGAGGTGGACATCCGAGCCCAGCTCGACCTGCTGCACAGCGGGGACCTCGACTCCCTCCAGGCCTACTGCGATCACCTCGCCGAGGGGGCGCCGCGGCGCATCGGCTGGCAGGACGGGCAGTTCGTGCGCCGGCTCCCGGCCGAGCTCGAGCCGCTCGTGCCGCCGCTGGACCGTGTGGTCCCCTCGCCGAAGATGGCCTGCCGCCTCGAGGACGTGCGTCTCGAGGGCACCGCTCTGACCGTCTCCGCGAGCGTGCGGATCCCGGACCTCGACGGCAGCCCGGAGGAGCTGGGACTGCGCGCGCGGCTGCGCGGGCAGGAGACCGTCGAGGAGCTCCGCACCACCTCCCAGGACCTCACGCCCGGCGCTCGCTCCTTCGCGATCACCGCCGAGCACGACGGCCTGTCCCGCGGCATCTGGGACCTCTTCGTCGTGGTGCGCTTCGGCGACTGGGAGAAGCAGATCCGCCTGGGGTCCGAGCGCGCCCGATCGATCCCGCCGGAGGGGATCTCCAACCTCGGAGGCGACCTGCCGGCGCAGGAGAGGGTGCTCGCCTACTTCACCCAGGGGCCCGGCAACCTCTCGATCGACAGCGGCAACGTGCTCCACCCGAACCTGGCCGTCGCCCGGGCGCTGGGCCTCGTGCCCGACGAGAACGGGCGCGCGCTGCTCCTGGTGCAGCTCTCGGCCGCACCCCAGGCCGGGGACGAGTTCTTCGCGCACCTCAGCGGCATCCCGCAGCACGGCGGGCGCCAGCTGCTGCCCCTGCAGCAGCTCGGGGACCGGCTGCTGGGCCTGCGCCTCCCGGTGGGCGCCCGCGAGATCGGCGCGACGCTGACCGTCACCTCGGTGCTCGGCGGGGCGAGCGCCCCGCTACCCGTGACCGGCGCCGAGCACTGGCCCGCCCGGGTCACCGGGTTCGGGCTCGCCACGACCGAGGAGGGCGGGCTGCTCGTCACCTCCCCGTCCGAGAGCGGACGCGACCGTCGCCCCCTGCCGGGCATCCGCACGCCGGGCGCGGCGCCGACGAGCCTGCGCGAGCGGGTCGTCCCCGCGGTCAAGTCGGTGCCCGTCCTGGGCCCGGCCCTGACCCGCGCGGTCCGCACCGTCCGCGAGCGGAGGGCGTGATGGCGCCGATCAGGACCTTCTGGTGGCGGTGGAAGTTCCCGCACCGGCTGAACTTCGGCGACGAGCTCACCCCGCCGCTGGTCGAGCGCCTCACCGGGCGCCGTGTCGTCTGGTCCGCGATGGACCGCTGCGACCTGGTGGGTGCCGGGTCGGTGGTGCAGATGGTCCTGCGCAAGCAGAAGGGGAACCAGCCCCGTCTCTGGGGGAGCGGCTTCATCAGCGCACAGGCTGTGGGGGAGGAGCCCGTGGAGCTCGACCTGCTCGCCGTGCGCGGCCGGTCCACGCTGGGACGGGTCCAGAACCTCGCCGACCGGCCGATCGCCCTCGGCGACCCGGGGATCCTCGCGCCCCTGCTCGTGGACGGCACGGTGAAGAAGCGCTACTCGCTCGGCGTCATCCCGCACTACCACGACGCGAAGTCCCCCGTGGTCGAGAAGATGCGCTCGCTCGGATCCGGGGTGCGGGTGATCGACGTGGCCTGGACGCCGCAGGAGGTGGCGCGAGAGATCGCCTCCTGCGACGCCGTGATCTCCTCCAGCTTGCACGGGCTGATCTTCTCCGACTCCCTCGGCGTCCCCAACGCCCACATCCGTCTCGGGGACAAGCTCAAGGGCGGTCTGTACAAGTTCCACGACTACTACTCCGCCTACCCCGTCGCGGATCGCTACCGCGAGTACCAGGTGCCCACCGGCGGCCCGGCCTCGCTGACCGCGGTCATCGACGCGGTGGTGGACGGGTACGCGGAGCCCACGGGGCTGCAGGACCTCCAGCAGGGCCTGGTGACCGCCCTGCAGGAGATCTGAGCGCACGGTCGGTGGCGGATCCGTCCCGTGAGGTGGGTCGCGCCGATCATGGACGAACGGCGCGCGTCGTTATGATGAACGGCAGGTTGCGGACCCGCGGCCGCGGACCGAGACCCCGGGAGGAGCTGAGCAGATGGTGAGCGTCGACCAGCGAGGACCGGGCGCCCCGCCCACGCCTCCCGAGCCGCTGACCCGCGTCTTCTCCGACGAGTCGGTGAGCGAGGCGGTCGCGCAGAACGATCTCGAGCAGATCGGCGTCCGCCCGCGCCTGGGCACCTACTTCAAGGAGCTGTGGGCCTCCCGGTCCTTCATCCAGGTCCTCGCCGTCTCGCGGGCGGAGTCGGAGAACCAGAACACCTACCTCGGGCAGATCTGGTCCCTCATCTCCCCGATCATCAACGCCTCGGTGTACGTGCTGATCTTCGGCTTCCTGTTGAAGATCGGGCGCGAGGGCATCGAGAACACGATCGCGTTCATCGTGGTGGGCGTGTTCATGTTCCGCTTCTTCGAGCGCTCGGTCATGGCCGGGGCGCACTCGCTGAACAAGAACATGAACCTCGTGCGCTCCGTGCAGTTCCCGCGCGCGGTGCTGCCCATCGCGGGCGTGCTGGCCGAGCTGACGATGCTGGGGCCGGCGCTCCTGGTCATGTGCGTGATCTCGTACCTCTCGGGATTCTTGCCGGTGGCCGGGAAGGTCACGATCGACGCCTACTGGCTGCTGCTCATCCCCGCGGTGCTGCTGATGTGGATGTTCTCCACGGGCTGCGCCTTCATGGTGGCGCGCTGGGTCGCGATGACCCCCGACCTGGACAACCTGCTGCCGCACTTCCTGCGCATCATGATGTACGCCTCGGGCGTCATCTTCTCCGTGGACCGCTACCTCGGCCAGTTCAGCTGGGGCTGGCTGATGGAGTACCAGCCGGTGGCCGTCTACCTGTATCTGGTGCGCTCCTCGATCCTCGACGAGCCCGCCTACCAGCCCGATGCCCTCATGTGGCTGATGGGCGTGATCTGGGCGGTGCTCTTCGGCGTGATCGGGTTCCTGATCTTCTGGGGCGGAGAGGAGCGCTACGGACGTGACTGACGTGGACGAAGTCGACTTCGAGATCGACAAGGACGAGCTCGACGACACCCCGGTGCTCGAGGTCCCCTCCGATCAGCTCTCCCTGCTGGTCAACGACCTGCACGTGTCCTACCGCGTCTTCGGCGCGAAGAAGGTCGGCCACGGCGCCGGCCGCGAGTGGGGAGTGCTGGACCGCCTCGTGCGCCGCGGCGCCCGGCAGCCTCCCGTGCGCGAGGTGAAGGCGGTCCGCGGGATCACCTTCGCCGCGAAGCACGGCGAGGCCATCGGCATCATCGGCATGAACGGCTCCGGCAAGTCGACGCTGCTGCGTGCCATCGCCGGGCTGATCCCGCCGGCGGCCGGCACGGTGCACGTCGCCGGCAATCCCTCGCTGCTCGGCGTCAACGCCGTGCTCATGAAGGACCTCACCGGCGAGCGCAACATCATGATCGGTGCGCTCGCGCTGGGCCTGACCAAGAAGCAGGTCCGTGAGCGGTACCAGGAGATCGTCGACTTCGCCGAGATCGGCGACTTCGTGAACCTCCCCATGAAGACCTACTCCTCGGGCATGGGGGCGCGCCTGCGCTTCTCCATCTCGGCCTCGGCCGTGCCGGACATCCTCATGATCGACGAGGCGCTCGCCACCGGTGACGCCGCCTTCCGCGCCAAGAGCAAGGCGAAGATGGACGAGGTGCGGCAGTCCGCCGGCACCGTGTTCCTGGTCAGCCACTCCCTGGCGACGATCCAGAGCATGTGCACGCGCGTGCTGTGGGTGCACGAGGGCCGCCTGGTGATGGACGGGGATCCCAAGCAGGTCTGCGTCGCGTACCGCGACTTCGTGCACGCGCGCACCGCGTACAAGCTCGCCGCCGCGGGGAAGTCCCCGGGCGGGAAGAAGGGCGCCGGGAAGGGCACGGGGAAGAGCGCGACGAAGCGCTGAGCCCACGAGTCGGCGGAGCCGCTTCGCACCGCTCCTCGGCCGACGTCCGCGGCCTCGAACGCCAGCAGGGACCGCGCAACGACGTTGCGCGGGCCCTGCTGGCGTGAGTGCTCAGCTCACCGTCGGCTCATTGCCGCACGACGATGTTCTCCGAGTCGATGAACCGCCCCACGGGGGAGGACATCGTGTTGATGACCTGGGCGACGTGCCCGGGCTGCATGATGGTGCTGGGGTCCTCGTCCGGCGCGAGCGTCTTGCGCAGCGCGGTCGCGGTGCGACCGGGGGAGAGGCACACCACGCGGGTGCCGTAGATGGCGAGCTCCTCGCGCATCACCTGGCTCATGTTGATCACCGCCGCCTTGGAGGCGGAGTAGGTCAGCCAGCCCGAGCGGCCGTTGATGCCGGCCGTGGAGGCGATGTTCACGATGAGATCGAAGCGGTTGCCCAGGTTCAGCAGCGACTGGACGATCGTGAACGGGCCGTAGAGGTTGACGTTGATCGTCTTCTCGAAGTCGGCCATGTCGACCTGCTGGAGCGGCACCGGGTTGGTGTACCCGGCGTTGTTGACCAGGATGTCGATGTTCCCGACCTGCTCGTGGGCCTCGGTGACGGCCTGCTTGAGCGCATCGCGATCGCCGACGTCGACCGTCATGGGCACGATCCGGCGCCCGATGGGCAGCTCCTTCTCGAGCTCGGCGACGTTCGCGTCGAAGTCCTCGGAGGCGCGGGCGAACATCACCACGGTGGTGACGTCGTCGTTGTTGAGGATGAAGCGTCGGGTGGTCTCGAGGCCGATGCCGCGGGATGCTCCGGTGACGAGGGCGGTCTTACTCATCGTCGTCCTCCTCGGGCCGCAGCAGGAAGCCGGCCATCTTCAGATCGGTCTTGGTGGTCACCTTGAGGTTCTCGTCGGAGCCCTCGATGAAATGGACCGGGTGGCCGAAGTCCGCGACCAGGGTCGCGTCCTCCGTGAACTCGATCCCCTGCTCGACGGCACGGGAGTGCGCGTCCTGGAGGTCCGCCTTCGCGAACTTCTGGGGCAGCTGCACGTTGCGCAGCCGCGAGCGGTCCAGCGATCCCGTGACCGCGGAGGTCTCCGGGTCGACCGGGGCCACCGTGAAGGAGATCTCGGACATCAGCGAGACGTTGCGGTGCTCGGAGTCGATCAGCCGCTGGAAATCGCTGCTGCGCACGAGCGGCCTGGCGGACTCGTGGATGATCACGTCATCGTTGGTGCAGTGCTCCACCATCGCGGCGACCGAGGAGTGCCGGGATGCTCCGGCCTCCACGAGGGTGACCGGGGTCGAGATCGCGTAGGCCTTGAGGATCGCCTCGACGTCCTCCCGCCACTGCGGCGGGTAGTTCAGGACGATCTGGGAGATCTGCTCGACCCGGTCGGCGGTGACCAGGGTGTAGACCAGGATCGGGATCCCTCGGAGCTTGAGCAGCTGCTTGGGTGAATCGGCGCCGGTACGGCTGCCTATTCCTCCGTTGAGGAGGATCAATGAGTACATGGGGAATGCCCTTCATGCCGGTCGGCGGGCCCTCCAGGACGAGTCCCGGAGAGGATCCGCATCCGTCGGATTCCACGCGACGTCATCGGGACGCCACGTTCCGTTCACTGTACAAGTCGCGGCGGCGCGGCCTGGGCGGCTCGCGGAGGTTCGAGGTGAAGTGCTTCACCACGAGTCGGATCCGGCGGGGCGCTCCTGCTCCTGGATCCGGGCCCAGAGCTCGTCGCGGCGGGCCGACAGACGCCGGCAGGCCTCGAGGAATCGGGCGAGGGACGCGCCGGGGGTGACATCGCCGAGGTAGTACTCGATCATCTCCCGCCGCTCCTCCCGCAGCAGGTCGTGCTCGATCAGCTCGCGCGCGAGAGAGCCGGCGGTCGCGGCCTCCGAGGCCGCCAGCCGCGGGGACATGCCCAGCAGCGCCGTCGCGGCATCGCGGGCGTGCGGATCCGCAGGCCGGGTGATGAGCAGCGGCTTGCCCGAGGGCAGCCAGTCGCCCATGACCGCCGAGACGTCGCAGAGGATGAGGTCGGAGTCGATGACGTCCTGCTGCAGCGAGCGATCGGTGCTGACCCGGTTCCCCGAGGCCTCCACCAGCTCGCGCAGCTCCCGGTCCGTCTCCCCGTAGTCCCCGACCCGCACCCCGGTCAGGGGATGGGGGCGGTAGATGACGCCGAGGCCCGCGTCCAGCAGCGACTGCACGGCTGCGAGGCCGTGGGTGCGCAGCGAGCTGTACGCCGCGGAGGACTGCCCGCCCTCCCAGGTCGGCGCGTACAGGACGGTGCGGTGGTCGTCGGCGCGGACCGTCACCGCGACCTGGTCGGTGTCCAGGGAGGGGCGGCCCACGGGGATGCAGCGGGCCGGGGCGTCGAACAGCGTCGTGTACCGCTCGAGCCGGTCGATCGCGGCCTGCCCGGCCACGAAGGAGTAGTCGTAGGCCTTGATCTGGTTGGAGACCGAGACCACCTTGTCCGAGTCGCCGTGCAGCAGCGAGACGTGGATCGCCGAGCGCGAGCGCAGCGCCGCGGTGTTCAACGGGTTGTAGTTCACGTAGAGCACGAGCTTCGTCCCGCTGCGCAGGATGATCGCGTCGAGGGTGGCGTCCAGCGCGATGGTGACCACGGGCAGGTCCGTCTCCGCGCGCAGCGCCGCGGCGGTGCGGGAGTCCATGCACACGATGGTCACGCCCTGGGCGCGGTGCAGCTCCTGCAGCGGCCCGTACCAGCTGCGCAGCTGGTAGAGGCTGTCCTGGGTGTCCGGGAAGTACACCACCACGTCGCCCTCGAGGGAGGAGCTCGCCAGCGCGGCGTCGTCCCCGAGTCCGTCGGGCATCCCGCCGGGCAGCAGGCCGAAACGGCGCAGCAGGCGGCCGCCGGAGCTGCGCACCCGGCGCTTGAGGGCGTTCCCACGAGCGGCCATGGTCAGCTCCTTCCGTGGGAGTCGTCGGGGCGGGAGTCGTCGGGGCGGGAGCTGTCGGCTCCGCGGGGATCGGCCGCGCGTCGCGACCTCGCGGCACCCCGGGGGTCGAACCGTCCGGTCGCGTCCTCCGCGCCGGCGAACAGCGCGGCCCAGGAGCTCCGGGTGGTGTGCTCGGGCAGGGCGCGGTGATAGCTCGCCTGCAGCTCGGGCCAGCGCCGTGCCAGGTCCAGATGCGAGCGCACCGTGCGGGACAGGGCGCGGCGCATGGCGGAGCCGTGCACCGCGAAGGCCACCTCGACCTGCCCGTCGGCATCGGTGACCAGCAGGCCGTCGCCGCCGAGCGTGGTGCGCCAGTGCACCTCGTCCGCGGGGACCTCGAGCACCATCCGGGGCGGGGCGTCCGGGAGCAGCACGCGGAGCAGGGCCCGGCGCAGCGCCGTCGGGAGCGGGAGCGGCGAGGCGTGGGTGGGGCGCAGGTCGGTGTCGATGTCGTTCTGCTCGTGCCAGTGGTCCACGATCTCCGCGCCGTCGGTGCGGGCCCGGGCGCCCTCCAGATCGTCGCCCAGCCAGCTCTCGGGGCCGCTGCGCACCGCGTCGATGCCGTTCTCCCACAGCTCGGCGGTGAGCAGGTGCCCGGCCAGGACGTGCTTGGTCTGGTGCAGCAGGGAGGAGGCGATCACGCCCCGCCCGGCGCCGTAGGCCGCGGCGATCGCCAGGCGGTTTCGATGCAGGATGCGCGCCGTCCAGGTCATCTGGGTGCGGTACGCGGACCACGGCGGATGGTGGACCGCCGTGCCGGGCAGCACCACGTGGACGTAGCCGCGAGCGGTCGCGCGCAGCCCGTACTCCGCGTCGTCCCACTTCAGGAACAGAGGCACCGGGAGCCCGAGGTCGTCGGCCGTCCCCGGGGGGAAGAGCGTGCCCCACCAGCCGGTGTAGTTCGCCTCCTCGTGCGCGGCGAGGAAGGTCCACTCCTCCGGGGTGGTGCCCGCCAGCTCGATCGTGCCGTGCATCCGGTCGGCGGGCCGCCACTGGAACGCCCTCGCGTCCACCTTCTCGGAGTGGGCGATCAGCTCGGTGGGGTGCTGCGCCGAGAACAGCGGGGTGCCCACGATGGTCGGCACGACGGCGAGCGCCTGATAGGTGAGCATCCGGCGCAGCGACTCCTCGGAGAGGACGGCGTCGTCGTCGGAGAACAGCACGGCCGTGCTCGGATCGGCCTCGAGCATCCCGCGGGCGTACCCGCCGGATCCGCCGAGATTGGGCTGGGTCACCAGGCGCAGGCCCGGCTCGGCGGCCTGCAGCTGTGCGAAGGTGCGGTGCTCGGCCAGCGTCCCGCCCTGATCGACCACGACCACGGTGGTGACGGCATCCATGGCCAGGAAGCGCCGGACCTGCGCCAGGGCGTCGGCCTCCCGGCGATAGGTGGGGACCACCACGGTCACCGGCGGGAGCTCGAGGGGCTCGGAGAGGGTCCAGGTCACCTCGCTCGCCTCGCCCTCGACCCAGAACCAGTCCTCGTCGTGCTCGGCCAGGGAGAGCTCGCGGCGGCCGTCGACCAGCGGGCCCAGGCGTCGCACATGCCCGTCGTGGGCGCCCAGCAGCGAGGCGGGACCGCCCTCGACGGTGACGAGGATGGTGCGCGCGCCGAGGATCTTCCGCCAGGTCGCGGCCGGGAAGGCCTGTCCCCAGAGCAGGGGTGGGGAGTCGGGGTCGGTGCGCTGCAGGATGGTGGAGGGGGGACCAGCGGCGATGCGGCGCGCTGCGGCGCCGTCGGGCGGGAGGGCGCCCTCGGGGGCGCCGTCGCCGTCGACGGTGGCGGCGTCGCGCTCATCCGGCGCACCGGATCCGCTCAGCTCGTCCTGCATCCGCTCTCCTGACGACATCGGAAGCGTCCTGGACCTGGTCACCGCGCCTCGTCGGGAGGGCGGGCGCTCGTACCACGGGCCGATCGCTCCGGGCGTGGGACCCACGACAGCGTCGCGACTATAGCAAGGTGAACGGCGCATGAACGGGCGACGTGGCCGGTGCCTCCATGACTCCCGTCGCACCGCAGAACCGGGGGCGGAACCGGGCTCGGCGCCGCCGCGGCGGATGCGCCCTTCCCGACGGGCGATCCCGGTACCCTTCAGGGGTGGATTCCGCAGCCGACACCCTCGATCTCCCCGGCATGGCCGAGACCGACGCCCCCGCACTCCCGGGCGAGCGCGACCCCGACCATCCCCATCCCGGGCAGTGGCGCCTGGTCGCCGTGCAGGTCTCGAACTGGGGGACCTTCCACGGCACCCATGATCTCGCGATCTCCGCGAAGGGGTACTTCCTCACCGGCGGTCCCGGCACGGGCAAGTCCACCCTGCTCGACGCGATCAGCGCACTGCTGACCCCGCCTCGCACCCTGCAGTTCAACGCCGCGGCCTCCGACGCCGGCCCGCAGCGGTCCAAGTACCGCCGCACCGTGGCCAGCTACGTCCGCGGCGCCTGGGCGATGCACTACGACCAGGCCACCGGCGAGTTCAGCCAGGAGGTGCTGCGGGAGAAGACCACCCTGTCCGTGCTCACCCTGCGCTACAGCGACGGCCAGGGAGGCACGGTGCAGCTCTCGCGGCTGCTCCTGCTGCACGCCGGCCACTCCGCGGATTCGGATGTCAAGAGCCTGTACGTCATCGCCCGGACCCCGCTGGACGTCACCGACCTGCGCCAGTTCGTCTCCACCCAGATCGAGGGCAAGGCGCTCGAGGCCGCCCATCCGGGCACCCAGACCTTCCGTCAGTTCCGCGAGTACCGGGCGGCGTTCAGCCAGCTGCTGGGGATCCCGGACGAGAAGGCGCTGGGCCTGCTGCACAAGATCCAGTCCGCCAAGGAGCTCGGCGACGTCAACGCGCTGCTGCGCGACTACATGCTCGACGCCCCTCGCACCTTCGACCTCGCCGATCAGGCGCTGGCGAACTTCCAGAACCTCTCCGAGGTGTACGAGGCGCTGGTGACCGCGCGCGAGCAGCGGGAGCTGCTGCGCGGGCTGCGCGGATCCCATGAGGACTGGTCCTCGATGCGCGAGCGCGGGGGCGCGCTCGTGGATCGTCGGGCCGACATCGACGTCTTCGCCGCCCAGCACCTGGTGCGCCTGCTGGGGGAGGAGACCGGCCGCCTCCAGCTGGAGCGCGACAGCCTCACCGCGCAGCAGCGGCGCCTGACCCAGGACGTCGCCGAGGCCCGCTCCGATCTCGCCCAGCTCAAGGAGCAGCGCAAGCGCGCCGGCGGCGGGGAGATCGACGACTGGAAGCAGCAGATCGCCGGCCTCGAGGTGGAGCGCGAGCGCCGTCGCGAGCGCGGCACGGAGTTCGCCGCCCAGCTGGCCACCGTCGAGCTGCGCACCCCGGCGGGGGAGGACATGTTCATCGCGCTGCAGCGCGAGGTCGCGTCCCTGCGCGAGGCGCTGGACGCCGAGGAGAAGGGCGCGGACTCCGCGCGCTGGGAGGCCGAGGCGACGGTCCGGGAGCTGGGGGCTGAGCTCGCCCGCACCCGCGAGGAGCTGGCCTCCCTCACCCGGCGCGCCTCGAACCTGCACTCCGAGGACGTGGCCCTGCGCGATCACATCGCCTCCGAGGTGGGGATCGCCCCCACCGAGCTGCCCTTCGCGGCCGAGCTGCTGCAGGTGCGCACCGGCGAGGAGGAGTGGACGGCCGCCGCGGAGCAGGCCCTGCGCGGGCTCGCCCGCTCGATCCTGGTCCCGGACCGGGTCTACCGCGAGGTGGCCGCGGTCATCGACCGCACCAAGCTGCGTCGGCGCATCTCCTACAACCGGGTCAACACCGATCTGCGGCGGCCCGCCAAGAACATCGACCAGCGCTCCCTGGCCGCGAAGCTCGACGTCAAGGACGGCGAGTTCCATGTCTGGCTGTCCCACGAGATCGCCGCCCGCATGGACTACACCTGCGCGGAGAGCCTCGAGGAGTTCACCCGTCTGAACCGTGCCGTGCTGCGCTCGGGGCAGATCAAGCACTCCGCCACCCGGCACGAGAAGAACGCCGACCGGCAGATCAACGACCGCTCGCAGTGGGTGTTGGGCTTCGACAACCGCGCCAAGCGCGCGGTCTTCGAATCCGAGCGCACCCGCGCCGAGCAGGCGCTGTTCGAGGCGCAGGCCCGGCGCAAGGACGTCGAGTCGGAGCGGGAGCGGCGCAGCGAGCGCCTCTACGCGCTGCAGATGATCAGCGCCGTGGAGTGGGACGACATCGACGCCGCCTCCGTGGCCCGGCGCGTGGCGAACCTGCGGGACATGGTGCGCGCCGCGGAGGACGGCTCCGCCGCCCTCACCGAGCTCGCCCGCCAGATCGACGAGGTCGAGCAGTCCATCGCCGACAGCGACGAGGAGCTGCTGGACGTGGTGCGCAGCGCGGGCAAGCTCGGCGAGCAGGCCGAGCGGGCCGAGGAGCGTCTGGTCGAGGCCCGTGAGCGGATCGCGGAGTCCACGCTGGATCCCGAGGTCGAGAAGGAGCTCGCCGAGCGCTTCGCCGCGATCGCGCCCACCCTGGTGCTGTCCACCATCGACCAGGTCACCAAGGACGCCTCGGCGACCCTGGACGCGGAGCTGATGGACCTCACCCGGCGCACCTCCCGCGCCGAGGAGGACATGCGCACCGCGATGCGGGAGTTCTCCCGGCGCTGGCCCGCCCAGGCAGGGGACACGGCGCCCACTCTCGAGGGGGTGGACGACTACCTCGCGATCCTGCAGCGGATCGAGGAGGAGAAGCTGCCCGAGGTCGAGGACCGCTTCTTCGACTTCTTCACCGGGAACACCCTCGGCGACGTGCAGGCGCTGGCCACGGCCATCGCCCGGGAGCCCGCGGAGATCCGCAAGCGCCTGCAGCGGATCAACTCGCTGCTCGCACAGGTGGAGTTCCACTCCGGGCGGTTCCTCCAGCTGTCGATGCGGCCGGTTCACCTGGCCGCGCTGGATGAGTTCAAGCGCGCGCTCGAGGAGGCGGTGGCGGACACCGCGCTGAACGACATCTCCCGCGACCGCGACCTCGCCGAGGAGCGCTTCCTCTCGCTGCGCCATCTGATGGACATGATCGGCGCGGCCCGCACCCGGGACGACCAGGTCTCCCGGGTGATCCTGGATGTGCGTCGCCACGTGCACTTCCACGCCGAGGAGGTCGACGCCGAGGGCACCGTGGTCCATGCCCACGAGTCCGGCGGCCCGCTCTCGGGCGGTCAGAACGAGAGGCTGGCCACCTTCTGCCTCGCCGCCGCCCTGCGCTATCAGCTGGCCGGCACCGGCCAGGCCGTGCCGCGCTACGCCCCGATCATCATCGACGAGGCGTTCTCGAAGGGCGCGGGCAAGTTCATCACCGCGGCGATGGAGTCCTTCCGTCACTTCGGCTTCCAGGTCGTGCTCGCCAACCCTGGCAAGAACCCGCAGGCCCTGGCCCCGTTCATCGGCGGGGTGGGCGTCGTGTCGATCCGGCAGGACCGCTACTCCTCCGTGGCGCCGGTGCAGTTCGTGCCCGCCACCGACGACCGGGACTGACCGACGGACCGGGCCGGTCCGGGAGGCGACGCCGCGTGACGCCTCCCGGCCCGCGGCCGATGGGGAGTTCTCCCCATCGGCAGCGGTCCCGGGAATGGGTACCCTGGTCGCCGACCGTTCCGGCCGGGCGGTGCAGCGTGGCGCTGCCGCCCCTGGGCGGCGCAGTGGTGGAAGGTGAACAGCGATGTCGGCTCTCCGCCCCCGCGCACCGGAAGCGATCCCCGGCCAGGACGAGACCCATCAGCGGATGCTCGACCTCCTCACCTCCGTCACCGGAGCAGCGCTCCAGGAGCAGCCGGAGCTGATCGGCTTCGAGGACCACCGTCCCCAGCGGGATCGCTCCTCGGGCGACTCCTGGCGCGGGCTGCAGACCCTGTGCCACGTGAGCGCGCTGCTGGCCGCCACCGGTCGGCGGGACACCTCCGAGGGTGCGACCGCCGCACTCATCGAAGCCGTCGACACGGTCGCGACCGCGCACGGGATGCTCCGCAGGTCCCATCGGGAGGGACCGGGGATGACCACCATCAGCTGGGCGTCGCCGCCGGGCGACCTGCTCGAGATGCTGCTCGGAGTCCGGCTGGCGCTGCGAGCCGTGAGCGCCCCGTTCCTGCCCGGTTCCCTGGATCCGATGGCCAGCACGAGCCCGTCCTCCGCGCTCAGCCCGCTGACCCCGCCGCCGCGGACGGTCCGCTGATCCGCCTGCGCTCGGCGATCCAGGGCGATCCCGGCCCGCGTTGCTACTCTGGCCGGGTGCTCGAGCCGTCACCGCGTTGTCCCTCGCGCGCACGACCGGGGTATCTGGCCGCGCGCGCCGCGGCGCTGTGCGCCGGCGGCCTCCTGGCGCTCTCGACCGCTCTGCCGGCCTCGGCCCTGGGCGAGGACGGCCCCTTCGAGTTTCCGGCCGAGTCGCAGACGCTGCGCATGATCCCCGGCTCGGTCACGAGGATCCCGCTGGCCTCCGTGGTCGAGGACGGGCGCGAGGACGAGGTGGATCTCGGATCGGCGCGTCTCGCGATCCCCGACGGGGCCGACGCGAGCACGCGCGCCCGGATGAGTCTGGGTGAGGATGCCCGCAGCCTCGAGGTGGCGAGAGAGGGCACCTGGTCCCTGCAGGACGACGAGCTGATCTTCACCCCGCTGGTCGGGGTGGACGGTCCGAGCTCGCCCATCGACATGACCATCGGCGGGGCACTGGAGGGGAGATCGCATCCGGTGGAGCTGACCCCCGAGATCCTCGAGCTCGAGGAGATCGCGGCCCGCGGGTCGGCGGGCGAGGCCTCGACGATCGATCTGCCCGGTTCCGTGCCCGGTGAGGGCTCCGCCCGTCTGGGGCTCGTGGACCTCCCGGCCGGGTCCGCGGTGCTCGAGGACGGAAGCCGCGTCATCGTGCCCGACCAGGGCACCTGGCAGCTCTCCGCCGACGGCTCCGCGCTCACCCACACCCCGGCGGGGATCGCGCTGGGCCGCCAGCTGGACCCGATCCGGTTCGTGACCGTGGACGACGAGGGCGCGGTGCAGAGCGCCGGCGAGGTGACGCTCTCCGTCCCCATCATCTCGGACATGGACTGGTCCGCGCCCTACGGCGAGGACATCCTGTTCGTCGTCGGCGAGGGCCAGCAGTTCGTCGACCCCGCGACGATGCGGCTGCAGCCGCTGGGACCGCCGGACTCCGCCGTGGCCTCGCAGGACGGCACCCGCGTCACGGTGCCGGGGCAGGGCACCTGGGCGCTCGACCGCGAGGCGGCCACCGTGCGCTTCTCCCCGGAGAGCGCCGAGGTCCGGGAGACGGCCCCGATGGGCATCACCGGCGGGGACGGCATGGACGACACCGCCGCCACCGCGCAGCTCAGCACGGCGTATCCGATCCTGCGCTCGCTCTCCGTCGCGGGGACCCCCGGCAGCGACATCAGCATCGATATGAGCACCGACAGCCGGGACGTCAGCTCCGACTCGCTGCGCTTCGATCCGGCGGCGGCACCGGAGGGGGCGGAGCTCGCCGCAGGCGGAACGGAGATGACGGTCCCCGGGCAGGGCACCTGGAGGATCGACTTCGAGACCGGCACCGTGGTGATGACACCCGCCGAGGGATTCGTCGGCACCGCCGACCCGGTCGTGGTCGTCGCCCGTGGCGTGTACGCGGACAATCCCGTCCGTGCCACGGTGGAGGTGGTGGTCTCCGAGGTCATCGCCACGCCCCGCGATGACGAGGGGCGGACCGCGCCGGGGACCCCGGTCACCGTCGACGTGCTGAGCAACGACACCGCCGGCAGCGGCAGCCAGCCACTCCTGCCCGAGACCCTCCGGATCAGCTCCCTGCAGGCGACCAATCTCGATGAGCTCGAGGACGGCACGGGCACCCGCCTGGTCATCCCGGGGGAGGGGACCTACACCGTCGAGCAGACCGGCACGGTCACCTTCACCCCCGAGGAGGGGTTCTCCGGCACCACCACCCCGATCACCTACCAGGTCAGCGACAGCGCGGGAGTCCCCGTGCGGGCGACCCTCGTGGTCGACGTTGATCCGGAGGGGGCCGCTGCGTCGACGTCCACGCAGGAGGTCAGCGGGATCAACAGCCTGCTGGTCGGGCTCATGCCGGGAGCATCCGGCACGTCGGTCCTCTTCGGCACCATCATGCTTCTGCTGATCTTCGGCGGCGGCGTGTCGCTGTGGATCGGCGTGCGTATGGAGTCCGACCGCCGCACGTGGGAGGACTGATCGACGTGCTGCGAGGGACGAGCGGCAGGAGATCAGTCGGTGGGGTGCTGGACTGATCGACGTGCTGCGAGGGACGAGCGGCAGGAGATCAGTCGGTGGGGTGCTGGACTGATCGACGTGCTGCGAGGGACGAGCGGCAGGAGATCAGTCGGTGGGGTGCTGGACTGATCGACGTGCTGCGAGGGACGGGCCTGCCCTCGCCTGTCAGCAGCCCTCGGGCATCTTCGCCGGCTTCTTGAGCACCGCGGCGGCGGCCGGCTCCTCCTGCAGCGCCGAGTATCCGTCGCCGATCAGCAGGTTCACCTCGTTCCCCTCGATCTTCTCGTCCAGCTTCAGCGTCGCGTCCGGGAACTGCGCCTGCACCGACAGCGCCGCCAGGTAGCCGTCGGGCCCGTGGACCACCGTGGCGGGGCCGGTGGACTGGCGGGTGTTGCCCGGCTTCCCGACGGTGTAGCCGCGCTCGGCGAGCTGCTCGGAGATGGTGCCGGCCAGGCCGCTGCGACTGGTCCCGTTCAGCACGGTCACCGTGACCTCTCCGGGGGGCTGGGGGAGGGCGCCGTCCTCCGGGCAGGTGATCGCGGTGGGCGACGCCTTGAAGTCCTTCGGGGAGATCACCCCGGGCTCGTCCATCGGCCGGCTCAGCTCACCGACCGCGTACGCACCGATGGCGATCAGGACCACGGTGAGGACGGCGAAGATCGTCAGCTGTGTGACCCGCAGCCGTCGGGTGCGGCGCAGCCGCTGGTCGCGTCGCCGGACGTCGTCGGACGAGCGGCCGTACGGATGCGCGTCGCGGTGGGATGAGCTCATCTCAGTCCAGCGGGCGGTAACGGATGCCGAAGGCATCGAGCCGGGGGAGATGGGCGCGCAGGCGCTCCTCGAACTCGTCCCAGCTCTGCTCCGGGGAGCCCCAGGCGCGCTCGGCGAGGGCGCACATGCGAGGGAAGGCCATGTACTGGACCTGTTCGGCCGTGGGCATGTACTCGGTCCAGATCTGGCCCTGGATGCCCATGATGAGCTTCTTCGCATCGTCGTCGAGCTTGTGGGGCGAGAACTCGGCGGTGTAGACGTCCTTGACGGTGGTCAGGCCGCCGATCGCGAGCGGCTCGTCCTTCGGGGACGCCTGGTAGTGGTCGAAGTAGGTGTGCTCGTTGTTGGCGATGATGGTGCGGAATCCGCGCGAGGTCGCGTCCTTCACCCCGTTGCCGTGGCGCCAGTTCATGATGACGGTGTCATCGGGAAGGTGGCTCTCGAGGACCTCGTCCCAGGCGATGACCCGCTTGCCCTTCTCGGCGAGGACATCGGCGGCGAACTGGGTGAAGCGGCCCTGGATCTCGGAGACCCGCGTGAGACCCCATTCGTTCATGCGGGCGCGCGCGACGGAGGAGCGCTCCCACTCCACGCGCGGGCACTCGTCGCCGCCGATGTGCACGTACGGGGCGGGGAAGAGGTCGGCGACCTGGGTGAGCACGTCACGCACGAAGTCGAAGGCCGTGTCGGTGACTCCGAGGACGTGATCGGAGATCCCCCAGACCTCGCGCACGCCGAGCTGCTGCTCGGGGAAGTTCCCCAGCTCGGGGTAGGCCGCGATCGCCGCCTGCATGTGTCCGGGGAGGTCGATCTCGGGCACGATCATGATGCCGCGGCGACGTGCGTACTCGACCAGCCCCGTCAGCTCCTCCTGGGTGTAGGAGCCGCCGTGGCGGACGCCGTCGAAGGTCCAGGACTCCTCGTCCTCGCCCATGTGGCCCACGAGGGTCTGCTCGCGCCAGGCGCCGACCTCGGTCAGCCGCGGGTATCCCTTAATCTCGATCCGCCAGCCCTGGTCATCGGTGAGGTGCAGGTGCAGCACGTTCAGCCGGTGCAGCGCCATGGCGTCGATCAGGGTCTCGATCTCCGGCGCCGGGAGGAAATGGCGCGAGACGTCCAGATGCATGCCGCGCCAGGCGTGCTTCGGGCGATCAGAGATCGTCACGCACGGGATGGATCCGTTCGTGCCGGTGATGATCTGCGCGAAGGTGTTGCGGCCGTCGGCCAGGGCGGCCTCGCTGCCGGCGCTGAGGGCGGCGCCGTTCGGCGAGATCGACAGCGCGTACTCGGCGGCAGGGAGATCGTCGTTGAGGCCGACGGAGAGGCCCTCCCACGGGTCGGTCGTCTCCCATGTGCCCTCGGACCACACGACGGACTGGGGCAGCGGGACGAGTGCGAGCGGATCGGACATTGCTTCTCCTGGACGACGGCGACCGTGATCGAGTCCAGTTTGCCACGGCGAGGGGCCATGACGTGACCTGAGCCGCATGGTCGTGGAAGGCCGTCGCGGCCCGTCCACGGCGCGGCGCCGCTTCGGCGTCCGGATGCACAGGAGCCCGGTCGGCGATGCCGACCGGGCTCCTTCACGCCGCCCTGCTCCTTCCCGTGGACGCTCTCGCGTCGAGCAGGCCGTCGTGGCCTTGGGTCCGTCTCCTCAGAGCCGCCGAGGGACTCAGCGGTAGGTGACGAACACGTGCGGTGCGTTCCAGATGGAGCGCTCGACGACCTGCTGGCGCGAGCCGGAGGCGTCGATGATCCTGCCGTTGCCCACATAGATGCCCATGTGGCCGTAGTCGTTGCCGGTGAAGGCGACGAGGTCGCCGGGCCGGGCCTCGGACTGCGAGATGATCCGGCCGCCGAAGGTGTAGCCCTTGGCGGTCTTCCGCGGCAGGTAGGTGCCGGACTGGTTGTACGCGTAATGCACCAGGCCCGAGCAGTCGAACCCGGTCGACGGCGAGGAGCCGCCCCAGGTGTACCGGGAGCCGATCTGGGATCGGGCCGCATCGATGATGGCCTGTCCGCTCACGCTGACGCCGCTGGCCGGCCCGCGGTCGTCGTCGCGGCTGCCGGAGCCCGTGGAGATGCGGACACCGTTGGCGAGCGCGCCCCAGGTCTTGGGGCCCACGACGCCGTCCACGCCGATGCCGGCCGAGGACTGCAGGGACCGGACCGCCGAGAGCGTCGCGGATCCGAAGGACCCGTCGACCCGCAGGGAGGCGCCGGCGGTGTTGAGCTGCCTCTGCAGGGACGACACGGCGGCGCCGCGCGATCCGCTGCGGAGCTTCGTCTGCCCGGTGCTCGTGGACGGGGCCTTCGAGGCCGCGCCGGAGAGCGCGCCCCAGGTCTTGGGGCCCACCACGCCGTCGACGCCGATGCCGGCCCGGGACTGCTGGGCCCGGACGGCCGCGAGGGTGGCGGGGCCGAAGGACCCGTCGACCCGCAGGGAGGCGCCGTGGGAGTTCAGCCGCTCCTGGAGGTAGGAGACGGCCGCGCTGCGCGCACCGAGTCGGAGCTTGACGGAGGAGAACTGGGACGGGGCCGCCGGGGCGACGCTCGGAGCGGCGCTGGGGGCGATCCCGCGGACGGTGCCGACGGCGGGGGCGGCGGGCGCCTGGGCCGTGGCTGCTGCGCCGCCGGTGATGGCGGCGGTGGCGGAGACGGCGCCGATCACGGCAACGCCTCCGACGCCTCGACCGACCGGGGCTGCGAGCCCGCGGTAGTCGATCACGGCGCGGCCCGGTGCCCGGTGCGCGCCTCGTGGGGATGACTGGAACATCGTGGGTCGATCACTTTCTCTGGTCGCCCCGCTCGGGAGGTGCGGCGGCGAGGACGACGCGCACGGACCGACGCCCGTCACCCAGGGAAGAGGAGGAAGGAACCGGGCCGGTGACGGGAAGGCGACAGCCCGGTGCGCGCTGTCTGAGCAACGGCAGCACTGCGGATCACTGTATGTGCAGGTTGTGAAGGGCTCACACCTGAGTTTGCGCTCCGAGCGCCACGTCTTTGCAAAGATTTTACCGAAAACGAGGATATTGCCCCGTGTTCCCCTCGGAAATCGACTCCCGTTGTGGTAGTTACACCATTGTTATTCAGGGCCTGAATCCGGGGCTCCGGAATGTGCTGGGCTCCGCCGTGGGCGATCCGCCCTGGTCATGGGCGGGCGTTTCGTCCGAATTGTCCTTGGGGGCGTGCATTCGCCGTCGCCGGGGCATGTCCGGCGATGCGGCATCCGGCAATTCCCGGAAAGGAAAGAAGGACCGGGGATCGATCGACGATCCCGCGGTCCTTCTGCATGGTCGGGGTGACAGGATTTGAACCTGCGACCTTGCCGTCCCGAACGGCACGCGCTACCAAGCTGCGCCACACCCCGGTGATGCCTGCCGAAGCGGGTCACCGAGGAGAAACTCTAACAGGCCCGCGGAGTGCTCAGTGCACCGGTGAGGCCTTCGGCGCACGCAACGTGAGCAAGGTCGCCTCCGGCGGCGTGAACAGGCGGTAGTTCGCATACGGGCTCGCGCCCATCCCGGCGCTGACGTTCAGGGGCACGCCCTGCCAGGTGGACAGTCCTCGAGCCTGATGGCGGGGGATGTCGCAGTTGGTCACGATCGCGCCGATGCCGGGCAGTCGCAGCTGTCCGCCGTGGGTGTGGCCGGCCAGGAGGAGGTCCGCGCCGTCGGCCGCGAGGGAGTCCAGCACGCGCCGATAGGGCGCGTGCGCCACTCCGAGCCGGAGCACGCTCCCGTGTGCGGGCAGGGGCGGCTCGGGGTCCAGGGGCGCGGGCATCTCGTCGAGCTCCAGATGGGGATCGTCGACGCCGGTCAGGCGCACCTCGAGCCCGCCCAGCTCGATGCTCGCGCGCGTGTTGGTGAGGTTCTTCCAGCCATGCTCCGTGAGCCGGTCGGTGAGCTCCTGGACCGGGAGCGTGGGTTCCTTCGGATCGGTCATCCCGGAGGGGCGGGCGTCCGGCAGCAGGTAGCGCGCAGGGTTCTTCGGCATCGGGGCGAACATGTCGTTCGAGCCCCTGACGAACGCTCCGGGGCGGCGCAGCAGCGGCTCGAGCGCCGCCGCCAGCACCGGGATCGACGCGGCGGAGGAGATGTTGTCCCCGGTGTCGATCACCAGATGCGGGCGCAGCAGGGCGAGATGCTCGAGGAAGTCGAGCTTGCGCTGCTGGTCGGGCATCAGGTGGATGTCGCTGATGTGCAGGATGCGGATCGTCCGCGTGCCCGGAGGCAGGATCCGCAGCCCGACCTCTCGCAGCGTGTAGCGGTGGATCTCGACGTGGCGCGCCCACACATGGGCCGCGGCGGCGGCACCCAGCCCGAGGGCGCCTGCTGCACCGGCGGCCGCGACGACCGGCCGCACCTCAGCCCTTCCCGGTGGACTGGCGGATCACGACGGTCTGACCCTCGGGCAGACGGGTGCCCGCGGCTGGGTCGGTGCCGATCACGTACCACTTGCCCACCGAGGCGCTGGCCTCGTTGCGCACCTCGACCTTGTAGCCGGCCGACTCGACGGCGCTCGTCGCCTGGCTGAGCACCATGCCCGAGACATCGGGGACCACGCCCTTCTGGGCTGCGTCCGCGGACTGCCCGGCCGGCTTCGCGGGAGCGGCGGGGAACGGCTCGCTGGGCAGGCCCTGGTGCGCCCGGGTCATGTACTCCTGCCACGTGGGCAGGGAGACGGTGTTGCCCCAGACCTTGCCGCGCTGGAGCATCTCGCCGTCCACGGCGAAGCCGCCGGGGCGGACGTTCGCGTTCGGATGGCCGAACCACACGGCGGTGGACATCTGGCGGGTGAAGCCGACGTACCAGGTGTGGAACTGCTGGCCCGAGGTGCCGGTCTTGCCGCCCGCCGGGTGGCCCTCGATGATCTTCCCCTTGCCGGTGGCCCTCGGGTCCTCGAGATCCTGCTGGAGGGTCCAGGCCATGGCGTCGGCGACGTCCTTCTCCACCGCCTGGTGGCAGTCGGCGCCGGAGATCTTCATCGGATCGCCGTTGCGGTCGAGCACCTCCTCGATGGCCTGCGGGGAGCAGTAGGTGCCGCCCGAGGCCCAGGTGGCGTAGGACGCCGCCATGTTCAGCGCCGAGATCCGCACCTCGCCGAGCACCAGCACCGCCGGGGCCAGCTCGGTCTTGTAGATGTCCTCGATCGGCATCTCCCACGTGGTCGGGTCGTAGGGGTCGTAGGTCGCCGGGACCACACCGATCTTCCGTGCTGTGGTCGCGATGTCGCACAGGTCCAGCTGGCGCGCCATGTCGGTGTAGGCGGTGTTGATCGAGAACTTGGTCGCGTTCAGCGCCGGCTCCATGGGGGCGATCGGCACGGAGACGGCGTTGTCCGGGTTCCAGGACTCGCCCGAGCGCCAGGCGCCGTGGGACAGGCACTTCGCCGGCGACCGCGAGATCGGACGGCGCTCGGTGTTGACCTTGTCGTAGATCGACCGGTCCTTCTCGAGCCAGTCCTGCAGCACGAAGGGCTTGAAGGTCGAGCCGACCGGGAAGCCGCTGCCGCCGCCGAGCGACTTCGGCACGTTGTAGTTGATCGCGGTCTCGCCGGGCTTGACGTCCGCGTACGGGTTGAAGGTGCGGTTCTCCGCCATCGTGAGGATCTTGCCGGTGCCGGGCTCCACGGTGACGATGGAGTGCCCGAACCCGCTCTGGGAGTCGCCCGGGACCTTCCGGTTCACGATGTCCACCGCCGCCGCCTGGGTCTTGGGGTCCAGCGTGGTGCGGATGGTGAGGCCGCCGCCGTAGAGGAGCTGGCGGCGCTCCTCGTAGCTCGGGGCGAAGTCGGGGTCGTTGAGCAGCGAGCGCGTCACGTAGTCGCAGAAGAATCCGCTGGTCCCGGCGGAGGCGCAGCCGGCCTGGACGTTCTTGATGTCCAGCATGTCCTCGACGGGCTGCGAGGTGTACTTCTCGTACTCCGCGTCGGTGATGTAGCCGTCACGGCGCATGTCGCCCAGGACCTCGTTGCGCCGCTTCTGGCCGGCCTCCGGGTGGGAGACGGGGTCGTACTGGTTCGGGCCGTTGGTGACGCCCGCCAGCAGTGCCGCCTCGCCCGGGTTCAGGTCCACGGCGCTCTTGTTGAAGTAGTGGCGGGCCCCCGTCTCGACCCCGTACTGGGAGGGGCCGAACTGCGCCACGTTGAGGTAGGCGTTGAGGATCTCGTCCTTGGACCACTGCTTCTCGAGGGAGAGGGCCAGCTTGGCCTCACGCAGCTTGCGGCCGTAGGTCTGCGAGGTCGCCTCGAGCTGGTCCTCCTGGTCGCCGCGCTGCACGGCGTCCATGAGGAGCGCGTTCTTCACGTACTGCTGGGTCAGGGTTGAGCCGCCCTGGGTCGCACCGCCGGCGGCGTTCGAGGCGAAGGCCCGGACCATGCCGCGCGGGTCCACGCCGCCGTGCTCGTAGAAGCGGCGGTCCTCGACGGCCACCACCGCGTGCTGCATGTGCGGGGAGATTTCCTCCAGCGGCACCATGATGCGGTTCTCGGAGTAGAAGATCGCCAGCAGGGACCCGTCCGAGGCCTCGATGCGGCTCGCCTCGTTCAGCGGCTCGACCTCGAGCTCGCTGGGGTACGAGTCGAACAGGTCGACGCCGTCCTTGGCGGCCGCCGAGCCGGCGGACACCATCGGCAGGAAGAACGCCGCCATCAGCACGCCGGCCAGGGCGGAGACGGCGAGCAGTCCCAGCAGCAGGTAGACGGTCTGCAGCAGGGCGACGGGGAGCGAGCGACCGGAGGCGGGCGCGGAGGTGGTGCGGGCCATGCTCCCAGACTACGGCCAGGGGCTGTTCATAGGCCATCAGGCATGCCACGAGCGCGGAATCTTCACCATTCCGTGCCGTGGGGCGGGCACTTCGCCGGCGACCGCGAGGAACGGGCCGCGTCCTCGTCCGAGGCCTCGCGAGGCGTTCGCTGAACGTCCTCTGGTCGTCACCCGAACGCGATGTCCGCACCTCATGTGACACGTGACCAGGAACTCTGTCCTATATCACGGCCAGTCCGAACCTCTGGGAGCTCGGCGGCGTTTTGCACTGTGGCGACTGTCTCCATACAGTGGGGTCTCGGAGCGGATCAATGTCGATCCGACGCATGGGAAGGGGAAACGCATGACGATCGGGGAATCTCCCGTCACCACGGACTCCAGCTGGGCCACGCGGGGTGCCTGCGTGAGCATGGAGCCCGACGGCTTCTTCGTGCAGGGAGCGGAGCAGCATTCCGTGAAGGTCGCCTGCGGCGCCTGCCCCGTCAGGACCGAGTGCCTCGCCGATGCCCTCGACAACCGTGTCGACTTCGGGGTGTGGGGCGGGATGACCGAACGGGAGCGCCGGCGGCTGCTGCGCCGTCACCCCGATGTGAACAGCTGGTGGGACGTCCTGCGTCGCGCCGAGAAGGCGGCCGTGGGCGACTGAGGCGCCACCACCTCGCAGCGCGTCGGCCGGTAGGCTCGCCCCATGAGCACCGTCACCCGCTGGGAGTACCTGACCGTCCCGCTGCTGATCCACGCGACCAAGCAGATTCTCGACAACTACGGCGAGGAGGGGTGGGAGCTGGTCCAGGTCGTGCCGGGACCGAATCCCGAGAACCTGGTGGCCTACCTCAAGCGCCCCCTCGGCGAGGGCTGAGTCGATGACCGTCGCCCCGAGGAGCACGCGCATCCGCGCCCGGCTCGCCGAGCGCGGGCTCGCCCTGCCCGCCGTCGCCGCTCCGGTCGCCGCCTACGTGCCGGCCGTCGCCACCGGCCACCAGGTCCACACCTCCGGCCAGCTGCCCTTCGTGGACGGCGCCCTGCCCCGGACCGGCAAGGTCGGGGCGGAGGTCACGCAGGAGCAGGCCGCCGAGCTCGCTGCGATCTGCTGCCTCAACGCGCTGGCTGCCGTCGAGTCGCTGGTGGGGGATCTGGATCGAGTGGTCCGGGTCGTCAAGCTCACCGGCTACGTCGCCTCGGATCCCTCGTTCACCGCGCAGCCCGCGGTGATCAACGGCGCCAGCGAGCTGCTGGGGGAGATCTTCGGCGAGGCGGGCACCCATGCCCGTGCCGCCGTCGGCGTCGCCGTCCTCCCGCTGGACGCCCCGGTGGAGCTCGACCTGCTGGTCGAGCTCGACCGCCCCGCCGTCCCGATCGGCTGAGGACGCCGTGGACGAGCACGTCTCCCTGCGGGATCCCGAGGGGCCTCCCGTCGAGCTGATCCAGGTGCGGGCGGGCAACCCCGGCCCGATGACCCTCACGGGCACCAACAGCTATGTGCTGCGCGACGGTGACCTGGTGTGGGTCGTCGACCCCGGCCCCCGCGATCCCGAGCACCTCGCCGAGCTCCTGCTGCGCTGCGGCGCGGCCGCCCGGCCCCAGGGCGTGCTCGTGACCCACCGTCACCTCGACCACTCCGCGGGAGCCGCGACCCTGGCGCGGCAGCTCGCCGCCCGCAGCGGGCACGAGGTGCCGCTGTGGGCCGCCGACCCCTCCGCAGTTCCCGGCGCGCGGCCGCTGCCGGCCACGCTGGAGGGCGACCACGGGACCGTCGGCCACGTCATCCACCTGCCCGGGCACACCTCGGACTCCGTCGCGGTGCTCGTCGACGGAGGGCGTCTCCTCAGCGGCGACACCCTGCTGGGCGGCTCGTCCACCGTGATCGTGCCGGACGACGGCGGGTCCCTCACCGAGTACCTGCAGTCCCTGGCGATCCTGCGGGCGATGACCGTCGACGGGCGCATCGGCTCCATCCATCCCGGTCACGGCACCGTCATGGAGACGCCGCTCGACGCCCTCGAGGCGATCGAGGGGGCGATCGCCCACCGCCGCGAACGCATCGAGGAGGTGCGTCGCGCACGGACCGCCGGCGTGCTGACCATGGACCGGCTGCTGCGCGTCGTCTATGGCCCGGATCTTCCCGCCGAGCTCCTCGGCGCCGCCCGCTGGAACCTGCGCGCCACGCTCGAGCACCTCACCGAGGAGCGCTGAGGAGCCGGATCGGCTGTGCTCGACGGCTCGTCGACAGCTCGGAGCCCCAGGCCGTCGACCCGGAGCCCGGGAACGACGGATCCCCCGGCACCGTCCGCAGGGAACGGGGCCGGGGGATCCGGTGGGTGGGTGGCGACGCCGCTGCAGGTGCCGCGCCTCAGGACATCAGCGGGCGCGGCGGCGCAGACGCTCGACGTCGGAGATGAGCACCGCACGGGCCTCGAGGCGGATCCAGCCGCGCGAGGCGAAGTCCGCCAGGGCCTTGTTGACGGTCTCGCGGGAGGCGCCGACCAGCTGGGCGAGCTCCTCCTGGGTGAGGCCGTGGGCGACCATCACGCCATCGTCCGTCTGTCGGCCGAAGCGCTGGGCGAGATCGAGGACGTTCTTCGCCACGCGACCGGGCACGTCGGCGAAAACCAGGTCCGCGAGGGACTCGTTGGTCTTGCGGAGGCGGCGGGCGAGCGAGGCGAGCAGGTGGCGGGCGACCTCGGGCCGCTGGGCGAGGACCCGGTAGAGGTCCTGCTGCGAGAGTGAGTAGAGGGTCGACTCGGCGACCACGGTGGCCGTCGCGTTGCGCGGTGCCGGGTCGAACAGCGAGAGCTCGCCGAGGGTCTCCCCGGGGCCGAGCACGGCCAGCAGGTTCTCGCGGCCGTCGCCCGAGGCGTGGCCGACCTTCACCTTGCCGGAGCCGATGATGAACAGGCGATCGCCCGGATCACCCTCCCGGAAGATGATGGCGCTGCGGTGGTAGTCCTCCTGCTTCATCGACGCCAGCACGGCCTGCTTGCCGTCCTCGTCGAGCGCAGCGAACAGCGGTGATGACCGTACGATGTTCTCGTCCACGGAACCTCCTGAGTGTGGGGCCCCGACGACCGGGACCGTGCTGTGCTACTCGATGTGGCGAGGACCACCAACTGCGGTGGCCGCTGTCACATGATGGTCAAACCCTACCGTGCCGAGGCCGTTCGGTCCCGCCACCCGCCCGAGGAGGATCAGTCCAGATGTCGAGGTCGACCCGTCCGGGCACGAGCGCGATCCGTGCCTCCGAAGCGGCGGACGCCTCGATCGTCGCCTCCCGGCTGGAGGATCTGCACCGCGGCGCACGCACGGAGCTCGACCATCGAGACGCCTTCGAGCTCCTGGTCGCGACGGTCCTGTCCGCGCAGACCACCGACGTGCGCGTCAACCAGGTGACCCCGGAGCTCTTCTCCCGCTGGTCGGGGCCCGTCGCGCTCGCCGGGGCGGAGGAGTCCGACGTCACCGCGATCCTCCGCCCGCTGGGGATGGGAGCCACCCGGGCGCGTCGGATCATCGGGCTCGCGCAGGGGCTCCTCGAGCACCACGGCGGGCAGGTCCCCGATGATCAGGTCGCCCTCGAGGCGCTGCCCGGGGTGGGGCGCAAGACAGCCCATGTGGTGCGCGGAGCATGGTTCGGCCACTCCCTGCTGGCGGTCGACACCCACGTCGGCCGCCTCTCGCGCCGTCTGGGCTGGACCGAGCGCACCGACCCGCGCGCCGTCGAGGAGGACGTGGTCGCGAGGATGGATCACGACGGATCCGGCGCCGAGTCCGAGGAGCTCACCCTGCTCGGACTGCGGATGATCCTCCACGGACGGCGGGTGTGCACCGCACGGTCGCCGCGCTGCGGGGAGTGCGTCCTCGCCGACGTCTGCCCCCGAGTGGGCGTCGCATGAGCGCCCTGGATCCTCGGGATCCTCGGGACCCTCGGGACCCTCGGGACCCTCGGGGGGCTCGGCCCGGCCCGGCCGGCGGTTCCTCGCTGCCCCCGCTCCCGGCCTTCCTCGCGCCGCTCGGCGAGCGGGCCGGACGAGGGGATGTGCTGGTGTCCCGCGATCCTCGGGTCCCGGCTCCGCCGCGCACCGAGCGGCCCATGCGCCGCAGCGCCGTGCTCATCCACGTGGCCGGCACCGAGATCCACGACGCCCAGCTGGTGCTCGAGGAGCGCGGCCGCACCATGCGCTCCCAGCCGGGGCAGTTCTCCCTCCCCGGCGGCGGCCGTGATCCCGGAGATCAGGACGACGTCGACACCGCCCTGCGGGAGGCTCGTGAGGAGACCGGGCTCGTCGCGGCCGACGTGAGGGTGCTCGGCGCCTTCGCGCCGATCCCCATGCCGTGGCGGTCCCAGGTGGTGACCCCGGTGCTGAGCTGGTCACCGGCCCCGCCGCCGCTCGACGTGCAGGACCCGATCGAGGTGGAGCGCCTGGTGTGGGCGCCGCTGACCGGCCCCGGGTCCCTCTCGGACCCGGCTCTCCAGCAGCGGGGGGAGCTCGACGGCCGCGGCGTCGGCCCTCTCTTCGACCTCCCCGGCGACGCCCTCGTCTGGGGCTTCACCGCGATGATCCTGGAGCAGGTGCTCATCGGGCTCGGCCTGGACCCCGTCCCGCCCGCCGCTCCGGCGCGGGAGATCCCGCCCGAGCGCCGTCGCTGAGCGGAGCGTCGGCCGGGTCCGGGAGCCTTCGGGTGCGGCGCCCGTCGGCCCCTCCCGGTCTCCGTCGCGGTGTCCGTGGTCACCACGGCATATTCCGCTCGCCACGGTGCGGCACCGGCACGATAGACTCGAGCGTTGCCGGACGGTCTCCGGCAGCCCCTCGGGGCGGATGCGGAGCGGCCGGCACGGAGGCTCCGCCCGCGTCCCGGGAACCAGTACCCGCAGACCGATGAACAGCAGACAAGGAATGGGATCCAGGTGCCACGCGGCAAGGTGAAGTTCTACGACGCCGAGAAGGGCTTCGGCTTCATCCTCGATGACGAGGACGGACAGAGCGTCTACGTGCACGCCTCGAACCTGCCCGAGGGAGCCGCCTCGCTGCGGCCCGGCGCTCGGGTGGAGTTCGACATGGTCGACGGTCGTCGCGGACCGCAGGTGCTCTCGCTGCAGCTGCTCGAGCCCGCGCCGTCGGTCAGCCGCGCCCGGCGCCAGAAGCCCGACGAGATGGCGGGCATGGTCGAGGACCTGATCCGTCTGCTCGACGACGCCTCCAACGGACTGCGTCAGGGGCGTTACCCCGATCGCGGCCACTCGCAGAAGATCGCCACCGTCCTCCGCGCCGTCGCCGACAACTTCGAGGCCTGAACCCATGACGTCACCGACCACCGCACCCCGCCGCGCCCGCACCGCGAAGCCCAAGCTCGACGCGATCGCGGCTGAGGCCGTCGAACTCGCCCGCGAGGCCCTGCTCGAGGTCACCGAGCCCGGCCAGGTCGGCGAGCACCTCCGCGCCGAGGCGAGCGGGGAACGGCTGGTCACCCACGTCTTCGAGTGCACCATGCCCGGGTACCGGGGATGGTCCTGGGTGGTCGTGGTCACCCGCGCCTCGCGCGCCAAGGTCGCGACGGTCGCCGAGACCGCGCTGCTGCCCGGTGACGACGCGATTCTCGCCCCCGACTGGGAGCCGTGGTCCGAGCGCCTGAAGCCCTCGGACGTCGGCGCCGACGACCTGCTGCCCTACCGCGAGCAGGACGACCGTCTCGAGCAGGGCTATGAGGCCACGGGCGACGAGGACGCCGACCAGGTCGCTCTGTGGGAGCTGGGCCTGGGGCGCACCCGCGTGCTCTCCCAGGAGGGCCGTGGCGAGGCCGCCGAGCGCTGGCTCGAGGGCGACTTCGGACCGCGTCAGACCTCCGGCCGCGGTCGCCGCGGAACCGTCGCGGCGAACTGCACCAGCTGCGGATTCTTCGCCCAGCTCTCCGGCTCCCTGCGCCACGAATTCGGGGTCTGCACCAACGAGTGGTCCCCGGCGGACGGCCGTGTGGTGCACCTGAACTACGGCTGCGGTGCGCACTCCGAGACCGGCCAGGAGGACGAGGACCACGAGATCCCGCGCGGCAGCGGCGTGGTCGTCGACGAGCTGGACGTCGAGCTGGAGAAGGATGCACCCGCCGACGCGTCGCCGATCGAGGTGACCCCCGCCGGCGAGCAGCCCGCGGGTGACGCCGCCGACGCCGGCGAGGCCGGCGAGGCCGCCGACGCCGCCGAGGAGTCGCCGAGCACGGCAGACCAGGCGTCCGACGGTCAGGTCGAGCAGGTCACGGCGGGACGGGTCGCCGACGAGCTGCCGATCGACGCGGTCACGCCCGAGGAGGCGGCTGAGCAGCCGGCCCACGAGCAGGTCGCCGCGGAGCTGCCTGCCGCTGACCAGCCCACGGAGGAGGCTCGGGTCGACGAGGTCCCCGAGGCCGACTCGCCCGAGGACTGACCGCTGCGGCCGCGCCCGCGGCTCATCGTCGATGCGCGCTTCTGAACCAGGATCTGGTTCAGAAGCGCGCATCGCTGTGTGAGGGCCGCGTGGCGCGGCCGGGTGCCGCGTGCCGAAGGGCCGGGTGCCGAGTGCCGAGGGGCCGGGTGCCGGGTGCCGCGTGCCGGGGCGGCGCGGTGCCCGGGGAGCTCGGCGTGGCCTCGCCCGGCTGGTCAGCGCAGGGAGACCGCGATGCGGGACAGGAGGGCCTCGATCGCCAGCAGCGGCGGCACGTTGCCGCTGATGCGGTCCCGGGCGCCCTGCACGGCCTCCAGCAGCCCCAGCGTGATCCGGCCCGAGCCCTGCGAGGCGGCCTGCTCGATCTCGGGAGCGACCTCGATGTTGACCAGCTCCGCCTCGGTGCCGAGCTGTTTGCTCAGGACGTCCCGCAGCACGGAGTGGGCATCGAGGAGGTAGCGGTCCAGCACGTCGCGGACCAGGCGGGTCTGCCGACGCTTCGCGTCCTCCTCGAGCTGGCGCACCTGGGAGCGCAGCGAGGGCGGCACCTTGCCGTCGTCGATCCCGGCGGAGCGCAGGAAGCGCTCCTTCTCCTCGGCGGCGACGACGTCCGCGTGCTCCTTCGCCTCGGCGGTGGCGCGATCCACCAGTCCCTGGGCAGCGAGCACGGCCTGCCCGGCGCTGCGCAGCGAGAGCAGCGTGCGAGCCGACTCCTCCCGTGCGGCCAGGGCGCCCTCCTGCGTGGCGTAGCGCAGCGCGAGACCGATGTGGCCCTGGGCGGCGCGAGCGGCCCGCACCGCGAGCTGCTCGTCGATCCCGTCGCGGCGGCGCAGCAGATCGGCGACCACCTCGGAGGGCGGCACCGAGAGCGTCACCAGGCGGCAGCGGGAGCGGATCGTGGGGGCGAGGTCCTCGGCGGAGGGGGCGCACAGCATCCACACCGTCGCCGGAGGCGGCTCCTCGATCGACTTCAGCAGCACGTTGAAGGTGCCGGCGCTCATGCGATCGGCGTCCTCCACGATCAGCACCCGGCGGTTCCCGGTGGCGGGGGCGCGCTGCGCGGTCATCACCAGCCCGCGCACCTCCTCCTTCGCGATGGACAGCTTGTCCGTCGCGACGACGGTGACGTCAGGATGGGTGCCCGCGAGCGTGGTCCGGCAGGCCCGGCACTGACCGCACCCGATCCCCTGCTCGCACTGCAGCGTCGCGGCGAAGGCCCGCGCCGCGGTGGAGCGCCCGGAGCCCGGGGGGCCGGTGACCAGCCACGCCTGGGCCAGCGAACCCTCGGGCGAGGCAGCGCGACGGAACTGCGCGACGGCGGCGTCCTGCCCGACGACGTCGGCCCAGACGCCGTCGGCCGACACGGTCGGACCTCCGGAGGGGGCGCCGGTCATGGTCACTGCTCGTCCCGGTGGCGGGTGGGCGTCTCGGGCTCGAAGGTGGGGTCGAAGAGGCTCAGCACCTCCCCGACGGCGGCGAGCACCTGGGCGTGCACCTCCTCGCGGGGCAGGGTGCCGTCGATGACCGCGTAGCGGTCCGGATCCTCCGCGGCGAGGTCGAGGAACTCGCGGCGCACCGATTCGCGGAAGGCCACCCCGGCGGACTCCAGGCGGTCCCGAGCCGCGGGGGCGCGGCGGTCGTCGAGGGCCTCCGGCGGCACGTCCAGGAGGATCGTGCGGTGGGGGAGCAGCCCGCCGGTCGCCCACAGGGACAGGGCGGCGATCTCGTCGGCGTCCAGCTCCCGACCGGCGCCCTGGTAGGCGACCGACGAGTCGAGGTACCGGTCGCCGAGCACCAGGCCGCCCCGGGCCAGGTGGGGCCGGATCAGGGTCGCCACGTGATGGGCGCGGTCCGCGGCGTAGAGGAGCGCCTCGGCGTACGGGTCCACGTCCTCCCCGTGCAGGAGCAGGTCGCGGATGCTCCGTCCCAGCGGCGTCCCCCCGGGCTCACGGGTGGTGAGGATGAGGTCCTCGGAGACGGAGCGGTCCGTGACGAGGTGGTCGTGCAGCAGCTTCATCTGCGTGGACTTGCCCGCACCGTCACCGCCCTCGAAGGAGATGAACACGCCGCGCTTGGGCGGATGGGGAGAGGGGACGCGCAGGCCGCGCGCGGAGTCCTGGATGCTCATGCGGTCTCCTCCCCGGGGTAGACCACGCCGAGCCGGGCCCGGATCTCATCCATCGTGCCCATCACGCTGAGGGTGTCCTCCCAGCTCATCAGCGGGGACTCGAGATCCCCGGCCGTGATCCGCCGGGCCGCCTCCGCGATCTCGTACGCCATGCCGTCGCCGACGGGACCGGGATGGGAGAAGGTCGCGGATCGGCCGTCCAGCAGGGAGACGGTCAGGGTGCCCGGGGCGAAGAACGCCCCGGAGAGACGGGCGGTGCCCAGGGTGCCGCTCACCACCGCCTCTGTGGGGGTGCGGGAGCGCAGGGTGGAGGCGAGGCGGGCACGACCGCCGTCCGGGCCCGTCGCGAGCAGGCCGAAGGTCGCGTCGACGCCGGTCTCGGTGAGGTCGCCGCGCACGGCCAGGTCGTCGAGGGGGCCGAGCACCATCTGCGCGAAGGAGACGGGGTACACGCCGAGGTCCAGCAGCGCGCCGCCGCCCAGCTCGGGGGCGTACATGCGGTGGGACGGATCCATGGGGAAGGACTGGCCGTGGTCGGCGGCGACCTCCACGATCTCGCCGAGCAGCCCGGCCTCGAGCACCTGGCGCAGCACGTCGTACTGCGGCAGGAAACGGGCCCACATCGCCTCCATGGCGAACAGTCCGCGCTCGCCGGCGAGGTCCAGCAGGTCCCGGGCCTGGCCGGTGTTGAGGGTGAAGGCCTTCTCGACCAGCACCGGGAGGCCTGCCTCCAGGACGGGGCGGGTCAGCTCGTGGTGCTGGGCGTGCGGGGAGGCGATGTAGACGGCGTCGATCCCGCCTGCGGCGAGCATGTCCGCCACGGAGGAGAAGGCGCTCTCGATCCCATGGGCGGCGGCGAACTCCTCGGCCCGCTCCTGCGAGCGGGAGACGACGGAGACCACCCGGGAGGCGGTCGCCCGGTGCGCGGTGTCGACGAACTGCCCGGCGATGTGCCCGGGCGAGATCACTCCCCAGCGCAGGCCGGGAGCCGTCGACGGCTCGGGGACGGTGGTCGCGGGCAGGGCCAGGGGCGGCGTCGCCTCGCCGCTGCGGGCCTCGTCGTTCTCGGTCATGGGTCCAATCTACCGAGCGTCCCCGACACCGTGCTGGGGTCGGGGACGCTGTGGAGGGAGCTACGCCGAGGGCGCAATCGGCCGGCTACCCCTTGACCGACCCCGCCGTCATGCCTCGCACCAGGAAGCGCTGGAGGCCGAAGAAGACGAGCATCGGGATCACCATCGAGATGAAGGCACCGGCCGTCAGGAGCTCGGCTCCCTGGCCCTGGGTGCCCAGCATCTGCTGCAGGCTCACGATGACCGTCTTGTTGTCCCCGCCGCCCAGGAACAGCTTGGCGATGAGCAGGTCGTTCCACACCCACAGGAACTGCAGGGTGGCGAAGGCCGCGATCGCCGGCGAGGACATCGGTGCCACCAGCCGCCAGAACGTCTGGAAGTGCGAGGCGCCGTCGATCTTCGCGCTCTCCACGACCGAGGTGGGGAGAGTGGCCATGTAGTTGCGCAGCGTGTAGACCGCCAGCGGCATGCCGAAGCCGGTGTGCAGCATCCACACCGCCACGAACTGTCCGTTGATCCCGAGCCCGCGCGGCCCGAGGAGGTCCAGCATCGGCTGGAAGGACACCTGGATCGGCACCACCATCACCGCGACGATCGCGATGAACAGGAAGTCCTTGCCGCGGAACTCGATGAAGGTGAAGGCGTACGCGGCGAAGGCCGCGAACATGATCGGCAGCACCGTGGCCGGCACCGCGACCACGACCGAGTTGATCAACGAGCCGGAGATCGAGGGATCCCCGAGCACCGTCGCGTAGTTGTCGAAGGTCCAGCCGCCCTCCCAGAGACTGCTCCACCAGCCCGTCGAGGCGGCGGCCTCCCGCGAACGGAAGCTGGTGACCAGCAGACCGATCGTGGGGATCGTCCACAGCAGTGCCAGGAGCGGCATGGTGATCGTGGCGACGAGCGAGCGCTTGCGCCCGTCCTTCATGGTCCCGTTCATCGGTTCGCCTCCTGGTCCCTGAAGCTCTTGACCTGATAGATCAATATCGGGATCACCAGGAGGAGGAGCACGACGACGACGGCCGAGGCCTGTCCGGCCTGCTGATCGGTGAACAGCTTGCGGAAGAAGAGGTTCGCGATCACGTCGGAGTTGTACAGGCCGTTGGTCGTGACGTAGATGATGTCGAAGACCTTCAGCACCAGGATCAGCACCGTGATCAGCACGGCGATGAGTGTGGTTTTCACCTGCGGGAAGATGATCTGCCAGAAGATCCGTACCTCGCTGGCGCCGTCCATCCGGCCTGCCTCGACGGTGTCCTCGGGGACGCCCTTGATCGCGGAGCTCAGCAGCACCATCGCGAAGCCCGTCTGCAGCCAGATGAGGATCACCATGAGTGCGAGAGAGTTCAGCCGTGCAGTGTCGATCTGGTACCAGGGCTGCGGGTCCCCGCCCAGGGCGGTGACGATCGCGTTGAGCAGCCCGGTCTGGGCATCTCCGGGGGAGTTGAAGGCGTACACCAGTCCCCAGATCGTCGCCGCGCCCACGAAGCTGATCGCCATCGGCAGGAAGATGAAGGACTTCGCCGCCTTCTCCCCGGTGGGGGAGAGCTTGTCCGCGAGGACCGCGACCGCCAGGCCGAACGCCACGGTGACGACCGGGACGATGAGGATCCACAGGAAGTTGTTCAGCAGGGAGGACCAGAAGGCGCCGCTGCCGAAGATCGCCCGGTAGTTGTCCAGCCCCACCCAGTCGGTGGAGTCGTCGTTCGCGAACGAGTAGACGATCGTCTGGATCGTGGGATAGAGCAGGAAGATCGCGATCAGGCTGAAGCCGGGCAGCAGGAACGCGTAGGGGATGAGTCCCTCGGCGAACCTCGACGGAAAACCCTCGATGCACAGGTTCAGGAAGTAGAAGAACACCAGCGAGCCGCCGATGCCGATGACCAGGCCGAGGACCCCGATGAGGATCTCGGAGCCGGCGAACCACTGCGGGTAGTACGCGAAGGCGAGGAACGCGTTGCAGACGAACCAGGCCGTCGCCGCCATGCCGACCGCGCCGATGAGCACCCGTACCGGGCGTGCCGGAGAGCTCTTGCGCTCGTTCCTCTCCAGTGGTGCTGCACCGCCGGACCCGTGGCGAGCGGGTGCCGTGGTGGTCACTTCGGCCACCCGGCTTCGATCTCATCGCAGACCTCCTGCGAGGTCTTCGCGCCCTGCAGCCACTGGACCATGCCCGTCCAGAAGGACCCGCCGCCCACGGACGTCGGCATCAGATCCGAGCCGTCATAGCGGAACACCGCGGCCCCCGACGCGATCTCGGCGACCTTTCGGGTGATCGAGTCGGAGTACAGGGACTGGTCGAAGGTGCGATGCGGGCTCAGCCAGCCACCGGCCGTCGCCCACTCGCCACCGAAGGCATCCGAGGTCAGGAACTCCATCACCTTCACGGTGTCGTCATTGAGGGTGAACAGGGAGGCGAGGTCGCCGCCGCCGAGGATCGGCTGGCCGTCGAAGCCGCCTTCCCAGGTGGGCATCGCATACACACCCACCTCGTCGTCCATGTTCGCCTGGATGTCCTCGGGGAAGAAGCCGGTGACGAAATTGCCCTGGCGCACGAGCATCGCCTTGGGCGGATCCTCGAACAGGGGCAGAGGGGCCTCGGAGAACGGCGTGTTGATGATCGCGTCGGTCCCTCCCAGCACGTTGCCCTCGCCCTTGAGGAGCTCGCCGACGATGTCGAAGACCTCGACGACCTCCTTGGCGTTGAAGGGGATGCGGTGCTTCGTCCAGTCGTCGTACACGACCGGGCCGTGCACGCGCAGCATGAACTCCTCGATCCAGTCGGTGCCCACCCAGCCCGTCGCCTGCTCTGCACCCCAGCCGTCGGACCACGGTGCGATGTCGTCGGACTTGATCTGCTCCGTGATCTTCGTGAGCTCCTGCATGGTGGCGGGCTCCGTGGAGTAGCCACCCTCCTCGTACGCCTTCTTGGGGTACCAGATCAGTGACTTGCAGGCCATGCGCATCGGGGCGCCGTAGACGCGGCCCTGGTATCTGGCCGAGTCGAGGAAGCCGGGGATCAGGGTGGAATTCAGCGCGTCGTAGTCCAGGAACACGTCGATCGGGGTGATCAGCCCCTTCCCGGCGAGGTCGAACATCCCGCCGGGCTGGGGGAACAGGGCGATATCCGGTGCATCGCCGGCTCCGGCCCGCTGCTGGATCGTGTTCGTGAAGTCCGAATCCGGGGTGTAGTTGATGGTGATCCCGGAATCGGCCTCGAACTTCTCGAGGGAGGCCATGAAGGCTTCCTGCTCCTGGCCTCCGTACGCCCCGAGGATGCTCACCGAGCCGTTTCCCGGGGTGTCGCCGGGCGTGTACTTCTCGCCCCCGCCACCACCGCTGCCGCCGCTCTGATCCGGGTTCTGAAGACATCCGGTCATGCCCAGCGCCGCGGTGGCCGCGGCTCCAGCCATGACCGTGCGCCGGCCGAGACGTCGAGTCATGATCACTCCTTTGTGAGTCGACTTGGTGCTTCAGGTCACACTGTATGCCGTCGGTGCAGGCGATCGCTCCGCCGGGCGCCCGCGAGAGGTGCCGGAACCTCTCTCGTGACCGCCTTGTGACCCGAGATGCTCGGTCATGACCACTCTTCGTGCATATCGCCACAAGTCGGTCATAGTGCGGTGACGCGGGCCAGCACGGGAAGAGGTCGCGGAGGAGCGCGGAGCGCCGACCCGCGGCGCGGCGCACCGGGTCACACGACGAGAGGGGCACGGACCGTGTGGTCCGTGCCCCTCTCGTCGCCCGGGTGCCGCGCAGCCCCTCCGGGGTCGACCGCCGCCGTCACTTCTTCGCGGTGGAGGCCTTCTTCGTGGTGGTGGCCTTCTTCGCGGGAGCGCGCTTCGCGGGCGCCTTCTTCTTCACCGGACCCTTGGCACGCTTCTCCGCGAGCTTCTCGATCGCGACCTTCTCGGTGATCTCCTCGACCCTCTCGGTCGCGCGCAGCGAGACGTTCGTGGTGCCGTCGGTGATGTACGGACCGAAGCGGCCATCCTTGATCACGATCGGCTTCTCGCTGGTGGGATCGGTGCCGAGCTCCTTGAGCGGCGGCTTGGCCGCGGCCCGTCCCCGGGTCTTGGGCTGGGCGTAGATCTTCTCGGCCTCCTCGAGGGTGATCGAGAAGATCTGCTCCTCGGTCTCCAGGGAGCGGGAGTCGGTGCCCTTCTTCAGGTACGGGCCGTAGCGACCGTTCTGAGCGGTGATCTCGGCGCCGTCCTCACCGGCGCCGACCACGCGCGGCAGGCTCAGCAGCTTCAGCGCGTCCTCGAGGGAGACGCTCGAGAGGTCCATGGACTTCAGCAGCGAGCCGGTGCGGGGCTTGGGCTGCTTGGACTTGGGGACCTTCTTGCCGTCGACCGTCTCCGGGTCGGGCAGGATCTCGGTGACGTATGGGCCGTAGCGGCCGTCCTTGGCGACGATCTCGTGCCCGGACTCCGGGTCGGTGCCGAGCACGCGGCCGTCGTCCTTGGCGCGCTCGAGCATCTCCTTCGCCTTCTCGACGGTCAGCTCGTCGGGCGCGACCTCGTCGGAGACGTTCGCGCGGCGCGGGTCGGAGCCCTCGACCACCTCGCCGTCCTCATCGCGCACCTGCTGCTCGACGTAGGCGCCGTAGCGGCCCACGCGCAGGGTGATGCCCTCGCCGATCTCGATCGAGTTGATCGCGCGGGCGTCGATCTCGCCGAGGTCGTCGACCATGGGCTTGAGGCCGATGGGGCCGTCGGTGCCGTCGGAGAGGTAGAAGTTCTTCAGGTACTCCGAGCGCGCCAGATCGCCCTGGGCCATGCGGTCCAGCTGCTGCTCCATCTGGGCGGTGAAGTCGTAGTCGATGAACGGCCCGAAGTGCTCCTCCAGCAGGCGGACCACCGCGAAGGCGGTCCAGCTGGGCACCAGGGCGGTGCCGCGTCGCAGCACGTAGCCGCGGTCCTGCACGGTCGCCACGGTCGAGGCATAGGTCGAGGGGCGGCCGATGCCGCGGTCCTCGAGCGCCCGCACCAGGGAGGCCTCCGTGTAGCGGGGCGGCGGGGTGGTGGTGTGGCCGTCGGGCAGGAGTGCGCGGGTCTCGAGCGACTGCCCCTCCGTCATCTGCGGCAGGCGCTTGTCGTCGCCCTTGTCGGAGTCCTCGCCGTAGCGGGAGGCGTCGCGGCCCTCCTCGTAGGCGGCGAGGAAGCCGCGGAAGGTGATCACGGTGCCGGCGGCGCGGAAGGTCGCGGTGCGGCCGGAGGCCTCCAGCTGCAGCTCGACGGTGGAGGTGGTGCCCTTGGCATCGGCCATCTGGGAGGCGATGGTGCGCTTCCAGATCAGCTCGTAGAGACGGAACTCGTCACCGGCGAGCTGACCGGCCACCTCGGCCGGCGTGCGGAAGTGATCGCCCGCGGGGCGGATCGCCTCGTGCGCCTCCTGCGCGGACTGCGACTTGTTCTGGTAGATGCGGGGCTTGTCCGGCACGTACTGCGAGCCGTAGAGCTCGGCCGCCTGGGCGCGGGAGGCGCGGATCGCCTCGCCCGAGAGCGTCACCGAGTCGGTACGCATGTAGGTGATGTACCCGTTCTCGTACAGCGACTGCGCCACCCGCATCGCCTGGCGGGCACCGAGGCGCAGCTTGCGCGAGGCCTCCTGCTGCAGGGAGGAGGTGGTGAACGGCGCGGCGGGGCGGCGCGTGTACGGCTTGGACTCGAGCGAGGAGACCGTGGCCGGGGCCTCGCCGAGCACCTCGACGAGGGTCCGGGTGGTCTCCTCGGTGAGAACGGTCGCGCTCTTCGAGCGGGGCTTCAGGGTGCCGTCGTCGGCGAAGTCGGAGCCGGTGGCGACGCGGGCGCCGTCGACCGTGGCGATCTTGGCGGTGAACTGGGTGGAGTCCCCGCCGTCCTGGCCGGCGAAGGTGCCGGTGATGTCCCAGTAGTCGGAGGCGACGAAGGCCATGCGCTCGCGCTCGCGCTCGACCACCAGACGGGTCGCGACGGACTGCACGCGACCGGCGGAGAGCGACGGCTTGATCTTGCGCCACAGCACCGGCGAGAGCTCGAAGCCGACCAGGCGATCCAGGATGCGGCGCGTCTCCTGCGCATCGACCAGGCTCGCGTCGATGTCGCGGGTGTTCTCCAGCGCCGCGCGGATCGCGTCCTTGGTGATCTCGTGGAACACCATGCGCTTGACCGGCAGGGACTTCTTGGGCTTGAGGGTCTCCAGCAGGTGCCAGGCGATGGCCTCGCCCTCGCGGTCCTCATCGGTGGCGAGGTAGAGGGTGTCGGCGTCCTTGAGGGCCTTCTTCAGCTCCGCGACGGTCTTCTTCTTGTCGGGGCTGACGATGTAGAAGGGGTCGAAGCCGTTCTCGATGTCGACACCGAACTTCCCGTACGGGCCCTTCTTCATCTCGGCAGGGAGGTCACGAGGCACCGGGATGTCGCGGATGTGGCCCACCGAGGCCTTCACGTCGTACTCGTCGCCGAGATAACGACCGATGGTCCTGGCCTTCGCCGGGGACTCGACGATCACCAGATGTCGTCCGCCAGTCACGTTGCTGTGTCCTTCCTCGCCGCGTCGTCTCGCGGCCCGTCTGCCGTGCCCGAATGCCGTGGCCGAATGCCGTGCTCCGGGATGAACCGGGCACATGCTCGGCGCGTGCTCACGGTACACGCTCCGCGGAAGGGCTCCTGTGTGACGTCGGAGCGCGCAGCAGCAGCGTCAGCGCCATCCACGCGGCCGTGCCGCCGCCGATCAGCACAGCCGTGTCCACGAAGGAGGAGACCTGCAGGGCCGCGTCGTCCAGCTCCAGCGGGCGCGGCAGGGAGGCCAGGCCGAGGCCCCCGACCACGAGACCTGCCGCTCCGAGCACCATCAGCAGCACGGCCACCGCGCGTTCGGCGAGGGGGAGGCGCGGTCGATGGGAGAGATCGATCGGGGCGCCGTCGCGCCGACGACGACCGCGGTCCGGCCGGGCAGCGGCGCGGGCGCGCCGACGACGGACCCCCATGCCCTCGAGGGCGAGGATGAGGAAGGTCCACGCCGCGACCACCGTGATCGCGCCCACCACATCGCTGGGCCGGTGCCACCCGACCACGAGCGTGCCGATCCCGGCCGCCGCGGTCCACACCGCGCCCACCGGGGCCAGGACCACGCGCGACCGGCCGCCGGCCAGCACGAGGGCGATGATCGCGGTCGCCGCCAGGGTGGTGTGCCCGGAGGGGAAGGAGTTGGGGGTGAGGTCGATGCCGGGCCCGAGCGCCTCCCGGGTGACCAGCAGACGCTTGATCACCTGCGTGGTGAGGTTCGCCCCGAGCACGAGGGTGGCGATTCCCACCAGCTGCCCGGGTCGCCGACGCACCAGCACCAGCACCACCGCGAGTGCCAGCAGAGCGCTGACCACGGGCACGCTGACCGTGCCCACCGCGATCTCGGCATAGGTGGACAGACGGCCCTCGTGCTCGGTGGCCCCGGAGAAGATCAGCTGGTCCAGACGCTGACCGCTCGCGGTCCCGACGGCGAGGCGGGACAGGCCCACGATCGCGACCGCGCACACGGCGGCGGCGAGGAAGGAGAGCAGGGGGCGCAGCACGCCGCCCACGCGGGGCGTGGTCCCGTTGTCGGGTGCGGTGCTGCCCGGTGCGGTCTCGGTGTTCACAGCGTCACCATCCCGGTGATGATCAGCTCGCGCACGACGGGCAGGACCCGGGAGAGGGTCTCCTCCTCGTCCGCATCGGTGAGCGCGCACACGGCGCCGATCACCTGGCCGAGGGTGAGGGTGCCGTCCAGGGCCCCGACGGTGGCCGCCAGCTGCTGGTCGGCGCGCACGCTGCGGGCGAAGCCGGCTCCCTGCACCAGCTCGATGAGCATCGGATCCCACTCGCCCGGGGTGAGGTGGCGTCGTTCGACGACGTCCTCGGCCCGCACCGGGCGGGCCGCGGCGAGGGCCGCGTCGTCGAGGTCGGCGAGGGTCGACATCGCGCGCAGGCCCGCGGCCAGATGCGGGGCGAGGGCTCCGCTGCCGGTGGCCGGGACCTGCTCGGTGCGCAGCGCGCCGGGTCGCGGGGCGGGGCCGGACGCTGCGGGGGCGGATCCGGGATCCGCGGCATCGGGGCGACGAAGCAGCAGGTAGCCGAAGCCGATCCGGGCCACCTCGCGACGCTCGAGATCGTCCAGCCAGGCGCCCACCAGCGGCGCCCACTGAGGATCGCGGTCGATGATCCCGCCGTCGCGCACCCAGGTCTCGGCGTACTGCGCCGGGTCCTCCTGCTCGCGCTGGAGCACCCAGGCGTCGACCCCGTCGGCGCCGGCGTCCTGCAGCCAGGTGCGGGGATGGGCGTCCCAGGACTCCGGGTCGGTGATCTCCCAGTTCCCGAGCATGACCGCGCTGCCGCCCTGAGCCAGATGCCCGGGCAGGTCGTGCAGCAGCTCCGCCAGCAGCGTGTCCCCGGCGCGGCCTCCGTCGCGGTAGGTCCAGGTGGTGGAGTCGTCCTCGGGGGTGCGGGGAGTGATGACGAAGGGCGGGTTGGAGACGATGAGGTCGAAGCTCTCCCCGGTCACCGGCTCCAGCAGCGATCCCTGGCGCAGCTCGATCTTGATGTCGTTGAGCGCCGCGTTGAAGGCGGCGAAGGAGAGGGCGCGCTCGGAGAGGTCGGTGGCGACCACGTGCTCCGCGTGACGGGAGGCGTGCAGGGCCTGGATACCGCCGCCGCAGCCCAGGTCCAGGACCTTCCGCACCGGGGCGCGCGGGGTGATCCGGGCCAGGGTGAGGGAGGCGCCGCCCACCCCGAGCACATGCTCGGGGCCGAGGGGGCGGGAGGTCGCGAGCTCCGAGAGGTCCGAGGCGATCCACCAGCCGATCTGCCCGGCGTCGTCCTGCGCGGAGTACGGCGCGAGGTCCACCAGGGCGCGCACCGATCCGTCGGTCGGTGTCACGAGCCCCAGGCGCTCCGCGCCGTCCACGCCGAGCGTGGGCAGGGCGGTCTCCAGCTGGTCGCGTGCAACGACCGCGCCCAGGGTGAACAGGCGCAGCAGCACGGCCGCCGGATCCGGCAGCGGGGCCAGCGCCCGGTGGGCGGGCACGGGGTTCTCCCGGCCCAGCGCGGACGCGGCCACCGGTCCGAGCAGCTGCTCGACGGTGGCGGAGGTGTAGGAGCTCGCCGCGAGGTCCGCGCGCAGGGCGGCGATCTCCTCGGGCAGGACCCGCGGGGGGTCGATCGGGACGTCGGTCGGCATGGCTACGATTGTGCCCCAGCCATCTGGACCGACGTCGAAGGCCTGGTGGAGGAGATGCGCAGGCCCTGTGGGCGCTGCAGGGAGGTGGGAGCGGATGAGGGCAGGTCGAGCACCCGAGCTCCTCGCCGACCTCTCCGCTCCGCTGATCCGACGCACCTGCCTCACCCACGTGGAGCGGCGCGCGGCGCGACCGGGACGTCGGGGCAGCTTCCCGGAGTGGACGGATCCGCGGCTCGTCGCGCACCTCGCCGAGCGCGGCATCACCGCGCCCTGGATCCATCAGGAGCAGGCGGCGCAGCTCGCCCATGATGGACAGGACGTGGTGCTCGCCACGGCGACCGCGTCGGGGAAATCCCTCGCCTACCTGCTGCCGATGCTGACGGCGATCGGTGCGCGCGAGCACGACGGCGAGGCGCCGCGGGCGACCGCGCTCTACCTCTCGCCCACCAAGGCCCTGGCCGCGGATCAGCTGACGAACATCACGGCGATGGCGGACGGCGCCGGGATCCGCGACGCTCGGGTGGCGGTCTACGACGGGGACACCCCCGCCGAGCAGCGCCGATGGGTGCGTCGGCACGCCTCGATCGTGCTGACCAACCCGGACATGCTGCATTTCGGGATCCTGCCCGGGCACGAGCAGTGGGCCCACTTCTTCCGCGCCCTGCGCTACGTGGTCATCGACGAGTGCCACAGCTACCGGGGCGTGTTCGGAAGCCATGTCTCCCTCGTGATCCGCCGCCTGCGCCGGATCGCGGCGCACTACCGCGCCGATCCCACCTTCGTCCTCGCCTCGGCGACCACGGCGAACCCGGAGCTCTCCGCCTCGCGGCTGATCGGGCGGGACGTCGAGGCGGTCACCGAGGACGGCTCCCCGCGGGCGGGGCTGACGATCGGACTGTGGGAGCCGGGGACCCGCACCCGCGTCGACGGGCGCGGGGATCCGGCGCGATGGGCCGACCGGGACGGCCGGGCGGACCCACCGCCCGAGGAGCAGGATCTCGATCACCCGGATCTCGATGCCCCCGACCTCGAGGACGGCGAAGGCGGGGGATCCTCGCCGCGCCGGGCCGAGGACCCGCTGCGCCGGTCCGCGACCAGCGAGGCCGCGGCGATCCTCGCCGATCTCGTGGAGCGCGAGGTGCAGACCCTGGTCTTCGCGCGTTCCCGGCGCGGGGCCGAGCTGGTCGCCGGCGGGGCACGTCGCCTGCTCGAGCAGAAGGCAGAGCAGGGCGGGGGGCCGCAGCTCGCCGAGCGCGCCGGGAGGGTCGCCGCCTATCGCGGCGGGTATCTCGCACGGGAGCGGCGCCAGCTGGAGGACGCCCTGCGCTCGGGCGAGCTGCAGGCCCTGGCCTCGACCAATGCCCTCGAGCTCGGCATCGACATCGCCGGTCTGGACGCGGTGGTGGTGGCCGGCTGGCCCGGCACCCGGGCTTCGCTGTGGCAGCAGTTCGGCCGGGCCGGGCGCAGCCAGGACGCCGACGGCGGCGCACTGGCCCTGTTCGTCGCGCGCGAGGATCCCCTGGACACCTACGTGGTCCACCACCCCGAGACGATCTTCGGCGCGGAGGTCGAGGCCTCGGTGTTCGACCCCGGCAATCCGTACGTGATGACCCCTCATTTGTGCGCCGCGGCCTCCGAGCTCGCGATCCGCGACGGCGAGGAGGAGATCTTCGGGCCCACCGCCCGGGACCTGCTCACCACGCTCGCCGCCCGCGGAGTGCTGCGCTCGCGGCCCACCGGCTGGTACTGGACGATGAGCGAGTCCGCACATCAGCTCACCGACCTGCGGGGCAGCGGCGGGGAGCCGGTGCGGATCGTCGAGCAGGCCAGCGGGGTGCTGCTGGGCACCGTGGACGCCGCGAGCGCCCATACCCAGGTCCACGACGGCGCCGTGTACCTCCACCAGGGCACGAACTACGTGGTCGACCATCTCGACGTCGACCAGGCGGTGGCCTTCGTGCACCGGGAGGATCCGCTGCACAGCACCCATCCGCAGACCGCCTCGACCCTGCGGATCCGGCAGGTCGATCGCGAGGTGGAGTGGGCCGAGGGCGTGCGGCTCTGCTTCGGCACCGTGGACGTGACCGACCAGGTCACCGGCTATCAGGTCCGCGACGTGTTCACCCAGGCCGTCCTGGCCCAGCACCCGCTGGACCTGCCTCCGCGCACCCTCACCACCAAGGCGGTGTGGTGGGTCATCCCCCAGGAGAGCGCCGACGCCGCGGAGATCCCGGGGGAGGAGCTGCCCGGGGCCCTGCACGCCGCCGAGCACGCCGCCATCTCGATGCTGCCGCTGCTGGCCACCTGCGACCGGTGGGACATCGGCGGACTCTCCGCCGCGCAGCACGAGGACACCGGGTCGCCGACGATCTTCGTCTACGACGGCGCGCCCGGCGGGGCCGGATTCGCCGAGCGCGGGGCCGACGACGCCGCGGCCTGGGTGCGGGCCACCGCCGACATGATCGGCGAGTGCGGCTGCGAGGCGGGCTGTCCCGCCTGCGTGGTCTCCCCGAAGTGCGGCAACGGCAACGAGCCGCTGTCCAAGGCGCAGGCGGTGCGACTGCTGGAGCTGCTGCGGCCCTGAGCCCGTCATGGTCGCTCCTCGGGGCCGGGCCCTGCCCGGGACCGGGCCGAGGCGGCGGGCAGCGGGGAGGCGTCGACCTCGACGGTCACCAGCACGTCCCACTCCCGCTGCTCGCATTGGAGCAGCCGGGCCCCGTTCCGGGTGGCGACGTCGGCGGCGATCCGGCAGGGATGGGCGTGCGCGACGGCCACGGCGTCCGCCGCGGCGAGCGAGGAGAGGTCCGCGGCCGTCGCGGCCCGGGACTGGGCTATCAGCCCGGTGCCCAGCAGGGACAGCCCCGCCACCATCGTGGTGGCCGCACCGGTCCAGGCCAGCACGGAGGCGGCGCCGGTGCTCACGGCGCACCACTTTCGAGCAGCTGTGGTTCGCGCCGCGCCTCCGCATCGGCGCTGAGAGTCCAGCCCGCTCCGGACAGCGGACCGGTCGGGGCCTCGAGGGTGCGGCGCACCTCGACCCGGACCCACTCGCCCGACCCGGAGATCGAGATCTGCAGGTCCTCGCCGCCGATCCGTCGGGCGACCTCCACGGCAGCGGCGGAATCCTCGCCGCGGGCGAGCTCGCGTGCGGCGCCACGGGCCGCGCTCTCGAGGCGCACCTGGGAGCCGAGGCCCACCCCGGTCAGCAGCAGGACCATCACCATCACGACCACCACGGGCAGCACGATGGCGGTCTCCGCGGTGGCGGACCCCCGGTCGTCCCCGAGCAGGGACGACCGGGCGGACCGCGGCATCACATCCCCTTGGACAGGGCCGAGGTGATGATGGACATCAGCATCTCGCGCACCTCCCCGGACGCCAGCAGGGCGACCAGGACGGCGGCGAAGCCGCAGGCGGCGAGCACGGTGATGGCGTACTCGGCGGTCGAGGCGCCGGTCTCGTCGCGCAGTGCGCGATCGAGGGTGCGGCGCAGTCGCACCAGGGTGTGGGACATGGTGTCCTCCTTCGGATCGTGGACGGAGGGGTCTCCGCCCGGGGGTGCGGCCGGAGCCGCAGGTCCCGCAGCGGCGGTCGCCGTCGCGGGGCGGCGGCCGGGGCCGCCGAGCGCCGACCCGGGAGGGCCGGTGCGCCGGGCAGTGCCCGGGGGTCTGTCCCTCACCCCGTACCGGGGGTGAGCGCGAGGGTGCCGCCCAGCAGCGAGAGGACCGTGGGGATGATCCCGAGGGCGACGAAGGCGGGCAGCAGCGCCAGCCCGGTGGGCAGAACCAGTCGGACCGCGAGCTGCGCGGCCAGCACCTCGGCCTCGCGGGCCCGGCCGCGGCGCGCATCGCGGGCCGCGGAGCGCAGCACCCGGGACAGGTCGGATCCGGTGCCCTCGGCGAGCACGGCGGAGCGGGCCAGGGAGTCCAGCTCGGTGGGCAGGGCCCGACCGGCGAGGGCCGCGGGGACCCCGGCCTCCAGGGCGGCGGAGACCCGCTGCAGCGCTGTCGCCTCGTCCCCGGCGGGCAGGGCGTGGCCGACAGCCGCCGCTGCACGGGAGAGGGGCAGCCCCGAGTCCAGTGCGCCGGCGATCAGCTCGAGCTGCACGGAGGGGTCCACGCGGCGGCGGCGCGGGGGATCGGCCCGATGGATGAGCCGTCGCATCCACCACCAGCCGAGGCCGGTCAGGGCGAGGCCCGCGAGGCCGAGCAGGTTCCCGGCTCCGGAGGTCAGCAGGAGGCGCAGGGGGTCGCCGCCGAGCAGCATCCCCAGGCCGAGCCCGGCCGCAGGCAGGACCAGCAGTATCCGGGCGGTGGACCGGGGGCCGGCAAAGGCTGTGCGTCGTGCCTGCGCGGCATCGTGCAGATCGCGCAGGGCCTCGGCGAGGTGCTGCAGCATCATCGCGGTCGGCGCCCCGGTCCGCTCGCACACCGCGAGGGCGGTGCTCAGGGAGGACACCATCTCGGTGCGCCGCAGCCTCTCTCCCGCCGCGCGGCGGAGGTCGGCGCCCGTGGCGGCGGCGCGGGCGAGGTCCTGCAGCTCGCCCTCGGGGAGCGAGCGCCCCAGCGCGGCCCAGGCCTGGCGTGGTCCCGCCCCGGAGCTGATGACCGTGGCGAGCTGTTCCACCAGGTGCGCCATCTCGAGGGGACCGGCGCCGGCCCGGCGGGCCCGGCGGGGGAGGGCCGGAGCAGGGGCGTGCGGAGGCGGCGGAGCGAGCACCCATCCCAGCGCCAGCAGGGCCCCGAGCACGAGGGCGATCATGCCGTCCGCCGATGCTCGGCGCGCGGTGCTCCGGGTGCTCCGACGACGGACGGCCCCGCAGCGGGGGAGGAGGAACCCGTCAGGAGGCGGTGGGCGAGAGCCTCGGCGGCCGGCCCGTGCTCGAGCCGGCCCTCCCGGATGCGCAGCGCCGTCGTCGCCTCGAGCAGCCCGTCCTCTCCCCGCTCGAGCAGGGCGATCTCCTCCAGCGCCCGGGTCCCGCCCCGTCGGCCGAGGTGGATCACGACCTTCAGGGCGCTCGCGACCTGGGAAGCCAGCGCGGAGCGGTCGAGTCCGCCGAGCGCGCCGAGCGCCTCGAGCCGGGCGGGCACATCGGCGGCGGTGTTCGCATGGACGGTGCCGCAGCCGCCCTCGTGCCCGGTGTTCAACGCCTGCAGGAGCTCGCGGAGCTCTCCTCCGCGGCACTCTCCGAGCACGATCCTGTCCGGTCGCATCCGCAGGCTCTGCCGCACCAGGGCGGTGAGGTCCACGGCGCCGGCGCCCTCGCTGTTGGCGTGCCGGGACTGCAGGTGGACCACGTGGGGATGGTCGACGGAGAGCTCCTGCACATCCTCGACCACGACGATCCGTTCGTCGTCAGGGGCCTGGGAGAGCATCGCCGCCAGCAGGGTCGACTTCCCGGTGCCCGTTCCACCGGTGACCAGGAAGGGCACCCGTGCCGTGATGATCGCGAGCAGTACCGCCCGGGCATCGGTGCCCAGAGCGCCGAGGCGCTCGAGGTCCTCCAGGGAGAGCGCCGTCGCGCCGGGCAGGCGCAGCGAGAGGATCGCCCCGCCCGGGGACAGCGGCGGGAGCACCGCGTGGAAGCGGATCCCGGAGGGCAGATGCGCATCGGCCCAGGGCATGGCATCGTCCAGCCGCCGTCCGCCGACGGTGGCCAGACGGACGGCCAGGTCCCGCGCCTGGGCGGGGCCCAGGCGCCGGTCGGTGGGGTGGAGTCCCTCGAGGTCGTCCACCCAGACCGTGCCGTCGTCGTTGACCAGCAGGTCGGTGACCCCGGGGACGACCAGTGCCTGCAGCGGGCCCAGTCCGTCCACGTGATCGCGGATCCGATCGGTCAGCTCGAGGGTCGCCGCCGCTCCCAGCACCCGGCCCTGGCGGCGCAGCACCCGCACGATACGGGGAACGTCCACCGTGCCGGGTGTGCGCACCAGGTCCTCCCGCACCAGGTCGAGCAGCGGGGCGAGGTCGTCCTGGGGCAGAGTCTCCTCGCCGATCATGCCGACCTCCCGGGGACGAGGCGGGCCATCAGCTCGACGGCGGCGCGGTCGGCGCCGCGACGGCGCCGGTCCAGCAGGGGCACCCAGCTGCGGGGTGAGTCTCGGAAGGTCGCAGCCAGGTCGAGGCCGAGGTCCTCGCAGACCTCGCCGGCGCCGAGCGGTCCGCTGCGGCGCACCACCGCGCTCGCGAGCCCGTCGGGCAGCTGCCAGGCCCGCAGCCGGCGCATCGTCGCGCGCACGGCATGGTCCGTGGAGGGGACGACCACCAGCAGCTGGTGGAGGTGCTCCACCGCGATGGGCACCATGGCGGAGCTCAGATCAACCACCACCGTTCCGTCCAGCGCGGACAGCGCCGACAGCACGGGTGGGAGGTCCTGCTCCAACGGGCCGTGATCCTCACCGGCGACCAGCAGGTGCACCTCGTCGACCTGGGGGAGCCCGGCGCGCAGCGCCTCGCCGTCGTCCGGACCGAGGGCCGCGGTGTCCCTCCACCGGATCCCCTCCGATTCCGGGGCCTCGACGAGCAGGTCGATCCCGCCTCCGAAGGGGTCGGCATCGATGAGGGCGACCGGGCCCCGTGCCCGCGCCGCTCCGGCCACGCGGGCCGCGAAGCTCGAGGCGCCCGCTCCGCCGCAGCCGCCGACCACCCCGACCAGGAGCGAGGACGAGCGAGGGCGGGCCAGCTCGGCCAGGCGGGAGAGGAGATCGTCGGAGCCGCTCGGCAGAGGGAGCACCGCCTGCGCGCCGGCCGCGAGCGCCGCGGACCAGACCGCTGCGGGGATCTCGGGGGAGCCCGTGACCACGAGCAGCGGCGCTGCGCCGCGACCGGGCGCCCTGCCGTCGGCGAGGGAGGCGGCGTCCACCACGGTGCAGACGACCGCCGACGCGCCGATGCCGACGGGACCTCCGGCGTCCCCGACCTCGACGGCGCCGCCGTGCAGCTCGAGGCCGACGGCCGTGGCATGGTCGCGCACGAGGGCACGCAGCGCCTGGTCGGACCCCGCCCAGCGCACCGCGGAACGCCCTCGGGGACCCGGTGCGGGAGCCTCCGGTTCAGGGCCGGGGAAGCGGGTGCGCCGGCGGCGCGCGGTGGCCTCCGCCCCGCCCGCCGGCTCGGTCGGGACGAGGGCGTCGGGCAGGCCCGGCACCGCGCTCTGCTCGCCGCTGCGCATGCCCGGTGGGATGGTGATCGTCCTGGTCATGCGGCCATCGTGGCCGAATCGTCGAGGTCAGGACAGGGGTCGACGAGGACGGTGGACAACCGGTCTCTGTGGAGGAGAGATCAGGTCCGGTTCGGTACTTGCAGAGCCCGGAACGTGCGCGTAGTGTGATCTGCACAACGACGAATACCGGCATCGGAACCCACGTACGACTGGTCCCCGCAACGGACCGGCTGTGAGGCGTCGAAAGCGCCACCGCAGCCAGATCACGTGTACGCCTGATCCCGATGCAGACGGCTCGTCCGGAGCGGCGTCGCGAGAGATCGCGTCGCCGCTCCTCTTGTGTGCGGACTCCCGGGGGCCGCAGCGAGGGCGGGCCGGAGGCCCGCCCTGCGGCTCAGAACTCCAGGTCCACCACCACGGGCGCGTGGTCCGAGGCGCCCTTGCCCTTGCGCTCCTCGCGGTCGATGAACGACCCGGTCACCGCGGATTCCACGGCGGGGGAGCCCAGCACGAAGTCGATGCGCATCCCCTCCTTCTTCGGGAAGCGCAGCTTCTGGTAATCCCAGTAGGTGTAGACGCCGGGGCCGGGATGGTCCCCGCGCACCACATCGGCGAATCCGGCGTCCACCACGGAGCGGAACGCGGCCCGCTCGGGCTCGGTGACATGGGTCTTGCCCTCGAAGAACTCCCGGTCCCAGACGTCGTCGTCGAGCGGGGCCACGTTGAAGTCGCCCACCAGGGCCACGCGGGCGTCGGCATCCGCGGCGAGCTCGCGCGCACCCTCGGCGCGCAGCGCCTCCAGCCAGCGCAGCTTGTAGGCATAGTGCGGGTGGTCGATCTCGCGACCGTTGGGCACGTACAGGGACCAGATCCGCAGGCCGTCGCCCACGACGCCGCCCAGGGCCCGGGCCTCGACCACCCCGGTCTCGTCCTCGGGATAGGAGGGGACCGCGGGCAGCTCGGTGCGCACGTCGGTCAGGCCCACGCGGGAGATCAGCGCCACCCCGTTCCACTGGTTCAGGCCGTGCGCCGCGACCTCGTACCCGGCCGCCGTCAGGGCCTCGAGATCGAGCTGCGCGGGCTTGGCCTTGATCTCCTGCAGGGCCAGGACGTCCACGTCGTGCCGTTCGAGGAAGTCGAGCACCCGATCCATCCGGGCACGCAGAGAATTGATGTTCCAGGTCGCGATGCGCATGCCACGATCCTACGGGTGTGCGAAGTTGCGCGCCGAGGGGCGCGGAGCGTCGTAAACTCACGGCATGGCGCGCGCACTCGTCACCGGATCGACCTCCGGACTGGGCCTCGAATTCGCCTGGCAGCTGGCCGGGACCGGGCATGACCTCGTGCTGGTCGCCCGCGACGAGGATCGGCTGCGCGCGGTCTCGGAGCAGATCCGCGACGTGCACCAGGTCCAGGTCGAGGTGCTCCCCGCCGACCTCTCCGATCGTGAGCAGCTCGAGCGCGTCGCGATCCGGCTCACCGATCCCGTGGATCGGGTCGAGCTGCTCGTCAACAATGCCGGCTACGGGCTGCGCGGAGGATTCCTCGAGGTCGGCGTCGACGACCATGTGCGGCAGATGGACACCCTGATGCGGGCGGTGCTGGTCCTCTCCCACGCCGCGGCGCGCACGATGGTCCAGCGCCGGCGCGGCGCCATCCTCAACGTCAGCTCGCTGGCCGGGTACACCACCGCCGGCCCCTATGCCGCCTCGAAGAGCTGGGTGACCGTGTTCACCGAGTCGCTCGCGATGGAGCTCGAGGGCACCGGCGTCTCCGCGACGGCCCTGCTGCCCGGGTTCGTGCAGACCGAGTTCCATGAGCGCGCCTCGATGGCCATGGACGGCCTACCGAGGATCACCTGGCTGAAGGCTCCCTACGTCGTCGAGTGCGCGCTGAAGGACACCGCACGGGGCACCGTCCTCTCGATCCCCTCGGTGAAGTACCGCACCGCCGGCGAGGTCTCCCGCATCGCCCCGCGCTCCCTGGTGCGGGCGCTCACCTCGCCGGACTGGTACCGGCGGGTGCAGGCGCGGTCCGTCCAGCGCTCCCGACGCAAGGCCTCCCGCCGGAACCTCCACGCCCCCTGGCAGCGGGACGACGAGGCCTGATCGGGCCCAGGAGCGCCGCCGGTGCGGGTCGTGGACCGTCGGCAGTACGGTGCCGGACGCCGCCGGATCGGCGAGGCGACGTCCTCTATCCTGGCCGCATGGCCGATCCCCGCACCGCCCCCGCTCAGTCCCTGCCCATCGAGGACGCCCGTGAGCGTCTGCGCGTCCTGATCCGGGACCTCGCCGTGGTCCGCGGCCACGTCGTGCTCTCCTCGGGCGCCGAGGCGGACCACTACGTGGATCTGCGCCGGATCACCCTGCACCACGAGGCCGCGCCCCTGGTGGGCCGGGTCATGCTCGATCTGCTGCAGCGCGAGGGCCTGGTCCCCGGCATCGAGGCCGTCGGCGGCCTGACGCTCGGCGCCGACCCGGTCGCCACCTCGATCCTGCACGCCTCCGCGGCCGACGGGACGAGCGACCCGCTGGACGCCTTCGTGGTGCGCAAGGCCAACAAGGCCCACGGTCTCCAGCGACGCATCGAGGGGCCGGACGTCACCGGCCGACGCGTGGTCGCGGTCGAGGACACCTCCACCACCGGCGGCAGCGTGCTCACCGCCTGCGAAGCCCTCACCGAGGCCGGTGCCGACATCGCGGCGGTCGCCGTGATCGTGCACCGCTCCGAAGCCTCCCGCGAGACGGTCGAGGCCGCCGGGCACCGCTACCTCGCCGCGTACGACATCTCCGAGCTGGAGATCTGAGCAGGCTCCACCTGCCAGGAACGGCCCCGGGGTCGGCGCAGCGATCGAGCTGTCACCGCACCGAGCTGTCACCGCACCGAGCTGTCACCGCACCGACCGGGGGAGCCGCTCAGACCTGATCGGCGGAGAAGGTGTCGCAGGACGCCACGGTGCCCTGCTCATAGCCGGTGGTGAACCAGGACCGACGCTGCTCGGAGGAGCCATGCGTCCAGGACTCGGGTCGCACCTGACCGCCGGCGACCTCGCCCTGGATGTGGTCGTCGCCCACGGCGCTGGCCGCGGAGAGGGCCGAGGAGATGTCCTGATCGGTCAGGGGCTCGAGCATGGCGTTGCCGTCGTCGTCCACGGTGTTCGCGGCGTGATGCGCCCACACCCCGGCGTAGCAGTCGGCCTGCAGCTCGATCCGCACCTGATCGGACTGCGGTCCGGTCTGCGAACGGTCCGCGCTCTCCATCGTCCCGGACAGGTGCTGGATGTGATGGCCGTACTCGTGGGCGACGACGTACATCTTCGCCAGCTGGCCGCCGTCGGCGCCGTACTGGCTGGAGAGGGAGCTGAAGAAGTTGACGTCGATGTAGATCGTCGAATCGGCGGGGCAGTAGAACGGGCCGACGTCCGCGGTCGCGGCACCGCAGCCGGTCTGCACCTCCCCGGGGAAGATCTGACCCGTCGGCTCGACGAAGTCGAACCCGGACTCGGGTGCCAGCTGCGACCACAGCGAGTCCGCGGACTCGATCGTCGCCTGGACCAGGCAGTCGTCCTGCTCGTTGGCGTCCGCGCCCGTCTGGCAGTGCTCGAGCGGCCCGCCCTGGGCCGCCGGGGCCTGCTGGGGCGAGCCGCTGCCACCGCCGCCGAGGAGATCCAGGGGGTTGTTGCCCATCAGGGCGTAGATGATCACGATGACGAGCAGCAGGCAGCCGCCGCCACCGCCGAGCTGCAGGCCGCGACCGCCCCGTCCGCCGCCTCCGGGCAGACGGAATCGGCCGCCGCCACCGCCACCGCCACCTGAGGCGGAGACGTTGTCGGACCGGATCTCCGCATCGGGGTTGAACGTCATGGCCACAGAGTAGACCGAGACCGCCGTGTGAGCAGGAGGAACGGGCAGAGTGAAGGTCCTGCGGACAAGACCGTCCGGTCGGTGTGCGGTCAGTATCCACCGCCTAGCATGGAGGTCGGGCCGCACAGCGGCGCATCGGGGGAGCGGATCCCCTGTTCCGTCGGCCCGGCCCGTCGGCCACGACCGACTCACCCGCCGTCCCGGACCGCATCGCGCGAGGAGCCTGAATGAACATCGTCGACTGGGCGGTGGAGACCATGGACAGCCTCGGGGCTCTCGGCGTCCTCCTGCTGATCTTCCTCGAGAACGTCTTCCCGCCGATCCCCTCCGAGGTCATCCTGCCGCTGGCCGGGGTGACGGCCGCCGGACCGAACAACTCCTACTGGGTCATGCTCCTGGCCTCCGTGGCCGGATCCGTCCTCGGGGCCTGGCTGCTGTACGGCATCGGCCGCGCGCTCGGCCCGGAGCGGCTGCGGAGGATCGTCATCCGGCTGCCGCTGGTGCATGTCGGGGACTACGACAAGTCCGTCGACTTCATGGACCGCCACGGGCACAAGGCCATCTTCTTCGGCCGCTTCGTGCCCGGGGTCCGATCGCTGATCTCGATCCCCGCCGGGCTGTATGCGATGCCGATCGGCACGTTCACCCTGCTCACCGCCGCGGGCAGCGCCGTGTGGAACACGATCTTCCTGACCATCGGCTTCTACATGGGCAGCAACTGGACCGTCATCGAGCCCTACACCGACGTCTTCTCCAACGTGGTCTACGCGATCATCGTGCTGGTGGTGCTGGTCGTCCTGGTGCGCCTGATCCTGCGCGAGCGGAAGCGACGCGCCCTGGGTCTGCCCGATCCGGATCAGGCGTACGTCGATGAACTCGACGCCGAGGGCTCCGCGGACGGAGCGAGCGGCACGCACAGCGCCGACGAGCGCGGCGGGGAGCGATGACCGAGCCCGCCGCAGATGGTGGAACCCGCGAGAGACCGGAGCAGGAGCCCCGCGAGGTCGGCGTCGGCCCCCACCCCGAGCCGTGGCCGACGGATCCCCGCCTGGACCCGGAGCTGCTCGCAGGCGGCGACCGGCGCAATGTCGAGGACCGCTTCCGCTACTGGCGGCGCGAGGCCGTCGTCGCCGAGCTCGACCTGCACCGTCATGCCCTCCACGTCGCGATCGAGAACCTCGAGCACGACGCGAACATCGGCTCCGTGGTCCGCACCGCGAACGCCTTCGCCGTCGGCGCCTTCCACATCGTGGGCCGACGGCGCTGGAACCGTCGCGGCGCGATGGTCACCGACCGCTACCAGCACGAGATCCACCACCCCGACGCCGCGCACCTGATCGCCTGGGCGCGGGAGGAGGGCCGGCCGATCGTCGCGATCGACCTGGTCGAGGGGGCGCTGCCGATCGAGCACACCGAGCTGCCGCAGAACGCGCTGCTGGTGGTGGGCCAGGAGGGCCCCGGGGTGAGCCCCGAGATCCTCGCCGCGGCAAATCTCGTCGTCGGCATCACCCAGTTCGGCTCCACCCGCTCCCTCAACGTCGCCGCGGCCGCGGCGATCGCGATGCACAGCTGGATCGTGCAGCACGCCGAGGTGCCCGAGGGCCCGCTGCGCTGAGCTCTTCGCCGCCGCTGTCCACGAGGGACCACGCCCAGGGATCGAGCCCGGCCGCTGTGGAACAATGGGCACGATCGGATGGCCCTGCGCGGTGCACCGCACCGCCGGCCGTCGTACCCAGCTTCAGCGAAGGAGAATGCCTCATGGCAGTCGTCACCCCGGATCAGTACAACGAGATGATCGACCGGGCCAAGGCCGGAAAGTTCGCCTACCCCGCCGTCAACGTCTCCAGCTCGCAGACGGCCACCGCCGCGCTCCAGGGCTTCGCCGAGGCGGGCTCCGACGGCATCATCCAGGTGTCCTTCGGCGGCGCCGAGTACCTCTCCGGCTCCACCATCAAGGATCGCGTGGCCGGTTCCATCGCGCTCGCCGAGTACGTGCACGCGGTGGCCAAGAACTACCCGATCAACGTCGCGCTGCACACCGACCACTGCGCCAAGGAGGTCCTGCCCACCTGGGTCGAGCCCCTCATCGAGTGGGACCTCGAGAACCGTGTGAAGAAGGGCCTGAACCCCCTCTTCCAGTCGCACATGTGGGACGGCTCCGCCGTGCCGGTCGACGAGAACCTCGAGATCGCCGAGCGTCTGCTCGAGAAGTCCGTCGAGGCCAAGAAGATCCTCGAGATCGAGGTCGGCGTCGTGGGCGGCGAGGAGGACGGCGTGGTCGCCGACGTGGACGCGGACAAGCTCTTCTCCACCCCCGAGGACGGCCTGAAGACCGCCGCGAAGCTCGGCCTGGGCGAGCGCGGCCGCTACCTGACCGCCCTCACCTTCGGCAACGTGCACGGCGTGTACAAGCCGGGCAACGTCACGCTCACCCCGTCGATCCTCCTGGACATCCAGAAGGCCGTCGGCGAGAAGTACGGCAAAGACATGCCCTTCGACCTCGTCATGCACGGCGGCTCCGGCTCCTCCCTCGAGGAGATCCAGACCGCGGTCGACAACGGCGTCATCAAGATGAACATCGACACCGACACCCAGTACGCCTTCACCCGCCCCGCGGTCTCGCACATGTTCGAGAACTACGACGGCGTCATGAAGATCGACGGCGAGGTCGGCAACAAGAAGGCCTACGACCCCCGCGCCTGGGGCAAGAAGGCCGAGGCCGGCATGGCCGCTCGCATCGTCGAGGCCTGCGAGAACCTGCGCTCCGCCGGCACCCACGCCTGAGCGGTCGCTGACCGGTCCGCCGCTGCGCGGACCCTGCACGATCACGGAACCCCGGAGCTTCGGCTCCGGGGTTCCGTCATGTCCGGGGCGCGGGCGGGCGGTGTCGCGGGTGGGTCGATGGCGTGGACGGGCCGGGCCGGGACGGGCCGGGCCGGGCCGGGGTGTCATGGAGCGGTCTATGGCGACGAGAGCTGGCTATATAGCCACCTCACGTCGCTATAGACCCGCGCGCGACATAGGCCGATTCGCGACATAGGCCGATTCGCGACATAGACCCCCGCGCGACACAGGCCGACTCGCGACATCGACCCCCGCGCGACACGGGCCGACTCGCGACACAGGCCGACTCGCGATTTCAGCCGACCCGCGACGCGGCAGGGCGGACGGGGCGTCTCCACGACGGGCGCGAGGACACGCGACGGCCGCGGGCGCGGCCGGGCCCGGCGCGGTGGCGCCGCCGCTCCTCAGGCGCGGCGGGGCGTCACCAGCGGTTGCCCTGTGCGCGACCCATGACCCGCTTCAGCGCGGGCAGGACGTCGGCCAGGAAGACTCCCGCGATCACCACACCGGCGAGCATGAACAGCATCGAGCTGCCGCCCCGGCCGATGGGGTAGGGGAGCGAGAGGAAGCCGAGCAGCACGGCGACCCCCGTCAGCACGCCCCAGAAGGTCTTGCTGCGCTTGCCGGCGGCGGTGTAGGCATCCGGACGGAAACGCAGGGCGTTGACCAGGGCCCAGACCTCCACGGCCAGCAGGGCCACGGCGAGGACGAGGAAGATCCACATCTGGATGAGGGCGATCATCGGGTCAGGATACGGGGCCAGGCTGGACGGTTCCGGGACCGGGCGGAGCGGCCGACACCCCGGTTGCGGAACCGTCCAGCACCGACACCCCGGTTGACGACCCGCTCAGCGCCGCCGGACCGGCTCAGCGCTACCGGACCCGCTCAGCGCCACCGGACCGGCTCAGCGCCACCGGACCCGCTCAGCGCCACCGGACCGGCTCAGCGCCGCCGGTCCGGATCGGAGCGGTCGGTGATCAGCAGCTCGAGGGCCTCGGTGGTGGCCTGCGGCTCTAGCGCCCGCATCTCCATCGTCATCGGGCGGGGCCCGATCGCGTCGCCGTCCGCGGCGACGACCAGGCTGGGCAGGAACTGCTTCGCCTCGGCGGCGCTGAGCCCGGTGGCCTGCAGCAGGTCGATCGCGAGGGAGCGCAGCTGGATCGTCAGGGTGACGCCCTCGAAGTGGCCCGCGCGGCCCGGCCGCTTCCCCTCGTCGTTGCGCAGCAGCATCTCGGGGGTGAGGTAGGAGCCGTACAGGCGCAGCTTCCGCCGCGCCTCGGTGAAGTCGACGTCCTCGTGGGAGACGGCGGTGCTGAGCTCCTGGACCGCATCCCGGGCGGCCAGCAGCGCGTCGGCGAGGGTGGAGTGGGCGTCGCCGCGCACCGCGTCGAGGAACTCCGTCTGACGCCGGGCGATCACGCGCATGTTCCGCATGGCGCGGTCGGAGCCCACCAGCAGGTGCTGGAGTCGGTTCACATCGTCGGCGTGGCGCAGACCGGAGGGGGAGAAGGTGGCGATCTCGTCGGCGACGTCGTTGGCGAGCTTCCACTCGTCGGTGTACTTCTGGGAGACCTCGCGGATCTTCTTCAGGGCGGCCTGGGCGATCCCGCGGTCCCCGCTGCGGGCTGCGAGCGCGAGGTTGACCAGGGTGCCCTCGAGCTCCCGGTAGAACGAGGCGGCGGCTCGGCGCTGGAGGCGTCGCGGATCGCCGGAGAGCAGCAGGTGGACCACGATCGCGACGCTCACGCCGGTGAGCGCGTCGAGCACACGGGCCCCCGGGGTCATGGTGGGGGTGGTGGGCATGATCATCACCAGCAGCGACTGGATGGCCGTCTGGAACCCGAAGAGGTTGCTCGAGTCGATGAGCCGGGCGAGCATCCCGGCGGTGAACACCACCACCAGGATCTGCCATGTGCCGGAGCCGATGGTGGCGCGGGCGAGCTCGCCCAGGAGCACGCCGAGCATCACGCCGCAGGACAGCTCGACGATCTTGCGCATCTTCTTCTCGATGCCGAAGCCGATGATGATGAAGCCGACGATCGCCGAGAAGAAGGGGTACTGGTGACCCCAGATGATTCCGCTGAGCAGGTAGGCGAGGCTCGCGGCGACCGCGGCGCGGCCGACGGTCAGCGCATCGCCGCGACCCCGCGAGATCCCGCTGGAGAACCAGTCGCGGACGGCGCCGCGCGCCCGCTCGATGACCGGGATGGAGGAGGTCGGGGTGGGCTGGGTGCTCATGCCGTCACCGGGTCCTGCAGGCGCATCTCCAGCAGCTCCTCGAGGCGGAAGGTGTCGCCGTCCCGGGCACCGCGCCCGACGATCAGCGGCGCCATCCCCGGCTCAGGGGTCGCCCCGCGCAGCCGAGCCACGAGGGAGCCGTCGACGCGCATCACGTAGTAGCGGCCCTGGTCGTCCACGGCGAGGGAGCGATCCTGCTTGAGGTACCAGCCGGTCAGAGAGGTGCGGATGGTGCCGTTGCCGCGATAGGGGCGGGCGCGCAGCGCCACCGGTGCGATGCCGGCGGCCTGATAACGGGCGACGGCCTCGCGGATCATCGCGGTGGCCTTCTCATGCTCGGCCTCGCGCGCGGCCTGCAGCGCCTGCTCCTTGGCCTCGAACACCTCCCGACGGTGCCGGGTCCAGTCCTCCTGGTCGCCCTCAGCTCTCATGCCCGACATTCTTCCAGGTCGAGAGCGTCTGCACAGCGGGGATGGCGGAGGAGGGCGGTGCAGGATCGGTGAGGGCGTCGTGGAGGCCGACGGATCGTCGGCCCCGCACGAGCGCGAGGAGCACGGCGGACCCCTGAAGATCAGAGCGGGGCGTGACGGGCGCGGCGCCCCTCGGTCAGGGCGTGGCTGCGGTCAGAGCGTGGCTGCGGTCAGAGCTTGGCGGTGGCAGGGCGGGCGTCGTGCTCGCGCGGCACCACGATCGGCTCCTGGGCGGCGTCGATCCAGAGCGCAGGGCCCGAGCCGTCGTCGTCGGCCTCCCCGACGCGGACCTGGACGCTCAGCGCGGCGTCGAGCGGCACCGCCCGGCGCACCACGGCCAGCGCGATCGGGCCCAGGTCGGCATGCAGCGCCGCGGAGGTGACGGTGCCGACGACCTTCCCGTCGGCGCCTCCGAGGCGCACCTCGCCGCCGGGTGCGACCGGCATGTCCTGGGAGCCGTCGAGGTGGAGCATGACCAGCCGTCGCGGCGGCTGGCCGAGGTTGAGGACCTTGGCGACCGTCTCCTGGCCGCGGTAGCAGCCCTTGGCGGTGTGCACGGCGGTGCGCAGCAGATCCAGCTCGTGGGGGATGCTGCGCTCGTCGACCTCGCGGGCGGCGCGCGCCCGATGGTCCGCGATCCGCAGCGCCTCCCAGGAGGTCATCCCGGCCAGGTCCTCGCGGCGCCAGGGCAGCTCCTCGAGCGCGGCGGCGTCGAGGACGGTGAGCACGCCGCCCACCGGGTCCTCGGGGTCGGGGCCGTAGGCGACGCCGCCGGGGGCGACCTCGGGCCAGGCCTCGGTCCAGATCGCGACCGGATCGGGCAGGCCGAGCCGGGGGAGGATCTCGGCGGCGGGGGAGAGGCCGCCGAGGACCCGCAGGTCGTCCCGGTCGGTCAGCTCGACGCGTGCGGCGAAGCGCATCATCTCCAGGTATCGGCGCAGGCCGGCACGGCACCCGGCATCGAGCACCAGGAGCAGCGCCTCCTCGTCGAGGACCACGGCGGAGGCCATGTGCTCGACCCGGCCCTGCGGGGACAGCACGGCGAGCGAGGAGCTGGAGCCGATCGGGGTCCCGGTGAGGACCTGGGTGGTGATGGTGGTCATCCAGCTGCGGGCGTCGGCCCCGCGCACCTCGAGCAGCTCGAGATGGCCCAGGTCGACGACGGCGCTGCCGTCGAGCAGGTGCCGCTGCTCGCGCAGCGGCGCACCGTAGTGGGCGGGGACCGCCGCGTCGGGACCGTCGCCCAGCACGGAGCTCTCGCGCAGCAGGGGGCGGATGTCGCGGGCGAGGTCAGGCACGGTGCATCTCCAGGGAGAGGTAGGGGGTCAGCTCGGTCTCGCCGGGGGCGCCGTCGGGGACGGGCAGGCGGTGCTCCCACAGCCACATGAGGCGGCCGCTGATGTAGCCGAACATGCGGGTCGCGGTGACCTGGCCGGTGGCGTCGGCGAGCGCGAGCTGCACGCGCGGACCTCGCACCTCGCCGGTCCATTCCTCGGTCGGCTCGTCCCGACGGGTCAGCTGCGCCCCGAGGCGGTAGGAGAGGATGCTCGCCGGGGTGCCGGGGCGGGCCGCCTCGGCGGCCGCATGGTCCTGACCGGGCAGGAGCTCCCCGACGGACCAGACCCCGTCCTCACGATGCAGCAGCGTGCGCTCGCCGGAGCCCGTGGACTCCGGCGCGGGCGCGGCATCGCGGGCGAAGGCGCTGGTGGGCGGGAGCGGAGCGGGGGCGTCGACCCGGTGGATCGTGGAGCGCCACCCCAGCGTGCCGTCCTCGCGGGCGGTGCAGACCAGCTGCTGCTCGATGCGGGCGTCCGGGGAGTCCGGATCCGCATCGATGAGCGCGCCCGAGCCCTCCCAGCTGCCGATCAGCCAGGCGAGGGGGTACAGGGACGACGGGAGGGAGGTGTCGAGCGAGATGGGCATCGGCGCTGCGGGACCCTCAGCGGTCGAACAGGCGGGAGATCACCAGGACGGCGAACGCGAGCGTGGCGACCCCCACCAGGACGACGAGGGCGAGGAAGAACAGAGACATGGCGGACATGGCTCGAGTCTATCTCCCCGGGTGCCTGTCGAGGGAGCGTGCGCGCCAGGTCACCCGGGCGGCGCGCTCGGCTCCGTCGATCAGGGTCGATCAGGGGAGCAGGACCACCACGAGGTGCGCGACCACGCCGACGGTCGCCGCAGGGACCGCCGCCACGGCCAGCGAGGGCAGCGGCTCCTTGGCGACGAGCGAGGAGCCCGTCAGCAGGTGGGCGCAACTGGCCCCGACCGCGGTCACCAGTCCGATGGCCGCGCCGAGCAGGGGATCCAGACCCACCAGCGAGGCGGCGAGGGCCGCTGTGACGCCGGTCCCGACGACGGCCGAGAGCAGGAAACGCAGCAGCGAGGGCAGGGGCGTGGCGTTCACCAGAAGCGTCGCCGCCAGTCCTGCCGCCACGGCGGTGATCACCCCGGTGGTGCCGGCCTCCACTGCGATGCTCTGGGCGATGATCCAGCACGCGGCGATCGCCGAGACGAACACCCCGGCCACGGTGCCGGTGAGCGAGGCGGTCAGCTCACGGCGCTCGGTGCGCAGCATCTGGTGCATGAAGGCGGCGAACACGCCGACCGCGCACGCCATCACCACACCGGAGATCGGGGGGAAGCGGCCCGGTCCCAGCACGGTGACCAGGGCGCTGAGGACACCGCTCCCAGCGACGACCGCACGGGTCCCGCCGGGGGAGGGCAGCTCCAGGAGGTCCGGCCAGGCGATGCCGATCAGCAGGGCGAGCAGCGCGATGGCGACGGCCATCAGGAGCGGCGAGAGCGGGCCCGTGAGCGAGACCACGGCCAGCAGGATCGCGAGGGCGGCACCGAGCGGAGCGCGCTCTGGGACGGTCACAGTCGGTCCTCCCAGGTCGTCGATTCAGGTCTCGGTCGGCACCGACGAGGGGTGTCCGCCGGGCGCTACAGTGGCAGTCTACGAGTGCCCGATGGTGAGGGCATACTCGACCCCCGGGTACGGCATGGCCCTGTGCTCGAGCCCGCATCCTCTCAGAGCTCCGGGAAGGACCCCATGATCACGACGGCTGCCCTGCCGCCCACCCTTCGGACGGCGGTCCGCGAGCTGTTCGCGATCGTGACCGAGCACGACGGGGTCCGTCCCCTGGACGAGGCCGCCGAGCTCGCTCTCGACGGGGGCTCCGCCCAGCACCTGCTCGTCGAGGGGCCCGCGGGTACCGAGGGTCCCGGTGCTCTGATCGGCTACGTGAGCCTGCTGGAGGACGGCACGGTCCAAGGCATGGTCCATCCCCAGCACCGCCGACGGGGCCACGGCACCGCCCTGCTGCGAGAGGCGCTCGCGCTGCGCCCCGACGCGGGCGTCTGGGCCCATGGCGCCCTGGACGGATCGCTTGCCTTCCTCGGCGCCGCGGGCCTCCAGGAGACCCGGCGGCTGCTCACGCTGCATCGGGCGCTCGGCGGCGAGCAGGCTCCCGTCGCCGTCGGGGCGGCCCCGGAGGGTCTGACGCTGGGCACCTTCGACGCCGGGCGCGATGCCGAGCGCTGGGTCGAGGTCAACGCCGCCGCCTTCGCCGAGCACCCCGAGCAGGGCTCGCTCACGCGCGAGGACCTCGAGCAGCGGATGGCCCAGCCCTGGTTCGATGCCGAGGACATGCAGGTCGCGCTGCGCGACGACGTGCTGGTGGGCTTCGTCTGGGTCAAGCGCGAGCATCGCGGCGCCGTCGATCGGGACGCGGAGATCTACGTGGTCGCCACCGATCCCTCGGTGCAGGGGAAGGGTGTGGCGGCCGCGCTGATGGGAGCGTCCCTGGACCGGCTGCGCCGTGACGGCGTGCCCGGGGTGGAGCTGTACGTCGAGGCGGACAACGCCCCGGCGCTGCGCCTCTACGAGGCGTGGGGCTTCACCGTCGCCGGCCGCGACGTGCAGCTGCGCGCGTCGGAACGGGGCTGAGCGGTGCGCGTCGCTCCCGGCTCCCCGCGTCCCGTCCTCGCCGCCGGCGCCCTCACCTGGCGTGTGAAGCACGACCGGGTGGAGGTGCTGCTGGTCCATCGGCCGCGCTACGACGACTGGTCCATCCCCAAGGGGAAGCTCGACAAGGGGGAGACCTTCCCCGCCGCCGCGGTGCGCGAGGTCGCCGAGGAGACCGGCTATCGGGTGCGCCTGCAGCGCCCCCTCCCGGCCGCCACGTACCTGATGCGGGACGGCCGCTCGAAGATCGTGCAGTACTGGGTGGCGACCGTGCGCGCGAAGATCGCCCCCGGCCCGAAGGATCGCGGCGAGGTCGACGAGACCCGCTGGGTCCCGCTGGACGAGGCGATCGATCTGGTGACCCGCCAGAGCGACGAGGCCCCGATCGCGGCCCTGCAGCGCCACCTCGAGGCCGACGAGCTCGAGACCGCGCCGATCATCATCCAGCGCCACGGCGCCGCCCTGTCGCGGGCGAAGTGGCGCAAGGCCGAGGAGGCCCGGCCCCTGAACGGCAAGGGGAAGAAGCAGGCCCGGGCGCTGCCCCCGCTGCTGGACGCCTTCGACCCGGCCAGCGTTCTCAGCAGCCCTTGGGAGCGGTGCCGGTCCACGATCGGGCCGCTCGCGACCGTCGAGGGGCTGAAGATCCGCACGAAGGACGAGCTGACCGAGGCCGGTCACGCCGCGCATCCGGCACGGACCGCCGCGGTCATCGACCGAGTGCTCGCCCAGGCGCGGCCCACGGTGGTGTGCACCCACAGGCCGGTGCTGCCCACGGTGATCGAGTCGGTGCGGGCGGTGTGCGATCCCGGGGTCGCCCTCGAGCTGCCGCGCGAGGACCCGTACCTCGCAGCCGGTGAGGCGCTGCTGCTGCACACCACGAGCGCGGGCAGGGTGGTCGCGATCGAACGGCACCTGCCGAACATCGACTGACAGCACATCGACAGGCGGCGCGTCGACAGACAGCACGGCGACAGAGAGCACCGCGACGGACGGGCCGGCCGGATCCTGCCTCGGGGGTGAGAGCAGGGATGAGGAGGACGACATGACCGCAGGACAGGACCGAGACCTGCCGGACTTCATGGGAGGGAGCGACTTCTCCGCGTCGAGCGGCGGAGGCGTCGAGGACCCGTACGCCCCGTCGGCCGCGACCTCCGACCCCTACGTCTCGGCGGCCTCCGATCCCTACGCCTCCCCGGCCTCCGACCCCTACGCCGTCGACCAGGTGCAGGATCAGCCATGGGCCGAGGACCCGTACGCGGGGACGTCGCCGGCCGGCGGGACGTACGGCGCCGTGGGGCCGTACGGGGCCGACGCCCAGGGGTACGGCCCGTGGCCGCACGGCCCCGGCGCGCAGGCGCCCTGCGGACCACCCGTCCAGGGCGGCTTCGGGCCCCCGCCGGAGTCCTCGAACGCCGCCATCGCCGGACTCGTGCTGGGAATCCTGGCCCTGTCGATGTGCAGCGGCCTCACCTCCCCGTTCGGGATCTTCTTCGCCCTGAAGGGGATGCGGGAGACGGATCCCACGGCGATGGCGCCGAAGGGTGGCCGGGGCCTCGCCGTCGCGGGCCTCGTGTGCTCGCTGGTGGGGATCCTCCCGCTGCTCCTGCTCCTCTTCTACGTGGTGGTGATGGGCCTCGGCATCGCCCTGGAGCTCTCCTCCTGACAGGCATCGAGGTCACCTCGCCCACGGTGGCCCCGATCACGGGGCGAGGCTGTGGCCCCGCACTCTGTGACCTGTTCGTATCCTGCGTATGACCTGGGGTTTCACCACGCCCTGAGACGTGTTCACCTGCTGTTCATGCGAGTGCGGGCGCGCCGTCATCTGCTCTCCTTAGCGTCCGCACTGCCACACCTTCTCGATGGACAGCATCCAGGGCCCACGCGCCCCCGAAAGGACTCGCAGTGAACGTTCGCAAGAACAAGCTCGTCTCGCTCGTCGCGCTCGGCCTCACCGCCGGCCTCGCCCTGACCGCGTGCGGCGGAGGCGCCGAGGAGAACGGCGCCTCGGACAACGGCGGCGCTGCCGCCGGCGGTGGCTACGCAGAGCTCACCGGCAACCTCGCCGGTGCCGGCGCGTCCTCGATGGGCAACGCCCAGACCGCATGGACCGAGTCCTTCATGGGCCTCGCCGGCGCCGAGGGCTCCGATCTCCAGGTCACCTACGACCCCACCGGCTCCGGCACGGGCCGCGAGCAGTTCCTCTCCGGTCAGGTGAAGTTCGCCGGCACCGATGCCGCCCTGAAGGACGAGGAGCTCAAGGCCTCCGCCGACGTCTGCAACGGCGAGCAGGCCTTCGACCTGCCCGTCTACATCTCCCCGATCGCGGTCGTCTTCAAGCTCGAGGGCGTCGACAAGCTCAACCTCTCGCCCGAGGTCATCGGCGGGATCTTCTCCGAGGACATCAAGACCTGGAACGATCCGAAGATCGCCGAGCTCAACCCCGATGTCGATCTGCCCGACACGGCCATCGTCCCGGTCCACCGCTCGGACGACTCCGGCACCACCGAGAACTTCACCGAGTACCTCTCGGCCAACGCGCCCGACGCCTGGAGCCACGGCCCGGTCGAGACCTGGCCGATCGACGGCGGCCAGTCCGGTGACGGCACCTCCGGCATGATCTCCGCCGTCGAGGGCGGCGAGGGCACCATCGGCTACGCCGACGCCTCGCAGGCCGGCAACCTCGGCACCGCCTCCATCGAGGTGGGCGAGGAGTTCGTCGACTACAGCGCCGAGGCCGCGGCCAAGGCCGTCGACGTCTCCCCGCGAGTGGAGGGCCGCGAGGACAACGACATCGTCATGGAGCTCGATCGCACCACCACCGAGGCCGGTGTGTACCCGATCGTCCTGGTCTCCTACCTCGCCCTGTGCGGTTCCTACGAGGACGCCGCGACCGGCAACGCGGTCAAGGCCTACGCCTCCTACATCATCTCCGAGGACGGCCAGAAGGTCGCCGCCGAGAGCGCCGGCTCCGCGCCGATCTCCGAGGATCTCCGCAAGGACGCCCAGGCATCGATCGACGGCATCACCGTCGGCTGATCCTGCCCCGCACGACGGCGTGCCGCCGGGCCCATCGTGGCTCGGCGGCTTCGCCGTGAACGGGCGTCATGCCACCCACCTCAGCACCGTGAGCTCGGAGGAAGGTCCCCATGAGCACAACTGACATCGAGCAGGAGTCCGCACCGACTCCGCCGCCCTCCATGTCGTCCAGCCGCCGACGCATCGGCGACTCGGTCTTCTCGTCCCTGAGCGTCGGCTCGGGCCTGCTGATCTTCCTCACCCTCGCCGCTGTGGCGATCTTCCTGACCACGGAGTCCATGCCGGCGGTCATCGCGAGCCAGGAGTTCTCCGGCACCGCCGACTTCTCCCTGGTGAAGTACGCGCTGCCGCTCGTGTTCGGCACCGTGCTCGCCTCCGGGATCGCCCTGCTGATCGCGATCCCGATCTCCATCGGGATCGCCCTGTTCATCTCCCACTTCGCACCGCGCCGACTGGCCTCGGGCCTGGGCTACATGATCGACCTGCTGGCCGCGGTGCCCTCGGTCGTCTACGGCCTGTGGGGCGGGATCTGGCTGGTCCCCAAGCTCGAGCCGCTCTACTTCTTCCTGAACACCTACTTCGGGTGGATCCCGCTGTTCGCCGGCGAGCCGCACGCCCCGATGCGCAACCTCGCCTCCGCCTCCGTGGTGCTCGCCGTGATGGTCCTGCCGATCATCACGGCCGTCACCCGCGAGGTGTTCCTGCAGACCCCGCGCCTGCAGGAGGAGGCCGCGCTCGCCCTCGGCGCCACGCGCTGGGAGACGATCCGGACCGTCGTGCTGCCGTTCGGGCGCGGCGGCATCGTCGCCGCGTCGATGCTCGGGCTCGGCCGCGCGCTCGGCGAGACCATGGCGGTGCTGATGATCCTCGCGCCCGGCGCCACCTTCTCCCTCCGCATCCTCGAGGTGGGGCAGCACAACTCGATCGCCGCCAACATCGCCTCGAAGTCCGCGGAGGCCTCCGGCGTCGACATGTCCCTGCTGGTCTTCACCGGCCTGGTGCTGTTCGTGCTGACGTTCATCATCAACGCCATCGCCCGGTGGATCGTCGCCCGCAGCGGCCCCAAGAGCTGAGAGGTCCCCATGAGCTCCATGACGTCCGCGCCCACCGAGGCCTCGGTGCATCGTCCTCACGACGAGCGCCGACTGCCCTGGTACCACCTGATCTTCACCGGTCTGACCGGCCTGCTGGTCGCCATCGCCGGCCTGGCCATCGTCGACGCCCTCTCGATCGCCAGCGCGATCGTGGTCGGCTTCCTGCTGCACCTGCTGTTCGGCTGGGTGTACTCGCTGGTGCGCGAGGGCCCCCGCTGGGCCATGGACCGCCTGGTGACCCTGCTGGTCATCGGCGCCTTCGCCGTGGCGATGTTCCCGCTGCTCTCCCTGCTGTGGGAGGTCATCCGACGGGGCCTGACCCGCGTGCTCGCCGCGAAGCCGTCCGTGCTCTCGTTCTGGACCTCGGACATGTCCGGCATCATCGGCGGCGCCGATGCGGGCGGCGTCCTCCACGCGACCGTGGGCACGCTGCTGATCACGCTGTGGGCCTCGATCATCTCCATCCCGATCGGTCTGTTCACCGCGATCTTCCTCGTGGAGTACGCGGATCAGGGGTGGAAGAAGACCCTCGGCACCGGCGTGACCTTCCTGGTCGACGTCATGACCGGCATCCCCTCCATCGTGGCGGGCCTGTTCGGCCTGGCCGTGTTCATCACCCTCATGCCGGACGCCAGCGTGCGCATGGGCATCATGGGCGCCGTCGCGCTGTCCCTGCTGATGATCCCCACCGTGGTGCGCAACAGCGAGGAGATGCTCCGGCTGGTCCCGATGGACCTGCGCGAGGCCTCCTATGCGCTGGGCGTGCCCAAGTGGCTCACCATCGTCAAGGTGGTGCTGCGCACCGCGATCGCGGGTCTGACCACCGGCATCACCCTCGCGATCGCCCGCGTGATCGGCGAGACCGCCCCGCTGCTGCTCACGGTCGGCATGGTGACCTCGATGAACTGGAACATGTTCGACGGGCGCATGGCGACCCTGCCCACGTTCATCAACCAGCAGTACCGTGCCGGCAGCGCCAACTGCATGAGCGACTCGGTCACCAACCCGATCACCCATGAGGTGTACGCCTGCTCGATCTCGACCAACATCGATCGCGCCTGGGCCGCAGCCTTCACCCTGATCGTCATCGTGATGGTGCTGAACATCGTCGCCCGACTGATCAGCCACTACTTCTCTCCCAAGCTCAGCCGCTGAGCCCTCGCCCCACCCGAAAGGACTCCAGATGGCAGCCCCTCAGCCCATCAACGTCGAGGATCTCGACATCTTCTACGGGGACTTCCTCGCCGTGGAGGGCGTGAACGTCCAGATCCGCCCGCGCTCGGTCACCGCGCTCATCGGCCCCTCCGGCTGCGGCAAGTCGACCTTCCTGCGCACCCTGAACCGCATGCACGAGGTCATCCCCGGCGCCTACGCCAAGGGCAAGGTCGAGATCAACGGCGAGGACATCTACGACTCCAAGGTGGACCCGGTCAACGTGCGCCGCCGCGTGGGCATGGTGTTCCAGAAGGCGAACCCCTTCCCGACCATGTCGATCCGGGACAACGTCCTGGCCGGCGTGAAGCTCAACAACCGGCGGATGTCCCGCTCAGCAGGGGACGAGCTGATGGAGAAGGCGCTCCGGGGGGCGAACCTCTGGAACGAGGTCAAGGACCGCCTGGACAAGCCCGGCATGGGCCTCTCCGGCGGCCAGCAGCAGCGCCTGTGCATCGCGCGGACCATCGCCGTGCAGCCCGAGGTGGTGCTGATGGACGAGCCGTGCTCGGCGCTCGATCCGATCTCGACCCTCGCCATCGAGGACCTGATCCACGAGCTCAAGCAGGAGTACACGATCGTGATCGTGACCCACAACATGCAGCAGGCGTCGCGCGTCTCGGACCGCACCGGCTTCTTCAACATCGCGGGCACCGGCAAGCCCGGTCACCTCATCGAGATCGACGACACCGACACGATCTTCACCAACCCGACGAACAAGCAGACCGAGGACTACATCTCGGGTCGTTTCGGCTGATCGACGTGCTGCGAGGCACGAGCGGCAGGAGATCAGCGGGACAGCACAGCTGATCGACGTGCCCATTCCGCACGCAGGGCGTGCGCTCCTCTCGGGGAGTGCACGCCCTGCGGCGTCGGTGGGGTGGCTCCCTCCACCCACGGTCTGACGCCGCAGGGTCAGGATCGATCCCCGGGCCGACGCGGCGGGCGGGGCGCGGGGACGACGCTGGATGCCATGAACACCGCACCCGTCTCCCACTCCGCTCCTGCCGGGCACCGTCCCGCCGATCCGGCACCGCAGCACGCCGCGCCCTCTGCGTCGCGGCACCCCGCTCCGGTCCTCTCCGCTCGCGGCCTGATCCAGACCTACGGCAGCGCGAGCGCAGCGACCCGCGCCCTGGACGGCGTGGACCTGGACATCGCCGCCGCCGATTCGCTCGCCGTGATGGGCCCGTCGGGCTGCGGCAAGACGACGCTGCTGCACATCCTCGCCGGCATCCTCACTCCCACCGCCGGCTCCGTGCAGCATGCCGGCATCGACCTCGCGTCCCTCGGGGACCGGCGTCGCACCCGCCTGCGTCGCAGCGACTTCGGCTTCGTCTTCCAGGACGGTCAGCTCCTTCCCGAGCTGACCGCACTGGAGAACGTGATCCTGCCGCGCATGCTCGGCGGCACCTCCCGACGCGCCGCGACCGCAGAGGCCGCCGGCTGGCTGGACCGTCTGGGCCTGTCGGGCATGCACGACCGTCGTCCCACCCAGCTCTCCGGCGGGCAGGCGCAGCGCGTCGCGATCGCCCGTGCGCTCGCCGGCAGGCCCTCGGTGGTCTTCGCCGATGAGCCCACCGGCGCCCTCGACCAGGACACCGGCAGCTCCGTGCTGCAGATCCTGGTCGACTCCTGCCTCGACACCGGCGCCAGCCTGGTGATGGTCACCCATGACGCGAAGGTCGCCGCCGCCTGCCGACGCACCGTCGCCATGCGCGACGGCCGCATCGCCCAGGAGTACGTGCGCCCCGAGGGCGCGGGGGCGACCCGATGAACGCCCTGCTCGCCTCCGCCCCGCTGCTGCTCCGGCGCCGAGGAGCCCTCGCCGACGTGCTCCCGGTGATCGCCTTCGCCGCGGCCACCACCATCACCGCGACCGTCCTCGGCGGCACCGCCGCCTTCGTCGGCCGGCTGCCGGCCTCGGGCCTGGAGATGCCCTCGGGCGAGGAGACGCTGATCCCCTTCCTCGTGATGTGTGCGATCACGGCCTCGGTCCTGCTGATCCCGAGCGCCATCGGGCTCGGCGGCTCCGCCGCACGGCTGTCCCTGGCGCGCCGGGAGAAGGATCTCGCCACGATCCGCCTGGTGGGCGGCACCGGCGGTCAGGTCGGCGCAGTGGCCGTGCTCGACGTCGCCGCCCAGGCGCTCCTGGGCGCGATCATCGGCAGCGTCCTGCATCTGGCGGTCGCCCCGCCGCTGACAGCGCTCGACTTCGGGATCGCTCCCTTCACCCTCGGGGAGCTGCTGCTCCCGTGGTGGGCGTACCCGCTGCTGGTGCTCGGGATGGTGCTCCTCGCCGCGGGGTCCGCGGCCGTGTCGCTCACCGGCGTGGTGCTCAGCCCCCTCGGCGTGGCCCGGGATTCGCGCGTGGTGCGGATGTCGGTGGTGCGCGTCGTGGTGTGGGTGGTCCTCATCGTGGGGCTGTTCGGATTCATGCAGGTCGGCGGGGCGCTGTTCGGCCAGTTCGCAGACGGCATGGTGACGATCGCGATCATGGTCGTCTTCGTCGGCGCGATCGTGGCCGGGGTCAACATCGTGGGTCCCTTCGTGGTCTGGGCGACGGCGCTTCTGGTCGCCCGCACCGCCCCGACCCCCTCTCTGCTGGTGGGGGCCCGACGCCTCGCCGCGGACCCCCGCGCCGGCTGGCGCGCCGTCTCCGGGATTACCTTCGCCCTGGTGATCGCCGGGTTCCTCACGGTGCTCTCGCTGATGACGCGCGGCAGCGGCAGCAGGCCGGAGGACGTCCTGATGGCGACCGCGCTGTCCACCGGCGGGCTGCTGACCCTCGGGATCGCCGCGGTGCTCGCGGCCGTCAGCACCGGGGTCACGCAGACCGCCCGGGTGATCGACCAGGCCCCGGTGCTGCGCGCCCAGCACATCGCCGGCGCCGAGGTGGGCCAGCTCCATCGCGCACGCATCGCGGAGATCTCCCTGCCCGTGCTGCTCAGCTCGATCCTCGCCACCCTCACGGCGCTGCTCGTCGTGGTGGCGGTGCTCGGCGCACCGAACCATCCGCTGGTCGCGGTGCAGTACCTGCTCAGCGTCCTCGCCTCCTACGCGCTGGTGATGGCCGCCGTGCTGGTCGCCTCGCCGCTGGTGCGCCGGTACGCGCTGCGTGGCGCCTGAGCCGACGCGGTGGGCAGTACGCTGGAGAGCATGGACATGGAGAACGTCGCCCCGACCGCGATCCCCGAGGGCGCGCACCTCATCGACGTGCGCGAGCAGAGCGAATGGGACGCGGGTCATGCCGCCCAGGCGCAGCATCTGCCGGCCAGCTCGCTGCTGGAGAACCTCGACCAGCTCCCCGAGGTGGACGAGCCGCTGTACATCGTGTGCCGCAGCGGCGGGCGCAGCTTCCAGGTCTCCCAGTGGCTGAACGGGAACGGCTTCGAGGCGATCAACGTCGCCGGCGGCATGGACCAGTGGTTCGAGGCCGGACTCCCGATCGTCTCCGACGGCGAGGGCGACGCCTTCATCCTCTGATCCGTCCGACCAGCTTCTCGGGGCCTGCGCCCCGGATGCCGGGCGGGCTCAGATCGAGATGACGTCCTTCAGCAGCGCGTAGCCCACGAACGCCACCACGTCGAGCAGGGTGTGCGCGATGATCAGCGGCATCGTGCGCCGGGTGCGCCGGTACCACTCTCCGAACACCAGCCCCATCACCAGGTTCGCGATCCCCGGACCCACCCCCTGATAGGTGTGGTACGCCCCGCGCAGCAGGGCGGAGGCGATGATGATCCGACGAGGTGACCAGCCCAGACGCTCGAGGCGCTGGAACAGGTACCCCACCACGATCACCTCCTCCAGCACGGCGTTCTTCACCGCGTGCAGCACCAGCACCGGGAGCGTCCACCAGTGGGTGTCCAGCGCCGCCGGGACCACCTCGACGGTCGCGCCCAGAGCGCGCCCCAGGTAGTAGATCGCGAGCCCAGGCACTCCGATGCCCGCGGCGATCAGCACCCCGTGCAGCAGGTCCCGCAGCGGCCGGCTGAGGTCGAGGCCCAGGTCCACCAGCGCCTGGTGCAGGGATCCGGCGGTGAGAGCGAGCAGCAGCAGGACCAGCGCGACCGGCATCAGCGTGAAGCCGATCGAGAGCAGCTGCTGGAGCAGGTCCAGCCACGGGTTCTCCTGCAGCGAGGAGTTCAGCGCGGTGGACTGCTCGGACAGCGGTCCGGCGGCGAGGGCCTGGATGAGGGCGATCGTCGAGTACACGGCGCTGCGGCCCAGCGACAGCGCGAGGACGATCAGCACCTCTGCGCGCACCAGGCGCCGGCTCGGGGTCAGGGTCTGCACCGCGTCATCGTCTCACCCGGCGGAGCGGCCCGGTCCTCGTGACAGACTCGAACCCATGACCCCGTCTCACATCGCCCCGCGCACCACTCGCCCCGTCGTCCTCATCACCGGTGCGAGCCGGGGGATCGGCCGGGCCGTCGCCGCGGACCTCGGCCCGGACCACCACCTCATCCTCGCCGGCCGGGACGAGCGGGCGCTGGACGCCCTCGCCGCCGAGCTGCCGTCGGCCGAGACCTTCGTCGCCGAGCTCACCGACCACGCCGCGACCGCCGCCGCGGTGGCGGCGCTGGATCTGGGGGAGGGGCTCTCCGGCGTGGTCCACTCCGCCGGCATCCTGGTCACCGGCTCCGTCGAGGAGCTCGACACCGCGGACTGGGAGCGCAACTTCGCCGTCAACGTCACCGCCGTCTCCGAGCTGACGCGGGTGCTGCTGCCCGCGCTGCGCGCCGCCCGCGGCACGGTCGTGGCCGTGAACTCGGGGGCCGGATACAACTCCAAGGGGAAGCGCAGCGCGTACTCGGCCTCGAAGTTCGCCCTGCGCGCCTGGACCGACGCGCTGCGCCAGGAGGAGCTGCCGCACGGGGTCCGCGTCAGCTCGGTGCACCCGGGTCGGGTGGACACGGACATGCAGCATGAGCTGCGCGCGGCGGAGAGCGGCGACTACGAGTCCGAGAAGTACCTGCGCCCCGAGACCGTCGCGGCGGCGATCAGCTACGTCCTGCGGGCCCCGGAGGAGGCGGTCATCGCGACGATCGACATCCGCCCCCGCGCGATCGGCTGAGACAGGGCGACGGGGCCCCGATGCGGGGTCCCGTCGCGGGCGTGATCAGGCCTGCGCGTCGTCCAGGTGCGAGACGAGCTGCGCGGCGTAGCCGACGTAGGTGTCGGGGCCGAGGGCCAGCAGACGCTCCTGCTCCGCCTCGGGCAGGCCCAGGCTGCGCACGAACTCGCGCATCCCCTCGCCGTCCACGCGGTGACCGCGGGTGAGGTCCTTGAGCCGCTCGTAGGGGTTGTCCAGGCCCGGCACGCCCTGCACGCCGAGGGTGCGCATGACCGACTGCACCGCCTCACCGAGCACCTCCCAGTTGCCGTCGAGGTCCGCGGCCATCGCGTCGGCGTCCACATCCAGGCCCGCGAGGCCCTTGCGGAGGTTCGCGATCGCGAGCAGCGAGTGGCCGAACGCGGGGCCGATGTTGCGCTGGGTGGTGGAGTCGGTGAGGTCGCGCTGCAGGCGCGAGGTGACCAGGGTCTGGGACAGCGAGTCCAGCAGAGCGCCGGAGATCTCGAGGTTCGCCTCGGCGTTCTCGAAGCGGATGGGGTTGACCTTGTGGGGCATGGTCGAGGAGCCGGTGCCGCCCTGGGCGGAGAGCCGCTGGCGGAAGTAGCCCATCGAGATGTAGGTCCACACGTCGGTGGCGAGGTTGTGCAGGATCCGCCCGGCGCGGGCGACGTCCGCGTAGACCTCGGCCTGCCAGTCATGGGACTCGATCTGGGTGGTCAGCGGGTTCCAGCTCAGGCCCAGGTGCTCCACGAAGGTGCGCGAGACCTCCTGCCAGTCGGCCGACGGAACGGATACCGCGTGGGCGGCGTAGGTGCCGGTCGCGCCGTTGATCTTGCCGAGGTACTCGTCGGCGAGGATCCGCTTCTCCTGGCGGCGGAGGCGGTGGGCGAACACCGCGATCTCCTTGCCGAGGGTGGTGGGGGTGGCGGGCTGGCCGTGGGTGCGCGAGAGCATCGGCACCTCGGCGGCGTCGCGGGCCAGGGCGGAGAGATCCTCGATCACCTCGCGCAGGGCGGGCAGCCACACCTTCTGGACCGCGCCCTGGACCATCAGGGCGTAGGAGAGGTTGTTGACGTCCTCGCTGGTGCAGTAGATGTGCACGACCTCGGCCAGGGGCTCGAGGGAGGTGCCGGCCAGGCGGCGCTTGATGTAGTACTCGATCGCCTTGACGTCGTGGACGGTCTCGCGCTCGATCTCGGCGTGCTCGGCGATGCCCTCGGCGCCGAAGTCCTCGGGGATGGCGCGCAGCAGGGCGCGCTCGTCCTCGGTGAGGGTGCGCAGGCCGGGGATGACCTCGCCGTCGAGCAGGTGGATCATCCACTCGGTCTCCACCACGAGGCGGGAGCGGTTCAGGGCCGCCTCGGAGAGGTGGTCCACCAGCGGCGCGGTCTGTGCGCGGTAGCGGCCGTCGAGCGGGGTCAGGGCGATCTGCGGGGTGATGTCCGCGAAGGAGTGAGCCATGAGGGCCATTCTCCCAGACCCGGAGGGGTCCGCGTCGGAGCGTTCCCCGACGCGGACCGTCCACGGGGACGGGCCCTGGTCGGGATCAGTCCCGTGCGGCGCGGGAGCGGTCCCCGCGGGACTCGCCGAGCCCGGTGACGGCCTCGACGATCGCGGAGAGGATGCCGATGATGATGCCGGCGCCCAGCGCCCACCAGAAGCTGTCGAACTGGAGGGTGAGCCCCGCCAGTCCCGAGACCCAGCTCGCGAGCAGCAGCATCAGCGTGTTGATGACCAGCTGGAACAGGCCGAGCGTGAGGCAGGTGAGGGGGAGCGCGAAGAACTCCAGGATCGGCTTCACGATCGTGTTGATCAGCGCCAGGATCAGGGCGATCGCTCCGATGGTGAGCACCTGCGTGAGCAGGCTCGCGCTGTTCTCGCCCAGGTGCATCCCGGGCAGGATCAGCGCGGTGATCCACAGGGCGAGGCCGGTGACGATGACGTGTCCGAGGAATCGCATGACGTCATTCTTCCCGGCGGAGCTGAACGCCGCATCGGGGTTATCCCCACTCCTCGTCCCGGGGCGGACGGATGACGGATGGTCGGCTGTTGTCCCCGGCGGGTCGCGCTGGCACGATCGGCGGATGGAGGCCGACGCTGCAGATCCTTGCGCCCCGCACCCGCCGACGCGCGAGACGGGGCAGGTGCGCTCCCTGACGGTGCGAGCGGCCGACGGTCGATCCCTGCACGCGCTCACCCAGGGCGAGGGTGATCATCTGGTCGTGCTCGAAGCAGGCCTCGGAGCGGGCGGGGCCTCCTGGGCGGGGGTGCTCGACCTGCTGGGACCGGAGGTGCGAGCGGTCGCCTATGACCGTGCCGGCTATGGCGGCAGCGACCGGGTCCGCGGGCCCCGCGATCTCGCCGCCCTCTCCGCGGATCTTCTCGCGGTGGTCGATGCCGTCCCCGATGATCGACTCGTGCTGGTGGGGCACAGCTGGGGCGGACCGATCGTGCGCCATGCCGCGCAGCAGCTCGCCGACCGCGGCCGGGAGGTGCGTGGCGTCCTCCTCGTGGATCCGGCCGAGGAGCTCGCGGACCTGTACTTCACCCCGCTCGCGCGCGGGATGAACCGGGCCCAGGGCGTGGCCCTCCCCGTCCTCGCCCGCCTCGGCCTTCTCGCGCCGCTGCAGCGCGCAGCCGTCTCCGGACTGCCCGAGGCGCTCCGGGCCGAGGCGGCCGCCTCCGTCTCGACGCTCGGGGCCGCGTTCGCGGTCGCCGAGGAGTCGCGGCACATGACCCGGGGACTCCAGTCCCTGCGCCTGGATCCGCCGCCTCCGCTCCCCGGCGCGGTCAGCGTGATCTCGGGCCGACGACCGGAGGGCCTCGGACGGCGGATGCGGGACGAGCTCACCGCGGCCCATCGGGCGCGGGCCGACCGCGAGCTGGGCCGGTTCCTGCCGGCCGAGCAGTCCGGGCATGTGGTCGGTGCGTCCCAGCCCGAGCTGATCGCCGGTGAGATCGAGCGTCTCCTGCGCTGAACGCGGCCCTCCCCGCACGGGTCGCCGGACTTACCCTGGGGACCATGTCGACTGAGCCCGCCGAGAACGTCCGCCTGCGCCCCGCCCTGGAGGACCTTCCGGTCTACGTGCCGGGCCGGCCCTCCGCCGACGACGGCGTCCCTCGCTTCAAGATCTCCTCCAACGAGTCGTCCTTCCCGCCCGTGCCCGCCGTGCGCGAGGCCGTGATCGACTCGCTCGACGCGATGTACCTCTACCCCGATGCGGCCGGCCTCGAGCTGCGTGCCGCGCTCGGGGAGATCCACGGTGTGGAGCCCACCCAGATCGCGCTGTCCAACGGCTCGGTGTCCGTCACCGCGGATCTGGTGCGGGCCCTGGTGGGAGAGGGCGATGAGGTGGTCTTCGCCTGGCGCTCCTTCGAGGCGTACCCGCTGCTGGTGGGCGGCCACGGCGGCACCTCGGTGCAGGTGCCGCTCGCCGCGTCCGGCGAGCACGACCTCGAGGCGATGGCCGCGGCGATCACCGACCGCACCCGGCTGGTGCTGCTGTGCACCCCGAACAACCCCACCGGCCCCTCGCTGTCCACCGAGCAGGTCGAGAGCTTCCTCGTCCAGGTGCCCGACCATGTCGTGGTCGCGATCGACGAGGCCTACCGGGAGTTCCACGACCCGGCCACGGTGCTGGGCACCGCCGGGATCTTCCGCCGCCACGGCAACGTGGTGCTGCTGCGCACCTTCTCGAAGCTGCAGGGACTGGCCGGTCTGCGCCTCGGCTACGCGGTCGCCCATCCCCGGCTGGCCACGGCGCTGGGCCAGGTCGCGGTTCCTTTCGCCGCCAGCAGCCCCGCACAGGCGGCGGCGCTGGCGAGCCTCCGACCCGAGGTGAGGGCGGAGCTCGATCGGCGTGCCGAGTGGGTGCGCTCCGAGCGCTCCCGCGTGCAGCGCGCGCTCGGCGAGCAGGGCTGGGAGCTGCCGTCGAGCCAGGGCAACTTCGTGTACTTCCCGGTGGGGGAGGACAGTCCGGAGTTCGCCGCCTTCTGCGACGCCCGCGGTCTGGTGCTGCGCGCCTACGGCGTCGAGGGCGTGCGCGCCACGATCGCCGAGCAGGAGGCGAACGATCTGCTGATCGAGATCGCCGGGGCCTGGCGCAGGCGCTGAGGCCGAGCCGGCGCGGGGCGCGGCGCGGCGCGGCGCCGGTCCGCTGCCGCGGCGCGGGGGAGCGACCGGTCGCCGGGGGAGATCCCCGGGCCGCACGGCACGAGGCGGACAGCATTACCGTCCGAGCACCTCTCACGGATACCCTCGATGGTGGTCGGGCCCCTGCCGAGGTGGGTGAGGGCGCCCGCGGCGTCCGAACCGACTGACACCGCCCGCCCGACCTCGAAGGACCGCCATGAGCACCCCCGCCGCGCCCGCCCCCGCACTCGGCGGAGCCCGAGCGAACGTGGTGTGGATCGCCGCGGTCACCGCGTACTCGATCGCCGTCCTGCAGCGCACCACCATGGGGGTCGCCGGGCTCGAGGCCACCGAGCGCTTCGGGGCCTCCGCCACGATCGTCTCCACCTTCGTGGTGCTGCAGCTGGCGGTCTACGCGATCTGCCAGATCCCCGCCGGCGTGCTGCTGGACCGCTACGGCTCCCGGGCCACCCTGGTGGCCGGCGCGCTGCTCATGGGTGCCGGTCAGCTGCTGATGGCCGAGACGGACACGGTGGGCGTGGCGATGGGGGCCCGCATCGTCCTGGGCGCCGGGGACGCGCTGACCTTCTCCAGCGCCATCCGACTGGTCCCCGCCTGGTTCCCCGCCGCGAAGGTCCCGATCCTCACCCAGCTCACGGGGATCCTGGGACAGGTCGGGCAGATCGCCTCCGCAGTGCCCTTCGTGGCGGTGCTGACCGTGGCCGGATGGGGCACCGCCTTCTCCGCCGCGGCCTCCGTGAGCGCGGTCGCGGCGCTGCTGGCGCTGCTGGTGGTCCGGGCCACGCCGCCCGGCGTGCCGCGGCCCCGTGCGCGCCAGGACCTCGCGAGGATCCCGCTGGTGCTCTCCCGGATCATCCGCCATCCCTCCACGCAGCTGGGCTTCTTCACCCACTTCACCGCGGGGTTCACCGGCATCTCCTTCTCGATGATGTGGGGCTACCCGTATCTCACCGCGGGGGAGGGGCTCAGCCGCCCCGCGGCCTCCGCCGTGATGACCGTGCTGGTGGTGGTCGCCGTCGTCGGCGGACCGCTGATCGGCGCGCTCACCCAGCGCCATCCGCTGCGCCGCTCCACCCTGGTGCTGCTGATCGTGGGCGCGATCGGGGTCCCGCTGGTCGCGCTCGTGCTGTGGCCGGGGCCCGCCCCGATGTGGCTGCTGATCCTGCTGGTCTCGGGCTTCTCGATCGGCGGGCCCGCCAGCAGCGTCGGCTTCGACTTCCCGCGCACCGACCTGGCCCGGCACCGGCTGGGCACGGCGACCGGGATGGTGATCATGGGCGGCTTCATCGGCGGTCTGATCTCGATCCTGCTGATCGGCGTGGTGCTGGACCTCCTGCGGCCCGACGGGGACTACGACCTCCACGCGTTCCGCCTCGCCTTCGCGGTGCAGCTGCCGCTGCTCGCCGTCGGCGTGGTGGGGATGCTGGTCACGCGGCGCTCCCTGCGTCGCCGCATGGCCGCGCGGGGCCTCGAGGTGCCGCCGTGGCGCGATCTGTGGAGATCCGGCAGATGGCGGCGCCTGTAAGGGCTTGCCCAGGCCCCTGCGCTGGCGTAGCGTTCCTCCCGACACTTAATTTCAAGGAGGAAGTATGTCTTTCACGCTGGGGATCATCGGGATCGGCCAGTTCGGCTCCCACTTCGCCGAGCTGTTCGCCGCCCACCCCGAGATCGAGGCGCTCTACGCCGTCGACGCCGTCCCCGAGAGGATCGACGCGGTGGAGGCGCGCGGTGTCACCTTCGACAAGCGCTTCGACACCCTCGAGGACCTCCTCGCCTCCGACGTCGATGCGGTGGCGATCTTCACCCAGCGCTGGACCCACGGTCAGCACGCCCTGGCCGCGCTGCGCGCGGGCAAGCACGTCTACTCCGCGGTGCCGATGGCCATCGAGGAGGAGGAGATCCGTCAGATCACGGAGGAGGTGCAGCGCACGGGCCTGGTCTACATGATGGGCGAGACCAGCCAGTACAACGCCGCCGTGGTCCTGGCCCGACGGATCCACCGCTCCGGTGCCTTCGGCGAGGTGTTCTACGCCGAGGGCGACTACGTCCATGACATGGACCTGGGCTTCTACGACGCCTACAAGTACTCCGGCGGCGAGCAGTGGAAGTCCACCGCCTCCTACCCGCCTCTGCTCTACCCGACCCACTCCATCGGCGGCATCCTCGGCGTGATCGGCGAGCGCTACGCGACCTCGGTCTCCGCCCTCGGTCGCCCCGACACCCGCGGCGACGGCGTCTTCGACAAGGACGTCTCGATGTTCGGCAACGACGTCTCCAACGCCTTCGCCCTGTTCGGGATGGACAACGGCGGGGCCTTCCGCACCAACGAGCTGCGCCGCGTGGGCTACCCCAGCCACAAGCGCGAGTCCCGCTTCCGCTTCTTCGGCGAGGAGTCCAGCTTCGAGGAGACGGTCGACGTCACCTACTGGCACGACAAGAAGCGCGTGCTGGACGTGACCGAGCTGATCGCCACCGGCTCCACCATGAGCCTGGACGACCCGCGGCTGGCGGACGTCTCCCCGGCCCTGCGCGACGCCTTCGTCGCCGGCGCCGCCCAGGTGCACCATCAGGCCCGCCTGCCCAAGGAGTTCCAGGGCATGCCCAACGGGCACGAGGGGGCGCACCACTTCCTCGTGGACGACTTCGCGCGCGCCGTGGCGGACGGCCACCAGCCCTTGGTCAATGCCTGGCAGGCCGCCCGCTACACCCTGCCCGGCGTCATCGCCCACCAGTCGATGAACCAGGGCGGCGAGCGACTGGAGATCCACGACCTCGGCGAGAGCCCGCTGCCCGTGGTCGACCTCGACGCCGATCAGGAGCCGCTGGACCTCGAGGCGCTGTACGCCGAGCAGGAGGCGCGCACGGGCACTGCCGCGGAGTGAGCCTTCTGCCGACGGGCCGGGAGGGGAGAAGTCCCCCTTCCGGTCCGTCGGCCCGGCTCATAGGCTCGCGGCATGAACAGGCCGGACTTCCGCAGGACCGCACAGCACACCGCGCTCTTCGCCGTGGAGCGCCAGGTCGCGCTCGACGCCGCGCTCACCGAGGCGCTGGGCGAGTACCGCTGGGACCTCGACCTCGCCGCCCATGCGCTGACCTTCCGGTCCGAGGACCGTGCGCTGAGCGGGCGCGCCGACCTGCTGGCCTCCGTCGCCGCCCGCCCGGCGACCCTCCTGTGGGCCTGGTCCTCGCAGCTGGTCGACCTGGTCGGCCCGGACCCCCTCGCCGAGCGGCTGCGCGAGCACGGGACGGCCCACAGCCTGCCGGCGCTGACCGCCGAGGAGATCGACTACGACCTCCCCGAGGGACAGGATCAGCGCGAGGTCATCGCCGAGGTCGCGCACGAGGTGGGGCGCATCGGTCTGGAGGTGTTCGGTCCCGAGGCCCTCTATTACACCTTCCCCGCCGGCGGGGGCTCTCGGGGCTGCGTGCTGCTGCGGGACCTGCCCCTGGAGCTGCCGCCGGTGCGCCTCGAGTCGATCGCCACCGCGCTCGGCCGCTCCGCCGCGATGCTCGACGACATCGGATGGGCTTTCGACGGGCTCGCCCGCCTGCTGCCCGGTTGGCAGGCGCAGCCAGGGAGAGCGGCCGATGGAGCCTCCGTCGACGTGATCGCCGATGCACAGGGCCGACGGCTCTCCGCCACCTCCACCCTCGACGAGCACGGCCGGATCACCCGGCTCTCGGTCACCATCGAAGCAGGTGAGCCGCCGATGGAGGAGCGACCGGAGGCGGCCGGCGCGGCGGTCCCCGCGCAAGCACCGGTCGAGGACCAGGGGGTCGATCCCGCTCCGCGCCGAGGGCCCTTCGCCGGGATCCGACGGCTCTTCGGCGCCTGAGGCCCGGCGCCGCTCCCGCAGGCAGCACCGGCGGCCGACGGGCCGGACGGAGTCCTCCTCCCGGCCCGTCGGCCGTGGGCGGGCTCCTCGGACACCTAGAGTGCAGTGGTGAACCTCCACCTCCTCACACTGCGCGTGCGCGGACTCCTTCGGACGTCGAGGGACTCACTCGACGAGCCGGTCGGTCCCGTCTCGGCGCTCGCCCATCAGCTCGCTCTGTCCACCTGCATGGTTCTGGGCATCGTGGTCGTCGACGACCAGGGGCTCGGGATCCCCTGGCTGTACTGGACGGGCCAGACCGTGGTCCACCTGCTCACCCTCGCCCTGGTCCTCGCCCTGCTCTCCTCGCGGACCGGTCGCGTATCGCGGCGCTGGACCGGGCACCTCATGGTGGTCCTTCCCTTCGTCGATCTGCTGGTCCTCGCGGTGTGCCGGTGGTCCGTGGTCAACGCCGGAGGGTTCCAGGGCTTCCTGATGGCGGTCCCCATCGTCTGGCTGGCGGCGCGCTATCGCTTTCGCGGCGTGACGATCGGCGTCGCGTTCGGCGTCTGCTCGATGGTGCTGGGTCTGCTCATCTCGCCGGAGTGGGCGGCGATCGACCTGATCTCCCGGGGTCTGGCCACGACGGTCCTGACCGGAGCAGTGGCGCTCGTGGTGGCCGGTGCTGTGGCCCGACTCGAGGAGCAGAGGCGTCGGTTGCAGACCGTCAGTGCGGCGCTCGGTGTGGTCTCCCTGGTCCTCGGCGAGGAGGGGGAGCTGGTGGAGGTCGATGGTCGCCTCGGCGGGATCGCGAGCGGACGGGCGATCCCCGAGCTGCTCAGGGACCCGGTCTTCGCCGACAACGGGCGCACACCGCTCCCGCCGGCGCGGAACCCCCTGGCCCGCGCGGCGGGCGGGGCCGAGCTCGACGGCGCGGCCGTCTGGGTGGACCTGGAGGACGGGCGCCGGATCGCTCTGTCGGTGAGCTCCACCCGACTCGACGAGGCGCGGATGCTCGTGGTCGTCCACGACGTGACCGCTTCCCTCGCCGCCGTGCTGCAGGAGGAGCAGTTCCTGGCGAACGTCTCGCACGAGCTGAAGACTCCGCTCACCTCGATCTCGGGATACATCGAGCTCGTCGAGGACGAGATCGCCGAGGAGGGCGGCGGCGATACGGAGACGATCCGCGCGCATCTGCACGTGGTCGGCCGCAATGTCGTCAGGCTCCAGCAGCTGATCCTCGGGCTGCTGGAGACTGCTCGCACCGTGAGCGCCGACAGGGTCGGCTCCCGCACCGGTGCTCCGCGAGCGATCGCCCTCGACGAGCTGGTCGGGCAGCAGCTCGCCTCGATCCGTCCGCGGGCGGACTCCCGACGCCTGCGCTGGGCGGTCAGCGGCGTCGATCGCGAGGTCGAGCTGCTCAACGCGGATCCCGAGCGCCTGGGTCAGGCCCTCGACAACATCCTGTCCAACGCGGTGAAGTACGCGCACGAGGGGGGTCTGATCACGGTGCGACTCGGCGTGGAGGGGCAGGCCGCCCGGCTCCACGTCGCCGACGAGGGCATCGGCATCGACCAGGAGGATCTGCAGAAGCTGTTCACGCCCTACTTCCGTGCCCGCACGGCGACCGAATCAGGGGTCGCCGGGTACGGACTGGGCCTGATGATCACCCGCCGGATCGTCCGTGCTCACGGCGGGGAACTCACCATCTCCTCACGGGTCGGCAGGGGGACTCGCGTCGAGATGGTCATCCCTCTGGTCCGGACCTGAGAGACCGGTCCTCAAGATCCTGTGAAGCCCGTGCGGGTCATCTCGCCCCACACGGCCTTGCGGCCGCGGAGGGCCTGCCACCAGCCCTGGATCCGCCACACGGCGGTGAGCTGTCTGTATCCGAGGTTCTCGAGGAAGGCGCAGCTGATCATGATCACGAGGTCTCGGGCGGTCGATCGACGTCGGCGGGAGGACTCCTCCAGCAGAATCGACAGCACGGTCACGAGGATCCCGCATCCGAGGGCGATCCCCAGCAGCGCGAGGGCCATCCCGGCATCCACTGCCCCGGTGACCAGCGCGGCGACGATGAGCACCGTCCCCAGCAGCTCGAACAGCGGGGCGAACAGCTCGAACAGCCAGTAGTAGGGCAGGCCGATCATCCCGATCCTGCCGTAGCGGGGGTTCAGGAGCATGTCCCGGTGCATCCACAGCACCTCCCACAGCCCTCGGTGCCAGCGAACCCGCTGTCGGCGCAGGACGGGCAGGTTGTCGGGCACCTCGGTCCAGCAGGTCGGGTCCGAGGCGAAGACCATTCGATAGGCGCGGCCACGGCGCCGGCACCAGCGGTGGACCTTGAGCGTGAGCTCGAAGTCCTCGCCGATGGTGTCCGGATCGAAGGCACCGACCGTCAGCAGGACATCCCGCCGGTAGACCCCGAAGGCTCCCGAGATGAGCAGCAGCGTGCGCAGACGCGACCACCCGGCGCGGCCCAGGCTGAACGCCCGCAGATACTCGACGACCTGGAAGCGGGCGAGCCACCCCCGAGGCATTCCCTCCTCCGTGACGCGGCCGGCGACCACCCGGCTCCCGTTCACGGCGCGGATGTTCCCGCCGACGGCCACCACCCGCAGGGGATCGTCGAGGAAGGGCTGCACGGCGAGCAGCAGCGCGTCGGGGTCCATGATCGAGTCCGCGTCGAAGATGACCACCAGGTCCTTCGCCGCTAGGCCGATGCCGGCATTGGTGGCATCGGACCGGCCGGAGTTCTCCGAGTCCACCACGATCAGCGGCGTGCCGGGATCCTTCGCCTCGTACACCTGACGGATCCGGCCGCGGAGATCGACCTGCGGCCCCGGGTCCACTCTGCGCGTGCTGGGGACCAGGTCGAACGCTGTCCTCAGCACCTCCAGCGTGTCGTCGGTGGAGCCGTCGTTGACCACGACGACCTCGTGATCGGGGTAGTCCAGCGCCAGGGAGGAGCGCACGGAGTCCGTGATGACGGCGGCTTCGTTGTACGCGGGCATCACGACCGTGAGCCCGAGGGAGACGGGGGCAGTCGCCGACTCGGCGAGATCGAGCACGGAGCGGCGCGAGGCCGAGCGGCGGATGTCGACGAATCCCAGCAGCACCAGGACCGCGTAGGTCAGGTTGAGGGCGACGAAGTACAGCAGGGTCGGCCACGCGGTCCACACCAGCACCATGCGCACGATGTCGTGGGCGGCGGTGCCCGTGAGGTCGAAGAGGTCGAGCATGGTCAGCGGCTCCCGGCAGGTCGATCGGACGGCGGCAGCAGAGGGGTCAGGAGCGCGTCACCGCGACGAGCCACCTCGGTGATCGCAGACGCCGTGACGTCCCGCGGAAGCGCGAGGAGGGCCAGGAGGCAATGGGTGCGCACCGGGCCCCACGGGGATCGGGTGCCCTCGAGAAGGGCCGGGATCGACGAGGCGCGGCCCACCCGCGCCAGGGCGTGCGCGGCGGCGAACTGCACCGACGGGGTGGGGTCACGGCGGAGCAGCAGGGCGAGCCGATCGGCATCGGACGCGCTGGTCAGCTCTCCGAGCGTCTGGGCGCACGCGGCGCGGACCTGGGCGAGCGGGTCGTCCAGCCCGGCGCGGATCGCTCCGAGCGCCGCGGAGGATGCGGTCCCCTGGCCGATCAGCGAGGTGGTGACCACCAACGAGGGGACCTCGCCGCGACCGCGCAGCTGATCGAGCACGGTGACGACCGCACGGGCGGACGGGTACGAGGCGGCGGCGCGCACCGCCACGGTCCGTACGACGGGCGAGCGATCGGAGGTCGCGGCGAGCACCAGATCCTCATCCATCGGCAGCGCGAGCTGTCCCAGCCGGCGGATCGCCGAGGCCCGCGTCATCGAGCGTCGCGCGCCGGCCAGTCGCCTCAGCCGCGTCGGGTGCCCGCGCTCGACGAGCAGTGCGGCGACGCGCCCGCGCGCCTCGCCGCGCAGGGTCTCGAGCACCGCGAGCAGGCGCTCGTCCACCTGGTCGCCGAAGGGTCCGCGCGCCTCGCGGAGGGGCGTCATCAGCGCCGGGTCCTCGTCCTCCGTGAGAGCGAAGCGGATCACCAGGGGACGCGCCCTGGACGCGAGGTCCTCGCGCCGGCGCTCACGGGCTGCACGCACCGCGTGCACGATGCCGAGCGCGAAGAGCACGAGCGCGATGGCCGCCCACAGCGCCATCAGGGCCGTGAGCACGAGCCCGGGCTCGAGGGAGATCATCGGCGGGACAGCATCGAGGTGACGCGTGCGGCGAGCTCACGAGGCGAGAACGGCTTGGTCATGTAGTCATCGACACCGGCGGTGAACCCGTTCTCGAGATCTCGTTCCTGGCTCCGCGCCGTGAGCATGAGGACCTTCAGCGTCGACCCGCCGGCACGCAGGGCGCGGACGAGGTCCACCCCGGTCATCCCGGGCATCATGTGGTCCACCACCGCGAGATCCACGTCCGTGCGCGTGGCGAGGGTGTCGAGCGCCGCCTCCCCGGAGCCGACGGCCGTGACCTCGTGCCCGGAGGAGCGCAGCTTCAGGGAGACCAGCTCCACGATGTCGGGATCGTCGTCGACAACAAGAATGTTCGCCATCGTGACATCGTAGAGAAGTCGGACAGCGCGGCGCACCCCGGCCTCGCCGCCGTGCGATGCTGAAGCATGGATATCACCTCCTCGGGGACCCGGACCTGGGACGCCGACGCGCTCGGCGTGCTCATGGCCCCCTTCACCGGCACCGAGCTGCCGGACTGGATGCGCGAGGTGCTCGGCGCGGGCCTGGCCTCCGTGATCCTCTTCGGTCACAACACCCCGGATCTGCCGACGGCCGCGCGCCTGTCGCGCTCGGTCCACGCCTGCGCCGAGGACTGCGTGGTCGCGATCGACGAGGAGGGCGGGGACGTCACGCGACTCCAGGCGGGGGCCGGCTCGGCGCTGCCCACCGCGTGGGCGCTCGCCGAGGTCGACGACATCGAGCTCACCCGTCATCTGGGCAGCGCGCTGGGCGGCCTGCTGGCCGCCTGCGACCTCGATCTGGACCTCGCACCGGTGCTGGACGTCTCCACCGATCCGGCGAACCCCGTGATCGGCACCCGCTCCTTCGGCGACGACCCCGACCGGGTCGCCGCCCACGCACGGGCCTTCGCCACCGGCCTGATCGAGGCAGGGCTGGGCACCTGTGCGAAGCACTTCCCCGGCCACGGCGCGACGGACACCGACTCCCACACGGCGCTGCCGCGGATCGGTCTCGACGCCCGCGAGTTCGAGCGCGACCACCTGGCGCCCTGGCGGATCGCGCCCTGGCTCGACAGCGTCATGACAGCCCATGTGCTCGTCCCCGCCCTCGGCGAGGGTCCCGCCTCGATCGCGCCCTGGGCGCGGCCGCTGCTGGACCGCGCCGTGGGCGGGCACTTCCAGGGCCTGGTCATCACCGACGCCCTGGACATGGCCGCCGTCGCCGCCGATCCGGGCTACGGCGAGGCGGCGGTGCGGGCGATCGAGGCGGGCGCGGACCTGCTGTGCCTGGGGACCTCGATGCGGAAGGACGACCAGCAGATGCTCCGCGAAGCGCATGACGCCCTGATCGACGCCGTCGACGCCGGGCGCCTGGATCGCGCGACCCTCCGCGACCGCGCCGAGCGGACCCGGGCCCGGCTGCGCACGTTGCGCACCCGTCGACGCTTCGTCCCCGCCCCGCCGCTGGAGGACGCCCTGGCCCGCGCCGAGCAGCTCGGGGCCGAGGCCGCGGGTCGCGCGGTCCGCGCCCGCCACGCCGCCCTCGACCTGCGGCCCGCCACCGTGGTCGACCTGAGGTTCCGAGCCCAGCACGCGTCCGGCTCCCGCGCCCAGCAGCTCGTGGCCGCGCTGCAGGAGCAGGGCATCTCCGCTGCGGAGCCGGACTACCCCGACCAGGTGGACGACGCCGCCCAGCTGCTCGCCCTCACCCGGCTGCCGCGCAGCGACCCCGAGGAGGGTGCGCGCCTGGCCGCGCTGCTCGCGCGCCGTCCCGACACGATCGTGGTCCACACCGGGGTGCCCGCCGCAGCCCCGGACCACCGCCGGCTGGTGCTCGCCCACGGCGCGGGGCGCACCATGATGCGTGCCGCGGCCGCGCTGCTGCGGCGAGTGGAGGGGTGATGCGGATCCTCGGGATGATGTCCGGCACCAGCCTCGACGGGATCGACGTGGTGCTCGCGGACTTCGACCGGGACCCGGAGGATGCCTCGACGCTGCGGGCCCGGCTGCTCCACGTCGGCGAGGAGTCCTGGCCGGGCGGCACCCGGGACGCGCTGCGGGCCGTGCTGCCGCCCGCCCCCGCCGACATCGCCACCTGGAACCGCCTGCACGCCGCCGCCGGCGCCGCCTTCGCGGACGCCGCCGCCCGGGCGCTCGCCCGCCATGGCGGCGCCGACCTCGTCGCCACCCACGGCCAGACCCTCCATCACGACGTCGACGCGGACGGCCGGGTGAGCGGCACGCTGCAGATCGGCGACGCCTCCCGGATCGCGGAGGCCACCTCCACCCCGGTGCTCTTCGACCTGCGCGCCGCGGACGTCGCCGCCGGCGGCCAGGGCGCTCCGCTGGCCCCGATCCTGGACCAGCTGCTGCTGGGCGGCGGGACCGGACGCACCGCGGTGCTGAACATCGGCGGCATCTCGAACGTGACCGTCGTGGGGGAGGGGGAGGTGGTCGCCGGCGACCTCGGCCCGGGCAACGCCCTGCTGGACGCCGCCGTGCACGCCGCGACCGGCGCCCCCGCCGACCTGGACGCGGCGCTCGCCCGGCAGGGCCGGGTCGACCCCGCCGCCCTCGAGACGCTTCTGGGCGAGCCCTTCTACGCCCGGCCCCTGCCGCGCTCCACCGGGCGGGAGCACTTCGACGCCGAGCACGTGCACCGCCTGCTCGGCCCCGAGATGCTCGCGGCGATGACCCTGCCCGACCTGCTGGCGACCCTGGTCGAGCTGACCGCGGTGACGATCGCCCGCGGCATCGCCCCGCTCGGCGTCTCCCGCGTGGTCGCCTCCGGCGGAGGGATCCGCAACCCGCTGCTGCGGGAGCGCCTGGCCGCGCACCTCGACCCGGTGCCGCTCCTGGACGCCGACGAGCTGGGCATCCCCGCCGACGGCAAGGAGGCCCTGCTCATCGCCCTGCTCGGCTACCTCGGCGCCCACGGCCTGCCCGGCACCATCGCGCGCGCCGACGGCACCGCGCACACCGGAGCGCGCCGAGCCGCGGTGCTCGGTGCGCTGGCCCCGCCGCACGCCCTGCGCGACCTGCCCGTCGAGGCGGCGGACCGCGTTCCCGTCGGCCGCCTGGTGCTGGACGTCCCACCGGCCGACGGCCCGTCGACGGAGGGCGACACTGTGATCGAGGGGAGGATCTCCTTCGACAGGCGCGACACGCCAGGTCGCAGGCCTGGGACGGGGCGCTCCGTGACACCTACGGCACCGTAGGTTACGCTTCCCGGCGTGAGCGTCTTCCGATCCACGATCCCTGATGTCGCGGCCGAGGAGCCGATGGTCCAGCTCCTCGCGGCCGACGGCACCCGCACCCCGCACGAGCAGCTCGACGCCGTGCTCGAGGAGAGCGGACTGGCCACCCCCGAGCGCCTGCGCGGCTACTACCGCGACATGGTGATGATCCGCGCCGCGGACCTCGAGGCCACCAGTCTGCAGAGGCAGGGCCAGCTGGGCCTGTGGGCCAGCGCGCTGGGTCAGGAGGCCGCGCAGATCGGTGCCGGCCACGCCTCCCGCGTGCAGGACTACCTGGTGCCCACCTACCGCGAGCACGGGGTGGCCTGGGCGCGCGGCATCGAGCCCTGGCGCCTGCTGGAGCTCTTCCGCGGCGTCAGCCACGGCGGCTGGGACCCCAACGAGCTGCGCACCCACCCGTACATGCTCGTCCTCGGCTCGCAGGCCCCGCACGCGGTGGGCTACGCGATGGGCCTGCAGCGCGACGGCGTGGTGGGCACCGGCGACCCGGAGACGGACACCGCCGTGCTGACCCTGTTCGGGGACGGCGCCTCCTCCGAGGGCGAAGTCTCCGAGTCCTTCACCTTCGCGGCCTCCTTCCAGGCCCCGGTCGTCTTCTACACCCAGAACAACCAGTGGGCGATCTCGGTCCCGACCCAGGTGCAGTCCCGGGTGCCGCTGGCCCAGCGCTCCCGCGGCTGGGGCATCCCCTCCGTGCGGGTCGACGGCAACGACGTGCTGGCCGTGCTCGGCGCCGTGCGCACCGCCCTGGACTCGGCGCGCTCCGGGAACGGGCCGCTGTTCGTCGAGGCCCTGACCTATCGCATGGCTTCGCACACCACGAGCGACGACGCCTCCCGCTACCGGCCCGCCGCCGAGGAGGCGGAGTGGGCCGAGAAGGATCCGATCCTGCGCCTGCGCCGCCACCTCGAGCAGATCGACGAGATCGACGAGCAGCACGTGGCCCGCTGCGACGAGGAGGCCCACGACCTCGCCATGCAGCTGCACCACCACATCCACGGCATGGAGGATCCGGACCCCGTGCACATGTTCACCCACGCCTACGCCGAGCCCCATCCGGTCGTCGAGGCCGAGCGCGCGGAGTACCTCGAGTACGTCGCACAGTTCGAGGACGAGGACGAAGGGACCGACGCATGAGCGCCTCCTCCACCACCCTGCCGATCGCCAAGGCCATCACCGCCGGGCTGCGCGATGCGATGACCGCCGACGACCACGTCCTGCTGATGGGCGAGGACATCGGGGTGCTCGGCGGCGTCTTCCGCGTCACCGATGGGCTCCACGCCGAGTTCGGCTCCCAGCGGGTGGTGGACACCCCGCTGGCCGAGGCCGCCATCGTCGGCACTGCGCTGGGCCTCGCCGTGCGCGGCTATCGCCCCGTCGTCGAGATCCAGTTCGACGGCTTCGTCTTCCCGGCGTTCAACCAGATCACCACCCAGGTCGCGAAGATGCACAGCCGCACCAGCGGCGCCGTGAACCTGCCGATGGTCATCCGCATCCCGCACGGCGGCGGCATCGGCGCGGTCGAGCACCACTCGGAGAGCCCCGAGGCGCTGTTCGCGCACACCGCCGGGCTGCGGATCCTCGCCCCCGCCACCGCGCAGGACGCGTACTGGATGACCCGCCAGGCGATCGAGTCCGAGGACCCGGTGATCCTGCTCGAGCCCAAGCGCCGCTACTGGGTCAAGGGGGACGTGGATCCGGACCGACGGCCCGAGCTCTCGCCCTGGGAGGCGAAGATCGTGCGTCCCGGCACCGACGCGACCCTGCTGGCCTGGGGCCCGTCGATGCCGCTCGCGCTCGAGGCCGCTGAGGCCGCCGCGGCCGACGGGATCGAGCTCGAGGTCATCGACGCCCGCTCCCTGGCCCCGGTGGACTTCCCGACGATCGCCGAGTCCGTGCGCCGCACCGGCCGCCTGCTGATCGTCCACGAGGCGCCCGTGCTCGGCGGGCTCGGCGGCGAGATCGCCGCACGCATCTCCGAGCAGTGCTTCTACCACCTCGAGGCGCCCGTGCTCCGCGTGGGCGGGTACCACCTCCCGTACCCGCCGGCCCGCATGGAGCACGCCTACCTCCCCGACCTCGACCGGGTGCTCGACGGCGTGGACCGCCTGCTCGAGCACTGACGGACGCCTCCCCTGCGTGAAAGGATCACGACCATGACTGCAGCCTCCACCGGTCCGACCGGCTCGCCGATCGTCACCGTCCCGCTGAACGATCCCGGCGAGGGCCTCACCGAGGCCGAGATCCTCGACATCAAGGTGGCCGTCGGCGACCGGGTCGAGATCAACGCGCCGGTGGTCGAGGTCGAGACGGCCAAGAGCGCCGTCGAGCTGTCCACCCATGTGGCCGGCACCGTCGTCGCGGTCCTGGTCGAGGTGGGCGACGAGGTCGCCGTCGGCGCCGGGCTGATCCAGATCGACACCTCCGACGGCGCGGCCTCCGCCGCGGAGCCGGCCCCCGCCGGCTCGCAGGAGGCACCGGCACCCGGGGCGGGTGCGGACGACGAGGTCGAGGCAGATCCGTCGGCCGAGGAGCTCGCCGAGCAGGTGCCGGCGCCCGCCGAGTCGGGCGCAGAGACTGTCGCCGAGCCCGCCGCCGAGCCCGCCGCCGAGCCCGCGAGCGAGGAGCCCAAGAACCTCGTCGGCTACGGCTCCCGCTCGGCCCCGCAGCGGCGCCGCCGTCGCCGTGCCGAGCAGGCGCAGTCCGTGGACGAGCAGCAGGTCCCGATCGATCGGATCCTCGCCAAGCCGCCGGTGCGCAAGCTCGCCCGCGATCTGGGCATCGCCCTGCACGACGTGCTCGCCACCGGTCCCGAGGGGACCGTCACGCGGCAGGACGTGCTCGCCGCCCAGCAGCGCGCCTTCGGAGGCGCCGACGGAGACGGCGACTTCTTCCCCGAGGAGTCCCCGCAGGCCCCCGAGGGCCTCGGCGGGGCGATGAAGTCCACCCGCGACCAGCCGTTCTCGGGCGTCACGACCGACGAGCGCACCACCCGGGTGCCGATCCGCTCGGTGCGCAAGCGCACCGCCGAGGCGATGGTGGCCTCGGCCTTCACCGCCCCGCACGTCACGGTCTTCAACGAGATCGACATGACCAACGCGGTGAGGATCGTCAGCACCCTGCGGGCCTCCCGCGAGTGGGCCGACGTGAAGGTCAGCCCCCTCGCGGTGATCGCGAAGGCGCTGCTGGTCGCGATCCGGCGCAACCCCGAGGTCAACGGCTCCTGGGACGAGGCCGCGCAGGAGATCGTCTACAAGCATTACGTGAACCTCGGCATCGCCGCGGCCACGCCCCGCGGCCTGATCGTCCCGAACCTCAAGGACGCGCACCTGATGACCCTGCGCGAGCTGGCCGAGGGCATCAGCGAGCTCGCCCGCACCGCCCGCGCCGGGCGCACCTCCCTGCGGGACACCCGCGACGGCACCATCACGGTCACCAACTACGGCGTCTTCGACATCGACTCGGGCACGCCGATCCTGAACCCGGGGGAGTCCGCGATCCTCGGCGTGGGTGCGATCAAGGAGAAGCCCTGGGTGGTCGACGGCCAGGTGGTCCCGCGCCAGGTCGCCACGCTCTCGCTGAGCTTCGACCACCGCCTCATCGACGGCGCCCTGGGCGCCGAGCTGCTGCGCGACGTGAGCGCCGTGCTGGAGGATCCGTCCCTCGGCCTCGTGTGGGGTTGAGCGGCATCCGCGCCGTGCTCAGCCGCTGCGCGGGGGCCCTCGGTACGCTGTGGCGGTGACCTCGAGCCCTTCTCCCGCGCCGCGCGGATCGCGCAGCACCGATCCGCGGATGCACACCGTCGAGATGGCGGCCCTGCGCATCGACGAGGTCACCGACTCCGAGACCCTCGACTCCGGACCGGTCCACGCCGATCTGGCCCCGTGGCGCACGGCGCTCCTGGTCGCGGCCGGGGGAGCGGTCGGGGCGATGCTCCGGTTCTCCCTGACGGTGATCGCCCCCGCCGTGACCACCCCGACCCTGGTCGAGCTCCCCTGGACGACCCTCTGGGTCAACCTCCTGGGCTGCCTGGGGCTCGGTCTGCTGAACGGGACCCTCGAGGTGCGATCTCCCCGTCCCTGGCTGACGCCGCTGCTCGGCACCGGCCTGTGCGGTGGGTTCACGACCTTCTCGACGGTGGTGCTCGAGGGGTCTGCGATGATCGGTGCCGACTTCCCGGTCCTCGCCATCACCTATGCGACCTCGACCGTGGTGCTGTGCCTGGGCGCCGTCGTGCTCGGTCTGCTCGGCGGGCGCCGCCTGGCGCAGCGGCAGCTCGACCACCGCCCCTCGGACCAGGAGGAGAGCGCATGAGCGCGGGAACCTTCCTGGCGGCCATGCTGCTGGTGGGAGTCGGCGGAGGCGCCGGCTCCGTGCTCCGCTGGGGGATCCGCACGCTCGGCCTGCGCCTCGTCGCGGCGCAGGGACGGGAGCACCTCCGCGAGGAGATCGGACCCTGGACGACAGTGCCGGCCAATGTGCTGGCCTGCTTCGTGCTGGGCGTCGTGGTCTCGCTCATCGGATCGTCCGGAGGAGGGGGCGAGCTGATGTACATGATGCTCGCCGCCGGCTTCTGCGGCGGTCTGTCCACCCTGTCCACCGCGGCGAGCGACGTCATTGAGCTCGTGCGCCGCCATACCTTCTCCCTCGCCCTGGCCTACCTGCTGCTGAGCGTCGGCGTGGGGATGGCCGCGCTGTGGCTGGGACTGGTGCTCGCCTCATGACGACGACCCTCCCGTCGCGGCCCCGACCCGCGACGATGCTGCTGCTCCTCGGCGCCCTCGCGGTGCTCGCGGTGCTCGCGGTGATCGCCGTGCTCGCCGCCGACGCGGCCGGCGGCGACAACCTCGTGCTGCTGGACGCCGGGGCGCTCGCCCGCCACGGCGCGCCGATCGCCTCGATGCTCGCCGACCTCGCCGGGGCGCTGACCCTCGGCGGTGCTGTCGTCGGCGGCTGGCTGCTGCGGGACCCGGCGGACCGCTCCCGCGTCCTGCTGGCCGTCGCGGTGGCGGCGGGGGCGACCACGCTGATGCGGGGCACCTCGCTCGCGTTCTCGTACGCGGTCGCGACCGGCCAGCCGGTGTCCTCACCGCGCTTCGGCTCCGACCTTCCGGTCTTCCTGGGCACCGAGCTCGGGGTCTGGCTCCTCACCGGGGTGGTCCTCGCGGCGGCGACGACGACGGTCGCGGTGCTCGGCACCTCGGTGGTCCTGGCCCGCATCGTGGCCGTGCTGGCCTCCACGGTGGCCTTCGCCGCGGCGATGACCGGTCATGCCGCCGGCGACGAGACCCACGAGGTGGGCACCTCGACGATGCTCATCCACCTCCTGGCGGTGGGGATCTGGCTGGGCGGACTGGCGGTGCTGCAGCTCCTGCCCGCCCGCGGCCGGGATCACGCCCCGGTGATCCGCGGCTACTCCCATCTGGCCCTGATCTGCTGGATCGCGCTCGCCCTGAGCGGGGTGTGGGCGCTCAGCGTCCGGATGAACGGCCCCGGCGACATCCTCACCAGCGCCTATGTCCAGCTGGGACTCGCCAAGGCCGTGCTGCTGCTGGTCCTGGGAGCGCTGGGTGCCCTGCAGCGCCGACAGATCGAGGTGGGCTTCGCGGCGTCCGCGTCCCGGGAGCCCGCGGCCCGAGAGCTCGCCGCGGCCGGGGAGCAGGCCCGCAGCACCTACCGCCGCCTCGCGATCCTCGAGCTCGCGCTGATGGGCCTCGCGGTCGCCCTGGCCGCCGCGATGAGCTCCTCGCCGCCACCGGCCGAGGCCGGGACCCCGCCCGGCGGGCCCGCCGGTGTGCTCACCGGGTACCCGCTGCCCGCCGCGCCGAAGCCGCTCACGGTGCTGGCCGCCTGGCGCCCGGACCCGTTCGGCATGGCCCTGGCCTGCGTGCTGGTGCTGCTGTGGTGGCGTCCGAGCGCGCCGCCCCGCTCCCGGTCGCAGAGCCTCGCCCTGGTGCTCGGCGCCGCGGCGACGGTCCTGATCACGAGCGGTCCGCTGAACGTCTACGGCAAGGTGCTGATCTCGGCGCACGTCCTCCAGCACCTGCTGCTGGTGGTGTGCGCGGGAGTGCTCCTCGGGGCGGCGATGACGATCCCGTCGTGGCTGCGCGCCGTCGTCGGGGGCCGCTGGTGGGCGGGGGCGCTGCTCGCCGCCGTCGGTCCGCTGCTGCTGATCACCGTCTACGTCTCCCCGCTGCTGCGCCTCGCGCTCGACGGCCATGCCGCGCACCTGGCCCTGCAGATGCTGGCCGTCGCGGCCGGTGCGCTGGCCGCCCTCGCCGGACGGATGATGGCCGAGCCCGCCTCCGAGCCCGCCTCCGAGCCCGCCTCGTCACGCGTCGCGGCGGGGCCGCGCTGGGCGCTCGCCGTGGTGATCTCTGTGCCGCTGCTGCTGGGTGTCGCAGCGGGCATCACCCTGCTGCTGACCGACTCCCTGATGGCCTCGAGCTGGTTCGGGGCCACGGGCCGCACCTGGTGGGCCGACGCCCTGGCGGATCAGCGCCGCGCCGGGATCGCCGTGCTGGCGGTGGTCCTGGCCACGGCCGTCGCGGTCGGCGCCCTGGTCTTCGCCCGTCGGCCGCGCGCCCAGCGGGGCTGACCGACAGCAGGGCTGACCGACAGCAGGGCTGGTCAGGCGCGGGGCCGACGAGCGGCGGGACCGGTCGGCCGCGCGACTGCGTGCGACCGACCATGAGCGGAGCGGGGCCGGCCGTCCGCCGGCCCCTCCGTCTCAGGCGAACAGCTCCCGCACCGAGCGCAGGCGCGCGAGCAGGGTGTCCCGGTCCACCTGCGGGACCAGGGCCTCGTCGGTTCCCGTCCCGGAGGTGCTGCGTGCGGTGACCTTCCGTGCCCCGAGCAGGCCCTCGACCCGGCCGCGCACGCCCGAGGCGGCGGGTGCGGGCGTGGTGGGGACCGCGTCCTCGCTGCCGGCGCGCAGGCGGCGGAACTGCTCGACGGCGGGGGAGGAGCCGTCCCGGGTGGCGGCGAGCATGTAGGCGGCGATGTCCGCCTGCTCGACGAGGATCGGCAGGATCCCGCCGGAGACGCGCTGCTGACCGAGGATCACCAGGTCGTCGCGGCCGCGGGCGAAGGCACCCAGGAAGAGGTCCGGCCGGCCCGAGGCGGTGCGGGGCACCAGGTCCTGGGGGAGGTGCGCGGCGCCGGTCTCGTACCCGGTGGCCAGCACGATCAGGTCGGGGACGAAGCGCACGTGCCCGGCATGGGAGCCGACGGCGAGATGCGTGACGGAGCCGTCGGCGTCCACGCCGGTGATCGCACCGGCCGGGGTGATCCGACCCTCGCGCACCCGGTCCAGCACGTCGTCGGAGACGATCACCGCATCTTCGAGCAGAGGAGCCGCCGGGGCCGGCAGGCCCGCGTCGGCCGGATGGCCCACGGTGCGGCGGATGACGGTCTCGGCGATCTTCGCGTTCAGGCCCCCGAGCAGGGACGGCTCACGGGAGGCGGCGACATCGCCCGGCATGCCGGCGATCCGGCGCGGCACCACCCAGTGCCCGGTGCGCATCGACCAGCGCACCTCGAGGGCGCGGCGGGAGGCGTCGACCGAGATGTCGGCGGCGGACTGCCCCGAGCCGACCACCAGCACCCGCTGTCCCTCGAGCCCATCGGCCCCGGTCCAGTCCCTGGCGTGGATCACGCGGACCGAGGAGGGGACCTCATCGGCCCAGTCGGGGCGGTGCGGGCGCTCGGAGATGCCATGGGCGGAGATCACCGCGCGATAGATCCCGACCTCGCCGGTGGACAGCTCGACCTCCCAGACGCCCTCGTCGAAGGGCCGGGCGGAGCGCACCGTGGTGCGGGGCCGGAAGTGCTCGGTGAGATCGTGGCGGGCCGCATAGGCGCGCAGGTACTTCGCCATCTGGGTGGGGGAGAGGTACTCCGGGAAGGAGACCGGCTGGACCAGGTCCTCGTACTGCGTGTACTCGCGGGAGGAGATCATCTCCAGCGTGGGCCACACGGGGGAGTCCTCGCGCTCCGGGTTCCAGATCCCGCCGACGTGCGGGGCGCGGTCCACCAGCTCGAAGGGGACGTCCAGCGCCTTCAGCGAGGCGGCGGCGGCGAGGCCGGCCGGGCCGGCACCGATGATCAGCACCTTCTCGCGGGTGGGGATCCGGTCGTGGAGATCGGGCATCGAGGGGAGCCTTCTTCCGAGTCGTGCGGCGCGCGGCACCCGGCACGATCCCGGGCGCCCGGCCCAGCGGCGGGCGGTCGCTGGCCATCCTAATCGTCGTGCCCGCCCCGGGACGCCCTTCGGGCGGGGGCGGGCGCGTGGGAGGCGCTCAGACGGTCGCGGGCCCGACGTGCTCGCGGGCCAGGAGCAGGGCGCCCGGCAGTCCGGTGGGGGCGGCGCGGAAGGACCTCCCCGCGGAGCCCAGGGCCTCCGCGAGCTCGTCCCTGATCGGTCCGTCGCCGGTGAGCACGGATCCGGCCAGCACCACGGGCAGCTCGGCGCCGGGATCCAGCGCCTCGACGGTGTCGAGCGCGTGGCCGATCGCCGTGTCCAGGATCGCGCGGGCCACGGGATCCCCGGGGATCCGCCCCGGCAGCGGGGCGAAGCGGCCCAGCGCTGCGGGGGCGCCGGCGGGGAGCTGCTCGTCGAGCGCCCGGATGAGGTCCTGGCGCACGTCCCCGGTGCTCGAGGGCGGCAGCAGCCCCTCCCGCAAGTCCAGGTCGAGCATCTCGCCCACCTCCTGCGTGAGCTCAGTGCGCGGACCGCGCCCGTCCAGATCGGCGGCGACGGCCTCGAGGGTGCGTCGGCCCAGCCAGACCGCGGAGCCGATGTCGCCCAGCAGCCAGCCCATGCCGTCCCGACGGGCCACGGCCTCCCGGTCGCGGAAGCGCACCGCGACCGCGCCGGTGCCCGCGAGCACCAGCAGGCCGTCGTCGCCCACGCCCCCCGCGAGGAAGGCCGTGAGCAGGTCATCGGTGATCAGGATGCGGTCCTCGGCGATGTCCAGGGCGGCGAGGCGCTCGACCATGGCGCGGCGCACCTCGCCGGCGCGGGCCGGACCAGCACCCGAGATCCCGAGGGCCACGGCGGCCACGTCGCCCCGCCCCTCGAGCACGGCACGGGCCTGCTCGAGCGCTGCGCGCATCGTGTCGACGAGCCGGTCGAGGGCATCGGCGCCCGAGGAGCGCAGGTTGGCACCCGGCCCCTGGACCTCGGCCACCACCGCTCCGTCGAGCGGGGCGACCACCAGGCGGGAGCTGGTCCCCCCGATGTCGCCGGCGATGACCAGGAGCGGCGACGCCCCCGCGCCGGCCGGTCCTCCCGGACCCGTCATGCCCCCGGTGCCCGCCGGTCCGGTGGCGGCTGCGTCGACCATGTGGTCCCTCCTCGTGGATGAGAACCTCATGGTAGGCCGCATGCAGGAGCGCAACCCTCGGTACGCTGGGTCTCCGTCGGCGAGCACCGCCCGGACCACGGGTCCGGGAGATCGCCGGCCACCGATCTCCGCCCCCGACCCCCAGGAGTCCGACGTGAGCAACCCCCCGCGGGACGAGGCTCCCCTCGATGTCCGGCTGGTCGATCTCGCCTCGCCGACGGAGGAGCGCAACCCCGCCAGCACCGAGCTGGACACCCTCGACGCCCGCGGGATGGTCGACACGATCCTCGGGGAGGACGCCACGGTCGCCGCTGCGGTCCAGGCATGCGCCGGGGAGATCGCCGCCCTGGTCGAGGTGTGCGTGAGCGCGATCTCCGCCGGCGGCACCGTCCACTACCTCGGCGCGGGCACCTCCGGTCGCCTCGCCGTGCTCGACGCGGTCGAGCTCGCCCCCACCTTCAACGCCGACCCCTCCATGGTCTCCGCGCACCTGGCCGGCGGTGCGGGAGCCTTCCTCACCGCCGTCGAGGGCGCCGAGGACTCCGCCGCGGCCGGGGCCGAGCTGGTCCGCACCGAGTGCCGCCCCGGGGACGTCGTCATCGGCCTGGCCGCGAGCGGTCGCACCCCCTTCGTGGGCGGGGCGCTCGAGGAGGCGCGGTCGGCGGGGATGCCCACCGCGCTCATCTCCGCGAACCCGCAGGCCTCGCTGGCGCCGCTCGCCGACCACGCGATCCTGCTCGACGTGGGCCCCGAGGTGGTCACCGGCTCCACCCGCATGAAGGCCGGGACCGCGCAGAAGCTGACGCTGAACGCCCTGTCCACCGCGACGATGGTGCGCCTCGGCACCACCTTCGGGAACCTCATGATCGATGTGCGCCCCACCAACGCGAAGCTCGTGGCCCGCACCGTGCGCATGCTCGTGCAGGCCAGCGGCGCCGACCCGCTGGATGCGGCGAGCGTGCTCGAGGCGGCGGGCGGCAGCGTGCGCCTGGCCCTGGTGGCTCTGCTCTCCGGCGCGGAGGTCGAGACGGCCCGCGGCGTGCTCGAGCGGTTCCCCCGCGACGCCGCACGACTCGGCGACCCGGCCGGGATCCGCTCCGCGGTCGCGGCGCTCGCCGAGGGCTGACAGCACCCGGGCGGGCGGCCGACGGAGCCCGGCCCGAAAATACCTGGCCCACCGCGCGGCGTGCCCCTACGGTGGAGGCATGCGCCTGTGATCAGCCCCGTCGTCCGTCGTCCCTCCGCGTCGAGGAGCTGATCCATGCCCGCGCACCCCTCTCTCCCCCTGCCCGCCACCTCGGTGGGCGTCCCGTCCGGCCCCGGCGATCCCTCGCTGCACCTGTGGGCCGAGGGCATCTCCTTCTCCTACCCCGATCGCCAGGTGCTCACCGACGTGAGCCTCGTGGTGCCCGCCGGTCGACCCACCGGACTGCTCGGCGAGAACGGCAGCGGCAAGTCCACGCTGCTGCGGATCCTCGCCGGACAGCTGCCGCCCGAGGCCGGGGACTCACGGGTCCCCGGCCCCGTCGGGGTCCTCCACCAGGAGCTCCCCTTCGCCGCCACCGCGACCCTCCAGGACGTCCTCGCCGACGCCCTCGAGCGCGCCCGACGCCTCGAGCGCGAGCTGATCGCCGCCGGCGAGGCGCTCGCCGATCCGGATCCTCACTCCGAGCAGGACGACGTATCCCTGGGCAAGGAGGCGGTGCGCCGCTACGACGCACTGCTCGCCGAGGCGACACTCGCCGACGTGTGGAACGCCGAGCGCCGTGCCGAGGAGGTCCTCATGGGCCTGGGCCTCGGCGCGGTGGATCCCGCCACGGCGCTCGGCCGGATCAGCGGCGGGCAGCGCGAGCGGCTCGCCCTCGCGCATCTGCTCATCGCCCGCCCCACCAGCTGGCTGCTGGACGAGCCCACCAACCATCTCGACGACGACGGCGCCGCCTATCTCGCCTCCGCGATCGCCGCGCACCCCGGCCCGGTGCTGATCGCCAGCCACGACCGCGCCTTCCTGGACGACGCCACGCTCGCCCAGCTCGACCTCGACCCCGCGGAGTCGCCCGCGGCCGCCGAGCCCGGCGGCCTCACCGCGTACACCGGCGGCTTCAGCGACTACCTCGAGGCGCGCTTCGACGCCCGGGACCGCTGGGAGCACCGGTTCCGCACCGAGCAGGAGGAGCTGAAGGTGCTGCGCCGGGCGGTCGAGGACTCGGCGACCGTCGGCCATGAGGGCGCGGCCCCGCGCACCGAGGCGCGGGCCTCCAAGAAGTTCTACGCGGACCGCAATGCCACGGTGGTCTCGCGCCGTCTGCGCGAGTCGCGGGCCCGCCTGGCCCAGCTCGAGCAGGACCAGGTGCGCAAGCCGCCGGCGGAGCTGCACCTGACGCACCTGCCCGCTGCGCCCGGCGGGAGCCGCGGCGGGGTGCAGCTCGCCCTCAGCGAGGTCGCGGTCGAAGGCCGGCTCGCCCCGACCTCCTTCAGCCTCTCCGCCGGTGAGCGTCTGCTGATCACCGGCGCCAACGGCAGCGGGAAGTCGACCCTGCTCGAGACCATCGCGGGCCGTCTGGGGCCCACCTCGGGCACCGTGGACCGGCCCCGCGGGCTGCGGATCGGCCATCTCGGCCAGGACGACCAGGCGATACCCGGCCGCACGGTCGGAGCGCACCTGCGCGCCGCCGCCGGGTTCGCGCCCGGCGAGGAGGACGCCGTGCCGGAGCTGTTCGGCCTGGTCCATCCGCGCGATCTCGGGCGCCCCCTCGAGCTCCTCTCCCGCGGCCAGCTGCGCCGCGTGATGCTCGCCGCGGTGCTGCTGGACCCGCCCGAGCTGCTCGTGCTCGACGAGCCCACCAACCACCTCGCCCTGGTCACCGCGACCAGGCTGGAGGCCGCGCTCGCGCAGTGGGAGGGGACCGTGCTGATCGCCTCACACGACCGGTGGCTGCGCAGCCGCTGGGAGGGCGAGGTGCTCGAGATCGGGGGCTGAGCCGCGCCGGGGCGTTCATCGACGTTCACAGTTCTCGGTCGGGCGGCGGGCGTCGGGTGAGGCTGTGCTCGACACCCGCCTCAGGAGGAGCCCCCATGACCGAGCAGAGCCCGAAGTTCGAGACCCTCGCGATCCACGCCGGTCAGGTGCCCGACCCGACGACCGGGTCCCGCGCCCTGCCGATCCACCAGACCACGAGCTTCGTGTTCCCCAGCGCGAAGTCCGCCGCGGACCGCTTCGCGCTGGCCGAGCTGGGCCCGATCTACACCCGGCTGAACAACCCCACCACCGAGGTGGTCGAGAACCGCCTCGCCGCGCTCGAGGGCGGCGTCGCCGCGCTGCTGGTCGCCTCCGGGCAGAGCGCGATCACGCTGTCGATCCTCAACGTCGCCCAGGCGGGCGACACGATCGTGGCCTCCCCGAGCCTGTACGGCGGCAGCTACAACCTGCTGAAGAACACCCTCTCCCGCCTCGGGATCACGACCAGCTGGGTGGAGGACCCCGACTCGCTGGACTCCTGGCGCGCCGCCGTCACCCCCACCACCAAGGCGTTCTTCGCCGAGACGGTCCCCAACCCGCGCCAGGACGTGCTCGACATCGAGGGCGTCTCCGCGATCGCGCACGAGGCCGGGGTCCCGCTGATCGTGGACAACACGATCCCCACCCCGTACCTGCTGCGCCCGATCGAGCACGGCGCCGACGTGGTGGTCCACTCGGCCACCAAGTTCCTCGGCGGCCACGGCACCGCGATCGGCGGCGCGATCATCGACGCCGGCCGCTTCGACTTCAGCGCCGAGCCCGAGCGCTTCCCCCTGTTCAACGAGCCGGACCCGTCGTACCACGGCCTGGTCTACAGCTCCCTGGCCCCGACCCTGCCGCCGTACGCGATCCGCGCCCGGGTGGCGCTGCTGCGCGACCTCGGCCCCGCGATCTCCCCGCACAACGCCTTCCTCATCGCGCAGGGCGTGGAGACCCTCCCGCTGCGCATCGAGCGCCACGTGGAGAACGCGCGCACGGTCGCCGAGCACCTCGAGGGCCGCGCGGGCGTCGTCTCCGTCGCCTACGCGGGCCTGCCCTCCTCGCCCTACTACGAGCGTGCGCAGAAGTACCTGCCGCGCGGGTCCGGCGCGGTGCTGGGCTTCGTCCTCGAGGGCGGGCACGACGCCGGGATTGCCTTCGTCGATGCGCTGGAGCTGCACTCGAACGTCGCGAACGTGGGCGATGTGCGCAGTCTCGTCATCCATCCCGCCTCCACCACCCACTCGCAGCTCAGCGAGGAGGAGCAGCGCACGGCGGGCGTCGAGCCGGGCTTCGTGCGGCTGTCCGTCGGCCTCGAGCACATCGACGACATCCTCGCCGACCTCGACAAGGGGTTCGAGGCGATCGCCTGAGGCCACGTGCAGGGAGGGTCGATACGCTGGACGGCATGAGCACCCTCCCTGCCGACCTCGCCGCTCCCGACGCGTCCCCGCTGGAGCAGTGGCCCCCGCGCTGGACCCCGGCCGCGGTGATCTTCGACTGCGACGGGCTGCTGGTGGACACCGAGGGTCAATGGGTGATCCTGCAGGACGCCTACCTCGCGCGCCACGGGACGGCGCTGGATCCGGCCACCCGCCGCACCCTGACGGGGAGCGCCGCCGAGCTGGTCATCGTCACCCTCGCCGAGGCCGTCGGCAAGGATCCCCACGTGGTGGGGGAGGAGCTGCTCCAGGAGCATCGCGCGCACATCGGCGAGACGCTCACCCCGCTGCCCGGGGCGATCGAGGCGCTGCGCGCCATGGCCGCCGTGCGCCCCGTCGCGGTCGCCTCGAACTCCCCGCGGGACATGCTCGACACGAAGCTGGCCGGCCTCGGCATCGCCGACGTCCTCGACGCCTCGATCGCCATCGAGGACGTCGAGCGGCCCAAGCCCGCCCCGGACATGTACCTCGCCGCGGCGCGGGCGCTCGGTGCGGATCCCGCGGACTGCCTCGGCTTCGAGGACTCCGAGACCGGGGCCGACGCCGCCCGGGCCGCCGGGCTGCAGCTGATCGCGGTGCCCTCGATCCCCGGTCAGGAGCCGGTCGCGCCCCGCCGCCTCGATTCCCTCGCCGACCCGGTGCTGACCGACTGGATCGCCGGCTGGGAGGCGCGCCGATGAGCACCGACCCCCGCCCGGTCGGGGCCGCCGCGCCGATCCCCGCCCGTTTCGCCGAGGCCTTCGGCGACTGGACCCCGCGGGCCGTGGTCTTCGACTGCGACGGGCTGCTGCTGGACACCGAGTCCGTCTGGCAGCTCGCCGAGGACAGGGTGGTCGCCGCGCACGGCGCCGTGCTCGAGGAGGGGGACCACGCGCTGCTGCACGGCTCGACCCTCGAGGTCGCCTCCGAGCTCATCGCCCGCCGCTCCGGGCACGACGAGCAGGTGGTCCGCGAGGACCTTCACCGCGAGTTCGATCGCGAGCTCGCCGCCGGCATCCGCACCCTCCCCGGCGCCGGCGAGATCCTGCGCCTGGCCGGAGCGAAGGTGCCGCTGGGCTGCGCCTCGAACTCCTGGCTCGAGTCGCTCCAGGACAAGCTGCGCCTCGGCGGGTTCCTCGAGCACTTCACGGTGCTCGAGGCCTCCGACACCGTGGAGAACCCCAAGCCGGCCCCCGACATGTACGCCGCCGCCGCCCGGGCGCTCGGCGCCGAGCCCTCCCAGGTGCTCGCCCTCGAGGACTCCGGGACCGGGGCCCAGGCCGCCCGGGACGCCGGGCTGCGGCTGATCGCGGTCCCCACCGGCGGGCACGAGGCGCCGCCGGCGGACCTCGCCCTCACCTCCCTGACGGACCCCGATCTGCAGGCGTGGATCGCGAGCTGGTGAGAAGCCTCGACGCGCTCACCTGCGTCTCGGCCCCAGGATGTCCATCCATGTCACCCCGGTTCGCCACGCGGCGTCGATCCGGTGTTCACTGGACCCCATGAACGCTTCGTCGGACCCGTCCACGCCCCTGACCGCCCGCGCGCACGGCACCGCCCTGCGCGGCCGCGGCTGGCTGAACACCGGCGGCGCCGAGCTCGACCTCGAGTCGCTGCGCGGGAAGATCGTCCTGCTGGACTTCTGGACCTTCTGCTGCGTGAACTGCCTGCACGTCCTCGACGAGCTGCGACCCCTCGAGGAGAAGTGGGCCGATGAGCTGGTCGTCGTCGGCGTCCACTCCCCGAAGTTCGAGTTCGAGAAGGACCCCGAGGCCCTCGCCGCGAACATCGAGCGCTACGAGGTCTCCCACCCGGTGATCGACGATCCCGAGCTCGAGACCTGGACCGCCTACGGCGCCCGCGCCTGGCCCACCCTGATGGTGCTGGACACCCACGGCCGCATCGCCGGGAACCTCTCCGGCGAGGGGCATGCCGCGAACCTCGACCAGCTGGTCTCCGAGCTGGTCGCCGAGGGCGAGGCCGACGGCTCGCTGCGCCGCGGCCCCGCCCCCACCGTGCTCACCGAGCGCACGCCCCAGACCCTCCGCTTCCCCTCGAAGCTCGCCCTGCTGCCCGACGGCCGCCTGGTGGTCTCCGACGCCGGCCAGCACCGCCTGGTCGTCTTCCAGAACGACGGCGTCACCGTCGACGCGATCATCGGCACCGGCCTGCGCGGGCACGCCGACGGCGACGAGGAGACCGCGCAGTTCGCCGAGCCCAACGGTGTGCTCGCCCTGCCGGCCGAGGTCGCCGAGGAGGTCGGGTTCGACCTGCTCGTCGCCGATACCGCCAGCCACCGCCTGCGCGGGGTGAAGGTGGGCCAGGACCGCCTGCTGCGCTCCCGCACCGCGACCGAGGTGACCACGCTCGCCGGGACGGGCGAGCAGTGGATGCAGGGCGATGCCCTGCCCCGCGGCGAGGGCGACGCCCGCACCTACTCCCTGTCCACCCCGTGGGACCTCACCTGGTCGCACGTGCTGGGCCGTGCTGTGATCGCGATGGCGGGCATCCACCAGCTGTGGACCTTCGACCCCGTCACCGGCGCGATCATGGTGCTCGCCGGCACCACCCAGGAGGGTCTGGTCGATGGTCCCGCCGTCACCTCCTGGTGGGCGCAGCCCTCGGGGCTCGACGAGCTGCCCGACGGCCGCATCGTGATCGCGGACTCCGAGACCTCCGCCGTGCGCGTCCTGGACCCGCGGACCATGCAGGTCAGCACGCTGGTCGGCAAGGGGCTCTTCGACTTCGGCCACGTGGACGGCCCGGCGGACGTCGCCCGGCTCCAGCACCCTCTGGCCGTCACCGCCCTGCCCGACGGCCGCATCGCCGTCAGCGACACCTACAACGGCGCGATCCGGATCATCGAGGAGGCGCCGGCCGAGGGGGAGGGCACCGCCACCGGCGCCATCAGCGCCCTGCCCGGCGTCGTCTCCCTCGCCGACCTGTCGGGCGTCGCCGCCACCTCGGACGGGGAGACCGCCGCGGCGCCTGCGACCGCCGGCGAGGCCCATGTCGTCACCGTCGCCACCGATCTCAAGGAGCCCTCCGACGCGATCGTCGGCCCGCCGGTGGACGGCATCGGCCAGCTGATCGTCGTCGAGTCCGGCATGCACCGCATCACCTGGGTCCCGGTCGCCAAGGCCGCCGAGCGCCTGATCGACAAGGGCGCGCAGCGCTCCGAGCGACCGGTCACCGAGGTCGGCCCCGGTCCGCTGACCGTGCGGGTGCTGTTCACCCCGCCGGCCGGGCACAAGCTCGACGACTCGCTGGGCCCCTCCACCCAGGTCACGATCTCGACCACCCCCTCCTCGATGCTGACCTCCGGCGCCGGGGTGGACACCGACCTGGAGCGCACGCTCGAGCTGGACCCGGCCTACACCGAGGGCGTGCTGCACGTCAGCGCTCGCGCCGCCTCCTGCGATGCGGATCCGACGGTCGAGTTCCCCGCCTGCCACATGCATCAGCAGGACTGGGGCGTGCCGATCCGGATCGTCGAGGGCGCGCCCACCCATCTCGATCTCTCCCTGCTCGCCTGAGTCGCTGAGCGCAGCGATCACCCTGCTCGGTTACCCTCGGACGCCGGAGCCCTGCTCCGCTGTGTCCTCCAGCTCGGCCCGCCGAGCCCCGTCGTCGGAAGCTCTCACGTGGATCTGATCACGCAATTCCCCCTGGGCGACGATCTCGCCTGGACCCTGATCGCTCTCGGCGTCCTCGCCGTCGCGGCCCTGGTCGTCGGCGCCGTCGTCCCCAGCCGGATGCGGCGCGACGAGGACAGCGAGGAGGTCGACGACGAGCTCGGCCGCCGCCTCGGCGGGCAGCTGCTCTCGGCCGGCTCGATCCTGCTGTGGGTGGGCCTGCCGCTCGCGGTGCTGCTCTACCTGGCACCCGGCAGCACCGACGACCGCCTGCTGCGCTCGGGACTGCTGCTGGCGGGCCTGGCGCTCGGGCCGCTCGCCGCCTGGCGCGGGATCGCCGTCCAGCTCGCGTCGCTGGGGCTGGATCTCGATCGTCGCCCGGCGATGATCTCCCGGCTGGGGGCGCTCACCGTCACCGGTGCCCTCGCCCTCGCCGTGCTGCCCATCGCCATCATCATCTGGTTCCTGCAGGCCTCGTCGGGCCCGGCGCTGGTCGCCCTGGCGGGCGGCGCCGCGATCTCGGCGCTCGCGATCCGGATCTGCGCCGCCCCCGTCGACACCGCGGCCTCCTCGGCCGCGTTCCTGGTGGGCACCGACGAGCACGAGCTGGAGTCCGACGACCCGGCGAACCTCGGCGGGCCGCACCAGCGCAGCGCCCGCATGGCCTCCCGCGGCGGGGCCCTGAGCTCCGACCTGGTCGCCGTCGCCACCGCCGTCGCCGCCTTCGGCGTGCTGCTCGGCGTGCCGGTCCTGGCCGCCGAGGGCTTCATCGTGGTGCTCCTGGGCCTCGGCACGGCGATGCTCGCCGCCGCCGTGGCCGCCGTGGTGCCCCATGTGGGCACGGCAGGTCATGAGCGCGGCGCCCTGCGCCTGGGCGGGCTGATCCCCTCGGTGCTCGGCGGGGCCGGGGCCGTCGCGGCCGCCGCCCTGTGGATCCCGTCCCAGTACAAGAACCTCCGCTTCGAGGACGTGGGCCTGGCGAACTTCACCGACCCCGCCATCACCGGCGGCACCCCGACCCCGCGCGAGCAGCTCGAGCCGCAGATCGAGACGGCGCTCTCGGACATGGGCCAGTGGGTCTCCGCGACCGACGAGTCCCAGTACGCCGGCGCCTTCCTGGACGTGATGGGGCTGTACTCGATCACCCCGAACGTCGTGGTCGCGGTCGCCCTGGGACTCGGCGTCCTCGTCGGTCTGGCCGGCGTGCTGCTGCTGAGCGGCACCGGGAACCGGCTCGGCGGCACGGTGCTGCGCACCGCCCGCACCGCCCGCACCGGCGGGGCGCTCGGGATCACAGCGGGCCTGGGGGCCACGGCCCTCACCGCCGCCGGAGCCGTGGCGCTGCTGGTGCTGGTCCTCGTCGTCGTCTCGGTGCTCGCCGCCGGCGTGCCGGGCCTGGCCCTCGTGCTGCTGGTCCACGCCGGGATCGGCGCGCTGATCGTGGTGGCGGCGCACGCCGGCTCCCTGCTGGCCAGCACCGTCACCGACCGTCCGGACACCGAGGCCTCGCTCCGCACCGCCACCGCGGGCTCCGGCACGGGCCCCCGCGCCGTGCTGCTGATGGCCGGGACGCTCGCCGCGCTCGGCGCCCTGGGCCCCGTGGTCAGCGCCCTCCAGCTCGCTCCCCGCGCCGGCACCGTCTGGGAGGACCGTGCGCTGCACGCGATCACCCCGAGCTCCCTCACCCTGCTCGGCGGGGCCGGGCTCGGCGTGCTCGCCGTGCTGCTGGTGACCTCCTCCCTGCTGGACGGCGCGCGCCGTCTCGGGGCGAGCGCGGTCGTGGAGACCCGCGCCTCCCTGCTGGAGGGGCGTGCCCGTGCCGACCTCGGCGACCTGACCGACACGGTGCGCCGTGCCGCCGTGCCCCCGCTGGTGCTGGCCGTGCTGATGCCGGTGGTGGCAGGGTTCGGGATCGGGCCGGGAGCGCTGCCCGGTCTGGTCCTCGGCGTGGTGCTCACCGCCGCGGGCATGGGCCTGTGGACGCTCGGAGCCGGCTCCGCGCTCGGGAACGCGTCGGCCGTGATCGGCTCGGGCCGGTACGGCGGCCGCGGCTCCTGGGGCCACTCCGGCGCGCTCGGCGGCGCCGTCCTGACTGGCGTGCTGCGATCGACGGTCGGTGCGGTCGCGCTGCCCCTGGCGCTCACCACGAGCCTGCTCGCCGCGCTGTCCATCAGCGCCGTGGTGGGCATGAACACCGACGGCACCAGCAGCTTCCTGCGCTGGGGCATCGCAGTGGTGGCCCTGGTCATCGTCCTCGCCTGCTGGGTGGTCGCCGCGACCGCCCCCGAGGTGGATCTCGAGGACGGCGAGGGGGAGATCTCCACGCCGCTGTTCAGCCGCGCCACGGACGGATCGGCCGACGATCTCGCGGCGATGGACTGGGAGTCCGACGACGAGCACGTCGAGCAGGTTCCGGTGACGACGACCTCGAAGCGCCGGAAGCGGAAGGGGCGCCGTGCCGCGGAGCCCGGGACCGGCTCCGCGAAGGACGACGACGAGGATCCGTCGGCCTGACCCGACGAGCGCCCCGTCGGACCGCCCCGACATGACGAGCGCCCCGTCCTTCCTGCTCGCGCAGGGGGACGGGGCGCTCCGTGGTTCGTGGGGGCGTCGGCGGGGTCAGTCCGCGGCGCCGAGGCCCCGCAGCACGAAGGCCTCGAGGGCCGTGCGGGAGTACCGCTTGGCCGAGGAGCCCACCAGCAGGCCGTTGATGATCCGCACCGTGGAGTCGATGTCGAGATCGGGGGCGAAGTCGCCGTCGGCGACGCCGTCGCGGACGATCGTGCGCAGCACGTCCTCGATGAGCACCACGTGCTCGCGCATCCGGGCCGCGGTCTCCGGGGAGAGGGTGGCGCCGCCCGAGGTCTGCGGGACATGGAAGGAGACGTTGAGGTCGAGCTGGGTGTGCACGTAGGCGATCGCGGCGTCGCGCGGGGTGGCGGAGTCGCTGACCCCGGCCTTCAGCTGCTCGATGTAGTCCGTGGTCTCGTGGATCGCGTACTCGACCAGGAGGCTCTCGCGGTCGGGGAAGTGGTTGTACATCGCCGTCCGTCCCACCCCCGCCGCCGCGGCGATCCGTGAGAAGGTGACCGACTCGAACTCCTGGGTCTCCAGGATCTCGGCGAGCGCGGCGAAGATCTTCTCGCGCGTGCGCTCCCGATGCTCCTCGAGGGATCCTCCGATGATCTTGGGCATGGCCGCATTCTTACACTTCCGCGAAGACCGACATAACCCTGGTGCCGGGGAGGCAGGGAGGGCCCTCGCGCCGCCGGGAATGCAGAACGCCGGCCCCTGATCAGGGACCGGCGTCTCGGAGAGCGGGTGACGGGAATCGAACCCGCGCTATCAGCTTGGGAAGCTGAAGTTCTACCATTGAACTACACCCGCGAAGGCGGCTCATCCGGCTCCGGATCCCGGGGGATCGGTGCCGCTCGAGCAACGCGGAACAGCATACCCCGAGACGGCGGTGCTGTGCGAACCGGCCTCGCCGCCCAGCTCAGGCGCGGTCCGGCCTCGCGGGGACGGCCCCGGCGGGGGAGGGCGTGCGAGCCCGCGACGGAGGTCCGGCAACGGCCGGGGAGGCCGAGCGGATGGGACGGAGTGCCCTTCGACGGGCCGGGAGACTAGTCTGGGCGCCGTGCTTCTCAGCGATCATGACATCCGGAACGAGATCGAGCTCGGACGGGTGCGGCTGGACCCCTTCGATGCCGAGATGGTCCAGCCCGCCTCCGTCGACGTGCGGATCGACCGGTACTTCCGGCTCTTCGACAACCACAAGCATGCTCTGATCGACCCCTCGCTCGAGCAGCCCGACCTCACCCGCGAGGTCGCCGTCGCACCGGATGAGCCGTACATGCTCCACCCGGGAGAGTTCGTGCTCGCCTCGACCTACGAGCAGATCACCCTCCCGGACGACGTCGCCGCCCGGCTCGAGGGAAAGAGCTCGCTGGGCCGCCTCGGGCTGCTGACCCACTCCACCGCGGGCTTCATCGATCCGGGATTCCAGGGCCACATCACCCTCGAGCTCTCGAACATGGCGACCCTGCCGGTGGCCCTGTGGCCGGGCATGAAGATCGGGCAGCTGTGCTTCTTCCGGCTCTCGAGCGCCTCCGAGCGCCCCTACGGAAGCGCCGGGAACCTCAACCGCTACTACGGCCAGCGGGGACCGACCCCCTCCCGCTCCGCCCAGAACTTCCATCGCACCCTGATCCCTGTGGAGGAGCAGCCGTGACCGCGCAGCTCGGCCCGTCGGCCGTCGAGGAGACCGGCACCGCGCACCGGCTGCAGCTGCCGCGGGACACCGATCCCGCCGCCGTGCTGAGCATGGTGCGCAACGTGCGCCCCGAGGCGAGCGAGGCGGAGGACGGCACGATCACGCTCGGGGACGGCCAGACGCTGACCCCGGACCGCTCGCCGCGCGGCGCCGGTCGCTGGACCCTGGGCACCCCGCAGGTGCGCGAGGACCCCCTGCCCGAGGGGATGGAGGACTCCCACGGCTACGGCCGAGCCTTCCCGGAGGGGATGCCCCTCGGCCTCGAGCGGCAGGGGCTGGACCTCGCGTGGTCGCTGGCCCGTCGGCTCGGCGGGGCGGTGGTCACCGACGGCGGCGCCCGCCTCGAGCCGCACCCCTTCCACGTGCGCGACCTGACCGTGGTCAGCCCGCACGCGCTGGCCCCGGAGTCGCTCGCCGAGCTGCTGGGGCCGATCGAGCCCGAGGCCGAGCTCGACCAGGTCCCCGATGGAGCGCCCCGCATCGGATACAGCGTCACCCTCCCGCTCGCGGACGGCGAGGAGATCTCGCTGCGGGTGGGCCGCACAGCCCGCCCTGCGGCACTGCAGGCCCTGGGCTGGCTCGACGACGCGGTCGACTACGCGCTCGTGCACCTCCCCGCGGACCCGGAGTCCGACGAGGTCGAGAGCCCGGATGCGGAGACCGCCGAGCGCTGGCAGGTCGCCTACCGGCGGATCGGTCAGATCGCGGGCCTGCTCGTGGAGACCGTCGGCGGCTACGTCGTGGACCTCGAGGGCTTCCTGGTCGATCCGAACGACCTCGCCTGAGCCGGAATCAGGCGGCGCTGCTCGCGCGCCCCGCGGCGCCGAGCCGGATCGGCAGGAACGCGATAAGGCCCACCGCCATCACCAGCACGATCCCGAGGATGCCGGTGCGGGTGTCGCCGGAGATCGCCACGGTCGCGGCGAAGGCGGCGGTGCCCAGGAAGCCCAGCGCCCGCCCGGTGGTGGCGTAGAGGCCGAAGTTCTCCGTCTCCCGGCCCGGCTGGGACAGGCGGGTGAGCAGGTTCCGCGAGGCGGACTGCACAGGGCCCACGAACAGGCAGATCGACAGGCCCGCGACCCAGAACACGGCGGACGACGCAAGGAACAGCACGACCAGGCCCAGCACGATGATCCCGATGCAGCCGGCGATGATCACGGGGCGCGGCCCGACGCGGTCGTCGACCCGGCCGCCGAGGAAGACGCCGATCCCGGCCACGAGGTTCGCGGCGATCCCGAAGATGATGATCTCCACCGTCGAGAAGCCGTAGGCGTTGGCCGCCAGGACGCCGGCGATGGAGAAGACGGCGCCGAGCCCGTCGCGGTAGATCGCGGAGGCCACCAGGTACTGCAGCATGACCGGCTCCTCGCGGAAGGCCCGGATCACGCGGCGCACGATGTGCGCATAGCCCTGCCAGGGGTTCCACCGCTCGCCCGGAGCGGAGGCCGCATGCTTCGGCGCCCGCAGCATGAGCGGCAGAGTGCCGACCAGGATCCACAGCGCGACGAACAGGGGGATCGCGCGGTAGTTCCAGCCGTTCTCCCCGGTGATGCCGAGCAGCCCGGTGCCGGGCATCACGAACAGCACGAGCACCAGTCCCAGGCACACGATCGAGCCCCAGTAGCCCACGGCCCAGGCCGTGCCGGAGATGCGTCCGCGGTTCTCCGGGGTGGAGATCTCCGGCAGCACGGAGTTCACGAACACCCCGGCGAGCTCGCTGAACACCACGGCCAGAGCGATCAGCGCCGCCCCCAGCGTCAGGTAGTCGGCGTCGAGGGCCACCATCGGCATCAGCGCGACGGTGACCACCGTGGCGAGGGTGGTGACCCGCAGCAGGGTGTTGCGGGCGCCGCCCCGGTCCGCGAGGTTGCCCAGCAGGGGAGCCAGCAGCGCGATCGCCACCGCGCCGACCGCCTGCCAGGTGGTGAGGACCTGGGATCCGTGGTCCTGCGCCGCCTTGACGGCCTCGTCGCCCACGGCGCCCTCGGAGGCGACCGCGCTGGCGACGTAGGTCGCGAAGACGAAGGTGAGGATGACCGAGCTGAAGGCGGACATCCCTCCGTCCCACAGGGAGAAGGGGACGACGGGCGGACGCGGGCGACGCGCGGCGGCTCGGGGCGCCGCGGAGTCCGGGATGCTGGCCATGGGCACACTCTACGGAGACGCCGGGCGGCGGAGGGACGGTCCGGGAGGTGGGAGGAACCCCACGCGTGTCCAGGAAGCGGAATCCGCCTCCCGTAGGATGGTGCTGGTCCCTTTCCTCCCCCCGCCCGGACGGAGAACCTGTGTTCACGATGCTGCTCGCCCACATGGTGGCGGCGCTCGTGGGACCCCTCCTGGTGCGGCGGATCGGCCGCAACGCCTTCTACCCGCTGGCCGCGGTGCCGGGTGCCTCCGCGGTGTGGCTGGCGACGCTGGACCCGGTGGCCCTCGCCGAGCATCCGCGCGAGGCGGTCCTTCCCTGGATCCCCGCCTTCGGCATCGACCTCGCGTTCCGCCTGGACACCCTGAGCTGGGTCCTGGCGCTGATCGCCACCGGCATCGGGGCGATCGTGCTGCTGTACTGCGCGCGGTACTTCAAGGACACCGAGCCCGGGCTGGGCCGCTTCGCCGCGCTGCTGACCGCCTTCGCCGGGGCGATGGTGGGCCTGGTGCTCTCCGACGACGTGATGATGCTCTACACCTTCTGGGAGCTCACCACGATCTTCTCCTACCTCCTGGTGGGCCACTACCAGGACAAGCAGGCCTCGCGACGTGCGGCGCTGAACGCGCTGATCTCCACCACCGCCGGCGGTCTGGCGATGCTGGTGGGTCTGCTGATGCTCGCGCTGCCCGCCGGGTCGATGCGGCTCTCGGTCATCGTGGCCGATCCCATGTGGGAGCAGGCGGGGCCCTTCCTCGTCACCGCGATGGTGCTGATCCTGGTGGGCGCGACGAGCAAGTCCGCGCTGGTGCCCACCCACTTCTGGCTCCCCGGGGCGATGGCCGCGCCCACCCCGGTCTCCGCGTACCTGCACGCCGCGGCGATGGTGAAGGCAGGCATCTACCTGATCCTGCGCGTCGCGCCGGCGCTGACCCACCTCGAGGTCGTCTCGATCGTCCTGGCGGCGGTGGGCGCGGCCACGATGCTGGTGGGCGGCTGGCGCGCCCTGCGGCAGACGGACATCAAGCTCCTGCTCGCCTACGGCACCGTCTCCCAGCTGGGATTCCTCGCGGCGGTCGCCGCGATCGCCACCCACGACGCGGTGCTGGTGGCGCTCGCGATGCTCATCGCCCACGCTGTCTTCAAGGCGCCGCTGTTCATGGTCGTGGGCATCATCGACAAGAAGTTCGGCACCCGTGACCTGCGGGTGCTCTCCGGCGTATGGCGGGCCGCCCCCGTCGTCGCCGTGATCGGCATCGTCTCGGCGGCGTCGATGGCCGCCGTCCCGCCGCTGTACGGCTTCGTCGCGAAGGAGGCGATCTACACCGCGCTGTGGACCGCCGGAGGCTGGCAGCGCCTGCTCCTGATCGCCCTGATCGCCGGGTCGATCCTCACCGTCGCCTACTCGTGGCGCTTCGTCCACGGAGCCTTCGGCGCCGCACCGGGCGCCCCGCGGGTCGCGACGCCACGGATCCCGGTCCTGTACTGGCTGCCGCCGGCCGCGGTGGCCGCGCTCTCGATCGTCCTGTGCGTGGTGGTCGGCCCGCTGGAGGAGATCCTGCGCGCGTACTCCTCGATGCTCCCGGAGACCGGCGAGGGGGTGCACCTCGCCGTGGTCCCGCATGTCGGGGTGCCGCTTCTGGCCTCCGCCCTCACCCTCGGGCTCGGCATCGTGGTGAGCGTGCTCGCCCGCCCCGTCGCCGCGTTCCAGAAGAAGGTCTCCCCGCAGTCCTGGGCCGAGGGCGGCCTGGCCGAGGCCTTCGACGCCGAGCGCGGCTTCCGCCGGATCCTGCGCGCCACCGACGCGCTCTCGATCGTGGCGACCTCGTTCTTCCAGCGGGGCTCCCTGCCCTACACCCTGGGCACGATGCTCGTGGTGCTGATCGCCCTGGTGGTGCCGGTCGCGCTGACCCAGTCGCCGCTGCCGGACAACCTGGTGCTCTTCCAGCATCCGGTCGAGCTGATCGTGCTGCCGATCGCCGCGCTCGCCGCCCTCGGTGCCGCGCGCTCCCGCCGTCGGCTGCGCGCGGTCTTCCTGATCACTGTTACCGGGTACTGCGCAGCCCTGCTGTTCCTGGTCGCGGGCGCTCCGGACGTGGCCATCACCCAGGTGCTGGTCGAGACCGCGATGACCGTGGTCCTGGTGCTCGTGCTGCGGCGCCTGCCGATCCACTTCTCCCGTCGTCCGCTGCGGATCGGCGCCTGGGGGCGCTGGGGGATCGCGATCTCGACCGCCGTGGTGCTCTGCGGCGGGACGCTGTACGCGGCGGACGCCCGCTACCGCGAGGCGCTCGGACCCGGACTCATCGAGCCGGCCTACACGATCGGCGGCGGGCACAACGTCGTCAACGTGACCCTGGTCGACGCCCGCGTCTGGGACACGATGGGCGAGATCGGCGTGCTCCTGGTGGTCGCCACCGGAGTCGCCTCCCTCGTCTTCGTCACCCGGCGCGAGCGTCCGATCGCCCGCGTGCGCGACCTCCAGTCCAAGACCTCCATCTGGCGTCGCCGGGTGGACGCGGAGCTGCCGCAGAACGCCCTGGACTTCGACGCCCGCCCCGACGACGCCGCCGGCGGCAACCGCTGGCGCACCTGGCTCTCGGCCGGGCTGACCCTCGCCCCCGAGCGGCGCATGGTGATCCTCGAGGTCATCACCCGCATCGCCTTCCCGATGATGATGATGTTCTCGATCTACCTGCTGATGGCCGGGCACAACCTGCCCGGCGGCGGCTTCGCCGGCGGGCTGGTCGCCGGTCTCGCCCTGGCGCTGCGCTACATCGCCGGCGGCCGCTACGAGCTGAGCGAGGCGGCACCCGTGCAGGCCGGCCTGGTGCTCGGCGCCGGCATGGCCCTCGCCGTGCTGGCCGGGGTGCTCCCGGTGCTCATGGGCGGGAACGTCTTCGCCACCGCCACGCCCGTCGTGCACGTGCCGCTGCTGGGCGAGCTGCACTTCCCCAGCGCGCTCATCTTCGACATCGGCGTCTACCTGGTGGTGCTCGGCGTGATGCTCGACTTCCTGCGCTCCCTCGGATCGCAGATCGACCAGCAGCAGGAGGCGGAGACCGATGCCCGTTAGCCTCGCCCTGCTCCTGACCGCCGGGGTGCTCGTCGCCTGCGGCGTCTACCTCGTGCTCGAGCGCACCCTGAGCCGCATCGTGCTCGGCTTCGTGCTGCTGGGCAACGGTGTGAACCTGCTGTTCATCATCGCCGCCGGGAAGCCCGGGCTGCCACCCTTCGAGGGCAGCGCGGACCCGGAGCAGATGACGGACCCGCTGCCCTTCGCGATGGTGCTCACCGCGATCGTGATCTCCCTGGGCATCACCGCCTTCGGCCTCGCGCTGGCCTACCGGGCCTGGCAGCTCTTCGGCCACGACGAGGTCCCCGACGACGTCGAGGACCGCCGGGTCCTGCGCCGGCGGCGCCGGCGGTCGGAGGAGGTCGACGACCTGCCCTGGTCGCAGGCCCTCACCGAGGAGTCGCGGCGCGGCGCGCTCGCGCACTCGCAGGGGATGTACCGGCCCGAGGACGAGGACCCGCTGGGCGCGGACCTCACCAGCGCCGAGGACGTCCCCCAGGACGCCACCGAGGCCGACGAGGGCTACGAGCCCCTCCCGTCGCGCGGATCGCGTCGGCGGGCGGCGAAGAGGGAGGCGCGCGGCGGCTCGCGGCGCGAGGTCCCGCCCGACGGCCACGAGGACGCCACGACCTCGCACCTGGACGGCCCGGATCCCGAGGCCGCTCCCCGGGCGGCCGGGGCACCGGGCACCGGGCCCGCGACCGAGATCGACCACGAGAGCGACCACGAGCGAGACGAAGGGCCGGGTGAGGAATGAGCATCGAACTCCTCCTCGCCCTGCCGGTCATGCTGCCGCTGGGCGGCGCCGCCATCACGCTGCTGCTGCGGCACTACGCCCGTCTCCAGCTCTGGGTCGCGATCCTCACCCTGGCCGCCATCGTCTCGGTCGCGCTCACCCTCGGCTATCACGTCATCCAGCACGGCGTGCTGGTCCTCCAGATCGGCAACTGGACCCCGCAGCTGGGGATCGTGCTGGTCGCGGACCGTCTCACGGCGCTCATGCTGCTGGTCTCGAGCGTCGTCACCCTCGCGGTGCTGGTCTACTCGAGCGCGCAGACCGTCAGCGAGAACACCGAGCGCACCCCGGTGGCGATCTACCACCCCACCTATCTGGCCCTGGTGGCCGGGGTGTCGATGGCGTTCCTCGCCGGCGACCTGTTCAACCTCTACGTCGGCTTCGAGGTGCTGCTGGCGGCGAGCTACGTGCTGCTCACCCTGGGCGGCTCCGCCTCGCGGGTGCGCGCCGCCACGACCTATGTCATCGTCTCGCTGCTGAGCTCGGTGATCTTCCTGGCGGCGGTGGCCGCGGTGTACTCCGCCGTCGGCACCGTGAACCTGGCCGAGATGGCCGTGCGGCTGGACGGGCTGGAGCCCGGCACCCGGATGATCCTGGAGCTGATGCTGCTGGTGGCCTTCGCCATCAAGGCCGCGATCTTCCCGCTGAGCGCATGGCTGCCGGACTCCTACCCGACGGCCCCGGCGCCCGTGACCGCGGTCTTCGCGGGCCTGCTCACCAAGGTCGGCATCTACGCGATCCTGCGCCTGGAGACCCTGCTGTTCCCCGCCTCGCAGATCTCGAACCTGCTCCTGGCGGCCGCGGCGCTGAGCCTGATCATCGGCATCTTCGGCGCCGTCGCGCAGACGGACCTCAAGCGCGTGCTGTCCTTCACCCTGGTCTCCCATATGGGGTACATGCTCTTCGGCATCGGGATGACCACGCAGATGGGCATGGCGGCGACGATCTACTACGTCGCCCACCACATCACCGTGCAGTCCACGCTGTTCCTCGGCGCCGGTCTGATCGAGCACCGCGGCGGCACCACGAACCTCATCAAGCTCGGAGGGCTGCAGAAGCTCGCCCCGGTGATCGCGGTGCTGTTCTTCATCCCGGCCATGAACCTCGCCGGCATCCCGCCGTTCTCCGGATTCATCGGCAAGGTGGGGCTGATCGAGGCCGGCATCGCCTATGACAGCACCTCCGGCTGGATCCTCATCGCCATCAGCGTCCTCACCAGCCTGCTGACCCTGTACGCGATCGCGAAGATCTGGAACCGCGCCTTCTGGCAGGAGCCCAGCGAGGACATGATCGCCCGCGACGTGCCGCTGCCGCGGGTGATGGGCGGGGCGACCGCCGCGATGATCGTGTTCTCCCTGGCGCTCACCGTGTTCGCCGGCCCCCTGATGAACTACGCGGACGAGGCGGCCAGCTCCGTGCTCGAGCGCGTCCCGTACGTCAGCGCAGTGCTCGGCGACGAGGCCGCGCAGCACCTCGAGTACCGGATCGACGACCAGGGCAATCGCCTGGACGGCGACGGACAGGAGGTCGAGCGATGATCAGTCGACGCCTCGGCGACCTGCGGCATTCCTGGATGTGGATGCTGATCTCGGTCGCGCTGTGGTGCCTGCTGTGGGGCGGGATCGACCTCAAGAACGTGCTCGGCGGCCTCGTGGTGGCCCTCGGCGTGTTCGTCCTGTTCCCGATGCCGCCCACGGGCCGCGAGCTGACCCTGCGGCCCGTGCGCTTCACCCTGTTCGTGCTGCGCTTCCTCGCCGACTGCGTGGTCTCCGCCATCCAGGTGGGGTACTTCGCGCTGCGCCCGGGGCCCCAGCCGCCGAGCTCCGTGATCGCCGTGACCATGGCCTCCCGCTCGGACTTCTTCCTCACCTTCACCGGGGTGCTGTGCACCCTGATCCCGGGGTCCGTGGTGGTCGAGGCCCAGCGCGCGACCGGCACGCTCTTCCTGCACACCTTCAACGCCGGCACCCCCGAGGCGGTGGAGCGGGCCCGGGCGGACGTCCTGGCGCAGGAGGCGCGGCTGCTGTGGGCCGTCGGGCGCCGCGAGGTCCTCGAGGAGGCGGGTCTGCGATGAGCACCTTCGAGATCGTCCTGATGGTCTTCGCCGCGATCCTCGCCGCCGCCTCGCTGGCCGTGGTGTACCGGATGATCGTGGGCCCCACGATCCTGGACCGGGCCCTGGCGAGCGACTCGCTGGTCACCCTGGTGGTGATGGGCATGGCGCTGTACGTCGCGCAGTCCGGTGCGACCTGGGCTGGCCCGGCGATGCTGGGCCTGACGGGCCTGGCGTTCATCGGTACCGTCACCTTCGCGCGCTTCGTGGCGCGCGAGGACCCCCGTCAGGGGACCCTCGGCAGCCATCCCGCCGAGCCGGTCACCGACACCTCGGGCCACGAGGCGATCCACCCCGATCCGGTCGCGGCTCCCGCAGCGGGGGACGAGTCCGACAACGCCTTCGGTCCGCTCCCGGAGGACGCGGGCCAGGACCCGGCGCTGGATCCCTCGCTGCATCCGGAGCTGGGCGCCGACGATCCGCCCGAGGACCCCGATCATCCCGGGGAGCCCCTGTCCGAGGAGAAGCGGGTCGCTCAGGCGCAGGCACGGGCCGAGGGAGCCGCCGGGAGCCGGGACGGGGCCGACGGGCTCGAGTCCGACGGCTTCGGCTCCGACGGGTTCGGATCCCGGGGCTTCGGGGACGAGGGCCGCTCCCGCTGGCCGGACGAGCCGACAGGAGGGACACGATGACCGTCCTCGAGATCATCTCCGCCGTGCTGATCGGCGGCGGACTGCTGCTGGGCGTCGTCGCCGCCATCGGCCTGAACCGATTCGACGGCGTGCTGATGCGCATCCACGCCGCCTCCAAGCCGCAGGTGCTGGGCCTCATCCTGGTGTTCGCCGGGGCCTCGCTCGCGGCGCGCTCCTGGTCCCTGGCCGCCTTCCTGCTGGTGGTCCTGCTCGCGCAGATGCTCACCGTGCCGGCGGCCAGCGTGATGGTGGGCCGTGCCGCCTTCCGCCGCGGCTTCGTGCGCGGCGGCGACTACGCGATCGACGAGCTCACCCCGCGCCTCGCGGACACCGATGACGACGATGACGACGAGGACGGGTTCGTCGACGAGAGCGGCGACGACCACGAGGGCATGGCCGACGGCGACCACGACCGGTTCCCGGAGAACGTGGTCACCCTGACCACGGAGCCGCTGACCGATCCGAACTGGGAGGAGCCGGAGGGCGGCGCCGCCGAGGTCGAGGACGAGGAAGTCATCGACATCGACCTGGACGACGAGACCGAGCTCGAGGCCGAGCAGGTCGCCGAGCGCGCCCCGCGCCGGGACTGAGCCGGGCGCGCGGCGCCGGGACTGAGCCGGGCGCCCCGCGCCGGGAGTGGCCGGTCGTGCGACGCGCCGGGACCGGCCGGGCGCGCCCTGCGCTGTGATCGGCTGCGAGCGCCCCGCGCCGGGTCCGGTCAGAACAGACCGATCGCCTCGCCCTCGTCGGTGACGCCCATCCGCAGCGCCGCCGGCTCCTTGGGCAGGCCGGGCATGGTCATGATCGCGCCGGTCAGCGCCACCACGAAGCCGGCGCCGATCTTCGGCACCAGGTCCCGCACGTGCAGCACGTGCCCGGTCGGTGCCCCCAGCGCGGTGGGGTCGTCGGAGAAGGAGTACTGGGTCTTGGCGACGCACACCGGCAGGGTGTCCCAGCCGTTGCGCTTCAGCATCCGCAGCTGGGCCGGGGCGCGGTCCTCGAAGACCACGTCGTCGGCGCCGTAGATCTCGCGGGCCAGGGTGCGCAGCGTCTCCTCGACCCCGTCAGCGGGGTCGTAGAGGTGGTGGAAGTCCGGCTCGTCCTGCTCGATCGCGGCGAGGACCTGCTCGGCGACGGCCAGGCCGCCCTCACCGCCCTTGGCCCAGACCTCCGAGAGCGCGGCGCGGAACCCCTGCTCGCCAGCCCACGCGAGCACGGCCTCGAGCTCCGCCTCGGTGTCGGTGGGGAAGCGGTTCAGCGCGATGACGGGCTCGATCCCGAACTTGCGCATGTTCTGGACGTGCCGGGCGAGGTTCGCGGTACCCGCGAGGGCCGCGTCGATGTTCTCCTCGGCCAGGTCGCCCTTGGCGACCCCACCGTGCATCTTCAGGGCCCGGACGGTCGCGACCACCACGCCGGCGTCGGGGGAGAGGCCGCCGAGGCGTGACTTGATGTCGAGGAACTTCTCGGCCCCGAGGTCGGATCCGAAGCCGGCCTCGGTGACGGTGATGTCCGCCAGGGACAGCGCGAGCCGCGTCGCCGCGAGGGAGTTGCAGCCGTGGGCGATGTTCGCGAAGGGGCCGCCGTGCACGAGCGCCGGGGTCCCGCCGAGGGTCTGGACCAGGTTCGGCAGCAGGGCGTCCTTGAGCAGCAGGGTGATGGCGCCGCCCACGCCGAGATCGGCGACGCTCACGGGCGTGCGGTCGTCGGTGAAGCCCACCACGATCCGGTCGATGCGGGCGGCGAGGTCCTCCAGATCCGAGGCCAGGCACAGCACCGCCATGATCTCCGAGGCGACCACGATGTCGAAGCCGTCCTCGCGGGGCACGCCCTGTGTGGGGCCGCCCAGCCCGATGGTGATCTGCCGCAGCGCCCGGTCGTTGACGTCCACGACCCGCTTCCACTGGATCCGGCGGGGATCGATGTTCAGGGCGTTGCCCTGCTGGAGGTGGTTGTCGACGAGGGCGGCGAGGGTGTTGTTGGCGATCTGGATGGCGTGGAAGTCACCGGTGAAGTGGAGGTTGATGTCCTCCATCGGCACCACCTGGGCGTGGCCTCCGCCGGTCGCGCCGCCCTTGATGCCCATGATCGGGCCGAGCGCCGGCTCGCGCAGGGCGACCATGGTGCGGTGACCCTGCAGGGAGAAGGCGTCGGCGAGACCCACGGTGGTGGTCGACTTCCCCTCGCCGGCCGGGGTCGGGGACATCGCCGAGACCAGCACGAGCCTCCCCGTCGTGCCCGTCGGCGTCATCCTGCGCACGTCGACCTTGGCCTTGTTCGTTCCGTAGGGCACCAGCGCCTCGGCGGGGATGCCGGCCCGCTCGGCGATCTCGGTGATGGGCAGCAGCGTCGCCGCCTGGGCGATCTCGAGGTCCGGGTTCTCGGCAGACATCTTCGTCCTCCAGGGTGTCGAGGGCTCGGGTGGCGGTCCGAGCGGGTCCGATCGCCAGCCTACGGGGGCGCGGACGCGCAGGAGGGGGCGAACCGGATCCGTCTCGGAACAGATGAGCACCGGTCGGGTACTGGCGCGGGGGCGAGGTCTATGCCGATATCGCCGTAGTCATCGCTCTGGGTCCCGTACCCGACCACGCTCGTCGTCGGTGACCGGGGCCGAACCGCTCCGGTGCCGGGTCTCAGCGCCGCGCCAGACGCCGCCGCAGCACGTCCACGCCCTCCCCCTCCAGGTCATCCAGCGCGACGGAGCGGCCAGCCATCGCCATGACCAGCGACAGCATCGTGCCGCGCACCGGCGGACCGTCCCCGAGGCGGAGGTCGTCGTCGCTCGCCTCGAGCCGCACCCCGCGCACGAGGGTGTGGCTCTCGACGGCGAAGTCCTTGCGGGCGTAGAACTCGGCGACCGTCCGCGTCGCCTCGCGCGAGGGGGAGAGGGGAAGCCCCAGCGGGATGGCGATGTCCTGCCCGTGGACGAGCACCTCGCCGAGCGCTCCCTCGACCACGCCGAAGGGTGCCCGCCTCGCGGTCACCGCGCTCTCGAACCGGTCGAGGGTCTCGGCATCGTCCATCCCGCGGTGGCGCAGCAGCAGACGCTGGTTGTGCAGATCGGTGTCGAAGCGCGTGGCCAGCATGTTCGTGAGCCACGGCAGGGTCGGGGTGCACGCGGCGGCGGTCAGATGGGCGACGACGTCGCGGACGGACCAGGCATCGCACAGCGTGCTCGCACCCCAGCTCGTCGCCGGCAGGGTGCGCAGGACCTCGGCGAGGTGCAGGCGCTCGGCGTGGATCCGGTGCCACGGATCGGGGCTGGTCATGTGGCGACACTAGGCAGGCCGCGGCCGACCGACAAGACCCGTCGGGCGGATTCCGCGGCCTCTGGGGCGGGAGCAGGGCTCAGCGCCCGTCGGTGTTCAGCCGGGCGGCCTGCCGCACCAGGTGATCGCGCTCGGCGAGCGAGGCCGCCTGCTCGGCCGCCTCGGCGTAGAGGCGCGCCGCCGATCGGCGGTCCCCGTCGGCCTCGTGCAGGTGCGCGGAGACCGCCGTGTACCGGGGTACGGCGGGGTCGATCTGGGCGAGCGCGGCGAGGCCTGCCCGCGGGCCGTCGGCCTCGCCGACCGCGACGGCACGGTTGAGCTGCACCACGGGGCTCGCGGTGAGCGCGGCGAGCTCGTCGTACCACTGCACGATCTGGACCCAGTCGGTCTCCTCCGTGCTCGGGGCGTCAGCGTGCAGCGCGGCGATCGCCGCCTGGGCCTGGAACTCGCCCAGACGATCCCTGGCCAGCGCCGCCTGCAGGATCTCGACGCCTTCCTGGATCAGCGCGGTGTCCCACCGGGAGCGATCCTGCTGGGCGAGCGCGACGAGGGTGCCGTCGGCCGCGGTGCGGCTCGCGCGACGTGCGTGGTGCAGCAGCATCAGCGCGAGCAGCCCGCGGACCTCGGGGTCGTCGATCAGGTGGGCGAGCTCGCGGGTGAGGCGGATGGCCTCCGCCGCCAGATCGATGTCCCCCGAGTAGCCCTCGTTGAAGATCAGGTAGAGCGTGCGCGCGACCGCCGCCGCGGAGCCCGGCTCGTCGAGGCGCCGGCCGGCGAGGGTGCGTTTGGCCCGACTGATGCGCTGGGCCATCGTCGCCTCCGGGACGAGATAGGCCTCGGCGATCTGACGGGTGGTGAGGCCCCCGACCGCCCGCAGGGTGAGCGCCACGGCCGCGGACGGCGTCAGCGAGGGATGCGCGCACAGGAAGAACAGCTGCAGCGAGTCATCCTTCGACGCGGCGGGACCGGGCAGCGGCTCGGCCTCGAGCAGACCCTCGCGGCGGCGCCGGGCGGTCTCGGACCGGGCCGCATCGAGGAACTTCCGCCAGGCGACGGTGATCAGCCAGCCCTTCGCATCCCTCGGCGGAGCATCCGGGAAGGTGCGGAGCGCTTCGATCAGGGCCTCCTGGACGGCGTCCTCCGCCGCGGCGAAGTCGGCCCCGCGGCGCACGAGGACCTGCAGGACGGCCGGGGCGGTCCGTCGCAGCAGGTCCTCGTCCAGCCCGCGCCGTGTGCTCACTCAGCGGCTCTCGCGCCTCTCGCGGCTCACGATCTCGCCGACCTCCGAGAGGGTGGGCGGCGGGACGAACAGCGGCCGCAGCTCGAGCCACTCACCCATCGGCTCACCGCCCGCGCCGGGCTCGGAGGACAGCTCGCCCGCCAGCTCGACAGCACGCTCGTAGGAGTCCACGTCGATGAGCATCCAGCCGGCGATGAGGTCCTTGGTCTCCGCGAACGGCCCGTCGGTGACCGGCGGCTTCCCCTCGCCGTCGTAGCGCACCCAGGTGCCCTCGGGGCTGAGGGCCTGGCTGTCGACGAACTCGCCGCTCTCCTTGAGCCGGTCGGCGAAGTCGTCCATGAACTGCATGTGCGCCGCGATCTCGTCCTCGGTCCACTCGCTCATGGGGGTGTCGTTGACGGTCTTCGGAGCGCCGCGGTAGTGCTTGAGCATCAGGTACTTGGCCATGGGTCTCTCCCTCTGTGCGAGGCGACGCTCTGTGGTCGCCTTCATGTCCGGGACGGAGCAGGTTGCTGGATCTCGACATCCACGACGACGTGGATGTGGAGAAGCATAATCAGCGGCTGTGCGGGGGAGGGGGAACGTCGAGCTCCTGTCCCATGGCCGGGGTCCGGGCCATGGCTGGGGCCGTTGGCCTCGTCACCGCCGGGGAAGGGGGAGGAGTGGTCGTCTTCTGGCGCCATGGCGAGGAGTACGGCGATATCGGCATAGTCCTCGCTCCTGCGCCAGCAGCCGACCATGAGGTGCAGGTGCAGGTGCAGGTGCAGGTGCAGGTGCAGGTGCAGGTGCGGGTGCAGGTGCAGGTGCAGGTGCGGGCAGGGCGCTGGTGGCGGAACGAGCGGCGGATGCACGGGCGCGCACAGCACCCGAGGAACGACGAAGCCCCCTGGGTGACCAGGGGGCTTCGTGGTGGTGGCTCCGACCGGCGTCGATCCGGTGACCTTTCGATTTTCAGTCGAACGCTCTACCAACTGAGCTACAGAGCCGTGGTCGCGCAGAACGACCGGAACCAAGATTAACAGCAGTCGAGACCATCCCCCAAACCGTGGCGCCCGGTGAGAGGCACGCCACGCCGCAGGGGCGCACAGGGCGTCCGGCACTGCGCGACGCGGGCGGGCGGCACGGCCCGCTGTGGCGCACGGCGCTGCTCCCGCGGCACGGCGCGTGGGGGCGGCCGGAGCCTCCCGGTCGCTTAGTCTTGCGCTTCGTGGGTCGACCGGCCTGCAGTGATGCTCCTGGCCCCTGACCCGAGGACGACGATGAACCTGATCCTGATCGGCGCGACGATCTCCGTGGTCGTCGGGCTCATCGGCACACGTCTGTACGCGGCGCTCGCGCGCCGCCGGGGGTGGGGGCAGTTCGTCCGGGTCGACGGCCCCACCAGCCATCTGTCCAAGCGCGGCACCCCGCAGATGGGCGGCATCGCCATCATCGCGACCACGCTGATGGCCTACCTCGGTGCGCATCTGGCGACCTGGTCGGTGCCCACCGTCTCGGGACTGCTGGTGCTGCTGCTGATGCTGGGCGCCGGGTTCATCGGCTTCCTCGATGACTTCTCGAAGATCCGCAAGGAGCAGTCGGAGGGCCTTACCTCGAGGCAGAAGCTGGCTGGTCAGATCGGCATCGCCGTCGTGTTCGCCCTGCTGGCGACCCGCTTCCCGCGGGACGGGCTCACCCCGGCGAGCTTCCGGATCTCCGTCGTGCGGGACACGGCTGTGGACTTCGCGGTGCTCGGGACCGTGATCGGTCTGGTGCTGTTCATCGCGTGGGCGACGCTGATGATCGCGGCGGCCAGCAACGCCGTGAACCTCACCGACGGGCTCGACGGACAGGCCACGGGTGCGTCCGTGATGGTGTTCATCGCCCTCTCGCTGATCGGCGCGTGGCAGTCGCTGAAGAGCTGCTCGATCGCCGTCGTGGCAGGTTGTTACGAGGTGCGTGATCCGCTGGACCTCGCGCTCGTGGCCACCTGCATCGCCGGGGCCTGCATCGGCTTCCTGTGGTGGAACGCGCCGCCGGCGAAGCTGTTCATGGGCGATACCGGCTCCCTGGCCCTCGGCGCCGCGCTCGCCGGCATCGCGATCATGTCCCGCACGGAGCTGCTGATGATCGTGCTCGGCGGCCTGTTCGTCTTCGAGACCGCGGCCGTCATCATCCAGGTCAGCGTCTTCAAGGCGACCAAGCGCAGGAACGGCGGGGTCGGGAAGCGGGTCTTCCGCATGACCCCCATCCATCATCACTTCGAGCTGCTCGGGTGGAGCCAGGTCACCGTCGCGATCCGCTTCTGGATCATCGCCGCCGTGTGCGTGAGCGCGGGCCTCGCGATCTTCTACGGGGAATGGGTGCTGGCTGCGGGGTGACCGGCCCGGTGTTCTGAGCTGCGGGAGAGTGAGCGGCGGGGGAGAGGGCGGCGGCGCCTGACGTCGGGGGCCGGACGGCCGCGGCGGCCGGGGCCGACTGCACGGCCATCGAGCCGCGCGCATGCCGATCCGGGACGTCGTCGTCCCGGGGGAAGGAGAAAGGCCCCGGAACGATGTTCCGGGGCCTACTCGCGGGGGCGACCCTGACCGGGCTTGAACCGGCGACCTCCGCCGTGACAGGGCGGCACTCTAACCAACTGAGCTACAGGGCCTTGCGTGTCTCTGCGGTTGCCCGCTTCGACCTGGATAACTCTACCGGACGTTCTCGGGGCTCTGCACCACTTTGGCTGTGAGCCGCCTCGCACTTCCGTCTCGCCTGGTCGCAGCACGAATGCTGCGGGTCCGACGAGTACCCCCAACGGGATTCGAACCCGTGTCGCCGGCGTGAAAGGCCGGTGTCCTGGGCCTCTAGACGATGGGGGCCCTGGGCAGTGCACTGCCCGACGACGAGCATACCCATCCTGGGAGGTCCTCGCCTCCGGCTTCTGGGCCGATGCGTCGTATCCGACACGTCCGGCGGAGCCGCCCGCGCCGCTCTGTTGCGTGGGTCGCGTCCCCACGCCGTTCCCGGCCGGGCGTGGTTCGATGACCCCATGATCCGGATCAGCCGCGAGGAGTTCGAGGAGGCGGTCGACGACGCCCTGGACTCGCTGCCCGAGGAGGTGGCCCGCACGATCGCCGAGGCGAACGTCGTGATCCTCGTCGAGGAGGAGCCCACCCCGGAGCAGGCCGGCGGTTCTGAGCTGCTGGGGCTGTACGAGGGGATACCGCTGGACAGGCGCAGCGTCTTCCAGGGCTACGCGATGCCCGACCGGATCTTCGTCTTCCGCGGTCCGCTGCAGCGCCATGCCTCCTCGCGCGAGCACCTCGTTTGCCAGATCGCGGTGACGGTGCTGCACGAGATCGGTCATCTCTTCGGCCTCAGCGACGCCCGCCTCCACGAGCTGGGCTGGGGCTGACCGAGGTCCCCTGCCCGGTCCCTCAGATCTGGCCGCTGTCGAGGTCGGTGAGCCCGGCCTCGTGCGCGATGATCGCGATCTGGACCCGGTTGGTGCAGTCGAGCTTCGCGAAGATCTTCGAGACGTGCGCCTTCACCGTCGCCTCGCTCATGAACAGCCGCATGCCGATCTGAGCGTTGGAGAGTCCGGCGCCCACCGCCCCGAGCACCTCCGTCTCGCGCTCGGTGAGCAGGGAGATCCCGGGATGGCGATCCTGGCGAGAGCCCGGATTCGCCTCCGAGAAGTGGGAGAGCATGCGGCGGGTGATGGTCGGCGAGAGCATCGCGTCGCCGCCGGCGACCACATGGACCGCACGGGCCAGGTCCTGCGGCGGGGTGTCCTTGAGCAGGAAGCCGTCCGCTCCGGCCTCGAGCGCCTGGAACACGTACTCGTCCATGTCGAACGTGGTGAGCATGATGATCTTGGGCGGGTTCGGCAGGTCGCTGACGGCACGGGTCGCGGCGATGCCGTCGAGCTTGGGCATGCGCACGTCCATCAGCAGCACGTCGGGCCGGTGCTTCTGCACCAGCGTCACGGCCTCCGCACCGTCGCCGCCCTGTGCCACGACCTCGATGCCGGGGTCCGCCCCGAGGATCATCGCCAGCCCGGCGCGCACCAGGGAGTCGTCGTCGATCAGTCCTACGCGCGTCACGTCGCCATCGGCCACGGGATCACCGCCCTCACTTCGAATCGTCCGTCGTCGGTGGGTCCCGACGTGATGGTCCCGCCCGCATGCGTCACGCGCGTCTCGATGCCCGACAGCCCCATCCGGGCCCCGGGGAGATCTGTGGTGAACCCCTTGGGGAGCACATTACTGACCTCGATCACGAGCTCGGTGCCGGGCTCGCCGATCAGCGCGACCCTCGCCCGGGTGTGCAGCGCGTGCTTGTGGATGTTGGTCAGCCCCTCCTGGACGACGCGGTACGCGGTGCGAGCCAGGGGGTCCGGCACCACGTCGTCGATGAAGTCGAAGAGGTCCACCGCGATGCCGGCCTCCCGCGAGGTCGTGACCAGGCGGCGCACGTCCTCCCAGGTGGGCTGCGGTGCGAGCGGGGCCTCGTCCCCGTCGCCGCGCAGAACACCCAGCACCTCGCGCAGCTCCGACAGCGCCGTCGCCGCAGTCTGCCGGATGAGCCCCGCGGACTGCTGGACCTGCTCGCGCTCGAGGGTCGGGTTCACCTCGAGGGCACCGGCATGCATCGCCACCAGCGAGATCTTGTGCGCGACGATGTCGTGCATCTCGCGGGCGATGCGGGTGCGCTCGGCCCGTCGGGCCTGCTCCTCGGCGACGGCACGGCCGGACTCGGCCTGTTCGGCGCGCTGCTGCAGCTGGTGCAGCAGCGCCCGACGGGCCGAGGTGTACATGCCCGTCGCTGCCGAGGCCGCGACGACCAGGACGATCAGGATGAGGCTCGTCAGGTCCATGTACGGGCTGGTCGAGACCCACAGCAGGGGCGGCAGCGCACCGGTGAGCACGGCGAGGACGGCCACCAGGAGCGTGAGCACGCGGTGGTGGCTGCGGGTCGCGTAGGCGTAGGTGACGACGATCAGCACCGTGATCGACATCGAGATGATGTTCGCGACCAGCAGCACCGGGAGCAGCCAGCGCCAGTGCTGGTGCCGCTGCAGCAGCGCCGCGCCCAGCACGAGGGTGAGGACGGCCCGCCACACGTCGCCGGCGGACGAGGAGAGGATGATCCCGAGGATCGTCTCGGTCAGGATCGCGACGACGAGCAGCACCTCCTGCCAGCGGTGCCTCATCGGTGCTCCCTGTTCGTCCACGCGTTCACTGTAGTGGCGCGACCGGAGGCGCTCGCCGTCGGAACGGCCGGGCGGTGCGCGGGTCGCCCCAGGTCGCCCCCGCGACCGACGGAGGTCGACCCCGGCGGTCCCGTCACGGCCGACGGGCGCGACCTTCGTCGCCGGGCGCCTGGCCCGCGGTCGCTGTCCGCCACCGCGCCCCGGGGAGGAGTGTTCTGACATGACTTCCACGACCCCCTCCACCGCCCCCGGCATCGGCCTCGAGGTGCGCGGCGTCCGCAAGGTGTACGGAACCCGCGCCGCCGTCGACGGCCTGACCTTCTCCTGCGCTCCCGGCTCGGTCACCGGCTTCCTCGGCCCCAACGGCGCCGGCAAGTCGACCACCCTGCGCATCCTCACCGGGCTCGCCCGGGCCGATGAGGGCGAGGCCCTCGTCGGCGGTGAGGAGTTCCGACGCCTCGAGCACCCCGCCCGCACCATCGGCGTGATGCTCGACGCCCGCGCCCTCCACAACGGCCGCACCGGCCTGGAGACGCTGCGCCTGACCGCCCGCACCGTCGGGATGCCGGCGGCGAGGGCCGACGAGGTCCTCGAGATGGTGGGCCTGAAGGAGGCCGGGGCCAAGCGCGTCGGCGGCTACTCCTACGGCATGCGCCAGCGGCTCGGCATCGGCGTCGCCCTGATCGGCGACCCCGCGGTGCTGGTCCTGGACGAGCCGGCCAACGGCCTGGATCCCGAGGGGATCCGCTGGATGCGGCGCCTGCTGCGCTCCTTCGCCGACGCCGGCGGCACCGTGCTGCTCTCCAGCCACCAGCTGCGCGAGGTCGAGGCGACCGTGGACCGCCTGGTGGTCATCTCGCAGGGCCGCCTGGTCAGCGAGGGCACCCTCGAGGAGCTCACCGCCGGCTCCGGCACGAGGGTGACCTCCCTGGATCCGCAGGGCCTGCGGGCGGCGCTCGACCGCCACGGCATCGCCTACGAACCTCGCGCCGAGGGCGAGCTCGAGGTGAGCCTCGCCCCGGAGGACGTGGGCCGCCTCGCGCTGCGCGAGCAGCTGGTCCTCACCTCGCTCGGCGCCACCCCCGGCGGCGGCCTCGAGGAGGTCTTCTTCACCCTCACCGGCCAGAGCGAGGCCCCCGCCGGCGGCGCCGACCCTGCGACAGCGGCCGCCGAGCCGACCCCCAGCGCCGAGCCCGCCGCGGCCCCGCAGCGTTGACCCATCCGACCCGACCCGATCGAGGAACCTCATCATGCGACCCGACATCGACCTGCGCGCCTATCTCGACACCCGCGGCGCGACCATCCTGCTCACCCTCTCCCTGCTCGCGATCCTCGCCTTCGCCGCGCTCGGCGGCCTGATCCAGCCCGCCGTGATGCCCGAGGGCACCAGCGACGTGGAGTTCACCTTCATCGTGCTCAGCCTCCCGCTGAGCCTGATCATCCCCGTGATCGTCGTGATGATGACGGCGGGGGAGTGGTCCGACCGCTCCATCCAGAACACCTTCCTCCAGCGCCCCGGACGGCTCGGGGTGCTGGCCTCCAAGGTCATCGCCGCGACCGCGTTGGTGCTGGTGGTGGTGGCGCTCTCGATCGGACTGGCGGCCGCGGCCACCTGGGTCGGCGGCGAGCTGATGGGGGAGGGCGCCGTCTTCTCCTCGTTCGAGAGCCTGCTGAGCACCCAGCTCGTGGTCCTCGCCGCGAGCCTGCTGTTCGCCCTGGCCATGGGCATCCTGCTGCAGTCCACCGTGATCGGTCTGGTCGTCGCGATCGGCGTGCCCTTCGTGATCAGCACCGCCGGCGCGCTCACCGCGGCGTTCGGTTCCGAGGTCGTCGCCGACGTGGTGCGGGCCGTGGACCTCACCTCGGCGGCGAGCGCGCTGGGCACCGGGGATGCGGGAGCGTTCGAGCTGCTGCCCCTGCTGCTGCTCGTGGTGGTGCCGACGGTGCTGGGCGTGCGTCGCTGGAGCCTGCGCGAGGTCGGATGATCGATCGGGGATCCGAGCACGGCCTGGGCCTAGGATGGCCGGGCCGTGCTCCGGATTCCCGGCCACGGTCCGACAGCCCGGACAAGGAACACCGCATGGCCCCTCCTGCTCGCACCCGCCGCCCGCTCGCCCGCCTCGCCGCCGGTGCCGCCGCGGCGCTCCTGCTGCTGGCGGGATGCACCGATGCCGGGCCCGCTCAGGGAGACGCCGGAGCCTCCGACGGCGCGGCGGCGAAGGGAGCCGCCGCCTCGGACGGCGGTGCCTCGGACGCCGAGGACGACGGTCCTGCGCTGCAGGCGGTCGACCCCTCCGCCGCCGCGGATCTCCCCGGCGACCCGGCGGAGGACCCGGCCTACGCGACCTATTACGACCAGCAGATCGAGTGGGGTCCCTGCGAGGACGTCTACGCCGAGGGCGTGGAGTGCGGCACCCTCACCGTCCCGCTGGCCTGGAACGATCCCGGCGCCGGGGACATCGATCTCGCCGTGGCGCGGGTGAAGGCCTCGGGCGAGTCCACGGGCTCCCTGGTCACCAACCCCGGCGGGCCCGGCCTCTCCGGGGTGAACGCCCTCGACGGCCTGATGTACTCGATCTCGCCCGCGGTCACCGCGTCCTACGACGTGGTCGGCTTCGACTCCCGCGGGGTGTACCGCTCGGAGGGCATCACCTGCCTGGACGACAAGGACCTCGACAAGTACCTCTCGGGCACCGCCGAACCCTCCTCCGAGGGGACCAACGACGAGCCCGTGGACTGGGCCGCGCGTGCCGCCGAGGCCTGCGAGGCGCACTCCGGCGGCATCCTGCCCTACCTCGACACCCTCTCCACCGCCCGTGACATGGACGTGCTGCGCGCCGCGCTCGGCGAGGAGCAGCTCGACTACCTCGGCTACTCCTACGGCACCTACCTCGGATCGAGCTACGCCGAGCTGTACCCGGACCGGGTGGGACGCTTCGTGCTCGACGGCGCCGTGGACCCCACGCTCACCCGTCAGCAGTTCGGGGCCGGTCAGGCGGAGGGCTTCGAGCGGGCCACCGAGGCCTTCCTCGCCGACTGCCTGGACGCGGGATCGAGCTGCCCCTTCCACGGCACCGAGGAGGAGGCGAAGCAGCAGCTGCTGGACCTCCTCGCCGGGATCGACGCCGAGCCGCTGGGCACCACCTCCGTGGATCGTGAGCTCACCGGGGCGATCGCCCGCTCGGCCGTGCTGTCGCTGATGTACGAGGACGGGCAGTGGGAGCTGGGCCGGGAGGCGCTCACCGCAGCCGCCGACGGAGACGGCTCCCTGCTGCTGGACTACTCGGACCGCTCGAACGAACGAGGCTTCGACGGCACCTATCGCACCAACGCCGCCTTCGCGATGACCGCGGTGAGCTGCCTGGATCGGCCCGGCCTCGCCGATGCTGAGCAGGCGGCCGAGGAGGCGGAGCGGATCGCGGAGAAGTACCCGACCTTCGGCCCGGTCCTCGGCGGGGACGCCTGCGCGGAGTGGCCGGTGCCACCGCTGCGCGAGCCCGCCCCGATCACCGCGAAGGGTGCCGGTCCGATCGTGGTCATCGGCACCACCGGGGACCCCGCCACCCCGTACGCCTGGGCGCAGAACCTCTCCGCGCAGCTCGACGACGCGGTGCTGCTGACCTTCGAGGGCAACGGGCACACCGCCTACGGCCGCTCGGGCGGCTGCATCGAGAAGCAGGTCGACACCTTCCTGCTCGAGGGCATCGTGCCGGAGGACGGCATGACCTGCTGAGCGTGACGCGGATCGCCCTGCACCGCTTTGCGCAGGCCGTGACGGTTCACGTACAGTGAACCGGTCTGCCGCCCAGCGGCGACGCCGCCTTAGCTCAGTCGGTAGAGCGATTCACTCGTAATGAATAGGTCGGGGGTTCGATTCCCCCAGGCGGCTCCGCAGATCAAGGGCCCCGCCCCCGTGTCGCCACGGGAGCGGGGCCCTTGTGCATGCCCGGCGGGCCGTCTTCCGTCGACGCCGAGACCCGACGCCGTTGCCGGGGCGGCCCCCGTCGCTCAGGCGGCGGGCTTCGCCGGGCTGATCACGAGCTCGTCGATGACCACGTGCGCGGGGCTGGTCAGCACGAAGGCGACGGCGCGGCCGATGTCCTCGGGCGTCAGCATCACCGCGCGGTCCTCCGCGCCGGGGACCACCGGGCGCTGGTCCAGGAAGTCGCTGTCCACGTCGCCGGGGCAGAGGTGGCAGGCGCGGATCCCGTGACCGTTCTCCTGGGCGTTCAGGGTCGCGGCGAGCGGTCCGAGCGCCGTCTTGGAGGCGCTGTAGGCGGCGCCGGCGTCGGGGGAGAAGCGCCAGGCGGAGTACGAGGAGATCAGCACGATGGTGCCGGCCTCGCGCTCCCGCATCCCCGGCAGCACGGCATCGATCACCGAGACGGGACCCAGCAGGTTGGTGTCCACGATCGCGGCGAACTCGGCGAGGTCCTGATCGCGCCAGTAGCGCTTGGGGGCGTTCAGGCCCGCGGAGAGCACGAGGGCCTCCACCGCGCCGAGCTCCTGCTCGATGCGGGCCGCGGCCTCGCGCACAGCGCCCGGGTCGGTGACGTCCAGCGGCACCGTCAGCGCCGTCCCGCCCGCAGAGCGGATCTCGGCGGCGACCTCGTCGAGCACCTCGGGCCGACGACCGGACAGCGCGACCGGACGTCCGTCCTGCGCGGCGGCGAGCGCCGAGGCCCTGCCCATGCCGGAACCGGCCCCGGTCACCCAGACGGTGCGTGCATCCATCGCTGTACTCCTCTTCTCGTCCCTTGACCCTGCTCGGAGCAGAGGTGACAGTGGAATACGGTATCCCGGAGCCCTGACCGGGGCCTGCTCGCGCAGGGCGCGCCCGCGCCGCTGCGACCATGACCCGAGGAGAAGCATGCAGATCGACCTGTCCGGGCGCGTCGTGCTCGTCACCGGTGCCGGCCGAGGGATCGGCCGCACCATCGCAGAGGCCTTCGCGGGGGAGGGGTCGACGGTCGTGGCCCTGGATCTCGATCCCGGGGCGCTCGCCGCGCTGGAGGCGGAGTCGATCGCCGACCTCGCCCTCACCTGCGACATCACGGATCCGGAGCAGGTGCGCGACGCGGTCGCCACGATCGAGGAGCGCTACGGGCGGCTCGACGTGCTCATCAACAACGCGGGCATCAACGCCGAGGGCCCGCTGGAGTCCTTCGACCCGGCGCTGTGGGACACCGTCTTCGCCGTCAACGTGCGCGGCGTGCTGAACACCTGCCAGGCCGCGATCCCGCTCATGAAGAAGCAGGGTTCGGGCCGGATCATCAACGCGGCCTCGTTCGCCGCGATCATCCCGAGCGTGGACGCCGCCGCCTACGGCGCCTCCAAGGCGGCGGTCGTGCAGATGACCCGCGTGCTGGCCAGCGAGCTCGGCCCGTGGGGCATCACCGTGAACGCCTACGCCCCCGGCATGATCCCCACGGCCATGAACGGTTTCGCCGCCCTGGACGAGGAGGCCGCTGCGACGAAGCTGGACCAGCTGAGCCTGCGCCGCTGGGGACTGCCGGAGGACGTCGCGAACCTCTGCCTGTTCCTGGCCGGGGACCTCTCGAGCTACATCACCGGGGCGCTCCTCGACGTCAGCGGCGGGAAGTTCGCCACCCAGGACCCCGGGGCGGCCTGGCGCGCGCTCTGAGCCGTCGGCCGACGAGGCGGTCCGTCGGCCGACGAACCCGCTGAGAGCCCGACGCTTTCTTGAGATAGTCCAGAAAACTGGGTAGTGTGAGGGCATGTCGACCGCTCAGCACACCTCCGCCCTCCGGGGCGCGGGACTGCGCGTGACCGCACCGCGGCTCGCGACGCTGGCGGCCGTCGAGGAGCATCCGCACGCGGATGCGGAGACCATCGCCCAGTCCGTCCGCGGGAGCCTCGGGACCGTGTCCCGGCAGGCTGTCTACGACGTGCTGAACGCCCTCTCCGACGCGGAGCTGCTGCGTCGTGTGTCGGTGGGCGGGCGCAGCATGCAGTACGAGCTGCACCGCCACGACAACCACCACCATCTGGTCTGCCGCGAGTGCGGTCGGCTCGAGGACATCCCGTGCGCGGTCGGGGAGGCCCCCTGCCTGACCCCGCACGATGACCACGGCTTCGACATCGAGATCGCAGAGGTCGTCTACCGCGGCGTCTGCTCGGACTGTCGTGCGGCCGTCGGCCGTTCGGAGCCCGCCGCCCCCTGAATCCTGCCGGAGGTCGCCCGACCTCGTCTCCGGCACCACTGTCTCGACTTTTCCTTACAGCTTGTCAGAATCCCCCACCACCCAGGAGATGCAGATGAACGACATCGATCCCACGATCCCCAGCACCACCGAGTCCGGCGCACCGCGCGAGTCCGATGCGCACTCGCTGAGCGTCGGCGCCGACGGCCCGCTGATGCTCCATGACGTGGCGCTGGTCGAGAAGCTCGCCCGCTTCGACCGCGAGCGCGTCCCGGAGCGCAGCCCCCACGCGAAGGGCTCCGGCGCCTTCGGCGAGCTCGAGGTGACCGAGGACGTCTCGCAGTACACCAAGGCCGATCTGTTCCAGAAGGGTCGCACGACCCCGATGCTGGCCCGCTTCTCCACCGTCGCCGGTGAGCTCGGCTCGCCCGACACCTGGCGGGACGTGCGCGGCTTCGCGCTGAAGTTCTACACCCAGCAGGGCAACTACGACATCGTCGGCAACAACACCCCGATCTTCTTCCTGCGCGATCCGATGAAGTTCCCCGACTTCATCCACTCCCAGAAGCGCACCCCGGACTCGGGCCTGCGCGACAACACCATGCAGTGGGACTTCTGGAGCAACTCGCCCGAGTCCGCGCACCAGGTCACCTACCTCATGGGCGAGCGCGGCCTGCCCAAGTCCTGGCGCCACATGAACGGCTACGGCTCGCACACCTACATGTGGGTCAACGAGTCCGGCGAGAAGTTCTGGATCAAGTACCACTTCCACACGGACCAGGGCCTGGAGTTCCTCAGCAACGAGGAGGCCGAGGCGCTCGCCGGCTCGGACGCCGACTACCACCGTCGGGACCTCTTCGAGGCGATCGCGCGCGGGGAGAACCCGAGCTGGACCATGTCCGTGCAGGTGATCCCCTACGAGGACGCGAAGACCTACCGCTTCAACATCTTCGACCTCACCAAGACGGTCTCCCACAAGGACTACCCGCTGATCAAGGTGGGGCGCTTCACGCTGAACAAGAACCCCAAGAACCACTACGCGCAGATCGAGCAGGCCGCCTTCAGCCCCAGCAACACCGTGCCCGGCACGGGCGTCTCCCCGGACAAGATGCTGCTGGGCCGCGTCTTCTCCTACCCCGACGCGCAGCGCCACCGCATCGGCACCAACTTCAACCAGCTGCCGGTCAACGCGCCGATCGTGCCCACGAACTCCTACGACAAGGAGGGGCACATGCAGTTCCTGCACTCCGGTGACGCACCGGTCTACGCACCGAACTCCTACGGCCGCGCCTACCAGGACGAGCAGGGCCCGGTCGACAACGGCTGGGAGGCCGACGGCGAGATGGTCCGCGCCGCGTACACCCTGCACGCGGAGGACGGCGACTTCGTCCAGCCCGGCATCCTGGTGCGCGAGGTCTTCGACGACGCGCAGCGCGACCAGCTGGTCGAGACCGTCTCCGGCGGCCTGAGCACCGTCGAGGAGCCGGTCCTCGCCAAGGCGATCCAGTACTGGAAGAACGTCGACGCCACCATCGGCGAGCGCATCGAGACCGCGCTCAACTCCGTCGAGGCCGACCAGCAGGTCGGCGGCGACCCGCTGGACGCCTGATCCTCGGCGCCGGTGCCGTGCCCGCGCACGGCACCGGCCCGGCAGGACGAACGCGGCCCGTCCCCTCGAGGGGACGGGCCGCGTTCGTCCTGCGGTGGGGCCTCGTCAGACGACGAGCACCTCGCTGCCGGCGGAGAGCAGGAGCTTCTGGACGGTCAGCCCCAGGAGGTGGCGGGCGAGATCCTGCTGGCGGCGCACGCCGAGCACGAGCAGCTCGGCGTCCTCCGCCTCGACCACGTCGAGCAGGATGTCGGCGATGTCGTCCTCGGTGGTCTCCTGGCGGAACTCGACCCGCACGGTGGCGCGTCGCAGCTGGTCGCGGGCGATCTCGAGCTGTTGCTCGTTCGCGTGGCGGGGATCCTCGCCGACCCCGTCGCGCAGCACGTTGACCACGATGAGGGGGCCGCCGCGCTGCTCCGCCTCCTCGCGGGCTGCGGCCAGCGCCTTGAAGCCCACTTCGGTGGGGATGAATCCGACGACGACGGCCATCTGGTCTCCTGCGGTGCGGTGCGTGCGGCCGCCACCATGTCGGCGAGCGCCCTGGCCAGATCCTACTGGTCCGGGGGCCGCTCGCGGGGGCCCGGCGGAGATCCGTCGTCGTCGGCCGCCGCCCGCAGGGGGTCGTGGCCGCCGCGCGAGCGGGAATCAGGCGCGGCGCTGGCCGGAGAGCTTCTGGATCTCGTCCATGATCTTCGCGTTCAGCAGTCGCCGCCGCACCCCCTTGGAGGCGGTGGGGTCGATGTCCTCGAGATGGATCGGGGCGCCCACGCGCACGGTGACCGATCCGCGCTGCGGGATCAGACGGGAGAGCATGTGCTGGGTCCCCTTGAGGCCGACGGGGATCACCGGGCAGCCGGACTCGACGGCGAGCCATGCCGCGCCCTGCTTGCCGGGATGCAGCAGACCGTCCCGGGAACGGGTGCCCTCGGGGTAGATCGCGAAGCCGTCGCCGTCGCGGAGGATCGACAGCCCGGCCTGGAGCGCGCCCTTGCCGGAGGACAGCGCCTCGCGGTCCACCGGCACCGCCTCGACGGCCTCGAAGAACCAGTGCAGGATGCGGCCGCGCAGACCCTTCTGGGTCCACAGCGTGTCCTTGGCGACGAAGCGGATCTGCCGGGGCAGGACCACCGGCAGCACGAAGCTGTCGATGTTGGAGAGGTGGTTCGAGGCGACGACGAAGCCGCCCTCGCTCGGGATGTTCTCGAGTCCGGTGACCCGTGGGCTCCACAGGAGCTTGACGAAGGGGCGCGAGACGTTGCGGGCGCCGAAGTAGAAGCGTCTGGCCACGGGGGTCCTCCTGAGACGTGCTGATCCGCGGACCACGATAATCCTGCCGGGCGGCCGGGGGCGGCGATGCCCGCAGGGAACGGGCGTGAACCTCGTCGCTCGCGCCGCTGGTGGGGCGGGCGGAGCGGAGGGGCTGAGGATCGGGAGTCTGTGGTAGAAACGGGCGTGCGCCCCGCGGTGAGCGGGCCGCGATGCCGGAGACGGCACGGCGCCCGCCGCGAGCCGGCGGAGCTGCCGCCGATCCCGCCGAGCCCGAGGAGCCTCCCGATGCCGAAGACCTTGAACATCGCCGTGATCGGCGCCGGAACCATGGCCCAGGCCGTGCACCTGCCGGTTCTGCGTCGGCGCTGGGACCGCTTCTCGATCGCCGCCCTGGTGGACCACTCGCCGCGCCGCCGCCGAGAGTCCTCCGAGGTGTGGGGCATCGAGGAGGACAAGCGCTTCGAGACCGTCGCCGATCTCGTCGCGGCGGTGCGCGCCAAGACGATCACGCTGGACGGCGTGGTGCTCTCCACCGACGGCCTGCACGTCGAGGACCTGCTCGCGCTGATGCGTCGGGGCATCCCCGTGCTGGTCGAGCCGCCGCTGGGCTTCTCCGCCGAGGAGATCGCGGAGGTCGCCGACTTCGAGCGGATGACCGGTCGGCGCCTGGTGATGATGGCCCACCCCCAGCAGTACGACGACTCGGTGACGCGGATGGCCGAGCACATCGCCGTGAAGGACCTGCGGATGGTGGACCACGAGATCCTCATGCCGGCCAGCCAGCCGCTGTACGGCGGGGCGCACGTGACCACCTCCTCCTACGACCTGCCCACCGAGGTGCGCTCCTCGCGACGCAAGGCGCTGCAGGCCGCGGTCGAGGCGGGGGCCGGTGGCGGCGCCACCCAGCGCGACCGCGACCTCTACGTCAAGGGGCTGCTCACGGGCGTCGCCCATCAGATGGCGGTCACCGAGGCGACCTACGGCCCGATCGCCCGGCTCTCCGCCGTGCGCCACTGGCCCAAGGGTGTGATCCCCGGATCGATCGAGCTGCTCGGTGAGCTGGAGGGCGGGGCGCAGGTGCGCCTGGTGTGGCACTACCTGCCCTTCGCCCCGGAGTACTCGGAGACCCTGCAGGTGCTCTCCGCCCGCCGCCGGATGCGGGTCGAACTGCCCGCGCCCTCCCACGGGGACGAGCGCTCGACGCTCTCCCTGCGGGAGAAGAAGAGCGGCGTGGTCCAGGAGACCTCGACGACGGCGCCCAAGGGGTCCGCCGAGCTGATGTGGGAGGCCTTCCACACCTTCGTGGAGAAGGGCAAGGAGCCCGTCTCCGGCGCGGCGGAGGCTCTCGTCCAGGTGGAGCTGCTGCGCGAGGTGCTCTCGAGCATCGTCGTCGCGGACGGCCGGAGCCTCGAGGCGGAGGAGAGCGATGGCGCCGACGCCGACGCCGACGCCGCCGCCGCCGACGGCGACGAGACGTCGGGGGAGACCGCTGACGGGACCTCCGTGGAGGATTCCGCCGAGGAGTCCGCACCGAGCGCGCCGGTGCTGACCGTGGAGGCCCCGGCGTCCGTCGACGCTCGGACCGAGGAGCCGCCGGTCGCTGAGGACGCAGCGCGTGCTGACGACTCCGCCGGCGTCGAGCAGACGGCTCCGATCACCGCAGGCGCTCCCGAGCCCGCGCCGGTGGCGGAGCCCGTACGGGACGCCGACGAGGAGATCGCCGACGCGTGGGGCACGGGTCCCGCGCCCACCGACCCGTCGGCGTCCGAGGCCGGAGCGCCTGACGCGCCGACAGGTGAGGGTCCCCGCTCCTGACGTCCCCGGCGGCGTCCCCGCCACCGCGCTGACGCCGTACCGGACCGGCCTTCCCGATCCCCGCACCGCCCCGACATCCGGGGGTGTGCGGGGATCGTCGCGTCCGGCCCGGGGGAGCGGCCGCCCGGGGGCCTCGCAGGCCTCCGGGGGCGAGCCGGGAGAGGCCGTCGCGGCGACACGCCCGCAACACGCCGGAGACACGCCGGAGACACGCCGGAGACACGCCGGAGCGATGCCGGGGACACGCCGAGGAACCGGGTGGATGACATGTCGTGTGGACCTCATTCGAGGGTGGGACGGGGCGGTCGGAGCGAGCTCCATCCACCGCCGGTGCGGGCTGTCGGACCCGTCGTCCACACTCGACTGTGCACGCATCCTCGGGTTTCGTGCGTGGAGCCTCCGCTCCGTCCCCATCGCGCACCGTCCATCCACAGCCTGTCAACATGTCGCTGTGGATGACATGTTTGTAGTTCAGTACATCTAGTGGTCCTCGCGTCGGGTCACCACTAGGTGTAGTGTTGACGGAGTCGAAGCGAACCGGTCCCCAGAAGCTCCGGAACACGACGACAGGGTCCATCGGACCCCCACAGACAACCTGCGACACCTCCTGTTCCGCGCCTCGGCGCAGCGCTCGTGAAAGGCCCTTCCCTTGGACATCACCGTGTACTCGAAGCCCCTCTGCGTGCAGTGCGATGCGACCAAGCGCGCACTGAACAAGGCCGGCGTCGCCTACGACGTCGTCGACATCACCGAGGACGCCGAGGCGCTCGCGACCGTCAAGTCCCTGGGCTACGTCCAGGCCCCTGTGGTCATCACCTCCGAGGATCACTGGTCCGGCTTCCGCCCGGACAAGATCAAGGCGCTCGCGGGCGCCGGTGCACAGCAGCGCACCGCGACCGCGATCTGACAGGCCGCGGAGGAGCGTCGGGAGTGACCAGGCTCGTCTACTTCTCCTCGGTCTCCGGCAACACCAAGCGCTTCGTCGAGAAGCTGGGCGTGCCCGCAGAGCGGATCCCGCTCTATCCCAAGGATGATCCCCTCGTCGTGGACGAGGAGTTCGTCCTGGTGGTCCCGACCTATGGCGGGGGCAACGGCCGCGGTGCCGTGCCCAAGCAGGTCATCAAGTTCCTCAACGACGAACGCAACCGGAGTCGGATCCGGGGCGTGATCGGTGCGGGGAACACCAACTTCGGGGAGTCCTACTGCATGGCCGGGGACATCATCTCCGCCAAGTGCCGGGTCCCCCACATGTACAAGTTCGAACTGTTCGGCACTCCGCGCGATGTCACGCGGGTCCATGACGGATTGGAAGAGTTTTGGCGACACTGACCGAGATGCCCCCGGTCGAGCACAACAGGCAGCTCGACTACCACGCCCTGAACGCGATGCTGAACCTGTACGGGCCCGACGGGTCCATCCAGTTCGAGAAGGACCGCGAGGCCGCGCGGGAGTACTTCCTGCAGCACGTGAACCCCAACACCGTCTTCTTCCACTCGCTGCGCGAGAAGATGGACTACCTGGTCGAGAACGACTACTACGAGAAGGACGTGCTCGACCAGTACGACTTCTCGTTCATCGAGTCGCTCTCGGAGCAGGCCTACGCCAAGAAGTTCCGCTTCCCGACGTTCCTGGGCGCCTTCAAGTACTACACCTCGTACACGCTGAAGACCTTCGACGGCAAGCGGTACCTCGAGCGCTTCGAGGATCGCGTCGTGATGGTCGCGCTCGGCCTCGCCCGCGGTGATGAGGAGCTGGCCCGCAACCTCGTCGAGGAGATCCTCGACGGTCGCTTCCAGCCCGCGACCCCCACCTTCCTCAACGCCGGCAAGGCGCAGCGCGGAGAGCTCGTCTCCTGCTTCCTGCTGCGCATCGAGGACAACATGGAGTCCATCGGCCGCTCCATCAACTCCGCGCTGCAGCTGTCCAAGCGCGGAGGCGGCGTGGCCCTGCTGCTCTCGAACGTGCGCGAGTACGGTGCGCCGATCAAGCACATCGAGAACCAGTCCAGCGGCGTCATCCCCGTGATGAAGCTCCTCGAGGACTCCTTCTCCTACGCCAACCAGCTCGGAGCCCGTCAGGGCGCCGGTGCGGTGTACCTCAACGCCCACCACCCGGACATCCTGCGCTTCCTCGACACCAAGCGCGAGAACGCCGACGAGAAGATCCGCATCAAGACCCTCTCCCTCGGCGTGGTCATCCCCGACATCACCTTCGAGCTCGCCAAGAAGAACGAGCCGATGTACCTGTTCTCCCCGTACGACGTGGAGCGCGAGTACGGCAAGCCGTTCGCCGAGGTGAACGTCTCGGAGACCTACCACGAGATGGTCGACAACCCCCGGATCTCCAAGAAGAAGATCAAGGCCCGCGACTTCTTCCAGGTCCTCGCCGAGATCCAGTTCGAGTCCGGCTACCCGTACATCATGTTCGAGGACACCGTGAACCGGGCGAACCCCATCGCCGGCAAGGTCACGCACTCGAACCTGTGCTCCGAGATCCTGCAGGTCTCGACCTCGTCGACCATGAACACCGACCTCAGCTACGACGAGCTGGGCCGGGACATCTCCTGCAACCTGGGCTCGATGAACATCGCCAAGGCGATGGACTCCCCGGACTTCTCGCAGACCATCGCCACCGCGATCCGTGGCCTGACCGCCGTCTCGGACACCTCGGACATCGAGTCCGTGCCGACGATCGCCGAGGGCAACCGCAAGTCCCACGCGATCGGGCTCGGGCAGATGAACCTGCACGGCTACCTGGCGCGCGAGCGGATCTTCTACGGCTCCGACGAGGGCCTGGACTTCACGAACATGTACTTCTACTCGGTCACCTACCACGCCATCAAGGCGTCGATGGAGATCGCGAAGGAGCGCGGCGAGCGGTTCTACGACTTCGAGAACTCGAAGTACGGCACCGGCGAGTACTTCGACAAGTACATCGACCAGGTGTGGGAGCCCCGCACCGAGAAGGTCCGCGGCCTGTTCGAGAACTCCTCGGCGCACCTGCCCACCCAGGACGACTGGAAGCAGCTGCGTGCGGACGTCGCCGAGCACGGCATGTACAACGCCTACCTGCAGGCGGTGCCGCCCACCGGTTCGATCTCGTACATCAACAACTCCACGAGCTCGATCCACCCGATCGCCTCGAAGATCGAGATCCGCAAGGAGGGGAAGATCGGCCGCGTGTACTACCCGGCTCCCTACCTCACCAACGACAACCTCGAGTACTACGAGGATGCGTACGAGATCGGCTACGAGAAGATCGTCGACACCTACGCCGAGGCCACCCAGCACGTGGACCAGGGCCTGTCGCTGACGCTGTTCTTCAAGGACACCGCCACCACCCGCGACATCAACAAGGCGCAGATCTACGCCTGGCGCAAGGGCATCAAGACCCTCTACTACATCCGCCTGCGGCAGATGGCCATCGAGGGCACCGAGGTCGAGGGCTGCGTCAGCTGCATGCTGTGAGCCTCTGACTCGTCGACGAACGGCCCGTCCCGAGATCCTTCCGGATCCTCGGGACGGGCCGTTCGTCGTGGGAGGGGGTCGTGCGGGTGACGCCCTGCTCTCAGTCCAAGAAGGTGTCGATCACGGAGTCCGCCGTGGTGGCGCCGATGTAGCTGCCCACGACGTCACCCACGATCCCGCCGACCACGCCGCCGACCCCGACCCCGGCGGCGCCACCGGCCGCGGCACCGGGCACGGCGCCGACACCGGCCGCCGGGGCCCCGGCGGCGGCGCCGCCACCACCGCCGAAGAGCCCGCCGATCGAGGAGCCGAGGCCGGTGCCGATGGCACCGCCGATCGCGCTGCCGATCAACGAGCCGGCGAAGTTCACCCCTCCGTCGAGAACAGCTCGACCGATCCGCTCGCCGGTCGAGAGGTCGGTGCGCCCGGCGTCGTCGTTCCACCGGTCGACCCCGGCCATGATGCCGGTGAAGGCATCGCCGATCATCGGGATGAACGCCGGGACGCTGCCCTTGCCGAATGCGAAGTCGCCGAAGTTCTTCGCGAAGCTGTGGGTGATGCCGACGATCCCGCCGGCGCCATCGACGCCGTCGATGCCGATGTTCTCCTTGACGTTCTGCCAGAACTCACCGAAGGAGACATCTCCCCAGTCCGCCCCCAGGAAGTTGCTGCTGGCGCCTGGCGTGCCGGGGCCGGCCTGCGGTGACCCGGGGCCGGCCTGGGGTGATCCGGCGACTCCGATGTCCGCCGAGGAGGTCGTCTCCTGCTCCTCCCGGTGCCCGTCGAGCTCGGTGCCTCGACCGGTCAGTGCGTCCACGGCTGAGGTGAAGCGAGGCTGCACGGACGAGCGGAAGGTGGTGGAGAAGGTGTCCGCGTCGGGTCCCACCCACAGGGTTCCGACGGTGCTGTCCACCGTGACGGCGAGGTCGTCCAGCAGAGTCGACAAGGTGCCTGCCCTGTTCGAGAGCAGTGCCGAGAGATCGGCGATCTGCTCGGTGTCCATCCCCTGGAACTCAGACATGTCTCCCCATTCCTCCAGTGCTGTCCCGGTCGACGCTACTGCGCGGCAGGTCGCGCGTCGATGGGGAGCTCTCCCCATGCCGGGCGCCCGGGCTCTCCGGGGCTCCCGGGCCTGACCCATGGCGATGCGAGAATGGCGCGATGGATCCCGTCATCGCTCTGTTCGCTGCAGTGGTCGTGCTCGCAGGGGTCGTGCTGGCCGCCATGAGCACGTACTTCCGAGGGGGTCGTGGGGCAGGCGCCCGGTTCTGGGTCGACTCGACTCCGGACGGACAGCGATCCGGGCACCGCTATGCGGAATCGGCGGTCCTCGTCGTGCTGCCCCTGCTCGCCCAGCTCCTGCTCGTGGTCGGAGTGCTGGTGGGCGTCACCTCGATCGACGTGCTCCGGGACCTCGGGGTGGGGCCGGTGATCGCGGTCGTCGTCATCGTCGAGGTCGTCCTCATGGTGGTGCTGCTCACGGCGACGTCGTACCGCACGGTCATGCCGCTGTGGGTCTACCCCTCCTGGCTGCGTCCCCGCAGGAAGCAGGAGCGGGACCAGATCCGTTCCCGCTGACCGGCGGCGGGTCCTCACCCACGGTGGGTCGGCGCATGACCAGCAACGCTGCTCATCGGGGGAGGAGCGCCGTCATCAGGGACCTGACCGCTCCCGTCGGCGAGGAGCCGTGCAGGGCAGACAGGGCCGATCCCTCCGCGAGGAGATAGCGTCCGCGCAGCAGCACGACTGTCGCCGACCGGTCGCCCCCGGGTCGATGGCGGACAAGCCGCGCGGCTCGGGGAGGAGCCTGCTCGAGCTCACTGCGCATCGCGGCGGGAAGGGCCGTGGACGCCTCGATCATCGTGGACCAGGCGGCGTGCCGGGTCGACGGCTCGGCGTCGAACAGCGAGTCGACGACTGTGGCATCCACGTCGAGCGTGACGTCCTCGGCGAGCGGTTCGACGGGGGAGATGGCGGTCAGCCGCAGCAACAGACCCGGCAGGGCGGAGGTGGGGTGGACGGCCAGATCCTCCCGTGCGGGAGTCTCACGGCTGCGCCGCAGCAGGCCGGCGCGTGCCAGAGTGAGGTCGTGCCCGCTGACCCTCTCCGGCGCGGAGAGTGTCACGGTGAGCGTGCCGCCCGGCGCACGGAGGATCTCGGCGAGCGTCGACACCAGCTCCTTCGGAAGCGTCTCGACCTCGTCGATCGCCGAGCCTGACACGATGGCGTCGAGGAAGACATCGATCTCGTCGCGGGACCCTGAGACCCCAGCAGGATTGTTCGGATCAGGAGCGAGCATCGGAGTCTCCGTTCCGGGGCGAGGCGCCGAGGCGCCAGGAGGCGGCGAGGCCGTCGAAGAGCTCGCCATGTCGAGCATCCACTGTCGGCAGCGTGGTCAGGGTCAGCGTGAGCCCGATGCCGGGCACCACGCGACTCCAGCGGCGGACCAGCAGGGTGGCTCCGTTCGGATCCGTCATCACCGAGGAGTCGTGCCACTGCGCCGTGCCGTCGTCCGTGTCGAGGCGGCGATCCTCGATCACCTGCAGGTCCGGCAGGGTGGAGAGCTGTTCCTCGCGCACCACGCTCTGCCAGGCCTCGAGGTCTGTTCCTGCGGCGAGCGGGACAGCGGTGAGGGTGGCGTTCGAGGCGATGCCGGGATCGAGCGAGCGCGCGTCCGAGAAGGCCCCGAGTACGGGCCCGGCGTCGGCGACCTCGACCCACCCCGCAGGCAGGTCGAGGGCCATGGGCGGGACGGTGGACTCGGGATCCTGCACGGTGACGGTCCGTGTGGCTGTGGTCATGGCTTCACCTTAGAGGGTGGGGTGAGGGGCAGATCGGTACGGGGAGCCGGAGGGTTGGCGGGCGCTCTGTCAGGAGGGTCAGTGACGGGTTCTCGGAGAAGAGGGCTCCGGGCCACGGCGGTTACCCAGCATTCATGCGCGGTTCGGAGCCAGATCCTGGTTCGGAATCGCGCCTTACCGTCCAGTCATCGTGGACGTGGACGTGGACGTGGACGTGGACGTGGACGTGGACGTGGACGTGGACGTGGGCGTGGGCGTGGGTGCGGCAGTTCGATCCGGCGCCGGATCGAGCTTCCCGTAGGTCATCCGACGCAGCAGCATCTCGGCCGGTCCGCGCATCCCGCGTGAGCCCATCCAGGCCGCGATCGGCAGGGACACCAGCCACACCCCGAGCGCGATCGCGAGCGCCGGGGCGGTGGAGAGGCTCCCGCCGAGCCCGAGGCCCCAGGAGGCCATCAGCGGCGCGAGCAGCAGCGACTGGAAGAGGTAGAAGCTCAGGGAGCGCTGGCCCACCGCGGCGAGGGTCCGCTCGACCAGGCCGAGGTCGCGGGTGCGGTCGGGAGCACCGTCCGCGCGGGGCACGCCGTAGGCCCGCTCGGCGGGGGCCAGGTCCCGGTCGGTCGACGAGTCCGGGCGCGAGGCGTCCTGGCCGGGCGCCCGTCCCTCGAGACGCAGGGCGAGCAGCCCGAACAGTGCCGCATAGCCGATCCCGCAGGCGATGCCCGTGACGGAGCTGATCCCCGTGAGCATCCACGGCGCGGCGGCGGGCAGCTCGTACGCGCCGAGGAGTGCGAGCGCCTCGGGCAGGCCGCCCAGCCAGCCGATCGCGATGCCGCCGATCGCCGTGCGCCGCAGCAGGCGCACGTGCCGCCACGGCTCGTCGAGGATCCGTCGGCGGGCGGCGATCCAGCCCAGCAGGATCGGCAGCGGCGCCCCCATGAGCGCCGCGAAGGGAAGGGTCATGAGCCATAGCCCGAGCCGGTGCAGGACCGAGACGAGATAGGGGTTGTCGTAGGACGCAGACCGGGCGAAGCCGGTGCCGGTGTCCACGGACTCGAGCTCGGCGAGCACGTCGGCCGGGACGAACTGCGAGAGCACGATCCCGCTGACGACGCTGAACAGGGCGAACAGCGTCATCACCGCGACGAGCACGATCGCCCAGAGGCGCAGGGTGCGCTCGCGTCGGCCGAAGAACCACCACACCAGCACGAGCCCGCAGAGCCCGTATGCCCCCAGGATGTCGCCGTAGAACAGCAGTGCGGCGTGCAGCGCCCCCAGCAGGAGCAGCGCCCAATGGCGGCGGCGCATCATCCGTCTCACGGAGCGCGGGTCGAGGCCGCGATCGATCCGCGAGCGGTAGAACTGCACCATCCCGTAGCCGAACAGGAGGGCGAACAGCGGCATCGCCCGATGGTCCACCGCGATCGTCATCACGACCTGGGTGATCGTGTCGAGCGGTCCGTCGGCCGGGATGTGCGGGGTGCCGCCGGCGGATTCGGTCGTGCCCCACAGATACCAGGAGACGTTCGCGACCGCGATGAGCGCGAGCATGAGCCCGCGGGCGATGTCGGGGGCGAGCGAGCGCTCGGGCCGTCCTGTCGCAGGACCCGAGCGCGGCGGCGCGGCAGGGGAGGGCGCGGAGCCGACGACGGGATCGCCGGCGGAATCGTCGGCCGGGGTGGCGGTGGAGGTCACGGTGTGGCCTTTCGCTGGACGGCGTGCGCGGTGCACGCCTCGACGCTACGTACCGCCGCGAACTCGGGCATGCGACCAAAGTCGGAAGGCCTGTCACGGAACGGCCAGGGATCGACCTCCTGATCATCCGGCGGCCAGTATCGTGAACGGCGTCCAGCAGGTTGGGTGGATCGGTATGCTGGAACCACCCCTGCATCGCCAGGGCCCGGCCGAGCAGAGGAGCTCTCCATGGACACCCGCCCGAACCAGACCGCCCGCCCGCAGGTCGTCATCGCGGTCGACCTGCCCGAGGAGCGGTGCCGGGAGATCGAGCGGGCCGTGCCGGAGGTGGACGTGGTCCGAGACCGTGCGCTCTATCGTCCCCGTCGCGGCCCGGCCGACTGGTCCGGAGACCCCGCCCACCGGCGGACGCCCGAGCAGCAGGCCGCCTACGACGCCATGATCGACCGCGCCGACATCCTGTTCAGCCTGCCCGACGTGGACCCCGCCCAGCTCTCCCGCACCGCGCGCGCCAACCCCCGCCTGCGCTGGGTCCAGGCGATGGCGGCCGGGGGAGGGGCGCAGCTGCGGGCCGCCGGCCTCGACGCCGACCAGCTCGAGCGCATCCAGGTGACCACCACCGCCGGGGTGCACGGGTCGCCGCTGGCCGAGTTCGCCGTCCTCGGCGTGCTCGCAGGGGCCAAGGAGCTCCCGCACCTGCAGGCCGACCAGGCCGATCACCGCTGGCCCGACCGCTGGGAGATGCGTCAGGTGGACGAGATGACCGTGCTGGTCGTCGGGCTCGGCGGCATCGGTGCCGCCTGTGCGCAGAAGCTCTCCGCCCTCGGGGCACGGGTGATCGGCACCTCGCGCAGCGGCCGGCAGGTGGCAGGGGTCGATGAGGTCGTGCCGGTGGAGCAGCTTGCGGAGGTGGCAGGGCGGGTCGATGCGCTCATCGCGACGCTCCCCGGCACCGCCGCGACCGACGGTCTCCTCGGCACCGAGGTGCTCGCCGCGGCCAGGCCCGGGACGATCCTGGTCAACGTGGGTCGCGGCACCGTGGTGGACGAGGAGGCGCTGCTCGACGCCCTGGATGCGGGCCGCATCGGATACGCCGCCCTCGACGTCACCGCCGTCGAACCGCTGCCGACGGCGAGCCGCCTGTGGGATCATCCCCGTGTGCTCATCAGCCCGCACACGGCGGCGCTCTCCTCGCGCGAGGAGGAGCGGATCACGAGGCTCTTCATCGACAACCTCGGCCGCCATCTCGCGGGGCGCCCGCTGCGCAACGTCGTCGACACCGTGGAGTTCTACTGAGCCATGACCGAGTCCCGTGATCCCTCGCCCGCCGTCTCCCGTGCCCTGGGCATCCTCTCCGCATTGGAGGCCTCCGGCGGCGTCCCGCAGTCGCTGTCGGAGATCGCCCGGTCCGTCGGCATCGCGAAGTCCTCCACCTCGAACATCTGCGCGGCGCTCGAGCGCGAGCGGATGATCCACCGGATCGGCGGCGGCTACCGCCTGGGGATGCGCACCGCCGAGCTGGGCGGCGCCTTCGCGGCGCAGTTCAACCAGGTGCGCGAGTTCTTCGAGGTCGTCGAGACCGATCCCGTGCTCGACACGCAGGTGGTGCAGATCGCGACCTTCGATGCGCCCGACGCGATCTACCTGGCGCGCCACGAGGGCCGGGCCGAGCGGCTGGGCACCCCGCTCGGCTCACGGCTGCCGCTGGTCTACTGCGCCGTCGGCACCGCGATGCTCACCACCCTCCGCGACGAGGAGGTGGACGCGCTGATCGCCGAGGCCCCCGAGTCGCCGCGCACCCCGCGCTCCGCCCGCAGCGCCGAGGAGCTCTGGGCGAAGGTGCACCGTGCGCGCGAGCACGGCTACGCGGTGGACCTGGGCGAGTCCTTCGAGGGGATCCACGGCGTCGCCGCGGCCCTCGAGCCCTGGCAGCCCGGCGATCCGCTCATGGCGATCGGGGTGGCGCTGCCCGCCCGGGAGGCGGACGACGAACTCATCGCCGAGGTGGGCCGCGCGGTGATCGCCGCCGCCGAGCGACTCACCAACCCGCTCTCGCGCCGCCCCGACGGCGCCGCCTGATACACCCTCCGCGCAGGGGTCGGCCCGCCGGTCGACCCCTGTTCGGCATGCCCGGAGGGCGGAATCCGCTCCGACGGTCAGTGCGCAGGGGGCCGAGAGCCCTCATCGTTCAACACGTTGCACGCTGTTCAGAAAAGAGTACTCTGGCCGCAGACACGACGCCCGGGCCGGCGGCCCGCGTCCCCACCATCGAAGGAGATGTCGTGAGCTCATCGCAGAGCAGCCCCGCCACCACCCCGCAGCCGATGGATCGCGCCGAGTACGAGGCGAACCTCCGCCGCGCCACGCTGTCCTCGAGCGTGGGCAGCGCCCTGGAGTACTTCGACTTCGCGATGTACGGCCTGATGACGGCACTGGTCTTCGACCGCCTGTTCTTCTCGACCGAGAACCCCGCCATGGCGACCGTCGCGGCGTTCGGGATCTACGGCGTCGGCTTCGCCGCCCGACCCTTCGGCGGTCTCTTCTTCGGCACCATCGGGGACCGCATCGGTCGTCGCTGGGTCCTCGTGGCCACGATCGTGCTCATGGGCGGAGCGTCCACCCTCATCGGCGTGCTGCCCACCTACGAGCAGGTGGGCATCCTCGCCCCGATCCTGCTGGTGGTGCTGCGGCTGCTGCAGGGCTTCGGCGCCGGCGCCGAGCAGGCCGGCGCCACGGTGCTGATGGCCGAGTACGCCCCCGTGAAGCGCCGAGGATTCTTCTCCGCCCTGCCGTTCGTGGGCATCCAGGCCGGAACGCTGCTGGCCTCGCTCGCGTTCTTCGCCCTCACGCTGATGCCCGAGGATGCCTTCCTCTCCTGGGGCTGGCGCCTGCCGTTCCTCGCCTCCCTCGCGCTGATCCTCATCGCGCTGTGGATCCGTTCGAAGCTCCGCGAGACCCCCTCGTTCATCCAGCTCGAGAAGCACGAGCAGATCGCCGAGAAGCCGCTGCGGGAGATCTTCACCCGCGGCCGCGGGGGAGTGGTGGTCGGCATCGGGCTGCGGATGGCCGAGAACGGCGGCTCCTACATGTTCCAGTCGATCGCGCTGGCCTTCGTCACCTCGGCCGCGATCGGCATGGACCGCGGGATCGTGACCTGGGGCGTGACCTTCGGCAGTCTCATCGGGATCTTCTCCGTTCCGCTCACCGGTGCGCTCTCGGACCGGCTGGGACGTGTCCCCGTCTACCGCTTCGGCGCCGTGTTCATGCTGATCTACTCGTTCCCCGCCTGGTATCTGCTCTCGCTCGGCGACGAGCTGGTCGCCGTGGCGGTGATCGCCGTCGGGATCGGCGTCGCCGTCAACTCGATGCTCGGCCCGCAGTGCGCGATGCTTCCCGAGCTGTTCGGCAACCGCCACCGGTACCTGGGTGTCGCGATGGCCCGGGAGCTCTCCGCCGTGCTGGCCGGCGGCCTCGCCGGCGTGCTCGGCGCCGCCCTGCTCGCCTGGACCGGCGGGAACTGGATCGTGCTGGCGATCTACATGACCACCCTCGCCGCGATCACCACCGCCTCCACCTTCCTGGTGCCCGAGACCCGCAGCCGCGACCTCCTGCGCATCGAGGACGCCGTGCGGATCTCGACGTCCGAGGAGGGCACCGCCACCGAGATCGAGCTCTCCGAGGGGGCGTCGGCGCAGGCCACCGGAGCCGGCTCGGAGCGGCGGTGAGCGAGCGCGACGAGCGGGGTCGCGGTGGTGTCGTGAACCACCGCGCCGCAGAGCCCCCGCGTCCCCTTTCCGGAGCCGACACTGCCTAGACTGGCGAGTGCTGAGAACACCACAAAAGACAGTGAGGCTGCGGTGAACGACCACCTGAAGACGACGGTCCAGGCGATCAACTGGAACCGGATCCCGGACCAGAAGGACCAGGAGGTCTGGGACCGCCTGACCGGGAACTTCTGGCTTCCCGAGAAGGTCCCGCTGTCCAACGACGTGCAGTCCTGGAACCGGCTGCCCGAGTCCGAGCAGGGCCTCGTGATGCGCGTGTTCACGGGCCTGACCCTGCTGGACACGGTGCAGGGCACCGTGGGCGCGGTCTCCCTGATCCCCGACGCGATCACCCCCCACGAGGAGGCGGTGTACACCAACATCGCGTTCATGGAGTCGGTGCACGCGAAGTCCTACTCGCAGATCTTCTCGACGCTGGCCAACACCAAGCAGATCGACGAGGCGTTCCGCTGGAGCGAGTTCAACGAGCCGCTGCAGAAGAAGGCCCAGATCGTCATGGGCTACTACGCCGGCGACGACCCCGAGAAGCGCAAGGTCGCCTCCACGCTGCTGGAGTCGTTCCTGTTCTACTCGGGCTTCTACCTGCCCATGCACTACTCCAGCCGCGGCGAGCTCACGAACACGGCGGACATCATCCGCCTGATCATCCGTGACGAGGCCGTGCACGGCTACTACATCGGCTACAAGTTCCAGCGCGCGGTGGAGAAGGCGACCCCGGCCCGCCAGGCGGAGCTCAAGGAGTACACCTTCTCGCTGCTCATGGAGCTGTACGACAACGAGGAGGAGTACACCGAGGATCTCTACGATCCGGTGGGCTGGACCGAGGAGGTCAAGACCTTCCTGCGCTACAACGCCAACAAGGCGCTGATGAACCTCGGCTACGAGTCGCTGTTCCCGCAGGAGTCCGTCGAGGTCAACCCCGCGATCCTCGCCGCGCTCTCCCCGAACGCCGACGAGAACCATGACTTCTTCTCCGGCTCCGGCTCCAGCTACGTCATGGGCAAGGCCGTGGAGACCGAGGACGACGACTGGGACTTCTGAGTCCTGACACGCAGAGCCCTCGCACCGAGGTCTCCGCATCCCGCAGGACGGGCCGGGCGATCACGCCCGGCCCGTCCTGCGTGGCGACCACATCACGCGGAGGGCAGGGATGAGCGGCCGACGGTCCGGGAACAGCGTCCCGCAGGACCCTGCGGGGATCCTCGCCCTGCACCGGGCGGAGGAGGACGCCGACGGGATCCTGCAGGCGCGCGTCGCCGCGCTGCTCGGCGCCCCTGCGGCCGACGTGCTGGTGGGGCGCTCCTGCCCCCGCTGCGGCTCCTCGGAGCACGGCCGGCCCTGGGCTCGCCGACGCGGAGCGAGGCGCGAGGTGTTCGTGAGCCTCTCCCGGTGCGGTGAGCACCTGATGACCGCGGTGAGCGAGGACGGGCCCGTCGGCGTGGACCTCGAGGCGATCGCCGCCGTGGGCCGGGCCTGGGATCCGCAGCTGACGCTGCACCCGAGCGAGCGGGCGGCCGCCGAACAGGCGGGACCGCGCGAGCTGGCGGCGCTGTGGGCGCGCAAGGAGGCGGTGCTGAAGTTCCTCGGCACCGGGCTCGAGACCCCGATGAGCGCTGTGCGCCTCGCCGACCATCACGTGGTGGACGTCGCGGCGCCGCCCGGGCACGTGGCGGCGCTGGCCCGGCGCTGAGACCCGGGTCCCGCCGCCGGCTCTGAGCCCCGGGCCCTGCCGTCGGCGCGGATCCCGCCGCGCCGCCGGCTCAGGCCGCCTCGGGCACCGGGCAGGCGGGCAGCGCGGTCTCGAACAGCCACGGCTCGAGCAGGGCGGCGGCGTCCTCGCCGGCCGCTCCCCGCACGTGCTCGAGGAACATCTCGGTGGTGACGTTCCCCGCCCGGTGCTCGCCAAGCCAGCCGGTGAGGAGCGCGAAGAAGCGCTCGTCCCCGAGGTGCAGCCGCAGCGCGTGCACGGCCAGGGCGCCGCGCTTGTAGACACGGTCGTCGAACATCAGCTCCGGGCCCGGATCGGCGAGCTCCAGATCGTCCTGGGGCAGACCCTCGAGCAGGCGGTGATGCGTCTCGACCTCGGCCTGCACCGTCGAGACGCCGGACTCCTCGGCCCACAGCCACTCGCAGTAGCAGGCGAAGCCCTCGTGCAGCCAGATGTCCTGCCAGCGCTTCAGCGTCACCGAGTTGCCGAACCACTGATGGGAGAGCTCATGGGCGATCAGCCGCAGGGACTCCCAGGCTGTGTCCACGAAGTTGCTGCCGAAGGTGGACAGCCCCTGGGATTCCAGCGGGATCTCCAGCTCGTCCTCGGTGATCACCGCGGTGTACGAGGCGAAGGGATAGTCCCCGAACAGGCCGGCGAAGAAGGCCAGCATCGCCGGCTGGCGGCCGAAGGTGCACTCGAGCGCCGCCGAGTCCACCGAGGTCGGGGCGAGGGTGCGCACGGGCACCGGGGCACCGGGCTGGTCCACCTGCCGGTAGCGGCCGATCTGCACCGTCGCGAGGTAGGTGGGCATCGGCACCGTCTGCTCGAAGGCCCAGGTGACGGCGTTGCCCTTGCGGCGGGTGCCGCTGGGCTCGCCGGAGACGGCCACGGTGTAGCCGGGCGGCACCGACAGGGAGATGTCGTAGGTCGCCTTGTCGTCCGGGCGGTCGTTGCACGGGTACCAGGAGGGTGCCCCGTGCGGCTGGGCGGCGACGATGACGCCGTCCTCGAGCTCCTCCCACCCCGCGGTCCCGAGGCCTCGCGAGCGCACGGGTCCCGGTGTGCCGGAGTACTTCACGCGCACGGCGAGGTCCTCGCCCGGGGTGAGGGGGTGCTTGATGGTGAGGCGTCCGCGCAGGTGGGTGAAGCGCTGCGGCTTCCCTCCCACGAACACCTTGTGCGGGGTCAGGCCCTGGAGGTCGAGCTGGAAGGACGGAGCCTCGACCAGCGGGCGGCAGGTCAGGGTCGCCTCGCCGTCCAGGCGGTTGCCCTCGAGCTTGTAGGCGAGGGCGAGGTCGTAGTGCCGCACGGCGAAGCGCGCATCGCCGTGCCGGGGGACGTAGGGGTCGGTGCCCGTGCTGTGAGGGCTCATGCGTCCTCCTCCTCGTCCCAGGGGCCGATGGGGTTGCCGGTCCAGCGCGTCCCGGCCGGGACCAGCTCGCCCCGCATCACGAGGGAGACGGGGCCGACGGTGGCGTGGCGGTCGATCGTCGCGGCGGGCAGGATCACGCCGCCGGGGCCCAGGGTCGCACCCTCGGCGAGGGTCACGGCGTCCATGCTCAGCACCCGGTCGTGGAAGAGGTGGGTCTGGACCACGCAGCCGCGGTTGACGGTGGCGCCGTCGCCCAGGGTCACCAGGTCCATCTCCGGCAGCCAGTACGAGTCGCACCACACGCCCCGGCCCACCGTCGCCCCGAGCATGCGCAGCCAGACGTTCAGCGCGACGGTGCCGGTGGTGAGGTTCGCGAACCAGGGGGCGGCGAGCACCTCGGTGAAGGTGTCCGCCAGCTCGTCCCGCCACACGTACGGCGTGAACAGGGCATGCTCGCCCGGCCGGTGGCGACCGATGATCAGCCACTTCGCGGCCACGGTGACGAGCGCTGCCAGCACCCCGGCCAGCAGCAGCAGCGGGCCGCCGAGCACCACGGCGGCCGCGATGCCGGCGGCGCCCCGGAGCAGCAGCGCGAACAGCGCCGCCCCGATCGCGACCGGGAGCAGCTGTGCGAGCACCAGCGGCACCAGCCGGCCGGTCTCCACCAGCCCGCGCTGGATCAGCAGGCGCCGCGGCGGATCGAAGGTGAGCGAGGTGTCCTCCTCGCCGCTGGTGCGGCGGAGCTTGCGCGGCGGGCTGCCCAGCCAGGACGATCCTGCCTTCGCGGACTTGCGACGCGGGGCGGCGGAGAGCACCGCGACCAGGGACTGCTTGGGGACCTTGCGGCCCGGGGCGAGCATGCCGGAGTTGCCCACGAAGGCGCGCTTGCCCACCTTGACGCGCTCCACGCGGATCCAGCCGCCGCCGAGCTCGTAGGCGCCGATCAGCGTGTCGTCGGCGAGGAAGGCGTGGTCGCCCACGGTCACGAGCGACGGGATCAGCAGCACGGTGGAGATCTCCGTGCCCCTGCCCACCCGCGCTCCGAGCAGACGCATCCAGATCGGGGTGAGCGCCCCCGCGTACAGAGGGAACAGCCAGGTCCGGGCCTCGTCGAGCAGCCGCAGCGTGGCCCAGATCGAGACCCCCGCCGCCGAGCGCAGCGGGTGGTGGCCCGGGGAGACGGCGAGGGAGAGCAGACGGGTCAGAGCCAGCACCAGCAGAGCCAGCACGGCCAGGGACACGAGCGCGGCGAGCGGCAGCCACGGCAGGGCGGCGACCACCGCCGCGCCGAATGTCGCGGTCCCGCCGACGGCCGGGAGCAGCACGGCCGCGCCGGCCGCCATCGCGAGGGCGGGCAGGGCGGCGATCACGGTGGCGAGCAGGGCGTAGACCGCCAGCCAGACGGGCGGCCGGGGCGGGGCGTCGGCGGACCACGGGCCGCGGGCGGCGCCCTGGTGCTCTGCCGGGGACCCGGACCAGAACTCCTCCGCCGGGACGTGCCCGAGCACCGCGGAGCCCGGGGCGATCTCCGCCTCACGGCCCACGACCGCTCCGGGACCCAGCGTGCTGCGCGCGCCGATCCGGGCCCGCTTGCCGATGCGGACCGACCCGATCAGCAGCCGGTCCCCGTCGATCCAGTGACCGGCCAGATCGACCTCGGGCTCGATCGAGGCGCCGGAGCCGATCTCGAGCATCCCGGTGACCGGCGGCAGGCTGTGCAGGTCCACGTCGCGCCCGATCCGCGCCCCGAGCAGCCGGGCGTAGAGCCCGAGCCAGGGCGCACCGGCGAGGCTCACCGCGGCGAGCTCCTCCTGGATCCGCTCCGCGAGCCAGAGCCGGAGGTGGACCTTCCCGCCGCGCGGATGGCTGCCGGGGCGCACGCCGCGCAGCAGCAGCCGGGCCAGCAGCGCCGCCAGCGCCATCCGACCCGGCGGCAACAGCATCACGGCGGCGAGCGGGAGCACCAGCCACAGCGGGAAGGTCACCAGCCAGGGCACCTCGGTGACGAGGCCGCCGATCGTGGAGATGAGCAGGAGCCAGGTGATCCAGCGCAGCGCCGCGAGCGCCCGCAGAGGAGCCAGGGCCAGCAGCTGGGCGACCTGGGTGCGCCGGCGCAGCGGGGAGACGGTGCGGTCGTCGCGGGCCGTGGAGGTGCCCATCTGGTCCAGATGGGCGGCGAGGGCGGCGAGCGTGGAGTGGGTGTAGACCTCGCCGACGGTGAGCTCGGGGTGCTTCGTGCGCAGACGGCCCACCACCTGCGCGGCGGTGAGCGAACCGCCGCCGGCGTCGAAGAAGTCGTCCCCGCCGGAGGTGGCCTCGAAGCCCAGCACCTCGCCCCAGATCTCCGCGATCCAGGCGGAGGTGCCGGAGAGCGCGGCCGACGGGGCGGAGGCGGCGGTGGGCAGCGGCCAGGGGAGGGCGTCCCGGTCGATCTTGCCCGAGGTGCGGGTGGGCAGCTCGTCCACGATCGCCAGACGGGGCACCAGGGCGGCGGGCATCCGCTGCTTCAGCAGCCCCTTGGCGACCTCCGCGTCGTAGCCGGCGTCGATCGTGAGGTAGCCGACCAGGAGCTTGTTGCCGGACGTCGTGGAGCGCACGGCGGAGGCCGCCCCGACCACCCCGGGCAGGCGCAGCATCTGGTCATCGATCTCGCCGAGCTCGATGCGGCGACCGCCGAGCTTGATCTGGTCGTCCGCCCGACCGGCGAAGAGCAGGCCGTCGGGGTCGTTGACCACCACGTCGCCGGAGCGGTAGGCGCGCTCCCAGCCGAGAGTGGGCATCGGCGCGTACTTCTCGGCGTCCTTCTCGGGGTCGAGGTAGCGGGCCAGGCCCACCCCGCCGATGATCAGCTCGCCGGAGGCTCCGGGCGCCACGGGGCGGCCGTCGGCGTCGACCACCGCGAGGTCCCAGCCGTCCAGCGGCAGGCCGATCCGCACGGGATCCGTGCCGTCGAGCATCGCGCCGCAGGCCACCACGGTCGCCTCGGTGGGGCCGTAGGTGTTCCACACCTCGCGCCCCGGGGCCTGGAGCCGGGCGGCGAGCTCGGGCGGGCAGGCCTCGCCGCCCATGATGAGCAGGCGCACCTCGGTGAGGGCGCTGTCCGGCCACAGGGAGACCAGCGTGGGCACGGTGGAGACGATGGTGATGCGGTTGGCGGCCAGCCAGGGGCCGACGTCCACCCCGGAGCGGACCAGCGAGCGCGGGGCGGGCACCAGGCAGGCACCGTACGCCCAGGCCAGCCACATCTCCTCGCAGCTGGCGTCGAAGGCGACCGACAGCCCGGCCATGACGCGGTCCCCGGGACCGATCGGGGCGTCCTGGAGGAACATCCGCGACTCCGCCTGTACGAAGGCGGCGGCGCTGCGGTGGGAGACGGCGACGCCCTTGGGCCTGCCGGTGGATCCGGAGGTGAAGATGACCCAGGCGTCGTCCGTCGGCTCCGCCTCGCGGGCGGCGACGGGGTCCGCCTCCCCGTCGGCCGGGACGCCCACGCGGCTCGCCGCGGTGGGAGTGATGACCAGGTCGTTGCCGATCACCGCGACGGAGGCGGACTCCTCGAACACGACGCGGGCGCGCTCGTCGGGATCGTCGGCATCCACCGGCACGTAGGCAGCGCCGGCCACCAGGATCCCGAGGATCGCGACGTAGAGATCGGTGGTGCCGGACTTGATGCGCACGCCGACCTTGTTCCCGGGCCGCACGCCGTGCTCCGCCAGACGCACGGCGAGCTCGGCGGCCGCCTCGTCGAGGGCGCTGTAGGTGAGCATCTCCTGCCCGCTGTCCACCGCGGGGGAGTCGCCGTGGTCCCTGACCACGCGATGGAAGAGGTCCACCAGGGTGGAGGGTGCCGGCGCACGATCACCGGCCAGGAGCTCGGGGAGCAGCCCCGCGGGGCGCTCGGCGGGGGGCTCGGCCGGCAGGGACGGAGTGTGGTTCACCGGTGGATTAACCCCCATGGAGATGAACGGCAGGGAACAAGACGGCCGCAGAGGTCGCGGAGCTCACCCCGCGGCTTCTTCCGCCGCCGATCCCGGAAGTGCTCAACAGCACGACACGGACCAGACGGTCGCTCGCATGACCTGGGCTTCTGTACCAGATGCCAGAAATTCCTGCGACGAAGCCCCACACTGTGACAGCAGGACACTTTCCTTCCCCCTATGAAGTGGAGAAACGATCATGGGCCTTCTCTGGGCAATCATTTCCTGGATCATCATCGGCGCGATCATCGGTCTCATCGCTCGGGCCATCATGCCCGGCAAGCAGGCCATGGGCCTCGGCCTGACGATCGTCCTGGGTGTCATCGGCGCGATCGTCGGCGGATTCATCGGCGGCCTCCTCGGGGGCAACGGCGTCAGCGGCATCCTGTCGAACCCGTGGAGCATCGGGACCATCCTGCTCGCCGTGATCGGTGCGTTGATCGTCATGGTCATCTACGGCCTGGTCACGAAGAACCGCGCCTGACGCGATCCTCCCGGGCTCCGAGCCCCCACCTCGGACCCGCAGCACGGCGGCGCCGTCCCGGATCTCCGGGCGGCGCCGTCGTCGTGCGTGGAGGGGCCGGGCGGTTCAGAGCGGGACGTCGGCCGTGCGCCGCCCCGCCTCCTCCACCGGGTGGCGGCCGGAGGACCAGCGGGCGGTGTCGGCGCGCAGGGCGTCGAGGTCCTGCGCGGCCACGAGCACGGTCAGGATCGCGCTGCGCGAGGAGTACTGCGTGGGCTCGACGCTCGCGCCCTGGGCGGCGGCCCAGATCCTCACCGCGTTCTCCGCGATGCCCACCTCCGCCGGGGGCACCTCGATCCGCGCCACCGCGAGCTCGGTGCGCCGCAGCAGCGGGGCGGCCGCCACCGCCTGCTCGACCCCCGCGGTGTAGGCGCGCACCAGCCCGCCGGCGCCGAGCTTCACCCCGCCGAAGTAGCGGATCACGATCGCGAAGGTGTCCACGAGCCCGGCGTGGAGCAGCGACTGCAGCATCGGCATCCCCGCGGTCCCCGCGGGCTCGCCGTCGTCGTTCGAGCGGTGCATGACGGCGCGGTCCGCCGTCTCGCCGATCACGAGCGCGGTGCAGTGGTGACGGGCATCGGGGTGCTGGGCGCGAGCGGTGCGCAGCAGGGCATCCGCCTGTTCCACCTCCTGTACGCGGTGCAGGCGGGTGAGGAACCTCGATCGCTTCTCGACCAGCTCCGTCTCGACGTCATCGGCGAGGACCAGAGCATCGGGCATGCCCTGGAGTCTAGGCCGAACAGGGCCGGACTCCGTGATCGGAGGTCACGGGGGCGCTAGCCTGTGAGCGCATCCCTCACCTTCTCAGGAGCTCGCCGTGACCCAGCCTCCGCAGTCCTCGTCCCCCGGACCTCTCTCCCCGCAGAACGGCCCGTACGGGCAGGGCGGTGTCCCCTCGCCGGGGTCCGCTCCCCAGCAGGGCTTCGGCCCGCCCCAGCAGGGGTACTCCCAGGCCCCGCAGGGCGTCGGGCAGGCCCCCGCGAAGAAGCCCTCCAAGGCGCCGAAGATCCTCATCATCCTCGGCGCGGTGCTCCTCGCGCTCAGCCTGATCATCGGCGTGGTGCTCGCGGTGATCGGCATCGGCGGCGTCGTGGGAGGCACCCAGGACCTCGAGGTGTTCGACTCCGGCAGCGGCACGATCACGGCCGAGGAGGGCGAGTCCCTCCAGATCTTCGCCGAGGAGGGCGCGCCCGCCCCGAGCTGCACGGTCGACGGCCCCTCGGTGGGGGAGGGCACCTCGCAGAGCAGCACAATCGGCATCGGCGGCAGGTCGTGGGTGTCGGTGGACTCCTTCACGGCCGAACAGGCCGGTGACTACACCGTCACCTGCGGCGACAGTCCGATCGCGGTGGGCCCGCCGGTCTCCATCGGCGGCATCTTCGCAGGCGTCGGCGGCATCCTGCTGGCCGTCTTCGGCGGGGCGCTCGGATTCCTGCTGCTGCTCATCGGCGTGATCCTGGTGATCGTGCGGAAGAAGAGGACCGCCTGATCGCAGCGGATCCCGGCACCCGGTGCCGGACACGACGGAGCCCGGCAGGAGTGATCTCCTGCCGGGCTCCGTCGTCGTCGGGCGCCGGGCTCAGGCGTCCTCGGTGATCAGCGGGTACACGCCGTTCTCGTCGTGGACCTCGCGGCCCGTGACCGGCGGGTTGAACACGCACACGCACTTGATCTCGGTGCGGGGGCGCACGATGTGCTTGTCGTGGTCGTTGAGCAGGTAGAGGCTGCCGGGGGCGAGTTCGTGGATCTCACCGGTGGCGAGGTCCTCGATGGTGCCCTCGCCCTGCGTGATGAAGACGGCCTCGATGTGGTTGGCGTACCAGAAGTAGCTCTCGGTGCCGGCGTAGAGGGTGGTCTCGTGGACGGAGAAGCCCACGCCCTCCTTGGCCAGGATGATGCGCTTGGAGCGCCAGTTCTCCGACGTGATGTCGGCGTCGGTGCCTTCGACCTCTGCGAGGGTGCGGACGAGCATGGGGGATTCCTTCCGGTGGATGGTCCAGGGTCAGGGGTCTGCGCGGGTGGGCCCCGGCGCAGAGCGTCGGCCCGTCGACGGCTGCCGACGGGCCGACGAGAGGGTGGTCAGGCGGCGAGCGACTCGTCGACGGCGGCCTCGATGATGTCGAGGCCCTTCTCGAGGAGCTCCTCGGGGATGGTGAGGGCGGGCAGCAGCTTGACGACCTCGTCGGAGGGGCCGGAGGTCTCCACCAGCAGGCCCTCCTCGAAGGAGCGCGCGGCGATCGCGCCGGCGATCTCGCCGGTGGGCATCTGCAGGCCGCGGGCGAGGCCTCGGCCCTTGACGATCAGCTCGTGCTCGGGGTGCTTCGCCGCGATGCGGTTGAAGCGGCTCTCCACATAGGCGCCCTTGGCGATGGTCGCCTTCTCGAACTCGTCATCGCCCCAGAACAGCTCGATGGCCTTGGTGGCGGTGGCGAAGGCCGGGCCGAAGCCGCGGAAGGTGCCGTTGTGCTCGCCGGGCTCCCAGATGTCCAGCTCGGGCTTGATGAGGGTGAGCGCGAGCGGGTGGCCGTAGCCGCTGATCGACTTCGAGAGGGTGACCATGTCCGGCTCGATGCCGGCCTCCTCGAAGCTGAAGAAGCCACCGGTGCGGCCGCAGCCCATCTGGATGTCGTCGACGATCAGCAGGATCTCGTGCTTCTTGCAGAGGTCCGCGAGGCCGCGCAGCCACTCGGCGCGGGCCGCGTTGATGCCGCCCTCGCCCTGGACCGTCTCGACGATCACGGCCGCGGGCTTGTTCAGGCCGGAGCCGCCGTCGATGAGCATGTGCTCGAGGTACATGAAGTCCGGGACGATCTGGCCGAAGTAGTCGTCGAAGGGCATCGGCGTGGAGTGCACCAGCGGGATGCCGGCGCCGCCGCGCTTCATCGAGTTGCCGGTGACGGAGAGGGCGCCGAGCGTCATGCCGTGGAAGCCGTTGGTGAAGCTCACGACGGACTCGCGACCGGTCACCTTGCGGGCCAGCTTCAGCGCGGCCTCGACCGCGTTGGTGCCGCCGGGGCCGGGGAAGGCGACCTTGTAGTCCAGGCCGCGGGGGCTCAGGATCTTCGCGTCGAAGGTCTGCAGGAACTCGCGGCGCACGTCGGTGAACATGTCCAGGCCGTGCACCACGCGGTCCTCGAGGTAGTGGTCGATGACGACCTTCTTGAGCTCGGGGTGGTTGTGGCCGTAGTTCAGGGTGCCGGCGCCGGCGAAGAAGTCGATGTACTCGCGGCCGTCCTCGGCGGTCAGGACGGAGCCCTTGGCGTGGGTGAACACGGTGGGCCAGCCGCGGGAGTAGCTGCGCACGCCCGACTCCAGCTCGGTCGGGTCGACGGTGGAGGCGCTGACCTGATCGGTCAGCTCGGGCTTCTCGGTGGTCTCGGTCTGTGCGGTCATGGTCATGACATCTCCTGAGGGGTCGATCGATGGTCTGGGGGGGGCGTCCGGGCGCGACGGGGCGCCCGGGCCGATGGGCTCCGGGGGCGGAGGAAGCGGGTCAGCGACCGCGCTGCAGGCCGGTGATCCGGTGGAGCAGCTCGGCGCCGTGGCCGTCGTCGGGGAAGTGGTGCTCCTCGAGGAGGTCGGCGACCTCCTCGTCGGCGCCGTGGCGCTCGGCGAAGGAGGCGAACAGTCGCTGGGAGGCGGCGTTGTCCGCCGTGATGGTGGTCTCCAGCGTCGTGATCTCGGGCAGCTCGGCGAGCAGATCGTCGAGGAGTCTCCCGGCGACCTTCTTCCCCCGCTGGGAGGCATCCACCGCGATCTGCCAGATGAACAGGGTCTCCGGCGCGGTGGGGCGCAGGTATCCGAGCACGAAGCCGACTCCCTGCCCGTCGCCCACGGCGAGGCGCGAGGTGGCCGCGAAGTCGCGGGCCATCAGCAGGTAGGCGTACGAGGTGTTCAGATCGAGCGTGCCGCTGTCGCGGGCGATCCGCCACATGGCGGCGCCGTCCTCCATCGCAGGAGGGCGGATGTCCAGGTCGGAGCCTGCTCCGGTGGCCTGGTCAGGGGTGGACGGGTGGTCTGCGCTGTGCGTCATCAACGGGCCCATATCGCCGTCCACGGTATCGAGAGCGGCGACGCTTGTGGAGCCCGGGGGGCGGGCCGAGGGGGTGTTCCACGGAGTGTCGTGACGGAACTGTGACTGTCGGGCATCTGAGAAACGGATTGTCGGACAGCCCCGGATCATTCGTGCCGACCTGCGGTGATGTTCACTGCGGGGTGCTGGATACCTGTCGGTCGAATCGCCGCATGTGGTGTGCGTCACGAGACCGCGATGCGGGACACGCCCTCGCGCGCGCGAGGAGCAAGGGTCCCCGGGGGCCGTGAGGAGCGCTCCGCCCGAGGGGCACGCGGAGCGTTCCCGATACGGTCGAGGCCATGAACCCCCTCGAAAAACTGAACGAGTTCCTCGGACATGCCGAGGGCTGGCTCTGGACCTGGGCAGGGATGCCCGTGGTCCTGGTGCTCGGCCTGTACTTCACGATCCGCACCGGCGCGGTGCAGCTGCGGATGATCCCGGCGATGCTCGGCGCGATCACCCAGAAGCCGCAGCGCGAGGAGGTGACCGGGGGCGAGGGCGCCTCCCAGCGCACCAAGTCGCTCAGTGCCTTCCAGGCGTTCTCGATCTCGGCGGCGGCCCGCGTGGGCACCGGCAACGTCTCCGGCGTGGCCGGTGCGATCTTCCTCGGCGGCCCCGGCGCGGTGCTGTGGATGTGGATCATGTGCATCGTGGCCGGAGCGGCGAGCTTCATCGAGTCGACCTTGGCCCAGCTGTGGAAGACCCGCGCCGAGGACACCTACAAGGGCGGCCCGGCCTTCTACATCCACCGCGGCCTCGGCAGCCGCGGATTCGGTGCGTTCTTCGCGATCCTGTTCATCTTCTGCTTCGCCTTCGCGTTCACCTCGCTGCAGGCCAACACCATCGTCGACGCCGTCACCGGCGCCGTCGCCCTGTACGCCGATCCCGAAGGCCTGCCCTGGCTGCCGGTGGTGCTGGGCATCGTGCTGGCGGCGCTGACCGCGGGGATCGTGTTCGGCGGGATGCGCCGCGTGGCAGGCGTGGCCCAGTCGATGGTGCCGATCATGGCGCTGCTGTACCTGATCATCGGCATCGTCATCGTGGGCATGAACCTCGGCGAGCTGCCGCGCGTGCTCACCCAGATCGTCACCGAGGCGTTCGCGCCGCAGGCCGTGATCGGCGGCGGCATCGGCGCCGCGATCGTCAACGGCGTCCAGCGCGGCATGCTCTCCAACGAGGCCGGCATGGGCTCGGTGCCCAACGTCGCCGCCACCGCCTCGGTGAGCCACCCCGTCAAGCAGGGGCTCGTGCAGACCCTCGGGGTCTACTTCGACACCCTATTGATCTGCTCCATCACCGCGTTCATCGTGCTGGTCTCCTTCCCGGACGTCTCTGCGGGCGGCGAGGGCCTGGTGATGGTGCAGGAGTCGCTGGCCTCGAACCTCGGCCCCTGGGCCGCGGTGCTGCTGGCCGCGATCATGTTCCTGCTCGCCTTCACCTCGGTGCTGGGGAACTTCTCCTACGGCGAGGCGAACATGCACTTCCTCACCGCCAAGCGCGGCTGGCACATCGCCTTCGGCGTGGCCGTGGTGGCGCTGGTGCTGATGGGCTCTGTGATCGCCGTGGACCTTGCCTGGACGATCGCCGGGGTGTCCATGGTGTTCATCGCCCTGATCAACCTCGTGGTCATCGCGCTGCTCACCCCCACCGCCCTGAAGCTGCTGCGGCACTACAACGCCCAGCGCGCCCAGGGCCTGGACCCGATCTTCCTCGCCTCCGATCTGCCGGAGATCAAGAACGTCGAGGTGTGGGAGGACGAGGACGTGGCCGACTACCAGCGCGAACGGGAGCTCGCCGCGCAGAGCTGACGCTCACCGGATCTGCACACCGAGGTCGCTCGGTGTTCATCGAGGCGGTGGTTCGGTCTCCTACGCTCCCGGGCGATGAGATCGACCCCGCCACCTCCGCCCTTCGCCCCGACCGAGCGCCAGCACTGGATGGACCTGGTGCGCGGCGGGGCGATCCTGCTGGTGATCGCGCATCATCTGCGCATCCTCCAGCAGATCTGGGACGGCGGCACGCCCTGGGTGATGCTGGAGCTCTCCGAGGGGTTCGCGCCCTTCCGGATGCCCACGCTGCTGTTCGCCTCCGGGCTGCTGCTGGCGCGGTCCCTGCGGAAGCCGGCCGGGCAGTTCCTGCGGGGCAAGGTGCGGGGGCTGCTGTGGCCATGGCTGCTGTGGTCGGCCGTGATGCTGGCGATCCTGGGGTGGGGCAACGCCACGAACCCGCTGTGGTGGGTGAACGGGATGTACACCTGGTTCCTCATGGCGCTGTTCCTCTACTACCTCGCCGGGCTGATCACGCGGCGCCTCCACCCCGGCTGGCTCGCGCTGGCGAGCATCGTGGGCTGGGCGGCGATGCCGCTGCTGGGCATCGAGTACGACATGACCGGGCCGCGACCGGACAAGTTCGTCTACTACGCGGTGTTCTTCTTCGCCGGCGCCGCCCTGCACCGGACCCTCGCCGAGCGGCGGATCCCCTGGGTGATGCTCGCCCCGGCCCTGGCGATCGCCGCCGCGTGGGGGCTGCGCGCCGCCCACCAGGACCGCGAGCCCGTCACCCCGGTGATCGCCCAGGTGGTGGTGCTGATCGCGGTGATCGCCGCGGTGGGGGTGGCCCAGCGACTCCCACGCCTGCGTGCGCTGCGGCCCCTGGAGTGGCTGGGGCGGAACTCGATCGTGCCCTACCTCGTGCACCTGCCGGTGCTCGAGCTGCTCATGCGCCACCTCGACCTCCCGCCGAGCGCGGGGAGCGCCGTGCTGTGCTTCGCCGTGACGCTCGGCGTGTGTGCACTCGCGATCTGGCTGCGGCCGGTGACCGGGTTCCTCTACGCGTTCCCGTCGTCGCGCCGGCGGCCGACGGACGTGGAGATGCCGCAGCCGGTCCCGGGCTCTGAACGGCCGTCCGAGCGGGAGCCGGTGCGCCGGTAGGATGGACGCGCCCGCTCAGCGGGCGCGGGCCTGTAGCTCAGTGGTAGAGCATCGGACTTTTAATCCGCGGGTCGTGGGTTCGATACCCACCGGGCCCACTGGTCAGAGCCACTTCTAGCCCTCTTTAGCCCTTCGCCCTTAGTGCTTTGACAGCAACGGAACCGCGACTGAGTTTCGGGTCGGGTGTTTGGGGGCCTGAGGCGCAATGCCCGCGTCTTCGTCGTTCGTGGGTCACCACGTCGACCAGTCGGCCCGTAACGGGCCACCGGCTACGAGTCATTCTCTCGAACCCGTCACTCCAAGTGTTCTTCAAGCCACTCGGCAGCGAGGTTTCCTGCGGACGACTGTTCCTCGACGCTTCGGGTGTTCAACTCGAGCAGTCCTTCGGGGGTGAGTTCGGCGCTGATGTCATTGATGATCTCGGCGGCCTGGTCGTCGATCTTCTCGCTCGCGAGAGGAACTACGTGCGAGGAGAGGAGTAGGCCCTTGGGGTCCTCGAGCTGTACGAGGTCTTCGTCGCTGAGCGATGGGGAGCCGGTGTAGAGGACGGCGAGGTCGATGTCCCCGTCGGTGAGGGCCTTGACGGTGAGTGGGCCGCCGCCGTCCTCGACGGGAGTGAAGTCCACGCTCACTCCGTAGACCTCGGAGAGTCCTCGGGGGCCGATCGGTCGCTCGGCTCCTTCGGAGTTTCCGCCGAGGGTGAGCGCATGCGGGACGTCAGCGAGGTCTGCGACCGAGGTGACACCATACTTCTCGGAGAAGTCCTTAGACACGACATAGGCGTCTTGATCCGTGGCGGGGGAGGCGTCGAGGATTCGCAGGTCGGAGGGCGCGGCGTCGACCAGGGCGGGGTAGACATCCTCTTCGCGTCGATCCTGGGTGTCGGGGCTCCAGTACTGCAGGAGTGGGCCGGTGTACTCGGGGAAGAGGTCGATCGCGCCGGCTTCGATCTCCGGGAGGTAGACCTCGCGTTGACCGATTCGGAACTGGCGTTCGACGGGGTACCCGGCTTCCTCGAGCGCCTGGGCGTAGATCTCCGCGATGATCTCGTTGGAGTAGTACTCCTGTGAGCCGATCACGATCGCCTCTTCCGAAGCTCCAGCGCCGGATAGTGGATCGCTTCCGATCTCGCAGGCAGCGATAGCGAGTGCTGCCGCTGCGGTGGCGGCGATGACGGGCACGTAGCGGGACAGGCGGGGCATGAGTTTCCTCGGAGTTCAGCGGTGACGGCTGGTTCACCACGGGCGCAGAGCGGCCAGAGGTGTGGGGGACGTAGTCAGGAACGGAGCGCAGTGATGACCGAGTCGGTGTCGGCGATGGTCGCGATGTTCTGCAAAGCGAAGTTCAGTTCCGCGTGCTGCCACCCCGCGCTCAGGGCCGAGGTGGCGTCGGCGACGGCGGTGACGTCGTATCCGTGGTCTGCGGGATCGCGGATGCCGTGCTCAACTGCCATGTTCGACTACGCGCCGACGACGACCAGGTCCGTCACCGCGAGGTCACGGAGCATGTGGTCGATCCCCGTGCCGTTGAAGATGCTCATCCGGTTGCGGTCCAGCACGATCTCGCCGTCGAGCGGGGCGAGCTCATCGACGATCTCTGCGCCCCAGGTGCCAAGCTTGAAGGACTCGGGGCCGAGCATTCGGAAGATCGGGTCGTTGCTGCCGCCGACCTCACCGGGGTAGACGACGATCCGGTGGAAGAACACCGGAGTGCTCGTGGCGCGCGTGGTCTCCACGATGTTCAGCACGTTCGGAATCACGTGCTGGCTGGCGGCGTGGTCGGCGGCACCGGTGGACGCGAACGCCCCTTCCGGGTGCACGGTGTCGTTCTGCATGTCGATGACGATGACGGCGGTCTTACGGCTTCACGCATGATGTTCTCCAGTTCCACGACGACAGCTCACCCCTCCATGCAGGGCACGACACCACCATAGCTTCTCCAGAAGCAGCTTCCTGATATGCTTTATCGCATGATGGAAGCCTTCGACGCCCTCGTGCGTACCGAGACCGAACTGTGGAACCTGGTGGAGTCCGACCTCCGCGATGCCGGGGCAGCAGGCCTGGGCACCCTCCAGTCCTTGCGCGTGCTCCATAGGCGCGAGGGTCGCGGGCGGGTTCGCGATCTCTGTGACGAGTTGGCGATCACCACTGGCGCCGCCAGCAAGCTCACCGATCGCCTCGAGGGCGCGGGACTGATCGCGAGGGCCCCCCACCCTGAGGACCGGCGCTCCTCCTTGCTCCAGCTGACCCCGGAGGGGGAGGACGTGCGAGTTACGGGCGAGGAACGCGCTCGCGCTCTGATCGGCCAGGTGATCGAGCCGGAGGATGCCGCCAGCCTCGAAGCGGTTCTCGAGCGGATCCGTACCCGGATCAGCGAAGCGGAGCCTGCGTCATGAGGGGCGATCGCATGAAGGCCGTCGTCATCGACCAGACGGGCCCACCCGACGTGCTGCACGTGCGTGAGGTCCCTGCGCCCGTGCCGGCGACCGGTGAGGTCCTGATCAGGGTGCACGCTTTCGGACTGAACCGCTCCGAGCTGCACTTCCGGCAAGGGCTCGCTGAGAGCGGATCCCTGCCGCGCGTCCCCGGCATCGAGGCAACCGGGACCATCGTCTCCGCGCCGGGAACAGATCTCACCGAAGGCACCCAGGTGATGACGATGATGGGCGGGATGGGTCGTGCCTTCGACGGTGGCTACGCCGAGTACGTGCTCGTGCCCGCCCAGCAGGTCATCCCCTTCCACAGCAACCTGCCCTGGGAGCAGCTCGGCGCGGTGCCCGAGATGCTCCAGACCGCGTACGGCTCGCTCACCGTCGGTCTCGATGCGCAACCGGGACAGTCCCTGCTGATCCGCGGCGGCACCTCCTCGATCGGACTCGCACTAGCCGTCCTCGCAAAGCGGCAGGGCCTCACCGTCCTATCGACCACGCGCCGGCCCGAAGCGCGCCCACAGCTCGAGCAGGCAGGTGTGGACCACGTCCTCATCGATGACGGTGACATCGCCGCCCAAGTGCGTCGCCTCCAGCCAGAAGGTGTGGATACGGCCGTCGAGCTCGTTGGGGTGAATGCCCTCAAGGACACGCTCCGCGCCGTCAGCATCGGCGGAACAGTCTGCTTCACCGGCATGCTCTCGGACCAATGGACCATCGACTCGTTCTACCCCATGGACTGGCTACCGAACGGGGTACGCCTGACCGCCTACTCTGGTGAAGCCGCTGACCTCCCGTCCAATGTTCTCCAATCGTTCCTCGATGACGTCACCACCGGAGACGCCGTCATCCCCCTTGGCAACGTGTACGGCATCGACGACATCATCGAGGCGCACCGCGACATGGAAGCCGGCCGCGTCGGCGGCAAGGGCGTCGTACTCCTCTGACCACTGACCACACCCCGCACGAGGGGACTAGCATGCGAGAACTCCCCACCGAACACCTCCGCCTCGACACCCTGCCCGAGGGCACGCACCTCAGATCGGTGACAGCGGTCCCCGGCATCGTCGACGGCCGCGCCAGCACCAGAATCTTTCTCACCCAAGAGATCGCCCGGCACGGAACCCCCGGCGTGGACTACGTCGACCAGCCGACCATGGCGCGCCTCCCCTGGAGTTCACAACCGGGCAGATCAGCGTTGACATCCATTCCCAGCTGACCATCGAAGCCCCGGACTACGCGCGCGGCTTCGCAGGACTCGCCTTCCATGTCACCCCGGAGCTCGACCGCTTCGAAGCCATATACCTCCGCCCCACCAACGGCACCCTCACCAACACGGACCCACCTCGGAACACTCGCGGCATCCAGTACTTCGCCTACCCCGACTGGCCCGTCGACCGACTGCGCGAAGAGCACCCAGGCGGCACCTACGAAGCCGCGGCCCCCATCGCCCCCGGCCGCTGGTTCCGGCTTTCAATCGACGTCGCCGCTGACAGGATCACCGCGTCTGTCGACAATAGCGAGGTCCTTCACGTCCAGACCCCGCTCGCGCGACCATCACTCGGAGCAATCGGCCTCTTCGTCGACATCGGCACCGACGCCCACTTCGCAAACCTCACAATCACGCCCAGCCGAGCCTAGGTGTAGTTGGCCATGGCGTTGCCCACCTGGAGGCCGTGGTGCTGCGGTGTCCCTTGAACAGGGCTTAGCCAGGATAGCTAGCAGAGAGGTTTGCATAAGTTCTCCGCCGGGGCGGATCTGAGGCGGCTGCGGATCTGACAGCAATGCTGACAGCAACACGATGGCGTCCGGTCGGTTTGCTCGGGTCGCATCGTCGTGTTGACCTGCTAAAACATGATCGTTCGCGCATGTCTTGGCGGACTCTTACTCCGCGGGTCGAGGGTTCGATCCCCACCGGGCCCACCGCTTGTCGGGGCAATTCTGCGCAGCCGAAGAGAGCGCTCCGGAGTACCCCGGGCCGTTCCCCGACTGTCGGAGAGCGGTCTGTTGCGGACCTGGGTCGGATCGGGCCCGACAGGCGTGCCGGAACACTTCGAATCCTCCTTTCTCGTACACGATGACCGCCGCGGTCCTCGCCGCCGATCTGTAGGCCGAGCCGAAGGCGGCGGGGCGCCGCTTCCCGCAGTTCACCAGTGCGGCCTCGACTGAGCTCGTGGGCCGTCCGTCGCGCCCCCGGGCAGCACGTCTGGCTCACGACAATGACGACGAGCAGCTCGACGGAGATCATGGTCAGCCCACCGGGCGGGAGCGGGATGTGCCGCGTGCCCGCGGGAGGCGTTGCCGGCGAGATGCGACCCTCATCGCGGCCCAGGGGCCGGGATGAGGGCTTTCGTCGAACGGACCGCTCAGTGAGTTTCAAGAGTTCAGCGAACCATCTTGCGCGGCACTCGTGACCGTGTCCGGAGAGAAGCCCACATGCGGTGCTCAGCCGCTGAGCAAGCGGAACGCGGTCCGGCTCGACGCCTCCGAGCGATGCAGAGATCTGACTCCGGTCCGCAGAGAGCGTGCGCCTCTTCCGAGGTCGAACGGATGATTCGTAGCCGACAGGGAGGCCGGATTGGCCGTGACGCTGTGCGGTTCGAGACGTCGGTCGAGCCTTCCCCCGCGCGGTCCCGTCGGCTACTTTCCTCGTAGGTCCGGAGGAGTGAGAGTGCCCCGAATCGCGGTGCAGGACTTCTCGCCCGCAGGAGCTACTCACTTCGGGAGTTCGCATGGAAGCACGCTCGCTCGAACTGTCAGATCCCGACCGCGATGCGCTCACCGTGTTCCGCGACGACACCGGAATCTGGATGACCTGCACCAGCGGAGATCACGAAGTGACGGTCGGGCCGCTGGCACTGGAGCCGCTCACACGCTGGTTCGCGGCGACGCCGCCCCAGTAGCTCCGTGGAATCGAGACGTGCTCTGCCCGTGTGGGTGCTTCTCGTGGCATCAGTCGTCTCGAGGCCCAGGGGCGAACCCGTCGATCCTCCCTCGAACGAACTCTGTGCCTCGCTCGCCGTGGCCGGGGCGCTGTCCGACGGCATCGACGGCGACGGATGAAGTCATCCTCCTGGTCAGCCCCTGTCGGAATGCAGGAACGACACCGCCGTACCGCTGGCTCGGGCGTAGTCGATCTCGCGACTCGTGGACTCGCCGATGTAACCGCCGGGGTTGACCACCACGATGCGATCGGCCAGATCGATCTTGCGCAGATGCAGCTCGCCCAGCAGAGCCCTCTGTTCCTCGGAGATGCCGTCCTCAGGCCCTCCGAGCTCACCGGGCGCGAGCACGATCGCGCCTGCGAGGGTCAGCTCGCGGTTCGCCGCCCGCATCTCCGCGGAGAACCGGAGGGAGCCGCACAGGCACACGATCTCGGGGCGCTCGGTCATGGCCAACGGTCTCACGGCGCAGCGAGAGATTCGCCGACAGCGTCCGACCTACCGGAACTGCTTCTTGAAGTAGGTCGCCGAGTCCTCGTACCCGATCGAGGAGTAGAAGCCCTGCGCCCGGCGGGTCGCGACGGCCAGGTAGGCGATGTCCGAGCGATCACGGGCCCAGGACTCCGCGGCCTCCATGAGGGCGCGGCCGGCGCCTGAGTCGCGCCGTTCCGGGGCAACCATCAGCTCCTCCACCCACCCGATCGCGCCGTCGGCGTGGAAGGCCTCGTGCGTGAGCACATGGACGTAGCCGATGATGCGCTCCCCGTCGGTTGCGACGAGCACGGTGGCCTGCGGATCGGCAGTGATCCGGCCCAGGATCTCGGTGAAGGCCGTGCGAGTGGGCCGATACGAGGTCGCGAGCGCCTCCGCCAGCGGCCAGATCTGCGCGGCATCGTCGATGGTCGCTTCGCGGATCAGGGGAGTCTGCGGCTGCATGCGGACGATGCTAGCCGCGCCGGCCACGGCAAGGCGCTGCCCTCGCTCTTCCCTCTGCACGCACTGGACTGTGGCACTGTCGCGTGAGGGGCGAGCGGGAGATCCGCTGCTCAGCCGTGCAGCGTCGCGGACAGGCCGTCGACGAACTTCGTGATCGTCTTGGTGTTCTTGCGACCGTCCATGAGCGCCCGGGGCGAGCCGTCGACGTTGTCGTAGTCGATGACGACGTTCGTGCCGGATCCGGTGGGAGTCAGGGTGAGCACCACGGCGGTACCCCAGTTCATGGCCGTGCGCTTGGTGGAGACCTCGAAGCGCATCTGGTCCTGGCTCACCGATCCGAGATGGTGCCCCTGCTCACGGCAGTGCTCGGTGATGGCAGTGCGGACTGCATCGACGTCGTCGGAGTACGACTTCTCGAGAGTTCCGTTGGAGGCGAACAGGCCCATGGGTATTCCGATCTCGGGGAGGGGCGAAGAGTTTCGGACAGTAGCAAGATCACGGTGTCGCGTCGATGGCCCTCGTCCGCCGGTCCTGGCCCGAGATGGGCCTGCACCTCCCGATAGGCTCGTTCCCAGGGGGTACATCACCGCGCCCAACAGAGCTGAGCACGTGAGAGGGACGCACATGTCGGAGTCGAATCAACCTTTCGGCGACCAGGGGAATGCAGGGAACCCGGGTGGGGGATACCCGGGACAGGATTCCACCCGGTACGGGTACGATCAGGGACGTCCGGCGACGCCGCACGCCGGGCAGGGCGGGCAGGTCCCGTCGGCCCCGCAGTTCGGTTCGCCCAGCGGGTACCCGTCGGCCCAGCCGACGTCCGCCTCCTCGGCCCCGCCCGCGTCCGCCGGATCCGCGGCGCCGAGCCCCTGGGCCGCGTCCGCGCCGTCGGCGGCCGGCGCGCCGGATGGTTCCGGTGCCCCGAGCGGTGCGCAGGGCGCGCAGGCCGTGTCCGCTGCGCAGGTCGGGGCGACGCTGGGCAAGATCGGGATCGGCAACCCGCTGCCCACCTTCGCCGTCGGAGCGATCGCGTACGTCGTGGCCCTCGTGGCCTCGCTGGTGGTGATCGCCTCCGCCTTCATCGCCTCGCTCTCCCTGGACACCGGTGATCTCACCGGAGGCGCCGACCCGACCGGCGGCGCCGGCTCCTCGGGAGGCGGCGGCGGAGCGGAGGTCATCCTGGGCCTGCTGGGGCTCCCGTTCCAGCTGGTCTCCCTGGCCACGTTCGGCTCCTACGAGATGGAGCTGAACCTCGGCTTCCTCGGCAACGCCACCATGAGCCTCCGCGGGATGCCGCTGCTGATCACCCTCGCGATGGTCCTCGCCGCCTTCCTCGCCGCACGCTTCACCCAGCGCCGGTGGGGGAGCAACGGGGTCCTCGGCGCGCTGGTGTGGTCCGGGATCTCCGGGCTCGCCGTCGCGATCTTCGCCGTCATCGTCGTGCGGCTCACCGCGTTCTCCGTCCAGGACGATGAGCTGGGGCTCTCGGTCTCGATGCACTCCGCCGGGTTCGACATGTTCCTCGGCACCTGGTTCCTCATCGGCATGCCGCTGTTCCTCGGCCACCTCGCCGGGATGACCAAGCCCAGCTGGTGGCCGATGGTCGCGGACCTCGCCGCCGCGCCGCGCCTCGCGATCGTCCACGCCCTGACCTTCGCGCTCCCGGTGGGAGTGCTGGCGATGCTGGGCGGTGCGATCGGGATGATGGCCGAGGGCGACGGGCGCTCCGCGCTCTCCCTGCTCCTGGCGCTGCCCGTCTGGGGGCCGACCGCTCTCGCGCTGCTCCCCGGGCTGGGGATGCTGGTCGTGCCCGTGCACATGAACGCCCAGGGCAGCGTCGAGGAGCTGGGGATGGAGCGCACCGCCGAGTTCCTGTGGTTCTTCGACCTGCCCTGGTACCTGTGGATCCCCATGGTGCTGATCGCGCTGGTGGTGCCGCTGATCATCGCGGTGCTGTGGAACCGGGACCGTGAGATCGCAAAGGGCGACATCGCCGCCCAGGTCGTCTCCTGGGCCGCGCTGCCGCTCGCGTACGGCACTTGCTCGATCATCCTGCTCGCGCTGGTCTGGACCAGCATGTCGATGGAGATGGCGTTCCTGGGGAACCTCACCGTGAACTTCGGGCTCGCCGCCTGGATGCCCGTGGTCGCCTTCTTCCTCGGTGCCGTGATCGAGGCGATCTCCCGCTTCGGCGCTCCCTTCGTGGACCGTTTCGTGCCCGGCGTGCTGGTCAACTGGTTCCGTCGCTCGGCGCGGGCGCGCCGCACGGAGCAGGCATCGGCGGCCGACGCGGCTGCGCCGAGCGAGTATCCGGCGTCGCCGTACGGACAGGCCTCGCCGTACGGGCAGGGGCCCGCGTCCGGCACGGGCTGGTGAACGCGGGGGCGGCTGCGAGCGGTCGGAGCGAGGTCCTTCGCTCCGTCGGGGCGGTCGCCGCCCTCGTCGATCAGACGCATCGGGAGGCGGGCCACCCGATCGTCGCGGGGATCTCCGGGTTCGGCGGGTCGGGCAAGTCGACGCTGGCCCGCAGCCTGGAATCCGCTGTGCAGGGCGCCGTGCGGATGCGAGGGGACGACTTCCTGGACCCGGCCCGCTCCCATCGTCGATCGACGGACTGGGACGGCGTCGATCGGGAGCGGCTCATGCATGACGTCCTCCTTCCTTTCCGTGACCGGCGTGAGGCCACGTTCCAGCGCTTCGACTGGTCCCGGCGCGCCCTCGGGGAGCCGAAGCCGGTTCCCCGGGGCGAGGTGATGCTCGTGGACCTCATCGGCCTGTTCCACCCCAGCACCGAGGCGGCGCTGGACCTGCGGATCTGGTGCGACGTCGACCTCGAGACCGCCACCGCCCGGGGACTCGCCCGCGATGCGGCGATCGGCCGGAAACACGAGACGCTGTGGAAGGACGTGTGGGTCCCCAACGAACGCGACTTCTCCGAGCGGTTCGATCCGCGCGGCGCTGCAGAGGTGCTTTTCGCGGGGTAGCTGGTACCGGGTTGCGGAACAACACACGAACGTCGAGCGGACCGCCGCCCCGTGGCAGCTCGCCAGGCGCTCGCGCTGCGCCGCCTGGATCCTCCGCCACCGATCCGACATACTCCATCAGCTGGGCCTCTGACCGACCACGCCCCACCACCACCACCACCACCGACAGCCACCGGGAAGCAGGGAGCCGCGTGCACGATCCGCTGCAGCGGCGCACCCTCGCCGTGCTCGTCGTCTCCCAGATCCTCGGCACCATCGCCCTCGGCGTCACCCCGTCGATCGGGATCCTGCTCGCCGGCGAGGTGATGGACAGCGAGGCCTGGGCGGGGCTCGCCCGCACCTCCTCCACCCTCGGAGCCGCGCTGCTGGGCATCCCGCTGGGCACCCTCGCCGCGCGTCGAGGCCGACGCGTCGCGCTCACCACCGGCTGGTGGACCGCCGCGGCGGGCGGGGCCCTGCTGGTCGCCGCCGCGCAGTGGCACCTGGTGGCGGCCCTGTTCCTGGGCCTGCTGCTCACCGGCGCCGGCACCGCGGCCGGCCTGCAGTCCCGGTTCGCCGCCACCGACCTCGCCGCCCCCGAGACCCGCGCCCGCTCGCTCTCGCTGGTGATGTGGATGGGGGCGACCGGCAGCGTGATCGGCCCGAACCTCGGCGTGCCGGGGGAGGCGCTCGGCGCCGCGACGGGCCTGGACGCCTATGCCGCCGCGTTCCTCCTCGCCGCCGTCGCCTCGCTGCTCGCCGGCGGCGTGATCCTGTTGATGCTGCGCCCGGACCCGCTGCACGTCCTCGCCCGACGGCGATCGGAGGAGAGCGGAGAGCCCGCCGCGTATCTCCCCGTCGGCCGACGCCCCGGGACCCAGGAGCGGTTCGCGCGGATGATCGCGGAGCTGCGTGCGAACCGGCGCGCCCGCACGGCGCTCGTGGCGCTTCTGACCTCGCAGGTCGTGATGGTCTCGCTGATGACCATGACCCCGGTGCACATCGCGCACCAGGGCGGGTCGCTGAGCGTGGTGGGCGTGACGATCAGCCTGCACGTGCTGGGGATGTTCGGCCTCGCGCCCGTGGTGGGCCATCTCGTGGACCGGCTCGGCCACCGCGCCGTGGCGGGCATCGGCCTGGTCCTCTTCGCCTTCTCGCTGGGGCTGGCGGTCCTCGCCTCGGAGACGATGGGCGGGGTGATCGCCTCGCTGATCCTGCTGGGACTGGGCTGGTCGTTCCTCAACGTCGCGGGGTCGGCGATGTTCTCCACCGTCATCGCCGACAGCTCACGGGCCTCGGCGCAGGGCGGGGCGGATGCCCTGTCCAACCTGTGCGGCGCGACGGCGGCGTTCCTCGCCGGCCCGCTGATGGCCGCGACCGGCTTCCCGGCGCTCGGGATCCTCGCCGCGGTGGTGATGATCCCGATCCTCATCCTCGTGCTGCGGCCCTCGGCCTGGGCCGGCCCCGGGACCACCGCCGCGACGACGGCGGCGTGAGAGGGCACGAACCGCCCCCTCACGCCGCCGTCGGACTCCCGACCCTCAGCCGTTGAACTCGGCGGGGTGCGGGCCCGTGCGCTGACCGCGGTCCAGGGCGTCGATCGCGGCCATCTCCGCCTCGCTCAGCGTGAAGTCGAGGACGTCGAGGTTCGCGGCGATCCGTGCCGGGGTCACCGACTTCGGGATCACGATGTTCCCGTGCTGCAGGTGCCAGCGCAGCACCACCTGCGCCGCCGAGACGCCATGCGCGGCGGCGGCCTCGACCACCGGAGCCTCGCCCAGCACCGCGCCCTGCGCCAGCGGGCTCCAGGCCTCGGTGGCGATCCCGAGCGCGGCGTTCGCCGCGACCGTCTCACGGTTCTGCAGTGCGGGGTGCAGCTCGATCTGGTTCACCGCGGGGACCGCGCCGCCCAGGCCGACGACCCGGTCGAGGTGCTCGGGCAGGAAGTTCGAGACGCCGATGCCACGGGTGAGCCCGGCCGCGCGCAGATCCTCGAAGCCCTGCCAGGTCTGCAGGTAGACGTCGGTCGCCGGGGCGGGCCAGTGGATGAGATACAGGTCCACGCTCGCAAGGCCCAGCCGCTCCAGGCTCGCCTCGAGGGCCGGACGCGCCGCCCCGCGGCCGTGGTCGTCGATCCACAGCTTGGTGGTGACGAACAGGTCCTCCCGAGCGATGCCCGAGGCGGCGAGAGCGCGACCCACGCCGTGCTCGTTGCCGTAGATCATCGCGGTGTCGATGCTGCGGTAGCCGGCCTCGAGCGCGGACTCGACGGCCTGCTGGGCCTGGTCGTCGGGGACCTGGAAGACGCCGAAGCCGAGCTGCGGCATGGTCAGGCCGTCGCGGAGGGTGAGGGTGGGGAGGGTGGTCATGGTGACTCCTTCAGAGATCAGCGGAGGGACGGGGGAGCGGTCAGTGGGCGGGCGCGAGCGCGGGTTCGTCCGCCGCGGCCGTGGGGGTCGGGGCGAGCTCTCCGCCGCGCAGCCGGGCTGCGATCAGGTAGACGGCGAGGCCCACGAGGGTGATCGCGGCGCCGGCCCACAGCGGGGAGGTGTAGCCGAGGCCCGCGGCGAGGGTGAGCCCGCCGATCCAGGCGCCGACGGCGTTGCCCACATTGAACGCGGCGATGTTGGCACCGGAGGCGAGGGTCGGCGCGGCCGAGGCGTGGGCCATGATCCGCATCTGCAGGCCGGGCACGGTGGCGAAGCCGATGCCGCCCATGAGCACGAGCGCGATGATGGTCGCTGCCTTCGACTCGGCGGTGAGGGCGAACGCCGCGAGGATCACGGCGAGCAGCCCCAGCAGCACCGTGAGGGTCGCGAACAGGTTCCGGTCCGCGAAGCGACCGCCCAGCAGGTTGCCGGCGAAGAGGCCGGCGCCGAAGAGCACCAGCAGCCACGGGACGGTGCTGCTCGCGAAGCCGCTCACTCCGGTGAGGGTGAAGGCGATGTAGGTGAAGGCGCCGAACATGCCGCCGTATCCGAGCACGGTGACCAGCATGGACAGCCACACCTGGGGGCTGCGGAAGATCCGGAACTCGCCGAGCGCGCTGCCGGTGCGCGGGGCCGCCGGCGTGGCGGGGACCAGCAGCTGCACGCCCGCGAGGGCGATCAGGCCGATCACGGTGATGGCCCAGAAGGTGGCGCGCCAGCCGGCGGCCTGGCCCAGGAAGGTGCCCAGCGGCACGCCGGCGACGTTCGCCACGGTGAGGCCGGCGAACATGATGGAGATGGCCTGGCCGCGGCGGGCGGGGCCCACGAGATCGGCGGCGACGACCGCGCCGATGCCGAAGAACGCGCCGTGGCAGAGGGCCGCGACGATCCTCCCCAGCATCATCAGCGCGTAGGTGGGTGCGAGGGCGGAGAGCAGGTTGCCGGCGATGAACAGCACCAGCAGGCCCAGCAGGGCCTTCTTGCGATCCACGCGGCCCAGCAGGGTGGTCAGGCCGATGCCGCCGATCGCGACGGAGAGGGCGTAGCCGGAGATGAGATAGCCGGCCACGGTCTCGGTGACGGCGAAGTCTGCGGCCACCTCGGGCAGCAGGCCCATGATGACGAACTCGGTGAGTCCGATGCCGAAGCCGCCGAGGGCCAGGGCGTAGAGGGCTGCGGGCATGGGGGGAGCTCCTTGTACGGGGGGTGGGTGCCGGCTCGTCGGACGAAACAACCGGCGTCTGCAATCATTGCGTGCGCAACGAGATGAGATAGTTGCACACGCGGTCTAAGAGCGCAAGCTGTTAGACTCGCTCCCGACACGAGGAGGCCCACATGGGTATCGCGGATGATGCGGTGGAGATCCGAGCACGCGGCTGGCGGACTCTCACCGCTCTGCACGGACTGATCGAGGCGCGGCTCGAGCGCACCCTGCAGGACGAGCATGGCCTGTCGGTCGTGGAGTTCACGGTGATGGACGCCCTGAGCAGGCAGGACGGCTGGCACATGCGCATGCAGCAGCTCGCCCGCGCCGCCGCGCTCTCCAGCAGCGCGACCACGCGCCTGGTGACCCGTCTCGAGGATCGCGGTCTGCTCACGCGGGTCCTGTGCACGGACGATCGCCGCGGGATCTACACCGAGCTCACCCCGCCGGGGCATGCTCTGCTCGACGGTGCGCGACCCACCTATGACCGGGTGCTCGAGGAGGTCCTCGACGAGGCCTCGGACATGCCGGAGCTGAGCCCGCTGGTCGATGCCCTGCACGCCCGGGACGTCCTGGAGCCCACCGCCGGATGACGCCCGGCGTGACCCGTCGGCATGGTCGCGCCCGACGGCTGATCGAGCACTCCTGATCCACATCGCCCCCGTGGCCCGGTGAGCACCTGCGATGATGCCGAGATGGACCAACCGCTCCAGCTCCCGGAGGCCTTCCGGCGGCGCCTCCTCCATCAGAACCGGGCCACCGCCCCCTGGCTCGAGGACGTCCCGGACCACGCCCGATCGATGGTCCGGGACTGGGAGCTCACACCCGACGGGCAGCCGTTCTTCGGCGGCACCAGCATCGTGCTGCCCGTCCGCACAGCCGACGGCGACCCGGCCGCCCTCAAGCTGGTCTCTCCGCTCGCCGACGCCGCGCTCGAGGTGACGGCGCTGAGCGCGCTCGCCGGTCACGGCATGGTCGAGCTCCTGCGCTCCGACGCGGATCAGGGCGCCCTGCTGCTCGAGCGCCTCGCCGGTCCGACCCTCGTCGAGCACCCCGAGCCACTCGCCGCCGCGCGGATCGCCGGTCGGGTCGCGGCCCGCATCGCCGCGGTCCCCGCCCTATCGGATGCCCCGCGCCTGGCCGAGACCTCCCGCGCCTGGGGCCAGTCGTTCCAGGCCCAGCACGCCCGCGCCGTCGCAGACCGCCTCCCGCTCCCGGCCGGAGCGGGGGAGCGAGCCGCCGAGATCATCGACGACCTCGCCGAGGACACCTCGAGCACCCTCACCCACGGCGACCTCAGCTTCGCGAACGTGCTGCGCCGGGCGGAGGACGACTGGGTGGCCATCGATCCCGGCTGGCTGTGCGGTCCGGTCGAGAACGAGGCGCACACCGTGGTACGCAGCGTCCTGCCCGCCGTGCTCGACGCGCCGCGCCCACGCGAGGGTCTGCGGGCCGTGATCGAGGCCTTCTGCGAGACCGCCGGGGCGGACGTCGAACGGGCCGAGACCCTCTCCTACGCCCGCTTCGTCGCCTCCTACTTCTGGGAGGCCCAGCACACCGGGAGCACGGACGACATCGAGCGCCTGCACCGCGCCATCGAGCTCACCACCGCGCCACCGGACTGACCCTCACGAAGGGTCATCGGCGCGATGCGCAGCCCGTCGGCTCCCGATGTGGTGGGATGGGTGCGTCTCGTGGCCCGGGGTGGGCCGCTCGTCTCGGGGGAGTCGTATGAACCGGCAGGAGAATGACAGGATCCGGCCCGTCAGTCCGCCCGCGGGCCGCCCGCTGATCAGCGCGGTCACGGGCACCAACGGCAAGACCTCCGTCGCGACGGCGACGGTCCAGCTCATGAGGCTGGTGGGGTGGAGCGCCGCCGGGTACGACTCGACCGGGATCACCGATGTGGCCGGCGTGCTGCACGAGGCGCGACCCCGGCGCTCCCCGGACTACCTCCCCGAGCTGATCGAGCGGCAGGTGCAGGCCGGCGCGGAGGCCATCTCCCTCGAGGCGTTCGTGGGGATCCTCAAGGACGGACTGTTCGAGCGGGTCCCGGTGGACGTCGCCGTCTGCACCGGCCTCGAGCGCGACCATCTCGACGTGCACGGCAGCCTCGAGGCGTACTGGGGCGCGAAGCTGTCGCTGTTCTCCCAGCACCTGCGCGCCGACGGGGTGGCTGTGATGGCCACGGACTGCGTGCGGGGAGAGATGGTGCGCGAGGCCGTCGCGAGCCGCGGCGCCCGACTGCTGACGGTGGGCGAGGGCGGCGACGTGCACTTCACGGAGACCCTCGGATTCGGCGGGAAGCCCGCCGTGGGCAGGGCGGCCGACGGGGCGGCCCTCGGCAGCGGGGCTGAGGGCCGGGGGACGGTGGGCCTGCTCACCGTGGGGTCGCAGACGCTCGAGACCACCCTTCCCGTGCGGCACTCGATCGCGGTGACGAACCTGCTGCTCGCGGCGACCGCGGTGATCGCCGCCGGGGCCCCTGCCGAGGCCGTCGCCGCTGCGCTCTCCAAGGTCGCGCCACCGCCGGGCAGGTTGGAGACCATCTCCCTGCAGGACGGGATCACCGCGATGGTGGACACCGCGCACAACCCCGCGGCGCTGCGCACCGCGCTGGAGGCCGTACGGCGCGAGACCGAGGGTCGCCTCCTGGTGGTGTTCGGGGCCGGCGGGGAGCGGGATCGAGCGAAGCGCCCCGAAATGGGGGAGATCGCTGCGGCGCTCGCCGATGTCGTGGTGCTCACCGACGACAACCCGCGCCGCGAGCCGCCGCAGAGGATCCGCTCCGAGGTGAGGGCGGGCTGCCCGGAGTGCCTCGAGATCCCGCGACGATCCGACGCGATCCGGGCTGCGCTGCTGATGGCCCGGCCCGGGGACACGGTGCTCGTGGCCGGGAAAGGGGACGAGACCGTGCAGCTGGTGGGCACGGAGCGCCTTCCCCACGACGACCGCGCCGTGATCCGAGAGGCGCTGGCGCACCCCTGACAGGGTGATGCGCCGTGCCCGATCAGATCGGGCACGGCGCATCGAGGTCACTCAGACGAGGCCGCCGTCCGGGTCGTACCCGCCGTCCGGGTCGTAGCCCCCGTCGGGGTCATATCCGCCGTCGGGGTCATATCCGCCGTCGGGGTCGTACCCGCCGTCGGGATCCGAGCCCCCGTCCGGGTCATACCCACCATCCGGGTCGTACCCGCCGTCGGGGTCGTACCCGCCGTCGGGGTCGTAGCCCCCGTCGGGGTCGTAGCCTGTGGTCTCATCGATGCCGGTCATGATTCCCCCTCATGTGGTGCGTGAGCAGTGCCACACCGATTCAAACGGTCGATGCGGCTCCGCGCAAGGGGGAGACGGCGATGGATGCGGCTGCTGCGGCGAGCCTGCCGTCAGTCCAGGCAGAACTCGTTGCCCTCCGGATCGGCCAGCACGAGGAAGCCGATGCTCATCGGCGGCTCCGGCTCGTGACGCGCCAGCCGTGTCGCCCCGAGCTCGACGAGCTCCTCGCAGCGGGCTTCGAGCGCCGCCATCCGCTCGTCCCCGATGAGATCGGGCGCGGTGCGCACATCCAGGTGGACCCGGTTCTTGACGACCTTGTCCTCGGGGACGCGCTGGAAGTAGATCCGCGGGCCGTCGCCGTCGGGGTCCTCGAGAGCGGAGGCGCTGTTGCGCTCGTCCTCGGGAACTCCCATGCGTTCGAGGAAGGCGTCCCAGGCCGCGAGCGGGTCCTCGCCCTCGGCGAGCTCGACGCCGGGCGGTCCCGGATGCACGTACCCGAGCACCTCCCTCCAGAAGATCGAGACCGTGCGCGGGTCATGGACGTCGATGGTGATCTGGACGGTGGCGCTCATGGGTGCTCCCGAGAGGGTGAAGGATCGTGCGACGACGGCTGTCGACGCGGGTCGGCGATGCCTGCCCATCGTGTCGGCAGGAGAGGACAGATGCTGTCCGCTGACCTCGGGGGCCGTCGAGACGCACCCGATCCGGCGGCCGGCTCCGACGGGAGCAGGGCACCGGCGTCACCGGTGCCCTGCGGGAGACGGACGTCGCCGTCCTGCGGATCCCCGCCCGCTCAGAGGACGAGCAACAGGATGATGATGATCAGCAGAAGGGTCGTGAGACTGATCGGAAGTACGGCCTTGCGCATGAGCGGCTCCTTCGGTCGCCTATCCCGCGGGGTCTCCGACGGGGTTCAACACCGTAGGGGACGGTCTCGGGCAAGCGGATCAGATGGCTGTGGAGAGTCGCATCGGTGCAGGTCCCCGTCGCCATACCGGGCGGTCGAGCAGTGTCGCCAGAGTCCGTCGCAGGGCGATCAGGATCAGCACCACCGCGCCGAGGGCCGTCACGGGCCAGGTGCCCGCCAGGAGCAGCAACAGCACCGCCGCCACGCCCAGCACCACCCCGAGCCGGGCCTCGCGGGGTCGGGTGGTGAGCGCCGGAGGCCTCCTGGCCTCGATCCCGCCCAGCACGGTCGCGACGCCGAGCGTGAGGAGCAGCGAGAGAGCCAGCCAGGAGGGCCGGGACAGCCACCACAGGATGCTCGAGGGCTCGGGGAGGGGGATCGGACCGAGCAGGGCGAGCTGCGCCGACGCTCCCGCCATCACCAGCAGCACCGGCAGGTTCCACAGGTAGATCGTCATCGTGCGGGCCGTGACGAATCCGGTCAGGGCGGCGATGCGCGGCCGCTCGGCGAGAGCACGGAGCCGGGTGCGCACCAGCGTGAGCAGCATCGTCTGCGCCACGCCGACCAGCAGCAGCGCCGTGGTCGGCGGGTTCAGGTGCGCGATGAGATCGGGCGAGCAGATCCCCAGCAGCATCCCGAGCGCGAGCAGTCCGGCGGCCCCGGCGCCGATCCCGATCCGCCACCGCGCCGAGAGGCGGTCCAGGTGGCCGTCGGCCAGGAGGAACCCGAGCTGCTGCAGGGCGAGCCACACGAAGGCGAGGTTCGCATACCCGATCGCGTCGACCCCGGTGACCAGCCGCAGCAGGTCCACCGCCACCGCACCGGCCGCGAGACCGGCGAAGCTGCGCAGCGGTGCCCGCTCGTGGAGCCCGGCCATGGTGGGCAGCATCGCCTGGACCGCCAGGAACACCCCGAGGAACCACAGCGGCTGGCCGTACCGCAGGCTGATCTCCGCCATCAGCTCGCCAGGGACCCCGGCGGCCATCAGCGCCAGGAACCCGACCCCCACGGCGCCGATCGTCGCGAGAGCGGGGACCAGGAGACGGTGCACGCGCCCGGCCACGAACTCGGCCGCGGTGCGGCCGGCGGCCCGGGACCGACGATGGGCGAGCACGCCCGCGAACCCCGCGATCATGAAGAACAGCGGCAGCACCTGCAGCACCCAGGTGAGCGGGGCGTACCAGGCGGCGCCGCGGGTCGCGTACTCGAGCACGCCCTGACCGCCGTCCACCGTGACCCCGACCTGCAGTCCATGGATCAGCAGCACGGCGATCACGCACAGCGCCCGGGCCAGGTCGATCCCGGCATCCCGTGCCCCGGAGGCGGCGGAAGGGCGCGGGCTTCCCGACGGGGGAGCCGAGCGGACCTGCGGGGCGCGCGGCGGGTCGAGCCGCGGCGCACCGGGGCGGGGGAGCGGGGTGTCGATGGCGGTCATGGGGGTCCTCCTCGGGTGGTCCCGAGGAGGTTAGGAGGACGGCGCCCACCGGCACGTCACCCGTGAGGGCGAACCGCCGTCGCCCGGAGGGGCGACCTCGGGACCTCCGGGGTCACCCGGCCGCTCAGGACGCAGGCTCGACCAGGCCGTTGTCGAAGGCGAAGATCACGGCCTGCACCCGGTCCCGGGCGCCGATCTTCGCCAGCAGACGACCCACGTGGGTCTTCACCGTGTGGTCGGAGATGAACAGCTCGTCGCCGATCTCCCGGTTCGAGAACCCGCGGCCCAGCAGCACCAGCACCTCGCGCTCGCGCTCGGTGAGGCGGGCGATCTCGGCGGACGCCCGGGCGGGCCGCGGCTTCGAGGCGGTGAACTGCGAGATCATCCGGCGCGTGATCCCGGGGGACAGCAGCGCATCACCCTCGGCGACCACCTCCACGGCATGGACGAGCTCCTCGGCGGAGGCGTCCTTGAGCAGGAACCCGCTGGCCCCGGCCTCGAGCGCGGCATAGACGTAGTCGTCGATGTCGAAGGTGGTGAGCATGAGGACCTTGGGCACCTTCGCGGCCGGGAAGGCGGGGCTGTGCAGGCGCCGCGTCGCCTCGATGCCGTCCATCTCCGGCATCCGCACATCCATCAGCACCACATCCGGCCCCAGCCGGGCCGACTGCGCGACGGCCTCCGCGCCCGAGACCGCCTGACCGACCACGCGGATGCCCTCCTGCGCGTCCAGCAGCGCGGCGAAGCCGGCACGGATCATCGCCGCATCGTCGGCGATGAGCACGGAGATCGTCATGAGGAGCCCTCCTGGGCGGTTAGCGGCAGCATCGCGGTCACGGTCCAGCCGCCGTCGGCCTCGGGACCCGCCAGCAGGCTGCCGCCGAGCAGCGTGACCCGCTCCTGCATCCCGCGCAGCCCGTGACCGGATCCGGTGATCGCCGCGGCGGCGCCCCCGGCTGTCGCGTCCCGGGTCGCGCTGCCATTGTGCACCCGCAGCACGAGCACGTCCTCCGTGGGAGCGATCTCCACCTCGAGCGCGGCACCGGGCGCATGGCGCACCGCGTTGCTCAGCGCCTCCTGCGTGATGCGGAAGGCGGCGACCTGCAGGGAGGGGCTCGGCTCCGGGGAGGGGGCGTCGAAGTGCAGGCTCACCTCGGCTCCTGCCCGTCGGGCGCCCTCCACCAGCTCCGGGATGTCGGCGATCCCCTGCTGCGGGGTGAGCTCGGGGACGTGGTCCTCCGTGCGCAGCACCCCCAGCAGCCGGCGCATCTCCAGCAGCGATCCCCGCGCCGTCTCGGCGATCTCCTCGAACTCGGAGGTGGCGGCCTCCGGCAGCTCCGGGATGCGATATCGGGCGGTCGAGGCCTGCACCTGGATCAGCGAGGTGGTGTGCGCGATGACGTCGTGCAGCTCGCGGGCGATCCGGGTGCGCTCCTCGACCAGCAGACGGCGCTCCTGCTCCGCCGCCGAGTGCGCCCGCTCGCGCGTGAGCTCCTCGCCCACCCGGATCCGGCCCGCCAGGAGAGAGCCCACGATGAGCGCGGACCCCGTCAGGGACGTCGTGACCAGGAGGTCCACACCCGCGGTGCCGGTCACGGCGGTCGTCGGCAGGACGGCCGAGAGCACCAGCGGACCGGCCGTGCCCACCGCCCACGAGGCGAGTCCCAGGCGCCAGCCGTGCCGGGTGGTGGTCACGAGCAGGAACAGGACGAAGGCGATCATCGCCGGCACGGACCACGGCCAGGGCCAGGAGGGCTCGCGCTCCGCTCCGGCGAACAGGGGGAGCGCGATCGCGGCGAGGCCGAAGACCACCAGCGCCGCACGAGGACGGTCGATGGCCAGCAGCGGCGCCCCGCACAGCAGCGCCCCGAGCGGGAGCGCGATGGTCACCGGGGTGCGGTAGCCCGCGGAATGGATCGCGACCAGCACGGTGAACAGGGCGATCGTCGCCACCAGGAGGGCGATGAGCATCCAGGGGCGCAGGGCGCGGTGGGGCGCGGAGTCGGTGGTCACCCGTCGATCCTAGGAACCACGGCGAGCGGGTGCATCCACCGCAGGAGGGGTCCGCGTAGTCCCAGCGAGGGATCTGCCCCCGGCCGCCGGTATCGGGCGGCCGGGGGCGGATCCGGGGTCATCACTTCACCGCGCCCTGGGTGAGCCCGGCGATCACCCACTTCTGGGTGAGGACGTAGACCACGATCGCCGGGGCCATCGCCATCAGGTACGAGGCGAAGGCGATGTTGTAGTTGTTGCTGAACTGGTCCTGGAACATCTGCTGCAGCACGGGGAGCGTCTGCAGCTCGGGGTTCGTGGTGATGAGGTTCGGCATCATGAAGTCGTTCCACGAGCCCAGGAAGGCGAAGATCCCCACCGTCGCGGACATCGGCGCCAGCAGCGGGACGATCAGCCGCACGAACACCTGCCAGGTGCTCGCGCCGTCCACCCGCATCGACTCCTCGAGCGAGAGCGGGATCGAGCGCAGGAACGCCGTGAACAGCAGCGTGTTGAACGCGAGCGCGAACACGATGTGCAGGATCGCCACCCCGAGCGGGTTGTCGAGCCCCACCAGACCCGTGAGCTTCACCTGCGGCAGGGCCACCACCGGGAACGGGATGAACATCGCCGCGAGCAGGTAGAAGAAGGACCAGCGGAACAGCCGACGGTCCCAGTTGCGCACGATCGCGAACGCTGCCAGCGAGGAGATCAGGATCTCGCCCGCCACGGCGACCGCCGTGATGAGAGCGGAGATCGCCAGACCGCGCGGGAAGTTGGTCAGCTGCCAGGCCTCGCGGAAGCCCTCGATCGAGAAGGGCGCGGGCAGGGTGAACGCGGAGCCGTCGACGGCCTGCGCGGTCGTCTTCAGCGACATGTTCACGGTCACCAGCAGCGGGATCAGCACGGCGAGCGAGCACACGATGAGTATCACGGTGAGCGGCCAGTTGTAGCGGTCGGTGCCGACGCCCTTGCGTCGTCCGCGGCGTCGTGCGCCGGGCGTCGGGGTCGACGGATCTCCGGCGGAGGACCGGCCGGCGGGCGGGGTGGAGGTCTGGGTGGTGCTCATGCTCCGAAACTCGCTTTCCCGGCGGTGAGCCGCAGCTGGAGGCCGGCGAGGATCACGGTGATCAGGAAGAACACCGCGGCGTTCGCCATCTGGTAGCCGTAGTCGCCGCCGCCGAAGCCCTTGAAGATCGACATCGCGATGGAGGTGGTGGCGGTGCCCGGGCCGCCGTCGGTGAGGCCCACGATCACGTCGTAGGCGTTGAGGAAGCCCTTGAATCCCAGGATCGTGTTGATGAGGATGAAGCCCGAGACCATCGGCAGGGTGATGCGCAGCAGGCGCTGCCACGCGCTGGCGCCGTCGATCGAGGCCGCCTCGTACAGCTCGGTCGGGATCGTCACCAGACCGGCGATGTAGATGAGCATCGCGCCGGGGATCGAGGACCAGGCGGTCACGATCACGATGCCGAGCCAGGCGAGGTTCTCGTTGGCCAGGATCGGCTCGGCGAGCACGTCGATGCCCAGGGCGGCGCCCAGGGCGGGCAGCGAGTTCGAGAACAGGAACTTGAACACGAACGCGATGATGATGCCCGAGATGACCATGGGGATCACGAAGATGGTGCGCAGCGCCGTCTGGAAGCGGATCCTCGAGGTCAGCATGACCGCGAGCGCGAAGGCGATGACGTTGACCGCGATCACCGTGATCAGGGCGAAGCCCAGCGTGAACAGGTACGCGCTGAGGATGTTCGGGTCCTGGAACAGCGCGATGTAGTTCCGCAGCCCGATGAACTCGTAGTCGCCGAAGCCGAGGGAGTTCGTGAAGCTGTAGTAGAAGCCGATGATGGCCGGAAGCGTGATCGCCAGGGTGAAGACCGCCAGGGCCGGGAAGAGGAAGAGGTAGTAGATCGGGTCCACCCGGCGCCGCGATCGGCTCTGCACGGGGGCGGGGGAGGACTGCGGGCGGGTGTCCGGCCCGCTCTCGCTGATCCTCGGGGCGGGTGATGTCTGCGCTGACATGGGAGTGTCCTTGGGGTCGACGGCGGGAGACCGCTCAGGCGCGGTACGCGAGCCGGGCGAAGTCGGAATCGAGCTGGGTGAGGATCGGCTCGGGATCCGCGCCGAACACGATCGACTGGAGGTAGTTCCCGAAGGGGATCGTGGGCGGTATGAACTGTGAGGCGCCCATGTAGAACTTCCCCTCGTCGTAGAAGGGCTGCATCTCCGAGATCCGCGGATCCTTCACCTCGGGGGCGTCGTCCGTGGTGGAGAACGCGAGAGCCAGCTCGTTGTAGGGGAACTGGATCTCCGGGAGCATCAGATGCTGGAGGAACGCCCGGGCGCCCTCCTTCTGGTCGGCCTGCTCGGGGATCCACAGGGAGAGGTCGATGTTCACGCGGATCTTGAGGTCCGCGGGATCGTCGGTCACCGGCAGCGGGAAGGACCCCAGCTCGACGTCGGTGGCGGCCTTCTCGATCTCCACCAGGGCCCACGGTCCCTGGAGGTACATGGCGGCCTTGCCCTGCGCCATCGCCGTGTTCCCGTCGCCGTACGCGCGGCTGTTCGCGTCGTCGTTGAAGTACGGCAGCAGCTCGAGCATCTGCTGGACCGGCTCGAGGAGCGTCTTCTGGAAGGACACCGCCGAATCGGGGCCGACGTCCTCGCCGATCTCGTTGAGCTGGGCGAAGAAGTCCCGCACGTCGACCCGGCCGCCGATGACGTAGTCGAACAGCCCCTGGGTGAGCGTCCACAGCTCCGTGAACGTGCCGTAGAACGGCGTGATGTCGGCGGCGAGCAGGTCGTCGCAGACAGAGAGCAGCTCGTCCCAGGTGGTGGGGACCTCCAGCCCGTTGTCCGCGAAGATCTGCTTGTTGTAGATGACGGAGGAGGCGGCGACCGAGTAGGGGATCACGCTGGTGCGGCCCTCGTAGCCGGGATACCACTCCACCAGGTCCAGCACGTCGGCGCGGACCATGCCCGCCTCGGGGAGGTCCGAGAGGTCCGACAGGGCACCGCGGGCCATGAAGCGGTTCATGTCGAGGTTGTAGTTCTGCAGGGCGAGGTCCGGCGGGTTGGCGCGCACGAAGCCGGCCTGCAGGTTGGTCGCCACGTCGTGGATGTAGGTGAAGTCCGACTGCTCGGCGTTGAAGTCGGCGACGAGCTCGCGGAAGTGCTCGATCACCTCGCGCTTGGACTGGTAGAAGGTCACGCGGGGGCGGCCGGAGCCGCTGCAGCCGCTCAGACCTCCCAGGGCCAGGGCGCCGGCGGCGCCGGCGGTGAGCAGGGAGCGGCGGCTGGGCGGGCCCGGCCGGCCGACGGTGGGGTCAGTGGGTGACAACGGCGTCTCCTCGGCATCGCAACGGTTTATTCAGTTGCTAGATTTAATGCGTGGCGAAAGTATGCTGTGCGCCACACACCGCGTCAAGGAGGAGCCCGATGGTCGTGTCGACGAGCGTGCTGCGACGCCTGAACATCCAGGCGCTCCTCCGGCACGCCCTCGCCGTCGAGACCTTCACCGCCGCCGAGGCCATGGAGGCAACCGGCCTCGCCCGGGCAACCGTCCTGGGCCTGTGCGACGAGCTGATCGGCGCGGGCTGGCTCGAGGAGATCGAGGACAGCCGCGCCGCCGGGCTCACCACGCGCGGCCGCCCCGCCCGACGCCACCGGCTGCGCCACGACGCCGGCATCCTGGTCGGCGTCGACGCAGGCCGCCGCGGCTACACCGCCCGCGCCGCCGACCTCCACGGCGCCACCCTCGCCACCGCCCACCGCGAGCACGATCCGGACACGGTGGACCGCGCCCAGCGCATCGCCACCGTGAGCGCCCTCGTCGACGAGGTGCTCGCCGGCAGCGACGCCGTCGGCCCGCCGCTGCTCACCGTGGTGGGGATCCCCGCCCCCGTGGACGCCCACGGCGTCTCCCCGGTGGACGTCAGCGCCTTCTGGCATCTCATGAACCCCGGCTTCGACGAGCACCTCGAGGGCACCGTCCTGGTCGAGAACGACGCGAACCTCACCGCGCTCGCCGAGCTCGCCCGGCACCCGGAGCAGAACCTGGCGGTGCTGCTGGTCGGGGAGCGGATCGGCGCCGGCCTGGTGGTGGACGGGAAGCTGCTCCACGGAGCACGCGGCGGCGCCGGCGAGATGCGCTTCCTCGACGCCATCCTCCAGGACGACCTCGGCGCCGAGGGCGTCGGCTCCCTGGCCCGGCGCTGGACCCTCGAGGAGCTGGCCTCCGGCGCCGACTCGACCGCGCTCGCCGCGATCCCCGCCGAGCAGCTCACCGCTGTCGACGTGTTCGCCGCGGCGGCCGCCGGCGACGAGGTGGCCCGCCGGGTGCTCGACCGCATCGGGGAGCGCATCGCACGGATCGCGGCGATCCTCGTGAGCCTGCTCGGCATCGAGCGGATCGTCGTCGCGGGCGCCGTCTCCGACGCGATCGGGCCCGTGCTCGCCCACACCAGCGAGGTGCTGACCGAGATCTCCCGCGCCCCGTTCCCGGAGATCGTCGCGAGCACGCTGGGTCGCGAGGTGGTCGTCACCGGCGCGATCGAGCTCGCACTGTCCCGCCTGCGCTCCGCACCCCTGGACGTGCTCAGAACCTCCCCCGGCCCGGCCGAGGGGACAGATCGTGCAGGGTCGGAACCGCCGACGCCTGCACAGACCCACCCACGAGAGGACCCCGCACCATGACCTCAGCAGCCCCGCAGGACGCCCAGCCCCGACTGCGCGCCGGAGTGATCGGCCTGGGCTGGGCCGGCCAGCAGCACGTGGCCGCCTATGCCGCCGACCCCACCGTCGACCTCGTCGCGCTCTCGGCGATGGAGGAGCACCTGCTGGAGCAGTTCGGCGAGCAGCACCAGGTGCCCGGCCGCTACCAGGACTGGAAGCAGATGATCGCCGAGGCCGAGCTCGACATCGTCTCGATCGCGACGCCCACCTTCCTCCACGAGCCGATGGCGATCCACGCCCTCGGAGCGGGCGTCAACGTCATCACCGAGAAGCCCATGGCCCAGGACGGCGAAGCGGCCGGCCGCATGGTCGAGGCCGCCCGAAAGGCCGGGCGCGTGCTGGACGTGTCCTTCAACCACCGCCGTCGCGGGGACGTCGCCGCCCTCAAGACCGTGGTCGACTCCGGCGTGCTGGGCAAGCTCTACTACGCCAAGACCGGCTGGATCCGCCGCCAGGGCATCCCGGGCCTGGGCACCTGGTTCACCAAGGCGCAGAGCTCCGGCGGCGGCGCGATGATGGACATCGGCATCCACATGCTCGACATGACCCTGCACCTGATGGGCGAGCCCGAGGTCACCGCCGCCTCCGCCTCCACGCATGCCGAGTTCGGCCCGCTGGGCCGCGGCGGCTCCGGCTTCGGCATCTCCCAGGTCGAGGAAGGCGCGCCCTTCGAGGTCGAGGACCTCGCCACCGCGTTCCTGCGCCTCGACGGCGGCGGCACGCTGCTGCTCGAGTCCAGCTGGGCCCAGTGGATCCCGAACGATCTCTGCTACGTCACCCTCTACGGGGCCGACGGCGGCGCCACGATCGAGTGGGGCGCCCCGACCGGACCGAAGATCACCGTGTGGACCGAGGTCGCCGGGATCCCCGCCGAGCTGCATCCCGCGGTGGGCGAGGACGGCCACCACGCCGCGGCCGTCGCCGACTTCGTGGCGAAGGTGCGCTCCGGCGACGTCACCGAGCACGACGGTTCGCTGCCGCACCGCCGTGCCCGCGTGATCGACGCCTGCTACGCCTCGGCGAAGGCCGGTACCGAGGTCGCCGTTCAGGCCTGATCGCCCGCAGACGACAGGACGGGCCGACCGCGACGATGTCGCAGCCGGCCCGTCCTGTCGTGCGGGGAGTCCTGTCGTGCGGGGGTTCCTCCGTGCGGGGAACCCGTCCCCGCCGGGACCTCAGCTCATCCTCGCAGGGAGGTCACTCGCCCTCGACGGCGGGGAGGACGTCGGGGTTCTCCTCGAGCCACTTCTCCACGCCCTCGGCCTCCTTGTCCGTGTAGTCGTTGACCACGAGGTCCTCGAGCGAGCCGTACTGCTCGTCGTCCAGCGCGATGCCGCTGATGAACTCCGCGGCATCCGCGAAGTCCTCGGAGAAGCCGGGGCGTGCCAGGAAGTGCAGCCCCTCGGTCTCACCCATCGCCCCCTCGGGATCCTCGAGGTCCTTCACGGCGAAGGTCGAGTTGGCCCAGAACGGACGCCACAGGGTGACCACGATGTCGGTCTCCGCCTCGGTGGCCTTCTTCAGCTCGGAGAGCATCGCGGCCGTCGAGGAGGTCACCAGCTCGTACTCGCCGTCGAGCTCGTAGGCGGGCATCATCGAGTCCTGGGTGACGCCGGTGAGGCCGGCGCCGGGCTCGATGCCGTAGATCTTCCCGCCGAACATGTCGGCGTTGCCCTTGAGGTCGGCGATCGAGGTGATGTCGGTGTACTCCGGCACCGCGATCGTGAGCACCGCGTTCTTGTAGTAGGTGGCGAGGTCCTCGATGTCCTCGCCGTACTCGGCCATGTACTTCTCGTGGGTGACCTCCGGCCAGGCCGACGGGTAGATGTCGATGTCGCCCGAGGCCAGGGCCGAGTACAGCGCCGCGGGCTGCTCGATCTCCTGGTGCTCGACCGTGTAGCCCATCGTCTCCAGACGGTTCTGGAGCAGGTAGGCGGTGCTCAGCCCGTCGGTCCAGGAGGGGACGTAGCCGAGGGTGATGGTCCCGCCGCCGGAGCCGCTGCCGCCGTCGGAGCCGCAGGCCGCGAGGCCGAGGCCGGCCAGGCCGACACCGCCCAGGAGGGCGGAGCGCCGGGTGAGGGGTCGGGTGATCAGGGGAGTGCGTCGCACGGTCATGTCGATCGTCCTTTCGGTGGTGGGTGGATCAGGGTCGGGAGGGTCAGGCGCCCGCGGCGGCGCGACGGGCGCGGGCCCGTGCGATGACGTTCAGCAGGGAGCCGGTGCGGTCGCCGGGATCGCCGAGGGCGGCGGTGAGGCGGTCCAGGAAGACGGCCAGGAAGACCACCGAGAGCCCGGCTTCGACGCCGAGGGGCAGGTCGAGGGTCGAGATGCCTGCCACGACCTCCTTGCCGAGGCCCGGGGCGCCCACCATGCCGGCGATGACACCCATGGACAGCGCCAGCATGATCACCTGGTTGATGCCGGCCATGATGGTCGGCACCGCCAGGGGCAGCTGGATGCCGCTCAGGATCTGCCAGGGGGTGGCGCCGAAGGCCTCGCCGGCCTCGACGGTCTCGGAATCCACCTGGCGGATCCCCAGCTCGGTCATGCGCACGCCCGGGGGCAGCGCGAAGATGATGGTCGAGACGATGCCCGGGACCACGCCGATCGAGAAGAACACGACCGTGGGTATCAGGTAGACGAAGGCGGGCATCGTCTGCATGAAGTCGAGGATCGGTCGCACGATGGCGCTGGCCACCCGGCTCCGGGCGGCGAGGATGCCGACGGGGATCGCGATCACGACGGCGATGACGGTGGCGACCAGCACCAGGGCGGTGGTCTCCATCATGTGCTCCCACTGGCCCATCGAGAGCACCACCAGGAACATCACGGCGGTGCCGAGGGCGAGCTTCCAGGAGCGCACGGCCCAGGCGACCAGCGCCAGGAGCACGATCATCACCAGGGCGGGAACGGCGGTGAGGCCGTCGGTGAGGCCTTCGGTCACGGTGGAGAAGACAACCTTGATCAGATCGAACAGTCCCGACGCGTTGTCGGTCAGCCAGTCGACGCCGTCCTTGACCCAGTCGCCGACGGGGAGCCGGGGGATGACGCTGTCCTCGGGGTTCATCGGGTCTCCTCTCCGTGCTGTCGGGTGTCGGTCGCGGCGTCGGACGGGCCCTCGGCGATCTGATCGTCGGTGCGGGCGGCCCCGGGGTCCGGGCCGTCCGGCTCCGGTCCGTCGGGCGGGGCCACGGCCGGGATCTCCCCGGTGCCGTTCCCGAGCGTCCCCGCGGCGGTCAGCAGCGTGACGCGGGGGATGACGCCCTGGAAACGGCCGTCGTCGTCGACCACCACCAGCGGGGTGATGTGCTGGGCGGAGAGGGCGAAGAGATCCGCGAGCGGGGTGTCATGGGCGACCACCGGCATCTCGAGGCGGGTGGAGAACGGCAGGTCGTCCCCGCCCGCGCGCACGGCTGCGGCGACATCGTCCTCCCACAGCACGCCGACGGGCTTCCGATCCCGGCCCAGCACCACCAGCCAGGGGTTCTGGGTCTCGCGCAGCAGCTTGTGCGCGGTGCGCGGTCCCTGCGCGGAGCCGAGGGTCTGGGGCGGCTGCTCCATGATCCCGGAGGCGGTGAGCACGCGGGAGCGGTCGACGTCCTGGATGAAGCGGGCCACGTAGTCGTTGGCGGGCTCGTTGAGGATCTCGTCCGAGGTGCCGACCTGCACGATCCGGCCGTCGCGCATCATCGCGATGCGGTCGCCGATGCGCATGGCCTCGTTGAGGTCGTGGGTGATGAACAGGACGGTCTTGTCCAGACGCTGCTGGAGGTCCACCAGCTGGTCCTGCATGTCGCGGCGGATCAGCGGGTCCAGGGCGGAGAACGCCTCGTCCATGAGCAGCACGTCGGTGCCGGCGGCGAGCGCCCGGGCCAGACCCACACGCTGCTGCATCCCGCCGGAGAGGTTGTCGGGGCGGTACCCGCCCCAGCCCTTCAGCCCCACCATCTCGAGGGCCTCGGTGGCCTTCTTCTCGCGGTCGGCGCGGTTCATGCCGCTGACCTCCAGCCCGTACGCCGCGTTCTCGCCGACGGTGCGGTGGGGGAGGAGGGCGAAGTGCTGGAAGACCATCGAGATCCGGCGCCGTCGCACGTCGCGGATCTTCGCGGGGCTCATCTCGGAGAGGACCTCGTCGCCGATGCGCAGCGTGCCGGAGGTGGCCGGGAGCAGACCGTTGACCATGCGGATCAGGGTGGACTTCCCGGAGCCGGACAGCCCCATCACCACGAAGATCTCGCCGGGGTCGACGCTGAAGCTGGCGTCGATCACGGCGGCCGTCAGACCGTCCTCTCGCAGCTCGTCCCGGGTGCGCCCCGTCCGGAGCGCCTCGACTCCTCGGGTGGGGCGGCGGCCGAAGACCTTGTACAGGCCTTCCGCGGTGATCACTGGCGGCACGGGGGCTCCTTCGATGGCGGACGAGTGGCGTGCACGCGGCGCGCGGAGCGGCTCTCGTCCCCCCGACGGGGCCCCTGGCGCGGTGCGTGGACTTCTCGAAGCGTAGGCCCCATGCCCGCTGGAAAGTGGCTGGGAACAGGGCATTCAGTCCGGATCAGCGCCCGGCGGCGGCCGATCGGCGGGGTCTGGCAGGGCGCGCGGAGGCGTCCGGATTCTCCGGTATGGCCTGGGATGACGGGGCGACGGGAGGGCGCTCTCCCTCAGAGGATCCGGCTGTCCGACAATCCGGAGATAACTATTCGGCAACGCCCCCGTGGCGGGTGTCGAAGCGCACGACGGGGCCCCGTCGGCAGACCGTGGAGCCAGGGCGGAGTCAGGGCGCGGGCGGGGCGTCGGTGGGGAGCGGGCGGGGTCAGCCGCGGCCGGGCAGGGTCTCGGCGAGGAAGCCGACGGTCTGCTGCCAGGCGGCTTCGGCGGCCTCGGCGTGATGGAGCCCCGGGTGGGGGTTGTCGAAGGCGTGGCCCGCTCCCTCGTGCAGGGAGAAGCGCACCTGCTCGCGGGTGCCCTCGGCGGTGACGGCCGCGCGGATCCGCTCGACCTCCTCGGACGGGATGAAGGCGTCGGCCGTGCCGAAGTGGTGCAGGCTCGGCACCTCCACCGCGGAGGCGCGATCCAGCAGCGAGGGCAATGCCGAGCCGTAGTAGCTCACCAGCACCGAGGGCGCCCGGCCCTCCTCGGCGGCCGACGCCGCGGCGGCGAACGCCAGCCCGCCGCCGTAGCAGTAGCCCAGCAGGCCCACCCGCTCCGAGTCCACGGCGCCGTGGGCGCGCAGGGCGCCGAGCGCGGCGATCGCGTCGGCCTCCGCGCGTTCCCACGGGAGGCTGCTCGTCAGCTCCATGCCCGCGCCGAGCCACGAGTCGAGGTCGTCCCACTCCTCGACCCCCACGAGCGGCGGGTCCAGGCGGGCGAACAGCTGGGGAGCGAGCACCGCGTAGCCCAGGGCGGAGAGATCCGCGCAGCGCTGCTGCAGGGACTCGGACAGGCCGAAGATCTCCTGCAGGACCACGAGGCCGGGGACCGGCTGCTCGAGGTTCTCGGGCAGCCAGAGCAGCCCGGGCAGGTCGCCGGCGTCGGTCGGGATGGGAAGCGTCGTCGCACTCACGCCGCGACCCTACCCCCGGGGGGGGGGCCAGGGCGTCCGTCAGGAGGAGAACAGCGCCAGTGTCAGGTGAACAGCGCCAGTGCGTAGATCCCGAACAGCATCAGATGCACTGCACCATGGAGGGCGGTGACTCGTGGTGCGGCGGCGGAGATCGCCGAGACCGCGAGCGTCAGCCCCAGCAGCAGGAGGTTCGCCGGCGACTCCGCCAGCACCACGGATCGGCCCGTGAGCAGACCGATCACCAGCACGGTGGGGATGGTCAGCGCCAGCGTCGAGACCAGCGCGCCGTGGCACAGGTTCACCACGCGCTGCATCTCGCCACCGAGGGCGGCGCGCACCGCGGTGAGCGACTCCGGGGTGAACACGATCATCGCGATCAGCGCCCCGCCGAGCGCCGCGGGCGCCCCGAGCCGGGCCAGTCCTTCGTCGAGCAGGCCGGCCATGTGATGCGAGAGCAGCACGATCGGCAGCACCGTCGCGATCAGCAGGGCGGACCGCAGCAGCAGCTCGGGCAGGTGCTCACGGGCCACCGCGCGGAGCTGCGCGGTCGACGAGGCGCCGGCGTCGGCCGACGTCCCGGCGGATGCCGAGGTCGGGGCGTCGGTCGAGGCGTCGGTCGGGGCGTCGGTCGGCCCGGCGGCCGCCGGTTCGGCCCCCGGGGCGGCAGGCACCGCGGTGAGGGGCGCAGGCTCCTGGAAGTCCGCCGCCTGGGCGCCGGTCTGGCGCCACAGGAAGACCCCGTAGAGCGCGACGGTCAGGCCGCCCACGATCAGCGCCTGCGCCGGGGAGTAGCTCCCGCCCTCGCCCAGCAGCGCCGGCATGGCGAGCGCGAGCGCGGCCAGCACCACCAGCATCACCAGGTAGGCGGAGGTGCCCACGCGCTGCACGGCCAGGGCGCCATGGCGCAGCCCGCCCACCAGCACGCTCAGCCCCAGGACCAGGTTCATGATGATCATCGACACCGCCATCACCGAGTCCCGGGCGATCGTCGTGTGATCGCCGGGCCCCAGCATCACCGCGGCGATCAGCACCACCTCGATCACCACGATGGACAGCGTGAGCACGAGCGTGCCGTAGGGGTCGCCGAGCCGGTGGGCGAGCGCCTCGGCCTGCTGCACCACCCCGCCGGCCGCCACCACGACGACGGCCACGATCCCGGCGAGCACCAGGGCGAGCACGGGGGAGGGCAGGTGCCCCTCGAGCAGCTGGGACGCGAGGGCGAGCAGTGCGACCGAGGCCCAGCCGAGCAGCAGCCGGCCGACGGCGCCTCGGGTGAGCACGGTGCGGGGGAGAGCCCTGCCGGTCAGGGCGGGGGAGCGGGATGTCATGGGTCGGTCCTCCGGTGAGGCCGTCCTCGTCGCGATCCCGCCGGCCGGGTCGTCCCGGCCGCGGCGCCCGCGATCACCGCGCGGCGCCCCTGCAGTCTACGAGCGGCGCCCGCGGCCGGCCAGCTCGTGGTGAGCGACCTGACCGCGGGCGATGACGGAGCAGAGGGGTCGCTCGTCGGTCCGGCCGCTGATGCGGAGCTGCAGGCCCTGGTCCCCGTCCGCGAAGGTGCCCGGGGCGACGTGGAGGTCGAGCAGCGGGCACGGGCCGGGCAGGGGGCGGGGTTGCGGGTCTCAGTGCTCGTGGCCGCGCGGAGCGGGATCGCCATGCTGCTGCCGATACAGATCGTCCTCCGCGTCCTCATCGCTCACCGAGTCCTTAGGGCTGCGGAACCCCAGCAGGATGCCGAGCACGGTGCCGACCGCGAAGCCGATCAGGGCCCCGATCCACAGGCTGTCGATCACCGCGAGGCCCAGACCGATCCCCACCACGAAGCCGAGCAGCATCCCGAAGGGCAGCCAGGTGGCGTCGAAGCGACGGGCGGCGGGTGAGCTCATGGGTCCTCTGTCCGATCGGGCACCCGCCGGAGCGCCGACGGGGGTGGGGACGCCAGCGTAGTCGCGCGGCGGGACCCGGAGCCTGTGATCCCCGGCCCCCGGGGACGGACCTCACCTCGTCCGGACGGTCCGCGCGGATAGCATTCCGGGCGTGACAGCGACCCCGACCTCCGCCGCGAGCCCCACCACCCTGCAGGCGCTGCGCAGCCCCCGCCTGCTGACCACCGAGGTGCTCGCCGGCGCGGTGACCACGCTCGCCCTGATCCCCGAGGTCATCTCCTTCTCGGTGATCGCCGGGGTGGACCCGAAGGTCAGCCTCGTCGCCTCCGTGGTGCTCGCGATCTCGATGACCTTCCTCGGAGGGCGCCCGGCGATGATCACGGCCGCGGCCGGGGCCGTGGCGCTCGTGGTCGCACCGCTCGTGCACACCCACGGCGCCGCCTACCTGCTGCCCACCGTGGTGCTCGCCGGCCTGATCCAGATCGCCTTCGGACTGGTGGGCCTCGCCCGGATCATGCGCTTCATCCCGCGCTCGGTGATGATCGGCTTCGTCAACGCGCTCGGCATCCTCATCTTCACCGCCCAGCTCCAGCACGTGCTCGACGTGCCCGCCGCGGTCTACCCGCTGTTCGCCCTCACCCTCGTGGTGGTGCTCGTGCTGCCGCGGTTCACGAAGGCCGTCCCGGCCCCGCTGGTCGCGATCGTGCTGGTCACCGCGATCGCGATGATCGCCCACCTCGCCGTCCCCACCGTCGGCGACCAGGGCGAGATCTCCGGCGGCCTCCCCGGCATCACCCCGCTCGAGGTGCCGCTGTCCCTCGAGACCCTGCAGCTCATCGCGCCCACCGCCCTCAGCGTCGCCTTCGTGGGCCTCATGGAGACGCTGCTGACCGCCAAGCTCGTGGACGACATCACCGACACCCGCTCGCCCAAGGGCCGCGAGTCCTGGGCGCTGGGGGTGGCGAACATCCTCGCCGGGTTCTGGGGAGGCATCGCCGGCTGCGCGATGATCGGCCAGACGGTGATGAACGTGAAGCTGGGCCGCGCGCGCACCCGGATCTCCACCCTGATCGCCGGAGTGCTGCTGCTGGTGCTCGTCACCGCGCTCTCCGACCTCATGGCGCAGATCCCGATGGCGGCGCTGGCCGCAGTGATGATGGTCGTCGCGGTGACCACCGTGGACTTCCACAGCGTGCGGCCCGCGACCCTGAAGCGGATGCCGTGGTCGGAGACCCTGGTCATGGTCACGACGGTGGTGGTCGTGGTGATCACCCACAACCTCGCCATCGGCGTCGCGGCCGGCGTGCTCCTGGCGATGGTGCTCTTCGCCCGCCGCGTCGCCCACGTCATCACGGTGCGGCGCTCCGAGGACGGCGCACGCTACACGGTCATCGGGCCGCTCTTCTTCGGCAGCAGCAACGACCTCGTCGAGCAGTTCTCCTACACCGAGGATCCGCCGCAGGTCACGGTCGACTTCTCCGCCGCCCAGATCTGGGACGCCTCCACCGTCGCCGTGCTCGACTCGGTGCAGACCAAGTACGCCGAGCAGGGCACCGAGGTGCGCTTCACCGGGCTCGACGAGCGCTCCTCGGGCTTCCACGGCCGTCTCACCGGGACGCTGAACTAGCGACCGGGCCCGCAGCACCAGCCAGGGTGCGAGATGGAAGACTGCCTCCTCAGAACACCGCTGCGAGGAGGCGACCGCGTGTCCACCCAACCCGACCATGACGCGAACATCCAGGCGTACTACTCCCTGGGCCACGAGGACGCCCGCCTGACCACCCGCTCCGTCGGAGGGCGCCTCGAGTACGAGCGCGTGCGCCGGATCGTCTCCGCGCATCTGGCCCCTGGTACCCGGGTGCTCGACGTCGGAGGCGGCACCGGGGTGCACAGCCGCTGGCTGGCCGAGGCGGGCCACGAGGTGACCCTGCTCGATCCCGTCGCCTCGCAGGTCGAGGTCGCGGCGGGGCACGGCGGGTTCGAGGCGCTCGTGGGCGACGCCCGGGATCTGCCGGTCCCGGACCGCTCGGCGGATGCGGTGCTCCTGTTCGGTCCGCTCTATCACCTGGTGAGCGTGGAGGACCGACGGGCGGCGCTCGACGAGGCCCGTCGTGCCCTGCGCCCCGGCGGCCTCGTCTTCGCCCAGGGCATCTCGCGCCTGACCGCTTTCGTGGACACCACGGTGGCCGGTGGGTACGACGCGCTGGAGCCGCCGGACCTCGAGATCCTGCGCACCGGCGAATGGACCTCCGCCGGGGAGGGCTTCCCCGGCGGGCACTTCCATACCGCCGCCGAGCTGCGCGAGGAGGTCGAGCGCTCAGGGTTCGAGGAGGTCGAGGTCCACGGCCTCGAGGGCCCGAACGTCGGGGCGCTCGAAGCGCTCGCGGCCGGAGACGAGCTGGTGCGGCTCGGGCTCGAACTCGTCGAGACCCTCGAGCAGCAGCTGGGAGCCGCCGGGCACAGCCCGGAGCTGCTGGCCGACTACAGCCCCCACATGATGGCCGTCGGCAGGGCGCCCCGCCGCTAGGCCCCGCGTCGCGGGATCACCAGGGCAGCACGTCCGGCACCGGCTCCGCGCCGAGCACGTGCTGGTCGCAGAAGGCGAGCACCGCCTGGTTCCAGGCCAGGGCGTTGGACGGCGTGAGCACCCAGTGGTTCTCGCTGGTGAGCTGCAGGAAGCGGTGCGGCATGTCCTCCGGCTCGCCCTGCCAGGAGGAGACCAGGTCCCACCACAGCCGCAGCGCCTCGCTGACCGGCACCCGGTAGTCGCGGTTGCCATGGGTGACCAGCATCGGCGTGGTGATCGCGTCGACCTCGTGGTGCGGGGAGAAGGCCCGGTACCAGTCCGGGTCCTCGTCCTCGTGGCGGTGCACGCGCATCTTCGAGGCGGCGGCGTCGGTGGTGCGGTGCTGCTGCGGCAGCGCCCACAGCCCGGCGTGCGTGACGATCGCGTCGAAGCGATCAGATCGGCCCGCGATCCAGTTGGTCATGAAGCCGCCGAAGGAGGCGCCCAGCAGCGCGGTGCGCGTGGCATCGAGCTCGGGGCGCTCCAGCTCCTGGTCCAGCAGCGTCTCGCACTCGCGGAAGACCACATCGGGGCGGCGCGGCCAGCCCCGGTTCAGCCCGGCGTCGCCGTAGCCGGTGGACATCGCCGGGTCCGGCATCAGCACCGCGTAGCCGCGCTCGACGGCGAGCCACGGGCACCAGCGCCAGCTCCACGCGTTGTAGGAGCCGTGCGGCCCGCCATGGATCCACAGCATCACCGGTGCCGGCTCCGCGCTCGAGGCGGAGGCGGGCAGGCACAGCCAGCCGCCGACGGGGACGCCGTCGACCTCGGTCTCCACCCACTCCAGGGTGCCGGGCAGCGCGCCGACGGTCCCCGGGGCGGGCAGCTCCGTCAGGGCACCGTCGGCCGAGATCCGCACCGGACGGGCCGGGGTGCCCACATCGTTGCGCAGCGCGAGGACCGCGCCCTCGGGGCCGACGGCCAGGGAGGAGAAGACGCCGCCGTCGACCAGGGTGCGGGTCTCCCCGGTGGTCGCGTCCAGCAGGAGGATCGCGCCGGAGGAGTGCAGGTCGCCGCCGACCAGCAGGGTGGAGGAGTCCACCCATTCCGCCTCGCCCAGGGTGAGGTCGCCGAGCTCGGCGACCACCGGTGCGCCGCCGTCCAGCGGGTGGATCTCCAGGCGGCTGTAGCTGGTGTCGCTCGGGGTGGAGAGCGTCGAGCGCACCAGGGCGAGGTGCGTTCCGTCGGGGGAGAAGGACGGGCTGCCGTGCTGTGCCTCGTCATCGGCCTCGAGGAAGGTGGTGCGCGCGCCGGTGGCGGTGTCGAGGAGCACCACGTCGGTGCGGGTCTCGCCGCCGCGCACCCGGCGGGTCCACGAGGTCGCGACGGTGGTGCCGTCGGGGGAGAGGTCCGCGGAGGCGGCATGCAGCGGCACGGTGCCCACTCCGGGCGTGAGGTCGGTGAGCTCGCCGTCCGGGGTGACCAGCACCAGGTGGCGCTCCGCGTCGCCGAGCTCATGGTCCCAGAGCCGGATCGGCATGCCGGTGTGCCAGATGGTGGTCTGCTTCGCGTCCTTGCGGGCGGTGCGGCGCTCGGCGTCGTCCTCGAGGGTGCCGCCGGGCAGCACCTCGGTGGCGGCCAGGAGCGTGCCGTCCTCGGCGACGCCGAGCAGGCTGAGGCCGCCCGGAGCGGCCGCGACCAGCTCCGCCTCGCCCGCGGCGGGCAGGCGCCAGATCGCCGAGCGGTCCTCGACGGAGCCGCCCTCGGGGTCCGGGCGGGAGGAGCTGAACAGCAGCGAGCCCTCGGGGGTGAAGCGCGGGCCGCTCTCGCCCTTCTCCGACCGGGTCAGCCGGCGCGCCGACTTCTCGCCGGCCGGATCGAGCTCCCACAGCGACGAGAGGAGCTTCGCCCCGGGGCCGTCGGCCTCCTGGATCGCCGCGACGACCCGACCTTCCCGGCTCGTGGCGACGGAGGCCAGGCGCGGGATGCGCAGGAAGCCGTCGATGTCGGTGAAGTCGGTGAAGTCGGTGAAACTCGTGGAAGGAGTGGGGGCGGTGGTCGCGTCGTCGGAAGTCACCCGCGCAACGCTACCGGGATGGCGAGGCCCGAGGGGACGGAGTTGCGGAGGGGCGGCGTCCGGGCCTGGGACGTGCCGCAGAAGGTGGCCGCTCCGCACAGGAGTCCGTGGGCTGAGCGTGCGAGCCGCGAAGCGGCGCGCGCTGGAAGAGAAGTGCCCCCGAGACGATTCGAACGTCCGACACCCGCTTTAGGAGAGCGGTGCTCTATCCCCTGAGCTACGGGGGCGCACAGGCCTGGGACCCGGCGATGCCGCGTTCACAGACCTCGAACATGGTAGCGCTCCGTGGCAGGATCGCTGCATGTCCCGCGAGCACCACGAGAGAACCGCCACCGTCGCCGCCGTCATCCTGGCCGGCGGCGCCTCCTCGCGCCTGGGCGGGACCGACAAGACCCGCCTGCCCATCGCCGGGGCGAGCGCGCTCGAGCGGGTGCTGCGCGCAGCACCCGTCGGCCGACGGATCGTGGTGGGCCCGAGCGGGGAGGACGGCGACGCGCTCGCCGAACGCCACGGCGCCCGCTTCGTGCTCGAGGATCCGCCGCGCTCGGGGCCGCTCGCCGCGCTGGCCCGCGGCGTCGCCGAGTTCTCCGAGGGGGCCGACGGGGAGACCGTGCTGGTGCTCGGCGGGGACATGCCGATGCTGCGCCCCGAGACCCTCACCCGACTCGCCGCCAGGAGCGTCGAGCGCGGCACCGTCACCGCGCTCGAGAGCTCGGACGGGACCGTCCAGTTCCTCGGCGCCGCCTGGCCGCTGGGCAGGCTGCGCGCCGCGCTCGCCGCGATCGCGCACCCCGGCGGCGGCTGGGCGGATCTGAGCCTCCGCCGCCTCTACGGGCAGCTGGGCGAGGGCGAGCTGGTGACGCTCCCGCCCACCGGCGCCGAAGGAGCGGACATCGACACCCCGGACGCCCTCGCCCAGGTGCGCCGCGCCGCAGGACCTCGCATCGCCCTCGCCCAGATCGCGGTCTCCGAGGACGTCGAGGAGACCTTCGGGATCGTGCGCGACGCCGTGGCCGAGGCCGCCGAGGAGGGCGCTCACCTGGTGCTGCTGCCCGAGGCGACGCTCACCCCCTTCGGCACCGACCTGCGCGCCGCGGCGCTGGCCCACCACGAACGCTTCGCCCAGCTCGTCCAGGAGCTCGCCGAGCGGCATGAGCTGGTCGTGGTCGCCGGGTCCTTCACCCCCACCGATGACGGCCGCGTGCACAACACCGTCATCGTGCGCGGACCGGGCTGGGATCCGCACCTGGACTACCGCAAGATCCATCTCTTCGACGCCTTCGGGGCCGACGAGTCGCGCACCGTCGCACCCGGCACCGAGCTCGTCACCTTCGAGCTCGAGGGCACCCGGTTCGGGATCGCGACCTGCTACGACGTGCGCTTCCCGGAGCAGTTCACCGCTCTCGCCGAGCGCGGCGCCCAGGCGATCCTGCTGCCGCTGGCCTGGAAGGAGGGGCCCGGCAAGCGCGAGCAGCTGCAGCTCCTGCTGCGCGCCCGCGCCCTCGACGCCACCGTCGCCCTGCTCGCCGCCGACCAGGCGTCGCCGCCGGACTACACGGGCGATGCCGCCCGCGGCATCGGCCGGAGCGCCGCCGTCGGCCCGCTCGGCGCGATCCGCCAGGAGCTCGGCCCCGAGCCGGGCATGCTGCTGGTCGATCTCGACCTCGAGGAAATCGAGGCGGCGCGCGCCGCCCTGCCCGTGCTGCGCCATCACGTGGAGCTGCCCCGGGCGTGAGCAAGGGCACGGATCCGTGCCCAGGCGGCTGACGTAGCCTGCTCGCGTGATGACCCCGCTCAGCCGCTCCGCCGCCCTTCGTCCCGATGCGACCCGCCCGCTCACGCTGCTCGCCCTGTGCAGCGCACTGCTGCTCGCCGTGCTCATCGCCCTGCCCGCCCCGGCGCAGGCGCATGACACGCTGCTGGAGTCGGATCCTGCCGACGGCGCCGCCCTGGAGACCTCTCCGGAGGCCATCACTCTCACCTACTCCTCCGACATCCTCGACGTGAGCCCGCTCGTGCGGATCTCCGACGAGTCCGGGAAGCAGCTGGCCGAGATCACCCCGACGGTCGACGGTCCCGTCGCCACCGCGACCCTCGCCGAGCCGCTGCCGGCCGGGACCTACACGGTCCAGTGGCGCGTGGTCTCCAGCGACGGCCACCCCATCGAGGGCACCTTCACCACGACCATCGAGCAGGACACCGAGGCCGCGGCCGAGCCCAGCGACGCCGGCGGCTCGGAGGATCCCGCGCAGGGCGAGTCCGCCGATGCTGAAGCGCCGCAGGACGCCGAGGCGACCGAGGCCACGTCCGCGCCCGCCGCGGAGCCCGCCGCCGAGGCCGATGGCGGTCTGTCGATGCCGGTGCTGCTCGGCATCCTCGCTGTGGTCGTCGTCGGTGCCGCCGTGGTGGTCGTCGTCATCGTCCGCCGCCGGGACTGAGGCCCTCGGGCAGGCGCTCACCCCGCCCGCTCCGAGCCCGGACACGGAGGAGCCCCCGACGCCGATGGCGTCGGGGGCTCCTCGCGATGCAGCGGAGAGAGCGGGGTTCAGTTGCCCTTGTTCTCGTCCTGGTCGCCACCGAGACCGAAGTGATCGCGGGCGGCATCCGCGCCGGAATCGACGTGGCCGTCGATGTTGTCCGGGGTGCGCTCCTTGATCTGATCGGTCGCTCCGTCGAGGCCCTGGTTGACCTTGTCGGGATTGTCGTTGGCGAAGTCCTTGGCCTTGTTCAGCGCGTCATCGAAACCCATGATCAACGTCCTTTCGTTCGAGGGACCACCCCGAGTCCGGGGCGACGTCGTCAACCTATGCCGCCCGCGACCGTGACTCAAACGTGATCAACGAATCCGCCCCCACTTGGTCGATCTTGCGCGAAAGAGCGGCCTGTCGCCGACATGCACGCAATACTGGATGCGTGAACCTGCGTAATCCTGATCCTGACAAGAACGTGACGGCCGGTGCGCCGCCCGCGCGGACGCCGGTGAAGGACCGCAGCGCGCGCTGGGACCATGTGCTCACCCTCCTCGCCTCGACCAAGCGCCTCAGCGTCGCCGAGGTCGCCGTGGAGCTCGGGGTCAGCGAGTCCACCGTGCGGCGCGACTTCATGGAGATGGAGCGCGCCCAGCTCGCCCGCCGCACCCACGGCGGGATCGTCGCGGTCGACGTCGCCTACTCGCTCGCGACCGTGCCGCGCCGGGCCGACGTCGACTCCGCCCAGCGCGAGCGCGTCGCCGACCGGGCCGCCGCCATGGTCGAGCCCGGGCAGATCATCGGATTCAACGGAGGCCGCAGCACCACGGCGACCGCACGCCGGGCCGTGGCCCGCCCGGACTTCGACTCCCGGGACGGCAGCCCGGGGCTGACCGTCGTCTGCGCGGCGCTGAACATCGCCACCGAAGCCGTCCTGCGGCCCTCTGTGCGCACCGTGGTGCTGGGCGGCGTCGCCGAGCCGTACTCCTTCGAGCTGACCGGGCCGCTCGCCACCGCCACCATGCGCGACCTCTGGCTCGACACCATGTTCGTGGGCACCGTGGGACTGGACATCAATGCAGGACTGACCTGCAACTCCGATGCCGAGGCCGGGGTCACCCGGATCATGATCGGTCACTCGCGCCGGGTGGTCGGGCTGGCCACCGCGGACAAGATCGGCCACCGCGCCCTGGCCGGGATCTGCCCGGTCTCGGTGCTCACGGACCTCGTGATCGCCGGGCCCGTGCCGGATGCGCTGCGCGAGCACCTGCAGGAGGTCTCGGTGCGGCTGCACGAGGTCTGAGCCCGCCCGCCGCCTGCGGCGGGCACAGGATGTGAGCAGGCCGGTCACCGGGCGCGCGGCACGCCTGCACGGGAGGGGGCCCCCGCGCCGGTAGCGTGAGCTCCCATGTGGAGTTTCCTGCGCGGGAAGAAGCGGTCGGAGCGTCCGGGAGAGGACGTCATCCCCCGCGACGACGCCCTGTCGGCACTGGCGAGCGAGCGCCGAGAGGGTCGGGGCGGCACCGCCCGGGCCGACGCCGAGGAGCCCGTCGACGCCCCCGGATCCGTCGACTCCCCGCGCGAGGGCACCTCCCATGACGGCGTCGAGCGCTCCGGGACCGGCTACGCCGTGGTGCTGGACCCGCACGTCGAGGACACCGGCGCCGGGATCGCCCCCGGCCAGGACGAGGACGACCTTCCCGCCACGCCCCACGAGCACCGACCGCTCAGTCGCGAGGACCGCGTCGCCGACGCCCTGGACCGCTGGGCCCAGCAGATCACCGGCGGGGTCCACGCCCCCTCCTTCCTCACCCAGATCCGGGCCGGAGGCGTGGTGCTGGATCTGACCCACTCGCACCCCTCGGGCCTCGCGCAGCTGCTCGCCGGGCGCGGTCCCACCCGTCTGTCCTCCCTGGTCCGCGAGGTCGGCGCCCTGGCCGATGCCCGTGCCCATGCCCGCTCGATCCGCGAGATCGCCGAGCGCCATGCGGAGGAGGTGGGCCTGACCACCTGCCACCTCGGCATCGGCGAGGCGATCTGGCACCCCGAGGACGGCTCCGCCCCGATCCACGCGCCCGTCCTGGTGCGGCCGATCACGCTGCGCCTGCGCGGCAACGCCCGTGAGGACGTGGACCTCGAGGTCGACGCCACCGCGGACCTCAACCCGGTGCTGCTGCGCGCGCTGCGCGAGGCCGGCGTCGCGGTCGACGCCCGCGCCCTGCTCGCGACGACCGACGGCTCCCACGGCTTCGACCCCAACCCGGTGCTCGACGCCTTCCGCTCGCTCGGCCAGCCCCTGCCCGGCTTCCGCGTCTCGCACGCCCTGGTGGTCGGCAACCTGATGGACGCCGCCGGCTCGGTCGCCGACGACCTGGTCACCGATCGCGGCGACTGGTCCTCCTCCCCGCTCGTCGCCGCCCTCGCCGGTGACGCCGGGGCCCGGTCCGTCGTGCGTGGGCAGGGCGCCGAGCAGGAGGTGCCCGAGGTCCCCGAGGAGGAGCTGGTCGCCGCGGTGGACCCCGGTCACCGCGCCGTCCTGGCCCGGGTCCTGGCCGGTCAGGACCTCGCCGTGGCCACCCCGCCGGGCACCACCAGCCTCGACCTGGTGATCGACCTCGCCGAGGAGCTCAATGCACGCGGCCGCTCCGTGCTCATCGTCTCCCAGCGTCGGCGGAACCTCGCCCAGCTGGTGCGGATCGCCGGTCGCCGCGATCTCGCCGAGCTCGTCTTCGACCTCTCGCCGGACCCCGCGCTCCAGCGCAACGCCTCCGCCTCCCTGCTGCGCAGCCTGCGCCGGGCCGGCTCGCACGGCCTGGGCCCCGATGACATCGCCTCCGAGGAGCTCGGCACCAGCCGCGACATCCTGGTGGGCCACGTCGAGGCGATGCACCGCGTCCAGGACCCCTGGAACGCCTCCGCGCACGATGCGATCTCGGCCCTGGCCGCGCTGACCCGGCTGACCCCGGCCCCGCGCACCCAGGTGCGCCTGCGGGCGGACGTCGCCGCCCAGATGATCGGCGAGGATCGGGACCGCTTCACCGAGGCCCTGCATGAGGCCGCCGAGGTGGGAGTGCTCTCCAGCGGGCCCGAGATGACCGCCTGGTACGGCGCGCCCATCAGCAGCGACACCCAGGCCGCCCGTGCCGAGGAGCTCGTCGAGGAGCTGCGCACGGACGTTCTGCCCCAGCTGCGCCGGGCCGGCGCCCGCAGCGGCGGCGAGCTGGGCCTCACCGAGCCCACCACCCTGCACCAGCTGCAGGACCGCCTGGCCCTGCTCGACCGGGTGCGCACTCTGCTGGCGACCTTCCAGCCCGCGGTGTTCTCCGCACCGCTGGCGGACCTCGTCGCCGCCACGGCGGACAAGCGCTGGCGCGAGGAGCGCGGCGTGACCATGGGCTTCGGCGTGCGCCGACGCCTGCGCAAGGACGCCGCCGCCCTGCAGCGCCCGGCCGCGCTCTCGCCGGACCTCCATCAGGATCTCGGCGAGGCCCGGAAGGTCGCCGACACCTGGCGCCGAGCCGCTCTGGGCGACGACCCGGATGCTGCCGCCGCTGCTGCCACCACCACGGGCACTGACTCCGCCGGGAGCACCTCGACGAGCTCGTCGAAGACCTCGCGTCCCTCCCTCCCCGAGGACCTCGACTCCGTCCACCGTGCCGCGGCACGCTCCGAGAAGGTCCTCGACGAGCTCGCCGTGCTGCTGGACGGCACGGAGTCCGGTGCGGACCTGGCCCGCACCGACCTCGACGAGCTCGAGCGCCGCGTCGAGGCCCTGCACGCGGACCGCGCCGATCTCGAGACCCTCCCGCGCCGCACCGAGCTGCTGCGCCGGCTGAGCTTCGACGGGCTCGGCGAGCTGGTCGAGGACCTCCGTGCCCGACGGGTGCCGCGCGAACAGGTCGGCGCCGAGCTGGAGCTCGCCTGGTGGGGGAGCGTCCTCGAGCTCATCGCCGGTGCCGAGCCGACGATCTCGCAGTACGACGGCACCTCGCTGTCCCAGGTCGCCGAGCGCTTCCGTCGACTCGACGCGGAGAACCTGGCCCGCGCCTCCGCGCGCGTCCATGCCGCGGCCGACGAGACGCGCGTCGAGACGATGAAGACCTTCCCGGACACCTCGCGGTCCGCGATCGCAGAGCTCGCCCGCTCCTCGACCGTCTCCATCCGCGACCTCGCGGCCAAGTACGAGGACATCCTCTTCGCGGCCCGCCCCACCTGGCTGGCCTCGCCGTACCTCGTGCCGCAGGTGATCCCGCGCGGCCGTCACTTCGACGTCGTCATCGTGGCCGACGGCGGCCGCCTGCCCACCGCGGCCGCGCTGCCCTCGATCGTCCGCGGCGAGCAGACCGTGGTGGTCGGCGATCCGCTCGAGTACGGCGGGGACTCCGCGCCCAGCCTGCTCGACGACATGCTGCGGATCGCCCCGCACGCCGAGATCCTGCGCGATGCGCACCCCGCCACCGAGGGACTGCGGAGCTTCGCCCAGCGCCGCGCCCTCGCCGGTGAGGTGGTCGCCGTGCCGAGCCCCATCGCCCCCGAGCGGGACCGCCTGATCACGGTCGAGAACGGCCGCGGCATGGTCACCGAGGGCATGGAGTACGTCGAGAGCACGGAGTCCGAGCTGCGCCGGGTCACGGACCTGGTGATCGAGCACGCGCGGACCCGCCCGGAGCGCTCGCTGGCGGTGCTGACCTTCACGGAGGAGCACGCGCGCCGGCTCATGGAGCGGATCATGAACACCGTCTCGGTGATCCCGGCCCTGCGCGATTACTTCGATCCCGGCGCGAAGGAGGTCTTCACCGTCCTCCCCGCGGACCAGGCCACCGCCGTGGTGCGCGACGACATCATCGTCTCCGTGGGCTTCGGCAAGACCCCGCACGGCCGGCTCCTGCACCGCTTCGGCCCGCTCTCCGAGGCGGGCGGCCGCAAGGCCCTGGCCACCGTGATCACCCGCGCGCGGGGCCGCACCACCGTGGTCTCCGCGCTCGGCGTGCAGGACCTCGACCACGCCCGTCTCCGCTCCGACGGCGCCCGTGACCTGCGGGCCATGCTCTGGGTGCTGCAGGGCGGCCCCGATGTGCCCGTGGTCCCGCATGTCGCCGCGCTCACCGGCAGCGAGGACGAGGTCGCGCCGCCGGAGCCCCAGGTGCCGCGGGATTCGCCCGCCGCCGCGGGGCCTGCCGACGGCGGTGCGCCGAGCGATGGCGCGTCGGACGATGATGCCTCCTCGGATGACGCGGCGGCCGACGCCGCGGCCCCGGAGCTGTCCGACCAGGATCTGGATGCCGCGATCGAGGCGGCCATGGCGCGCCGCTCGGCCGGCTCTCCCGAGAGCGCGGACCCGGCACCGGGCGGCGCCGTGCCGTCGGGCGCGGACCTGCCCGAGGACGACTCCGCGGCATCGGTCCCGGTCGCTTCCGAGGAGTTCCCGCTGCAGGACGCCGTTCCGGACGTCCCTGAAGGGGACGCCGCCGGGCAGGCAGATGTCGCCGAGCCGGTGCTCGAGCCCGGCGCAGCGACCGACCCCGCGGGCCCCGTGCCCTCGGACGCCGCCGAGGAGAGCATCGTCGAACCGCCGGCACCGAGGGCGCTCGAGACCGATGCCCTCGTGCAGGATCTCGCCGATCGCCTCTTCCGCCTCGGCCTGCTGGTGGAGCGCGACTTCGGGCTCTCCTCGGACAGGATCGAGCTGGCCCTCGGCCACCCGGACATGCCGGGTCGGATGCTGCTGGCCGTCGACACCGACGGCTCCCACTACATCGACACCGCCAGCCAGCGCGAGCGCGACCGGCTGCGGGCCGAACGCCTCGAGGCCGCGGGCTGGGCCACAGAGCGCGTGTGGTCCTGGGCGCTGTTCATCGACCCCGACGGCGAGGCCGAGCGGATCCGTCGGGCGGTGGATCGAGCCTTGCGCCTGGTCCTCTCCGAGGAGAGCTCCGACTCCCCGACGGGCGTGGGCACCATCCGCCACCGCCTGCCGCGGCCTCAGATCCCCGCCGGCCACCCGCTGTCCTTCTACTCCAGCGACGACTTCGACGCGGTGGTGGAGTACATCTGCTCCGACGGCCGGGCCCGGCTCGAGGAGCACCTGGCCACCGAGGTGCGCAGCTTCCTCGGCTTCGAGCAGCGCTCGGTGCTGCTGGACGTCTCCGTCTCCAGCGCCATCCGTCGGTACCAGGAACGACAGTGACCTCCGGGTCGGGCACCGGGGGAGCGGGCCGTGCTCCGCGCCGGATCGTCATCTCCTCCGTGACGGGCAGGCCGATCCCCTGGGACGAGCCCGCACAGGAGGGCCGTCAGGACCGCAGCCCGGACCCCCGGCCGATCCTCCCCGACCGGGTGTCCGAGGACGCCCCGGAACCCGGGGCCGATGAGTCCAACGACGCCCGCATCGCCGGCGACGTGCCCCCGCACTGGGGCCGCGGGCGCTGAGCCGCGCCGCGACCAGGCCTGATTCGGGCCGCACCGCATGCTGGGCGCCCCCGATGGTGCCGCGCGGCCGCCGCACGCCGACGGCATCGCACCCCGGCGGCGCCCAGGTGACGCTCCGTAGGGTGGCGGCATGACGGATGCCGCCCCCACCGCCACGTCCCAGCGCGCCTCACCGGAGGAGCTGGTGCTGCCGCGGCATCGCAACCCCCTGGGCAACCTCCTGCGCGGCGCCCTGATCGGCGTCGTCGAGACCGTTCCGGGGGTCAGCGGCGGCACCGTCGCACTGGTCACCGGGATCTACGACGAGCTCATCGAGGCCGGCCACCACCTCACCGCCGCCGCACGTCGCCTGCTCACCGGGCCCGAACGGCGAGCCGGGGTGATCGAGCATCTCCGCGCCGTGTCCTGGGTGCTGGTGATCCCGCTGATGATCGGGATGGCGGGGGCCGTGCTGCTCGCCGCCGGTCCCGTCTCCCGCCTCGTCGAGGCGCATCCCCAGACGATGCGCGCCCTCTTCCTGGGCCTGGTCGCCGGCTCGGTGCTGGTGCCGGTGCGGCTCTCCGGCGGAGCCTGGCGAGGACCGGAGCTGCTGCGCTTCGGACTGGGCGTGCTCGGCGGGCTGGCGCTCACGTCGCTGCCCAGCACCTCGCTCGAGCCGAGCCCCTGGATCATCGCCCCGGCCGCTGCGATCGCTGTGTGCGCGCTCGTGCTGCCGGGGCTGTCCGGCTCCTTCCTCCTGCTGAGCCTGGGGCTGTATCAGCCCACGCTGCAGGCGGTCGACGAGCGGGACCTGCGCTTCATCGCCTGGTTCGGGCTCTGGGCCTGCGTGGGACTGGTGGTCGTCGTCAAGCTGATGCGCCGGCTCCTCACCCACCACCATCGCGGCACCATGGTGGTGCTCGCCGGGGTGATGATCGGGGCGCTGCGCAGCCTGTGGCCCTGGCAGAGCGAGGCCGGGGCGCTCGCCGCACCGGGTGCGGATTGGCCGCTGCTGGCCGGCATCGTCGTCGCGGGGGTGCTCGCGGTGCAGCTGCTCGTGCTCGTCGAGGCGCGCACGATCGCCCGGGCCGATCGGCGCTGACCCGGGCTGAGGTGTCCTGACCCGCGCTGCCCCGACCTGCGCTGAGCCGCACACGTCGCACCGAGTCGGCGAGTGCCACCGCGTACCCTGGTCGCCATGGACGACACCTCCTCGAACTCCGCTGAACAGACCTTCTCCGACGCGTCGTCGCCGGACCTCTCCGGGGTGCGGGTGGCCCTGATCGGTGCGGGCAACATGGGCGGGCCCGTCGGCCGCGCGATGCTCGCCGCCGGCGTCGACCCGGCCAACCTGCACGTGGCGAACTCGAGCCGCGCCAGCAGCGAGCGCGCCGCCGAGGAGCTCGGTGCGACCGCGGCGTCCCGTCAGGAGGCCATCCAGGAGGCCGACGTGGTGGTGCTCGGGGTGAAGCCGTACCAGATCCTCGATCTGGTCGCGGAGCTGGGCCATGACCTCCCGAAGGATGCCGTGGTGCTGTCCCTCGCCGCCGGGATCACCCTGTCCCGCATCCAGGACGCCCTGCCCGCGGGGGCCGCGGTGGTGCGCGCGATGCCGAACACACCGATCTCCGTGGGCGAGGGCGCCGTGGGCCTCATGCGCGGCGACGCCGTCGACGACGAGCGCCACCAGCTCGTCCACGACCTGCTCTCCCGTGCCGGCGTGGTCGTGGACATCACCGAGGACCAGGTCCATGCCTTCATCGCAGCGGCCGGATCCCTGGCCGGGTTCGCCTTCGCGATCATCGAGGCGATGACCGAGGAGGCCGTCCGCCAGGGGCTCAAGCGCGACCTCGCCGACAGCCTCGTGCAGCAGACGATGCGTGGAGCGGCGACGATGCTGCTGGAGTCCGGGATGCACCCCGCCGTCGCGAAGGCCGGTGTGTGCAGCCCCGGAGGCACCACCGCCGAGGGCTACGCGGCCTTCGAGCGGGAGGGCGTGCGCGCCGGTCTCGCCGCGACCATGGCGGCCGCCGCCGCCCGGTCCCGGGAGCTCACCGACAGCTGATCCCGGCGTGCGTCACGCGGCGCATGGTCGGGTACTGGACGAGGGGCGAGGAGTACGGCATATATGCCGTACCGGTCGCGCAGGCGCCAGTAGTCGACCATGGGTGCCGGGTGCCGGGTGCCGGGTGCCGGGTGCCGGGTGCCGGATGCTGGGTCTGGGTGCCGGATGCCGGGTGTCGGGTGACGCGGCTTGGCCGGTGCTGGGTGCTGGGTGCTGGGTCGGGCGCCGCGAGTCGGCCCGTCCCCGGGTGCCGCGGCAGGTCCCGCCCGCAGCACTCACCCCCTCAGGTGCAGCGGGAGAACTTCTCGATCAGCCCGGTGCGGCCGGAGACGATCAGGAGGTCGTGCGCGGCCACCATCGTCTCGGGCACCGCGTAGGTGAAGTCCTTGCCCGGCGACTTCACGCCCACCACGGTCACGCCATGGCGCTTGCGGATGTCGGACTCGGCGAGCGTCATGCCCTGCACCTCGCGCGGGGGACGCATCTTCACGATCGCGAAGTCGTCGTCGAACTCGATGAAGTCCATGAGGCGCCCGTTGACCAGGTGCGCGACCCGCTTGCCGGCGTCGGCCTCGGGATAGACCACGTGATGGCAGCCGATGCGCTGGAGGATCCGGCCGTGCGCGGAGGAGATCGCCTTCGCCCAGATCACCGGGTCGCCCAGGTCCACGAGGTTCGCGGCGATCAGCACGCTGGACTCGATCGTGGTGCCCACGCCGACCACCGCGATGCTGAAGTCGGAGGCGCCGATCTGGTCGAGCACCTCGGGCTGGGTCGCATCGGCTCGGACCACGTGCGTGAGCTGACCGGAGTACTTCTGGACCAGCTCCTCGCTGGTGTCGATCGCGAGCACCTGCGTGCCCAGCTTCTCCAGGGTCAGGGCGATCGACGCGCCGAAGCGTCCGAGCCCGATGACGAGGACTCCCTCGTCGCGCGCTCTGCGTGCCATGTCTGCTCCTCGGGGACGGGCTCGCGGACGGACCGCGAGCAGGGCGGGCACAGTCTAGGTCCTCGTGGGCCGGCCCCGCCCCGCGGCCGGACCACCGGAGGGGATCAGCCGACGATCGGGCGCTCGTAGGGCAGCTGGACCATGCGCACCCGCGAGCGCACGGCCAGCGCCGCGCCGAGGGTCATCGGCCCGAGGCGACCCATGTACATGCACAGGATCAGCACCCATTTCGCGTCCTCCGGCAGGGACGGCGTGATCCCGGTCGACAGCCCCACGGTGCCGAAGGCGGACAGCGCCTCGAGCAGGGTCTGGTCGAGCGTGTAGGGGGTCATCCGCAGCAGCAGGAAGGTCGCCAGGAACACCACGGTCGCGCTCATGACCAGCACCCCGATCGCCTGACGGATGGTGTCGCGGGGGATGCGGCGGTGGAAGACCTCCACGTCCGGGTTGCCGCGGATCTCCGCCCAGATCGCGAGCATCAGCAGGGCGAAGGTCGTGACCCGGATGCCGCCGGCGGTCGATCCGGAGCCGCCGCCGATGAACATCAGCATGTCGATCAGGAGCCGGCTCTCCGCGGTCATCTGCCCCACGTCGATGGTGGAGAACCCGCCGGAGCGGGGCATGACCGAGGCGAACCAGGCGCCGAGCACCTTGGTGGGCAGCGACCGGTCCCCGAAGGTCGACGGGTTCGACCACTCCAGCGCCAGGATCCCCACGAAGCCGACCGCGGCCAGGAGGGCGGTGGTGGTCAGGGTGAGCTTCGCGTGCACGCTCCACTTGCGCGGGGTGCGCCACTTCTTCACGACCACCATGATCACCGGGAAGCCCAGCGACCCCACGAACACGGCGAGCCCGATCGGGATGGTGAAGAACGGATCGGCGACGTACTGCGCCGTGCCCGCGGCCTCCGGCACGAAGCCGGCGTTGTTGAAGGCGCTGATCGCGTAGAAGAGCCCGAGGAACAGGGACTCCCGGATCCCGTGCTCGGTGATGAACATGTACGGGGTCAGCGCCACGAAGGTGATGAGCTCGAAGAGCGTCGAGGTCACGAGGATGACCCTGAGGACCCCGCCCACCTCGGCGAGCCGCTCGGCGCGGGTCTCCTTGGCGGTGATGACGCGCTGGGCGAGTCCCAGGCGGTGCATCACGGACAGGCTCAGCAGCGAGGCGACGGTCATCATGCCCAGCCCGCCGAGCTTGATCGCGATCATGATGACGGTGAGCCCGAAGGTGGACCAGTGGGTGCCGGTGTCCACGGTGACCAGACCGGTCACGCAGATCGCGGAGACGGTGGTGAACAGTGCGTCGGTCAGGTGGGTGCGCTCGCCGGAGACGGTCGCCATGGGCAGCGACAGCACCACGGTGAACACGCCGATCAGCAGGGTGAACACCCCCAGCGCGATGCGCGCGGGGGTCGCCTTCGTCAGCGAGTGCAGGTACAGCAGCCACTCGGGCCTGCGCCGACGGGCGCTGAGCGGCCGCGTGCGCGGCGGCAGGGCGCGCTTGCCGGGTGTGCTCATGCTGCTCCTCGCTGCGGTCACCGCGACCGGTGATCGCGGTCCGCGGCAGTCTACGACCGTTCCGCGGCCCGTCCTGCTGCTGTGCACGGACACGCGGGCGGACGCCGTCGGACGTGCTCGGTGCTCCCTGAGTACGCTTCGGACCATGTCCGATGCCGCACTGCCCTCGCGATCCGCCGCTCCTGCCGACGGCGCCGCCCCGTCGATCCGCACCGGGATCGTCTGGGACGACGCGCTGTGCGAGTACGACTTCGGCCCCTTCCACCCCATGGCCCCGATCCGACTCACCCTCACCCGGGAGCTCGCCCGCGGCGCCGGTGTGCTGGACCGGCCGGGGGTCGAGATCCTGCCGGCGCCGGTCGCGAGCGACGAACAGCTCCGGCAGGTGCACGACCCCGAGTACATCGAGGCGGTCAAGCGGGCCTCCCGGCCGATGGAGGAGATGACCGCGGAGGAGCTCGACGACCTGATCCGCTTCGGCCTCGGCGGCGACGACGTCCCGCCCTTCCGCGGGATGCACACCGCCTCCGCCCGGATCCTCGGCGGCTCCCTCGCGGCGGTCGACGCGATCTGCTCGGGCCAGGTGACGCGGGCCGTGAACTTCGCCGGCGGGCTGCACCATGCCAAGCCCTCGTCGGCCTCCGGGTTCTGCGTCTACAACGACGCCGCCGCCGCGATCCGCCGCGCCCTCGACCAGGGAGAGGAGCGGGTGATGTACGTCGACGTCGACGTCCACCACGGCGACGGCGTGGAGAGGATCCTGTGGGACGAGCCGCGCGCCATCACCCTCTCGCTCCACGAGACGGGGGAGCGGCTGTTCCCCGGCACGGGCTTCGTCCAGGACTCCGGCGGCCCCGGTGCACAGGGCTCCGCGATCAACGTCCCCCTGCCCTCGCGCACCACGGCCGACGAGTGGGTGCGGGCGATCCGCGCCGTCGTCCCCGCGCTGGTCCGGGCGGTGCGACCCACCCTGCTGGTCACCCAGCACGGCGCCGACACCCACCAGCTCGATCCGCTGGCCGACCTCACGGTCACCCTCGAGGCGCAGCGCGAGGTGATGCTCCTGATGCGGGAGCTGGCCGACGAGGTCTGCGACGGGCGCTGGCTCGCCCTCGGCGGCGGCGGCTATGCCGTGATCGATGTGGTGCCCCGCTCCTGGGGGCACCTCCTCGCGATCGCCACCGGTGAGGCGATCGACGCGGCGGCGCCGCTGCCGGAGGGGTTCGTCGCGGCGGCGGAGACGGCCCGCGCGGAGCACGGCCTCTCCCCGGAGCCGGGGATCCGCACCTACGGCGACGGACGCCCGCTCGCGGTGCGGGACTGGGCGGGCGGCTACGACCCCGAGGACCCTCTGGACCGATCGGTCCAGGCCGCCCGCCGCGGGATCTTCCCCGACTGGGGGCTGGACCCCTACCTGGACTGAGGCGGGAGCGCCGGTGCACGCGAGCCGGCTCGTGCGAGCACCAGAGCGATCGCCGTGCAGAGCATGCACAGCAGCGGGAACGGGTCCCCGTAGCCGAAGAGGTACGGCGAGAACCAGGGCTCCAGGGAGACGAAGGATCGGTCGGTGTCCGGGGGCGGTATCCATCGCACCTGCCAGGTGGGCAGCGACGTGACGACCAGGGCGCCGAGCAGCAGCACCACGGAGACCACCCTGCGCATCGTCGCCACGTCGGAACGGTACCGGGCTGGTCCACGCAGGGGGGTCCGCTGCGCGCGAAAGCGCCCCTGCGGGACCCCCGCCTGCGACAATGACGCCGAAGCCCCGTCCTCCGGGGCCGATCGTCTGACCCATCGGGAGCTGACATGACGAACCGGACCACGCAGGTCCTCGACGCCTTCGCCGAGCATCTGCGCGCCCTCGAGCTGCCCCTGCCCGTGGAGGGCGCGGAGCAGGCGCGCGCGGAGTCCGCCGCAGCGCTGTCGCAGCTCAGCGACCATGTGGTGCCGCGGCTCGACTCGCTGGACGCCCCGCTGCTGGTGGTGATCGGCGGCTCCACCGGCGCCGGCAAGTCCACCCTGGTCAACGCCCTGGTGGGCCGCCCCGTGAGCCGCTCCGGCGCTATCCGCCCCACCACACGGCGTCCCGTGCTGCTGCACCATCCCCTCGACGAGCCCTGGTTCACGGGGAGCCGCATCCTGCCGGGCCTGGCCCGGGTCCGTGCGGGGCAGCGGCGCGATCCCGAGGCACCCGGCAGCCGGGACACGACCGGGGACGTGGATCCCGCGACCTCCCTCGAGCTGCACGCCGAGGACCGCATCCCGCAGGGCCTCGCCCTGCTGGACGCCCCGGACATCGACTCGGTCGCGATCGGGAACCGGGAGCTGGCCCGTCAGCTGCTGCGCGCGGCGGACCTGTGGCTGTTCGTCACCACCGCCAACCGCTATGCGGACGCAGTGCCGTGGGAGGTGCTGCGCACGGCCGCCGAGCGGGACGTGACCGTGGACGTGGTGATGAACCGGATCCCCGATCGCGAGGGCGTCTCCGAGGAGCTCGCCGAGGACCTCCGCGGCATGCTCGAGCGCCAGGGCGTCGAGGTGAACCGCCTGTTCCTGGTCCCCGAGACGGACATCGACGAGGAGGGGATGCTCCCGCCCGCCGCCATCGCCGAGCTGCAGGAGCACTTCACCCGCCTCGCGGCCGACGGGGACGGGCGCGGCAAGATCGCGCGGCGCACCCTCGCCGGGGCGGTCGACGGGCTCTCCGGCTCCGCCGCGCGGATCGCCGAGCACGCCACCGTGCAGGACGCCGAGCGCGAGCGGCTGCGCGAGCAGGCGGTCTCCTCCTTCTCCGGGGCCCGTGAACGGATCGACGACGCGCTCGGCGACGGATCGCTGCTGCGCGGCGAGGTGCTCGCCCGCTGGCAGGACGTGGTGGGGACCGGAGAGTTCTTCCGCGGTCTGGAGAGCTTCGTGACCCGGGCCCGCGACCGCATCGGCCAGGCGGTCAGCGGCAGGCCCGCCCCGGCGGTCGCCGCCGAGCAGGCGCTGGGCACCGGCCTGGTGCACGTGGTCATCGACGAGACCGCCCGCGGTGCGGAGCGGGCGGACGCCGCCTGGCGCTCCACCCCCGCCGGGCGTCACCTCGCCGAGGGCCAGGACCTCTCCCGCCTCCCCGACGGCTACTCGGAGGAGGTCTCCGCCGCGATCCGCGCCTGGCAGGGCGACGTCCTCGAGCTGGTCCGCGCGGAGGGCGCCGACCGTCGCACGAAGGCGCGGCTGCTCTCGCTGGGCGTCAACGCCGTCGGCGTCGCCCTGATGGTGGTGGTGTTCGCCTCCACCGCCTTCGTCCCCACCGGCCTCGAGGTCGGAGCCGGCGCCGCGACCGCGGTGGTCGGTCAGAAGCTGCTGGAGACGATCTTCGGCGACGAGGCGGTGCGCCGCATGGCCGCCGTCGCCCGCGAGCGCCTCACCGCCCGGCTCGACGCCCTGGTCGCCGATCGCTCGCACCTCTTCCTCGATCGTCTCGACGCCCTCGGCGAGGAGGGCTCCGCCGCCCAGCTGGACGAGGACGCCCAGGCGCTCGCCCAGCTCGCCCACGACATCCGGGAGGACGCATGACGCCCCTGCTGAGCCGCGCCCCGAAGGGCCCGGCCCCGCTGGCCGAGCGGATCGACGCGCTCGAGCACGCGACCTCGCTGCTCGAGGGCGTCGTCCCCGAGCGGGTCCTCGAGGAGTCCCAGGGGGTCCTCGAACGCATCGACAGCCGCCGCGCGCTCTCGGCCGAGCACACCGTGATCGGTCTCTTCGGAGCCACCGGATCGGGCAAGTCCACCCTGATCAACGCCCTGGTCGGCACAGAGATCAGCCGAGCGGCGGTGCGTCGCCCCACCACCTCCGCACCGGTCGCGGCAGTGGTGGGCGATCGCGGCAGCGACGCCCTGCTGGACTGGCTCGAGGTCGAGGAGCGCCATCAGCTCGACGGCACGGACACCGCGCTCGTCGAGGCAGCCCGCACACCGCCGTCCGGTCGCCGGGCACGGCGGGAGGCGGAGCGCACCGGCACGGGCGTCCCCGGCATGGTGCTGCTGGACCTGCCCGATCTCGACTCGGTCGAGCGCGCCAACCGCGACATCGCCGAGCGGATGACGGGCCTGGTCGACGTCATCGTGTGGGTGACGGATCCGCAGAAGTACGCCGACGCCGTCATCCACCAGGAGTTCGTGCGTCCCTTCGCCGGGCACGACGCGGTCACCGTGCTCGTGCTCAACCAGATCGACCGGGTGCGGCCGGCGGAGCGCGAGCCCGTGCTCGCCTCCCTGCGCTCCCTCGCCCTCGCCGACGGGCTCGAGAGCGCGCCCGTGCTCGCGACCTCCGCGAGCACCGGCGACGGGGTCGGGGAGCTGCGCCAGCACCTCGTCACGATCGCCCGCGGCCGCGAGGCCATCGCCTCCCGCCATCGCGCCGACGTGCGCGGGGCCGCCGAGTCCCTGCAGGAGGCGGCGGACCCGACGGGCATGGCCGAGGCTCCCGCCCCGCATGACGTCGACGTCCTGGTCGAGGATCTCTCCACGGCCGCCCGGGTCGAGCCGGTCTCCCGCGCCGTCGGCGCCTCGTATCGCTTCCGGGCCGCCGGGAAGGTGGGCTGGCCGCCGCTGCGCTGGGCCCGCCGCCTGCGCCCTGATCCGCTCAGCAGGCTCGGCATCGGTCGGGGGAGCGACGGCGAGGGGCTCGAGCGCACCTCGCTGCCGGAGGCCGATCCCGCCGCCCGTGCACGCGCCTCCGGCGGGGTGCGCCGATTCGCCGATGCCGCCTCCGCCGGCGGCAGCGATCCCTGGCGCGCGGCGGTGCGCGATGCCGCCCGCTCCGAGGAGGACTCGCTGCCCGATGCGCTGGACCAGGCGGTCGCCGGGGCCGATCTGCACGCCAGGAGCACCTCGTGGTGGTGGCCGGTGCTCGATGTCCTGCAGTGGCTCGCCGTGCTCACCTGGGTGGTGGGCCTCGGCTGGCTCGGGCTGAACGCGCTGCTCGCCTTCCTGGGCGTGCCTCCGCCGCCGATGCCGATGGTCGAGGACCTGTGGATCCCGATCCCGCTGCCCACGGTGATGATGGTGGTGGGGATCGCCGCCGGGATCCTGATCGGTGTGGCCGGCGGGGCGATCGCCGCCCTCGTGGGCCTCTGGCATCGGCGCCGGGCCCGTCGGGTGCTGACCGCCCGTGTGCGGGCCGTGGCGGACGAGCGCGTCGTCGCCGCCGTCGCCGCCGAGCTGTCCCTCGCGCGCGATGCTGCGAGAGATCTCGCACTCGCTCGTGGGTGAGGGCTCGGGAGGGCAGTGTAGAATGGCTGGTCGACCGTGGCGTCGGGCCCGCACGAGTACCGTGCAGTCTCCGCGGGCCGCGCATACTTGATCCGCTGCACCATCCCGCAGGCGAGAGCCTGCAGAACAGAGGCAACCTATGGGTTCTGTCGTCAAGAAGCGACGCAAGCGCATGTCCAAGAAGAAGCACCGCAAGCAGCTTCGCAAGACGCGTCACCAGCGTCGCAACAAGAAGTGATCGCTGCGTGATGCACATCGGCCCCCGCCGCAAGGCGGGGGCCGATGCATGTCTCGGAGGTCTGCTCAGGCGCGGCCGGTCAGGCGGCGCCACCAGGGCCGGCGCGAGAGCGCGGCACGCAGCTGCGGCCCGTCCACGCGGTACTTCGCGTGCACCGCGCCGTCCACGATGATCACGGGCACGTCGTAGTCCCAGTCGGCCTGCAGGGCCGGGTCCTCGTCGATGTCCCGCACCTCCACGGTGGAGCCGACGCGATCGGCCTCGGCCCGCACCAGGGGCAGGGCCTCGTCGCACAGATGGCAGCCCTCGCGCGTGAGGTAGAGGACGCGGGCGTCCGGGTCACGGGGGGAGGGGATGCGCGGTGCGGTCATGGGTCGAACCCTATCGGGAGGTCAGGGCGAGTTCGGGACGAGGACGGGCCGCCCGCATGCTGCGGACGGCCCGTCGGATGCTCCTCGCATCGGTGCCCAGGGCGCAGTGCGCCGCGGGCGCCAGGTTCAGGCGGCGGTCGGCGCCGTGAACTCGGCCTCGATCGAGATCTTGACCTCGTCGGCGACCAGCACGCCGCCGGCCTCGAGGGCGGCGTTCCAGGTCAGGCCGAACTCCTTGCGGGAGATCTTGGTCTCGCCGGTGAAGCCCGCACGGTAGATGCCGAAGGGATCGGTGGCCGCGCCCTCGTAGGTGAAGTCCAGGGTGACGGGCTTGGTGATGTCGCGGATGGTGAGGTCGCCGGTGAGGGTGTCGCCCTCGACCTTGGTGGAGACGAAGCGGATCTCCGGGAAGGTCTCCGCGTCGAAGAAGTCGCCGCTGCGCAGGTGGTTGTCGCGATCGGAGTTCGAGGTGCTGATCGACTCGGTCTTCAGAGTGGCGGCGAAGGAGAGGTTCTCGCCGCCCTCGCCGACCTCGAGGGCGCCCTCGACGTCGGTGAACTGGCCGCGGGCCTTGGAGATGCCGGCGTGACGCACGGTGAAGCTCGCGGAGGTGTGCGAGGCGTCGAGGGTCCAGGTGCCGGGGGTGAGGTCGTTCATCGGTGTCTCCTTGAGAAGATCGGGGTGCCGGTCGGCCGAAGCGGCCACCGAACTCTTGCTTGAAATGTAAACTAAACTGCGGGATGATGACAAGCATCGGACCCCAGGAAAGAGGAAAGCGTGATGGACGCCACAACGTCAAGTGAGCCCGCCGACGGAGGCGAGGTGTCGACCCCCGAGGATCTCTGGCTGACCAGCAGGGAGCAGGAGGCCTGGCGCACCTACCTGTATGCCACCACCCTGCTCACGGACCGCTTCGGGGAGGCTCTGCAGTCCGATCCCGAGATCGATCTGACCCTCGGCGAGTACGAGATCCTGGTGCGCCTGTCCGAGGCGGAGGACAAGTTCCTGCGCATGTCGGAGCTCGCGGACAAGGTGGTCCACTCCCGCTCCCGCCTGACCCACACGGTCAGCCGCATGGAGAAGCGCGGGCTGGTGGAGCGGGTGCGCTGCAGCGAGGACGGCCGCGGCCGCCAGGCGCAGCTCACCGAGGCGGGGGAGGAGATGCTGGTGCGCGCCGCCCCCGTCCACGTGCGCTCGGTGCGCACGCTGCTGCTGGACGTCATCGGGCACGACGACCTGCTCGAGCTGGGCCGGATCCTGGGCAAGACCGTCGACGCGGATGCGCCCATCGCCATCGGGTGTCCGGCTCCTCACCCGGGCGCCTCCGCTCCCCGCTGATCCCGAGGTTCGGTTGGTACCGTGAGGCCGCTCGGGCCCGAGCCCGCAGCGCGTGAGCGAAAGAAGGATCTGTCCATGACCACCACCACGGTCCACCTCGTCCGCCACGGCGAGGTGCACAACCCCGAGCGCATCCTGTACGGACGCCTCCCGGGGTATCGGCTCAGCGATCGTGGTGAGCAGATGGCGGCGCTGGTGGGCGAGCATCTCGCCGACGCCGACATCGCCCTGGTCCGCTCCTCCCCGCTGCTGCGCGCCCAGCAGACGGCCGCTCCGATCGCCGGCCCGCACGGGCTCGAGATCACCTCCGACCAGCGGCTGATCGAATCGGGAAATCACTTCGAGGGCCACCGCATGGGGCACGGCGAGGCGCGTCTGGGCGACCCGCGCAACTGGCGCTGGTTCGCGAACCCCTTCCGCCCCTCCTGGGGTGAGCCCTACCGCGACCAGGTCGCGCGGGTGGTCTCCGCGGTCCACGACGCGCGTGCCGCGGCCGAGGGCCGTGAGGCCGTGCTCGTGCTGCACCAGCTGCCCATCTGGCTGACCAGGCGGAGCGCCGAGGGCAGGCCGCTGTTCCACGACCCCCGCCGCCGCCAGTGCGGTCTGTGCTCGGTCACCAGTCTGCGGTTCGTCGGCCCGCATCTGGCCGGTGTCGACTACGCCGAGCCGGCCGCGTCCCTCTACGCCGGGGCGGTCGATGCCACCGGAGGGAAGCTGACATGAGCGCCCACACCACGCGCCGCGGACTGCTGGGCGCCGCCGGCGCGATGACCGGCGCCCTGCTGCTGGCCGCCTGCGGCACCGACGCGAGCGACCGCTACAGCTCCGGCGACTCCGGCTACGTCTCGGGAGACGGCGTGGCGACCGAAATCGCCCCCACCGACCGCGCCGAGCCGCTCGACATCCAGGGCACCACCTTCGAGGACGACGAGTTCTCCTCGGCCGATCACCTCGGCGAGGTGCTCATGCTCAACATCTGGTACGCCTCCTGCCCGCCCTGCCGCAAGGAGGCGCCGGAGCTGCAGAAGATCCACGAGGACTACGAGGAGCTCGTCGTCATCGGCGTCAACGTGCGTGACTCCAGCGGTCCCGCGCGCGCCTTCGAGGAGACCTACGGGATCACCTACCCCTCGATGCCCGACCTCGACGCCGAGATCATGTACTCCCTGCGCGGTCTCGTCGCCCCCAACGCCGTGCCCTCCACGCTCGTCATCGATCGCGAGGGGCGGGTGGCCGCGAGGATCTCGGGCGCCGCCGATCCCTCGACGCTGCGCTCGATGATCGACGCGGTGATCGCCGAATGACCCCGGGCGAGGTCGGCTCCGCGTTCCAGGCCGCGGCCCTCTCCGGCTCGATGCTCCCCGCGCTCGCCGTGGCCGCCGCCGCCGGGCTGGTCGCCTTCCTCTCGCCCTGCGTCCTCCCCGTGGTCCCCGGCTACCTGGGGTACGTCTCCGGGCTGGCCGGCCAGGGCGCCGCCGCCGGACCCGCTCCCGCCCGCACGCGACCCGCGACCGGCCGCATGCTCGCCGGCAGCGCGCTGTTCGTCGCCGGGTTCGCGGTCGTGTTCATGATCCTCGGCGGCTTCGCCGGGATGCTGGGCTACCTGCTCCAGGAGCATGCGGTGTGGATCAACCGGGTCGCCGGAGCGGTGGTGATCCTCATGGGCCTGGTGTTCATGGGCGTGTTCCCGCGCCTGACGGCCACCCGCCCGATCTCCTCGAAGCGTCCCGACGCGGGCCTGCTCGGCGCCCCGCTGATGGGACTGATCTTCGGACTGAGCTGGACCCCCTGCATCGGCCCCACCTACGCCGCGATCATCGCGCTCTCGCTGGACGGCGGGGACGGCGGGGCGCTGCGCGGGGGGATCCTCTCGCTCGCGTACTCGCTGGGCCTGGGCATCCCCTTCGTGCTGTTCGCGCTCCTGTTCGAGCGCGCGCTGGGGCTGAGCAAGAAGCTCTCCTCGCACCGCCGCACCATCGGCCTGCTCTCCGGAGCGCTGCTGATCGCGATCGGCGTGCTGCTGATGACCGGTGTGTGGACGGCATGGATGAGCGGGCTGCAGGGCCTGATCGCGACCTTCGAGCCGGTGGTGTGATGAGCAAGGACCGTACGAACGACCCGACGAGCCCGAGCAGCCCCGGGAGCGCCCCTGCGGGCGGCAGCTCGGCGGAGAGCAGCTGGAGCAGCAAGCCCGAGGTGGACGGGAGGCGGCAGGTGGGCGCCCCGGCGCTGAACCTCCGCGGCACCCTGCTGTTCCTGTGGCGGCAGCTCACCAGCATGCAGACCGCCCTGATCCTGCTCATGCTGCTGGCGATCGCGGCCGTCCCCGGATCGCTGTACCCGCAGCGCAGCGTGAACCCCGCGCTCACCGAGCAGTTCCTCGCGGAGAACGGCCGATGGGGCAAGCTCCTGGACACGCTGGGGTTCTTCGAGGTGTTCTCCTCGCCCTGGTTCTCCGCGATCTACCTGCTGCTGTTCATCTCGCTGATCGGCTGCATCGTGCCGCGCCTCGGCGTGCACCTCAAGCAGCTGCGGGCCCGGCCGCCGCGCACCCCCTCCCGTCTCACCCGCTTCACCGGGTACACCCGGATCGAGCTCGCGGCGGCGCGCGAGGGCGGCTCCGGCGCCCAGCAGATCGACGCCCAGCAGATCGACGACGAGCAGATCATCGAGCGGGCACGCCGCTCCCTGCGCCGCTCCCGCTACCGCACCGAGGTCCGCGAGGAGGCCGGCGGGCAGTCCGTGAGCGCCGAGCGCGGCCTGCTGCGCGAGACCGGGAACCTCGCCTTCCACATCGCGCTCGTGGGCGTGCTGATCTGCATCGCGGGCGGTCAGCTGACCAGCTACCGCGGTCAGATCACCGTCATCGAGGGCGACGGCTTCGCGAACTCGCTGACCCAGTACGACTCCTTCGAGTCCGGCGCCTGGTTCGACGAGACCTCGATGCCGGACTTCCGCTTCACCCTCGAGGACTTCCGCGCCACCTACGTGAAGCCGGGAGAGTCCGGCACCGTCGGCGAGCCCCGTTCCTTCGAGGCCGATGTGCAGGTGAACACCCCGGGCGAGGACCAGGTCGACAAGACCATCCAGGTCAACAAGCCGCTGCACGTCCAGGGCGCGTCGATGTACCTGCTGGGCAACGGCTACGCCCCCGAGGTGACCGTGAAGGACCCCGAGGGCAAGGTCGTCGCCGAGGGCCCCGTGATCACGGTGCCGATGGGGGACACCGGCTACACCTCGCAGCTGGTCATCAAGGCGCCCGATGCCCGCCCGAAGCAGACCGCCGTGGTCGGCTTCTTCCTGCCCACCGGGACGATCGACGAGAAGGGGCCGCACTCGCTGTACCCCGACGCGGTCGATCCGCAGCTCGCCCTCACCGTCCACCAGGGCGACCTGGGCCTGGACTCCGGCATCCCGCAGAACGCCTACGAGGTCGACCTCACCAGCCTCACCCCGGTCACGGGCGAGGACGGCAATCCGGTGCTGATCCGCCTCTACCCGGGCCAGGAGTACAAGCTCCCGGACGGCACCTCGGTCAGCTTCGACGGACTGCGGCGCTACGCGGCCTTCGACGTCGCCCACAACCCGTTCGAGCACTGGATCCTCCTCAGCGCCCTGGTGGCCGTCGGCGGGCTCGTCCTGTCGCTCTTCGTGCCGCGCCGACGGGTGTGGGTGCGGGTGCGCACCACGGCAGACGGCACCGTGCTCGAGGTCGCCGGGCTCGCCCGCAGCGACGACCCGGCGCTCGAGGACGACGTCCGCGCGCTGGCCTCTTCGCTCGCCGAGGCGCAGGATGGGACCCCGAGCGCGTATGAGACAGACCCTGAACGGCCCGCACGGAACGCGGACCACTCCTCTGAAGGAAGTGCACAGTGATCAATGAGCAGCTGGCGCAGATCTCGAACCTCGCCCTCGTGGTGACGATCGTCCTCTACGTGCTCGCCCTGATCGGCTTCGGCGCCGATCTGGCCTCCTCCACGCAGCGTCGCAGCGACGCGCGCCTGGCGGACCGTGATCGGGAGGAGCAGGAGGAGGCTCGCACCCTCCAGCCCGTCGCGGTCGGTGCGGCCGACGACGGCTCGGGCGTGACGGCCGACGCCGGGGGCGCGCGCCCCGCTGCGGCGGGCGCCGACGCCGAGGGCCCGAACGGGCAGGGCGCTCCGTCGCAGGGGACCATGAGCGCGCAGCGCTTCGCCTTCGTCCTCTCCGGGGCGGCGACCGTGCTGCACGTCCTGGGCGTGCTCACCCGCGCCCTGGCGACCCAGCGGGTGCCGTGGGCGAACATGTACGAGTTCGCGACCACCAGCACCGCCGTGGTGATGCTCGCCTTCCTGGTCTTCAGCATCCGCCGCACGGAGCTGCGGGCGCTGGGGACCTTCGTGGTGGGCCCGGTCCTGCTGGTGCTGCTGCTCGCGCAGACCTTCTGGATCGTTCCCGCCGCGGAGCTCACCCCGAGCCTGCAGAACTCGCACTGGATCTACATCCACATCGGCGTCGCCATCATCGCCACCGCCCTGTCGATCCTCGGCGCCGTGGTGGCCGCTATGCAGCTGCTGCAGGCCCGCCACGAGCGCGCCCTGGTGGAGCGGACCGCCGACGGGGAGCAGAGCCCCGAGCACTGGGGGCGTCTCGGCCACGTGCTGGACCGCCTGCCGAGCTCCACCGTGCTGGAGGCGCTGAGCTTCCGCATCCACTCGGTGGCGTTCGTGTGCTGGACCTTCACCCTGATCTTCGGGGCGATCTGGGCCCGCGAAGCCTGGGGCCGCTTCTGGGGCTGGGATCCCAAGGAGGTGTGGACCTTCATCATCTGGGTGATCTACGCGGCCTACCTGCACGCCCGCGCCACCGGTGGCTTCCGCGGCAGCCGTGCCGCCGGATTCGCCCTGGCCGGCTTCGTGGCCGTGGTCTTCAACTACACGATCGTCAACACGGTGATCAACGGCCTGCACTCCTACTCGGGTCTCTGAGCCCGTCACAGGGCTGCTGAGAGAGCCCGTCGCCTGACCCTCGGGTCCGGCGGCGGGCTCTCTCGTGTGAGGAGGACAGCGAGTCCTGCATCCGGTGCGGCGCGCCGGTGCGGCGTGCGCGGCGTCGGCCGACGCGCCGGGTCAGGAGCCCTCGCCGCCGTCTCCCGGGTCCTCGCGGCGCTCCCGGCGCTCGCGGCGGATGTCCTCGTCGAGGCGGCGCAGGAAGTCGGGATCCTCGTCGGGCGCCATCGGGCCGGTGCGGCGCGGGCGTCCGTCTCCGCCCCGGCGGGTGCGCTCCTTGCCGACGAACAGCCAGGTGATCGGACCCACCCAGGGGATCAGCACGATGAGCACGATCCATGCCCACTTGGGCAGGCCGCGGATCTTGTCGTCCTCGGTCTGCACGCAGTCGGCGAGAGCGAAGACCGTCAGGGCGATGGAGAGTACTGCGAGGATGCCGCGGGCCATGACCGCAGTGTAGGCAACGCACCTGATCGGACGGTGGGTGAGGCGGTCACGAGCGAGGGGATGTGGCGTGCGCGGCGGTGTGGAGGGTCCTCGCGGACGGGAGAACTAGGCTGACCCCATGCGTCACTTCCTGCTCTACGCCGTCCTGCGACTGGGATTGTGGGCCCTGATCTGGTGGCTGCTCACCCTCATGCACGTCGGGGTGATGCTCGCCGGTGTCCTGGCGGCTCTGATCGCGATGCTGCTGTCGATCCTGTTCCTGGACAGGTTCCGCAGCGCCGCCGCGCTCCGCTGGAAGGCCGCCGACGAGCGCCGTGCCGAGCGCCGCGGTCCTGTCCACGACGAGGACGCGGACTACGAGGACTCGGTGCTGGACGCGGCCGAGGACCCGGACTCCGAGGACCCGGACTCCGAGGACTCGGACAGCGACCCCGAGATCGATCCCGAGACCGACGATGCGGCCGACGACCACGCCTTCGCGCCCGCTGACGGCTCGACCGATGCCGGCGCGGGAGATGCCGAGGGCCAGGACCCGTCGGGTCCGGCGGCCCTGCCGGAGCTCGGCCGGCTCGACGAGGGCGGGCACGACTCCCGCGGTGAGCTCAGGGGCTGATCCGCAGGGCCCTCAGAGTGCGAGGCCGAGGAGCAGGAGCACGGAGTAGACCAGCTCCAGGCGACCGGTCGCTCCGAGCACCGGGATCAGGGCGCGGCCCGCGGCACCGCCCAGCACGGTCCGCACCGGACCGATCGCGAGCGGAAGCGCCAGCACCACGAGCACCACCGGCCACTGCACCACCGCCACGGGGATCATCAGCACGAAAGGCACCAGCAACGTGGCCGCGTAGAGGCTCCGCGTACCGCGCTCGCCGAGCCGCACCGCGAGGGTCCGCTTGCCGGACAGGGCATCGGTGGGGATGTCGCGCAGGTTGTTCGTGAGCATCAGGGCGACGGCCAGCAGGCCGATCGCGACCGAGGCGAGCAGCGCCACCCAGGTGGGTGCGCCGGTGATGGCGTAGGCGGTGCCGTTGACGGCGACCAGTCCGAAGAACACGAAGACGAACAGCTCGCCGAGGCCGAGGTAGCCGTAGGGCTTCTTCCCCCCGGTGTAGAACCAGGCCGCGGCGATCGCGGCGGCGCCCACCAGGAGCGTCCACCAGATCTGGGCCACGATGATCAGCACGAGTCCGAACAGCCCGCCGAGGGCGAGCGCACCGATGGCAGCCCGCTTGACGGTGGCGGGACGGGCCGCCCCGGAGCCGGTGAGCCGGAAGGGCCCCACCCGGTCGTCGTCCGTGCCGCGGATGCCGTCGGAGTAGTCGTTGGCGTAGTTCACGCCGATCTGCAGGGAGAAGGAGACCGCGAGGGCCAGCAGGGCGCGGGGGACCACCAGACCCGCGTCGACCTCGCCGTGCAGGCTCTCGAGCTGCCAGATCGCGGCGCCGGTGCCGGCGGCGACGGGCGCGAGAGCGGCCGGCAGGGTGCGGGGACGGGCGCCCTGCACCCATTGCGACAGGGTGGCCATCGTGCTCCTCGAGGATCAGGCGGGTGATACCGGGCCGCCCCAGGGCGGCCTCCTCGAGGATACGTCGCGGTCAGAGCGGGGAACTGCTTCCCTGCACCGGATCACATCCCGCCGTCGGCCGCATCCTGCCCCTCGGCGGCGAGGCGGCGGGCGGCGGCGCGGTCCACCTTCCCGATCCCCAGCAGCGGCAGCTCGGCCACGACGTGGACGTGCTTGGGGATCATGTGGCCGGGCACCTCGGAGGTGCGCAGGGCCGAGCGCACCAGGGCCGTCGCCTCGGCGGGGTCGATCCCGGGCTCGAGGGTCACCAGAGCCTCGACGCGGCGCCCCCATTCGGGATCCTCGACGCCGACGACCACGCTCGCGCGCACCAGGCCGCGCAGCATCAGCGAGCGGTCGATCGCGCGCTCCACGTCCTGCGGCAGCACCTTGCGGCCGCCGGTGACGATGACGTCGTCCGCCCGTCCCAGCACGGTCAGGGCTCCGTCATCGGCGAGCTCGGCGAGGTCGGAGGTGAGGAAGCGGCGCGACGGGCCGGGGGTGAACAGCTCCGTGCTGGAGCCGCCGTCGGCCGTGAGATAGCCGAGCGCGAGGGTGGGGGAGGCGATGCGCAGCCGGCCGGCGCCCGCCGCGTCCGGAGCCTCCAGGTCGAGCGCCACGCCGGGCAGGGGCCGACGGTCGTAGACACAGCCGCCCGCGGTCTCCGAGGAGCCGTAGGTGGTGCGCACCGCGATCCTCTGCCCGCGCGCCCGGGCGAGCACGTCGGGGCTGGTCGCGGCGCCGCCCACGAGCACCGCGGCGAAGCGTCTCAGGAGCCCGCGGGCCCGGGCGTCGGCCCCGGTCGACCCGGTGACGATGCGGGTCAGCTGGGTGGGCACCAGAGAGGTGAGGGCGGGCAGCCCGGCCCGGGCGGCCTGCTCGAGAGCGGGCTCGGCCAGCTCCGCGAAGGCGGCCGCGTCGAAGTGGCCGCGCAGGTCCGGCAGCGGATCCGTCAGCGCAGGGGCGGCCAGCCCCAGCACCTGGGCCGTGCGGTGGGCACGGGCGATCACCTGCACGCCGGCGATGTGGGTGGGAGGCAGCAGCGGCAGCCAGAACCCGTGGCCGCCGGACTCCGGTGCCGTGCCGTCGGCCGCGAAGAGCCGGGCGGTCGCGTCCTGGGAGGCGAGCAGCGCCTCCCGGCTCAGCGCCACGGCCTTGGCCGTGCCGGTCGAGCCGGAGGTCGGGACCACGAGCGCGGCGTCCTCGAACCGGGCCGGGAGCTGCGCGGGCGGGTCGAAGGGCCCCAGCCACAGCCGGGCCCGTCCTGCCAGCATCTCCCCGACCGCCGCGGCGTGGGCGGCGAGCGAGGCGGCGGAGGCGTCGAAGGCGGGCGGGACCAGCCAGGGCAGGTCCGTGCTCGCCGCGCGGTGGGTCGGCGCCATCTCAGCCCTGCGGGTGCGGGAAGGACGACCAGTCGGGCTCGCGCTTCTCCAGGAAGGCGTCGCGGCCCTCGGCGGCCTCGTCGGTCATGTACGCCAGGCGCGTCGCCTCCCCGGCGAAGACCTGCTGGCCCATCAGCCCGTCGTCGGCGAGGTTGAAGGCGAACTTCAGCATCCGGATCGCCTGCGGGGACTTCCGTGCGATGGTCGCCGCCATCTCGAGCGCGACGTCCTCGATCTCCTCGTGGTCCACCACCCGGTTCACGGCGCCCCAGTCGTAGGCGTCCTGGGCGGAGTACTCCTCGGCGAGGAAGAAGATCTCCCGAGCCCGCTTCTGTCCCACCTGCTTGGCGAGGTAGGCGGAGCCGTAACCGCCGTCGAAGGAGCCCACGTTCGCGTCGGTCTGCATGAAGCGGGCGTGCTGGCGCGAGGCGATCGAGAGGTCGCTGACCACGTGCAGGGAGTGTCCGCCACCCGCGGCCCAGCCGTTGACCAGGGAGATCACGACCTTGCCCATCGTGCGCATGAGGCGCTGCACCTCGAGGATGTGCAGGCGTCCGGAGGATCCGGTGCGCACCTGCGCGGTCTCGCCGTACTCCTGCTCCGCCGCGTACTCGTAGCCCGCTCGGCCGCGGATCCGCTGGTCGCCGCCGGAGCAGAAGGAGTGCCCGCCGTCCTTGGGGGAGGGGCCGTTGCCGGTGAGCAGGATGACGCCCACGCCGGTGTCGAGCCGGGCGTGGTCCAGCGCCCGGTACAGCTCGTCGACGGTGTGCGGGCGGAAGGCGTTGCGCACCTCGGGCCGGTCGAAGGCGATCCGCACGGTGGGAAGGTCCCGCGCGGTCTGCCCGCCCTCGGAGGACTCGGTCCGCTCCACCGCACGGTGGTAGGTGATGTCGGTGAGGTCGGGCCCGCCGTGCTCCTGCGCGGGCACCTCCCGCCAGCGGCTCGGATCGAAGGTGTCGGAGACCCGACGGGGCGGCGAAGAGGGCGGGGTCGTCATGGTCCCCAGGGTAGTCCGGCGGTGTCGGGGACCGGATCCGTCCGGAGCCGGCCGTAGGTGAGCACGTCCACGCGCTCGTCGTCGATCAGGAACTTCCCCCGCTCGGTGCCCTCGTGCACGAAGCCCGCCGCCCGGGCCACCGCACCCGAGGCGAGATTGTTCGCCCGATGCCCGAGCTCGAGCCGTTCCAGGCCCCAGCCGCCGTCGGCCACCGGTCGGAGCGCGCGCTCTGCGACCGCGGCCGCCGCCCGAGCCCCGAGGCCCAGGCCGCGATGCTCCGCATGCAGCCAGTAGAAGAACCATCCGGAGCGGTTCTTCGGATCGACCGTGATCGCCACCAGGCCGACGAGGTGATCCGAGCCGTCCGCGATCGCGGTCGCCCGACGGTCCGCGGCGAGCAGCCAGGCCACCTGCTCCTCCGCCTCGGCGGGAGTGGTCACGGTGCCCTGGCGCGCCATGTCGGCGGCGGAGCGGTGGGCGGCGAGGATCGCCGGCGCATCGGCCGCGCGCACCGGGCGCAGGTGGTGGTCGGGGGCGGCGGATGGGGTCGAGGAGATCACGCCCCATTCTCACCGGTCGGCCGGTGCAGGATTCCGTCGATGCCGTCCGGCGGCACGTCCGAGGCTTCATGGGATGGACATCTCCGGGCCGTCCGGGCTCCGTCGCGGCACGGCACCCTGTGGGCATGACCGCTCCTCTCTCCCGCCGTGCCCTGCTCGCCGCCACCGCGATCTCCTCCGCGATGCTCCTGCCGTCCGCGGCGATCGCCGCACCCCATCGGGGCAGGGCCCCTCGATTCCGCGTCGCGATCGCCACCAATGAGCCCTGGGGCACCTACCACGTCAGGCCCCTGCTGGACGAGGTCGCATCCCGCGGCGGCACTATCCGCCAGGTGGTGCCCGACCTCGAGGGCATCGGCGCCGACGAGATCGTCCCGGTCAGCACCCTCGAGCAGCTCGACCCGTCGGGCCTCGACCTCCTGGTGGTCAGCGGTGCCACCGACTGGCCCGGACAGGTGGCGCGGGCGCTCCCCGACCTGCCGGTGATCGCCTCGAGCCTCGCGTACATGATGGCCGTCGAGGGCCCGCACGCCGCGGCTCTCCGCCCACGGCTGGTGAGGAGCACCGCGAGCTCCGAGGCCGAGGCCGAGACCTTCGCGGCGCACCTCGGGATCTCGGCTCCCGAGCTCCGCGTGGTGGGCATCCCCGAGCTCGACGACCTGCCGCAGCGCGCCCCGGAGCCGGGCACGGTGCTGGCGGTGACGTCGGTGACCCGCTCCGACACGACCGGCGGATCGGCACCGGGGACCGAGCTGCTGCTCGCCACCGCGCATGCCCTGGCGGACCAGGGGAGGAGGGTGCTGGTCGGGCTGCACCCGCGGGAGGACCGCTCGCTGTGGAGCGACTTCGAGATCGCGGAGGAGGGCACGCTCGCGGCGTCCGCACGCGCAGAGGCCGCCGTGGGCATCCCCGGATCCGTGTTCCCGAAAATCGCGGCCGTGGGCACACCGCTGGTGGGCATCCTGGGGGAGGGGCTCGAGGTCCCGGAGCACCTGCTCGACATCTGTGCGACCGCGTCCTCGCTCGAGGAGTCGCTGAGCGCCGTGGAGAGCGCCGAACCCGTGGACGGCCGGACTCTGCGCCGGGTGATCGGCCCGGTCGGGCGTGCCGGGGAGACGTACGCCCAGATCCTGTTCGCCGCCTCACAGTCGGTCCGCCGGGGCCGTTGACCGGGGCGCCTGCGAGGTCACACCGGACGGGCCGTCTGATTACGCTGGCCGCATGCTGATCCCCTCCACCCTGCGCGACCTCGGCATCGACGACGCCCGGGCCTGGTCGATCCCCATGACCACCCGGTTCCGTCGGATCACCGAGCGCGACGGCCTGCTGCTGCACGGACCGGCCGGCTGGTCCGAGTTCTCCCCCTTCTGGGACTACGAGGCGACGGAGTCGGCGGCCTGGCTGCGCGCCGCGCTCGCCGACGCCACCGACGAACGCCCCGCCCCGCTGCGCCGGGAGGTCGAGGTCAACGTCACCATCCCCGTGGTGGCGCCCGTCCTCGCCCACCGGCTCGCGAGGGTCGGCGGGGCACGGACCGCCAAGATCAAGGTCGCCGATCCGGGATCCTCCCTCGAGGAGGACGCCGCGCGGCTCGAGGCGGTCCGCGACGCGATGGGCCCGGAGGCCCGGCTCCGCATCGACGCCAACGCCGCCTGGTCGCGCGACGAGGCGCTCGCGGCGCTGCCGGTGCTGGACCGTGCGGCCGGCGGCCTCGAGTACGCCGAGCAGCCCTGCGCCGAGCTCGAGGACCTCGCGGCCGTGCGCCGAGCCCTCGACATCCCGATCGCCGCCGACGAGTCGGTGCGTCGGGCCGAGGATCCGCTGCGGGTCGCGCGGGCCGAGGCCGCCGACATCCTGGTGATGAAGGTGCAGCCCCTCGGAGGGGTGCAGCGCTGCCTGGACCTCGCCGAGCAGACGGGCCTGCCGGTGGTCGTCTCCTCCGCGCTCGAGAGCAGCGTGGGCCTGGGGGCGGGGCTCGCGCTCGCCGCCGCGCTGCCCGATCTGCCCCACGCCTGCGGGCTCGGCACCGCGAGCCTGCTCACCGGCGACCTCGTCGAGCAGCCCCTGCACACCCGCGGCGGCCTGCTGCCCGTCGAACGGCGCGAACCCGCACCCGATCTGCTGGAGCGCCACGCCGCCTCCGACGAGCTCGCCGCCCGCTGGCAGGACCGCCTCGCCGCCTGCGCCGCACAGCTCTGAGGGACCCCTCCTCACGGCACCGCGCCGGCCGGAGTCACGGACGTGGGGGATCAGCGCACTCATTCCCCCGTGTTCGTGACACTCGCGGGGTCGAGCGCCCAGCGCCCTCTGCACCGCGCCGGTCGGAGTGACGAACGTGGGGGATCAGCGCACTCATTCCCCCGTGCTCGTGACATCGGTGGGTGGTGGGCGGTGTCGGGCGGGGACGCCGTCTCGTCTCGGGCCCGGGCTCAGCGGGCGTGACTATCCTGGCCGGGTGCATGAGTCAGCGGCCCCGTCACCCTCCCCGGCATGGATCGACGCGCCGAGCCCCTCCGGCTCCGGGGCGGTCGACCAGTCGATCGCCCTGTGGAGCGCCCTGGCCTCGCTCGGGGTGAGGGACGCCGTGCTCGCGCCGGGCTCGCGCTCCGCGCCGCTGGTCTACGCGCTGGCCGCCGCCGAGGTGGGGGAGCGGATCCGCGCCCACGTGCGCATCGACGAGCGGGCCGCGGCGTTCACCGCGCTGGGCATCGGCCGCCACGGTCCGAGTCACCCGGCTGCGGTGGTCACCACCTCCGGCACCGCGACCGCGCATCTGCACGCGGCGGTGATGGAGGCCCACCACTCGCGGATCCCGCTGCTGGTGATCACCGCGGACCGCCCCGCCGAGCTGCGGGAGGTGGGGGCGAACCAGACCACCCGCCAGGCCGGCATGTTCCGCTCCCTGGCCCGCCTCGCGGTGGACCTCCCCGCCCCCACGGCGGAGCGCGCCACCCCGGTCGAGCTGCGCACCGCCGTCTCCACCGCGGCCAGGGCCTTCGCCGTCGCCGTCGCGGAGCATCCCGGGCCGGTCCACCTGAACCTCTCCTTCCGGGATCCGCTGGTGCCGCGACCGGCGCCGGATCTCTCGGACGGACCCGGGCACACCCCGCCGGAGCGGATCGTGCTGACCCGCCGCGAGCGCCCCGCACCGCCGGCCGCGCACCCGGTCCCGGTCGACGCACGCACCGTGGTGGTCGCCGGGGACGGCGCCGGGCCGGCGGCCGCCGAGCTCGCCGCCCGTCACGGACTGCCGCTGCTGGCCGAGCCCAGCTCCGGTGCCCGCCACGGGCAGAGCCTGGTCCCGGGATACCCCGCGCTGCTGCGTGAGGTGATGTCCGATCCGGAGCATCCGCTGCGTCCCCGTCGGGTGATCGTGCTCGGTCACCCCACCCTCTCCCGCCCGGTGGTCGGTGCCCTGCTCGGAGCCGAGGATGTCGAGGTGGTCGTGGTCGACCCCCAGCTCGACTGGGCCGACGTGGCCCGTCGCGCGAGCGTCGTGGTCCCCGTCGCCGACGGGCAGGAGCAGGAGAGCCCCGACAGGGCGGACCGCGAGCAGCGCCTCGAGCAGTGGCGGGCGGGCGCCGCCGCCGCGACCGCCGCGCTGCCGACCACCTGGCAGCAGCGCGCCGCGCTCGACGTCTGGGAGGTCTCGGGTCCTTCCGACGTGCTCGTGCTCGGCTCCTCGAGCCTGGTGCGCGACCTCGAGCAGCACGCCGGCCCCACCGAGGCACGGGTCATCGCGAACCGCGGCCTCGCCGGGATCGACGGCACCACCGCGATGGCAGGCGGTCTCTCCCTGGCGCGCGGCGCACGGACGGAGGGCGGCCGGGTGCGGCTGCTGGTGGGCGACCTGACCGCGCTGCATGACCTGACCGGACTGCTGATCGGGCCGGAGGAGGAGCGCCCGGAGCTGGACGTGATCGTCGTCGACGACGGCGGCGGTCGGATCTTCTCCGGTCTGGAGCACGCGGCCGCGCCGCCCGCCCTCCTGCGGCGCTTCTTCACCACCCCGCACGGGGCGGACATCGCAGCGGCCGCCCGTGCTCTCGGCGCGACGGCCCAGCAGCTGGCCCCGGACGAGCTGCCCGAGGCCCTCGCGGCGCCCGGTCAGGGTCTGCGGGTCCTGGTCGTCCAGCAGACACCCAGCACTGTCTCGACGAATTCTTGACCAGCGATGCTGATATGACTCCCATGAACGACGAGAACGCTCCGCATCGGTTCCCCCAGGACGCCGCCGGCAGGTTCGACGGCGGCAGGTCGCACGAGGATCTCCCGCACGACGGCACGATCCCCCAGAGCGCGGCCGACGGCGGCCCGCCCACCGGCACCCCGGCAGGACCCGACGCGGCGCAGCCGGCGGCGTTCCCCGTCCAGGACGCCCCGACCGATCGGCTGGAACCGATGGGAGCCCCTGCGGGCACCGGCTGGTCCGCGGACCCGCCCCCCTCCACCTCCTCGGCTCCTGCCTGGAACGGAGCACCGACCGCGTACCCGACCGCTCATCCGGCCGGTCCCGGCGGCCCGTCGGGCGTCGGGTCCCCGTCTCCGTTCGGACCGGACCTCGCGACAGCCTCGGCGACGCCTGCGGGACCCGCCGTCCCGGCGCCGCAGCGCCGCGGCCCCGGCTGGGGTGGGGTCGGCGCCCTGGTGGTCCTGGGGATGGTGCTCTCCAGCGGAGCGACCTTCGGCGGGGTGATGGCCTACGACCACTTCCTGGAGCCCGACCCGGTGGCGGCCTCCCAGCCCGCCTCCGACGGAGGCACCGACGCCCGGCCGGCGTCGGTCTCCACCGGGGAGACCCCGGACTGGTCCGCGGTCGCCGGCAAGGTCTCCTCGAGCGCCGTCGCGATCCAGGTGAGCACCAGCGGCGGCACCAGCCAGGGCACCGGCGTGGTCCTGGACGAGGAGGGCTCGGTCCTCACCAACAACCATGTCGTCGACGGGGCGCAGGCGGTCCAGGTCACCACCACGGAGGGAGCGAGCTACTCCGCGACCGTGGTGGGCACCGATCCCACCACGGACCTCGCCGTGATCCGCCTGGACTCCCCGCCGGACGGCCTGGTGCCCGCGGTCTTCGCGGACTCCTCGAGCGTCGAGGTCGGTCAGCCGGCGATGGCGCTGGGCACCCCGCTCGGCCTCGAGAACACGGTCACCACCGGCATCATCTCCGCGGTCGATCGTCCGGTCACCGCCGGCGGCGAGCAGGGCGAGCAGGGCGGACAGTCCGAGGCGACCTACACCTCGGCCCTCCAGACCGACGCCGCGATCAACCCCGGGAACTCCGGCGGCCCGCTGGTGGACGCCGCCGGCCAGGTGATCGGCATCAACACCGCGATCGCCGGCATCCCCGGCGCCTCCGGACAGGCCGGGAGCATCGGGCTGGGCTTCGCGATCCCGTCCGACACCGCCATGATGATCGCCCGCCAGCTCCAGGAGGACGGCACCGCTGACCACGCCTTCCTCGGCGTGACCACCACGGACGGCACGACGTCCTCCGGGGACGCCACCCACAGCGGCGCCGAGGTGGTCAGCATCGAACCCGGCGGACCCGCCGCAGGGACCTCGCTGCGCGAGGGCGATCTCATCACCGGGGTGGACGACATCCCCGTCGGCGGCGCCGCGGCGCTGACCGGAGTGGTGCGCGGGATGGAGGTCGACTCGACCCATCACCTGGAGGTGGTGCGCGACGGCACCACCCAGACGGTCGAGGTCACCCTCGCCCAGCGGCCCTCCTGAGAGGCTGCGGGTCAGGCGCCGTGCTCGCCGCGCAGGGCCCGCAGCATCGGCCGGCACTTCGCGAGCGCCTCGGCATGCTCGGAGACCGCGTCGGAGGCCGCGACCAGGCCTCCGCCGGCCTGCAGCACCACGGTCCGCTCATCGACCAGATGCGCCATCCGCAGGGCGATCGCCCACTGGCCGTCGCCCGCGGCGTCCATCCATCCCACCGGGGAGGCGTAGCCGCCGCGGTCGTGCGGCTCCAGGCGCGAGATGATCTCGTCGGCCCGCTCCCGGGGAGTGCCCGAGACGGCGGCCGAGGGATGCAGCCGGGAGGCGACGTCGAGGCTGGTGGCGCCGTTGCGCAGCCGGGCCGAGACATCGGAGGCGAGGTGCTCCAGCCCGGGCAGGCGCAGCACGAACGGCTCGGGGGAGACCTCGAGCTCCTCGGCCAGGCCCTCCAGGCGCTCCACCACCGAGTCGACGGCGAAGGCGTGTTCCGAGAGCTCCTTGGAGTCGGAGCGGAAGGCGCGGCGGTCGACCTCGTCGAGCTCGCCGTCGTCGGCCACGGGCCGCGAGCCCGCGAGGACCCGGGAGAAGACCCGGCCGTCCTCGGTCTGCGCGAGCATCTCCGGGCTCGCGCCCACCACGTCCTCCAGGTGGTACACCCAGGTGCTGGGGTAGGCGCGTGCCAGACGGGTCAGCATCACGGCGGGGGAGACCGGCTCCGGCGTGCGCACGGTGGTCCGCTCGGAGAGCACCACCTTCTCGGCGCGCCCCTCGCGGATCTCCGACACCGCGGCTCGCACCAGGGCCTGGTACTCGTCGGGGGTGTGATCCGGCTCCACCTCGAGCGGCTCCTGCGTGGGGACCGGGGTGGGGGAGGAGGGGAACAGATCGCGCCAGGAGGTGGGCGGCGTCGGCTCCTCGTCGACCCCGACGACGGTGAGGAACGACTCCCCGTCGTGCACGCCCAGCAGCGCCCGCGGCACCATCAGGGTCGACGGCCGCTGCGAGGCATCGGCGTAGGAGAAGGAGCCCAGTGCGATCAGTCCGCTGGTGCGCACCCGCACCTCATCGTCCACGCGGGCGCGCGCGGCGAGATCACGGAAGGCGGCCCCGGCCGCCGCGAAGCGAAGCGGACCCACGGCGCTCACCGACCACGCCGTGCCCAGCGCCACCATCCCCTGCCCATGGCGCAGCCAGGCACCGCTGACCTCGGCCGGGACGTGTCCCAGCAGGTCCACGTCCTCCTCGATGCGCAGGGTGCGGACGTGCAGCACCACCGGCGGCACGTCGGTGGCCTCGGAGGGCAGGAAGGTGGCAGACATCCTCGCCATTATGCGACACCGGGCGGGTCCTCCGCCGTGACCCGCGTCCCGATCCCAGATGCGCAGGAGCACCCCGCCGAGGTGCGACCATGGACCGGCGACCTCCTCCCCGGGGCCGCCCCGGAGCCCGGTTCCGCGACCCCGCCGAGACCCTTCCCCTAGGAGCACGCGCGTGAGCAGCCCAGTCGACAGCATCGCGACACCCCTGGTCCGGGGTGTGCTCGGGGCGCTCTCCGCGCTCGGCATCGCCCTCGCCGTGGTGGTGGTGCCCGCGCTCGCCGCCCAGGTCGCCGGCTCCGCCTCGACCGCGACCGCCCTGGACGCCATCCTCATCGGCCTGAGCATCCTGGTGCTCGGCCACGGCGGCGGCATCATGCTCAGCACCGGGGTCATCGACGGTCCCGTCACCGTGACCCCCTTCGGCCTGCTGCTCCTGCTGCTGGTGCTCTCGGCGCTCTCGATGCGCCGCGTGGGCCGCGCCCTGCGCCCGGTGCGCGACGACGGACTGCTGCGCAGCGGTGCGCTGCGGGACGCCGGCTCGGCCCTGGGCGCCTACGCGCTGGTGTACGCGATCGGTCTGGCGGTCCTCGCCGGCATCGGGCGCAGCTCGGACGCCTCCCCGGTGGTCACCTCGGCGGTGGTCTCGGGCCTGATGGTCGCCGTGATCGGCGGCCTGTGCGGCTTGCTGTGGTCGCTGCGGCGGGAGCCGACGGAGACCGTGCCCGGCGTGCGCGTGCTCGGGCTGCTCCCGGCCCCGTACGGCGACGTCGCCCGCGCCGTGCTGATGGCCGTGATCGGACTGCTCGGCCTCGGCATGGCGCTCCTCGTGGTGATGATGCTGTTCTCCGTGCCGGCACAGGCGGCTCTCTTCGACAGCCTCCGTCCCGGCATCATCGGCGGTCTCGTGCTCACCCTGGTCCAGCTCGCGCTGCTGCCGCTGGTGGCGGTGTGGGCGCTGACCGTGCTGCTGGGCGGCACCATCGGGGTCGGCACCTCCACCGGGATCTCTCTGGACGGCGCGGAGACCGGTGTGCTCCCGGCGCTCCCCCTGCTCGGAGCCCTTCCCGGACCGGGTGACTTCCCCGCGGCGATCTGGCTGCTGATGATCCTCCCGGCCCTCCCCGTCGCGCTCGGAGCGGTGCATCTGGTGCGGGCGGTCGCCGATCTCGAACGCCGTGAGCGGATCATCGCCTGGGTCGCCTATCCGGCCGCGGTCATCGTCTCCGTGCTGCTCCTGGCGGGCCTCTCCACGGGCGGGATCGGCGACGGCCGCCTGGTGCACCTCGGGCCGCAGATGAGCACGCTGGCGCTGCCGCTGATCGGCGTGGTGGTGGTGAGCACGGGCATCGTGCTCGCGGTGCTCGCCTCCCCGCTGGTCCCGTACTCGCGCGGTGCCGTCGGCTCCCTGCGGGCGCGGGTCGAGTCGGCCGAGCGCAGCGAGTCGACCGGGGAGAGCACCGGACGCTTCGGACGGTCGCGGCGCACCGGTTCCGGCGGTGACGAGGAGGGCGAGGACCACGAGGCGGAGCGGCGTGCGGTGCTGGCGCGGTTCGCCCGACGGGGATCCGCCGCCTCAGCTGGATCCGCCTCCTCAGCTGTCTCCGCAGCCTCGGCCGGATCGGCATCCTCGGCGACCTCCGCGGACGAGGCGTCGGAGGCCGACCCCGACGGTGCGCAGGACCCCTCGACGGATCCCGCACCGGAGGCCGAGGGGACGGATCCCGGGAGCAGCTCGCGCCGCCGGTCCTGGTTCAGCCGCCGAGAAGACCGCTGACCCACTCGGCCATCGAGCCCTTGGCGTCGGCATCGCACTGGATGCGCGCCTGCTCGGTGATCGCCGTCGCACGGCACTGCTCGAGCTCGGACATCGGCCCGTAGAAGGCGGCGGAGAGCGAGGCGTTGGCGATGATCAGCAGCATCGCCGGGATCCCCAGGAGCGTGCCGAGAACCGCCATCGAGTAGCGGCGGTCCCGGATCGCCCGGATGATCAGCAGGATCAGGAGCACCAGGGCGACCAGCCCGGTGACCCCGGAGAACAGCGCGTAGGGCAGCGGCGAGAGCATCAGGAACCACGAGGCCAGCATCACCAGGGCCAGCGCGCCGGCGAGGCGGCGGGACCGGGGAGCCGGCCGGTCCGTGGAGGGGCCGGAGGAGGAGTCGCTGTTCATCGGGTCCATTGTGCCCGCTCCGAGTGGGAACCGCTCGCCCGGCCGCCCGGCGGCGCGGCTAGGCTGGCGGAGTGACCCGCCTCCCCATCGTCGTCCTCATCTCCGGCAGCGGCTCGAACCTCGCCGCCCTCCTCACCGCCGCGCGCGCCGCGGACTGCCCCTATGAGGTGGTGGCCGTGATCGCCGATCGCGACGCCTCCGGCCTCGCGCACGCCCGGGCCGAGGGCATCCCCACGCAGGTCGTCCGACTCGCCGACCACCCCGACCGGGCCGCCTGGGACCGGACGCTCGCCGCGGCCGTGGCCGAGGCACGCCCCGAGCTCGTGGTGCTGGCAGGCTTCATGAAGCTCGTCGGGCCTCCGATGCTGGAGTCCTTCGGCGGGCGGATCGTCAACACGCATCCCGCCCTGCTGCCCTCCTTCCCGGGCGCCCACGGGGTGCGCGACGCCCTCGCCCACGGCGTGAAGATCACCGGGTGCAGCGTCATCGAGGTCGACGCCGGCGTGGACACCGGGCGGATCCTCGCCCAGGCGGCGGTCGAGGTCCTCGACGACGACACCGAGGCGAGCCTCCACGAGCGGATCAAGGCCGTCGAGCAGCCGCTCCTGGTGGACGTCGTGCGGCGTCTCACAGCCGTCTCCTGAGGCCTGCCCGTCGGCCGCCGCCCGATAGACTGGACCCACACGACTGGCGAAGGTGGGGGACCACCGGGGAGTGACGACTGCGAGCATCGACCGCCTGGGTGCCCGCCGCATCAGCAGATCCGACAAGGAGCACGCCACGTGAGCACCGCAGAACGCCGCCCCATCCGCCGAGCCCTCCTCTCCGTCTTCGACAAGACCGGCATCGTCGACCTCGCCCGCGCCCTCGTCGAGAACGGCGCCGAGATCGTCTCCACCGGGTCCACCGGGAGCACCCTCCGCGAGGCCGGGATCCCGGTCACCGATGTCGAGACGGTCACCGGCTTCCCCGAGATGCTCGACGGCCGCGTCAAGACCCTCCACCCCCGCATCCACGGCGGGATCCTCGCCGACCAGCGCCTCGCCTCCCACCAGGAGCAGCTGAAGGCCCACCAGATCGATCCCTTCGACCTGGTGGTCGTGAACCTCTATCCCTTCACCGAGACCGTCGCCGCCGGCGGCAGCTTCGACGAGATCATCGAGAAGATCGACGTGGGCGGCCCCACCATGGTGCGCGCGGCCGCGAAGAACTTCGCCGCCCTCGCCGTGGTGGTCGACCCCGAGGGCTACCCGATCGCGGCCGAGGCCGCCGCCGAGGGAGGCTTCACCCTCGACGAGCGCCAACAGCTCGCCACCATCGCCTTCACCCGCACCGCCGAGTACGACGACGCGATCAGCGACTGGATGATCGAGCAGCTCGAGAACTCCGCCGACGCCGAGGAGACCGAGGGCGGCGAGGTCGAGGACGATGAGCTCGCCGGCGAGGCGGAGGTCAGCGTCCTGGACCTCTCCGACGCCGACGCCGCCGAGATCGGCATCACCGCGACCCTCCGCTACGGCGAGAACCCGCACCAGCGGGCCCGTCTGGCCGTGACCGACGAGAACGCCCCCGGCCTCGCCGGCGCCGAGCAGCTCGGCGGCAAGGCGATGAGCTACAACAACTACATCGACGCCGACGCCGCCGTGCGCGCCGCCCACGACCACTCCGGTCCCGCGGTCGCCGTGGTCAAGCACAACAACCCCTGCGGCGTCGCCGTGGCCGGCGAGGACGAGGACATCGCCCTCGCCCACGTGCGCGCCCACGGCACCGACCCGCTCTCCGCCTACGGCGGCGTCATCGCCTCCAACCGGACCGTCACCCTGGCGATGGCCCAGCAGGTCAAGCCGATCTTCACCGAGGTCATCCTGGCCCCGGAGTACGAGGACGAGGCGCTCGAGCTGCTGCGCACCAAGAAGAACCTGCGGATCCTGCGCCTGGCCGGCGAGTACTCCCGTGGCGTCGAGATGCGGGAGATCTGGGGCGGGATGCTGCTCCAGGACGCCGACGTCATCGACGCCGAGGGCGACGACCCCTCGCAGTGGACGCTCGCCGCGGGGGAGGCCGCCGACGAGGCCACCCTCGCCGATCTCGCCTTCGCCTGGCGCTCGATCCGCGCGGTGAAGTCCAACGCGATCCTGCTGGCCACGGACTCCGCCGCCGTCGGCATCGGGATGGGCCAGGTCAACCGCCTGGACTCCTGCCGTCTGGCGGTCGAGCGGGCGAACACCCTCGGAGCCCACGCCGAGGGCGAGCAGGCCCCGGAGCGCGCCCGCGGGGCGGTCGCGGCCTCGGATGCGTTCTTCCCCTTCGCGGACGGCGCGCAGATCCTCATCGATGCCGGGGTGCGGGCGATCGTCCAGCCCGGCGGCTCGATCCGTGACGAGGAGGTCCTCGAGGCGTGCCGCGCCGCGGGCGTGACCATGTACCTCACCGGGACCCGGCACTTCGCCCACTGAGGCGACCCTCCCGACCCACCGGTCGGTGCGCCCCGTCCCGCAGGCTGCGGGGCGGGGCGCGCCGTCTCCGCCGCGACGGCGACCGCGCTGTTCACCGTCCGGACATCCAGGGCCTCTAGAGTTGGTCCCATACCCCAGCGTGTGAAGGAGCGAGCGTGAAGATCCCCGACAACCAGAGCCTGCGCGAGTACATCGAGCATCTGCGGGAAGAGGGTTACTCGGTCCAGGACGGTCACACGCCCGACCCCGACCTCATCGACCCCCAGGGCAACCCGGTCTACACCTGGCAGGAGGGCTACCCGTACGAGACCCGCATGGACCGGGACGAGTACGAGCTCGAGAAGTACAAGCTCCAGGTGGAGCTGCTGAAGTACCAGTACTGGCTCGAGGACAACGACCAGAAGTCGATCGTCATCTTCGAGGGGCGGGACGCGGCCGGCAAGGGCGGCACCATCAAGCGCTTCACCGAGCACCTCAACCCCCGCACCGCCCGTGTGGTGGCCCTGAACAAGCCCAGCGACCGCGAGCGCGGGCAGTGGTACTTCCAGCGCTACATCCAGCACCTGCCCACCGAGGGCGAGATGGTGCTCTTCGACCGCTCCTGGTACAACCGCGCCGGAGTCGAGCGCGTGATGGGCTTCGCGACGCCCGAGCAGTACGAGACCTTCATGAACCAGGTGCCCTACTTCGAGCGGATGCTCGTGGACTCCGGCATCTTCGTCACCAAGTTCTGGTTCTCGGTCTCCCAGAAGGAGCAGCGCACCCGCTTCGCGATCCGCCAGCTGGATCCGGTGCGCCGTTGGAAGCTCTCCCCGATGGACCTCGAGTCCCTGGATCGCTGGGAGGCGTACACGCAGGCCAAGGAGGAGATGTTCCGCCGCACGGACAAGAAGTACGCACCGTGGACGATCATCCGCTCCAACGACAAGAAGCGCGCTCGGCTCAACGCGATGCGCTACTTCCTCTCCCAGTTCGAGTACGACGGCAAGGACCACGAGGTCGTCGGCGTGCCCGATCCCAAGCTCGTCATGCGCGGCAAGATGGAGGAGGCCGACGAGTGAGCCGCGATGACGCCCCGCGCGGCGCGGGGCGTCACCGCGTCGGCTCAGCCCTGTGAGTCCTCGGGCAGGCGAGTGATCTCCCCGGAGTCGAGCTGATCGTCGGGCAGGACCGCCATCGTGCCCGTGGGCGTCGAGCGGTGAGGGCTGGTCATCGCGGCGGGGGAGAGCAGCACCTTCAGGCGTGCCTCGTCCAGCAGGCCCCGCTCGAGCACCAGCTCGGCGACCGGGCGGCCCGTCTTCAGAGCGGTGGCGGCGACGTCCGTCGCCGGGCCGTAGCCGATCACCGGCACCAGGGCCGTGACCACGCCGATCGACCGGCGCAGGTCCTCCTCGAGCACGTCCTCGTTGACCGTGATCCCGGCGATGCAGCGATCGGCCAGCGTGTTCATCGCACGGGTCATGATGCGCGTGGACTCGAGGATGTTGAAGCAGATCACCGGCTCGAAGGCGTTCAGCTGCAGCTGCCCGCCCTCCGCGGCGAAGGCGACCGTGAGGTCGTTGCCGATCACCTCGAAGGCGACCTGGTTGACCACCTCCGGGATCACCGGGTTCACCTTGCCCGGCATGATCGAGCTGCCCGGCTGGACCGCCGGGAGGTTCAGCTCGTGGAAGCCGGCTCGCGGCCCGGAGGACAGCAGGCGGAGGTCGTTGCAGATCTTGGAGATCTTCACCGCGATGCGGCGCAGGATCCCGGAGAAGGTCACGAAGGCGCCGGTGTCGCTCGTGGCCTCGACGAGGTCGGCCGCGACCATGAAGTCGATGCCCGTGAGCGCGGAGAGCTCCTCGGTGGCCCGCTGCGCGTACCGCGGGTCGGTGGTGATGCCGGTGCCGATCGCCGTGGCACCCAGGTTGATCTCCTGGAATGCCGAGGCGGTGCGGCTGAGGCGCTCCACGTCCTCCTCGATGGTGGTGGCCCAGGCGTTGAACTCCTGGCCGACCGTCATGGGGACCGCGTCCTGCATCTGGGTGCGGCCCATCTTCAGCACCTGCGAGTACTCGGCGCCCTTGGCGCGCAGCGTGGTGATCAGGTGATCCATCGACTCCACCAGAGCCGGGAAGGTCAGCAGGATCGCCAGACGCACGGCGGTGGGGTACACGTCGTTGGTGGACTGGGCCAGGTTGACGTGGTTGTTGGGGTGCAGGTGCTGGTACTCGCCCTTGGAATGGCCGAGGATCTCGAGCGCGCGGTTGGCGATCACCTCGTTGGCATTCATGTTGGTGCTGGTCCCGGCGCCGCCCTGGATCATGTCCACCACGAAGTTCTCGTGCAGGGAGCCGCCGACGATCTCCTGGCACGCCTCCTCGATGGCGGCCGCGCGCTCCTCGTCGAGGGTGCCCAGGCCGCGGTTGGCGCGAGCGGTGGCCCGCTTCACCTGGGCCAGCGCCTCGATCAGGCGGGGGAAGTGGCTCAGCGGGACATCGGTGATGTGGAAGTTCTCCTGCGCTCGCAGGGTCTGCACACCGTAGTAGGCGTCGGCGGGGACCTCTCGATCGCCGAGCAGATCATGCTCCGTGCGAGTGGTGAGGTCTGGCGTCGAACCGGGGCTGGTCATGTGAAGGAGTCCTCCAGGTCGCTCGGTGGTCGACGGCGCTGCCGACCACGGCCAGCCTAACGGGAGAGTGCCGGGTGGATGCCCCGTACGATGGGCGCGTGCCGCAGCGATCCTCACCCTTCAGCCTGTCCGCGGCCCTGCGACGCCAGGCGGTGCTCGTCGTCGCCCTCTGCGCCCTCGCGGCCGTCGTCGTGGTCGGCGTGCTGGTCTCCGCCTCGCTGGCCGGAGCGATGCTGGCCGGGCTGCTCGGCGTCCTGGCGATCCTGCGGGCGGTGCTCCCGGTGCGGACCGTCGGTGCCCTGGCCGTCCGGTCGCGCGGGCTCGACGTCGCGGTGCTGGTGCTGCTCGCCGTCGCCCTCGGCGTGCTCTCCTCCTCGCCCAACCTCTGAGGCGCCCGAGCGCCGACGGGTCGGACTGTGAACCACCCGGCACGGCGCGGGGTGCGACGGCGGGGGACCGATATGGCACGATCGATCCGTGCCCACCGATTCCGCCCGGCTCCACGCCGTCTTCGACCTCGCCATGAGGATCGGCGAGGGCCTGCTGACCAATGGCGCGGCCGCCTCGGAGGTCACCGCGACCGTGCTGCGGGTGACCAGCTCCTCCGGTCTGCGCAACGTCTCGGTCCAGGTCACCTTCAACGAGGTGACGATCTCCTACCTCGCGGACGAGTCCTCGACCCCCTTCACCAGGGTGCGCTCGGCGAGCGCGCGGGTGCAGGACTTCGCCCGCCTGGCGGCCTTCGAGGACATCTCCCACGGCTACCTCTCCGGCGATCTGCCGCTCGAGGAGGCGCGCCGCCAGGCCTCGGCGATCCCGCAGCGTCAGCCCCTCTACCGCATCCCGCTCGTGGTCTCGGGCTTCGCCGTGATGGGCGGTGCCGCAGCCCTCTTCTTCGGTGCGGGCAGCCTGGTGGTCATCGCCGCGACCCTCGCCGCCGGACTGCTGATCGCCCTCGGCGAGCTGCTGGCCCGCTGGAACATCCCGCCCTTCTACGGCCAGGCCCTGGGCGGCTTCATCGCCGTCGGCGCCGCGGCGATCGTCGCCCTCCTCGACTCCAGCCAGAGCCCGTCGATCGTGGTCGTCTCCTGCATCATCGTGCAGCTGGCGGGCCTCTCCTCGATCAGCGCTGTGCAGGATGCCGTCACGGGCTGGTACATCACGGCGGCCGGGCGCATGCTCGAGACCCTCATGCTCACCGTCGGCATCGTCGCCGGCGTGCGCCTCGGGCTCCTGCTGGCCGACCTGGTCGGGGCCGACGTCTCCGTGAGCGCCGGGATGCCGCTGACCTTCACCACGGCGGTGGTGGTCGTCATCTCCGGCCTCGGCATGGGGCTGGGCTACGGGGTCGGCACCCAGGTCCCCGCCCGGCTGCTGCTGGCCGGTGCGCTCGTCGCCTCGGGCTCCGGCATCATCGCCCATCTGCTGAGCAGCGCCTTCCTGGATCGCACGGTCGCCGTCGCCATCGCCGCCTTCGCGGCCGGCCTGGTCGCGACCGCGCTCGGCGACCGGATGCGGGCACCGTCCCTCGCGTTCGTGATGTCCGGAGTCATCCCGCTCGTCCCCGGCAGCCGCATCTACCAGGGGCTCCTGGGCCTCGAGGAGGATCTCAGCGCCGGTGTCGCCGAGCTGATCGGCGCGGCCGAGGTGGCGGTGGCGATCGCCGCCGGCGTGGTGCTGGGACAGCTGCTCGCCTCCCGTCTGATGCCGTACTTCCGTCGCAGCGGCATCGCCTACACGCCGGCCATCTCCTCGCCGTTCACCACGCTGCGACGCCGCCGGCTCTCGCTGGGGTCGCGCCGGATGCGGCGCCGTCACGGCGCTGCGGTGATCGAGCCGTCTACGATGACCGGAGAGATGACAGCGCTGTCCTCGACGATGTTCGATGATCTCTCGTTCCTCGAGGACCTCGAGCCGCCCTCGGACCTCGAGGACGGCACGGGCCGGCGCCCCGACCGCGAGGAGTGACCTTATGACCCGTACCGCCCTGATCGCCGCCGGCGGGTACTCCCGCAGCGGCTCCGGCCGCGGCCCCGGCATCGAGATCCTGTCGTTGACCACCGAGGGGGACGGCGGAGCGCCGGTGGTGGAGCGGCTCGCGGTCGTGGACCTGCCCGACCCGTCGTTCGTCCTGTGGAGCGAGGACGGGAGCGTGCTGCACGCCGTGCTGGAGACCGATCCCACCCGGGTGGTCGCCATGCGGGTCTCGGCCGACGGCCGTGAGGCCGAGGTCATCGGCGACCTGGTCCTGGAGGGCTCGGGCGGATGCCATCTGAGCCGCGGAACCGTTCCTTCCACCCTGATCGTGGCGCAGTACGGCGCGGGCACCGTGGCCACGGTGCGGCTGGATGCCGAGGGCAGGCCGATCCAGCAGATCGACCTGGACGACCACCGCGAGCTCCTCGAGCGCGGGGACGAAGCCGGCGCCGACGACGATCCGCACCCGCATCAGGTCGTCGCCCTCCCCGGCACGCGCGTGCTCGCGGTCCCGGATCTCGGCCTGGACCGGGTGCTGCTGTACCGCCAGGACACCGAGGGGATGATCGATCTGGCGGGCGAGATCCCGCTCAGCCGGGGCAGCGGTCCGCGGCATCTCGCGGCGGATCATGAATCCGAGCAGCTCCACATCGCCTGCGAGCGCTCGGGCATGGTCGCCACCGCCGTGCGGGGCGAGAGCTCGTCGCAGAGCCGACTGCCCTCCGCGCTGGAGGGTCCCACGCACCGCTGGAGCGTGCGCTCGATGATCCCCGCCAGCGGGAGCGAGGAGCCGAACGCGGTCTCCCACATCGAGCTGACCGCGGATGAGTCCGCGCTCCTGGTCGCGAACCGGGGGCCCGACACCCTCTCGCTGCTCTCGCTGGCGCCGATGCGTCCGCAGCTGGTGACCGAGATCGAGGTGGGGGAGCATCCGCGCCATTTCACCCAGCTGGAGGACCTGGTGCTGGTCGCGGCCCAGGGGGCGGACCGCATCGATGTGCTCCGTCGCCGCGACGAGGAGCTCGCCTCGGCAGGGGAGCCGATCCCGGCTCCGTCGGTGTCCTGTCTCGCGGTGCGACCCTGAATGTCCCGTCCTGTGCTCTTGTCGTGATGACGGTTAGACTCTCCGTCGGCGTGCCGGGCGAAGGTCGTCCTCCTCGCGCCCGGCCACTGTCCGCTCCGGAAGGAACTTCATGACCAGCACCGATTCCCGCACTGCTCACGCGCCTGCCGCCACGGGCACCGATCGGGCCGCGGTGGAGCTCTCCGCCGCTCCCGAGCGGTCCGTCGCCGCGGACAGGGCGGCGAAGCTGTTCGAGGAGTCCTTCGGGTACGCGCCCGACGGTGTCTGGTCGGCCCCCGGCCGCGTGAACATCATCGGCGAGCACGTCGACTACCAGGACGGCCTGTGCCTCCCGATGGCGATCTCCCACCGTTGCTTCGCCGCCGCCGCACGCACGCCCACGAACCGGCTGCGCCTGCGCTCCGCCCAGGACGAGACCGTGCTGGACATCGACGCCCGCGAGCTGACCGCCGAGGCCGTCTCCGGCTGGCCCGCCTATGTGGCAGGCGTGCTGTGGGCGCTCAGCTCCCGGATCTCGGGCGCCTCCACCCGGGGCATGGACATCCTGATCGACGGGCAGGTGCCGCTCGGCGCGGGTCTGTCCAGCTCGGCCGCGCTGGAGTGCGCCGCCGCGGAGGCCATCGAGGACCTGCTGAGCCTCGGCACCGGACCGCTGGACCGCGTGCGCGCCGCGATCACCGCCGAGACCGACTTCGCCGGCGCCTCCACGGGCGGGCTGGACCAGTCCGCCTCCGTCCTCTCCCGCGAGGGCCACGCGCTCTACCTCGACTGCCGCGACTTCTCCACCCGCCCGGTGCCGTGGGATCTCGCCTCGCAGGACCTGGCGCTGCTCATCACGGACACCCGCGCCGAGCACTCCCACGTGGACGGCGAGTACACCGCGCGCCGCGCGGACAGCGAGAGCGCCGCGCAGGCGCTCGATCTGCCCACGCTGCGCGACGCCGATCCGGCGCAGCTGGACGCGTTCCTGGCCCGCATCGACGACGAGGTGGTGCGCCGCCGCGCCCGCCACGTGATCACGGAGATCCAGCGGGTGCGGGAGTTCGACGCCCTGCTGGCGAGCGGCACCGTCCGCGAGCACGTCGCCGAGCTCGGCGCCCTGCTGAACGCCTCGCACGACTCGCTGCGCGAGGACTACGAGGTCACCGTCCCGCACCTCGACGTCGCGGTCGACGCGGCCCGTGCGGCCGGCGCCCACGGCGCCCGCATGACCGGCGGCGGCTTCGGCGGCTCGACCATCGCACTGGTCGAGGCCGACCAGGCACAGGCAGTCGCCGAGTCGATCGCGGCGGCCTTCGCCGACCAGGGCTTCGACGCCCCGGTCTTCTTCCTCGCGCTGCCCTCCGACGGGGCCGGTCAGGACCGCTGAGCCCCGCTGCAGGGTCGCCGAGCTCTGCGGCAGGACCGCTGAGCTCGGCCGCCGGGCGGCGACGCGCTCAGGCCAGCCAGTCCCGCACCCCGGCCAGCAGGCCCTCCTTGACCGTCTCCGGTGCGGAGGAGACCTGGATCGACGAGGCGGCGAGGTCCGCGAGCTCGGTGTCCCCGAACCCCATCGCACGGGCCGTCTCGTACTGGTCCACCAGGCGGGAGCCGAACAGCAGCGGATCGTCGGCTCCCAGGGCGATCCTCGCCCCGGCGTCCACCAGGCGGCGCAGGGGCACGTCGGCCGCCTGCTCGACCACGCCGAGCGAGGCGTTCGAGGCCGGGCACACCTCGAGACCGATCCCGGCCTCGACCACCGCGTCGAGCAGGGCCTGGTCCTCGGCCGCCCGCACCCCGTGCCCCAGCCGGTCCGGGTGCAGATTCTCCACCACGTCCTGCACATGGGCGGGGCCCAGCAGCTCGCCGCCGTGAGGGACGGACAGCAGGCCGGCGTCCCGGGCGATCCGGAAGGCGGGCGCGAACTCCGCCGTCGAGCCGCGCCGCTCGTCGTTGGAGAGCCCGAAGCCGATCACGGCCCCCGCGTGCCGCGCCGCGAGCCGGGCGAGCATTCGGGCGTCCAGCGGATGCCGGGTGCGGGAGGCGGCGATGACGATCCCGATGCTGACACCGGTCTCGCGCTCGGAGCGCACGGCCTGGTCCAGCAGGATCTCGATCGCCGGGGTCAGACCGCCCACGAACGGGGCGTAGCTGGTGGGGTCCACCTGCAGCTCGAGACGTCCTGATCCCTCGGCGGCGTCGTCCTCGGCGGCCTCGTGGAGGATCCGCCGCATCGCCGCCTCGGAGTCGACCACGGCGCGGGCCGCGTCGTACTGGCGCTGGAAGCGGAACCAGCCGCGACGGGTCGGCTCGACCTGCAGGGCGACGTCGTCGGTGAGGGAGCGGGGCAGACGGATCCCGCGCTCCTCGGCGAGCTCCCTCAGCGTGGACGGGCGCATCGACCCCGTGAAGTGGAGGTGCAGATGCGCCTTCGGCAGCGCGGAGAGGTCGCGCTGCCCGCCCTCGGCCGTGTTCATCGCCCGATGATCACTCGGACAGCAGCGCGATCACCCGGTCGATGCCCTCGCGGATGTCATCGTCGCCGAGCGCGTAGGAGAAGCGCAGGTGGCCCGGGGCGCCGAACGCCTCGCCGGGCACCGCGGCGACCTCGGCCTCCTCGAGGATGACGGTCGCCAGCTCGGTGGAGGTGGTGATCTCGCGACCGCGGATCGTCCGGCCCAACGCCTGGGAGACGTCCGGGAAGGCGTAGAACGCCCCGGTGGGGGTGGGGACGGTGAAGCCCGGGACCTGCGAGAGCTTCTCGACGATCAGCCGGCGCCGACGGTCGAAGGCGACGCGCATCTCCTCGACCGGCTCGGTGGGGCCGGTCAGCGCCGCCAGCGCCGCACGCTGGGCGATGTTGTTGACGTGCGAGGTGAGGTGCGACTGGAGGTTCGTCGCGGCCTTGATGACGTCGGCGGGGCCCACCATCCAGCCCACGCGCCATCCGGTCATCGCGAAGGACTTCGCCACGCCGCCGAGCAGCACCGTGGTCTCGGCAAGCTCGGGGACGGCCTTCAGCACCGAGGTGAAGGGCATGCCCTCGTAGGTCAGGGCCTGGTAGATCTCGTCGGTCACGACCCAGATCCCGTGCTCGAGCGCCCAGCGACCGATCTCGGTGACCTGCTCGGGGGAGAGGACCACGCCGGTGGGGTTGGAGGGCGAGCAGAGCAGGAGGGCCCTGGTGTTCTCCGTGCGGGCGGCCTCGAGCTGGTCGACGGTGGGCACGTAGTTCTGCTCCACGCCGGCCAGGACCGGCACCTCGACGGCTCCGGCCTGCCGGATCGCCTCGGGGTAGGTGGTCCAGTACGGCGCGGGCAGGATGACCTCGTCGCCCGGATCCAGCAGGGTCGCGAAGGTCTGGAAGACGGCCTGCTTGCCGCCGTTGGTCACGAGCACCTGGGAGGGGTCGATCTCCAGGCCGGTCGACGCCGAGAAGGACTCCGCGAGGGCCGCCCTGAGGTCGGGCAGGCCGCCGGTGGCGGAGTAGCGGTGAGTGGCCGGATCCTGCGCCGCCTCGATCGCCGCGGCGACGATGTGCTGCGGGGTGGGGAAGTCGGGCTCGCCGGCGCCGAAGCCGATCACGGGGCGGCCGGCGGCCTTGAGCGCCTTGGCCGTGGCGTCGACCGCGAGGGTCGCGGAGGGCTGGATCGCTCCCACGCGCTGCGAGACGCGGGCATGCTGCTCGGCATGCGAGGAGGACTGCGGGCTGGTCGCGGAGATGCTGGCATCGTCGGTGGTCACCGGACCATCGTGGCAGAGCTCGCCGTCCGCCGCCAGATCGACCCGCTGGTGGACGGCGCACGGATCGTCGCCGGTGACGGCCCGGTCGGAGCGGGCTGCGCCCCGCGACGACAGGGCGGGGGAGTCGGCCCGGGGGAGTCCCGGGAGGGTGCGGGAGGAGTCCGGGGGAGTGGCCTGCGTCTCCTCGGAATGTGATCTGACGCCGGTCGATTCGCACCAGGTCCCCGCGCCTTGTATGCTGGTCGCTGGTCCGAATCGCTGGACCCTTCCGGGGGTTCGCGAAAGACCTCATGAGGCTCGTTCCTCATGAAGGGCAGTGGCGCAATTGGTAGCGCAGCGGTCTCCAAAACCGCAGGTTGCAGGTTCGAGCCCTGTCTGCCCTGCCGGTCCGGTCGGGGTCACCCGACCGGATGCGGATGACCTCGACGAGATCGGACAGCCAGAGTGAACTCCAGCCAGAACGCCCCGTCGACGCCCACCGGTGCCGACGCCCAGGGCTCCGGGTCGAAGAACCCGTTCCTGGCGATCGGTCTGTTCATCCGGCAGGTCCTCGCGGAGCTGAGGAAGGTCGTCGCCCCGACGCGTCGGGAACTGGTCCTGTACACGATCACGGTCCTGCTGTTCGTGGTCTTCATGATCCTGCTGATCTTCGGTCTCGACGCCGCGTTCAGCTGGCTGTCCCGGATCGCCTTCACGGTCCCCGACGTGTGAGTCGCGGACCGATCCGCACCCCGCACAGCACCGTGACCGATCAGTTCCACGCCGCCAGGAAGGCAGACTCCCGCCGATGAGCGACCAGACCGCTACCCCCGACGAGTCCTACGAGGACCTCGACGACTCCCTCTCCTTCTCCGCCTCGGGCTCCGACGCCGACGCCGCCGAGACGGATTCCGTCCCGGCCGACGGCGAGGTCGCACAGGCCGACGGTGCTGTCGACGAGGTCGAGACCGCGGACTCCGAGGATGACGCCGCAGACACGGAGGCCCCCGCGGCCGAGGACGACCCCGCCGCCGATGACACGGTCGACGACGAGGGCGAGCCCGCCGAGGGCGACGCCGACGACGAGGTCGAGCCCGCCGAGGGCGAGGAGGCCGCCGCCTCCGAGGAGTCCGCCTCCGAGGAGCCCGAGGAGGAGGACCCGCTGGTGACGCTCAAGCGCCACCTGCGTGCCGCCCCCGGCGAGTGGTACGTCATCCACTCCTACTCCGGTCACGAGAACCGCGTGAAGACCCAGCTGGCCACGCGCACCGAGACCCAGGACATGGAGGAGTACATCTTCGAGGTCCAGGTCCCGATGGAGGACGCGACCGAGGTCAAGAACGGCCAGAAGAAGATCGTCCGCCGTGTGCGCGTCCCCGGATACGTGCTGGTCCGCATGGAGCTGACCACCGAGTCCTGGCGAGTCGTGCGTGACACCCCGGGTGTCACCGGCTTCGTCGGCAATGCGACCGATCCGACGCCGCTGAGCTTCGACGAGATCTTCTCGATGCTCTCGCCGTCCGTCGGCCTGCCGGAGAAGAAGCGCGCCGCGGGTTCGACCGCGGGCCGCCCCGCCGCTGCGCAGAAGGTCCCCGACTTCCAGGTCGGCGAGTCCGTCACCGTCATGGACGGCCCCTTCGAGACCATGCCGGCGACGATCTCCGAGATCCATGCGGAGACGCAGAAGCTCCAGGTCCTGGTGTCCATCTTCGGGCGCGAGACCCCGGTCGAGCTGGCGTTCGACCAGGTCGCCAAGATCTGAGCGGCGCGCGCTGCCCCGCGCAGCGCGAATACGACCGGGATCACCCCCGATTCCGGTCGACGCCGCCGCGACGTGCAGGTAACGTCGCACCCCGGACCTGTTCCCGCCGTGCGCGGGCCCGGGTCCTGCAGTGGGAGGAGCGCGTGATGAGCTCCGCCCGGACCACACCACAGTAAGGAAGAGCAATGGCTCCCAAGAAGAAGATCGCGAGCGTCATCAAGCTCCAGATCCAGGCCGGCCAGGCCACCCCTGCGCCGCCCGTGGGTCCCGCGCTCGGCGCTGCCGGCGTGAACATGATGGAGTTCGTGAAGGCCTACAACGATCGCACCGCGGACATGCGCGGCAACATCGTCCCGGTCGAGATCACGGTCTACGAGGATCGCTCGTTCACCTTCATCACGAAGACCCCGCCGGCCGCAGAGCTCATCAAGAAGGCCGCCGGCCTCCAGAAGGGCTCCGCCGTCCCGCACACCGACAAGGTCGGCAAGATCACCCAGGCACAGGTCCGCGAGATCGCGGAGACCAAGATGCCTGATCTGAACGCGAACGACATGGATGCCGCGGCGAAGATCGTCGAGGGCACCGCTCGTTCCATGGGCATCACGGTGGAGGGCTGACGACATGGGTTTCCGTAGCAAGGCATACAAGAACGGTGCGGCCCTGATCGAGGCCGGCCGTGCATACTCCCCGCTCGACGCGCTGCGTCTGGCGCAGAAGTCCTCCCCCGCGAAGTTCGATGCCTCGGTCGAGGTCTCGATGCGCCTGGGCGTGGATCCCCGCAAGGCGGACCAGATGGTGCGCGGCACCGTCAACCTGCCCAACGGCACCGGCAAGACCGCCCGCGTCATCGTCTTCGCGACCGGTGCGCAGGCCGACGCCGCCCGCGAGGCCGGCGCCGACGAGGTCGGCGACGACGACCTGATCGAGAAGGTCGCCGGCGGCTGGACCGACTTCGACGCGGCCGTGGCCACGCCGAACCTCATGGGCAAGGTGGGCAAGCTGGGCCGCGTGCTCGGCCCCCGCGGCCTCATGCCGAACCCCAAGACCGGCACCGTCACCATGGACGTGACCAAGGCCGTCTCGGACATAAAGGGCGGCAAGATCGAGTTCCGCACCGACCGTGCAGCCAACCTGCACTACATCGTCGGCAAGGTCTCGTTCTCCGACACCAATCTGGTCGAGAACTACGTCGCCGCGCTCGATGAGATCCTGCGTCTCAAGCCGTCCTCCTCGAAGGGCCGCTACATCGAGAAGATCACCGTGTCCACCACCATGGGCCCGGGCATCCCGGTCGACGTGAACCGTACGCGCAACCTCCTCGAGGACACCGACGAGGCCTGAGCCTCCCGGCCCCCAGAGGGTGCATCACGACGCCCCGTCCACCATCCGGTGGGCGGGGCGTCGTCATGCTCAGGGCGTGCGGTGCGGTGCCGGGGCTCCAGCCGGAGCGTGCCCCTGCCTGGTGCCCCGCTGTTGTGCGCTGTGCTTCCAGCTCTGGAAGCACAGCGCACAGTCGCGTCCCCGGGGCGGGGATGTCGCACAATCTTGTCCCCGGGGCGGGACTCTGAAGGGCACGCGTCCGGAGGGTGAGGTTCCGGACCATCGGGGTTCCGGGCGTGCGGCGCGGCGCCGGCGGCTACGGTGAGCCGGTGACCGATCTCCTCGAGCTGACCCGCACCGACCTGACCGCGGAGGAGCTCGTGGTGTCCGCGGGGGAGATCCTCGCCCGGTACGACCACCTCACCCAGGACTCGGGGAACGTCTCCTGGCTGGTGAGGACCCCAGGGGCGGATCTCTTCGTCAAGACGGCAGGGACCCGGGCGCCGACGCCCGCCGGAGCGGCTGTCCCGTATCTCGACCACGCCGGTCGCCTCGGGCTGCTGCGCTCCGCCGTGGAGATCGCGCGCAGCGTCGACCACCCTGTCCTCGCCCGGCTGCGCACCGTGATCGAGACGGCCGACGGCCCCGCCCTCGTCTACGACCGGGCGCCCGGCGAGCTGGTCGGAGCGCCCTCCGCGCAGCGTGCGGATCCGACGTCGACGTACCGACGTTTCGCCGCAGCCACGGAGGAGCTCAGGCTGGCGGTCTTCGATCAGCTGCTCGATGCCCATGTCGCCCTGGAATCCGCCGGATGGGTGGCCTGCGATCTGTACGACGGGTGCCTCATGGTCGACCTGGCCACAGGGCATCTGACCCTGATCGATCTCGACACCTACCGGCGCGGCGCCTCCACCAACGAGATGGGCCGAATGTTCGGCGCGAGCAGGTTCATGGCTCCCGAGGAGTTCGAGCTGGGCGCTCCGCTGGATGCGCGCACCACCGTGTTCACCCTCGGCCGGATGGTGCGACATTTCGGGACCGGCCTGAGCGAGGACCTCGCGGACTTCTGCGGGGGAGCGGAGACCGCCGAGGTCATCGAGCGAGCGACGTGTCCGGCACGGGCGGAGCGCTTCGGCACCGTCCGCGAGCTCGCCACGGCGTGGACCGCGAGCCGATCCTCGATGCGGTGAGGCGCGCCGGGTGAGGATCTGAGCGATGTGACGCAGAACGCCGCCCGCGCCATGGCGCCATCGCACCGCTCTGGTCTACTCTGGACCTACCGAAGACCGCCGGTCGTCGTCCTCGACCTCGAGGATGATCGAAGAAATCCCTCCGGGATGGCCTGCGCAGGTGAAGAAGCGACCCTCGTACGGTCGTGCCCGTCCGGCCCTGGCCGGTGCGGCTCCCGTGCGATCGAGGCCTCGACACTTGCGTGTCGAGGCCTTTTCCGTTCCTGGGACGCCTTCACCCGGTGGCGAGAGACCTCTGGAAGGAGGGCCATGGCGAACCCCGAAAAGGTCGACGCCGTCGCCGAGATCGTGGACCTGTTCCGCGATTCCGACGCCGCCGTCATCACCGAGTATCGCGGGCTCAGCGTGGGGGAGCTCAAGGAGCTCCGCCGCTCGCTGGGTTCCGAGACGACCTACGCCGTGGTGAAGAACACGCTCACGGAGATCGCCGCCCGCGAGGCCGGCATCGACGTGTTCGACGGCACGCTCAGCGGGCCGACCGCTATCGCCTTCATCAAGGGCGAGCCGGTGGAGCCTGCGAAGGCTCTGCGTGACTTCGCCAAGACCCACGAGAACCTCGTGGTCAAGTCCGGCTACTTCGAGGGCAAGCTGCTCTCGAAGGAGGACGTCCAGAAGCTCGCGGACCTCGAGTCCCGCGAGGTCCTGCTGGCCAAGGCAGCCGGCGCCATGAAGGCGTCGATGTCCAAGGCCGCCGCAGTGTTTGCGGCGCCGCTGTCCAAGACGGCGCGCACCGTGGACGCGCTGCGGGCAAAGCAGGAGGCCGCCTGAGCCTCGGCTCACGGCTTCCGCACCACAGCCTCAGCGCTGTCCCCCGACGGCTCCCCATGGAGCGGTCGGACCGAAAGACCTGGCGCGCATGCGCCGCCTGACACCGCAGGGACGCAGGTCCCACCAACAGGAAGGATTGCCACCATGGCAAAGCTCAGCAACGACGAGCTCATCGAAGCTTTCAAGGAGATGTCCCTCATCGAGCTCTCTGAGTTCGTGAAGACGTTCGAGGACGTCTTCGACGTCACCGCCGCCGCCCCCGTGGCCGTGGCTGCTGCCGGTGGCGCTGCCGCCGGTGGCGAGGCCGCCGCCGAGGAGGAGAAGGATGAGTTCGACGTCATCCTCGAGTCCGCCGGTTCCGCGAAGATCGCCGTCATCAAGGAGGTGCGCGGCCTCACCTCCCTCGGTCTGAAGGAGGCCAAGGCGCTCGTCGACGAGGCCCCCAAGGCCGTCCTCGAGGGTGTCAAGAAGGACGACGCCGAGGCTGCCAAGGCGAAGCTCGAGGAGGCCGGCGCGACCGTCTCCGTCAAGTGATCTCCGGCGCACGCTGAGGCGCGCGCCTGATCCGACGGCAGTCGCACTGCTCCTGAAGGGCCGTCCCGCATCTGCGGGGCGGCCCTTCTGCATGCCCGGGAACGGGAGCCGCTCGCGAGGACGCGGGCGCCGCCGCCTGCGCCGGGTCGCCGTGCGGCCCGGGGCGCATCGGGGCTCCGGCGCTGCCAGCGCCGCTGAAGACGCCGGCGCAGAAATCACGGATCTGCCTCTGACGTGCCGCGACACACCGGGGGAGGGGCCGCCTACTTGACTCACGGAGCATTTCCCACCATCCTTCTGTGCGTACGGAGCTGTTCCTGTCGCAGGTTCCCGGTGTGAAGTCCCCGCCGGGCCGGTCGAGTCAGACAGGCAGGAGAGCCCGGGAGAACACCCGCGCCAGGCATATAGCGGCCGACGCGGATGGGCTGGTCGCCCCCGCGGCCCTTGCGCCCATCCGCGATTTCTTGTATGCTCGTTCCTTGCGCCGTGTGCCTCCCGTCGGATCTGCCGCACCGTTCTTCATCGGACCTGCTCCACTGCCCTGATGGGTCGTTCACCGCGCCTGGGATTCCGTCATCGGCCTGTGGAAGGACCCCCCTTGGCTGCCTCGAGCACCGATCGCACCACTGACATCGCACTTCGCACCGCTTCGCCTCGCGTCACCTTCGCGAAGCTCGGCGACCCCATCGAGGTCCCGGATCTGCTGAGTCTGCAGACCACCTCGTTCGACTGGCTGCTCGGGAACGAGCGCTGGCAGGAGCGTGCCTCTGAGGCCGCCGCCGCCGGTCGTGAGGACGTCCCGCAGACCTCCGGTCTCGCGGACATCCTCGAGGAGATCTCCCCGATCGAGGACTTCGCCGGCAACATGTCGCTGTCCTTCCGCGACCACACCTTCGACGACCCGAAGTACACGGTCGACGAGTGCAAGGACAAGGACCTCACCTACGCCGCTCCGCTGTACGTCATCGCGGAGTTCATGAACAACGAGACCGGTGAGATCAAGACCCAGACGGTCTTCATGGGCGAGTTCCCGCTCATGACCGACAAGGGCACGTTCATCATCAACGGCACCGAGCGTGTCGTCGTCTCGCAGCTGGTCCGCTCCCCGGGCGTGTACTTCGAGGAGTCCATCGACAAGACCAGCGACAAGCACATCTTCTCGACCAAGGTCATCCCCTCGCGCGGTGCCTGGCTCGAGTTCGAGGTCGACAAGCGCGACCAGGTCGGCGTCCGCATCGACCGCAAGCGCAAGCAGTCCGTCACGACCCTGCTGCAGGCGCTCGGCATGTCGCACAGCGACATCCTCGAGGAGTTCGGCGAGTTCGAGTCGATGCGCTCCACGCTCGAGAAGGACCGCATCGCGTCCCAGGACGAGGCGCTCATCGACATCTACCGCAAGCAGCGTCCGGGCGAGCCGCCCACGCGCGATGCGGGCGAGGCGATGCTGAACAACCTCTACTTCAACGCCAAGCGCTACGACCTGGCGAAGGTCGGCCGCTACAAGATCGACAAGAAGCTCGGCCTGGACGGCAGCCTCTCGGAGTCGACCCTGCGCCTGCAGGACATCGTCGCCTCCATCAAGTACATCGTCGCGCTGCACGACGGCGTCACCGAGTACACGAGCGCCGACGACAAGCCGGTCCGCGTCGAGACCGACGACATCGACCACTTCGGCAACCGTCGCATCCGCGCGGTGGGCGAGCTGATCCAGAACCAGGTCCGCACCGGCCTGTCCCGCATGGAGCGCGTCGTCCGCGAGCGCATGACCACGCAGGACGTCGAGGCGATCACGCCGCTGACCCTGATCAACATCCGCCCCGTCACCGCTGCGATCAAGGAGTTCTTCGGAACCTCCCAGCTCTCGCAGTTCATGGATCAGAACAACCCGCTCTCGGGTCTGACCCACAAGCGCCGTCTCTCGGCGCTCGGCCCGGGCGGCCTCTCCCGCGACCGCGCCGGCATGGAGGTCCGCGACGTCCACCCGTCGCACTACGGCCGCATGTGCCCGATCGAGACCCCTGAGGGTCCGAACATCGGTCTGATCGGCTCGCTGGCGACCTTCGCCCGGATCAACCCGTTCGGGTTCATCGAGACCCCGTACCGCAAGGTCGTCGACGGCCACGTCACCGATGAGGTCGTCTACCTCACCGCGGATGACGAGGACCGCCACATCATCGCCCAGGCGAACGCCAAGATCGATGAGCAGGGACGCTTCCTCGAGGAGGAGGTCCTCGTGCGCCTCCCCGGCGGCGAGCCCGACCTGGTCGTCGTCGCGGACGTGGACTACATGGACGTCTCCGCACGTCAGATGGTCTCCGTCGCCACCGCGATGATCCCCTTCCTCGAGCACGACGACGCCAACCGTGCGCTCATGGGCTCGAACATGCAGCGCCAGGCCGTGCCGCTGCTCCGTTCCGAGATGCCGCTGGTCGGCACCGGCATGGAGCGTCGCGCCGCGGTCGACGCCGGCGATGTCGTGGTCTCCCAGAAGGCCGGTGTCATCGAGGAGCTCTCCGCGGACCTCATCGTGGTGATGGCCGACGACGGCACTCGTCAGACCTACCCGATCGGGAAGTTCCAGCGCTCCAACGCCGGCAACTCCTACAACCAGCGCGTGCTGTTCGACGAGGGCGACCGCGTCGAGGCCGGCTCGATCCTGGCCGACGGTCCCTCGACCGACCAGGGCGAGCTGTCCATCGGCAAGAACCTGCTGGTCGCCTTCATGTCGTGGGAGGGCCACAACTACGAGGACGGCATCATCCTGTCCTCGCGGATGGTCCAGGACGACGTCCTCACCTCGATCCACATCGAGGAGCACGAGGTCGACGCCCGCGACACCAAGCTCGGCAAGGAGGAGATCACCCGGGACATCCCGAACGTCGGCGACGACGTGCTGGCCGATCTCGACGAGCGCGGCATCATCCGCATCGGCGCCGAGGTCGAGCCGGGCGACATCCTGGTCGGCAAGGTCACCCCCAAGGGCGAGACCGAGCTGACCCCGGAGGAGCGCCTGCTGCGCGCGATCTTCGGCGAGAAGGCCCGTGAGGTGCGCGACACCTCGCTGCGCGTCCCCCACGGCGAGACCGGCACCGTCATCGGCGTCCAGGTCTTCAACGACGACGAGGACGGGGACATCCTGCCCACCGGCGTCAACGAGATGGTCCGCGTCTACGTGGCTCAGAAGCGAAAGATCACCGACGGCGACAAGCTCGCCGGCCGTCACGGCAACAAGGGCGTCATCGCGAAGATCCTGCCGGTCGAGGACATGCCGTTCCTGGAGGACGGCACCCCGATCGACATCATCCTGAACCCGATGGGCGTGCCCGGCCGAATGAACATCGGCCAGGTCATGGAGACCCACCTCGGATGGGTCGCCAAGGCCGGCTGGGACCTCGATCCCGCCGACCCGACCGCTGCGGACCTGCCCGCCTCGGCGCTGCACGGCGAGCCCGGCACGCCGGTCGCCGTCCCGGTCTTCGACGGCCTCACCGCCGACGAGGTCACCGGCCTGATCGCCAACCACCGCCCCAACCGGGACGGCGAGCGGATGATCAAGGAGAACGGCAAGGCGCGCCTGTTCGACGGCCGCTCCGGCGAGCCGTTCCCGGCACCGATCTCCGTGGGCTACATGTACATGCTCAAGCTCCACCACCTGGTGGACGACAAGCTGCACGCCCGCTCCACCGGTCCGTACTCGATGATCACGCAGCAGCCGCTGGGCGGTAAGGCCCAGTTCGGCGGCCAGCGCTTCGGCGAGATGGAGGTGTGGGCCCTGGAGGCGTACGGCGCCGCCTACGCCCTGCAGGAGCTGCTCACCATCAAGTCCGATGACATCGCCGGCCGCGTGAAGGTCTACGAGGCGATCGTCAAGGGCGAGAACATCCCCGAGCCCGGCATCCCGGAGTCCTTCCGCGTTCTCCTCAAGGAGATGCAGTCGCTGTGCCTGAACGTGGAGGTGCTGTCCAGCGACGGCACCGCACAGGAGGTCCAGGAGAGCGACGAGGAGGTCTTCCGCGCCGCGGAGGAGCTCGGCATCGACCTGTCCCGCCGGCCCCACGAGGGCGTCGGCTCCATCGAAGAGGTCTGACGGACGGGGGTCCGGGACGACGGTCCCAGCGCATCGGCGCTGAGCATCGTCCCGGCCCCGCCCTCGACCCCCCGTTCCCTCAGACACCAGACTTCCGATCGAGAGAAGGACACCTGTGATCGACGTCAACACCTTCGACGAGCTGCGCATCGGCCTCGCCACCGCCGACGACATCCGCGGCTGGTCCCACGGCGAGGTCAAGAAGCCGGAGACCATCAACTACCGCACCCTGAAGCCCGAGATGGACGGCCTCTTCTGCGAGCGCATCTTCGGCCCCACCCGGGACTGGGAGTGCTACTGCGGCAAGTACAAGCGCGTGCGCTTCAAGGGCATCATCTGCGAGCGCTGCGGCGTGGAGGTCACCAAGTCCTCCGTGCGTCGTGAGCGCATGGGACACGTGGAGCTCGCCGCTCCCGTGACCCACATCTGGTACTTCAAGGGCGTGCCCAGCCGCCTGGGCTACCTGCTGGACCTGGCCCCGAAGGATCTCGAGAAGATCATCTACTTCGCGGCCTACATGGTCACCTACGTGGACGAGCAGGCTCGCCACGACGACATGCCCGATCTGCAGGCGCGCTTCGACCTCGAGGTCAAGGAGCTCGAGAACGAGCGCGACTCCGCGATCAACGATCGTGCGCTCTCGGCGGAGAAGGACCTCGCCCAGCTCGAGGAGGAGGGTGCCAAGGCCGACGCGAAGCGCAAGGTCCGCGACTCCGGTGAGCGCGAGCAGGCTCAGATCCGCAAGAAGTACGACGCGGAGATCGACCGCATCACCCGCATCTGGGAGCGCTTCAAGTCCCTCAAGGTCGCCGACCTCGAGGGTGACGAGCAGCTCTACCGTGCGATGAAGCTGCGCTACGGCACCTACTTCGAGGGCGGCATGGGCGCCGAGGCGCTCCAGCGCCGGCTCCAGGACTTCGACCTCGAGGCCGAGTCCGTGCTGCTGCGCGAGATCATCGCGACCGGCAAGGGGCAGAAGAAGGCCCGTGCGCTCAAGCGCCTCAAGGTCGTCTCCGCCTTCCTCACCACCACCAACTCGCCCGTCGGCATGGTGCTGGACGCCGTCCCGGTCATCCCGCCGGACCTGCGTCCGATGGTGCAGCTGGACGGCGGTCGCTTCGCGACCTCCGATCTCAACGATCTGTACCGTCGCGTGATCAACCGCAACAACCGCCTCAAGCGTCTGCTGGATCTCGGTGCGCCCGAGATCATCGTGAACAACGAGAAGCGGATGCTGCAGGAGTCGGTCGACTCGCTGTTCGACAACGGCCGTCGCGGCCGTCCGGTCACCGGACCGGGCAACCGCCCGCTGAAGTCGCTCTCCGACATGCTCAAGGGCAAGCAGGGGCGCTTCCGTCAGAACCTGCTGGGCAAGCGCGTGGACTACTCCGCCCGCTCCGTGATCGTCAACGGCCCGCAGCTGAACCTGCACCAGTGCGGTCTGCCCAAGGGCATGGCGCTGGAGCTGTTCAAGCCCTTCGTCATGAAGCGCCTGGTCGAGCTGAGCCACGCTCAGAACGTCAAGGCCGCCAAGCGGATGGTCGAGCGTGCACGCCCCGAGGTGTGGGACGTCCTCGAAGAGGTCATCACCGAGCACCCGGTGCTGCTGAACCGTGCGCCCACCCTGCACCGTCTGGGCATCCAGGCGTTCGAGCCGCAGCTCGTCGAGGGCAAGGCCATCCATCTGCACCCGCTCGTCTGCGCCGCGTTCAACGCGGACTTCGACGGCGACCAGATGGCCGTGCACCTGCCCCTGTCGGCAGAGGCGCAGGCCGAGGCCCGCATCCTGATGCTGTCCAGCAACAACATCCTCAAGCCGTCCGACGGCCGCCCCGTGACCATGCCCGCACAGGACATGATCATCGGTCTGTACCACCTGACGACGGTGCGCGAGGGCCTGGCCGGCGACGGCCGGCACTTCTCCTCCGTGGCCGAGGCCATCATGGCCTTCGACCGCGGCGAGCTGGACCTGAACGCCCCGGCGTCGATCCGCTTCGACGACATCGCCCCGCCGAGCGACTGGGAGGCCCCGGAGGGCTGGACCGAGGGCGATCCGATCGTCCTGTCCACCACCCTCGGCGCGGTGTACTTCAACGAGACGCTGCCCGTCGACTACCCGTTCGTGCAGGGCCAGGTCGGCAAGAAGCGCCTCGGCGGCATCGTCAACGCTCTCGCCGAGCGCTACGACAAGGGCCAGGTCGCGGCGTCCCTCGACGCTCTGAAGACCTACGGCTTCTCGTGGTCCACCCGGTCGGGCGCGTCCTTCGCGCTGTCCGACGTGGTGGTCCCGCCCGGCAAGGCCGAGATCATCGCGAAGTTCGAGGCCAAGGCCGCTCAGGTGCAGGAGAACCGTGACCTCGGTCTGGTCTCCGAGCTCGAGCGCAACGCCGAGCTGATCGACATCTGGACCGAGGCGACCAACGAGGTCGACGCGGCCATGCGCGAGAACTTCGAGTCGACCAACGCGATCTTCCGCATGGTCCACTCGGGCGCTCGAGGCAACTGGATGCAGATCCGCCAGATCGCCGGCATGCGCGGCCTGGTGACCAACCCGAAGGGCGAGATCATCCCGCGCCCGATCCTCTCCAACTACAAGGAGGGGCTCTCGGTCCTGGAGTACTTCATCGCCTCGCACGGCTCCCGCAAGGGCCTGGCGGACACCGCGCTGAAGACCGCCCAGTCGGGGTACCTGACCCGTCGTCTCGTGGACGTCTCGCAGGACGTCATCGTCCGCGAGGACAACTGCGGCACCACCAAGGGCCTGGTCCTGCCGATCGCGGTCGAGGAGGGCGGCGTGCTGCGCGCTCACGAGCACGCGGAGTCCACGGTGTACGGGCGCGTCCTGGCCACCGCGGCCATCGGCGCCGACGGCACCGAGGCGGCGCCGGCCGGCACCGAGCTCGGCGACGTCCTCATCGAGCAGCTCGTCGAGGCGGGTGTGCGCGAGGCGAAGATCCGCTCCGTGCTGACCTGCGACTCGGCGGTGGGCACCTGCGCCCAGTGCTACGGCAAGTCGCTCGCGACCGGCCAGCTGGTCGACATCGGCGAGGCCGTCGGCATCGTCGCGGCCCAGTCGATCGGTGAGCCCGGCACCCAGCTGACCATGCGTACCTTCCACTCCGGTGGTGTGGCGAGCGCGGACGGCGACATCACCCACGGTCTGCCCCGTATCCAGGAGCTCTTCGAGGCGCGCACCCCGGCCGGCTTCGCGCCGATCTCGGACTTCGCGGGTCGCGTGGAGATCGAGGAGAACGACAAGCAGCGTCGGATCACGGTCACCCCGGACGACGGCTCGGAGCCGGTGGCCTACACCGTCTCCAAGCGCGTCACGCTCCTGATCGCCGACGGCGACCACCTCGAGGTCGGCCAGCAGCTGACCCAGGGCTCGGTCGACCCGAAGCAGGTCCTGCGCATCCTCGGCCCGCGGGCCGTGCAGCAGCACCTGGTGGACGAGGTGCAGAAGGTCTACATCAGCCAGGGTGTGGACATCCACGCCAAGCACATCGAGGTCATCGTGCGCCAGATGCTCCGTCGCGTGACGGTCATCGAGTCCGGTGACACCGGTCTGCTGCCCGGCGACTTCGCCGAGCGCGTGAACTTCGAGCGGGAGAACCGTCGGGTCCTCTCCGAGGGCGGTCAGCCGGCCTCGGGTCGTCCGGAGCTCATGGGCATCACCAAGGCGTCGCTCGCGACCGAGTCGTGGCTCTCGGCGGCCTCCTTCCAGGAGACCACCCGCGTGCTCACCGAGGCCGCCCTGAACCGCAAGAGCGATCAGCTCATGGGGCTCAAGGAGAACGTCATCATCGGCAAGCTCATCCCGGCGGGCACCGGCCTGTCGCGGTTCCGCCACATCGCGGTCGAGCCCACCGACGAGGCCAAGGCCCAGATGTACCAGGTGCCCGGCTACGACGAGCTGGACTTCTCGGGCTTCGGCCAGACCGGTGCCGTCAACCTCGACGACATCGACTACGCGGACCCGTTCCGCACCGATTTCCGCTGATCCGGAACCGCCCCTGAGGCGGTGACGGACCGGATGACGCCGCAGGGCGGTCCCACCACGGTGGGGCCGCCCTGCGGCGTTCTGCGTCGCGCCGGGACGGGGGAGGGGAGCGGGCTGCGGGGCGGGTGGCGCGGCGGTCCGGGCGTCGGGCCGCGGCGGTGCCCCTGCGCGGCCGACGAGCGGCCGGCGGCACCTGTGGGGCAGGTCGCTCCGGCGGCCGCTCAGAGGCCCGTCGGGGTGACCTGACCGACGCCGATGTTCACGAGAGGGTAAAGACCTCCTGGGTGCTTCTTCAAGGTCTGGCCCGTCCCCTTACGGAGGAGTGCGGATCAGGAAACCATGGCTGCAGGCAGTTCCCACACGTCCTATCCTGCCGCGCCCCCTCGAGGCGTCGCGAGTGTGCCGGAGCTGCAGACCCCGTCCTGCGGGGTTCGATGCTCAGGGAACGAAACGACTCGCCGCATGCACGCGGCAGGAAACAGGTGGACCAGTGAAGAAGACCCCGTGGATCATCGGAGCGGCGACCCTCTGCGTCGTCGCCGTCGGAGGCGGCGGCACCGCCTTCGCGATGTCGAGCGAGGCGAAGATCAACGTGTACGGCGAGGACTCCTCCGTGCGCATCTTCTCGCAGCCCACCGTCGCCGACCTGCTCTCGGACCAGGGCATCGAGCTCCAGGAGTCCGACCTGGTCCTCCCCGGCCTCGACGCCGTGGTCACCGACGGCATGGACATCCAGGTCATCCAGCGCACCCCGGTCACCGTGACGGTGGACGGCGTCGCCAAGGAGCTCCTCACCACCGGTGACACCGTCGCCGATGCGCTCGAGGAGGCCGAGTACAAGGCCGAGGGCGCGGCGATCACCCCGGCCCCCGAGACCAGCCTCGAGGACGCCGAGGGCGAAGTCGAGGTCGTCACGCGCAAGACGGTCACCTTCGTGGGCCAGTACGGCCAGGACACCTTCGAGGTCAACGCGCTGACCGTCGGCGAGGCGATGGACAAGGTCCTCGGCGACGTCAAGGACACCGACAAGGCCGACGTCCCCCGCGACACCATCCTCGAGGACGGCGCCACCCACACCGTCAAGCGCGTCCGCGAGTCCGAGCGCAAGGAGACCGAGAAGGTCCCGTTCGAGACGAAGACCGTCAAGGACGACTCCCTGTTCGAGGGCACCACGAAGACCACCACCGAGGGCAAGAACGGCTCGGTCGAGAAGGTCTACGCGGAGACCACCGTCGACGGCAAGGTCTCGAAGTCCGAGCTCGTCTCCGAGAAGGTCACCGAGAAGCCGGTCACCGAGGTCGTCGCCGAGGGCACCAAGGAGAAGCCGAAGCCGGAGCCCAAGCCGGAGCCGCGCGAGACCTCCTCGAAGTCGACCCGCAGCACGGATCGCGACTCCTCCGACTCGAGCTCCTCCGATTCCGAGTCGTCGAAGTCCAGCTCGTCCGACTCGAAGTCCTCCGACTCGAGCTCGTCCGATTCCTCCAAGGAGTCGAGCTCGAGCGCGCCGGCGGCGCCGTCGGCCCCCTCCGGTTCGGTCTGGGACCGTCTCGCCCAGTGCGAGTCCGGTGGCAACTGGTCCATCAACACCGGCAACGGCTACTACGGCGGCATCCAGTTCGACCGCGGCACCTGGCTCGCCTACGGCGGCGACAAGTACGCGCCGACCGCGAACCTCGCCACCCGCGAGCAGCAGATCGACATCGCCAAGAAGGTCCAGGCCAACCAGGGTTGGGGCGCCTGGCCGTCCTGCACCTCGCAGCTCGGCATCCGCTGAGGTCCTCGGACCGATCGGTCATCGATCACTCCACGAGCGCGTCGCCCATGGGCGGCGCGCTCGTCTCATCCTGCCTGTACCGCGTCCGGGCGCTTCCGAGCAACTTCGTGGACACAGGGCGACATGTGATCTGCGTCGGAACCGGGAGGAAGCTTTGACCGCGTCCGGCGCACCTCAGTAGACTCAAGGTGCGTCCGGAGTGCCCTCTGGTCGTGACCCGGGACTGACCCGCGGACCTTTCGGGGCTGCGGGGGATGTCCCCCGCGAGGAGCGGATCCTCGCGGCGTGCCCGAATACGAGACGGCGGCCGGCCCGGCCTCCCGATCGTGGGCACCGATCACGGTCCTCCAGGACGTCCGTCAGGTGCCATCACCTGTCGGGCGGGTCGATCCGCAGTGCTCCCCGGGCCGGGGGAGCGGCGCGTCGGGTCGCCGGCCGTGAGAACGGCCGAAGATGTCGATCCAGCGATGCGAACAGCATCGATGGCCGAACAGGAAGAGAAGCTGTGCCCACTATTCAGCAGTTGGTGCGCAAGGGGAGGAACGCGAAGTCGTCCGCCTCGAAGACGCCCGCGCTCAAGGGTTCGCCCCAGCGCCGCGGTGTCTGCACGCGCGTCTACACCCAGACCCCCAAGAAGCCGAACTCCGCGCTGCGCAAGATCGCGCGTGTGAAGCTGTCGACCGGCGTCGAGGTGACCGCCTACATCCCCGGCGAGGGCCACAACCTCCAGGAGCACTCCATCGTGCTCGTCCGCGGCGGTCGTGTGAAGGACCTGCCCGGCGTGCGCTACAAGATCGTGCGTGGCGCTCTTGACACCCAGTCCGTCAAGGGTCGCCAGCAGGCCCGCTCCCGCTACGGCGCCAAGAAGGAGAAGAAGTAATGCCTCGTAAGGGCCCCGCTCCCAAGCGCCAGCTCGTCGTCGACCCGGTCTTCGGCTCGCCGATCGTCACGCAGCTCATCAACAAGATCCTCCTGGACGGCAAGAAGACCGTCGCCGAGGGCATCGTCTACGGCGCGCTCGAGGGCGCCCGTGAGAAGAACGGCCAGGACCCGGTCGTCACCCTGAAGAAGGCGCTGGACAACATCCGTCCGTCGCTCGAGGTCCGCTCCCGCCGCGTCGGCGGTGCGACCTACCAGGTCCCGATCGAGGTCAAGCCCGGCCGTGCCACCACCCTGGCGCTGCGCTGGCTGGTCAGCTACGCCCGTGCGCGTCGCGAGAACACCATGACCGAGCGTCTGATGAACGAGATCCTGGACGCCTCCAACGGCCTCGGCGCCGCTGTCAAGCGTCGCGAGGACACCCACAAGATGGCCGAGTCCAACCGGGCCTTCGCTCACTACCGCTGGTGAGTCCACGGTGGGGTCCACCCTCGCGGGTGGACCCCACCGAGCGCCCTCCGGCAGCTCCACCAGCATCCGTTCTCCAGAAAGGCACAAGCCCGTGGCACTCGAAGTGCTCAGCGACCTGAACAAGGTCCGCAACATCGGCATCATGGCTCACATCGATGCCGGCAAGACCACCACGACCGAGCGCATCCTCTTCTACACCGGCGTGAACTACAAGATGGGCGAGACCCACGACGGCGCCGGGACGATGGACTGGATGGAGCAGGAGAAGGAGCGCGGCATCACGATCACGTCGGCCGCGACGACCTGCTACTGGCACGACAACCAGATCAACATCATCGACACCCCCGGGCACGTCGACTTCACCGTCGAGGTGGAGCGTTCGCTCCGCGTGCTCGACGGCGCCGTCGCCGTGTTCGACGGCAAGGAGGGCGTCGAGCCCCAGTCGGAGACCGTCTGGCGCCAGGCCGACAAGTACGAGGTCCCGCGCATCTGCTTCGTCAACAAGATGGACAAGCTGGGCGCCGACTTCTTCTTCACCGTCAAGACGATCGTCGATCGCCTCGGCGCGAAGCCGCTGGTCATGCAGGTTCCGATCGGCGCAGAGAACGACTTCCGCGGCATCATCGACCTCGTCGAGATGAAGGCCTACGACTGGCCCGAGACTCTCGAGGAGGACATGGCGGCGATCAACTCCAAGAAGGGTGACCCCTCGCTCGGCCAGTGGCAGCGCGAGATCCCGATCCCCGAGGATCTGGCGGACACCGTCGAGGAGTACCGCAACAAGCTCGTCGAGGACGTCGCCGAGAGCTCCGAGGAGCTCATGGAGAAGTACCTCGAGGAGGGCGACCTCACCGTCGACGAGCTCAAGGCCGGCATCCGGTCCATGACCGTCAACTCGGAGGCCTACCCCGTCTTCTGCGGCACCGCCTTCAAGAACAAGGGCGTCCAGCCCATGCTCAACGGCGTCATCGACTACCTCCCCTCGCCCCTCGACGTGCCGCCGATGATCGGCCACGACGTCAAGGACGAGGAGAAGGAGCTCACCCGCAAGCCCGACTGGGACGAGCCCTTCTCGGCTCTCGCCTTCAAGGTCGCCGCGCACCCGTTCTTCGGGTCGCTGACCTACGTGCGCGTCTACTCCGGTCAGGTGCAGCAGGGCATGCAGATCCTGAACGCCACCACCGGCAAGAAGGAGCGCGTCGGCAAGCTGTTCCAGATGCACTCCAACAAGGAGAACCCGGTGGAGGAGGCCTTCGCGGGCCACATCTACGCGTTCATCGGCCTCAAGGACACCACCACCGGTGACACCCTCTGCGATCCGGCGAACCCGATCCAGCTGGAGTCCATGAGCTTCCCGGAGCCGGTCATCTCGGTGGCCATCGAGCCCAAGACCAAGGGCGACCAGGAGAAGCTGGGTGTGGCCATCCAGAAGCTCGCCAAGGAGGATCCCACCTTCCAGGTGCAGCTCGACGAGGAGACCGGCCAGACCGTCATCCGCGGCATGGGCGAGCTCCACCTCGACATCCTCGTGGACCGCATGCGTCGCGAGTTCAACGTCGAGGCCAACATCGGCAAGCCGCAGGTGGCCTACCGCGAGACGATCAAGCGGACGGTGGAGAAGTTCGACTTCACCCACAAGAAGCAGACCGGTGGCTCCGGCCAGTTCGCCAAGGTGCAGATCACCTTCGGCCCGCTGACCGACGCCGAGGACGGCGTGTTCTACGAGTTCGAGAACAAGGTCACCGGCGGTCGCATCCCGCGCGAGTACATCCCGAGCATCGATGCGGGCATCCAGGACGCCCTTCAGGGCGGCATCATGGCCGGTTACCCGGTCGTGAACGTCAAGGCCTCTCTCCTGGACGGCGCCTACCACGACGTCGACTCCTCGGAGATGGCCTTCAAGATCGCCGGCTCCATGGCGGCCAAGGAGGCCCTGCGCAAGGCGCAGCCGGTCCTCCTCGAGCCCCTCATGGACGTCGAGGTCCGTACTCCGGAGGAGTACATGGGAGATGTCATCGGCGACCTGAACTCCCGGCGAGGTCAGGTCCAGTCGATGGAGGACGCGAGCGGGGTCAAGATCGTCCGTGCTCTCGTCCCGCTGTCCGAGATGTTCGGGTACGTCGGCGACCTGCGGTCCAAGACCCAGGGTCGCGCGATGTACACGATGCAGTTCGACAGCTACGCGGAGGTCCCCGGCAGCATTGCTGAGGAGATCGTCGCGAAGACCCGGGGCGAGTGAGAAGTAGGGGGAACAGGTAGGCTCCTTCTCCTGTTCCCCCGCTCTTCCATCGGACCTCCCTCTCACACGGAGGGGATCCGATCCCGATCCAGAAGTACCACGATTAGAAGTCCTAGGAGGACACCATCATGGCGAAGGCCAAGTTCGAGCGGACCAAGCCGCACGTCAACATCGGCACCATCGGTCACGTCGACCACGGCAAGACCACGCTGAGCGCTGCGATCTCGAAGGTTCTGTACGACAAGTTCCCCGAGGTCAACCAGAAGCGTGACTTCGACACGATCGACAACGCGCCCGAGGAGAAGCAGCGCGGCATCACGATCAACGTCTCGCACATCGAGTACGAGACCGACAAGCGCCACTACGCGCACGTCGACGCCCCCGGCCACGCCGACTACGTGAAGAACATGATCACCGGCGCCGCTCAGATGGACGGCGCGATCCTCGTGGTCGCCGCCACCGACGGCCCGATGGCTCAGACCCGTGAGCACGTGCTGCTCGCCAAGCAGGTCGGCGTTCCCTACCTGCTCGCCGCTCTCAACAAGTCCGACATGGTCGACGACGAGGAGATCCTCGAGCTCGTCGAGATGGAGGTCCGCGAGATGCTGGGCGCTCAGGGCTTCGACGAGGACGCACCGGTCATCCAGGTGTCCGCTCTCAAGGCGCTCGAGGGCGACGAGAAGTGGGTCAAGAAGGTCGAAGAGCTCATGGAGGCCGTCGACGAGAACATCCCGGACCCGGTCCGCGATCTCGATCAGCCCTTCCTGATGCCCATCGAGGACGTCTTCACGATCCAGGGTCGTGGCACCGTCGTCACCGGCAAGGTCGACCGCGGCAAGCTCGCGATCAACTCCGAGGTCGAGATCCTGGGCATCCGCGATCCCCAGAAGACGATCGTCACCGGTATCGAGATGTTCCACAAGCAGATGGACGAGGCGTGGGCCGGCGAGAACTGCGGTCTGCTGCTGCGTGGCACCAAGCGTGAGGACGTCGAGCGCGGCCAGGTCGTGGCCAAGCCCGGCACCATCACCCCCCACACCAACTTCGAGGCGCAGGTCTACATCCTGTCCAAGGACGAGGGTGGCCGCCACAACCCGTTCTACTCGAACTACCGTCCGCAGTTCTACTTCCGGACCACCGACGTCACCGGCGTCATCACGCTGCCCGAGGGCACCGAGATGGTCATGCCCGGCGACAACACCGAGATGACGGTCGAGCTGATCCAGCCCATCGCCATGGAGGAGGGCCTCGGCTTCGCCATCCGTGAGGGTGGCCGCACCGTGGGCTCCGGCCGCGTCACCAAGATCACCAAGTGATCGAGGCGGGGGAGACCCCGCAGCGGTGAGGCTCTCGCACCCCGAGAGCTGAACAGCGGAAGAAGGCCCCGCACCGGGATGACCGGTGCGGGGCCTTCTCGCTGCCTGGGGGAGCCGGTGGCTGGAGCTGTCGGGGAGGGGAGCGGAGTCGCCTGCGGGGCTCGGCTGCTGCGGGGCTCGGCTGCTGCTGAGCTCGAATGCTGCTGGGCTCGACGGAGGGGCTCGACAGCGCGGCTGGTCTGCGGGCTCGTCCGCGTGGCTGGCCTGCGGGGCAGGCATGACGGGCTCGCCTGCGCGGCCCATGACGACGGCAGGCACCGCACCCGGGGCGATGAGAACCCTGGTGACGAGAAGAGCCCCGCACAGGCGTCGATCCTGTGCGGGGCTCCGAGGTCGGCGGTCGCAGGTCGTCGAGAGCGCCCCGCGCGGCGCGCCGGATCAGCGGGCGCCGTCGCCGCCCGGTCGCTGATCCTCGGGTGCGCGCTCGTCCTGGGGACGCGGTGCGGGGGAGGGCTGTTCGGGGGAGGAGCTCGACGAGGCGTCCTCGCGCAGCGGCGACCCGGCCGGCATGCCGAAGCTCGGCCGGCTGCTGCGCGGCGGGGTCGACGGGTCCGAGGTCGGCGCCGACTGGCCGTAGCTGGGCCGGGACGGCGAGCCGGCCGACGGGGCGGCGGGTGTCCCGTAGGCGACGGGTGCCTGCGGCCGCGACCGGTCGTCGACGGGGCCGGATCCGAACGGGGCGTGAGGAGCGGGCGTGCTGTGCGGGCCCTCGGGCATCGGTGCTCGCGCCGGGGTGGGCGCCGCACCGGACTCGGCGAGGATCTGCTGTGCCTGGGCGGCGTGCTTGTGCTCGACCAGCAGCTCGTACTGCATCGGGATGGTGGCCGTCATCGAGGTGAAGTCCCTCCGGCCGCCGCTCATCGCGTACCCGATCACCGAGGAGACGGTGAAGAACACGATGCCCAGCACGACGCTCGTGAGGATCACGGTGAGGTTCCCGGGGGAGAGCAGGAGCAGCAGGAGCCCCAGGAACAGGCCCATCCAGAGCCCGGAGAGGGCGCCCTGGGAGATCACCTTGGGCCAGGTGCGGCGTCCGGTGACGCGCTCCATGAGCTTGAGGTCCGTGCCCACGATGAGCGTGCTCTGCACGGGGAACTGCCTGTCCGCCAGGGTGTCGACGACCGACTGCACCTCCTGGTACGTGCTGTACACGCCGAGGGAGCGGGGGTACTCGAGATGGTAGAGGCGCGCCGTCAGCGGAGAGGCGGAGCGCGGCGACTGCGGCGGCTGGGTCATGGCCCCTACGGTAGAGCAGTCGTGGGAGAAGAACCTGGACCCCGCCCGGACGTCAGGTGGGCGCGGGAGGTAACGATTCGTGACTCGCCCGAACGAATGGACAGGACGTGCGTCGGTCGCGTACTAGTGTCCGTATCAGCACTCGTATTCGACGACGAACAACGATTGAGGACACCATGGATCCACAGCACGATCCCCTGCTCGAGACCCCCCTGGACCGACTGGGCTCCTCCCGGCGCCGCTTCCTCTCCCTCGCCTCGCTCGGCACCGGTGCGGTGGCGCTCAGCGCCTGCGCCACCGGTGGCGGCGGCGGTGACGAGGGCAGCAGCGATGGCGGCGGCGGTGCGGTCGCCGAGGGCGGCGGCGAGGTCAGCGATGACAACCCCTTCGGCCTCGAGGCCGATTCGACCGTCGACGTGGTCATCTTCAACGGCGGCTACGGCGACCAGTACGCCAAGGATGCCGGCGAGGAGTTCCAGAAGCTCTACCCGGAGGCGACGGCGAAGGTCTCCTCGACGGTGAACATCCAGTCCGATCTCCAGCCTCGCTTCATCGGCGGTGATCCGCCCGATCTCTTCGACAACTCCGGCGCCCAGTCCATGAACGCCAGCGCCCTCATCTCCGAGGGCAGCCTCGCCGAGCTCGGTGCTCTCATCGATGCACCCTCGCTCGACGGAGGCACCATCGGCGATTCGCTGCTCCCGGGCGTCCTGGTCCCAGGCACCTACTCCGGCAAGCTGTACGCGCTGAACTACATGTACACGGTGTTCGCGCTGTGGTACTCGGCCAAGCAGTTCGAGGAGAAGGGCTGGAAGGCTCCGGCCACCTGGGACGACGTCATGACCATCGGCGAGGCCGCCAAGAAGGAGGACCTCGCACTGTTCGCCTGGGGCGGCCAGAACGCGGCCGACTACTACCACGAGCTCGCCCTGTCGATGGCGATCAAGGAGGGCGGCCCCGAGGTCGCCAAGGCCCTGGACACCCTCGACGCGGGTGCCTACGAGCAGCCCACCGTGGTCGATGCCTTCGCCGCGATCGAGGAGGCCGTCAAGGCCGGGTACTTCCTCTCCGGCGGCGCCGGCATCAAGCACACCGAGGCCCAGACGGAGTGGGTCACCGGCAGCGCCGTCTTGTACCCCTCGGGCTCGTGGATCGAGAACGAGCAGCGCAGCACCACCCCGGAGGACTACGCCATGACCGGCGTGGCCACCCCGATGCTCTCCGACGCGGCGGCGATGGGGGCCGGGGCCATCCACGGCGCCGCGGGCGAGCCGTTCATGGTGCCCAGCAAGGCGGCCAACGGCGCCGGCGGCCTGGAGTTCCTGCGCGTGATGCTGTCCAAGGCCCAGTGCGAGAACTTCTCGAAGCTGACCTCGTCGATGACCATCGTGAAGGACACGATCCCCGAGGACGGCTTCGGGTCGACCGCGCTCTCCTCGGTGAGCTCGATGATCGACACGGCGGGGGAGGACGTCTTCACCTTCAACTTCTCCGACTGGTACGGGATGGGCGAGACCTTCAAGCCGCTGTGGGCCGAGTTCCTCAACGGCGACGTCACCGCCGACGAGGCCCGTGAGCGCTCGCAGAAGGCGGTCGACACGATCCGCGAGGACGACAGCATCGAGAAGTTCGACGTCGAATGATGGCTGCAGTCCCCACGGCCGCTCCCCCGGAGAGCGCACCGCGCTCCCGGGGGAGGCGGGCCCGTCTCACCCCGTCCCGCCTCGTGTTCTTCGCCCTCTTCCTGGGCGTACCGATGCTGATCTACGTCGTGTTCGTGGTCTCGCCGTTCCTGCAGGCCTTCTACTACTCGCTGACCGACTGGCGCGGCCTGGCGCGAGCTCCGCAGTTCATCGGCCTGGGCAACTACGTCACGCTCTTCCAGGACGAGGTCTTCCTCAAGGCGCTGCGCAACAACCTGATCCTCATGGTCGTGCTGCCCACGGTCACGATCACGCTGTCCTTCGCCCTGGCCATCCTGGTCACGGTCGGCGGGGACACCCGCGGCGCGATCCGCGGCATCCGCGGCGCGACCATCTTCCGGGTCGTGAGCTTCTTCCCGTACGTGATCCCGGCCGTGGTGATCGGCATCCTGTTCGCCTTCGTCTACTCACCCAACGGCGGCCTGCTCAACGGGCTGCTCGGTCTGGTGGGCCTGGACATCCAGATCGGCTGGCTGGGTGACCGGCGCTTCGCCCTGGCGGCGATCATCGTCGCGGTGGTCTGGTCGCTGGTGGGCTTCTACATGGTGCTCTTCGTCGCCGCGATCAAGTCGATCCCCTCCGAGGTGGTCGAGGCGGCCCGCATCGACGGTGCCGGGCGATTCCGGCTGTCCGTCGCGGTGATCCTCCCGATGGTGCGGGAGAACGTCTCCACCGCCGCGGTGTACATGGGGATCATGGCGCTGGACATGTTCGTGTACGTCAACGTCATGACGCCCAACGGCGGCCTCGGCAAGAGCACCGAGGTCGTCTCCCGGTACCTGTACCAGACCGCGTTCAGCGAGTCCCGCTTCGGGCTGGCCTCGGCGATGGGCGTGGTCATGGCCCTGATCACGATGCTGATGGCCGTCCTGGTGCTGTTCGGGACCCGGCAGAGGAAGGAGGAGCGATGAGCACCGGCCTCGAGCACTCCACCCCCGCTCCGGAGCGATCCGCCTCCAGGAAGGTCGCCCCGCGCCGCCAGGGCGGACGGACCGGCGACCGGGTCTTCTCGATCGTCGCCCAGGTGATCCTCACGATCTGGGCGTTGGCGGTGCTGCTCCCGCTGCTGTGGACCGTGTTCAGCTCGTTCAAGACCTCCGGCGAGATCCTCTCCTCGCCGTTCTCGATGCCCGCGGAGTGGAGCTTCAAGAACTTCGCCACCGCCTGGACCGAGGCGGGCATCGGCCGCTTCTTCGGCAACACCGTGGTGGTGGTGGGCGGGGCCCTGCTCCTGGTCATGCTGCTCGGGGCGATGTGCGCCTACGTGCTGGCCAGGTACGAGTTCCCGGGCCGGAGGATCATCTACTACTCGCTGATCGCCGGCCTCACCTTCCCGCTGTTCCTCGCCGTGGTGCCGCTCTTCTTCATCATGGAGTCGCTGCACATCCGCGGCACGTACATCGGGCTGATCCTGGCCTACGTCGGCTTCGCGCTGCCGTTCACGGTCTTCTTCCTCTACGCCTTCTTCCGGCAGCTCCCGGAGGAGATCGGCGAGGCGGCGGCGATCGACGGTGCCGGGGATTTCCGGACGTTCTTCCAGGTGATGCTGCCGATGGCGGGTCCGGGAATGGCCAGCGTCACGATCTTCAACTTCCTGGGTCTGTGGAACCAGTTCCTGATCCCGATCGTGCTGAACACGGACCGCGACAAGTACGTGCTCGCGCAGGGTCTGGCGAACATGCAGGCGCAGCAGGGCTACGACTCGGACTGGGGTGCCATGTTCGCCTCCGTCACGATCACGATCCTCCCGGTGCTGGTGGTCTACATGATCTTCCAGCGCCAGCTGCAGGGCGGGATCGGACCGAGCACCAACAAGTGAACGGTCGGCGGTCAGCAGGCCACCGTGGAGCACCATGGCCCGGACGCCGACTCGGCGTCCGGGCCCTGGTCTGCGGAACCGGGCCCCGGCGGCGCCCGCCCGTGTGACCCGGTGCACCTGCCTGCACCTTGTGGGAGGCGTCAGCCTTCTGGCAGACTGTTCAAGTTGTCTGCGCGGGCCGACATCCCCGGTTCCGTTCTCCGAGCTCCGGCTCGGCGAATGATCACCGGATGAGGCCCGTCCCGAGGATGCGAACCGTGCCCCATGGCGCGGACCGCGCATCGACACAGGGATCAGCAGCAGACGCAGCCGATTCTCGGCGGCATCCTGATGGGCTCATGCGCCCTGCGGGGGCCGACACGCCCGTCCTCGGGTACCGGGAGTCGGTTGCTTTCATGCCAGACGAGGAAGAGAGACAGGACGCCATGGCGGGACAGAAGATCCGCATCCGGCTCAAGTCGTACGACCACGAGGTGATCGACAGCTCGGCGCGCAAGATCGTCGATACGGTCACCAGCGCTGGAGCGACTGTTGTGGGCCCGGTGCCGCTGCCGACGGAGAAGAACGTGTTCTGCGTGATTCGTTCTCCGCACAAGTACAAGGATTCGCGTGAGCACTTCGAGATGCGCACGCACAAGCGTCTGATCGACATCGTCGATCCCACGCCGAAGGCCGTTGACTCGCTCATGCGTCTCGACCTGCCGGCGGACGTCAACATCGAGATCAAGCTCTGAGGGTGGTGGATATGAGCAACGAACTGACCGGCCAGAAGGCCGCTCCGGTGTCCGGCGTGCTCGGCACCAAGCTCGGCATGACCCAGGTCTGGGACGAGAATGGAAAGCTCGTCCCCGTGACCGTCGTGCAGACCGGTGCGAACGTCGTCACCCAGATCCGCTCCGTCGAGACCGACGGATACGACGCGGTGCAGATCGCCTACGGGCAGATCGATCCCCGCAAGGTCTCCCAGCCGCTGAAGGGCCACTTCGAGAAGGCCGGCGTGACCCCGCGCCGTCACCTCGTCGAGCTGCGCACCGTCAACGCCGCTGAGTACGCCCTCGGCCAGGAGATCGACGCGTCGATCTTCGAGGCCGGCCAGAAGGTCGACGTCGTCGGCACCTCGAAGGGCAAGGGCACCGCGGGCGTCATGAAGCGCCACGGTTTCTCCGGTGTCGGCGCCTCGCACGGTGCGCACCGCAACCACCGCAAGCCCGGTTCCATCGGTGGCGCCTCCACCCCCGGTCGCGTGTTCAAGGGTCAGCGCATGGCTGGCCGCATGGGCAACGACCGCACCAGTGTCCAGAACCTGACCGTTCACGCGGTCGACGTCGAGAAGGGCCTCGTGCTCGTCAAGGGTGCCGTCCCCGGCGCCAAGGGCGGCCTCGTGCTCGTCCGCTCGGCTGTCAAGAGCCCCGCGAAGGAGGCCTGAGCCCGATGGCAGCGAACCTGACTGTCGACGTGCTCGATCCGGCCGGTAAGAAGTCCGGCTCCGTCGAGCTGCCTGCGTCGATCTTCGACGTGCAGACCAATGTGCCCCTGATCCACCAGGTGGTCGTCGCCCAGCAGGCGGCAGGCCGCCAGGGCACCCACAAGGCCAAGACTCGCGCCGAGGTGCGCGGTGGCGGCAAGAAGCCCTGGAAGCAGAAGGGCACCGGTCGTGCCCGTCAGGGCTCCCTGCGCGCACCGCAGTTCGCCGGCGGTGGCGTCGTCCACGGCCCCGTCCCGCGCGACTACAGCCAGCGCACCCCGAAGAAGATGAAGGCCGCCGCCCTGCGCGGAGCCCTCTCCGATCGGGCACGCAACGGCCGCGTCCACGTCATCTCCTCGCTCCTCGAGGGCGACGTGGCGTCGACCAAGGCCGCGCGTCTCACCCTCGCGAACGTCTCCGATCGCCGTCACCTGCTGGTGGTCGTGCGTCGCGATGACGACCTGGGCGCGCTCAGCTCGCGCAACCTGCCTTCCACCCATGTCCTGTACGCCGATCAGGTGAACACCTACGACGTCATGCTCTCCGACGACGTGGTCTTCACCGCCGGTGCGCTCGAGGACTTCGTGGCCCAGGCGACCCTGGCCCTGCCCACCTCCGGCTTCGCTGCGGCGAAGACCGCGGCTGCCGCTCCGGCCGCAGCCGAGGCCCCCTTTGGTGAGGGATCGGCGGCCCCGCTGGCCGACGGCTCCGCACCCGCGGGCTTCGACATCAAGGGCAACCAGGACTCGATGAAGTTCCACACCCCGGACTCCCCGTGGTACGGCCGCACCAAGGCCGAGGTCTGGTTCGCGAGCGAGGAGGCCGCCAAGGCCGCCGGGTTCGTGAACGCCGTCAAGGAGTCCGCCTCGTCCGATGAGGAGGCCGCCAAGTGAGCGCGCTGAACAAGGACCCCCGCGACATCCTGCTGGCCCCGGTCGTCTCCGAGAAGAGCTACGGGCTGATGGACGAGGGCAAGTACACCTTCCTGGTGGCTGCCGACGCCAACAAGACCGAGATCAAGATCGCCGTCGAGAAGGTCTTCGACGTCAAGGTCACCTCGGTCAACACGATCAACCGTCAGGGCAAGTCGCGCCGCACGCGCTTCGGGACCGGCAAGCGCAAGGACACCAAGCGCGCCATCGTCACCCTGAACGACGGAGCCATCGACATCTTCGGAGGGTCGGTCGCCTGAGGCGATCGATATCCGAGGAGCCGTAGAGAGTCTGAGGGAAACCCACATGGCAATTCGTAAGAGCAAGCCGACCACGCCCGGTCGTCGTGGCTCGAGTGGCGCCGACTTCGTCGAGGTCACCCGGTCGACGCCGGAGAAGTCGCTGGTCCGTCCGCTGTCCAAGACCGGCGGTCGCAACAACAACGGTCGCATCACGTCCCGTCACCGGGGCGGCGGCCACAAGCGCGCCTACCGCGTGATCGACTTCCGTCGTCACGACAAGGACGGCGTCAAGGCGAAGGTCGCTCACATCGAGTACGACCCCAACCGCACCGCGCGCATCGCGCTGCTGCACTACCTGGACGGCGAGAAGCGCTACATCCTCGCGCCGGCCAAGCTGCGTCAGGGCGATTTCATCGAGAACGGCCCGGGCGCTGACATCAAGCCCGGCAACAACCTGCCGCTCCGCAACATCCCCCTGGGCACCGTGATCCACGCGATCGAGCTGCGCCCCGGTGGCGGTGCGAAGATCGCTCGCAGCGCCGGCGCCTCCGTGCAGCTGGTCGCCAAGGAAGGACCGTACGCGCAGCTGCGCATGCCGTCCGGCGAGATCCGCAACGTCGATGCCCGCTGCCGCGCCACCATCGGCGAGGTTGGCAACGCCGAGCAGTCCAACATCAACTGGGGCAAGGCCGGCCGCATGCGCTGGAAGGGCAAGCGCCCGCATGTGCGTGGTGTGGTCATGAACCCCATCGATCACCCGCACGGTGGCGGCGAGGGCCGTACCTCCGGTGGTCGTCATCCGGTGTCGCCCTGGGGTCAGCCCGAGGGCCGTACCCGTCGACCGGGCAAGGAGAGCGACAAGCTCATCGTGCGCCGTCGCCGGACCGGCAAGAAGCGCTGATAGGGAGAATCAGAGACTATGCCTCGCAGTATCGCCAAGGGCCCCTTCGTGGACGATCACCTTCAGAAGAAGGTGGACGTCCAGAACGAGAAGGGCACCAAGAACCTCATCAAGACCTGGTCGCGTCGTTCGGTCATCACCCCGGACTTCCTCGGCCACACCTTCGCAGTGCACGACGGTCGCAAGCACGTCTCGGTGTTCGTCACCGAGTCGATGGTCGGCCACAAGCTCGGCGAGTTCGCTCCCACGCGGACTTTCAAGGGCCACGAGAAGGACGACAAGAAGGGCCGCCGCCGCTGACCTCCGGTCAGCGTGGCAGCACGTCCCGACATCCAGAAGAAAGCAGGACAGCAATGGAAGCCAAGGCGCAGGTGCGGTACCTCCGCATGTCGCCCATGAAGGCTCGCCGCGTTGTGGACCTGATTCGTGGCAAGAGCACGGCCGAGGCCCTGGACATCCTGCGGTTCGCACCGCAGGCCGCCAGCGAGCCCGTCCTCAAGCTCGTCGAGTCCGCGATCGCCAACGCGCGGGTGAAGGCAGATCAGGCAGGGGAGCGCTTCGATGAGCGCGACCTGGCCGTCTCCGCCGCATTCGTCGATGAGGGCCCGACCATGAAGCGGTTCCAGCCGCGTGCACAGGGTCGAGCCTTCCAGATCAAGAAGCGCACCAGCCACGTCACCGTGGTGGTCGCTCCCGTGAACAAGTAAGGAGTCCCGAATGGGCCAGAAGGTCAATCCGAACGGGTTCCGTCTCGGGATCACCACGGAGCACAGCAGCCGGTGGTTCGCCGATTCCTCCAAGGAGGGTCAGCGCTACCGCGACTACGTGAAGGAAGACGTCGCGATCCGCAAGCTCATGTCGAACGGCATGGAGCGGGCCGGCATCTCCAAGGTCGAGATCGAGCGCACCCGAGATCGCGTCCGCGTCGATCTCCACACCGCCCGCCCGGGCATCGTCATCGGGCGTCGCGGCGCGGAGGCCGAGCGCCTTCGCGGTGAGCTCGAGAAGCTCACCGGCAAGCAGATCCAGCTGAACATCCTCGAGGTCAAGAACCCCGAGGCTGACTCCCAGCTGGTCGCACAGGGCATCGCCGAGCAGCTCGCCGCCCGTGTCTCCTTCCGTCGTGCGATGCGCAAGGGCATGCAGTCCGCGCAGCGCGCCGGCGCGAAGGGCATCCGAGTGGCCGTCTCCGGCCGCCTCGGCGGCGCCGAGATGAGCCGTAACGAGTTCTACCGCGAGGGGCGCGTGCCGCTGCACACCCTCCGCGCGAACATCGACTACGGCTTCTACGAGGCCCGCACCGCCTTCGGCCGCATCGGCGTGAAGGTGTGGATCTACAAGGGCGACGTCACCGCCAAGGAGCTCGCGGCCCAGCAGGCCGCCTCGCAGGGTCCCCGCTCCGGCGGACGCGGCCCGCGTGCCGAGCGCCCGCGCGGCCGTCGTAACGAGCGCAACGCCACCGCGCGTCGTGGGGACAACGCCGAGCAGTCCGCTGCTCCGGCCGCGGCTCCCGCCGAGCAGGCCGCCGCTCCCGCACAGCAGCCCGGAACGGAGGCCTGAGCGACATGCTGATCCCTCGCAGGACCAAGCACCGCAAGCAGTACCGACCGCACCGCACCGGCATGGCAAAGGGCGGCACCGATCTCGCGTTCGGCGAGTACGGCATCCAGGCGCTCGCGCCGGCCTACGTCACGAACCGCCAGATCGAGGCAGCTCGTATCGCCATGACCCGCTACATGAAGCGTGGCGGCAAGGTGTTCATCAACATCTACCCCGATCGTCCGCTCACCAAGAAGCCTGCCGAGGTCCGCATGGGCTCCGGTAAGGGTTCGGTCGAGTGGTGGATCGCCAACATCAAGCCGGGACGGGTCATGTTCGAGATCGCCGGCGTCGAGGAGGAGGTGGCTCGCGAGGCACTTCGCCTTGCGCAGCACAAGCTCCCCATGAAGAGCCGCATCCTGAGCCGAGAGAGTGGTGACATCTGATGGCAGCGACCAAGCTCACCGCCGACGAACTCGACAAGCTGGACGACGCGAAGCTGGCCGACGAGCTGGCGAAGGCGAAGGACGAGCTGTTCAAGCTTCGTTTCCAGTCCGCGACCGGTCAGCTCGAGACTCCCGGCCGTCTGCGGTCCGTCAAGAAGGACATCGCACGGATCTACACGATCCTGCGCGAGCGCGAGCTGGGCATCCGTCAGGCGCCCGGCGCCGCCGAGTGACCGCGAAGCGAGGAACAGAGATGACTGACAACACCAAGGCCGAGACCCCGGCCGCCGAGGAGCTCGAGGTGCTCGAGAAGGAGGGCGCGCACGCGTCCTCGTCCGAGCGCCCCTACCGCAAGACCGTTCGCGGTTTCGTGGTCTCCGACAAGATGGACAAGACCATCGTCGTCGAGGTCGAGGAGCGTGTGAAGCACGCTCGCTACGGCAAGGTCACGACCAAGACGAGCAAGTTCAAGGCTCACGACGAGGAGAACAGCGCCGGCATCGGCGACCGTGTCCTCGTCATGGAGACCCGCCCGACCTCCGCGACCAAGCGGTGGCGTCTGGTGGAGATCCTCGAGCGCGCCAAGTGATCCACCGGCGGTCCTCGTGACCGCCGACGGACCCTGAGAAGGGCCGGTCCTCCCCCTGGGGAGGGCCGGCCCTTCTCGTCGTCCGGGGGAGTGCGCCTCCTCGGGCGAAGCGGCTCGGACGGCGCTCGGATGTGAAGGGCGGCATGCCGATGTGATCTTCCTGTACCCGCTGGTAGATCCCGGGATTCTCCGCATCGTTGCAGGTCATGAGATGACAAGCGCGTCCAGATGTGGTTCGCTCTATGGCCGTGCCCAGGAGCCGGGCGCCGTCGGGCCCCCTCGGGGGCGGCGTCTCACCGGCATCGCGAGGCAGGAAGCGCTGCTCGTCAGCCCCTCGTGCACGTCGCCTCACGAAGGCAGGTCCATGTCCACTCCCGATCCCTCCACCGCAGCAGCAGCCGCCTCCGCCCGCCGACCTCGCCGCGGGCGACGCACCCCGAGACCACCTCGCCTCGAGGTCGATGACGTCCTCGTGGTCCGCGGTCGGGGGATGCGGACGGCGATCGGCGGCACGGTGGTCGGCAACGTGATGGAGTGGTTCGACTTCGGCGTCTACGGCTACATGGCGCTGATGCTCTCCCAGCTGTTCTTCCAGACGGGCGACGAGGGTCTCGACCTGATCCTCAGCCTGCTCGCCTTCGCGGTCAGCTTCCTGGTGCGCCCCCTGGGCGGTCTCGTGCTCGGCCCGCTGGGGGACAAGCTGGGCCGCCAGAAGGTCCTCTTCTTCACCATGGCGATGATGGCGATCGCCACCGCCCTGATCGGGGTCCTGCCCACCTACGCCGACATCGGCGTCTGGGCCGCCTTCCTGCTCTACGCGCTGAAGATGATCCAGGGCTTCTCCACCGGCGGCGAGTACGCCGGGGCGACCACCTACGTCTCGGAGTTCTCCCCGGACAGCAAGCGCGGGTTCTACTCCTCGCTGCTGGACGTCGGCTCCTACTTCGGCTTCGCCATGGGCGCCGGCGCGGTGGCGCTGACCCACCTGGTCACCTCCAACGTGTGGGGACCGGACGCCATGCTCGACTGGGGCTGGCGCGTCCCGTTCCTGCTCGCGATCCCGCTGGGCGCCGTCGCCATCTGGTTCCGTGCCCGCATCCCGGAGACCCCGGCCTTCGAGGCCACCGAGGCGGAGCAGCAGGCGGAGCAGGCGGGTGGCGCGGCCGAGCACGCCGAGGGCTCGCTCCACGCCCGCAAGGGCGCCGCCGGCATCGTCCGCCACCACTGGCGGGAGCTGCTCATCGCGATCGCGATCGTGGCGGGGACGAACACCGCCGGCTACGCGCTGACCAGCTACATGCCCACCTACCTGGGCAGCCAGTTCGGGTACGACGAGATGGCCAGCGCCGCGGCCACCATCCCGGCGCTGCTGGTGCTGTGCGTGATGATCCCGTTCGTCGGCAAGGGCTCGGACATGTTCGGTCGACGTGCGATGTACTTCGCCGCCGCGGGGTCCGCGCTCGTTCTGCTGCTGCCCGCGTTCTGGCTCATGCACCAGAGCTCGTTCGTCGCGATCCAGCTGGCGATGTTCATCGTGGCCATCCCGGTGGCGCTGTTCATCGGCCCCTCCGCCTCGGCGCTGCCGGCACTGTTCCCGACCGCCGCACGGTACGGCGCGATGGGCATCGCCTACAACGTGTCCGTCTCACTGTTCGGCGGCACCACCCCGCTCATCTCCCAGACGCTCATCGAGCTCACCGGCAACAGCTACATGCCGGCGCTGTGGATCATGGCCTTCGCCGCCCTGGCCGGCATCGCCGTGATCTTCATGCGCGAGAGCGCCAATCGCCCGCTGCTGGGCTCGTTCCCGGCGGTGGAATCCGAGGAGGAGGCTCGCGAGCTCGTCGCCACGCAGGAGCAGAACCCTCTGCTGAACACCTCGGAGATGCCGATCGTGGTGCCCGGTCAGCTCGCCCGCGAGGTGGAGGATGCGCTGGACGTCCCGGGCGCCGGGCTTCCTCCGGAGGTCGGGTCCGCGAACGCGGGGTCGGCCGACGGGGAGGATCCCGACACCGAGGGTGCCGGCGCGGGAGAGGGCGCACGCCGCACCCCCACCGCCTGAGTCGGGCCGTCATGCCCGTCGCGAGAACGCGGCGGGCGGACGCCTGCCGCCGTCCCGGGCCAGCGTGCGAGCAGGCGCTCCGAACACCCGGAGGCCGACGGGCCCACCCTCTTCCGAGGGCGGGCCCGTCGGCCGTCCTGGGCGGAGGGTCAGCCGGCCGGGGTCGGGTCCGTCCCGGTGACGCTGTGGGTGAGCAGCACCAGCAGCGCCCCGGCATAGGCGTCCTCGGGGGAGGGGGCACGCACCTCGCGCTCGGTCCCTCCGCTCGTCCCGCCCGAGCTCCCGAGTACGATCCGCACGGCATGGACGCCGTCGTCCCCGCGCTCGAGCGAGCGGAACGACTCCCCGAGGGCGGCGCGCAGCTGCTCTTCGCGCGGGACCCAGAGCGCCTCGTGCTGCTCCACGGAGTCCAGCGCCCACTCGGTGGTGCCGTTGAAGCGGAGCACGGGCATCCCCGTGCGGCCGTGCGCGCGCTCCACCACCATGGAGGAGAGCATGAACGGCTCGTCCCGCAGCTCCCCGACGTCGATCACGAAGTGATCGCCGTCGGCCGGCACCCACTCCAGGCCGGCGTCCTTCAGCTTCCTCGCCACATCGATGTCGATCATGGGCCGACGCTACGCCATGGACAGGGGCGAGGGGCAGTGCCTCCTCGCCCGGGTCTGCGCTCCCGGGCCGTCGCGACGGGGGAGCGGCGCCCCGTCCAGCTCGGTGCCCCGCGCGAGAGCAAGCACACATCCGCCCGCCCGGAAGATGGGGTGACAGGCACGGGGCGGACGCGTAGTCTTGAACGGTTGCCGGAGAACTGAGTCCCGCACCCTCGTGGTGTCGGAGCCCGGAGCTCCGCGACAGGATCCTGGTCACCAGATCCGTCCTCGCCGGAGACCTCGCACGAGAGGCGAACGCCCCGCGTTCACCACGCCAGTGCCTGAGTCCGGCAGAGGGTTTTTTGGTGTCCGGGGCCGGTCGCCGGCATCGTCCGAGGTCCGATCCATGACCAGGGGCGATACCGGGCATGGTCCAGATTCCGTTCCGCCAGGCTCGGCCCGCTCGCTCCCGCGAGCTGGAAGAGAACCGGTGAGACGATAGGAGAACGAGTGATTCAGCAGGAGTCGCGACTGAAGGTCGCCGACAACACGGGTGCCAAGGAGATTCTCTGCATCCGTGTTCTCGGTGGCTCCGGTCGCCGTTACGCCAGCATCGGCGACACCATCGTGGCGACCGTCAAGGACGCCATCCCCGGTGGCAACGTCAAGAAGGGCGACGTCGTCAAGGCGGTCGTCGTCCGCACGTCCAAGGAGGTCCGTCGCATCGACGGCTCCTACATCCGCTTCGACGAGAACGCAGCGGTCATCCTCAAGACCGACGGCGAGCCGCGCGGCACCCGCATCTTCGGCCCCGTGGGCCGCGAGCTGCGCGACAAGCGCTTCATGAAGATCGTCTCGCTGGCACCGGAGGTGGTGTGACATGGCAAAGATGAAGATCAAGAAGGGCGACCTCGTCCAGGTGATCACCGGTCGCACCGGCGACGGGGACAAGGCCGCCGCGCGCGGTCTCGAGTCCGGCGACAAGGGCAAGCAGGGTCGCGTCCTGCAGGTGTTCCCCGATACCCAGCGTGTGCTGGTCGAGGGCATCAACCGCCGCACCCACCACGTCAAGCCCAACCAGGCCGGCGGCGCGGGTGGCATCGAGCAGCGTGAGGCGTCCATCCACGTCTCCAACGTCGCTCTGGTCGACCCGGAGGACAACAAGCCGACCAAGGTCGGCTACCGCGTCGAGACCCTCGAGCTCGAGAACGGCCGCACCAAGCAGGTGCGCGTCCGCTTCGCGAAGCGCTCCGGGAAGGACATCTGAGATGAGCGAGACCGCCACCCAGGCGCCCACCCCGCGCCTGAAGAGCAAGTACAACGAGACCATCAAGACGCAGCTGACCGAGCAGTTCGGTTACGAGAACGTCATGCTGGTGCCCGGTCTGACCAAGATCGTCGTGAACATGGGCGTCGGCGACGCCGCTCGCGACTCCAAGGTCATCGACGGCGCCATCCGCGACCTCGCAGCCATCACCGGCCAGAAGCCCCAGGTCACCAAGGCCCGCAAGTCCATCGCGCAGTTCAAGCTGCGCGAGGGCATGCCGATCGGTGCGCACGTCACGCTGCGCAACGCTCGCATGTGGGAGTTCCTGGATCGTCTGCTGTCGACCGCTCTGCCCCGTATCCGTGACTTCCGTGGCCTGTCCCCGAAGCACTTCGACGGCAACGGCAACTACACCTTCGGTCTCACGGAGCAGGTCATGTTCCACGAGATCGACCAGGACAAGATCGACCGTGTCCGCGGTATGGACATCACGGTCGTGACCACCGCGAAGACCGACGACGAGGGACGCGCGCTGCTCAAGCTGCTCGGCTTCCCCTTCAAGGAGAACTGATATGGCGAAGACAGCCCTGATCAAGAAGTCGGAGCGCAAGCCCAAGTTCGCGGTCCGCGCCTACACCCGGTGCCAGCGCTGCGGTCGCCCCCATTCGGTGTACCGCAAGTTCGGTCTCTGCCGTGTCTGCCTTCGCGAGATGGCTCACCGCGGAGAGCTCCCCGGCGTCACCAAGAGCAGCTGGTAAGGACTACCGCCATAGGTCCCCGGTCGCAGTCATCGCGTCCGAGGGAAACCAGGTGAGGAAGAAGCAACAGACATGACCATGACCGACCCGATCGCGGACATGCTCACGCGGATCCGTAACGCCTCAGGGGCGTACCACGAGACCGCGTCCATGCCGTACTCGAAGTTGAAGGTTCGCATCGCGGACATCCTGAAGGCTGAGGGCTACATCCTCGGCTGGACCGAGGAAGAGGCCGAGGTGGGCAAGAACCTCATCCTCGAGCTCAAGTACTCGGACAGCCGTGAGCGCGCCATCTCCGGGATCCGTCGTATCTCGAAGCCGGGCCTGCGTGTGTACGCCAAGTCCACCAATCTGCCCAAGGTCCTCGGCGGCCTGGGCGTGGCGATCCTGTCCACGTCCTCCGGCCTCCTGACCGACAAGCAGGCTGCCAAGAAGGGTGTGGGTGGGGAAGTCCTCGCCTACATCTGGTGAGCGGGAGAGGAGAACAGCTATGTCCCGCATCGGACGCCTTCCGGTCGCAGTTCCGGCCGCAGTCCAGAACGTCACCATCGAGGGTCGCACCGTCAAGGTGACCGGCCCCAAGGGTGAGCTCACCCATGAGGTGCCGGCTCCCCTCACCGTCGAGCGCGGTGAGGACGGCACGATCATCGTGAACCGCCCCGACGAGGAGCGCGAGAACAAGGCCCTGCACGGCCTGACCCGCACCCTCATCAACAACATCGTCCTCGGTGTCACCGAGGGCTTCTCCAAGAAGCTCGAGATCGTGGGCACGGGCTACCGTGTCACGGCGAAGGGCTCGGACCTCGAGTTCGCCCTCGGCTTCTCGCACCCCGTCGTCGTGAAGGCGCCCCAGGGCATCACCTTCACCGTCGAGTCCCCGACCAAGTTCGCGGTCAGCGGCATCTCGAAGCAGCAGGTCGGCGAGGTCGCGGCGAACATCCGCAAGATCCGCAAGCCCGAGCCCTACAAGGGCAAGGGTGTGCGGTACGCCGACGAGGTCGTGGTCCGCAAGGCCGGAAAGGCTGGTAAGTGATCATGGGTTACGCACTCAAGCACACCAAGGGCAACCGCGGAAGCAAGCTGCGTTCGCGCGGCCGTCGTCACCTGCGCGTCCGTCGTCGCGTCATCGGCACCGCCGAGCGTCCCCGTCTGGTGGTCACCCGCTCCGCGCGCCACGTCTTCGTGCAGGTCGTCGACGACGCCCTGGGCAAGACCATCGCGTCGGCCTCGACCATGGAGGCGGACCTGCGCGGCTCGGAGAGCACCAAGGCAGACAAGGCCCGCACCGTCGGGACCCTGGTCGCCGAGCGTGCCAAGGCCGCCGGGATCGACTCCGTCGTGTTCGACCGCGGCGGCAACAAGTACCACGGTCGCGTGGCCGCCGTCGCTGACGGCGCCCGCGAGGCTGGCCTGGCGCTGTGATCGCCGCCCGGACACAGGACGAGAAGAGGATCTGAATATGGCTGCACAGCAGCGTAGCAACGGTCCCGCGGCCTCCGGCCGACGGGACGACAACTCCAACAACAGCAACGATCGCGGACGCCAGGGCGGCGACCGCGGTGGTCGTCAGGGTGGTCGCGGCGGCCGCAACCAGGAGGCCGAGAAGTCGGCGTTCCTGGAGCGCGTCGTGAGCATCAACCGCGTGTCGAAGGTCGTCAAGGGCGGCCGTCGCTTCTCCTTCACCGCCCTCGTGGTGGTCGGTGACGGCGACGGAACGGTCGGCGTCGGCTACGGCAAGGCCAAGGAGGTGCCCGCGGCGATCGCCAAGGGCGTCGAGGAGGCGAAGAAGAACTTCTTCCGCGTCCCCCGCATCCAGGGCACCGTCGTGCACCCCGTCCAGGGTGAGGATGCAGCGGGCGTCGTCCTGCTCCGTCCGGCCGCCCCGGGCACCGGCGTGATCGCCGGCGGTCCGGTCCGCGCCGTCCTCGAGTGCGCCGGAGTGCACGACGTGCTCTCCAAGTCGCTCGGTTCGACCAACCAGATCAACATCGTGCGGGCGACCGTCGATGCGCTCAAGCAGCTCGAGGAGCCGGAGGCAGTGGCAGCACGTCGCGGTCTCCCCGTCGAGCACGTCGCTCCGGCGGCGCTCCTGCGGGCGCAGGCCGAGGGCCGTGCGGCCGCTCGTGCGGAGAAGGTGGGTGCCTGATGCAGATCAAGGTGACCCAGACCCGTTCCGAGATCGGCGGCACCCAGAGCCAGCGAGCCACCCTGCGAGGCCTCGGCCTCAAGCGCATCGGTGACACCGTGGTGAAGGAAGACCGCCCGGAGATCCGCGGCATGATCCGCACCGTCACCCACCTGGTGACGTTCGAAGAGGTGGACTGACTTTCATGAATACTGAAGACCAGAACGCAGCATCGCCCTTGAAGCTTCACGACCTGCGCCCCGCGCCGGGTTCCAAGACCGCACGCACCCGCGTCGGTCGTGGTGAGGCCTCCAAGGGCAAGACCGCCGGTCGTGGCACCAAGGGCACCAAGGCCCGTTACCAGGTGCCCGTCGGCTTCGAGGGCGGGCAGATGCCGCTGCACATGCGGCTGCCGAAGCTTCGCGGCTTCACCAACCCGTTCCGCGTCGAGTACCAGGTCGTGAACCTGGCGACCCTGCAGGAGCTGTTCCCCGAGGGCGGCACTGTCACGGTCGAGGACCTCGTCGCCAAGGGTGCGGTGCGCAAGAACCAGCCCGTCAAGGTGCTCGGTTCGGGCGATGTGAGCGTCAAGCTCGACATCACCGCCCAGAAGTTCTCCGCCTCGGCGGAGCAGAAGATCGCGGCGGCTGGCGGTTCCGTCACCACCGCGTGAGTCTCTTTTGACGGGGCACCGCGGCGCAGAATACTCTGCGACGCGGTGCCCCGTCGTCGTATCCCGTGGTCAAGTCGGGATCGGTCCGCTGGTCGCGAAGAATCCGCTGCACCGGGACGGATCGTGACACCCTTGGTCCAGTCCCCGGACCTCCAGGAGGGAATCAGGTGAACTCGTTCGTGCGCGCGCTGCGCACTCCCGAGCTGAGGGCGAAGATCTTCTTCACGCTCGGTCTGCTCGCCATCTACCGTCTCGGCGTCTTCGTCCCCACCCCGGGATTCGACGCCACCAACGTGATGATGTGCGCGGACCAGGCCGCCTCGGCCGGTGGTTCCAACGTTCTGGGCATGGTCAACATGTTCTCCGGCGGAGCCCTGCTGCAGCTGTCCATCTTCGCCCTGGGCGTGATGCCGTACATCACCGCCTCGATCATCGTGCAGCTGCTGCGCGTGGTCATCCCGCGGTTCGAGGAGCTCCACAAGGAGGGCGCCTCCGGCACCGCCAAGCTGACCCAGTACACCCGGTACCTCACCATCGGTCTGGCCGTGCTGCAGTCGACCACGATCATCACCCTGGTCCGCTCCGGCAACTTCTTCGTGGGCTGCACCCTCGAGCTCATGCCCGACCAGTCGATCCCGACGCTGCTGACCATGGTCCTGACCATGACCGTCGGCACCATCCTGATCATGTTCATGGGCGAGATGATCACCGAGCGCGGTGTCGGCAACGGCATGTCGCTGATGATCTTCACCTCGATCGCCGCCGCGTTCCCGACCTCCTTCGGCCAGGTCTTCCAGATGAAGGGGTGGCTGACCTTCTCCCTGGTCATCCTCCTCGCGCTGGTGATCATGATCGGCATGGTCTTCGTCGAGCAGGCGCAGCGACGGATCCCCGTGCAGTACGCAAAGCGCATGGTGGGTCGCCGCATGTACGGCGGGACCTCGACCTACATCCCGGTCAAGGTCAACCAGGCCGGCGTCATCCCCGTCATCTTCTCCGCCTCCATCCTGGCGCTGCCGCAGATGGCGAGCTCCTTCGGCGACCCGTCGGCCCCCTGGGTGCAGTGGGTCAACGCCCACCTGGTGATGGGCATGTCCTTCTCGTGGATCTACGCGGTCGTCTACGTGACCCTGATCGTCTTCTTCGCCTTCTTCTACACCTCGATCACCTTCAACGCCGAGGAGATCGCGGACAACATGAAGAAGTACGGCGGCTTCGTCCCCAACGTCCGGGCGGGCCGTCCCACGGAGCGCTACCTGCGCTACGTGATCAACCGTGTCCAGACCGCGGGCGCCGTCTACCTCGCGGTGATCTGCCTGATCCCGCTGATCGCGCTCGTCTATCTCGGAACCTCGCAGGACTTCCCGCTCGGCGGCGTGTCCCTGCTGATCATCATCGGCGTCGGTCTCGACACGGTGAAGCAGATCGATGCGAAGCTCCAGCAGCACCACTATGAAGGGATCCTCAAGTGACCGAGTCCTCCAGCTCAGCCACCACCGCCCGTCGCCTGCTCATCGTGGGCCCGCCCGGAGCGGGCAAGGGCACCCAGGCGGTGCGCATCGCCGAGGAGCTGTCCATCCCGGCCATCTCCACCGGTGACATCTTCCGCGCGAACGTCTCGGGGGAGACCGAGCTGGGCCTGCTCGCGAAGTCCTACATGGACAAGGGCGAGTACGTGCCGGACTCCGTCACCAACGACATGGTGCGCTCCCGCCTCGCCGAGGACGACGCCCAGGGAGGCTTCCTCCTCGACGGCTACCCCCGGACCCTCGACCAGGTCGACGCCCTGGACGGCGTGCTCTCCGAGCTCGACACGGCGCTCGACGCCGTGCTGCTGCTCGTGGTCGAGACCGAGGAGGTCGTGGGCCGCCTCGTCGAGCGCGGTCGCGCACAGGGCCGCAGCGACGACACCGAGGAGACGATCCGTCGCCGCCTCGACGTCTACGCCGAGCAGACCGCTCCGCTGATCGACGTCTACGAGAAGCGCGGGCTGGTCCGCCGGGTCGACGGCATGGCCTCGATCGACGAGGTCACCGCGGCGCTGCGTGAGGCTCTCGCCGGCCGATGAGCATCCTGCCGGAGCGGGTGGAGATCAAGACCCCCGAGCAGATCCTGGTGATGCGTCGCAGCGGCAGGCTGCTGCACCAGGTCCACGAGATGATCCAGGCGGAGATCCGCCCCGGGATCACCACGGACCAGCTCGACACCCTCGCGCACGACATGATCCGCGACGCCGGCGCGACGCCGAACTTCCTGGGCTACCAGGGCTACCCGGCGACGCTGTGCATCAGCGTGAACGACGTCGTGGTCCACGGGATCCCGGACGACCGCCCGCTCGAGGAGGGGGACGTCGTCTCCGTCGACGGCGGGCTGATCGTCGACGGCTGGCACTCCGATGCCGCCCGCACCCATGTGGTGGGGCGCCCCCGTTCGATGGCCGACGAGTCCCTGGTGCGCATCACCCGTGAGGCGCTGTGGACCGGCATCGCGGCCCTCGCCACCGCGGAGCGCGTGGGCGAGATCGGCGCCGCGATCGAGGACTTCGTCGCCGACGAGGCGGGGGAGTCCCTCTCGCACCTCGAGGGCTTCGGAGGGCACGGGATCGGCACCGCGATGCACCAGGCGCCCGACGTCATGAACTACCGCACCCGTGCTCGTGGGCCGAAGGTGCGGCCGGGGCTGTGCCTGGCCATCGAACCGATGCTCATCCAGGGCCCGGGCAACTGGGTGCTCGAGGACGACGACTGGACGGTGCGCGCCACCGCCGGCGGTCGTGCGGCCCATTGGGAGCACTCGGTCGCCGTGACCCCTGAGGGCCTGCTGGTTCTCACCGAGGGCGACGGCGGCGCCGCCGAGCTCGCGCTGCGGGGGATCACCGCCGCGCCGGACCCCCTCGCCGACGACAGCATCTGAGACGGCGACGTCCGAGTCGGCGAGGTCCGGGCGCGTCCGGGCCCGTCGGGGCAGGCCGGCACCGGTCGCCCGCGCTCCAGAGCGTGTGACGTGACCGGCGTCATCGCCCTCACCCCTCGCCACTCCGGGGAGGCGCGTGTAGGCTGGTCCATCGGGTGTGCTCCGTGCGCGTCGTCCTCATCGCAGGTCGTGCAGTCCCGTCGTGCCGACAGGTCGACCGGCTCCGCCGTGTCGATCAGCGAGGCCGACGATTCGCCGTGGCGTCACCCGTGTCGACCATCGCACCGTCGCCCGACGGTCGGTGAGCACGGCCTGAGCAATCAGGAACGCGGAACTCGACCCCGGCATGCCGGGAGCGAGAGATTGGGGAGGCATGGCGAAGAAGGACGGCGTGATCGAAGTCGAAGGTCGAGTCACGGAGGCGCTCGCGAACGCGCGGTTCCGGGTCGAGCTCGACAACGGGCACAAGGTGCTCGCGCACATCTCCGGGAAGATGCGCCAGCACTACATCCGCATCCTTCCCGAGGACCGCGTGGTCGTCGAGCTGAGCCCCTACGACCTCGACCGCGGCCGCATCGTGTACCGCTACAAGTGATCGTCCCGGGAGAAGGAAAGCAATGAAGGTCAAGCCGAGCGTCAAGCCGATCTGTGACAACTGCAAGGTGATCCGTCGCCACTCGCGAGTCATGGTCATCTGCTCGAACCCCCGTCACAAGCAGCGCCAGGGCTGAGTCCCCGGCATCTGCTGTGACGACCGCATCAAGCGGTCAGCCCCCAGTGGGCACCGCCCGCATCGCGGGCACACAACAGAAGAGACGACCCCACCGGCGCGAGCCGGTCACCCGCAGTGCGGAGGCTGCGGCGTCCCGGGAACAGACCCGAGGACGAGGGATCGGATCAGGCCTCCGAGACAGTAGGAGAATCTGCACATGGCACGTCTGGTGGGAGTGGACCTTCCGCGCGAGAAGCGCCTCGAAGTCGCCCTGACGTACATCTTCGGCATGGGTCGTACCCGCGCCCTGGAGACCCTCGCCGCAACCGGCGTCTCCGGCGATCTGCGCGTGCGCGAGGTCAGCGACGAGGACCTCGTCAAGCTGCGCGATCACATCGAAGAGAACTACATGATCGAGGGTGACCTGCGACGCGAGGTCGCCGCGGACATCCGCCGCAAGGTCGAGATCGGCAGCTACCAGGGACTGCGTCACCGTCGTGGCCTGCCCGTCCACGGTCAGCGCACGAAGACCAACGCGCGCACCCGCAAGGGTCCGAAGCGCACGGTCGCCGGCAAGAAGAAGGCTCGCTGATCAGCGTTCCCCGCTGAGAGGCCGCCCGGCTTCCCCCGCAGGGGAGCCCGCAGTCACTTCGCGCCGCTGAGGGATCCGGCGCACCCCACATCCACCAGAGGAGTTCTGCCGAATGGCAACCAAGACCCGTCAGGCCGCCGCGCGCAAGCCGCGCCGCAAGGACAAGAAGAACATCGTCAACGGCCAGGCCCACATCAAGAGCACGTTCAACAACACCATCGTGTCCATCACGGACCCGACCGGTGCTGTCATCTCCTGGGCCTCCGCCGGCCAGGTCGGCTTCAAGGGCTCGCGCAAGTCGACCCCCTACGCCGCGCAGATGGCCGCCGAGGCCGCTGCCCGCCAGGCGCAGGAGCACGGCATGAAGAAGGTCGATGTCTTCGTGAAGGGCCCGGGCTCCGGCCGCGAGACCGCGATCCGCTCGCTCACCGCGACCGGCCTCGAGGTCGGCTCGATCCAGGATGTCACCCCGCAGCCGCACAACGGCACCCGCCCGGCCAAGCGCCGCCGCGTCTGACCTCGCCGACCGGGTCGGAGCCTCACCGCTCCGCCCCGGTCGTCGCGTGCCGCACGCGGGCATCCCGCGCCCGGCACCCTGGACACCACTCACCTTCTAGGCCCACCGCCCCCTTCTGAGCGTCATATGGCGGACGCTCGCGGAAAGGATCCACAGTGCTCATTGCACAGCGCCCCACGCTGACCGAAGAGGTCGTGTCGGAGAATCGCTCCCGGTTCGTCATCGAGCCGCTCGAGCCCGGCTTCGGCTACACCCTCGGCAACTCCCTGCGTCGCACGCTGCTGTCCTCCATCCCCGGTGCCGCGGTCACGTCGATCCGCATCGACGGCGTGCTGCACGAGTTCAGCACCGTCCCCGGCGTCAAGGAGGACATCACCGAGGTCATCCTCAACATCAAGAACCTCGTCGTCTCCTCGGAGAACGACGAGCCCGTCGTGATGTACCTGCGTCGTGAGGAAGCCGGTCGCGTCACCGCCGCCGACATCACCCCGCCGGCCGGTGTGGAGATCCACAACCCCGACCTGCACATCGCGACCCTCAACGAGAAGGGCCGCCTGGAGATCGAGCTGATCGTCGAGCGCGGTCGCGGCTACGTCTCCGCCTCGCAGAACAAGGGTGTCGACGGAGAGATCGGCCGGGTCCCGGTCGATTCGATCTACTCGCCGGTCCTCAAGGTGACCTACAAGGTCGAGGCGACCCGTGTCGAGCAGCGCACCGACTTCGACAAGCTCATCGTCGACGTCGAGACCAAGCCGGCCATCTCCGCGCGTGACGCGGTGGCCTCGGCCGGCAAGACCCTGGTCGAGCTGTTCGGTCTGGCGCACGAGCTGAACCAGGAGGCGGAGGGCATCGAGATCGGCCCGTCGCCCACGGATCAGGCTCTCGCCGCCGATCTGGCGCTGCCGATCAACGACCTCAACCTCACGGTGCGGTCGTACAACTGCCTGATGCGCGAGGGTGTCCACACCGTCGGCGAGCTGACCGCCCGTTCCGAGGCCGATCTGCTCGACATCCGCAACTTCGGCCAGAAGTCCATCGACGAGGTCAAGGCGAAGCTCGCCGACCTCGGTCTGTCGCTGAAGGATTCCCCCGCCGGGTTCGACCCGTCGGCCCTGGATTCCTACTCCGACGACTTCGGCGACCAGTACTGACCTTCATTTTCTTCAAGGAGAACGACCATGCCTACCCCCACCAAGGGTGCGCGCCTCGGCGGATCCCCCGCACATGAGCGGATGATCCTCGCCAGCCTCGCCACCGAGCTGTTCCGTCACAAGGCGATCACCACCACGGAGACCAAGGCCAAGCGCCTTCGTCCCCACGCGGAGCGCCTCATCACCCAGGCGAAGAAGGGCGATCTCGCCTCTCGTCGCCGTGTCATGCAGACCGTGCGTGACAAGGGTGTCGTCTACACGCTGTTCGAGGAGATCGCACCGACCTTCGCGGAGCGTCCCGGCGGCTACACCCGCATCACCAAGGTGGCCCCCCGCAAGGGCGACAACGCCCCCATGGCGGTCATCGAGCTCGTCACCGAGGAGTACTCCCCGAAGCAGGCCGTGGTGAAGGAGGCCGAGGGCGCCGCGAAGAACGCGTCCACGGCCGAGGACACCGCCGCCGTCGAGGAGAGCACCGCGCCGTACGGCGAGGACTCCTACAAGGGCGAGACCCCGCCCGAGGGCTTCGACATCAAGGGCAACGAGGACTCGATGAAGTTCCACACCCCCGAGTCGCCCTGGTACGACCGCACCGTCGCCGAGGTCTGGTTCCGCACCGCGGAGGCCGCCGAGGCCGCGGGCTTCGTCAACGCGAAGCCGGCCGCGGACGAGGACGCCGACGCCTGAGTCGCGTCTGACACCGCACCACACCGAGGGCGGGCCACCGGGAGAGATCCCGGGGCCCGCCCTCGGTGTGTTCGCGCTCGGTCTCTGCACAGGGGCCTCGCCGGTGGGGCGGCGCAGCCCGCGGTGGGCGGCCCCAGTCCGCGTCGGCAGCGCACTCCCTGACGGGACGTCGCGACCGACGCTCGATCGTGACCGGGATTCTGCGACCCGTCGGGAGCAGACGCACTACGGTGGCCCCGGAGCCCGCCGAGGGCGATCCGGGCATCGCCGCCCGATCGCACGACGTGCGTGCCTCGGCTCGTGCTGGACCCACTCGATCGGACTCCGCCTCAGCACTCGGAGAACCGGAGCAGTCCATGTCCGCACGACACCCCGTCCCCCGCCCGGCAGCGTCTGATGCGACGCCGCCCTCGGAGGCGCCGCCGTCCCGCGCACCGTCCCGCCGGGCCGTGCTGGCCGTCTCCGCGGCAACCGCCCTGGTCCCGGCTGCCGGCTCGGTGCTGAGCGCCGCTCCCGCTCTCGCCGACCCGACCGTCTCCGGCGGGGAGACCCGCGTGGTCGACATCGCGCTCGCGGACGTCCCGCTGGTCGAGGCCGATCGAGCCGTCGCCCGCGAGCTGACCGAGCAGCCGGCGACCATGGTCGGCGTGACCTGGCCGGCGGACTCCGACGCTCCGGAGGTGCAGGTCCAGGGCCTGAGTCTCGAGGGGGAATGGTCGCCGTGGATCCCGCTGGAGACGGCGGAGGATCCGGAGACGGGGGAGGCCGCGGCCGGGACCGAGGCGGGATGGACGGGAGAGATCTCCGCCCTGCGGATCCGCGCGGAGCTCGACGGCGAGGACGTGACGGAATCCCTCGTCGCCCACGTGATCACCACCTCCGCCGCCCCGGCGGACGAGGAGACGCCGCAGCTGACCGGGCCCGACGCGACGATCACCCAGGAGGAGCAGTCCAGCTCCATGTCGACCATGTCGACCATGTCGACGACGGCCGCGAAGAACCCGGCCACTCCGCGGCTCGGCTCCGGGGCGCCCTCGTTCGTCTCCCGGGCGACCTGGGGTGCGGACGAGTCCTCGGTGCGCGCCACCAGCAGCGCCGACCGCCTCAAGGCCGTGGTCATCCACCACACGGCCGGGACGAACAGCTACACCGCGAGCCAGTCCGCCCAGCTGGTGCGCGGAATCCAGGCCTACCACGTGGGCACCCTGGGATGGTCCGACATCGGATACAACATCCTGGTCGACAAGTACGGCCAGGTCTTCGAGGGCCGCGGCGGCGGCCTGCACCGCAACATCGTCGGCGCGCACGCCTACGGCTTCAACACCGGCAGCTTCGGCATCTCGGTGCTCGGGGACTACTCCTCGACCACCCTGCCCAGCGCCGGGCGTCGGGCGATCGCCCAGATCGCCGGCTGGAAGCTGCTGAGCACCTTCCAGCCCGCCGTCACCGCGAAGGCCTCCTGGACCCCCGGCACCGGAACCCGGTTCCCAGCAGGGCAGACCGTCTCGCTGCCCCGCATCATGGGGCACCGCGACGTGAACTACACCGAGTGCCCGGGCCTGAACCTCTACCGGCAGTTCGGCACGATCCGCACGGAGGCGCAGAGCGCCTCGGACTCCGGCTGGACCAAGCACCTGAGGGCCTTCGAGAGCGCCGGAGGATCCGCGGTCCTCGGCACCGTCGTCAAGAGCGCCCACAGCACGGGCCCCTACAACGCGACGGTGCTGACCGAAGGGCTCGTGATCGACCAGGGCGGCGGCGCGAGCGCCTACGTCTGTCCCACGGCGACGTCCTGGCAGTCCTCCTGGGGGAGGCCCGCCGGGAAGCCGTACCAGGACGGCGACCGGGTGGTGCAGGCGTTCTCGTACGGGATGTCGGCGCTGAACGGCAGATACCGGCGCTTCGCCCCCACGAAGTTCGAGGACGTCCCGCCGGGGCGCGCCTACTACTTCGACATCAACGACCTCGTCGACGCGGGCGTGGTGCACGGCTATGGGGGCACCACCTACCGTCCCGAGGAGCTGACCCGGCGCGACCACATGGTGGTGTTCATCTACCGGGCGCTGGGATCGCCGGCCTTCACCCCGCCGAGCACCTCGCCGTTCTCGGACGTCCCCACGAGCCACTCGTTCTACAAGGAGGTGTGCTGGGCCGCGGCGAAGAGGATCTCGATCGGCTTCACCGATGGCACCTTCCGCCCGGCGGAGACGATCCGGCGCGGCGCGGTCGCCTCGCTCCTGTACCACGCGGCCGGATCGCCCCCGGCCTCCCCGGCGGATGCCGCGCAGTTCTCCGACGTCGCGGCGACCAGCGGCTACGCCACCGCGATCGGCTGGCTCGCGAAGACCGGGATCTCGCGCGGATACTCCGACGGCACGTTCCGGCCGCTGAACCGGGTGCCGCGGGATCAGATGGCGGCGTTCCTGTGGCGCTGGACGCGGGTGATCTGACCGGCTCCCGGACCGCGGCGCGCAGGCGGGGAACATGGAGGAGGGGACCTGCGCCGCAGGGTCCGCGCGCCCCGGCGCTTCTTCGCCGAATCGTGACCGCGTCGCAGGGGCCGGCGGGGAACGGTGCACTAGCGTTGCGAGGGAGAGCTGACCTCCTCGGACGCCATGCCGGTGCACGGTGATCCCGGGAGCCCCTTCCCGCCTCGTCGACCCGGAGCTGTCCTCATGCCCCAGCTGTCCTCGTCCCGCCGTCCGGCCGCCGACCTCCCTCCGCCGGTCGTCCTCGCCCGTCGCACCCTATTCGCCGTCACGGCCGCCGCGGTCCCCGCACTGTCCGTCGGGCTCACCGTCGCCCCGGCCCTCGCCGACCCCACGGTCACCGACGGCGAGACGCGCATCCTCGACGTCCCGCTCGCCGAGGTCCAGCTCGTCGAGGCCGATGACGTGCAGGTCCGGGATCTCCCGGAGCAGCCGGCCACGATGGTGGGCGTCACCTGGCCCACCGATCTCGACGCCCCCGAGGTGCTGGTGCGGGGGATCGACGCCGATGGCGAGTGGACCCCCTGGCTGCCCCTGGAGACTGCCGAGGATCCCGAGACCGGCGAGGCCGTGGCCGGCACCGAGGCGGGGTGGATCGGTGTCGTCTCCGCGCTGCAGATCCTGGCGGAGCTCGACGGCGCCGACATCACCGAACAGCTGGTCGCCCACGTCGTGACCACCTCACCGACCACCGCGGACGAGGACGTCCTGCCGCTGTCCGCCTCCGCGGAGTACAGCAGCGGGACCCTCGCCGACCAGGCCCAGCCCGCGGCGCAGCAGCGGACCATGAGCACGGCCGCCGCCGCCAACCCGGCGACCCCTGCACTGGTGGGCGCCCCGTCCTTCACCTCCCGGGCCGCCTGGGGAGCGGACGAGTCGATGGTCCGCGGGACCAGCGCCGCCGACGAGCTCAAGTCCGTGGTCGTCCACCACACCGCCGGGACCAACGACTACACCTCCGCGCAGTCCGCACAGATCGTGCGGGGCATCCTGCGGTACCACACGGTGACCCTGGGCTGGGCGGACATCGGCTACAACCTGCTGATCTCGAAGCACGGCCAGGTGTTCGAGGGGCGCAGCGGCGGACTGCAGCGGAACATCGTGGGCGCGCACGCCTATGGCTTCAACACCGGGGCCTTCGGCATCTCGGTGATGGGCGACTACTCGAGCTCGCCGCCGCCGCGGGCCGCGATGGTCGCCCTCGCCCAGCTCGTGGGCTGGAAGCTGCTGAGCACCTTCCGCACCAGCGTCACCGGCACCTCGTCCTGGAGCACCGTCGAGAACACCAAGCACTCCACGGGCACCAGGGTCTCGCTGCCGCGGATGTTCGGGCACCGCGACGTCAACTACACCGCGTGCCCCGGAGACGGCCTCTATGCCCGCTTCGGTGCGCTGCGCGGGGAGGCGCAGGGCTTCCTCGACGGCGGCTGGAAGGAGCACCTCTGGGCCTTCGAGGGCGCCGGCGGTGCCGCGGCGCTCGGCACCGTGGTCCGGAGCGCCCATCGCACCGGGAAGTACACCGCCACGCAGCTCACCGCCGGTCTCGTGCTCCAGGAGGGCGGCCCCGCGTACGGCTACGCCACCCCGTTCGGGGCCCGATGGGGCTCGGCCTGGGGCCGCCCCACCCGCAGCGTCTCCCAGGACGGCGACCGCCGCATCCAGCCGTTCGAGAACGGCACCGCCGCGCTCGAGAAGGGCGCGGTCCGCTTCGTCCGCCCCAGCTTCAGCGACGTCGCCCCGGAGCGGGTGTTCTTCCTGGAGATCCAGGATCTCTTCGCCGCCGGCATCACGGAGGGGTGGGGGAGCGGCAGCAGCCGCACCTTCCGGCCCGACAGCGAGAACCTGCGCGACGCGATGATCGTGTTCCTCCATCGGGCCATGGGGGCACCGGCGTACACGCCGCCGAGGACCTCGCCCTTCCGCGACGTGGATCCGAGCTTCGTCTTCTACAAGGAGATCTGCTGGGCGTACTCCGAAGGGATCACCGAAGGGTGGGGGAGCGGCAGCAGCCGCGTCTTCCGGCCGCTCGAACCCGTCAAGCGCGATGCCGTCGCCGCCTTCCTCTACCGGGCCGCCGGCGAACCACCGGCGAGCCCCTCCGCGGCGGACCAGTTCGTCGACGTCCCGCGCAGCCACGTCTTCGCCGCGGAGATCGGCTGGATGGCGACCTCCGGCATCAGCCGCGGCTGGAGCGACGGGACCTTCCGCCCCGACGCCCTGATCACGCGGGACCAGATGGCGGCCTTCATGATCCGCTGGATGGCGCTCACCGGGAGGTCCTGAGATGTTCGGATCCCGACGCCGCCGCGCGGCCGCCGCGGCCGAGAACGACGTCCCGGAGGTGGAGCTGCCCCGTCCGGGCCCTCTGCACGCGCCGCTCTATCTGGTCTCGATGGCCACCTACCCGAACTACGGGGACGAGCTGATCGCCCGGCGCTGGCTCGAGCATCTGGCCAGGAACCGTCCCGAGGACGAGGTCTGGCTGGACTGCCGCCGCCCGGGGACCGCGAGCGCCCTGTTCGGCGGGATCCACCCGCGTCTCCGCGTGACCGACGCGGTGTTCCGCACCGTCGAGGACTCCCTGCACGGTTCCCGGCGCAGCGTCGAGGACATCGTGACCACCCTGGGCACACCGCTGTACGACGCCCCGCTGCTGGCCCTGCGGGAGGCGGGGAGCCTGCATCTGCTGGGCGGCGGCTTCGTCAACGCGGTGTGGCCGCAGAACGATCTGCTGGTCACCGCCCTGCGTGCCGCGGCCCGGATCAGCGGTGCCCCGCTGATCGCGACGGGCCAGGGCCTGGCTCCCGTCGGCGCGGAGACCTTCGCAGGATTCGACCACGTCAGCGTGCGCGACGCCCCGAGCGCCGAGCACCTCGGCATCGCGCGGGGCGTCGACGACGCCTATCTGGTCCAGGACGTGCCGGTGCCGGATCGCTCCGCCCCGACGGAGCTGGTGCTGTGCGTGCAGTCCGACGTGATCGACGAGAACGCCTTCGAGCGCCTGCTGGGCCACGTGCGACGCACCGTCGAGGCCTCCGGCATCCCCCGCGACCGGGTCCGGTATGTGGAGGCGCTGCCCGGCGGGGACCACGCGGGCTTTGCCCGGCTGCAGGATCTCGTCGCGGAGGACGGCTTCCTCCCCTTCACCACGTTCTGGCGCGGGGAGTTCGCACCCGCGGCCCATCAGATCTGGATCACCACGCGTTTCCATCACCACCTCGTGGCCTCGCTCCACGGGGCGCGGGGGATCGCGCTGAGCGCCCGTCCGGGCTACTACGACGTCAAGCACGGCTCCCTGGTCGAGGGCGGCAGCCGATGGGAGATCCAGGACGGCACCGGGCCGGTCCTGGATCTCGCGACCCTGGAGGAGCCGGACTCCGCCGCCGACCTGGTCCGGGCCAAGCGCGCCGAGGCGGAGCTGCTGTACGGCAGGAGCTGACCGGGTCAGGCCGGCTGCGACTCCTCGGCCCAGGCGTAGGAGGTCTGCGTGCCCTGCCGGGTGACCGAGTCGGCGGCGTAGGCGGTGCCGGCCCGCACGGCCGCGAGCACGTCGTCGGAGCCCACCCAGGTGGTGCTGAAGCATCCGATGAAGGCATCCCCTGCGCCGGTGGTGTCGAGGGCCTCCACGGTGGGAGCGTCCACGAGCTGCTGACCGCCCGCATGGGCCCAGAGCGCTCCGCGGGCTCCGAGCGTGACGATGACGTTGGCGATGCCGGCGGCGACCAGCACGTCCGTCGCCTTGGTGATGTCCTCGAGGCTCGCGACGGGCATGCCGGTGAGGAGCTCGAGCTCGGATTCATTGGGCACCAGGAACTCCACCCCGGAGATCCGGGTGAGGTCGAGCTCGGGGGAGGCGGGAGCGGGGTTGAGCAGCACGGGGATGCCGAGCTCCTCCCCGAGGGCGACCGCCGCGTAGACGGTCTCCAGAGGGATCTCGAGCTGCAGGACGATGAGGCTGCATCGGGCGATGTCCTCGCGGGCCCACTCGACGTCCTCCGGGGTCAGCAGCGCGTTGGCGCCCTTGACGATGATGATCGCGTTGTGGGACTCCGGATCGACGAAGATCGGGGCGACCCCCGAGGTGGCCTCGGTGCGCAGCACATGCTTCGTGCTGATGCCGTGGTCCTCGAAGTTCTTCAGCGTCGACTCGGCGAAGACGTCGTTCCCGACGCGCGTGACCATGACGATCTCAGCGCCGAGGCGGGCAGCCGCGATCGCCTGGTTGGCGCCCTTCCCCCCGCATCCCATGGCGAATCCGGGGGCCTCCACGGTCTCGCCCTCGGAGGGCATGCGGTGGATGTAGGAGATCAGGTCCACCATGTTGGACCCGATGACGGCGATCGACATGTCAGGAGTTCTCTTTCTCGTGGGAGGCGACCAGTCCGGTGGTCACCGAGTACTTCGCGCTGTGACCGGCCGGGAGGTCGATCAGGGTGCCGCTGCGCTGCGCGGCGAGCCGGCCCTCGGGGCGCGACGTGGCGGGGAGCACGAACGCCGCGACCTGCTGGTCGGGGTTCGACAGTATCCAGCGGGTGGCGGTGGGGAGCAGCGCGGGGTCGAACCGGGTGAGGAACTCGAAGTCCTCCGAGCTCCTCATCCGGAAGGTGAGGGGCCCGTCCCCGGTGGGGAGGTCGTCGGCGAAGAAGACGATCTCCGGATCGAAGTCCTCTGCGTCGACCAGGCTGTCGGCGTCGATGTCGCCGCTGCGCAGGCGCTCGTTCAGCCGTTCCCAGTGCGGGGTCGGGGTCACGTGCGCCGGGATGCTCTCCCGCAGGCGGAAGCCGCCCTCGGGGATCTCCTGGGTCATCGTCGCGCCCGGGAGGAACCGGTAGTTCAGATGGCACATGTACTGCAGGGGCATCGGCGCGTAGGAGGAGAGGTTGGTGACCTCGAGGTCGATGTCGAACAGCGCCGATCCGGCCCGCATCGTCACCGCGGGCACGGCGCGGTAGTGGTCGCCGAAGCCCATGACGTGCTCCCGCGTCGAGCGGATCGTGAGGGAGTCCTCGTCGAGGACGAGCTCGGCGGAGTCCATGTCGGCGCAGGCGAACTCCCCGTGCAGCGGATGGGTGTCCTCAGGGGAGGGGCAGCCGGCGGCGAGCAGGCCGGAGTGGAACGCGAAGCACCCGTAGGTCTCCACGATCTGCGAGACCTTCCGCGGCTCCTCGAACATGCTGCTCATCCGCAGCGACTCCCCGTCGAAGACGGCGTCCCAGATGATCTGGCCGAGGAAGGGCAGCACCTCCAGATGGCCGCGGGAGTTCCGGAGGGTCAGGGACTCGACGCCGGTGCGGTACCGGCGCGCGGTGACGGTCCACTCGCCGCCGGTGCACACCGTGCGCTCCGCCTCGCCGAAGTCCTCGCGTCGGAGCTCGAGGGTGAACGCCATGTCAGCGCACCTCCGCGGGGGCGGCGTCATCCTGTGCGACGCCGCGGCGGTACAGGTGGCCGAAGAACACGAGCACGGCGCCGAAGCAGAGCAGGTTCACCAGGAAGCTCAGCTGCATCGAGCCCAGCAGGTCCGAGACGAGGCCCTGGATCGCGGGGACCACGGCGCCGCCGATGATCGACATGACGATGATCGCCCCGCCGGTCTCGGTGAACCGCTTGTCCTCGATCACGTCGAGGTTCCGCGCGAAGATGGTCGCCCAGCACGGACCCAGCAGCGCCGAGGCCACGATCGCCGCGTACACCGCGGTGAAGCTCGGGACGAAGGCGACGTAGAGGATGGCGAGCAGGCCCAGGCTCGCGTAGCCCACCAGCACCAGGTCCGCATTCATCCGCGTCATGAGGATGTTGGCGACGAACTTGCCGATGAAGAAGGCGATGAACGCTGCGATCAGGTAGTTCGCCGCCGTGCGCTCGTTGACGCTCGGATCCATGTCCATCGCGAGGCGGATGGTGAAGGACCACAGGGCGGTCTGCATGCCCACGTAGAGGAACTGCGTGAGGATCCCGGCGCAGAACAGGCGGTTGCGCAGGAGATGCGAGAGGGTCTCGCCGATGGAGGCCTTGGCCTCGGTCGCGTCCTCGCGCAGCGGCTTGGAGTGCGGGTACTGGGTGATCGCGATGAGCACGATCAGCACCAGGAGCATCACCAGGATGAGCTTGTACGGGCCGAGGGTCCGCCCGAGGGCCTCGGAGGTGATCGCCATCCGTGCCGCCTCCGTGGGGGCGGCGGCGATCCGGGCGTGCAGCGCATCGCCGTCGGTGAAGACCAGGAACTTGCCCATCACCGCGCCGCCGAGGAAGCCGACGGCGGTGAAGGTCTGCGAGACGTTCAGGCGCAGGGTCGCCGTCGAGCGCTCGCCGATCATCGACGAGTACGTGTTCGCGGAGGTCTCCAGGAAGGAGAGGCCGATCGCGATCGAGAACAGCGAGCCGAGGAACACCGCGTACGTGGCGACCTGCGAGGCGGGGAAGAACAGCACGCAGCCCAGCACGTACACGCTCAGCCCGATGAGGAGGCCGGTCTTGTAGCTGGTGCGGCGGATGACCCGGCTGGCGGGGATCGCGAGGAGGAAGTATCCGCCGTAGAACGCGGACTGCACGAAGGCGGAGGCGAAGTCCGACAGGGTGAAGACGGCCTTGAACTGCGCGATGAGGATGTCGTTCATGCTCGCCGCCATGCCCCACATGGGGAAGCAGATCGACAGCAGGATGAACTGGAACCGCGGTGTGCGGTCCAGATAGCCGTCGCGGAGCTGACGGGAGCGGTCCTTGATGAGGCCCCAGGAGGTGTTGGCGACGCCCTCCTCCTGCGGTGCGGGACGGGGATCGGTGCTGGTGCTTGCCACGTCGCTCACCGTCCCAGCAGGGTCGCGCCGGCGGAGGCCCCGATCCGGTTCGCTCCGGCGGTGACCATGGCCTGGAACGCCTCGGCGGTGCGGATCCCGCCCGAGGCCTTCACCCCCAGTCGGTCGCCGACGGCGGCGCGCATCGCGGCGACCGCCTCGACGGTCGCCCCGCCGGCGGCGAAGCCGGTCGAGGTCTTCACGAAGCCGGCACCGGCCTGCTCGGAGGCCTCGCAGGCGCGGGTGATCTCGTCCTCGCTGAGGAGCGCCGTCTCGAGGATGACCTTGACCAGGGCGTCCCCGGCGGCCTCGACGACCGCCGCGATGTCGGCGCGGACAGCCTCCCAGTCGCCGTCCCTGACCGCTCCGAGCGAGAGGACCATGTCGATCTCGTCGGCGCCGTCGGCGACGGCGGCCGCGGTCTCCGCCGCCTTCACGGCGCTGAGGTGGGCCCCGGAGGGGAAGCCGACCACGGTGCACACCAGCGGGGGCTGTCCGGCGAGCTGCTCGGCCGCCTGGGCGACTCGGGTGGGGCTCACGCACACGGTGAGGAACCCGTCGTCGATGGCCTCTCGGCACAGTGCGGCGACCTGGTCCGCCGTGGCATCGGGGGCCAGCAGCGTGTGGTCGATCAATGATGCGTCGTTCACGTCAAACTCCTTTGTCCGGCCCTCAGTCAAGGCCCCGCAGAGGAGGAGGACAACGGAGAAACGGCACATATGTGCCAGTTCGGGGCGGGTCAGGCGTAGGCGGCGAGTGCCTCGGCGGTCTCCACATCGGTCACCAGATGGTTCGCATAGCGGTTCCCCAGAGCTGCGCGGATCACGGGGATCAGCTCGGTCCCGCAGGCCACGAGCACCGTGCGCTTGATCCGGCGCAGATCCGAGAGGGTCGGTCCGCTCACCCGCTGGCTGAGCGACGGCGCGACCACCCGCCCCTCGGCGTCGATGAACCGTCCGCAGATCCTGCCCACGGCCTGCTCGGCGACCAGTCCGCGCTCCTCCTCGCTCACCAGCGGAGATTCGCTGAGCGCCGAGGCGCTCGGCAGCCCGGCGTCGAACACCGCGATGTCGCAGTCCGCCTGCAGCGTGAGGATCCGTCGGGTCTGCGGGGAGGTCTCCGCCTCGAGGCGGGCCGCCACCGTCCGGTGCAGGATCGGCTCCTGCAGGGTGTGCAGCGGCAGATCCGTGCGGGCGGCGAAGGCGCTGAGCGCCGCATCCGGAGCGCCGTCCGGTCCCGCCCCGTCGAGCTGCACCAGGGCGTGGGGTCGCAGGCGCATCCGGACCATCGCCTCGAGCACCACCTGGCCGGCGCCCTCCCACCAGAAGCCCACCACGTCGCGATCGGAGGTGGCGTGGCTGTCGAGCATCTCCGCGGCCCCGGTCCCGAGCGCCCGCCGTCGGTCCATGGGGCCGCGGCCCACGGGCACCACGAGGCGGAGGTCGGTCAGCTCGTAGCGGTCCCGGAGCGTGGTCAGGAGCGTCTGGTCCGACTCCCGCGGATCGGCGACGACGGTGCGGACGAAGCGCTGCTCCCGGGCGCTGGCGAGCAGCTTCGAGACGTGCGGGCGCGACAGGTGCAGCGCCTCGGCGACGGCCTGCTGGGACATGCCGCCGAGGTAGTAGAGCTTCGCCGCATCCAGCGCGAGGCGCTGCCGTGGGGTCAGCTCACCGGGCCCCTGCCGCACCCCGCCTCATCAGCCGAAGTAGCGGGGCAGGGTGCCCTCGCGCAGCTCCCGCAGCTCGGACGCCGCGAAGCTGCCGACGCCCTCGATCGCCAGGGCGCTCCCCGTCGTGGCGCCGAGGCGCAGCACCGGCACCCCGTGCTCGTCGGCCAGGGCCGTGAGGCGCTCCTCGTGCCCGGCGGGGACGGCGACCAGCGCCCGGGCCTGGGACTCGGAGAACAGGGCGGAGGCGAGGTCCACGCCGTCGCGCTCGAGCAGGCTGGCGAGATCGACCTGCGCACCGGTGCCGAAGCGGGTCACGGACTCGACCAGCGCCTGGGCGAGGCCGCCCTCGGAGAGGTCGTGCGCCGAGGCGGCGAGGCCCTCGTCGGAGGAGGCGATGAGCACCGCGGCGAGCGAGCGCTCGGCCTCGAGGTCGACCTGCGGCGGCAGCCCGCCGAGGTGCTGGTGGACCACGTCGGCCCAGGCGGAGCCGGAGAGCTCCTCGCGGGTGGTGCCCAGCAGCAGCACCGAGAGGTCCTCGTCCTGCCAGCCGGAGGGCGTGCGACGGGCGACGTCCTCGAACACGCCGAGCACGCCGACCACGGGGGTCGGGTGGATCGCGGAATCGATCTTCCCGGGCTCGCCGGTGGAGTTGTACAGGGAGACGTTGCCGCCGGTGACGGGCACGCCCAGGGTCTCGCAGGCCTCGGCGAGGCCGCCGATCGCCTCGACCAGCTGCCACATCGGGCCCGGATCCTCCGGGGAGCCGAAGTTCAGGCAGTCCGTGATCGCGAGCGGCACGGCGCCGGAGGTGGCGACGTTCCGGTATGCCTCCGCCAGCGCGAGCTGGGCGCCGGTGCGGGGGTCGAGCTTGGTGTACCGGCCGTTGGAGTCCGTGGCGAGCGCGACGCCGCGTCCGGTCTCCTCGTCGACCCGCAGCACGCCGGCGTCGTCGGGCATGGCGAGCGCGGTGTTGCCGCCGACGTAGCGGTCGTACTGGTCGGTGATCCAGCCCTTCGAGGCGAGGTTCGGGGAGGCGATCAGCGTGCGCAGCGTCGCCGCGAGCTCCTCGGCGGTGCCGGGGCGGGAGAGGGCCTCGGCGGTGTCCGCCTGGAGGGCGTCCTGCCAGTCGGGGCGCGCGTAGGGGCGGTCGTAGACCGGGCTGTCGATCGCGACGGTGGCGGGGTCGACGTCCACGATGCGGTGGCCGTGGTGGTCGATGGTGAGGCGGCCGTCGCCGGTGACCTCGCCGATGACCGCGGCCTCGACGTCCCACTTCGCGGCGATCGCCTGGAACTCGGCGAGCTTGTCCGGGCTCACCACGGCCATCATGCGCTCCTGCGACTCGCTCATGAGGATCTCGCCGGCGTTCAGGGTGGGGTCGCGCAGCAGCACCTCCTCGAGGTGGATGTGCATGCCGGAGCCGCCGTTGGCGGCGAGCTCGCTGGTCGCGCAGGAGATGCCCGCGGCGCCCAGGTCCTGGATGCCTGCGACGGTGCCGGCCGCATACAGCTCGAGGCAGCACTCGATGAGGACCTTCTCCATGAAGGGGTCGCCCACCTGGACGCTCGGGCGCTTGACCGGGCCGTCCTCCTCGAAGGTCTCCGAGGCGAGGATGGAGGCGCCGCCGATGCCGTCGCCGCCCGTGCGGGCGCCGAAGAGGACCACCTTGTTGCCGGCGCCGGTCGCGGCGCCGTGGCGGATGTCCTCATGGCGCATCACGCCCATGGCGAGAGCGTTGACGAGCGGGTTGGTCTGGTAGGCGGCGTCGAAGACGGTCTCGCCGCCGATGTTCGGCAGGCCGAGGGAGTTCCCGTAGCCGCCCACGCCGGAGACCACGCCGTGGACCACGCGCTGGGTGTCGGGGTGGTCGATCGCGCCGAAGCGGAGCTGGTCCATGACGGCGACGGGGCGCGCGCCCATGGAGATGATGTCGCGGACGATGCCGCCCACGCCGGTCGCGGCACCCTGGTAGGGCTCCACGTAGGAGGGGTGGTTGTGGGACTCGACCTTGAAGGTGACCGCCCAGCCGTCGCCGATGTCGACCACGCCGGCGTCCTCGCCCATGCCCACCAGGAGCTTCTCGCGCATCTTCTCGGTGGTGTGCTTTCCGAAGGTGCGCAGGTGCTTCTTGGAGGACTTGTAGGAGCAGTGCTCCGACCACATCACCGAGTACATGGCGAGCTCCGCGTTGGTGGGGCGGCGCCCCAGCAGCTGGCGAATGTTCTCGTACTCGTCCGCCTTCAGGCCGAGCTCCGCGAAGGGCTGGGCCTGGTCGGGGGTCGCGGCGGCGTGATCGACCGTGTCGACCTCCGCGGCCGGTGCCTGCGAGGGGGCGGGGGCGTTCTCAGCGGTCATCGCGGGTTCGGGTCCGTTCGTCACGAGGGCTGGGGGAGCGGCGGGCCGACGGGCCCGACGCGCTCCTCCCAGTCTACGAGCGAGCGACGGGGTGGGGCGCGCCGAGGCGTCTGGTGAGACCAAGGCGGCACCCGCTCCGCCTGCACCCGTCCGCTCCCTCCTGCGCGGAGGGAGCGGGCGGGTGCTCAGCGCCGGGTGTCGCGCTTCCCGTCGCGCCGGGCCTCTGCGCGGCGGGCCCGCTTCTCCTGGTCGCGCAGCGTCTTCTCGCTGACCGGGGAGTCGCTGCTGGCCCGCTGCGCACGGAAGTACGCCGCCGCCTCGTCCTGACGCTCCTGCTCGCCGCCGAGCGCGATCGGGGCGCGCACGTGACCGGGCCGCACATCGAACGCTGCGACCAGGTCGAGGACATGGGGGCGCAGGCGCCACAGCAGCCGGCGCAGGTCGCTCTCGATCTGGCGGCCGCGCTGCGTGGAGATCATGCCGCCGAGCAGGAACCAGGCCAGGTCGTCGTTGATCGCGGTGAGTCCGAAGAGGTCGCGCACGTCGGTGAGCACGGCACGGGAACCCTCGGCGCCGGGACCCTCGAGCGCCTCGATGCCGGCCGTGAAGGCGCGCCAGCGGACCAGGTCGGCGTGGGCGCGCGCGGCGTCCAGCATCTCCACCTGGTGCTTGTTGACCTCGGAGGCGGCGTCGGCCGGGCTCATCCGTGCGGCGCCGCGCAGGGCGAGCGCGACCTCCTCGACCTTGACGCGGGCGCGGTCGGCGAGCATCTCCTCCTGGAAATCGGACTGGCGCATCGAGTCGAAGGCCCGACGGGAGTTGCCGCGGTCGGCGACGCTCTGGCCGAGACGGGCCCACGGGGTGTGGCGCTTGGCGAGCACCTCGGCGCGCTGGGCGATGAAGCGGCCGATCCCGGCCCGGTCCACGGTGCGCAGCTCATCGGTGTAGTCGGAGAGCAGCCGCTTGGCGACCAGCTGCAGCAGGACGGTGTTGTCGCCCTCGAAGGTCGCGTACACGTCGAGATCCTGGTGCAGACCCACCAGCTGGTTCTCGGCCATGAAGCCCGCGCCCCCGCAGGCCTCGCGGCACTCCTGGATGGTGTCCAGCGCGAGGCGGGTCGAGGTCGGCTTGAGGGTCGCGGCGAGCGTCTCGAGGTCCTCCCGCGATTCGGGATCGTCCTCCCGGCCGGAGAAGACGTCGTCGAACGCCTGCAGCAGCTGCTCGTGGGCGAAGGCGCCCGCATAGGTGGCTGCGAGCTTCGGCAGCAGGCGCTGCAGATGCGCCTGGTAGTCCATCAGCACCGTCTCCCGGGTGGGGTCCGCGGCGCTGAACTGGCGGCGCTGGGTGGCATAGGTGATTGCGATGTGCAGCGCCAGCTCACTGGCGCGGATCGCCGAGCCGTCCAGGGAGACCCGGCCCTGCACGAGCGTGCCGAGCATGGTGAAGAAGCGTCGTCCCGGGGACTCGATGGGCGAGGAGTAGGTGCCGTCGGGTGCCACATCGCCGTAGCGGTTGAGCAGGTTGGTGCGCGGGACGCGCACGTGGTCGAAGGCGAGACGGCCGTTGTCGATGCCGTTCAGGCCGCCCTTCTCGCCGTCGTCCTCGCTCGAGACGCCCGGGAGCAGGTTCCCCTCGGCGTCGCGGACGGGCACGTAGAAGCAGTGCACGCCGTGGTCGACGCCCCGGGTGATCAGTCGGGCGAACAGCGTCGCCGCCCGCGCGTGGATCGCCGCGTTGCCCAGGAAGTCCTTCCAGGCGGCGCGGAAGGGCGTGTTGATCACCCATTCGCCGTCCTCCCCGCCGTCGGGGTCGAAGGTGGCGGTGGTGGCGAGGGACTGCACGTCGGAGCCGTGGCCGATCTCCGTCATGGCGAAGGCGCCGGGCGTCTCCAGGCTCATGGCGGCGGGCACCCAGGCCCGCTGCTGCTCCTCGCTGCCGAGCTGGATGATCGCGGAGGTGTAGAGCCCCCACTGCACACCGGCTTTGATCTGCAGCGAGGGGTCGGCGACGACCAGCTCCTCGAAGCCGGCGACGTTGGCCCCGTTGTCGTTGGGGCCGCCCAGGTGCTCGGGCAGCATCGGTCGGGAGACGTCGTCCTCGACCAGGACCTTGAGCTGCTCGAAGACGCGCTCGCGATGTTCGGCGACGGTGGCGTCCATCGGGCGATGCAGCTCGGGGCGGGTGGCGCGCTCACGGGCGGCGAGCCGGGCGTCGGCCCATCGGCCCAGCAGGGCCTCGGAGACCAGCTCGACGTCGAGGTGGTCGGACCCGCCGGGAAGCACCGGGATGGGTCCGGTGGGGTCGGCGAGGACCGGTGCGGGAGAGGGCGCTGAGGTGGGCGTGGTGCGGGAATCGGTGGTCATGCGTGCAGTCCCTTCATGAGCCAGGTGACCAGATGGGTCACCAGCTGGTCGGCGGAGAGCGGAGCGGGTCGGGCGTCGTTCGTCGGGAGCCCGGTCTCGGAGGCCGACGGGTCCTCGCCGGCCTCCCGGGTCTCGAAGTCGGTCATCCAGGTGTCGACCGCCCGCTCGACGAAGCCCACGGCGCCGTGGGCCCAGACCTGCGGAGCGGGGATCTCGGCGGGCAGGAAGGTCGTCACCAGGCGGGAGACGGCCGCGAGGAAGTGGTTCAGGCCGTCGCTGGGGCGGGTCACGAAGCGGTACACCCCGGGGGAGCGCTGGGCGGTCTCGACGTAGGCGCGGATCATCGCGTGGATGCGCTCGTCGGCCCCGGCCTCGCGGCCGATGCTCGTCTCCAGGGCGCGGATCTCCTCGAGGAGCTTGGCGTGCATCGTGGAGAGGATGCTGCGGCCCAGCTCGCGCTGGAGGTGCGCCTTGTCCTCGAAGTAGCGGTAGACGATGGACTTCGAGGTGCCGGAGGCCGCGGCGATGTCCTCCATCGTCACGTCCGGCCCCTGCTCATGGATGAGGTGCCTGGCCACATCGAGCAGCTCGGCACGTCTCTCTGCCCGGTGGCGGGCCCAACGTGCTGATCGGCCGTCCACGGGGGCTTGCGTCGTCGCGTTCACGGAACCTAGGGTATCAAGTACCGTCGGTTCTATGTAAAGTCCTCTGCAGGACCGAAGCCCGCCGGACCGACGATCCGGCGGCATCCGAACCCCTGACGTCTCCATGACCCGTAGTCCCCTGACACGCAGTGACCACGAAGAACAGCAGTGACCACGAAGAGGTGCACCCAGTGACCCATACCGACTTCCCGCGCGACGCCCTCATCCTCGGCGGCAACAGGATCCCCTTCGCCCGCTCCGGTGGACCCTATGCCGGGATCTCCAACCAGGACATGCTCACCGCTGCGCTCGACGGCCTCGTGGCCCGCTTCGGCCTGCAGGGCGAGAAGCTCGGCGAGATCGCCGGCGGCGCCGTGCTGAAGCTCGCCGGGGACCTCAACCTCACCCGCGAGAGCGCGCTGAGCACCCCGCTGGACCCGCGCACCCCCACGATCGACATGTCCAAGGCGTGCGCCACCAGCCTCGAGACCGTCATCCACGTCTCCAACCGCATCCAGCTGGGGCAGATCGACTCCGGCATCGCCTGCGGCGTGGACTCCGCCTCGGACTCCCCGATCGAGGTGACCCCGCGACTGCGCCGGATCCTCCACCGCGCCTTCGCCGCGAAGACCGCGATGCAGCGCGTCACGGCGCTCTCCGCGATCCGCCCGGCCGACCTCGCGCCGGTCCCGCCGCGCAACGGCGAGCCCCGCACCGGGCTCTCGATGGGCGAGCACCAGGCCCAGACCACCGCCGAATGGGGCGTCACCCGCCAGGAGCAGGACGAGCTCGCCCTCGCCTCGCACCAGAAGCTCGGCGCCGCCTACGACGCCGGCTTCTTCGACGACCTGGTCACCGGCTACCGCGGCCTGTCCCGCGACCAGAACCTGCGCTCCGACTCCACGCTCGAGAAGCTCGGCTCGCTCAAGCCCGTCTTCGGCGTGAAGTCCCCGCAGGTCGCCGAGCCGAGCATGACCGCCGGGAACTCGACCCCGCTCTCCGACGGCGCCTCCTCGGTGCTCATGGGCAGCGCGGAGTGGGCCCACGAGCACGGACTGACCCCGCTGGCCCGTGTGGTCGATGCCCGCAGCGCCGCCGTCGACTTCGCCCACGGCGCGGAGGGGCTGCTGATGGCCCCCGCCTATGCGGTGCCCGAGCTGCTCGACGCCAACGGCCTGGCACTGCAGGACCTCGACTTCTACGAGATCCATGAGGCCTTCGCCTCCACGGTGCTCACCACCCTGAAGGCGTGGGAGTCCGAGGAGTTCTGCCGCGAGCGGCTGGGTCGCGGGGGCGCGCTGGGCAGCATCGACCGCGACAAGCTCAACGTCGCCGGGTCCTCCCTCGCCGCGGGACACCCCTTCGCCGCCACCGGCGGTCGACTGGTCGCGACCCTGGCCAAGCTCCTGCACCAGCGGGCGCTCGAGACCGGGATCGTCCAGCGCGGCCTGATCTCGGTGTGCGCCGCCGCCGGGCAGGGAACCGTCGTGCTGCTCGAGTCCGTCACCGATTGACCCTCGCCCGCAGCCCGCCACAGACACCCCACAGCGCGCGGACGCCCGGACCGTCCCGCGATCGCATCCCGACCAGGAGGTCCCCATGACCGATGCCTACACCCGCTTCGTCCGCTCCGCCCCGGGCGGAGCCCTGGCCAAGCAGCTGGGCCTGCCCCGACCCTCCCGGCTGCTGCGCCGTGAGGACCGTCCCGAGCCGGTGCTCGGCCCGGTCGTGGTGCTCGGCGCCTCCGACGGCGCCGACAGGGTCGCCCACCTCCTGCTGGAGGAGGGCGCCGACGTGCGCCGTCGCTTCGAGGAGATCCGACGCGTCGGCTCGGTGATCGTGGTGCTCGACGAGATCTCCACCCCGGCGGAGATCGGCCCGATCGTGCTGTCGCTCGCCGGAGCGATGCGCACGCTCGCCCCGGGCGCGAGGGTGGTCACGATCTCCCGACCCGCCGACGACTCCGACCCCGCCCAGGCCGCCGCCCGCGGCGGCGTCGAGGGCTTCCTGCGCTCCCTCGCCCACGAGATGCGCGGCGGCGGCACCGCCAACGGGATCCTCGTCGAGGACGGGACCCCGCTGGACGCCCCGGGCGCCCTCGGAGCCCTGCGGTTCCTCCTCTCCGCGCGCAGCGCCTTCATCACCGGCCAGTTCCTCACCGTCTCCAGCGCGGCGGGCAGTGCGACGGAGAACCGCTCGCTGCCGCTGGCCGGTCGCACGGCGCTGGTGACCGGTGCGGCCCGCGGGATCGGCGCGGCGATCGCGCGCACCCTCGCGGCCGACGGCGCCCGGCTCGTGGTGCTGGACGTCCCCGGCGCCGGCACGGAGCTCTCGCGCCTGGCCAACGAGCTGCGCGCGGTGCCGATCCAGCTCGACGTCACCTCCGCCGGAGCGGGGGAGCGGCTGGTCGCCTTCCTCCGTGAACGGGGCCTGACCCTGGACGCGGTGGTGCTGAACGCCGGCATCACGCGCGACAAGCTGCTGGCCAACATGACCCCCGACCGCTGGGACCCGGTGCTCGCGGTGAACATCTCCAGCCAGATCACCCTCACCGAGGCGCTGATCGAGGCCGGGGACGTGCTCGGCGCCACGCCGCGCGTCGTCTCCCTGGCCTCCACCAGCGGCATCGCGGGCAACCGCGGGCAGACGAACTACGCGACCTCCAAGGCCGGGGTGATCGCGTTCGTCGGGGCGCTCGCCGCCCGGCTCGAGGCCCTCGGCGGCACCGCCAACGCGGTCGCCCCCGGGTTCATCGAGACCGAGATGACCGCGAAGATGCCCGCCCTGACCCGCGAGGTGGCCCGCCGCCTGAACTCCCTCCAGCAGGGAGGCCTGCCGGTCGACGTCGCCGAGGCGATCTCCTTCCTCTGCTCCGACGAGGCCGGAGGCATCCGCGGCGAGACCCTGCGCGTGTGCGGCCAGAACATGGTGGGGAGGTGAGCGGCATGGCACGCAGCTCCGCCGACGCCCGCACTGCTCCCGGGCGCGCCGAGGGGACGATCGGCGAGGAGAGGATCACCGACCTCTCCGACGTCCCCTCGTTCCCCGCGATCTACGCCGCGGCCCTCGACCCGCGCTCCGCCAGAGGCCGGCGGGGCGGCACCGGCGGGCCCATCCTCCCGCAGGTCGCCTATCGGGTGCGGAAGGTGCGGATCGACGCCGAGCGCTCTCGCGACTTCGACCATCTGATGGGCGGTCCGGCCACCGACCTGGTCCACCCCGGCGTGCTCCATGTGCTCGCCTTCCCGGTCTCGCTGGCGCTGATGGCCCGGCGCGACTTCCCCTTCGCCCTGCTGGGCCTGGTGCACCTGCGCAACCGGATCCTCCAGCACCGCGCGGTGCAGGTCGGCGAGCTGGTCGACGTCGAATGCCGGGTGCGGGATCTGCGCCCCCATCGCAAGGGCCGCACCTTCGAGGCGGTCTCCACGATCCTCGGCGAGGACGGCGAGATCATCGCCACCGACGTGTCGACCTACCTCGTGCGAGGCGGCGGCGAGCCGGGTGCGGGGGAGTCCTCGGGCACCTCCCCGTCGGCCACCGAGGAGCGGCGCGAGTTCGAGCCGCCTCGGCCCTCGGGCCGCTGGTCGCTGCCGGCCGATGCGGGTCGTCGCTACGCCGCGGTCTCCGGCGACGTCAACCCGATCCATCTCTCCGCGCTCAGCGCGAGGGCGTTCGGGTTCCCGCGGGCCATCGCGCACGGGATGTACACCGCCTCGCGCGCCTTCACCGAGTCCCGGGTGGACCTCTCGCGGCCATTGCGCTGGGACGTCTCCTTCGACGCCCCGGTGACGCTTCCCGGCTCCGTGCTCGTCTCCTACGAGGACGATGCCGCGGCGGGATCGGTCACCTGCACCGGCTGGCGCGCCTCGCGCGGCGAGAAGGGCTCGCGCCGCTGCTTCACGGTCGAGGTCACCACGCTCGAGCGGTGAGCGGTGGCGCCCCGGGGCGCCTCAACGGCCCCGGGGCGGCGCGGCGGCTCGCGTCGCCGCGGTCGACCCGCGCTCAGGCCGTCGCGGAACGTGCGAGCCCGGCCTCCAGGGTCGCCAGCAGATGCTCGACGAACTCCGCGGCGCGCACCTCGGTGAGCACATCGAGGTTCGGCTCCCTGCCCCAGCGGCCCAGCTCGTCGCCGACCGTCTGGCCCCGGGTCAGGGTGCCTGCCAGCTCGACGTCCACCGCGAGCGGGCGGGTGCTCGCGAAGTCGCCGGTCACGGCGTGCGCGGCGACGAGCGGGTCGTGCACGTGCGCCATCCAGCCGAAGCCGTCGGCCTCATGGAACTCGAAGTAGAAGCGCAGTGCATCGCCGAGGATCGTGGCCACCGGGTGGCCGGTGCGCGCCGCGAGGGCGACGATCCGGTCCAGGGTGCCCTGGGTGAAGCGGACGGCCTCGGTCGCCTCGAGCGAGCCCATCACCGGTCGCTGCGCGGCCCCGGTGAAAGCGGTGATCACCTGCTGAGCCGCCTCGGGGTCCACGGCGATGTTCCACTCGCTGGTGGGGCCGGTGTTGCCGCGGTGGTTGATCGCTCCGCCCATGACGTGCAGCCGCTTCAGCAGCCGTGGCAGCTCGGGCTCGATCTCGAGCGCCAGGGCCAGGTTCGTGTGTGGGCCCAGCACCAGGCCCACCAGCTCACCGGGTCGCTCCCGGACCAGATCCACCCACAGCTGTGCTCCGCTGCGGGGATCGCCGGCGCCGGTCTGAGCGGGCGGCACCGCATGGCCGAGACCTCCCGGGCCGTGGGTGTCATCGGCGTACATCGGCTCCTGCACCAGCGGCCGATCCGCACCACGCGCGATCGGCGCGGCGATCCCCAGCAGCTTGGCGAGGACCAGGTTGTTGCGGTGCACGATCTCGACCTCGACGTTGCCGCCCGTGGAGACGATGCCCGCGATCTCGGCGTCGGCGTGCGTGGAGAGATAGGTCAGGGCGATCGCGTCATCGATCCCCGTGTCGCAGTCGACCAGCAGCGGAATGCTCATCCGCCCAGCCTACGGCGGCGCGGCCCTGGCCCCGTGACCGGGCGCGGGGGAGGATGCTCCCATGGCGCATCCGAAGATGTTCGACGACGACGATCCGGTGCTCGAGCTCGTGCGGTCGATCGCCCTCGCCCTGCCGGGGGCGCAGGAGAAGATCAGCCACGGCCGGCCCGCCTTCCACACCGTGAAGGTCCACTGCTACTACGGCGGCTCGGTGAAGGCGGGCGGGGAGTGGATCGCGCACGAGCAGTCGGTGCTGCTGCATCTCCCCGCGGCGGAGACCCGCGCGCTCGCCGAGGACCCGCGCGGCTTCCTCCCCGCCTACCTCGGACCCTCCGGCTGGATCGGGCTGGACCTCGACGAGCGCACCGAGCAGGACGAGCTCGCCGAGCTGATCGAGGAGTCCTATCGCACGGTCGCCCCGAAGCGGCTGATCGCCCGGCTCGAGGATCCCGCTTGACCCTCACGCGACGTCAGGGAGGACGGTACTTCCCATGACCGAGAACGCAGAGCACCAGGATCTCACCGTGGGACAGGACCTCACCGTGGGGCGCGTCGCCGACCTGGTCGGCGTGAGCGTCCGCACCCTGCACCACTGGGACGGCATCGGACTGGTGCGCCCCGGTGGGCGCACATGGTCCGGCTACCGGCTCTACGACGCCGAGGACGTGGCCCGGATCCACCGGGTGCTCGTCTATCGCGAGCTCGGTCTGGCGCTCGCGGAGATCGGGCGGATCCTCGATGATCCGTCGGTCGATCCCCGCGAGCACCTCCGCCGCCAGAAGGACCTGCTCACCGAGCGGATCCGGCGGCTCGAGAGGACGGCACGCGCCGTCGACGAGATGATCGAGAGGACCGACATGACACAGGACGACGCCACCACCCTGAGCCCCGAGGAGCAGGCCCGCATCTTCGGCGCCGACTGGGACCCCGCCTACCAGGACGAGGCCCGCGAGCGCTGGGGGCGCACCGAGGCCTGGGCGCAGTCCGCCGCGCGCAGCACCGGCCGCGGCGCCGAGGACTGGCAGGCGATCAAGGACGAGATCGATGCGGTCGAGTCCGCGCTCGCCGACGCCCTCGCCCGGGACGTCGCCCCGGGCAGCGCGGAGGCGAACGCCCTGGCCGAGCGCCACCGCGCCACCATCACCCAGCACTACGACTGCACCCACGGGATGCACGTCGTGCTGGCGAGGATGTACACCGAGGATCCGCGCTTCGCCGCGCACTACGACGAGCGGGCGGGCGGCCTCGCCACCTGGCTCCGGACGGTGATCGAGGAGAACGCCCGCGCCCACGGCATCGATCCCGCGACCGCCGCCTGGGAGTGAGGGCGGGGAGCACCACGGGGCGGGCTCGGCGAGGATCTCGCCGGGCCCGCCCCGTCCTCAGGCGGTGAGCTCGCCGAACTCCTCGAGCAGCGGGAAGATCCTCGGGCCCATCTCGACCTGGGTGAGCAGCAGGCCCAGGGTCCCGTCGGGGTCGACGTAGAAGTCGGTGCCCGCTCCGCCGGACCAGCCCCAGCGGCCGCGATGGGGACCGTCGGCCACCACGCACACCCCGAAGCCCCACCCGGTGCTCTCCCAGAACCCCGGGAAGAAGGAGTCCGGCTGCTTGGCGCCGGCGGGCACCTGATCGGTGCTCAGCATCGTCAGGTGCTCGGCGCTCACCAGCTCCCCGTCGCGGAGGGCGAGGAGGAAGCGCAGGTAGTCCGGCGCGGTGGAGAGCAGCTCGCTGTGGGACATGTCGTAGGGCGGGGCGCCCACGTGGAAGCCGCCGCCGACGGGCTCGCGCTCGACCAGCTCCTCGCCCTCGGCCCCGTACGCGGCCGGCAGCCGGTGCGCCTTCTCGCGCGGCACCGAGCTGCCGGTGTCCGGCATGCCCAGCGGATCGAACAGCGTGCGGCGGAGATGGGCCTCCAGGCTCTCGCCGGTCAGCCGCGAGAGCAGCACGCCGAGCAGCCCGAAGGAGTGGTGATAGCGCCACACCGTGCCCGGCTGGCCCACCAGCGGCAGCTCGGCGAGCGCGGCGAGCCAGTCATCGGCGCCGAGGCTCGGCGGCAGCGGCCCGGCCTCGGTGGCGTTCGCGGCCATGGCCTGCTGGAGGGGGCTCTCGGTGAGGATCATCCCGTACCCGGAGGTGCAGGTGAGCAGGTGACGCACGGTGATCGGGCCGTCGGCCGGGACGGTGTCCTCGAGGTCGGAGCCGGGCGTGCGCAGCACCTGCGGCGCGGCGAGCTCCGGCAGCCAGGTCCCCACGGCGGAGTCGAGTTCGAGCTCGCCCTGCTCGATGAGCCGCAGCGTCGCCACGGCGGTGACCAGCTTCGTCATGGACTGGATGCGGATGATCGCGTCGGCCGGCATCGTCGGGCCGTCCACGGCCATCGACCCGGCGGCGATCGGCACCGGATCGTGGCCGTACGCGATCACGGCTCCGGGGACGGTGCCCGCCTCGACGGCGCGGGCGAGGAGGGCGGCGGCGGGCGTCTGCTCGGACATGCGCTCAGAGTAGGGCGGGCGGTGCCGGACCACCAGAGCGCCCCGGCGGCGACGGAGGATCCTCTCTACACTCGCCCCATGAGCGCCTTCGAAGAATTCGTGCTGCTGGAGCCCCGCGAGGTTCCGCTCGGAGGCCCGCGCGGCATGACCGTGCACCGCACCCTCCCCGCGAAGCGGACCTCGCTCATCGGCGCCTGGTGCTTCGTGGACCATTTCGGCCCTGACGACGTCTCCGGCTCCGACGGGATGCAGGTGCCCCGGCACCCGCACACCGGCCTCGCGACCGTGTCGTGGCTGTTCGAGGGCGCGATCACGCACCGCGACTCGCTGGGCAGCCACGCCTTGGTGCGGCCCGGCGACGTGGACATCATGGTCGCCGGCTCCGGCATCACCCACTCGGAGTACTCCGTCCCCGACACCACGATCCTGCACGGCGTCCAGCTCTGGTACGCCCTGCCGGACCGCACCCGCTTCCGTGACCAGGCCTTCCAGGTCTCCACCCCGCCCGAGATCGGGACCGACGCGGTGCGTGCCCGTGTGGGTCTCGGCGGCCTCCGCGCCACCCTCGAGGACGGCACCGTGCTCGAGGACCGCAGCGAGGTCGAGACCGACACCCCGCTCGGCATGGTCCAGCTGGACCTGCGCGCCGGCACCACCGTGCGCCTCGACCTCGAGCCCGGGCACGAGCACGGCCTGCTCGTGGATCGCGGCGCCGCCCGGCTCCGGGCCGGCGTGAGCACGGCGGAGATCGCGCAGCGGGAGCTGATGGTGCTGCCCGACGGCGTCTCGCAGCTGGAGATCCGTGCGGCCGACGGCGAGGACCTCCGCGCGATGCTGCTCTCCGGGGAGCCGCTGGGCGAGGACATCATCATGTGGTGGAACTTCGTGGGTCGCACTCACGAGGAGATCGCCGCGTTCCGGGCCCGCTACCAGGCCGAGATCGGTGCGGAGGGTACGCTCGCGGAGGCTCCGATCCACCCGGACGCCAGGGCGCGCGGCGGCCTCGCCGCCGATGCCGAGCAGTTCGGCCCCTTCGCCCCGCACACCCCCGCGGCCCTGCCCGCCCCCACGCTCCCGAACGGCCACCTGCGCTCGCGCGGCCGGATCGGACTCCCGAAGGACTGAACCCGTGATCCACACCTCCGCCGCTGACCCCTTCGAGGACGATCCGCTCGACGGCGTCGACGCCCCGCCGGTCCCTGTCGCGCCCACGGGACCGGACCAGACCGATCGCGTGATCATCGCTGCGGCGGAGGAGGCCGGGATCGGCTGTCCCTGCGATGTGCTCGTCGTCGACGATGCGACCGGGGAGCTGACCGCCTTCGCCCTCCGGGCGCTCGCGGACCATCCCGAGGCGACGGTGCTGAGCTGGGCCACCTCCCGGGCTCTGGCCGTTCGCTTGCGGGAGCGATTCGCCGACGCCCTCGCCGCGGGCCGGCTGCAGGTGCCGGCCGGACCTTCGCCGATGCCGCTCGAGGCCGCCGCGACCGGGATCGAGCCGCATCTGGTGCTCATGCGCCTGCCCAAGGCCGTCCACGCCCTCGAGGACCGGGTGCGGCGCCTGGCCGCCGCCTCGCAGGGGGAGGGCCGGGACCACCTCGAAGTGATCGCGGGCGGCCGGGTCAAGCACATGACCCGTCGGCAGAACGAGGTGCTCGGCGAGGTGTTCGGGGAGGTGAGGGCGAGCCGCGGGATCGGGAAGTCCCGCGCCCTGATCGGCAGCGGGGTGCGCGCCGGCGTCACGATGCCGATGCCGACCGAGGGGAGCGCCCGGATCTCGGTGCGCGGCACCGCTCACGAGCTGCCGCTGCGGGGGAACGGGGCCGTGTTCGGCGCCGCCACGGCCGACGCCGGCAGCCTCCTGCTCCTCGACGCCCTGGACCGCGCTCTCGGGGGCGGAGAGCTCGACGGGGTCGGCGAGCCCGGCGGATCCGCCCGGGCGATCGACCTCGGGAGCGGGAACGGCCTGATGACCGCCTATCTCGCCGTAGCGCTGCCCGACGCCTCGGTGCTCGGCACCGACCTCGACGCCGACGCGGTCGCGTCCACCGCGTCGACCCTCGCCGCCGCCGGCCTGGACCGCGCGGGTGTGGAGGTCTCCTGGGACGACGCGGCCTCCCTCCAGGAGGACGCAAGCGCCGACCTGATGCTGCTGAACCCGCCCTTCCACGACGGCACGGCGGTCGATGCGACCCTCGTCCAGGGCCTGCTCGACGCCGCCGCCCGCGTGCTGCGCCCTGGCGGGCAGCTGTGGTTCGTGCACAACTCCCACCTGCGCTACCGCCCCGAGCTCGGAGCGCGGTTCGCGACCGTGGAGCAGCGCGCCCGCGACCGCCGCTTCACCGTGCTCAGCGCGGTGCGCTGACCCGCGCGGCCAGGAGGCGGGAGCGGCATGAGGATGTACCTGTCGTCCTACCAGCTCGGCGAGCACGGAGAACGACTGCGCACCATGGTGCGCGGTGACCGACGAGGACTCGTGATCGCCAACGCCCTGGACGGCTGTGCCGACGACCGCCGGGAGGCGGACACCCGACGGCAGATCGCCCTGCTCGCGGAGCTGGGCCTCACGGCGAGGGACCTCGACCTGCGCGAGCACGACGCGAGCACGATCCGGAACGCCGTGGGCGCTCCGGACTTCCTGTGGATCCGCGGCGGGAACGTGTTCACCCTGAGGATGGCGCTGGCCCGCTCGGGCATGGACGAGGTGATCCTCGAGGGTCTGCGCGAGGACCGCTTCGTGTACGCGGGCTTCAGCGCCGGCGCGTGCGTCCTCGCGCCGTCCCTCGCCGGGCTCGAGCACTGCGATCCGGTGGGCCCCTGCATCGCCGAGCACGGCGGGGTGAGGTACGACGGTCTCGGCGTGCTCGATCGACCCGTGGTCCCGCACCTGGACTCGCCGCGTCATCCGGAGACCGAGCTGCTCGGCGAGGTGGCCCGCCGGTACGAGGCGGCCGGCACGTCGTACTGGGCCCTGCGGGACGGCCAGGTGCTGATCGTCGACGGAGAGGACTCACTGGTCCTCTGAGCGGCGCCGTGGCGGCGGTGGTCCAGCGGCACCCCTGCGACGAGCGCCGCCCCACCCTGGTGGGCGGGACGGCGCTCGGGAGATGGTGCGCTGGGGGTGGTCAGGCCACCATGCTGCGCAGCACCGAGGTGAACATGGCCAGGCCGTCGATCCCGGAGCGGGTGCCCTCGCCGGGCTGGTCCGGGCCGAAGCCGGCCTCGACCGCGTGCTCGGGATGCGGCATCAGGCCCACCACGTTGCCCTCGGCGTTGGTGATGCCGGCGATGTCGTGGCGCGAGCCGTTGGGGTTGGCCTCGAAGCCGGCGGGACCGTGGGAGGCGCCGGCGACGTAGCGGAAGACGACCCGGCCCTCGGCCTCGAGCTCGGCGAGGGTGCGCTCGTCGGCCACGTACTGGCCGTCCTGGTTCTTCAGCGGGATCCGGATGACCTGGCCCGCGTCGTACCCGGTGGTCCAGGCGGTGCGGTTGTTCTCCACCGCGAGGGGCTGGTCGCGGCACAGGAACGAGCGGTGCGCGTTCTTGATCATCGCACCGGGCAGCAGATGGGTCTCGCACAGGATCTGGAAGCCGTTGCAGATGCCGAGCACGGGCATCCCGCCCTTCGCCGCATCCACCACCTTCTCCATCACCGGGGCGAAGCCGCTGATGGCGCCCGCACGGAGGTAGTCGCCGTAGGAGAAGCCGCCGGGCAGCACGATCGCCTCGACGCCCTGCAGATCGTCCTCGCCGTGCCACAGCGCGACCGGCTCGGCGCCGGCGATCCGCACCGCGCGCAGCGCGTCCCGGTCGTCCAGAGTGCCCGGGAAGGTCACCACACCGATGCGCATCAGGCCTGCGCCTTCCCGTGGGCCGCGTCCTCGACCTCGATCGCGACGACGTCCTCGATGACCGGATTGGACAGCAGCGTCTCGGCGGCCTCGCGGAGGGTGGCGAGCACCTGCTCGGTCACCTCGCCCTCGACCTCGAGCTCGAACCGCTTGCCCTGGCGGACCGAGGCGATGCCCTCGAAGCCCAGACGCGGCAGCGCGGCGGCGACCGCCTTGCCCTGCGGGTCGAGGATCTCCGGCTTGGGCATGACGTGGACCACGACACGTGGCATGGGTGCTCTCCTGGGGGACGACGGCCTCGGGGCGGGCCTGACGGACGAGTGCTGCGGGACGATGCGCCGTCGGCGCCCGGGGCGGCCGACGGGACGGACCCGACCCGCTCATCGTACCGATCCGTGGCGTCCCCGCGGGGGACCGCCCACCGTGCGATCGGCCTCCTCGCCCGAGCACTGGGCAGGAGGCGGCGACGGCGATAGGTTCGGGACATCCACGACCCCTTCCGGGAGGAACCGATGAAGATCCGCCACCTCGTCCACTCCTGCCTGCTCGTCGAGATCGCCGGGCGGCACCTGCTCGTCGATCCCGGCGGCTTCAGCGCCGAGGCGGTGCGCGCGCTCGGACCCGAGGCGCTCTCCGCCCTGGACGCCGTGCTGGTCACCCACCAGCACCCCGACCATCTCGACCGGGACCTGCTGGACGAGGTGCTGGCGCTGGCCCCCGGGATCGTGGTGATCGCGGAGCCGGAGACCGCCGCCCAGCTGACCGAGGCGGGGGAGGGCGCACGCCCCGTGCCGACCGAGCGGGTGCTCCCGCTGCGCGCCGGTGAGCTGCACGAGCTGCCCGCGCTGGACGGCGAGGACGCCGTGCGGATCCGCGCCGTCGGCGGCCGTCACGCGATCATCCACCCCGACATCCCCCGCGTGGGCAACTGCGGTCTGGTCCTCGAGGCGGGGGGCGGCCCGCGCCTGGGCATCACCGGCGACTCCCTCGAGCCGGTGCAGGAGTTCCACGGCATCGACGTGCTCGCCTTCGCCGTCGTCGCCCCCTGGTCGAAGGTGGCCGAGACGATCGACTTCCTGCGCGCCGTGAACCCGGTGCTCGCGCTGCCGGTGCACGACGCGGTCGCGAGCGCCGCCGGTCGCCCGATCTTCCTGCGCCAGTCCACGAACCTCGCACCGGAGGGCACCGAGGTGCGCGACTGGGGCGCCGATGCGACCGTCGAGGTCGGCGGGGCCTGATCCCGGGGAGAGCCGCGGTGCGGACCGCCCTGCTCCGCGCCCGACGGGCCGGGGTACGGTGGCTGCGTGCACGGGAGTCCGGTGAGCCGGGCTGAGAGGGAGTTCTCCAACTCCGACCGTAGAACCTGATCCGGATCATGCCGGCGCAGGGAGCTCCGCCGAGCGAAGGTCGCCGGGTGCCCGTGCCTCCGTCGAAAGGCACCGGACATGGCCCCCACACCCGTCGGCACCCCCGCTCCGCCCACCGCGCCCGGCGGGCGCCCCGATCCCGCTGCGACTCCCGATCCCACCGCGACTGCCGATCCCACTGCGTCTCCCGATCCCGCTGCGTCTGCCGATCCCACTGCGACTCCGCTCGGATTCGGTGTCGGCGCCCGGCTGACCGCTTCCGTCATGACCGAGGACTACGCCCGCGTGCTGACGGGCATCCTCTCCCGCCTGGACGACACCGGGCTGGTGCACGAGACCGGGGACGTCTCCACCTATGTGGGCGGCCACGAGAGCCAGCTGCAGCGCTATCTGATCGACCTCGCCGAGGACCTCGCGCGCACCGAGCACCACGCCTCGCTCGCGGTGACCCTGTCCCGCGGCTGCCCCGGCGAGGTAGCCTGCGAGCTGCCCGGCGGCGCAGGACCCCGCAGCACCGAGGTGCCCGCTCCCCGCCGCACCGGCCGGTACGCCACCGCCGAATGGGCGCTGTACCCGCTGGCCGACCAGGTCTCCGCCGACGGCACCGCCCCGGACCACATGCGCGACATCTACGCCGCGATCGACCACGCCCGCGACCTCGGGACCTTCCGCGGCTCCGCCCACTTCGTCACCCGCCTCGAGGGCGACATCGGCGACGTGATCGCCACCGCGGTGGCCGGATGGCTGCTGGTGGGCCGCAGCGTCCAGCACGTCACCAGCCATCTCACCCTCTCCCTGAACAGCCCCTCCCACGAGGTGCGCGAGCTCGACGGGGCGACGCGATGACCGCCGCCCCGACCGCACGGACCTCCTCGACGGAGCCCGCCGCACGCCGCTCCCGCCTCTCGCTGCGGGAGATCGTGCTGGTGGTGGTGCTCGGCGTGGTGTTCGGCTTCCTCTACTGGGTGTTCGTGCAGGCCTGGAACGCGCTCGCGATCGCGATGGGACCCGCCGGCGACCTCGCCCAGCACGTCCTGTTCGGGTCCTGGCTGCTGGTGGGACCGATCGCGATCATGATCCTGCGCCGCCCCGGCGTGGGGATCCTCGCCGAGATCCTCGCGGCCGTCATCGAGGTGATCTTCCTGGGCAGCCCCGTGGGCCCGCTGCTGGTGCTCGCCGCGGCCCTGCAGGGCATCGGCAGCGAGCTGCCCTTCGCCCTGACCCGCTACCGCCGCTACGGCTGGGGCGTCTTCGCGGCCTCCGGGGCCCTCGGCGCGGGTCTGGTGTTCTTCTGGACCGCGTACCGGATGGGCTGGTACGGGCAGGATCTGCTCACGCTGCGGCTCGGGGTGCAGGTGCTCTCCGGGATCGTGCTCGGCGGACTGCTGGCGCGGGTGATCGTGCGCGCCCTCGAGCGCACCGGGGTGCTCGCGAACTTCGCGATCGGCGCCGCGTCGACCGGCGAGGGCGCTGAAGCTGACGGGATCCCGCAGCGTCGTGTCCGCTGAGCCGAGGACCGTCCCGGAGAGGATTGCGCCCGCCCGGCCGGAGCCGTCGGCGCCGGTCGTCGAGGCGCGGGATCTCGAGATCGTGCTGCCCTCCGGCGCCGGCGTCGGCCCCTTCACCGGGACGATCCGCTCCGGGGAGCAGGTGCTGCTGCTGGGACCCAGCGGCAGCGGCAAGTCCACCCTGCTGCGGGCGCTCGCCGGAGCGATCCCCGCCCACCAGCGCGCCCGGGTCACCGGCACGGTCCGCGTGGGCGGGATCGACCCCATCGCCGACGGCGTCGTCGCCGCCTCGCAGGTCGTGGGCGTGCTCGGGCAGGATCCGGCCGACGGGGTCTGCCTCCCGCAGGTGGCCGACGACGTCGCGCTCCCGCTCGAGAGCCGCTGCGTGCCGCCGGAACGGATCGGCGAGCAGGTGCACCGAGTCCTCGTGGACGCGGGGATCGGCGACCTCGGCGACCGGAACGCCGCGACCCTCTCCGGCGGGCAGCTGCAGCGGGCGGGGCTCGCCGCGGCCGTGGCGGCCCGGCCCCGGCTGCTCCTGCTGGACGAGCCCACCGCGATGCTCGACGCCGACGGGGTGCGCGCGGTGCGCGAGGCCGCCCGCGCTGTGACGGCGGGCGGCGAGGTCGCGGTGCTGCTGGTGGAGCACCGCCTCGACGACTGGGCGGGGGAGCGCGGCGTGGAGGGGCTCCCGCCGCGTACGATCGCTCTGGACGCCTCCGGCCGGGTCCTCGCCGACGGCCCGACCGGGGACGTGCTCGCCCGCCACGGCGCCGCCCTGCGCGAGTCCGGCTGCTGGCTGCCGCGGGAGATCGAGGAGGACCTCGGCCCGGAGGTGGGGCCCGACCTCGGGCACCTGCCCATCCCGGACGTCGGCTCGTCGGCCGAACGGGTCCCCGGCGGGGCCGGGCCCGCCCCGGTGCCGGGCGACACCCTGCTCACGGTGCGCGGGGCGGACCTCGGCCACCAGGGCCGCACGGTCCTCTCCGGCGTGGATCTCGCCGTGCGCGCGGGGGAGCTGCTCGCCGTGGTGGGCCGCAACGGGGCCGGGAAGTCCACGCTCCTGGGGGCGCTGTCCCGCCTGGATCCGCCGCTGCACGGCACGGTCGAGGGCGCCGCTTCCGGTCTGGTCTTCCAGCGCCCCGAGTCCCAGTTCGTCGCCGACACGGTCCTCGGCGAGCTCGTCGCCTCCGGCGCCGACCCCGCACAGGCCGCCGAGATGCTCGTCCGGCTGGGGCTCGAGGAGCTGCAGGAGGCGAGTCCCTTCGCCCTCTCCGGCGGGCAGCAGCGCCGCCTCTCGATCGGGGCGATGCTGCTCGCGCAGCGGCCGGTGCTGCTCGCCGACGAACCCGGCTACGGCCTGGACCGTGCCGCCACCCGCACCGTCCACACGCAGCTGCGGGAGGCGGCCGCGGCCGGGCACGCCGTGGTGGTCGCGACCCACGATCTGCGACTGGTGGAGGCGGCCGACGCGGTCGTCGTCATCGCCGACGGCCGCCTGCTGGGACCGATGCCCCCGGCGACCCTGCTGCAGGACGAGGCGCTGCGGGAGCGCGCAGGGCTCTCGGCGGGCGCGGGGTCGGGGGCGCACCGCGGTCCGGGCGAGAGCACCTCGCGGACGGGAAGCAGCACTCGGACCGAGCCGTCACGCGCCGAGTCGTCCCGTTCCCAGCAGCATCCACCGCTCGACGGCGCCGGCGGGAGGTCGCGGCGCGGAGCCCCGCTCGCCGGACGGAACCCCACCGTGCTGCTGGCCCTGCTGACGGCCCTGAGCATCGTCTGCATCGCCCTGACGCGGCCCGCGCCGCTGGCCGTGCTGTATCTGCTGCTGGTCCTCGGGGCGATGCTCGGCTGCCGCCTCGGTCCGCTCCGCCTGGCTCGGGCGCAGCTGCCCTTCGTCGTGTTCGCGCTCGGGGTCTTCCTGGTCAACGTGCTCAGCCGACCCGGCCACGAGCCCTGGCCCGAGCTGCCGGTACGGATCACCGAGGAGGGGATCGTGCTCGGCACGGCGCTCGCGATGCGGGCCCTGGTGATCGGACTCGGGGCGCTCGTGGTCTCCCGGGCCACCGATCCGCGCAGCACCCTGGTGAGCCTGCGCCAGCACGCCCGGCTGCCGGCCCGCTACGCCTATGCGCTGCTGGCCGGGCGACGTCTGCTGGACGAGCTGCCCCGCCGCTGGGAGACGATCACCCGAGCGCACCGGGTGCGGCTGCCGCTGGAGGCCGACGGGCGCGTGTCCCACCTGCGCCTGCGGCATCGGCTGCGCTGCGCGTTCGCACTGCTGGTCGACGCCATCCGCAGCGCGGACCGCATCGCCTTCGCCCTGGAGGCGCGCGGACTCGGGGACGGGCCGCGCACCCTGTGGCGGCCGGTGCCGCTCGGCGGAGCTGACGCGGCGCTCGTGCTCGGCGTCGCGGCCGCGGTCGCCGCCGTGCTGATCCTGGTCTGAACCGGCCCGGGCTCAGACAGCCCGGGCCCGGACTGTCGATGCTCTGACAGCCCGGGCCCGGACGAAGACGCTCAGAAGCTCTGACCGGTGAGGCGCTCGTAGGCCTCGACGTACCGGGAGCGGGTCTGGGCGACCACCTCGGCGGGCAGCTCGGGCGGGGCGAGGGCCGAGCCCTTGGACCAGCCGGAGGCGGGAGAGGTCAGCCAGTCCCGCACGAACTGCTTGTCCAGGCTCGGCGGGGTGCGGCCGGTGGTGTACGAGTCCACGGACCAGAAGCGGCTCGAGTCCGGCGTCAGCACCTCGTCGCCGAGCATCAGGGTGCCGTCCACGCGGGAGTGCCCGAACTCGAGCTTGGTGTCGGCGAGGATGATGCCCTGCTCGTCGGCGATCCGTCGGGCTCGCTCGAACACCGCCAGGGTGAGGCGCTCGAGCTGGTCGGTCAGCTCCTCGCCGAGCAGCTCGCGGGCCTGGGCGACGGTGATGTTCTCGTCGTGCTCCCCGGCCTCGGCCTTTGTCGAGGGGGTGAAGATCGCGGGCTCCAGGCGGGAGGCCTCGACCAGTCCGGAGGGCAGCACGTGCCCGCCCACCGAGCCGCCGGCGCGGTAGTCGGCCAGGCCCGAGCCGGTCAGGTGGCCGCGGGCGATGCACTCCAGCGCCACCATCTCCAGGCCGCGGCAGCGCACCGCGCGCCCGGCGACGGACTCGGGCACGTCGGTCCCGGAGATCACGTGGTGGGGGACGATGTCCGCCAGCTGCTCGAACCAGAACAGGCTGATCCCGGTGAGGAGACGGCCCTTGTCCGGGATGCCGGGCTGGAGGGAGTGGTCGTAGGCGCTGATGCGATCGGTCGCGACCACCAGCACCTCCTCGGCGGCCGAGGGCTCCACGCCCGCGGGGACGTACAGCTCGCGGACCTTGCCGGAGACGATGTGGTCCCATCCCTCGAGCTGCGGGGCCTCGATCAGGGGGGCGATGGTGGTGCTCATGCGGTCTCCTCGGCGGCACCGGAAGCGGTGCGGGCGTCGGCCGCGGCGAGGCGGGCGATGTCGGTGCGGTGGTGGCTTCCCTCGAGGACGATCTCCTCGGTGGCGGCGAGGGCGCGGCTGCGGGCCTGCTCGAGGTCCGTCCCGGTCGCGACCACGGAGAGCACGCGGCCGCCGGCGCTGACCAGCGTGCCGTCGGTCTCGGCGGTGCCGGCGTGGATGACGTGCGCGCCGAGCTCCTCGGCGGCGTCGATGCCGGTGATCGGGTCCCCGGAGCGGGCCGAGGCCGGGTAGCCGGCGGAGGCGAGAACCACGGTGACCGCGGCGTCCTCGCTCCAGCTCAGCTCCGTGTCCTCGGCGAGCTCACCGCGGGCCGCGGCCAACAGCAGCGGCGCGAAGGGGGAGGTCAGGCGCTCGAGCACCACCTGGGTCTCGGGGTCGCCGAAGCGGGCGTTGAACTCGACCACGCGGAGGCCGCGGGAGGTGAGCGCGAGACCGCAGTACAGGACGCCCACGAAGGGGATGTCGCGGGCGGCGAGCTCGGCGATCGTCGGCCGTGCGACCGCCTCCATGATCTCCTCGACCAGGCCCTCGGGGGCCCAGGGGAGGGGGGAGTAGGCGCCCATGCCGCCTGTGTTCGGGCCCTCGTCCGCATCCAGTGCGCGCTTGAAGTCCTGCGCCGGCGCGAGGGGCACCACGCGGGTCCCGTCGCTCACGCAGAACAGCGAGACCTCGGGGCCGTCGAGGTACTCCTCGAGCACCACCTGACCGCCGGCGGCCAGGACGGCCTCGGCGTGGGCCACGGCCTCGGGACGGTCCGAGGTGACCACGACGCCCTTGCCGGCGGCGAGCCCGTCGGCCTTGACCACGAAGGGGACATCGCCCAGGGGGTTGACCCGGTCCAGGCCCGCCTCGAGCTGATCGGAGGCGGTCACCGTCACCGAGGCGGCGGTCGGCACGCCCGCGGCGGTCATGATCTCCTTCGCCCAGGACTTCGAGCCCTCGAGGTGCGCGGCGGCGGCCGACGGGCCGAACACTGCGAAGCCGGCCTCTCGCAGGCGATCGGCGGCGCCGGCCACCAGCGGAGCCTCGGGGCCCACCACGACCAGGTCGGGCCGCAGCTCCTGGGCCAGGGCGACCTGGGCGTCGAGGTCCGCGACGGAGGCGTCGTGGCAGGTGGCGAGCTGTGCGATGCCGGGATTGCCGGGCGCTGCGTGCAGCTCGGGGGAGGGATGGTCGGCGGCGAGGCGCCGGATGATCGCGTGTTCGCGACCGCCGGAGCCGATGACGAGGATCTTCACGCGGGTCAGAGTACCCAGGTGTCCAGCCGTGACGGGCACCTGCCCGCACTGCGGAGCGCGCCCGGCATCGGCCATGGTCACAGCGTCCTCCGTAGGCCCTCCGTCCCCAGCCCCGGAGGCCGAGAGGTCCGCGGGGTGGCGCCGTGACGGGCCTGCGCCGTTACGATCGCTCGCATGCCCGTCGAGCTCTCCCACCTGTCTGCACCCGGCCCCGCCCCGGCGCCCGGCGACCGCGGCACGGTCCGGCTGCGACTTGACCTCTCCTATGACGGCACCGACTTCCACGGCTGGGCCACCCAGCCCGGCCAGCGCACCGTCCAGGGCGAGCTCGAGGAGGCCCTCGGCAGGATCGCGCGCGTGCCCGCCCGGATCACGGTCGCCGGCCGCACCGACACCGGCGTTCACGCCCGCGGTCAGGTGTGCCATCTCGACCTGCCGCGCGACGTGCTCGCCACCTTCCCCGGCCGTTCCGATCGCAGCCCCGCCGAGGCGCTCGTGACCCGGCTGGCCGGAGTGCTGCCCTCGGACATCGTCGTGCACGTCGCCCGGGAGGTGGACGATGACTTCGACGCTCGCTTCGGGGCGCAGTGGCGTCGCTACCGCTACCGGATCTCCGACGGGCCTGCCGCGCACGATCCGCTGCGCCGGGACGTGCTGCGCCACCGTCGGCCGCTGGACGTCGAGGCGATGGGGAGGGCGAGCATCGCGCTGCTCGGCGAGCACGACTTCCTCTCCTTCTGCAAGCCGCGCGAGGGCGCGACCACGATCCGCGAGCTGCGCGAGCTGCGGTGGGACCGGCCCGGCGAGGGCAGGGCCGACGAGGGCCTGATCGTCGCGACCGTGGTCGCCGACGCCTTCTGCCACCACATGGTCCGCTCCCTGGTCGGCGCGCTGATCGGTGTGGGGGAGGGGCGGCGTCCCGAGTCCTGGCCCGCCCAGGTGCTCGCCGCCCGCACCCGCGATGCCGCCACCCGCGACGGGGCCGGCTCCGCGCCGATGTGCCCACCGCAGGGGCTGACCCTGGACCACGTCGCCTATCCTCCGGACGAGGAGCTCGCCGCCTGGGCCGCCCGCGCCCGCACCCTGCGCAGTCCGCTGCCGTCGGCGGACTGAGCAGACGGTCCGACGGGCCCGCTCTCGGACCGGCTCTCGGACCGGGCGCAGATCACAGTCGCGGGGACCTGTTCCGCATTGACGCTCCGACCAGGCGCCCCGTAAGATGAGCGGTCGTTGTGCCTCGATGTGTGCCCGACTCCGCTGCCGTTCCTCACGGTGCGGCGCGATCGGGATCTCACCCACATCCAGGACCGCCGTCGCGTCGTGAGCGGAGCGGCCCGGGCACAACCACAGGGGCCATGCTTTTACCCGAAGGAAGCGTGCCCACGGTCCATCGAACCGTGCCTGGTCGGCATCCTGCCGCCTGGGCACCATGACGAGAGAAGAAGGCACGAGTGCGTACGTTCACCCCGAAGCCCGGCGATGTCGAGCGTTCCTGGTACGTCATTGACGCAAACGATGTCGTCCTCGGCCGGCTCGCTTCCCAGGCTGCCCAGCTCCTGCGGGGAAAGCACAAGCCGGTCTTCGCACCCCATGTGGATGCAGGCGACTTCGTGATCATCATCAACGCTGACAAGGTCGCGCTGACCGGAAACAAGCGGGAGGCGAAGCTCGCCTACCGCCACTCCGGCTACCCGGGCGGCCTCCGCGGCGTCCCCTACTCCGAGCTGCTCGAGAAGAACCCCGAGCGCGCAGTGGAGAAGGCCATCCGCGGCATGCTCCCCAAGAACAAGCTCGCTGATCAGCAGATCAAGAAGCTGAAGATCTACTCGGGCTCCGAGCACCCCCATGCCGCTCAGCAGCCCGTTCCGTTCACCATCGATCAGGTGGCGCAGTAAGCGGGTGCCCCGCCCACTCGCCCTGCCACACGGAAGAACCAAGGAGAACCGTGACTGAGACCACCCCCGATACCACTGAGGTTCTCGAGGACGTGACCGACGAGTCCGCACCCTCGAGCTTCACCACCGAGTCGACCGGCGAGTCCGCCGTCGGCGCCGGCCAGTCCGCGATCGCACCGGGCTACGGCACCGGTCGTCGCAAGCGCGCGATCGCTCGCGTGCGCCTGGTCCCCGGCTCCGGCCAGTGGACCCTGAACGGCCGCAGCCTCGAGGATTACTTCCCGAACAAGCTGCACCAGCAGGAGGTCAACGATCCGTTCACGATCCTCGACCTCCAGGGCCGCTTCGACGTCCTGGTCCGCCTGCACGGCGGCGGCCCGTCCGGCCAGGCCGGGGCCGTGCGCCTCGGTGTGTCCCGCGCGCTGAACGAGATCGACGAGGAGTCGAACCGCGCGACCCTCAAGAAGGCAGGCTTCCTGCGCCGCGATGATCGCATCATCGAGCGCAAGAAGGCCGGTCTCAAGAAGGCCCGCAAGGCTCCGCAGTACTCCAAGCGCTGATCGGCCGCGGAGCAGCGCTCCGCACCGTTCCGCCTGGCCACGATGCCCTCGACCTCCGGGTCGGGGGCATCGTCGCGTCCGGGGGTGGGACGGGGTCGCGCATCGGCCCTGTCAGCCCTGGGCGGCGGCACCCGCTCGTCGGCCCTCCTCGCGAGGCACCCGCTCGTCGGCTCTCCCGTCGGCGCGCTCCGCAGGGCGCCCGCTCGTCGGCGCTTTGCGTCGCCGGTCGTGAGGGTGATGGTCGACTACTGGCGTGTGGGCGATGTGTACGGCGATATCGGCATAGTCATCGCGATGGCGCCAGTACTCGACCAGGATGGTGGTGCTGGGGTGGAACGGCACGTTCTCGATCAGCGCCCGCCAGGACGCGCCGGTCCGGCCGCTACCCTCTCGTCATGATGTCTTCGCCGCCGCGCTGGTGGGGCGGGCCGCTCGATGCCGAGCAGCTCGCCCGCACCGCGGTGCACAGGGTGCGGGACGCCGCCGCAGAGCTCGTGGCCGCCCGCGGGCTGAGGACGGAGGTCGCGACCACGGACGCCCTGATCGCCGCCTCATTCGCCGCGATCGACCATCTGCGCATCGACGGCCGTTCCCCGCAGCCCTGGGGCGAGCTCTCCGGCTTCGTCGAGGCCCGCGACGGCTGGGTGCGCCTGCACGCGAACTATCCCCATCACGCCGCGGTGCTCCGCACGGTGCTGGGCGTCGAGGATCGGCCGGGCCTCGAGCGCGAGATCAGCCGACGCGATGCCGCCGAGGTGGAGGACCGGGTCAGCGCCGCCGGCGGGATCGCGGTCGCCGTGCGCACTCCGGAGCAGTGGCGCGAGCATCCGCACGCGATCGCGACCGCGCAGGATTCCTGGTCACAGGTGCAGGACCGGGGAGAGCGTCCGATGCCGGGGTCCGGCGCCCGCCCTGGCGGGCAGCCGCCGAACGGCCCGGCCACGCTCGCCGGCGTGCGGGTGCTGGATCTGACCCGGGTGATCGCCGGCCCCACCTGCACGCAGGTGCTCGCGTGCCTGGGCGCCGATGTGCTCCGCATCGATCCGCCGCACCGCCCGGAGCTCCTCGACCAGCATCTGTCCACCGGGATGGGCAAGCGCTCCGCAGTGGCGGACCTGCGCCGGCAGGAGATCGCCGAGCAGCTGCGTGCCCTGGCCGCCGGGGCCGATGTCATCCTCGACGGCTACCGGCCCGGAGCACTCGCCCGGCACGGACTGGGGCTCGAAGAGCTCGAGCAGCTCGCGCCGCAGGCCGTGATCGCCTCCCTCTCCGCCTGGGGCGAGCACGGGCCCTGGGGCGAGCGCGCCGGCTTCGACTCGATCGTGCAGGCCGCGACCGGGATCGCGGTGCGCTGCGGCGAGGAGGGGAGGCCCGGAGCACTCGCGGTGCAGGCCCTCGACCACTCCACCGGCCACCTCCTGGCCGCGCACATCCTCGAGGCGCTCGCCCTCGGCCGGGCCGTGACGGTGCGGGCGAGCCTGCTCGGCGCCGCCCGGACCCTGCTGGACCTGCCGACGCCGACAGGCGAGGTCATCGAGCCGGGCGTGGCCCGCGTCCAGGTTCGGGCAGGGGCCTGCCGGATCGAAGCGGTCCCTCCGCCGCTGCTCCTCGACGGGCGCACCCTCGAGCGCGACGTCGGCCCCGACGGCGCGGCCCGCGCGCAATGGATGGCCTGAGCGGCGGCGCGACCGCCGACCTCGTCGGCACCGGCCGGTGCGATCGACACCGGCGCGCCGCCGCCGTCAGCTGAGCAGCTCGCGGAGGTCCTCGGCGGTGACGGCGGAGCGGAAGGCGTCGCCGCCGTCGGTGAGGGCGTCGAACAGCTCGGCCTTGCGGCGCTGCAGAGCGAGAACCTTCTCCTCGATCGTGTCCTCCGCGATCATCCGGTACACCATCACCTGGCGCTCCTGGCCGATGCGGTGGGCGCGGTCCACGGCCTGGTTCTCCGCGGCGGGGTTCCACCAGGGGTCCAGCAGGAACACGTAGTCCGCCTCGGTGAGGGTGAGGCCGAAGCCGCCTGCCTTCAGCGAGATGAGGAACACCGGGGCGTCGCCCTCGCGGAAGCCGGTCACCGCCGCGTCGCGATCCCGGGTGGAGCCGTCCAGATGCGCGTAGCGCACCTCGCGACGGTCCAGCTCCGCCGCGACCCGGTCCAGATAGGACGTGAACTGGCTGAACAGCAGCACGCGGTGGCCGTCGCTGATCACCTCCTCGAGGCGGTCGAACAGCGCCACCAGCTTCGAGCTCGGCACGTCCGCGTACTCCTCGGCGTCCACCAGCGCGGGATCCAGCGCCATCATCCGCAGCAGGGTCAGGGAGCGGAACACGATGAAGCGGGAGCGGTCCAGATCCGTCTCGATCAGACCCAGCACCTTCTTCCGTTCGCGCTGCAGCACCGAGTCGTAGACCGCACGGTGCTCGGGCGAGAGCGTCACCGTGAGCACCTCCTCGTGCTTCTCCGGCAGCTCGCTCGCCACCAGCTCCTTGGTGCGGCGCAGCACGAACGGCCGCACCCTCCGACGCAGCAGCTCCATCCGGCCCGGATGGTCGCCGGTCTCGATCGGCAGGGTGTACTGCCTGCGGAACCCGATCGCTGTGCCCAGCAGCCCGGGCGCGACCAGATCCAGGATCGACCAGAGGTCGTCCAGGGAGTTCTCCATCGGCGTGCCGGTGATCGCGAGCCGGAACCCGGCGCGCACCCCCTTGGCCGCCCGATGCGTGCGCGAGCGACGGTTCTTCACGAACTGCGCCTCGTCCAGCACGAAGCCCTGGAAGCTGGTCCCGGCGAAGTCCTCCTCGTCGATCCGCAGCACCGAGTAGCTGGTCACCACCAGATCTACGCCGAAGATCGCGGCGGCGAGCTCGCCGCCGCGGGAGGCCGCGGTGCGGTCCAACACCCGCACCTGCAGGTCCGGGGTGAAGCGCTCCGCCTCGCGGCGCCACACCGGGAGCACCGAGGCCGGGGCGACCACCAGGAACGGCGGCGCCTGCGGGTCCTGCTCACGGGCATGGGCGATCAGCGCGAGGGTCTGGAGCGTCTTGCCCAGGCCCATGTCGTCGGCCAGCACGCCGCCCAGGCCGTGGGCGCGGAGGAAGGAGAGCCACGCGAAGCCCTCCTCCTGGTACGGGCGCAGCTCCGCATGGAGGGTGCGGGGCAGCGTGGGCGTCGGGGCGTCCTCGAGATCGCGCAGCGACAGCGCGGTGCGCTCCCACTCACGGCTGGTCACCGTCTCCTGGGCGATCTCCTGGAGGTCGTCCCACAGATCCACCTGGAAGCGAGAGATCCGCTGCTGCTCCGGCTCCCATTCGGCCAGCGCCTCGCCCTCGCGGATCAGCTCGCGCAGCGCGTCGAAGGCGGGATGGTCCAGGGAGAAGTAGGTGCGGTCGGACATCAGCAGCTTCGAGCGACCCTGGGCGAGGGCCACGAAGAGGCTCGGGAACGGGATCTGGCGTCCCTCGATGGTGATCTCGAAGCCGAGGTCGAACCAGTCGTTCTTGCCGGGGGAGGCCTGCTGGGTGATCCGCACCCGCGGGTCGCCGTCGAGCTCGCGATAGGCGTGGCGGGTGCCGGACACCTCGACCTCGACATGGTCCAGCGCGGCCAGCGCATCCAGGACATGCTCCGTGAACTGGGCGGTGTCGGTCCCGCTGAGCAGCTCCGGGGTGTCGCTGGGGGCCATCGGCCACAGCGACATCGCCTCGGCGATCACCTCCTCCTCGTGGGCGAGATCGCGATGGGCGCCCTGGCGCTGATCCATCGGCAGCTGCCGATCGGGGTCGTGGTACCGCCAGCTCCAGCGCAGCGACAGCCGGTCGCCGGAGGCGTACCCGGCGCTCAGATGTAGGGTGGGCCGACGCGCCGCGGGCAGCTCGACGCTGCCGTCGAGGCTGGTCATCGTGGTCAGCGAGCGCAGCTGCGGATAGGCGACCTCGAGGAACGTCTCGCGATCCGCGGGCGGCACCAGCAGGGGCCGACGACGGTGCAGCAGGCCGCGCAGCGCCCGCGGCACGGAGGCGCCGAGCGGGGCGAGACGGGCCAGGAGCTGCTCGTCCGCGAGCTCCTCGATCTCGAGGAGGCCGGAGGCGCCCAGCAGCCGACCCTCCTCGATCCGTCGGCCGCCGATGGCCAGGCGCGGCGAGACCTCCAGCTCCTGCGTGGACTCGAGGGTGCGCAGGTCCAGGCCCACCTCGCCGCCGCCCACCAGCTCGATCCCGGCGAGCCCGGAGCCGGGCAGGAACTCCACCCCGGCGGCTCGGGCGTGCTCGAGCGACTGCCACAGCAGGGGAGAGGTGATCGAGTTCAGCCAGAGGTGGTCGATCGCACCGCTGGAGTAGGAGCGCTCCACCGAGGCCGAGGCGAAGAGACGGGTCAGCGCCTCGCCGTGCGCGGGGTCGTACTCCCGCCCGGCGAGCCGGTACTCGAAGGTGCGCCAGGAGAGATCGCCCTTGATCCAGGCGCCCTTGCGGCCACGGGTCAGCGGGCGCATGCCCAACCACAGCTCCGCGCCGGAGTGCAGGTGGGCGGCCGTGGCGGTCTCGCGGTGGTGGCGGGAGGTGCCGCTGCCGGAGGTGCCGGCCTCGAGGTCGAAGCGCAGCGCGAGCGGTCGCGGCGCGGCCTGCGAGGCGGAACCGGTGGCGTCGGTGGAGACGGTCGAGTTCAGCAGCGGCCGCAGCACGCTGCGCCACTCGGCCGGCGGGCTCTCCTCCATCGCACGGGTGCCCAGGTCGTTGACCCGGTACAGGGTCGCCGCGACGTGCACGCAGGACTCGCCGACGCTGCAGTCGCAGCCGGAGCGGCGCGGCCGCCACAGCCCGCCGGGGCCCGGGGTGTGGAAGCGGCGGGAGACCGAGTCCTCCTCGTACTCGGCGAGCTCCACCTCGGTGCGGTGGGGGACGCCGTCGGTGTCGGTGACCTCCGCCGACACGACCGAGGTGGCGGGATCCCAGGTGACATCGGCGACACCGCCGGCACGGGCGAGGCCGAGACCGCGGCTCGCGGTGCGATCGCCCACGTGGTGGCTGATCGCCGAGGGCAGCAGGCGGGGGAGGAGGACGGGATCGGACATCCCTCCAAAGTAACCGGCGACTCCCACTCCTGACGAGACGCAGACGCGGTGCGAACCCCCTCAGCGGGTAGTCTCACAGCGGAAACCGGCGGGGACGCCGCCCGCGGCCCGCGCCGCGCGGCACCGCTCCGCCGGCCCTCGGATACCCATCCCCGTGAGGAGAACCCTGTGGCACGACTCTTCGGCACCGACGGAGTGCGCGGACGCGCGAACGGCGACATCACCGCGGAGCTCGCGGTCGAGCTCTCGGTGGGCGCCGCCCACGTGCTCGGCACGCTGGGCGCCTTCGGCGGCACCCGGCCGCGCGCGATCGTCGCCCGCGACACCCGCCCCTCGGGGGACTTCCTCTCCGCCGCGGTGAGCGCGGGCCTGGCCTCCGCCGGGGTGGACGTGCTCGATGCCGAGGTGCTGCCCACTCCGGGCCTCGCCTACCTGGTGCAGTCCACCGGTGCGGACCTGGGTGTGATGATCTCCGCCTCCCACAACCCGGCCCCGGACAACGGCATCAAGTTCTTCGCCCGCGGCGGCACCAAGCTGCCCGACGAGGTCGAGGACGCGATCGAGGCGCGCATCGGCGAGAAGTGGGACCGCCCCCAGGGCACGGAGGTGGGCACGATCACCCGCTACGAGGGCGCGATCGAGGCCTACGTCGAGCATCTGGTCTCCACCCTCGACCGCTCGCTGGAGGGGCTCACCGTGGTCGCCGACTGCGCCAACGGCGCCGCGAGCATCACCGGCCCCGAGGCGCTGCGCCGCGCCGGTGCGACCGTGCAAGTGATCGGCGATCTCAGCGACGGCGGCCTGATCAACGACGGCGTCGGCTCCACCCACCTCGAGCCGCTGCAGGCCGCGGTGCGCGAGCACGGCGCGGACATCGGCGTGGCCTTCGACGGCGACGCCGACCGCTGCCTCGCGGTCGACGCCGCGGGCGAGATCATCGACGGCGACCAGATCATGGCGATCCTCGCCCTGGACCTCAAGGAGCGCGGGCGCCTCCACGACGACACGCTCGTGGTCACCGTGATGAGCAACCTCGGCCTGAAGCTCGCGATGAAGGAGCACGGCGTGATGCTCGCGCAGACGGGCGTGGGCGACCGCTACGTGCTCGAGGAGATGAACCTCGGCGGGTTCTCCATCGGCGGCGAGCAGTCCGGCCACGTGATCATCGCCGAGCACGCCACCACCGGCGACGGCGAGCTGACCGCGCTGCACCTCCTGCAGCGGATGGCGGAGACCGGTCGCAGCTCCCGGGAGCTGGCCGATGTCATGACCCGTCTTCCGCAGGCGCTGATCAACGTCAAGGACGTCGACAAGGCCAAGGCCACGATCGACCGCGGCGTGACCGATGCGATCGCGGCCGCCGAGAAGGAGCTGGGCGAGACCGGCCGGGTGCTGCTGCGCCCCTCGGGCACCGAGCCCGTCGTGCGCGTGATGGTCGAGGCGCCCAGCGACGAGAAGGCGACCGAGATCGCCGAGCGCCTCGCCGTCGTGGTGCGCGAGCGCGTCGGTCTCTGAGCCGCGGGCCGACGCCCGCGCAGACAGACACTCGCCCGCAGAGGCCTTGTCCGGAACGATCCGGTCGGGCCCCTGCGGGCGATCGTCGTCCCGGGAGCTGGTGGGATCGGCGCTCAGACCTTCCGCAGCAGCACCGAGTGCACGCGGTGCTGGCCGTCCTTGCGCAGCACCAGGTCGGCGCGGCCGCGCGTGGGGACCACGTTCTCGGTGAGGTTCGGTCCGTTGATGCGCCGCCAGATCCCCAGCGCCGTCTCGACCGCCTGCTCGTCGGTGAGCTCGGCGTAGCGACGGAAGTACGAGCGCGGATCCGCGAAGGCGGTGCGGCGCAGCTGCAGGAAGCGATCCACGTACCAACGCCGGACGTCCTCCTGGCGGGCGTCGACGTAGATCGAGAAGTCGAAGAAGTCCGAGACCGCCATCCCCAGCCGCCCGTCGCGGCGGGGGCGGGCCGGCTGCAGCACGTTCAGCCCCTCGACGATGAGCACGTCCGGCTGCTCGACCACGACCCGCTCGTCCTCGAGGATGTCGTAGGTCAGGTGCGAGTACACCGGTGCCTCGACCCGCTCCTGCCCGGCCTTCACATCCGCGACGAAGCGCAGCAGCGCCCGCCGGTCGTAGCTCTCCGGGAAGCCCTTGCGCTGCATGATGCCGCGGGACTCGAGGATCGCATTGGGGTGGAGGAACCCGTCGGTGGTCACCAGCTGCACGCGAGGGGTCTCCGGCCAGCGCGCCATGAGCTCCCGCAGCAGGCGGGCGGTGGTGGACTTGCCGACCGCCACCGAACCGGCCACGCCGATGACGTACGGGGTGCGGTGCTGGTGCTGGTCCAGGAAGCTCTCCCGGGAGCGGCGCAGCGCCTGCGCCGCGGCGACCTGGATGTTCAGCAGGCGCGAGATCGGCCGGTAGACGGCATCGACCTCGCTGAGGTCCACCCGGTCGCCGAGCCCGCGCAGCCGGTCCACGTCCTCCTCCGACAGCGGCAGGGGTGTCTGGCGGGACAGCCTCGCCCAGTCGTCCCGGAGGATCTCCTCGAACGGGGTGACGGTGCTCGACGTCGGCGCGGCCTTCATGAGGATGATTGTTCCAGCAGTTCGTCCTGCCGGGGTGCACCTCCGCGCCGTGGCGGGCAGACGGTCCTGCTCATTTCTGATCACTCGTGCGCGAGGCCGACCAGGGGTGCGCGAGGAGGGTGCCCGAGGTGAGGAAGGACTCGCCCCGTTCCGGGTCGGGAGCTTTCCTGCGCGCGAGGGATCGTTAGCGTGAGGACCATGTGTGGAATCGTCGGATACGCAGGCCCTCAGGCCGCAGCACCCTCCTCCCGTCCCGTGGACGTCGCCCTGCAGGGCCTCGCCCGCCTCGAGTACCGCGGCTATGACTCCGCGGGAGTCGCCGTGATCGACGGCGGCGATGTGCGCGTCACCAAGCGCGCCGGCAAGCTCAAGAACCTCCGCGAGGCCCTCGACGGCGCCTCGGACAGCAGCGGCCAGGTCTCGATCGCGCACACCCGCTGGGCCACCCACGGCGCCCCCAACGACCTCAACGCCCACCCCCACCTCGGCGGCCGCGACGGCGAGCTGGCCGTGGTGCACAACGGCATCATCGAGAACTTCGCGACCCTCCGCGCCGAGCTCGAGGGCCAGGGATACTCCTTCACCTCCGAGACCGACTCCGAGGCCGCCGCGCACCTGGTCGCCCGCGAGATGGAGCAGGCCGGCGACCTCACCGAGGCGATGCGCCGCGCCGCCGCGTCCCTCGAGGGCGCCTTCACCCTCCTCGCCGTCCACCGCGACACTCCCGGCACCGTGGTCGCCGCGCGCCGCAACTCCCCGCTGGTCGTGGGCCTCGGCGACGGCGAGAACTTCCTCGGCTCCGACGTCGCCGCCTTCGTCGACTCCACCAAGGAGGCGCTCGAGATCGGCCAGGACCAGGTCGTGACCGTCACCGCGGACGCCGTGTCGATCATCGACTTCGACGGCGCCGAGGTCACCGACGCCAAGCGCTACACCATCGAGTGGGACGCCGCGGCCGCGCAGAAGGGCGGCTACGACTCCTTCATGGCCAAGGAGATCCACGAGCAGGCCAGCGCCGTCGCCGACACGCTGCGCGGCCGCCTCGACGACGGCTCCCTGCAGCTGGACGAGATGGACATCGATCCCTCCGTGCTGCGCAGCGTCGACAAGATCGTGGTCGTCGCTTGCGGCACCGCGGCCAACGCCGGCGAGGTCGCGAAGTACGCGATCGAGCACTGGTGCCGCATCCCCACCGAGGTCGAGCTCGCCCACGAGTTCCGCTACCGCGACCCGGTCGTCACCGAGAAGACCCTGGTCGTCGCCATCTCGCAGTCCGGTGAGACCATGGACACCCTGATGGCCGTGCGCCACGCCCGCGAGCAGGGCGCGAAGGTCATCGCGATCTGCAACACCCGCGGCTCCACCATCCCGCGCGAGTCCGATGCGGCGCTGTACCTGCACGTCGGCCCCGAGATCGCGGTCGCCTCGACCAAGGCGTACCTCGGCCAGATCACCGCCTGCTACCTGCTGGGCCTCTTCCTCGCGCAGACCCGCGGCAACCTCTACCCCGACGAGATCTCGGCGCTGATGGAGGATCTCGAGCGGATCCCGGAGCACATCCAGCAGGTGCTGGACGCCTCGGGGCAGGTCGAGAAGCTCGCGCAGGACATGAAGGACGTCTCCAGCGTGCTGTTCCTGGGCCGTCACGTGGGCTACCCCACCGCGATGGAGGGCGCGCTCAAGCTCAAGGAGATCGCCTACATCCACGCCGAGGGCTTCGCCGCCGGCGAGCTCAAGCACGGCCCGATCGCCCTGGTCGAGGAGGGGCAGCCGGTGTTCGTCATCGTCCCCTCCCCGAACGGCCGCCACTCCCTGCACTCCAAGGTCGTCTCCAACATCCAGGAGGTGCGCGCCCGCGGCGCCCGCACTCTGGTGATCGCCGAGGAGGGCGACGACGCCGTGCTGCCCTACGCCGACGAGGTGATCCGGGTGCCCGCCACCCGCACCCTGTTCGCGGCGCTGCTGACCGTGATCCCGCTGCAGATCTTCTCCTGCGAGCTGGCGACGGCGAAGGGCCTGGACGTGGATCAGCCCCGCAACCTCGCCAAGTCCGTCACCGTCGAGTGACGCTGCTCTGACCTGTCCGTCTCCAGGGGTCCAGCCGCGGGTGTGATACTGCCCGGGTGAGCACCTTCGAGACCCCAGCGCCGACGCCCGGCCCCACCGTTGACTTCGGGGGCCGGGCGTTCGCGCCTCGTGACGACGGCACGGTCGTGGGCGTCGGCATCGACGTGGTGGGCATCTCCCGCCTGACCGCGATGCTGGAGCGCACCCCGGCTCTGCTCGATCGGCTGCTGACCCCGTCGGAGCGGGACCTCTCGGCCGCCTCCCGCGCCGCCCGGGTCGCCGCGAAGGAGGCCGTCGGCAAGGCGCTCGGCGCTCCCGGTGACTTCTCCTGGCAGGACGTCACCGTCGAGCGCACGCGGGGGAGCCGCCCCTACGTCCGCCTGCGCGGCGCGACGCTGCGGGCCGCCGAGGCGCAGTCGGTCGCGCACCTGCACCTCTCCCTCTCGCACGACGGCGACATCGCCACCGCGATCGTCATCGCCGAGCGCGCCCGGATGTCCACGATCGGTGGACGTCCTGCTCCCGTCGACCGCCTGGAGCACGGCACCGTGCCGGGGGAGCAGGCGCCGTGATCCGCGGCTACTCCGCCCAGGCGGTCCGGGACGCCGAGGCCCCGCTGCTCGCCGCCGGCGAGCCGCTCATGCACCGTGCCGCGCAGGCCCTGGCCGACCACGTCGCCCACCGGCTCGGCGCCGCCGCGGAGGACGGTCGCACCGGCGCCGCGCGCGTGCTGATCCTCGCCGGTGCCGGAGCCAACGGCGGCGACGGACTCCATGCCGCCGCCCTGCTGCGACGCCGGGGGATCAGCGCCGACGCGATCGCGACCGCGCGGAGCCTGCACGAGGAGGGGGCCGCCGCCCTGCGCGCGGCCGGCGGAACGATCACCGCGCTCGCCGACACCGCCCCCGGCATGCTCGAGGAGCAGCTGGCCGCCACCGAGCTGGTGCTGGACGCGATGCTCGGGATCGGCGGCCGACCCGAAGTGCCCACGGACCTCGCCCCGCTGCTGGCCGTGGTGAACGGCAGCGGCGTGCCCGTGATCGCCGTCGACCTGCCGAGCTTCGTCGATGCCACCACCGGGGAAGCCGCCCTGGAGGCGCTCCTCGTGAGCGAGACGGTCACCTTCGGCGCGCAGAAGGCCGGCCTGCTGCTGCCGGGCGGCGCCGAGCGCAGCGGGAGAGTGCACCTGGTGGACATCGGCCTGGGACCCCACCTGCACGCCGCCCCGACTGTGCTCCGCCTCGAGGACTCCGACGCCCGAGAGCTGTACCCCCGCCCCGAGCGGGACTCCAGCAAGTACACCCGCGGCGTCGTCGCGCTCGCCGCCGGCAGCGAGCAGTACCCGGGAGCAGCCGTGCTGGCCGTCTCCGGCGCCGCCCGCGCCGGTGCCGGGATGGTGCGCTGCCTCGCCCCGCAGGCGGTGCTGGACCTCGTGCTGCGCGAGCGTCCGGAGGTGGTCGGGCACCGCACCGAGCGCGCCCTCGGCGGACCCGATGCGGTGGATCTCACCGCCGTCGGTCGCACCGACGCGCTCGTCGTCGGCCCCGGACTCCCGGCCGACGACCCCCGCACCGCCGCCGGTGTCGACTGCCTGCGCGACGGCTCCGGCTCGCTCTCCCGCGGCGTGATCGACGCCGGCGCCCTCGGGATCCTCACCGCCGAGCATCGCTTCGGCCCGGACACCGTCCTCACCCCGCATCGCGGCGAGGCCGAGCGCCTCGCCGCGCGCCTCGACGTCGACCCGGACCAGCCCGGACCGCTGCTGGCCCCGGCGCTCGCGCAGGTCACGGGCGCGACCGTGCTGCTCAAGGGCGCCGTCACGCTCATCGCCCCGGGGGACGGCGGACCCCTGCGCGCCCAGGCCGACGGGATCGCGCAGCTGGCCACCGCGGGCACCGGCGACGTGCTCGCCGGCGTGCTGGGCACCCTGCTGGCGGCCGGTCTGCCCGGACCCGACGCCGCCGCCCTGGCCGCGATCCTGCACGGTCGTGCCGGCCGTCTCGCCTCCCGCGACGGGCTGCAGCCGCTCGTCGCCCTCGACGTCGCCGCGCATCTGCCGGAGGCGATCGGGACTATCCTGGCGACCGCCCTGCCGTGAACCGAGGAGCTCGATGACCATCCCGATCCCTGCCGAGGACCCTCGGCACGTGCCCAACCGCGCGGTGATCGACCCGTCGGCGATCACCGAGAACACCCGCGCCCTGGGGACGCTCCTCGAGGAGCAGACGGCGCTGATGGCGGTGGTCAAGGCCGACGGCTACGGCCACGGCATGCTCACCGCCGCCCGCGCTGCGATCGAGGGCGGCGCCACCTGGCTGGGGGTCGCCCACCCCGCGAGCGCCCTGGCGCTGGCCCGTGCCGACCTCGATGCCCAGATCCTCACCTGGCTGTTCGAGCCCCGCACCGCGAGGACCGTGCTGCCGGAGGTGCTCTCCCAGGGGGTCGACGTCTCCGTCGGCTCCCCGGAGATGCTTGCGCTGGTCAGCGAGGCCGCCCGCCAGGCGGAACGGCGCGCCCGCGTGCACCTGAAGATCGACACCGGCATGGGGCGCAACGGTGTGCTGCCCTGGCAGATCCGCGAGATGGGCGCCGCGATGCGGGAGGACGAGCACATCCAGGTGGCGGGCGCTTGGACGCATCTGACCAGCGCCGATGATCCTGACGATCCGGCGACCGACCAGCAGGTGGAGCTGTACGACTCCGCGTGCGCGGCGCTCGCCGACGAGGTGGGCCCGATCCCGCTGCAGCACCTCGCGAACTCCGCCGCGACCCTCACCCGGCCGGACCTCCACCGCGACCTGGTCCGCACCGGCATCGCGATGTACGGCTACCCGCCCGTGCCCACCGACGTGCCGCTGCGACCGGCGATGACCCTCACCAGCCGTCTCGCGCTGGTCAAGGAGGTGGGGGAGGGGCACAGCATCGGCTACGGCCGGATCCGCAGCACCGACCGCCGCACCCGCCTGGGCCTGGTGCCGATCGGCTACGCCGACGGCCTCCACCGCGCCGCCAGCGACCAGTGCCATCTCGTGGTCCGCACCGACTCCGGGGATCACCGGGCCCCACAGGTGGGAAGGATCAGCATGGACCAGATCGTCATCGACCTGGGACCGGACTCGGACGCCCGCGCCGGGGACCAGGTGTTCGTCTTCGGCGACGCCGGCGGCGACCCCAACGGCCCCGCCGCCTCCACCGCGGAGGACTGGGCCCGGGCGGCCGGGACCATCTCCTACGAGGTGCTCACCTCCGTCTCCGGCCGCGTCAGCCGCGAGGTGCGCTGATGAGCGCGCTGACCGTCTCCACCCGTGACGCCGAGGGCACCCGCGCCGTGGCCCGGGCGCTCGCGGGAGCCCTGCGCGCCGGGGACCTCCTGGTGCTCGACGGCCCCCTCGGCGCGGGGAAGACCACCTTCACCCAGGGGCTCGGGGAGGGCCTCGGGGTGCGCGGTCCCGTCGCCTCGCCGACGTTCGTCATCGAGCGGGTCCACCCCAGCCTCGGCGACGGCCCCGACCTGGTCCATGTCGACGCCTACCGGCTCGGCGGAGAGGGCGCGATCGACGACCTCGACCTGGAGGCGGATCTCGACCGTGCGGTGACCGTCGTGGAATGGGGACGGGACCGCGTCGAGCACCTGGCCGACTCCGCGCTGCTCGTGGTGCTGGACCGGCCCGACCGGGTCGAGGACCCCCAGGACCCCGACGAGCCGCGCACCCTCCACCTGACCCCCAGCGGACCGCGCTGGGACGAGCCGGCCGTGCTGGAGCTGGAGGCCGCGCTGGCCGCGGTCACCGCTGCCGACGGAACCGCCGGGCCCGGGCAGGGATCCGACGCCCGGGGCGACATCGCCCATGATCAGACCGCCCCTGCCGAGGAGAACCGCTGATGCTGCTGGGAATCGACACCTCCGGGGCGGTCAGCGTCGCCGTCGCCCGAGGGGAGCTGGCCGGGTCCGCGCTCGAGATCCTGGAGGTCCGCTCGGATGACCGCTCCCGTCACCACGACGAGGTGCTGCTGGACCTGATCGACGAGACCCTGCGCGCCGCCGAGGTCGAGCGCGGAGAGCTCACCGGGGTGGTCGTCGGCCGTGGCCCCGGGCCGTTCACCGGACTGCGGGTAGGGCTGGTCTCCGCCCGCTCCATCGCCGCGGTGCTCGGCGTCCCCCTGCACGGGCTGAGCTCCCTGGACGCCCTCGCCCACCAGGCGCTCGCCGGGGCCGGTCCCGCTCAGGACGGCCCGCTCACCGTCGGCGTCGCGCTCGACGCCCGCCGCCGCGAGGTCTACCACGCCCGCTACCGTCGCGACGCCTCCGGTGAGATCACCCGGATCGCGGAGCCCGCCGTGAACACCCCTGCCGACGCGGCGGCGGACCTCACCGCCTGCGACCTGCTGGTCGGCTCCGGCACCGGGCTCTACCCCGAGCTGCTGCCCGCGACCGCCGAGCTGGTGCACGTCGACGCCGGGCACCTCCTGCTCGCGGCCGCCTCCCTCGTCGCGCGCGGCGAGGACCTCTCGAGCACCGAGCCGATGTACCTGCGCGAGCCCGACGCCGCCAAGCCCACCGCGCGCAAGAGCGCCCTGGGACGCTGAGATGGCGGAGCCTGGCGACCAGGCGGCGGACGGGGGAGCGGCCCACTCCGCGACGGGCCCCTGGGGTCTGCGTCCGGCGACGATCGAGGACGTCGAGGAGATCGCCTTCGCCGAGCTCGAGCTGTTCCCGGACGAGGCCTGGAACGTCTTCCAGCTCGCCGCCGAGATCGAGCACCCCGACCGTCGCTACGTGGTCGCCGCCGAGGGCGAGGACGCCGCCGGAGCCCTGATCGGGTACGCCGGCATCATGCTCGGCGGCGACCTGGCGGACCTGCACACCATCGGCACCCGACGCGAGGGCGAGGGCGTGGGCCGCGCCCTGCTCACCTGGTGCGAGGCCCAGGCCGTCGCCGGCGGGGCCGAGCGGATGCTCCTGGAGGTGCGGGAGGACAACGCCCGCGCCCGCGCCGTCTACGCCGCCGCCGGGTATCGGGAGATCGACCGCCGCCGCGGCTACTATCGGATCCGCGGCCGGCGCATCGACGCCCTGGTCATGGAGCGCACGCTCGCCTGAGCGCGCCCTGCCTGAGCGCACCCTCGTCTAGAGGTGATCGCGCACCTTCTGGAAGGCATCCGGGTAGCGGGCGTCGAGACGCACCACCGCGATCCGCAGACCGACCAGGAGCACCACCGCCCCGGCGGCCAGGGCGAGAGCCCCGGCGAGCAGGGTCAGCAGGAGGCTGCCGACGACCGCGCCCCAGATCCCGACACCGATCGCCGGGATCATCGGCACGATGATCGCGAGCATCGCCACGGTCATCGAGATCATGGCGTTCGCGCTCGAGGCGGACTTGTCCTTCATGGGGTTGGTGCCCGGAGGCGAACTCGGGTAGGGCAGCAGCACGCTCAGCGCCATCGAGCTGCCCCAGCCGCCGATCATCGTCCCGAGGCTGATCATGACCGCCATCGGCGCCAGCTCCGCCATCCCGAACAGCAGCGGGATCAGGGCGCTCACCACGACCACTCCCGGCACCATCAGCACGGCCTGGGCGGCGATGCGACCCAGCAGGTTCGCCCGGGCGGGCAGGCCGGTGACCAGGTTGACCCAGCCGGCGGGGCCGTCGAAGCCGATCTCGTTGGACAGGCTGATCCCGCTCATGCCGCACATGAAGATCGCCATGCCCAGCATCATCGGCCGCGACTCGGGCAGCACGAATCCCATCGCACCGAAGAACAGCACGATCACCGGGTAGATGCCGAGCGCCGCGAGGTACCGGGAATCCCGCCGCCAGTACCGCAGCGACCTTCCCATCACGGCGCCGAACGGCCCGGGCCGCACCCAGCGGGGCACCAGCGGGGAGACCTTCGCATCACCGGAGGAGGAGTCGCCGGTCAGCGCCGAGGTGAGCGAGAGGTCGATCGAGCGCCGCCACCAGCGCCACACCAGGATGATCGTCGCCGCGCCGATCAGCGCCCGCAGCAGAGCGGTGAGCACCTGCCCCTCGGCGAGGTCCATCGGCACGGCGAACAGCGCGCCGAACGGCGTCCATGCGAGAACCCCGACGACCTGCGGGAGCAGGGCCCGCACGAGGTCGAGATCCAGATCGCCCAGGCCCTGCATCGCCAGGGAGAACCCGTAGATCGCCGCGAACATCGCCAGGAATCCGAAGATCCCGCCGAGCTCACGACCGCTGCGGGAGGAGCTGCGCGAGGCTGAATGGGCGAACCAGGCCCGCGGCAGCAGCAGGCACAGGGCGAGGCCGGCGAGGTTCGCGGGGATCAATGCCACCGCCGCCACGACGATCCACCCCGCACCCTGCCCGAACAGGACCAGCCACAGCAGCTCGAAGGCGGTCACGATCGCGACCGCGAGCAGGGTGAGCACGCTGGGCAGGCTCAGCGCCGCCGCGGCGAACATGCCGGGCTGCAGCTGTCTCGCGCTGCGCGGGAACAGGGCGAAGGCTCGCGGATCCAGGGTGTCGTCGACGCCGAAGGCGAGCACGGGGATGAGGAACCACAGCAGCACGGTCACCGCGCCGAGACCCCGCACGATCAACGGGAAGGTCTCGCCCTCGCCGGCCCACAGCGTGGTGCCCAGGAGCAGGAAGACCAGCCCCACGAGCCCGCCCAGGGCATAGAGGGCGCCGATGATGGTGCCGATCAGCTTGCCCACGTTCTTGCGGTAGGACCGCTTCCACAGCGTCCACTTCAGCCCCAGCTGGAGCCGGATCAGCGACTTCTGGGAGATCTCTCCGTGGTGGATGCCCTGGGCGGAGGCGACCTGGGAGTGCTCGGTGCTCAGGACTCCAACCACGACAGGCTCCCCTCCGCGACGTCGCCGCCGCCCACGAGGTCGATGAACGTCTGCACGAGCGATCCGCCCTGGCGGACCTCGTCGAGCGTGCCGTCGGCCAGCAGCTCGCCGTGGGCGATGATCGCGACGTGGCTGCACAGCCCCTCGACGAGCTCCATCACGTGGCTGGACAGCACCACGGTGCCGCCGCCGCTGACATAGGCGGTGAGGATCTTCCGGATCACCTGGGCGGAGACCGGGTCCACGGCCTCGAGCGGCTCGTCCAGCACCAGCAGCCGCGGGGCGTGCAGCAGGGCGGAGGCGAGCAGGATCTTCTTGGTCATGCCGGCCGAGTAGTCGACCACCAGCTTGCCGTCCTCATCCGCGAGATCCAGGGCGCTCAGCAGCGACTCCATGCGCTCCTCGACCATGGCCGGCTCCATGCCGCGCACCAGCCCCACGTAGGTGAGCAGCTCACGCCCTGTCAGCCGGTCGAAGGTGCGCAGGCCGTCGGCGAGCACGCCGAGACGGGCCTTCGCCTCGCCGGGCTCCGTCCACATGTCGTGGCCGAGCACGTGCGCGGTGCCGCCGTCGGGCCGCAGCAGACCGGTCGCCATCGACAGCGTGGTCGTCTTGCCGGCGCCGTTGGGGCCGACGATCCCGTAGAAGGAGCCGCGCGGCACGTCGAGCGAGATCCCGTGGACCACCTCGGTGCGGTCGAAGGACTTCCGCAGCCCGCGGATCGAGAGGGCGGTGCGGTCGGGGACCGCGGCCCCCTCGGCCACCGGCGCGGCGACACCTCCTACCGGCTGTGCGGCTCCGACGGCGGGGGAGGACTGCGCGACCGGCTGAGTGAGCGGAGCCGGCGCGGAAGGGGTGCCGCCCGGCGACACAGGAGGGGAGGTGGGGACCTGGGGATCGCTCTGCATGGCATCACGCTAGTGCGCGGGGTGCGGGCGGTGAGACCGTCGCTCGGTGGAGGAGTGATCGACCTTCGTCGACCTCTGGCGTCATCGGCCCAGTAAGGGCCGGGCCTGCACGGTTAGGATGCCCGTGAGCCACTCTGGGCTCGGACGGAAGGAGTCCCATGTCGAAGCTGCGCCCCACCCCGCGCGCCCCCGGCCTCGCCACCGAGGTCGAGGAGATCCCGCTCGGCGTCCGTCGCGCCGCGGCCTGGTCCTGGCGGCTGATCGTGGTGGTCGCCGCCGCCTCGCTGCTCCTGTGGGGGCTCCTGCAGGTCGCCGGCCTGGTGGTCCCGGTGCTGATCGCGATCCTGCTGGCTGCTCTGCTCACCCCGGTGGTGAAGGTCCTCACCCGCTACACCTTCCTGGGGCGGGCCGCCGCGAGCGGCATCGCGCTGCTGGGGCTGCTGCTGGTGATCGCCGGAATGTTCACCCTCGCCGGGCGCCAGCTCTTCGCGCAGTTCGCCGACATCCAGGACAAGGCCGTCACCGGCTTCCAGTCGCTCACCGACTGGGCGACCACGACCTTCAAGATCGAAGCGCCGATGGTCGACAGCGCGATCCAGGAGGGCCTGGACAAGCTCCAGGAGAACTCCGACCAGCTGGTCTCCGGCGCTCTGGGCACCGCCGCGGTGCTCGGCAACCTCGTCACCGGCATCCTGATCTGCCTCTTCGCGCTGTTCTTCCTCCTCTCCGGAGGCTCCGGCATCTGGCGCTGGGTCGTGGGCCTGCTGCCCCCGGCCGCCCGCGTGCCCACCCATGAGGCGTTCCGCCGCGGCTGGAAGGCCCTCTCGGCGTACATCCGCACCCAGATCCTGGTCGCCGGGGTGGACGCCACCGGTATCGCGATCGGCATGATCGGCCTGGGCCTCGGCTCCTACGCGGTGCCGATCTGGCTGCTCGTGTTCCTGTTCTCCTTCATCCCGCTGGTCGGTGCGATCGCCTCCGGCGCCATCGCGGTGTTGCTGGTGCTCGTGCTCCACAGCTGGGTGGGCGCGGTGATCATGCTGGTGATCGTGCTCGCGGTCCAGCAGATCGAGGGCAACGTGCTCCAGCCCTTCCTGATGGGCAAGGCCGTCGAGCTGCACCCGCTGGCGGTCTTCCTCGGCGTGGCCGGCGGCGCGATGGTGGCCGGCATCGCCGGTGCGCTCTTCTCCATCCCGCTCATCGCCTTCGTCAACGCCACCATGCTGTACATCGTGGGCAGGGATCCGAGCCCGGAGCTCGGCCTGGACGCGGCCGGCGCCGAGCACTTCGACGCCCTCCAGCGCCGCAGCGAGGCGCAGACGGCGGAGCGTGCAGCGGCGTCCGCGTCCGCCGCAAAGCGTGAGCCGGCGCCGGCGGCTCCGGCCGCGGTGATCGCGGCCGGTTCGGCCGGCGGAGCGACAGCGGTCGCGTCGGCCGACGACGCAGCGGAAGCGGCACCGACCGACGACGCGGCGGCTCCCGCCGCCGAGGCCGCCGCGGAGCCGCCGTCGGCTCCCGTCGGCACGGAGTCCCCCGGGGCGCCGTCGGCGGCCCCCGTCGACGAGGCCCCGGCCGAGGCTTCGTCGCCCCGCACCGAGGAGCAGGGCGACGTCCCCCCGTCGGACGAGGTCCCGCCGCCCGCCCCGCGCTCGGACGACGCGTGAGCGACGCATCGCCCTGCGAACGCAGGGCATGACGAGAAGGGCCCCCGCCCCGGCAGCAGCCGGTGGGCGGGGGCCCTTCTCGTGGGCGGCCGCGCGAGACGCGGCGGCGGGCTCAGGCCTTGTAGGGCGTGGCCTTGAGGATCTCGATCGGGAAGGACTTCCCGTTCGGGGCGGTGTAGTCGACGGTGTCGCCGACCTTGGAGCCATGGATCGAGCTGCCCAGGGGCGACTCCGAGGAGTACACCTCGAGGTCGTCGTCGCCGTCGGCGATCTCGCGGTTGCCCAGCAGGAAGGTGCGCTCCTTGCCGGCCATCGAGATGACCACGACCATGCCGGGCTCGACGACGCCGTCATCCTTCGGCGCCTCGCCCACCACGGCGTTCTTCAGGAGCCGCTGGAGATCCGCGATGCGGGCCTCCATCTTCCCCTGCTCCTCGCGCGCGGCGTGATATCCGCCGTTCTCCTTGAGGTCGCCCTCGTCGCGAGCCGCGGCGATGCGCTCGGCGATCTCGGTGCGCCCCGGGCCCTCGAGCTCGGCGAGCTCCTTGGCGAGACGGTCATATGCGTCCTGGGTGAGCCAGGCGCCATTCGGCTGGCTGCTCATGGGTTCACTCCTGTCGTCCTGGATAGTGCGCGGGGGAGCGAAAGCCCCCCACAACGCGAATCACGGGGCACATGTCCTCATGCGCCCCGTGTGCGGGTGATGATGAATCGGCGCAATGCCGGTTCCGGAGCACATTACACCGAGCGGATCGCTTTCCTGGGAAGGCGATGCGGATTTCGCGTTCGGAGAAACTCGCGTCGCGCGGCCGACGGGACCGACGACGGGCGCGGAAGCACGCTCGGCATCTCAGCGGATCGAGCAGCGCACGATCTCCGCCGAGACGGCCTCTCCCTGGGTGGAGATCTCGACGTGGTGGTCGCTCATGCGGGTCTTCTGCGCGGGGATCTCCTCCTCGACGAAGCCGACCTGTGCACGGCCCGCGTTGAGGGCCTGGATCGAGCAGGTCGCCTCGCGGCCCGGCTTCATCGTCACGCGGAAGTCCACGGCGATCGCGTCGTGCCCGACGTGCTTGTACGCGAGCACCTCCGAGCGGACCGGTGTGCTGCCGGCCTGGACCCCCACGAAGATCACGACGGCCAGGAACACCGCCGCGGCCAGGCCGATCAGCGCGCGCGAGGTCCGTCGGCCCACGAGCGGACCCCCATAGCGGTCCGCGCGGCGATCACTGGCAGCGTTCATGGGGCCAGTCTCCCAGATCGGTCCCGGGAGATTCCTCCGAGCGGCCGGTCAGACGGGTCACGGAGCCTCCCGCCGGGCGCTCCTCCCTCCCAGCCGCTGGCCCTCCAGGTGGCGTAGGATCGGGCGCTGGTGCGTCCCGACCCGTCGCGTGCGCGAGACGTGCACCAGAACCGTGGGACCCCGCCCCTCCCGTCGTCTCCGAGGAGAACCGTGACCGTCCAGCTGCCCACCCCCGACGAAACCCTGCGGATGGTGGCCGTCCACGCGCACCCGGACGACGAGTCGTCCAAGGGTGCCGGGACGACCGCGCGATACGCGCGCGAAGGCGTCCAGGTCACGGTCATCACCTGCACCGGCGGAGAGCGCGGGGACGTGCTGAACCCGCGTCTGCTCGACGACCCCTCGCTGACCGCCGAGACGCTGCCCGCCATCCGGCGCGCGGAGATGGCGCGCGCCCAGGAGATCCTCGGCGTGGACCACGAGTGGCTGGGGTTCATCGACTCGGGCCTGCCCGAGGGCGATCCGCTGCCGCCGCTGCCGGCCGGAAGCTTTGCGACGATCGCCGTCGAGGAGGCGGCTCGCCCGCTGGTCGAGGCGGTGCGTCGGCTGCGCCCGCACGTGATGACCACGTACGACGAGAACGGCGGCTACCCGCACCCCGACCACATCCAGTCCCACCGGATCAGCGTCGCGGCGTTCGACCTCGCCGCGGATCCGGCCTTCGCCCCGGAGCTCGGGGAGCCCTGGGAGGTCGCGAAGCTCTACTACATCAACGGCTTCCATCGGCAGCGGTTCTCCGCGGTGGCCCGTCATCTCCGCAATGCCGGGGCCCCGAACGAGGAGCTCGAGCAGATGATGGAGCGCTTCGACGAGTCCACGGATCGGCTGCTGACCACGCGGATCGACGTCAAGGAGTTCCTCGCCGTGCGCGATGACGCCCTGCGCGCGCACGCCACCCAGGTGGATCCCGACGGACCGTTCTTCCGCATCACCCATGACGCCGAGATCTCCGCCTGGGGCACCGAGGACTACGAGCTGCACATCTCCCGCATCGGCGTGAAGCTGCCCGAGGACGACCTGTTCGCCGGGCTGCGCCACGAGACCGTGGAGGCCCGGGCATGAACGGCACCGGAATCGTCCTCGCCCTCGGCGAGCTGATGGCCGACCCCAGCCCCTCCGACGGCGGGGAGTTCAACTCCGTCTCCGTCTCACCGGGGCTGCCGGGCTTCCTGGCGATGTTCGTGCTCGCCGTGGCGGTCGTGCTGCTGGCGATCGACATGACCCGCCGCACCCGGCGCGTGCAGGCCCGGGCGCGTGTGCACGAGCGGATGGCGGCCGAGGACCGCGAGCGCGAGGTCGCGGCGCAGGGGAGCGACGACGAGTCGACGTCGGCCGACGAGGACGCGCAGGATGCCGAGGGCGAGACGACGCCGCAGACCCCGGTCGAGCCGCCGTCGGCCGCCGAGGCCTCGACGCTCGAGGAGCCGGTGGACGAGGACGGCCACTCCTCCGGCCCGGGCGCGACGCCCGCCGGTGCGGACGACTCGCCCTCCGACGACCAGCGCTGAGCGGGGCGCAGCCCACCAGCGCTGAGCGGGGCGCATGCCTGCGGCTGCAGCCCTGCGGCCGCAGGCCTCAGAGGACGGCGACGGCGACCGCGGCGAAGTGACACCCGAAGCCGATCAGCGTGCCGGCATGGAAGATCTCGTGGAAGCCGAACCAGGCCGGTGACGGGTTGGGTCGCTTGAGCGCGTACATGACCGCCCCCGCGGTGTAGGCGAGGCCGCCGATCGCGAGCAGCCAGACCACGGCCCAGCCGCCGGAGGCCTGCAGCTGCGGCATGTAGAAGACGGCCACCCAGCCCAGCGCGATGTACGCGGGCACGTAGATCCAGCGCGGCGCTCCGGTCCAGAACAGCCGGAAGCACACGCCGAGGGCGGCGCCGATCCAGGCGATGAGCAGCAAGGTGCGGGCGGGGCGCGGCTCGAGCAGCGCGGCGGCGATCGGCGTGTAGGTGCCGGCGATGATCAGGAAGATGTTCGCGTGGTCGAAGCGTCGCAGCATGATCGCCCGCTGCGGGGTCCAGGTGCCGCGGTGGTAGACGGCGCTGATGCCGAAGAGCATCGAGGCGGTGAGGACGAACACCGCGCACGCCAGGCGGATCGGCAGGCTCTCGCCGACCGCCACCAGCAGCAGCCCGATCACCAGCGTGGTGGGGAAGGCGATGAGGTGGAGCATGCCGCGCAGGCGGGGCTTGGGCAGCTGCAGGCCCAGCTGGGTGGCCCTGCGCGCCATCGCACGGGTCAGGGTGCGCGGGGCGAAGGGGAAGTTCTCGGCGGTGGGCAGGTCGTCGTCGCCCGGCAGCGCGGTGCCGCCGCTCTCCGCCACCGCGCCGGTGGTCTCGGCGGCCGCGCGGGCTGCGCGTCCGTCGGGGCCGTCGTGCCCTGCGGCGTCCTGCGGTGCGGCGTCCCCGCCGCGGCGCGGGTCGGTGTCATGGGGGAGTGCGGAACTCATGGGGCGACACTAACCTACGCGGCCGTAAGTTAGTGGTGGGAGTGCTGTGCCGATCCGGTGTCGATTTGCTCTGATCGTCAGGCCGGGGCGGGAGCGTCATCGATAATGGGAGGAGCGGCACGGCGACGTCGGCCGCGACGCACTGCATCCGGCGGAGCGCGTCGGGCCCGAGGGTTCGGAGCGTGGCGCCGTGGTGACCGGCACGAGGGAGGGAGGCTGCGATGGTCGACGACGGCCTTCTGTACCGCGTCTACGAACGGCGGCTCGCCCGCGAGCTGGAGAGCTTCGCGCTCCCGCAGCACCTCGGCGTGATCGTCGACGGCAACCGCCGCTGGGCGAAGGAAGCCGGGGAGAGCACGGAGCACGGGCATCGCGCCGGCGCCGCGAAGATCCTCGAGCTCCTCTCCTGGTGCGACGGTCTCGACATCCCGCTGGTCACCGTCTGGATGCTGTCCACGGACAACCTCCGCCGCCCGCCCGAGGAGCTCGCCGCCCTGTACGGGATCATCGGCAGCACCATCGAGGGGATCATCGAGGCCGGCTACCGCGTGCGGCTGACCGGCAACCCCGAGGCGCTCCCGGAGTCGATGCGCGCAGACATCTCGCGCGCCCAGGAGCGGGCCTCGCTGGAATCCCGGCTGACCGTCAACGTGGCCATCGGCTACGGCGGCCGCGAGGAGATCGTCGACGCCGTCCGCGAGCTGGTGCGGGATCTCGCCGACCAGGGTCGCTCCGGCGCGGACATCGCCGAGGCGATCAGCGTGGACTCCATCGCCGAGCACCTCTACACCCGGGGCCAGCCCGATCCGGACCTCATCATCCGCACCTCCGGCGAGCAGCGGCTCTCGGGGTTCCTGCTGTGGCAGTCCGTGCATTCCGAGTACTGGTTCTGCGAGACCTACTGGCCCGGGTTCCGCCGCATCGACCTGCTGCGCGCCCTGCGCGACTTCTGCCGCCGGGAGCGCCGCTTCGGCTCCTGAGGGGGAGCCGCGGAAGAAGTGCGAACACTCCCGTCGGCCTCCCCGGCAGACCCTGTGACCGGTGGCACACTGAGGGCATCGGGAGTCCGGCAGAACTCCCGATGACGATCGGGTGAACGTCGGCCCCGCATCCTGTGGGGCTCGCCCGACGGCGGGTGCCGACGCGGTTAGGGTCCAGGCATCCGCGCGATTCCGGGAGGCTCCCATGGACGAGACGACCATTGCCCGCGAGACGATGCCCGCCGACGGTGAGACCGCATCGTTCCGAACCACCCAGCGGGCGGAGGTGATCGGAGCCGCGAATCCCGACGGCGCACCGGTGGTGCCCTCGCTGCTGCCCGGCGCCGCGCAGCAGATGCTGGCCGAGGTGGAGACCGGGGTGATCACCTACGTGCTGGACACCTCCGTGCTGCTCTCGGACCCCCTGTCCCTGCATCGCTTCGCCGAGCACGACATCGTGCTGCCGATCGTGGTGATCACCGAGCTCGAGGCGAAACGCCATCACCCGGACCTCGGCTACTTCGCCCGCCAGGCCCTGCGGATCCTCGACGACCTGCGCGAGCAGCACGGCAATCTCGCCCAGCCGCTCCCGATCGGCAAGGACGGCGGGCACGTGCACGTCGAGCTCAACCACATGAGCCCCGCCTCGCTGCCGGACGGCTTCCGCCTCGGCGACAACGACACCCGCATCCTCGCCGTCGCGAAGAACCTCCAGCTCGAGGGCAAGAACGTGGTGCTCGTGTCGAAGGATCTGCCGATGCGCATCAAGGCCTCGGCCTCGGGCGTCCATGCCGAGGAGTACCGGGCGGAGCTGGCCCGCGACCGCGGCTACACCGGCATGGTCAGCACCGCCGTGGACGAGCAGACCATGACCGACCTCTACGACGGCCAGAGCGTCGAGATCCCCGAGGTCGCCCACCACCCCGTCCACACAGGACTGACCATCACCAGCCCGCGCGGATCGGCACTGGGGCGCGTGACCCGGGACAAGCAGGTCACGCTGGTCCAGGGCGACCAGACCGTGTTCGGGATCGCCGGGCGCTCCGCCGAGCAGCGGGTCGCGATCGACCTGCTGCAGGACGAGTCCGTCGGCATCGTCTCCCTCGGCGGCCGCGCCGGCACCGGCAAGAGCGCCCTCGCGCTGTGCGCAGGCCTCGAGGCGGTGCTCGAGCGACGCACCCAACGCCGGATCATGGTGTTCCGCCCGCTGTTCGCCGTGGGCGGGCAGGAGCTCGGCTACCTGCCCGGTGACCAGGGCGAGAAGATGGGGCCATGGGGCCAGGCGGTGTTCGACACCCTGGGGTCGATGGTCTCGCAGAACGTCATCGACGAGGTGCTCTCGCGCGGCATGCTCGAGGTGCTCCCGCTGACCCACATCCGCGGCCGCTCCCTGCACGACGCCTTCGTGATCGTCGACGAGGCGCAGTCCCTCGAGCGGAACGTGCTGCTGACCATGCTCTCCCGCATCGGCCAGAACTCGCGGGTGGTCCTCACCCACGACATCGCCCAGCGCGACAACCTCCGCATCGGCCGCTACGACGGCATCGCCTCCGTGGTCGAGGCCCTCAAGGAGAAGGAGCTGTTCGCCCACGTGACGCTGCAGCGCTCCGAGCGGTCCAAGGTGGCGGAGCTGGTCACCCACGTGCTGGACGAGCCGATCCCCTGAGGGGTGCGGCGGGGTCGGGCCGCGGCGGAGTCGGGGTCGGGCCCGCCCCGAGCCCGGCCCAGCCCGGCCACGCCTCGCCTCGCCCGGCCTCGCCCCGCCCGGCCTCGCCTCGCCCGGCCTCGCCTCGTCCCGCCCGGCCACGCCTCGCCTCGCCCGGCCTCGCCCCGCGGTGCGCTCATGGAATGGCGTATAGCGACGAGAGGTGGCTATATAGCCACCTCTCGTCGCTATACGCCATCGCGTGACAGGCCTGCTCGGCGTCGTGGCGACCGGTCCTCCCCAGGCCGTGGCCGTCCACAGCGGTCGCGGCCAGGCCGGCCGGGCCGGCGCACCGGTGGTGAGATCCCGGCATGGAGATCAAGGGAGTGATCCTCGCGTCGGGGCTGAAGCTGGTGGAGCCAGATCCTCGCCGTCGTCGGCGGCTGCTCCGTGACGGCACGATCCGCCGCGTGGGGCAGTGGTACGTGAGTGCCGAGGCTCCCGCAGATCTGGTGGCCCTGCTCGAGCTCGAGCTCCGCCCCACCTGTCTGGACGCCTCTGCCCTGCACGGTCTCTGGATTCCGCTGGCGAGCGGCGTCCACGCCTTCCGGCCGCGGGCCGTGGTGTCTCCAGAGCCGGCCCCGCAGGTTCTGCAGATCCGGCGTTTGCTCGACCCGGAGTCGGGAGTGCTGGTGCCGCCGCCGGAACTCGTCGAGGGAGAACGGCGTCGGGCGGCGCAGCCGGTCGTGCTGCATCGCCCGCACCTGCGCACCTGGCCGGATGACGATCCTGTTCCCGACCTTCTGCAGGTGCTGGACCACGCGGCTCGCTGCCTCCCAACCGTCAAGGCGGCCATTCTCATCGAATCCGCGCTGAACCAGGGCAAGCTCACCCGGCCGGACCTGTCGCATCTCCTCGAGGGCCTTCCGCAGAAGCATCGGATACCGCTGTTGAGGGTGCGGTCCGATGCGCAGTCCGGCACGGAGACGGCGGTGCGCTGGTGGCTGGAGGAGCGGGGCGTGAGGGTGCGCGGTCAGGTTCGGCTCGCTGCGCGGATCCGGGTCGACCTGCTGGTGGGCACCAACTGGGTGATCGAATGCGACAGCCGACGCTTCCATGACGATCCCGACCGGTACCGAGAGGACCGCCGGCGTGACCTCGCGCTGGCGTCCCGTGGATACCGGGTCACCAGGCTCACCTGGGAGCAGGTGTTCCTGGAGTGGGAGGCGACCGAGCGGATGCTGCGATCCATGCTGCACCGGCGCGAGCATCGGCAGGTGCTTCGCGCGTGACCGCCGATGTCGAGCTGGGACGGCCGGTGGTCGGTCGGACTGGTGGTGGCTCACCACCTCGGGCGGCAGGTGTCAGGGGATGGCCTATAGCGACGGGAGGTGGCTATATCGCCAGCTCGCGTCGCCATGCGCCAGTCCGTGACGCAGCACGCCGGAATCGGGGCTGCCGGGGGCGTGGCCGAGGGGCTTTGCTGGGCGTGCCCAAGGCGCTCCGCTGGAGCGGGGAGCCCGCTGGGAGCGTCAGGCGTCGCGCGATGGCCTATAGCGACGAGGGGTGGCTATATCGCCAGCTCGCGTCGCCATGCGCCAGTCCGTGACGCAGCACGCCGGAATCGGGGCTGCCGGGGGCGTGGCCGAGGGGAACTGCCGGGCCCGGGCATGACGACGGGGCGCCCCACCGCTGGTGGGACGCCCCGTGCAGGTCCGGTCGGAGCCTATGCGCCGAGCCTCGGATCAGGCCTTCGGCGCGGTCATGGAGAGGACGTCGAGCGCCGAGTCGAGCTGCTCCTCGGTGAGCTCGCCGCGCTCCACGAAGCCGAGCGCCACGACGGCCTCGCGCACGGAGATGCGCTCGGCGACGGCGTGCTTCGCGATCTTCGCGGCGGACTCGTAGCCGATCAGCTTGTTCAACGGGGTGACGATCGAGGGGGAGGCCTCGGCGTAGAAGCGGGCCTTCTCCTCGTTGGCGACCAGGCCGTCGACGGTCTTGTCGGCGAGCGCGGTGGAGGCGTTCGCGAGCAGGCGGATCGACTCCAGCAGGCTCGTGCCCATGAGCGGGATCTGCACGTTCAGCTCGAAGGAGCCCTGCGCACCGCCCCAGGCGATCGCCGCGTCGTTGCCCACGATCTTCGCGCACACCATGAGCACGGCCTCGGGGATGACGGGGTTGACCTTGCCGGGCATGATCGAGGAGCCGGGCTGGAGGTCCGGGATCGCGATCTCGCCCAGGCCGGTGTTGGGGCCGGAGCCCATCCAGCGCAGGTCGTTGCAGATCTTCGTGAGGGAGACGGCGATGGTGCGCAGCGCACCGGACATCTCCACGAGGCCGTCGCGGTTGGACTGCGCCTCGAAGTGGTCGCGCGCCTCGGTCAGCGGCAGGGAGGTCTGCTCGACGAGGTTCGCGATGACCTTCTGCGGGAAGCCGATCGGGGTGTTGATGCCGGTGCCCACGGCGGTGCCGCCCTGGGGGACCTCGGCCGTGCGGGGCAGGGCCGCCTCGACGCGCTCGATGCCGTAGCGGATGGAAGCCGCGTAGCCGCCGAACTCCTGGCCCAGGGTCACGGGGGTCGCGTCCATGAGGTGGGTGCGGCCGGACTTCACGACCGCCTTCCACGCCTCGGCCTTCTTCTCGAGGGACTCCGCGAGGTGCGCGAGGGCGGGGAGCAGCTGCTCGACGACGCCCTGCGTGACCGCGACGTGCACGGAGGTGGGGAACACGTCGTTGCTGGACTGCGAGCAGTTCACGTGGTCGTTGGGGTGGGTCTCGGTGCCGGCGTTCGTGGCGAGGGTCGCGAGCACCTCGTTCATGTTCATGTTCGAGCTGGTGCCCGAGCCGGTCTGGTAGGTGTCCACCGGGAACTGGTCGTCGTAGTCGCCGGCGATCACGGAGTCCGCAGCGACGACGATCGCATCGGCGATGGTCCCGTCGAGGACCCCGAGCTCCTTGTTGGCGCGGGCGGCGGCCTTCTTCACCTGGGCGAGCGCATGGATGTGCGCGGGCTCGAGGCCCTGGCCGGAGATCGGGAAGTTCTCCACCGCACGCTGGGTCTGCGCCCGGTACAGGGCCGCGGCGGGCACGCGGACCTCGCCCATGGTGTCGTGCTCGATGCGGTAGCCGTCCTGCTGCGCGGCGGGCGTGGACTGGGTCATGAGATGGCCTCCTCAGGTCGTGGTTCGGTGGTCAGGAAGACGGGGAGTCGGGGGCGCGGGGCGGCCCGGAAAGGTGCTGGTGCTCGCTCCCGCGACGGGGTCAGGTGAGCTCGTGGCTCCACGGCGGGTTCGCGCCGGCCCGGGACACGGTGATCGCGGCGAGGGCCGCGGCGCGGCGCAGCACGTCGGCGAGCACGTCGCTGGGCATCGCGGCGAGCTCGGGGCGCCGTTGCGCCCCCAGCAGGTCCTTCGCTGCCAGGGCGTCGAGGATTCCGGCGGAGAAAGTGTCCCCGGCGCCGACGGTGTCGACGGCGTCGACGACGACGGGGGAGACCTGCACGCGGCCGCTCCCGCCGAAGCCCACGGCGCCCTCGCCGCCGCGGGTCAGGACGGTCAGCGCCGGTCCCAGATCGCGCCAGGAGTCGACGACGCCCTCGACGTCCTCGGTGTCGTACAGCCAGGCGACGTCCTCGTCGGACGCCTTGACCACGTCGCACAGGGCGATGCTCTCCTCGACCTGGGCGCGCACCGCCTCGGGCGCCCCCATCAGGGTGGGTCGGGCGTTGGGGTCGTAGCTGATGGTCGCGGTCCCGTGGCAGCGCCGCAGCACGTCCACCACCGTCGCGGCGCCGGGCTGCAGCACCGCGGCGATCGACGAGGTGTGCACGGCGTCGACACGCTCGGGCAGCTCGGCGGGACGGGGATCCCAGAGCAGATCGAACTCGTAGGTCGCCGCACCGCTGGCGTCGAGACGCGCGAGCGCCGTGGAGGTCGGGGCCTCCACCGAGCTGCCGGGGGTGAGGCTCACACCGGAGGCTTCGAGATGCGCGCGGATGGCGTCGCCGCGGGCGTCGTCTCCGATGCGGGTGAGCAGCTGGGCGTCGTGGCCGAGACGGCTGAGCGCCACGGCCACGTTCATGGGGGATCCGCCGGGGTGCTCTCGACGCGTGCCATCGACGTCGATGACGATGTCCGTGAGTGCTTCTCCGACGATGAGGAATGTCGCGGTCACCGGTCGATCATCGCAGGTTTCCGGGGAGGGGGCGAACCCGCATCCGCCTTTCGTGGAGGTGCTCGGCGCGGGGGTGTGGTGCGGTCGACTCCCTCCGCACGCTCCTGGGAGCACATCACGGGGCGTGAGCGGCGACAATGGGGGAATGCGCGAAGCCGATCACGAGACCCCCGAGGCATCGGAGCCGACGCCCGCCGCGGCTCCGACCGGCGACGAGCGCCCCTCCGACGAGCGGGAGGAGCGCCCCGACGAGAGTGCGGAGGCGACCGGGACGGCTCGCCAGGACGTCCCGCAGGCCGCGCAGCCGAAGTCCGCGTACGAGCTGCCGTCGAGGAAGAACACCGTGCTGCGCAACATGGTGTGGGCACTCGCGCTGACCATGGCCGTGGTCGTCGTCATCGGCATCGCCTTCTTCGGCGTGGGCAGCGACCACCAGCGGGAGCGCTTGGAGAACTCCGAGGTGGATGTCGCCGCGAGCGCCGAGCGTGCCGAGGGCATCGCGCCCTTCCCGGTCGCCGTGCCGCGGCCGGGCGAGGGCTGGAGCGAGCGCTCCGCGCGCTTCACCGACGGGGGGAGCCCGCGCTGGGTCATCCAGTACAGCTCGCCGCATGAACAGCTGGTCACCCTGACCCAGGAGTCCGAGGTGAGCTCTCAGCTGCTCTCCTCCGCGCTGCCCGGCAGCGTCGTCGAGGAGGAGCTCGAGATCGACGGCGTCTCCTGCGAGCTGCTCAGAGGTGGAGAGCAGGGGGCCGAGAAGCGCGGGATCTCCTGCGAGGGTGAGGGCTTCGGCCTGCTGGTCCACGGAGGGACCGATCGCGAGGAGCTGCAGGACCTGGCAGAAGCCGCGCTCGCCGACGTCCAGGGAGACCACGCCGCCTGACCCGTCGGCCGGCGGCCTCCCCTCGAGACCGGTGAGAGCTGGGCTCTCCGCGCGATGAGAGCGGGCTCATGCCCGTCTCAACCCCGACTCATCGGAGCACTGCACGATCTGCGAGCATGACGACGCTCGCCCTTCCTCTCCTCGCCCCTCGCGCCGCACTGGTGCGTGCCGGCCGCGCGACCGCGCTCGCCGGTGCGGCCCTGGGGATGTGGTTCGCGACCCCCGGATGGCCCACCGACCAGCGGATCGTGGTCATCGCCCTCGCGGCGGCGAGCGCCGCCTGGATCGCCACCACGATCGATGACACCGTGATCGCCCTCGTCGCGGTCACCGCGCTCGCCCTCTCCGGGGCGCTCCCCACTGCGGATCTCTTCAACGCGCTCGGTCACCCGACGATCTGGCTGCTCATCGGCTCCTGCATGATCGCCGCCGGGCTCACCGCCTCGGGCGTCGCCAAACGGGTGGCACTGCGGGTCGTCGCCGGATCACGGAGCGTCCGCGGGCTCTGGTACCGCATGAGCATCGCCCTGATCCTGAGCACCTTCGCGGTGCCCTCCACGAGCGGTCGCGCCGCCCTGGCTCTGCCGATCTTCCGCACGCTGGCCGGCGTGATGCCGCGCGGGCACCAGGTGGCGCTCTCCCTGCTCGTCCCCGCCGTGATCCTGCTGTCGGCCTTCGGCTCGATCCTCGGCGCCGGAGCGCACCTCATCGCCGCGAGCCTGGTGGAGGCCACCACCGGCACCCGGATGTCGTTCCTGTGGTGGCTGCTGCTGGGCGCTCCCGTCGCCGTCGTGTCCTCGTTCGCGACCTGCGAGGTGATCCTGCTGAGGTTCCTCTCCCGCGAGGACCGTCGCCTCGACGTCACTCCCGTCGCCGCTGCTCTCGCCGGAGCCGGCCGGCGAGGCCGGTTCTCCGCGGCCGAGCTCCGTTCCCTCGCGACGCTCGGCGTCGTCATCGCGCTCTGGCTGTCAGAGCCGCTCCACGGAATCGATCCGGCCCTGATCGCGCTCGCCGGAGGCGTCGTGGCCGTGGTGCCGGGCCTCGGGACGGTCGCCTCGAAGCAGGCCTTCGCCCAGGTCCCCTGGCAGCTGCTGCTCTTCCTCGCGACGACGATCGCGCTCGGGAGCGCGCTCGTACAGACCGGTGCGGCACAGCGGATCGCCGACGCCACGCTCGGCTCTCTCGCCGGGGCACGCCCGGCGCTCGTGCTGGTCGCGATCGTGGTGATCTCCGCGGCCGCTCACCTGGTGGTGCAGTCGCGGTCCGCGCGGGCGACAGTCCTGCTCCCGATCGTGCTGTCCATCGCGGCGGGCGCGGGCATCAACCCGGTCTCCGCGGCGCTGGCCTCCACCGCGGCCGCCGGCTTCTGCCTCACCCTCACCTCCTCCGCCAAGCCCGTCACGATGTTCAGCGACGTGCCCGGCATCGCCACCTTCGACCGCCCACGCCTGCTGGCGCTCGCCGGGATGACGGCTCCGCTCGTGATCGGGCTGGTCCTCCTCTGCGCCGCCTGGTTCTGGCCGCTGCTCGGAGTCCCCTTCCTGAGCCCCGTCGGCATCCGCTGACCTGCACACCCACCGATGAAGGAGTTCGTCATGCGTCATCTCTCCACCCCCACCGTCCTCGTGGCCCCGAGCGGATTCAAGGAGTCCCTGGGCGCCGGTGCCGTCGCCGAGGCGATCGCCGACGGCGTCCAGCGCGTCCTGCCTGGCGCGATCATCCGCCGGATGCCGCTCATCGACGGCGGCGAGGGGACCGCCAGGGCCCTCGTCGAGGCCACCGGCGGCACCCTGCACGAACTGACCGTGACCGGCCCGGTCGGCGATCGGATCCCGAGCCACTTCGGGATGCTCGGCGACGGCCAGACGGCGGTGGTCGAGATGGCCGCCGCCGCAGGGCTCAGCCTCGTGCCGCGCGATCGCCGCAACCCGCTGAGGACCACCACCTATGGCGTCGGCGAGCTCCTCCTCGCCGCCCTCGACGCCGGGGCCACGCGCATCCTGGTCGGCTGCGGGGACTCCGGCACCTCGGACGGCGGTGCCGGCGCGCTCCAGGCACTCGGGGCGCGGCTGCTCGACGAGGAGGGCCGCGAGCTGGGCCTCGGTGCCCGACGTCTCGGCAGGCTCGACCGCATCTACGTGCACGGCCTCGATCCTCGGCTGGAGGACGTGGGCATCGACATCGCCTGCAACCCGACCAACGTGCTCACCGGCCCCCGCGGGGTGGCCCGAGTGTTCGGGCCGCAGAAGGGGGCGACGCCGAAGCAGGTCGATCGGCTGGCCAAGCACCTCAAGCACTGGGCGCGGGTCCTGGAGCGGGACGTGCTGGTGGAGGCCGGGACGGACCTCCGTCGCGGCCTGGGCACCGGGGCGTCCGGCGGGCTCGGGGCAGGGCTCGCCGCGATCGGCGGGGCGCTGCACCCGCGCTTCGACGTCCTGCTGGGTGAGTTCGATCTGGAGGACGCTCTGCGAGGCGCCGATCTCGTGATCACCGCTGAGGGGTCGATCGATGTCCAGACGCCCCACGGGAAGATCCCCTCCGAGGTGGCGCGGCGGGCGGAGGCCGCCGGAGTCCCGGTGCTCGCCGTGGCGGGCACGATCGGTGCGGAGGCGGACTGCGTTCTCGACATCGGGATCGGGGCCGTGCAGGGGATCCTCCCCGCGCCGATGACGCTGGAGGAGGCCTGCGCGCGGGGAGCGGAGCTGGTGGCCGACGCGACGGAGCGGGCCATGCGCATGCTCCTGCTCGGCATCGAGATGGCCGGGCACGAGCAGCACTCTGCTCACCGCACCGCTCCGGCCGGGCTGACCGTTCGGCCCCGCCTCGAGCCGATCGCCGCCTGAGTCGCAGCGGCGAGGGGCAGCGCCCGACCCGATCGTCCGTCGTGGTGGGGCGCTGCACCGCTGTGCGGCCCCGCGGGGTCAGTCCCCGGAACGGCGGGCGGCCACGGCGTCGTCGAGCCGCTCCCGCGCCCCGTCGAGCCACTGCTGGCAGCGTCGAGCGAGCATCTCGCCGCGCTCCCACAGGCCGATGGAGTCCTCGAGGCCGCCCTGGCCGGACTCCAGGCGTCGCACCACCTCGACGAGCTGGTCGCGAGCGGCCTCGTAGGAGAGCTCAGCGATGTCCGCAGGCAGGGGGTCGGTCTCCTCGGCCGGGGTGACGCCGGCCGCCGTCGTGTCGGCCGCGGGATCGGTGTCGGGGCTGGTCGGGGTCATCAGGACTCCTCAGTGGGGTCGGCGGGGTCAGGGTTGGACAGCTCGCCGAGGGGCGGCTCGTCGGCGGGAGGCATGTCGGCGGGAGGCGGTGACGCCTCCGTCGGCGGCTGCGCGGGCGGCGTGTACGGGTCGTGCTCGACGCGCTCCACCCCGAAGCGGCCACCGGCCACCCGCACGGAGAGCGCCTGGCCGACGCCGGGCTGGTCGGGGGCTCGGATGATCGTCCCCTCCGCGTCCTGCACCACGGCGTAGCCCCGCTCGAGGGTGGCCAGCGGGCTCAGGGAGCGCACCTGCCGGCCCAGGTGGTCGATCTCGTCGGCCGCACGGTCCAGACGGGAGCCGATCAGGGTGCGGGCCAGGGAGATGCGTGAACGGATCTCGTCGGCCCTTCCGGCGAGGATCGTGGAGGGGTTCTCCAGCACGGGCCTCGAGCGCATCGCGTCCAGCGCGGACTGCTCCCGCTCGATCCGCGCCCGGATCGCGGCCCGCAGGCGGGTGCGACCCAGCTCCAGCTGCTCGATCTCGGCGATGATGTCGGGGACCACGCGCTTGGCGGCGTCGGTGGGGGTGGAGGCGCGGACATCCGCGGCGAGGTCGATCAGCGGGGTGTCGACCTCGTGGCCGATCGCGGAGACGATCGGTGTGCTCGCATCGGCGACCAGGCGGGTGAGCTGCTCGTCGGAGAAGGGCAGCAGGTCCTCGAGGGAGCCGCCGCCGCGGGAGATGATGATGACGTCGACCTCGTCGAGCGCGTCCAGCTCGCGCAGCGCCGCGGAGACCTCCCGCACGGCCCGGGTGCCCTGCACCGCGACCTCGCGGATCTCGAACTGCACCGCCGGCCAGCGGCGTCGGGCGTTGACGGTGACGTCGCGCTCGGCCGCGGACTCCCGGCCGCAGATGAGCCCGACGGTGCGGGGCAGGAAGGGGAGCGGCTTCTTGCGGGAGGCGGCGAACAGCCCCTCGGCCGAGAGCACCCGCTTGAGCTGCTCGAGACGGGCCAGCAGCTCGCCCAGACCCACCGGGCGGATGTCGTCGGCCTCGAGCTGGAGGCTGCCGCGCTTGGACCAGAAGGTGGGCTTCGCGTGGACCACCACGCGCGCGCCGGGGACCGGCTCGACGGGCAGGGCGCGCAGCACGTTCTCGCGCACGGGGACGGAGAAGGACATGTCCACGTCCACGTCCCGCAGCGTCATGAAGCTCAGCCCCGCCCCGGGCCGACGGTTCAGCTGGACGATCTCGCCCTCGACCCACAGCGGGGACATGCGCGCCACGTACTCGCCGACCTTGACCGACAGCTGCCGCAGGGGCCAGGGGTTCTCCGCGGTGGTCTGCGCCGCCGTGGCGGCCGGGGCGGGCCGCGGCGTCGTGCCGGTGTCCGCCTCCGGGCCGGGGGAGTTCTGCGTCATGGGTCCACTGTGGCACGAGCTCCCGACACCTCGCCCCCGACGTGCCCGGCTGTGGAGGCAGAGCCCCTGTGGAGGGATGGTGAGTCTTGCCCCACCTGCGTCCCACCGGTGCGTCCTCGCTCCTACGATGGGAGGCGTGAGCACCGGAACCGTCCTTCTTGCCGAGCCGCGCGGGTACTGCGCGGGAGTCGATCGCGCCGTGGTCGCCGTCGAGCGCGCCCTGGAGCACTACGACGAGACCGTCTACGTTCGTCACGAGATCGTGCACAACAAGTTCGTGGTGGACCGTCTCAAGGAGAAGGGCGCCGTGTTCGTCGAGGAGGTCGACGAGGTCCCCGAGGGCTCGCTCGTCATCTTCTCCGCGCACGGCATCTCCCCGAAGGTCCGCGAGATGGCCGAGGAGCGCAACCTCCGCACCATCGACGCGACCTGCCCCCTGGTCACGAAGGTCCACAAGGAGGCGGTGCGCTTCGCCCGCCAGGACTACGACATCCTGCTGGTGGGCCACACCGGCCACGAGGAGGTCGAGGGCACCGCCGGCGAGGCGCCGGAGCATGTGCAGATCGTCAACTCCCCGGACGACGTCGACCAGGTCACCGTGCGCGATCCCGAGAAGGTCGTGTGGCTCTCGCAGACCACCCTCAGCGTCGACGAGACCATGGAGACGGTGGACAAGCTGCGCGAGCGCTTCCCGACGCTGCAGGCTCCGCCCAGCGACGACATCTGCTACGCCACCCAGAACCGCCAGGTCGCGATCAAGAAGATCGCCCCGGATGCGGACCTGGTGCTGGTGGTCGGCTCGCCGAACTCCTCGAACTCCGTGCGTCTGATGGAGGTCGCCAAGGAGGCCGGGGCCAAGGCCTCGCACCGCATCGACTCGGTCTCCGAGCTGCGTGACGAGTGGTTCGAGGGCGTCGGCACGGTGGGCGTCACCTCCGGCGCCTCGGTGCCGGATGTCCTGGTCCAGCAGCTGCTGGGCGTCCTCGCCGAGCGCGGCTACGGCGACGTGCAGCCCGTGCGCACCGCGACCGAGGATCTCATGTTCTCGCTCCCGCGCGAGCTGCGCCAGGAGATGAAGTCCCGTGGCGCGACCGATCGTCGCAGCAAGCCCACCGGCGACGGCGCCACCGCGGAGTCCTGATCCCGGAGTCCTGATCCCGGAGCCCTGATTCCGGAGTCCAGATCTCGGCGTCCTGATCCGGCGGGCGACCTCTGGGGCGCCGGGACGAGGGCCATCCCGGACATCCTCCGGCGGCAGCGCGCCATCTTCGGCATGATGGTCCGGTGACCCGCCGTCCGCTGTCCCGCCCGTTCGCCGTCCTGCTCGTCGGGCTCCTCCTCGGCGCCCTGATCGTCTTCGCGCCCTCGAGCGCGCCCCGAGCACGGGCCGACGGGTACAACACCGGTCGCACCGCACCGTCGATGCTGGTCCTGGACGCATCCGGATCGATGGACGCGGCCGACGTGGACGGCCGCTCCCGGATGGACGTCGCCAAGGAGGCCGTCACCGGGCTCGTCCCGATGCTCCCCGAGGACGCGACGGTGGGGCTGATGACCTACGGCAGCTCCACTCCGGAGGTCGCCGCGGACCCCGAGGCCGCCTGCCAGGACGTGAAGATGCTCGTCGAGCCCACAGGGCTGGACCGCGACGGCCTGATCAGCGCGATCGAGGGCGTCATCCCCTCGGGATACACCCCGATCGGACTCTCCCTGCAGAAGGCGACCGCATCCCTGCCCGAGGCGGAGATGCGCTCGATCGTGCTGGTCTCCGACGGCATCGACGAGTGCGGCGGACCACCGCCGTGCGAGGTCGCCGCGGATCTCGCCGAGAAGCACCCCGAGCTGCGCATCCACACCATCGGCTTCAAGGTCGAGCAGGACGCCCGCGACGAGCTCGCCTGCATCGCGGACGTGACCGGGGGGACCTTCGCCGACGCCACCGACTCCGAGACCCTGCGCGATGAGCTGCTGGTCAAGATGACCCGCGCCATCCAGGGCTACGCCACCCAGGGCCAGCCCATCACCGGAGGGGCCACGGTCGAGGACGCGGCGGACATGGCCCCCGGCTCGTACCTCGACGTGCTCGAGCACGGCAGCCCCGCGATCGACGACGGCGAGGGGTACTCCCGTTTCTACCGGCTCCGCGTCGCTCCCGGGGAGATCGCGCACCTCTCGGCGACGATGGTGCTCCCCGGCGGTGACGGGAAGACCAACCGGCTGGCCCAACTGATGATGCGCACCAGCTCGGAGGACGGCGTGGACTGCCGGATCGGCGAGGTCCAGGCCCGCGCCGAGGCAGACCTCGGACAGGGACCGATCACGGCGACCATCGCGACCCCGCGCATGGGGAAGACCCAGAACCTCAGCTGCTTCGGCGGGGAGTCGGGCGGCGTGGTGGTCCTCGAGGTCGAGCGCACCGGGGATCCCTCCCTCGAGGAGGCGGTGCCGGTGGAGGTCCAGTTCTTCGCCGAGGAGGAGGTGAGCACGGACGGGCTGCCGCCGGCCGCGCAGTTCACCCTCGCCCAGCAGCCGCTCGCGGTGCCGAAGGACGGGGAGCAGTTCCAGCCGGCGTTCTCCTTCGCCTCCGCCGTGCCCGCCGGAGATGGCGCGCTGCGGGGCACCATCATCCCCGGTGAGGTGCAATTCTTCCGGATCCCGGCCGAGTACGGTCAGCAGGTGCGGGCGGCGCTCGCGCTGGGGGAGTTCGAGACCCCGGAGGGGATGGAGCTCTCGCTGCAGGCACGGATGTTCTCCCCGCTGCGCGACGGCGTCTACACGTCGGTGCCTCCGAACTCCGCGACGTCGGTCGCCGGGGTGGAGAAGCCCGCGACGTCGGGGGCCACCGCGCAGCTGAACCAGGCGGCGCCGATCCAGTTCCGCAACCGGGAGGACGGCGGCACCGAGGCCCGTACCTCCTTCCTCGCCGGTGACTACTACCTCCAGCTCGCCGTGGTGCCCTCCGAGTACACCGCGCAGCGTCTGTTCGAGATCCCGTACGTCATCGATCTGGACACGGTGGGGAAGGTCGCCGACGGGCCCGAGCTGACGGGACAGGGCGCGCTCGAGGACCGCAGCGCCGCTGATCCGGGCTCCGGGCCGCAGGCGTCCGACGGGGGTGGCGCCGAGGGTGCGGGCTCCGACGGCGGGGGAGAGGTCCAGGAGCCGTCGAGCGGCGAGGAGTCCGAGGGATCGTCCCTGTCTCCGCTGGTCTGGGCCCTGCTCGGCGGGGTCGGCGGAGGGATCCTCCTGGCCGCGGCCGTCATCGGTGCGGTCGTGCTGGTGCAGCGCGGTCGCTGAACCGTCCGGCGGACCGTGCGCTCGCCTCCGGCCCGCTCAGCCGGTGCGGCCCTCCCGCAGCTCGCGCGGCGGGCGGCTCTCCGCCGGAGCGGCGAGGTCCGCGATCTCCTCGTCCTCCAGCGTGCGCGCACGACGGGTGAGCTGCTCGACGTCCTCGAGCGGGGTGCCCGACAGCCCGAGGTCCTCGAAGCGGCGTGCGGTGACCATCACCCGCGACTGCAGGGAGCCGACGGCGTCGTTGAAGGCGGCGACCGACGAGTCCAGGGAGCGGCCCACCTTGGCGAGGTGCGCGGTCATCGTCCCCAGCCGGTGGTGCATCTCCCGCCCCGTCTCGAGCACGGCCCGGGCGTCGCGGTTCAGGGTGTCGGTGCGCCAGGTGTGCGCGACCGTGCGCAGCAGGGCCATCAGCGTCGCGGGGGAGGCGATCACGACGTCCTTGGAGAAGGCGTGCTCGAGCAGCCCGGGATCGGTCTCCATCGCGGCGGCGATCACCCCGTCGCTGGGGACGAACAGCACCGTGAACTCCGGGGTGTCCCCGAGCGCCTTCCAGTAGCCCTTCGTGGACAGCACGCCCACGTGATGACGCAGCGCCTTCGCGTGCGCGGTGCGCCGGGCGGCGGCGCGCTGGGGATCGATCTCCTCGGTCGCGTCGAGGTAGGCGTCCATCGGAGCCTTCGCATCGACCACCACGTGGCGGTCGCCGGACAGGTGCACGACCAGATCCGGCCGCTGACGCTGGTCCCCATCGGCCCGCATGCCGGAGGGCTGCTCGGAGAAGTCGACGTGCTCGAGCATCCCCGCGGACTCGACGATGCTGCGCAGCTGCACCTCGCCCCAGCGCCCACGGGCGGTGGGTGCGCGCAGCGCGGCGGTGAGGGCGCTGGTGCCGGTCTCCAGGGAGCGGGCGCGCTGGGCGAGCTGGCCGAGGTGCGCTCGCAGCGCCCCCTCTGCCTCCACCCGGGCGGCCTCGGAGCGGGCCAGGGAGCGCTCGAGATGGGAGAGCGTCGCGGTGATGGGGGCGAGGGTGCGCTGGAGCTCGGCCTCCCGCTCCTCCTCGGCGGCATCGCGCCGTGCCACGTCGCGCTCGTGGCGCTCATCGGCCAGGCGCAGCAGCTGCCCGGCGCTGTCGGACTCCGAGCGCAGGCTCTGCTCCCGGCCACGAGCGCGCTCACGCAGGACCAGCCAGGTCAGTACCGCGCCGAGGACGGCGCCCAGCACGAGTCCCAGCAGAAGCATCGGTGTACCGCTCATGGGACCAGCACATCACGGGGGTGCGACAGCCGACGGTCGGCGCGCTCGACGGCGCTCGTTCGCGCCGGTCATCGGGCTGGCGGTCCGGACGGTCGACGGAACGGCCGATCGATCAGCCGCCGGTCGGCCGCCGGTCGGCTCAGTCGATCAGCCGCCGGTCGGGTCGGTGGATCGGCCGACGGTCGGGTCGGCGGATCAGGCGGCCTGCGACCGGTCCCGGGAGTCCTGCACCTCGGCCATGTGCTCGGAGGCCCAGGTCACCAGCGCCTGCAGCGGGGCGAGCAGCGAGCGGCCCAGGTCGGTGAGCTCGTACTCGACCCGCGGTGGGATCTCCGGGTAGGCGGTGCGCACCACGAGCCCGTCGGCCTCGAGGGAGCGCAGGGTCTGGGTGAGCATCTTCTGGGAGATCCCGTCGACGCGGCGGGAGAGCTGCGAGAAGCGCATGGGCCCGTCCTCGAGGGTGCCGATCAGGAGCACCGTCCAGCGGTCCCCGATCCGGTCCAGCAGGCGGCGCGACGGGCAGTCGTGGACATAGGGGTCGTACTCGATCAGCGCCATGGCAGGGCCTCCTCAGGGTGGTGCGGCGATGGGGGAGTCGGTTACCGCGAAGTGCCTACTTCCCCTCGGAGACCAGGTTACCTACAGTGAGCAGCGAGGTCCATGGGGAAACCGTGAACCGTCACCCGAGACATCGGCGCTCCTGCGAGCGCCGGAAGGAGAGAACATGTCGCGCATCGTCATCCTCGGAGGCACCGGCTACGCCGGAGGCCACCTCGCCGCCCAGGCCGCGGACCGCGGGCACCAGGTGCTCGCCGTCAGCAGGAGCGCCCAGTCCACGCCTGCGGCGTCGGTCGAGCACCGCGCCGGCGACGTGAGGGACGAGGCCTTTCTCGCCGAGATCCTCGACGGCGCCGACGTGGTCGTCTCCGCCCTGTCCCCGCGCGGCGACATGGCCGATCTCGAGTCGTTCCGCAGCCTCCAGAAGACCCTCGCCCGCCTCGCGCAGGAGAAGTCGGTGCGCCTCGGAGTGATCGGCGGCGCCGGCTCGCTGCTGGTCGCCGAGGGCGGTCCGAAGCTCGTGGACACTCCCGACTTCCCCAAGGAGTTCGCCGAGGAGCCGAAAGTTCTCGACGCCGTGCTGCAGGACCTCCGCGCCTCAGACGAGGGCCTGGACTGGTTCTTCCTCAGTCCCGCCGCCGGCTTCGGCAGCTTCGCACCGGGTGAGGCCACGGGCACCTATCGCGTGGGCGGCGACGTGCTGCTGAGCGACGAGTCGGGCACCTCGTTCATCTCCGGCGAGGACCTCGCCCTCGCCCTGGTCGACGAGATCGAGACCCCCGTCCACCGGCGCACCCGCTTCACCGTCGCCTACTGAGCGAAGAACCGGCTCCGCGGATCGGAGACGTCTGCACGGGCCCGTCGACGATCGATGACGGGCCCGTGCCGTGTGCCGGGGTTCAGGAGGGGGGCGAGCCCCTGCGCACGAGGTGGTCGAACTCGTGGGCGAAGTGCTCCGCGTCCGCCCGACGGTGCGGCGCCATCGTGATCGTCCGGCCGGTGGAGGGGCGACCTTCTTCCGGGTGAAGAGTCCGGGGCGGTACTGGACACCCGCGACCTCCGCCGCGGCGATCGCTCGCCTGATCTTCGCCTTCTTGAGGGGGCCCGCCCCGGCGGCCAGCAGGCAGCGCTGGGCGGTCGCGATCATGACGTCGGGATAGTCCCCGGCCACGCCGGGAAGGACCAGCAGGACCTCCTCCTCGGGGTGGAGCAGCGAGGGGATGTCGCGGCGCAGCCCCGGGTTCTCGAACAGCTCGTCGCGGTTCAGGGCGGTCGTGTAGCTCAACGAGGCACGAGAGGAGCTCCGGTCCCGAGTCCAGGAACCTGCCGCTCACCCGAGTGGAGGAGCAGGGCGGCATCCGGGGCGGCCCCCCAGGGGTCTGCGATCTCACCTCCGGAGAAGAGGTGCAGGAGTGCCGCGCCCCGTAGAATCACCTCCCGTGGCTCTAACTATCGGAATCGTGGGACTGCCCAACGTCGGCAAGTCCACCCTCTTCAACGCCCTCACCCGCGCCGAGGTCCTCGCCGCGAACTACCCGTTCGCGACGATCGACCCCAATGTCGGCGTGGTCCCGCTGCCCGACTCGCGGCTCGCCGACCTGGCGACCATCTTCGACAGCCAGAAGCTGCTGCCCGCGACCGTCTCCTTCGTGGACATCGCCGGAATCGTCAAGGGAGCGAGCGAGGGGGAGGGGCTGGGGAACAAGTTCCTCGCCAACATCCGTGAGGCAGACGCGATCTGCCAGGTCACCCGCGCCTTCGCCGATCCCGACGTGACCCGTGTGGACGGCTCGGTGACGCCCTCGGGGGACATGGAGACCATCACCACCGAGCTGATCCTCGCCGATCTCCAGACCATCGAGAATTCGATGCAGCGCCTGGAGAAGGACACCAAGCGCGGCCTCGTCGACGCCGCCGTGCTGGAGAATGTCGTCAAGGCGAAGGCCCTGCTGGAGACCGGCAGGACCCTCTACCAGGGCGCCGTGGACGCGGGCATCGACATCGCCGCGATCCGCGAGCTGCAGCTCATGACCGCCAAGCCCTTCATCTACGTGTTCAACACCGATGAGGAGGGCCTCGCCGACAAGGCCTCGCAGGACGCCCTGCGCAAGCTCGTGGCCCCCGCGGAGGCGATCTTCCTCGACGCCAAGTTCGAGTCCGAGCTGATCGAGCTCGACGAGGACGAGGCTGCCGAGATGCTCGAGTCCACCGGCCAGGAGGAGTCCGGGCTCGCCCAGCTCGCCCGTGTCGGCTACGACACCCTCGGCCTGCAGTCGTACCTGACCGCCGGCCCCAAGGAGTCCCGCGCCTGGACCATCCCCAAGGGAGCCACCGCACCCCAGGCCGCCGGCGTCATCCACACCGACTTCGAGCGCGGCTTCATCAAGGCCGAGATCGTCTCCTTCGACCAGCTCATGGAGGCAGGCTCCATGGCCGAGGCCAAGGCCAAGGGCTGGGTGCGCATCGAGGGCAAGGAGTACGTCATGAAGGACGGCGACGTGGTGGAATGGAGATTTTCGCTCTAACGTCTGGGGTGCGCCCCTTGGCATGAGGTTACTTTCCGCGGAACTCCCGCTGTTGTAGACGTCGAAGGGGAAGCGTGGAAATCCTAGTTGTTTCCTGCAGGAAGCAAAGCGAAGTGACCCACGACGCCCCGCCACCAGACTGCCATGATGACCCTGATCGGCGAAGTTCTCGCCGATCCAGGCTTTGCTCACTCGGACCTGCTCAGCGTCGCCCACTCGGAGAGCTTGCAGTTAGGTCGACGCGCGTCGAATGCTGAAAGATCGTCTTGGCTGCGTCGGCCCCTGCATCCTCACACCCTGTCTTACCCGATCGTGGAGAGGAAGCTGCTGTAGTCGTCGATGGCTCTGGGAGCGAAGATCGCTCGTGGCCAGAAGATCGCGGCGGCCAGTCCGATCGCGTCATTGTCTTCCATCGCGGTGCGGGCGAGTGAGTGTGCACCGTCAAGTCGCGAGACTGTCAGGTGCGGGCCGAAGGTTGATCTGTAGACATCTTCGGTCTCGGCTACGTCGACGTTCCTGTCGTGCAATCCCACCATCAGGTGCACGGGGATCTCTCGGGTGCCTGCGGCGACAAGATCGGACTCTGCGTCCGCGCCGAAGTTCCGCATGACGAAGCGCCAGCGGTCTTTGCTCATCGGGTCGGCGGTGTCCGTCGTTGCTAAGTAGTCCTCGTAGGATGCTCGCTGTTCGAGGAGCTTGCGCGTGTGGTCGCTTTCCTCTACCGCGCGTTCGCGCTCTTGCGTGCTTGCTTTGTCATGGTCGAGTTCGGCAAGGAGATTGAAGCGGCCCTGCCGTAGCCAGTTGATCGCCGGGCTGACGGCAACTACTCCATCGACATCCGCGCGGGCGGCGACGACTTTGGGGAGCACCCACCCGGCCTGGCTGGCACCCCACAGAACGATTGTGTCGGTAGGGACATCATCGCGGGCCTGGGCCCAGTCGAGCACTGCCTCGACCTCAGTGGCCCGGTCGCTCATTGACTGCGACAGCCAGTCCCCATCTGATCCTCCAACGCCTGGCTTGCTCCACGAGATGGTCGCGAAGCCGGCATCGGCTGCGCCTTCGAACCAGGCGTCGTAGAGGCCATCCTGTGTGGCTTCGGCGGCGGCGTCCCCGTGAACCATCAGAACGACACCTCTGGCAGTTCCGTCGTCGGGGAGCGTCATCACGCCGTCGAGGTTGCCTTCCGGCCCGGGAATGGAGACCCGGCGCTCTGAGAAGCGGAAGTCGTTGCCCACGAGGGCGACCCCGGTCAGGGCAACGAGTGCCGTCACGAGCGCAACTGCAGCGACGCGCAAGGATCGAGTATGTATCGGAATGATCACGAGCGTATAATATCTGATAGATTAAGCGCATGCATGAGGTGATCATCAGCAGAGGGATCGGTGACAGCGAGCGATCGCGTGTCGCGGAGCTGTACTGGGAGGCATTCGCTCGGAAGCTGCGTCCCGGCTTCCGCGATGATCAGACCGGCGTCCAGGCAGTGAAGGCCGGGTTGCAGTCGGAGAATGTGCTCGTCGCTCGTCGGCAGGGGGCGCTGCTCGGCGTCTGTGGCTTTTACGGCGCGAAGTCTGGGGCAGTCGACTTGAAGTGGTCGAGTCTGCGTCGCGCGCTGACCATTTCAGCTGCCGCGCGTGCAAGCACCGTTCTTGCAGTGCTGTCGAGGTCCACTTGCTCGGACGCCCTCGTGCTGGATGGCATCTGCGTCGACCGAGCCGCGCGGGGCCTCGGCATCGGCACCGCATTACTCAACGCGGCGAGCAGCTATGCGCGAAGTATAGACGTGCGGAGAGTGCGCCTGTCCGTCGTGGACAGCAACCCTCGTGCACGGGCACTCTATGAACGTCAAGGGTTCAGGCCCGTCGGCGGAGGGGCGCTCGGATTCCTTTCGGTTGTGTACGGCTTCGATGGGTACACGACGATGGAACTGAAGGTTGTGTGATGGACATGCAGATCACCCCCCGGACTCTCGTCGAAGCTTTCCTGCCCTTCGAGGGCGAGGTGTCGTTGGCCGAGGTGTACGCCGTGGCCAATCTTGCAGGTCTCGAGGACCAGCCTGTACGTTTGGCGATCCGTCGCCTCGTCGCTGCAGGCGGTGTAGTGCAGCATGGCAGGGGACGGGCAGGGAGCCTGACTCTCACTGGCACTGGCCTCCGGCGTCTGCAGCGAGACCGGCAGAGCCTCGCACTTGCCTTCGCCCAGGATGCTGGCGAAGTGAGGTGGGACGGGAGCTGGCTCCTGATAGCTGTCAGCGCGCCCGAGGCAGATCGCCACGTCCGCGACAGTCTGCGCCGAGAACTCCTGAAGCTGGGAGCAGCCACAATCTCGACAGGCCTTTACGCCAGCCCGCACGACCTCCGCGATATGTTGTCCGCGGATTCCATGCGGTACGTCGCGACCGCCACCACGGCTGATCTCTCGGTGCGGGGCGTGAACGACCCACTCGTGATCGCAGAGATGCTCTGGCCTAAGGCCTCCATCATCGAGCCCTATCAGGGCATCCAAGACGCCATCGCCCAAGAAGCCGATACCTCCTCACTGCCGAAAGAGGTCCGACTGCTCATACTTGCTGAAGCGCTTGAACGTGCGATGAGAGACGACCCTCTGGTCCCTCCTGAACTGAGAAGCTGCACGTGGCCGCCAACCAAGGTTCGTGAGGAGTGGGCACACCGCTGGGAAGAGCTCAGCACTGACGGCGGAACAACGATCTACTCGGGTTGGTGGCCACCTGCACAGGCCTCCGCGCTTCTATAGGGGTGTCAGGAACGGCTTGGTGGCAGTTTCGGCTTAGGCCGCGATGGCGAGCCTCGCGTGGACGAGTCGGGCCGACCGATCCTCACGTACCCGATCAACACGTTGCTGGGGGCGTGGCCGGGAGGTGAAGTGGACCTCCGTGGACACGCATGTTGGTCGTCAACTGCAGTTGGCTTCACGTGCCGGAACTTGGTGGAGCTCGGGTCTCCAAACCGACATCTCGCGGCGGGAAGGTCGAGCCCAAGGTAGCGCTGTCCTTCGGCTCGCTCGTTGGTCTGTTCAGCCAGTTGCGCCGTTCACGCGCAGACTGCCCTACGTGTGGGCATGTGGTGGAGTTCCGGTTTAACGTCTAGCGTTATTGACGCCGGTCGTTATGTCCTGGTCTCGTGATCAGATCGTTCGGGAGCAAGGACACCGAACGATTGTGGCGTCGTGAGCGAGTGCGCTCGATCGATCATCGGATCCATCGGGTCGCACTGCGCAAGCTTCGTCAGGTGGGATCGGCGGAGTCCATCGAGGATCTTCGGGTCCCGCCGGGCAACCGGCTCGAAGCGCTGAAGGGCGACCGCGCCGGGCAGCACAGCATCAGGATCAACGACGAGTGGCGGATCTGGTTCGTGCGGACCGACGCAGGACCGGAGGAGGTGGAGATCGTTGACTACCACTGAGAAGATTGCCCCGATCCACCCTGGGGAGGTCCTCATGGAGGACTTCATCGAGGGCTTCGGGATCACGCAGAACAAGCTCGCCGTGTCGATCGGCGTCCCGCCTCGGCGGATCAACGAGATCGTGCATGGCAAGCGGGGGATCACGGCGGACACCGCGCTCCGGCTCGGCAAGCTCTTCGGCACCACCGCACAGTTCTGGCTGAACCTGCAGACGCTCTACGACCTCGACCTCGCAGAGGATCGCGTGGCTGAGCAGATCGACGCCATCGTGCCGCTGCAATCCGCATGACCTTCAGCGGGATGGACGCCGCTGAGGTAGTACGAGTCGTTGCCTGGCTCGAGGAGCGATCAGTCGTCTACCAGGTCAACGGCGGATGGGCCGTTGACGCTCTGCACGGTTCCCAGACCAGATCGCATGGTGATCTGGATGTGTTCGTCGACTCGACGACGGTCGACGCCCTCATGGAATGGTTGCTCGGTCGCGGATACAGCATCGTGGAGGACTGGCGTCCGATCCGAGTTGAGCTGCGCGCCGGCGACAGGGCGGTCGACATCCATCCGATGGACGTGGACTGTGTCGGCGACGGGGTCCAGCAGGGCTTCGGTGAAGACTCGTTCGTCCACCGAGCGCGCGAGCGCGCGGTCGGAGTGATCGGAGATCGCTCGGTAGTTGTCGCGTGCGCCGCGCGACTCATGGCGCTGAGGCTCGGTTACGACCTCCGGCCGGAGGACCGCCACGATCTCGACGTGCTTGGGAGGTTGGTCGCCGACCACTCTTGAGGCCCGTGGCGGGCAGTTGACGCAGATGGTTGTCCGTGCCGGAACTCAGTGGAGTTCCGCTTCTCAAACTAACGTCTGGTGAGGTCTGACGGGCAACGGCTGCACATCGCCACATTCCACGTCCCCGTCGATCGGGACGTCGAGCCGTCCGAGCGCATCTACGACGGCCTAGTGTTGAGTTAGGCACTCTGTACGCGCGGCGCGAATCCTGCCCGCTGGCACGGCGTTGGTTTGATCGAAGAAGGTCTCTTGTCTACCTCCTGAACCGCTGTGCCTCTCCGAAGCTCGTGGCACTCGCCTACTGCAGCTTCTCAACCCTGCTCAACCGGCCGAGCCATTCGATGAGGAGCTGGGTCTCCGCCCTGCCGAGGACATCCGGTTGTGCTGCAGCGAGCTCGATGGCAGTGGTGAGCGAGTCGTTGTCTCGTGTTCCCTTGCCGGTGATCGCCGAGATAGCGCCTTCACGGACAGTTTGAGACAGGGCAGGATCCGGCGCTGCCAGGATGATCTGGCGCAGGGTGACGCCGATGTTGGTCACTAGGATGTGCGCGGCAGCCTGCTCAGAGGGCACCAGAAGCCTGCCCTGTTCGGCGGCCCGCGCCGTGAGCGCGCGCAGGATCTCGCTGGGACGGGACTGCGCCTCGGGGGAGTGCCCAGGGCGGACCTTCCCGTACATCAGAGTGTAGAACCCGGGGTTGGCCAGACCGAAGGCGACGTGGGCATCCCAGCCGGCACGGATGTCCTGGATGGGATCGCCCGAGGACTCCATCGACGACTTCTCGTTCAGGTAGAGGTCGAACCCGTGCTCGATGACAGCGTCGATCAGCCCTTGCTTGGAGCCGAAGAAGTGGTAGAGCGTCGGCATCTTCACCCCGACTGCGTCGCACACCGCGCGCAGGGAGAACTCCTCGCCGGGGGCGGCGGCGATGAGGTCGGCGGCTGCCGCTATCAGTCGCTCCCGTGTATCGCTTGTCGGTGCTCCTGTCATAGTGCTACGTTAGCGTATGTAGCAGAGTAATACTGTTGCATATCAACGATATGGAGGGCTGTCATGGCCGATCACACGCTCAACGGCAAGAACGTCCTGATCGCGGGCGGCGCGAAGAACCTCGGCGGGCTGGTCGCTCGTCAAGCAGCCGAGGCCGGCGCGAACGTCGCGATCCACTACAACTCCGACTCCAGTCGCGCGGACGCGGAGCAGACGCTGGCCGCCGTCGAAGCGGCTGGAGGCAAGGGCGCGGTGTTTCAGGGGGACCTCACGGTTCCGGCGAACGTGGCCGAACTGTTCGCCGACGCTGAGGCGGCTCTGGGGACGATCGATGTCGCGGTGAACACGGCGGGCAAGGTGCTGCGCAAGCCGATCGTGGAGACCACCGAGGACGAGTACGACTCGATGTTCGACATCAACTCCAAGGCCGCTTACTTCTTCATCCAGGAGGCCGGCAAGAACCTCGCCGACGGCGGCAAGATCATCACCATCGTCACCGCGCTGCTGGCCGCGTTCACCGACGGCTACTCCACCTACGCCGGAGGCAAGTCGCCGGTGGAGCACTTCACTCGCGCCGCGGCCAAGGAGTTCGCCGACCGAGGCATCTCCGTCACCGCGATCGCGCCCGGTCCGATGGACACGCCGTTCTTCTACGGCCAGGAGACCCCGGAGCGGGTCGAGTTCCACAAGTCGCAGGGTATGGGCGGTCAGCTCACGAAGATCGAGGACATCGCCCCGATCGTCCGCTTCCTCGCCTCCGAGGGCTGGTGGATCACCGGCCAGACGATCTTCGCCAACGGCGGATACACCACCCGCTGAGCTCGACCCTACGAAATAAGGAGCGCCCCATGGCAGCACCCACCATCCCCGAGCCCGTGGCCTCGTTCATCACCGCGGTCAACGACCACGACGAACAAGCCTTCCTCGACGCCTTCGCTCCTGACGGGACCGTCGACGACTGGGGCCGCGACTTCACTGGGCGCGAGCAGATCAAAACCTGGAGCGACAAGGAGTTCATCGGTTCGCGCGGCACCCTCGCGGTCGAGGAGGTCGACATCGCCGCTAGCACGATCACCGTCATCGGCGACTGGCGCTCCAACCACGCGAACGGCCGCTCGAAGTTCGTCTTCGACGTCGACGGCGACAAGCTCGCGAAGATGACGATCCGCGAAGGCTGAGAGCCGGCACGAGCGTCTCGAGCGGGCGTCCAGCCAGTTGGACGCCCGCTCGTCGCTGTCGTCTTCGAGGCCCCCGCACCACACATACGAGGTTCACCAACCATGACTACCGTCCCGCTCGCCCGCATCGGGCACCGTCGATCCGAGGTCGGCCCCGTCGAGCTCTTCTTCGACCTGGTCTACGTCTTCGCCATCATCCAACTCTCGCACCTGCTCATCGAGCACCTCTCCTGGGAGGGCGCTGCCCAGACCATCGTGGTGTTCGCCGCGGTGTGGTGGGGCTGGAACTACACCGCCTGGGCGATGAACTGGCTGGATCCGAGCCGCACCCCAGTGCAGCTGCTCTCCGGGGTGCTCATGCTCGCCGCACTGGGCATGTCGATCGCTATACCCAGCGCCTTCGGCGACGGAGCCTGGCTCTTCGTCGGGTGCTACCTGTTCATGGGCCTCCTCCGTCCTATGTTCATGATGATCACCTACCGCGGCCACCAGCTCGCAGCCAACTACCGCATGCTGCTGCTGTGGACCCTGCTGGCCGGCATGTTCTGGGTCCTCGGTGCGGCACTGCCCCTCGAGTGGCGGCTGGGTCTCTGGTTGATCGCGGTGCTCATCGACTACGCGGCCCCGCTCGCCCACTACCGGATCCCCGGTATCGGCGCAGCCCCCATGCACCAGTGGGACACCGACGCCGAGCACCTGGCCGAGCGCAACCGTCTCGTCTTCATCATCGCCCTGGGCGAGTCCATCCTGCTCATGGGCGGCAGCATCGTCTCCCACGGGCAGCTCACCCCCGGCCTCGCTCTGAGCTTGATCGTCGGCTTCGCGTCCCTGTTCGTGCTCTGGTGGAACTACTTCGCCCTCGCTGGCCCTGATACCCACGGCGGGGACTCGTCAACTGGGGCTCTCCGATCGGCCTACGCCTATGCGCATGCTTTTATGGTCTTGGGCGCGATCCTCGTCGCCGTCTCCATCGAGCTGCGGCTCTCCCACGACCACCTCACGCCCGCAATCGTTCTCGTGACGGCCGCAGGTCCGCTCGTATACCTGGCAGGAAACCTGCTGTTCCTCCGGTCCCGATTCGGACGCCTCGCACGGTCACGATTCATCGCAGCAGCCGTGCTGGTGGGGATCATGATCGCCGCGATGCTGCTGATCGATCACCTGCCGGTGATTGCGTTGAGCGTCGCTGTACTCTCCGTGACGGCTATTCTCGCCGCCCACACCGCGTACACGACATCGAAACAGTCGGCGCTCGATAACCGGCGATGACCTGGCAACCTCTATCTGAGATCCTTCTGCGCCCGATCGCGGTGCTCAGGAGCGAGCGACGCGCTTTGCTTTTCAACTGCGATCCTCGGTCATAGCTGGCCGACCGCATCGCGGTGAGAATGCTCCTTTGCGTCGCCGGTGGCTATGCGCACCTGGTCTCGGCCGTGCACTGTACGAACGGATCAGAGCAACGCTCTGACCCGCGGGATGATTAGCGCTGGCAACTTGACTACTCATCGTCAGAGGTTGGCTTGTAGCGGAACTCGGTGGAGTTCCGCTTCAACGTCTAGCGTTGATGGCGGGGTCCGTTGTGCACTGGTCTAGTGAGCAGATCGTCCGGCAGCAAGGACACCGAGCGCGTCTGGCATGAGCAGTACGTCAAGCGCATCGACCGGACGGTGCAGCGGGCGACCCTGCGGAAGCTCGAACTGATCCATGCGGCGATTGATGTCAATGCCCTCCGGGTCCCACCGGGGCCCAGTTGGAACGACTGCTCGGGGACCGCGGTGGACAGCGCAGCATCCGCGTCAACGCGCAGTGGCGTCTCTGCTTCGTCTGGAGACAGGGAGGTGCGGACGATGTCGAACTCGTCGACTACCACTGAGAGCGATCTGAGCGAGCCGATCCATCATCCGGGGGAGATCCTGACGGAGGATGTCATCGAGGGCTTCGGGATCACGCAGAACGAGCTCGCGGTGTCCATCGGTCTGCCGCCGCGCCGGATCAACGAGATCGTGCACGGCCAACGGGGGATCACCGCTGATACGGCGATCCGTCTGGCACGGTACTTCGGGACCTCCGAAGAGTTCTGGATGAACTTGCAGTCGAACTACGAGCTGCGGCTCGAGCGTCGCGCTCTGCGCGAGAAGGTCGCCGCGATCACGCCGTTGCATGTCGCATGACCGGGCACCTCATCATGATCTCCGGTCTTCCCGGCGTCGGAAAGACAAGCGTTGCTGAGATCGCCGCCGCGCGCACAGGCTCGGTGCATCTGTCCATCGATGCCGTCGAGGAGTGGATTCTCGCCTGCGGTCTGACGCGCGGATGGCAAGTCGGCGTCGCCGCGTACGAAGCGGCTCGCGCTATGGCGGAACTGAACCTTCGCCTCGGTCGCAGCGTCATCATCGATGCGGTGAACGACAGCGAGGACGCCAGGGAGACCTGGCGGGCTGCGGCCGCGCGCACCAGTTCTCGAATCGACTTCGTGCATCTGGTGGTCGCTGATGCGCAAGAGCATGAACGGAGGCTCAGCGGCAGGGATCGCGGTCTCGCCTACGTCGGCGAACCGACCTGGACGGATGTGCAGCGCCGTCGAGCCGACTATGCCGCGTGGTCCGATGAGGTCGTGGAACTCGACACGACAGCTCGGACTGCGGATGAGGTTGCAGGCGCACTTGCCGCGCGCCTCAGCGCGAGATGAGGCCGCGTCGTCGCTGATGGTTCTTCGTGCCGGAACTCGGTCGAGTTCAGGATCGATGCACAAACCGCTTGGTCAGAGCTGATCTCCAGCAGTCGATTGGCGCGAGGGCGGATCGATCTTGTGCAGTCACATCAGTGGCGGGCGATGCGTGCCGCGTGGATGCTTGTGTGGGGGAGCGACCGGGTGGCCACGCTGCTAGATTTATCTTGACAGCAAGATGAATTGGAGGCGCAGATGAAGCTGCATCACGTTCAGGTTGCCATCCCTCGCGGGGAGGAGGACGAGTCTCGTCGTTTCTATGGCGAGGCGCTCGGATTGCACGAAGTGGCCAAGCCGCCGTCGCTGGCCGGACGTGGCGGATGCTGGTTCCGCGCCTTCGACGGTGATGTGATCACCGCTGAGATTCATCTCGGCGTGGACGACCCGTTCCTTCCTGCCAAGAAGGCTCATCCCGGTCTTCTTCTCGATTCCCGTCATGAGTTAGAGGCGACGGCAGAGCGCATCGCCGATGCGGGATACGAGCTCTCCTGGGCTGAGCGCGACACCTTCGAGGGCTATGTCCGCTTCCATGCGCGCGACGGCTTCGGGAACCGCGTCGAAGTGATGACGCTCGCGGTGTGACGTGAGAGCTCCTCGGGCTTCCGTCTTCAGAGGTTGCTCTATGCCGGGACTCGGTCGAGTTCCGCCTCGACGCGTGATCGCCTCTGCTCCGGGTGCATGCCCGCGTCGCGCGGTGCCCGGCCGGCATCGCGTGGCGGCTTGTGTGAAGGGTTGATGGGAAGGTGGCGGTAGGGCGGCGCCATCTCCAGCGGTAGCGTTGTCTCGTGAACTTTCCTGCCTTCGAGACATACGCCGCCGAGATGGGGCTCGCCATCCCGATCGCGCCGGAGGAACAGAACAGCGACTACGAGTCGGGAATCGTGGAGATCGACCGCGACACATGGCATATCCGTACCGCACGGAACACACCCACCAAACCGGGTGCATTCGTCGCCTTCTGGAGGCGAGGCGCCGATGGAGTGACGACCCCGTTCAGTGACGCTGAACCTGCCGCGGGATTGCTGGTCTTCGTGGAGCAGCTGGGCAGACGCGGCGTCTTCCGGTTCACCGCTGCGGATCTCGCCCGGCTGGGCATCACGTCGGGGGCGCGGCCCGGCAAACGTGGCTTCCGGGTGTATCCGAGTTGGTGTGTGGATCTGAACGCCGGTGCGACGGCCGCGCAACGTGCTCAGTCGTCGTCTTTCCTCACGTACTGAGCCGATCGCTGACCGCCGCTCTGCGACCGCCTGGGTGCCGTCCAGGGATGGGTATGCCCTGGAACTCGGTGGAGTGGAGTGTCGATCTGCAGTCCTTCGAGGATCCGGTTGCTCCACGGGATGTGGTTCTGCTGCCCCGAATGGCACCGCCTTGCGGAAACGCCACGTGACAGGACGGCCGGGGGTCGTCGACCTTGACGCGAATGGACCGAGATCGCTCGAGCAGTCTTTCGGCTGTGCGGGGCAGGAACCGACTACTCGTCCGCGGTGATGCTCTTCATCGCCTTCCATCCGTGGGTGACGCCTGCGCCGGCCCGCAGGGCGGCCGCGACCATCACGGCCTCGGCGACATCTGCCTTGGATGCCCCCGCCCTGACGGCACGCTTGGCGTGGTCCTCGATGCAGAAGGGGCATTGCGTGGTCACGGCGACGCCGACTGCGATGAGTTCTCGGGTTGCCAGGTCGAGGTTCCCGGTGTCCTTCGTGAACACGGCCTTGTCGAATCCGAAGAAGGCCGAGACCATCTCCGGAGCGCCGTCCTTGATGTCGGCCATGTACTTCGCGTCGTCGTTGTGGGAGTGCATCGTCTGATCCTTTTCCAGTCGTCGATCCTGCCTCGGTGCCCGAGGCTGTGAACGGGGCGGTGCTTCCGTGGTGAGCGGTCGGTGGGGCGCGGGCGGACTGCGGCCCTCGTTCGGGCGTCGAGGTTGCTGCTGCTGCTCGTCCTCGTCACTCATCGGCGGCGCGGTCCCCGGCGCGAAGGGCAGGCTCCGCAGTGTTCACCCGGCCGCCCAGCGTGAGCAGCGCCAGGACGGCTGAGCGAGCAGGATTCCTGTTCCCACGATGAGCGCCATGCTGTAGCCCTCGACGAGGGCCTGCGGCCCCTGCTGGCAGTCCCGGCAGTGACGGTCGCGGCGACGCCCGCCAGGACCGCAAGGCCCAGGGCGACGCCGATCTGCTGGGCGGAGTTGAGCAGCGCCGAAGCGATTCCCGCCTTGTCGGCGTCGACCCCGTACACGGCGGCCTGCGTCAGCGCCACGACCCCGAGCCCGAAGCCGAGCGCGATGACGAGCATCGCGGGGGCCATGCCGGTCCAGTAGTCCGTGTCCACGGTGATCCGCGAGAACCACAGCGACCCTCCGGCTGCGAGGAATGCGCCGAGCGCGGCGGCCCAGCGCGGCGTGAGCTTCAGCAGGAGTGTGGGCGCGATGCCCGCGCCGAGGACGATGCCGGCGGCGAAGGGCAGCCAGGACAGACCGGTGATCAGCGGGTTGAACCCGCGCACCTCCTGCAGGTAGAGGGTCACGACGTAGAAGGTGCCCATCGGGCCGATCGCCAGTCCCAGCATCGTCAGGTACGCACCGGTTCGGCTGCGGTCGGCGAACAGCGACAGTGGCACGAGAGGGCGCGAGCTGGAGCGCTGGGCGAGGACGAAGGCGACGAGGAGCACCGCGGCCAGCCCGACGAGGGTCCATGCGATCGGATCTGCGAAGCCGTCCTCGCCGAAGCGGGTGATCGAGTAGACCAGCGAGATCATGCCGCCGGTGCCGAGCACCGCGCCGATCATGCCCAGGCGGCCGGTGCGTCGCTCGGCGGCGACGAGCGTGCGGGTGCCCCAGAGCACGACGAGGCCGATGGGCACGTTGATGAAGAACACCCAGCGCCAGTCGAGCAGGTCGGTGAGCACACCGCCCAGCAGCAAGCCGATGACGATGCCGAGCCCGGACATCGCGCCGTAGAGCGAGAGCGCCCTGTCGCGCATGGAGCGCTCGGAGAAGGTCGTGGCGATGAGCGCCAGGGCGTTCGGCGCTGCCAGCGCTGCACCGAGTCCTTGGACGGCCCGGGCGATGATGAGCATCTCCACGTTGGCTCCGAGGCCGCCGACGAGCGAGGCCACGACGAAGAGGGAGATGCCGACCTGCAGGGTGCGCTTGCGCCCCCACAGATCGCCGATCCGGCCGCCGAGCAGGAGCAGTGCGCCGAAGGCGAGGATGTACGCGTTGACCACCCACGGCAGGTGCACTGGTTCGACACCCAGTTCGCTCTGAATGCTCGGCAGTGCGATGTTCACGATCGAGTCGTCGAGCACGAGCATCAGCTGTGCCGTCGCGATCACCAGCAGGGGCACGACCGCAGAACGCGGCTGCCTCGACTCTGTCATCCTCTTCTCCTTGTTCCTCAGGCGGCGTGGGCCGGCGGGGGTCGGGTGCATGGTCGTGCCCGACGGGGCGCCATGGCTCGGCATGAATACAACGGAACCTATACCCCCTATGGGTATATTGCCCAGTGCGCTGTCGCGGCCGATGCAGGGCTGTGCGTCATCCGGAGTCTGTGCGAGTCGCTCAGCTGTCGGGTTGAGCGTTCGGGGCGGCGGAGGCGATCAGACGGTTGTTCGTCATGCATCCGACGAGGGTGATGGTGCCGACCATCTGCCCGCGCAGCCATGCCTCGAGGTCATTGCCGGCGAAGACGCCGGAGGGCTGTTCGCTGATGCGTTCGGACGCCCACTCCTCGTGAGCGGACGCGTCGAGGTGGTTGTGCAGACGCTGCCAGGCGGCTTAGTGCGAGGTGGCCGTCGTCGACGTCGAGCGAGTGTCCGTCGAGGCGCTGTCCATCGCTCCGATGTAGCGAGTGAGGGCGTCGCGGTTGCGCTCCAGGAAGGTGATGCGCTCGATCATCTTGTCGCGCTGCTCGACGAGCGTGGCGCGCAGCTGGGGATCTGGATCGGCGACGACCGTGCCACTGGTGTCCGTCAGGCACGGCAGCATGTCGCCGATGATGCGGGTCGCGATCCCCGAATCGAGCAGTCCGCGGATCTGATGCACGCGCGCCACGAGGCGCTCGTCGTACTCGCGATACCCGTTGTCCAGCCGCCGGGGCGTGATGAGCCCCTGCTCCTCGTAGTACCGCAGCATGCGCGTAGGTACCCCGGTCCTGTGTGCCAGCTCGCCGATCCGCATCCGACTCTCCTTCACATTGATGTCAAGGATACCTGTGAGAGTTCCCTCGTGCTCGGAGTTGACATTCACATCACTGTCAAGGTTGGACGATGTGAGCATGACAGAACGCAAGATCATCCTCGGCATGGCGCTGACCGACGGCTATGGCACTCTCCCTGGGGCATGGCGCGCCCCGAACGTCGACCCCACCAACTACGCGAAGGTCGAAGCGAACATCCGCTATGCACAGGCGGCTGAACGCGGTGGCTTCTCATTCGTGTTCACGCCCGACTTCCCGGCTGTGCGCGGCGGGCTTGAGAGCGGCACCGTCAGCAACATCATGGATCCCCTCATGGAGGCGGCCGTGATCTCGCAGGCGACGAGAAACATCGGTTTCGTGCTGACGGGGTCCACGACCTTCCAGGAGCCGTTCAACACGGCCCGCCAGTTCAAGACGCTCGACATCATGAGCCACGGCCGCGCCGGATGGAACGCCGTCACGACCAGCGACCAGCTCGTCGCGGCGAACTACGGCAAGCCCGTCGCCGACCGCGCCGAACGCTATCAGCGCGCTCACGAGTCGATCCAGATCGTGCAGTCGCTCTGGGGCAGCTGGGAGAAGGACGCCTGGATCCACGACCAGGAGTCGGGCCGCTTCCTCGACACCTCGAAGCTGCAGCCCGTCAACCTCGGAGGCGAGCACGTCGCGTCGCGCGGTCCGCTCGCGCTGCCGCCGTCGGAGCAGGGCCAGCCCGTCGTCTTCACCTCGGGCGGGCCGAGCCCGCATCTGCTCGAGATCGCGGGACGCTACGCGAGTGGTTTCATCACCGAGGTGTGGACGATCGACGAGGCCCGTGCTTCGCGCGCGGCGCTGCGTAGGGCGGCGGAGGCCGCCGGTCGCAACCCCGACGACGTGAAGTTCATCGTCGGCATCTTGACCACCGTCACCCCGACGGTGCGCGAGGGGCTCGACCGGCGCATGTCGATGTCGGGAGAGGTCATCGAGGCGCGCCTGCCGCACCTCGGCGCCATGATCGGCGTGCCGATCCAGCCCCAGCACATCGACACCCCGCTCACGACCGAGCAGCTCGCGATCGCGCACGCCAATCCGCAGGATCCGCGCTCCGAGATCGCACTCGAGGTCGCGCGCGAGGGGTGGTCGCCGCGCGACATCCTCGCCCACGGCGTGATCGACTACCACCCCGTGACGGTGGGCCCCGGATCCGTGCACGCCGACCACATGCAGGAGTGGTTCGAGGCGGGCGCGGCCGACGGGTTCTGGATGTCGCCCGACGTCTACGAGGACGGCGTCGACGCGTTCGTCGACGAGGTCGTGCCGATCCTGCGCGAGCGCGGTCTCTACCCCGAGGAGTACGTCGGATCCACGCTGCGCGAGAACCTCGGGGTGCCCGAGCAGTACGGCCTGGGGGAGTGGATGAAGTGATCACGCCGGAACGGATGCGACAGTCGAGGGCGGGTTTCGCGACGGGCCTGTCGGTCGTCGCAGCCGAGGTCGACGGCGAGATCGTGGGCATGCCCGCGAACTCGCTCGTGTCGGTCTCGCTGGATCCGCCGCTCGTGTCGCTGTCGTTCGCACACACGTCGACGACGTGGCCCGTTCTGCGGCGTGCCGAGCGGTGGGGGATCAGTGTGCTCGGGGCGGAGCAGGAGCAGGTGCTGAGCGACCTGCGTCGCCCGACCGCCGAGCGCTTCGACGGGATCGATGCCGAGGTATCAGGGCAGGCCGCGTTCGTGCGCGGGTCCCTGGCGACGATCGAGGTCGAGCCCTTGACCGCCATCGAGGCCGGTGACCGTACGCTCATGCTTCTCGAGGTGCATGCGCTCGACCGTGACGAATCGCAGGAGCCGCTCGTGTTCTTCGACAGTCGCGTGCACAGGATCGCAGCGGACCCCACGTCACCGATGGGGTGAATGCCCGACAGGCGGGAGCGCACCGACGCCCGACGCCGACCGGAACGTCACCTGAGCAGGCCGCAGAGGGCGTTCCGAGTCGGTGCTCGGTGGAGTCCCGTCCCGCCGTCGGTTCGCAGACCGGGGGAGACTCGCGCCTGCCCCGATTCGTGCCGTTCACCTGGCTGCGGCGCTCGATCGCGAGCAGTGGCCCCACGAGCCGGCCTACGACCGCCACCTCTGCACGCTCTTCTCCGTCGGCGATGAGACCAGCCAGGTCGGGAGGTGCAGATGCCTGCGAGACCGGCCCATCCGATGGCGGGCAGGTGCTCGCCGACGATGGCCACAGTCAGGACGGCGGTGATCGCGGGTCCAGCGAGGGTGCGCGCCGTCGTGGCGCTCGACGCGACGGCGCGGCAGAGCTCCGACGGGAGCGCGCCCCGGGACCTGCTTGAATGCTCCCGTGATGGACATCCTCGACGCCGACCTTGACGACCCCGTGCTCCTGCGATTCCTGCAGGAGCACCTCGACGACCTCGCGCCGACCGCGCCGACGGAGAGTCGGCATGCCCTGGACGCCGAGGCTCTGCGTCGCAGCGGCGTGCGCATGTGGGTCGCCGCAGAGGAGGGGGCGGTGCTGGGCACGGTGGCGCTCGCCGAGGTCGGGGACGCTCATGAGGAGCTCAAGAGCATGCGCACCTCGCCCGACCACCGAGGGCGCGGCATCGCGGCGCGGATGCTGTCGCATGCCGTGGAGGATGCTCGCAGGCGAGGGGTCGAGCGGATCTCCCTGGAGACGGGGAGCGCGGACTTCTTCGCGGCGGCGCGCAGCCTGTACCGCAGGGCCGGCTTCCTCGAGTGCGAGCCCTTCGGGGCGTACGTGCACGACCCTCACAGCGTGTTCATGACGACGACGCTGCAGCTCCCGAACGGGGGCGGCGTGCCCGTCGACGGCGAGCGGGTCGAACCGCCCCGCAGTCTGCCCGAGTCGGTGGTCCCGACCGTCCGGCTGACCGGGGGTCTCGGCGAGGCGCACTGACCGCGCTCTCCTCGATGCTGCTCGGGCACGGAGCCGGAGGCCTCGCAGCGCCGACGCTCATGCCACGCTCGGCGAGCAGGACGTCCATCCTCACGGAGACGGCCATGTCAGATCACCTCGTCCAGCTCCTGGCGGAGGGTGGCCGCCCGTTCGAGGTGGTCCCGCATCACGGCGACGACGAACGCACCGGCGAGGAGCACGGCGGTGCCGGCCGTCGCCTCGATGCCGCCCAGGTTCTCGCCCACGAGCACGGACGGCGCGAGGACGCCGGCGAGGGCCGCGGCGATGCTGAGCCCGGCTGCGAGGAGGCTCGCGGTCGAGCGACGATGACGCGCGCGACGGCGTGCCCGCTCACCTCCGATGCCGCGGAGGAGATGTCCGCGAGGCTGATCTCAGAACAGCGGCCATGGCACCGCCGGCATCCCGCCGCGCGGCGCCGGGAACCGCGCCGTCGCACTCAGCTCGGCGCAGCGTGCGGCGAGCGCTGCGATCTCCTCGGCGCTGATCAGCTCCGCCAGGTGGCTCCCCAGCTCGCCGCCCAGTCCGTCCCCGACCCGCTCGACGCCCTCGAGCTCCTCGGGGGTCAGGGCCTCGCCCAGCCATCCCCACAGGATCGTCCGCAGCTTGTGCTCGCGGTGGAAGGTGAGCCCATGGTCGACGCCGTGCCGATGGCCCCCGCCCATGGCGAGGACATGGGCGCCCTTGCGGTCGGCGTTGTTGACGAGCACGTCGAACACCGCCATGCGGCGCAGCGCCGGCGAGTCCTCGTGCACGAGGGTGATGCTCTCCCCGTCACCGTCGTCTCCCTCGAGGACGCTGCGCCAGCCCGCCATCGGCAGGTGATCCGTCGGCACCAGGTCCACGGCGTGCTGGGCGGGATCCTGCTCCTGCCACAGCTGCACCATGCCCACGCCCATCGGACCCTCGCGCAGCCAGGTGCGCGGCACGATGCCCCAGCCGAGGGCTTGTGAGATCAGGTACGCGGCCACCTCTCGGCCGGCCAGGGTGCCGTCGGGGAAGTCCCAGAGCGGGGCCTCGCCCGCGACCGGCTTGTAGACGACCCGCGTGTCGCCGATCGTGCCCACGAACGTCGCATTGGACGCCGTCGTGAGGCGGCCGATGAGCGTCAGCTCCGCGGTCGCCAGGTCCGTCTCGGGCATCAGAGCTCGGGAAGGGTGCAGATGTGGCCCTCAGGGTCCATCGGCTCGCCGCAGAGCGTGCACAGGGGGCGTCCGGCCTCCACGATCTCCCGGGTGCGCCGGGTGAACGCGCGGGCGGTGCCCACCGGCATCCGCACCCGCAGCATCTCGGACTCCTCCGTGTCGATCTCGTCGAGCGCATCGTCCTCGGGGAGGGGATGCGCCTCGATGATCACCTGGGCGGTGGTGGGGTCCCAGCCGATGCCGAGGGCTCCGGCGCGGAACAGCTCCTGGACGGTGTCGAGCTCGTCGTTGTCCACGAGCTCGACGGGGGTGCCGGTGGGGACGCTGTAGCGGTTGCCCTCGACGGTCATGAGCTGGTCGAGGATCTCGTCGACCTTCTCCGCGAGCAGGGCCGCCTGCTCCTTCTCCATCGCGACGCTCTCGATCTGCGACCCGGCGCGGACCTGCAGGTAGAACGTCCGCGCCCCCGGGCGCCCGACGGTGCCGATGACGACCCGATCCGGCCAGACGAACTCGTGCACCTGTGCTGGCATGTCGGTCATGACTCGATCCTAGGCCTCTGGTCCTCCGCTGTGTCGGTGCCGGCCCCGCCGCCCACCGGGGCATCACCGGGGGGAGCACTTCCTGCGAGCCACGAGAGATCGCCGGCGACGGTGTTGGTCGCCAGGACCCGGGGTCGGTTCGCGCCGTAGTTCACGATCGAGACAGACGCAGGGCCCACCTCGAGACGCTGGAACAGGTCGAGATGCGTGCCGAGGGCGTCGGCGAGGATCGACTTGATGATGTCGCCGTGGCTCACCGCCGCCCAGACCGCTCCCGGCCCGCGCTCGGCCTCGACGGCGGCATCGTGGCGCCGGATCGCCGCCACCGCCCGCGACTGCATCCCCGTCATGGACTCACCGCCGGGGAAGACGGCGGCCGACGGGTAGGACTGCACGGTCGACCACAGCGCCTCGGCGGCGAGCTCGGAGAGGGCGCGGCCCTGCCACTGGCCGTAGTCGCACTCCGTCAGGTCGGGTTCGACCAGGGAAGTCGGCGCGACCCGCTGCCGCTCGAGAATGGCCTGGGCGGTCTCCGCGCAGCGCTCGAGAGGGCTCGACACCACCGCGACCACGGGCACTGCTGCGAGCCGTTCCCCGGTTCGCGCCGCCTGGTCCCGGCCGGTCTGATCCAGGCTGACGCCGGGGGTCCGACCTGCCAGGACACCGGTCGCATTGGCTGTGGTGCGACCGTGTCGCACGAGGAGAACTGTGGCCATGCCTTCAGCCTAGCGAGGTGTGCCGAGCGGCTGCGAGGGCACCACCCACGGCGCCTCAGCAGGCTCGAGGCTCCCGCGCGGCGGCCGACGGGCTGGCGCCCTCTCGCGGCATGAGGTCCGGGGTGAGCGCCTCGCGCTCGTCGAAGACGAAGCACTCGCCCTCGAAATGCTCCTCGCCGACCGACTCGAAGTACCCGAGGATCCCGCCCTCGAGCTGGAGCGCGTCGATGCCCTCGTCGCGCAGATGGATCGCGGCCTTCTCGCAGCGGATGCCGCCGGTGCAGAAGCTCACCACGGTCCGACCCTCGAGCGCCTCGCGGTGGGATGCGGCCGCCGCGGGGAACTGCGTGAACCGCTCGATCCGCCAGTCGATCGCGCCGTCGAAGGTGCCGTAGTCGACCTCGAAGGCATTGCGGGTGTCGAGCATGACCACCTCGCGGCCCTCGTCGTCGCGGCCCTGGTCCAGCCAGCGCTTCAGGGTGGGCGGGGCGACGGCCGGAGCGCGCTCCTCGGCGGGGCGGATGGTGGGGTGGTCCATGCGGATGATCTCGTTCTTGAGCTTCACCAGCATCTTGCGGAACGGCTGCTCCTGCGACCAGCTCTCCTTCGTGGTCAGGGCCGTGAAACGGGGCTCCTCACGCAGGGAGTCCACGAAGCCGCGCACCGCGGAGGCCTCGCCGGCGAGGACCATGTTGATGCCCTCCTCCGCCAGCAGGATCGTGCCCTTCAGCCCGGCGGCCGTCGCACGCTCGCGCAGCACGGGGCGCAGCTGCTCCCGATCGGTGATCTGGGTGAACAGGTAGCCGGAGATGTTCAGGACGGATTCCACGCCCCGAGCCTAGGTCAACGGCGGGACGGGTCCGAGCGGGACAGCCGAGGCTGCCGGATCCCCCGTAAGGAGCGTCAGCTGTCCTCGGGCTCCCGCACGAGGACGTCACCGGGTGTGCAGTCGAGGACGCGGCAGATCGCATCGAGGGTCTCGAAGCGGACGGCGCGCGCCCGCCCGTTCTTGAGCACCGCGACATTGGCGGGGGTGATTCCGATGGCCGCGGCGAAATCGCCCACGCTCATCCCGCGCTCGGCGAGCAGCACGTCCAGCCGGACGGAGATGGCCACCTCAGATCACCTCGTCCAGCTCCTGGCGGAGGGTGACCGCCCGCTTGAGGAGGTCCCGCATCACGGCGACGACCAGTGCGCCGGCGATGCCCGTCGCGGCGCCGATCGTGCCGGCGATGAGCAGGCCCAGGCCGGTGCCCGTCTCCGAGCCCTCGGTGGCGGTGGTCGCCAGGGTGACCGGGGCGAGGACGTCGGTGAGTGCTGCGGCGAGGCTGAGCCCCGCCGCGAGGAGGCACGCCCCGATGGTCACATCGACCCAGAGGAAGGGGCGCTTGGTGAAGATCGAGTCGTTCCAGGAGTGCCGCAGGAGCATGCCGGTCGCGATGAGCACGGCCTCGAAGCAGGCGATCCCCAGGATCCCGATGGCCGTCAGCGCCCCCTGGGAGCGGGCGACCACCGGGTCGATGAGGGCTTCGTCGGCGAGAGCCGTCGGCACGACGACGGTCTGGAGGAAGACGCAGGCCAGGAGCGCAAGGAGGAGCCCGGCCTCGAGGATGATGATGAGGGTCCGACGGACGGTCTGCATGGTCATGCATCGAGTATCGATCGGTATCTATCGTTTGTCAATCGATAGGTGCGCGGTGCTCGAAAGCAGTGCTGGTGGTGGTGGGGGGGGCGGGCGCCTGCAGCGAGGTGAGTGCCCGGGCGAGAGCGCCCTGCCCGGCGCGGGGACGGCCGTTGGGAAGGAGCCGTGCGGTCGGCGGGTCGGGAAGGGGCACGCCGGCGGCAGCGGGTTCGGGCGCACATGCCGCCCGGCGGTGCTGTGGCGCTCTGATGCCTGGCTGTCCCGGCGTCGCCAGGAGCTCAGGCGCTCTCGGGCAGCGGGTGCTCGCCCTTGATGACGAAGTACGATCCGCGGATCGTGCCCGCGAGCTTCGACTTCTGCCGCGCGAACTTGAAGGCGGAGAGCTCCTAGGGCACCTCCATGCCCTCGGAGAGCTTCAGACCCACCGCGCGCTTGCCGCCGCCGGCCACGGTCCACAGCACGTTCAGTGACAGGCCGGACTCGTAGAACGCGTGCACCCAGTGGATGCCGTCCACGTCGTTGACGCTCAGCTCGAGCGCGGGGGAGGAGATGACCATGTCCCGCTCGCTGCGCAGGATCTCCTCGACCCAGGCGAGGGTGTCGGGCGCCTCCGCCACGGGCAGCACCGTGAAGGTGTGCTGGTACTTCGTCGAGAAGTAGCGGGCCTCGTTGGCGCGCAGACCGGCGAGGGTCGACGCGACGGGAGAGGACTCGAGGCCTTCCAGGGAGACGTCGGTGAAGGAGACGGGCTGCTGCGGCATGGGGACCTCCTGGTGCGGCGGGTGCCGACGGGGAGCTTAGACCGGTCGGCAGATCAGATCCCTTCCTGCCTCCTGTGCGGCTACGGGTGTCCGCGGGCTGTCGACGGCTCCCGTCTGTCGATGCGGACGGTCCGGTTCCGTCCGGTGGCCAGCGGATACCCTGCCTCGATGACTTCCCCGCACACCAGTGCCACTGTTCCTCTGGACGGCAAGATCTTCGCCGGCGTCCGCAATGCGGAGACCGGCCAGGTGGGTGCTTCGACGCGTTTCCACTACCACCAGGAGGCGGGCGAGATCTGGGCCGAGTACTCGGGCGGGGAGATCCGCCGAGGCCACCTCGTGGGAACCCGTGACGGGGAGAAGCTCACCTTCCGCTACGCCCATCTCAGCGAGGACGGGACCACGGCGACCGGCCGCTGCGAGAGTCGGATCGTGGTCCTCGACGACGGCCGCGTGCGGCTCGAGGAGTCGTGGGCCTGGGAGTCGCGCCCCGAGACCGGGACCAGCATCGTCGAGGAGGTGCGAGCCGAGGTTCCTCCCGCGCCCGCAGGCCGTCCGAGCGGCGTCGGGCCCAGCATCCGCCGGGCCGACGTCGAGGACGTGCCCGCCCTGCAGGCGTTCTGGGCGGTGGCCGGAGAGAACGCCTCCCGTCCCGGGGATGACGCGGCACTGGTCGAGAACCTGCTGCGCCGGGACGCCGACGCGATCCTCGTGGCCGAGGTGGACGGAGAGATCGTCGGCACCGTCATCGCGGGCTGGGACGGCTGGCGCGCCCATCTCTACCGTCTCGCGGTCGACCCCGACTCCCGAGGGCAGGGGATCGGCCGGCTCCTCATGCGGGCCGCGGAGGCGCGGCTGCGATCGCTCGGCGCGATCCGCTTCGACGCGATGGTGCTGAGTGGGAACACCCTCGGCGAGCGGGCGTGGGCGGCGATGGGCTACGAGCTCCAGGAGGACTGGCGGCGCTGGGTCCGCTTCGCCTGACGTCAGCGCCGGCCCATAGGCTGAGCCCATGAACCCCGATCCCGGAACTTCCGGCGGCACGGCCGAGCGGCCGGCGATCTTCTTCCGCGACGCCGATGAGTTCCGCTCGTGGCTCGAGCGCCACCACGACACCGACACCGAGCTGTGGATGGAGCTCCGGCTCGCGCACGTCACCGATCGAGGCCTGACATGGTCGGACGCGGTGATCGAGGCGCTGTGCTTCGGATGGATCGACTCGGTCTCCCAGCGCATCGACCAGGACTCCCGCCGCCAGCGCTGGACGCCGCGCACCGCCCGCAGCACCTGGTCGGCCGTGAACATCGCGCACGTCGAGCGGCTTCGGGCGGAGGGACGCATGCACCCCGCCGGCCTCGCCGCGTTCGATCGCCGCTCGGCCGAACGATCGGGCACCTACTCCCATGAGAACGAGGCGGCGGACCTCACCCCGGAGCTGCAGGCGATCCTCGACGCGTCTCCCGGCACTGGGGCATTCCTCGCCGAGGCCACCGCGGGATACCGCAAGGTCGTGCGGCACTGGATCATGACCGCGAAGCAGCAGAGCACCCGGGAGCGCCGGGCCCGGCAGCTCGTCGCCTGCTGCGAGGCCGGCGAGCTGATCCCGCTTCAGCGTCCGGGCCGCACCCCGGCCTGGCTCGCCCGCGCGGCCGAGGCCGCGGAGCAGACCTCATGACGGACTCCACGGCGAAGCAGCTGCGGGCGCTGCCTGCCCTGTCAGGTTCCGCGCCCTCCCTGGATCTCCGTGCTCTGCCCGAGGATCCGGTGATGCTCTTCCTGCAGTGGCTGGCCGTCGCGCAGGATCACCAGGTGGCGGAACCGCACTCGATGACCCTGTCGACCGTCGACGCCGACGGGGCGCCCGACGCGCGAGTGCTCGTGCTCAAGGACGTCGACGAGCGGGGCTGGGCGTTCGCCAGCACCCGGAGCAGCATCAAGGGCGGCCAGCTCGCGGCGAACCCGCACGCGGCCCTCACCTTCTGGTGGCAGCCCCTGGTGCGTTCGGTCAGGGTCCGCGGGGCCGTGGTCGAGGCGTCGCGCGAGGACAGCCTCGCCGACCTCCGCGCCAGGAGCGCGGCGGCCCAGGCGGCGGTGGATGCCGAGGACTGGACGCTCTGGCGGGTCCGGGCCACCCGCGTCGAGTTCTGGCAGGGCTCACCGGACCGCCGCCACGCACGCATCGTCTACGTGGCCGATGGGCGGCGCTGGCGGGTCGAGGGCTGACCGCGCGGAGCGTCCGCCGCCGCGCGAGCAGTGGAAGACTCGCCGCATGGATGCCCCGAAGGAGTCGCAGCGACCCCGGTACGCTCGACGCATGCGCGAGCTCTCCGACCACGGTTCGACCACACCGACCACGGACGCCCTGCGCAGGCGACAGCAGGAGCGGCTGACCAGATTCTTCGTCGGATTCGCCATCGTGGAGGGGGCGCTGCTCGCGGCCTGTGTGCTCGCCATCTACGTGCTCGACCTGATCGACCCCGAGATCGGCATCTGGCTGCTCATCGGCGTCGCCGCGCTCAGTGCCACCGTGCTGAGCACTGTCCTGGTGACGGCGACCAGACGGAACCAGCGCGAGCTCGACCAGAGCCACGGCGGCTGAGCCCGCGCCCCTCGCCGCGTTCCTCGTCGCCCCTGCTCCTCGTGGCAGACTCACCGCATGGATGCCTCGAAGGAGTCGCAGCGCCCCCTGTACTTCCACGGCACGCGCGCGGAGCTCGCCGTCGGTGATCAGATCACCGCAGGCCGTCCCTCGAACTACCGGCCCGAGGTGACGATGAACCACGTCTACTTCACCGCGCGGCGCGACGGCGGGGGACTGGCCGCCGAGATCGCCGTGCTGCTCGGTCCCGAAGGATCCGAGCCCCACGTCTATCGCGTGGAGCCGACGGGACCGTTCGAGGACGATCCGAACGTCACCGACAAGAAGTTCCCCGGGAACCCCACGCAGTCCTACCGCAGCACGGCGCCGCTGACCGTGCTCGAGGAGGTCACTGAGTGGACGCGGCTGGAGCCTGCGGAGGTCGAGATGTGGCGCGAGCGGCTCGCAGCGATGCAGGAGTCCCGCGCGGAGATCATCAACTAGTCACCGCGTGGTACCACTGCTGCGGCGGAGGCCGAACTCGTGGCCGCCGGGATCGGCCAGCTCGAGATGGCCGTCCTGGTCCTCGCGCCGTGTCGCCCCGAGGGCAAGCAGTCGCTCTACCTCGATCTCGGGTTCCGTGCAGATCAGATCGAAGCGCTGTCGGTTCCGGCGGTGCGCAGGGCGGGGCGGGTCCTCCTCCCAGGAGTCCCAGGAGATCTTCGTGCCGCCCAGCGGGGACTGGACCGCCGTCTGCCCCTGTTCGTCCAGCACCAGCGGCCAGCCCAGCGCGTCGCGCCAGAAACGGCCCACGGCCGGAGCCCCATCGCACGTGACCTCGCCGAGCGTGCCGGTCCCGGCGAGATAGGCGTTGCCCGGTTCGATGATGCACAGCTCGTTCCCCTGAGGATCCGCGAGGACCACGAACGGCTCCTCGGGTCCCTGGCCCACGTCGAGGTGCCGGCCGCCCAGTTCCAGGGCCCGTTCCACGATCGCCTGCTGGTCCTCCGCGCTGCTGCTGGTCAGGAGCAGATGCAGATGGCGAGGCCCAGCCTGCTCGGTCCGGGAGGTGACGAACCGCAGCCCCACCTGGGTCGCGTCACCCGGGACCGAGGCGCCGCCGGGTTCGAGGCGGACGCTCCGCTCGAGCATCCCTGCCCAGAAGGTCGCCGCGGACATCGCGTCGGCCACGTCGAAGACCACTGCGTCCAGTTCGAGTGCCATCTGCTCACGTTACGGCGAACCCTCGCGCACGGCGACCCCTCTGGGGGCTCGGTTCGACGTCCGCTGCCCGCCCGAGGATCTGAGGCCGGGCCCGTGGTGCCCGATCATGGGGACATCCTGGACCCGATCCTGCTCGGCGCCCCGGAGGAGGTGGACGCCACCCTCCGCGAGGTGCGTGTGGACCGCCGCGTCCTCGTCGCGCACCACGCCGGCCTCGACCTGCTGAATCGGCGGAGGTACTTCGACGCCGCGCAGTCCGCCACGCCCACCGCTGACTGGGGCCGGGTCCGGAAGCATCTCGGACCGTGAGCTCGGCAGCGGCCGGCGTCTCGCGGACGGCGACGTCCGCGCGACGTCACGCTCGATAAGGTCGCGGACGCACACGACGTCGACGAGCAAGGAACCGCGACATGACCGCCGAGCCCACAGGCAGCACGCGTCCCGACCCGGCACCCGGCGCCGTCGCGCTGACCGGCCGGCTGCTCTGCGCGGACCTCGACGAGGCCGCTGCGGTCCGCGAGCATCTGCCCGAGCACGTCGCCCTCACCCTCGCAGAGCCCGGCTGCCTCCGCTTCGCGGTCGAGCCGACGGAGGACCCCCTGGTCTGGACCGTCTCCGAGCTCTTCGAGGACCAGCTCGCGTTCGACGCGCACCAGGCCCGCGTCCGCTCGAGCAGGTGGTTCGAAGCCACCTCGGCGATCGCCCGGGACTACACCGTGGAGACCCTCACCGGCGAGGTCTGAGGGAGATGCTCGCGTGCCGCACCGGGCCGCGAACCTGAGATGATCCGTCGGTGCCCCACAGCGCCTTCGACCCCCGAGCAGTGCGTCGCGCGGTCCTCACCGTCGCGCTGCTGAACCTCGGCTACTTCGTCGTCGAGTTCACCGTCGCGCTCGGAGCAGGCTCCGTGGCGCTGCTCGCCGACAGCGTCGACTTCCTCGAGGACACCGCGATCAACCTCCTGATCGTCGTGGCCCTCGGCTGGGCCACCGCCCGACGGGCCGTGATGGGCAAGGTCATGGCGCTCGTGATCCTCGTGCCTGCCGCGTTCGCCGCCTGGGAGGCGGTCAGCAGGTTCCCCGCGCCACCGGCACCGGCGGTGCTGCCCGTCGTCCTCGCCTCCCTCGGCGCCGTGGTGGTCAACGGCGCCAGCGCCCTGATCATCTCCCGCGTGCGCCGGCACGGCGGCTCGCTGGGCCGTGCCGCCTTCCTCTCCGCCCGCAACGACGTGCTGGTCAACCTCGCCATCATCGCGATGGCGGTGATCACGGCCTGGACCGCCTCCGGCTGGCCCGACCTCGTGCTGGGCTGCCTGATCATCCTGCTCGCGCTGCACGCGGCCCATGAGGTGTGGGAGGTCAGCGAGGAGGAGCGACTGGGCGCCCGCGCGCTCGCCGGGGAGACGATCGACTGACGGGCCCGCGACGTCGGGCGGGGCCCCCGGAGACGATCGACACCGGGCATTCACCGTCCCGTCATCATCCGGTCTCCGGGTCCCCGACAGGCTTCTCTACGGTGCGCGCATGTCCCTCACCCAGCGCACCCGCCGTGCAGCCCTCGCCCTGACCGCGACCACCGCCCTCACCGCCCTGCTCGGAGCGGGCAGCGCCACCGCCGCCCCCGCCCACGAGGTCACCCTCACCCCGCTCGGCACCTACTCCACCGGGGCCTTCGACGAAGGCGCCTCCGAGATCGTCGCCCATGACCCCGCCACCCAGCAGGTCTTCGTGGTCAACGCCCAGGCCGGCACCGTCGACGTCCTGGACATCTCGGATCCGACCGCTCCCACGAAGGTGGGCACCCTCGACACCCCGGGCGCCAACTCCGTCGCCGTCCACGGTGGTCTCATCGCGGTCGCCGAGCAGGCCGAGACCACCACCGACCCCGGCACCGTCTCCTTCTTCGACGGCGGCAGCCTGGAGAAGATCCGCTCGCTGACCGTGGGCGCCCTGCCCGACATGGTCACCTTCACCCCGGACGGCAGGAACGTCCTGGTCGCCAACGAGGGAGAGCCGGAGGGCTACGACGAAGGACAGGTCGATCCCGAGGGCAGCGTCTCCGTCGTCTCCCTCGCGAACGGCGTCGAGAAGGCCCGGGTGCGCACCGCGGGCTTCCACCCCTTCAACGGCCGCGCCGGACAGCTGGAGGATGCCGGAGTGCGCCTCGTCGGGCCCGGTGCCTCCGTCGCCCAGGACCTCGAGCCCGAGTACATCACCACCAGCACGGACGGACGCACCGCCTGGGCCACCCTCCAGGAGGCCAACGCCGTCGCCGTCATCGACGTGCAGTCCGCACGGATCGTGGACATCGTGCCCCTGGGCCTCAAGGACCACTCCGTGCCGGGACAGGGCCTGGACGCCTCCAAGGACGACGACGCCCTCGACATCACCACGCACCCGGCCCAGGGCATGTACATGCCCGACGCCGTCTCCTCGTACGAGACCCCGGACGGTGAGGAGTTCCTGGTCACCGCCAACGAGGGCGACGCCCGCGAGTACGACGGCTTCGAGGAGGAGGTCGAGGTCCAGGACCTCACGCTGGACCCCGCGGCGTTCCCCGACGCGGAGGAGCTGCAGCTCGAGGAGAACCTCGGCGGTCTCACGGTCTCCTCCGCCTCGCCGCAGGGCCCGAACGGCTACACCGAGCTGCACTCCTTCGGCGGCCGGTCCGTGAGCATCCTGGACCGCTCGGGGAAGATGGTGTGGGACAGCGGCGACGGCCTCGAGCAGCTGATCGCCGAGGAGCATCCCGAGGACTTCAACTCTGACCACTCCGAGAACGGCTCCTTCGACGACCGCAGCGACAACAAGGGCCCCGAGCCCGAGGGCGTGACCGTCGGCGCGATCGGCGAGCAGCGCTACGCCTTCGTCGGCCTCGAGCGTGACTCCGGCATCGCCGTCGTGGACGTCACGGATCCGCAGAGCGCCGGGATCGTCGGCTACGCGACGGGCCGCGACTTCTCGGGCGACCCGGAGGCCGGCACGGCCGGTGACCTGGGTCCGGAGGGCCTGCACTTCATCACGGCGGAGGACAGCCCCACCGGCCGGCCGCTGCTGGTCGTCGGCAACGAGGTCTCCGGCACCACCACGATCTGGGAGGTCGAGGCACCGGGGGCCTGAGCCCGCGCCGTCGGGAAGGCCCGGAGCTGCCCCCGCCGCGACGGACCGCTCCGGCCCGGCCGTGCACCTGTGAGTGCGCAGCGGAGCATAGGGTCGATGGCCGGATCACCACGGAGCCCGAGGAGGCACTCCATGCGCGAGCGGACCGCGATTCCTGCGGACGGGCCGGGGGACGACCGGCACGCGGACCGATCGGACGACGCGCCGGACAGCGCGATGCCGGACGCCGGGGCGACGGGCACCGACCTCCCTGATGTCCTCGGAGCGCCCACGACCGTGGTCGTGGACGCCGCCAACTGCGTGGGCAGCGTGCCCGACGGCTGGTGGCGCGATCGCGCCGGGGCGACGCGGCGGCTGCGCGACGCGCTCGACCCCGAAGGCCTCGGCCAGGACCTGCAGCTCGACGCGACCCCCGCCCTGATCCTGGTGGTCGAGGGGCGGGCCCGCGGCGTCGACTCCACGCCGACGGTGCAGGTCGTGGAGGCCCCCGGCATCGGCGACGACACGATCGTCGACGTCGTCGAACGGCTCTCCGACCAGGGGGAGAGCGCCGTCGTCGTCACCGCGGACCGCGAGCTGCGGTCGCGGGTGACCGCCCTGGGGGCTCGCACCGTCGGCCCCCGCGTCGTACGCTCGCGCTGAGCTGGCCCGCACGGGCGAGCCGGCCCACCGGCCGCCGTTCAGCTCTCCGGGGTCAGCGTCCGGGTGTACTGCACATCGCCGTTCGCGTCGATGAGCTCGACCGTGAACGCCTCGCCCTGCGGCGCGACCTCGACCCGGCCGAAGAACTGTCCGGTGCCGTCGCGCGGGGAGCCCATCGTGGGGCCGGCCTTCTGGAAGTCGACGTGCGGCCCGAAGGTCATGTCCATCTCGTTGGGCCCGAAGGACCCGGAGTTGATGGGGCCGGCGACGAACTCCCAGAACGGGTCGAAGTCGGTGAAGGCGGCGCGCTCGGGGGAGTAGTGGTGGGCGGCGCAGTAGTGGACGTCGCCGGTCAGGAACACGATGTTCTTCGTCTTCTGCGCCTTGATCCCCGAGAGCAGGCGGGCCAGCTCGAGCTCACGGCCCAGCGGCGCGCCGTCCTCCGCGTTGGCGATCGACTCCTGCCCCTTGCCGTCGGGGACCACGATGCCCAGCGGCAGATCGGCGAGGATCACCTTCCAGGTGGCCTTGGACGTCCGGAGACCGCGCAGCAGCCACTGCAGCTGCTCCTCGCCCAGCATGGAGGTCTCGTGCTGCTCGAGCCCGTCGGTGTTCTCGCCCTTGTCGGTGCGCATGTCGAGCACGAACACGTCCAGATCGGGGCCGCGCTCGATCTGGCGGTAGATGCGTGTGGGCTCGAAGCCCGATCCGCGCGACATCGCCCGCGGGTCCGCGATCGGCTGGTACTCCTGCCAGGCCCGTCGGCCCCGGGCGGCGAGGGTGTTCACGTCCCGCACCGTGTAGCGGTCGTCCTCGAGCACCTCGCCTGCCCACCAGTTGTTGGTGGTCTCGTGGTCGTCCCAGGTGGCGATCACCGGCACCTCGGCGTACATCGCACGGATGTTCTCGTCCATCAGGTTGTAGCTGTGGCGCCCGCGGAACTCCTGCAGCGTCTCGGCCACCTTGGAGACCTCCTCGGTCACGAGGTTGTGCCACACGGTGCCGTCGGGCTCCTCGACGGACTCGGCGATCGGGCCGTCGGCGTAGATCGTGTCCCCGGCGTGGAGGAAGAAGTCCGGGGCCAGCGAGCGCATGGTCTCGTAGCCGAACATGCCCCCCACATCGGGGTTGATGCCGTAGCCCTGGCCGGCGGTGTCGGCCGTCCACACGAAGGTGTGGGCGCCGTCGGAGCGGCGACCCGGCGCGGTGCTGAAGCGGCCGGTGCCCACCTCGCCGCGCCGCCCGTGCTCGTCCTCGAAGAAGATCTCCGTCTCGAAGAAGGTGCCGGCGGGGAGTCCGTCCGCGCTGAGGCGTGCGGTGAAGTCGGTCTCGGGCCGGGCCCATCCGCCGCGCAGGGTGATCGGGCCGTGCCCCTTGCCCTTGCCGCGGGGGCTCACCCGCTCGCCGTCGGCGTCCAGCGCATGCAGCACCGCGTGCAGGCGGCCGGCGCCCGAGGCGCGGGACCACAGCACCGCCGAGCGGGAGGTGACGTCGCCGGTCTGCAGCCCGGACGGCAGCGTCAGCCGGGAGCCGACGGGGCCGACGGGCCGCGCCGGCGCGGCGAGCGCCGAGCCGACGGGGAGGGTCGTGGCGAGGGCGGCGGCCGCGGCGCCCTGGAGGAGGGCGCGGCGGTTCGGGGAGGGGATTCTCTGCATGCGGCGAGTCAACGCCGTCGCCGTGACGGGCGCGTGACAGCGCGATGAATGCTCGGGGACCAGGTGGCTCCCGCGGGGCGGACTCCGGTGCCCGGGGAGCTGCCGGTCAGTCCGGGAGCACCCGTTCCAGCGGGATGGACCCGTCCTGCCAGGGCAGCAGCGCCCAGGCGATCAGATACGCGCCGAGGCCCAGCACGGGCAGCAGGAAGGAGGCGAGGACCAGCACGCGGACCAGCCAGACGTTCACCCCGAAGGCGTCGGCGAGGCCGCCCGAGATGCCGCCCACGAGCCGCTGGGGGCCTCGTCGGAACCGGAGTCGTCGCAGGGAGTCGAAGAGTGATCTCATGGCAGCGACGCTACGCGCAGGATCGACGCACCGCACCGGGGATGACCCTCGGAGGGACCGGGGGTTCTCCCCATGGCGGACGGCCGGGCCGGAACCCTGCTCCGCCGAACAGGCAACGATTTGATCAAGGCGCCTGCGACCACGAGGAATGCGGTCATCGAGCCGATAGCCTCTCGGGCATGACGCAGACCACACCGGAGTCGGAGAGCGCCGCCCCGACAGCCAGGCGACCCCTGGTCGAGCTCCAGAACGTCAACAAGCACTTCGGCTCGTTCCAGGCTCTGACCGACATCGACCTCACCATCCCCGAGGGGCAGGTCGCGATCGTGATCGGCCCCTCCGGCTCCGGCAAGTCGACGCTGTGCCGCACCATCAACCGGCTCGAGACGATCGACGAGGGCGGCCGCATCCTCATCGACGGCAAGGTCCTGCCCGAGGAGGGCAGGGCCCTGGCCACCCTCCGCGCCGAGGTGGGAATGGTGTTCCAGTCCTTCAACCTCTTCGCCCACAAGTCGATCCTCGAGAACGTCACCGTGGGGCCGATCAAGGTCAAGGGCATCAAGAAGGCCCAGGCGGAGAAGGAGGCCATGGAGCTCTTGGAGCGCGTCGGAGTCGCCCAGCAGGCCAAGAAGATGCCGGCCCAGCTCTCCGGCGGGCAGCAGCAGCGCGTCGCGATCGCGCGGGCGCTCGCCATGAAGCCCAAGGTCATGCTGTTCGACGAGCCCACCTCCGCCCTGGACCCGGAGATGGTCCAGGAGGTCCTCGACGTCATGGTCCAGCTCGCCAGGGAGGGCATGACCATGGTCGTGGTCACCCACGAGATGGGCTTCGCGCGCAAGGCCGGGGACCGCGTCATCTTCATGGACGCCGGGCGGGTCCTGGAGGACACGGACCCGGAGTCCTTCTTCACCGCACCGCAGCACGAACGGGCCAAGAACTTCCTCGGGAAGATCCTGGCCCACTGATCGCACGCCCCCGACGACCACACCCACCTTCTGGAGGAACCATGCGCAAGAAGCTCGCATCCGCAGCGGCGATCGCCGCCGCAGCCACCCTGGCCCTGTCCGCCTGCTCGCCGTCCCAGTCCGGAGGCGGGGAGGGCGGCAGCGACGACGGCGGCGGCGACGGCCTCCGCATCGGCATCAAGTACGACCAGCCCGGTCTCGGCTTCCGCGAGGGCGACGGCGCCCCGACCGGCTTCGACGTCGAGGTCGCGAAGTACGTCGCGGGCGAGCTGGGCTACGCCGAGGACGAGATCGAGTGGGTCCAGACCCCCTCGGCCAACCGCGAGAACGCCCTCGAGGGCGGCGAGGTCGACATGATCTTCGCGACCTACTCCATCACCGACGAGCGCGACGAGCGCATCGACTTCGCCGGCCCCTACTTCGTGGCCGGCCAGGATCTCCTGGTGCGCGCCGACGACACCGAGATCACCGGCCCGGACGCCCTGGACGGCAAGAACCTCTGCTCGGTGACCGGTTCGACCTCCGCCCAGAAGATCAAGGACGAGTACTCCTCCGGCGTGGAGCTGGTGGAGCAGGGCGGCTACGCCGAGTGCGTGACCTACCTCGAGTCCGGCCAGGTCGACGCCGTGACCACGGACGACATCATCCTCGCCGGCCTGGCCGCGACCCCGGAGAACTCCGGCAAGTTCAAGGTCGTCGGCAACGCCTTCAGCGTCGAGCGCTACGGCGTGGGCATCCCCACCGGTTCCGAGAACTGCTCGGGCATCAACGACGCCATCACCAAGATGAAGGAGGACGGCGCCTGGCAGAAGGCGCTGGACACCGCCACCGAGGGCACCGGCTACGCGCCCTCCGAGGAGCTGAACAGCGGCGCCGACGCCCAGCTCGAGTCCTGCGACGACTGAGCTGACCTCCTCCCACCGATGACGGTGACGGGACGGGCCGCAGCCCGTCCCGCCACCGCCCTCCCCGTCGCCTGACGGACCCATCGGCGGCCGCAGGCCCCCGGACAGGAAGCACATGAACGGATTCCTCGACGTCTTCACCGAGTACGACGTGCTCGGCGCCTTCTGGATGAACATCAAGCTGACGGCCTTCGCCGCCGTCGGCTCCTTCGTGCTGGGCGTCGTGCTGGCCCTGTTCCGGATCTCACCGGTGGGCTCGTTCCGGGCCATCGGCACCGGCTACGTCAACATCGTCCGCAACACCCCGCTGACGATCATCATGGTGCTCGGCGTGCTCGCGGTCTGGGGCCAGCTCAAGGTCACCTTCTTCTCCAGCTTCGACCTGAACTTCTTCACCTACGCGGTGATCGCCCTGACGCTCTACCACGCCTCCTTCGTGTGCGAGGCGATCCGGTCCGGGGTGAACACCGTGCCGCTGGGGCAGGTGGAGGCGGCGCGCGCCATCGGCCTCACCTTCCTCCCCGCAGCCCGGATCGTGGTGCTCCCGCAGGCTCTGCGCGGAGCGATCACGCCGCTGGGCAACACCCTCATCGCCCTGACCAAGAACACGACGGTCGCCGCAGCCGCCTCGGTGGCGGAGGCCTCCGGCCTGATGCGCACCATGCTCGAGTTCAACCCGGATCTGATGATCTACATCTTCCTCACGATCGCCATCGGCTTCTGCGCGATCGTCATCCCCATGGGCCTGGTGACCACCTGGCTCTCCGACAAGCTGGCGGTGGCCCGATGAGCGCGCAGCCCGGCGTCCTCTTCGACGCCCCCGGACCGAAGGCCCGGCGCAACGTCCTGATCGCGAACGTGATCGCCCTCCTCGGAGTGCTGGCGATCGCCGCCCTGGTGCTGATGCAGCTGAACACCCAGGGCCAGCTCGCCCCGCAGAAGTGGCTCAGCGCCGTGAACGGCAGCGCCTGGTCCAACTACTACCTGCCCGGTCTGCAGTTCACGCTGCAGTCCTCCGGCATCGCCGTGATCACCGCGATGCTGTTCGGTCTGGTGTTCGGATTCCTGCGCCTGGCCCCCTTCGCGATCGTCCGCGGAGCCGCCGGCGTGGTCGTGGAGTTCTTCCGCGCCGTGCCGGTGCTGGTGATGATGTTCTTCCTGTACTTCTTCCTCGCGCGGAACGTCGCTTCCGCAGGGTTCATCGCCAACGAGGACTCCGCCTACTTCGCCGTGATCATCGGCCTGACCGTCTACAACGGCGCGGTCATCGCCGAGCTGATCCGCTCCGGGGTGAGGTCGCTGCCGAAGGGGCAGCGGGAGGCCGCCGCCGCGATCGGCATGACCAACGGCCAGTCCCTGCGGATCGTGGAGATCCCGCAGGCGCTCACGGCGATGCTGCCCTCGCTGCTCAGCCAGTTCGTGGTGATCCTCAAGGATTCCGCGCTCGGATACATGATCGGCTTCTACGAGCTCCTGCAGTATTCGCGCCAGCTCGGCTCGGGATATTCCAACATTCTGCAGACCCTCGTGGTCGGAGCGCTGATATTCATCGCGATCAACTACCTCCTCACGAAGGTGGCGTCCTGGCTGGCGGGCAGGCTGTCCTCCCGCACCGGCGGTGATACGGCTCCCACCACGTCCACCACGATGGCTCCCACCCCGCAGGCGGGCGTGCGGTGACCTGCGCCGACGGTCGCGCGGCCGTCTGATCTCCGCTCGACGCCGGGGCCGGAGGGCAGGGCGGGGGATGAGAGCTTGACCGCTCGGACTGGGAGGAGTGCACAGAATCCTTTTAGACTTCTTGACCAATGGTCGCCGAAATCGAGTCCCCGCGTGATGCCCTCCTCGACACCCGTGTCGCCGGCGGGCGTCATCTCCTGCGTGAACGCTCGTGGTGGGACCGCCTGACCTCGGCTCCGAGTCTCGCCATCGCCCTGCTGCTGGTGATCCTGCTGGCCGCCGGACCCCTCCAGCCGATGGACCTCTTCCTGGCCAAGCGCTGGCTGTACCGCATCGAGCCGGGGCTGCTGCCGTTCGCGCAGGACGTGCTGGATCCCATCGCCGGCCAGATGGTCTGCCTGCCGGTCCTGCTGCTCGTCGCCGCGGTGATCGCCCGGAAGCTGCGCTCCTGGCGCCCGCTGCTCATCGCGGGCCTGGCCGAGCTGGGGTTCCTGGCGGGCGTCGGCTCGATGAAGGTCATCCTCGCCCGCGGCGTGACCTACGAGCGTGACCCGCGCTTCTTCGAGGCGGGGTTCCTCGACATGGGGGCGAAGGGCATCAGCTTCCCCTCCGGTCACGCCTCCGAGGCGGTGCTGATCTACGGTGCCGCCGTGTACCTCATCGCCCGGTACACCGACGCCTCGCAGCGCCTGGTGCGGATCCTGACCGGGGTGGTCGTGGCGATCTGCATCAACTCCGTGACCGTCTCGTTCCTCATCGGCTGGCACTGGGCGAGCGATCTCGTCGGCGGGCTCCTCGCCGGGGGTCTCTTCCTGCGCCTGATCGTCGACTGGGACGAGCGCTCCCGGCGGCGATCCGAGGACCTCGGCGCGGAGCCGATCCCCGAGAGCGCCTGAGCGCGGCCCCGGGGCGCCCTCAGCGCCCGGGCTCCTCGGCCGGCCACGCGTTCGGCACGCAGCCCTGCAGATCGATCGACTGCTGGAGCATCACAGGGGCGGGCTCGCCGTCCGCCCCGCACTTCTCGTGGCCGTGCCCGAGGAAGTGCCCCACCTCGTGGTTGATCATGTACGCGCGGTAGGGCCCGAGCTCCTCGTAGGTCGGGGTGGCGTGCAGCCAGCGGTCCGAGTTCAGCGCGACGTCCGGCCCGATCCGGCAGCTCCACAGGCCCCCGGTCCTCGCCGGGAGGCACAGCTCGTCGACTGTCGGAGGAGAGGCCAGGGAGATGGTGAACTCGGCCTCCTCGAGCGTCGCGACCTGCTGGAAGGTCACCTCCTCGAGGTCCTGCCAGCCCCGGGGATCCGCCAGGACCTCCGCGATCGCCGCAGCCGCCTCATCGGCCTCGATGCCGGTCCCGCCCTCGACGCGCACGGCATAGCGATGCACAGTGGATCCTGGGTCCGACGGGGCGGCGACAGGGCCGGCGACAGGGTCGGCGACCATCCAGGTGCCGTCGCCGACCGTGCCGCTGCGCACGATCTCCTGCTCGTCGGCCGTCGCGCCGTCCTCCTGTCCCTCGGACTCCGGGGTGGGGGAGGAGAGCGCGGACTTCTTCTCCGCGGCGGCCCCGCCCGCGTCGCTCGTCGCCGTGGAGGGATCGCCGGAGGTCGCGGGCGGCTCGGCCGCGCCGTCGCGGAGGGCGCGGACGATCGAGATCAGTGCCAGGACCAGAAGCAGGACCGCCAGCAGCACCACGACGGAGCGGACCTGCCGTCCGCGACGAGTGAGCCGGAGGGGGGATCGGGGCGCCGTGGGCTGGGTCACAGGGGTACGTTACGGGAGGTCGCCGCCGGTCACCGGCAGGAACACACGCGCGGAGCCGTCCCTCAGGCGGCGTCTCCCGGCGCCTCCGCGGGACCGTCCTCCTCGCGCAGGCGCGGTTCGACCCGCAGGGACGGGTGGTAGCCGGAGCAGTCCGCGTAGAAGTCGCGGATCCGGTCCATGTCCGCGCCGATGTCGCCGGTCAGCTCGATGCTCGGGCCGAGGCCGGTGGTCATCGTGGTGCGGTCCACGTAGCCCAGCACCACCGGCATGCCGGTCCGACGGGCGATGCGGTAGAAGCCGGACTTCCACACCTCGTGCGCGCCGCGGGTGCCGTCGGGGGTGATCACCAGGCCGAACACCTCGCCGGAGTGTGCCCGTGCCACGACCTCCTCGACCACGCGGGACGGATCCGAGCGGTCCACCGGGATCCCGCCGAGGGCTCGCATCAGCGGCCCGCGCCAGGAGGTGAACAGGGTGTGCTTGCCCAACCAGCGCAGCGGCATCCGCAGATGCCAGGCGATGGCCAGCATGAACACGAAGTCCCAGTTCGAGGTGTGCGGGGCGCCGATGATCACGGCGGGGCGCTGCGGAGCGGGCTCCGAGACGAGCTTCCAGGGGCTGAGGGCCCAGAAGGCTCGGGAGAGGAGGTGACGGAGCATGCGCTCAACCTAGGCCAGATCCACCGCCAGGGGGGCATCCATCCAGCGGCCGCCCCGACGCCACGACGGTTCCGGGTCAGTCGGAGCCGGGCTGACGCCGCGACTGCTTCAGGGAGGACCGCTGCCGCTTGGCCTCGAGCCGTCGACGCTTCGAGCCCTTGGTGGGCCGGGTCGCTCGGCGCACCACCACCGGCGCCACCGCCTCGCGCAGCAGCGCGGCGAGCCGCTCACGGGCCGCGCGACGGTTCTGGCGCTGGGAGCGCTGCTCGGCGGCGGTGACGGTGAGCACCGAGCCGGATGAGCGGGCGGACAGACGGGCGAGGACCCGGGCGCGCTGCACCTCGTCCAGCGCTGTGGTGGCGGCGAGATCCAGGCTCAGCTGCACGCGGGAATCGGTGGTGTTCACCCCCTGCCCGCCGGGGCCGGAGGCATGGGAGAACTGCTCACGCAGCTCGGCCGCCGGCACGCGCAGGCCACGGGGCGCCCCCGGGCCCGGCGTCACCAGCAGATCGTCCATGCCTCCAGTGTCCCGTACGGGAGGATTGCTCGCCGCTCAGCGGACCGGCACGCCGCAGGGGTGGTCGTCGCGGTCCGACGGGGGCACGATGGGTGCATGGCCGATCCGAAGCAGACCCTGACCCCCACCGAGATCGAGGAGGCCGCCCTCGCCGAGTGGCGACAGGACGGCGAGACCCTCGTCGCGCGGTTCGCCACCGGCGACTTCGCCACCGGTCTCGATCTCGTGGCGCGCATCGGCGCCGACGCCGAGCAGGCGGACCATCATCCCGACCTGACCCTCACGTATCCCGAAGTCGGCGTGAGGCTCTCGAGCCACGACGTCGGCGGGATCACCAGCCGCGACCTCGATCTCGCGCGCCGGATCAGCGGACACGCGGCCGCCCTGGGCGTCACCGCTGCGCCGGACTGATCGCCGTCGGCCCGCAGCGGGTGCTCGACGCGGACCCGCAGTCCGGGGGAGGGGGCGGAGCCGAGTATTCCCGAATCCCCGTTCCCGGGAACGGATCGCGACTAGGGTGCCCGCATATCGCGGCGGCGTCGAGCGCGGCGAGATGACGGACCCCAGACCCACGACGACGTGCGGAGGACCCTCATGAACCCCGACACCATCACACTCTCGGCCGCGAGCCTCACCACGGTGGTCGTGATCGTGGTGATCTCGCTGATCGCGATCGCCATGGCCCTGCGCTTCCGGGCGGAGGTGCTGCGCGCGAAGACCGGGACCGAGGCCATGAACGCCGTCGCCGGCGCCGTGCAGGAGGGAGCGGCGGCCTACCTCCGCCGGCAGCTGCGCACACTGGGCATCTTCGCCGTCGTCGCCTTCCTGCTGCTCCTGCTGCTGCCGGCCCACGGGGCGTCGGGTGCGGAGGGGATGCTGCTGCGCGGCGCCCGGTCCGTCGCCTTCTTGGTCGGCGCGGCGTTCTCGGGGTTGATCGGCTACCTCGGGATGTGGCTCGCGGTCCGGGCGAACGTCCGCGTGGCGGCGGCCGCCCACGAGACGGGTCGAGATCCGGCGATGCTGATCGCGGTGCGCACCGGCGCCTGCGTGGGCATGGCCACCATCGGCTTCGGGCTCCTCGGCGCCGGCATCGTGGTGCTGATCTTCCGCGGGGACGCCGCTCTGGTGCTCGAGGGCTTCGGATTCGGCGCCGCGATGGTCGCGATGTTCATGCGCGTGGGCGGAGGCATCTTCACCAAGGCCGCCGACGTGGGTGCTGACCTCGTGGGCAAGGTGGAGAAGAACATCCCCGAGGACGACCCCCGCAACGCCGCGACCATCGCCGACAACGTGGGCGACAACGTGGGCGACTGCGCCGGCATGGCGGCGGATCTCTTCGAGTCCTATGCAGTGACGCTGGTCGCCGCCCTGATCCTGGGCCGGGCGGCCTTCGGCGAGGCGGGGATGGTGTTCCCGCTGATCGTCCCCGCCATCGGCGTCCTCACGGCGCTGATCGGCATCTACCTCACCGCTCCGAAGACGGGCCAGAGCGCGCTGACCACGATCCGACGCTCCTTCCTGATCTCCGCCGTCATCTCCGCGGTGCTGTGCTCGGTGGCCGCCTTCGTGTACCTGCCGGGCAGCTTCGCCGAGCTGGGCGTGGACCGGGCGGATGCCGCGATCGACGATCCCCGGATCGTCGCCGCCGGCGCCGTGGCGATCGGCATCGCCCTCGGCGTGCTGATCCTCTACCTCACCGGCTACTACACCAGCACCGAGGACCGCCCGGTGCGCCAGGTCGCCGGGACCTCCCGCACGGGCGCCGCCACCGTGGTGCTCTCCGGCTTCGCCCTGGGCCTGGAATCGGCAGTGTTCACCGCCCTGGTGATCGCGGCCGCGGTGTTCGGGGCGTTCCTCCTCGGCGGCTCCGGGATCGCCGGGCTGTTCGCGATCGCGCTCGCCGGCTGCGGCCTGCTCACCACGGTGGGCGTGATCGTCACGATGGACACCTTCGGCCCCGTCACGGACAACGCTCAGGGCATCGCCGAGATGAGCGGGGACGTGGACGGCGAGGGCGCCCAGGTGCTCACCGAGCTCGACGCCGTTGGCAACACCACCAAGGCGATCACCAAGGGCATCGCGATCGCCACCGCCGTGCTCGCCGCGACCGCCCTGTTCGGCTCCTACACCGATGCGATCCACGAGGTGCTCGGCGATCGCTACCAGGACTTCCTGGACCAGTCGGTGGTCTTCGCCCCGCAGACCCTGGTGGGCGTGATCATCGGCGGCGCCGTGGTGTTCCTGTTCTCCGGCCTCGCGATCAGCGCCGTCGGCCGTGCCGCCGGCGCCGTCGTGTACGAGGTGCGCCGTCAGTTCCGGGAGATCGCCGGGATCATGGAGGGCACCGCGAAGCCCGAGTACGGACGTGTGGTGGACATCGTCACCCGCGATTCGCTGCGGGAGCTCGCCACCCCGGGCCTGCTCGCGGTCGCCGCCCCGATCGCCGTGGGCTTCGGCCTCGGTGCCCCCGCCCTGGCCGGCTATCTCGCCGGCGCCATCGCCACCGGCGTGCTGATGGCCATCATGCTCGCCAACTCCGGCGGAGCCTGGGACAACGCCAAGAAGATCGTGGAGGACGGCCACCACGGCGGCAAGGGCTCCCTCGCCCACGAGGCCACCATCATCGGCGACACCGTGGGCGATCCCTTCAAGGACACCGCCGGCCCCTCGATCAACCCGCTGATCAAGGTGATGAACCTGGTCGCCGTGCTGATCGCCCCCGCTGTGGTGGGGATGAGCGCGCTCAGCGGCGACGCGAACCCGGTGCGGTACCTGATCGCCGCGGCGGCCGTGATCGCGATCGCGGTGCCGGTGACGATCTCGATCCGCCGCGGCGTGGTCCTGGACACCGAGGACGAGGAGGCACCCGCGACCGAGCGCGCCTGAGCGGCGCCCGGCGCGGATGCTCTGCCCGCGAGGGGATCACACGCCGACGGGCTGCGCCTCGGACGGCTCAGAGGCTCGCTCGCCGGACGCCTCGGCCGACCGATCGGCGACCTGCCCGGCGCTCTCCTGCGCGGAGGAGGTGACCGTGCCGATACCCCACTGGAATCCGGGCGGGGTGCCGTTGACCTCCCAGTCGCCGATCTCCTTGGCCTTGTAGACCCACGGGTTGTGCGAAGCGACGGTACGGGCGTTGCGCCAGTGGCGATCCAGCGCCGTGCTCCGGCGCACGGCGGAGGCGCCCAGAGCGTCGAACAGCCGGGTCGCGGCCTCGGGCACCAGACGCGAGGTGATGACCTGGGCCCGGGCCGAGGCGATCTCGGTCTCGATGACGGCGGAGCGGGCGTCCTCGCTGCGGGCGGCGGTGGCGTCGTGCGCGGCCTGCACGGCCTGTGCGACCTGATCCGCGAGGGCGGCTGCTGCGTGGGAGACGGCGGAGATCTCGCCGACCACCTGGAGGATCTGCGGGTCCTGGCGCACCCGATCGGCGTTGCCGTGGCTGTAGGTGCGGGTACGGGCGGCCACGGCGGCGACGGCGTCGGCCTCGACGGCGGCGGCGATCCCGGCATGCACGGCCACGAGCACCAGCTGGTAGACGGCGGTCTGGTAGCCGAACCGGTCCTCGAAGGGGATCACGTCGCGGCTCTCGAGGCGGGCGCCGTCGTAGATGATGGTCCCGGTGCCGGTGAGCTGCTGGCCGAAGCCGTCCCAGTCGTCGCTGATGGTCACCGCGGGCTGGTCCAGGGGGACCACGGCGATGTGCTGGCTGCCATCGGCCGCCTGGACGAGGGTGTCGGAGTAGTCCGCGAAGATCGACCCGGTGGTGTAGAACTTCCGGCCGGTCACCTCGGCCGCCTCGCCCTCGACGGTGATGCTCGTGCCGAAGGCGCCGCGCTCGACGGAGCCGATCTCCGACCAGGCGTTCCCGATCACGGCGCCGCCGAGGATCTTCTCCAGCCAGCGCTCCCGGAACTCGGTGTGGGGCGTGACCAGGATGTCCTCGACGAACGCGATGTGCCCGCGCCAGATCTGCGGGAGGTTCGAGTCGGCGGCCGCCAGATCGATCAGCAGTGCGGTCAGCTGCGGGATCGTCGCGCCCAGGCCTCCCTGCTCGACCGGGATGCGCACGGTCCCGAAGCCGGCCTCGGCCAGGGCGCGCACCGCGTCGACGGGGAGGGATCGCTCCTGTTCGCGGTCCAGCGTGCCAGCGGCGACGGTCTCGAGGATCGGGGAGAAGCGGGCGCGGAGCTCGGCGATCGTGGTCATGTCTGTCCTTCGGTCGTCTCAAACGGGTGGTGATGACAGACCCTAGGGCGAGCAGACCTTCCCGGTCACGGTTCCTGTCTCACGCCGTCATCGAGCGACAAACCCGCGTGACGAACGGTCACGGCCGGCCGGAGGCCGGGGCGCACGAGTCCAGGTGGGCGAGCACCTGCTCCACGAGCTCGTCGAGGGTCCGCGTCTCCTGCAGGGTGGGGAACTGCGGATGGGGGATGCCGACGATCCAGTGGGACGTCGGACCGTCCTCGAGCTTCGCGACGATGATCGTCGGACCGCCGGGCAGGGGGATGCGCAGCAGCGGCCGATCCGGGTCCAGCAGGAGTGTTGCGTCCAGCTGCGGGCGCGCGCTGAACAGCGCCGCCCGTATCTGCTCGCGTTCCAGCCAATCGCCGAAGGCGGCCGCCATGATGGGGGTGAAGAGCACGGTCCCTCGTGGGTGATGAACGAACGGACTCCGGGAAGAGCGAAGGTCAGGACATGGAGCGGAAGATCGGGACCACACTGCCGTATGGGGCGGACATTCTGGTTCGAAGCCCAGGTGTCGTCGCGTCGTCCCACGTGGTCGCGGCATGCCTCCCGGTGGGTGGTGCGAGAATGCTCGGATGACCGCCACTCTCGTCACCCACGGCCTGACCGGCGGCTACGGCCACCGCGTCCTGTTCGACGGGGTCGACCTCACCGTCGCCCCGGGAGACGTGATCGGCGTGGTCGGCGCGAACGGCGCCGGCAAATCCACCCTGCTGCGCCTGCTGGCGGGCGTGGAGACGCCGCACGACGGTTCTGTCTCGCTCTCCCCGTCCGACGGCTTCGTGGGCTGGCTGCCCCAGGAGCACGAGCGCCGGGCCGGGGAGACCGTCGGGGCGTACATCGCCCGCCGCACCGGCTGTGCGCAGGCCACCGCCGAGATGGACGCCGCGGCCGCCGCCCTCGAGGAGCCCGCTCCGCGCGGAGGTCCGGACCCGGCCGACGTGTACGCCACCGCGCTGGACCGCTGGCTCGCCAGCGGCGCCGCCGACCTCGAGGAGCGGATCCCGGTGGTGCTCGCCGAGCTCGGCCTGCCCGTCTCCGTGGGCGCGCTGGATCAGACCCTGATGACCGCGCTGTCCGGCGGGCAGGCGGCCCGGGTGGGGCTCGCCGCGCTGCTGCTGAGCCGGTTCGACCTCGTGCTCCTGGACGAGCCCACCAACGACCTCGACCTCGACGGGCTGCAGCGCCTCGAGGCCTTCGTGCAGGGGCAGCGTGGAGGAGCGGTGCTGGTCAGCCACGACCGTGAGTTCCTCGCCCGCTGCGTCACCGAGGTGCTCGAGCTCGATCTCGCCCAGAACTCCCACCGCCTCTACGGCGGCGGGTACGACGCCTACCTCGAGGAGCGGGCCACCGTGCGCCGCCATGCCCGCGAGCAGTACGAGGAGTTCGCCGCCTCGAAGGCGGATCTCGTCTCCCGGGCCCGCACCCAGCGTGAATGGTCCAGCCAGGGCGTGCGCAACGCGATGAAGAAGTCCCCGGACAACGACAAGATCCGCCGCCGCGCGCAGTCCGAGTCCAGCGAGAAGCAGGCGCGCAAGGTGCGCCAGATGGAGAGCCGGATCGCACGCCTCGACCAGGTGGAGGAGCCGCGCAAGGAGTGGCAGCTGCAGTTCTCCATCGGCGCGGCGCCCCGTTCCGGTGCGGTGGTGGCGACCCTCTCCGGCGCCGTGGTGCGCCAGGGCGGCTTCACCCTGGGCCCGGTCTCGGTGCAGGTCGACTCCGGGGACCGGATCGGCATCACCGGCCCCAACGGCGCCGGGAAGTCGACCCTGCTGCGCGCGCTGCTGGGCGCCCGGGAGGTCGACGAGGGCTCCGCCGCGCTCGGCGCGAACGTGAGGATCGGGGAGATCGATCAGGCCCGCTCCCTGTTCACCGGCGCGCTCCCGCTGGCCGACGCCGTCGAGGCCCAGCTGCCCGAGCTCTCCCCGGCGGAGGTGCGGACGCTGCTGGCGAAGTTCGGGCTCCGCGCGGATCACGTGGGCCGGCCCTCGCAGGAGCTCTCACCGGGGGAGCGGACCCGCGCCGCGCTCGCCCTGCTGCAGGCCCGCGGAGTGAACCTGCTGGTCCTCGACGAGCCCACGAACCATCTGGACCTGCCGGCGATCGACCAGCTGGAGCAGGCGCTGGAGAGCTACGAGGGCACGCTGCTGCTGGTCACCCACGACCGGCGCATGCTCAAGACCGTGCGCACCGACCGGCGCTGGCACGTCGAGTCCGGGACGCTGCAGGAGCTCTGAGCCGCTCGGGTGCCGGAGCGCCCGCGCAGTCCCGTCGGCCGCTCAGACGTGCAGCTGCTCCTGGGCCAGGGTCCTGAACCGGCTGCGGTGGAACACCATCGCCTCGGACTCGGGCGAGCTGTCGATCGAGAGCACCTCGAGCAGCACCAGGTCATGGTCCCCGGCGCGCATCTGGTCGTGGACGCGCACGGTCATCCATGCCGGGGCGTCCTGCACGATGAGGGCGCCGTGGGGGTCGATCGTCACGTCGATGCCGTCGAAGCGGCGTGCGCGATCCGAGGAGGCGAGCTGGCGGGTCACGGGCTGCTGCACGCTTCCCAGCACGGTCACCCCGAGATGGCCGTGCTCCTGGAGGAGGGGCCAGGTGCGCGAGCTGTGCTGGACCGCGAGGGAGACCAAGGGCGGGTCGAGGGAGACGCCGACGGTGAACGTCGAGGCGACCAGGCCGTGACGGACGCCGTCGACCTCTGCCGCCACTAGGACCAGGCCCTGGGGGAAATGAGAGAACGCCTCGCGGAGCGCAGTGTCGGTCAGCATGGTTTTCACTGTAGGCCGCACGCGGCCACCGATGCACTCCGAGGGACCTTCGCCGTCACATGGCGTCATCCGCGCCGGTGAGAGGTCCGGGGCAGCGGCGGGAATGACAGGGCGCTCCGAGGCGTTGTCCCCGCATGCGTGCCATGACCTATGACCAGTACGGCGATCCCTCCACTCTCCAGCTCACCGAGCGGCCCACGCCGCGGGTGGCACCCGGCGCGGTCCTGATCCGCGTGGAGCGCGCCTCCGTGAATCCGGTGGACTGGAAGGCGATGGCCGGCGGCCTCGATCCGCTGATGGATGCGGTCTTCCCCGTCGTCCCGGGCTGGGATGTCGCGGGTGTGGTCGAGGCCGTCGGGCCCGACACCCCGGAGTTCCGTCCCGGGGACCGGGTCGCCGCCTACGGCCGCAAGGACGTCCTCCAGGGCGGCACCTATGCGGAGCTCGTCGCCCTGCCCGCCACCTCCGTCTCCGCGATCCCCGACGGCGTGGGCTTCGACGTCGCGGCCGCCCTGCCGCTGGTGGGGCTGACGGCGCTGCGAAGCCTCGAGGCGCTCGAGCTGACGGCTGAGGACACCCTGCTGCTGCATGCGGCGTCCGGCGGCGTGGGCCACCTCGCCGCGCAGCTCGCCCGTGAGGTGGGCGCGACCGTGATCGGCACCGCCTCCCCGCACAACCACGAGGCGCTGCGAGCCCTCGGCGTCACGCCCGTCGCCCACGGCGAGGGCCTGGTCGAGCGGGTGCGCGAGGTCGCGCCCGACGGGGTGAGCGCGGTCGCGGACTTCGTGGGCGGCGTGCGCGAGGAGACCCTGGCCCTGCTGGCCGAGGGCGGCCGGCACGTCTCGATCGCGGATCCGAGCGTCGAGGAGTCCGGTGGGCGCTGGCTGTGGGTGCGGCCCGACGGCGCCCGCCTCGCCGGCCTGCTCGAGAAGGTGGACCGCGGCGTGCTCGACGTGCAGATCGACCGGACCTTCCCGCTCGCCGAGGCGGGGGCGGCCCTCGAGGCCAGCCGCGACGGCGCGGCGCGGGGGAAGCTGCTCATCGACCCGACGAGCTGACCCGCCCGGAAAGACGTCGACCGGTGCACCGTCGGCGTTCTGAGCACTCAGAACTCCGACAGCGCAACGGTCGACGTCGTGGGAGGCGGGTGAGGGGCGTGGAGAGCCCCTGCGCACCTCGGGCCGGTCAGGCGGTGCGGTCGGCCTTGATGAGGTCCGCCGCGCGCTCGCCGATCAGCATCGTGGTGATGTTGGGGTTCACCGCGACCAGCTGAGGCATCACGGAGCCGTCGACCACGCGCAGACCCGTCACGCCCTTGACCCGCAGCTGCGGATCCAGCGGCGACATGTCGTCGTCCACCGCGCCCATCCGGCAGGAGCCTGCGGGGTGGTAGACGGTGTTGTGGGTCTTCGCGACGTAGTCGGCGATCTCCTCGTCGCTCTGCACGTCCTCACCCGGGAACAGCTCACGGCCGCGGTAGGCGTCCATCCCGGACTGCGTCACGATCTCGCGCGCCTTCCGGATCCCGGCGACGGCGACCCGCATGTCGTGGCCGTCCTCGTCGGTGAAGTAGCGGGGATCCACCTTCGGCTTGTCCCGGTAGTCGATCGAACGCAGGCGCACGGTGCCGCGCGAGCGGGCGTGGGTGATGTTCGGCGTGAGCGCGAAGGACTCCGGCGAGGTGGGGTAGCCCTGACGGCGGGTGTGCATGTCGAAGGGCACCGAGCCGTAGTGCATCATCAGGTCCGGCAGGTCCAGGCCCTCCTCGGTGGGCGTGAAGATCCCGATCTCCCACCACTGCGTGGACTCGCGCGTCATCTTCTGCGTCGACTCCCACGAGATCACGGCCTCGGGGTGGTCCTGCAGGTTCGAGCCGACGCCGGGGGAGTCGACCCGCACCTCGATGCCCACCTCGCGCAGGTGGTCGGCCGGGCCGATGCCGGAGAGCATCAGCAGCTTGGGCGAGTCGATCGCCCCGGCGGAGAGGATGACCTCGCGGCGGGCGTGCATGACCGAGGAGCGGTCGAAGGCGTTGTCGATGTACTCCACGCCCGTGGCCCGCTGGTCCTCGTCGAACAGGACCCGCATGACCTGCAGCCCGGTGAGCACGTGCAGGTTCTCCCGCTCCAGGTTCGGGTGCAGGTAGGACACGGAGGAGGAGGCGCGGGTGCCGTCGGCCTGACGGTTCACCTGGAACCAGTTCGCGCCGTTGACCACGGTCTCGAAGTCGTTGAACCGCGCCGCGGGGATGCCGGCCTGCTCGCAGGCCTCCAGCAGGGCGACGCCCACCGGGTCCTCCGGCGGCACGTCCATGAGGTGCACGGGGCCGTCGGTTCCGTGGCCCTCGCCGGTGCGGTCCCTGTTGGTCTCCAGGCGGGCGATCAGCGGAAGGATCGTCCCGGCGTTCCAGCCCTCGGCCCCGAGCTGCTCCCACAGGTCCATGTCCTCCGCCGGCGGGTGGAAGGCGATGCACGAGTTGTGGGAGGAGCATCCGCCCAGCACCTTCGCGCGGGCGTGGCGCATGAAGGAGTTGCCGTTCTCCTGCGGCTCGATCGGGTAGTCCCAGTCCAGGCCGCCCTCGAGCAGCTCGGGCCAGCGCTTGAGCTGCAGCACCTCCTGGTGCTCGAGGTCCGACGGGCCGGCCTCGAGCAGGGCCACGTCGACCTCGGGGTCCTCGCTGAGCCGCGCGGCGAGAGCCGCGCCGGCGGAGCCTCCGCCGACGATGACGTAGTCGAACTCGGAGACGGGGTTCTCGGAGGTCAGGGCGTTCTCGGACATGTCTTCTGCTTCCTCTCGACAGATGGGGGGACGGGGCGGCGGGGCAGGGCCGACGGACCCTGCCCCGCGCCGCTCACTTCTGGGGGAACCAGCCGGTCACGGCCGGCTCGGTGTTCTGGTAGATGTGCTTGGCCTCGGTGTACTCCTCGAGACCGGTGGGGCCCAGCTCGCGCCCGGTGCCGGACATCTTGAAGCCGCCCCACTCCGCCTGCGGCAGGTAGGGGTGGTAGTCGTTGATCCAGATCGTGCCGTGGCGCAGGCCGCGCGAGACCCGGTTGGCGGTGCCCGCGTTCGAGGTCCACACGCCGCCGGCCAGGCCGTACTCGGTGTGGTTGGCGATCGCGATCGCCTCCTCCTCGGTCGAGAACGTCTCCACCGTGATGACCGGGCCGAAGCCCTCCTCGATCACGGCGGGGTTCTCGGCGGTGCAGCGGTCCAGCACGGTCGGGGCGTAGAAGCAGCCCTTCTCGTGCTCGGGCCCGCCCCAGTGGCCGCCGGTGCGCAGGCGCGCTCCGGCCGCGACGCCGCGCTCCACGTAGTCGGTGACCTTGTCCCGGTGCTGCTGCGAGATGAGGGGACCGGTCTCGGCGCTCTCGTCGAAGGGTCCGCCCATGACGATGCCCTCCGCGCGCGCCACCAGGTCGTCGACGAAGCGCTCGGCGATCGTGTCCTGCACGATCAGGCGGGTCCCGGCCGAGCAGAGCAGCCCGGAGTCCATGAACCCGGCGTTGAGCGCGTTGTCGAGCGCCGCGTCGTAGTCGGCGTCGGCGAACACCACGTTGGGGTTCTTGCCGCCCAGCTCCAGGGCCACCTTCTTGATCCCCTCGGCGGCGGCCGCGGCGATCTTGCGACCGGTGACGAGGCCGCCGGTGAAGGAGATCAGGTCGATCTCCGGGTGGGAGGACAGCGGCGCGCCGACCACGCCGCCGTCGCCGAGCACGAGGTTCGCCACGCCTGCGGGCACGCCGAGCTTGTCGAGCACGTCGATGATCAGGATGGTCGTGTGGGGCGTGAGCTCGGCGGGCTTGATGATGAAGGAGTTCCCGGCGGCGAGGGCGGGGGCGATCTTCCACGCGGCCTGCAGCAGCGGGAAGTTCCAGGGCGTGATCATGCCGCACACACCGATCGGCTCGTGGACCACACGGGAGATCACGCTGTCGTCCCCGGCGTCGATGAGACGGCCCGGGTTCTGGCCGGCGATCTTCCCGAAGTAGCGGAAGCAGGCGGTGATGTCGTCCATGTCGCCCTCGGCCTCGACCAGGCGCTTGCCGGTGTCGAGCGCCTCGGCGCGGGCGAACTCGGCCTTGCGCTCCTGGAGCGCGTCGGCGACCTTCAGCAGGAGGTCCCCGCGCTCGGAGGCGGGCCGGTCGGACCACACGCGCGACTCGAAGGACCTCCTCGCCGCGAGGATCGCCCGTTCGACGTCGTCCGCGGTGGCCTCGGAGACCGTGCCGACCTCGCTCTGATCGGCCGGGCAGGTGACGGTGCGGGTCTCGCCCGAGGACGAGGCCACCCACTCCCCGTCGATGTACAGCGTGGCGATGGTGTCAGTCATGGCGCTCCTTCGTGTCGGGCGTGAGGGGTGCGGACGGCTCCTCGGGAGCCGCGGCGGAGGCGTCGACCTGGTCGGTGTCGATCCACGTCTCCGGTGCGGTGACCGGGATCGTGCCGGTCGCCGTGCCGATCTCGGTGCTCATGGTCAGGTACATGATGTGGGCGTCGTAGGAGTCCAGGACATCGGCGATGACCTGCTCCTTCCCGTACCCCATGATGTCCCGGCCGCGGGAGCCGAGGGTCGAGAAGATCTCGACGCGGTAGTAGGTGTCGCGCACCGCGGCCAGGTTGGCCGCGAAGCTCGGGGTCGAGTAGGCCACCGGATAGGCCTGGTACTTGAAGTCCTCGGCGTCGGGGAAGGAGACGACCAGGTCCACGAAGGGGATCGAGCTGTCGGGGTGCGCACCGCGGTGGCAGGAGACGTCCACGCCGAGCTTCTCCAGCTCGGCGCCGACCTCCTCGACCGCCGGAGCGGCGACGCCCTCGATGAACGCCGTCGCCTGCTCCGCGGTGGCGTAGCTCATCCGGTGCTGGAGCCGACGGCGCCACGCTCCGCGTTCGCCGGACTCCGCCTCGCGGACGCGGCTGGTGAGCAGGGCCGGCAGGGCGGCGCGGCGCGACTCGAGGTTCATGTGCTCGGTGCGCAGCACCTTCCACAGGCTGAACATGACGAGGTAGACCAGCACAGACAGCGGGAGCCCCACCATCACGGTGGCCGCCTGCAGGGTGTAGACGCCGTCGATGAACAGCATCACCAGGGTCAGCGCGCCGGTGATGACCGCCCACACGATGCGCAGCCAGGGCGGGCCGTCGGAGTCCGTGGTGGTGGCCTTCGAGGTCATGTTCGCCATGACCAGCGAGCCGGAGTCCGCGGAGGTGACGTAGAAGAACAGACCTGTGAGGAGAGCGAGCGAGACGGTGAAGATCGAGCCCGGGTACTGCTCGAGCAGGTTGAAGAACCCGGACTCGGGCTGGTTCACGGCGAGGTCGAGGAACTCCGGGTCGTCCCGGAAGCTCAGCGCGGCGTTGCCGAAGATCGAGACCCACAGCAGGATGAAGGAGAAGGGGATGAGCAGCACGCCCACCACGAACTGGCGCAGGGTGCGGCCGCGGGAGATGCGCGCCAGGAACAGGCTCACGAAGGGCGCCCAGGCGATCCACCAGGCCCAGAAGAACAGGGTCCAGTCCGCCATCCACTGATCGGCGGGATAGCCGAGCTCCGCCGCGCCGTCGGTGTACGCGAAGGTGTTCATCATCATCCCGGGGAACCGGGAGAAGAAGTCGCCGATGTTCTGGACCAGGGCGTTGAGCAGATGGGTGGTCTGGCCGGAGAACAGCACCCACAGCATGAGCACCACGGCCAGCAGCACGTTCAGCTCGGAGAGCCGACGGATGCCCTTGTCGACGCCGGAGACGGTCGAGAGGATCGTGATGAACACGGCCAGGGCCATCAGGGCGATCTGCACCGCGATCGAGTTCGGGATGCCGAACAGGGCCGAGAGGCCGAAGTTGAGGAAGACGACGCCGATGCCGAGCGACACCGAGATGCCGAAGATCGTGCCGATCGTGGCACCGATCTCGGCGGCGTGGCCCACGGCCCCGTGGATCCGTCGGCCGAAGATCGGGGCCAGCGCGGAGCGGATCGACAGCGGCAGGTGGTAGCGGTACGCGAACAGGCCGAAGGCCATGCCCATGAGCGCGTACATCGCCCAGCCGGGGATGCCGTAGTGGAAGATCGTCCAGATCGTCGCCATCCGCGCGGCCTCGTCGGAACCCGCGGGCGCCTCCGGAGGGGTGAGGAGGTTCGTGGCCGGGCCCGAGATGCCGAAGAACATCAGGTCCACGCCGATGCCGGCGGCGAACAGCATCGCCGCCCAGGTGAACAGGTTGTACTTCGGCAGCGAGTGGTCCGGGCCCATCTTCGTCCCGCCCACCTTGGAGAACGCGACGATCAGCACGAACACCACGACGATGGTGGCCGTGAGGACGTAGTACCAGCCGAAGTTCGTGGCCACCCAGGCCATCGACCCGAAGATGACGGACTTCGCCGTGCCTGGCCAGATGGCGGCGAACAGCACGAAGGCGACGATGATCACCGAGGTGCCGACGAACACGGGCCAGTTCACGGGGGAGTGGCCGCGCTCCGGTGACGTGCCCGGATCCGTGGTGGTTCCGCCGTCCCCTCCGCCGGGGTCCCGTCTGATCTCGGGGGAATCTGCAGGGCGAGGGATCTCGGCGGCCTCTGCCATCACGGTCCTTTCGATCGACTACGGGCACACGTCGCCTGGGACGCGCGGAGCTGAGCCGGGGAGCGGCGCTGCTCCCGACCGGGCACGGTCGCGCAGGTCGCAGGCGGTCATCGACACTATGGTCGCGAGCGACGGCGTGCCACCCACGCGGCGGAAGAGGTGACCCAGCAGGCATCGCGGGCCCCGGGAACGAGGTGCGTCACCGGCCGCAACGGGCCCAGTGTGTCCCGAGTCACGGCGAGGTGTCCAGGGGCGAGGGGCCGGAGTCGAGCACCGTCCGCCGTCGCGCCGGCAGATCGCGACCAGTCAACGTCCCCCGTCCTGCTGTCCTGCCGTCCTGCCGGAGGGACGCTCAGCGGGCGTCGTCCGGAGCCAGCTCCCGCGGTCGCGAGCCGCGCAGGAAGCACGCGCCCACCAGACCCAGCGCGGCGATGCCACCCGCCACCCAGAACGCGACGTTCACGCCGTGGATCGCACCGGAGAGGCCGTACACCTCGGGATCGCGCGCCGTCGCGGTCATCACCGTGACGAGCACTCCGGTGCCCACGGAGGCGGCCACCTGGCGCAGCGTGTTGTTGACCGCGGCGCCGTGGGGGATCATCCGCGGCGGCAGCTGGTTCAGCGCCGCCGTGGTCACCGGCATGATCACCATCGCCGTGCCGAGCATCCGCACCGCGTTCACGATCGCGATGTAGGCGAAGCTCGTCTCCGTGCTGAGCAGCCCCAGCAGCACGCTGGTCACGGCCAGCAGGGCGAAGCCGGTGATCGCGAGCGCCGAGGCGCCGAAGCGGTCGAAGATCCGACCGGTCACGGGGGACATCAGGCCCATGATCAGCGCGCCCGGCAGCAGGACCAGCCCGGACTCCATGGCGGTGAAGTCGCTCATGTTCTGCATGTACAGCGGGATCATCAGCATCCCGCCGATCATCGCCATGAACACCAGCATGCCCAGCGCCGTGCCGAGGGTGAACATGGGGTTCGTCAGCACCCGCAGCTCGAGCAGCGGCTCCTCCAGGCGCAGCTGGCGGCGGGTGAACCACGCCAGGGTCAGCACGCCCACGATCAGCGGGACGAGCACCTGGGCGCTGGTCCAGCCGGCGTTGCCCGCGTTGCTGAAGCCGAACAGGAGGCCGCCGAAGGCGAAGGTGGAGAGGATCAGCGAGAGCACGTCCAGACGCGGATTCGTCTGCTCGGTGACGTTCTTCAGCGTGAAGTGGGCGAAGACCAGGGCGCCGAGCGCGATCGGCAGCATCATCACGAAGAGGATCCGCCACGACCAGTGGTCGACGATGAACCCGGACAGGGTGGGCCCGATCGCGGGGGCGAACGAGATCACCAGTCCGAACGTGCCCATGGCGGTGCCGCGGCGGTGGATCGGGAAGATCGCGAACAGGATCGTCTGCATCAGCGGCATGATCATGCCGCCGCTGGCGGCCTGCACCACGCGGCCCAGCAGCAGCACCGGGTAGGACGGGGCGATCGCGCAGATGACCGTGCCGAGGGCGAAGATGCCCATCGCGGCGAAGAACATCGTGCGGGTGGTGAACTTCTGGATCAGGAAGGCCGTCGCGGGGATCATGATGCCGTTGACCAGCATGAACAGCGTGGTCACCCACTGCGCGGTGTTCGCGGTGATCCCGAAGTCCGCCATGAACGCGGGCAGCGCCGTGTTGAGCAGGGTCTGGTTCAGGATGATCACGAAGGCGCCGGCGAGCAGCACCGCCATCACCAGATTCGGGTTGGCGATCGGCGCTGCGGGCTCCGTGCCGTCCGCGGACCTCTCATGCGTCCGCGCCATGGCGGGAACCTCCTGCGTCCAAGTTGCTGACGGGTGGTGTTCCCGCTCGTCCTGCGGGCGTGCCCGCTGTTCGAGGTTAGGTGGGATCTTGCAGTGAGTGCAAGACGAGAGCGGGGTGGGACACACCCGAGCGCCCCCGGATCCGGCTCTGGACGCGGTGCCCCGGGAGTGCTTGGCTGGAGCCCTCCGCACCGGCGCTCGCCGGGGCACCCGCCCGAGGAGGGCCGTGATGGACGACGACGCGAGCACCGCAGGAGAGACTCCCACTGCCGACGCAGGAGGTGCGGAGCAGGCGCCCGGCGCCGGAGAGCTGGTGGTCGACCTGATCCTCTCGCTCGACGGCTGCGCCGCCGGCGAGGGCTGGCCCGGATGGTGGGGGCTGCAGAGCGAGGAGTACCTGGCCTGGCTCGCCCGGCAGCCGGAGGCCCTGACGCTCATGGGGGCGACCACCTATCGGCTCATGGCCGAGATGGCGACCCAGGCCGCGGAGCTCGACATCTCCGAGGAGGAGAAGGCGAGCTTCGCCCAGATGGCCCAGATGCCCAAGATCGTGTTCTCCTCGACCCTCGAGGAGCCGCTCACCTGGCCGAACACCACGCTGGTCAGCACCGACGCGGTCGAGGCCGTCACCGAGCTCAAGCGCACAGCATCCACGCCGCTGACCTCCACCGGCAGCATCCGGCTCAGCCATTCGCTCATGAAGGCCGGTCTCGTGGACCGATTCCGGATCGTGCTCTTCCCCGTCATCACGGGCCGTACCGGCCTCGAGCGGATCTGGGAGCACTTCGAGGACTTCTCCCTCGAGCTCCTCACCGCACGCACCTTCGAAGGGGGCCTCCAGCTCCTCGAGTACCGACCCACGCACCTCGAACGACCCCCGGGCACCGAATGGGAACGAGCCGAGAGCACGCAGCGATGAGCGCGCAGCGAGCGGCCGACGCCGGACGGCCTGCCGTCGTCGACCTCGGGACCTGGCAGTCCGCACGGGACGAGCTGCTCGTGCGGGAGAAGGCCCACACGCATGAGGGCGACGCGGTCGCCGCCGCCCGGCGCCGCCTGCCCATGGTGGAGGTCGACGGCGGCGTCGTCGTCGTCGGGCCCGACGGTGCAGTGCCCTTCCTGGACCTGTTCGAGGGGCGCGACCGGCTCGTGGTCTACCAGCACATGTGGCACGACGGCGCCCCGCATCAGGGGCAGTGCGAGGGCTGCACCACCACCGCCTGGCATCTCCAGGACGCGACCTATCTCCACGGGCACGGCGTCTCCCTCGCGGTCCTCACCACGGGGGCGTGGGAGGAGGTCCAGCCGTACACCGCCTTCATGGGCTACGGGCAGGTGCCCTGGTACTCGGTGCGGGACGCGCCCGCGCCGATCGGCGGCGACATGGGGTACCTCGCGAGCTTCCTGCGCGACGGCGACAGCGTGTTCCTCACCTACCGCACCACGGGCCGCGGCAACGAACGGGTCAACGTCGCCATGGGGCTGCTGGACATGACGCCCTTCGGCCGCGGCGAGGACTGGGAGGACGTCCCCGAGGGCTGGCCCGCAGGGCGCCACGCCTGCTGGTCCTGGCGCACCGACGCCGACGGCACCCCCACCTGGGGCGGGACCAGCCGCCCCCTGCCGCAGTGGACGCGACCCGGGGCGTCGCCGGTGACGACGCTCGGCCGACGCGGCGAGCACTGAGGGTGCCGCGTCGACCTCCGCCGGATCAGTCGACGGTGATCTCTCCCATGGGGCCCCAGCCGTCGCTCTCGATCTGCTGGGAGATGATCTGCGGGGTCGCTTCGAGGTACTGCGGGAACTCCTCCTGCATCGCCTTGAAGTGCACGGACTCGACGTGCGGACCGGCGCCCTCGTCGGTGAACGCCTCGATCAGCACGTAGGTGCTGGGCTCCTTCACGCTGCGCGACCACTCGAACCACAGGTTCCCGGGCTCGGCCAGCGTGGCCTCGGTGAACTCGTGGGAGATCTCGGGCCAGCGGTCGGCGAACTCGGGCTTCACAGGGAACTTCACGTTGATGAGGATCATGCTCCGGACCCTACGGGATCCGCCCTGGAGCCGTCGACGAGCGGGGAGAGGCTCCCGGTCAGGCCTTGACGCAGAGCACGGGCTTGTTCGCCTCGAGGATGATCTGCTGCGCGGAGGAGCCGAGGAACAGCTTCGCGACCGCCGAGCGGTGTCGTACGCCGATCACCAGCGCGGAGATGTCGTCCCGCTCCGCGCGGTCGATGAGATCGCCGGTGGGGGACTGATTGCGCTCATCGGGGTGCTCCACGGTCTCGGTCACCTCGCCGAGCTCGGGGGAGGGGGTGTGCGACCCCTCCATGAGGAACACCACCAGGTCCTCGCCACGGCGGCGGGCCTCCTCGATGCCGTAGAGGTAGGCGGCCTGACCGGCGGGGGTGTCGGTGCCGGCGACGAGAACAGACATGGGCGCTCCTTTGCGTGGTCGGTCCCGGAACCCTAACCGATCTGTGGACGGCCAGCGCAAACGGGGCCAGCGTCATGATTACACTGTCCGCTCAGCGCACCGTGGCGCCGGCTGAGACCGAGCCACGCCCCCGACGAAGGAGACGTGTCATCGCCCCCGAGGAAGACCTCCAGCCGCCGCCGAACCCCAGCCGCCGCCGTGCGCTCAGCATCGGATTCGGCGTGCTCGCGGCCCCCGTCATCGGCACCGCCGCGTACCAGTCGATCAAGGCCGGCGCGGGCGGCACCGACGTGCGCTCGAACCTCACCCTCATCGCACCCGCCGCCGCGGGCGGCGGCTGGGACACCTTCCAGCGCGAGATGCAGCAGACCATGCGCTCGAACAGCCTGGTGGGCAACGTGCAGGTCGTGAACGTCCCGGGAGCCGGCGGCACCATCGCGCTGGGCAACCTCTCCCAGATGAAGGAGCCCAACAACCTGATGGTGGGCGGCACCGGCCAGATCGCGGCGCAGATCCAGTTCGGGACCGCCTCCGTGATCTCCGACGTCACGCCCGTGGCGCGGGTCGTCGAGGAGTACGCCCTGATCACGGTTCCGGCCAGCTCGCCGTACCAGGATCTCGAGCAGCTCCTCCAGGGCTGGGGCGACGATCCCTCGCGCCTCGCCTGGACCGGTGGAGGGTCGTTCGACCAGCTGGTCATGACCGATCTCGCGCTCGCCGCCGGCATCGACCCCGGCGAGACCACCTACATCCCCTCGGACGGCGGCGGCGAGGCGATCCAGGCCCTGCTCAACGGCACCGCCCAGGCCACCGCCGGCGGCTTCGCGGACATGTACCCGCAGATCGAGTCCGGCCGCCTGCGCGGACTCGGGCTCGTCGCCCCGGAGCCGCTGGACGGGATCGACATCCCCACCCTCCCGGACCTCGGATACGACGTCACCCTCACCAACTGGCGCGCGATGTTCGCGCCGCCCGGGGTGAGCGACGACGACGTCGCGCAGCTCGAGGAGCTGATCGCCGAGGCCGTCGCCACCCCCGAATGGAAGGACGCCGTGAAGCGGTACTCCTGGAAGGAGGTCCCGCTGGGCAGCGAGGACCTCGTGCAGTACGTCGAGGACGAGACCGTCCGCATCGCGGCCCTGTTCGAGGAGATCCAGGGATGAGCGCCGAGGAGCGCACCGCCGCCTCGGCCCCTGACGACGCCGCGGCCCCTGACGACCCCGGGGCGCCCGACGACCCCGGGGCGCCCGACGCGCCGGGCACCTCGAAGCAGCACGGCTTCTGGCACGGCCGCTCCGCGCTGCTCATGCCCGGCCTGCTCGCCGCATTCAGCCTGTTCCTGCTCATCGGCGCCGCGACGATCCCCGCCGCGGACACCGACTTCCCCGGACCGCGCTTCTTCCCGGTGATCCTCGGGATCGTCGGCCTGGTGCTCGCCGTGCTGATCGCGATCGGCGTGCTGCGCACGCCCGAGCCCGTCGAGGAGACCTCGGGCCGCAGCTACCGCACCCACTCCGACTTCGCGGCCCTGGGCTGGGTGGGCGGCGGATTCCTCGCCTTCGCCCTGCTCATGCCGTGGCTGGGCTGGATCCTGGACGGGGCCCTCCTGTTCTGGTGCGCCGCCCACGGGTTCGGCTCGCGCCGCCCGCTCTTCGACATCGTCATCGCTCTGTTCCTCAGCTCGCTGATCTACCTGATCTTCGGCGCGGGGCTGGGCCTCACCCTGCCCTCCGGCATCCTGGGAGGTGGTTTCTGATGGAACAGCTCGACCTGCTCCTCCAGGGCTTCGCGGGGGCCCTGACCCCGATCAATCTCCTGTGGGTGGTCGTCGGCTGCCTGCTCGGCACCGCCGTCGGCGTGCTGCCCGGCCTGGGATCCTCCATGGCCGTGGCACTTCTGCTGCCGATGACCTTCGCCCTGGACCCCACCGCCGCGTTCATCCTGTTCTCCGGCGTGTACTTCGGCGGCCTGTTCGGCGACTCGACCATGGCGATCCTGCTGAACACCCCGGGTCAGGCCTCGGCGATCGCCTCCACCTTCGAGGGGCACCGGATGGCCAAGGCAGGCCGCGCCCCGCAGGCGCTGGCCACCGCCGCCATCGGAGCGTTCGTGGGCGGCATGGTCGCCTCCGTCCTGGTGGTGTTCCTGTCGCCGACGCTCGTGGCGCTGTCGGAGTCGTTCGGTCCGCCGGAGTTCTTCGCCCTCGCCCTGTTCGCCTTCGTCGCCACCTCCTCGGTGGTCTCCGACAACGTGCTCAAGGGCCTCGCCGCTCTCGTGTTCGGCATCGGGATCACCGTGATCGGCGTCGACGGCATCTCCGGGCTGCAGCGTTACACCCTCGGTGCCCCGCAGCTGTTCGACGGCATCTCGCTGGTCACCGTCACCGTCGCAGTGCTCGCCTTCGGCGAGGTCCTCTACGTGGTCTCCCGGGTGCGCCGCGATCGCGAGAACCTGGTGGCGATGAGCGGGGGCGGACGCCCCTTCCTCAACCGCAAGGAGTTCGCCGAGGCGGCCCCCGCCTGGGCGCGAGGGACCGTGATCGGCCTGCCGTTCGGCGTCATCCCCGCGGGCGGCTCGGAGGTGCCCACCTTCCTGGCGTACTCCGCAGAGCGCCGCCTGGATCGGCGCCGCAAGGATCCCCAGTTCGGCAAGGGCGCGATCCGCGGCCTGGCCGCGCCGGAGGCTGCGGGCAACGCCACCACCGGCATGGCGATGGGCGCTCTGCTGGCGCTGGGCCTCCCGGTCTCCGCCACCGCCGCGATCATGCTCGCCGCCTTCCGCCAGTACGGGCTCCAGCCCGGACCGCTGCTCTTCGAGAAGAACGCCGACATGGTGTGGGCGCTGCTGGCGAGCTTCTTCCTGGCGATGGTGGTGCTGCTGATCATCAATATGCCCTTCGCCCAGCTGTGGGCGAAGCTGCTGCTGATCCCGAAGCCGTACCTCTACGGCGCGATCACCCTGTTCTGCGGACTCGGCATCTGGGCGACCTCCGGAGCGGTCTTCGACCTGCTGGTGCTGTTCGTGATCGGCGTGGTCGGGTTCCTGATGCGCCGCTACGACTACCCCGTGGCACCGCTGATGATCGGCATGGTGCTGGGGCCGCTGGCGGAGACCTCGCTGCGCGATGCGCTGCTCTCCTCCGTGGGTGACCCGCGGGTGCTGGCCTCCAGCCCGATCACCATCGTGATCTACGCGCTGCTGCTCGTCGTCGTCGCGCTCTCCGTGCGCGGTGCGGTGCGCAAACGGGCGAGCAGAGATCTCTGACCTCTGACCTCCGACCACTCGCTTCCGACCGCTGAAGTCGGCGGACGCGCGACGGCCGGGCCCTGGAAGGGGCCCGGCCGTCGTGCTGCAGGGGAGAGGATCAGAGGGCGATCGAGACGTCCCCGGACTCCCGCAGCTCGGAGGCGATCTTCGTCGCCGCCTCGTTCTGCTGCTGGGTGACGGACTGCTGGGCGAGCTGCTCCTTGACCTCGTCGAAGGGCGGAATCTCCGTCTGCTTGCCGCCCTGGGCCTGCTGACCGCCGCCCTGGGCCTTCTGCTGCTCGACGAGCTGGTCGTACTGCGTCTTCAGCTCCTCGTCGCTGGGCTGCTCGACGTCCGCCTCCTGCTCGATGTAGGCGGTGAGCGTGTACTGGGAGGCGGCGTCCTTGCGGACGTCCTCCTCGCTCATGCCCTGCTGCTCGAGCGCGGAGACGACCTCGTCGGCCGAACCGAGGCCGTTCTGCTTCGCGATCTCCTCGAGGGTGGCGTCGACGTCCTTCGAGGTCGCCGTGATGCCCGAGTCCTCCGCCGCCTGGAGCAGCAGGTGGTTGTCCACCAGCTGATCCGCGACCTGCTTCTTGAGCTTCGTCTGGTCGACCTCCTGGCCGGTGCTCTGCTGCTGCATCGCGGCCTGCTGGAACTGGCCCTCGTAGGCGGAGACGAACTCGTCCTTCGAGATCTTCTCGCCGTTGACGGTGGCCACGACGTCCGGGACGTCGGAGACATCGGCTTCGGGCATCTGGGGCTGCTGCTGCTCCCCGCCCTGACCGCCGGCGAGAGGGGAGCCGCCGCCGTCGCTGGCCGCAGGGGCCTGCTCGCCGCCGCCGTCGCTCGCACCGGACTGGGCGGCCTGGTCGCCGCTGCATCCGGTGAGGGCGATCGCCGCTGAGAACGTGATCGCCACGATCGCGCGCCGGAGTGCCCGGCTGCTGGGAACCTTCACTGTGCCTCCTGAGGTCGTTGGCGCGGGCGACGCTACGCCCTGAACCCTGGGATCGTGTTGCAGCTCCTCCCAGGCCCCGGTCAGGATTCCGATTTCCTCCAGCGCATGGCACTGCGGACGACCTGTGCCGGGCCGAGACCCGCGTCACGCCGGCCTCTGACAGGACGACGCCCGACGTCCGGCGCGGGGCGCGGACATCGGGCGTCGTCGGAGGCGGGGGTCAGTACCCGATGGACGTCAGGTACTCGCGGGACTCCCGGATGCAGTCGATCGGATCGCGGCCGTAGGTGTCGTCCTGCTCGATGAGGAAGTACTCGGCGCCGGCCTTCTCGGCGGCGGGAAGCAGCGCGGGCCAGTTCATGTTGCCCTGGCCCACCTCGGCGAACTGGGTGAGGTTGGTGAACGCCGCCATGAACTCGCTGCGGTCCATCTCCGCCTGCCGGTCCAGGACGTCCTGGGGGAAGGGCGCGATGCGGAAGTCCTTGACGTGGATGAGCTTGCAGGCCCCGGTGTAGGCCTCGAGCATGTCCAGCGGTGCCATGCCGCCGCGCTGGACCCAGTGGAGGTCCACCTCGAACAGCAGCGACGGCGCGACGCGGCGCACGATGTCGAAGATGCGCTCGCCGTCGAACTGGATGAGGTCCACGTGGTGGTTGTGGTAGCAGAGCGTGACGCCCTGCTCGGCGAGGTGGGCGGCGTAGGGCTCCACGGAGGCGGCCCAGGCCTCGCAGGCCTCCTTCGTGGTCATGGCCGAGAACGGCATCATGCCGATGCGCAGGTACCGCGAGCCGGTCTTCGTGCAGGCCTCGACGGCGCGGTCGAACTCGGTGGAGAGGGCGAAGCCGTTGCCGCCGGGCTCGATCGAGGCGCTCATCGCGGCCGTCTCGACGCCGAAGTCGGCCTTGCCGCGCACGAGGTCGTCGATCAGCTCGTCGGTCATCTCCACCTGGGAGACCTCGACGGCGTCGATGTCGAGGTCGCGCACCTGGCGCAGCACCTCGTACATCCCCTTCTCGTTGATCTGGTCCCTGAGCATCATGAGCTGGAGTCCGAGGACGGGCATGGGTCTCTCCTTCGAGGGGTGGTGTTCGGATCGTCGTGCGGGTCGTGCGGGTCGTGCGGGTCGTGCGGGTCGTGCGGGTCGCGGCCGCCGGGCGAGGGCCGGCGCGGCGATCGCCGCGACCGACCCTCGGCAATCGGGTCAGGAGCGCGTGGGGAAGCTGCCCTCGGCCTCGATGCGCTTGTTCAGCTCGGCGAGGTACTCCTCGGCCGGGTAGTCGACCAGATCGATCTCGCGACCGGTCCACGCCGAGAGCTGCATGCCGGAGGCCAGGCGCACGCCGTTGATGCCCTCGGCGCCGTCGGCGATGAGCGGGGTGCCGTCGTTGACGTTCGCCGCGAAGTTGGTCAGGACGTCGATGTGCTGCTTGCCCCAGACCGACTCGTACTCCTTGACCTCGGTCTCGTACAGCTCGGAGGTGTTGATCCTGCCCGTGAACAGGCGGCCCACGTCCTCGGGGGACATGCCGTCGGAGAGCGAGCGCTCGTCCTGCTTCAGACGGGTGATGGTGACCTTCTTGGAGCCCTCGACGACGACCTTGCCCTGGTCGAAGAGCATCTCCAGGCGGTCGGTGCCGATGATGTCGTTCGTCGAGGTGATGAAGCTGCCGGTGGCGCCGTCGCCGAAGTCCACGACCGCGTTGACCTCGTCCTCGGTGGCGATGTCGCGCTGGAAGCCGAAGGCCAGCTTCGCGAAGACCTTCTCGGGGGTGCCGCACAGCCACTGCCAGAGGTCGAGCTGGTGGGGGGCCTGGTTCACCAGCACGCCGCCGCCCTCGCCGCCCCAGGTCGCACGCCATGCCGACTGGTCGTAGTAGGCCTGCGGGCGCCACCAGGTGGTGATGATCCACGAGGTGTGGCGCAGCTTCCCGAGCTCACCCGAGGTGATGAGCGCCTTCAGATCGGTGTACACCGGGTTGGTGCGCTGGTTGAACATGATCGCGAAGGTGGTCTCCGGGTGCTCCGCCGCGAAGGAGTTCATCTCCTCGACCTGCTTGGTGTAGACACCGGCGGGCTTCTCGGTCAGGGCGTGGATGCCCTTGCCGATCGCCGTGATGGTCATCTCCGCGTGGAGGAAGTGCGGCACCGTGGTGACCACGGCGTCGACATCGCCGGAGTCGAGCATGGCGACGTAGTCGTCGTAGAAGGGGACGCCCGGGTGCTTCTCTGCGGCGAGCTCCTTCTTGGCGGGATCGATGTCCGCGATGGCGCCGAGGCTCATGCCCGCGACCTTGCCGTCCGCGACGACGCCGGCGTACATGCCGCCCTGGGCGCCGAGGCCGATGATTCCGAGACGGACGTTCTTCTCCGACATGGTGTCTCCGTTCTGAGGGTGATGTCGTGCCGTCCCGGGTCGGGGCGGCGGAGGGTATGCGTGGGAGGGGAGTGCGTGGGGAGGAAGAGCTCGGGGAGGGCGGGGAATGCGTTCTCCGACCTCCGGACGACCCTATCCCGGGCGGCGTCCCCGTTCTCGGGGTCGACGACCGTGACCCGTGGGATCAGGGGCGCGCGGCGCTCGCGTCGGCCGCGGCGTGGCGCTCCTCGAGGAGGGCGACGTTCTCGTCGACCCGCTTCTTGGTCAGGGGGTACCAGAACACCAGGGCCAGCAGCGACACGAGCAGAAGCAGGGCCGGGACCAGGGTGCCCAGGGTGTAGATGCCGTCGAGGACCGACTGCGACTGCCCGCCGCCGCCGGACTGGTAGCCGATCCATCCCAGCGCCCAGCCGGTCAGGCCGCCGGCGATCGCCTGTCCGAGCTTCCGCGACCACGAGTACATGCCGTACACGGTGGCGTCGTTGCGCTCCCCGGTGCGGATCTCCTGCAGGTCGATGACGTCGGTGATGAAGGCCCAGATGAGGATGTTCAGCGCCGCGACGCCGAGCATCAGCAGCGCGTAGCCGACCATGAAGACGTACGGGCTGTCAGTGCGGATCACGAAGAGCATCGCGCCGGCGAGGATGCCCAGGGTCAGGCCCACCGCGCCGATCTCCTTCTTGCCGTAGGTCCTGGCGAGCTTGGACGCGACCGGGACGAGCAGCAGCGTGGGCACGAGGCCCACGAAGTTCACGACGCTCAGCAGCTGGCCGTTGTTGAAATACTCGTTGAGGAGGTACGGCATCATGCCGCCGAGCATCATGAAGGCGATGAGCATGAACAGCGCGGTCGCGATGAGGCCGGTGAGGGCGCGGTTGGTGACCATGGACCCCAGCGCCGCGGCCAGTCCCTGGCGCTCCTCCTCGGGCTTGGGCGCGGTGGCGACGCGCTCCTCCACGTTCACGAAGCACAGCAGGTAGCAGACCACCGCGAGCACGCCGCAGCCGAGCGCCGCCCACATCATCCGGGTGCCGGACATCTCGGACTGGCCCGAGACCTGGACGAAGACGATCAGCGGCAGGATCACGGAGATCGCGAGGTTGGCCAGGGTGCCGCCGAGCGAGCGGAACACCGACAGTGAGGCGCGGTGGCCGGGGTCGTTGGAGATGACCGAGGCCATGGAGCCGTAGGGGATGTTGATCAGGGTGTAGAAGATCGACCCCCACAGCACATAGGTGACGACCATCCAGGCCACCTTCATGCCGTAGCCGCCGCCCTGCAGGAAGGGCGAGAACATGAGGAAGGCAGAGGCCGTCACGGGGATCATGATGCGCAGCAGCCAGGGCTTGAAGCGGCCGGAGCGGCCGGGCTTCAGCACGTCGATCAGACGACCGGCGCCCACGTCGGTGAAGGCGTCGAGGATGCGCGCGACGAAGAGCAGGGTGCCCACGTGGGCGGCGCTGATGCCCATGACGTTGGTGTAGAAGATCATGAAGAACGTGGACTGCAGGATGAACGTGAAGTCGTTCCCCCAGTCGCCGAACATGTAGCCGATCTTGTCCCGGAAGCTGAAGGGCCGCAGCCTCTTCGTCGGTCCCGCGCCCGCCGGGCGCGTACCCGCCGGGGTGGGATGCTCGGGGGCGGTGGTGCTCATCATCGTGCTCCTTCTGGCTCATCCTTGAGTCGCCCGATCGGCCGAGCGCGATGCGCGGGGGCCGTTGCTGCGGTGATCGTCGCAGGGCGGTGCAGCAGTGGACCGAGTCTGGTCAGCGGCCTCCGCGAGGAGGGGAAGTTGCCAGTGGTTGCAGCAACGCGACTTGCACCCGACGCGGGATGTCCGACGAAAGAACGCCTCTCAACTGCATCGTTGGGCAGAACGCTTGAAAGAGAGGCGCGTCACCTCGGCGGCGCGATGGGGGGCGCGTCACCGGAATTGCACTGTGTTGCCAGAGGAGTCGGCGAGTCTGGGGTGTCCGGCCCGGAGTGCGGGCTGCGGAGCGCCGGAGGTCGCCGAGCAGCTCCGCTCGACGCACGACGGCGGACGGCCGGGCCACCCGCGAGGGTGACCCGGCCGTCCGGGATGTGCGGCAGTGCCGCAGGGTGGCCGCGGCCCGTCAGGGGCCGCTGTCGCCTGGATGGATCAGTAGAGGTTCAGGAAGGTCTGCAGGACCTTCGCGGTGTCCCCGTCGATCTCGTCGGAGCCGTTCTGGGTGGCGCCGATCTCGTGCTGCAGGCCGGCGACGGTCTTCGGACCGATCGTGCCGTCCTGGTCGGTCTTGACCCAGGCCTGGAGCGCGAGGGTGGTCTCCTCGTTCATCTCACCGGTCTGCTCCACGCCCAGCCAGTCCTGGAGGGCGGTGATGGTCTTCGGGCCGACCTTGCCGTCGACCTCGAGGGTGCCGGCGACGGAGAGGTCAGGGGAGGCCATGGAGCCGGCACCGCTGGAGGACTTCTCCGGGGCGGGGGTGGACTCCTGCTCCTCCTGCGGAGCGGACTCCTGCTTCTCCTGCGGAGCGGCCTGCTGGGCAGGCTCCTCCTTCTTCTCGGTCTCCTTGGTGAAGCCGTTCTCGTCGCAGTTGTCCGCGATGCCGTCGCCGTCGCAGCTCCAGTCGCCCTGGGGCTCGGTGCTCTTGCTCTCGGAGGTGCTCTCGGACTGCTGATCCGAGCTGGAGGACTCATCGGAGCCGCTGCTGTCGGAGGTGCTCTCCTGCGGGGCGCTCTCCTGGGAGTCGTCCTCGGCGGCGGGGGCGCTGCCGGTGTCGGCGCCGCCGCTCAGGGCGCCGCCGCAGTTGGGCCATGCGCCTGCGCCCTGCTCGGCGAGGACGCGCTCGGCGACGGCGATCTGCTGGCTCTTCGAGGCCAGGTCGGCGCGGGAGGCGTACTCGGTGCCGCCGAAGCCCTCCCAGGTCTGCTGGGTGAACTGCAGGCCGCCGTAGAAGCCGTTGCCGGTGTTGATGGACCAGTTGCCGCCGGACTCGCAGGCGGCGACCTCGTCCCAGCCGGTCGCGGCGTTCGCAGCGCCGCCGGTGGCGAGCATGCCGCCGGCCACGACGGCGCCGCCGGCCAGGGTCACGGCCGTACGAGCCAGGCCGCGGCGGAGGGAGGTCGTGGAGGTCGAACGGTGCGTGCGAGGAGCGTGCGTGGTGTGGAGGGGCATGGAGCCGTCCTTTCGCATGTCGCGCGTATTTCGCGGTGACGAACGGTCGCCAACGTAGAGGACCCCGGCCCCCCTGACGCAAGGGCAAGGGCCTCGCGATGACGGAGACTTGACCTGATCTGGGGGACGTGTTGACAGAAACTGCTCGCGACGCAAGCTCCTGACCTGCAGTGATAGCGCATCACCCGCTGGTCGTGATGATTTTGTGACCGTTTGCTCGGCTGTGTCTGCCGGATCACGTGAGCGGGGCGGAGCGTGCCCGGTGGCTCGTGAGGCTCCATCGGCCCCTGCGCGCCGTCGCCGGACCTCGCCGGCCCGTCAGCCCGCGGCCGACGGATCCAGCTCCGCCGCCGCAGCCTCTCGATGGGCTGCCTCGCCCGTCTCCAGGGCGTAGATGCCATAGCCGATCGCTCCGGCGGAGAACATCTCCGTGCAGTGCTCCGCCAGGCGTGGCCAGGCCGTCCCGCCCTCGGCGACGTAGGTCCGCAGCGCCAGATCGAACATCTCCGGCGGGGCGGAGACCTGGTGGAACATCAGGTCCTTCGCCGGATCACCGATCGAGGCGGTGGTCCAGTCGATGATCGCGCTGATCTCGTCGGCCTCGACGAGAGTGTGGCCCGGGTACAGCTCGCCATGGGTGAGCACGGTGTGCCGCGGCCAGAGGTCGTCGTCGGCGATCCAGGCCTCCCAGCGCGATCGCAGCTCCGGAGCGATCGAGAAGGAGGCGGCCACGCGCGCCAGATCCCGTGCCCAGACCTCGCGCACCTGTGCGGGGGAGCGCACCTCGATGCCGGTGGCGGCCGCCACCTCGGCATCGATCGCGTGCAGGCGGGCGACCGCGGTGCCGAGCGAGACGGCGTAGGCGGGGGAGGACATGTCCACGTGCCAGTCGACCGTGCCGTCGGCCCTCACCGTCAGGCCGGGCGACCCGGGGAGCAGGGGGTAGGCGATCAGCTCGGTGGTGCGGATGCGCCAGTCGGGGACCGCGATCTCGAGCAGCGGCGAGATCGTGCGCAGCAGCTCGCCCTCCACCGCCGCACGCTCGAGCACCTCGGCCCGCCGGGGGATGCGCAGCACCCACCGCGAGCCGTCGGTCGCCCCGGCGATCGCGACCCGGAAGTCGAGGCCCACCTCCTCGGTGCGCAGGGTCGAGCCGACGAGGTCGAGGCCATGGGCCGCGGCGAGCGCCAGCAGGTCCTCGAGGTCGTCGGGCGGGGATGATGCGGCGTCGGCGGTCATGCGGGCATGGTGCCGGTCCCGGTGCCCTGACCGCCACCGAATTCCTGCACTCCTCTCCTGCTCGCCGGGCGGTCGCTGGTGCGGCTCACCCTCCTGGTCCGGGTGCTGCCGGTCCTCGCCGACCGACGGGCCGACGCCGTCTCCGGCGCCGGCCCGTCGCCCTCGGGGTCCGCCGACGTCACTCGCGCCGGGAGTCCCCGGACATGGAACCGATGCTGTTCGACGGCGTGGTCCCGTCCCGCCAGCGCAGCAGCGCGCCGACACCCTCAGGGATGCCCAGTGCATCCTCCTCGAGCGCTGAGACCGCCGCGTCGGTGGACAGCGCGGCGCGCAGCAGCTCCTCGATGCCGCGGGGCTCGTGCCCGCTGACGAAGACCAGCTCCTCCACCTGGCCGCGGGAGAGGGCCTGGGCGACCTCGGTCGCACCGCCCACCGAGGCGCCGTCGCGCGCCTGGCTCTCCCGGAACCGATTCGCGAGCTCCTGCTGACGCGCGGTGATGAACTCCCGGGTGGTGCGCACGAGCTCCTCCCGGAAGGGGCCGCGGTCCAGGGCCGCTCCGCGGGTCCCGCCGGAGACCTCGATCAGCCGCTCGCGGGTCTCCCGGCCCAGCGCCTCGCGCAGCAGGCCCATCGCCCGCACGTCGCCGCTGAGCATCACCATGTCCACACGGTGCTCGCGCAGCACCTTCTCCACGGCCCCGGCGACCGCGTCGGCGTTGCGGTCCCAGGAGTCCTCGACCCGAGCCTCGGAGTTGTCGGCCCGCCAGCCGTGCTGCGCGCCGCCGCCCAGATGGGCCTTGTGGAGCACGTCGTGGCCGCCCTCGACCGTCGCGTCGTCGCCCAGCCCGTTCGAGCTGTGGGAGATCGAGGGGTTCTCCGGAGCGCGCAGGTGCAGATCGGCGCCCGCTCGGTCGACCACAACGAGCAGCTGGCTGACGGCGAAGGGGATCAGCTGCAGCAGCGGGAGCAGCTGGGGGAACTCGCCGCGGTGCGCAGACTCCTGCAGCGGCGGCACCGGCAGCACCCGGTCCACGAGGATCTCGGAATCGGTGGCGAAGATCGACCGCCCGTGGCGGCCGCCCAGCGAGGACGGGCTCAGCACGGACTCCTCGATCCGGGCCAGGAGGTCCGGGTCGGCGCCGTCGGACTGGAGCCGCGAGCGCATCTGCGCCCACCTCGCCTCGAGCTCCGCGGCGGCGGACGGATCGGTCCGCGTGGTGTCGAGGTGGACGGAGAGGAACGGGCCGGACCGATCGAGGACGGGCGTGAGCCAGGGCAGTTTCACAGGGGACCTCCAGCATGCTCGACGTGCGGGGCACCGTGCACCCAGTTCGGCGTCGTCGCCCCGCCTGGGTCCGCTCCACCTTTCCACGCGGACCCGACCCCCGCAAGCGGATCACCGGACCTCGGACGGACCTGCGGGATCCGATGCGGGGGCCGAGCGGTGATCGCCGGTCACGACGGATGCAGGTCCCCGCCGTGATGCCTCCCGATCGGCACCATCAGCGGCGTTCCGGAGACCGGATCGGTGATGACCCTGCTGGGCAGTCCGAAGACGTCGAGAACCCGCTGGACGGTGAGCACCTCGGCGGGCGGGCCCGAGGCCGCGACCGTCCCGTCGGCGATCATGACCAGCTGGTCGCTGTAGCGCGCGGCGAGGTTCAGATCGTGCAGCACCATCACCACCGTGATCCCGCGCGCCCGGTTCAGATCGGTCAGCAGGTCCAGCACCTCGACCTGGTGGCTCACGTCCAGGAAGGTGGTGGGCTCATCGAGCAGCAGCAGGTCGGTGTCCTGCGCGAGCGCCATCGCGACCCACACCCGTTGTCGCTGCCCGCCCGAGAGCTCATCCACCGGACGTTCCGCGAGATCGGCGGTCCGCGTGGCGTCCAGCGCCTCGGCGATCGCGGTGTCGTCGCCCGCATTCCATCGCGAGAAGACGCCCTTGTGGGGGTGGCGGCCGCGCCCCACCAGGTCCGCGACCGTGATCCCCTCGGGAGTGACGGGTGACTGGGGGAGCAGCCCCAGGACACGGGCGAGCTGCTTGGCGGGGAGCCGATGGATCTGTCTGCCGTCCAGCAGCACCTGACCGTGGCGCGGGGCGAGCAGCCGTGCCATCGACCGCAGCAGCGTCGACTTCCCCGAGGCGTTCGCCCCCACGATGGAGGTGATGCCGCCGGTGACGAGCTCGAGGTCGAGGCCCTCGATCACGGTGCGCTCGCCGTAGCCGAGGGTCAGGTCCTCCACGACGAGCGAATGGTCGGCGGTCACAGGGAACTCCCTCGTCGGTGGACGTTGATGATGAGGTAGAGCAGGAAGGGGGCGCCGAGCACCCCGGTCACCACCCCCACCGGATAGCGGGTACCGGTGGCGAACTGGCCCACGAGGTCGGCGACCAGCACGAGCAGCGCGCCGACCAGCGCGGCCGGCAGCAGCGGCGAGGAGCCCGGGCCGGTGAGCCGCGCGGCGATCGGGCCCGAGAGGAAGGCGACGAAGGCGATCGGCCCGCACGCCGCGGTGGCGACGGCGATCAGGCCCACCGCCGCGATGACCACGATCAGGCGCATCCTGCCCACACGTACCCCGAGGGCCTGCGCGGCATCCTCGCCCAGCTGCGTGGCACCGAGCTCCGCGGAGCGGGAGAGCAGCAGCGGCCCCAGCACCGCGAGCGATCCGAGCACCGGCAGCGCCTGCTCCCAGGAGGAGTTGTTCAGGCTGCCGGTCAGCCAGCGCAGAGCCTCCTGGAGATCCCACTGTCCGGCGGTCGAGAGCACCCAGTCCGTGAGGCTGGTCAGCATCGCCGAGATGCCGATGCCCACCAGGATCAGTCGTGTCCCGGCCACGCCGCCGCGGTAGGACAGCAGATAGATCGCCAGCGCCACCAGCAGGCCGGCGATGATCGCCAGCAGCGAGACGGCGGTCCCCGACATGCCCAGGACGACGATCCCGAAGGCGGCGGCCGTGCTCGCCCCCGAGGTGATCCCGATGATGTCGGGGCTCGCCAGTGGATTGCGCAGCAGCCTCTGGAAGGTCGCTCCGCCCAGGCCGAAGCTCGCCCCGGCCAGCACGGCGAGCACCGCGCGCGGCAGCCTGAGCCTGCCCACCGTGAAGCTCGCGCCGGGGACCTCGCGGCCGAGCAGGACGCCAAGCACCTCCGCCGGGGAGTAGACGGTGCGCCCGACGACCAGGGTCAGGCAGAACACCCCGACCATCGACAGTGCGAGCGTGCCGAGGGTGAGGGCGGCGCGGTGGCGTCGGCGCCTGCGTACGGCCGTGACCCGCGTCAGCGTGTCCGGGGCGCTCATAGGTGGGCCAGCCGCTGTCGGCGCACGATGGCGATGAACACGGGAGCGCCCACCAGTGCGGTGACGATTCCGACCGCGAGCTCGTCGGGTCGCGCGACGATCCGCCCCAGCACGTCGGCGGCGGTGAGCAGGCCGGCGCCCGCCAGCGCGCTGAACGGGAGCAGCCAGCGGTGGTCGGGACCGATCAGCAGGCGGCAGGCATGTGGCACCACGAGGCCGACGAAGCCGATCGGACCGGTCACCGCGGTCGCCGCGCCGCACAGCACCACAGCGCCCAGTCCCGCCGCCGCCCGGGTGACGGCGACGCGCTCGCCGAGGCCGGCGGCGAGGTCGTCCCCGAGGGCGAGGGAGTTCAGCCCGCGAGCGGTCGCGAGGCTCAGCAGTGCTCCGACCAGCAGAAACGGGCCCACCTGCGACAGAGAGGCATAGGTGCCGCCGCCCACACCGCCGATCTGCCAGGAGCGGACGCTGTCGCCGATGTCCGAGCGGGGCAGCACAACAGCGCTGATGAACGAGGCCAGAGCGGCGCCGGTGGCGGCTCCGGCGAGGGCGAGCTTGAGGGGGGTGGCCCCGCCGTGGCCGAGGGAGCCCAGGGTGTGGACCAGCACGGCGGTGAGCGCGGCGCCGAGGATCGCGACCCAGACGTAGCTCGAGGCGGCGCTGAGGCCGAACCAGGCGATGCCGACCACCACGGCGAGGGAGGCGCCCGTGTTGATGCCGAGGATCCCGGGATCGGCGAGCGGATTGCGGGTCACGCCCTGCAGCACCGCGCCGGAGACGCCCAGGGCGGCACCGGCGGCGAGGGCCAGCAGGGTGCGGGGGATGCGCTTGGCGACCGAGGCGGGGCCGAAGCCCTCCGTCGAACCTCCGAGCGCGGCGAGGACGTCGTCGGGGCCCACGTCGCGGGAGCCGACGGTCACCGAGAGGACGGCGATCAGGAACAGGCCCACAAAGAGCAGCAGCAACCAGGCCAGCCGGATCCGGGAGGCCCGGCGCAGCAGTGCCGCTGTGCTCCGGGTTCTCGGAGGAACGGTCGTGGTCACGGAGAGGCTCAGGCCGATGCCGTCGCCGCGCGCTCGAGCTCGACCAGGTAGTCCTCGAGGATGTACGGGATCGCGAGCGGCGTCGGGTTCGCGGCGGTTCCCAGCGGGCTGTCACCGGGCAGGTGCACCACCGCTCGGTTCTTCACCGCGGGCATCTGGGACAGCAGAGGGTCCGCCTCGAGCGCCTCGACCAGCGTCTCGTCGCCGTAGGTCACGATGATCTCGACGTCGTCGAACACATCGGCCTGCTCGGCGCTGACGGAGGAGGAGAACTCCTCCGTCTCCTCGGAGGCGTCCCGCACGCTCTGCGCGATCTTCATGCCGAGGTCCTCGAAGAACATCGTGCGGGTGTCGTGCGCAGTGTAGAAGTTCACGGTCGAGAGATCCGAGGTGTCCACATGGGTGAGGAACATGACGCTCCGGCCCGCGATCGCCGGATGCTTCGCGACGGCCTCCTCGATCGCGCTCTCGAGCTCCGTGATCAGGTCGGCGCCCTTCTCGGCCATGCCCATGCCCAGGGCGTTGGCGGTGATCATGTCGCGCCACGACGTCCCCCAGGCCACCTTCGGGAAGGGGATCGTGGGAGCGATCTCCGTGAGGGTGTCGTAGTCCTCCTGGGTGAGGCCGGAGTAGGCCGCGAGGATCACGTCCGGGGCGGTGTCGGCCACGCCCTCGAAGTCGATGCCGTCCGACTCGTCGAAGAGCACGGGCGGCTCGGCGCCGAGCTCCTCGAGCGCCGCTTCGACCCAGGGGAGCAGCCCGTTGGCATCGTCATCGCCGAAGGTCGCGGCCGCCATGCCGGCGGGCACCACACCGAGGGCGAGCGGCACCTCGTGGTTCGCCCAGGCCACGGTCGTGACGACCTCGATCGTCGCGGGCAGCTCGGTGGTGCCGAAGGCGTGGTCGATCGTCGTCGCACCCCCGCCGGTGCCACCGCTGCCGGCGTCGCTCCCGGCCGCGCCGGCCGCCGTCGAGGACTGGTCCGTGGAGCATCCGGTGAGGAGTGCGGCCAGGGCGAGTGCGGAACCGGCGAGGGTGCGACGGGAGAGCTGGGCCATGGGAGCCTTTCGATGAGCCGCGCGGCGGCGTGGCGGAGAGCGTTGCCCGCAGCGGACGCCCGGACGTAACTAAGGATAGCCTCACCAAAGCACGCGGTGCGGTCGCCCGTCCGCATCCCGGCACTATCCAGCGGCTCCGGCGGACGCGCCCGGGTCTGCTCCCGGCGCCCCAGGGCGGCCAGTGCCCGCTCGGTCCTCGGCGGATCAGGGCTCTCGCTCGCAGTGCCCCGCCCGTCAGATGGCCGTCACCCCTCGTTCCGGCGGCGGACCCCTGCGGAGCGGGCGACCTCCCGCCAGGTCGCGGTGAGGGACTCGACGGTCGCGTGGGCGTTCAGCCCGCTCGGCTGCGGCACCACCCACAGCGGGATGGCCTCGGGCCACCCCGGCACCTGCGAGGGATCCTGGAGGCCGAGCACCGCCTTCGGCAGCCGGTACGCGGTGCGGAACGCGGTGATCCCGGCGATCGCGACGGTCCCCGGCCCCAGCACCTTCACCCGCGCCGTCAGCTCGGCCCCGGCCTCCTGCAGCTCCTCGCGGCTCAGCTCGTCGGCGCGAGCCGTGGCGCGGCCGATGAGGTTCGTGATCCCGATGCCGCGGCGGAGGAGATCCTCCTCGTCCTGTTCGTCCAGACCGCGGGACGCGTCGACCAGGCGCGAGGTGAGCCCGGCCCGATGGAGCGAGGGCCAGAACCGGTTCCCGGGGCGGGCGAAGGGCGCGTTCACCGCGGCGGTCCAGAGCCCCGGATTGATCCCGACGATCAGCAGGCGCGGCGGCCCGGCGCGGTCCGGGTCGGGCAGCACGTCATCGATCGCGTCCGGGTCCGGCGTCGCGAAAGCTGCCAGATCCTGCCTGGTGGGACGACGGCCGGCCAGGGGAGAGGGACGCCGAGTGCTCATCCGTCCACGGTACCGGCGGCAGCGCGGCGTGGGCCGCGCGTAGCCTGTGTCCATGCGCCCCATGGAGGCAGGACGACTGCACGTGATCGCGGGTCCGATGTTCGCCGGGAAGACCGAGGAGCTGCTGCGCCGGGTGCACCGTGCCCGGCTGGCCGGTCTCGACGTCGAGGTGATCGGCCACCGCCTCGATGCGCGCGGCGGAGCGGATCGGCTGAGCACCCACATCGGCCGGAGCATCCCGGCGAGGATGATGGAGGACGTGGAGCAGCTGCGCGAGCTGCTCGGGGCACCGGATCGCGCCGGCGTCCCGCACATCGTCGCCGTCGACGAGGCGCAGTTCTTCGGCCCAGGGATCGTGCCGGTGATCGAGGAGCTGCTGGAGGCGGGCATCCAGGTGGAGGCCGCCGGGCTCTGCATCACCTACGAGGGCGGACCCTTCGAACCGCTGCCCACGCTGATGGCGATGGCGGAGGAGGTCGTCAAGCTCACCGCGGTGTGCACCGTCTGCGGCGCGGACGCGGCCTTCCACGTGCGACTTGTCGACGACGGCGCGCAGGCGCTGCGGCCGAGCGCCGACCAGGTGGGCGGCGCGGAGTCCTATCAGGCGCGCTGCCGCAGCCATCGACGCCGCGGCGCGCCGATCAGGTGATCGGCTGCCCGCCCTCCTCGACCACCTCGATGCCGTCGAGGTCCCACTGGCCGTCGATGCGGCGCACGTAGTAGCGGAGCTGCACCTCGACGTCCTGGCCGTCGTCGCTGTAGGTCTCGGTGACCTCGAAGATGGCGTAGCCCTGACGGTTGATGCGATCGTCGACCCGGTAGTCGACCGCGCTGACGTTGCCCAGGTTCTCCTCGAAGATCTCGCAGCTGGTCAGCCCGGTGTTCGCGCGGAAATCCTCGGTGGTGGAGTCCATGAACTGATCGCAGTCGGTGTTCTCGAGGGAGCTGTAGAAGTCCTCGAGGGTGGACTGCGGGTTGCCGCGGTTGAGGACCTGGAAGCCGATGAAGATCGCGAAGGCTCCCACGATCAGCAATCCGACGAGGAGCACGCCGCCCAGGAGCAGCCAGTGCCAGAGCGGGCGCTTGGCGCGGCCGGAGGACGAGGGCATCGTGCCGCCCTGCGGCGCCTGCGCGTAGGCCATGGGATTCTCCTGGAGACGGTTCGAGGTGACGTGGGCAGTATTCCTCACCGGGGGCGGGCGCGCGATGGGGAGCACTCCCCAGGTCCGCACCGCATCTCGCTCCTCGCACCGGTCATGCCTCGCACGACGGCGCCCTGAGGATCGATAGCCTGGTCCCCATGATCGTCACCGCAGACCAGGGTCCCGTCGGCTCACCGACCAGCAAGGACGCAGCAGGATTCCTCGCGCCGTCCGCCGTGCGGTACACCGGAGGCGCCGGAGAGCGCCACGAGGCGGCACTGCCCCTCCACGAGGGGGCCGACGCTCTCGTCGGCCGCCGGATCGGACCCGATGAGGTGCTGCGCTACTTCGTGCACCCGGCGCTCGATCCCCAGCAGACCTGGGGCGCGACGGCCGTCGCGATCGACCTCGCCCTGGAGGACGGCAGCCGACTCTCCGACCACGCCCCGCAGGACCAGCACGGGACGCTCGCGACCGCGCGCGGGATCGGCGACGGGAAGATCCTGTTCCCCGATCAGTGGAACGACGTGCAGGTGTCCCTCGACGCCCTCGCGGGCCGGACCATCACCGAGGTGCTGCTGGTCCTGGATGCCCCGACGCCGGACGAGGCGGACCTGCTCGAGGACGCCGAGGGCGATGCGCCCGCCGAGGAGGAGCTCACCGGCTGGATCGACGGCCCCTACCTCGCCCCGCGCCGCGAGGACCCCTCGCTCGAGGACCCGGTGGCCTGGGTCGACACCCGTCGGGGCAGCAACGCCTCGCGCGACTTCTCCCGGGGCAACACGCTCCCGCTGACCGGGCTGCCCAACGGCTTCGCGCTCTTCACCCCGGCCACGGACGCCCGCACCCGGCGCTGGGTGTACGAGTACCACCGCGCCAACGGGCCCGACAACCGGCCGCGCCTGCAGGGGATGGCGATCTCCCACCAGCCCAGCCCCTGGATGGGGGACCGCCACCAGTTCCTGCTCATGCCGCTGCGGGGCTCCTCGCCGGACGCCACGCCTGCGGAGCGCGCCCTCGGCTTCGACCACGACGCGGAGACCGCGCGGCCCGATCTGTACGAGGTCGCCCTCGACGGCGGCATCGGCCTGCGTCTGGCCCCTACCGACCACGGGGCGATCTGCGAGATCGACCTGCCCGCCGACGGCGGGACCAGCCATCTGCTGCTCGAGGGGATCGACGAGCACGCCCGTCTCGACGCCGCCGGCGCCGTGTTCGACGGGCGTTTCCATGCCTGGGTCGACGCCTCGCCCGAGCAGGGCTACGACCGCGCCGACGGGGCGACCCGCATGTACGTGACGGGCGTGGTGGACCCGGCGCCGGTCTCGGTGGGGCGCGCGCCCGGGGACAGCGGCGGCAGCATGCTCACCTTCGCCCCGGGCACGGAGCGGGTGACGGTGCGCCTGGCCACCAGCTACCTCGGCCGGTCCCAGGGCCGCCGCACCCTCGCCCAGGAGCTGGAGGGGCGCACCTTCGAGGAGATCCGCACCGCCGCCCACACCGCGTGGGCCGAGCGCCTGCAGGTCATCGAGGTGCCGGACGCGACCCCGGCGCAGCGCCGCACCCTGTACGGCAACCTCTACCGCCTGAACCTCTATCCGAACTCCCACTGGGAGAACGCCGGCACCCCCGAGCGCCCGGAGCCGGTGCACGCGAGCCCCGTGCTGCCCGGCAAGGGCAGGGCGACCGACACCCGCAGCGATGCGCAGATCGTGCCCGGCATGCTCCACGTCAACCACGGCTTCTGGGACACCTACCGCACCGCCTGGCCCGCCTACGCGCTGCTGTACCCCGAGCTCGCCGCGCAGCTCGCCGACGGGTTCGTCCAGCAGTATCGGGAGGGCGGCTGGATCGCCCGCTGGTCCTCGCCCGGCTACGCGGACTGCATGACCGGCACCAGCAGCGACATCTCCTTCGCGGATCTCCAGGTCAAGGGCGTGCCGCTGCCGGATCCGCTGGCCGCCTACGAATCGGGCCTGCGCAACGCCACCGTGGCCCCGCCCTTCGCGGAGGTGGGCCGCAAGGGCAACGAGCGCGCCGTGTTCACCGGCTACGTCGACACCGACACCCCGGAGTCCGTCTCCTGGGCGCTCGAGGCGCACATCAACGACGCCGGCCTCGCCGCCCAGGCGGAGCTGCTCGCCGACCGCGCCGAGGACGAGGACCCCGCCGCGGCGGCCCAGCTGCGGGAGGAGGCGCACTACCTCGCGGCCCGCAGCCAGAACTACCCGCTGCTGTTCGACCCTGCGATCGAGTTCTTCCAGGGGCGCCGGCCCGACGGCGGCTTCGCGCTCACCCCCGAGGAGTACGACCCGCTGCTGTGGGGCGGGGACTACACGGAGACCGACGGCTGGAACTTCGCCTTCCACGTCCCGCACGACGGGGAGGGCCTGGCGAGCCTCTACGGCGGGCGGCACATGCTGCGCGGTCGTCTCGAGCAGTTCTTCGCCACCCCCGAGCGCGCCGACCTCCCCGGCACCTACGGCGACCCGATCCACGAGATGTTCGAGGCGCGCGCGGTGCGGATGGGCCAGTTCGGCATGTCCAACCAGCCCTCGCACCACATCCCCTTCCTCTACCACCACGCGGACGCCCCGGAGGAGGCCTCCCGGATCGTGCGCGAGGTACAGCGCCGCCTCTTCGTCGGCGAGGAGATCGGCCAGGGCTACCCGGGGGACGAGGACAACGGCGAGATGAGCGCCTGGTGGCTGTTCACCGTCCTGGGCCTGTATCCGCTGCAGCTGGGGACCGGCCGCTACCACCTGGTGGCACCGTTGTTCCCGCGGGCCACCGTGCATCCGCTGGGCGGAGCCCCCTTCTCGGTGACGACGGAGGCAGGGAGCGCCGACGACGTCTGCATCACCGGCATGACCGTGGACGGCCGCGATCACGGGAACGCCTGGATCGATCACGCCGACCTCCGGGGCCGCCTCCACGTGCGGCTCGGCGCCGAGCCCGAGGGATGGGGCGCCGTGCCGCCCTCGCCCACCGCCCCCGGCGAGCAGCCCCGGCCGCTGCGCGACCTGTTCGCCGCCGATCCCGAGGATCCCCTGCGGGACGACGACTCCCGCACCGAGCAGGCCTTCGACACCGCGGCCGTGGTCATCGGCCTGCCGGAGCTGGGGGAGCCGCAGCAGGCGCGCTTCCTCACCCTGACCTCCTCCGGCGAGACCGGCGGAGACCCGATCGCCTGGCGGGTGGAGGGCTCGGACGACGGCCGGACCTGGCAGACCCTCGACGAGCGCTCCGGTCAGCGCTTCCGGTGGCGCCGCCAGACCCGTCCCTTCGAGATCGCCGCTCCCCGGTCCTGCACCCATCACCGCCTGGTGATCGTCAGCTCCGAGGGGCCGCTGCGGCTGTCCGAGGTGGAGCTGCTGGGCTGAGCGCCGTGGGCCGACGCAGCAGGCCGCCCCGGCCGTGGAGCGGGGCGGCCCGCCGCCGGTCCACCAGAGCCCAGGCCAGCGTCATCAGCGCCCACACGGCCGCGATCAGCAACGCCTCGACCAGCAGGTACTGCGGCCACGGCCCGAGCAGGTCGAGGACCGAGGCGCCGTCCGGGGCGCGGTTCAGGTAGCCGTAGTTCGCGCCGGTCAGGGCGTTGCCGGTCACCGCGATCAGGGCCCATCCCACGGTCGCCGCATAGGCGATGCCGTACCCGCGCCAGGTGGGATGCAGGCGCAGCCCCCACACGAGCACGACGGGGGCGAGCACCCCGCTGAGGTGCGCGATCCAGTACTCGACGAACTCCAGCGGGATCCACACGAAGTAGTTCACGTCCGGCGTGAGCACCGACTGCATGTTCAGGGTCAGCCCCCAGAACCAGCTCACCACGATCGCCCAGGGCGCCCGGGTGATCAGCGCGATCGGCACGATGAACCGCAGCGCGTCGGAGTAGTGCAGCGGCAGGGACTCGTCGAGGTTCCAGGCCCAGGGCATGAACCCCCACGCCGTCCAGAAGAGGGAGTTGGCCAGCAGCACCCAGCCGGCGACCCGCAGCGCCCGCTCCACCCCAGCGGCCGCGCCGCGTCGCGCCCGGCGGGTGAGCACCACGGTGGCCACCACCAGCAGGGCCAGCATGCTCAGGTGCGCCGAGCCGTAGGCGGGCATGTGGCCGAGCGTCCCCTCGGCGAGGTGGACCGCGTCGGCCAGGCGGACTGCTGAGGTCCCGTGCTCCGGCATCGCCGCTCCCTGTGCTCCGCTGCTCCCGAGGTCGGCACGGGGTCCGCGGCGCGGTCCTCCGGTGCCAGGGCCGAGCATACGGAAGCGCCCCGCCGCAGCGGGGCGCTTCCGTCATCGTGAGGGCCCAGCGTGCTGATGCCTCGTCGTGCCCGTGAGCACAGGCAGATCAGGCGGCGACGGCCTGTCGGCGCTGACCGACCTCCTTCAGGACGGTGACCAGTGCGGCGGCGACCAGCGTGCCCGCGAGGATCGCGAGCAGGAAGCCCCACACCGGGGAGATCGCGAAGGCGACGAAGAGGCCGCCGTGCGGAGCCTGCGAGCCGACGGAGAAGGCCATGATCAGCGCACCCGTGACGGCGCCGCCGGTCATCATCGAAGGGATCACGCGCAGCGGGTCGGCGGCGGCGAAGGGGATCGCGCCCTCGGAGATGAACGCAGCGCCCAGCAGCCACGCGGTGGTGCCGTTCTCCCGCTCCACGGGGGAGTAGAGGCGGCGGCGCACCACGGTGGACAGCGCCATCGCCAGCGGCGGGACCATGCCGGCCGCCATCACCGCGGCCATGATCTGGAAGGACGCCTCGGTGCCCTGGGACAGCCCGGCGGTGGCGAAGAGGTAGGCCGCCTTGTTGACCGGCCCGCCGAGGTCGAAGCACATCATCAGCCCGATGATCACGCCGAGCAGGATCGCCGAGGAGCCGGACATGCTGGTCAGGCCATCCTGGAGGGCGGTCATGAGCGCGGCCAGCGGGCGGCCCAGGAACAGCAGCATCAGCCCGCCCACCACGAGTGTGGTCACCAGCGGGATGATCACGACCGGCATCAGGCCGGCGAGCCAGCGCGGCGGGGTGAGGGTCGTGAACCACAGGGCGATCAGGCCCGCGAGCAGACCGGTGATGAGCCCGCCGAGGAACCCGGCGCCGACGGCCACGGAGACCGCACCGCCGATGAAGCCCGGAGCGATGCCCGGGCGGCCGGCGAGCCCGAAGGCGATGTAGCCCGACAGCGCCGCGACCAGGAAGCCCATGCCCAGGTTGCCGAGGGTGAAGAGCACCGCGCCCAGGTAGAGCGCGAGGCCGGACCGCTCTGTCTGCATCATGCCGGTGGCGCCCTCGTACTCCTGGGTGCCGGGGAGTGAGGAGAGGGAGAACCCGGTGGCGACGTCCTGCGCGACGAAGGCGACGTCGAAGCCGGCGATGAGGAAGCCCAGCGCCATCAGCAGACCGCCCGCGGCGACGAACGGGATCATGTAGGACACGCCCGTCATGACGGCGCCCTGGATGCGGCGCGGCCAGGACTGCCGCGTCGCCGAGCTCGAGTCCTCGGAGGAGGAGGCGCCGCCGGCGGGGACCCGGGAGGCGGAGGGGTCGCCGGCCGCGGCGACGGCCTCGTCGATCATCTGCGGGCCGTGCGAGATGGCGCGCTTGACCGGATGCTCCACGATCGGGAGGCCCGCGAAGCGCTCACGGCCGGAGATGTTGACGTCCGCCGCGACGATGAGCGCGCTCGCCGCGGCGATCTGCTCCGAGGTGAAGGGGGTGATGCCGCCGGAGCCCTGGGTCTCCACGTGCAGCTCGACGCCCTTCTCCTTCGCGGCGTTCTCGAGCGACTCGGCCGCCATGTAGGTGTGGGCGATTCCGGTGGGGCAGGACGTGATCGCGAGCAGCACGGGAGCGGAGGAGTCACCGGCGGAGCCGGCCTCCGTGCCCGTGGCGCTCGCGGCGGCGGTGCTCGAGGTGGCGGCGGTGCCCGAGGCGGCGGCCTGCGAGGTCCCGTCTGCCGTGCCCTCGGTGGAGGGCTCCGCGGCGGGCTCGGGCTCGAGGACGCCCTGGACCAGGTCCGAGACCTGCTGGGGCTCGGTGGCGGCGCGCAGCTCGGCGAGGAACTCGGGGCGGATCAGCGCCCGCGAGAGCTTCGCCAGCAGCTGCAGGTGCTGATCATCGGTGCCGGCCGGGGCGGCGATGCCGATGACCAGATCGGCGGGCCCGTCGGAGGAGCCGAAGTCGACCGGCTCGCTCAGGCGCAGGAATCCCAGCGCCGCCTCGTGGACCGCCTCGGAGCGGCAGTGCGGGATCGCGAAGCCGCCGGGCATGCCGGTGGCGAAGGACTCCTCCCGCGTGAGCAGTCCGGCCTCGAGGCCGTCGCGCTCGGCGCGGCCGCTGGCGGCGATGAGATCGGCCATCAGGCCGATCACGGCGAGCTTGTCGCCGGGAGGCGCCACCTCGAGGCGGACCAGCTCAGGGGTCATCAGGGGAGCTGACATGGGTTCTCCTTCGAACATGCTCCTCCGCGGGGGCGGAGGAGGGAGGGGTCAGAGTGCGCGGACTCGGCCCGCGTCGACGCGGACCTGGTCGGGACGGGGGATGGTGGTGCCGGGCAGGCCGACGGCGGCCGTTCCGTAGGCGAGGGCGCGGGCCAGGCGCCCGCCGGGGCCCTCGCCCTTCTCGCGGGCGATCAGGTAGCCGGCGGTCGCCGAGTCGCCGGCGCCGACGGTGGAGACCACGCGCCCGGCGGGGGAGGGGCAGTACCAGGCGCGGTCCTCGGTGGCGAGCAGGCCGCCGGCGGCGCCGAGGGTGACCAGCACTGCGCCGACCCCCTGACGGTGGAGGTCCAGGGCGGCGTCCCGCACCCCGGCGAGATCGCCGGTCGCGGCCTGCGCCTCGAGGGAGGCGCCGTCGACGCCGAGGATCTGCCCGAGCTCCTCGGCGTTGGGCTTGAGGAAGTCCGGAGCCACGCGGGGGAGCGCCGCCGCCAGGGCGTTGAGCGGAGCATCGGAGGTGTCCACGCCGACGCGGGTCCCGGCGTCGTGGAGCGCCTCGACCAGACGCACGTACTCGTCCACCGGCAGCCCGGGGGCGAGCGAGCCGGAGAGCATCACGGAGTCGCCCGAGGACACGCTGCCGAGCAGCAGCTCCTCGAGCGCGGCGACCTCGGCGCCCGTCAGCTCGGAGCCGGGCTCGTTGAGCTTCGTGGTCGTCTCCGGGCTCGAGAGCACCGTGAGATTGGTGCGCACGCGGCCCGCGACGGGGCTGCTGCGGTGCGGGAGGCCGGCCTCATCGAGCAGCGCGATTAGGGGATCGGCGGCGGCGGCCGGGAGCACGGCGAGCACGGGCAGGCCGGCGCGGTGGACTCCGAGGGCGACGTTGATGCCCTTGCCGCCGGGCTGGGTGCGGTCCGACCCGATGCGGTGCACGCCGCCGGGCGTGAGCGGACCGCCGAGATCCACCGTGCGGTCCAGGGAGGGGTTCGCGGTGAGGGTGATGATCATGCGATGCGCACTTCCACGCCGGCGTCGGCGAGGCCCTGGCGGAGGTCGCCCGGGAGCTCTGCGTCGGTCACCAGCACGTCCACGTCGGCGAACCTCGCGAAGGTGACCAGGTGCCGGGCGCCGAACTTCGTCGAGTCGGCGAGCACCACCCGTCGGCCCGCCGAGCGGACCATCGCGGTCTTCACGGCCGCCTCGTCAGGATCGGGCGTGGTGAACCCGTCGAGGTCCAGCCCGTTGCATCCCAGGATGGCGATCTCGGGATGCAGCGTGCGCAGAGCATCGACCGTGGAGGCGCCGACGGCGGCCTCCGTGGTGGGGCGCACCCGGCCCGGGAGCACGTGGACGGCGAGGTCCGTGTGGACCAGGGCGCCCTGGGCGATGGCCGGGGCGTTGGTGATAACCGGGCCGCGACGGCCGGAGAGATGGGGGAGCAGCTCCGCGGTGGAGCTGCCGGCGTCGAGCAGCACCGCCGCCTGGGGGTCGCTGGGCAGCAGCTCCGCGGCGGCGAGGGCGATGCGGCGCTTGGCCTCGATGTTCGTCACCCGGCGGGACTGCAGGTCGGGCTCGACCTCGGCGGTGCCGCGGGGGATCGCGCCGCCGTGGACGCGCACCAGCTGGTTCCGGCCGGCGAGCTGGTCGAGGTCGCGGCGCACGGTCTCGGTGGCGACCTCGAACTGCGCGGAGAGATCGGTGACGGTGACCCGCCCGGTGCGGGCGAGCTCGTCGAGGATCTGTCGTCGGCGTTCTCCGGCGTACATCGGCCACCTGCCTCTTCGAAGGAGCGGACGGCGCACAGGAGGGGATCTCGAACGCCGCGATGAAGGAACGCTACGCCCGAAAGCCACACAAAGCAACAGTGGGAGTGAGTGGTTTTATGTGAGGGGAGGTCGGGCGCTCGACGGGTCGGAGCGTCCCAGCAGCACGATGGAGAGGACGCACAGCACGACGCTGGCCGCACCCCACAGGAGGAACGTGGAGCCGATCCCTGTGGAGTCGGAGGCGACCACGATCGCCGGACGGATCGCGACCATCGCGAGGCCGTTCGCCGCAGAGGCGATCGAGATGACGGTGGCTCGCCAGTGGGGACCGACGGACTCCACGAGCCAGATGTCGGTGAGCGTCTTGCCGAGTCCGAAGGCGGCTGCCCCGAGGGGGATGGCCACGAACATCGTGAGCCACGACGAGTCCAGCTCCATCGCCGGCGCCACGAGGAGGAAGCTGACGGCCATCAGGCCGATGGAGGCGGAGACCCACCGCCCCCGATGGCGGCGACCGATCCTGCTGGCCAGCCACCCGCCGATCGCGACGGCCACGGCGATCAGCGCATAGCTGACGCTGATCCCCATCGGATCCATGCCCAGGCGGAGCCCGAGCGGCTGGAACAGGATCCTGATGGAGATGCCGACGGTGAGCACGATGGCTCCCAGGGCGATCCCGGTGCGCACCGCGGGGATCCGCAGCGCCTCACGGAGAGTGGTGACGCCGCCGTGCGCCGACGCCGCGGCGAGCGGTCGCACCTCCGGGAGCGAGAGCGCCAGGAGCAGCGCCGCTATGCCGAGGGCGGAGGTCACGAGGTAGGGGAGCGGGGGCCAGATCTCCAGGAGCAGTCCCGCGCTCAGCAGGGACCCCAGGCCCGCGACCCCACCGGCGAGGCGGGTCCACCCCAGGTACCGCTGGGGCTCGATCATGCCCGGCCGAGACTCCGCGAGCTCCCAGGCGTAGGTCGTGTCCAGGCCCGATCCGAGCGCCCAGAGCACTCCCCAGACGCCCCAGACGACCGCCATCAGCCAGAACGAGTCCACGAGCCCGATGCCCGCGAAGATGACCGTCGTCAGCGCGCAGACGGCCAGCATCGCCCGCCGGCGTCCGATCCGGTCCACGACGCGGCCCATGGGGACCTCGGCGATCACCAGCGCGGCGTGGAAGACGGCATCGACCGCGGCGGCCTCGAGCGGGGAGTATCCCTGGCCGAGCAGGAAGATCATCCACGTCGGGAACCAGAACTGCACGTCCAGGAGCAGTCGGACCCCGAGCAGACGGGCGAACGGTCCCCGGTGTCCGCCGTCCCGGCGGAGCCTCACGAGACGCTCTGCCGTCGTTTCCAGATGAACACGGTGACGAGGACGATCGAGAGCAGAAGGCTGATGATGAGGATCGCATCCATGGACTGCGAGGACAGCCAGGAGGTGATCGATCCGTTGCCCAGGTCGAAGACGGACTGGGACGGATCCTGCCCGGCTCCCCGGCCGAACTGGACCAGGGCGATCGCCGTCGCCAGCACGGAGGTGACACCGATGCTCATGAGGATGATATCGGTGAACATCGCCGAACGGGCGGCCCTGTCCTCTGCGAGGGAGGTCAGGCGCTCCTTGCAGATGTCGACCTTCTCGCGCACGGAGCCCTCCAGGAGCTCGTCGTACTCCCAGAAGGCGAGGAATCGCTGCATCTCCTCATGCGTCCGGCGGCTGACCTGCTGGCGGACATCGGCGCGGAGCATGAACAGCTCCTGCGCCTGGGCCATGACGGTCCGGAGCTCGTGGCGCAGCTCCTTGACGGAGTGATCGCCCCGATCGGACTCGGTCCAGGCGAGGATCTCCCGCAGGCTCTGATCCACCCAGTGCATCGCCGACCAGAAGAACTGCGCCTTCTCGAGCGCGCTCCAGCTGTGCTCGACGGCGTCGACGCGATCGGAGCGGTGCACATGGTTCATCCACTGCGCGAGCACCGGGCGCCTCCCGTCGATGAGCTCCTCCACGGTGGTCCGGTGCTCGGCATCGATCCCGGAGACCCATCGTCGGGCGAGGTCGGCGCCCCGAGGATCCTCGGGATCCAGGACGAGCGCGCGCGTCACCCACAGGGGCTCCCCGAGATCACGGTCCTCGAGGCGCACATAGCGGTCGGAGTCGGCGTAGTGCCTCATCTGCTGGACGAGGAAGGAGTAGTCCGTCGTCGCGCAGCGCCGGGTGAGCTCCCGGCCCGCTCGCTGCACCGCGGTCTCCCAGTGCTCGGAGTCCCGGAGCGTGGCCGCGCCCATCTCGTCCGAGGTGCGGAAGCGGCCCTCGACGAGCAGCACCCCGTGGTCGAAGAGCTGCCACGAGAGCTCGGTGGTGGTGAGCCCATGGAGCTCGGGGACCGTCGCCGGGTCGATGCGGCCGGAGGCGACCTCCAGCGGACGCTGCAGGGTGTCGGCGTCGGCCCTCGACCACCCCACGCGCGCGTCCTCCGGGGGAGACGCGCGATGCATGGTCCAGGAGCTGTGACGGGTCCGCCCCTCGACCCGCTCCCAGAAGTCGCGGTAGTCCTCCGGGGCGCGGTCCATGATCCCGGGGGCGGAGGTGAAGCCGACGCGGATCGGTGCCATCCAGCGGAACTCAGTCATGAGTGATCTCCAGGTCCTCGAGGCGCGCCCACAGCAGTCGCCCGCGCAGCGGGCCGTCGAGGACCTTCACCGCGATCAGCGTGTCCGACGCCGGTGCGTCGTCCGGCCACCGGGCCACGAAGGCCTGCGTCCCGGACGGGGTGGAGCCCATGGGCTCGCCGTCGGCGTCCATGAGCTCGACGGCTCCACCGGCGGCGGAGTCGAGCACGACCTCGGCACTCGTGTCGGTGAGCCCGGCGACCAGACGGTCGTAGTCCTCGGATCCGCGGAAGTCCTCGAGCGCGGCGTTGAACTGCTTCTGGAGGGTGCGCCCCTCGGGAGTGTCCTTGATGAGCAGGTGCAGGCCCTGCGTCGACGAGGTGAGGTCGGTCCGTGGGGCGACCTCGGCGTAATCGGACGCGTCGCCCCCGAAGGCGGCGGACTCGAGGACGGACCTCCCGGCGATCGATCCCTCCGCGACGACATCCGCCTCGCCGTCCTTCACCGCCGTGAAAGCGGCCAGCGAGGAGGGGTAGTCGATGAAGGTGGCGCCCGAGCGGTCGAGGGCGTCCCAGTACTTGTAGCCGTCGATCCGGGCGACCCGGACCCCCTTGAGATCGGCTCGGTCCGAGAACGCGTCCAGATCCGCACCCTTCCTGCCGTGGAGCGTGTAGGTGAAATCGAGGAGGGGGTCGGTGTACAGCGCGAAGGAGGATCGGGTCTCGGAGACGATGACGGGCGCCATGCCGATGGTCGCGCCCGATCGGACGTCCCGCTCGGCGCGGGGCCAGGTGCCGAAGACGAACTCCGGGCTGTAGCCGGCCCGTCCGAACACCTCGGTGAGCATGGCGGCGACCGGCCCGTCGTCCGGGAGGTCCGGGGAGATGTAGGGGAGCCACTCGGAGGTCGAGATCTGCAGCGGCTGATTCCGCTCCGGCGGCGAAGGACGCACGATGGTGAGCACCAGCACCAGACAGACGACCAGGACGGCGGCGAGCGCGAGGATCGGCCATGAGATACCTCTCCTGCGCTGAGCGGGAGGCCTGATCATGCTCGCACTATATCCAGCGGCGCGGGCGCGGGCGGCAGGTGACCATCCGGCGGCCGCTACCATCGGAGCACTCTGCGAGCCCCGCACCCCAGGAGAAGAGCACCGATGTCCCAGGCCTTTCACGCCGACTCGTCCGACCTCGTCGTCAAGGAGGTGCTGACCTGGGACCTGTTCGGCACCGCGTCGCGGGAGCTCGCGCAGAGCATCGCCGACTCCGACTTCGACCCGGAGATCATCATCGCCGTGGCCCGTGGCGGGCTGCTCCCGGCGGGCTCCCTCTCCTATGCGCTCGGCCTCAAGCTCGCCGACGCGATCAACGTCGAGTTCTACACCGACGTCCACGAGACGCTGCCGGACCCCGTGCTGCTGGCCCCGATGCTGGACACCGAGTCGATCCAGGGCAAGCGGCTGCTCGTGGTCGACGACGTCGCCGACTCCGGGCGCACCCTCGCGCTCGTGCTCGAGCTGCTGCGCGAGATGGGCGCCGACGCCCGCAGCGCCGTGCTCTACTCGAAGTCCGCCTCGGTGGTCGCTCCGGACTTCGTCTGGCGGCGCACCGACGAGTGGATCGTCTTCCCCTGGTCGGCCGAGCCGCCCGTGGTCGCCGCCGCCGCAGAGTCGGACTGACCTCTCCCGAGCCGCGCGATGCGGCTCGGCCGTGACGACGTCGCGGCCATGACAGAGGCCCGTCGTGGCCGGTGGGATCCACCGGCCACGACGGGCCTCTCGTCGATCAGCGGCGCGGCTGCACCGCCTCGGACGGCTCGCTCTGGTGCCAGGTGCGGTCGTAGGCCGTGACGACGTAGTACCCGCTGCCGTCGGCGCCCTCGTGCATGAGGGCCTGGGACCCGTGGCCGGCGCGCACGGTGGCCACGAGGTGGCGGCCGTCGGCGAGATCCTCCTCGCTCACCTGCTCCGTCGGGAGATGCCAGAGCGCGTAGCTGGTCGCGCCGTGGCCGCGCCACCGCACCTGCACCCCCTCCTCGGTGGTGCGTGCCACCAGCACGGTCGGCGCGACCGGGGCCTCGCCGGGCACCGAGTCGAGCACGGGGACCAGCGCCGGGTGCGCGTAGTGGCGCCGCACCATGTCCTCGACGGAGCCGGTCGTGTCGTCGCGCAGGCTCGCCGCGCTGAAGAACACGTTCCCGTCGATCTCCTCGAGCGACCGGGTCAGATCGAGGTGGTCGCCCAGCTCGGTGGTCTCCGGGAAGGTGCCGTTGATCGCCTTGTACGCGGCCTCCCCGATGAACAGGCCCACGTCGGTGTCGGCGACCTTCTCCGCCCACCAGCGCACGAGGGTCTCGTAGTCCGCGGCGGGATGCCCGAACTGCCAGTAGATCTGGGGGTTGATGTAGTCGACCCAGCCCTGGCGCACCCAGCGCAGGGAATCCGCCGAGATGATCTCGTAGGACTCCGAGCCGGTCGTCTCCGATCCCTCCGGATCGCTGCTCGCGTTGCGCCAGATCCCGAACGGGCTGATCCCGAAGCGCACCCAGGGCTTCTCCGCCCGGATCCGTTCGTGCATCTCGCTCACCAGGAGATTGATGTTCTCCCGGCGCCAGTCCTCGATCGGGGTGACCCCGTCGGAGTGGGCGGAGTAGGTGGCCTCGTCGGGGACCGTCTGCCCGGCGACGGGGTACGGGTAGAAGTAGTCGTCGAAGTGCGCGCCGTCCACGTCGTACCGCGAGATCGCGTCCATCATCGCGTCCTGCACGAAGGCGCGGACCTCGGGCAGGCCCGGGTCGTAGTAGAGCTTCCCGCCGAAGGGCCACACCCACTCCGGATGCACCCGCGCGGGATGGTCCTCGACCAGGGTCGGTTTCTCCGTCATCGCCACCCGGTAGGGGTTGAACCAGGCGTGGTACTCGAGGTTGCGCTCATGGGCGGCCTCGATCTGGAACGCCAGCGGGTCGTAGCCGGGATCGCCGCCCTGGGTGCCGGTGAGGTACATCGACCAGGGCTCGAAGCGGGAGGGCCAGAAGGCATCGGCGGTGGGGCGCACCTGCACGATGACCGCGTTCAGCCCCATCTCCTGGGCGAGGTCGAGCCAGGCCAGGTATTCGGCCCGCTGCTCCTCGGCGGTGAGCCCGCTCGTCGAGGGCCAGTCGATGTTCACCACCGAGGACAGCCACAGCGCCCGGAACTCACGGGCCGGTGGAGCGCCTCCCTCGTCGCGCGGGACGGGGTCCGCCGGCGCGGCGAGAGCCGGGATGCCCGCGACGGTGGCGGCGAAGGCGGTGGTGCCGACGGCGGCACCGGAGGTCAGGCGGAGGAAGCAACGGCGGTCGACGGGATGCACAGCGGTGTGGACTCCTCGGTAGCGGATCGGGGCCACTCACCGTGGCACAGGTCACTCACCGGGGCAAGCGGAACGTGCCCGCAGGTCAGGAGCGGTCTGTGCCATCGGTGCCCGCAGCGCCGGTGCCGCCGTGCGCGGGGGCGTTCCCGGCGGCATCGCTCCCGGTCGCCGACTCGTCGCTGCCATGCCCCGCGCCCTCGCCCGATCCGTGGTGCCCGAAGGGCAGGAAGTGCATGATCACGGCGACGACAGCACCGACGACCAGGCCGACCACGAAGGAGAAGAAGGTGTTGATCAGCCAGGCGAGCACACCGCCGATGCCGGCGACGCCCTCCACCATCCCCTCGAGGTGGTGGACGAACCCGTAGGGCTGGGCGAGGCCGAGCTCGTGGGTGCCCACCAGCAGGATGTGGCCGCCCACCCACAGCATCGCGACCATGCCCACGTAGCTGATCACGTTCATGACCTTCGGCATCGCGTGCACGAGGCCGTTGCCGAACTTCTGCTTGGCCTCGGAGTTCTTGTCAGCCGCCAGGGCGAGGCCCACGTCGTCCATCTTCACCAGGATGCCCACCGCGCCGTAGACCAGCACGGTGATGCCGATCGCGACGACGACGAGCACGGCGGCGCGCGCCCACAGCGACTCCGCGTCGATCGAGTTCATCGAGATGACCATGATCTCGGCGGAGAGGATCAGGTCCGTGCGCACGGCGCTCGAGACGATCCGGTCCTCGGCGTCCGGCCCCTCGGCGGCGGCCGGAGCCTCCTTGGGCTTCCCGCTGACCAGCTCCCAGATCTTCTCCGCGCCCTCGAAGCTGAGATACAGACCGCCGAGCATGAGGATCGGGGTCAGGGCCCAGGGCGCGAACACGCTGAGCAGTAGCAGGACCGGGAGGATGAAGATCAGCTTGTTGCGGAAGGAGCCCTTGGTGATCCTCCAGATGATGGGCAGCTCGCGCTTGGGCTCCAGCCCCTTGACGTACTGAGGCGTCACGGCGGCGTCGTCGATCACCACGCCCACCGCCTTCGAGCTCGCCTTGGCGGAGGCTGCCGCCACATCATCGGCGCTCGCCGCGGCCAGGCGCGCGAGTGCGGCGACGTCGTCGAGCAGTGCGGCGAGTCCACCGGCCATGGTGAGGTCCTTCCCCCGAGGTGCGGGCCGCCGAGGAGCGACCCGGGCCAGGATATCGGCGCGGCGGCGGGCTCGACGACGGGATCACGTGGTGGCAGGGTGGGGGCATGGACATCGCACTCATCGGAGGACATGGAAAGGTCGCGCTGCTCGCGGCCCCGCTGCTGGTGGAGGCCGGTCACACGGTCCACGCCGTGATCCGCGACCCCGGGCACGCCGCCGAGGTCGAGGCGACCGGCGCGCAGGCTGTGCTCAGCGACATCGAGACCCTCGACGCCGGAGGCTGGGAGGAGCTGCTCACCGGCAAGGACGCGGTGGTTTGGTCCGCCGGAGCCGGCGGCGGGGACCCGCAGCGCACCATCGCGGTCGACCAGGACGCCGCGATCGCGTCGATGGACGCCGCCCAGAGCGTCGGCGCCTCCCGCTACGTGATGGTCAGCTACTTCGGGGCGAGCCTGGACCACGGCGTGCCGGAGGGCGAGCCCTTCCACGCCTATGCGGAGGCGAAGGCACGGGCCGACGAGCACCTGCGCGGCTCGCAGCTGGAGTGGACCGTGCTCGGGCCCTCCGGCCTCACCCTCGAGGAGCCGACGGGGCGGATCGACCTCGGCGCGGCCGAGTCCGGCACCGTCTCCCGCGGGAACGTCGCCCGCACCATCGTCGCCGCCATCGAGCACCCCGGCACCGCCGGGCGGACCCTCGCCTACAACGACGGCGAGCAGGAGATCGACGAGGCCTTCAGCACCGTACGCTGAGCGTGCTCCTGCCCGTCGGGCGGTGAGCGATCATCCGCCCGCCGGGCGCGGGGACCAGGAGGAACGGTGGACAGCGCACGACGGTGGGCCGGAGTGGCGGCCCTCGCGATCGGCATCTTCGTGCTCATCACCATCGAGGAGCTGCCGATCGGCGTGCTCAGCGTGATGGCGCCGGACCTCGGGGTCAGCGAAGGGGTCGCCGGGCTCGCCGTGACCGTGCCGGGCATCCTCGCCGGGGTGGTCGCCCTGTGCACCCCGGTGATCGTGCGCGGCATGGACCGGCGCCTGGTGCTGGTCCTCGCGCTGGTCTCGGTGGTGATCTCCTGCGCCCTGAGCATGGTCGCCCCGAACTTCGCCGTGCTGCTGATCGCCCGCCTCTTCGCCGGGATCTCGATCGGGCTGTACTGGGCCGTGATGGCGATCGTCGCGATCGGACAGGTGCCCCGCGAGCACGTCGCCCGCGCCCTGACCATCGCCTTCAGCGGTGCCGGGGGAGCGCTCGTGGCCGGGGTCCCGGTGACGGCCTGGATCGGCGCCCATGTGGGCTGGCGGGCGGCGTTCGCCGTGGTCGGGCTGCTCGCGGCGGTCGTCGCGGTGCTCCTGCTGGTCCTGGTCGAGCCGGTCCGCACCCCGGCGGTGGTGACGCCGCGGAAGATGCTGGCCGCGGCCCGCACCCGCGGGGTCCGCTACGGGCTGGGACTCGCGGTCCTGACGGTGGTGGGTCTGTTCACCACCTACAGCTTCGTCAGCCCCGTGCTCCTCGAGCGCGCCGGGGTGCCGCTCGGCGATATCGGGCTGATGCTGCTCGTGTACGGCATCGCGGGGCTGGTCGGGAACTTCGCGGTGGGCCCGCTGCTGCGACGCAGCGCACCGCTCGCGGTCGTGGTGGTGATCACCGGCACCATGCTCTCGCTGCTCGCCGTGCTCCTGGTGATGGATGCGCCGCTCTCGGCGCTGCTGATCATGCCGGTCTGGGGGCTGTTCGTCGGGGCGATCTCCGTGGCCTCGCAGGCCTTCATCGGCTCCGAGGCCTCCGCGGTGCTCGAGGAGGCCACCGCGCTCAACAGCGCCGCCTTCAACGCCGCGATCGCCCTCGGCGCCGCGCTCGGCGGGCTGGTGCTGGAGGCCGCCGGTCAGAGCGCCATGATCCTCACCTCCGTGGTGCTGGTGGGTCTGGGCGCCGTGGTCGCCGGTCGGTACCTCGCGACCACGGGCAGGTCCCGACCGGGCGCCCCGGTGGCCGCCCGCTGATCAGCCGGTGATGCGGAAGCCGTCGGCTCCCCGCGGCCGGTCCCGGCGCACGTCGAGGCCGTCGACCCGTGCCGAGGCGGGGCCGCGGCGCAGGTGCTCGACCATCTCGTCCACCGCATCGGGCGCGCCCTCGACGTCGGCCTCGACGGTGCCGTCCAGCAGGTTCCGCACCGTGCCGGCGACCCCGATCCGCTGCGCCGCCGCGGCGGCGTCCATGCGGAAGCCGACTCCCTGGACCCGGCCCCGCACCCGCACGATCCGTCGCAGGACGTCGTCCTGGTTGCTGTCGGCCGCGTCGGCCGGGCCGCGCGTCATGGCCTCTTCTGCCGCGTCGGCGCCTGCCGCGCCGCCGTCCTCGGTGCCGCTGCTCATGCTCGTCTCCTCCGCGACCGGGACCGCGCCGGTCGCGCGGTGGATGCACTGCTGTCCTCGAGCGCGGCAGTGCCCCGACCTGGTGCGCCCCGCGGCCAGAGCCGGGCAGGCGCGTCAGTCGTTGTCGCCGCCGGTGTCCTCCAGAGAGCCGGCCGGGGCGTCGCCGCCGTCCCCCCACTGCCACTGCGTGATCTCGGGCGCGTCCTCGCCGTGCTCATAGGCATGGGCCCGGCTGCGCAGTCGGGTGTCGACCATGCGCTGGCGCAGGCCCGCGTACCGCGTGCCGAGCCCCTCGACCCGGTCGATCACATCCATCACCAGGTGGTAGCGGTCCATGTCGTTGAGCATCAGCATGTCGAAGGGCGTGGTGGTGGTGCCCTCCTCCTTGTAGCCGCGCACGTGCAGGCGCGAGCCGCGGTCGTGGCGGTAGGCCAGGCGATGGATCAGCCACGGGTAGCCGTGGTAGGCGAAGACCACCGGCACGTCGGTCCCGAAGTACCCGTCGAAGGCCTGACGGGAGAGGCCGTGCGGATGCTCGGTGTCCTCCTGCAGGCGCATCAGGTCCACCACGTTCACCACCCGCACGCGCAGGTCCGGGATCTCCTCGCGCAGGATCTGCGCCGCCGCGAGCACCTCGACGGTCGGGATGTCTCCCGCGCACGCGAGGACCACCTCCGGCTCCGTGCCGGGCTGCTCGGACCCCGCCCACTCCCAGATGCCGAGCCCTCGGGTGCAGTGGAGGATCGCCTCGTCCATGTCCAGCCAGTTCGGGTTCGGCTGCTTGCCCGCGACCACCACGTTCACGTACTGCTTCGAGCGCAGGCAGTGATCGACCGTGGACAGCAGCGTGTTCGCATCCGGCGGGAGGTAGACCCGCACGATCTCCGCCTTCTTGTTGACCATGTGATCGATGAAGCCCGGGTCCTGGTGCGAGAAGCCGTTGTGGTCCTGCCGCCACACGTGCGAGCTCAGCAGGTAGTTCAGCGAGGCGATCGGTCGGCGCCACTCGAGCTCACCCGTCACCTTCAGCCACTTCGCGTGCTGGTTGACCATCGAGTCGACGATGTGGATGAACGCCTCGTAGGAGGAGAACAGGCCATGCCGCCCGGTGAGCAGGTACCCCTCGAGCCAGCCCTGGCACTGGTGCTCGGAGAGCATCTCCATCACCCGCCCGGCGCGGGCCAGGTTCTCGCTGCGGTCGTGCTCCTCGAAGTCGGCGTTCCACTGCTTGGCGGTGGTCTCGTAGACCGCCTGCAGGCGGTTCGAGGCGGTCTCGTCGGGACCGAAGATCCGGAAGGTGCTCGGGTTGTCCCGCACGACGTCGCGCAGCCAGGTGCCCAGCTGCTTCGTGGGCTCGTCGACGCTGCCGCCCGGGCCGGGGACGTCCACGGCGTAGTCGCGGAAGTCCGGCAGGCGCAGCGGTTCGAGCACGGAGCCGCCGTTGGTCGAGGGGTTCGCGGACATCCGCAGCTCACCGCCCGGAGCGGTGGCGGCGATGTCCTCGTGGAGCCTGCCCTCCTCGTCGAACAGCTCCTCCGCGCGGTACGAGCGCAACCAGGTCTCGAGGTCCGCGAGATGCTCGTCGGTGTCCCGGGCGCTGGACAGCGGCACCTGATGGGAGCGCCAGGAGCCCTCGGTCTGCTGGCCGTCGATCGTCTCCGGTCCGGTCCAGCCCTTCGGGGTGCGCAGCACGATCATCGGCCAGGCGGGGCGCTCGGTCTCGCGTCCCGCGGCGGCGTCCTCCGCGGCGCCCCGTTTGATCTCCGCGATCTGGTCCAGCGCCTCGTCCAGCACCTGGGCGAAGCGGCGGTGGATCTCCAGCGGGTCCTCGTCGTCGAACCCGCCGGTGAAGAACAGCGGGGTGTGGCCGTATCCGCGCAGGAGAGCATCGAGCTCTTCCTGCCCGATGCGCGCGAGCACGGTGGGGTTGGCGATCTTGTAGCCGTTCAGGTGCAGGATCGGGAGCACCACGCCGTCCTGCTGAGGATTGGCGAACTTGTTGGAGTGCCACGAGGTGGCCAGCGGCCCGGTCTCCGCCTCACCGTCGCCGATCACCGTGAAGGCGATCTGGTCGGGGCTGTCGAACATGGCACCGTAGGCGTGGGAGAGGGCGTAGCCGAGCTCCCCGCCCTCGTGGATGGAGCCCGGGGTCTCCGGTGCCACGTGGGAGGGGATCCCGCCGGGGAAGGAGAACTGGGTGAACAGCCGCTTCAGCCCCGCCTCGTCCTCGCTCACCGCGGGGTACACCTCCGAGTACGTGCCCTCGAGATAGGTGGAGGCGACCAGGCCCGGGCCGCCGTGCCCCGGGCCGGTGATGTACATGGCCCTCAGCGCCCGCTCGCGGATCGCCCGATTGGCGTGGGCGTACAGGAAGGTCAGCCCTGGGGTGGTGCCCCAGTGGCCGAGCAGACGCGGCTTGACGTCCTCGCGCTCCAGCGGCCGGCGCAGCAGCGGGTTGTCCTTGAGGTAGATCTGCCCCACGGAGAGGTAGTTCGCGGCGCGCCACCAGGCATCGATCGCCCGGAGCTCGGCCTCGTCGGGGGCCTCGGGGGAGGAGAGCGGCCAGGGTGAGGTCATCGGGGTGCACCTTCCGGGAGTCGGGACGCCTGCAGGAATCCCTGCAGGGTCGTCACCTCCACCGTAGGGCCGCAGGCGCGGCGCGGGAAGGGACTGTCGGTCGCCGGCCTGACCGCCCGGTCCGAGCGCGTCCTCAGCGCTCGGCGATCACCGGGTCGCCGGCCGCGTCGCGGTGCATGACCTCGCGGCCGGCCTGCCACACGCGCAGCGTCCGGTTCCGCACGTCCAGCGGGTCGCCCTCCCACAGCACGAGGTCCGCCTCCTTGCCCTCGGCCAGCGACCCGAGGCGGTCGGCGACGCCGAGCACCTCGGCCGGGTTCAGCGTGATCGCCTGGAGGGCGTCGGCCGGAGCCATGCCGTGCTTCACGGCGAGAGCCGCCTGGTCGACGAGGAACTCGATCGGCACGACCGGATGGTCGGTGATGATCGAGACCTTCACGCCTGCGGCGGTGAGGAGGCCGGGCGCCTTCGGGGTGCGGTGGCGCACCTCCACCTTGGACCGCGAGACGATCAGCGGACCGTAGAGCACGGGCACCCCGGCGGCGGCGATCCGATCGGCGATCAGGTACGACTCCGTGCCATGGTCCAGCACGAGCTCGTAGCCGAACTCCTCGGCCAGGCGCAGGGCGGTGGCGATGTCGTCGGCCCGATGGGAGTGCTGGCGCCACGGGATCTCGCGCTCGAGGACCCGGGTGAGCGCCTCGGAGACCAGATCGGCGTCCCGCTCGTCGGCCGGCTTCGCGGACCATGCTCGTGCCTTCGCGAACGCCTGACGGATGGTGAGCGCGACGCCGAGCCGGGTGGACGGGGTCTGCTTGCGCTCGCCGTAGACCCGCTTGGGGTTCTCGCCGAGCGCCGCCTTGAGGCCGGAGGGGCTGCGCAGCACCATCTCGTCCACGACCCGGCCGTGGGTGCGGATCGCGACCGCCAGGCCGCCGATCGGGTTGCCGGAGCCCGGGTTGACGTTCACCGCGGTGATGCCGCCGATGATCGCGTCGTCGAAGCCCACCTCGACAGGGTTGATCGCGTCGATCGCCCGCGCCGCGGCCATCACCGGGTCGGTCATCTCGTTGGTGTCCTGACCGGCCCAGCCCTCGCCCTCCTCCCAGACCCCGAGGTGCACATGGGCGTCGATGAAGCCCGGCAGCAGCCAGCCGCCTTCCGCGTCGACGACCTCCGCCTCCGCCGGGATCTCCAGGTCCGGGCCGAGACCGGTGATCCTGCCGTCCTCCAGCAGGACGGTGCCGTCGAAGGGCTCCGCCTCGATCGGGACGACGTGGGCGTGGGTGATGGCGGTGAGTGTCATGACCTGACAGTCCAGCGCGCAGGCGGCGGAGTCAAATCGCGCCCCCGCCGGCGCGCGGCGGCCCGAAGCCCGGCCCGAAGTCCGGCGCGAAGCTCGGCGGACCACCCGGCACCGGGCTACTCTGCCCCCATGTCGAAGAAGCCGAAGTCCTCCAAGAAGTCGAAGCAGGCCGAGCCCGAGGCGCCCCGGGGCTTCCTGATCGAGTCCGGGTGGAAGGGCGAGGTCACCGACCTCGACCCGCAGGCGACCCCCGGCTTCGCAGGGAAGAAGGACGACGGCAAGGAGCTGCTGGCCGCGCGGGACACCGCGCTGGACGAGCTGCAGGAGCGCCTCTACGCCGCGAACCACGGCCGCGCCGACGGCAGGTCCGTGCTGCTGGTCGTGCAGGGCATGGACACCTCCGGCAAGGGCGGGATCATGCGCCACGTGGTGGGCAGCGTGGACCCGCAGGGCGTGGACATCGCCGCGTTCAAGACCCCGACCCCGGCGGAGAAGCGCCACGACTTCCTGTGGCGGATCCGCAAGCGGGTGCCGGCGCCGGGCATCATCGGGGTCTTCGACCGCTCCCACTACGAGGACGTGCTGATCCACCGGGTGCATGGCTGGGCTGACGCCCAGGAGATCCGCAAGCGCTGCACGGCGATCAACGCCTTCGAGCGCGAGCTCACCGAGGCCGGCACCGTGATCGTCAAGGTGATGCTCCACATCTCCCGCCAGGAGCAGGGGGAGCGGCTGACCGAGCGGCTCGAGCGGCCGGACAAGCACTGGAAGTTCAACCCGGGCGACGTCGACGAGCGCCAGCACTGGGACGCGTACATGGACGCGTACTCCCGGGCGCTGCGGGCCACCTCGACCGTGGGCGCCCCCTGGACCGTGGTGCCCGCCGACCGCAAGTGGTACGCCCGCATCGCCGTGCAGCAGCTCCTGCTCGACGCGCTCGAGGGGATCGATCCGCAGTGGCCCGCGGCGGACTTCGACGTCGACGAGCAGCTCGAGCGCCTGCACGACACGATGGACTGAGCACCGCTCCGGGCGGCAGGACGCCTCCCAGAGACCAGGTTGTGTCGTTCAGCTCGGGGGATGATGATGGAGGCATGGCTTCCATCACCTTCCAGAACACTCCCGTCACCACCGCCGGAGAGCTCCCCGCACAGGGGTCCGCCCTGCCGGCCTTCGAGCTCGTCGGCCAGGACCTGGCTCCCGTCGCCAGCGCCCACCTCGCCGGCAGGCGCGTGGTGCTGAACATCTTCCCGTCGCTGGACACCGGCACCTGCGCGATGAGCGTGCGGAAGTTCAACGAGATCGCCGCCGGCCTCGAGAACACCGTCGTCGTCTGCGTCTCGAAGGACCTGCCCTTCGCCCAGGCCCGCTTCTGCGGCGCCGAGGGCATCGAGAACGTCGTCGCCGGCTCCGCCTTCCGCTCCTCCTTCGGCGAGGATCTCGGCGTGACCATGCAAGACGGTCCGCTGGCCGGCCTGCTCTCCCGCGCCGTGGTGATCACCGACGCCGACGGCAAGGTCGTCTACACCCAGCAGGTCGCCGAGGTCACCGAGGAGCCCGACTACGACGCCGCCCAGGCCGCACTGGCCTGATCCGCGCAGGTCGTCCGGCGTCGGCGCCCCGATCGCGTCGGCGCTCGCCGGCCCCGTGCCCGAATCGGGGCGGCATCTGCCGATCTCCGGACTTGGCGACAAGGATGGTCGACTGCTGGCGGCTCAGCGATGTCTATGCCGATATCGCCGTACTCATCGCCCTGACGCCAGTAGTCGACCAGCTGTGGCCCGAGGCATCCCTGGCCGGGCCGTGGCCACCCCCGGGCCGCCCGACCGCCCGGGCCGCCGGACCGCCCCTGCCGCCCTGCCGCCCGAGCCGTCCGAGCCGCTCGGGCCGCCTGGACCGGCCCTGGACCGGCCCGCAGAGCCTCTGCACGGCCCGTGGCCACTCCTGGCCGGCCTGCACGACCCCCTCGAGGAGGAGCGATGACCGCGCTGAGGATCGACCTGGTCCGCGTGCACGACGTCCTGGACGACGACGGCTCCGACCCCGCCGAGCATCGGGTCCTGGTGGACCGGCTGTGGCCCCGCGGCATCCGGAAGGAGCGCCTGCAGCACGACGAGTGGGCCAAGGAGGCCGCCCCCAGCACCGACCTGCGCAAGGCCTTCCACGGCGGCGAGCTCGACGTCGAGGAGTTCGCCGAGCACTACCGCCGTGAGCTCGAGCGCTCGGGTGCGGCGCAGACCCTGCGCGAGAGCGCGCTGGACGCCGGGGCCACCCGCCTCGTGCTGCTCTTCGCCGCCAAGGACATCGAGCACAACCACGCCCAGGTGCTCCGCGACGCCGTCGCCGAGGCGGGCCGCTGAGAGCATTCCTGCCGCCCGAGCGGCGGCCCGTCGCCCGCGCAGGTCCTCCTCGTGGGTACAGTCGACGCTCGTGGAACCCGTCTCGCTGATCGTCCTGCTGGCCATGGGAACCCTCGCCGGCGCCATCAACGCCGCCGTGGGCTCGGGGTCGCTGCTGACCCTGCCGGTGCTGCTCGCGCTCGGGATCCCGCCGGGCGTCGCGGTGCGCACCAACACCATCGGGATCCTGTTCTCGACCTTCGGCTCCGTCTACGGCTACCGCCGCGAGATCGCCGAGGAGAAGGGCAACCTGGGCCCGCTCATGGCCGTCACCGCGGTGTGCGCCACCGCCGGGGCGCTCCTGCTGCTCGCCTCCCCGGGAGCGGCGCTCGACGTGATCGTCCCGATCCTGATCGTGTTCGCCCTGGTCATGGTGATCTTCCAGAAGCGGATCACCGCAGCGATCCGCGCCGGCGCCGAGCGCCGCGCGGCACGGCGGGGCGGCGCCGGCTCCCCGGCGACCGACGGCACCGATCCCTCTGCGGCCGTCAGCCCGGGCGATGACCTGTCCTCCGCCGCGAGCATCGCATCGGCGCCCACCCCGGCCCGCAGCCCGTACCGCTCACCCGCCCTCATCGGCACGATGGGCGCCGCCTCGATCTACGGGGGCTACTTCACCGCCGCCCAGGGCATCCTCTACCTCGGCGTGCTCGGGACCTTCACCGGCCGGTCGATGAAGGCGGTCAACAGCGTCAAGAACCTGATGAGCCTGATCGTGAACCTGGCCGCCGCGAGCGTGTACCTCGTCGCGCACTTCGTGCTGAGGGTCGAGATCGTCTGGCTCGCGACCGCCGCGATCGCGGTCGGTGCGCTGGTCGGCGGCTACTTCGGCGCGCACCTGGCCAAGAAGATGCCGGAGTGGCTGCTGCGGGGGATCATCGTCGTCGTCGCCCTGTTCGCGCTGGTGCGCCAGGTGCTCTGACCCCCGCGCTCAGCGCAGGAACGGCAGGGCGTGCTCGAGCACCGGCTCGGGCGGGAACAGGGTGCCGCCGTGGTCGCGCCCGGGCAGCGGGACGAACTCGGCATCGGGCATGAGCGCCGCCGCCCGCCGGGACTCCTCGACGCGGGGATGATCCTCGGTGCCCGCCATCCACAGCGCCGGGACGGTGCACTCCGCGAGCGCCTCCTCGGGAACGGCGCCGGTGGCGTCGGTGGCGGTCAGCAGGGCGGCGACGGCGAGCGGGTCCGCGGCGAGGAAGGCGGTGCGGGTGGCCCGGGCCCGTCGGCTCTCGACCTCGGGGCCGAGCCCCTGGCCGGTGCAGAAGGCCTCCATCCCGCCCTCGCGCACCGCGTCGATCACCTCGGGGAAGAACACGGCGTCCACCGCGCCGCGCTGGGCGGAGGCCGATCCGCCGAGGCTCACCAGCCGTGTCACCCGGCCGGGGTGCTCCAGCGCCGCGGTCAGCGCGACGCGGGCACCGAGCGAGTACCCCATCAGGGCCGCCTGACCGATGCCCTCGGCGTCCAGCACCGCGAGCAGATCGGCGACGAACGCCTGCTGGGTGTAGGCCGACGGGTCGTGCGGCGTCCCGGACAGGCCGTGGCCCCGCTGGTCCAGGCGGATCACGGTGTGCTCGGCGGCGAGGGGCCCCAGGTATCCGAGACCCCGCCAGATCGCCCGGGACAGGACCGAGCCGTGCAGCAGCACCAGCGCAGGACCGTCGCCGGAGACGTCATAGCGCAGGTCGATGCCGTCGACGGGGGAGGGGATGACGGGCACGAGGGTCCTTCCGGGGGCGAGAGGTTCTTCCGGTGAGAGACCCGCTGCGCGGGCGCGTGCACCGCGCTGCGAGGCGGGCTCCAGAGTACGCAGGAACGCCGACGCCGGCCCGGTCCGCACGGGGCGGTCCGGACCGGCGTCGGCGCGAGGAGGCTGAGGCGACCGGGCGGGTCGCCTCAGCGAGGCGGCCGGGTCACAGCGCCGCGGAGATCTCCTCGAGGATCCGGTTGAAGGTGGCCGACGGGCGCATGACCGCGGCGATCTTCTCGAGGTCCGGGCGGTAGTAGCCGCCGATGTCGGCCGGCTTGCCCTGCACCGCGAGCAGCTCCTCGGCGATGGTCTGCTCACCGTCGGTGAGCTCCTTCGCGATGGGGCCGAAGGCGGTGGCGAGCTCGGTGTCCTCGCTCTGTGCGGCGAGCTCCTGGGCCCAGTACATGGCCAGGTAGAAGTGGCTGCCGCGGTTGTCGATCGAGCCGAGCTTGCGCTGGGGGGACTTGCCCTCGCTGAGCAGGGTCTCGGTCGCGCGGTCCAGAGCATCGGCGAGCACGCGGGCGCGCTCGTTGTCCGCGGTGCGGGCGAGGTGGCGCAAGGACTCGGCCAGGGCCAGGAACTCGCCCAGGGAGTCCCAGCGCAGGTAGTCCTCCTCGACGAGCTGCTGGACGTGCTTCGGGGCGGAGCCGCCGGCACCGGTCTCGAACAGGCCGCCGCCGCTCATCAGCGGCACCACGGAGAGCATCTTGGCGCTGGTGCCCAGCTCCATGATCGGGAACAGATCGGTGAGGTAGTCGCGCAGCACGTTGCCGGTCACCGAGATGGTGTCCTCGCCGCGGCGCACGCGCTCGAGGGTGTGGCGGGTGGCGTCGACCAGGTCGAGGATCTGGATGTCGAGGCCCTCGGTGTCCTCCTCGGCGAGGTAGGCGGTGACCTTCTCGATGAGGTTGCGGTCGTGCGCGCGGGCCTGATCGAGCCAGAACACGGCGGGCATGCCGGACTCGCGCGAGCGGCGCACGGCGAGCTGCACCCAGTCGCGGATCGGGGCGTCCTTGGCCTGGCAGGAGCGGAAGATGTCGCCCGCGGCGACCTCCTGGGTCATGAGCGCGGCGCCGGAGGAGTCGCGCACCTCGACCCGGCCGTCGGCCGCGATCTCGAAGGTCTTGTCGTGCGAGCCGTACTCCTCGGCCTTCTGCGCCATGAGGCCGACGTTCGGCACGGTGCCCATGGTGGTCGGGTCGAAGGCGCCGTTCTTCCGGCAGTCCTCGACGGTGGCGGCATAGACGCCGGCGTAGGAGCTGTCGGGGATGACGGCCAGGGTGTCCTGCTCGGCGTCCTCGGTGTTCCACATCTTGCCGCCGCCGCGGATCATCGCGGGCATGGAGGCGTCGACGATGACGTCGGAGGGGACGTGGAGGTTGGTGATGCCCTTGTGGGAGTTGACCATCGCCAGGGCCGGGCCGTCGGCCAGGTCCTTCGCGATCGCGGCCTCGACGCCCTCGCGCACCGAGGCGTCCAGGCCCTCGACGCCGGCGAGGATTCCGCCGAGGCCGTTGTCGGGGGACAGGCCCGCCGCGGAGAGCTGCTCGCCGAACTCGGAGAACAGGCTGGGGAAGAAGGCGCGCACCGCGTGGCCGAAGAGGATCGGGTCGGAGACCTTCATCATCGTCGCCTTGAGGTGCAGGGAGAACAGCACGCCCTGCTCCTTCGCGGCGGCGATCTGCTCGCGCAGGAAGGAGTCCAGCGCGGCGGCGCGCATGACGGTGGAGTCCACGACCTCACCGGCCAGGACCGGCAGGGACTCCTTGAGCACGGTCTCTGTGCCGTCGGCGGCGACGTGCACGATCGAGAGGGTGTCCTCGCCCTCGAGCACCACGGACTGCTCGTTGGCGCGGAAGTCGTCGGCACCCATGGTCGCGACGGAGGTCTTCGAGTCCGCGCTCCAGGCGCCCATGCGGTGCGGGTGCGCCTTGGCGAAGTTCTTCACGGCGGAGGGTGCGCGGCGGTCGGAGTTGCCCTCGCGCAGCACGGGGTTGACGGCCGAGCCCATGACCGAGCTGTAGCGGGCGCGGATGTCCTTCTCCTCGTCGGTGGAGGGGGACTCGGGGTAGTCCGGCAGGGAGACGCCCTGGGACTGCAGCTCGGCGACGGCGGCCTTCAGCTGCGGCACCGAGGCGGAGATGTTGGGCAGCTTGATGATGTTGGCCTCGGGGGACTTCGCCAGCTCGCCGAGCTCGGCGAGGGCGTCAGTGCCCCGCTGGTCCTCGGGCAGCAGGTCGGAGAAAGCCGCGATGATGCGGCCGGCCAGGGAGATGTCACGGGTGGTGACCTCGATCCCGGCGGTGTCCGAGAAGGCATCGAGGATGGGCAGGAACGATGCGGTCGCCAGCATCGGCGCCTCGTCGGTGTGGGTGTAGATGATGCGCGCCATGTGTCGCGTGCTCCCTCAGGTCGATGCGGAAATGTCTTGACGTCAAGACTAATCGAGGATCGGGCGGTGCCCCGCCCGTCGATCAGAACAAGTCCACGGTACGTGAGAAGCGCCTCTCGCGTCCCGTCTCGACGGCGGCGTGGAATCCTCGCCGGCGCGGAACGCTCAGGTCGCCGGATCCTCCTCCACGACCGTGACCGTCCAGGGCTTCGAGAGGACGATGTGCGTGGCGCCGTCGGCGTCCACGGCGGCCACCGCGCCGTGGGCCTCGTAGGTGCCCGGGCCCAGGGCGTCGGGCCCGCAGGCTCCCTGGCTGGTCCATGCCCGCTCGGTGCGGGTGACGCCGTCGGCGTCCATCCACTGCAGCGGGATCGTGGTGGCGTTGCGGGCCCCGGCGACGACGGTGCCGGTGCCGGGATCGGTGAGCACGACGGCATGGAACAGCCCCATGGACCCCAGATCCGGCGAGGTGGCCGTCACCTCGGCGCCCACCGAGCTGCCGACCTCCTCGTCGGGCACGACGGTGGAGACCTCCGTGGTCGGCTCGGCGACCTCCACTCCGAGCCCGTCGCCGTCGCCGCGCGGGGCGAGCGTCGCGCCGCAGTGCAGGGGGGAGAGGTCCGCGGGGATCTCGCCCGACGGGGCGCTGACGGCGCCGGGGACAGCCTCGGCGGCGCCCCCGACGACGTCGACGAGCACGTCCTCCCTCGCGCCCCATCCGGCCTCCCGGCGGCCGGGGCCGTCGAGATCGCCTCCGCTGAGGCGCAGCAGGTACTGCCCGTCCGGCAGCGGGGCGTCGTCGCAGGTGCCGAGCGTCAGCCGGGCGGTGACGGCCGACGGCGCCGGCCCGTCCCCGGCGACCTCGACCCGCTCGCGCACCACGATCGGGGGCACGGGGGCGCCCTCGACGCCGAGCTGCTCGTCCCATCCGGGGGCGGGCACGCCGCGGTTCTCGGGGTGGGCGGGCAGCAGCACGCCCGAGGGGGTGAAGCCCCGGTACTCCTGCTCGGGCTCCAGGTGGAAGGGGCCGCTCACCTCGAGGTCGTTGCCCTCGGCGCGGACGCTGAGCGGGGTGAGCGTCCCGCCGGTCGTGGAGGTGCTCGGGGCTTTCTCCTCTCCGGGGCGACACAGCCAGGTCGGGTCCACCGGGGTGCTCTCGGCGGCGGCCACCTCGGCAGGATCCATCGGCGCGGCGGAGGCCGGTGGAGTCGTGGGCTCCTCGTCCGTTCCGCCGTCGGGACGGTCCGGGATCGGGTCGCAGGCGCTGAGGGCGCAGACGAGCAGGAACGCGGAGAGGACGGCCAGGGAGGCCGGGACCCGGGGCCGACGTCCGCCGCGCCGGGCGCGGGGGAGCGGAGCCTCCGGGGGGCCGAGACGCGCGATGCCGGAGGCGCCCCGCCCGGAGCTGCGCGTCCTGTCCCCACTGTCGCCCATCCTGCGCCCCCTGCCTGGTCCCGATGCCTCGCCCCGGGGTCGGTCACGACGGCGTCGGCGCGCGGCCCCGGGTAGAACGTACCGGAGGCGGGCTCAGCGCGGTGCCGGGGCGGGGGCGCCCAGCACGATCAGGGTCAGCGCCATGACCGCCATCCCGGCGATCAGCGAGTAGATCACCGTGTGGTGCTCGCCGGTCTCCTCCGCGGCGGGCAGCAGCTCGTCGAGCGAGACGAAGACCATCACCCCGGCGACCCCGGCCAGGATCGCGCCCATCGCCGCTCCCTCGAGCAGCGGGGAGAGCAGCAGGAAGCCGATCACGGCGCCCACCGGTTCGGCGAACCCCGTCATCGTGGCGAGCCAGAAGGCCTTCGCCCGTGACCCGGTGGCCCGGCGCACCGGGACCGCGACCGCGAGGCCCTCGGGGATGTTGTGCAGCGCGATCGCCGCCACCACCGGGATCGCGACCTCGGGGGCCTGCAGGGCCGCCACGAAGGTCGCGAAGCCCTCGGGCACGTTGTGCAGGGCGAGGGCGATCGCGGTGACCGTCCCCGTGCGCAGCAGGCGGGCGCGCAGCATCCGGTCCTCGGCCTGTTCCTGGGGCTCGCGCACCTCGGCATGCCCGTGGCTGCCGGTCATCCGGCCCGAGAACTCGTGCGGGCTGACCGCCTCGGGCACCAGGCGGTCCAGCACCGCGATCACGCCGATGCCGACGAAGAACGCGAGCGCCGCCTGGGCCCCGCCCTTCGCGGTCACCGCTTCGCCACCGGAGAGCACGTGGGCTCCCTGGGGCAGCAGCTCCATGAAGGAGACGTAGAGCATCACGCCGGCGGAGAGTCCGAGACCGCCGGCCAGGATCTTCGGGCTGGTCCCGCGGCCCATCACTCCGAGGGCGGCGCCGATGCTGGTGGCGCCACCGGCGACGAGGGTGAGGAGGAAGGCGACGAGCACGGGCCGACCCTATCCGGTGCAGGGCCCGGATCAGCGCCGGAGGTCCTTCCGGGACGTGGGCGCGGCGAGCCTCTCCCGCGCCCCGCTCCTAGACTGCGTCCATGCCTTCCGCCGATCCGTTCCTCACCGTGACCGACCTGCGCACGCGGACCCTCACCGCCGCCGAGCTCACCGCCGCGCTGCCGCGCGCCGAGCTGGACGTCGAGGCCGCGGTCGCCGTCGCGCGACCGCTGGTCGAGGACGTCGCCTCCCGGGGCGCCGCCGCCGTGCTCGATGCCTCCGAGCGCTTCGACGGGATGCGGCCCGAGCATCTGCGGGTCCCGCCCGAGGCCCTGCAGCGCGCGCTCGAGGAGCTCGATCCGGCGATCCGCTCGGCGCTCGAGGAGTCGATCGCGCGGGTCCGACGGGTCGACGGCGAGCAGGTCCGTCCTGCCGACAGCGTCGAGGTGGTGCCCGGCGGCACCGTCACGCAGCGCTGGGTCCCGGTGCGCCGCGTGGGTCTCTACGTGCCCGGAGGCCGTGCCGTGCTGCCCAGCTCGGTGGTGATGAACGTGGTCCCCGCCCAGGTCGCCGGCGTCGAGCAGATCGTGCTCGCCTCCCCGCCGCAGAAGGAGTTCGGCGGGCTCCCGCACCCCACGATCATGGCCGCCTGCGCGCTGCTGGGGATCACCGAGGTGCTCGCCGCCGGAGGTGCCCAGGCGATCGCCCTGCTCGCCCACGGCGCGCAGGACCTCGGCGACGGCGAGGGCCTGCAGGGAGTCGATCTGATCACCGGGCCCGGCAATGTCTACGTGGCCGCGGCCAAGCGCCTCGTGCGCGGGATCGTGGGCATCGACGCCGAGGCCGGTCCCACCGAGATCGCGATCCTCGCCGACGGCGAGGCCCACCCCGCCTACGTCGCCGCGGACCTGATCTCCCAGGCCGAGCACGATCCGCTGGCCGCGAGCGTGCTGGTCACCGACTCCCCGGAGCTCGTGGGCGCGGTCGAGGTCGAGCTCGCCTCCCAGGTCCCGCAGGCGCTGCACCGTGAGCGCGTCGAGGAGGCCCTGCGCGGGCGGCAGAGCGGCGTCGTGCTGGTCACCGATCTCGAACAGGGGATCGCGGTGGTCGACGCGTACGGTGCCGAGCACCTCGAGATCCAGACCGCCGACGCCGCGGAGGTGGCCGCCCGGATCACCAACGCCGGCGCCGTCTTCGTGGGAGCCCACAGCCCCGTGAGCCTCGGCGACTACGCCGCGGGCTCCAACCACGTGCTGCCCACCGGCGGCACCTCGCGCTTCACCGGCGGACTCGGTGTGCAGACCTTCCTGCGCGGCATCCACGTCGTCCACTACGACCGCGAGGCGCTTGCCGGGGCGCGTGCTGCGGCGACCACGCTGGCCCGCGCGGAGGGTCTGCCCTCGCACGGCTCCGCGATCGACATCCGCTTCGCGGACTGACGCGCCGGGCGCTCGGCGGGCAGGAGTCCCGCCCGCCGGGCGCCTGATCTGCTGAGCGACTCGCGGGGCTTGCCACGATCGATGTAAGCGCATACAGTCATGCTTAGTCTGTAAGCGCTTCCAGTCCTGTGGCAGGAAGCGGACCGACCCGGCGGGCCCCGGGAGCAGAGCACCGATGGCGGTGGGGAGGAGCACGCGATGGCAGCGAGCGACGGCCCTCCGGGCGTGCCCACCATCTATCAGGTCGCCGAGCGCGCCGGAGTCTCGATCGCGACCGTGAGCCGCACCTTCGGAGATCCCGACAAGGTCGCCGCCCGCACCCGCGACAGCGTGCTCGAGGCCGCCCGCGAGCTGCGGTACGTCCCCGCGGCGGCGGCCCGAGCCCTCGCGGTGCGTCGCAGCAAGGCGCTGGGCGTCGTGCTCCCGCACATCGCGGGCCCCTACTACGCGCAGCTCCTGGTCGGCTTCGAGATCGCCGCCTCCGAGCTCGGTCTCTCCGTGGTGCTCGTGCTCTCGGGGCCCCAGGAGAACCGCCCCACCGCCGTGCTCGATCTGCTCGGCAGGGTCGACGGCGTCGCGTTCATGGCCCGCAGCGGAGCCGATGATCAGATCGTCCGGCAGGTCTCCGAGGTGCGCCCGACGGTGAGCGTCGCGCGCGGCACGGTGGATGGCGTCGACGCCTTCTACGCCGAGAACCGCAGCACGGCCCGAGAGCTCACCGAGCACCTCATCGGCCACGGTCGGCGGCGCATCGGATTCGTCGGCCTGCCCGAGGACGGCTCCGACATCGGTCGTCGGCACCGCGGCTACCTCGACGCCCTCGAGGACGCCGGGCTGGCCCCGGCACAGCATTTCCCCGTCCCGCCGATCGAGTCGGCCGGGTTCGAGGTCGCCGAGCAGCTGCTGGCCGGCCGCGGCGGGCCGGAGAGCGGGCAGGGGATCGCGGATCTCGACGCGCTCGTCTGCGGCAACGACGAGCTCGCCCTCGCGATCATCGCCCGCCTCACCGCGGCCGGGATCGACGTGCCGGGGGACCTGGCCGTGACCGGATGGGACGACACCGTCACCGCCCGGTACCTCAGTCCCGGACTGACCACCGTGCGCCAGGAGGTCGCCGAGCTCGGCGCTCGTGCGGCACGTCGACTCGCCGACCGCATCGCGGGCGAGGACGTGCAGGAACCCACCACCGTCGCCTCGACGCTCGTGCTGCGGGACTCCTGCGGCTGCCCGCCGATCGAGGTCTCCGGCGCTTCGCCGCCCACCGGCCCCACCGCCTGAGAACCGCTCTCCGCCGCGGCGCCCGCGACCCCGGGCCCTCGCAGAGCCCGTCCCCGAGCGCCCCGCCGCTCCCGAGCCACAGCCCCACCCCCTCCACCGCACCACCGACGAAGGAGTCACCATGACCACCACCTCGCGCCTCTCCCGCCGTGCCTTCACCGGCCTCGGCGCCGCCGGCACCCTCGCCGTCCTGGCCGCCTGCGGCCGTCCCGACGAGGAGGAGGCCGGTCCCGCGGCCTCCGCCGAGCCGATCGCCGAAGGCCCCGCCACCGGCTCCCTGACCCTCTGGGCGATGGGCGCCGAGGGCGAGGCGCTGCCCGAGCTGCTCAAGGGATTCGAGAAGGAGAACCCCGACGTGACCGTCGAGGTGACCCCGCTGCCCTGGGACTCCGCCCATGACAAGTTCACCTCCGCGATCGCCGCCGGCACCGCGCCGGACGTCGCCCAGGTGGGCTCGACCTGGATGGCGGAGTTCGTGGGCCTGAACGCCCTGGAGCCCACCCCGGAGAGCATCGCCCTGGACGACTTCTTCCCCGGCGCCGTCGACGGCATCACCGTCGCCGACACCGCCTACGGCGTGCCGTGGTACGTCGAGACCCGCCTGGTCTACTACCGCAAGGACATCGCGAAGGCGGCCGGGATCACCGAGCCGCCGACCGACTGGGAGGGCCTGGTCGCGATGGCGAAGGCCCTCCAGGGCCAGCCCGACGGGAAGTGGGGCATCGCCCTGCAGCCCGGCGGAGCGGGCTCCTGGCAGACCGTGCTTCCGCTGAGCTGGTCCAACGGCGGGGACGTCGTCTCCGAGAACGGCGAGGAGTTCACCTTCGAGACTCCCGAGAACGAGGAGGCGCTGGCCTACTACCAGTCCTACTTCACCGACGGCATCGCGGACCCGGCGCCGGCCGAGGGCACCACCGAGCAGGACTTCGTCTCCGGAGCGGTGCCGATGTTCATCTCCGGCCCGTGGATGATGGCCGCGGTCGAGGGCGTCGGCGGCGAGGGCTTCGCGGACAAGTACGGCGTGTTCGTCATGCCGCAGATGGAGACCAGCTCGAGCTTCCTCGGCGGGGCGAACCTCGGCGTCTTCCAGGGCTCGGAGAACCGCGACGCCGCATGGAAGCTCGTCGAGTACCTCTCGCGACCCGAGGTGCAGGTCCAATGGTTCGGGATCGTCGCCGCGATGCCGGGCCTCCAGAGCGCCTGGGAGGACGAGACCGTCTCCTCGAACGAGAAGTTCGAGGCCTTCCACACCCAGCTGCAGACGGCCTTCGCACCGCCCACCATCGCCACCTGGGAGCAGGTCGCCGCGAAGTTCGACGCCCAGATCGAGCAGGTCTGCAAGCAGGATCTCGCCCCGGCCGATGCGCTCAAGACCGTCCAGTCCGAGGCCCAGGGCATCGGGACCGGGGCCTGATATGACCGCCGCTCCGCTGACCGATCCCGGACCGGCCCCGAGCTCCGACGCCGGACCCGCCCGGCGCCGGAGCGGCCGACGAGCCGCGGGGGAGGCGCGCGCCGGGATCCTGCTCTCCCTGCCGTTCGTCCTCCTGTTCGCGGTGTTCATCGCCTGGCCCGTGCTGCAGTCGATGTTCATGTCCTTCACCGACATGCGCATCAGCGACATCCGCTCGCCCTTCGCGGTGGACTTCGTGGGCCTGGACAACTACGTCACCGCCTTCGAAGACCCGGTGTTCCGTCGCGCCGCGGCGAACACCGGCGTGTTCGTGGTGTTCGGCGTGCCGCTGACCATCGTCGCCGGCCTCGCCGCCGCGCTCGCGCTGGACCGGGGCGTGACCCGCCTGCGGGGACTGTTCCGCATGGGCTTCTACACCCCCGTCGTGACCTCGGTGGTCGCGGTCGCCGTGGTCTGGCGGTTCCTGCTGCGGCCGGACAACGGCCTGGTGAACACCGTGCTGGGCTGGGTCGGGATCGACGGGCCGAACTGGCTGGGCGATGAGCGCACGGCGCTGCTTTCGCTCATCGTGATGGCCGTCTGGCGCAACTTCGGTACCTCGATGGTCATCTTCCTCGCCGGCCTCCAGGCGGTGGACCGCGGGCTGCACGAGGCGGCCGCCCTCGACGGCGCCACCGTGCGCCAGCGGTTCTGGCACATCACCCTGCCCGCGATCCGCCCCACGATGCTGTTCGTCATGGTCACCACGTCGATCGGGTACCTGCAGTTCTTCGAGGAACCCTTCGTGATGACCCAGGGCGGGCCGCTGAACTCCACGATCTCCGCCTCGATGTACACCTACAACCAGTTCGGGTTCGGCAACTACGGGGTCGCCGGCGCGATGGCGTACCTGACGTTCATCGTCATCGGCATCGTCACCCTCGCGCAGTTCCGCCTCATGAGGGAGAAGTGATGATCGACCGTCGCCGCCCCGTCCTGACCTACGTCGTCCTGACCGTCTTCCTGCTGCTGGTGATCACTCCCTTCGTGTGGATGATCCTCGGCAGCGTGAAGACCCAGGGGGAGCTGCTGCGGGTGCCCCCGACCTGGCTGCCCGAGGAGCCCACCTGGGACAACTTCCGAAGGCTCTTCGACCGACCCTTCGGGCGCTACTTCCAGAACTCCGTGGTGGTCGCGGTCGCCGTCACCGCCGGGAACCTCCTGTTCTCCTCGATGTTCGGCTATGCGCTGGCGCATCTGCGGTTCCCGTTCAAGCGGCTGCTGTTCGTGCTGGTGCTGGGCTGCCTGATGATCCCGGGCCTGGTCACCTTCATCCCGCAGTACGTGCTGGTGGTGAACCTGGGCCTGGCCAACACCATCCCGGCGCTGATCCTCCCGTTCCTGGTCCAGCCCTTCAGCGTCTTCCTGATGCGCCAGTTCTTCCTGGGACTGCCCCGGGAGCTGCTGGAGGCCGGGCGGATCGACGGGGTCGGCGAGATCGCGATCTTCTTCCGGGTCTACCTGCCGCTGGCAGGACCGGCCTTCGCGACCCTCGGCATCCTCACGTTCCTCGGTTCGTGGAACAACTTCCTGTGGCCGCTGGTCGTCTCCTCCAGCGAGGCGACCTACACGCTGCCGGTCGCGCTCGCCCTGATCTCGACCGGTCAGAACGACACCGACTACGGACTGCTGCTGGCCGGCGCCACCCTCGTGGTCCTGCCGATCCTCGCCGTCTTCCTGTTCTTCCAGCGCTACTTCATCCAGGGCATCGCCACCAGCGGCATCAAGTGATCCCGCCCGTCCCGCACCGCCTCGAGGAGGCATCGTGAACCCCATCGACCGACGCACCCTGCTCACCGTTCCGCTCCTGGGAGCCGGTGCCCTCGCCGGCACCGCCGCCGCACCGCGCAGCGCCTCGGCGCCGCGCTCCGCCTCCGCTCCCGCCGGAGGATCCCGCCGCCCCGGCGGTACCGGGGACGACGCCCTGCTGCGGCGCTGGGCCGCGGACACCTGGCGCAGCCTCGACGCGATGACCGTGCGCCGCACCGGCCTGATCTCGGACAACATCTCCGCCGACCTCACCGGGCACTCCCGCCACACCTCGCCCACGAACATCGGCGGCTCGCTGTGGTCCACCCTGATCGCGCGCGAGCTGCGCCTGATCACCCCCGGCGATGCTCGCCGCCGCGTCGCGGCCACCCTGGCCTCCCTCGAGGCGATGGAGCACCACGAGCCCTCGGGTATGTACGTCAACTGGTACGACGAGGTCGACGGCACGATCCTGCGCTCCTGGCCCGGCTCGGGCGATCCCGTCGTCCCCTTCGTCTCGAGCGTGGACATGGGCTGGCTCGGTGCGGCCCTGCACGTGGTCGCCGAGGCCGATCCCTCGAACCGGCGCGCGGCGCGGCGCCTGTTCGACCGCATGCGCTGGGACGTCTTCTTCGACCGCGAGGTCGACGCGCAGCCCGGCCAGACCGTCGGCGGGTTCTGGACGGAGGATCCGAGTCGGGAAGGCGTCGAGCTGCGGCCGCTGTTCAACGGCATCCCCGGCGCCGACGTCTGGTACCACTCGACCCACCACTACGACACCGCCGTCTCCGAGGCGCGCATGGTCACCTACCTGGGGATCATGACCGGGCAGATCCCCGCCGGCGCCTACTTCACGACCTACCGGACCTTCCCGCCGGAGTGGACCTGGCCCGAGATGGCGCCGGTCGGGGAGTGGACCGAGCATGAGGGCGTGGCCGTGTTCGAGGGCGCGCACACCTATCGCGGGATGGAGATCGTGCCCGGCTGGGGCGGCTCCATGTTCGAGGAGCTCATGCCCGATCTGTTCGTGCCCGAGGCGGAATGGGGCCCGCGCAGCTGGGGGAGGAACCACCCCCTGCACGTGCGCGCCCAGCGCGAGCACGGCCTGGACGAGGCCGGGTACGGCTACTGGGGCTTCTCGCCCAGCTCCGACCCGCATGCCGGCTACCGCGAGTACGGCGTGGACGCCCTGGGACTGAACCCCACCGGCTACTTCTCCGACGCGGCGGGCACCGACTGGCGCCAGGGCGAGCCCTACCCGCAGGGGCTCGACGGCGTGGTGACCCCGCACGCCGCGGCGCTCGCGCTGCAGTACGAGCGCGAGGCCGCGACGGAGAACCTCTCCCGGATCGAGACGGAGCTGGGCGCCTACGGTCCCGGCGGCTTCCACGACGCCGTGGCCGTGGGCACCGGTGTCATCGCGGAGCGGCACCTCTCGCTGGACCAGTCGATGGTGCTCGGCGCACTCGGCAACGTGCTCCTGGACGGGCAGCTGCACGCCTGGTTCGCGACCGACGAGGTCGCCGACCAGCTGCGCGGCGTGATCGAGCAGGAGGTCTTCCGTGCCCACGGCTGACCGCTCCCTGCCCCTCCACCGCAGCGCCCCCGACGGCACCCGCTTCCGGGACCTGAACCGCAACGGCGTCATGGATCCCTTCGAGGATCCGCGCCGGAGCCCCGAGGAGCGGGCCGACGACCTGCTGACCCGGCTCTCCCTCGAGGAGAAGGTGGGGCTCATGTTCCACACCGTCATCGAGACCGGGCCGGAGGGCACGCTGCTCGAGCGTCCCGGGGCGATCTCGAAGTCGGCCACCTCCGAGGTGGTGCTGGGCAGGCGGATGAACCACTTCAACATCCACGGCCTCGAGAGCGCCGAGACCGCCGCCCGCTGGCACAACCGCCTGCAGGAGCTCGCCGAGCAGACCCCGCACGGCATCCCCGTCACCGTCTCCACGGACCCCCGCCACGGCGGGGCGCAGAACGCCGGCACCTCCTGGGTGACCTCGTTCTTCTCCCTGTGGCCGGAGCCGCTGGGCCTCGGAGCGCTCGCGGATCCCGAGCTCGTGGAGGAGTGGGCGGAGACGGTGCGCCGCGAGTACGCCGCCGTCGGCATCCGCGCCGGCCTCCACCCCGTCGCGGACCTCGCCACCGAGCCGCGCTGGGCGCGCCAGCGCGAGTGCTTCGGCCAGGACCCCGAGCTGGTCGCCGAGCTGGTGCGCGCGGCGCTCGCCGGGCTGCGCGGACGGGACGGGGAGGCGGCGGTGCAGTCCACCGTGAAGCACTTCCCCGGCGCCGGCCCGCAGAAGGACGGCGAGGACGCCCACTTCCCGTACGGGCGGGACCAGATCTACCCGGGAGGGCGGTTCGAGGACCACCTCCTGCCCTTCCGGGTGGCCATCGCCGACGGCGCCGACGCGATCATGCCGTACTACGGCCGACCCGTCGGCCTGACGCGGGACGGCGAGGAGATCGAGGCGGTGGGCTTCGGCTTCAACCGCCAGGTGCTCACCGGGCTGCTGCGCGGCGAGCTCGGCTTCGACGGCGTGATCGTCAGCGACTGGGAGCTCGTGAACGACAACCACGTCGGTGACCAGGTGCTGCCCGCCCGCGCCTGGGGCGTCGAGGAGCTCACCCCGGCCGAGCGCATGCGGCGCATCCTCGAAGCCTGGGCGGACCAGTTCGGCGGCGAGGAGTGCACCGAGCTGCTGCTGGACCTGGTGCGCGAGGGCGCGATCCCCGAGCAGCGGATCGACGAGTCCGCGCGGCGCCTGCTCCTGGTCAAGTTCCGTCTGGGGCTGTTCGACGACCCGTACGTCGACGAGTCCGCGGCGGCGGCGGAGGTGGGCACCGAGGTGTCACGCCGCCGCGGCCACGAGGTCCAGGCCCGCAGCGTCGTGGTGCTGCACGACGACGGCGAGGTGCTCCCGCTGCGCACCTCCGGCGGGCGCCTGCGGATCTACGCCGAGGGCCTGCCCGACGAGGTCGTCACGACGCTGGGGGAGCCGGTCGCCGATCCGGCGGACGCCGACGTCGCGCTGCTCCGGCTCGGGGCACCCTTCCAGCCGCGCGATGACCTCTTCCTCGAGTCCTGGTTCCACCAGGGCGATCTCGAACCCACGCCCGGGCTCGCGCATCGCCTGGCCCGGATCCGCGCGGCCTGCCCGCTGATCGTGGACATCGACCTGGACCGCGCGGCGGTGCTCACCACCATCGCGCCCGTCTGCGATGCGCTGACCGGCTCCTTCGGCGTCTCCGCAGCGGCCTGGGCCGAGGCGATCACCGGCGTCATACCGCCACAGGGTCGCCTGCCGATCGAGCTGCCGCGCTCGATGGCGGCGGTGCGCGCCTCGCACGAGGACGTCCCCGGCGGGACGGAGGATCCGCTCTACCCCTGCGGGCACGGTCTCGAGATCGGGCCGGTGCCCGACCACGAGGGCTGAGGGGGGCAGGTCCTCGTCGGGAGGGGTCAGTCCTTCTCGGCGGGGGCCGCGTCGGCCTTCCGAGATGCTGTCGCCTCCGCGCCGGTCACGACGCGGGGTCGGGTGCGCTCGCCGCGGGTGAGGAACAGCGCCGCGGCGCGCCAGCCCAGCATGCCCACTCCGGTGACGATCGCGGTGACGATGAGGAAGGACACCTCGGTGCCGGCGGAGAACAGGGTGCGCAGCGCCATCGCGGTGGCGAGCGTGATCGCCCAGACGAACACGCCGTGCGGCCAGATCCGGAAGGGTGCGCGCCAGGCCCGGATCGCCAGGTGGCCCAGCAGCACGCCCACAGCGAAGGGCCAGCCCACCAGGAACAGGTTCTGGGCGGTCAGCGGCGTGCCGTGCTGCACGAAGCCGATCGCGACGAAGAGCAGGACGACCAGCAGGTCGCCGACCAGGGCACCGAAGGAGCGGAACATCGCTCCAGAGTAATCCGCGCGCGCTGAGCGTCTCCTCGACATCGACGGTGATCCCGGTCGCGTCCGCGGGCCGCGGGGATCCACCGATGTGACCGGCGCGAGGTGGACGCGCCGGCCCCCGCTCCGTGCGGAGAACTACCATGGAGGCCATGCCCGCGAACTCCGCTCCGACCCTCGAGTCCTCCGCGCTGCCCGCCCCGCGCGACGGCATCGCGGGCGCCGCCCCGTACGGCGCGCCGCAGCTCGAGGTCGCCCATGCGCTGAACGTCAACGAGAACCCCTACGGACCTTCCGCGGAGCTCGCCGCCGCCATCGGCCGCGCCGCCGCGGACGCTGCCGTCGGCCTGAACCGCTACCCGGACCGCGAGGCGCTCGCGCTGCGCGCCGAGCTCGGCGCCTATCTCGCCGCCGAGTCCGGCATCGAGGCGCCCGAGGCGCACTCGGTCTGGGCCGCCAACGGCTCCAACGAGGTCATGCACCAGCTGCTGCTGGCGTACGGCGGCCCCGGCCGCACGGCGCTCGGCTTCACGCCGCACTACTCGATGTACCCCGAGTACGCGCGGGACACCTACACCGACTGGGTCACCGCCGAGCGCGGCCCCGCTCCGGAGTTCACGCTGAGCGTCGAGGCGGTCACCGCCGCGATCGCCGAGCACAGCCCCAGCATCGTGGTGCTGACCAGCCCCAACAATCCCACCGGCACCGCCCTGGACCTCGAGGTCGTCGAGGCGGCGGCCGCGGCCCTCGCCCCGACCCGCGGCCTGCTCGTGGTCGACGAGGCCTACGGCGAGTTCCGCCGGGACGGGGTGCCCAGCGCCCTGACCCTGCTCGGCGCGCACCCGAACCTCGTCGTCTCCCGCACCATGTCCAAGGCCTTCGCCCTGGCCGGTGCGCGGCTCGGCTACCTGGTCGCGGATCCCGCGATCGTGGACACCGTGCGCGTGGTGCGCCTGCCGTATCACCTCTCCGCCGTCACCCAGGCGGTCGCGCTCACCGCGCTCGCCCACCGGGAGGAGCTGCTGGGCAAGGTGGCCCTGCTGCGCAGCGAGCGGGACGCTCTGGACCGCCACCTGCGCGAGCGCGGCCACGACGTCGCCCCGTCGGACGCGAACTTCATCCTGTTCCGCAGCTTCACCGACCGCGACGCCGTGTTCGAGGCCCTCCTCGCCCGCGGCGTCCTCATCCGAGCCGTCGGCCCCGCCGGCTGGCTGCGCGTCTCCCTCGGCACCCCCGAGGACAACGCCGCATTCCGCACCGCCCTCGAGGAGGCCGACCCCCGATGACCGCCAGCCCCGCCGCGCGCCCCGCCCGCACCGCGACCATCTCCCGCACCACCCGCGAGTCCTCGATCGAGCTGACCCTCGACATCGACGGCACCGGCCAGGTCGACGTCTCCACCACGGTGCCCTTCTTCGACCACATGCTCACGGCGCTGGGGACCCATGCCCGCTTCGACCTGAAGGTGTCGGCCACAGGCGACACCCACATCGACGCCCACCACACCGTCGAGGACACCGCGATCGTGCTGGGCCAGGCGCTGCGCGAGGCCCTCGGGGACAAGAAGGGCATCGCCCGCTTCGGCGATGCGATGGTCCCCCTGGACGAGTCCCTCGCCCAGGCCGTCGTGGACCTCTCGGGCCGCCCCTACTGCGTGCACTCCGGCGAGAGCGAGGCCCAGGCCCTGCACCTCATCGGCGGCCACTTCACCGGGTCGCTGACCCGGCACGTCTTCGAGTCGATCGCGCACCACGCCGCGATCTGCCTCCACATCCGGCTCCTCGAGGGCCGCGACCCCCACCACGTGGTCGAGGCGCAGTTCAAGGCGCTCGCCCGTGCGCTGCGCGCCGCCTGCGCCTACGATGACCGCGTCCTCGACGTCCCCTCGACCAAGGGAGCCCTGTGAACACCGTCGACCCCGAGGAGCCCCGCGCCGACGGGACCGGAGGCGAGGGCTCCGGCCGTCCCGCCGACGACATCGATGCCGAGTTCGCGCGTCTCATGGAGGGGATCTCCCTCGACGACGCGCCGCTGACCGTCGAGGACGTGCTGTCCGAGCCTTCGGAGGAGGACTCCGAGCCGACGGTCGCCGTGGTCGCGACCTCCGTGGTCTCCGCGAAGGCGCTGGCCGGTGTGGTCCGGCTGGGCCGTGAGGCCCGCGAAGACGGGATCGACATCCCGGCCGGCACCCGGACCCTGGACACGGAGACCGGCGCCATCGCGGCCGGTCCGCTCGCCGAGGCAGCCGCCCATGACCTCGCGGCCATCGCCTCCACCGCCCTGCAGCGCAACGGCATCGTGCTGTTCTGGCGCCGCGGCGACCGCATGACCGCGACCCGGTACAAGAACGGGGAGCGCGGCGAGGACATCTCGCCCGCGATCGTGCTCGGCGCCGTCGACGACCTCGTCGAGGAGCTGCTGCTGGGCGCCACCGACCTGGCCGAGCTGGGCGAGGGGCTGGACCCCGCCGCGCTCAGCCGCGCCGAGGCGCTGGAGTGGATCGCCTCCGGGAAGAAGCGCAAGTGACGGCGGCACCGGAGCAGACCGCGGCCGGCCAGGCCCGTGCACCGCGCGTGGTCGTGCTCGACCACGGCTCGGGCAACGTGCGCTCCGTGGTGCGCGCCCTCGAGGCCGCCGGGGCCGAGGTCGAGCTCACCGCGGATCGCGAGCAGGCGCTCTCGGCCGACGGGCTGGTCGTCCCCGGCGTCGGCGCCTTCGCCGCCACCATGGAGCAGATCCTCGCCGTGGGCGGGGACCGCCTCATCGAGCGACGCCTCGCCGGCGGCCGACCGGTGCTCGGCATCTGCGTGGGCCTGCAGGTCATGTTCGACGCCGGCACCGAGCACGGGGAGCGCGCCGAGGGCCTCGCGCAGTGGCCCGGCGAGGTGACCCGGCTGGAGGCCGACGTCGTCCCGCACATGGGCTGGAACACGATCGACGTCCCCGAGGGGTCCGTCCTGTTCGAGGGCGTCTCCGAGGAGCGGTTCTACTTCGTGCACTCCTACGCCGCACGGAGCTGGGAGATGGAGCCGATCGGTCCGATGGCGCCGCCGCTGGTGACCTGGGCCGAGCACGGCGGTGACCGTTTCGTCGCCGCGGTCGAGAACGGCGCGCTCTGCGCCACCCAGTTCCACCCGGAGAAGTCCGGGGGCGCCGGCTCCGTCGTGCTGGCCAACTGGCTGCGCACCCTGCCGCGCTACGACCGGGAGGCGTGAGGGATGTTCATCGCCTTCCTCACGCTGTTCGCCGGAGGCATGCTGCTCGGCGGCGCCTGGTCGTTCCATCGATCGAAGAAGCCGTGGTGGGCCGCACTGGGCCTGCTGATGCTCGGGCTGATCTGCTTCGGCATCTCGATCTGGCGCATCCAGACCGGCTGACGCCCCGGCCCCGCCGAGCCCCGACCTCACCGAGATCTCGACGATACCGACGATCCCGCGGCGCGCACCCGCCGTGCCGCTCCACAGAACCACCCCCTCGCGGGCCCCGACCCGCCCCCATCGCTTCCAGGAGGCATCCCATGACCGCTCCCGTGCTCGAGCTGCTCCCCGCCGTCGACGTGCAGGACGGCCAGGCCGTCCGGCTCGTCCAGGGCGAGGCCGGCTCCGAGACCGCCTACGGCGCTCCGCTGGACGCCGCGCTCGCCTTCCAGGAGGGCGGCGCGAGCTGGCTGCACCTGGTGGATCTCGATGCCGCCTTCGGTCGGGGCAGCAACTCCGCGCTGCTGGCCGAGGTGGTCGCCGCCGTGGACATGAACGTCGAGCTCTCCGGCGGGATCCGCGACGACGAGTCGCTCGCCTCCGCGCTCGCGACCGGGTGCCGCCGGGTGAACCTCGGCACCGCGGCCCTCGAGAACCCCGAGTGGACCGCGGAGATCCTCGCCGAGCACGGCGACCGCATCGCCGTCGGCCTCGACGTGCGCGGCACCACCCTCGCCGCCCGCGGCTGGACCCGCGACGGCGGCGACCTGTGGGAGACCCTCGAGCGTCTGGACGAGGCCGGCTGCCAGCGCTACGTCGTCACCGACGTCACCAAGGACGGCACCCTCCGCGGCCCGAACCTCGAGCTGCTCGCCGAGGTCTGCTCGCGCACCGAGGCGAAGATCGTCGCCTCCGGCGGCATCTCCTCGCTCGCCGATCTCGAGGCCCTGCGCTCGCTGGTCCCCTCCGGGGTCGAGGGCGCGATCGTGGGCAAGGCCCTGTACGCGCAGGCGTTCACGATGGGCGAGGCGCTCGACGTCGCAGGCCGCCTGTGACCTCCCCGTCGGAGGAGCATCCGGCGGACGGGGCGCGCCGTGCCCTGCCCGCCCATTTCCGCGAGAAGTCACCGCTGACCGACACCGCCGGAGTGTCCTGGGAGGGGCGTGACTACAGCGTCAGCCCCTTCCCCGGGGACGACGGGACCACCCCTGCGCCGATCGCCGAGGCCCTGGCCGCGCACCGCGCCGGCCAGGACCCCCACCGCCAGCAGCTGGTGGGGGCGCTGGCCGCCTCACGGGTGCTGGTGCCGATCATGGCGGTCGCCACGGAGACGGGCACCACCGCCCATGGCCTGACCGGGGACAACGGCGCGGACATGGCGATGGTCTCGATCACCGCGCCCGATGGGACGACCGTGCTCCCGCTGTTCACCTCAGTGGCCGCGCTCGGCGCCTGGCGACGGGATGCCAGGCCGGTGCCGGTGGTCGGCCCGCAGGCTGCGCAGGCCGCCGTGCAGGAGGGGTGCACCGCCCTGGTGCTGGACGCCGCGACCCCGCCCGAGGAGGGCGGGCCGGTGCTGCTGCCCCGGTCGGTGCTCTGGGCCCTGGCCCAGGGGCGGACCTGGCTGCCGCCGCATGAGGACCCCGAGCTGGCCGAGGTGCTGGACCGCGTGGGGCGCGCTGCCTCCCACGAGGTGCGCGCCCTGACCGCCCGAGCGGGGGAGCGCGCCGAGGTGGACCTCCACCTGCAGCTGCGCCCGGGCCTCACCGCGGAGGAGGTCCGCGCCGTGGTCGACGCGGTCACCGCCGGGCTCGGCGCCGAGCAGATCGTGGCGGAGCGGATCAGCTCGCTGCGGCTCGTGCTCGGCTCCTGAGCTGCGGCAGCTGCCGAAGCCCGGCGGAGCCTGGAGCTCGTCGGCTCCTGGCACCCGTCAGGTCAGGAGACCCGGCCGGTGAACTTCTCGCCCGGTGCCTCGCCGGGGCCGTCCGGGAAGGGCAGCGCCTCGGCGAAGGCCAGCTGGAGCGAGCGCAGGCCGTCGCGCAGGGACCGGGCGTGCTCGTTGCCGATCTCCGGCGCCGCCGCGGTCACCAGCCCGGCCAGCGCGTTGATCAGCTTCCGCGCCTCGGCGAGGTCCTGGTACCCGCCGGTCGCCTCGTCCTCGGCGAGCCCCACCTTCACCGCGGCGGCGCTCATCAGGTGCACGCAGGCGGAGGTGATGATCTCCACCGAGGAGACCTCGGCGATGTCCCGCAGCTCCTGCGACTCGGCGGTCTCGTCGGAGTGGTCGTGGTGGTCGTCGTGCTGGTGATCGGTCATGAGGGCCCTCCTGGGGGTCGGGGTGCGGCTCCCGGGAGCGGGGCCGCGCGGTTCGGGCGCCCCGAGCGGGGCGCGATGGTCACGGCGCGTCGAGCAGTGCGGCGCGCGGGTCGTCGGGTCAGCCGCCGAGCGGCAGAGCGCCGATCTCGCCGAGATCCGGGAGCTCGATCCGCAGTGCGGACGGGTCGGTGCCGATCGGGACGTCGAAGACGGCGTGGAACTCGACCGTCCCCTCGGTCGGTACCACGCCGGCGTACTCCGAATCGGTCTCGTAGGCGTGCGTCGCGTCGTCATCGACGGGGAAGGTCTCGTCGGCGGCCTCCAGCACGGCGTCCGAGGTGATCCGCACCGGGGCGGAGGTCGGGTTCTCCACCGCGAAGACCACCACCACGAACTCGCCCTCGGGCTCCACGCGCGAGCTCGACGAGCCCACGGCACGGACCCCGACCTCGGTGCTCACCTCGGTGAACGTCACTCCGCCGACCTCGACGGCGCCCTTGCCCGCCGGGGCCGCCGGGGCCTGCGTGCCCGGGTCGTCCCCCGCGACGGGTGCGGGCTCCTCGGGGGAGAGGTGGCGGACGGCCAGGAGCCCACCGCCCACGACGACCACCAGCAGCAGCACGGCCGCCGCGGCGATGCCGGCGATGAGGAGGCGTCGCGGGCGGGCGGGAGCCGTCGAGGGATCGGGCTTCGGGGCCGGCCGACGGTTCGGTCGCGCCGGACGCGGCGGCGGAGTCGGGAAGCCCTCCGGGATCGGTCGCAGCACCGCGCGAGGGGCCGTCCCCGTGCGCAGGCCGGTCTCAGGATCGATGCTCGTGGCCGGGAAGGTCCCCGTGGCGGGGTCGGCCCCCGTGGCGGCCATCGGCCCTTCTGCCGTGCCGGAGACGTCGGCCGTGCTGGAGTCCGCGGCGCGGGGTCCGTCCGTGCCGGCGGCGTCGAGCCCGTCAGCGCCGTATCCGTAGTCGTGGGCGGTGCCCTCGGGAGCCGGGCCGGATTCCGTCGTCGGAGCCGGGTCGTCCCCGGTCGCAGGGCTCGCGGAAGACGGCGAGGCAGGACCGTCGTGCGGTGCGTCCCCGTCGGATGCCTGACGGTCGGTGTCCACCAAAACTCCTCGTCGGTCACAGCTACTGAGCGCGACGCACATCACCTGGACGCTCGGCGCACTCCTGCTAGGATAGACGACTGGAACAGGTCGAGACCCTCGTCATCAGTTCCTCAAGTGGAGTCCCTTCCCACCTCGTGGCGATCCGCTCGTGAGCTCTCCGGCTCGCGATCATCAGCCGCTGGGTCAGTATCGCAGCCGCGCCTCGTGCGCGGCGAGCGGGCAGCAATGCCCGATCGGCGCCGTGGCGCGTGCACCTTGGGGCCTCCGCATGACATGCGGGGGCCTTCTTCGTCTTCCGACGCGAAAAACAAGGTGAGGAGCCAACATCAGCGAACAGCGCATCAACGGTCAGATCAGGGTCCCCAAGGTCCTCCTGGTCGGGCCCGCCGGCGAGCAGGTCGGCGAGGTCCGTGTCGAGGACGCCCTGCGTCTCGCCCAGGAAGCAGATCTCGACCTGGTCGAGGTCGCGCCCGGCGCGAACCCGCCGGTCGCACGTCTCATGGATTACGGCAAGTACAAGTACGAAGCCAACCTGAAGGCCCGTGAGGCGCGCAAGAACCAGGCGAACACGGTCCAGAAGGAAATCCGTATGGGCCTGAAGATCGACACCCACGATTACGACACCAAGCGTCGCAACGTCGAGAAGTTCCTCGACGGCGGCGACAAGGTGAAGGTCATCATCCGGTTCCGCGGGCGTGAGCAGTCCCGCCCCGAGCGCGGCGTGAAGCTGCTGCAGCGGATGGCCGAGGATGTCGCAGATTTCGGTTTCGTCGAGTCGCACCCGCGGCAGGACGGCCGCAACATGGTGATGGTCTTCGGGCCGCACAAGAAGAAGGCCCAGGCCATGGCCGAGGCCCGCAAGCGCAAGACCGATGCTGAGAAGGCTGCCGCCCGCAGCGAGGGCGAGACGCCCTCCGCCGAGGCCGGTGCCGAGACCAGCGTCGAGTCCTGAGAAACGTCACAAGGAGAACAGGCAGATGCCGAAGAACAAGACCCACTCGGGTACCAAGAAGCGCGTCCGCGTCACCGGCTCGGGCAAGCTCATGCGCGAGAAGGCCAACGCCCGCCACCTGCTGGAGCACAAGTCCTCCACCCGCAAGCGCCGCCTGGGCAACGACACCACCGTCGCCAAGTCGGACGTCAAGCGCATGAAGAAGCTGCTGGGCCGCTGATCGCCCACGTGGGAGCACTGCTCCTGCACCCCTGAACTTTACGATCGAAGGAGTATCACGTGGCACGCGTGAAGCGGGCAGTAAACGCCCAGAAGAAGCGTCGGGAAATCCTTGAGCAGGCCAGCGGCTACCGCGGCCAGCGCTCGCGTCTGTACCGGAAGGCGAAGGAGCAGGTCCTGCACTCGCAGACCTACAACTTCCGCGACCGCAAGAAGCGCAAGGGCAACTTCCGTCAGCTGTGGATCCAGCGCATCAACGCTGCGTCCCGCGCCAACGGCCTGACCTACAACCGTCTCATCCAGGGCCTCGGCCTCGCGGGTGTCGAGGTCGACCGCCGCATGCTGGCCGAGCTCGCCGTGAACGACGCGCCGGCATTCGCCGCCCTGGTCGAGGTCGCCAAGAACGCCCTCCCCGAGGACGTCAACGCCCCGGCAGCCTGACATCGCGGCACCATCTGCGATGAACGAGCGCCCGGACCGGTCGCCGATCACCTCCCCCCGCTCCGAGCGGGTGCGGAAGGTGGCGGCGCTGGCCGGGCGCTCCGCGCGTCGCAAGCAGGGCAGGTTCCGCGTCGAGGGTCCGCAGTCGGTCCGCTCGCTGCTGGAGCACCGCCCCGATCTCGCCCGGGAGGTCCACCTCACCGAGCGTGCGGCGACCGATCACCCGGAGCTGCTGGACCTGGCGCGTGACGCCGGTGTCCTCGTGAGCACCGTCGACGAGCAGATCCTGCGCGCGCTGGTGCGGGAGCCGGCCGCCGGCGCGCCCGACGGCGCAGCGGCCGACGGGTCCGGTGCCGCCGGTGCTCTGGTGACCCCGCAGGGCGTCGTCGCCATCGGCGACCTTCCCGCGGAGGACCCTGCAGCCGCCGCGAGCGCGCTCGAGGCGCTCCCCGCCGATCGCGCCGTGACCGTGGTGATCCTCCATGAGGTCCGCGATCCCGGGAACGTCGGCACCCTGATCCGCACCGCGGATGCCGCCGGAGCCGACCTGGTGCTGCTCACGCGCACCAGCGCCGACCCGTACTCCCCGAAGGCCGTGCGCGCCTCCGTGGGCAGCCTGTTCCATCTCCCGGTGCTCACCGGTGCCGTGATCGAGGACGTCCTCGAGCAGCTCTCCGGGAGCGCCATCACCGCCGCGGCCACCAGTGGGTACGCGAGCTCGGAGCTCTTCGACGTGGAGCTGCCGCCGAGGATCGCCTGGATCCTGGGCAATGAGGCGCGCGGGCTGGACGAGGCCACCCTCGCCGCGGCGCCCCTGACCGTGCGGATCCCCCTGGCCGGGCACGCCGAGTCCCTCAACGTCCACACCGCCGCGACCGTGTGCCTCTTCGAGACGCTGCGCCGCCGACGGGCAGGGGCATGAACGCCGCCGCCCGCCGCACGAGCGCGCTCAGCATCCCCCTCCTCCTGCTCCTCAGCCTCGCCAGCGCCGTGGCCGGCATGGCCGCCACCGGTGCTCTCGCCCCGGCGGAGCTGGTCCCGGCTTCGCCCCTGGTCACCTGGGGCCTGCCGGCGGTCCGCGCCCTCCACCACCTCGGCCTGCTGCTCGCCATCGGCGCCGGAGGCACCGCCGTTCTGCTCCTGCCCGGACCCGGTCGGCGCGAGGTGACCGCGCTGGATCCTGCGCGCCGCGGGACCGTGCGCCTCGGCGCCGCGGGCGCGCTGCTGTGGTCGGTCGCGTCCCTCGCCCTGATCCCGCTGGGCGGGCTCGAGGCCACCGGCGCCGGGACCGCCCACAACGTCTGGGACGTGGCGCTGGGCGGAGAGCTGGGCCGGATCCAGCTGAGCATCGCCGTGTTCGCGGCCCTCGCCGCCCTCGCCTACGCGCTCGCGCGCTCGACGGTTGTGGCCTGCTGGGGCCTCGCCCTCGCCGGGATCGGCGCGGCCACGCTGGGCCTCGCCGGGCACGCCGGCTCCAGCCTCGACCACGTCAACGCCGTCAACGCCATGTCCGTGCACCTGGTGGCGGTTTCCGTCTGGGCCGGCGGCCTGCTGGTGCTGTTCCTGCGGAGCAGCCGGATCGACGAGGAGTCGATGGCGACCGCGATCCGACGCTTCTCGCCGTGGGCGCTCGCCTCGGTGATCGCGCTCGCACTCAGCGGTCTGGTCAGCGCCGGGATCAGGATGTCCGCCTGGTCCGAGCTGCTCACCACCGGCTACGGCCGCGTGGTGCTGGCCAAGGCGATCGGACTGCTGGCCCTGGCCGTGCTCGGCTCCCTCCAGCGGCGCCGGCTGGGGGAGCAGCTGCGCTTCCGCCACCTCGCCATCAGCGAGGGCCTGGTGATGGCTGCGGTGATCGGGGCGTCGATCGCCCTGGGCCGCTCCGCGCCGCCGGTCCCGCAGAACATCCCCGCGGTGGGGGAGCTGCGCGTGCTGTCGCTGGTGGGCTACCTCCCGCCCACGCGCGAGTTCTCGCCCGGAGCGCTGTTCACGGTCGTCCAGCCGGACTGGATCGCCCTCGCCCTCGCCGTGACCATGGCGGGGCTCTACGTCACCGGAGTGCTGCGCCTGGGGCGACGCGGAGATGCCTGGCCATGGGTCCGCACGCTCTGCTTCCTCGCCGGCTGCCTCGCCTTCGCCTGGGTGATGAACGGCGGGGCCGCCGCCTGGGGCCGGTTCCGCTTCGACGCGCACATGATCCAGCACATGGCGATGATGATGATCGTGCCGCCGCTGTGGGTGCTCGGGGCCCCGGTCACGCTGCTGTCCCGGGCGGTCTCGCCGCGCACCGACGGCTCCCGCGGGATCCGCGAATGGGTGCTGGCGGCGCTGCACTCCGGCTACTCCCGGGTGCTCTCCACGCCCCCGGTGGCCGGCTTCATCTTCGTGGGCTCGCTCATCCTGTTCTACTTCTCCCCGCTGTTCGAGCTGGCGATGCGGCACCACCTCGGCCATGTGCTGATGACGGTGCACTTCCTCGCCTCGGGGTACCTCTTCGCCTGGGTGCTGATCGGCATCGACCCCGCGCCGAAGCCCATCAACCCCATCCTGAAGCTGATCACCCTGCTGGTCACCCTCGCGTTCCACGCCTTCTTCGGCGTCGCGATGGTCTCGGCGACCTGGCTGGTCGCGCAGGACTGGTACACCCAGCTGGGGATGTACACAGCCGATCAGCTGGAGCTCATCCAGATCCGGGGCGGCACGATCATGTGGGCGATCTCGGAGGTCCCCACCGTGGGCTACGCGATCATCGTCGCCGTGCTGTGGATGAAGTCCGAGGACCGCCGCGCCCGCCAGTTCGACCGCAAGGCCGAGCGCGACGGCGGGGCGGAGCTCGCGGCGTACAACGCGTACCTGGCAGGTCTGCGGGGCGAGGGCGATGTTGACCGTGCTCCGGGCACTGCGGAGGCGTCAGAGGGCGCGGGCACGGCAGGTTCGTCCTCGATCGACGACTCCTCGCAGGAATCGAGACCCTGACCGCAGCGACCTCGACGGGTGGCGCTGTCTCCTGTCATCGCTGTGGAGGAAGACCGCGAGCGCGTGCAATGGCGTCGATGAGGCCCTGTCGGTCACCGCGACCGACAGAGGAACTCGTGAACGTCGATCGGGCTGTCGTCGTCATGGGCACCGACTGGGTATGACCCTCGTCGGGCAGCTTCGTCATGACGGATGTCGACGGACGGGTGCTATCGGGATGCAGGCGTTCTGGTCGCGCCTGCGCAGCCGCCATATCTGTTCCAGGAACCTGTCTTCACGGCTGCCCGAACCGATCCACCGAGCTGCTTTACCGTCCCCGATCGGAACGGCTCACACCATGCCACGCGCTGCACCTGTCTGAGCGTCAATCACCCTGGTGCGGGTCGGCGTCGGCGGTCGATGCGTCTGTTCGTCGTGGCGGAGCGGGTCGGGATGAGAGCCAGCGGGCGGATCGGGCGGTGAAGCGCTCGAGAGGGCCCCGGCCGAGGAACGCGGTCCATGTGGTGCAGGCGATGGCAAGGCCGAGGATCAGGAGGAGGCAGGCGGGGTTGCTGGCGAGGTAGCCGGCAGGTCCGGCGAGCGCGAGGATGACGAGGGCGTGGAGGGTGTAGGCGGTCAGAGGCATCGCACCGATGGCGGACAGGGGCAGGAGCATCCATCGCAGGGCGCGTGAGAGAAGTGTCGAGGCGCCGATGACGAACAGGGCGAGACCGCCCGACGTGAAGATCTCCAGCACGGAGCCGGAGTGCGGGGCGGTGGACACCACCGAACCGATCAGCACCGGAACGGGTGCCATGTCGGAGAGACGCTCGGGGTACGTGCTCCAGTCGGCGCCGTCGTCGTCCCAGTAGCTCGATGACGAGCTGCTCTCGTCGATCCAGGTTTCGCTGTACTCCTCCGGTTCGCAGTACACGACGGGGTCATACGACGTCGCGGGATAGCAGAGCAGTCCGGTTCCGTCGATCTCATCGAAGGGCACCATCGGCACGTCCTCTTCGTACCCGGCGGAGCCTTTCGAGCTGAACTCCCACGAGCTGGAGTACCCCGTGGAGCTCCACGAGGAGTATTCCTGGTACTCCGGAAGCAGGATCCCCAGGGCCGTGCTGAGGGCGAGGCCGAGGAGGGCGCCGGTGAGGGCGAGGGTCGCGCCGATCGCGGTGATCAGACTCGCGATGCGAGGGCGGGTCAGGGGGAGGCGTCCCAGGGCCATGCCGACCAGCATCAGAGGTGCCCAGGTAGTGAGCGGGTAGATGCCCACCATGAGGAGGTTGCTGCCAGCGCCGTAAGCACCCAGGGAGAACGCTTCGAGGAGCGTGACCAGAACCGGCCCGACCAGCGCGAGGGGTGTCGCGCACAGGATGAGGCGTGAGGGTCGCAGGCGGAGCGCGGGGATCGCTGCGACGTACAGGAGGCCATAGAAGGTGAGGATCACGGCGATGCCCACGCCGAGGAGCTCGAGCGCGAGCCCGATCGCGAAGATCGCAGCCCCTCGGCCGACGAGAGCCAGCCGCAGACGGGGCAGGTCCCCGGGCTCGGGGATGCGTTCGCGGCCGGTGAGCAAGGCGATGGAGATGCCGGCGAGGACGGCGAACAGGATCGAGGAGTTGCCGTGCACGATGTTCAGGTAGCTGAACGGGTCGCTCCAGGCGAAAGGAGGGAAGTCGCCGAGGTGCGCGGCGACCATGCCGAGGATCGCGAGGCCCCGGGCGATGTCCAGACCATTCAGGCGAGGAGGGTTCACCAGGCGCGCGAGGCGCTCGTGGGGGCCGAGCCTGACGGGTGTCACGGGAGCGTTCGCGGGGGGAAGAAGTGACGTCACCACCGGATAGTAAGCGGTTCTCGGTTCCGAAGCAGGCAGAGTGCACAGATGTCGGGGAGCACGTCGGAGCTCAGCAGAAGGACATATCTGGAGCTCCCCGAGTCCCGTCCCGCTCCGTGACGACAACGTCATGACCCGCAACAGCGAGGGGTGGGTCGACAGCGCGGAGGTACGCTTCAGCCATCGCCCGGATTATCGGAGAATCCGCAGCGAACGAAGCTGCTGCCGGAATACGGAGCGTTGGGATACATGGCAGAGACGAAGGCGATGAGAGTCTGGGACGCGGTGGAGACCCTCTCCGACCGCGGCAGGCCGGTCGTCCGCCCGGAACGCTCAATGCGGAGCATCTCGTTCCCGGTCGCGATCATCACGCTGAGCACCCTCGCGATCGCGGCTGTTCCCCTGGCCCTGCTGGACCCCGACCGCGTTGACGGCCTGCCCTTGCTGCTGTCGTTGTTCGTCTTTCCGATGATCGCCGCAAGCGTGATCATCGAGCTCGTCGTGCTCTGCAAGCTTCAGCGGCAGGAACCTCTGTGGACCCTGTTGTGGTGGCCGCTCGCAGTCCTTCCGATCGGCCTTCTCACCATGAGCATCGGGCCGGTGCTCGCTCACCCTGACTACTTCGACGTGACGAGTGCCGCGAGTGCCGCCGGAGTCATGCTCACGTTCGCGTTCCTCGTCCTCCTCGGCCTCGGGGTGAGTTTCGTGACCTGGGCCTTGATCGTGTTTCCGCTACGGATCCTGGGTCTGGCGGCGGTCGATGCCATGCGCGGGGAACGCATCGCCCGGTTCAGGATCTTCGCACCGCTCCTCTTCCTCGCGATCCCGACCGTCAGCCTGACGATCGTTGCCAGCCTGGGCGAACTGGAGACCAGCAGGGCCGTGGTCCTGCAGGTCGTCCTGGCGCTGCTCAGCATTCCCGGCGAGTACGAGATCGTCTGGGGGCCGGGACTCTGGATCGTGCGCGGGATCGCGCTCGCGTTGATCGGGGTCGCGATCTGGGCCCGAGTCGCGACGAGTGCGCGCAGCACGCGGAACGGCGGTCGTCCTCATCGGCGTCGGTGACCGGGCGAGTCCTGAGCCCGATGGCCGTCACGCTCATCAGCAGGGGTGTCCGCGGAGCCGTCGGCGCGGACTCCCCCGCACACGCCGACTGCGCGCGGCGGAGCAGGACCACACGAAACGGCGACGATCATCGCAGGATGATCGCCGCCGCATCGAGCTCAGAGGGGCCGGCTCAGAGCCAATCGCCCTGCGCGGCCCGCTTCTCGGTGCCGATGGTGGTGTCCGGGCCGTGGCCGGTGTGGACCACGGTGTCCTCCGGGAGCGCGAACAGGCGCTCACGCACCGACTCCTCGATGGTCTCCCTCGAGGAGAAGGAACGCCCGGTCGCGCCGGGGCCACCCTGGAACAGGGTGTCGCCGGTGAACACGGCGCCCAGCTCCTCGGAGTAGTAGCAGGTCGAGCCGGGGGAGTGCCCCGGGGTGTGCAGGGCCTCGAGGTTCACCCCGGCGATGGTGAACATGTCGCCGTCCTCGACCGTGTCGTCCCAGGGCAGGTCGCCGTGGGTGAGCTTCCAGACCTCGCCGTCGGCGGGGTTCAGCAGGATCGGTGCCTCGAGGGCCTCGGAGAGCTCCGGGGCGAAGCGCACGTGGTCGTCGTGGGCGTGGGTGAGGAGGATCCCCACGCACTCCCTGTCGCCGACCAGCTCGAGCACGGTGTCGACGTCGTGCGGGGCGTCGAAGACGACGCACTGCTCGTCATCGCCGAGCACCCACACGTTGTTCTCGACCTCGTGGGTCTCGCCGTCCAGGCTGAAGGTGCCGGAGGTGACGGCGTGGGAGAGGCGGGCGGTCATCCTGCCACCTCCACCACGGTGCGAAGGGTCTCGCCCTCGTGCAGCGAGGACAGCGCCGCGTCCACGCCCTCCAGATCCGTGCGGCCGGTCACGAAGCGGTCCAGCGGGAGCCGGCCCTGGAGGAACAGGTCGATGAGGTACGGGAAGTCCCGCTCCGGCAGGCAGTCGCCGTACCAGGACGACTTCAGCGCGCCGCCGCGGCCGAACACGTCCAGCATCGGGAGGGTCAGCTCCACGCCCGGGCGCGGGACGCCCACGAGCACCACACGACCGGCGAGGTCGCGGGCGTAGAACGCGGTCTCGTAGGTCTGCGGGATGCCCACGGCGTCGACGACCACGTCCGCGCCGAAGCCGCCGGTGAGCTCCTGGACCTTCTCCGCCACCTGCTGGGGCGAGAGGCCCTTGGTTGCCAGGGCATGGGTCGAGCCGAGCTCCGTCGCGGCGGCGAGCTTCTTCTCGTCCACGTCCAGGGCGATGATCGTGGTGGCGCCGGCGAGCGCCGCACCGGCGACCGCTGCGCAGCCCACGCCGCCCAGGCCGATCACCGCGACGGACTCGCCGCGCTGCACGGCGCCGGTGTTGATCGAGGCGCCGATCCCGGCCATCACGCCGCAGCCCAGCAGGCCCGCGACCTCGGCCGGGGCGTCCTCGGAGACCTTCGTGCACTGTCCCTCGTGGACCAGGGTCTTCTCGGCGAAGGAGCCGATGCCCAGCGCCGCGGTGAGCTCCGTGCCATCGGTGAGGGTCATGGGCTTGGAGGCGTTGTGGGTCGCGAAGCAGTACTGGGGCACGCCCTTCTTGCAGGCGCGGCACTGCCCGCACACGGCGCGCCAGTTCAGCACCACGTAGTCGCCCACCTCCACATGGGTGACGTTCTCACCGATCACGGAGACGCGGCCTGCGGACTCGTGGCCCAGCAGGAACGGGAACTCGTCGTTGATGCCGCCGTCGCGGTAGGCGAGGTCGGTGTGGCACACACCGGTCGCCTCGATGTCGACGACCACATCGTTCGGGCCGGGGTCGGGGATGACGATGTCGAGCAGCTCGGCGGGCTGCTTCTCAGCGCGGGCGACGACGCCCTTCACGGTCCAGGACATGCTGGCCTCCTTCGAGGTCTGGGGTTCCGGGCCAGCCTATCCGTGGACCGGGAGCAGGGGATGATCCACCGCACCGTTCCTGGAGCGAAGGGGCGCGAGCGGGCCCCTCGGCCTCGTAGAATGGACCGCGGTGCCCGCGCCCCGGCGCGCACCCCCGTGCACTCCAGGACGAAAGCGAACCCCGTGTCCGAGACATCTCCCGCGCCCGGCGGGCCCTCGATCGACGAGCAGGCGATCACCGCCGCCATCGACGCCGCGCTCGCCGCGATCGCCGCGGCCGCCACCACCAGCGAGCTCAAGCAGGTCCGCATCGACCACGTCGGCGATGCCAGTGTGCTCTCGACCGCGAACCGCGCCATCAAGGACCTCCCCAAGGACCAGAAGGCCGCCGCCGGCAAGCTCGTCGGCCAGGGCAAGGGCAGGGTCCAGAAGGAGCTCGCCGCGCGCCAGCAGAAGCTGGCCGCCGCGGAGGAGGAGGCCGCGCTCGCCGCGGAGACCGTCGACGTCACCCTCCCCACGGATCTGCGCCCGCGCGGCGCCGCGCACCCGCTGACGGTGCTGCAGGACCGGATCAACGACTTCTTCGTCGGCATCGGCTGGGAGATCGCCGAGGGCCCCGAGGTCGAGTCCTCCTGGCTGAACTTCGACGCCCTGAACGCCGACCCGGAGCACCCCTCCCGCTCGCTGCAGGACACCCTGTACGTCGCGCCCGAGGGCTCCGGGATGCTGCTGCGCACCCAGACCTCGCCGGTGCAGATCCGCGCGATGCTCGAGCGCGGCGCCCCGCTGTACGTCGCGTGCCCCGGCACCGTCTACCGGGCCGACGAGATCGACGCGACCCATTCGCCGATGTTCCACCAGGTCGAGGGCCTCGCGATCGACAAGGGCCTCACCATGGCGAACCTCGTCGGCACGCTGGACGCCTTCGCCGCGGAGATCTTCGGCGGGAAGCCGATCACCCGCCTGCGCCCCAACCACTTCCCCTTCACCGAGCCCAGCGCCGAGATGGACTTCCGCTGCTTCAGCTGCGAGGCGCGCGAGGGTCTGGACCACGACGCGGACCCGAGCTGCCGCGTCTGCGGCGGCACCGGCTGGATCGAGATGGGCGGCTGCGGCATGGTCCACCCGAACGTGCTGCGCGCGGCCGGTGTGGACCCCGAGGAGTACCAGGGCTTCGCCTTCGGCCTCGGCATCGAGCGCATCCTCATGCTGCGCAACAGCGTCGCGGACATGCGTGACATGGTGGAGGGCGACGTCCGCTTCTCCCAGCACTACGGTACGGAGATCTGAGATGCCCCGCATTCCCCTGACCTGGCTCGCAGAGCACACCGAGCTGACCGCAGGCGCTTCCGCGCAGCAGGTCGCCACCGACCTCTCCCGCGTGGGGCTCGAGGAGGAGGCGCTGTTCGGTGCGCAGGTGACCGGCCCGCTGGTCGTCGGCCGCGTGCTGGAGCTCGTCAAGGAGCCGCAGAAGAACGGCAAGACCATCAACTGGGTGCGCGTGGACGTCGGCCCCGAGCACAACGAGGCGCTGGACAACCCCAAGGATCCCCAGCCCGGCGAGGAGCGCCCGAGCCGCGGCATCATCTGCGGTGCGCACAACTTCGAGGGCGGCGACCTCGTGGTCGTCTCGCTGCCCGGCACCGTGCTGCCCGGCGACTTCGCGATCGCGGCCCGGAAGACCTACGGCCACACCTCCGACGGCATGATCTGCTCCGGCGACGAGCTGGGCCTGGGGGAGGACCCCGCCGGCGAGGACGGCATCATCGTGCTGGGCCGCGGCCACGCCGAGGGCCTGACCGGAGAGCCGGGCGATGACGCGATCGCCCTGCTGGGCCTCGCCGACGAGGTCGTCGAGATCAACGTGACCCCGGACCGCGGGTACTGCTTCTCGATGCGCGGCGTGGCCCGGGAGTACTCCCATGCGACCGGCGCCGACTACACCGACCCCGTCTCCACGGTCGAGATCCCGCAGGCCGACGGCGCCGGCGTCGCCGTGCAGCTGCGCGACGAGGCGCCCCTGAACGGGGTGCCCGGCTGCTCCCGCTTCGTGGCCCTCGAGGTGCGCGGCGTGGACCCCGAGGCGCAGACACCGCGCTGGATGGCGCGCCGCCTGACGCTCGCCGGGATGCGCCCGATCTCGCTGATCGTGGACGTCACCAACTACGTCATGCTCGACCTCGGTCAGCCGCTGCACGCCTACGACGCGGACAAGGTGGTGGCCCCGATCGTGGTGCGCCGCGCCCGCGCCGGCGAGAAGCTCACCACCCTCGATGACGTGACTCGCCCCCTCGACCCCGAGGACCTGCTGATCACCGACACCGACGGCGAGCGCCTGCTGGGCATCGCCGGGGTGATGGGCGGGGAGTCCACCGAGGTCTCCGCGAGCACCGAGAACATCGTGCTCGAGGCGGCGACCTTCCACCCGATCTCGATCGCCCGCTCCGCACGCCGCCACCGCCTGCCCTCCGAGGCGTCCAAGCGCTTCGAGCGCGGCGTGGACCCGCAGCTGCCGCTCGTCGCGGCCTACCGTGCGGCGCAGCTGATCGTCGAGCACGGCGGCGGCGAGATCGCCGCCTCGGTCACCGACGAGGGCTCCGCCCCGGCGCCGGCCGCGGCGATCTCCCTCCCGCTCGGCGCGGCCGAGCGCGTGGTCGGCATCGCCTACACGGCCGAGCAGGTGCGCGGCAGCCTCGAGAAGATCGGCTGCCTCGTCGAGGACGGCACCGAGGGCACCCTCGCCGTCACCCCGCCGAGCTGGCGCCCCGACCTCTCCCTGCGCGAGGACCTCATCGAGGAGATCGCCCGCCTGGTCGGTTACGCGACGATCCCCTCGATCCTGCCCACCGCTCCCGGCGGCCGCGGGCTCACCCGCGCCCAGCGCGCCCGCCGGGCTGCGAACCGCGCGCTCGCCGAGGCGGGCCTGGTCGAGGTCAGCTCCTATCCCTTCGTGGGCGAGGGCATCTTCGATGCCCTGCGCTACGGCGCGGACGACGCCCGACGCGGCGCGGTGCGCCTGGTGAACCCGCTCGCCGACGACGAGCCCCTCCTGCGCAGCGCCCTGCTGCAGACCCTGCTGCCCGTCGCCCGGCGCAACCTGGGCCGCGGCGAGGAGGCGGTGGCGATCTTCCAGCTCGGCACCACCTCGCTCTCCCGCGGCGAGGGCGCCTCCGCGCCTGTGCCCGCTCCGGCGCAGCGCCCCAGCGACGCCGAGCTCGAGGCGATCCTCGACGCGCTGCCGCTGCAGACCCGCAGCCTCGCCGCCGTGGTCGGCGGCGCCTCCGGACCGGCCTCCTGGCAGGGTGAGGTCGCGCCGTGGGGCTGGGCCGACGCCTTCGAGCTCGCCCGCCGCACGGCCGCCGCCGTCGGCGCGCAGGTCGAGGTGCGCCAGGTCGAGCAGGCCCCCTTCCACCCGGGCCGCGCCGGAGAGCTGCGTGTGCTCGGGGCCGACGGGGAGAGCACGGTCATCGGCCATGCCGGTGAGCTCCACCCGGGCGTGGTCAAGGAGTTCGGGCTCCCGGCCCGCACCAGCGCCCTCGAGCTCGACCTCGAGGCGCTGATCGCCGCGGCACCGGCCGTGGTCGTCGCCGCACCTGTCCCCACCTACCCGCTGGCCAAGGAGGACTTCGCCTTCGTGGTCGATCAGGATGTCCCAGCCTCCGCCGTGGAGGCCGCGATCGTGGTGGGCATCGGCGACCTCGCCGAGAGCGTGCACCTGTTCGACGTCTTCACCGGCGAGCAGATCGGCGAGGGGAAGAAGTCCCTCGCCTTCGCGGTGCGACTGCGCTCGAGCGACGGGACGCTGACCGCCGAGCAGATCGGCGAGGCACGCTCGCGCTGCATCGCCGCCGTCGACGCCGCCGTGGGCGGGGTGCTGCGGGCGTGAGCGCTCAGGATCCGGCCGCCCCTCGCCCCGGCCAGCAGGGCCCGGCTCTGCCGAGCCCCGCCGCAGCTCTGCCTGCTCCGGTCCGCAACGGCACCGTGGCCTGGGCTCTCGGCTTCCTCGCCTACATCCCGGTCCCGTTCCTGGGACTGATCGTCGCCGGGGTCGTCCAGCTGGTCGTCGGCCTCGGCCAGCGCAAGCACGGCGGCCTCGCCGCGGTCAATGGCGTGCGCGCGGCGAACTGGGGCCTCACCCAGCTGTGCTGGCCCGTCCTGATGGTGATCACGATCGTCCTCGGGGTGGCCACCGGGAGCCCGGGGGAGAGCGGCGGAGTGCACCTCACGCCCGTCATGAGGGGGGTCACGACGACCCTGTTCGGTCTGTTCTTCCTGGTGTGCGTGCTGGAGGCGATCTACGCGATCGTCGGCACCGTGCTCGCGTCCAAGGGGCGCCGGGTGTGGCTGCCCGTCATCCCCTTCCTGCGCACGCCCCGTTCCTGAGCCGATGCCGGCACCGAGCAGGCTGACCACCGCCCGATACGTGGGGCTGAGCCTGGATACGGGCCGCAAGGCCTTCAGCCCGACCACGGTCGTCGACCTGCTCCACCGGATGGGGGCGCTGGGCTTCACTGCTCTGCACCTGCACCTCACCGAGACCCACCGGGTGGGCGTGCAGCTGCCGGGCTTCGAGGAGCTCGCCGCAGAGGACGCCTGGAACAGCGATGACGTCGCCCGGATCGTCGAGGCGGCCGACGCCTCCGGGATCGCACTGATCCCGGAGGTCGACCTCCCCTCCCACGCCGCCGCCCTGCTGGTGGGCCGCGAGCACCTGCGATTGAGGGATCGCCACGGAACGATGCTCGAGGACCGGCTGGACATCTCCCGTCCGGAGTCGCTGCAGTTCGCCCTCGACCTGCTCGGGGCCGCTTCGGATCTGTTCCCGGGCGAGTCGATCCACCTCGGGGGCGACGAGTTCTTCGCCGCCCCGTGGGAGGACGAGGATGCGCAGCATCCCGAGCGCTTCCCGACCCTCGTCGACCACGCCCGCACCGCGCTCGGCCCGGAGGCCACGGCGCTGGACTCGTATGCGCTGTTCGTCAATGCGCTCGCCGAGCGGGCGCGGGAGCTGGGCCGGATCCCGATGCTCTGGAACGACCACGTGGTCCCGGCCGCTCAGCACCCGCTGGCGCCGATCAGCACCGACGTCGTTCTGGACGTGTGGATCCGGTGGCGCGAGTGGACCCCGTCGGTCACCGACTACCTCGACAGCGGGTACCGGGTCGTGAACTCGAACGGGGACCTGCTGTACTTCGTGCTCTCGGGGGACGGCCTGCCCGAGCCGCACGGCCGGCGACGCTTCGGCCTTCTCGAGGACACCTTCGCTCCGCGCCGCTTCATGGGCCTCGCCGCGCAGGACGTCCACCTCGACGTCCCGCCCGTGGCGGAGGGGGAGCCGGACCCCGTGCTCGGCGCCTCGATGTCGGTGTGGTGCGATGCGCCGGAGGTCCTCGGCGAGACGGAGACGCTCGCCCTGCTGGACACCTGGCTGGTGCCGTTCGCGCGGGTGATGCGGGCGGGCTGAGGGGCGGCTGCACGGCCGATCGTGCCCGCTGCTCCGCGGTCAGCGCAGGTCCTCCTGGGCGCTGAGGAGCCTTGTGCTTACGCGCTTAAGTGTCTACCGTGATCAGCGTCGGCCCACTGCAGCGCCGACCGGTCGTGCAGAGCGGCCGACGACGTCCTGGAGGACACTCATGACACACATCTCGCGACGTTCGGTGCTCACAGGACTGGGCGTGCTCGCCGCCTCCGGGTCGGCGTCCGCCGGCCTGGCGGGCCCCGCGAGCGCCGCCCCGGAACGCCTGCTGGACCGCATCGCCTCGGTCGCCTACATCGAGGTGAACACCAACTCCCTGCTCAACGCGGGCCGCTACACCCTCGATGACGGCAGCCCCGCGTTCGACATCGCCGTCATCTTCGCGGCGAACATCAACTACGACGGCACGAACGCCTACCTGTCCCTGAACGAGAACGTCCAGCGCGTCCTCGACGAGGCGGACACCTGCATCCGACCGCTCCAGGAGAAGGGGATCAAGGTCGTCCTCTCGGTCCTCGGGAACCATCAGGGCGCCGGGTTCGCGAACTTCCCGACCCCGAAGGCGGCTGACGCCTTCGCCCAGCAGGTGGCGCAGGTCGTGTGCCGGTACGGACTCGACGGCGTCGACCTCGATGACGAGTGGGCGGAGTACGGGGCGAACGGGACCAGCCAGCCCAACGACTTCTCCTTCGTCGCACTGGTCGGCTCGCTGCGCAAGCGGCTGCCCAACCGCCTGCTCACCTTCTACGTGATCGGCCCGTCGGCGGAGCGCCTGGAGCACGAGGGGACGCGCGTCGGTGACCTGATCGACTACGCGTGGAACCCCTACTACGGCGCCTACAACGAATACGACGTCCCCGGCCTTCCCCGTTCGCAGTACGGGGCGGCGGCGTTCGACCTCAGCTCGGCATCGACCTCCCCTGAGCAGGTGCGCGAGTACGCGGAGCGCACGGTCCAGGACGGGTTCGGTGCCTTCGTCACGTACCAGCTCCCCGAGGAGGACACCTCGGAGCTCGTCTCGGCCTTCACCGAGCCGCTGTACGGGAGCCCCGCGAGCTTCGCCTGACCGGCTGGAGGTCCTGCCCCGAGACACACATCGCCCGCCCGTGGAGATCACGGGCGGGCGATGTGCGTCGGCGGCCGCCTTCCGGGAACCTCCCGGAAGGCAGTCGGCGGCCTCAGGCCTTGGTGGGGCTGAGATCCCGCAGGGTCTGGACGACGTTGTTGTAGCCGTCGACCCTCGGGAAGTAGTCGATCTCGCTCGCCTGCTTGATCCCCGACCACTTCATGGTCGTGAACATGCCGCCGGCGCCGTTGGACTGCACCGGGATGTAGGGGGCGTCATCGGAGACCGCCTGCTGCAGGACCTGGCAGTGCTCGACGATCTGATCGACCTGGTCCGGAGGGGTCTGCGTGATCGCCGTGATGGCCTCGTTCGCGGCGTCGGGCATCTCCCAGCGGCCGTAGTTCCCGTCGGCCAGCTCGTCGCCGATCTTGTAGATCTTCGTGTGCATGTACATCGTGAACGCCTGGAACGCACCACCTGCGGCGTTCGTGGTCCACAGCGACAGCTCGTAGTCGCCCTTCGCCTGCGCCGGGCCGAAGACGTCGGCGGGGAGCGGAGTGAACTCGACCTTCAGCCCGAGGTTCGTCGACCACTGGTCCACCACGATCGGCATGGTCGTCATCTCGACGGGGTTGTCGTTCTGGATGTAGAGCTTGAGCGGGAACTCCTTGCCGTCCTTCTCGAGGTTCCCGGCGTCGTTGACGCTCCACCCGGCGTCTGCGAGCAGCTTCTTGGCGCCCTCGACATCCGCGGTCATGGGCTTGCTGAACTCCTCCTTCAGCATGCTCTCGTAGATCCCGGTGTCGAGGCCCGTGACGGACGGGACGGTGTAGGCGATGCCCGCCGCCTGCGCGACGATGCTCATGTCCGCGCCCGCCCGCAGCGCCTTGCGGACCGCGACATCCTTCGTCGGGCCCTTGTGCGTGGCCATGATGATGCCGCGGGTCGAGCCGTCGGGGTAGTAGAAGTACCCGTTGTGGTCCTCCATCCCGACGAAGTTGTCGACCACGCCGGGGGCGCCGCCCTGCGACCAGTCCACATCACCCTTGGTGATCTGGGATTCGATGTTGCCGGCAGTGCCCGCGGGGACGATGTGGACGGCCTTGAGCTCGGAGCTCACCTCGCCCCAGTAGTCCTCGCGGATCTCGATCTCGATCTGCTGGCCCGAGAACTTCGTGAGCCGGCCCGGACCGGTGCCGACGGGCGCCTTGTCCTGGTAGCTCTGCCGATCCAGATCCTTGTAGATGTGCTCGGGATAGATCGGGAAGTACAGCGACAGCGGCAGGTCCTCGGTGTACTGCGGCTCGTTGTAGGTGACGACCACGGTGTGCTCGTCCGGCGTCTCGATGGCCTTCGCGAGCCAGGGGAGGTTCCCGTCCTCGTCGGGCTCCGTCCCGGGCTCCTCGAAGATGAAGCCGTACGTGTAGGCCACGTCCTTCGACGTGAACTTCTCGCCGTCGTTCCAGGTCACGTCGTCGCGAAGGGTGTAGGTGCAGACCTTGCCCTCCTCGGTGTACTCGAAGCTCTTTCCGAGGTTCGGCACCAGGGCCGAGCCGTCCGTCGAGGAGATGCGGAACAGGGTCTCCCAGAACAGGGCGTTGCCGGGCGCCGAGTCACCGCCGCCGAACACGTTGAAGTTCTCGGGGAAGACGTTCGAGGTCGCGATCGTCGCGCCGATGCGCAGGATCCCGTCGTTGTCGATCGTTCCGGCCGTCGAACGGGCGCCGCTGCCCCCGTCCTCGGTCGCGCCGCTGGGGCTGCCGCCCCCGGTGCTGCCTCCGCAGGCCGCCAGGGCGGTCGCGGACAGGGCCGCGGCCCCCAGGCCGAGAGCCGATCGCCGGGAGAACGTGGTGGTCAGGCGTGATGTCATGGAACTACTCCTTCTTCGCAGTATCCGGATGATCCCCGAGGTCGGGGTCACCTCTGCCGCACGTACTCCGCGGCGTTCTCCGCCTGCCAGCACTGCACCGTGTGGTCGTCCTCGGTGCTGCGGAACAGGGGAAGGTCTTCGGTGGTGCAGCGCGGGGTCGCGACCGGGCACCGGTCGGCGAAACGGCAGCCGCGGAGCTCCTTCGTGGTGTCGACCGGCCGGGCATCGGGGATCGCCTCGTGGACCGGCGCCCCGGATCCCTTGAACCGGGCGGGATCGGGTGCCGCGCTGAGCAGCAGCTGGGTGTAGGGATGGACCGGGGCGGAGACGATCCGCTCGGTGGGTCCTGACTCGACGACCTTGCCGCCGTACATCACGTGGATGCGATCGGAGAGGTAGCGAGCGCTCGCGATGTCGTGGGTGATGTAGAGGACGGCCACGTCCTCTGACTCCCTGAGGTCGCTCAGAAGGTTCAGCACATCGAGGCGGATGGAGGCGTCGAGCATCGAGGTCGGCTCGTCGGCGAGGAGCACGTCGGGGTCGACGGCGAGGGTCCGTGCGATGGCGACGCGCTGACGCTGACCGCCGGAGAGGTCCGTGGGATAGCGGTCGAGATAGCGCTCCGGAGGAGTCAGGTTCACCTTCTGCAGCAGCTCGGCGGTGCGCTCCTGCGTCCGCTTCCGTCCGAGGCGCGGGTAATGGATCTTCACGACACGGGAGATGATCGTGCGGATCTTCTTCAGGCCGTTCAACGAGGCGAACGGGTCCTGATAGATGAGCTGGACGTTGCGGTAGTAGGCCCGCTCTGCCCGGCCGCCCCGGACCTTCACCGGCTCCCCCTTGAAGCGGATCTCCCCGGAGGTCGGCGAGTGGATCAGGGCGAACAGCCGCGCGATCGTCGTCTTGCCGGATCCGGACTCGCCGACGAGGGCGCAGATCTGGCCCGCGTGGAGGCTCAGGTCGACGCCGTCCAGGGCACGGATCGTGACGGGGCGGCCGGCGCTGTCGGTCCCCGGGAAATGGACGTGCACGTCGCGGGCCTCGAGGACCGGGGTGCCGCGGTCCGTCTCAGGAACGATGGCTTCGGCGAGGTCCGACTGCGCTGAGGGAGGAACCATGGTCATGACCGATCCTCTCGGTGCTGCTCGGGAGCGGCGTCGCGCGCCGCCAGCTGCTGGGCGAGCTCCTCGTCGCTGAGCTCGCCGTTGGTCAGGAAGCACGCGCTGCGGCCCGGGTCGATGTCCCGCAGCTGCGGGATGCGCTGATGGCACAGCGGCATCGCGTCCCCGCAGCGCGTGGAGAAGGCACAGCCGGCGGGGAGGGCCAGGAGATCTGGCGGGGAGCCGGGGATGCCGCTGAGCCGGCGGACCGGCTCCGACAGGGGCGGGAACGCACGGCGCAGGGCTCGGGTGTAGGGGTGCTTGGCGCTGCTGTGCAGGCGTGCGGCGGTCCCCACCTCGACCACCTTCCCGCCGTACATGATCGCGATGCGGTCCGAGATCTCCAGCAGCAGCGAGAGATCGTGGGTCACGAAGACGACCGCGAAGCCGAGGCGCTCCTGGGCGGCGAGCACCTGGTCGAGGATCTGTCGCTGCATGACGACGTCCACCGCCGTGGTGGGCTCGTCCATGAGGACGAGGTCCGGGTCGCAGGCGAGGGAGAGGGCGATCAGGGCGCGCTGCTGCATCCCTCCCGAGAGCTGGAACGGGAACGCGGTGAGCCGGTCCGCGCTGATCCCCACCATGGTGAGGAGCTCCTCGGCCTGGGCGCGGGCCGCCGCCTCGGAGACCTCCGGAGCATGCGTGCGGATGACGTCGGTGAACTGCTCGCCGAGGCGGATGACGGGATTCAGGCTCGCCATCGCCGACTGCATGACCACAGAGATCCTCGTCCACCGGTACGGGGCGAGCTCGCGCTCGTCGAGGGTGGCGATGTCGACGGGGTCGGAGCCGTCGGTGGGATGGAACCAGATCTCGCCGGCGCTGGTGGCGGCGGGCATGCGCTGCAGCCGGCCCAGGGCGTTGAGCAGCGTCGACTTGCCGCTCGCGGACTCCCCGGCCACGCCGAGGATCTCGCCCCGCTTGAGCGTGAGGTCGACGTCGTCGCAGGCGCGGATGTTCCCGGACTCGGTCACGTAGTCGACGCACAGACCGCGGACGTCCAGGAGGGTCCGGGAACGCTCCAGCCGCTCGAGGATCTCCGTCTCGGTCTCGTGGTGCTGGGGAGCGGAGGTGAGGGTCATGACGAGACAAGCTCCTTCTGACGGGACGCACGTGCCGTGTCGCGGAGGAAGATCCGCATCAGCTTCATGCGCCTGCTGGACAGCGTGGGGTTGGTGATCTCGTCCAGGCCGAAGTTGACCATCGTGGTGGCGAAGCCGATCAGGCACAGGGCGAGGCCCGGCGGGACGAACCACCACCACAGGCCGCGGAACAGGGCGTTCTGGGTCATCGCCCAGTTGATCATCAGCCCCCAGGAGGGCTCCGAGGGGTTGCCGATGCCCAGGAACGCAAGGGCCGCCTGCTGGTTGACCCCTGCGGCGATGAGCCCGAGGAACATCGGAGAAATGACCCCGAGGAGGTGGGGCATCACCTCGACGAGGATGATGCGTGCCCGGGACTCCCCGACGGTCCGCAGCGCGGTGGTGAAGTCCCGCCCGCGCAGGCTCATCGTCTGTGCCCGGATCTGGCGCGCACCGCCTGCCCACTCGATGCCGCCGATCACGATCGAGACGAGCAGCCAGTTGGCGTTCTGGAACGCGGCGGCCACGATGAAGAGCAGCGCGAAGGTGGGGAAGTTGCCGAACACCAGGATCACGCCGTTGAGGAACCGGTCGACGAATCCCCCGGAGAACCCTGCCCAGGCGCCGATGACGACGGTCAGGAAGGTGCCGATCACCGCTGAGGTGAACCCGACCAGCATCGAGGTGCGGGTCCCGTGGAGCATCCAGGACAGCACGTCCTGCCCCTGGCTGGTCGTGCCGAGCCAGTGCCCGGGACCGGGCGGGCTCCCGTTGAGGTGGAGGTAGTCGACCTGCTGGGGCGTGGTGCCCAGCACGGTGGTGCTGAACCACGGGCCGAAGATCGCCATGAGGGTGAAGACCGCGATGATCGCGAGTCCCACCTGGACCTTGCCGATGAGGAGGAACCTCTTCACCATGTCACCTCACCTCCCGGGTGCGGGGGTCGAGGAGCACGTAGACGGAGTCCGCGATGAAGTTGAACAGGAGCGAGGCGAAGATGACCATCAGCATCACGCCCTGCATGACCGGGAAGTCGCGAGCCGCCTGGGCGCCGGTCAGGAGCGAGCCGATGCCGGGGTAGATGAACACCGTCTCCGCGAGGATCACCGCGGTGAGTGCGCCGCCCATGCTCTGGGCGAGACCCGTGAAGTTCGGCAGGAGCGCGTTGCGCGCGGCGTACCGGCTCCGGATGCGGTTCTCGGGCAGTCCCTTGGCCCGGGCGAGCTGGACGTAGTCCTCGTTGACGGTCGTGATCATCATGTTCCGCATCGAGAAGAGCCAGCGGGCGAAGCCCACGATCACGAGGGTGAAGAACGGCAGCACGCTGTGATAGAGCGCGGAGAGGTAGAAGTCGGCGCTCGTGAGATCGATCGGGAGCGAGTTGTCGTACGCGCCCTGGTTCGGGAACCACCCGTTCATGTAGGCGAAGTACCAGACGATGAGGAGCCCGAGCCAGAACGCCGGGATCGAGCTGAAGAACATCGACAGCGGAGTGAGCATCGCATCGAGCCGCCGTCCGGGGCGCCAGCCCAGCCGGGCGCCGAGGTAGGTGCCGATGATCCATCCCAGGACGGTCGAGACGATCGCGAGGTACAGGGTCCACGGGAGCGCTCGAGCGATGAGCTCGTTCACGGAGATCGGGTAGTACTGGGCCGACTGCCCGAGATCGCCGTGGGCGAGCTGGGTGATGTAGTCCCAGAACTGCAGGACCAGCGGCCGATCGGGGTCTCCGTAGCGGGCCTTGATCATCTGGATCTGGTAGCCCGACGGGGGAGCGCCGGTCTTGTTGGTGATCTCCCGGATCATCTGCGTGGCCGGATCGCCGGGCATGAAGCGCGGGAGGGCGAAGTTCAGGATCACGCTGGCCACGGCGACCGTGAGGTACAGGGCGAGCCGCTGTCGGAGGTAGACGAACCCGGCGAGCCTGCTGGACCGTGAGCGTCCGCGCTCTCGGCGGTCCTCGACGGCCGGTGAGTCGGATGCCGGCCGTGCAGGGTCGTCGGCCAGAGCCACCGGATCGATCGGTGCGGGTTCGGACATGATCACCACCTTGTGAACCGTGACGCGCTCGTGCCTCCGAGCGATCGTTGTGAATCGGTTGTCGTACGCCACTTTAGCGCTTAACTTGGACTCATCGCGCAACGTTACACCGACGTGACGGAGCCTCTCTGCATCGGGGAGGGCGCGATGTCCGTTCCGCCCAGAGGGGGAACGGTCGCGAGCGGGCGCTCGGCCCGTCGCGGAGAGAGGGCTGGACATGTCACGCACGACCGGTCGACGTTCACTGATCGCAGGCGGCCTCGCGGCTGCTGCCCTGAGCACTTCCGCCGCGGCCTCGGCCGCACCGCCTGCGCACTCGCAGGGGTCGGGGGCGGGATCCGGTGTCCAGGAGCAGGGCAGGATGCCGAACCATGCCCAGGCTCCCGGCAGCCCTCAGGTGTCGCTGGAGGAGATGGCACCTCCTCTCGAGTTCGCCTACTTCCGGACCTGGCATGACCGCGCGGTCGATCCCTCGCGCCCCAACTCGATCGGCGAGGTGCCCGCGGAGATCGACGTGCTGTTCGTCTTCCCCGACTACACGCCGGAGGACAGCCCGTTCTGGGACACGCTCCGGGACGAGTACGTCCCGACCCTGCATGCACGGGGGACCCGGGTGGTGCGCACGACGGACATCCGCGCCGTCCTGGACCCCCAGTTCCCGGACACCGCCGACGGGCATCGGGCCAACGCCGAGCACCTGGTCGAGACCCTCGTCGAGCAGCATGGTCTGGACGGCCTGGACATCGACATGGAGCGCACCCTCACCGAGGCCGAGAACGCGCGAGCGGTCGGGGTCTTCCGGGAGCTGTCCCGGCTGATCGGCCCGCTGAGCGGGACCGGGCGGCTCTTCATCTACGACACCAACCGGGACGGCGACGTGCCGCTCCTCGGCGCGGTCGCCGACGGCATCGACTACGTGCTGGTGCAGTCCTATGGACGCTCCCCCTCCAGCCTCCAGGCGACCTGGGACACCTTCGCGCCGCACATCGATCCCGAGCAGTACCTGATCGGATTCTCGTTCTACGAGGAGAACGACGACTGGAACGAATGGAACGACACCTCCGAGCCGTTCGAGGAGTCACGAGCGGTCGCCTTCGCCGACTGGCAGCCGGCCGGGGCGAGCAAGGGCGGCGTCTTCTCCTACGCCGTCGACCGCGACGGTGTCGCCTTCAAGGACGACACCATCAGCCATACGACCTATGGCTGGAGCATCAGGCTCAAGGAGCGCATGCTCGACCGGATCTGAGCGGGCCGGCGGTGCTCAGGGGCCGGGGCCGGTCGTACGGGCAGGCGCCCCACGGCCGGGCCCGGCCCTCCGGGGGGGGGCGTGCAGTTCCGGACAGAGTGGTGCTGCCTGAGGGGTGCGGAGTCCACGACCTGGACCTCCGACGAGCCAACTGGCTGATCATGCACTGCGGTGTATATACTTCCGACATGACTTCCGCCAGCAGCTCTCCCGCCCACGCCCCGGCGACGCAGGACGGCGACCCGCGACGCCTGCGCGCAGCCGTCGTCGGCGCCTCCGGCTACGCCGGGGGAGAGACCCTGCGGCTCCTGGCGGGGCACCCGGAGATCGAGGTCGCCACCGTCACCGCGCACTCGAGCGCCGGCAAGCTGCTCTCCGAGGTCGCCCCGCACATCGACCTCGGCCACGACCCCGTCCTGCAGGAGACGAGCGTGGAGACCCTTCGGGGTCATGACGTCGTGGTGCTCGCGCTCCCGCACGGGCAGTCCGGCACGATCGCCGCCGCGCTGCGCGCCGAGGACCCGGACGTGCTGGTCCTCGACCTCGGCGCCGACCACCGGCTCGAGAGCGCCGAGGACTGGGCCGAGTACTACCGCAGCGAGCACTCCGGCACCTGGACCTACGGCATGCCCGAGCTGCCGCTGGCCGACGGCACGAAGCAGCGCGATCACCTCGTCGGCGCCCGCGAGATCGCGGTCCCCGGCTGCAACGCGACCGCCGTCAGCCTCGCCCTCGCCCCGCTGCTGCGGGCCGGGCTCCTGGACGCCTCCCGGCTCGGCGCCGTGCTCCCGGTCGGCTACTCCGGTGCGGGCCGCGCCGCCAAGCAGCACCTGCTGTTCAGCGAGGCCTCCGGCACCGCCTCCCCGTACGCCGTGGGCGGCAGTCACCGCCACGTGCCCGAGGTGCTGCAGAACCTTCGCCGCGCCACCGGGCAGGACGGCCAGCTCCTCACCTTCACCCCCGTGCTGGTGCCGATGAGCCGCGGGATCCTCGCCGTCTGCACTGCGCCGGTGCCTGGGGGGACCTCCACCGCCGATCTCCTCGGCGCCCTCCAGGCCGACTATGCGGACGAGCACTTCGTGACCGTTCTGCCCGAGGGGGTCTTCCCCTCCACCGGCGAGGTGACAGGCGCGAACACCCTGCGCATCGGCGCCGCGGTGGACCGTCACAGCGGCCAGGCCACCGTGATCTCGGCGCTGGACAACCTCGTCAAGGGCACCGCCGGCGCGGCGATCCAGTCCCTCAACCTGGCCCTCGGCCTGCCCGAGATCACGGGGCTGACCCGCACCGCGCTGGCCCCCTGAGACCCCGGCGACGTCCGACCCGCCCCTCGGCCCTCGCGCCGCCGTCGGCCGCCCGCCCCATCACTCGCACCACTTCCTTCCCTGCCTCCAGGAGCATCCGTGTCGATCACCCGCCCCCGCGGCTTCCGCGCCGTCGGCCTCCCCGCCGGCATCAAGTCCACCGGCGCCGCCGATCTCGCCGTCATCCTCAACGACGGCCCCCGCGACACTGCCGCCGCCGTTTTCACCAGCAACCGCGTGCAGGCCGCGCCCGTGCTCTGGTCCCGCCAGGCGATCGCCGACGGCCGCGCCCGCACCGTCGTGCTGAACTCCGGCGGCGCCAACGCCTGCACCGGGCCCGAGGGCTTCGCCGACTCGCACCGCACCGCGGAGCACCTGGCCGAGCAGCTCGAGGTCTCCGCCCAGGACGTCCTGGTCTGCTCCACCGGGCTGATCGGCGAGCGCCTCCCGATGGAGCCGCTGCTGGCCGGCATCACCACCGCCGTCACCCAGCTCGACGCCGGCCCCCAGGCCGACGAGTCCGCCTCGCGCGCCATCATGACCACGGACTCCGTGCCGAAGACCTCCGAGGCGACCACCCCGTCGGGCGTCGTCGTGGGCGGGATCGCCAAGGGTGCGGGCATGCTCGCGCCGCAGCTGGCCACCATGCTGGTGGTGCTCACCACCGACGCGGACGTCGACGCCGCCACGGCCGACGCCGCGCTGCGTGCCGCGACCTCCACCACCTTCGACCGCGTCGACTCCGACGCCTGCATGTCCACGAACGACACCGTGATCCTGCTGGCCTCCGGCGCCAGCGGCGTCACCCCCTCCCTCGAGGAGCTGACCGAGGCCGTGCGCGCCGTCAGCGCCGACCTCGCCCGCCAGCTGGTCGCCGACGCCGAGGGCGCCAGCCACGACGTGCACGTGGTGGTGTCCTCGGCGAGCACGGAGCAGTCGGCGCTCGCCGTGGCGCGGGAGATCGCCCGGTCGAACCTGGTCAAGGCCGCGATCTTCGGCAACGACCCCAACTGGGGACGGATCGTCGCCGCAGCGGGCTGCGTGCCCGAGGCGGTCGCCCCCTTCTCGGTGGACGACCTCTCGGTCACCGTCAACGGCATCCAGGTGTGCCGCGGCGGGGGAGCCCACCGCGACCGCTCCGAGGTGGACATGACCCCGCGGGAGACCCTCATCGAGGTGGACCTCGGCGCCGGCGACGCGACCGGGGACATCTGGACCAACGACCTCACCCACGACTACGTCGAAGAGAACAGCGCCTACTCCTCATGAGCTCCGCAGAGACCGCTCCCGAACCCGCCGCCCCGGCGGACGCCCCCCTGGTGGGCAAGAACCCGCTCGCCCAGCTCGACGCCGCCCGCACCGAGGCGCGCGAGAAGTCCGAGGTGCTCATCGAGGCGATGCCCTGGATGCAGCGCTTCCGCGGGAAGATCGTGGTGGTCAAGTACGGCGGCAACGCCATGGTCGACGAGGAGCTGCGCCGCGGCTTCGCGGCGGACATCGTCTTCATGCGCCTGGCCGGGATCCACGTGGTCGTCGTCCACGGCGGCGGCCCGCAGATCAACGCGATGCTCTCGCGCGTGGGCAAGGAGTCCACCTTCCGCGGCGGGCTGCGCGTCACCGACGCCGAGACGATGGACATCGCCCGGATGGTGCTCGTGGGCCAGGTGGGCCGCGAGCTGGTGGGCCTGATCAACCAGCACGGCCCCTTCGCGATCGGCATGTCCGGGGAGGACGCCCGGCTGTTCACCGCCACCCGCCGCGGCACCGTCGTGGACGGCGAGGACGTGGACCTCGGCCACGTGGGCGCCGTCCAGGGCGTCAACATCGCCGCGATCAGCGACCTGCTCGAGGCGGGTCGGATCCCGGTGATCTCCTCGATCGCCCCCGAGGTGGACTCGGGCGGCCGCCCCACCGGCGAGGTGCTGAACATCAACGCGGACCTCGCCGCGGCGGCGCTCGCCGAGGGCCTGGATGCGGAGAAGCTCGTGATGCTCACCGACGTCGAGGGCCTGTACCGCGACTGGCCCGACCGCGCCTCCCTGATCCCCGAGATCTCCGCGAGCGCGCTGCGCGAGATGCTCCCCGGCCTCACCGCCGGGATGATCCCGAAGGCCGAGGCGCTGCTGGGAGCGGTGGACGCCGGAGTGCGCACCGCCGCGATGATCGACGGCCGCATCGAGCACGCCGTGCTGCTGGAGGTGTTCACGACCAAAGGAGTGGGCACCATGGTGAGGAGGGACGACTATGTCTGAGCAGGCCACCGCAGGAGATCTCGACCAGCGCTACGGCGCGGCGCTCCTGCCCGTCTTCGGCGCCCCGCAGAAGGTGCTCGCCCGCGGCACGGGCGTGCACGTGTGGGACACCGACGGGAAGCAGTACCTCGACCTGCTGGCCGGCATCGCCGTGAACTCCCTGGGCCACGCCCATCCGGCGCTGCTCGCCGCGATCACCAAGCAGGCGGAGACCCTCGGGCACGTCTCGAACTTCTTCGCCTCGGCACCGCAGATCGAGCTCGCCGAGAAGCTGCTCGAGCTCGCGCAGGCCCCGGAGGGCTCCGGGGTGTTCTTCGCGAACTCCGGAGCCGAGGCGAACGAGGCCGCGTTCAAGATCGCCCGCCGCACCGGCCGGCCCCGCATCCTCGCACTGACGAGCTCCTTCCACGGCCGCACCATGGGGGCGCTCGCCCTCACCTCGAAGGAGGCCTACCGGGCGCCCTTCGAGCCGCTGCCCGGCGGGGTCGAGTTCCTCGAGGCCGGCGACGAGCAGGCGCTCGAGGCCGCTCTCGCCCCGGGGGACGTCGCCGCCGTGTTCGCCGAGCCGATCCAGGGGGAGGCCGGTGTGCGCCCCCTCGGCGAGGACTACCTGCGCGCGCTGCGCCGCCTCACCCGCGAGCACGGCACGCTGCTGGTCCTCGACGAGGTCCAGACGGGCGTCGGCCGCACCGGGCGCTGGTTCGCCCACCAGGCGATCGAGGGCCTCCAGCCCGACGTCATGACCCTCGCCAAGGGCCTGGGCGGCGGCTTCCCCGTCGGCGCCGTGGTCTGCTTCGGCCCGGAGGCGCACGACCTGCTCCAGCCCGGCCAGCACGGCACCACCTTCGGCGGCAACCCGCTGGCCTCCGCCGCGGGCCTCGCCGTTCTCGGCACGATCCTCGAGGACGGCCTGCTCGAGCACGTCCGCACCGTCGGCGAGGGCTTCACCCGCGAGGTCCTCGCCCTCGGCCACCCGCTGATCGCCGGCGTGCGCGGGCAGGGGCTGCTGCTCGGCATCGCCCTCTCCGAGCCGCTCGCCAAGCCGCTCGCGGCGGCCGCCCTCGAGGCGGGCTTCATCGTCAACGCGCCCGACGAGTCCACGCTGCGCCTGGCACCGCCCCTGATCATCACCGACACCGAGCTGGCCACCTTCACGGCCGCTCTGCCCGGCCTGCTCGACGCCGTCGCGGCGCGGGCCGCTTCGACCCCCGAAGGAGAGCACTGAGATGCCCCGCCACTTCCTGCGCGACGACGACCTGAGCCCTGCCGAGCAGAAGGAGGTCCTGGCGCTCGCCCTCCGGCTCGCCGTCGACCGCTTCGCCGAGCGGCCGCTCGAGGGACCGCGCACCGTCGCGATCCTCTTCGACAAGTCCTCCACCCGCACCCGGGTCTCCTTCACCACCGGTGTCGCCGAGCTCGGCGGCAGCCCGCTGGTGATGGAGGCGGGCTCCAGCCAGCTCGGTCGCGGCGAGTCGATCGCCGACACCACGCAGGTGCTCACCCGGATGGTCTCCGCGATCGTCTGGCGCACCTTCGGCCAGGAGCGGATCGAGGAGATGGCCTCGGTGGCCACCGTCCCCGTCGTCAACGCCCTGACCGACGAGTTCCACCCCTGCCAGATCCTCGCGGACCTCCAGACCATCGCCCAGCACACCGGAGGGCTCTCCGAGGGCGACGCGGCTCTGGCCGGTCGCTCCCTCGCCTACCTCGGCGACGGCGCGAACAACATGGCGCACTCGTACCTGCTGGGCGGTGCGACCGCCGGCATGGACGTGCGGATCGCCTCGCCGGCCAGCCACCGCCCGGACCCGCAGATCCTCGCGCGCGCCGAGGAGATCGCGGCGACGACCGGAGGCTCCGTCACCGTCACCGAGGATCCGCGCGAGGCCGTCGCCGGCGCCACCGCGGTGCTCACCGACACCTGGGTGTCGATGGGCCAGGAGGGCGAGGACGGCCGCGGCGAGGAGACCTTCGCCCCGTACCAGGTCACCGCCGAGCTGATGGAGCTCTCGGGCGGCCTCTTCCTGCACTGCCTGCCCGCCTACCGCGGCAAGGAGGTCACCGCCGAGGTCATCGACGGCCCCACCTCCGTGGTCTGGGACGAGGCGGAGAACCGTCTGCACGCCCAGAAGGCGCTGCTGACCTGGCTCCTGCAGCACCCCGACGAGCGGACGGCGGAGCACGCCCGTCCGGTGGCGGGGGAGGGGCGAGGATGACCGATCCCCGTCGGGCGCTCGCCCAGACCAAGACCTCCCGGCAGCAGCGGATCATCCAGCTGCTCACCCACCAGGAGGTGTCCTCCCAGTCGCAGCTCGCGCAGCTGCTGACCTCGGAGGGCATCGAGGTCACCCAGGCCACGCTCTCGCGGGACCTGGTCGAGCTGCAGGCGGAGAAGGTGCGCGGCTCCGCCGGGAGCCTCGTCTACCGCCTTCCGCCCGAGGGCGGGAGCCCGCGCCCGGCCGGGCCGGCGCCCGAGAACGAGCTGCTCGAGGCGCGCCTGCCCCGGCTGGCCGAGGGCCTGCTCGTCTCCGCCGAGGCCAGCGGCAACCTGGTGGTGGTCCGCACCCCGCCCGGGGGAGCGCAGTATCTCGCCTCCGCCCTGGACCGGTCGGTCATGCCCGACGTCCTCGGTACGATCGCAGGGGACGACACGGTGCTGCTGGTCTCCCGGGACCCCGCCGGCGGCGACCGGCTCGCCGCGCGTCTGCTGGATCTCGCGGACGGCCGACGACAGGGCTCCGAGCCCGACGAGCAGGATCCGTCCGCGCCGGGCGGCCCGTCCGCTCCGGCCCCATGACCTCGACCGACCGCACGACGCACCACCCCGGACCCTGCCGCCACGCCGCGGGCGGCATGACCCGTCACCGCACGACCCACCACTTCACGACCCACGACTTCACGACCCACGACTGCACGACCCACGACTAGGAGCATCTCCCGTGACCGAAAAGATCGTCCTCGCCTACTCCGGCGGCCTCGACACCTCCGTCGCCATCGGCTGGATCCACGACGCCACCGGCGCCGACGTCATCGCCTGCGCGGTGGACGTCGGCCAGGGCGGCGAGGACCTCGAGGTCATCCGCCAGCGCGCGCTGGACTGCGGAGCCGTCGAGGCCTACGTGGCCGACGCCCGCGACGAGTTCGCGAACGAGTACTGCATGCCCGCCCTCAAGGCGAACGCGCTGTACATGGACGCCTACCCGAACGTCTCCGCGATCTCCCGCCCGGTGATCACCAAGCACCTGGTCAAGGCCGCGAAGAAGTTCGGTGCCACCACGGTCGCCCACGGCTGCACCGGCAAGGGCAACGACCAGGTGCGCTTCGAGGTCTCGATCACCTCGCTCGCGCCGGAGCTGAAGTGCATCGCGCCCGTCCGCGACCTCGCGCTGACCCGCGACAAGGCCATCGAGTACGCGGAGCGCAAGGGCCTGCCGATCGAGACCACCAAGCACAACCCGTTCTCGATCGACCAGAACGTGTGGGGCCGCGCCATCGAGACCGGCTTCCTCGAGGACATCTGGAACGAGCCCACCAAGGACGTCTTCAGCTACACCGATGACCCGGCCTTCCCGCCGGTCGCCGACGAGGTCGTCATCTCCTTCGAGCAGGGCGTCCCGGTCGCGATCGACGGCCGCGCCGTCAGCCCCCTCGAGGCGATCCAGGAGCTCAACCGCCGCGCCGGCGCCCAGGGCATCGGCCGCATCGACATCGTCGAGGACCGCCTCGTGGGCATCAAGTCCCGCGAGGTCTACGAGGCACCGGGCGCGATGACCCTGATCACCGCGCACCAGGAGCTCGAGCGCGTGACCCTCGAGCGCGAGCAGGCACGCTTCAAGCGCACCATCGGCGACCGCTGGACCGACCTGGTCTACGACGGCCAGTGGTTCTCCCCGCTGCGCCGTTCGCTGGATGCCTTCATCCAGGACACCCAGCGCTACGTCAGCGGCGACATCCGCATGACCCTGCACGGCGGCCGCGCGACGGTCACCGGGCGCCGCACCGAGACCGGTCTGTACGACTTCAACCTCGCCACCTACGACGAGGGCGACACCTTCGACCAGGGCAGCGCCCGCGGCTTCATCGACATCTACGGCCTGGCCGCGAAGCAGGCCGCGGCCCGCGACGTCGCCTTCGGCAACGGCGAGGACCTCGAGTCCGCCGACGGGGCGCAGGCATGACCCAGGACCCCGCCGCCTCCGGCACGGGCGCGCTCGGTCAGGCCGATCCGTCGGCCGCCCAGGAGAAGGCCTCGCTGTGGGGCGGGCGCTTCGGCTCGGGCCCGGCGGCGGCGCTCGCCGCGCTGTCCGTCTCGACCCACTTCGACTGGCGCCTGGCGCAGTACGACCTCCGCGGCTCGAAGGCGCATGCGAACGTGCTGCACGCCGCCGGTCTGCTGAGCGATGACGAGCTGGCCGGGATGCAGGACGCGCTGGACCGCCTCGCGGCCGACGTCGCCTCCGGCGAGTTCGCCGCCGCGCCGGACGACGAGGACGTGCACACGGCTCTCGAGCGCGGGCTCATCGAGCGGGCCGGTCCCGACCTCGGCGGCAAGCTGCGGGCGGGTCGCTCCCGCAACGACCAGATCGCCACGCTGATCCGGCTGTTCATCCGGGATCAGGCGCGGGCGATCGGCGACCAGGTGCTGGACCTGGTCGACGTGCTCGTGGCCCGGGCGCGCGAGGTGCACGGCGCTCCGATGCCGGGTCGCACGCATCTCCAGCACGCCCAGCCCCTGCTGCTCAGCCACCACCTGCTGGCCCACGCGTGGCCGCTGCTGCGGGACGTGGAGCGGCTGCGGGACCTGGACGTGCGGGCGGACAGCTCGCCCTACGGCTCCGGGGCACTGGCCGGATCGAGCCTCGGGCTCGACCCGCAGGCGGTCGCCGCCGAGCTCGGCTTCTCCGACTCGGTGTGGAACTCGATCGACGGGACCGCATCGCGCGACCTGACCGCCGAGTTCTCCTTCGCGATGGCGATGATCGGCATCGATCTCTCGCGGCTCGCGGAGGAGGTCATCCTGTGGAACACGAAGGAGTTCTCCTTCATCACCCTGGACGACTCCTACTCCACCGGCTCCTCGATCATGCCGCAGAAGAAGAACCCGGACATCGCCGAGCTCGCCCGCGGCAAGGCGGGGCGCGTGGTCGGCGACCTGGTCGGCCTGCTCACCACGCTGAAGGCGCTGCCGCTCGCGTACAACCGCGATCTGCAGGAGGACAAGGAGCCGGTCTTCGACCAGGTCGACTCCCTGGACCTGGTGCTGCCGGCGTTCACCGGGATGATGGCCACGCTGGTGTTCCACACCGATCGCATGGCCGAACTGGCTCCGCAGGGGTTCTCCCTGGCCACGGATATTGCGGATCATCTGGTGCGCCAGGGCGTGCCCTTCCGCAGCGCCCATGAGATCTCCGGCGCCTGCGTGAAGCTCGCCGAGTCCCAGGACAAGGAGCTGTGGGATCTCACCGACGAGGAGCTGAGCTCGATCTCGGAGCACCTGGACGGCTCCGTCCGCGAGGTGCTGTCCGTCGAGGGCTCGATCGCCTCCCGCGATGCGAAGGGCGGCACGGCCCCTGTGCGGGTCGCCGAGCAGGGCGATGCGGCCGACGCCGCGATCTCGACGCTGCGCGGGTTCACGAAGGACCGCTGAGCCCCACCGCACAGCCGAGCCGCACAGCCGACGGCCGGCCGAAGACCTGGAGGACGGGTCTCCGGCCGGCCGTCGGCCGTCGCGGGACGTCCCACCGGTGGGTCCGGTCCCACCTCGCCGCCCCGGGGGTGGGACAATGGGCGCGGCACCCGACCGGGCGCCGCGCAGCACCACCGAGAGGAACTGATCGATGCATTCCGTCCTGGACGAGCTCGCCTGGCGAGGACTCGTCGTGCAGACCACTGGGCGCGAGGCGCTCGGCAGCGCTCTGGCGGATGGACCGATCAGCCTGTATTGCGGCTTCGACCCGACCGCCGCCTCGCTCCACGTGGGCCACCTGACCCAGGTGCTCACCATGCGCCGGCTCCAGCTGGCGGGCCACAATCCCTACGCCCTGGTGGGCGGCGCGACCGGGCTGATCGGCGACCCCAGGATGTCGGGGGAGCGCGTGCTCAACGACGCCGAGATCGTCGCCACCTGGGTGGACAGCCTGCGCAGTCAGATCTCGCGCTTCCTCGACCTCGAGGGGGAGCACGCCGTGACGATGGTGAACAACCTCGACTGGATCGGTGAGATGAGCGCCCTGGACTTCCTGAGGGACATGGGCAAGCACTTCCGCATGGGCACCATGCTGGGCAAGGAGACGGTGGCCCGCCGCCTGCAGAGCGACGAGGGGATCAGCTACACAGAGTTCAGCTACCAGGTCCTCCAGGGGATCGACTTCCTCGAGCTGCATCGGCGCCATGGCGTCTCGCTCCAGTACGGGGGCAACGACCAGTGGGGCAACCTGCTCGCCGGCGTGGACCTGATCCACAAGACCGAGGGACATGACGTGCACGCGCTGACCACACCCCTGGTCACCAAGGCGGACGGCACCAAGTTCGGGAAGAGCGAGGGGGGCGCCGTCTGGCTGGATGCCGAGCTGACCAGTCCGTACGCCTTCCACCAGTTCTGGCTCAATGCGGCCGACGCCGATGTCGTCAACTACCTGAAGTACTTCACCTTCCGCACCCAGGAGGAGATCGCCGAGCTCGAGCACGAGACGGAGACCGCCTCCCACCAGCGGGCTGCGCAGAAGGCGCTGGCCGACGAGCTGACCACCATGGTCCACGGCGAGCAGTCCACGGACCAGGCGAAGGCTGCGGCCGCGGTGCTGTTCGGGCGGGGAGACGTGCGGGAGCTCGACGAGCCGACGCTGCTCGCCCTCGCGCGTGAGCTCCCGGGGGCGCAGGTCTCCTCGACCACGCCCCTCGTGGAGGCGTTCATCGACGCCGGCATTGCCGCCTCGAAGGGTGCGGCGCGGCGGGATGCCGAGGGCGGCGGCCTCTCCGTCAACGGGGAGAAGGTCTCCGGCGACGATCTGCAGCGGGAGGTCGGCGAGCTGTCTCCGCTCCCGGGCGGACATCTGCTGCTGCGCCGCGGCCGCAAGAACGCCGCCATGGTGCGGATCGACGCCTGACCGCACTCGCACCACGAGGCCACGAGCCCCGGGAACCGTCCACGGACGGGGCCCGGGGCTCGTCCGATATCGGGGTGCCGACGCGGCCGAGTACGCGAGCCGACCCGAAACTGTCAAGCCGACGATAAGCCCCGGTGACCCCCCTCTCAGACGTGGGTCACATCCGGATGAACGAGCGCTTTCCGGACGGAGCAAAATGCGGTGCGACCTGCATCGATACGTCAGATTCGGGGTGAACGGAGGCTGAATCGACGGGTTTGACGGCCCCCGCCGGGACACGTAATGTTCTTTCTTGTCAGCAGCGAGAACGCAGACACGGCGGGACGAACGCCTCCTCGGAGGTCGGACGGAACGCCGGGGAGCGGGAAGCGCTGAGGACCGCCGGACCGAGAGATCGGAACGGTGAGCGTGACCAGGTCACAGGGAGGATCGCACCCCGATCCGAACGAGACCGGGGACACACGCAGCGGAGTTGGACTGGGCCGCGAAACACTGCTAAGGTAGTGACTCGCGCCGGGACGACGAAGCATGAAGGTCGTCCAGCGGATTCGTCCGCCGGCACAACAAGAGCCTCTGACTCGAACCGCAGATGCGGGGACAGAACGATGTGCGCGTGTTGCTTGATATCTCAATAGCGTGTCTGTTTATTGATGCCATTTAGTTTGAATGGCAATATTATACGGATGATACAGCAGTTTAATTTGCTGGTTGTTTGTTTATTTTGTCAGGATATTGTTTTTCATGTTTTTTCATGGAGAGTTTGATCCTGGCTCAGGACGAACGCTGGCGGCGTGCTTAACACATGCAAGTCGAACGATGACGGTGGTGCTTGCATCACCTGATTAGTGGCGAACGGGTGAGTAACACGTGAGTAACCTGCCCTTCACTTCGGGATAACCTCGGGAAATCGTGGCTAATACCGGATATGAGCTCCTTCCGCATGGCGGGGGTTGGAAAGATTTATCGGTGAAGGATGGACTCGCGGCCTATCAGTTTGTTGGTGAGGTAATGGCTCACCAAGGCGATGACGGGTAGCCGGCCTGAGAGGGCGACCGGCCACACTGGGACTGAGACACGGCCCAGACTCCTACGGGAGGCAGCAGTGGGGAATATTGCACAATGGGCGAAAGCCTGATGCAGCGACGCCGCGTGGGGGATGACGGCCTTCGGGTTGTAAACCCCTTTCAGTAGGGAAGAAGCGAAAGTGACGGTACCTGCAGAAGAAGCGCCGGCTAACTACGTGCCAGCAGCCGCGGTAATACGTAGGGCGCAAGCGTTGTCCGGAATTATTGGGCGTAAAGAGCTCGTAGGTGGCTTGTCGCGTCTGCCGTGAAAACCCGAGGCTCAACCTCGGGCGTGCGGTGGGTACGGGCAGGCTAGAGTGTGGTAGGGGAGACTGGAACTCCTGGTGTAGCGGTGAAATGCGCAGATATCAGGAAGAACACCGATGGCGAAGGCAGGTCTCTGGGCCATTACTGACACTGAGGAGCGAAAGCATGGGTAGCGAACAGGATTAGATACCCTGGTAGTCCATGCCGTAAACGTTGGGCACTAGATGTGGGGGACATTCCACGTTTTCCGCGTCGTAGCTAACGCATTAAGTGCCCCGCCTGGGGAGTACGGCCGCAAGGCTAAAACTCAAAGGAATTGACGGGGGCCCGCACAAGCGGCGGAGCATGCTGATTAATTCGATGCAACGCGAAGAACCTTACCAAGGCTTGACATGCACCGGACGACTCCAGAGATGGAGTTTTCTTCGGACTGGTGCACAGGTGGTGCATGGTTGTCGTCAGCTCGTGTCGTGAGATGTTGGGTTAAGTCCCGCAACGAGCGCAACCCTTGTTCTATGTTGCCAGCACGTCATGGTGGGGACTCATAGGAGACTGCCGGGGTCAACTCGGAGGAAGGTGGGGACGACGTCAAATCATCATGCCCCTTATGTCTTGGGCTTCAAGCATGCTACAATGGTCGGTACAATGGGTTGCGAAACTGTGAGGTGGAGCGAATCCCAAAAAGCCGGCCTCAGTTCGGATTGGGGTCTGCAACTCGACCCCATGAAGTCGGAGTCGCTAGTAATCGCAGATCAGCAACGCTGCGGTGAATACGTTCCCGGGCCTTGTACACACCGCCCGTCAAGTCACGAAAGTCGGTAACACCCGAAGCCAGTGGCCCATCCTCGTGAGGGAGCTGTCTAAGGTGGGATCGGTGATTGGGACTAAGTCGTAACAAGGTAGCCGTACCGGAAGGTGCGGCTGGATCACCTCCTTTCTAAGGAGCATCACCAATTATGGTGGCCATCTGCCTGCCCGAGTGTGGTGGGGGTGGTTGCTCAAGGGTGGAACATCAATGAATGGGCACTTCGCTTCTCGGCGTTGTTCGTCAGTACGGCTGTTCTTCGGAATGGTCTGGAACACGGATTGCTGGAGGGGTTTGAGGTGGAGACACGCTATTGGGTTGTGAGGCTGCACGCGGCTTCATGATCCTTGTCGGGCTTTTCGGAGTCTGGTGGGGGTTGTGGGGTGTGTGGCTGTTCCTCCCTGATGTCACTGCTGCGAATGCGGGGTGGTGTTGGTGTGGGGTTGTTTTTTGAGAACTGCATAGTGGACGCGAGCATCTTGTAAGCAATTTTTAAGCGCAAAGAGTCTTTGTGTTGCCGTAAGTTTTAAAGGGCGCACGGTGGATGCCTTGGCAAGAGGAGCCGACGAAGGACGTGGGAGTCTGCGTTAAGCCTCGGGGAGTTGACAACCAAACTGTGATCCGAGGATGTCCGAATGGGGAAACCCACCACGAGTCATGTCGTGGTACCCGCCGCTGAATGTATAGGCGGTGTGGAGGGAACGCGGGGAAGTGAAACATCTCAGTACCCGCAGGAAGAGAAAACAACAGTGATTCCGTGAGTAGTGGCGAGCGAAAGCGGAAGAGGCTAAACCTGGTCTGTGTGATACCCGGCAGGGGTTGCAGGTTGGGGGTTGTGGGACGTGTCTGATGGGTCTGCCGGCTCATCGACGTGTACGTGTAGTGGTAGTCGAAGTCGTGTTGAGTGCGACGGCGTAGAGGGTGTGACCCCCGTAGACGAAACCAATGCATGGCGTGACGCTGTTCCCGAGTAGCACCGGGCCCGTGAAATCCGGTGTGAATCTGCCAGGACCACCTGGTAAGCCTGAATACTACCTCTTGACCGATAGCGGACAAGTACCGTGAGGGAAAGGTGAAAAGCACCCCGGGAGGGGAGTGAAATAGTACCTGAAACCGTGCGCTTACAATCCGTCGGAGCCTTTAGGGGTGACGGCGTGCCTTTTGAAGAATGAGCCTGCGAGTTAGTGGTCGGTGGCGAGGTTAACCCGTGTGGGGTAGCCGTAGCGAAAGCGAGTCTGAACGGGGCGTTCAGTCGCCGGCTCTAGACCCGAAGCGAAGTGATCTATCCATGGGCAGTGTGAAGCGCGGGTAAGACCGCGTGGAGGCGCGAACCCACTTCAGTTGAAAATGGAGGGGATGACCTGTGGATAGGGGTGAAAGGCCAATCAAACTTCGTGATAGCTGGTTCTCCCCGAAATGCATTTAGGTGCAGCGTTGCGTGTTTCGTGCCGGAGGTAGAGCACTGGATAGGCGATGGGCCCCACCGGGTTACTGACCTTAGCCAAACTCCGAATGCCGGTACGTGAGAGCGCAGCAGTGAGACTGTGGGGGATAAGCTTCATGGTCGAGAGGGAAACAGCCCAGAACATCAGCTAAGGCCCCTAAGCGTGTGCTAAGTGGAAAAGGATGTGGAGTTGCTGAGACAACCAGGAGGTTGGCTTAGAAGCAGCCACCCTTGAAAGAGTGCGTAATAGCTCACTGGTCAAGTGATTCTGCGCCGACAATTTAGCGGGGCTCAAGCACACCGCCGAAGCTGTGTCATTTCGGATTTTTCCGGGATGGGTAGGGGAGCGTCGTGCAGCCAGCGAAGCCGCGGGGGAACCCAGTGGTGGAGGCTGCACGAGTGAGAATGCAGGCATGAGTAGCGAAAGACGGGTGAGAAACCCGTCCGCCGATTGATCAAGGGTTCCAGGGCCAGGTTTATCCGCCCTGGGTTAGTCGGGACCTAAGGCGAGGCCGACAGGCGTAGTCGATGGACATCGGGTTGATATTCCCGAACCGATCGTAGGAGGACCCATACCGAGGCAGTCGATGCTAACCACCCGAGCTGTTCCCATGCCCTTCGGGGTGTGGAGAGTGGTGAGGCTGGGAACCAAGGTTGTAGTAGGTCAGCGCGTGGGATGACGCAGAGAGGTAGCTTCCGCGGACTTAATGGAATAGTCCGTCTAAGCGTGCAGCCCGACCCCGGGTAATGCTGGGGTCATCAAGGGTCAGACGTGATGGGGATCCCGTATGGGCGTAGGTGAGTGATCCTGTACTGCCAAGAAAAGTTCCGGCGTGACGAATACGGTCGCCCGTACCCTAAACCGACTCAGGTGATCAGGTAGAGAATACCAAGGCGTTCGAGAGAATCGTGGTTAAGGAACTCGGCAAAATGCCCCCGTAACTTCGGGAGAAGGGGGCCCAAGGAGTGAGAGCTCTGAGGGCCGCAGAGACCAGGGAGAAGCGACTGTTTACTAAAAACACAGGTCCGTGCGAAGTCGTAAGACGCTGTATACGGACTGACGCCTGCCCGGTGCTGGAAGGTTAAGAGGACCGGTTAGAGCTCTTCGGAGTTCGAAGCTGAGAATTTAAGCCCCAGTAAACGGCGGTGGTAACTATAACCATCCTAAGGTAGCGAAATTCCTTGTCGGGTAAGTTCCGACCTGCACGAATGGCGTAACGACTTCTCCACTGTCTCAACCGCGAACTCGGCGAAATTGCATTACGAGTAAAGATGCTCGTTACGCGCAGCAGGACGGAAAGACCCCGGGACCTTTACTATAGTTTGATATTGGTGTTCGGGACGGCTTGTGTAGGATAGGTGGGAGACTGGGAAGCATTCACGCCAGTGAGTGTGGAGTCATTGTTGAAATACCACTCTGGTCGTTCTGGATTCCTAACCTCGGTCCGTGATCCGGATCAGGGACAGTGTCTGATGGGTAGTTTAACTGGGGCGGTTGCCTCCTAAAGAGTAACGGAGGCGCTCAAAGGTTCCCTCAGCCTGGTTGGCAATCAGGTGTTGAGTGTAAGTGCACAAGGGAGCTTGACTGCGAGACAGACATGTCGGGCAGGTGCGAAAGCAGGAACTAGTGATCCGGCACCTCATTGTGGAATGGGTGTCGCTCAACGGATAAAAGGTACCCCGGGGATAACAGGCTGATCTTGCCCAAGAGCTCATATCGACGGCATGGTTTGGCACCTCGATGTCGGCTCGTCGCATCCTGGGGCTGGAGTTGGTCCCAAGGGTTGGGCTGTTCGCCCATTAAAGCGGTACGCGAGCTGGGTTTAGAACGTCGTGAGACAGTTCGGTCCCTATCCGCTGCGCGCGTTGGATATTTGAGAAGTCCTGTCCCTAGTACGAGAGGACCGGGATGGACTGACCTCTGGTGTGCCAGTTGTTCTGCCAAGGGCATGGCTGGTTGGCTACGTCGGGAAGGGATAACCGCTGAAAGCATCTAAGCGGGAAGCCTGCTTCGAGATGAGATATCCGTGCACCTTCGGGTGCGTGAGGCCCCCAGTAGATGACTGGGTTGATAGGCCAGATGTGGAAGCACAGCAATGTGTGGAGCTGACTGGTACTAATGGCCGATGACTTACAACAACATTTCTTTGTGTTGATTGTTTGCTGTGTGTGTTTGCGTCCACTGTGCGGTTCTCGGGAAACAACCCCTGACGTTCCAGGCCTGTGAGGGTGTGGGGTGTGAGGGATGGTTGTCTCATCGTGTTACGGCGGTCATAGCGTCGAGGAAACGCCCGGTTCCATTCCGAACCCGGAAGCTAAGCTCGATTGCGCCGATGGTACTGCACTCGGGAGGGTGTGGGAGAGTAGGTCGCCGCCGGACATCTTCACTGGGAGTGGAGGAGTGCTTGAACCCCTTTTCTGGGTGTTCGCCTCCTCCACTCCCTTTTCTTGCGCCCGAGAACCCGCCGGCGCACGGCTTCAGCGGGGGAGCGCCGTACAGCAGTGCTGCGTCGTGCGGGGCGTGAGTGCTGAGTTCTCCTGCTGAGGGGCCGGCGGGAAGTCTGCTCTCCGGTGACGGCCGCAGTCTGTCCGCTCACCTCGGGGCCATCGTCCCGTCGGTATCCGAGCGCTTCCCGGTAGACTCTGGAGTCGCATCTGGACCCCCGCTCGCGCGGGCGGACGAGGTGTTCTGGAGCGGCGTGCCGCTCTGATCGTCTGTCATTCACAGTGCGGGCGCATCGTCTCGATGCCCCGCTGACTTCCAGGAGAGCCATGCCGTCCACGCTGCCGGGCGTTCCCGACATCGACGAGGACCTCGCCGCACGCATCGTCGAGCGGCTCGGATCCATCGAGCAGCGCCTGCGGGACTCGGTCTCGAGCTCCGACGACATGATGCGCTGGACCGGCCGCCACCTCATGGATGCCGGCGGCAAGCGCGTGCGCCCGATGCTCGTGCTGCTGGCCGCCTCTCTCGGTGACGTCGATGCTGACGGCGTCCAGGATGCGGCTGTGCTCGTCGAGCTCACACACCTCGCCAGCCTTTACCACGACGACGTGATGGACTCTGCTCCCACCCGCCGCGGAACCGACAGCGCGCACGCCCTGTGGGGGAACAACGTCGCGATCTTGACCGGCGACTTCCTGTTCGCCCGCGCCAGCGGTCTCAGCGCGCGCATCGGCACCGAGGCGGTGCGGCTGCATTCGGAGACCTTCGAACGGCTGTGCCTCGGGCAGCTCCACGAGACGGTCGGCCCGAAGGAGGGAGAGGACCCTTTCGAGCACTACATCTCCGTGCTCTCGGACAAGACGGCGTCGTTGCTCGCCCTCGCAGGCAGCCTCGGTGCCTCCCTGGCGGGAGCCCCGAAGGAGTCCGCGGACGTCATGCGACGCTACGGCGAGAAGGTGGGCGTCGCCTTCCAGCTCGCCGATGACGTCCTGGATCTCGAGAGCGATGCTGCCACCAGCGGGAAGACTCCCGGAATCGACCTTCGTGAGGGCGTTCCGACCATGCCCACCCTGCTGGTTCGGCGCCGTGCTGCCGAGCAGGCGGATCCCGACAGCCTGGGTATCGTCGCGCGGCTCGACGGCGACCTCACCGATGATTCCTCGCTGGATGAGCTCGTAGGGCTTCTTCGCAGGGATCCCGCGCTGGAGGAGACTCGCGAGCTCGCAGCGCGCACTGCGGACGAGGCCATCGCGATCCTCGAGGAGCTGCCGGCGGGGGCCGTCCGTGAGGCTCTGACGACCTTCACGACCACGCTGGTCCGACGGAGCCGCTGAGCGGGGTTCGGACGCGAACATCCTTGCGGTGAGCTCTGGCGGACCCACCGCTGCGTGTGACTCCTATGCGGTGACTCGGCCCGCGTAGTGACCCGAGTCGCCTCCGGGTACCCTGGTCGAGGTCGCGCATGCGGTCGGTGGGTCCTCGGGGGCGTGTCTGCAAGGAGATGCGGCGAGGTCGCCGCTGGACATGCGGAAGAGCAAACGCCTGGGGGTACGTCCATGTCCGACACCGCGGTTCCGAAACGTCGCAGGGGGCGGCGTGTGACGGTGGTGTCGTCGGCGGTGCTGGCGGTGGTGGCGTTGGTGCTGACGGGGTTCGCGATCCGGTATGAGGGGCTGTCCTCGTCGGAGGTGAAGGTCTCCAACGGCGGGGTGTGGGTGACCAACGAGCAGCTGGGGATGCTGGGCCGGCTGAACGTGGATGCGGGGGAGCTCGATGCTCGTCTGTCCGCGACGGGCCAGGATCTCGACATCATCCAGTCGGGCTACAACGTGCTGGAGACCGGTCCGCGGGGCTTCACGCCGATTAACACGGCGTCGGTGACCCGGAACGGTCTGGTGGAGCTGCCGGCGGGGTCGGCGGTGAAGATCGGTCTGGATCGGGTGGTGATCGCGGCGCCGGACGGCAGGGTCTGGATCGTGTCCCCGGAGGAGGCCGCGGCGTTCAGCCCGAGTGCCGTGGATCCCGTGGTCAAGGCCGGCAACGGGCTGAAGCCGGTCGCCGTCTCCTCCACCGGGACGGTGTTCGTGCTCGACGGCAGCCAGCTGCTCACCTTCCCCCGCTCCGACGCCACTCGTGAGACCTCCGCGGCGGATCCGATCCAGGTTCCTGGCGTCTCGTCCTCGGCGGAATCCCTTCAGCTCGCCGCCGTCGGCGAGCAGCCGGTGATCCTGGATCGCGAGAACCAGCTTCTGCGCGTCGGCAATGACATGAAGGAGTACAGCCTCGCGGACTACGGCGTCGCGACGCTCGATGATGCCGAGCTCCAGCAGTCCGGGCCCACGTCGGCGTCGTTCGTGGTCGCCACGATCGACGCCCTGTTCGTGATCCCCTTCGACGGCGGGAAGGCGAAGCAGATCGCCGCAGGAGGGTCCGGCTCCACCGTGGTCCCTCCTGCACAGGTCGCAGGCTGCGCCTACGGAGCATGGGGCGGGTCCCAGCGGTATGTGCGGGCCTGCGACGGCCAGGAGCCGGTCGCGGCGACGATCCCGGAGGCGGACAGCGCGGCCGATCTCGTGCTCCGGGTGAATCAGGATCTGGTGGTCCTGAACGATCAGAAGTTCGGCCTGTCCTGGGAGATCATGGACAGCATGGAGATGGTGGACAACTGGGTCATCACCCAGGACATCCAGACCAGCAAACAGGAGAAGAAGGAGAAGGAGACTCTCACCACCACGATCACGAACATCGCGGCGGAGAGGGATGAGGAGAATCGCCCGCCGACGGCGAACGATGACACGTATGGGGTCCGTCCGGGCAAGAGCATCGTCCTGCCGGTGACGCGGAACGATTCCGATCCTGACGGCGACATCCTCACGGTCACGGTGAAGGGCGACCAGCCGGGGATCGGGCGGGTCACGCCGATCCGGGGCGGGACCGAGCTGCAGATCCAGGTCGACGAGGACGCCTCCGGCACCGAGACCTTCATCTACCAGGCCGACGACGGCCGGGGCGGGAAGGACACCGCGACCGTCACCCTCCAGGTCCGAGAGGACAGCGAGAACTCCGGCCCCGAAGCGGCGGACCAGACGATGACGAAGGTCCAGGTCCGTGCAGGGGAGGAGATCAGCTTCAACATCCTGCCGTACTGGAAGGATCCCGACGGCGACGCGTTCTACCTCGCGAACGCCACTGTGCAGCCGGAGGACCTGGTCACCTTCACCCCCGACGGCCTGGTCACCTTCAACGACGCGGGCCTCGCACCCGGCACCAAGCAGGTCCAGCTCACCTTCCGTGACGAGAAGGGCATGACCGGCGAGGGCACCGTCCAGATCGAGTCTGTCACGGACGACGATCTCGCCCCGATCACCACTGCCGATCACGTCAGCATCGTCGCCGGCCGCAGCACCACGATCATGCCGCTGGCCAACGACCTGAATCCCAACGGCGGCAGTCTCGAGCTGATCGGCGTCAAGGACGCAGAGGGCCTGGAGGTGGACCCGGTGCTGGAGGCAGGGGTCATCAACGTCTCCGGGAGCACTCAGGGCGTCTACTACCTGGAGTACACGGTGGCCGCGAGCGGCTCGAGCACCGCGTCGCTCGGTCTGGTGCGCGTCGACGTCGTCGAGGCCGAGGAGGCAGATCTGGTGCCGGTCGCCGTGGACGACATGGGCACGGTGACCACCGGAGCGGACACCCTGCTGGACCCGCTGGAGAACGACGTCGACCCCACCGGCGGGGTGCTGGTCGTGAACTCGATCGACCTGCCGGCCGACAGCGGACTGAAGGCCACGGTGGTGAACCATCACCTGATCCGGGTGCAGGCGGCGCCGGGAGCTCCGATCGGCGAGGAGCCGGTGTCGCTGACCTACGAGGTCGCGAACTCCGCCGGCACCACCACCGGCACGATCCGGGTGATGGTCGCGGGCACCGACACGCAGTTCGCGAATCCTGAGGCCGTTCCGGACCGCGCTGTGGTGCGTGCCGGGGACATGGTCTCCCTGGACGTGACGGCGAACGACATCTCTCCCACCGGGTCCGATCTCCACCTCGGTTCCATCGTGGACACCTCCCGTGCTGATGAGCAGGGGCACGCGGAGCCGAACCAGGATCAGATCCGGTTCCGTGCGGATGACGACGCCGTCGGCGAGGCGGTGGTGCAGTACGAGGTGGTCGACGAGACCGGCCGCACCGGTTCCGCCCTGGCCTACATCACGATCGTTCCCAGGGACGCGGACAACTCCGCGCCCCGGCCCGACAACCTCACCGCCCGGACGGTGGCGGGGACCCCGGTCAGGATCCCGGTCTCGACGACCGGGATCGACCCTGACGGTGACTCGGTGATGCTCACCGGCATCGCCAGTCCCATGCCGGAGCTCGGGGAGATCGTCAGCGCCAACGGGGAGTGGATCGAGTACCTCCCCTATGACGACTCGCGAGGGACCGACCGCTTCCGCTACCAGGTGATGGACCGTCAGGGTGCGATCGGCACGGCAGAGGTGCTGGTCGGGATCGCAGCCCCCAGCGACACGAACCAGGCGCCCTACGCGGTCGACGACACGGTGGAGGTGCGCCCGGACCGCGAGGTGCAGATCCCGGTTCTCGACAACGACACCGACCCCGAGGGTGATTCGCTCACCCTCGTGCGCGACGACGTCGAGCCGATGACGGAGATCCAGAAGATCGATCCGCCGGACGGCGAGGAGGACAACTTCGTCACCGTCCGGACTCCGTCGGAGCCGGGCACCCACACCGTGCTGTATTCCGCGTCGGACGGCCAGCTGAAGAGCTCCGCGACGGCGACGATCAAGGTCGCGGGCAACGCCCCGCTGCGTTCACCCATCGCCCGCGATGACTTCGTCGAGGCCGCGGACGTCCTCGAGCAGGACACCCGGTACCTGGACGTCGATGTGCTGAAGAACGACTCGGATCCCGATGGCAGCACCAAGGATCTCGAGATCGCGCTCGACGGCACCTACGAGGGCGTCCAGCTGCAGGGCGAGGACGGCATCGTCCGGGTGGTGCCGCAGGAGCAGCAGCAGCGGATCCGCTATGTCATCACTGACGTGGACGGTCTCTCCTCCGCGGGATACATCTGGGTTCCCGGGACGGCGAAGCAGGCACCGGTCTGGGTGGGGGAGCCGCTGGAGGTCCAGGCCGGCTCCGAGGGAACCGTCGATCTGGCCGACCCGAACAACGTGCGGGTTCGTCCAGGTGCGCAGCCCGTGCAGGTCACGGATCCGAAGCTGGTTTCGGCGCCGCACAACGACGGCGGCCAGATGGTGACGGGGGAATCCAGCCTCGTCTATCGTCCGGCGAAGGATTTCTCCGGCAAGGACACCATCACGGCCGAGGTGACCGACGGTGCCGTCGGTGATCCGTCGGCCGCGACCGCGACCCTCGCGATCCCCGTCGTGGTCACGCCCGAGGACTCCAACCTCCCGCCCACCTTCCAGGGCGCGCAGATGGAGGTCGAGCAGGGTGCCGCCGTCTCGAGCATCGACCTCGCGCCGGGGGCGGAGGACCCGGAGGGTGACGAGCTCGTCTATGCCCTGGGCGCGTTCGATCAGAACCCCGAGGTGGGGATCGAGCTCGAGAAGTCCACGCTGTCGGCGACGGCCACCTCGACGGCGACCAAGGGCACGGTCGTCGATGTCCCGGTCACCGTGTCGGACGGCACCAACCCGCCCGTTCCGGCGTCGGTGCGGGTCACGGTCGTCGGGTCGAAGCGGCCGCTGATCTCCACGCCGCTCGCAGAGGTCCAGATCGATGCGGGGACCACCCAGAGCGTCGACGTCCTCAAGGACGCCTCCAACCCGTTCCCGGATGGTGAACGGACGGTGACCGATGCTTCGCTGATCAATGGGGACGGCGAGGTCTCGGTCGAGGGCAACCAGGTCGTCATCACGCCGGCCCAGGACTACCACGGCATCCTCACCGCTCAGTACTCGGTGCAGGATGCCACGGGGGATCCCGATCGCCTCGTCACCGGGGAGGTCCGGGCGACGGTGCGAGGACTTCCGGCTCCGCCGTCGGCGCCGCGGATCGGGGAGATCGGTGATGGGTTCGTCGAGCTGACCTTCAACGCGGGGGCGGACAACGGTGCCCCGATCACCGGGTACACGGTGACGAGCGCGAGCGGCCCGGCGGTGACGCGGAAGTGCGAGTCGACCTCGTGCACCATCACGGGGCTGACGAATGACACCGAGTACACCTTCCAGGTCGTCGCGACGAACGAGGTCGGGAACTCGGATCCTTCGGTGCCGTCGGCGGTGGCGCGTCCGGATGTGCGGCCGGAGAAGCCGGCAGCCCCATCGCTCAAGCGGGGCGATGAGCAGCTCACCGTGACCTGGTCGCCGCCGGTCAACCACGGCTCGCCGATCCAGAAGTACGAGGTCCAGCTGCAGAACACTGCGACGCAGGAGATCTCGGGTCAGGAGCTGCCCGGCGGAACCACGGAGACAGCGTTCTCCGGTCTGCAGAACGGTGCGGACTACCGCGTACGGATCCGTGCGAAGAACCTGGCCGAGGAGCCGTCGGACTGGTCCGAATGGTCCCGGCCGGAGCATCCGGCGGGCAAGCCGGCGACTCCGTCGGGCACGCCGAGCGCCGAGCGCGTGAATGATCCGCGCGGCGGCGGCATCACGGTGACCTGGCCTGCGATGAGCGAGAAGGAGGCGAACGGCGAGCCGATCACGCAGTACATCGTCACGCCTTCTTCGGGGCCGTCGCAGACCGTCGATGCCTCGAAGACCTCGGCCACGTTCCTGAACATGGACAAGAACACCAAGTACACCTTCACCTACCAGGGCGTGAACTCGGTGGGGGAGGGCGTCGGCGCCTCCAAGTCCTCGAATGCGGTGGTGCCGTGGTCGAAGCCGTCCGCCCCGACCGGGGTCACCGCGTCCATGCCCGATGAGAGAACGGGCACGGGCCCGAACGGTCGGGCGACCGTGCGCTGGAAGGCCTCGGGCGGCAGCGGCGACACCACGGTCACGAAGTATGTGGTGCGCTGGAACGGCGGCTCGAAGACCGTCGATGCCTCGCAGACGAGCCTTTCCCTGACCGGGCTGACCAATGGGACGAGCTACCGCTTCACCGTCGAGGCCCGCAACGGCTATGAGGCCGACGGGGGCGTGAGCGAACTGTCCTCGGCGTCGAATGCGGTCACCCCGTACACGACGCCGGAGGCACCCCAGATCACGGCGGCGCCGGGAACCTGCTCCGGGGACTCCTGCACGGTGACCTACTCCGCGTCAGCACGCGGAGCCGGAGGCGCCACGCCGGTGACCCTCACCTGCAGCGTCGACGGCGGAGCCTTCGGCGCCTGCGGGAGCTCCGTCTCCGGCAGCGGCAAGCAGGAGCACACCATCATCGCCCGGGCCACGAACGCCGAGGGGCTGAGCACAGAGGCGACGGCCACGGCGACCGCTCCCGCCGCCACGCCGACGCCGCAGGTGATCAATCAGCATCGGGACGGCGACGCGTCCGGAGAGAAGAACTGCACCGAGGGATACTGCTACTACATCGACTTCACAGTCACCGGGCTCGAGCCGAACACGAGCTACAGCTACTGCATCAAGGCGAACGGCGAATGCTGGTACCCGACCACTGACGGAAGCACCGCGACCACGGGTACCCTCACCACCGACGGACAGGGTCAGTGGTCGCTCGTCGGGAGCGACCGCAAGCCGTACTGGGGCAGCCCGTACGTACCCATGCTGGTCTGGGTGGAGAAGGACGGACAATCTGCCGACTCCAACTCGTTCACCATCTGACCTCTTCCTGATCCCTCATCCCTCTCCCTCCTCCGACGAAAGCTGAAGCACTCCCCATGAGCATGACTCCTGAACAGGCCCGCTGGTTCGCCGAGACCTTCGACAAGCTCGTCCAGAGCGTCGGCCAGGCGGTCCTGGGCAAGAACGAGGTGGTGCGCCTCGTGCTGACCTCGATGCTCGCTCCGGGGCACGTGCTGCTGGAGGACGCCCCGGGCACCGGCAAGACCTCGCTGGCGCGCTCGATCGCCGCGACGGTGCAGGGCACCAGCACCCGCATCCAGTTCACCCCGGACCTGCTCCCCTCGGACGTCACGGGCGTGACGATCTACGACCAGAACTCGAAGTCCTTCGAGTTCCACAAGGGCCCGGTCTTCGCCAACGTCGTCCTCGCCGACGAGATCAACCGCGCCTCGCCCAAGACCCAGTCGGCGATGCTCGAGGTCATGGAGGAAGGGCGGGTCACCGTCGACGGCGTCACCCACGAGGTCGGCAACCCGTTCATGGTGATCGCCACCCAGAACCCGATCGAGCAGGCCGGCACCTACCGCCTCCCCGAGGCGCAGCTGGACCGCTTCCTCATGAAGACCTCCATCGGATACCCGGACCACGCCTCGAGCGTCCAGATCCTCCAGGGCTCCGCACTGCGCGACCGCAGCTCCCAGCTCTCCCCGCGGATCTCGCTCCAGGCGGTCAACGACATGACCCAGCTGGCCTCCACCGTGCACGTGGATCCGGCGGTGCTGGAGTACGTCTCGCGCCTCATGGAGGAGACCCGCCTCGCACCCGAGGTCCGGGTGGGCGTCTCCATCCGCGGCGCCCTCGCACTGATGCGAGCGGTCAAGGTCTGGGCCGCCGTCAACGGCCGTCACTACGTCATCCCCGATGACGTCAAGCACCTCGTCGAGCCGGTCTGGCTGCACCGTTTCGTGCTCGACCCCGAGGCGGAGTTCGCGGGCACGACCGCCCAGAGCGTCATGACCAAGATCCTCAGCGAGGTAGCGCCGCCCCAGGCGCGTCAGCAGTCCGCATGAGCTCCCCGAACCCCGTCCCCGCGGACACCGCCGACGCCAAGGCGGCGAAAGCGGAGAGCAGGAAGCGCCGCCGCGCCGCGTCCGCGGCGAACCGTGCCACGTCCCGTCGTGCGCGCCGGAAGGCCTCGGTCGAGGCCGCCGACGGCACCACCCCCGATGGCGGCGCATCGGCCGACGGACGCTCCCCGGAGAGCGGGACCGCGCCGACGGGAGGCGAAGCGGGCCCCGGTCTTCGCGACCGCGCCGGTGCGCTCTGGCGCCGGCGCATCCATCCCGTGCTCGACGTCGTCTCACCCGTCGGGTGGACGCTCCTCGGCGCCGCGGCCGCCTGCTGGCTCCTCGGCATGACGCTGCACATCACCGAGCTGAACGTGATCGCCTTCGTGCTCACCGTGCCGCTCGTGATCGCCGCGCTGTTCGTGCTGGGCCGGGCCAACTACCGGGTCACCCTGGATCTGCAGTCCCATCGCGTCGTGGTGGGCACCCGCGCCGTGGGTCGCGTCGAGGTCGCCAACCCCACCCAGCGACCGATCCTGGCGTCCCGCATCGAGCTCGCCGTGGGCTCCGCGACGGCGCAGTTCCTGGTGCCGCGCCTGGCGGCGGAGGCGGAGCACGAGGAGCTCTTCGCCGTCCCCACCAAGCGCCGCGCCGTCCTCGTGGTCGGCCCGGTGCGCTCCGTGCGCGACGACCCGCTCTCGCTCATGCGCCGCCAGGTCACCTGGGCCAAGGAGCAGGAGCTGTTCGTCCACCCCCGCACCGTGCGACTCGACGAGGCGGCCAGCGGCTTCCTCCGCGATCTGGAGGGGACGCCCTCCTCCGACCTCTCGAGCTCCGACATCGCCTTCCACGCCCTGCGCGACTACGCGCCCGGCGACGACCGCCGCCACGTCCACTGGCGCACCACGGCCCGCACCGGCAAGCTCATGGTGCGTCAGTTCGAGGAGACGCGCCGCTCCCATGTGGTGGTCGCGCTGGACAACCTCGCCGAGCACTACGCCAGCGCCGAGGAGTTCGAGCTGGCCGTCTCGGCGGCGGCCTCCCTCTCCGGTCAGACCTTCCGCGAGGAGAAGGAGCTGACCCCCTTCACCTTCGATGAGCGCCAGAGCACCCGGACGCTGCGTCAGATGATGGACGACTACACCGTGGTCGAGCAGCTCAAGGAGAGGACCCCCTTCCACGAGCTCGGCCAGAAGGCCGCTGACCTCGCTCCGAACGCCTCCGCGGTGATGATGATCGTCGGCTCGCACACCACGGCGCGGGAGCTGAACTCCGCCGCCAACCAACTGCCGATCGGAGTGATGGCCGTGGCGATCCGCTGCGTCGACGATGCCGAGGTGAAGAGGTCCGCGATCGGCGGGCTGGACGTCGTGACCCTGGGATCTCTCGACACCCTGGCCAAGGCGATGCGGGCGGTGGGCCGATGAGCGCCACCACCGCGGCCAAGCGCCCTGCGAGCTACTTCTCGACCGTCTCCCACGGCCGCCGCGCCCTGGACATGGCGGTGATCGGAGGCCTGTTCGTCCTCGCGATGCTCGGCTTCCACGAGGTCTACGGCGGGGTCCAGTATCTGCTGACCGGGATCATGGCCCTGGTCCTCGGCACCCTGATCGCGCTGATCGGCGCACGCTGGCGCTGGGGGCCGCTGCGGCTCACCCCGGCGCTGCTGGTGGTGTACTTCCTGTTCGGCCCGATGTTCGCCGCGCTGACGCGCGCGCTCTGGGGCGTCCTGCCCACCCCAGGAGCGCTCTGGGAGCTGCTCAAGGCGCCCGTGACCAGCTGGAAGTCCGTGCTCACGGTCGCCCCGCCGGTGGGTGTCGCCCAGGGGGTGCTCGCCGTGGTGTGGATCAGCGTGCTGGTCCTGTCGCTGCTGGGCATGAGCATCGTGCTGCGCAGCCGCTTCTACGCGCTCGCCTGGATCCTCCCGCTCGCGCTCATCGGGGTCACGATCGTCTTCGGCACGGACCAGGCCTTCGCGCCGGTGCTCCGTGGCGTGCTCTACGCGATCATCTCGGTGGCCTGGCTGACCTGGCGGTTCGAGGGAGCTCGCCTGAGCAGTGCACAGTCGACCATCATCTCGGACACGGTGAGACCGGGGTCCTGGAAGAACCCGGCGCTGCGCCGTCGTGTGATCGGCGGCGCCCTGATCATGGCCCTCGCCGGCGGCGGCGCCGTCGCAGCGCACTCCCTGCTCGACCCGCCCGCCGGCACGATTCGCTACGCCACGCGAGACCACATCTCCCCGCCCTTCGATCCGCGGCAGTACGTCTCCCCGCTGACCGAGTTCCGCGGCTATCTCAAGGACCAGCGGGACGCGACGCTGTTCACCGTCTCCGGGATGAGCAGCGGCGAGCACGTCCGCCTCGCCACGATGGACCAATGGGACCTGCAGGTCTACAACGTCGCCAGCAGCACCGACAAGGACAGCGCCTCGGGGGCGTTCCTGCGCACCGCGCCGGGTGTCGACCTCCATCAGGGCGACTCCGCCGAAGCGGTCTCCACCGTGACGATCGGCAAGTACCGAGGGGTGTGGATGCCCACCATCGGCAGCCGCACCAACCGCGTCGATCTGGAGGGGATGTCCGGGGACCGCTCCAGCGTGACCTCCGAGAACCTCTATCTCAACCAGGCGTCGCAGACCCTGGTCAACTCCCGTGGAGTCCAGGAGGGCGACTCCTACGAGCTCTCCTACGAGCCGTACCCCGAGCTGACCAAGGAGCAGCGGGATGGTGAAGCCACCTTCTCCGAGATGACGCTGCCGGACAACGCCCCTGTCGACGCCTTCAAGCAGTTCGCGACGGAGTGGTCGGGCGATGAGAAGGAGGACTCCGACTACGAGCGCATGGAGAACCTGACGCGCGCTCTGAAGGAGGACGCCTACTTCTCGCACGGGCTCGGGGAGGACAGCGCATCGAACTCGGGACACGGTGCGAGCCGACTCCTGGCGATGATGGAGGAGGAGGTCAGCTTCGACAAGGACGTCCCCGATGCCCAGCCGATGGGCCGCATCGGTGACCAGGAGCAGTACGCCGCCCTGCTCGCCGTGATGGCCCGCTCGATCGGCATCCCCGCCCGCGTGGTGATGGGTTTCGAGGTGCCCGAGGGCCAGGAGGGGACGGTCGCCATCACCGGCGAGAACGTCACGGCCTGGGTCGAGGTGTCCTTCGACGGCATCGGCTGGGTGCGCTTCGACCCCGCTCCGGACGAGGACGAGGATCCGACGCAGCCGAAGCCCAAGGAGGTCGAGGACCCGCTTCCCCAGGTTGCCCAGCCCCCGCCGCCGCCCGCCGAGCCGCCCAGCCCGCCGCCGGGCGCGATGAGCGAGGACTCCGACGACACGGGCAAGGATGATCAGGACAAGACGTCGTGGGTGGCCTATGTGGGGATCGGGCTGACCCCGATCGTGCTGCTGCTCTTCGCCGCTCTGGCCGTGGTCCTGGCCAAGCGGAGGCGACGCGGTCGCCGTCGCACCCGTGGCTCGCTGCCCTCGCGCGTCGACGGCGGCTGGCAGGAGATCCTCGACCTGATGGCGGACATGGGCCGTGCACCGGATCCGTTGCTCACCCGGACCGAGCTCGCCGCCCGACTGGACGCCGACATCCCCGCGGTGGGCGCCGCGAGCCTCGCGGGACGGGCGGATCGTGCCGTCTTCGGCCCCGACGACCTCCCGGACGCCGCGGCCGATGAGTACTGGGCGCAGGTCATGGCCGCTCGGCGTAGCATGTCCGCGGCGGTGCCGTGGCACAGGCGGCTCCGGGCCATGCTGTCGCTGCGCTCCTTCCGCCGGCTGTCCGTGGATCGTCGCAGCGAGAAGAAGCGGACCCGCGCCCGGACCCGGGCACGGGAGAAGGTCGAGCGGCGCGCCGCGGCGCTGCGCCGTCGGCGGTCCTCGTCACGCGGAACCGGCACGAAGAGGACATCGACGAAGAAGGGCCCAGCCTCATGAGCCAGACGCGATACTGCAGCACCTGCGGAACGCTGCTGTCCGAGGGCGCCGTGATCTGCGGGGAGTGCGGCGCGCGATACCAGGACTCTCCCTATGAGCGCCGTGCCACCGACGCCCCGGGCGCCTGGTCGCAGGCGCCGGCGCCGCGGTCCCGGGACCTGGGCCGCGCGGAGGACTCGACGTCCTCGGACGAGGGCATCGAGCTCATCACCCGTGAGTCGCTCGAACCGAAGAACCCCGGCGCCACCACGCTCCGAACGAGGGGACAGTACGATCAGATGATGGTCACCCAGCCTCCGATGCAGCAGAACGATCCGGGATCCGCCCCGGGATCCGCCCCGGGAGCGCCCAGCGGGCCCGGCTCCCCGATCGGTGCGCCGAGCGCCCCGCCGGGCGCGGCGCCGTTCGAGCCGCCCCTGGACGGCTGCGCGCCGGCCTCGGCGGTCAAGCGCCTTGTCGCCGCGGTGATCGACGGTGTCATCGGGACCCTGGTCCTGGTGCCGCAGATCGTCGGCTGGGTGCTGGTGGCGACCTCGGAGGAGATCGGTGCGCTGCCGCTGATCCTGATCGGTGTGGGAGTCGCGCTCCCGCTCGCCTACGCGCTGCTGATCATCTGGCTGGTCGGCGCCAAGGGCTTCAGCCTGGGCAAGCTGATCATGGGGCTGCGCGTCACCCGCGCGAGCGAGGGCGGCCGCCTCGGCTTCCTGCGCTCAGCCGGTCGCTGGCTCCTGTACGGGGCTGTGTGGCCGATCATGGCGCTGTCGATCTTCCTGGATCCGAAGAAGACCTTCCGCGGCTTCCATGACCGTGCGCTGGACTCCGCCGTGGCGGACATCAAGACCGGGCGGGACCCGATGAAGCCCCGTCCGGATGACTTCGAACGGGAGGGCGCCGACCATTACCTCGGTGCTCCGTCCGTCGCGGTGACCGCTCACGAGAACCTGCTGACCGAGCCCGGTTCGGCGTGGAAGGACTCCTCGGCCCCCGCGCCGGCGCAGCCCTCCGGTGACACCGGCTGGGGCGGCTCGCAGGCCTCGAGCCCGTATGCGCCGTCGGCCCCGACCGATTCGGCCGCCTCCGCCGCCGATGCGCCCTGGTCCGGATCCTCCGCCCAGGACCCGGCCGCTTCGCAGCAGTCCGTCGGCGGCTGGGCGCCGCCCCCGGTCGAGCCGGTCCCCTCGCAGCAGCAGTCGTGGGGTCAGCAGCCGTCCGCTCCGGAGGCTCCGCAGCAGCAGTCGTGGGGTCAGCAGCCGTCCGCTCCGGAAGCCCCGCAGCAGCAGACGTGGGGTCAGCAGCCGTCCGCTCCGGAAGCCCCGCAGCAGCAGTCCTGGGGGCAGCCGCAGACCTCGGCGGAGCCTGCCGCGCCGTCCTGGGACGCCCAGGGGCCCCAGCAGCCGCCCGTCGCGCCGCAGCAGGCGTGGGGACCGCCCCCGCCCGCCCCGGAGGAACCGCAGAGCGATGCCCACCAGGGATGGGGGCCGCCGTCGGCCCCTGCTCCGCAGGATCAGGCGCCGACTCCCCACGGGCAGTTCGCCGAGCACACCCCCAGCGACCTCACCGGTGATGCCTGGGAGGCAGAGGACCACGGCGTGGACGAGCAGACCCGCCTCACCGCCGCTGAGGAGCCGTTGGGCGATCTCGAGCAGACCCGTCTCTCCGCGGTCCAGCTGCCCCCGGTCAAGAAGCTGCGTCTGACCACTGACGACGGTGGCGAGCGGGAGGTGGAGAAGGCCGTCGTGATCGGCCGCAACCCCTCAGCACCCGGCGACGAGGTGCTGTTCGTGATGAAGGACGACACCCGTTCCGTCTCCAAGACGCATCTGCGCATCGACGGCACCGGTGACGACGTGACCGTGACGGACCTCGGGTCGACGAACGGCTCGAGCATCCTGCGCGAGGACGGCTCTCGGGAGAGCCTGGTGCCGAACACCCCGACGGTCCTCCCCACCGGGGCACAGGTGACTCTCGGCGACCGGACCCTCTCGGTGGAGCAGGTGCAGTGATCGACCGCTCCCTGTCGGACCCGGATCTCCACGGCACGGTCCGAGTCATCTCCGCCTCGGCCACGCATGTCGGTCACGTGCGGGCCACCAATGAGGACAGCATCCTCGAGGTCCCGCCGATCTTCCTCGTCGCCGACGGCATGGGCGGTCACAACGCGGGCGAGGTGGCCAGCGCGATCGTCGTGGAGGAGTACGAGAAGCTCACCCTGCAGGAGAACGTCACCGTCGAGCAGCTGGGCGATTCGCTCCGCAGCGCCGGGGTGCGCATCGGAGACCTCAGCGGCGAGTCCACGCTCGGCGCCGGCACCACGGTCGCGATCGTGGCCACGATGGTCCTCGACGAGGTCGGGTACTGGGTCGTGCTGAATCTGGGCGACTCCCGCGTCTACCGGCTCTCCGGCGAGATCTTCGAACAGGTCAGCGTGGACCACTCCGTGGTCCAGGAGCTGATGGACCGCGGAGAGATCTCCGCGGAGCAGGCGAAGGTCCACCCGTACCGGCACATGGTGACGCGCGCGCTGGGTGCGGGGCCCGAGTCCGATCCCGACTACTGGCTGATCCCCGCCGAGACCGGTGACCGGATGCTCATCTGCTCGGACGGTCTGACCGGCGAGGTGGACGACCACGCGATCGAGCAGATGCTCCGCAGCCCTGCCGATGTGCGGACCGTCTGCGGGGACCTGGTCAGCCGCGCGCTCGACGCCGGTGGCCATGACAACGTCAGCGTCGTCGTGGTCGAGGCGGTCGAGGTGGTCGGGCAGGCCCTGGCCTCCGAGAGCACGGCCGACTGCTCACCCTCCTCCCCGGACAGCGCCGACACCGAGGTGGATGAGGACACCCTCCCTCGTGAGATCACCGAGGGCGGCCTCCGGCGATGAACGAGGACGCGCAGGACGCCCCGTCGCCTCTGCTCGGAACGGGGACCTGGACCAAGCAGGGCCCCGCGACGCTGGTGCTCCGCGAGAGCTCATGGGCGGTCATGATCCCCGGGCTCCGCAAGCAGGTGATCGAGGCGGCGTGGACGGTGCTGGGGGAGAAGCCCGCACCGGAGGAGTTCCTCGACCGGCTGGTGGAGGTCGGCGAGCTCGAGAGCGCGGACAAGCTGTCGGCGCTCCTGTTCGGCTTCCACGACGGGGACAGGGCCGTGCTGGGAGTGAAGGGGACGACGCCGATCGCGGTCTACACCGCGGACGGCTCCCAGCAGATCGTCGGCACGGAGGACGAGCCCTTCGTGCTGCGCACCCTCGACGGGGTCCGCCGTACGGCGTTCGGCGACCTCCCGCTCGAGGACGGCATCGGCTCACCGCGGCTGCAGGCCGGCATCGTCCCGGTCCGCGGGTTCGTCCACGTGACGGTGGATCCTGCTGATCTGTCGGCGGAGGAGCGCGCCGCGCTCGCCGAGCAGGTCGAGAAGGACGGACGCTCGATCGAGGATCCCGAGGTCAAGAAGCGTCGAGCGGAGCGACCGGCCCCGAAGCAGGCCGCCGCGGCGCCCGCGCCTCCCGCCTCCCGTCCCGCGAGCTCGGCCGCGTCCACCACGAGCCGCAGCACCGTCGGAACCGCCGCCACCCGCAGCGTTCCTGCGCCGGAGCCGGGACCTGCGGCGCCGAACATGTTCGACGGACTCTTCGGAGCGGGCAAACCCGCTGCGGCCGGCACTGCCCCGGCGAACGACGCAGCCCCGGCTGCTGGGACATCCGCGGCATCGGCGACCGACCCTGCACCGTCGGCCGACCCTGCACCGTCGGCCGATCCGGCCTCCGCGGCACCGGTGGCCCCCACCAGCACCAACTCCACGGCCGCATCGACCCCGGCGCCCGGGTCCTCGGCGGATGCCACCCAGGCACCGGCACCGGTGGCCGCAGGGACGGCCGCCGCAGCATCGCCTGATCGCGCAGCATCGGCCGGCGGTGAGGACGGGCAGAATGCCGCCGGGCGCAGACGCCGCCTGGTGAGCTCCTCCCTGTTCGACCGTCGCACCCGCACCGCGCCTTCGGCTGCGGTCCCCGCGCAGACGGGTCCGACTCCGGCGACGACGGAGCCCTCGGCCCCCGAGGAGGAGGCGGCCACGACGTCAGCGGCCCCCGCCGACACGACGGCGCCGAGCACTGAGGCGCTGGAGGGTCGCGCCTCCTCGGCACCCGATCCCGCTTCCGCACCCGCTCCCGCGCCGTCACCTCAGGCCGCGCCCGTTGCAGCGCCTGCGCCGTCGCCCTCGGCCGCTCCGTCTCCCGCTCCCGCGCGGCCGCAGAACACAGCCGCCGTCCCGACGCCCGCCTCGCCGATCTCGATCCCGACGCCGGAGCCTGCTCACGACGAGGGGGAGCACCCTGCCCGTCCTGGGATCGATGCACTCTCCTCCCCGGTGACACAGGTGGAGCCGATCGAGGACGGCGGGGCGCAGGAGGCGCCTGCCGCTCCCGCCCCGCGCCGCGCGCCGGCACCGCCCCGCACCACGTCGACGGCATCGGCAGGAGGCGATCTCGAGAACACCGGCGCTTACGACGACCTCTTCGGCAAGACCGTCTTCCGACGCATCGAGGATGCGGCCGTCCGTCGGTCGGAGGACGACGACCACGAGGACGAGGACGAGGACTCGGCCGAGAGCGCCGAGGCCGCGGACGCCCCCGCCGAAGCGCAGGCGGTCGAGGAGTCCTCGGACGGCGGTGCTGCCGTCGATGCCGGGTCCGCACCGGTCGATGAGCAGACCTCGGCCCCGGGGGATTTCATCGACTGGGTACCCGGGGTGGGGCGCGCCGCGCCGGAGATCGCCCAGGCCGCGGCACGTCGTGCGGCGGCGCCGAAGGCTCCCGAGCCGGCCTACCCTCAGGTCCACATGGCCGAGCGGCCGCCGGCCCCGAACACCGGACCCCGCCCGGCACCGATTCAGGCGTCGACTCCGCACCAGCAGCAGGCACCATACGGTCGGCGCACGCCGTACGAGGCGCAGGGACATCACGGACAGCCCGCGCAGCCCGGCCCGTCGAACTCCACCCCGCCCTACGGCGGCCCGATGAGCACCGGCGCCGCCGGTCAGCAGGTGGGCTACTCCGCCGCCCCTGGTCAGCCGCAGCAATACCACCACCAGACGCCGGTGAACCCCGGAGCCGCCGGCCACCAGCTGGGATTCCCCGGAGCTCAGGGATCGGCATCCTCCGGTGCCTCCGCGAACCAGCAGCCGATGGGCGCGCCGAGCGCTCAGGAGGCGCCGAACCCCGCCTGGGGAGGGGCGCCGAGGTCGCCGCACAGCGGTGCTCGGTCTCCGCAGGGCGGACCCCCGCCGCAGGGCATGCCGTCCCACCAGGGCATGCCGCACCACCAGGGAGCCCCCCTGCCGCAGAACCTGCCTCCGCGTCAGGGCCCGCCGCCGCAGGGATCGCCTCCCTCCGCGCCCGCCGCCTCCTGGCAGCAGGCCGGCTCCTCACAGCCGATGGGGAGCGCTGGTCCCAGGCCCGGCGTGACGCTGCCCGGCTCCGTCTGCCCGAACGGCCATGCGAACTCTCCCGAGCGCACCGCGTGCCGGATGTGCGGTGCGCCGCTGCAGGGCCCGACGCGCACGGTGACGCGCCCTCCGCTCGGTGCGGTGACGGTCTCGGGTGGTGAGCGCTTCGTGCTCGACCGGACAGCGATCATCGGCCGTCGACCGCGGGCCTCCCGCGTCAGCGCCCAGGACATGCCGCAGCTGATCACCGTGCCCAGCCCGCAGCAGGACATCTCCCGGTCGCACCTCGAGCTGCGGTTGGAGGGGTGGCATGTGGTGGCGCTCGATCTCGGGACCACCAACGGCACCACGCTCCATCGCGAGGGCTTCGAGCCGGTCCGTCTGCGTCCGGGCGACGGAATCGTCCTCCACGACGGTGACCACCTGGATCTCGGCGACGACGTCCACCTGATGTTCGGAGAGAGGGCATGAGCTCGAGACCGCCCTCACGACCGCCCCGGCTGGCCGGCTACGAGTACGAGCAGCTCCTGGGATCCGGCGGCTTCGCCGATGTCTTCCTGTACCGCCAGTTCCGCCCGCAGCGGCGCGTGGCGATCAAGGTGCTGCTCTCGAACGTGCTCGACGAGTCGGTCCATCGGCTCTTCGACGCCGAGGCCAACGTCATGGCGCAGATGTCGACCCACCCGTCGATCGTCACGATCCACCAGGCGGAGGTCTCCGACGACCACCGCCCGTACATCGTCATGGAGTACTGCCCGCGGCCCAACTACGGTCTGCGCTTCCGCAAGGAGCGCATCACCGTGGCCGAGGCGCTGCGGGTGGGTGTCCAGATCGCCGGCGCCGTCGAGACCGCGCACCGGGCCGGGATCCTCCACCGCGACATCAAGCCCGCGAACATCCTCGTCACGGACTACAACCGCCCGGCGCTGACGGACTTCGGCATCTCGATCGCCACCGGGCAGGGCGACGACGTCGAGGACTCCCAGGGGATGTCGATCCCGTGGTCCCCGCCGGAGTTCTTCGCCGACACCCCTCAGGCCGACGTGCGCTCCGACGTGTTCTCCCTGGCGGCGACCGTGTACTCGCTTCTGGCCGGGCAGACGCCCTTCGAGCGTCGGGGTCAGCGGAACACCGCCTCGGACCTCATCCATCGCATCTCGACCGAACCTCTCCAGCCCCTGAGCCGGCCCGACGTGCCGGCGGAGCTGAACCGGGTGCTCTCGATCGCCATGGCGAAGGACCGGACCGGCCGGTTCGACACGGCGCTCGCCTTCGGTCGCAGCCTGCAGCAGGTGGAGCTCTCGCTCTCCCTGCCGGTCACGCAGATGGACGTGCTCGACGACCGGGCCGTCGGCACCTCGCACAGCGCCGAGGACGACGAGCTCGACATGCACACACGGATCCGGAAGGTCGCCACGGTCGACCCGGACTCCGCAGGCCTCACCGGCCCCGGCACGCGGCGACCGCTCGATCCCTACGCCGGTGTCGCGCCCGCGCTGGGCTCGCCGACGGGACCGGGGCAGAGGCCCCGCCCAGGCGGGCCGGTCCCGTCGCACGGCTCCGCGGATCCGGCCTCCGTCGAGTCCACGATGCTGCGACCCGCCGGGGCACCGCTGCGGGCGCCCTCGACGGCGGCACCGCTCCAGGCGGCCGACGGCGGCGCACCCTCGTCGGCCCAGAAGGCGCCGACCCCGGCCTGGCCCTTCGTCGCCCTGGCGGCGCTGCTCGTGGTGGTGCTCGGGGTGGGTGCGAGTCTCGGCGTGCGCCACTTCGTGGTGACCCCGGAGGAGGGCCCTGCGACCACGGAGGTCAACACGGTGGTGACGGATTCCCCGGAGGCTCCTGGGGAGCCGACGGCCCTCGATCTGCAGATCATCTCCGAGGGGCGGGGCACGGAGCCCGGGATGGCGAGGATCTCCTGGGAGCCGCCGGAGGGGGTCACCCAGGAGGCCTTCTACCGGGTGCGGTGGAAGGACATGCCGAAGAACTATGAGAAGTACGGCGTGTTCCAGGAGGTCTACGGCCGCAACTCCGTGACCCTGCCGATCCCGCCCCAGCTCCCCGGAGCGTGCGTCGAGGTGCAGACGGTGGATCCTTCAGGTCCGGTCAGCGCCTCGGTCGAGAAGTGTCTGGACGAGAAGTGACAGGTACCGTGCACCCATGAGGGAACACGGCGGCAGCGAGGGCTGCGACGACAGAGGGGACGACTGAGGATGTCATCGACGATTTCGGTCGAGTTCTGCGGGGAATGGTGGCGCGTCGAGGACGGCGAGGAGCTGACCATCGGCCGGGAGGCTGACCTCACCGTCGACGAGGACAATGCCTTCCTCCATCGCCGGTTCCTCACGATCGTGCAGGTCGAGGCGATGTGGTGGCTGGTCAACATCGGCTCGCGGCTCTCTGCGACGATCACCGACGGGACCGGGTCGATGCAGGCCTGGCTGGCGCCGGGCGCTCGGATCCCGCTGGTCTTCGACGTGACCAAGGTGGTGTTCACCGCCGGCCCCACCACCTATGACCTCGCCGTGCACGCGGAGTCCCCCGAGTTCGCCCGGATCGCCGGGCCGGATGACCCGGTGGGGGAGACGACGATGGGCTCGGTGCAGCTCACCCCGAGCCAGAAGCTGCTGATCCTCGCGCTCTCCGAGCCGATGCTCGTCCGTGAGGGCTCCGGGATGAGCTCCGTGCCGACCTCCGCCCAGGCCGCGCAGCGGCTGGGGTGGCAGCTGACGAAGTTCAACCGCAAGCTCGACAACGTCTGCGACAAGCTCGACCGGCTCGGCGTGCGCGGGCTGCGCGGTGGTCCCGGCAAGCTGGCCAGCAACCGTCGGGCCCGGCTCGTCGAGCACGCCGTCTTCTCGCGGCTGGTCACCACCGACGACCTGCCGCTGCTGGACCAGGCGCAGGACACCGACGACGACTGATCGGCGGCACTCCCCGGGCTCGCCGCCCGGGGAGTCGGTTCGCGGCACGACGCACAGATCGACGCACACTGAGGACGCACACTGAGGCAGCGTCCCACCCCGTCCGGGGCGGGACGTCAGGCGGGCGAGGGGCCCGCCAGGGGGAGGAACACCGATGCGCATCAAGCTCACGCTGCGCAGGCCCGAGGATCGGCTGACCGATCTCGAGGTCACCGCCGATGCGACGGCGACGGTCGCCGACGTGGCCAACGCCCTGTACCTCGCGGATCCGCTGCGCGGGGACGTCGAGGCGCCCGAGGGGCTCACCCTCCAGGTCCAGGACCCCGGCGCAGGCCCCGGGGCGAAGGGCGTGCGCTCCCTGGACCGCGAGATCGACCTGATCCAGGCCGGACTGCGCTCGGGCAGCATCGTCTCCATCGCGCGCTCCTCGGCGGAGTACGCCACGCGCTCCGAGTCCCGCGGCGCGGCGGTCGCCCTGATGCGCGTGCTCTCGGGCCCCGAGGCGGGCCGCGAGTTCCCGCTGCCCTCCGGCTCGAGCATCGTGGGCCGCGAGGGCGATCTGGACATCCGGATCGCCGATCCCATGCTCTCCAAGCGCCACGCCCGCCTGAACGTCGGCGACTCCATCGAGATCGTGGACCTGCACTCCTCCAACGGCGTCGTGATCGGCGGCGAGCAGGTGCAGCGGGCCGTCATCGGCCCCTCGGACACGGTGATGATCGGTCAGACCACCTTCTCGGTGATCGCCCTGCACCGGCTCGGCGGCACGGCCCCGAGCTCGCCGGTGGTGGAGTTCAACCGGTCGCCGCGCGTGGTGCCCCGCTTCCCCTATCGGCCGCTGAAGGCGCCCGCCCCGCCCAAGGAGCCGAATCCGCAGTTCTTCCCGATCTTCATGATGTTCGCCCCGATCCTCATGGGCGGCTTCATGTTCTCCATGACCCGCAGTCCGTTCTCGCTCATGTTCGTGTTCATGATGCCGATGATGGCCACGGCCGGCTATCTGAACCGCAAGTTCCAGCAGAAGAAGGTCCTCGAACGGCAGATCAAGAACTTCGAGGACGGACTCGCCTCCCTCAAGCGCCGAGTCACCGCAGCCCAGGACCTCGAGCGTGCGGTGCGCCTGGTAGAGACGCCGTCCGCGGCGGACACGGTCGATGCGGCGTTCCGGCTGGGCCGACTGCTGTGGACCCATCGCCCCGAGCACAACGCCTTCGGCACCGTGCGGCTGGGGCTCGGTATCGCCCCGTCCCGCGTGGGCATCGAGATGCCCGCGGAGAACGACGCGATCCCCAAGTACTACGACATGCTCGACGACATGAACGAGGAGTACAAGCTGATCGCCGGGGTGCCGGTGGCGGCGGAGCTCCGCTACGCCGGGAACATCGGGATCGCCGGCGGCGGGGAGGAGGCCGACGGGGTGGCCCGCGGCATCGTCACCCAGATCTTTGCCCTGCACTCCCCGGCGGAGGTCGCGATCGCCGCGATCACCTCGCGCTCCAGCCGCGAGATGTGGCAGTGGCTGAAGTGGCTCCCGCACACCTCGAGCCCTCACTCGCCGCTTCCCGGCGACCATCTCGCCGACACCCCCGGGCGTGGGACCTCCCTGCTCTCCCGCATCGAGGAGCTCATCGAGCAGCGTGCGGGCGATGCCCCGCCGCAGCTGCGCACCCCGATGACCATCGAGCTCGAGCAGGCTCCGGACGTCCCTCCGGAGCCGGTCACCCCGTATCTCGTGGTCATCATCGAGGACGACGCCCCGGTGGACAGGGCCCGTCTGGTGCGCATCGCGGAGCGCGGGCCGGATGTTGGCGTGCACGTGATCTGGTCGGCCTCGAACGTCGCTGCCCTGCCTGCGGCCTGCCGCACCTACGTCTCCGTCGAGGAGTCCATCGAGGGGGCGAGCGCCGGCCATGTGCGGCTGGGGGAGCGGTTCTACCCGGTGACGGTCGAGACGGTCTCCATCGAGGTCGCCTCCGGGGTGGCCCGCCACCTCGCACCGGTGGTCGATGCCGGTGTGCCGATCGACGACGACTCCGACCTGCCGCGAGCGATCTCCTACCTCAAGCTCGGCGGCATGCAGATGGCCGAGGACCCCAACTACATCATCGAGCGGTGGAAGGAGAACAACTCCCTCACCCCGCGCGACGGCTCCGAGCCGCAGCGGCGCAAGCACGATGCGAACCTACGCGGCCTCGTCGGCCACAACGGCCAGGACGCCTTCCACCTCGACCTGCGCACCAACGGACCTCACGCCCTGGTGGGCGGCACCACCGGCGCGGGCAAGTCCGAGTTCCTCCAGGCGTGGGTGCTGGGCATGGCCACCGCGCACAGCCCCGACCGGGTCACCTTCCTGTTCGTGGACTACAAGGGCGGCGCCGCGTTCGCCGACGCCCTCGCCCTGCCCCATACGGTCGGCCTGGTCACCGACCTCTCCCAGCACCTGGTGCGCCGCGCGCTGACCTCGCTGCGCGCGGAGCTGCACCACCGCGAGCACCTGCTGAACCGGAAGAAGGCCAAGGACCTGGTCTCGCTCGAGCGCACCGGCGACCCCGAGGCACCGCCCAGCCTGATCATCATCGTCGACGAGTTCGCGGCGCTGGCCAAGGAGATCCCGGAGTTCGTGGACGGCGTCGTGGACGTCGCCGCCCGAGGCCGCTCGCTGGGCCTGCACCTGATCCTCGCCACCCAGCGGCCGGCCGGCGTGATCAAGGACAACCTGCGCGCCAACACGAACCTCCGCATCGCCCTGCGCATGGCCGACGAGGCGGACTCCAAGGACATCCTGGGCGACAAGATGGCCGCGCACTTCGACCCGGGGATCCCCGGCCGCGGTGCGGCCAAGACCGGGCCGGGACGGATCGCGACCTTCCAGTCCGGGTACGCCGGCGGCTGGACCACGGAGGAGCCCGAACGGGCCCGGATCGACATCGTGGAGAAGGACTTCGGCACCGGGGAGCAGTGGGACATCCCCGCACCCCCGGCCAAGGAGGTCAAGGACCCCGGCCCCAACGACATCTCCCGGGTGGTCGCGACCGTCAAGGCTGCGGCGGAGAACGCCGGGGTCCCGGCGCCCCGCAAGCCCTGGCTGTCCGAGCTGGCCGATGCCTACGACCTCTCGCGCCTCCCCAGCCGCCGCACCGACGAGGAGCTCCTGCTGGGCGTCATGGACGTCCCCGAGGACCAGGCCCAGCCCACGACCTCCTACGTCCCCGACCGTGATGGCAACATGGCGATCTACGGGACCGGCGGATCCGGCAAGTCCACCACGCTGCGCACCCTCGCGATCTCGGCAGCCTCCACCGTCCGCGGCGGGCCCGTGCACGTGTACGGTCTCGACTTCGGCGCCTCGGGGCTGACGATGCTCGAAGACCTGCCGCATGTGGGCGCGATCGTGCCGGGGGACGACGAGGAGCGGGTGATCCGTCTCCTGCGGACGCTCCGGAAGCTGATCGACGAGCGGGCGAAGGAGTTCGCGAAGATGCGCGCCGGGTCCGTGGCCGAGTACCGCGAGCTGGCCGGGAAGCCGGACACCCCGCGCATCCTCCTGCTGGTCGACGGCATGGCCGCGTTCCGCGAGGCCTACGACTACTCGAACCTCTCGAAGTGGTTCACGACCTTCGTCCAGATCGCGACCGACGGCCGCCAGGTGGGCGTGCACGTGATCGTGACCGGCGACCGGCCCAACGCCATCCCCACCTCGCTCGGATCCTCGATCCAGCGGCGCCTCATCCACCGCATGGCCAGCGATGACGACTACATGGCCTTCGGCGAGCCCAAGGACATCCTGGACAGCACCTCGCCTCCCGGCCGATCGATCCAGGACGGGCACGAGGTGCAGGTCGCGGTGCATGGCGGAGATTCGAACGTCGCGCTCCAGGCCCGTGAGGTCGCCAAGCTCGCCAAGGCGATGCGTCGCGCCGGCGTCCCCGAGGCGCCGGACGTCGAGCGTCTGCCCGAGCGGGTCGAGTTCTCCTCCCTCCGCCCGACCGTCGGTGGGATGCCGACGCTGGGTCAGGCCGACGAGACCCTCTCGGAGATCACCTTCGAGCCGCGTGGGGCCTTCATGGTCACGGGGCCGATGGGCTCCGGGCGCACCACGGCGATGCTCACCATCGCGACCGCGCTGAAGGCGATGGACGAGCCGATGCGGCTGGTCCGCTTCTCCTCGCGCCGAACCCCGCTGACAGGTCTCGACGTCTGGGACGTCGAGGCCTCGGATCCGGACACCGTCCGCGAGCTCGCCGGGCAGCTGCGACAGACCATCGAGTCCGGCAGCGTCGGAGAGGGCAAGCTCGCCCTGTTCATCGACGGCGTCGCGGACTTCACCGGCAGCGGCGTCGAGAACGATCTGGACAAGCTCATCCGCGCGAGCACCCGTGAGGGCCAGTTCGTCGTGGGGGAGAACGAGTCCGCCACCTGGTCGCAGGCGTACGTGCTCGCCCAGCCCTTCAAGGCCGGCCGCCGCGGCCTCCTGCTGCAGCCGAGCGACATGGACGGCGACACGCTGCTCGGAACCGGATTGGGGAGGATCCGTCGAGCGGACTTCCCGCCCGGTCGCGGGTTCCTCGTGTTCTCCGGTCGTGCGATGAAGTTGCAGGTCGCGCAGAACACGGCCGGCTGACGCGCCGCGTCTCCGCCCGCTGCCCGCGGGCGCCGACCGCGGCGGGAGCCGGACCGGGCGGGCCGGTGCGCGCGCCGTCGTCCCCATGGGGACTCCTCCCCATGGTCGGGGGTCGGCGATCGCTCTACAGTGAGTCCTGTCGACCACGACAGCAGGCCGGTGCACCGGAATGGGGCGCAGGCGCGAGCCACCAGGAAGGGGAACCCGAACCGTGAACTCCACGTTGGGTATGAACATCGAAGAGGTCCGGCGGATGTCCGCCCAGCTGCGCGACGCCGCGGAGGAGATCACCCGGATCGAGCAGGAGCTGACCAGCGGTCTGGCCGATGTCGACTGGACCGGCCCGGACGCGGACCGCTTCCGCAGCCAGTGGCAGGGTGAGATGGTCCCGGCCCTGCAGCAGATCATGACCTCGGTCAACGAGCTGGGGGACTCCGCCGAGCGCAACGCCGCCGGGCAGGAGAACGTCTCGTCCCACTGATCGCGCCGCATCCGGTCCTCGTGACCGACCGACGACGGCCCGAGCATGTTCTGCTCGGGCCGTCCTCGTCGTCGCACGATGCCTGATAGGTTGACCGTCGTCAGAGGTGGGACGAACGGAGCATATCCATGGCACAGAGCATCGAATACCCGAGCGCAGATTTCCCCGGTCCACCGAGGATCGCGATCGAGGTTCCGGACGACTGGGAGACGCTGACAGTCCCGGGTGTCCAGCTGGCCGTGGCCCAGCCTCGCGTGGAGGGCACGTTCCGCGCGAACGTGGTCGTCACGGTGCAGCGGTTCGGCCCCGACTTCACCCTCGAGGCGGCTCGGGCCGGGCTCGACCAGCGCAAGGCGGCACTCCCTGAGCTCGAGGAGCTCGGCACCGGCGAGATCGAGATCGAAGGCACCACCTGGATCGCCAGCGAGTACGGGTACACCCAGCCCGGCCGCCCCACCGTCGTCCAGGCGGCACGGTACGCGGTCGTCGACCGCGGCGGCGTGGCCAAGGACGTCGTGGAGATCGTCGGCAGCTGCGGGGCGGAGAGCGCCGATGATGAGATCGAGACCGTCCGCACCATCCAGGACTCCCTGACGGTGAAGCTCGACTGAGCTCCGGACGATCCGACGGCCCCGGCCCCTCGATGAGGGGCCGGGGCCGTCGTCATGTCGGTGTGCCGGCGCGGGTTCCCATGGGGCATGGGGAGTCCTGGAGGGGTGAGGACCGGGACGAGTACGTCTCCGAGTTCACCGGCACGGTTCGGGAGATGGTGACTCAGGCCAAGCAGCAGTGCGAGGACTTCGCGGAGCGCGCGAAGGCGAACGCTCAGTCGCAGCGCAAGACGTCGTCCTGATCATCTGAGTTCCAGTTTCTTTTTCTCGATGTGCAGCTCCGGGAGCGGGGAGAAAGGGGTCGGTCGGCTTTCAAGGGTATGGATCCGGGCGAGGGCGACGAGATCGCTCAGGCTGTCACGCAGTCCGGCGAGCAGATTCTCGAGGTCGTCGGTGATATGACGACGATCATCAACTCGGTCGAGTGGGAAGGTCCGGATGACGACGGCTGCGAGGAGGAGTGGAACTCCTTCATCGGTGGGCCGCTGTCGAACCTGGTCGAGGCTCTTCAGCAGAAGGGCAAGGAGCTCACTCAGCATGCTGAGGAGCAGGAGCAGGAGTCGAACAACGGCTGATCCCGGTTCGAGCTCGTCGCGCTCGTCGCGAGGAAGGCCCCGCACCCGTTCTCGGTGCGGGGCCTTCGTGCGTGCCCTGGGCGGGGGAGCGCGCTCTGCCGGCGGCACGGTCCGCGCTCCGCGCGGCGGAGCGCGCCGAGCACCGAACGCCGCAGGGCTGCGCGGGACGGCCGGCCAGTAGTTGCCCGCCCGGTGCTTGTCCACAGCCCGATAGTGCTTGCGATCAGGCTGTGGCCTGGCCTTATGTATTCAGCGGGGGTATGGGGAGGACCATGGGGAGTTGTCCCCATCGCCATGTGGTGGTGGGGGTTCTAGGGTGGTGTCATCACCTGGGGGACAGGGTCGAGGAAGCGGTCACTGGCTGCGGAGGTCAGGTCCGGTGGGTGGGGGCAGTTTTCACTACGAGATGGAGGACACCATGAAGAAGGGCATGAACCCTGAGGCCGTCGAGCAGATGGGTCAGCAGATCCAGGATGCGGGCGAGCAGGCCGGCCAGATCTTCGAGGAGATCGCTGGCAAGGTCGAGGGCTTCGACTGGACGGGTGAGGACCGGGACAAGTACGTCTCCGAGTTCACCGGCACGGTTCGGGATCTGGTGACTCAGGTCAAGCAGCAGTGCGAGGACTTCGCGGAGCGCGCCAAGGCGAATGCTCAGTCGCAGCGCAAGACGTCTTCCTGATCATCTGAGTTCCAGTTTCTTTTTTTCGATGTGCAGCTCCGGGAGCGGGGCGAAAGGGGTAGGTCATGGCTTTCAAGGGTATGGATCCGGGCGAGGGCAACGAGGTCGCTCAGGCTGTCACGCAGGCTGGCGAGCAGATTCTCGAGGCTGTCGGTGATATGACGACGGTCGTCAACTCGGTCGAGTGGGTCGGTCCGGATTACGACGGCTACAAGGAGGAGTGGAACTCCTTCATCGGTGGGCCGCTGGCGAACCTGGTCGAGGCTCTTCAGCAGAAGGGCAAGGAGCTCACTCAGCATGCTGAGGAGCAGGAGCAGGAGTCGAACAACGGCTGATCCCGGTTCGAGCTCGCCGCGCTCGTCGCGAGGAAGGCCCCGCACCCGTTCTGGGTGCGGGGCCTTCTTGTGTGTCCTGGGCGGGGGAGCGCGCTCTGCCGGCGGCACGGTCCGCGCTCCGCGCGGCGGCGGCCTCGGGGATCCAGGGCCGCCGGCGCCGACTCAGCGGTAGTTGACGAACTGCAGGGCGACGTCCAGATCCTTGCCCTTCAGCAGAGCGATGACGGACTGCAGATCGTCACGGCTCTTGGAGGAGACGCGCAGCTCGTCGCCCTCGATCCGCGCCTTGACCGCCTTCGGGCCCTCATCACGGATCAGCTTGGAGATCTTCTTGGCGTCCTCGGTGCTGATGCCCTCCTTGAGGGACGCGGCCAGGCGCACCTCCTTGCCGGACTGCTTGGGCTCGCCCACGTCGAGAGCCTTGAGCGAGATGCCCCGGCGGATGAGCTTGGACTGCAGCACGTCCAGCACTGCGAGCACCCGCTCCTCCGCATTGGCGGTCATGACGATCTCGTCCCCGCTGAGGGTGATCGACGCTCCGGTCCCTCGGAAGTCATAGCGCTGGCCGACCTCCTTCACGGCCTGGTTGACCGCGTTGTCGATCTCCTGCCGATCGAGCTTGCTGACGATGTCGAACGATGAATCTGCCACGGTGGGTCCTTCCTTCATGCGGCCGCCCGGGTGGGCCGCCACCTCATTGTCCATGTGCCCCCGGAGCGGCTGTGATGCTCTTCATGCACCGAGGGGCCGCTCCGAGTTCGCATCGGCGGCGCGGCGCCGGTATGCTGTTCCAGGTCCGCTTCCAGCGGCCACTCGATCCAGGTCGGGTGGGCAACGGGAGCAGTCACGGCAGATTACCCGAGCGGCCAAAGGGAGCTGACTGTAAATCAGCTGGCATTGCCTACGGGGGTTCGAATCCCTCATCTGCCACGGCGGAGGATCCATGTGATCCGAAGCACCGGGACCAGCCCCCGAATTGCCTCCGGGCGAAGAGGTGGGTAAAGTTCACCGGGTTGCCCTGATAGCTCAGTCGGCAGAGCATCTCCATGGTAAGGAGAAGGTCAAGGGTTCGATTCCCTTTCAGGGCTCTGATGGATGCGGCGGCCCGGTCTCATTCGAGATCGGGCCGCTTCATCGGTCACGCCGGGGTAGCTCAGACGGTTAGAGCGCACGACTCATAATCGTGAGGTCGCGGGTTCGATCCCCGCCCTCGGTACCACACCGGTTTCCGCCGGAGTGCTGAATCCACATCCCCCGAGCACGGGGACCCACGAGGCGCACCGCAGGGAGCGCCACCCGGACGAAAGAGGCGAACCGTGGCGAGCAAGAGCTCTGACGTGCGTCCCAAGATCACCATGGCTTGTGTTGATTGCAAGGCGCGCAACTACATCACCAAGAAGAACCGTCGCAACACCCCGGATCGGCTCGAGCTCTCGAAGTTCTGCCCGACCTGCGGCAAGCAGACGGCGCACCGCGAGACCCGCTGAACGGGTCAAGCACTGCTTCCACGAAGGCCACCCGGGATCATCCCGGGTGGCCTTCGTCATGTCCGCCGCGTGCATCGGACCCGGCGCACCAGCCTCCGCACGCCCCCGGCCTCCGCACGGACCAGCCCGTCCCGCCCGGCCTGCCTGCACCCTCGGTCCGGCGGTGAGATGATCGAGGGGTTCGTATCCGTCGGCCCCGCCGACCCGACCTCGGGAGACGTCATGCCCACCACCCCCGATCCCGCCTTCGCCGGCCGCACGTACCCTGCGGGTCCCGTGCACACGGTCTCGGCCGCGAAGATCGTCGAGTTCGCCCGCGCCACCGGTGCGACCTCCGCGCTGCACACGGATGCCGAAGCGGCCCGTGGTGCCGGCCACGCCGATGTGGTCGCGCCGCCCACCTTCCTCGTCTCCCTCGCCCAGGCCACCGAGGCCCAGTACATCGAGGATCCGGCCTCCGGGATCGACTTCTCCCGGGTGGTCCACGGCGAGGAGTCCTTCACCCTCCACCGACCCGTGGTCGCCGGGGACCGACTGGTCCCCACCCTCACCGTCGAGGCCATCCGCGCCGCCGGCGGCCACGCGATGGTCACCACCCGCGTGGACCTCGCCGACGAGGCCGGCACCGAGGTCGCCGCCGTGCGCAGCATGCTCGTCGTCCGCGGCGACTGACCCTGCCGCGACCGCCGCCGCAACATCCCGCCCGCCTCCACGGATCCAGGAGCAGACATGACCACCACCCCCGCCGCCCCCGCGGACCTCTCCGCACTGACCGTCGGCCAGGAGCTCGCCCGCACCCGTCACGAGGTCTCCCGCGACACCCTCGTGCGCTACGCCGGGGCCTCCGGCGACTTCAACCCCATCCACTACAACGACGCCGTCGCCGAGCAGGCCGGACTGCCCGGGGTCATCGCCCACGGCATGCTCACCATGGGCACTGCCATCACCGGGCTGCTCGACGCCATCGTCGATCCCACGGCGGTGCGCGCCTACTCCACCCGGTTCACCAACCCGATCCCGGTGCCCGCCACCGGCTCCGTGGCCCTCGAGGTCGTCGCCGTCGTCGGCGCGATCGACGAGGCGGCGGGCACCGCGCGGGTGGATCTGACCGCGCAGGTGGACGGGACCAAGGTGCTCGGCCGTGCCCGGGCCACCCTCGCCCTCCCGGCCGCCCCCGCTGATGGCTCGGCGGAGCAGGGCGCCGCATGAGGCTCTCCGACCTCACCACCCTCCGCATCGGCGGAGAGATCCGGAACCTCGTCGAGGCCCGCACCGCCGACGAGGTCATCGCGGCGGTCTCCGCGGCCGACGCCGCCGGGGAGCCGCTGCTCGTGCTCGGCGGCGGCTCGAACCTCGTCGCCTCCGATGAGCCCTTCGAAGGCACCGTGGTGCTGCTGCGGGACCCCGAGGACCCGCCGCTGCTGGACGCCACGTGCGAGGTGGGCGCCTCGGGGGAGCCCGATGGCATCCCCGTCGATCCCGCGGAGCTCACGCCGCTCGAGCCCACCTGCGGCGGTGCGCTCGTCGAGTACTTCGCCGGGGTGAACTGGGACCGGGCCGTCCGCTACGCGGTCGCCCGCGGGATGGTGGGCATCGAGGCGCTCTCCGGGATCCCCGGATCCGTCGGCGCCACCCCGATCCAGAACGTGGGCGCCTACGGCCAGGAGGTCGCCGCGACCATCTCGCGCGTGCGCACCTGGGACCGTGAGCAGAACGCCGTGCGCACCTTCTTCGCGGCCGACTGCGGCTTCGCCTACCGCGACAGCGTCTTCAAGCGCACCCGCTACTCGGGCGTCCCCTCGGCGACGGGCCGCTACGTGGTTCTCTCGGTGACCTTCCAGCACACGATCGGTTCGCTCTCCGCCCCGATCCGCTACGCCCAGCTGGCCGATGCGCTCGGCGTCCGGGTCGGGGACCGGGCGCCGATGCAGCAGGTGCGTGAGACGGTGCTGAGCATCCGTGCGAGCAAGGGAATGGTGCTGGATCCGGGCGACCACGACACCTGGAGCGCCGGATCCTTCTTCACCAACCCGATCCTCGACGCCGCGGACGCCGAGCGTCTGCCCGCCGAGGCTCCCCGCTACGACGTCGGCGACGACCGGGTCAAGACCAGCGCGGCGTGGCTGATCAGCCACTCGGGGATCGAGCGCGGGCATGCCGTGGGGGAGCGGGCCGCCGTCTCCACCAAGCACTCCCTGGCACTGACGAACCGCGGGGGCGCCGGCAGCGACGACCTGGTCGCCCTCGCCCACGACGTCCAGGCCCGGGTCCAGGAGAGCTTCGGCATCCACCTCGAGCCCGAACCGGTGCGGCTCGGCCTCGCACTCTGAGCGCGACAGCGGCGGGGACGCCGACCGTCCTAAGATGGCCGGACGGCGTCCGTCGCCACCCCGCCCCGACCCTGCAGGAGGCCCTGTGAACGTCCTCGACCAGTCCATCGCCGATCTCGATCCGGACATCGCCCAGGTGCTCGATCGCGAGCTCGCGCGCCAGCAGCGCACGCTCGAGATGATCGCGAGCGAGAACTTCGTCCCCCGCGCCGTGCTGCAGGCCCAGGGATCGGTCCTCACCAACAAGTACGCCGAGGGCTACCCGGGCCGCCGCTACTACGGTGGCTGCGAAGAGGTCGATGTCGCCGAGCAGATCGCGATCGACCGTGCGAAGGAGCTGTTCGGCGCCGAGCACGCGAACGTCCAGCCCCACTCGGGCGCCTCGGCGAACGCCGCCGTCATGCACGCCCTGGCCCGCCCCGGCGACAAGCTCATGGGCCTGTCCCTCGCCCATGGCGGCCACCTCACCCACGGCATGAAGATCAACTTCTCCGGCCGTCTCTACGACATCGTGGCCTACGAGACCGAGCCCGGCACGGGCCTGATCGACATGGACAAGGTGCACGAGCTGGCCGTGGCCGAGCAGCCCAAGGTCATCGTCGCCGGCTGGTCGGCGTACACGCGCCAGCTCGACTTCCCCCGCTTCCGCGAGATCGCCGACGAGGTCGGCGCCGCGCTGTGGGTGGACATGGCGCACTTCGCGGGCCTCGTCGCCGCGGGCCTGCACCCCAGCCCCGTCCCCTACGCGGACGTGGTCTCCACCACGATCCACAAGACCATCGGCGGTCCCCGCTCCGGCATGATCCTGTGCACGGAGAAGTGGGCCAAGAAGATCGACTCCGCGGTCTTCCCCGGCCAGCAGGGCGGCCCGCTCATGCACGTCATCGCGGCGAAGGCCGTGGCGCTGAAGGTCGCCGCCTCCGAGGACTTCAAGGACCGTCAGGCCCGCACCCTCGAGGGCGCGAAGATCCTCGCCGAGCGCCTCCAGGCCGAGGACGCGAAGGCGGCCGGGGTCAAGGTCATCTCCGGCGGCACCGACGTGCACCTCGTGCTCGTGGACCTCGTGGACAGCGAGCTCGACGGACAGCAGGCCGAGGACCGTCTGCACGAGGCCGGCATCACCGTGAACCGCAACGCGGTGCCCAACGATCCCCGCCCGCCGCGCGTCACCTCCGGCCTGCGCATCGGCACGCCGGCGCTCGCCACCCGCGGCTTCGGCGCCGCCGAGTTCACCGAGGTCGCCGACGTCATCGCGCTCGCCCTCACCGGCGGCGCGGACCTCGAGTCGCTGCGCGCACGCACCGAGGCCCTCGCCGCGGCGAAGCCGCTGTACGCCGAGCTGCAGCAGTACTGATCACGCGCAGGGGGCCCGGCACCACGGCGCCGGGCCCCCTCGCCGTCCTCGTGGAGGCACGTGCGGCCTCCCTTCGTTCGACCAGCCACCCCTGACATCCAAGGAGCGCCATGACGGCACAGATCCTCGACGGCAAGGCCACCGCGAAGGCGATCAAGGAGGAGCTGGCCGAGCGCGTCACGCGACTCGTCGAGGCCGGGCACGAGCGCCCCGGACTCGCCACCCTCCTGGTCGGAGACGACCCCGGCAGCGCCGCCTATGTGCGCGGCAAGCACCGCGACAGCGAGCAGATCGGGCTCACCTCGATCCAGAAGCACCTCCCGGCGGATGCCACCCAGGCCGATGTCGAGGCTGTGGTCGACGAGCTCAACGCGGATCCCGCCTGCACCGGCTACATCGTCCAGCTCCCGCTCCCGAAGCAGATCGACACCGACGCGATCCTCGAGCGGATCGATCCGGCCAAGGACGCCGACGGCCTGCACCCCATGAACCTCGGTCGTCTGATGCTCAACGCCTACGGGCCGATCCACACCCCGCTGCCGTGCACGCCGCGAGCGGTCATCGATCTGCTCCTGCGCCACGACATCGACCTCGCGGGCAAGGACGTCGTCGTGATCGGCCGCGGCATCACCGTGGGCCGCTCGATCGGTGCGCTCATGACCCGCCGCAGCATCAACGCGACCGTCACGCTGACCCACACCGGCACCACCGACCTGCCGGAGCATCTCCGCCGGGCGGACGTGATCGTCGCGGCCGCGGGCGTCGCCCATCTGGTGCGTCCCGAGGACGTCAAGCCCGGCGCGATCGTGCTGGATGTCGGCGTCTCCCGCCAGGAGGACCCCGAGGGCGGGAAGGCGAAGCTCGTGGGCGATGTGGATCCCGCGGTCGCCGAGGTCGCCTCCTGGATCAGCCCCAACCCCGGAGGCGTCGGCCCGATGACGCGAGCGCTGCTCATGAACAACGTCGTCGAGGCGGCCGAGCGCGCCGCGGGGATCGAGGTGTCCGCATGACCCTCACCCTCGCCACCGTCAACGTCAACGGCCTGCGCGCCGCCGCTCGGAAGGGGATGCCCGACTGGCTCGCCACCACCTCGGCGGACGTCATCACCCTGCAGGAGGTGCGCGCCCCCGATGAGCTGCTCGCCGGTCTGGTCGGCGAGGGCTGGAGCATCGTCGGAGAGGCCTCGCAGCTCAAGGGCCGCGCCGGCGTCGCGGTCGCCGTGCGCACCTCCCGAGAGGACGTCGATCTCGAGACGGCGCGGCGCGGCCTGCCCGGGCTCGAGGGCGATGCGCACACCGGTCGCTGGATGGAGGTCGATCTCGAGGACCCCTTCGGCGACGGCCGCACCCTCACCGTGATCTCCTGCTACATGCACTCGGGGAACACCGAGAAGCCGCAGACGATGACCGACAAGTACGCCTTCCTCGACGTGGCCATGGCCCGTCTCGAGGAGCTGCGTGCCGCCGGCGGCCACGTGGTGCTCACCGGCGACATCAACATCGCCCATGCCGAGTGGGACATCAAGAACTGGAAGGGCAACCTGAAGTCCGCCGGCTTCCTGCCCGAGGAGCGCGCCTACCTCGACCGGCTGACCTCCGAGGGCGGGTACACGGATGTGCACCGCCGCCTCCACGGCGACGGCCCCGGCCCGTACACCTGGTGGTCGCAGCGCGGCAAGGCGTTCGACAACGACTCGGGCTGGAGGATCGACTACCAGCTGGCCACCGAGGATCTCGCCTCCCGCGCGGCCACCGCCCAGGTGGACCGTGCGCCGAGCTACGACACCCGATGGTCCGACCACGCACCGCTGGTGATCAGCTACTCCTGAGAAGGACGGGATCGTTCGGCAGGGCTGCGTGCAGCGCCGCCGGACGATCCCGGACCGGATGGGGACGGACCCGCCCGGTCCGGGCTGCCGGGGTGTCTTCCGCGAACGGCCCTGTGGCTCTACGGTGAGGGAGCTCGCCCCGGCGTCGCAGCGACGCGCGCCGGATCGTCCCGCACCCCTCGAGGAGCTCCCATGGGAGACACCGCCCGCACCCTGGCCCTTCTGGACGCCGACATCGCCCATCACGTGCGCGGCGCCCTGCCTCCGGACGGAGGCGACCCCGTCCTGCTGATGATCGGTCAGCCGATGACCTCCGAGGGCTTCTCCGACCTCGCCGAGCAGCTGCCCGAGCGCACCGTGGTGACCTACGATCCGCGCGGTCTCGGGGAGAGCACCCGGCGCGACGACAGCGCGCTGAACGATCCCGTCCTGCAGGCCGAGGATCTGCACGCCCTGGTCGAGCACCTCGGCGGCCCGGTCGACCTCTTCGCCAGCAGCGGGGGAGCGGTCGCCGGCCTCGCACTCCTCACGGCGCATCCCGAGGACATCCGACTCCTCGTGGCCCATGAGCCGCCGCTGTTCGGGCTGCTGCCCGATGCGGAGGCGGTCGCCGCGGTGAACCAGGCGGTCACCGAGCGGTATCACGAGCGTGGATGGGGCGCAGGGCTCGCGGCCTTCATCGTGATGTCCTCCTGGCAGGGCGAGCTCACCGAGGAGGTCAGCGCACAGTTCCCCGCGCCGGAGCAGTTCGGGCTTCCTGCGGCGGACGACGGCCGACGGGACGATCCCCTGCTCTCCGGGGCGAGCGCCCCGGTCACCGACTACGTCCCGGATCTCGAGGCCCTCCGTGCTCAGAGCGGGAAGCTCGTGCTCGGCCTCGGCGAGCAGACCGGGCAGGCGATCACCGCGCGCTCCACAGCGGCCCTCGCGGAGCGCCTCGGCGTGACCACGACGTCCTTCCCAGGGGACCATGGCGGCTTCCACGCCGGGGACCCGTCGAATCCCGGGGATCCGGCGGCCTTCGCGGAGCGCCTGCGCGAGGTGTTCGCCGGCGGCCGCTGAACCGTGACGATCCCTGTGCGGGATCGCGCGGGGCACCGCAGACGACGAGGACCGATGCTCCCTGCGGAGCATCGGTCCTCGTCGTGCCGTGCGGTCATCGGCCCGTGCGCGGGACGACGACCGGATCGATCAGATGCGGCCGGTGAGCACGGCCTGCTTGACCTCGGCGATCGCCTTGGTCACCTGGATGCCGCGCGGGCAGGCCTCGGTGCAGTTGAAGGTGGTGCGGCAGCGCCACACACCCTCCTTGGAGTTCAGGATCTCCAGGCGCTGCTCGCCGGCATCATCGCGCGAGTCGAAGATGAAGCGGTGCGCGTTGACGATCGCGGCCGGGCCGAAGTACTGCCCATCGGTCCAGAACACCGGGCACGAGGAGGTGCACGCGGCGCACAGGATGCACTTGGTCGTGTCGTCGTAGCGCTCGCGCTGCTCCGCGGACTGCAGACGCTCCTTGCTCGGCTCCTGACCACCGGCGACCAGGAAGGGCATGACCTCCTTGTAGGAGTCGAAGAACGGCTCCATGTCGACGATCAGGTCCTTCTCGACCGGCAGGCCCTTGATGGGCTCGACGGTGATCGGCTTCTTGATGTCGAGGTCCTTCAGCAGCGTCTTGCAGGCCAGACGGTTGCGGCCGTTGATCCGCATGGCGTCGGAGCCGCACACGCCGTGGGCGCAGGAGCGACGGAAGGTCAGCGAGCCGTCCTGGTGCCACTTGATCTCGTGGAGCGCGTCCAGCACACGGTCGGTGCCGTGCATCGTGACGGTGAACTCCTCCCAGCGGGCACCCTTCTCGCTGTCCGGGTCGAAGCGCGAGATGCGCAGGGTGACCTCGAACGAGGGGACCTCGCCTGCGCCGGCGTCGGCCTGGGGCTTCTCAGCGACGGCAGTCATCAGAAGGTACGCTCCTTGGGCTCGTAGCGGGTGATCACGACGGGCTTGGTGCCCAGGCGGATCGGGGTTCCCTCGACGCCGTCCTCACCCGGCAGGGTGCGGTAGGCCATGGTGTGCTCGAGGAAGTTGACGTCGTCGCGCTTCTCGAAGTCCTCGCGGAAGTGACCGCCGCGGGACTCCTTGCGGTGCAGAGCGCCGAGCGCCACGATCTCCGCGAGGTCCAGGAGGAAGCCCAGCTCCACGGCCTCCATGAGGTCGAGGTTGTAGCGGCGACCCTTGTCCTGGATGGCCACGGTCTCGTAGCGCTTCTTGAGCTCGGTGATCCCGGCCAGGGCGCGACGGCAGGTCTCATCGGTGCGGAACACCTGGACGTTGGCGTCCATGAGCTCCTGCAGCTCGAGACGGATGTCGGCGATCCGATCCTCGGTGGCGGGACGGTCGCGCAGACGCTGCAGCAGCTCCACGGTGGGGAGCTCGACGTCCTCGGACAGCTCCGGCAGGTCCACGGTCGCGGCGTACTCCGCGGCGGCGATGCCGGCGCGGCGGCCGAACACGTTGATGTCGAGCAGCGAGTTGGTGCCCAGGCGGTTGCCGCCGTGCACCGAGACGCAGGCGGTCTCGCCCGCGGCGTACATCCCCGGGATCACGTCGGTCTCGTTGCGCAGCACCTCGCCCTTGATGTTCGTGGGGATGCCGCCCATGCCGTAGTGCGCGGTGGGGAAGACCGGGATCGGGTCCGTGTACGGCTCGACGCCCAGGTATGTGCGGGCGAACTCGGTGATGTCCGGCAGCTTCGCATCGATGTGCGAGGGCTCCAGGTGGGTGAGGTCCAGGAAGACGTAGTCCTTCTTGGGCCCGGCGCCGCGGCCCTCGCGCACCTCGTTGGCCATGGCGCGCGCCACGACGTCGCGCGGGGCGAGGTCCTTCAGCGTCGGGGCGTAGCGCTCCATGAAGCGCTCCATGTCGCAGTTGCGGAGGATCGCTCCCTCGCCGCGAGCCGCCTCGGAGAGCAGGATGCCCAGCCCGGCCAGGCCCGTCGGGTGGAACTGGAAGAACTCCATGTCCTCCAGCGGGATGCCGCGGCGGAAGGCCATCGCGGGGCCGTCGCCGGTGAGGGTGTGGGCGTTGGAGGTGGTCTTGAAGATCTTCCCGAAGCCGCCGGAGGCGAACACCACGGACTTCGCACGGAAGACGTGGATCTCGCCGGTGGCCAGCTCGTAGGTGACCACGCCGGAGGCCCGCACGCCCTCGTCGCTGCGGGGGTCGCCGGTCATCAGCACATCGAGCACGTAGTACTCGTTGAAGAACTCCACCTCCTGCTTGACGCAGTTCTGGTAGAGGGTCTGCAGGATCATGTGGCCGGTGCGGTCCGCGGCGTAGCAGGAGCGGCGCACGGGCGCCTCGCCGTGGTCACGGGTGTGACCGCCGAAGCGGCGCTGGTCGATCTTGCCCTCGGGCGTGCGGTTGAACGGCAGCCCCATCTTCTCGAGGTCGAGGACCGCGTCGATGGCCTCCTTGGCCATGACCTCCGCGGCGTCCTGGTCGACGAGGTAGTCGCCGCCCTTGACGGTGTCGTAGGTGTGCCACTCCCAGTTGTCGTCCTCGACGTTGGCGAGGGCGGCGCACATGCCGCCCTGGGCCGCGCCGGTGTGGGAGCGCGTGGGGTAGAGCTTGGTGACGACCGCGGTGCGTGCGCTCTTGGAGGACTCCAGGGCTGCGCGCATGCCGGCGCCGCCGGCTCCGATGATCACCACGTCGTAGTTATGGGTCTGCATGTCGGGTGACTGCTCCGTTTCGGGTCGACCGGGAAGTGGGGTGGGACGGCCGCTCCGCGGCCGTCCGGGGGCGTCAGCCCTCGCAGAAGGAGGGCAGGAGGCTGGGCTCGGCGCCGGTGGGGCACGGGTCGAAGGTGAAGATCACCAGGGTCCCGAGGATGATAGTGACGACCACGGCGACGTAGAGCAGGCCCTTGAGGACGAGGCGGAGACGGTCGTTCCGGGCGTAGTCGTTGATGATCGTGCGCACGCCGTTGCCGCCGTGGATCAGGCCGAGCCACAGCATGAGCAGGTCCCAGACCTGCCAGAACGGGTTGGCCCACTTGCCGCCCACGAAGGCGAAGTCGATGCCCTTGACGCCGAGGCCGAGCCAGAGGTTCACGAAGAGGTGGCCGAACACGAGGATGACCAGCAGCACGCCGGAGGCGCGCATGAACATCCACGAGAGCATCTCGGCGTTCACGCCGCGCTGGCCGCGGCGACGGTAGCGGGTGCTCGGATCAGGGATCGAGGTGGTGGAGGTCGACATCGTGATCACGCTCCGAACATGTGCATGAGGTGGCGGGGGAGGAAGCCGGCCATGAGGACGACCCACAGGACCACGACACCCCAGAACAGGCCGCGCTGGTGCTTGGTGCCCTGGGACCAGAAGTCCACCAGGATGATGCGCAGGCCGTTGAGGGCATGGAAGAGGATCGCGCCGACGAGGCCGACCTCGCCGAGGCCGAACACCACTGTCTTGTAGTGCCCGATCACCTCGTTGTAGGCCTCGGGGGAGACGCGGACGAGAGCGGTGTCCAGGACGTGCACCAGCAGGAACAGGAAGATGAGCATTCCTGAGATGCGGTGGGCGACCCAGGACCACATGCCCTCGCGACCGCGATAGAGCGTCCCGGATTGGGCGGAAGCCACGGAGTTCCTCCAGAAGCGTCGGGATGGCGCCGGGAACGGTGAGGAGATGCCGTGGCGTGCGGCCAGCCGACCGCCGGAACGACGCTCCGGACGGCGATCGCGCCGTGGACCGCCCACGAGCGGGCATTTCACGACACGGCGACATCATCATCGCCCCCGACAGGGGCCTCTTCAGCGTAGCACCAGGCAGGGGCTGTGCCGTGCGTCGGCGGCCGAGTCCTGACGGTCGTCCTCGGGCCCCGCCCCGACCGCCTCGGGCATGGCTACGCTGGGCCGATGCCCGCCTCTCCCTTCGTGCCCGTGATCCCCGCCGGCGGCGCCGGGACCCGACTGTGGCCGCTCTCACGCCGCTCCCGCCCGAAATTCCTGTTGGATCTGACCGGCGACGGGCGCTCCCTCCTCCAGAGCACCGTGGAGCGGCTCCTGCCCCTGGCCGACCATCCGCCGATCGTGGTGACCGGCGTCGATCACGAGGAGTCGGTGCGGGAGCAGCTGGCGGAAGTGGGGAGCGCACATGTGGTGCCGGAGCCCTCGCCCCGCAACTCCATGCCCGCCATCGCCCTGGCCGCGGCGCTCGTCGAGCGGGAGCACCCTGAGGCCGTGATCGGCTCCTTCGCCGCCGACCATCTGATCGGGGACCATGAGGCCTTCCTCCGCGCCGTGGGCATCGCGCGTCGCGCCGCGGAGGGCGGAGACCTGGTGACCCTCGGGATCGCCCCGACCCATCCCGCGACCGGTTTCGGGTACATCGAGCAGGGCGCTCCCGACGGCGCCGATGGCGCGAGCGCCGAGCTCCCCTCCGGCGCCCATCGCGTGGTCCGCTTCGTCGAGAAGCCCGACCGCGAGCGCGCCGAGGAGTTCCTGGCCTCCGGCCGCTTCCTGTGGAACGCCGGGATGTTCGTGGTCCGGGCCTCGGTGCTGCTGGACGAGCTGGCGGTGCAGATCCCCTCCCTGGCCGCCGGGGTCCGGGAGATCGCGGCGGCGCACGGCACCGCGCAGCACCAGGAGGTGCTCGAGAGGATCTGGCCCCGGCTCACCTCGATCGCCATCGATCATGCGCTCGCCGAGCCGCTCGCCGCGGACGGCAAGGTCGTCGTGGTGCCCGCGGACCTCGGCTGGGATGACGTGGGCGACTTCGCCGCGCTCGCCCGTCAGCTGCGCGAGCACCGGAAGGCGGCGGAGTCGAGCGAGGGGGAGGAGACGGTGCCGGATGCCGGTGATGTCCGCGTGCTGGGAAGCGTCAGGGTCGATGCCGTCTCCTCGCGGGCGACGGTGTACGGTGCCACGGATCGCCTCATCGCCCTGGTCGGGCTGGACGGCATCAGCATCGTCGACACCGAGGACGCGCTGCTGGTGCTCGCCGACGAACAGGCGCAGGACCTCTCGGTGCTCGTCGCCCGCCTCGAGCGGCACGGGCTGGGCCACCTGCGCTGACGTCGACCGCCCGCAGCGGCCACCGCAGGGGCGTCGGCCCTCGACGGATCCCGCGAGCGGCCGTGTCGAGCCGATGCAGGGGAGTGCCACAGTGGAGCAGTCGCAGCAGGTCCTGCTGGGAACCGCGGAGCAGCGGTCGATGCTGGGGCCGACGGGTCTGATCGCGAGGACGATCCGCGAGTCGGAGGATGCGCTGCGCGAGGTGCGTCGGCATCTGCACCGTCACCCCGAGCTCTCCCATCAGGAGCATGCGACCACCGACTTCATCGACGCGCATCTGCGTGGTCTCGGGCTCACGCCCCGCCGCATGGCGAACACCGGGCTGATCTGCGACATCCCCGGCTCCGACCCCGCGCTCGAGCTGATGGCGCTGCGTGCGGACATGGATGCGCTGGGCATCCCCGAGCTGAGCACCGTCGGCTTCCGCTCGACGGTCGAGGGCGTCTCCCACGCGTGCGGCCACGATGTCCATATGAGCGCGGTCCTGGGCGCGGCGACGGCTCTGGTCCGAGTCGCCGACGCCGGAGGTCTGCGCCGCGGGGTGCGTCTGGTGTTCCAGCCCGCCGAGGAGCAGCATCCCTGCGGCGCGCTCGAGCTGATCGGGCAGGACGTCCTCACCGGGGTCGACTCGATCCTCGCCCTGCACTGCGATCCCGGGGTGGACGTGGGCCATGTGGGCCTGAAGTCCGGCCCGATCACCTCGGCCACCGATCCGGTGAAGGTCCAGGTGCGCGGCGCGGGCGGACACACCTCGCGCCCCCACCTGACCCAGGACCTCGTCTACGCGCTCGGCTCCATCGCGACCCAGCTCCCGGCCGCGCTGAACCGTCGGATGGATCCGCGCTCCGGCGTGAACCTGACCTGGGGCAGCATCCACGCGGGCTCGGCGTTCAACGCGATCCCCAGCAGCGGCACCCTCGAGGGGACCCTGCGCTGCCTCGACCACGAGGCATGGGACCAGGCCGAGGAGCTGCTCGAGACGATCCTGGCGGACCTGGTGCGGCCCTGGGGCGTCGAGGCGCGGGTGACCCACGACCGCGGTGTGCCGCCGGTGTCCAACTCCCGCTCGAGCGTCGACGTGCTCGCCGCCGCCGTGCAGGGCGTCCTCGGCCACGACAAGCTCGACCCCACCGCGCAGTCCCTGGGCGGGGAGGACTTCGCCTGGTACCTCGAGAAGGTGCCCGGAGCCCTCGCACGCCTCGGCACCCGCACCCCGGGCGGCCGCACCTACGACCTGCACATGGGTGATCTGATGATCGACGAGCGGGCGATCGGCATCGGCGCCTCCGTGCTCGCCGCGGCGTGCGTCCAAAGGGATCTGCTGCCGGTCTGATCGCCCGAGGGCCGTTCCGGGAAGGGTGACGGGTTCGCCGGTCGTTCACGGCGGCGACATCCGCGCGACGATTTCATAACGGTTCACGGACGAATCCGCGAGTGCGTCTCAGAACCGACCTCCCGGCGCTACTCTCCGAGTGACCGTGACGTGGCCTCGCCCGAGTCCCGGGCGCGTCCGGACCCCCCTTTCCTCGGAGGAAATACATGAAGACCATCTCGCGTGCGATCGCCCTCTCTGGCGCCGGCATCCTCACCCTGGCAGCCTGCGGCGCCCCGCCGGAGGAGGCTCCTGCCGCCGGGGGCAGCGACGGCGGCGGCGCCACCTCGGACTTCAAGGCCTGCATGGTCTCGGACTCCGGCGGCTTCGACGACAAGTCCTTCAACGAGTCCGGTTCCAACGGGCTCGCGGCGGCCGAGGAGGCGCTGAAGATCGAGACCGCGAAGGCCGAGTCCACGGACCCGGCGCAGTTCGCGACCAACATCGACAACCTCATCGGCCAGGACTGCGACCTCGTCTTCACGGTCGGCTTCCTCCTCGCCCCCGCCACCGGCGACGCGGGCAAGGCCAACCCGGACACCGAGTTCGCGATCATCGACTCGACGGCGCAGGACGCCGACGGCAACGCGATCGAGGTCGACAACGTCAAGCCGCTCTCCTTCGACACCGCGCAGGCCGCCTACCTGGCCGGCTACGTCGCCGCAGGCACCTCGAAGACCGGGAAGGTCGCCACCTACGGCGGCATCCAGATCCCGACCGTCACCATCTTCATGGACGGCTTCGCGGACGGCGTGGCGAAGTACAACGAGGTCCACAAGACCGACGTGCAGCTCATGGGCTGGGACAAGAAGACCCAGAAGGGCTCCTTCACCGGCGACTTCGAGGACCAGTCCAAGGGCAAGGCCCTCTCGGACACCTTCTACTCGCAGGGCGCTGACATCGTCATGCCGGTGGCCGGTCCGGTCGGCTCGGGCACCCTCGCCTCCGCCAAGGAGGCCGACGGCCGCTACGTGATCTGGGTCGACACCGACGGCTTCGAGTCCGTGGGCGACGATGCCGCCAAGCCGCTCATCCTCACCTCGGTCATGAAGGGCATCGCCCCCGCCGTCGAGGATGTCGCCACGGCCGCCGCCGAGGGCAGCTTCGAGAACTCCCCGTACGTCGGAACTCTCGAGAACGAGGGCGTGGGCCTGGCCCCGTACCACGACATGGACGGAGAGGTCTCCGACGAGCTCAAGGGCGAGGTCGACCAGCTCAAGAAGGACATCATCGACGGCAAGATCGTCGTCGAGTCCGACGCCTCCCCGCAGAACCTCGGCTGATCCAGCCTCTTTCTGCGCACGCCGCCGCCCCCGCCGAGCCTCCTCGGCGGGGGCGGTAGCATCGCCCACGCGGGCGCGGCACCGACCGGTGCCGCCCGCACTGACACCCGACGGAGAGAGCAGGCGTGAAGCTCGAGCTCAGAGGGATCACGAAGGTATTCGGCACCTTCGTGGCCAACGACGCGATCGACCTCGTGGTCGAACCCGGTGAGATCCACTCCCTCCTGGGGGAGAACGGCGCGGGCAAGTCCACGCTGATGAACGTGCTGTACGGCCTCTACCGGCCCGACGGCGGGCAGATCCTCCTGGACGGCGCCCCCGTGCACTTCAGCGGCCCCGGCGACGCGATGCGGGCCGGCATCGGCATGGTCCACCAGCACTTCATGCTGGTGCCGCCGTTCACGGTCGCCGAGAACGTCATGCTCGGCAACGAGCCCGGCAGTCTCGGCTTCCTCGACCTCGCGACCGCGCGCCGCACGGTCCGGGAGCTGTCCGCGCGCTTCAACTTCGAGATCGACCCCGACGCCGTCGTCGAGGACCTCCCGGTGGGCGCCCAGCAGCGGGTCGAGATCATCAAGGCGCTCTCGCGCCAGGCGAAGGTGCTGGTGCTCGACGAGCCCACGGCTGTGCTCACCCCGCATGAGACCGACGAGCTGATGGCGATCATGCGTCAGCTGCGGGACGAGGGCACTTCGATCGTGTTCATCACCCATAAGCTGCGCGAGGTCAAGGCGGTCGCCGACCGCATCACCGTGATCCGCCGCGGGCGCATCGTGGGGACCGCGGAGCCGTCGGCCGATCAGACCGAGCTGGCGTCCCTCATGGTGGGCCGCTCCGTCGCGCTCGACCTCGACAAGGCCCCTGCCGACCCCGGCGAGGTGGCCCTGCAGGTGAAGGGTCTGGGCGTCACCGATGCGGACGGGATCGTGCTGCTCGACGACGTCGACCTCGATGTCCATCACGGCGAGGTGCTGGGCGTGGCCGGCGTGCAGGGCAACGGGCAGACCGAGCTCACCGAGGCCCTGCTGGGCCTGCAGAGCGGTGTGCGCGGCTCGATCCTGCTCGAGGGGAAGGAGCTGGTGGGGCGCAGCACCCGCCAGATCCTCGACGCGGGCGTGGGCTTCGTGCCCGAGGACCGCACCCACGACGCGCTGGTCGCCGACTTCTCCGTCGCGGAGAACCTGGTGCTGGACCAGCACCATCGCGCGCCCTTCGCCTCCGGCGTCATGCTCCGCCCCGGCGCGATCCGTCAGCGCGCGACCGCAGAGGTCGCGGAGTTCGACGTGCGCACCGGGTCGATCGACGATGCCGTGTCCACCCTCTCCGGCGGCAACCAGCAGAAGGTCGTCATGGCCCGCGCGCTGGGCCGCGACCTCTCCCTGTTCATCGCCTCCCAGCCCACCCGCGGCGTGGACGTGGGCTCGATCGAGTTCCTCCACCGCCGCATCGTCGCCGAGCGCGACAAGGGCACCCCGGTGGTCATCGTCTCGACCGAGCTGGACGAGGTCATCCAGCTCTCGGACCGGATCGCGGTGATGTACCGCGGCGGGATCCTCGGCGTGGTCCCCGCGGACGAGGACCGTGACGTGCTGGGCCTGATGATGGCGGGCTACACCCTGGAGGCCGCGCGCGAGGCGGTCGCCGCCGGTGCCCGCACCTCCGACAGCATCCTCGCCGACGAAGGAGACATCGTATGAGCGCCCCGAGCGACGGCCAGGCTCCCGCGGTCGCCCCCGGCACCGCCGTCCAGCCGGGCGATCCCGGCACCCCGGGCTCCGAGGCCGCCTCCCGCGGCGCCGGCCCGGTCCTGCAGCAGATCGCCCGCAGCAACGTGCTGGTGGTGGTCCTCGCCTTCGTCTTCGCGTTCATCGTCGGATCCGCGCTGATCCTCGTCTCCGACACCGGCGTCCGCGAGGCGGCCGGATACTTCTTCGGCCGACCGGCGGACACCTTCCGCGCCGGCTGGCAGGCGATCACCGAGGCCTATGCGGCGATGTTCCGCGGCAGCGTCTTCGACTACCAGGGTGCGGGGAAAGTCGCCGACGACATCCGCGAGCGGGGCGGCAGCGGGCTGTACCTGCTGGGCCCCGCGTTCCTGCGCGGCATCAAGCCGCTGATGGAGACCCTCACGGTCGCGACCCCGCTGATCATCGCCGCGACCGGAATGGCCGTCTCCTTCCGCTCGGGACTGTTCAACATCGGCGGCACCGGCCAGCTGATCGTGGGCGCGACCGCCGCGGGCTACGTGGGCTTCGCGGTCGACCTGCCCGTGGTCGTCCACCTGCTCGCCTGCATCGCGGCGGCGATCGTCGCGGGCGGTCTGTACGGCGGGATCGCCGGCTTCCTCAAGGCCCGCTTCGGCGCCAGCGAGGTCATCACCACGATCATGCTGAACTGGATCGCGACCTATGCGCTCGCGTTCGCGCTGACCACCTCCGCCTTCACCGGTGCGAACAAGGCCCAGCCCACCTCGCCGTCGATCGGCGCCGACGCCCGGCTCCCGCTGCTCGCGGGGGACCAGTACCGACTGCACCTGGGCCTGCTCATCGCCCTCCTGGCCGTGGTGTTCCTGTGGTGGCTGATGAGCCGCTCCACCCTGGGCTTCCGCTTCCGCGCCGTGGGCTCGAACCCCCGCGCCGCGGAGGTCGCCGGCATCGACGTGGGTCGCAGCGCGATCGGCGTGATGGTCGTCGCGGGCGCCCTGGTGGGCCTCGCGGGCGGCGTGCACGTGCTGGGCACGGAGCAGCGCCTGACCGGCTCGATCGCCGGCTCGATCGGCTTCGACGCGATCACCGTGGCGCTGCTGGGCCGCTCCGGCCCCGTGGGCATCCTGCTGGCCGGCATCCTGTTCGCGGGGCTGTCCACCGGCGGGCGCTTCATGGAGTCCGCTCAGGGCGTGCCGATCGACCTGGTCCAGGTGATCCAGGCTCTCGTGGTGCTGTTCATCGCCGCACCTCCGCTGGTGCGCTTCCTGGTGGGTCTCGGCGGCGTGGACCGTCCCCGCGCACCGCGACGTCCGCGCCGCGGAGCGGCCGAGAGCACCCACGCCGCGACCCTCGCCTCGGCCGACGCCGCGGCGATGGCGTCCGCCGAAGGACCCGCCGTGCCGCGCGAGGGTGTCCACCGGGCACCGGTGGACGCCCCGGATCCTGCCGATCCCGACGGTCCACCGGGCGCCGCTGATCCCGTTCGGCCCGCCGATCCCGACTCCTCGAAGGGGGAGAGCGCATGAGCACGTCCGTCCAGGACCCGACGCCGTCCACGGCCGACGCTCCCGTCGTCCCCGTGCACACCTCGGAGCGCCTGCGCTCCTGGTGGCATCTCCCCACCGCGCTCACGGCCCTCTCGGTGCTGGCGCTGCTGGTCTTCGCGCTGAGCTCCCCGGGCGCCGACTCCACGACCTTCCGCCTCGCGACGGAGGGGGATCTGAACCCCGGCGGCATCGTCCCCGAGGACCTGACCCTGCCCTCCCGCATCCTCGCGCTCGTGCTCGCCCTGGCCTGTCTGGCCATCGCCGGCGTGCTGTGGTGGTCCGCGGCGATGATGCGCCCGCTCGGCCGACGGGGCCGCCCCGCCCTCGTGGCCGCCTTCGGACTCCTGTGGGTGCTGGCCTTCCTGGACTGGGCCTTCCACGGCGCGACCGTCGACGTGGGCGCGATGCTGCAGACGATGATGCTGCTCGCGGTGCCGCTCGCCTTCGGCGCCCTCTCCGGCGTGCTCTCCGAGCGCTCCGGCGTCATCAACATCGCCATCGAGGGCCAGCTCCTCATGGGCGCCTTCGGCGCGGTGCTGGTGGGCTCGATGGTGGGCAGCCCGTGGGTGGGCCTGCTCGCCGCGCCGGTCATGTCCCTGCTGATCGGTGTGCTGCTGGCGCTGTTCGCCGTCGGCTACCGGGTGCAGCAGATCATCATCGGGGTGGTCCTGAACGTCTTCGCGATCGGTCTGACGAGCTTCTTCTTCGGCACCGTCATGAAGCAGAACCCGCAGATGTTCAACCAGCCCCTGCGGCTGCCCACGCTGCGGATCCCGGTGCTCGCGGACCTGCCGGTGATCGGCCGGGTGCTCTTCGAGCAGAACATCCTGGTGTACCTCATGTGGATCATCGTCGCGGTGCTCACGGTGGCGCTGTTCCGCACCCGCTGGGGCCTGCGCGTCCGTGCCGTCGGCGAGCATCCCCGCGCCGCGGACACGGTGGGCATCGACGTCAACCGCACCCGCTGGGGGAACGTGCTGCTGGGCTCCGCCGTAGCGGGCCTGGGCGGTGCCACCCTCACCATCGGCACGGGCGTCGCCTTCGGCGAGGAGATGAGCGCGGGCAAGGGCTACATCGCCCTGGCCGCGATGATCCTGGGCCGCTACCACCCGGTGGGCGCCCTCGGTGCAGCGCTCCTGTTCGCCTTCACCGACGCGCTCCAGCTGCGCCTGGGCACCCTGCCGGCGGGCAGCGGCGCCGGCATCCCCAGCCAGTTCCTGCTCATGCTCCCGTACATCGTCACCCTGTTCGCGGTGGCCGGTGTCGTGGGCCGGGTGCGGGTCCCGGCCGCCAACGGCGTCCCCTACGTGAAGCAGTGAGCGCCGCGATGAACCGCACCGAGGAGAGGGAGCCCGCCGAGTTCTCGGAGCTGCTCGGCATCGCCCGGGAGATCGCCGAGCGGGCCTACACCCCGTACTCGCACTTCCGGGTGGGCGCCGCGGCGCTCACCGCCGACGGTCGCCTGGTGCGCGGCTGCAACGTGGAGAACGCCGGCTACGGCGTCACCCTCTGCGCCGAGTGCGGACTGATCAGCGAGCTCGTCGCCGGCGGCGGCGGGACGCTGACGCGCTTCGTCTGCGTGGGCGGGGACGAGAGCCTCGCCCGCGACGAGCGGCCGGTGGTCATGCCCTGCGGCCGCTGCCGTCAGCTGCTCTCCGAGCACGCCGCCCCCGACCTGGTGGTGCTCACCCCCGAGGGCCCGCGCAGCATCGAGCAGGTGCTCCCGCAGGCCTTCGGGCCCGCCGACCTCACCCCCTGACCTTCCGAGGAGAACCCCATGACCTCCACCGCCCCCGCGGTCGAGCCCTTCGACGTCGTCGACGTCATCCGGACCAAGCGTGACGGCGGCCGCCTCGAGGACGGCCAGATCGACTGGGTGATCGACGCCTACACCCGCGGCGTCGTCGCCGAGGAGCAGATGGCGGCGCTCGCCATGGCGATCTTCCTGCGCGGCATGGAGCGGCCCGAGATCGCCCGCTGGACCGCGGCGATGATCGCCAGCGGCGAGCGGATGGACTTCTCCGCCCTGTCCAAGCCCACCACCGACAAGCATTCCACCGGCGGCGTGGGCGACAAGATCACCCTGCCGCTGGCTCCGCTGGTGGCCTCGTTCGGGGTCGCCGTCCCGCAGCTGTCGGGGCGCGGGCTCGGCCACACCGGCGGCACGCTGGACAAGCTCGAGGCGATCCCCGGCTGGCGCGCGGCGCTGTCCAACGAGGAGATGATGGCGCAGCTGGAGAGCGCCGGCGCCGTGATCTGCGCGGCCGGCTCGGGCCTCGCTCCGGCGGACAAGAAGCTCTACGCCCTGCGCGACGTCACCGGGACGGTCGAGGCGATCCCGCTGATCGCCTCCTCGATCATGTCCAAGAAGATCGCCGAGGGCACCGCTGCGCTGACCCTCGACGTGAAGACCGGCGCGGGTGCCTTCATGAAGGACGAGGCCGACGCGCGCGAGCTCGCGCGCACCATGGTCGAGCTCGGCACCGATGCCGGGGTGCGCACCGTCGCCCTGCTCACCGACATGTCCGCCCCGCTGGGTCGCACGGCCGGCAACGGCCTCGAGGTGCGCGAGTCCCTGGAGGTGCTCGCCGGCGGCGGCCCGGCCGATGTGGTCGAGCTGACCTGCGCCCTGGCCCGGGAGATGCTCGCCGCCTCCGGCGTGCACGACGCCGACGTGGAGGCCGCGCTCGCCGACGGCCGTGCGATGGACTCCTGGCGCGCCATGATCTCCGCACAGGGCGGGGACGTGGACGCCCCGCTGCCCACGGCGAAGCACGTCGAGGAGGTCCGCGCCACCGAGGACGGCGTGGTCACGGGCCTGGACGCGATGGGCGTGGGCGTCGCCGCCTGGCGGCTGGGTGCGGGCCGCTCCCGCCCGGGCGAGGCCGTGCAGGCCGCCGCCGGCGTCGAGATCGAGAAGCACCTGGGGGACGAGGTCCGCGCCGGCGACGTGCTCGCCCGGCTGCACACCGACACCCCCGAGCGGGTCGCGCGAGCGGTCGAGGCGATCGAGGGCTCCTGGAGCCTCGGCGCACCCGGCACCCGACTCGGCGACCGTCGCATCGTCATGGACCGCATCGCCTGAGCCTTCCCGCAGGACACGGAGGGCCGGACGGGATCATCCCGTCCGGCCCTCCGCGTCCTCGCCGTCCGCTGCGCGCTGCCGGGCCTCCTGCAGACGTAGGGCCGGGAGGATGTGCTCGACCATCAGCGGGGCGAGGCGCCCGGCGCCCTGCCGGGCCTCCTGCTCCAGCGGGATCCACCGATGCTCGGCGAGCTCGGCCCGGACCGCGAGCGGCTCGGGCAGCGGCCGACGGCTGACGAAGACCTCGGCGTGCACCACGGTCCCGGGCTCGTTCGCCGCCACGGCCTCGAAGACGCCGAGCTCCTCGAGGTCGGCGCTCCGCAGCCGGACCCCGATCTCCTCGTCGACCTCGCGCACCGCTGCCTCGCGGGCGCTCTCCTCGCCGTCGAGCTTGCCGCCCACCTGCATCCAGGAGCCGGTGCCGTGCTTGCGCACGCAGAGCAGCTCGGTGCGATGGCCGGCCCCGGGTGCTGCCTCCCGCAGGAAGCACACCGCTGCGATCCGCAGCCGCTGCGGAGTCGCGGAGACCACACGGGAGTACCGCTCCGCCTCGGCGTGGGCGGTCAGCTCGCGCATCCGGCGCACCGCCGCGCGCAGGCCGAGGGGTAGCAGACCCGAGCCCACCCAGCCCTCCATGTCGGCGCGCTGCTGACGGGCCAGGGCGGTGCCGCGCTGCAGCAGGATCGGCACGGACTTGCGGTGCTCCCGGAGGTCGCGCACGAGGCGGAGGCCGAACACGACGGGCACGGGCCGATCCAGCACGATCGCCTCCGCCAGCAGCCCGGCGGCGGCGAGAGGGGCGATCAGCTCGGCCGCGAAGATCCCCTCGGCGATCAGCAGGGGAGCGTCCCCGGCCTCGAGGCGGGTGCTGCCGGTGCGACGTGACTGCGCGATCGAGTAGGTGGGGATCTCGGCGACCCCGTCGTGCGCCAGGGCCGTGAGCGCGGCCAGCGCCGCTCCGGCGTCCCACGAGGCCGGGTGGTCCCAGTCCGTGATCCCGAAGCGGCGGGGGAGCGAGGGATCGTCGCCGTCCCGGTAGAAGTCGTCCAGGTTCAGGGACGGCACTCCCGCGCGGCGGGACACCACTCCCTTCCCGCTCCCCGAGGGGCCGGTGAGCAGGACGATGCGGCGAGGGGATCCGGGCGGCGGCGGGGTGGTCACGGAGGACCATTCTACGGTCGCCCCGGCGGCTCAGCCGATGCGCAGCACCACCTTGCTGCTGGTGGGATCCGACACCTGCGCGGTAAAGGCCGCGGCGGCCTGCTCGAGGTCGAGGACGTGGCTGATCACGTGCTCGGCGAGGTCGTCGGCGGCCAGCAGGGCCACCGCCTCCTCGATCTCGGAGACGAAGCGGTAGGTGCCCCGGTAGTCGATCTCCTTGGAGACGATCGGTCCGAGGGCGACCGAGACCGGGGTGGGCGGCAGATTGCCGACCTGCACCACCACCGAGGCGCGGGCGATCGAGGACAGGATCGCGTCCAGGGACGCCGGAGCGCCGGAGGCCTCGAAGGCGACGGTGACGGCGGGGTCCATGCCCTGCGCGCCCTCGAGCGCCTCATCGGCGCCCACCGCGAGGGCCCGCTCGCGCGCCGGGGCGGCGAGGTCCACGGCGGTGACGCGGTCGGCACCGGCGGCGCGGGCCGCCACGATCACGAGCAGCCCGATCGGCCCGCAGCCGGCGACCAGGACGTGCGCGCCCCGGACCTCGCCTGCGCGGCGCACCGCATGCATCGCGACGCCGAGCGGCTCGGCGAGCACGGCGCGGCGGGTGTCCAGACCCTCGGGGAGCGGGATCACCTGGTCGGCGTCCACCGTGATCACCTCGGCGAAGCCGCCGTCGGTGTGGGGATCCTGGGCCGCGGAGCCGAGATAGGTGAGATGCGGGTGGAGGTTGTCCCGTCCGGCCAGGCGCGCGGGGAGCGGACCGGTGGTGCGGGCGGGATGCACCGTGACGGGCTGCGACTCCTGCAGACCGGTCACCTCCGCGCCGACCGCCAGCACCCGACCGGACACCTCATGGCCGAGCACGAAGGGGTGGGACATGACGGCGGTGCCGGAGACGCCGCGCCGCCAATAGGCGATGTCGGAGCCGCAGATGCCGCCCCACTCGACCCGGATCTGCACCTGGTCGGGTCCGAGGTCGGGGACGGGACGGTCGACGACGCGGAGGTCCTCGACGCCATGGATCTCGAGTGCACGCACGGGGGAGCGGCCTTTCTGCTGGAGGTTCTGGGCGGTGAGCGGGTGGTCAGGAGGTGATCAGAGGGGCGGTCGTGAAGTTCTCGACGGAGCGCATGTGGTGCTCCATCGCGGCCGCGGCGGCCTCCGGGTCGCCGGCGAGGATCGCATCGATGATCTGCAGATGGTCCTCGTGCTCGGAGCCGACGAGCCCGTGCAGGTCGCGTTCGGCGCGGACATCCTGCATGGCGCGGAACAGAGGGACGCTCACCGCCTCGAGCAGGCCGTGCAGGGCCCGGTTGCCGCTGAGGCGGGCGATCTCCTGGTGCAGCTGGAGGTCCAGCTGCGGGTACAGCTCGGAGTCCTGCAGGGAGTCGTCGAGTCGGGCCCGCAGCTGCTGCAGCGCCGCCCGCTCCTCGGCTCCGTCCTCGCCGGATGCGGCGAGGCCCTCCGCGGCTCGGCGCGCGGCCCGCACCTCGAGCGGCCCGCGCAGGTCCATGAGGGTCGAGAAGCTGTCGCTGCGGGACTCCCCGAGGGCGCGGGAGAGGTAGAAGCGCACGAGGTGGGGATCCAGGGGACGGACCGTCGCGCTGCGGCCGTTGCTGACCTCGATGATGCCCAGCGCCGCGAGGGCGCTCAGGGCTTCGCGGACCACGGGGCGGGAGACGCCGAAGCGCTCGGCGAGTGCACCGGTGGACGGCAGCGGATCCCCGGCCGCGAGGTGCTCCCGGTCGATGAGCTCCAGCACGGCTTTCCGGGCGCGGTCCGCCAGGGACTCCCGCTCGATCGTCCCTCCGGTTCCGGCGGGGGAGGAGGAGGCGAGGTAGTTCCAGGCGGTGGCGCCGAGGTCGTCCATGGGGAAGCTCCTGAGGGGATGATCCTGAGGGGGATGAGGCGACGGTGCCCGGGCCGGGGGACCCGGGCACCGAAGGGGTCAGAACGAGTTGATCAGGCCGTAGATGCCGACGAAGGTGATGGCGACCGCCGAGATCCACAGCATCACCATGGTGGGCACCCCGTCGCGGATCCGCGGGTCCGTCTGCGTGTAGGAGAGGTACAGGGTGGCGACCGCCGCGCCGATGAGGAAGATCGCGTTCAGGATCCCGGCGATGATCACCAGCGCGAGCGGCGAGGAGATCGCGGTGCCCAGCACGCCCCACACGATCGGCAGGACGATCATGATGACCCGCTGCCAGCGGATGCGCGTCTTCTGGTCGCTCCAGTCGTAGGCGCCGAAGATCGCGAGGGTGTGCCCCACCTGGCGGCCCAGGCTCGGCACGTTCGCGAGGATCGTCTTGAACAGGGCCAGGCCCGCTCCGATGAGGAAGAGCACCGCGCCCCAGCGGCCCACGGCCGAGTCGAAGATGGACGAGATCGTCACCATGACCTCGTTGCCCTCGGGGACCAGCCCCTGGGGGTGCAGGACGGCCGCGCCGAGAATGTAGAAGGCCGCGGTGGAGACGGTGTAGATGACCCAGGAGACCCAGGCGTCGACCTTCATCACGGAGATCCACCCGCGGGCGCGGGAGATCCAGCCCTCGGTGCCGTCGTTCGGGCCGGTCCAGGCGGCGTAGCCCTTCTCGACCACCCAGTAGGTGTAGGCGGTGGTCTCTCCGGCGCCGACGCCGGTCATGCCGAACATCGCCAGCGCGACGCCGAAGGCGCCCGCCGCGATCTGGAAGCGCATGCCCTCGCCGAGGTCGCCGAGCGTCCAGGCGAACTCGGTGCCGCCGAGGAGGAACACCATGGTGATGGCGAAGGCCGTCACCAGCAGCACCAGCACCGTGGAGATGTTCTCGACGACCGCGTAGCGGTTGGCGACGTGGATCGCGATGGCGACGACCACCAGGATCGCCACCCAGACGCCGATCGAGAGCAGCGAGTAGGGGTCCGGGCCGATCGGGAACAGGGTGCTGAAGGCGAAGGCGGAGGCGCTGATGACGCCTGCCTGGCCGATGAAGAACTGCAGGAACATGAACAGCACGAGCCAGGAGATCCATCCGCGACCGGCGATCCGCGGGGGCACGTCGTCGTAGCCGTCCAGGGCCACGCGGCCGGTGGAGATGGACCAGCGGGCCAGCTCGATCTGCACCCACACCTTGAGGAAGGTGGAGACCAGCACGAGCCACAGGAGCATGAAGCCCACCTGGGCTCCGAGGGCGGTCGCGGTGAGCAGCTCGCCCGAGCCGACGACGGCGGCGGAGGTGATCATGCCCGGGCCGAGGAAGCGCAGCTTGCCGCGCAGCGTGCGGGGCGGCTCGGTGGTCTGGGTGCCGTCGATCAGGTACGGATCGACATCGGCCGAGAGGGTGGCGGACTGCGGGGCGCTCGAGGCCGGGGAGGCGCTCTGCGGGGGAGTGGGCGTCGACATCGACAGATCTCCTGGCAGGTGGGATGGGATGGTCGCTGCGCTGCGGGACCTGCATGCTCCCTCGCACCGACGACAGCAACCTATCATATAGGCAGAGAGGTGGGCTCACGGTGTCCGCGCCCCGCCCGTCGGACGCCGCCGATCGCCGTGCGAGCAGGGCGGCGACGTGCGAAAATCGGACCATGAACTCTTCGGACCCCTCGGCCCTCGCGGGCCTCATCGACCACACCCTGCTCAAGCCCGAGGCCACCGCCGCGGATGTCGCCGCGCTGGTGCGCGAGGCGGAGGAGCTGGGGACCTACTCGATCTGCGTCTCCCCCTCGATGCTGCCCGTGCAGACCACCGTGAAGGTCGCGACCGTCTGCGGCTTCCCCTCCGGCCAGCACGCCCCGGAGGTCAAGGCCTTCGAGGCCCGCGACTCGGCGACCAAGGGCGCCGACGAGGTCGACATGGTCCTCAATGTCGGGCTCGCGCGCGCCGGCGAGTACGACGCCGTCGAGCACGAGATCCGCACGGTGCGCGACGCGGCCCCGTCGCCCGTCGTGCTCAAGGTGATCATCGAGTCCGCGGCGCTGGACGACGAGCAGATCGTCGCCGTCTGCCAGGCCGCCGAGCGCGCCGGGGCGGACTTCGTGAAGACCTCCACCGGCTTCCATCCCGCCGGAGGCGCGACCGAGCACGTCGTGGCCCTCATGCGCCGCACCGTCGGCGACCGCCTCGGCGTCAAGGCCTCCGGGGGCATCCGCACCCGCGAGGCGGCCGAGGCGATGGTCGCCGCGGGCGCCAGCCGTCTGGGCCTCTCCTCCTCGAGGGCGATCCTCGAGGGCGGCACCGGCACCGGCTACTGAGCCATGGGAGCCACGAGGCCCGCGAGGGAAGTTGCGCGACGCCGCTCCCTCCGCGCGCTGCTCGCGGGGCTCGTGCTCCTCGCCCAGGTCGCTCTCGGCGCCGCCTCCCCGGCGGCGGCCTGCGGCTGCGGCGGCTTCGTGGACCCGCTCGGCGACGGGCACGATGCGAACGTCCTCGAGGAGACGGCGGTGCTCTCCCTGCGCGACGGGATGGAGACCATCGTCATGGGCCTCTCGCTCGACGCCGAGCGGGTCGGCTCGACACTGCTGATGCCCACCCCGACGGTGCCCGAGGTGACCGCCGGGAGCTCTGGCACCCTGCGTGAGATGGCCGCGGCGACCGCACCGCGCGAGAGGATCGAGTACGACATCTGGGGCTCGCTGGGCTTCGGGGCAGGTGGCGGACTCGGCGGTGCAGGCTCCGGGCCCCCCGGGAAAGCCACCGTCCACTCCCAGGAGCAGATCGGGAACTATGAGGTCGCCGTGCTCGGCGGCGACGCCGACGGCGTACGCACCTGGCTCGAGGAGAACGGCTACGCGCTGGCGGAGGACCTCTCCACCCTGATCGACCCGTACGCCGAGGACGGCTGGACCTTCACCGCGATCCGCTATGCCGAGGATGCTGTGCTCTCCGGGGACGTGGAGCCGCTCCGCTTCGACTTCGCGACCGACGAGCTCGTCTATCCGATGCGGTTCTCCCAGGCCGCCGAGACGGCGCAGAGGGTGCATCTCTACGTGCTCGCCGAGGATCCGGTGGGAGTGGAGCGCGGGACGAATGCGGCACTGCGCATCGACCGACCGTGGATCGGGTCGCCGACGGGCCTTGGCTGGCACTGGTCTGATGAGACCCTGCGCGAGATGGCCGGCGAGACCGCGGAACCGGGCACCTCGAGCGAGGAGCACCCCTACTACTGGACCGTCACCGAGCTCGAGATCTCGGGTGCGCCGGATTCCTTCACCGAAGACCTCGTCTTCGCGGAGGAGCCGTACACGGCGACGGTGATCCCCACTTACACCACCACGAGGACCGTGACCCTCGCGCACATCCCCGTCGGCTGGTACCTCGTGTTCGCGGGGGTGATCACGATCGCCGCGATCGTGGTCTCGGTGCTCTCCCTCCGCTCGGCGGCTCGCGCGCGGCGACGCGCCGCGGCCTGAGCGCGGGGCACGACCCCTCGGGGCGTTCGGGTCACGGAGCGTCCCCGCGCACGCCACATCGTGGGCGTGCCGCGATGATCGCATGGCGGGGATCCGGCGGCGCGGATCAGGCTGCGCCGAGCACCTTGCGCAGCTCGTCCTTGAGCGCCTCGAGGCGCTCGACGGCCTCCCGACGGATCGCACCGATCTGCGCCTCGGTCACTCCCTGAGGCAGCGCGGTGACCAGCTCGAGGTAGCACTTGAGCTTGGGCTCGGTGCCGGAGGGGCGCACCACCACGCGGGTGTCGTCCTCGCTGAGCAGCAGCACGCCCTCGGTGGGCGGGAGCCCGGTGGTCTCCACGGATCCCTCGGAGAGGTCCTGGTTCGTCGTCACCGGCGAGCCGAGCAGCGCCCCGGGCGGAGCGGCCCGCAGACGCTCCATCATCGCGCCGATGAGCGAGAGGTCCTCGACCCGGATCGACAGCTGCGCGGTGGAATGCAGACCGTGCTCCGCGGCCAGCTCGTCGAGCCGGCCGATCAGCGTGCTCCCCTCCGAGTGGGCGAGGGCCGCCATCTCGGCGACCATGAGCGCAGCGGAGAGGCCGTCCTTGTCGCGCACCACCTCGGGCAGCACGCAGTAGCCGATCGCCTCCTCGTAGCCGAAGACGACCCCCGGTGCGCGGGTGATCCATTTGAACCCGGTCAGCGTGGCCGCCTCCGGCTGCCCGGCGGCCTCTGCCACAGCGCCCAGCCAGCGGCTGGAGACGATCGACCGGGCCATCACGCCCTGATAGCCGTGCCGACGCATCAGGTGATCGCCCAGCAGCACGCCGAGCTCGTCACCGGTGAGCATCCGCCAGTCGCCGAGGTGCGGGTCCAGCACCGCGGCGGCGCAGCGATCGGCGTCGGGGTCGTTCGCGATCACGACGTCCGCCTCGAGGGTGCGGGCGAGCTCGAGGGCGAGGTCGATCGCGCCGGGCTCCTCGGGATTCGGGAAGGCGACGGTGGGGAAGTCGGGGTCGGGGTCGGCCTGCTTCGCGACGGGGTGCACCTCGCCGAAGCCGGTGCGGTGGAGCGCGGCCAGTGCGGTCTCGGTGCCCACGCCGTGCATCGCGGTATGCACGATCCGCACCTCGCGCGGCCCCTCCGGGTCCGGCAGCGCACAGATCCCGGCGAGGTAGTCCTCGCGCAGCTGCTCGCCGAGGAGCTGCACGTCGGTGCCGTCCACGGGGATCTCCCGCACGGGGCCGACGGCGGCGATGCGCGCCGCGATCTGCGCGTCCGAGGGCGGCACGATCTGCACCCCTCGTCCGTCGGGCTCGGCGGCGCGCGCCCCGAGGTAGACCTTGTAGCCGTTGTCCGCCGGCGGGTTGTGGGAGGCGGTCACCACGATGCCCGCGTCGGCCTCCAGGTGCCGCACCGCGAAGGCGACCAGCGGAGTGGGGCCGAAGCGATCCAGCAGGAGCACCTCGCAGCCCGCCGCCGCCATGATCTCCGCGGAGCGCCGGGCGAAGTCCTGCGAGTTGTAGCGGGCGTCGAAGCCGATGACCACCCGCGGGCGGTCCAGCCCCAGATCCTGCAGCAGATGATCCGCCAGCCCCCGCGCGGCACGGGAGACGACGGCGAGGTTCATCCGGTTCGGGCCGGGAGCCATCCTGCCGCGCAGCCCCGCGGTGCCGAACTGCAGATCGGCGGAGAACGCGTCGGCGATCTCGTCCTGTGCCGCGGCGCCTCCCTCCTCGGCCTGGGTGAGCAGGCCCTGGAGCGCGGACCGCGTCGCGGGGTCGGGATCGTCCTGGAGCCAGGACTCGGCGCGGGTGCGGAGCGCGGCGTCCATGCTCACGCCGAGGCGCCCGCGGTCGAGCCCGCCGCTTCGCCGGCGTCGACGATCCGTCGCACGGTCTCTGCCAGCAGGCGGGAGATGCGCGGGCCCGCCTCGCGACCGGCCTCGAGCACCTCCTCGTGGCTCAGCGCCTCACCGCTGATCCCCGCGGCGAGGTTGGTGACCAGCGAGATGCCCAGCAGATCCATCCCCGCCTCGCGGGCCGCGATCGCCTCGAGCGCGGTGGACATGCCCACCAGGTCCGCCCCGATGACCTTCGCCATCTGCACCTCGGCGGGGGTCTCGTAGCTCGGCCCGGAGAACTGCATGTACACGCCCTCGTCGAGGCTGCCGTCGACCTCGTGGGCGATCGCGCGCAGCGCCGGGGTGTAGAGATCGGTGAGATCCACGAAGTTCGCCCCGACCAGGGGAGTGGCACCGGTGAAGTTGATCTGGTCGCGGATCAGGACCGGCGTCCCGGGGGTCCAGGAGGGGGTGATCCCGCCGCAGCCGTTGGTGAGCACCATGGTCCGGGCGCCGGCCGCGGCGGCGGTGCGGATCCCGTGGACGACGGCGTCCACGCCCGCGCCCTCGTAGAAGTGGGTGCGCGCACCGAGCACGAGGACCCGCGCCTCTGTGCCCTCCACGCGGACCGAGCGCAGCGTGCCCACGTGCCCGGCGACCGCCGGCGGGCGGAAGCCGGGGATCGTGGTGGCATCTGCCTGCCAGACCGTCTCGCCGAGAAGGTCGGCGGCGCCGGACCACCCGGAGCCGAGCACCAGGGCGAGATCGTGGGCAGGGACCCCGCTGGCCTCGGCGATGGCGGCCGCGGCCTCGCGGGCGAGCTGGTACGGGTCAGGAGCGGAAGTCGTCATGGACCGAAGGTAGCGCAGACGAGCCGGTCGCGTGGCCGCCCCGCCGCGGTCCATGCGGTGCCGGCCGGCCGCTCCCGGCGGAGCTCACGTCGAGGCCGCGGGAACTGCAGGAACGGCCCCCGGGGGTGCGGGCTTTGCCACAATGGCAGGGTGACCGATCCCAGCACCGCCCTGCCCTCGGACCCGCGTCGTCTCCCCAGTGCGGGGGACCGCCCCAGAGTGGTCGTCATCGGCGGCGGTCCGGGCGGCTACGAGGCCGCGCTGACCGCGGCCCGGCACGGCGCCGAGACCGTCCTGGTCGAGGAGCGCGGCATAGGCGGCGCGGCGGTCATCACCGATGTGGTCCCCTCCAAGACCCTGATCGCCACCGCCGACGTGCTGGATCTGGTCGCCGGATCCCAGCAGCTCGGCATCCGCGACGCCGACAACGGCACCGCTCCCACCGCGCACTCCCTGAACGTGGACCTCGCCGCCGTGAACGCCCGGGTGCGGGAGCTCGCCGCCGCGCAGTCCGCCGACATCCGCGCGAGCCTCGCCGACGCCGGGGTGCGGGTCGTGGACGGGACCGGGCGGCTGGACGGTCCGGACCGCGTGGAGGTGCTCGACGCGGACGGGGCGCTTCGGGAGTCCCTCGAGGCCGACGTCCTGCTCCTCGCCGTCGGCGCGCGTCCGCGAGAGCTGGACAGCGCCCCCTGCGACGGGGAGCGCATCCTGAACTGGACGCAGCTGTACGACCTGGAGCAGCTGCCCGAGCACCTGATCGTGGTGGGATCCGGCGTGACGGGCGCCGAGTTCGCGAGCGCCTACCGGGCGCTGGGGAGCGAGGTCACCCTCGTCTCCTCCCGCGAGAAGGTGCTTCCGGGCACCGATGCGGAGGCCGCGGACGTGCTCGAGGACGCCTTCGCCCGACGCGGGGTCACCGTGCGCTCCCGGTCCCGCGCCGCCACCGCCCGACGGACAGAGGGCGGTGTGGTGGTGACTCTGACCAGCGGTGAGGAGATCACCGGCTCGCATGTGCTGATGGCCCTCGGCGGGATCCCCTGGACCGCGGATCTGGGGCTGGAGGGCGCCGGCGTGCGGGTGCGGGAGTCCGGCCACATCGAGACCGACCGCGTCTCGCGCACCTCGGTGCGGGGCGTCTACGCCGCGGGCGACTGCACCGGGGTGTATCCGCTGGCCTCGGTGGCGGCGATGCAGGGACGGATAGCGATGCACCATGCGCTCGGCGACGCCGTCTCGCCGCTGATCTCCGCCCAGGTCTCCTCAGCGATCTTCACCAGCCCGGAGATCGCCGTGGTCGGCGTGAGCGAGCAGGAGGTGCTCGGCGGCGAGGCGGCCGGCGAGGTGATGGTGCAGCGTCTGGACACGAACCCCCGCGCGAAGATGCAGGGCATCACCGAGGGCTTCGTGAAGCTCATCGTGCGCCCCGGCTCGCACACCGTGATCGGCGCCGTGGTGGTCGCGCCCCGGGCGAGCGAGCTGATCCTGCCGTACACCCTCGCGGTCGCCCATCGGCTGACCGCCGAGCAGGTGGCGGGGACCTTCACCGTCTACCCCTCGCTCACCGGCTCCCTGGCCGAGGTGGCGCGACAGCGGGCGCTCGCCCCGGAGAGCTGAGCGGGCCCGCTCCGACCGAGAAGATCGACGTCGACTGCTACCGCGTCTGCGACAGCGACCGCGTCGGTGAGGTCAGGTCCCGTTCGGTGCCCTCACACCCGGCGCGGGACCGTCAGTCCTCGAGGGTGCACAGGACGGCGCCGGCGGAGACGGTCGCGCCCATCTCGGCGCTCAGGCCCTTCACGATCCCGGAGCGATGCGCGGTGATGGGCTGCTCCATCTTCATCGCCTCGAGGACGACCAGCAGATCGCCGTCGGCCACCGACTGGCCCTCTTCCGCGACCACCTTCACGATCGTGCCCTGCATGGGGGCGGAGACGCTGTTGCCGCCGCTGGCGACCTCGCCGGCCGCGCGATGGCCGCGCTTGCGGCGCTGGCGCACGGCGGCCTGGGGAGCCCGCAGCGAGGCGGGCAGGCTGATCTCGACGCGGCGGCCGTCGACCTCGACGACCACGGATTCGCGGTCCTCGGCCTCCTCGGGCTGGCCGGGGAGGGGAGCGGCCTGCAGCTCGTTGACGAACTCGGTCTCGATCCAGCGGGTGTGCACCGCGAAGGGCTGCTCGGGATCGGCCGGCGCGAAGGCGAGGTCCTCGACCACCGCGCGGTGGAAGGGCAGGACCGTCGGGATCCCCTCGATGTGGAACTCCGCGAGCGCCCGACGGGAGCGCTCGAGCGCCTCCTGGCGGGTGGCGCCGGTGATGACGAGCTTGGCCAGCATCGAGTCGAAGGCGCCGGAGACCTCGTCGCCGGCGCGCACGCCGGTCTCGAGGCGCACGCCCGGGCCCGTCGGGGCCTCGAAGCGCTGGATCCGTCCGGGCGCGGGCATGAACCCGCGGCCCGGATCCTCGCCGTTGATCCGGAACTCGAAGGAGTGACCGCGGACCGCGGGGTCCTGGTCGCTGATCCGCTCGCCGGCGGCGATGCGCAGCTGTTCGCGCACCAGGTCCACTCCCGCGATCTCCTCGGACACAGGGTGCTCCACCTGGAGGCGCGTGTTGACCTCGAGGAAGGAGATGGTGCCGTCCTTGCCGACCAGGAACTCGCAGGTGCCGGCGCCGACGTAGCCGGCCTCGCGCATGATCGCCTTCGAGGAGCTGATGAGCTGGGCGTTCTGCTGCGGGGTCAGGAAGGGCGCGGGGGCCTCCTCGACCAGCTTCTGGTGGCGGCGCTGCAGCGAGCAGTCACGGGTGGAGACCACCTGGACGTTGCCGTGCATGTCCGCGAGGCACTGGGTCTCCACGTGACGGGGCGAGTCGAGGTAGCGCTCCACGAAGCACTCGCCGCGGCCGAAGGCGGCGACGGCCTCGCGCACCGCGGAGTCGAACAGCTCACGGACCTCGGACTCCTCGCGAGCCACCTTCAGGCCGCGGCCGCCTCCGCCGAAGGCGGCCTTGATCGCGATCGGCAGGCCGTGCTCACGGGCGAAGTCGACGACCTCGTCGGAGTTCTCCACCGGATCCTTGGTGCCAGCCACCAGCGGAGCGCCGGCCTTCTGGGCGATGTGGCGGGCGGAGACCTTGTCGCCGAGCTTCTCGATCGCCTCCGGCGACGGCCCGATCCAGGTCAGGCCCGCGTCCTTCACGGCCTGGGCGAAGTCCGCACGCTCGGAGAGGAAGCCGTAGCCGGGGTGGACCGCGTCGGCGCCGGAGCGCGCGGCGATGTCGAGGATCTTGTCGACCACGAGGTACGAGCTCGCGGCGGTGGTGCCGCCGAGGGCGTAGGCCTCGTCCGCGATCTGCGTGTGCAGGGCATCACGATCCGGATCGGCATAGATGGCGACCGATCGGAGCCCGGCATCCCGGCAGGCCCGTGCGATCCGCACCGCGATCTCTCCACGGTTGGCGATCAGCACCGTGGACAGGGGGCGGGGCTTGGTGCGAGCGGGCATCTGCGTAGGGTCCTTCCGAGGGGGTCAGCAGGGGCCGAGTCTAGTACCGAGCGGGCTCAGTCGGTGGCAGGGTCCGATGTGACGGGATCGGCGGTGTCCGCCCACAGCTCGTGGACACCCAGATCGATCTCGGCGAGCATCCGGCGCAGCAGTGGCAGGGAGAGTCCCACCACAGCGTGGGGGTCGCCCTCGACGTGCTCGATGAAGGGGCCGCCGAGGCCGTCGATCGTGAAGCCGCCTGCCACCCCGAGGGGCTCCCCGGTGGCGACATAGGCGTCGATCTCCTCCTCGGAGAGATCGGCGAAGCGCAGCTCGCAGCTCGCCGTCGCGCCGAAGGTGGCGCCCGTGCCGCCGTCCTCCGCGTCGCGGTCGTCGACCAGCCAGTGCCCGGAGTGCAGCACCGCCGTGCGGCCGCGCATGCCGAGCCAGCGCTCCCGCGCCCGCTCGGCGGTGAGCGGCTTGCCGATCACCGCGCCGTCCAGCTCGAGCATCGAGTCGCAGCCGAGCACCACGTACCCGCCCTCGCTGCGGGAGGTCGCCGCGAGCGCCTTCTCGCGGGCCAGCAGCAGCACCTCGTCCGCGGCGGTGAGGGCGGAGGCCTCGTCGCCGGACTCCGCCGCCGCGCGCCGCGCGCGCTCGAGGATCGCCGCCTCGTCGAGGTCGACGGGCAGGGCCGAGTGCTCGATGCGCGCCGCGTCCAGGGTGGCGCGGCGGCCCGCCGAGGCGGAGGCGAGCAGCAGCAGGGGATCGTGGTCGACGCCGTCGGCGGGGATCGGGGTGCTCATCGCAGGGCCTCCTCGAGGACGGAGAGCGGGAGGCCGCCCAGCTCGAGCGCCCGGCGGTGGAACTCACGCGCATCGGTGCCGGCGGCCTCGGCGTCGTGGCGCAGCTGCTCCCAGACGCGCTGACCGATCTTGTAGGACGGGGCCTGCCCCGGCAAGCCCAGGTAGCGGTGCAGCTCGAAGCGCTGCTCCGCCTCGGTGACGCCCCAGTGGGCGCTCATGAAGTCCCAGGCCGTGTCGTAGGTCCACTCGCCGCCCGCGGAGCCGGCGAGGTCCTCGGGCATCGGCAGCTCGCAGTGCAGGCCGATGTCGAGCACGACGCGCCCGGCGCGCAGGCGCTGCGCATCGAGCATCCCGAGCCGGTCGCCGTCGTCGGAGAGGTATCCCAGCTGGTCCATCAGCCGCTCGGCATACAGCGCCCAGCCCTCGCCGTGCCCGGAGACCCAGCACATCATGGCGCGCCAGCGGTTCAGGATGCTGGCCTGCATGGTCTGGATGCCGACCTGGAGATGATGGCCCGGCACGCCCTCGTGATAGACGGTGGTGGTCTCGAGCCAGGTGTGGAACTCGGTGGTGCCCGCGGGCACGTCCCACCACATGCGGCCCGGGCGGCTGAGGTCCTCGCTGGGGCCGGTGTAGTAGATGCCGCCGGAGCCGGTCTTCGCGATGCGGCACTCGAGGCGGCGCAGCGGCTCGGGGATGTCGAAGTGGGTGTCGCGGAGATCCTCGATCGCCGCGTCGCTGAGCTGCTGCATCCACTCGCGCAGCTCCTCGGTCCCATGGAGCACGCGGGCGGGGTCGGCGCGGAGCGCGGCCTTCGCCGCCTCGACGGAGCGACCCGCACCGTTGCCGGCGCGCTCGTTGATGCGTGCGGCGACCTCCTCCTGCTCCGCGACCACGGAGCGCAGCTCCGCGATGCCCCAGGCGTAGGTCTCGTCGATGTCGATCTCGGTGCCCAGGAAGGTGCGCGAGGCCAGGCCGTACGCGTCGCGACCCAGGGCATCCTTCTCGGGGGCGGAGGGGGCGAGCTCCTCGAGCGCGTCGGCGAGGTCCAGGTAGCCCTGGGCGGCGGTGCGGGCCGCCTCGGCCACCCGCTCCCGCTGCGGGTCATCGCCCACGGCCTCGGCGGCGAAGGTCGTGAAGAAGCCGTCGGGTGCTGCATAGCCGCGGGCCTGCTCCGCACCGAGCTGCAGCTGGCGGCGGGCGGAGATCACGCCGTGCTCCGCGGCCTCGTGGAGGGATTCGACCCAGCTGCTCAGGGAGCGGGGCATCTTCTCCATGCGGGCGGCGATCACCTGCCAGTCCTCGGCGGTGTCGGTGGGCATCTGGTCGAGCACGTCGCGGGACTGCAGAGGAGAGGCGAGGTTGTTGACCGCGGCGATGTCGAGCCGCTTCTCGGCCCGCTCGATCTCCAGGCCCAGGCGCTCGGTGAGCGCGGCGCGGGTGACGGCGTCCACGGCGTCCTCGTCGGCGACCTCGGCGACGCGGCGCAGCAGGGTCCGTGCGGCCTCGGTGCGCTCCTCGTTCGCGGCGGGGGAGTAGTCGGTGACCTCGGCGTCGTAGCCGGGCACGCCGAGCGAGGTGGCGAGGAACGGGTCCAGGCGGACGCTCAGGTCGACGTACTCGTCGGCCAGGCGGTCCAGAGCGGTGGCGGGGCGGGGCGCGGGCGCGGCCGACGGGGCAGCAGAGGTCTCGGGCATGCGGCGCAGTCTAACGGTGCCGGGGCCGCCTCCAGAGCCGGTCGGGCTCTCGTCCAGGGCGATCCCACCAGCGGCGGGATCTTGGTCAGCGGTCCGAGAACTGCCAGGCGGTGGCCGAGGGATGGGAGCGCAGCCCGTGGGCGCGCGGATGGGCGTGCACGGGATCGTTCCAGGCTCCGGCGCCCGCGCCGCGGCCCTCGGCGAGCAGCCGCTCCTCCGCCTCCAGGCGGCTGGTCACACTCATCGTCGAGACCACCAGGGCGACCGCCGCGAGCTCGTCGTCGCGCAGGTAGCCCTGCACCAGGCGCACGTCGGACGGACGCGCCGCCGGGTCCTCTCCGTCGGGCGCCGCGCTCGCCGCCGGCGGGAGCTCGTTCCCCGGGGTGCTCACAGCGGGATGTTCCCGTGCTTCTTGGTGGGCAGGGAGTCGCGCTTGGTGCGCAGGACGCGCAGGGCGCGGGCGACCTCGAGCCGGGTCTCGGCGGGACGGATCACGCCGTCGATCCAGCCGCGCTCCGCGGCCGTGTACGGGGTCGCGAACTGCTCCTCGTACTCCGCCTCGTACCGGGCGCGGGCCGCCGCGACGTCGCCGCCCTGCTCGGTGACCTCGCGCAGGTCGCCGCGGTGGAGGATGTTCACCGCACCCTGCGATCCCATCACCGCGATCTGCGCGGTGGGCCAGGCGAGGTTGATGTCCGCGCCGAGCTCCTTCGAGCCCATCACGATGTAGGCGCCGCCGTAGGCCTTGCGGGTGATGACGGTGATCAGCGGGACCGTCGCCTCCGCGTAGGCGTACAGGAGCTTCGCGCCGCGACGGATGATGCCGCCGTACTCCTGGTCGGTGCCGGGCAGGAAGCCGGGCACGTCCACGAAGGTGAGCACCGGGATGTTGTTCGCGTCGCACAGGCGCACGAAGCGCGCCGCCTTCTCGGAGGCGTCGATGTCCAGCGTGCCCGCGAGGTGCGAGGGCTGGTTGGCGATGATGCCGACGCTGAAGCCCTCGACGCGGCCGAAGCCCACCAGCACGTTCGGGGCGAACAGCGGCTGGACCTCGAGGAACTCCTCGTCGTCGAGCACCGTGCGCAGCACCGTGAGCATGTCGTAGGGCTGGTTGGGGGAGTCGGGGATCAGCGAGTCCAGCGCGGTGTCCGTCGCGGTGAGGCCCTCCTCGAAGGGGGCCGGGAACGACGGCGCCGGGCTCAGCGTGTTGGCCGGCAGATAGCTCAGCAGGTCCTTGACGTACTCGATCGCCTCGGCCTCGTCGGGTGCCATGTAGTGCGCGACCCCCGAGCGGGAGGAGTGGGTGCGGGCACCGCCGAGCTCCTCGAAGCCGACGTCCTCGCCGGTGACCGTGCGGATCACGTCGGGCCCGGTGATGAACATGTGGGAGGTCTTCTCGACCATCACGATGAAGTCCGTCAGCGCGGGGGAGTACACGGCGCCGCCCGCGGCGGGCCCCATGATCAGGGAGATCTGCGGGATCACGCCGGAGGCGCGGGTGTTCCGCTTGAAGATGCCGGCGAACATCGCCAGGGAGGCCACGCCCTCCTGGATGCGGGCGCCGCCGCCGTCGAGGATCCCGATGATCGGGACCCCGGTGCTCAGCGCGAGGTCCTGGATCTTCTGGATCTTGCGGCCGTGGGCCTCGCCGAGCGACCCGCCGAAGACGGTGAAGTCCTGCGAGTACACGCAGACCTGGCGGCCGTCGATGGTGCCGTAGCCGGTGATGATGCCGTCGCCGTCGGGGCGCTTGGCATCGATGCCGAAGCTGCGGGCCTGGTGGCGCACGAAGCGGTCGGTCTCGACGAAGGAGCCGTCGTCCAGCAGGTCGGAGATGCGCTCGCGGGCCGTCTTCTTGCCTCGGGCGTGCTGCTTCTGCACCGCGATCCCATCGGCGGCGGAGACCGCGGCGGCATCACGCTCGCGCAGGTCCTCGAGTCGCTGGGCGGTGGTGAGCGGCCTCGGGGCGTCGGTCACGGAGCCTCCTGCTGCGGCCGATGGAGCGGCCATGTGTTCCGGCGGATGGACACCGGGATACTACGCTACCCACGTCCGCCGGCGGGGTCAGGTCCCGTGGTGACGAGCGCCTCCGCACGGTCGGACGGTGCCGCGACGGGCGCGACGCGAGGACGGACCGAGGGAGGCGTGATGGATCGACGGGCAGCCGCCGCACAGCATCCGCGACCCGAGATCCTCCGCCTCGACACGGTCGCCTCCACCCAGGACGAGGCCGCACGGCGCGCGGTCGGCGGCCATGCCGTGCCGTTCGCGCTCACCGCCCGGCACCAGACCCGCGGCCGAGGGCGCCTGGGTCGCGCCTTCGCGAGTCCGGACGGAGCGAGCCTGGCCCTCACCTATGTCCACCGCACCCGGCTCGCGCCCGATCGGCGCACCTGGTTCTCGCTGGCCGTCGGCGTCGCCGCGGTCGCCGCCGTGGAGCAGGTGCTCGGCGGTCCGCGGGGCGGTGAGTCCCCGATCGGGCTGAAGTGGCCGAACGACCTGCACACGGAGGACGGACGCAAGATCGGCGGGATCCTCGTCGAGGGCCGCGGGTCGGATCTCGTGCTGCTGGGCATCGGACTGAACCTGAGCGGGCCGATCTCGCAGGACGACGGAAGCCCGGTGCCCGGCGCGGCGTGGCTGAGCGGCGAGGACGGTCTGCGCCCCGGGCGCGAGCAGTCGATCGACGTGCTCCGGGAGCGTCTGGAGTCAGCGCTCGCCCTCGCCCTGGGGGCCGAGCTCGCCCATCTCGAGTCCGCTCACGGCGATGGCGTCTCGGCGGGCACGCACGACCGCTACACTATGACCTGTCTCACACTGGGGCGAGCGGTGCGGGTCGACCCCCTGGGGGAGACGGGAACGGGCGGAGCGCATCCCCCCTCCCTGCACGGCATCGCCCGGATGATCGACGCGCAGGGCCGTCTGGTGGTCGACCTCGCAGGAGGCGGCCGGACGGCCGTGGACATCGGCGACGTGCGGCATCTGCGACCGGACGGGCCCGTCCGGTCGATCACCCGCGAGACGTCGGACGACGAGCAGGAGGAGCACGGCACGTGACCGGAGGCATGGAAGACCTGGAGAGCCCCGAGGACCCCACGGGGGACCTCTCGGGGCAGGAGCCGTCGGCGTCGCAGGAGAGCGTTCCTGCGGAGACCGCGGAGCTCCCGGACCTCTCCGAGGACGACGCCGCGGCGGGATCCCTGGGAGATCAGGAGATCCTCGACCTCAACCGGCGTTTCGCGGCCGTGCGCCGCAGCGTCGGTGCGCTCGAGAAGATCCTGCTGCAGGGGCCGCGCAAGTACTCCCGGCGCGACCTCGCCGAGCAGCAGGACATCCCCGAGCGGCTCACCTCCGTGTACTGGCGGTCGCTCGGCTTCACCCCGGTCGACGAGGACACCGTGGTGTTCACCGACGAGGACGCCTATGCGATCGGGGACCTCGCCGCGATCGTCGAGGACGGCGTCATCAGCGAGCGCGCCTTCGCCAGCATCTCCCGCGGGCTGGGCTTCCACATGGGGCGCCTGGCGATGTGGATCACCGAGGCGCTGGTGGACGAGGCGAAGTACGCCGACGGCCTCGACGACTCCCAGGCGCGCCAGCAGATGCTCGACACCGTCCCGGAGCTGCTGGAGACCTTCGAGTCGCAGGTCATGTTCACCTTCCGCCGCCAGCTCTCCGCCTATGCGGCCCGGGCCGGCAGCGAGGTGCTCCACCGGGACACCGACGAGCTCTTCCCGCTGCAGCGCGCCATCGGCTTCGCCGACCTCGTCCAGTTCACCCGGCTCGCGCAGGACCTCCCCGGCACCGAGCTGGCGGACATGGTGGGCCGCTTCGAGTCCCTCAGCCGCGACATCATCTCCGTCGGCGGCGGCCGGGTCGTCAAGACCGTCGGCGACGAGATCATGTTCCTGGCCGACACGCCGGAGGACGGCGCCCAGATCGCCGTCAGCCTCGCCGAGACCATCACCGAGTCCTCGGACCTGCCCCCGGTGAGGGTGGGCCTGGCATGGGGCTCGATGTTCTCCCGCTACGGGGACGTCTTCGGCCCGATCGTCAACCTCGCCGCCCGCATGGAGTCCGTGGCACGGCCCGGGACCGTCGCGGTGGACGCGGAGACCTCCGCCGCCGTCGAGCAGGCCCTTCCCGGCGGATTCTCCTTCTCCGAGGGCGAGGAGGTCGAGCTCCACGGGATCGGGGACATCCGGGTCCGGGAGATGCGTCGGGACCGCTCCGCACCCCTGGATCTGGGCCTGTGATCGCCGCCCTGCTGCCCGCGACCCAGGGGGACCTGTGATGATGGAGCCCTGCCCGCGGCGATCCGTGCCACGGGCGCACCCTGCCGGCATCGTCTTAGGATGGTTCGCGTGACACGACTGCTTCTCGTCGAGGACGACTCCGCCATCGCTGAACCCCTCTCCCGGGCACTGGACCGGGAGGGCTACACCGTGACGCGTGCGTCCCGGGGGATGGATGCGCTCGCGATCGCGGCCGGCGCGGAGTCGATCGACCTGGTCATCCTGGATCTCGGCCTGCCCGACCTGGACGGTCTCGAGGTCGCCCGGCGCCTGCGCAAGGGCGGTCTGGAGTGCCCGATCCTGATCCTCACCGCACGGGCCGACGAGGTCGACGCGGTGGTGGGCCTCGACGCCGGCGCCGACGACTACGTCACCAAGCCGTTCCGCCTCGGCGAGCTGCAGGCCCGGATCCGGGCCCTGATGCGGCGCTCCCAGGCCATGGAGGAGTCCGGAGACAACTACGACGTCAACGGGGTCACCCTGGACGTCTCCGCCCGCCGCGCCTACGCCGACGGCGAGGAGCTGAGCCTCTCCGCCAAGGAGTACGACCTGCTCACCGTGCTGGTGAGGGAGTCGGGCAGCGTGGTGACCCGCGACGACCTCATGCGCGAGGTGTGGGGCGCCGAGTGGTGGGGCTCCACCAAGACCCTCGACATGCACATCTCCTGGCTGCGCCGGAAGCTCGGCGACGACGCCACCGATCCCCGCCGGATCACCACGGTGAGGGGTGTCGGCTTCCGCTTCGAGACCGGCGCGGAGAGCTGAGCCGTGCGGCAGCGCGTGCTGCAGGCCACAGTCATCACCGTGCTGCTGGCCGTGCTGATGCTCGGCATCCCTCTGGGGTACTCCTGGCTCAAGCTGGTCGAGCAGAATCTCAGCAATCAGGAGAACTCGATCCTCGACAAGGTGCGCGTCGCCACCGAGACGCGGCTCCAGGAGGACGGGGAGCTCGATGATGCGCTGCTCCAGCGCTTCGTCGACGAGCAGTCGGATCTGAACATCGCGATCACCGTGGTCCACGAGGGCAAGACCTACACCGCCGGGGACCCGCCGGGCGATGACGCGATGAAGAAGAACACCAACGGGGCCTCCGGGCAGTCCATCTCGGTGTACATCCCGCAGTCCGATGTGCGCGCCCACACCGCGAGCGCCTGGGTGCTGATGACCGTGGCCGGCCTCGCGGCCCTGTCGATCGGGATCTCCGTGGCGCTGTGGCAGGCGCAGCGGATCTCCATGCCGCTCGCCCGCCTGAGCAGACGCGCCGAGGAGATCGGCTCCGGACGCTCCCGCGGGCCCTGGGATCCCTCGGGCATCTCCGAGATCGACGACGTCGCCGAGGAGCTCGCGCGCTCCGGGGCGATGCTCAACGAGCGGCTCGAGGCCGAGAGCCGCCTCGCCTCCGACGCCTCGCATCAGCTCCGCACGCCGCTGACCGCACTGTCGATGCGTCTGGACGAGATCCTCGCGGTCAGCTCCGAGGAGTGGGTGCGCGAGGAGGCCCGCATCTCGCTCGAGCAGATCGATCGCCTCACCGAGGTCGTCCACGACCTCATCAACGCTCCGCGCTCCTCCCAGCGGCGCACCCCCGGGGTCGTCGAGCTGCGCAGCGTGCTCACCCAGCAGAGCGAGGAGTGGTCCCCGGCCTACCGCCGCGCCGGGCGCGAGCTGCGGGTGCTGGTGCCGCGCACCGCCGCGGTCTGGGGATCAACCGGGCCGCTCACCCAGGTCGTCGCCACCCTCATCGAGAACGCCCTCGCCCACGGCGGGGGTCGCACCACGGTCAAGGTGCGCCGCAACGACCACTCCACCGTGGTCGAGGTCACCGACGAGGGCGGCGGCATCGACGCCGAGCTCGGCGCCCGCATCTTCGAGCGCTCCGTCTCCGGGCGCAGCTCCAGCGGCACCGGGGTGGGCCTCGCCCTCGCCCGCACGCTCGTGGAGGACGACGGCGGCCGGCTCGAGCTGCTGACCGAGAGCCCTGCGACCTTCGGCGTGTTCCTCATCTCCGCCCCCGGCGACGACGGCGAGGACGACCACTCCGAGGAGCTGCACTCCGGGCGGCCCTCGCGCCCCGGTCGCGAGAACCGCTCGGGGCGCAGCGGCCGGCCCGCCCGCGGCGGCCGGGCGGACATGATGGCCAGCGGGGTCACCGGAGCCCGCACCGGGCGGGACGACTTCGATTCCCTGCCCCAGGGGTCCGTGGTGCGGCGCCGCCCACGCACTCGCGACTGACCTCGTACACTGGCCGCCGTGCCAGAGACCTCCCCGCGCCCCGATCATCCCTCCGCTCCCGCCCGACGCGTCGGCATCATCGGAGCCGGTCAGCTGGCCCGCATGATGCTGGGCCCGGCGATCGAGCTCGGGCTCACCGCGCCCGTGCTCGCCACCGACCCGGCCGAGAGCGCCGCGGCAGTCGCCGCGCAGGTGCGTCTGGGCCGTCACGACGACGAGCAGGCCGTGCGGGATCTCGCCGCCGAGGTCGAGGTCATCACCTTCGACCACGAGCACGTGCCGGCCTCTGTGCTCGAGGGGATCGAGCGGGACGGCGCCACGGCGGTGCGGCCGGGGCCCGCCGCCCTGATCCATGCCCAGGACAAGCTGATCATGCGCGAGAAGCTCTCCTCGCTCGGGCACCCCTGCCCGCGCTGGTGGCGCATCACGTCCGTCCAGGACCTCGTCACCGCGCTGGCCGAGTCCGGCGGCCGGATCGTCGTCAAGACCCCGCGCGGCGGCTACGACGCCCACGGAGTGCGGATCGTCGATGACGCCGAGCAGGCCGCCGACTGGCTCTCCGAGCACGGGGAGCTGCTCGCGGAGGAGCTCGTGCCCTTCACCCGCGAGCTCTCCGCCCAGGTCGCCCGGCGGCCCGGGGGAGAGGCGATCGCCTATCCGGTCGTGCAGTCGGTCCAGAAGGACGGCGTCTGCTACGAGGTGGTCGCGCCCGCTCCGGGGCTCGATGCGGCCGATCAGCAGCGGATCCAGGGCCTCGCCCTCGCGATCGCCGAGGACCTCGACGTCACCGGGATGCTCGCCGTGGAGCTCTTCGAGACGGCAGAGGGCGAAGTGCTCGTCAACGAGCTCGCCATGCGCCCGCACAACACCGGGCACTGGTCGATGGACGGCGCCGTGACCGGCCAGTTCGAGCAGCACCTGCGGGCCGTCGCGGACATCCCCCTGGGATCGACCGCGCCCCTGGCCCCTGCAGCGGTGATGGTGAACCTCCTCGGCGGCGCCGCGGAGGACCTCGCCCCCGGTGCCCGCGCGGCGCTCGCGGCCGATCCGGACGTCAAGCTCCACCTCTACGGCAAGTCCGTCCGGCCCGGCCGGAAGATCGGCCACGTCACCCTGATCGGGGAGGACCCCGAGGACCTGCTCGCGCGCGCCCACCGCGCCGAACGACTGATCATCGACGGACCGGATGTGCCCGTCGGCCCCACGACTCCTGGAGAGACCCGATGACGCAGCCCACCAGCCCCGAGATCACCACCGCCCCCGAGGGCGACGCCGCCGAGGCCCGTCCCCTGGTGGGCATCGTGATGGGCTCGGACTCCGACCACCCGGTGATGAAGGCCGCCGAGGAGGCGCTCGCCGAGTTCGGGATCGCCGCCACCGTCGAGGTCGTCTCCGCCCATCGGATGCCCGAGGACATGATCACCTGGGGCCGCGGCGCCGCGGATCGCGGCCTGCGCGTGGTGATCGCCGGAGCCGGCGGTGCAGCGCACCTGCCGGGCATGCTCGCCTCCCTCACCCCGCTGCCCGTGATCGGCGTGCCGGTGCCGCTGAAGCATCTCGACGGCATGGACTCGCTGCTCTCGATCGTCCAGATGCCCGCCGGGGTGCCGGTCGCGACCGTCTCGATCGGCGGGGCGCGCAACGCCGGTCTGCTCGCCGCCCGGATCCTCGCCGCCGGCGGGGACGAGCAGGCCGAGCGCCTGCGGGAGCGGATGGTCGCCTTCCAGGGGGAGCTGCGGGAGATCGCCCTCGCCAAGGGAGAGGCACTGCGCGCCTCACGCTGATCTCGACCCTGCGCCCGTCCTCCTCATGCACGAGGGCGCGGCGCGGGATCGCTCCCTGCGCCGCGCCCTCGGGGTGCGGATCCTGGCGGTTCGACCGCTAGTTCAGCTTCGCGCCCGACGAGGCGTCGCTTCGGCCCTCGACGTACTCGTGGTACGCGTCGGCGACCACGTCCACATCGCCATCGGCGACGAGCACGCCCTTGTCGATCCAGAGGGCGCGGGTGCACATCGCCCGGACGGATGCCAGGGAGTGCGAGACGAAGAAGACCGTGCCGGCCTGGGCGCGGATCTCCTCGATCCGTGCGGTGCTCTTCTTGCGGAACGAGGCGTCGCCGGTGGCCAGGGCCTCGTCGATCATGAGGATCTCCGGCGTGCGGATCGTCGAGATCGCGAAGCGCAGCCGCGAGGCCATGCCCGAGGAGTAGGAGCTCATCGGCAGGTAGAGGAAGTCGCCGAGCTCGGCGAACTCCGAGACGCCCGGGATGTTCCGGCGCACCTCCTTGTTGCTCAGCCCCAGCGCCAGACCACCGATCGTGATGTTGCGCTCGCCGGTGAGGCGGGGGAGCAGCGCGGCGTTCACGCCCAGCAGCTCGGGCTCCGCGGAGGTGAAGACGCGACCGGAGGTAGGGGGGAGCAGGCCTGCCACGGCGCGCAGCAGCGTCGACTTGCCGGACCCGTTGGTGCCCAGGATGCCGATCGACTCCCCGTGATGGGCCACGAAGGACACCCCGCGCACGGCGGGGACCTCGGTGATCGGTCCGGTGTCGGGGCGGCCCAGGCTGATCGCCTTGTCCCACAGGGAGCTGCGCTCCTTGGTGGTGCCGCCGCGGCGGGCGCCGAAGACCCGGTAGGTGATGTGTAGATCGTCGACCACCACGGACGGCGGGCCGAGCGGCTTGCGCTCCACCCGATCCGGCAGATCCTCGGGGTCGATCTCGTAATCGATGTCCTCAGTCACGACCGTAGGTCTCCTCTGCGCGCCAGAAGTACAGGAATCCGAGGGCGAAGACGACGACCGCCCAGCCGATGGCCTCGAGCCACAGCAGCGGTGTCATCGGGATCAGTTCCTCGTTGCCGAACACGGCACGGAACAGGTCCAGGTAGATCGCCACCGGCTGATGGATCAGGAGCGGCTTGAACCACACGCTGTCCGGGACCATCGCTGGGATCAGGAACATCGCGCCGGAGGCGTAGCGCCCCAGGGTCAGGATGAAGGGCATGGCGTTGGCGATGTCGGGGGCGCGGGCGCCGACGCGCGAGAAGAACATCGCGAGCCCCGAGGAGAAGGCCATCAGGAGCACGGCCGCGAACGGGAGCAGGAGCCAGGACCAGGTGGGCACCACGGCGCCCATGCCCGGGAGCAGCCCGGTCACCATGGCGACGACCATCATCGCCACGAGGATCGGCGCGAACATCACCATCTCGGTCATCACCGTGGCGAGGGGGACCACCGCACGGGGGAACCGGTGGGACCGGATCAGCTGCAGGTTGTTCGGGATCGCGTTGAGCCCCGACATCACCGAGGTCTGGAAGAGCGAGTACGTGAACGTGCCGATGACGATGAACGCCGCTCGGTTCTCGATCCCTGGGGCGCTGGAATGGAACAGGAAGCCGAAGATGATGACGTACACGCCGGCGTCGAGGATCGGACGGAGCACGGCCCACGCCTGACCCAGGTACGAGCCCTGGTTGCGCGAGTACGCCCGCGATGCGGAGAGGTTCCAGATGAAGGATCGGCGCTGCCACACCTGCGCGATGTACCGACCGAGCGGGGGACGGATGCCCATCTCGGCCAGTCCGGATCTCGCGGCGAGCGCCTCGGACTCGGTGGAGGTGAGGCGCGGAGCGAGGGGGACCTGCGCCTTCTGGTCAGCCAAATTCGTTCTCCTCTGGCCGGACGGGCGCAGCGGGCTGACCCGCCGTTCGGCATCGGTATGATCGTGCATCGTGACAGACGCATTGGAACAGCACCCGCTGGTGACAGTCGTGATGCCGGTATTCAACGGCGCGCGGACCCTGCGTCGATCACTCGGTAGCGTACTCGATCAGACCCGCTCCGACCTCGAGCTGATCGTCGTCGACGACGCCTCCACGGATGACACTGCGCACATCGTCGAGGAGGTCGCGCAGGGCGATTCCCGCGTGCGTCTGATCCGTCGCGAACGCAGCGGCGGGCCCGCCGCGGCCCGGAACACGGGCATCGCGAGCGGCACCGGTCGCTATCTCGCGTTCTGCGATGCCGACGACCTCTGGCTCCCCGACAAGCTCGAGCGGCAGCTGACGCTCGCCGAGGCCGAGGGTGCGTCGCTCGTCTACAGCGGCTACCACCGGGTCGACGCCGGTTTCGCGGGATCCGCCGCCGACTTCGTCCCCGAGGGCCGCGTGGTCCGCGTGCCGACCCGCGTCACCCGCGCCGCGCTGCGCCGCGGGAACGTCATCGGGAACCTGACGGCCGTCGTCGATCTGCAGCGGACGGGTCCGGTGTCGCTGCCCGACATCCCCGGCGCCGAGGACTGGGCGCTGTGGCTGCTCATCGTGGGCGCCGGCGGCGCCGCGGTCGGCATCGACGAACCGCTCGCCCTGTACCGCGCGGACCAGCCGGGCTCGCACTCGGCCGATCGCACGCGCGCCGTGCGCGCCGTCTGGCAGGTGCTCCGGCAGCAGGAGCGGCTCTCCATGCCGGGCGCTGCGGCGAACCTGTTCCTGGGTGCCGTCGCAGCACTGCGCAAGAACCGCATCTAGGAACGCCCCGGCGCCGCGACCATGGCAGACTGAGGAACGTCCTGATCCTGATCTGCGCCGATGAGCTCGCCGGGCCCCCCCGGTTGCCGCGATTCGGCCCCCGAGGCCGCCAGGGCGTCGCACCCCGTGGAGCGACGCTCCCTGAGCGGGACTGCGCCCCTGCGTACCGTGACTGCACAGAACCTCTGGCCCCGAGCCGCTGTTCCTCGAGGAAGGTTTCCGCCCGAATGATCGTCATCTGCACCAATGAGGTCGCCGGGCCCACCGGTTACCACAAGTCCGTCGTCCAGCTGGCGAACGGCCTGCGCACGGCGGGGTACCCCGTGGCCGTGCTCGGCTTCCTGGGCACCGGGGACGTGGCCAGCCGGATGCTTCCACGGTGGCCGCTGGACCTCGAGGTCCCGGCCTACACCCTGCGATCCCTCCCGGCGGCCGGCGGATCGCTGCTGCACAAGGACGTCCACCCCCAGCTCTCGGGAGCTCTCGGGGCGCTGCGCTACGAGTTCACGGCCAACGAGCTGGCCGCGCTGAGGGATCTCAACCGGTCGCTGAGCGACGAGGACACCATCATCTTCACCGCGCCGGTGCAGGCCCTGGCCTTCCAGCGCGCCCTGGGCGACGACGAGCGCCGCCCGCGCACCGTGCTCCAGATCCACGGCGACTATCTCCACCACGCCGAGCTCTGGGAGCCGCTGATGTCGGTGCGCGGCACCGTCGACCGGCTCCAGACCGTCGCCGACGGGCTGCGGAAGCAGTTCAGCCCCAGCTGGGACGAGGACGACGTGGTCTTCATACCGAACTTCCCGGGCGAGGGCTCCGACCTGGTGACCCGGGCGGAGCACGAGGGCGTCAACATCGCGCTCCCGGCCTCCTTCCAGCATCGCAAGAACCAGCTCGACGCGATCCGGGCCCTCTCCCTGATCGAGGACGAGTCCGTCCGGCTGACGCTGTGGGGCAACATCAGCCCCCTGAACCCGTACTTCATCGCGGTCCAGGAGCTGATCGAGACGCTGGGGCTCTCCCATCGGGTGAGCATCCCCGGGTTCGGCACCGAGCAGGACGTCTACTCCACCGCCGACATCGTGCTGATGACCTCCCTGTCCGAGGGGTTCCCGTACCCGCTGCTGGAGGCGATGTACCAGTCCCGTCCCACCGTCTCCTACGACTTCGAGTTCGGGCCCCGCGAGGCCATCGAGGACGGTGGCAGCGGCTTCATCGTCCCCCTGGGCGATGTCGAGCAGCTGGCCGACCGCCTCCGGGAGCTGGCCGCGGACGACGAGCTGCGTGAGCAGTACGGGCGACGGGCGCGCGAGCGGTTCGACCAGTGGTTCGCCCCCGCCGCCGTCGCCGAGCAGTACAGCCGGTTCCTCGGACCGTCCGACAGGTCGATCGATCTGACCGAGGTGTTCGCCACCGACGGCGTCGAGCCGGTCGCCGTCCAGGAGATCTCGCATCGGGTGCGCCGCGTCCGTGGACGTCGGATTCACCAGGTCACCGTGCATTCGGGCGCGACCCTGCACGACGTCGAGATCGACGACGGCAGGCGCGTCACCCGCCCGCAGGTGCTCCGCCGCGACGACCGCACCGTGATCGAGTTCCCCATCGGCTCGCACGACGTCGTCTCCTACAGCACCCGACCGGGCTCGACGGAGCGCCACTATCTCGCCGGACCCGCCGACGGCGAGGAGCTCCCGGTGCTGCCCCGGCTGCGCAGGGATGCCACCTACGGGGACGGGACCCCGCCGGTGCAGGACACGATCTTCGCCTCCAGCGGAGGCGCGCGGCACGTCTCGCTGAGGACCACCCCGGCTCATCTGGCCGAGTTCGGTGCCAGCTCGGTCGAGGCGGTCTCGTGGAAGCTGCGCCAGGTCCTGCCCTCCCCGAAGCCCAAGGCCCCGGCCGGCGTGACGGAGCAGAGGATCGCCGCAGCGAAGGCTGACGCAGCGAAGGCTGACGCCGCGAAGGCGGATGCGGCGAGTCCTGCCGCGGCAGGCGCCGACACCTCGGCCGCCGGCTCCGACGCATCGAGCGCTCCCGCTGCCGCACCGAGCGCCCCCGCCGGCGCGGCCTCGACCGCGCCCGTCGATGCCGCCGCCTCGCAGGCGTCCGCGCCGCCCGCCCTCACAGGCGTGGGCAAGGCCGTCGGACTCCCCGCTCAGGCGATGGGGTCCGTCGGCCGGGTCGCCAAGACGTATGCGAAGACCGCTGCGTCGATGCTCGTGGACACGATCGCCCACAACCCCCCGGCGCCGACGCGGCGTGAGATCACGCGCCATCCCTGGTTCCCGGTCACCGCCGGGGTGGACAGCTTCGGGACCCCGATCAACCACTCCGGCGGGGTCGAGGTGTCCAACAGCGGCACCGCGCAGCGACCCACCGTGACCGTCCAGGGCGAGTACGACTCCCTGGTGCTGAGGGACGGGATCTCGCGTCGCGAGGTGTCCCCTCCATGGACGTACGGTGAACTCTTCGAGTCGATCTGCGAGGCCGAGCGGGAGCACGGACTGTTCGACATCACCAGCGGGGGAGTGCATGTCTGGGAGCTCGGGCGCTCGGCTCTCGTGATCCAGCTCGGCGAGGCCGCCGGGCTGTGGGGGACCGCCGCCGCCATCGGGGCCCCGGTCCGCGACGTCTACACCGGGAGCAAGCGGCTGACCACCGCCCCGTCGGCGCGCACCGTCGTGTTCGACTACGCCCGCCGAGGACAGAGCGGCTACCGCACGGCCCCCTTCGTGGACGATCAGACGCTCTTCGTCGTGCAGCCGGATGCGGAGGGCTATCCCGGCGTCGACGAGACGAACCTGGTCTACCCCTTCGCCGAGTTCACCCAGTGGAAGAAGCACTGGCGTCGGCGGTGGTCCCACCTCCGGGTGCCCGAGGTGGATGCCCGCCCCTTCGAGGCGGCGCTGTCCGAGACCCTCGGCATCCGGGTCGACCTCGGTGACCACCTGCGCAACCGCCTGGCGAAGTTCCTCGCCGAGCGGGAGTTCTGGACCCCGGTGTTCGAGCGCGTCGCACCGGAGGAGGTGCTCCTCGCCTCGAGCCACTGGTGGGCCGGGATCGCGGCCGCCGCGGACCGCTCCGGTGCCCGGGTCTCGGACATCCAGTACGCCCTGACCAGCCGGTACGCCCCGAGCTTCTGGTTCGGCCAGAAGCCGCACTACGGCGCGACCCGCTTCTACACCTGGTCGGACTACTGGGCCGAGCGCACCAACGTCTACGAGGAGCACGTCGTGGTCCCGCGCGAGCAGCCCGAGCTCACCGAGGCGATCGCGAACCCGTCGACCGAGGAGCCGGTCTGGGACGTCTGCATCGTCTCCCAGCCGCGCGTGCTGCGCCGGATCCTCGCCTTCGTGCAGGACCTGGTGCGGGAGCGCCCGGAGCTGCGGGTCGTGCTCGCCCCGCATCCCGCCCAGCGCGACATCATCGACAAGGAGCTCGCCGCCGCCGGCCTGGACTCCCACGTCACGGTCGCCGCCGAGGACACCCTCACCACGATCCGTCGATCGGCGATGAGCGTGGGGACCTTCTCCACCTCGCTGTGGGAGTCCGCCGCCATGGGCTGCCCCACCTACGTCATCGAGGTCCCCGGGTACGAGGAGACCCTCGAGGACATCGAGTCGGGCCTGTTCCGGCTGGCCCGGACCCCGCACGACCTGGTCCCGTACGAGGTCCCCGCGTCCCGCCACCGCATCTTCGGCTGAGCCCCATGGACATCCAGAACCACTATTACGGCCACAGTGCGGCCCTGGCCCTGCACGCCGGGCTGCGCTCGGTCCGGCACATCAACGGCCTGCTCCAGCACGGGTGGACGGTCCGCTCTCCCACGCTCGTGCACTTCTCCGACTTCGCCGACCTCCCCAGGACGGCTCGTCGGCTGGTGTGGAGCCACGCCGCCCGCGGCTGGGACCCGGAGGCCGATCCGTTCGCGACCACTCCCGTCGGCGCCCCGTTCCTCTACCTGAGCGCCCTGACCGCAGATCGCGCGGTCGAGCCGCTGGGGGCGACGGTCGCGTTCCCCGTGCATGACACCCGCCTGGTCAAGCTCCAGCACGATGACGCGGTCCTCGCTCGCGAGCTGGCCGAGCGTGACGGGCCCTCGATCGTGTGCCTGCACCCGGAGGACCTGGAGCGCCCCGAGAAGCGCCAGGTGTGGGTCGAGCACGGCCACCGCGTGGTCAGCGCCGGAGAACGGCGGGACCCGCAGTTCCTCGGCCGCATCCTGCGCCTGGTCCGCGGAGCGCGCCGCGTGGTCTCCAACCAGCTCTCCACCGCGGTCGTCTATGCGGCCGCGGAGGGCACCCCGACGGCCATCTACGACGGGGACATCGCGATCGGTGCGCTCGGGACCGAGGTCTCCCAGCGCACGCGCGAGCTGTGGCCCGAGTTCCACGAGGAGGCCGAGGACGAGGTCCGTCGCGCCGTCGCCCTCGACGAGCTGGGCCACCGCTTCCTCCAAGAACCGCAGGCGCTGCAGGCCCTGCTCGGGTGGGATCGCCGGTCGCCGGGGCCGTTCCTCAGCTACTGGGCCGGAGCCCCGGTGCGGAAGGCGGGTGCCGTCCTCGGGGTGGTCAAGCGCCCCGAGGGGGCTCAGGACGCCGGGGCGGGGGCCTCACCCCTGGTGTTCCTCCGCCACCCCCTCAGCCACCTCCCCGGCGCCCTTCCCGCGGTGCCCCGCGGGCAGGCGCTGCTCCCGGAGCCGCTGACCCCGTCGCAGTGAGGTCGCCGGCCCCGATCCGGGGCCGGTGACGTGCGGTGATTCCGGTACGATCGCCCCATGCCTCTCAGCCAGAACGGTTCCCCCAAGTCCCTTCAGATCGGCGACCTGCAGGTCGGCGAGAGCCACCGGCCCTTCGTCGCCGCGGAGATGTCCGGCAACCACAACGGTGATCTCGGCCGGGCGCTCGCGATCGTCGATGCGATCGCGGAGACCGGCGCCCCGGCGATCAAGCTCCAGACCTACACGGCGGACACGATCACGATCGACGCCGACGGCCCCGCATTCCGCATCACCGACAGCCACGGGCTGTGGGGCGGTCGCAACCTGTACAGCCTCTACCAGGAGGCGCACACCCCCTGGGAGTGGCACGAGGCGATCTTCGCCCGCGCCCGCGAGCACGGCATGATCCCGTTCTCCAGCCCCTTCGACGCCACCGCCGTCGACCTGCTGGAGGACCTCGGGGCCGAGGTCTACAAGATCGCCTCCCTCGAGATCGGCGACATCCCGCTGCTGCGCACCGTGGCCCGCACCGGCAAGCCGGTGATCCTCTCCACCGGCGCGGCGGACGCCGCGGACGTCGACCTCGCCGTCGCGACGATCCGGGCCGAGGGCAACGACCAGATCGCCGTGCTCGGCTGCACCTCCTCGTACCCCGCCACCGCAGAGGCGTCCAACCTCCGCACCATCCCGGTGCTGCGCGACACCTGGAAGGTGGTCAGCGGCCTCTCCGACCACACCAAGGGCATCGGCGTGAGCGTCGCGGCCGTGGCCTTCGGCGCCGCGATCCTCGAGAAGCACGTGACGCTGCGTCGCGCCGACGGCGGGGTCGACTCCGACTTCTCCCTCGAGCCCGAGGAGCTCAAGGCGCTGGTCGACGAGTCCTACGCCGCGTGGCTCGCGCTCGGCGAGGTGCACGTGGGTCCCGTGGCGAGCGAGGCCGAGAGCCAGCGGCTGCGCCGCTCCCTGTTCGTGGTGGGCGACGTCCGCGCCGGGGAGACGGTCACCGAGGAGAACGTGCGGTCGATCCGCCCGGCCGGCGGCCTCGAGCCGCGCTACCTCGACATCGTGCTCGGCCGCACCTTCACCCAGGACGTGAGCCGGGGGACCCCGCTCAGCTGGGATCTCGTCTGACCAGCACGTCGAAGTCGCCGTCGTCGCGGGCGGGATCGAGCTGGTAGCCCGCTCGGGCGAACAGCCGCTGGGACGGCACATTGCCGGGCAGCACCGCCGCGACGACGGTGGCCTCCGGGTGGTCCTGATCGAAGGCGTCCTCGCCGGCGGCCAGGACGGCCCGCGCCAGGCCGTGGCCCCGTGCCTCCGGGGCGAGGGTGATCGAGACCTCCCACTCAGCGGCGTCGGGGGCGTCCAGGGCGTCGAAGCGCACGGTTCCCACCGGGGCCCCGCCCCGCTCGACGACGTACAGCAGCCGCCGCGGATCCTCGAGGATCCGCTGGTACCACTGCGAGTGCCCCTCCCAGGAGACGCGCTCGGTGGACCGTGAGACCTCGCGGGTCTCGGGGTCGTTGCGCCATCTGAGCAGGAGCTTGGAGTCCGCGAGGGCGGCGGGGCGCGCCGCCACGGGGGCGGCGTGCTCTCCGATGCGCCGCTGGAGGGCCTGCGTCCAGGCGGCGACGATGCGGCCGGCCCCCTGGCCGTCCACGAGGGTGCGGCCGGTCTCCGCCCAGGACCGTCCGGAGCGCAGATCGGCCACGGCCGACTCCACCGCGACGCGCGCCGCCTGCGGATCGTCCCGCACCTCGGCCAGCGTTCCCAGCCCGCGGGCGATGCCCACGTCGAGGGCGGCCTCGTAGCCGGCGCGCTGGTTCTCCACCACGGCGACCAGCAGGCTCGGCACGCCGATGCATGTGAGCTCCCAGGCCGTCGTCCCGGCGGCGCTGACCACCAGGTCCGCGTCGGCGGCCCGGTCGAGGAAGGCGGGGGAGGGGGCGATCAGCTCGACCTCCCGTCCTGCCTCCTCGCGCACCGCGTCCCAGCTCTGCTCCGATGCGATCACGCCGACGTGCTCGACGCCGTCGGCGGCCACGCAGAGCGCGGCCAGGGTCCCGGCGGCGCCGGTCGCGTCGGTCCCGCCCATGACGATCAGCACCCGTGCGCCGCGGCTGACGTCGTGGACCTCGGAGGCTCGCCTCGCGCGCGCCGCGCGCACCTGGGCGCGCATCGGCGCGTAGTCGATGCCGAGCAGCACCGTGCCGCTGCCGTCCTCCGGACGAGGGGCGTGCTCAGCACGGATCGTCGAGTCGATGACGACGTCCGCCGGCCGTCGGCCGAAGGTCCCGTCCTCCATCGAGGACAGCAGCGCGCCGGTCGCGTGCACCTGGTCCCGTGCCTCGGTGCCGGTCGGGTAGTCGTCCACATGGACGACGGTCGCACCCTGCTCGGCGGCGAGGATGCCGAGATCCGCAGGGGCCTCGGCGGTCTCCAGCCCGGCGTCGGCGAGCAGGCGCTCGGCCAGGGGGGACTCGATCGCGCCGACCACCACCACGCTGTGCCCGGCCTCGCGGGCGGCACCGGCGACGGAGATCGCCCGCACCAGGTGCCCGATCCCGCCCGCGGCGCTCGCGTCGCAGCGGATGGCGACGTGGGTCATCCGTCCGCCATCTTCTTCTGGCGGACCCCGGCGTTGATGCGCGTGAGGTCGGGTCGCGTGCGCAGCAGGTCCACGACCTCGTGCCACGCCGGCGCGCGGTCCCCGAGCTCGGCGACGACCGCGTCGAGCATCTCGCCGTCCTCGGCGGTGTCCAGGGTGACGCGCAGGTCGTTGGCCGCCGGCTGGACCACCAGGCCCATGGTGCGGAACTGGCGCTTGCTGTCGTAGAGATAGGAGGTGACGTGCGTGCGGTGGTAGCTCTCGGCCTCCGCGTCCGCGATCCGCAGCGCGTCCTTCGATGCGAGCTCGACGTCCATCCCGCGGGGCAGCGTCCGCACCAGGATGGTCGCGGCGTAGTCCAGGGACGGATCCGCGCGCCACATGCTCACCACGGAGGAGATCAGCGCCGGGTCCGCGAGAGGGCAGTCGGCGGTCAGCCGCACAACGGCGTCCGCGCCGGTCTCCTCGAGGGCGAGCGCGAAGCGCGAGAGCACGTCGTCCTCGCTGCCGCGCACCACGGTCACCCCGAGCTCCTCGCCGAGAGCGGCGACCGCGTCGTCCCCCGCAGCGGTCGACGTCGCGATCACCACGTCGTCGACGCCTTCCGCCTCCTGGGCGGCGCGCACCACCCAGCCGAGGACGGGGCGACCGCCGAGCGGTCGTAGCACCTTCCCGGGGAGCCGGGAGGACCCTGTTCGGGCTTGGATTACAGCGACAATTCGTGTTTCGGTCACCATGCCATAATGGCACGCGCAGCCCCCGGGGAGCCCCCGGCGGCGTCTCCTCCCGCACGACGAAAGAGATACGCATGTCGCTCCTCAACGGTGCATCAATCCTCGTAACCGGTGGGACCGGATCCTTCGGCAAGGCCTTCCTGCGGGAGGTGCTCGACAACCACAACCCCCGTCGGGTCGTCGTGTTCTCGCGCGACGAGCTGAAGCAGTACGAGGTGCGCAACCTCTTCGGCAACGACCCCCGACTGCGCTGGTTCATCGGCGACATCCGCGACGAGCGCCGCCTCGCGCGCGCGCTGAAGGATGTCGACTACGTCGTCCACGCGGCCGCCCTCAAGCAGGTCGACACCGCGGAGTACAACCCCTTCGAGTTCGTCAAGACGAACATCCTGGGCAGCCAGAACGTCATCGAGGCCTCCATCGACGCCGGCGTCAAGAAGGTCGTCGCCCTCTCCACGGACAAGGCCTCGAGCCCGATCAACCTCTACGGCGCCACCAAGCTGACCGCCGACAAGCTCTTCATCACCGGCAACCACTACGCGGCGAGCTACGACACCCGCTTCGCCGTGGTGCGCTACGGCAACGTCATGGGCTCCCGCGGCTCGGTCATCCCCTTCTTCCGCCGCCTCGGCGAGGAGGGCAAGCCGCTGCCGATCACGGACCTGACCTGCACCCGGTTCTTCATCACCCTGCCCCAGGCCGTCCAGATGGTCATCGACACCTTCGAGCTGATGCAGGGTGGCGAGCTGCTGGTCCCGCGGATCCCCTCGATGAAGGTCACCGATCTGGCCCACGCCGTGGTGCCCGGCGCCGAGCTGGTCGACGTGGGCCTGCGCCCCGGCGAGAAGCTCCACGAGGAGATGATCAGCCCCGAGGAGGGCCGCCGTGCGGTCATGATCCAGGACGGCAAGTACTTCATCATCCAGCCCGACCTCGCGACCTGGGGCTACCAGCCGCCGGAGGGCGCGACGCCGGTCGAGCCCGGATTCTTCTTCCGCTCGGACTCCAACGACCAGTGGTACACCCAGGAAGAGATCGCCCAGATCATCGAGGAGGGGATCTGAGGTGCTGCCGTACGGCCGTCAGTCGATCGATCCCGAGGACATCGCCGCCGTCGAGGCGGCGCTGCGCAGCGACTGGCTGACCACCGGTCCGGAGGTCGACCGGTTCGAGGCCGCCGTCGCGGCCCGCGCCGGCGTCGACCACGCCGTCTCCGTGACCTCGGGGACCGCAGCGCTCCACGTCGCCTACGCCGCCGCCGGCATCGAGCCCGGCGACGAGGTGGTCACCACGCCGCTCACCTTCGCGGCCACCGCCGCGACCGCCGCGCTGCTCGGCGCGAAGATCGTCTTCGCGGACGTCGATCCGGCGACCGGCAACCTGGACCCGGCCGCCGCCGAGGCCGCCGTGACCTCCCGGACCCGGGTGGTCGCGGGCGTGGACTACGCCGGCGTGCCGGTGGACGCCCCCGCGCTGCAGGACCTCGCCGCGCGCAAGGACCTGCTCTTCCTCGAGGACGCCGCGCATTCCATCGGCTCGACCCTCGACGGGAAGCCGGTGGGCTCGCTCGCCGATCTCACCACCTACTCGTTCTTCCCGACCAAGAACCTCACCACCGCCGAGGGCGGCGCCGTGGTCACGGCCGACGAGGAGCTCGCCGCACGCGCCCGGGCGTTCAAGAACCACGGGCTGGTCCGTGATCGCTCGCTGCAGCGGACGCCCGATGAGGGCCCCTGGCACCAGGAGGTCCACAGCTTCGGCCTGAACTACCGCCTCCCGGACGTGCTGAGCGCCCTGGGCACCAGCCAGCTCACCCGTCTGGACGCCTTCGTGGCGCGCCGGGCGGAGGTCAAGAAGGCCTACGACGAGGCGCTCGGCGACCTCGACGGCGTGGAGATCCCCTTCGCCCCCGAGGGAGCGGCGCCCGCATGGCACCTCTACCCACTGCGGGTCCCCGCGGAGCGGCGTCGGGCGATCTTCGATTCGCTGCGCGAGCAGGGCATCGGTGTCCAGGTGAACTACATCCCGGCGTACTGGCACCCGGTCTTCGAGGACCTGGGCTACCAGCGGGGGATGTGCCCTGTCGCGGAGGACTACTACCGCCGCGAGATCTCGCTGCCGATGTTCCCGTCCCTGACCGACGCGGACGTCGAGAGCGTCATCGCAGCGACCCGGAAGGCTGTCGGAGCCTGATCCTCCGGACCATCGGGGGCTGAACCCCCACCCGTCGAGTGCGGCGCCGTCAGGCGTCGCACTCGACCTGTATGAGGCGGGAGTGGTCGGTCTCGAACACCACGGGTCCCAGATCGTCCCCGCCCTGGGAGATCGCGGTGAACGCGGGATCGAACTGGTAGAGCTGCTTCTCCTGGTACACGTACCCGATGCCCTGGTCCAGCAGCGCCCGGCACTGCTCGGGGGAGGCGCCCGCGTGAGGCACCGCCGCGATCGCGGCCCGGTCCGCCTCCGTCAGCGCGACCCCCGCGACCGGCAGCTGGATGCTCAGGCCGTGCAGGGCGTACATGTGAGCAGCCCCGGAGTACGGGCTGGCGAGGATCGACAGGTTCGGATCGAGCTGCGGAGCCGCCTGCGCGAAGGCGGCGAGCTCATCGGCCTGGAGGAAGCGACCGCGCCCCGGATACTCCATCGAGAGGTTCTTGGCGGCGTTGTCCAGGCGCGGAGGGATCGACAGGAGCGCCGCGACCAGGGCGAGCGCGATCAGCGCCGCGGCCAGCGGACGGCCGACGCGCCGTGACCCCAGGAGGTTCGCGCGGCGCAGCAGCCCCGCCCACGCCTGCAGGCCCGGCACCACGAGCAGGATGGAGAGCATCGCCAGCGGCATGGCGAGACGATCCTGACCGCGGAAGAACAGCACCGAGAGGTTCAGCGGGGAGTCGACCGCGGCGTCGAAGTACATCAGCGCGATCACGAGCCAGGACACGCCGAGCCAACGCAGCGGGCCGCGCAGGCTTCTCACCAGCCCCGGCCACCACAGCACGGCGAGCAGCGCGCCGAGCGCCATCGGCCAGACGGTCAGCAGGCCCAGGGCGATCTCGCCGAGCGCGGACCACCAGGGCACCTGGAGCCCGCCGGAGAAGCCGGTGACCCGGGCGCCGAGCGGCGTGTACGTCAGCACGCCCACGGGGATCAGCGCGAGCACCGGCACGGCGATCAGCCAGGGACGACGGCGCCACAGCGGGAGCCCGGTGACCGTCGAGAGCACAGCGAGCAGGATCAGCGCGGTGACGGAGACGTTCGGGTGGAGCAGGGCGAGGCCGATGCCGGCGAGGGCGACCGCTCCGAGCGCTGCGACCACGGCCGAGGGGCGGGGGCCCGGAGCGTCCTGCTCCGTCCCGGACGGGGAGGCCTCGACGGGAGGGAGCAGCGAGGCGAGAACGGTCCGCTGCGTGGCCGGCACGACCGCGTGCCACAGGGCCACGAGTCCGGCCAGCGCCCCGGGCAGCATCGCGAATCCCACGAGGTTGGGGACCGGCGAGAGATGGATCCACAGGTCGATCGGACTCGCCGGGATCAGCGCCGCCCCGACCGCGACGGCCGGCGGCGCCCACGGCACGGTGGGGAACACCGCGCGGGCCAGCATCGCCGATCCGAGGACCCACGGCACGAGGGCCAGCGCGAGCACGGCGCCGTTGAGCACGATCGGGATGTCGACGGCGGGGACCAGCGAGGCCAGGTCGTGGAAGGCGGCCGGGTACGAGGCGGCCCTCCCGGTGCTGCTCGCGATGGCGTTGAGCTCGAGGCTCGACCCGTTGCCGGTCAGCCGGATGTGCTGCAGCGCCGTGAGGTGGTAGAGCGTGTCGTAGCGCTCCAGGACCGCGTCGGCCCGCCCGGCGCGCAGCGCGATGGGCGCCACGCCCACCGCGAGCGCCGCGCCGAGCGCGCCCAGCCATGCCGCGACCGTCGGGATCCCGGTGCGGGGGACCAGCGTCCCGTCGAGCACGGTCGAGGGCAGGCGCACGCCGCAGCGCGCGAGTCCCAGGGCGAGGAGGACCAGGACGGCTCCGGCGGCCGTGAACGGCAGCAGCGTCCAGTCGATGCCGAGGGCCGGAGCGGCCATCGCGCCGATGCCGGCCACGGCCGTCCCGAGGGCCGGCGCCAGGGCGAGGGCCAGCCATCGGGACCCGCCCAGCGCCCGGACCGCGAGGTGGCCGGGGAGGTACGTCGCGAGGAGGACCAGCAGGACCGTGAAGACCAGGGAGATCAGGCCGGTCATCCGAGGTGCTCGTGCAGGGATCGCTCCCGGTACTCGGCAGGCGGCTCCGTCTCGTCCAGGGCGAGGCGCCGGGCGAGGTAGGTGGTGCGCTTCTCCGCGGCCTTCGTGCGGGCCTCCTGCAGGGCCAGGAAGCCCAGCAGCACCAGGACCGTGGCATAGAGCAGGAGATCGGCCCCGCGCCCCACTCCCACCAGGTGGGCCACGCGGGTCAGGAGCGTGGGGAACATGACGGCGAGCGCGGCGAAGATGGCGAAGGCGATGATCAGCAGCCGCCGGATAGCCAGCTGCTTCGCGCCGCGCGTGAGGAAGAGCCAGGCGACGATCAGCACGATCCCTGCCATCAGCAGGAGCTGGATGATGAACGTGCGTCCGCCCACCCCGAGTCCCGGGCCGAGAGCTAGAAGTATTTGGTCCACCTGAACAGGGTATCCTCCTCGGGCGTCCGGGTTTCGTTCGCTGATCACCCCGTCCACGAGGAGAACCCATGAGCAGCTCTGACCCCTCGCGCGAGGAGTCCGCGCCCGGGGCCGACCGCACCTGGTTCGTGGTGCCGCTGTTCAACGAGGGGACCGTGGTCGGGGACGTGATCCGCGATCTGCGCACGCGCTACCCCCTGGTGGTGTGCGTCGACGACGGCAGCGGGGACGACTCGGCGCAGGTCGCGCGCGACGCCGGTGCCGCGGTGGTGCGCCACCCCTTCAACATGGGGCAGGGCGCCGCGCTGAAGACCGGCATCGACTACGCGCTGCGGGACCCGCAGATGCAGCAGGTGGTCACCTTCGACGCGGACGGCCAGCACCAGGTCGACGACGCCGCGGCGATGATCCTCCTGCGCGAGAGCGACGGCGTGGACGTGGTCCTCGGCTCACGTTTCCTCGACGGCCGCACCACGCCCTCCCGGCTCAAGCGCCTGGTGCTGCGGGGAGCGGTCTGGTACTCCAACCTCACCTCGGGCGTGAAGCTCACCGATGCCCACAACGGGCTGCGGGTGCTGGGGCGCGAGGCCTGCGAGAAGATCACCATCGAGCAGAACCGGATGGCCCACGCCTCCGAGCTCGTGGAGGAGATCGGCCGCCATCGCCTGAGCGTGGCGGAGCATCCGGTGCACATCCTGTACACGGACTACTCGCGCTCGAAGGGCCAGTCCGTCCTGAACTCGGTGAACATCGTCATCGACATGCTCTTCCGCTGAGCGGGCCCGTCGGCGACCCGCCGTGCGGCGGGGCGCCGACGGCGGGTCACTTCGGTCCCGGGACCTCCGCGGTGCCGTCCTCCACGGAGGCGAAGAACGCGGCGATGTCGTCGTCATCGGTGAGGATGGCGACTCCCGAATGCTTGGTCATGAACTCGGGGTTCTCGATCGGGATCACGGGCGTGCTCCCGTCTTTCATGGCGCTCCGCGCCGTCAGGGCCATCCGGCCCACATCCACGATGCCCGTGCCGTCACTGGTCATCAGCGCGTCCGAGCCGGCACCGGCCAGGCGCACCTGGGCGAAGGGGTTCAGCAGCACCGACGGCGAGGTGGCGCGGTCCATGAGGGCGCCGACGAACTGCTGCTGACGCTGCTGCCGCCCGATGTCCGCGGTGGGGTCGAAGTAGCGCGCCCGGACGAAGGCCAGCGCCTGCTCGCCCGCGACGTCGTGGCAGCCCTCGGTCATCTTCAGGCCCGACTTCTTGTCATCGACGTCCTGGTCGATGCACAGGTTCACCGTCCCGACGGAGTCCACGACCTCGGACACCCCGTCGAAGCCGATCTCGACGTAGTGGTCCACGGTCAGGCCCGAGAACTCCTCGACGGTCTTGACCAGCAGCTCGGCGCCGCCGAAGGAGAAGGCGGCGTTGAGCTTGTACTTCCCGTAGCCGGGAATGTCGACGAGGGTGTCCCGCGGCAGGGAGATTAGGTAGCTCTTCCCGCTCGGGGTCCGGTGCAGGAGCATCATCGTGTCGGCGCGCGCGCCCTCGGTGCCGTCCTGGCTCACGGCCCCGCCGTCACGGCGATCCGAGCCGGCGATGAGATAGGTGGTGCCGGACGTGTCCTCGGCACCGGAGAGCGCATCGACGTGCTCGATGCGGCTGTTGGACCAGGCACCCAGTCCGACTCCCCAGCCGAGCGCGAGCACCAGCACCAGCACGATGAGCGTGGCGCCGAGCCGGAGCGGACGGGGGACGCGCGAGCGGCGCCGGGTCCGGCGCGGCCTCGGGCCGTCGGGCTCCAGATCGTCGATGCCGTCCACCGCGCCGGGTGCGAGGGACGGGTCCTCGGACGGCGGGAGCGAGGTGCGCGGCAGCGGGCGTGTGGGCGCCGGGCCCGCCTCTGGTGACTGGGGTGACGGTGCGGCGGGGCCGCGTCGGCCGGAGGAGGGCACCGGGCGGGCGCTGCCTCCGGCGCGAGCTCGGTGGCCGTTGGGACGACGAGGGCCTCCGGCACGCGGAGAGCGGGGCGGCGTTCGGTCGTTCACAGCTGTCTCCTTCCCGGCGCGGGCCGTGCGGTCGTGCTGCGTGCGGTCATGGGCGTCGGGGCCGCGGCGACCCCGGTGCGGCGACCCGAGATCGATCCCCGGGGCGCGTGCGGCGATCGTCAGGGTAGCGGGATCCAGGCCCGGCGCGCCGACCCGGGGCCGCATGTCGGGGCGCAATCGAGGAACCTCCCGAGAACCTTCACACCACGGTCATGCCGCATGAGAGCCCCGCCTCGCGCGGCTCCGTACACTGGGGAGGCGCCGCCCCGTGCGGCACGGATCAGCAGCAGGAGGCGCAGTGACTGGACCCGCACCGACCGGCGATCGGACGCCGGACCGTGGAGATGCCCACCCCGATGCCCTCGCCCAGCGGGTGGTGGCGGTGGTCGTCACGTACAACCGGGAGACGCTGCTGCAGCAGTGCCTCGACGGCCTCGCCGCACAGGAGCGGCGGCCGGATGCGGTGGTGGTGATCGACAACTCCTCGACCGACACGAGCGGCGCCGTCGCGGACGCGCACCCCCTTGCCGCGGACGTCGTGCATCTGCGGCGCAACGTCGGCGGCGCCGGTGGCTTCGCCGCCGGGATCGCCCGGGCGCTGGTGCGGCACGACGCCGACTGGGTCTGGGTGATGGACGACGACACCGTCCCGCGGCCCGGCGCGCTGCGCGAGCTGCTGGCGGCGCTCGAGGCCTCCCCGGTGCGGCTCAGCGTGCTCAGCTCCCGCGCGGTGTGGACGGACGGCCGGGACCACCCGATGAACACCCAGCGCACCCGTCGGGACGCGAGCGCCCAGGAGAAGCGCGATGCGGCGCGCGCCGGCGGGCGCCCGATCCGCACCGCGAGCTATGTCTCCGCGCTGCTGAACGGTCAGGACGTGCGCCGTCTCGGGCTCCCCAACGCGGACTACTTCATCTGGTCCGACGACTTCGAGCACACCGGCCGCCTGCTCCGCCACGGGCGCGGTCTGCAGGTGCCCGCCTCGATCGTCGAGCATCGCACCGCGCACTTCGGCAACGCCCAGTCGGGCCCGGGCGGGCGCTTCTTCTACGACGTCCGCAACCGGCTCTGGGCGCTGCTGCGGACCTCGTCGTTCACCCCGACCGAGAAGGTGCTGCACGGGGGAGCGACGGCTCTGGGCTGGCTCCGACTGCTGCTGCGTCATCGTGGGGGCCTGCTCGGGGTGGGTCTGCGGGGGCTCCTCGCGGCGGCGCGCCGCGGCCCCCGCCCCTCGGCGGAGGTGCTCGCCGCCGACGGCGAGGCCGCCTCGGACATCCGCGCCATCGAACGGGTGGCCGGCCGGTGACGGCCCACACCGGGCCCAAGGGACCGGCGGCCAGGGCGCCGGCCTTCACGGTGCTCATGCCGCTGTGGGGCAAGGACGTGCCCGAGCGGGTCGAGATCGCGCTCGCCTCGGCGACGCTCGAGCAGCAGCTCCGCCCCGATCTGCTGATCCTCACCGTCGACGGGCCGTTGCCGGCCGCGCTGGAGGCGGTCGTCGACCGCGTCGCCGCCGGGGAGTTCGGTCCGGCCCGCGTGCTGCGCCACGATGCGCATCGCGGGGTCGCCGCCGCCCTCCAGGACGGTCTGGAGACCAGCCCCCACGACCTCGTGGCCCGCGCGGACGCGGACGACATCTGCCGTCCCGAGCGCTTCGCCCTGCAGATCCCGCGGATGGACGCCGAGGGCGTGGACCTGCTCAGCTCCTCCATGCGCGAGTTCAGCGACAGCGTCCCTCCGGGGACCGGTCCGCTGCGCACCCGCCCCCTCACCCACGAGGCGATCGCGGCGTACCTCCCGCAGCACAGCCCCTTCCACCATCCCGCCGTGGTGCTCCGCCGCTCGGTGGCGCTCGCGGTGGGCGGCTATCGGGATCTGCCCCTGCTGGAGGACTACTGGCTCTGGGAGCGGATGATGCTGGGCGGTGCCCGCATGGCGAACCTGTCCGAGGTGCTCGTGGACTATCGCGTGGACGAGCAGCTGTTCGCCCGGCGCGGCGGCTGGCGGCTGCTCTCGAGCGATCTGCGGCTGCAGCGGCGGATGCTGCTGGACCGGGTCACGACCCCGGTGGGCTTCCTGCGCAACCTGGTCATCCGGACCACGTACCGACTGGTGCCCGGGTGGGTGCGTCGGATCGCCTATCGCCGCTTCGTCGAGAACAGCGGCCCAGTTCACGGGGCGGCATGAGGGATGCCACACCCCGCTTCGACGTCAGATGCGCATCACCTGCTGTTCACCCGGCTCGACTACTGTGAGCGGGTCCCCGGCGATCCCGCCGTGTGCTTCGAAAGGATCCTCTGTGTCGTCCCCTGATCTCCTCATCGTCGGCTCCGGACTGTTCGGACTGACCATCGCCGAGCGCGCGGTCGCCGAGCACGGCGCCAGGGTGACCATCATCGACCGGCGATCCCACGTCGGCGGCAACGCCTACTCGGAGGCCGACGAGCAGACCGGCATCGAGGTCCACAAGTACGGAGCGCACCTCTTCCACACCTCGAACGAGCGCGTGTGGGAGTACGTCAACCGCTTCACCGAGTTCACGGGCTACCAGCACAAGGTGTACACGACCCATCAGGGCGTGGTGTACCCGATGCCGATCAACCTCGGCACGATCAACCAGTTCTTCTCCGCCGCGCACACGCCGGGCGAGGCCCGGGCGCTGATCGCCGAGCAGGCGGGGGAGTTCGCCGGCAAGGATCCCGAGAACCTCAACGACAAGGGCATCTCGCTGATCGGTCGGCCCCTCTACGAGGCGTTCATCAAGAACTACACCGGCAAGCAGTGGCAGACCGATCCCAAGGACCTGCCCGCCTCGATCATCTCGCGGCTGCCGGTGCGCTACACCTACGACAACCGCTACTTCAACGACACCCATGAGGGTCTTCCGAAGCAGGGCTACACCGCCTGGCTCGAGCGGATGGCGGATCACCCGAACATCGAGGTCAAGCTCGATACCGACTACTTCGACACCTCTCAGCCGCTGAACCGCGACGCGGTGCGCGGCGAGCTGCCCGTCGTGTACACCGGCCCCATGGACCGGTACTTCGACTTCGAGCTCGGCGAGCTGAGCTGGCGCACGATCGACCTGGAGACCGAGCATCTCGAGGTCGGCGACTTCCAGGGCACCTCGGTCATGAACTACGCCGATGCCGAGACCCCGTACACCCGCATCATCGAGCCGCGCCACTTCCACCCCGAGCGCGACTACCCCACGGACCGCACGGTGATCCAGCGCGAGTTCTCGCGCTTCGCCGAGTCCGGCGACGAGCCGTACTACCCGATCAACTCCAGCAGCGACCGCGAGCGCGTGCTCGCCTACCGCGAGCTGGCCGATGCCGAGCCCCGCACCCTGTTCGGCGGACGGCTCGGCACCTACCAGTACCTGGACATGCACATGGCCATCGGCGCCGCCCTGTCCATGGCCGACAACAAGCTGCCCGACCTGCTGCGGGCCTGATCCGCGCACCCCGCCGACCGCAGCGGGCCGAGAGCACACCGCCGACGAGGAGCACCATGAACGCCACCACTGCCACCGCGACGTCCCGTGGATCCGGGGCTCCGGCCGATGCCGCCCCGCAGCGGCTCCTGCAGCGGCTGATCCTTCCCTACGAGTCCTCGCCGGACGTCGTCCCGCTCTACATCGAGGCCACCGACGCCCGCTCCGGCACCACCGGCAGCGCCCTGGGCCTCGGCGGAGGCGGCGAGAACGTGCGGCGCGCCGAGCCCGAGGCCCCGTCGACCCAGCCCGCCGCGAAGGTCGACATCCACGAGCTCAACGAGCGGCACTCGGTGAGCATCCCGGCGAACAGCATGCGTTCCTTCGGCACCTACTTCAACGCCTTCCCGGCCAGCTACTGGCGCAGGTGGACCCCGGTGCGCGCCGTGCGGCTGACGATCCGCACGGCTGGGTCCGGGCACCTCGTGGTGATGCGGTCCACCGCCCGCGGCACGCTGCAGCGCCAGGAGTCCCGCACCGTCTCCGGATCGGGCGACCAGGTCTTCGACCTGCCGCTGACGGCATTCGGCGACGGCGGCTGGTACTGGTTCGACGCCTACGCCGGGTCCGAGGACCTCACCGTCCTCGGCGCGGAGTGGACCGCCGATGCGAAGCATGCCCGCACCGAGGGCACCTTCTCCATCTCGATGACCACGATGAACAAGGTCGAGTACTGCCTGGAGAACATCCGCACGGTCGCCGAGGACCCCGATCTGCGCGATCTGCTCGACGTCATGTACGTCATCGACCAGGGCGCGGACCGTCTGAGCGACCACGCCGAGGAGCTCGGCGCGCTCCAGGACTCCCTCGGCGACCAGCTGCAGATCATCGAGCAGGGGAACATCGGCGGCTCGGGCGGCTTCTCCCGCGGCATGTACGAGGCCTCCACCGCGGGCGCCTCGACCTACGTGATCAACTGCGACGACGACATCGTCATCGAGCCGGAGTCGCTGATCCGCATGACCACCTTCGCGGACTTCGCGACCCGGCCCACCCTCGTCGGCGCCCACATGTTCGACCTGAACAACCGCTCGGTGCTGCACACCTTCGGGGAGGTCGTCGACCCCTGGCGCATCCAGCCCGCGGTCGCCATCCCCGACAGCACCACGGGACACGACTTCGCCCTGGAGCCGCTGCGCTCGACCCCGTGGCTGCACCGCCGTGCGGACGTCGACTACAACGGCTGGTGGAGCTGCCTGATCCCCACCGAGACGGTGCGCGCGATCGGCCTGAGCCTGCCGGTGTTCATCAAGTGGGACGACGCCGAGTACGGACTGCGCGCGAAGAAGGCCGGATACCCGACGGTCTCCCTCCCCGGCGCGGGCGTCTGGCACATGAGCTGGGTCGACAAGGACGACCTGGTGGGCTGGCAGGCCTACTTCCACGAGCGCAACCGCATCATCACCGCGCTCCTGCACTCCCCGTACGAGCGCGGCGGCCGCGTGGTCAAGGAGTCGCAGTTCATGGACGTCAAGCATCTGATCTCCATGCAGTACTTCACCGAGGCCGGTCGTCTGATGGCCCAGAAGGACGTGCTCGAGGGCCCCGACGCCCTCCACCCCTCCATCGGGACCAAGCTGCCCGAGATCCGCGCGATGGCGGCGTCCTTCGACGACGCCGCGACGAAGAAGGATCCGGACCTCTACCCGCCCATCCATCGGGACAAGCCCCCGCGCAAGGGACGTCCCTTCACCGAGCCGCGCCGCCTCATGCTCCCGGCCTGGACGGTGAAGACCCTCGCCAAACAGCTGTTCGCCGCGCCGACGCCGCAGGCCGAGGCGAACCCGCAGGCGGCGATCCCGCACCTGGACGCGAAGTGGTGGCGCCTCTCCGCCTATGACAGCGCCCTGGTCTCCAACGCCGAGGGCACCCAGGTGTCCTGGTACAAGCGGGATCCGCGACAGGTGCGCCAGATGCTCGCCGAGGCGGTCTCCGCCCATGTCGCCCTGCACCGCGGCTGGAACAGCCTGCGCGACCACTACCGCGAGGCATCCGCCCGCATCACCTCGTTCGACGCCTGGGAGAGGACCTTCGCCGAGAACCCGGCGCCGGTCCGCGACCGGGACCGGGACCGTGCCGAGAGCACGACCCCGGCGGCTCCCGGCGGAGGCACCGCGGCGTGAGCGACGCCGGTGCCGTGAGCTCGGCGCGGCTGCCCACGCGCGCCGAGCAGTCCGAGGGCTGGCGCGCGCCCGGGCAGGACGCCGGCTGGCTGAACCCCGTGCGGGAGCGGTTCCTGCTGCGGCTGCTGGTGCGCAAGGAGCTGCGGGTACGCTACCGCGGCAGCGCGCTGGGGATGCTGTGGAGCTACGTCAAGCCCGCGGTCCAGTTCATCGTCTTCTACATCGCGCTCGGCGTGTTCCTGCAGCTCCAGCGGGACACTCCCGCCTATGCGGTGTACCTGTTCAGCGGCATCGTGGCGGTGAACCTGTTCGGCGAGGTGTTCGGCAACGCGACCCGCTCGATCACGGGGAACCAGGCCCTGGTCTCGAAGATCTATCTGCCCAGCGAGCTGTTCCCCTGGGCGAGCATGATCGTGGCCCTGGTCCACTTCCTGCCTCAGCTGCTGGTGCTGGTGGTGGGGGCGCTGCTGTTCGGCTGGCTGCCCTCGACCACCTCGGTGATCGCCTTCGGTCTGGGCATGGTGATCCTGGTGGTCTTCACCATGGGCCTGGGCATGATCACCGCCGCCCTGAACGCCGCCTTCCGCGACGTCGAGAACTTCGTGGATCTCATCGTCATGGTCGCCACCTGGCTCTCGCCGGTGCTGTACCGGATCTCGATGGTCGAGGAGTCGATCGGCGGCACCTTCTGGTGGTGGCTGTACCAGCTCAACCCGCTGACCATCGTCGTGGAGCTCTTCCACGTCGCGTTCTGGCGCTATTCGGGGCCGGTGGTCGAGGGCATCGCCCTGGACCCGTCCCTCGCGGGGCCCGGTGAGCCCTTCGGCCTGTGGTGGGCCGGGCTGCTCATCGCCGCGGTCACCTTCGTGATCGGCACCGTCCTCTTCGAGCGCTCGAAGCGCCGCTTCGCCCAGGAACTGTGAGAGGAGCCGTGCGATGAGCCCGAACATCGACTCCGTGCCGGAATCCGCCGCGGTCCCCACCGACCGCGAGATGGTCCGCATCGAGCACGTCACCAAGCAGTTCTCGCTGCGCCACGACCACTCGCTCAAGGAGCTCGTCTTCTCCGCGCTGCAGCGCAAGAAGCTGGCCGACAGCTTCCTCGCCCTCGAGGACGTGGACCTCACCGTGCACGCGGGGGAGACCGTGGGCCTGATCGGCTTCAACGGCTCGGGGAAGTCGACGCTGCTGAAGACCGTCTCCGGAGTCCTCTACCCCGATCACGGGCGCGTTCTGCTCCGCGGCCGGGTCGCCGGCCTGATCGAGGTCGGCGCGGGCTTCCACCCCGATCTCTCCGGGCGCGAGAACGTCTATCTCAACGGTGCGATCCTCGGCATGACGCGGGAGCAGATCGACGCGAAGTTCGACGAGATCGTCGCCTTCAGCGAGATCGAGGAGTTCATCGACACCGACGTGAAGTACTACAGCTCGGGGATGTTCCTGCGCCTGGCGTTCTCCGTCGCGGTCCACACCGAGCCGGACATCTTCCTGGTCGACGAGATCCTCTCCGTCGGCGACGAGCCGTTCCAGCGCAAGTGCCTCGAGCGCATCCGGGAGCTCCAGGAGGCCGGCCGCACCATGATCGTGGTCTCCCACGAGCTGGAGATGCTCGAGAAGCTGTGCACCCGCATCGTCGTGCTCCGCAAGGGGCGCACCATCTTCGACGGCGACCCCACCGAGGCCGTCGCCACCCTGCGCGCCGGCTGAGCGGCCGCGCACGGCGGGGTCCGGGATCGGCCGGGTGCGGCGCGTCCTGCCTCAGGCGCGGCCGGTGACCGCCTCGTCCTGCTCCTGGCGTGCCGTGAGCGTCCCGGCCGGGCCGACGATCCCGCCGCCCGCGAGGAGCGCCGCGAGCACCTGGGGGAGGGACCTGAGCCCGTCGCCCTCGACGAGCAGACGGGGCGGAGCGTCGGCGGCGGGTGCGGAGCCGTCGTCCTCCGCCGTCGTGCTCTCCTGCGCCGCCGGACCGCTCCAGGCGGGCAGGGCGACGCCGAGCCGATCGGAGCTGCCGCGCACCTCCGCCAGCCAGTCGTGGACCAGAGGCGGCAGCTCTCCGCTGTAGCGGGGGGCGAGCGAGACGGCCTCGAGGGCGAGCACCTCGTCGGCGGTCTCGGCGAGCGGGGAGTCGGGGCGGTCGGTGAGGGCGGCACGCGGGGCGTGGGGCAGCTCGCCGAGGAGGTCCCCGGTGCTCTTCGCGCGCTCGGCCACCGTCACCTCGGCGCCCAGCGACCAGCACGCCAGAGCCAGCGCCAGCCGCTTCCAGTGCGGCGGGAGGTCCAGGATCACCTGGTCGGCGGGGGCGAGATCGATCTCGTCGTGCAGGTGTCCGATCGACTTGATCACCCAGTTCGCCAGCACGTGGCCGGACAGCTCGATCCGCGCGGCCTCGCCGTACCAGGCCAGGACCGGTCGCGGGCCGATCGACTCGAGGGCGCGGAGCAGCTGCGCTCCCATGTCCGGGGGCGGGGTGGTGGTCATGATGTCTCCTGGTCGGGGTCGGGCACGGAGATCTCGACGTCGATCTGCGGCAGGGGGAGGCCGAGGGACTCGGCCTGCAGCGCCGTGCGGATCCGCTCGGCGTGGGTCGCCGCATGGATCAGCGCGGCGTGGGAGGAGTCCGCGGCCGTCACCACGACACGCGACGGCTCGCCGTCGGCGGGCAGAGCACGGACGGAGGCGGTGGACGGCTCCTGGTCCGGGCGGGGGAGGGCGGCCACCGAGAGCGCGCGGTCGACCCGCTCCGCGACGGGCTCGGGGGACATGCGCGCGATCGGCTCCTGCTCGGGGGTCAGCCCGAGCGCGACCCAGACAGACTCGAGGCTCGGCCGGCGGAACCAGTCGTCGGGCCCGGTGCGGGAGAGGTCCCGGGCGGGCACGTCCATGGCGACGGCTCCGGGGACCCCGCGCACCAGGGCGGCCGGCACCCCGCTGGACTTCCCCTTGACGAGGTCCGCCGCGGCGGCGAGCTCGTCGGCCAGGTTGCGCACGGTCACGGTGAGCGGTCGGCCGTCGGCATCGGTCCCGCCCCGGAGGTCCTGCAGCGAGGCCACTCCGGCGGCGCCGAGCGAGATGTCTCCCACACCGACCCTCCACACGCGGGAGGAGGTGTCGGTCAGCAGCACGCCGAGCTCCACGCCGAGCGAGGCGACCAGCGCCTCCCGCAGCTCGCGCGCGCAGGCGTCGGGGTCCTCGGGCAGGAGCAGAGGACCGTCCGGAGCGTTGGAGGAGTCCACCCCGGCCGCCGCCATGACCGGGCCGGAGGGGATCTGCACCACCGAGGTGACGACCCGGGTGTGGAGGCGTCGGGCCACGGTGCGCACGGCGACGTCGGCGATGGCCCGGTCGCGCTCCTGCGGGGAGACGCGCAGGCCGAGGGCCTTGGAGACCACTTTCGTGGACAGGCACAGCACGTCGCCGCCCCGGGGGTCGAGAGGGGCCAGCGCCTCGCCGAGGAGGGCGGCGAGGTCGTCCCCGGCCCGGATCTCCCCGAGTCCGGTGACGGGCAGCACGTGCACGCCTCGAGGGGAGTCGGGGTGGGGGTCGGACGGGGCGGGACGAGCAGCGGGCACAAGGGCCTCCCGAGTCGTGGTTTCGGTGGTGACATGCAAGGCGACGCGCCGACGCCGCTTGACGGACCATAACTACACCGGTGTACTTTAGGCCCCGACGGCCTTCGGAGGTCACACCGTATCGGTGGTCAACGCAGCAGTGGAAGGAGTGGTGGCGATGGACGAGGACCATGTCGACGATGACACGCGTGCAGAGCTGTCCCTGCTCGACTTCGCCGGTGAGGACACCGACGAGGCCGAGCTGACCTGGCAGGAGCGCGCCCTGTGCGCGCAGACGGATCCAGAGGCGTTCTTCCCGGAGAAGGGCGGCTCCACCCGTGAGGCGAAGAAGGTGTGCGTCTCGTGCGAGGTGCGCGCCGAGTGCCTCGAGTATGCCCTCGAGAACGATGAGCGCTTCGGTATCTGGGGTGGGCTGTCCGAGCGTGAGCGCCGCAAGCTCAAGCGCCGGGTGGTCTGACATCCTTACCTGGTGAACGACCGGCACATCACCGCGGTCGTCCTGTTGCACGGGACGACGTCCGCATCGACCCATGACGCGCTGCGCGCAGCGCTGTCCGCGCAGACGCGCACCCCGGATCGGATCGTGGCCATCGCCCCCTCCGATCTGCCGGAGGACGTGCGCGAGCGCCTCGAATCGGATCTCGCCGCCGGGACGATCCACCGCATCCTCCCCGTCTCCGCCTCGCTGAGCCGCGCGGGTGCCGTCCGGGAGACGCTCGAGAGCCTCGACGACCTCACCGGCGCACCGACCACGGCTCCGGGCGAGCGGGTCGACGACGGTCCCGCCGGCCGCGCCGGCTCCGGCGATCCCGAGGTGCAGGGCGCCGAGGAGGACGGCCGGGCCGGGGGGCGTCGCGCGCGCGAGGTGGACAGCGCCGCCGTCGAACGGGAACGGACCCAGAAGGCGGAGGACCTCGCCAAGGTCCCGCTGCGGCTGCGCCGTCAGCGATCCCACTCGGGCCGTCGGGTTCGCGCCGCCGAGAGCGCGGCGGACGAGTCCTGGCTCTGGTTCGCCGTGGACGGGGCCCCGCCCGCGCCGGACGCGCTCGAGCACCAGCTGGAGATCATCGAGGTCTCGCCGAACACAGCCGCGGTGGGCGCGAAGCGGGTCCGCCACGCCGATCCCGACGCCGCCGAGGGCGATGAGCTCCTTGGCATCGAGGGCGCCGATGCGCTCGTGGACGTCGGCCTCACCCTCACCCACGGCGGGCAGATCATCACCGGCGTGGACCCCGGGGAGATCGACCAGGGCCAGGCGGACTGGCGTCACGACGTGCTCGCCGTGCCCCTGCCCGGGATGCTCGTGCGCGAGCGGACCCTGCGCGAGATCGGCGGCCTGGACCCGGATCTCCCCGCGCCGTGGGCGGAGATCGACCTGTGCCGTCGCATCTGGCGCTCCGGGGAGCGTGTGGCGGTGCAGTCCTCCGCCCGTGTCCTGCACCCGCATCCGACCCGGCCCCTGCTCGAGCGGCTCCAGGAGCAGCGCACCGGTCAGCATCTCGCGCTGCTCAAGCAGCGTTCGCTCCTGCATGCCCTGGTGACGCTGCTGGTGCTGCTGCCGCTGATGACCGTCGTGCGGATGCTCGGCGCCCTCGCCGCCTCCGTCCCTCGCGTCGCCATGATGGAGCTGCGCGCCTCGACGGCGGTCCTCCCGCGGGCACGCCGAGTCCTCGGCCGGGGCCTGCGCGAGCGCCGCTGGGCGCGCGTGCCGCGCGGCCGTCTCGCCCCGCTCTACGTCCCGCGCGGCGAGGGCCTGCGCCGCTGGGTCGACGACACCTGGACCCGGATCTTCGCCGACGACGACCGCCGGCGCCAGATCCGCCGCACCACCTGGGGGGTCGCCGGGACGCGCCACGGCCTGGACGACGCGGACTACGGCCGCCACATCGTGTGGACCGCCGTCGTGGCGCTCGTCGCGAGCGTGGTGGGGCTCGTGGCCCTGCGAGGTCTCTTCGGCCGTGGCGAGCTCTCCGGGCCCGGCCTGCTCGCGATCCCGCGGAGCCGCGCCGACCTCTGGGACGCGGCCTGGTCGAGCTGGATCCCCGGCGGGCTGGGGGAGCGCGGCCCGGCGGATGCGCTGGTCCGGCTGCTCGGGCACCTGCCCCTGGGAGGCTCCCACCTGATCGAGGTCCTGGTGTTCGCCGCCGTCCCGGCCAGCGCACTGTTCGCCTGGTGGGCGTCCGGGGCGCTCACGCGGGCGGTCGGGGCGCGCCTGGTGATCGCGAGCGTCTGGGCGCTGGCGCCGTCGCTGCTGACCGCACTGAGCGCGGGGGCCTGGCCGCTGCTGCTGGTCCATGTCCTGCTGCCGCTGCTCGCCCTCGCCGTCGGCCGCGCCATCGGGCTGCCGCACAAGGTCTCCCAGGCGAGCGTGTCCGCCGCGGCGGCCGCGGGGCTCCTGCTGCTGGTGATCGGCGCCGTCCAGCCGGTGCTGGTCGTGCTCGCCGCGCTGGGGCTCGTGCTGGTCGCGGTGGCGACGCCGGGACGCCGGCGCCGGCTCCTGTGGGTGCTGCTCCCGTCCCTCGCGCTGCATGCCCCCTACCTCCCCACGTACATCGGACAGCCCGGCACGGTGCTCGCCGTCGCGGGGACGCCGTCGAGCCCGGCGACAGCCTCCACCGTCGACCTGCTCGGCCTGTGGCCGGTGGCCCCCGGTCTGCAGAGCCTGCTCGAGCCGCTGGTGGGGGTGACCGCCGCCGGTCTCCTCCCGCTGCTGCCCGTGGCCCCGGTGGTGCTCGCAGCCCTGGTCGCGCCGCTGCTCGCCGGGGCCGCCGGACGCGTGGGCCGCTTCTCTCTCCTCCTCGCCGCTCTCGGCCTGCTGACGGCCCTGCTGGCCCGCAGCACCTGGACGGCGGTCGCCGACGAGCAGCTCGTCACCCCGTCGCTGCACACCCTGCTCAGCGCGGTCCTGCTGGCGCTGGCCGTCGGCGCCGGGGCCACCTTCGACGCCCTCGCCCGGCGCGAGGAGCGGGATGGCCGCGTCCGACGTCTGGTCACCGGCGCCGTGGGAGCCCTCGTCGCCGCCGCCTGCCTGGTCTCAGTGATCGGGTGGGCACTGGTCCTGCCCGGTCAGCTGCGGGTGGACCGCACCGAGGGCGGCGAGGTTCCGGCGGCAGCCGCGGACCAGGGCCGCACCGGCGCCCGCTCCCGGGTGCTCGTGCTCGAGCAGCGCTCCGACGGGACGGTGCAGGCCGACCTCGCCGTCCACGGCGGCGACACGGTGATCCAGCATGCGGTGGTGCCCGACGCCCGGGACGTGGACACCGTCCGCGCCGGGGATCCGGTGGACGGCGATCCCGCCTCGACCGCGCTGCGGGAGGCGGTGGCGGGGATGCTCTCCTCCACCGGCACGGCCGACGAGCAGGACGAGCACGCCGCGGTCCCCGAGCTCGCGATCTCCTACGTGGTGGTGCGCGGCGATCTCGAGGAGCAGACCGACCTCCGCGGGATCCTCGACAGCTCCACCGAGCTGGAGAAGGTCACCGAGGGCGACAACGGCGGGATGTGGCGTGTGCTCGACGCGTCGCCCCGCGCCGTCGTCCGCGGCGGCTCCGCACCGGTCGCGCTGGACAGCGGCGCCATCGATGCCTCCGGCACGGTGCCCGTCGCCGGCGACCCGCGCACGGTGGTCCTCGCGGAGCGCTTCGACACCGGGTGGCGGGCCACCCTCGACGGCTCCGAGCTCGAGCCCGTCGAGGTGGACGGCTGGGCGCAGGGCTTCGTGGTCCCCTCCGGCGCCGGGGGAGAGGTGGACGTGCATCGGGAACAGCCGCTGCGTCTGCTCTGGCAGGTGCTGCTCTACCTCGCCGTCGCCCTGACCGCGCTGATCTCGATCCCGTGGCGCGTCCGTTCCCGCTCGACGGAGGAGATGTATGGCTGAGAACTCCGCTCCGCACCCGGCGAGCGATCCCCGCCCGGCGCCCGCCGTCCGACGCGGCGGGGTGCGCCCCCTGCTCGCCCTCGCCTCGCTGGTCCCGCTCGCGCTCGCCGTCGCCGCCGTCTCCACGACCGACCGGCCGGATCAGACGACGATCGAGCACGCCTCCGCGCAGTCGCAGCCCGGAGCGAGCACCTCCTGGTGCCCCGGTCCGGTGACGCTGCCCGAGGAAGCCCTGGATGCAGGATCCGACGATGAGCTGGGCGTCACCCCTCCCAGCGCCGCGATATCGCTGCGCGCGGTCGCCGCCGAGCCCGCCGCCTCCGTGCTCTTCGGCCGGGTGAGCGCCTCGCAGACCCTGCAGGAGGAGGACGGCTCCGTCCGCGCGCCCAGCATCTCGGCGGAGGACGCCGACGGCACCGTCATCAGCGACCGGCCCGCCTCCGAGGACCTGGGCGTCTCGGTCCTGGAGGAGACGAGCTACACGGGCCGCCCGCACGTGAGCTCGGCGACCTCCGAGGGCGGCCGCGCGGTGGCCGACTCCGTCCAGAGCACCCTCACTGCCGACGGCGACTACCGCTCCCTGTCGCTGACCCGCTGCTCGGAGCCGGCCACCGAGGCCACCTTCCTGGGCGTCTCCACCGGGACCGGTTCCAGCTCCGTGCTCGTGCTGCGCAACCCCACCGAGCGCCCCGCCACCGCCTCGGTGCAGCTGTGGACCGCCGATGGCCCGGCGTCCATGGAGGGACGCAGCCAGGTGGTCGTGGCACCGGGCGAGGAGCAGCGCGTGCTGCTGGAGTCCGTGGCCCCGGGACAGGACGCCGTCGGCGTGGGCGTCTCCGTGCTCGGCGCGCCCCTGTCGATGCACGTCCAGAGCACCGAGCGGGACGGCCTGACCCCCGGCGGCGCCGAGATCCTCGCCCCTCTCGCCGCGGCGGACACCGAGCTCCTCATGCCCGGGGTGGACGTCGCCGGGACGGACCCCGCCCTCGTGCTCGCCAACTCCCAGGGCAGCGACACGAGCGCCTCGGTCGAGGTGGTCGGACCGGACGGGCCGGTCGACGCCGCGGCGCTCGAGGAGATCGACGTCCCCGCCGGGACCGTGGTCAGCACGCCGCTGGAGGGCCTGCCGGACGGCACCTACTCCGTGGTCGTCCGGTCCGAGGCCCCGCTGACCGCCGTCACCCGCAGCGTGCGCACCGGCGAGAAGCTGGCCGGGGACACCCTCGGCGCCCCGGTCGACTTCGCCCTGGTCTCCCCGGCGCCGGCGATCGGCTCGCAGGCGCTGACCGCCCTGCCCGGCCAGGGATCCGTCGGGCAGCTGACCCTGATCGGCACGGAGGACTCCGCGGTCACGGTGGTCCCGATCGCCGCCGACGGCTCCGCCGGCGAGCCGATCGATCTCGAGGTCTCGGCCGAGTCCACGGCCTCGCTGACCTCCGATCAGCTCGAAGTGGGCGGTCGGCGCGCCGTGGGCGTCACGGTGGTGCCCGAGGTCCCCGGCAGCGTCCACGCCGGGTGGACCCAGCGGGAGGGCGGCGGCGAGAACCCCTCGCTGATCTCGTCCTTCCCGGTGCTGCCCGTGCAGGGCGGACAGGACGCCGTCACGGTGCAGGTGGCTCGCTGAGCCGCAGAGCGGCGAGACGTCCGGCACACTCCGTCGGCCGGGGTCAGTCGGTCCAGGCCTCCGGGTCCACGTCCTCCGGGGCGATGCCGAGCAGCGCTCCGATCTGCTCGGCGAGCACCTGGCGCACCAGGGTCTCGAGCTCGTTCTCGTCCTCGCAGCGGGTCTGCAGCGGTCGCCGATAGACGATCACCCGGGCGGGATGCTCCCGTGAGGGCGGGATCACCCGCCCCAGCAGGACCCGCGCCTCCTCCCAGGGCGCCGGATCGGACGGAGGCACCTCCTCGACCATCACCTGCAGATGCTCGAGACGGCGGGGGAAGCGTGCGGCGAGCGCCGCACCGGCGTCCGCCACGAGGTCGTCGAAGCGTTCCCTGCGGGTGAGGTGCCCGGGCAGGTGGGGAGGGATCAGGTCCCAGCGTCGGCCTCGTCCGCGACGATCGCGGCGACGGGGACCCTGGCGGGGCCCCGGGGCACCGGGGCGCAGCGGCTGGACATCCATGGCCGCACTCTATCGGCCCGGAGAGCGAGCTCACCGTCCTGACGGGCCGTGGCCCGTGGTGCGGGGCGCGCTGTCGACCGCCCCCTCCTCCGCCTGCGTAGACTGCGGGGGTGCCTGCTCGAGAATGCTCCCGGACCGCCTGCTCCAGTCCCGCTGTCAGCTCGCTGACCTTCGTGTACGAGGATTCCACCGCGGTGCTGGGTCCGCTGTCGCGGCTCAGCGAGCCCCACGCCTACGACCTCTGCCGGGACCACGCCTCACGCATGACGGCACCCCGCGGATGGGAGCTGCTGCGGGTCGCCGGGGCGGAGGAGGTCAGCGACGATCTGGTCGCCCTGGCCGATGCCGTGACGCGTCGACAGGACCCCGCGGAGACCACCTCGCCCGCGACCGCACCGGGCTCCGGGCGGACCCCGTCCACCCGCCCGGGCGTCGAGCACCGCGCCCCCGGGCCGGGCGAGCAGACCTCGCCCCGCCACCTCCACGTCGTCAGGAGCCCCCGTGACTGAGCAGAGCACCCCACAGACCTCCGCCGCCCCCGGGCGCAGCGATCTCTCCGGCATCGTGCTCGCCAACGACGTGCGCGGCCGCGCCGGTGACACCCTCACACCGGAGATCGCCCGTGCCCTTGGTGCGGCCTTCGCCGACCAGCTGGATGCCCCCGCGATGATCGTCGCCCACGACATGCGCCTGAGCTCACCGGAGCTGTCGCGAGCGGTGATCGAGGGGGCCGTGCGTCGCGGTGCGATCGTCGCCGACGCCGGGCTGTCCTCGACCGATCAGCTCTACTGCGCCTCCGGCCTGCACCACGCCGCCGGCGTGATGGTCACCGCCTCCCACAACCCCGGCGGTGACAACGGCTTCAAGCTGTGCCTGCCGGGTGCTCGCCCCATCGGGCGGGACTCCGGTCTCGAGGAGGTCCGTCGCGGAGCCGAGGCGTATCTCGACGCCGGCGAGATCCCGCAGAGCGGCGAGGGACGCGCCGAGGGCATCGACACGCTCGAGGACTACGTGGCAGCTCTCCAGGGCCTCGTCCCCCTGCCCGCCGGGCGCTCCGTCAAGGTCGTCGTCGACGCGGGCAACGGCATGGCCGGGCGCACCGCGCCCGCGGTCCTGGGGACGCTCGACCAGGTGGAGCTCATCGGTCTCCACCTCGAGCTCGACGGCAGCTTCCCCCACCATCCTGCCGATCCGCTGCGGCCGGAGAACCTGCGCGACCTGCAGGAGGCGGTGATCCGGGAGGGGGCCGACCTCGGTCTCGCCTTCGACGGGGACGCCGATCGCTGCGTGGTCCTGGACGAGCACGGGACCCCGGTGCCGCCCTCGGCGATCACCGCCCTCATCGCTCAGCGGGAGATCGCGCGTGCCCGCGCGGGCGGGCAGGACCGACCGGCCGTGGTCGCGAACCTGGTCTCCTCCCGTCACGTCGCCGAGGCGGTCCAGGAGGCGGGCGGCGAGCACGTGCGCACCCCCGTCGGTCACACGCTGATCAAGACGATCATGGCCGAGCACGGTGCGGTCTTCGGCGGGGAGCACTCCGCGCACTACTACTTCCGCGACTTCTACTTCGCCGACTCGGGCATGCTCGCCGCCCTGCACGTGCTGACCGCGCTGGTCGAGACCGACGGCACGGCCTCCGAGCTGGTCTCGGCCCACTCCCCGTACGTGGCCAGCGGGGAGATCAACTCCCGCGTGGCCGACGCGCCCGCGGCCCGGGAACGGGTGCGCGCGCACGTCGTCGCTTGGCCCGGGGTGAGCACCGATGATCTCGACGGCCTCACCGTCGAGCACTGGGGTGAGGAGCTCCCGGCCGAGGAGCGGTGGTGGTTCTCGCTGCGCTCCTCGAACACCGAGCCGCTGCTGCGCCTGAACGTCGAGGCTGTGGAGGAGGCGACCATGGTCCGGATCCGGGACGAGGTGCTCGCGATCGCGACGGCCGACGCGACGGGGATGCCTGCTGCGGGCGACGGCGCTGACGACGCGGCCGACGGAGCCTCGGCGGTTCCGCTCGGGAACCCGGATGACACGAGGTCGGCTGACGAGACCTCGGCGGCCGTCGGCACAGGATCACCCGCCGGCACGGAGCTGCCCGCCGGCACGGAGCTGCCCGCCGGTGCGAGCGGCGCGGACGTCCCCGAGTGGGTGCGGTCCATCCTGCGCTGCCCCGACTGCGGCGGCGAGCTGCGCGATGTGGAGCGTGCCCTGCAGTGCACGAGCTGTGCTCACGTCCACCCGGTCGAGGGCGGCATCCCGGTGCTGATCGAGGGGCGGAACGAGGCTCCGACGCCGTCCTGAGCTCCGGACCGCTCAGGCGGTGAACGGCGTGGAGCGCACCTCGAGGGACAGCTCCCGCTGGCGCTCCTGACGTCGGCGCAGCAGCTGCTCGTCCCGATGCGAGCGCTCGGAGGTCACCGCCGCGAGGAACTCCTCGGGATCGGTCCCCGGCGGCGGAGCCGGGGCCACGTGCGGCAGGGTGCGGTGCAGCAGATCGCGGGACAGCTGCCGCCGCGACTCGGGGTTGATCGTGGCGGCCCGGGGCAGGAACGAGCGGATGTCCTGCATGAGGGGGAGCGGGAGCCGGCCGACATCCGCGCTGCGCGCCCAGTCCCGCAGCGACTCCGGCACCTCGACACGCTGCGGGGTCATGCTGCGCATGCGCTCCTGGATCACCATCGTGCCGGCCAGGAGATCACCCACCCTCCGGGATCGGCGATCGATCACCGAGCAGGTCAGCGCGACCGCCCCGGAGGTGGACCAGATCTCGAACATCGCCATCACCGCGCGGAGCAGGCTCTGGCGCACGTGCACCGGGCCGCCGTCGTCACGCACCACGCGCGTGCCCATCGCCAGGCGACCCACCGAGCGCCCGCCCAGCAGCAGCTCGCACAGCACGGGATAGCCCACGTAGGTGAGAACGGACATCAGCACGACCCCGGCGGCGAGGTATCCGTCGTCCAGGTCCATGCGCGCCGCGGCCCAGACCAGGCCGATCGAGCCGCCGACGAGCAGGGCCAGCTGGAGCACTCCGTCGATCGCCGCGGAGATCATGCGGACCGCGAAGGACGCCGGGCGCAGATCGAGCACGACCGCGTCGCCGGTGACCAGGGCATCGTCGGCTCGTGGGGAGGAGACCGCTGCTGCCGCGCCGAGAGATGCCATGGGCCCATCCTGACACCGCGGTCGGTTCCGCGTCAGTGCCGACCGTCGGCTTCCGACGCCCTGGCGTCCGACTTTCGTCGGCGGTCCGCGGCGAGGCGGGAGCCTAGTCTGGCGTGGTGGACACCGACGCCTTCATCGCCGTGCACCGACCGCAGTGGGAGCGGCTCCAGCAGCTGACGCGGAGCCGCGCTCTCGACGCGGCCGGCATCGATGAGCTGCTCTCCCTGTACCAGGAGACCTCGACCCATCTGTCCACCGTCCGATCCACCAACCCGGACCCGGCGCTGATCTCGCGCCTCTCCCTGCTCGTGCACCGCGCCCGGCTGCGGATCACCGGGGCCCGGATCCCGCTGTGGAAGCACGCCCGGAACTTCTTCTGGGAGGACCTGCCCTCCACCCTGTACGAGGCCCGATGGACGGTGGCGCTGTCCGCCGGACTCTTCCTGCTGGCGGCCGTGGTCAGCGGTCTGTACTTCGGCCTGGACTCCACGGCGCGGGCGATGGTGGTCCCCGAGGCGGATCAGCGCAAGCTCGTCGAGCAGGACTTCGTGAGCTACTACTTCCAGGGCGAGGCCTCGGGCTTCGCCGCCCAGGTGTGGACGAACAACGCCTGGATCACGGTCCAGGCCGTCGTGTTCGGCGTCACCGGGTTCTGGCCGGTGGTGATGCTGCTGCAGAACGGACTGAACGTGGGGCTGTCCGCCGGGGTGATGGGTGCCCATGGCGGGCTGGGCACCTTCTTCGTGTACATCCTCCCGCACGGTCTGCTGGAGATCACCTCGGTGCTGGTCGGCGCCGGGGCCGGGCTCCGCACCTTCTGGGCCTGGGTGAGACCCGGGCAGATGCCACGGCTGTGGGCGCTCTCCCACGCGGCGAGGGCCCTGGTCACGGTCGCGATCGGGCTCGTGCCGGTGCTGCTGGTCTCGGGATTCATCGAGGGCTTCGTGACGCCGAGCTCGCTGCCGCCCGCGCTGCGGATCGCCATCGGCGCGGCGGCGTGGATCGCCTTCCTGGTGTTCATGCTGGGTCGCGGCCGTCAGGTCCATCGCGCCGGCGTGACCGGCGACCTCTCCGAGGAGCTGGTCGGCGCCCGCGTGGCGACCGCCGGCTGACCGGCGCCGCGGCGCAGGGTCGGCCGATCGTGGTCGGTCCGTCTCGGCACGGCGAGCCTGTCGGGGCCGACCCGTCCGTCGGCTGCAGTCGGCCTGGTCGGGTACTGGCGCCACGGCAACGAGTATGCCGATATCGCCGCAGTCATCGCTCCTGCGCCAGCAGACGTCCATGACGCCACGAGCACCCGCCCTGCGAGGCCTGATCGGACGGCCGCGCCGTGCTGGGCGGTCATACTGGGCTTGTGACGAGCACTCTGAGCGGGTTGCCCCGACACGTGCTTCCCGCCCTGCAGGAGCTGTGGTCGGACTTGCCCTGGCACCGAGCGCGGGAAGCACATGGTGCCTTCCACCATGTGCTGCTGCTGCCTCCGGTCGCAGCGCTGCGGATCCGTACGGGCACCGCGCACGTCTCCGCGATCGACCGTGAGCACTCGGTCGCAGCGGCGCTGTCCGCGGCACGCCTGCGGGTCCCGCGTCCGATCCGGGAGCCCGTGCACGCCACCGGTTGGTCGGCGATGGCTGTCGAGTTCGTGCCCGGGGCCGGTCGCGAGGCACGCACCTGGGAGGAGGACAGGTCCGGCCTCCTCGCGATGCTGGAGAGCCTCGCCGACGCCGGGAGGAGCCATCCTGAGCTCGAGGAGTCGCTCCCGGCGGCGCGGGCGTGGTGCGGCGGCGAGGAGTGGCCCGATCTCGTGGACGAGCTGACCGGACCGGATGCCACCGTGCGGGCCGCCGCACGCCGCCGCGTGGATGCCGTCCTGGAGGTGGAGGCCACGGCGGAGCGCTCGCCGATCCACGGCGACCTCGGCTGGCACAACATCCTGGAGGAGCCCACCCGCGGGCCGATGCTGATCGATGTCGACCATGCGGCCTGGGCGGATCCGGCGATGGACATCGCTCCGCTGCTCGCCGTCTATGGCCGCCGGGCGATGTCCGCGGACATCCCCGACCGGACTCTGGATCGGGCCGCAGCGCATCGACGGGTCCTCTCGCTGCAGGTGGCCGTCGCAGCAGAACTCCGAGGTGACGTGAGGCTGCGGGATCATGCACTGCAGAACTTCGCCCGGAGGATCCGGAGCAGGGACCCGCAGTGGTGACCTCCGCCAGCGGTCCCCCGGGGGAGAATGGTGCCATGCAGAGCCGCAGCGAGGAACGGGACTTCTCCGGATACAACGCCGCACAGGAGGCCCGGCCCGTCCGGCCGCTCGCGGTCGCCGCTGTCGAGGCGCTGGATCTCGGGCCCGCGCGAACCGCGCGCACGGCGATCGAGCTCGGCTGCGGGCGGGGCATCGAGGCACGTTTCCTCGCCGAGAACGAGTTCGCGGTGCACACCTACGATGCCGATCGCAGCGTCGAGCAGCTCCTCGTGGAGCTGGGACAGGTCCTGCCTATCACCCACTCGACCATCGACCTCGCGCAGATCACCGCTCTGCCCTCTGCGGATCTGGTGCTCTCCTGCGCGACGCTTCCCTTCGTGCGCCGGGAGGCGTTCCCGACGCTCTGGAGCATCATCCGGGAGTCGCTGCGCCCGGGCGGGGTCCTCGCCGTGGATCTCTTCGGGATCGTGACGGCTGGGCGGCGACCGACGGCACCTTCCTCACCCGGAACGAGGTGGAGGAGCTCCTGCACGGGCTCGAGGTGGTCGATCTGGTCGAGGAGGAGCGGGAGGGCAGGTCCTTCGGCGGGGCCAAGCACTGGCACACCTACCGCGTCGTCGCCCGGAGCAGCTGAGGCCGCCGCCGCATCGCGTCCGGCTCGCCGTGGTCGGGTACGGGCGCCACCGCGAGGGGTATGCCGATATCTCCGCAGTCATCGCCCAGGCGCCAGCAGACGACCAATGCGGCGGCCGGCCCGAGCGGCCGACGACCAGTGCAGCGATCGGCCCGATCAGCTGACGACCAGTGCAGCGGCTGCCCCGAGCAGCCGACGACCAATGCGGCGGCCGCCCCGCGCTCGCCGTCCCGAGCGCGGCGCGGGAGGGGTCGCAGGACGGCGTCGGACCGGCGACGTCCGGCGACGGCGTCACAGCCGGCCGGCCGCCTTGAGCGCGAGGTAGGCGTCGGCGAGAGCCTGGGGAGCCCGCTCGGGCGGGGCATCGACCACATGGGCGCCGACGCGCTCGAGCGCGTGGGAGACCCCCGCGCGTTCGGTGCGGGCCTGCTCGGCGGCGGCCGCCGTGTACACCGAGTCCAGATCGCCCCGACCGGAGGCGAGCTCGTCGAGAGCAGGATCGGAGACCGAGGCGACCACCAGCGGATGATCCCTGGCCAGCCGTGCGGCCACCGGCAGCAGCCCTCCGTGGATCACCGGCTCCTCGACCGGGGTGATCAGCACGACGAGGGAGCCGCGTCGGGTGCGCTCGGTGATCGTGCTCGCGGCGAGCTCCCAGTCGGTCTCCACCAGGGCGGGGTCCACCGCGGCGGTCGCGGCGACCATGTCGTGCAGCACCTTGGTGCGGGTCGAGCCGAGCACCGAGACGTGGGGGATGCGATCCACGCACACCAGGTCCACGCGGTCCCCGGCCTGTCCGGCCAGGGCGGTCAGCAGCAGCGCCGCGTCGAAGGCGGCATCCAGCCGGGTGGCCTCCCCGAGCCGGCCGGCGGAGGTGCGGGAGGTGTCCACGACGATCAGCACGTGGCGGTCCCGCTCGGGCCGCCAGGTGCGCACCACGACGCTGCGCCGCCGGGCGGTGGCGCGCCAGTCGATCGAGCGCACGTCGTCGCCGTCGACGAAGTCCCGCAGGGAGTCGAACTCGGTGCCCTGTCCCCGCTGGTGGATGGCGGCCAGGCCCTCGATCTCCCGGAGCCGCTGGACGCGGGAAGGGAGGTGTCGGCGGGAGCCGAAGGGATGCAGGGCGAGGAGCCTGCCCGGGGCGTCGACCGCAGCGGTGCGCCGTGCGAGGCCGAGCGGGCCCCGCGAGGCGACCAGCAGGGCCCGCGAGCGATGCTCTCCGCGCCGGGTCGGGGTGAAGACCTGGTTCACAGCCCGTCGCTCCTGGGCGGGGAGGCGCAGCGCGGAGCGCTGTGCATCGAGCCCGGCCGTCGGGTTCCAGGCGTCGCGCACCTCGAGGGAGGCGTTCCGTGAGGTCGGATTGATCAGCAGCAGGCGTCCGGTGACGGTGTTGCCGAGCCGGACCTGCGTGGGGGACTCCCGTCGGACGCGCAGGCGGCGCGGGTCCGCGGCCAGCAGCGCATCGGCGAGGACCACCAGGGCCCACACCACGGCCAGGAGCGCCAGCACCCACCACCGGGGCCACAGCACGATCACCGGCAGCGCGAGCAGCGCCACCAGTGCCGCGCGAGGGGTCAGGGAGATCCGCATCGGCGCGTCCTCAGCGGGGGACCGGCACGGAGGCGAGGGTGGCGGCGAGGACGGCCTCGACCTGGGTGCCCTCGAGCTCCGCCTCGGTGGTCAGCCGGACGCGGTGGGAGAGGGTCGAGGGAGCCATCGTCTTGACGTCGTCGGGGGTGATGAAGTCCCGCCCGGTGAGGTAGGCCCAGGCCCGAGCGGTGCGCAGCAGCGCGATCGCGCCACGGGGCGAGACCCCGAGGGCGAGGCTGGGGGAGCGGCGGGTCGCCCGGCACACGTCGACGATGTACTGGACCACCGGGTCCTCGGCGACGACGCGGGCCACGTCCTGCTGGGCGCGGTGCAGCGAGGGGACGTCCACCACGGCGCGCAGACCCGTGGCGGCGAGGTCCGTGGTGTCGAAGCCGTCCGCGTGGCGGCGCAGCACGTCCACCTCCACCTCGCGATCGGGCAGGGGCATCACCGCCTTGAGCAGGAAGCGGTCCAGCTGCGCCTCGGGAAGCGTGTAAGTGCCGTCGAACTCGATCGGGTTCTGGGTGGCGATCACGAGGAACGGGTCCGGCAGCGGGCGGCTGGCGCCGTCCACCGTCACCTGACGCTCCTCCATCGCCTCGAGCAGCGCCGACTGGGTCTTCGGGGGCGTGCGGTTGATCTCGTCAGCCAGCAGGAGGTTGGTGAACACAGGTCCCTCGCGGAAGACGAGGTCGCTGGTGGTGTTGTCGTAGATCAGCGAGCCGGTGATGTCGCCCGGCATCATGTCGGGGGTGAACTGGACGCGCCGCATGCGCACATCCATGGCGGCGGCCAGGGAGCGCACCAGCAGGGTCTTGGCCACGCCGGGAACGCCCTCGAGAAGTACATGGCCGCGGCACAGCAGGGCGACGACGAGGCTGGTCACCGCAGCGTCCTGGCCGACGACGCCCTTGTGGATCTCGTCCGAGAGCAGCTGCAGCCGGCTGCGCGAGTCCTGGTCGAGGTCCGGTCCGGAGGGGGCGGGGGCACCGGTTCCGTGGGCGGGTCCGGGAACGGCGCCGGGGGTGGTGTCGGTCATCGGTCGATCTCCTTCTCGAGATGGTCGAGGTCGTGCGCGAGACGGACGAGGTCCGGATCGCTGGTGACGGGGGTGGGGCCGAGCAGGGTGCGCAGCTGTTCCGGGGTGCGCCTCGAATGCGGGGCGAGCGCCGCGATCAGTCCGTCGAGGGAGGACTCATGGTGCAGTCCCAGACGGTCGGCCAGGCGGATGGAGGTCGCCGTGCGCAGCGATGCGGCGGCGGCATCGCGGGACCCGGAGCGCTGGAGCAGCCGTGCGCGACCCAGCACCAGCTCCTGGGGTCGGACGGTGACGGGCAGAGGTTCGATGACCACCGGGCCGAACCGCCGACCGAGGGCCACGAGCGCGACGACGGTGACGAGCAGCAGCCACAGCACGACCGGACCCGCCCAATCGGGAAGGAAGCCGAGCGGGGTCTGGGAGGTGGCCGCCATCGGGTCGTTCGCCGAGGGCACGTACCAGCTGAGATCGTCCTGGGCTCCCAGCAGGTTCAGGGCCAGCGCGGAGTTGTCGGCGTGGCCCACTCCGGCGTTGGTCAGGAGGTCCGCACTGCCCAGCACGACCAGCCCGTCGTCCTCGACCACGAGGGAGCCCTTCTCGGTGCTGAAGCAGCCCTGGGTCCCGTCGGCGGGCCGGTAGAGGAGGGCGGCGCTCCGGATGGTGTCCGCCTCGGCGGGGATCTCGAGCACCCGCGCGCGGTGGGAGAGGTCGGCGCAGCCGGGGCCGGCATCGACCCGGGCCTTCGTGCGCAGCGATCCGACGGGGGTGATCTCCGAGCCGAGGGAGGACAGGGCCATGCCATCTGGCTGGACGAGCACCAGGGTGCCGCCGGTGCGCTCCTGCGCCTCCGCGAGGGCGGTGAGCTGCCGGTCGCCGAGGCGGCCGGGGTCCGTGACCAGCACGGTGCTCCCCTCGTCGAGGGCGTCGACCGCGTCGGCCGTGTGACGGTCCACGTCGACCGTGACCCCGAGGCCCTCCAGCACCTGGACCACTGCCTTCGAGCCCTGCGCGGTGGGTGCGTCGGGTTCGAGGGGACCATCGCGGTAGTGGCCGCGCGCCACGGCGGCGAGCACGGCGGCGAGAACTGCGATCACCATGATGGTGACGAGGACGGGGTGCCGGCGGTCGGTGTCGGGGACGGACGACGGGCCCGTCGGGCCCTGGGCGGTGCGCGCGGACAGGGCGGCGGCAGGGGCGAGGCTCATGCTGCGCCGCCCGTCCCGGTGGTGGGAGCGCCCGACGCGACGGAAGCCTCCGCGCCGATGCCCGACGGCTCCAGGGCCGAGAGATCGGGGGAGGACTCGGCGATGTACACGGCAAGACGCAGCAGGTCATCCGCCTGCTTTGAGGAGGCCTGCCGGTGCGAGTAGGCGGCGGTGTCGAAGGCGTCGGCACCGCGCTGCAGGCGCCCGCGCAGCTCCGGGAAGGAGGCGCTGGCGCGGGAGGCCGCCTCGTGCGCGGTCATCCCGGCGGCGACGTCGAGCAGGGTCCTCTCCTCGAGGTCGCGCACCAGGGCGCGCAGCGCCAGCACCGTGCCGTCGTCCAGGCGGCCCGCGGCGATCGACTCCTCCGCGGCCCGGCGCAGCTGGGCGGCGCTGAGGACGGGCTCGGCGTCGAGCTCCGGGTCGACGGAGAGGGCGTGGCTGCGGCGGATCAGCCCGGTGCGTCGCAGCACCAGGAAGGCGGCGGCGCCGAGGGCGAGCAGGATCAGCACCGCGATGCCGGCCTGGGTGGTGGACGAGCCGTCGATCCCGTCGAGGACTCCCACCAGCCACTTCTCGATGGAGCCGAGCAGCCACTGGATGAAGCCGGGGGAGTCGTCGTACTCGGCCTTGGACAGCTCCTCGAGGGTCCGTGTTCGGGCCTCGTCGGGATCCAGAGGAGGGCCGGCCATGATCATCGTGCGCCGCCCTCGGCCCAGGCGTCCCGCGCCCGACGGGTCAGCTCCACGTCCCAGGCCTCATGACGCATCCGGCTGTCCGCGTAGACGGCCACGAAGCCGGAGGAGAGGAACGGGGCGAGCACGAAGGTGGCGGCGTAGCTGCCCAGCATCGTGAGGATCGTCAGCACCACCACGCCCGCGACCACGCCCTCGAAGCCGGTCGCGAGCAGGATGACGAGATAGGCGACGAAGGCGACGGTTCCGAAGACTCCGCTGATGACCTGCACCGCGAGGTAGTAGACGAGGTACACAAGCAGCGAGGTGCCCAGCACCCGCCACATCCTGCGCCCGCGCGTCAGCACGAGGCTCCGGCGGATCGCGCCGAGCACCGTGGCGTCCTCGAGGACGAGGGCCGGGACCGCGAGCAGGGTGCGCGCCCAGATCCAGAGGACCGCGAGTGCTCCGAGCACGGCTCCGATCACGATCGGCACGACGGTCAGCCAGCTCGCCTCCTGGAGCACCAGGACGGGCACCAGACCCAGGCCCACCAGCAGCACGAGGGCCGCCATGCTGAGCACCCCGATCAGCAGGCTCACGGCCGTGGCCGGCAGCCAGCGCCGACGCATCGTCGCCCACATCTCGGAGGTGGGCGCGTGCTCGCCCACTGCCTCGCCGAGCGCGACCCGCGTCAGGGCCACGGTGACCAGCGCCGTGGAGACGAGGCTGATCACCGTGGTCACGGCGGTGGAGACCAGGAAGAGCACCAGGTCCCTCAGCGAGCTGAGACCGGTGACGTCGCTCGTCGCCTCGGTGTCCTCGATCATCGACTGCATGTCGCCGAACATCGGCACCATGGATGCCCCGGTCGCGAGGGTGATGATCACGAAGGCGACGCCGTAGACGGCGGCGGCCACGCCGAGGACGGACTTCGGGCGCAGGCGGTAGATCCGCACCGCGGCGCCGAACACCTCCGCCAGGCCCAGCGGGCGCAGCGGGAACAGCGGCAGCGCCTGCGTCAGCTCGCGGCGCGGCCCGCCGGACGCCGGGCCGCCGGGGCCGCTCGACGCGGTCGCCGTGAAGGGCCCCTCCGCGACGGGCGTCGGGTCCGACTCATCGCCGCCGGTCGCCCCCGGGGCGGTCCACTGCGTGCTCATCCGTCCTCCTGCTGGTCGTGGTTCCTGCTGTCCGCACCGACCGTGGCCGAGCGCTCGGGAGCAGAACTCCTGAGGTGACACTACGGAGTGCCGGGCCCCGGGCCGATCCGACGATCGTCGACGACCGTGCATCTTCCGGACACCGCTGCGGGATCGGGCGCCGCCCGCGGACCGGACACCCCTGGCGGGCCGACCTCCAGGGACCTGACCGGGAGCGGTGGCACAATGACCTCCATGACGACGACTTCACGGATCCTCGTGGTCGATGACGATCAGGCCATCGCCGAGATGGTCGGCATCGTCCTGCGCGGGAAGGGCTACGAGGTCGCCACCTCGCCCGACGGCGCCTCGGCCCTCGAGACCTTTCCCCGGCTGCGGCCCGATCTGGTCCTGCTGGACCTGATGCTGCCCGGGATGGACGGCATCGAGGTGTGCCGCAGGCTCCGCCACGAGTCCGGCGTGCCGATCATCATGCTCACGGCCCGCACCGACACCGCGGATGTCGTCGAGGGCCTCGAGGCCGGCGCCGACGACTACCTCACCAAGCCCTTCGAGCCGGAGGAGCTGGTCGCGCGCATCAAGGCCCGCGTGCGTCGGGTCGACGAGCCCACCACGGAGAAGCTGAGCATCGGCGACCTCACCATCGACGTCGACGGCCATGAGGTGCGCCGCGGGGAGGACCTGATCTCCCTGACCCCGCTCGAGTTCGACCTGCTCACCCAGCTCGCGCGCAAGCCGTGGCAGGTGTTCACCCGCGACGTCCTGCTGCGCGACGTGTGGGGCTACCGCCACAGCGCGGACACCCGCCTGGTCAACGTCCACGTCCAGCGGCTCCGTTCGAAGATCGAGCACGATCCGGAGAACCCCGAGATCGTCGTGACGGTGCGAGGAGTCGGCTACCGTGCCGGAGGCGGGTCCTGAGAGCATCGGCACGCAGGTGAGCACATTCCTCGACGACGGGCGGGCCGTCTCGAGGAGCATGCGCCTGGCGCGCGCCGCCGACCCGCGCAGCTGGCCCCTCGCCCTCCGGGTCGTCATGGTGACGACCCTGCTGGCGCTCGTGGCCCTGCTGACCGTCGGCGCCTATCTCTCCTCCGTGATCGCCGACGGGCTCTACGAGCAGCGGCGCGACCGCGTGCTCGAGGACACGCTCGAGGTCAGAGGGGATCTCTCCGAGACGCTCTCCGAGGTCTCCGGGGCGACCAGCACCCAGCAGCAGGACGCCGTCAACGCCTTCGTGCAGACCGCCGGCGGGCAGGGCGGGGGCGACCGGCGCGAGGTGGTCCTCATCCCGGTGGAGACCTCGGGGACGCTGCTGCCGGTGGCCTCCTCGGACGGGTCCCTGTTCAACGAGATCGACGACGAGCTCTCGGCCGCCGTCGGCGAGCAGCCGGACTCACTGTCCTGGCGGTCGATCGGTCGCGAGGACGCCGCGGGCAGGACTCATCCCGCCCTGCTGGTGGGGACCCGGGTGATCGTCCCCGGGGGAGGCTCCTACGACCTCTACCTCGTCTACTCCCTCGAGGAGGAGCAGGAGTCGCTCGCCTTCGTGCAGCGCGTGATCCTCGGCGGAGGGACCGTGCTGCTGGCCCTGATCGTGGGCATCGCGATCGTCGTGGCGCGCATGGTCACCACCCCGCTGAAGCGGGCGGCGCACGCCGCGGAGAGGCTCGCGGCCGGCGACCTGACCAGCCGCGTCGAGGTCGAGGGGGGAGACGAGCTGGCCCGGGTGGGGGACTCGTTCAACGAGATGGCCCGCAACCTCGAGCAGAAGGTCGCCGACCTCACCGAGCTCTCCCATGTCCAGCAGCGCTTCGTCTCGGACGTCTCCCATGAGCTCCGCACCCCGCTGACCACGATCCGCATGGCATCGTCCGTGCTCGACGCCCGCAGCCAGGATCTTCCCGGCGAGCTGCGCCGCACCACGGAGCTCCTCTCGGCGCAGGTCCAGCGCTTCGAGGTGCTGCTGGCGGATCTCCTGGAGATCTCCCGGTTCGACGCCGGGGCCGCGGAGCTCGAGGCCAGCCGGCAGGACATCGACGCGCTCGTCGAACGGGCCCTCGAGGACGTCCGACCGCTCGCGAGCGACCGGGGGTGCGCGCTGGACCTGCACCTGGCCGGGGACGATGTGGTGGCCATCGTCGACGCGCGGCGCATCGACCGGATCCTGCGGAATCTCCTGACCAATGCGATCGAGCACGGCGCCGGGCATCCCGTGCTGGTGCAGACCGCCTCGGATGCGGACTCCGTCGCGGTGGTCGTCCAGGATCACGGCCATGGGATCTCCCCGGAGGCCGCGCAGCGCGTGTTCGACCGCTTCTGGCGGGCGGACCCCTCGCGTGCGCGGACCCTCGGCGGAACGGGGCTGGGGCTCTCGATCTCGGCCGAGGACGCCCGCCTCCATGACGGCTGGCTGCAGGCATGGGGCCGCGAGGGCGAGGGGGCGGTCTTCCGGCTGACCATCCCTCGACGACCGGGGGCGGTGCTCTCCCGCTCGCCGCTGCTGTTGGAGCGCCCCTTCGACGGGTCGGCGGCCGCGGCCGCGGTCTCGTCGACCCCGACCGGGGAGATCAGGGTCGGACCCGGGCTGCTGCCCGATCTGGACGGCACCGCGGAGGATCCGCCGGCCGGTCCCGAGGACACCGGAGGTGAGCGATGAGGCCTGCACGACGCGATGTGCTGCGCGTGGCGGGTGCGGCCGCGGTGCTGGGTCTGGGGGCCGCCTGTGCGCGCATCCCCACCGATTCCCCGGTCTCGAGCAAGGCGCTGACGGGGCAGACCCAGCCCGGCGCGCCCTACGTCCGCGCGCTCCCGCCGGCCGAGGGGGCGACGGCCGTGGAGGTCGCGGCCGGGTTCGTGCAGGCAGGTGTCGGCTCCGAGGAGGACTTCGCGGTGGCCCGGCACTACCTCACCGCGGAGGCCTCTGCCGCCTGGAACCCCGATGCGATGATCACGATCTTCTCGGGCAGCCAGGAGCTGACGGTGAAGAAGGCCGGGGAGGACCAGCTCGTGATCGTCCTCCAGGCCGTCGCGCTGATCGACGAGAACGGTGTGCGCAGCACTCTCGCAGGGCCCGCCTCCCGTGAGGTGGAGTTCGCGGTCGAGGAGGTCGACGGCGAGTGGCGGCTGAGCGAAGTGCCCGACGGGATCTTCCTGTCCGAAGCGACCTTCGAGACGCTGTACTCCGCCGCCCGCCTCTACTTCCTCGACACGCGGGAGCGGCACCTGGTGCCCGATCATCGCTGGTTCCCGGTCCGTCGCGGTGCCTCGGCCGTGCTCGAGGCGCTCGTCGCGGGGCCGTCCCCCTTCCTCGAGGGAGCCGTGACGAACCGGGTTCCCCGCACGTCCGGCGTCGCCGAGGCGGTCAGCTCCACCGGTCCCGACGGCACCACCCAGATCATGGTGCCCGCCGCGGTCGCCCGTCTGGACCTCGTCAACCGCACCCGCGCGCTCTCCCAGATGGAGGCCTCGCTGCGCTCGCTGCGCTCCCTCTCGGGGGTGCGCCTCATGCTCGACGGGCAGGACGTCGCCCTCGACGAGGACCACCGGGTCGAGCGCGCGCTGCCCGGGCATCGGCCGATCGCCGCGGGTGCCACGGGGGTCATCTCGCTCGCGGACCCCGACGCCTCCGCTGCGGCCCCGCAGCTGGTGCCGGACCTCTCCTCGCTCGAGATCTCCTCGCCGGCGATCGCCCAGGACGGAGTGCTCGCCGCGGCGCTGGACACCGAGGGATCCAGCGTGCTGATCGCCACCACGGACGGGTCGCTGCCCCTGCGCGAGGCCGCGACAGGAGGATCCTTCGTGGCGCCCCGGGTGGATGACGCCGGGTACGTCTGGACCTCCATCCGCTCGAGCCCCGGGGCCCTGCTCGCGCTGTCGGGCGAGGGGTCCGATCGCGACGCGAAGGTCGACGCTCCCTGGCTCATCGGCCGGGAGATCCGGGGGCTGGACATCGCGGCGGACGCGACACGGATGATCGTGCTCTCCTCGGACAGCGCGGGGTCCAGGGTGGACCTGTGCGCCGTGGTGCGGGATGAGCACGGCGTCCCCTCCTCGCTCACCGATCCGAGGACCGTGCGCGTCTTCCTCACCGACATCCAGCAGATCCTCTGGTACGACGAGGTGGCTCTGCTCATGCTCGGCACCGAGCCGACGGCGGGGGAGCGGCGGGCGCAGATCCTCGACCTCTCCGGCAGTCGGGAGTCCCTGCCCACTCTCGCCGTCGGCACCCACCGCGTCGCCGGTTCCGTCGTGGCGGAGGCGGTGTGGGCGGGCACCGTCGACGATCGGCTGCTGCGCAGCGACGGCGACGGCTGGACCCCGGTCGAGCAGGAGGGCCACGACCCGGGGTTCTACTGATCCCGGTGCTCGAGGGGACCTGCCGGGCGGTCCTCTCCTCCCCGAGGGCCCGCCGTCCACAGGTTCCGCCGTGAGAGTCCAGCGCGGCCCGCTGCGTGCTGGGATCCGGTCATGGAGATCGACGGGGGATGGATCGCACCGCTGCGGGAGGTGGTCGCCCAGACCTGCGCGCTGGTCGCGCCGAGGCAGTGTCCCTGCGGTGACGAGGGCGCCTGGCTGTGCCGGGACTGCGCGGGCCTGCTGGAGGTCGCCCCGTGTCGGGTCGAGAGCAGCTGCGACGCCCTGCAGGTGCTCAGCGCGGCGAGGGTCCGCGAGGAGCTGCACGGCGATGTGCTCCTGCCCGCCGGCGTGGACCACACCCCGCTGCTGCCGGTGCTCGCGCTGGGCGAGTACGGCGGGAACCTGCAGCGCCTCGTCCTGGCCTGGAAGAACGGCGGGATGATGCATCTCGGAGCGCGGCTGGGACCGGCGCTGGCGCCGGCCGTGAGGGAGCTCGCGGACGCCGCAGGGGTCGGAGACCCGGGGCTCGTCCCCGTCCCGTCCCGGCGCGGCGCACGGCTGCGGCGCGGTGAGGACCACACCTCCGAGCTGGTGCGATCGATCGTGCGCGCCGGCGCCGGGCGCGCCCTGCTGCTCCCGGCCCGACCCACCACCTCCCAGGACGGCCAGGGCGCCCGTCAGCGACGGACCCGACGGATCCGTCTGGACGGGAGGAGGGCGCGGGCTGCGGGACGTCGCCGGCAGCAGGTGATCATCGTCGACGACGTCGTGACCACCGGCGCCACCCTGCGCGGGATGCATGACGCGCTCACGGCGGCCGGCATGGAGGTGCTCGGCGCGGTGGTGGTCGCCGCGGCGCGGATCCCGTCCCCGGAGGCCGCGCCGCACCGGTCCGGATGACGATCCGGACCAACGACGAGGAAACCTTCAGGGAATCGTGGCATGCTTGTGGCACTCGCCACATCAGGGCGGGACCCCCTTCACCAGGAGGTGCGACACCCAGCCGAAGAGCCATCGCGGCCGGGCTCAGAGCGGCCGCATCCTGACAGGAGGAGTACCCACTCATGGAGATCAATGTCGTCGGACGCCACATGGACGTCCCGGATCGTTTCCGTCGTCATCTCACCGACAAGCTCGACAAGGTCACCCAGTTCGCCCCCGCGGCTCTGCGCGTGGATGTCGAGATCTCACAGGAGAAGAACCCCCGACAGGCCGAGCTCAGCGACCGGGTCGAGCTCACCGTGCACGAGAACGGTTCTGTCATCCGTTCCGAGGCACGAGCGGACGACCTCTTCGGTGCGCTGGACATCGCCTACGGCAAGCTCCTCGAGAGGCTCCGGCGCGCACGCGACCGCCGCAAGGACCACCGCCGCGGCCGCGACAAGGCGCACCAGGAGACCGGAGCGAGCCTGCGCACCATGCCCGCCGATCAGGACCTTCCCGCACCCCTCCAGGAAGAGTCGGCGGAACCCGAACCGGAGCGCGAGACCGAGGTCGGCGCCGCCGTGGGCGGGAACGAGATCGATCTGGCCGAGGCCGGCAGCCCGGTCGTCATCCGGAAGAAGAAGCATCCTGCGACACCGATGAGCATCGACGACGCGCTGAATCGGATGGAGCTCGTGGGACATGACTTCTTCCTCTTCGTCGACGCCGACTCGGGCAGCCCCAAGGTGGTCTACCGCCGCAAGGGCTGGAACTACGGCATCATCGAGCTGGAGTCCGAGCTGACCGCCTGACCTCCGCTCACAGACCTCGGGGCGGGAGGAGCCCGATCGGCTCCTCCCGCCCTTCCCTGCCCGTGACCCCGACCTCCCCGACCACGCAGGAGCACCTCGCCGATGAGCCAGACCATCACCTGGACCCGTGCACGTCGGATCGCCCTGCGTGCGCAGGGGATGGGCCGGGCGCGCCGCAGCGAACCGGCGACCGCGGCGAGCAGCCGCCGCGCCCTCGAGCGCACCCTCGAACGCACCCACATGCTCCAGATCGACTCGGTCAGCGTGTTCGCCCGGGCCCATCACCTGCCCGTGTTCACCCGCACCGGTCTCTGGGACCCGTCCGTCCTGGACAGAGCGGTCCGTCCCGGTCCGCGACGCATGCTGCGGGAGTGCCTCGCCCACGAGGCCACCTACGCCGTCCCCGAGGTCCACCACCTGCTGGACTTCCGCCGCCGCGCCGTCTCCGAGCGGGACTGGGGCGTCGTGCGGGAGATCGCGACCTCCTCACCGCATCTCTTCACCGAGATCAAGCAGGTGCTGGCCGACATCGGTCCCGCGAGTGCGGCAGCTGTCTCGCAGCATCTGGGGGACACCGACCGCGGTGAGGGCTGGGGCTGGCGGCGCACCTCGACCCAGTGGGCCGTGGAGTACCTCTTCCGCACCGGCGAGCTGGACTGCGTGGGCCGCTCCGCGCAGTTCGAGCGGCTGTACTCCATCGCGACGGACGACCGCTCCGCCCCGGATCGGGAGTCCTCCCTGCGGGAGCTGGTCGAACGGGCTGCCCGCTCGCTGGGCATCGCCGAGCCCTCCTCCCTGGCGGACTACTTCCGCCTCCGCGCCGGGGACATCGCTCCGGCCGTCGCGGAGCTGGTCGCGCAGGGCCGGCTGGAGCAGGTCACGGTGACGCATCCTGCCGGGGACGTCCCGATGCTCCTGCACCACGAGGCCCCGGCTCCCACCCCGCTGAACGTCGCCGCGCTCGTCAGCCCCTTCGACCCGATCGTCTTCCACCGGCCCCGGCTGTCCCGTCTGTTCGACGTGGAGTATCGCATCGGCATCTACACCCCGGCCGCGAAGCGCACCACCGGCTACTACTCCCTCCTCTTCCTCCTCGGGGACCTGATCCCCGCCCGCGTGGATCTGCGCGCGGACCGCGCCCGCGGGGTGCTCGAGGTGCGCGGCACCTATCGGGAGCCGCTGCCCCACCTCCCGGCGCGCCAGCGGCCGCAGGACCGCGCGATCGCGGAGGCCCTCGCCGGGGAGCTGCGTCGAGCCGCCCTCTGGCAGGGGCTCGAGGAGATCGAGGTCCTCACCGGTCCGGGCACCGGTGAGCTCTCGAGCGCGCTCGAGGCGGAGGTCCGTGCCGGAGCCGACATCGCGTGACGATGCGCGCAGGTGGTCACCTTCTCAGACGGTGACGCTTACGATGGGTCAGGCACCAGCCGCCTCATGGGGCGGACACGCGATCTACGGGAGCACGAGTGGTCAACCTCTTCGACAAGATCCTGCGCGCCGGCGAAGGCCGGGAACTGCGCAGGCTCGCCGCCATCGCCCAGCGAGTGGGGGAGGCAGAGGACGTCTTCACGGAGCTCACCGACGAGGAGCTCCGCGCCGAGACGGGCCATTTCCGGGAGCGTCTCGAGGACGGCGAGAGCCTCGATGACCTCCAGGTCGAGGCCTTCGCGGCCGTGCGCGAGGCGGCTCTGCGCACCCTGGGCCAGCGCCCCTACGACGTGCAGATCATGGGCGGCGCGGCGCTGCATCGCGGCCGCATCGCGGAGATGAAGACCGGAGAGGGCAAGACCCTGGTCGCGACCCTCCCGGCCTATCTCAACGCGCTCGCCGGCAAGGGCGTCCACATCGTGACGGTGAACGACTACCTCGCCGGCTACCAGAGCGACCTGATGGGTCGCGTCTTCCGCTTCCTGGGCCTGACCACGGGCGTCATCAAGTCCGGCATGACCCCGGTGGAGCGTCGCGAGCAGTACGCGGCGGACATCACCTACGGCACGAACAACGAGTTCGGCTTCGACTATCTCCGCGACAACATGTCCCTCTCCCCGGAGGATCGGGTCCAGCGCGGCCACTTCTTCGCCGTGGTCGACGAGGTCGACTCGATCCTCATCGACGAGGCGCGCACGCCGCTGATCATCTCCGGACCCGGCTCCGGTGACGCCAACAAGTGGTTCAGCGAGTTCTCCAAGGTCGTGAAGCTCCTGCGCAAGGACCGCGACTACGAGGTCGACGAGAAGAAGCGCACCGTGGGCGTGCTCGAGTCCGGCATCGACAAGGTCGAGGACCACCTCGGCATCGACAACCTCTACGAGTCCCTCAACACGCCGCTGATCGGCTTCCTCAACAACGCCATCAAGGCGAAGGAGCTGTTCAAGCGCGACAAGGACTACGTGGTCCTCAACGGCGAGGTGATGATCGTCGACGAGCACACCGGCCGCATCCTCGCCGGTCGCCGCTACAACGAGGGCATGCACCAGGCCATCGAGGCCAAGGAGGGGGTGAAGATCAAGGCGGAGAACCAGACCCTCGCCACGATCACCCTCCAGAACTACTTCAAGCTCTACGAGAAGCTCTCCGGCATGACCGGCACCGCCGAGACCGAGGCCGCCGAGTTCATGAACACCTACTCGCTCGGCGTGGTCCCGATCCCCACGCATCGGGACATGCAGCGCACGGACGAGCCCGATCGCATCTACCGCACCGAGAAGGCCAAGTTCGACGCCGTCGTCGAGGACATCGTCGAGCGGCACGAGGCGGGCCAGCCCGTCCTGGTCGGCACCACGAGCGTCGAGAAGTCCGAGTACCTGGGCAAGCTGCTGACCGCCCAGGGCGTGAAGCACGAGGTGCTCAACGCCAAGAACCATGCCGGGGAGGCCGCGATCGTGGCGATGGCCGGCGCCAAGGGCGCGGTCACCGTGGCGACCAACATGGCCGGCCGAGGCACCGACATCATGCTCGGCGGCAACGTCGAGTTCATGGCCCATGCGGAGCTCGAGAAGCGCGGCCTGGACCCGGAGGAGGACCAGGAGGCCTACGAGGCGGCCTGGGACGACGAGCTCGAGCGGGCCAAGAGCGCCGTGGCCGAGCAGCATGACGAGGTGGTCGAGCTCGGCGGCCTGTACGTGCTGGGCACCGAGCGCCACGAGTCCCGCCGCATCGACAACCAGCTGCGCGGTCGCTCCGGCCGACAGGGCGACCCGGGCGAGTCCCGCTTCTACCTCTCGCTGCAGGATGACCTGATGCGCCTGTTCAACTCGGGCGCGGCGGAGTCGCTGCTGGCCCGAGGCGGCGTGGAGGAGTCGATCCCGCTCACCGGCCGGATGGTCTCCGGAGCGATCCAGCGTGCGCAGAACTCCATCGAGTCGCGCAACGCCGAGATCCGCAAGAACGTCCTGAAGTACGACGACGTCCTGACCAAGCAGCGCAAGAAGTTCTACGAGGAGCGGTCGCGGATCCTCGAGGGCGAGGACCTCGACGAGCACATCACGCGCTTCGTCGAGGAGGTCATCGGCGGCACCGTCGACGCCCACACCAAGGGGAAGACCGCGGAGGACGTCGACCTCGAGGAGCTCTGGGGTGCGCTGCGCCCCGCGTACCCGGTCTCGCTGACCGCGGACGAGCTGATCGAGGAAGTGGGCGGCAAGGAGAACCTCGAGGCGGGTGTCCTCAAGGAGGAGATCCTCGCGGATGCTCAGGTCGCCTACGACAAGCGCCGCGAGGAGCTCGGCGAGGAGGGGATGCGGCAGCTGCAGCGCCGCGTCTTGCTCTCGGTGCTGGACCGCCGCTGGCGAGAGCACCTCTACGAGATGGACTACCTCAAGGAGGGCATCGGGCTGCGCGCGATGGCGCAGCGCGACCCGCTCATCGAGTACGAGCGCGAGGGCCACCTCATGTTCAACGACATGATGGCTGGGGTGAAGGAGGACGTGGTCGGCTACGTCTACCACCTCGAGGTCCAGGTCGAGAAGGCCGACCCGGTGGTGCCCAAGGCCGTCAGCGACCTGCTGCGTGGCGCGAGCACCGCGGCCCGCCGTGCGGTCGAGGCCGCCGCGGGATCGACGGCGGCGTCGGCGGAGAAGGATGCCGAGGCCCCGACTCCCGACGTGGAGGCGGAGGGTGCGCCCTCCGAGTCCGTCGCCGGGACGACCGGCGCGGAGGAGGACGCGAGCGACGACCCTGCGGCCGACGGCGACGCTTCCGAGGACGAGGACGAGGACCCGCTCGCCCAGGAGAACTCGGTGGTGCTGCATGCCAAGGGCCTGGACGACGGTCCTGCGGGACGCCAGCTGCGCTACAGCTCGGCCGAGGGGAGCGGCGTGCAGGACGCCTCGACCCTGTCGCGGGCCCAGCGCCGTCACCGTGCACGTCATCACTCGGACGGGGCGGAGACCGCCGCGCACGACACGGTGCAGGACAAGCCCGAGGGTGCTCCCCAGGGTGATGGCCAGAACCGTGCCCAGCGTCGCAGGAAGCGCCGCCGGGGCTGATCCGGCCGATCGGTTCCGACTCAGCCGATCTCCAGCACGGTCACGCGCCAGCCCGTATGGCGCAGCTCCCACCGCATCGCCAGGAATCGTGCACGGTCGGGCTCGCGCAGCACGCAGCTGGCCTCGACCGTCTGCTGGTTGACCACGCAGATCCGCACGCCCGTGACCATCATCTGGCGTTGCGGCGCATAGCCGGTGGTCGCGCGCAGCCGGCGCGTCAGCGAGGCGCGACGCGCGAGGTTCTGCCCCACCTCCGGGGTCACGAGGCGCGCCAGCGAGTTCTCGGGCCGCATGTCGCGCACGATCTCGATGGCACGGCGCGCCACGGGTGCGACCAGCGCCTCGACGGAGCGAGGGTCCTCCGGGGCGAAGGCTGTCGCACCGGCGACGGACTGGGCGGTGCGCTGGTCGGTGGTGGTCATGGCGTGTCCTGAGGGGTCAGTGCGGAGGGGACGGTGAGTTCCTGTCCGGGCTCGAGGAGGTCCGGATCTTCGCCGAGGAGGTCACGGTTGGCCTCGTGCAGCAGCGGCCAGGCGGCGGCGATGTCCTCGGGATCCGACGGCGCGGGCCCCAGGAGCTCGTCCGAGATGCTCCACAGGCTGTCCCCGCGGTCGACGACGACGGTGCGCACCGGCAGCTGAGCCGGTCCGCGGGAGGTCGGGGCGCCTGTCGACGGTCCAGAGGTGCCGGAGCCGGACGCCACGTCTGAGCCCCCGGAAGCAGCTCCCGCCGGGGACGTCCCCGGATCTCCGTCCCAGCCCAGAGGCGGCAGGCGAGGAGAGGTGTCAGGTCGCTCGGCGGCGCCGCCCTCCGGGGCCGACGCCTCGGCTGCGGTGTCAGCGGGCTCGGTCCCGCCCGCGTCGAGCTCTGCAGACTGGGTGAGGGGAGCCGGCTCGAGATCGGGACCGGTCGACAAGGAGTCCTGAGCGGCCAGGCCGGGTGCCAGGGTGAGGGCCGTGGTCGCCGTGGCCACCGCCGCTCCACCCACGAGGCGGCGAGCCAGTCGGGGCGCGAGCACCCGCAGCATGACCAGCACGGCGGCACCGGTCCGGCTGGCTGGGCCGGCGAGCAGGATCATCACCGCGAGTCCCCAGACCAGCGCCAGATAGGCGCACAGCAGAGTGCCCATCACGGCGAGGCCGAGCAGCACCCAGGCGATCAGGGTCTCGTGCCCCTGGGAGGACTCCAGCAGGTCATGCAGGGTGGGGATCGCCAGGCCCATCGCGGCGGCGCTGGCCGCCGCGATCACCCCGCACACCAGACTTGCGCCGGGTCTGGCCGGTGCGGGTGTCGACGTGTCCTCGTGCATGGATCCCCCCGAGAGTCGTGCATCGCCGCGATGAGTGGAAGTCATGCCGGATGATGCAGTTTGATCGCGTTTGGTGTTCGTTGCGATCTTTCCATGCAAAGTAGTCGCATGTGATGTGTTTCGCAAGATCCTTCAGGCACCGTGTGGACGGGGAGCACGTGGGGAGGATGCGTGGTCCAGTCACGGCAGGATGCCCGGTCGTCGGGCTCTCAGCGCGCTGGAGCGCACGCCGGTGCGTGGCCCTACAGTGGGGCCATGCGATTCGAGCGGATCTTCGACGATCTCGAGGGCCAGTTCGCGCACCACGAACAGGAGGAGGTGCGCGCGGTCTCCGAGGACCTCACGCGGGCAGAGCTCGCTCAGCTCACCCTCGCCGATCGCTTCCGAGGAGCGGAGGGCCATCGGCTGACGCTGCATCTCGGCGCGACGCTCCGGGTGAGCGGCACGGTGCAGGAGGTGGGCTCGGACTGGGTCGTGCTCGCGGAAGCCGGGGGGAGGCGCAGCGCGGTGGTCCCGCTGCCCGGGATCGCCATGATCGAGGGACTGCCTCCCCGGGTGCGGCCCGCGGAGGAGTCCCTGCGTGCACCGCGGCGCCTGGGCTCCGTCCTCCGGGAGATCGCGCGGGACCGGAGCGTGGTGCGGGTGGAAACAGCGGCAGGCTCGGTGACGGGCAGGATCGCCGCGGTCGGTGCCGACGCCATGGACCTCCGCTCACTGCCCACCGGGGAGCCCACCTCGGTGCCGGGATCAACTCGGATCACCGTGACGCTCGCGGGGCTGCTGCTCGTGCAGCTGCGGTGAGCTCTCGCACGAGCGGCGCCGAACCGGGGTCCCGAGGAGTCAGCGAGCTCCGTCGGCCTTCGCACGCTCCTGGCGACGCTCCTCCTCGAGAAGGGTCTCCGTGGCCTTGTAGCTGCGCTGGATGTACGACTCGAGCTCCGTGGTCTCGACGCGCCACTGTCCACGGCCACCGACCTTGATCGCCCGGAGCTCGCCGGAGCGCACCAGGGCGTACGCCTGCGAGGCGGAGATGCAGAGCGTCTCCGCGACGTCGCTGAGCGGCACGAAACGAGGTGGCATCGAGGGTCCTTCCGATCATTCCCACCGGGGAGGGTGTTCCGACAGTCTCTCACCTTCGGAGGGTCCGGGATCCCTGCCTGTGGAAGAGTCCCCTGGGAACTGTTGGCAGGCAGCTCGGTGCACCGAGTTCTCCACAATGGGGCGGCTTCGGCCCCATCGGAGCCCTCGCTGACGTAGCCTCCCGTCAGATCCCGGTGACCTGAGCCGGGCGAGGGGGAGGAGCCGATGGTGGGGGCCACTGCAGCGATGATGAGACTGCGCACGCCGCGATGGAAGGATCCGCGGCTGATCGTCGGAATCGTCCTCGTGGTGGCCAGCGTGCTGATGGGGGCGGTGCTCGTCTCCCGTCTCTCGGAGACGACCTCCGTGCTCATCGCCCGGTCGGCGATCGTCCCGGGCGACACGATCAGCGCGGAGGACCTCGTCGCCGTCGAGCTGCGTCTCGGCGAGCAGACGGATCGCTATCTGGGAAGCGTCGACGCGATCCCGGAGGGATCCGTCGCCCTGCGCACGATCCACCCCGGCGAGCTCGTGCCGATGTCGGCGGTCGGGCAGTCGGAGGAGGTCCAGCTCCGGCCGGTGGTGATCCCGGTGGATGCATCGGTCGCGGAGTCCGTCGTGCCCGGGGCGACGGTGGAGCTCTGGCACACCGCGCCGACCACGGAGGACGGCACGGAGATGCGAGCACGGATGCTCGTCCCTGATGCCGTGGTGCGCAGCGTGGACGAGGGCAGCACCTTGGGGATGCAGAAGATGTCCGTCGAGGTGCTGGTGCCCAGCGACAGCCTCGGCGAGGTGCTCGAGGTCCTCTCGCAGGATCAGCAGCTGGATGTCATCGGCATCCCGGGAGCCCACGGACTCGCCCCGTGATCGACATCGTCCTGTGCGCCTCCGGCAGCGACGAGGTGCGCATCGTCCATGACCTGGCGACCGGCCAGGGTGGTGAGGCGCGGGTGGTGCGTCGCTGCGCCGATCTCGCCGAGACCCTCGCGGTCACGGCGGCGGGCATCGGCGACGCGGTGGTCATCGACCTCACGGTCCGCGGCCTCGGGCGCGATGTGCTCACGGCGATGATGCGCGATGCCGCCGTGGTGGGACTGCGGCCGGTCGACTCCCCGGAGAGCACGATGCTCGGACTGCGCCACGTGGTGTCCTCGGAGGCTCCGGTCGAGGAGATCCTCGCGGCGTTGGAGTCGGCCGTCCATGGAGAGACCGCGGAGGACGGCGACTGGGTCCAGGAGGCCGTGCCTCCGGAGCCCGGAGCCGAGGGGCGGATGGTCGCGGTGTGGGGGCCGGTCGGTGGGCCGGGTCGGTCCACGATCGCCGTGAACCTGGCCGCCGAGGCCGCCGCCGCAGGGCGGGAGACGGTCCTGGTCGATGCGGACACCTACGGGCCGGCGCAGAGCCAGATGCTCGGGGTTCTCGACGAGGCACCCGGGCTGGTCGCGGCCGCGCGGGCCCATGATCGCGGCACCCTCGACGAGGAGACGATGGACTCGCTGCTCCCGCAGGTCCAGCCCCGGCTGCGTCTGCTCAGCGGCATCGGCGTTCCCGGGCGCTGGGCCGAGCTGCGGCGCAGCGCGCTGGACGGCGTGTGGAGCGCTCTGGCACGCCGCGGAGGACTGGTGATCGCCGATGTCGCCGCGGTGCTGGAGGAGGACGAGGAGCTCAGCTACGACACCGCGGCACCGCAGAGGAACGCCGCGGCGATCAGCGTCCTCGAGGCGGCGGACGCGGTGATCGCCGTCGTCTCGGCGGATCCGGTGAGCATCACGCGCCTGCTGCGCGACCACTCGCGGCTCAAGGAGCTCGGGGTCACCGAGCTCCACGTCGTCGTCAATCGCGTGGGTCCTCCCGTCCCGGGGGAGCGCCTGCGGGAGCTCATCGGCTCGCGCCTGCCGCTCGCCTCGTTGAACCTGCTGCCGGACGACCCTGCGGCCTGCCGCGCCGCGGCCTGGGACGGAGCTCTGCTGGCCGAGTCCGCCGCGCGCTCCGCCCTGCGCCGGGGCCTCCGCGACCTCGCGGCGTCCCCAGCGGTCCTGGGCGACGCCCCGGCGCCCGTCATCGCCCCCGACCGCGCGGCACCGGCGTGGCGACGACGGCTGGGAGCCGGTGAGAAGATGACCTCATGAGGCTCTATCTCCCGCTGACCCCGCAGGACCGGCCGGCGATCCAGGACGCCCGTGCGAACGTCGACCTCGAGGAGGGGCGTGCGGCGTGGGCCGTGACGAGCGAGGCGAGCGCGGATCGTCCCGGCGAGGACGAGGAGGACCTCGAGTACGAGGCGCTGCAGGACGCGGTGCACGTCGCCTTCACCGGCGCTCGGAGCACGGAGCGGGTGCTCGTCATCGCCGCCGACGTGCCCGATGGCGCCGTCCTGCCGGCGACGGAGGACGGGGGAGCGTTCGGCATCCGCCTCCGCGAGCTCCGCTCGGCCAGGATCGCCAGCTTCCATGTGACCGAGCAGACCGCCGAGGCCGCCGACGCGGACGACACGGACCCGGCGCTGCTGTGGTTCGACGCCGGGGAGGGCTCGGAAGCGCTCGAGTTCCTGGACGCCGCCGCTGGCGCCTGAGCCGCACCCGATCTCCGAACCGCCCGATCTCGGCGCCGCTCAGACGCGGCGCTGCTCAGACGCGGCGCTGCTCGGACGCGGTGCAGCTCGACTCCGGGCCGAGCCCGGAGGTGGAGCCGATCAGTCGGTGCGCGACTGCGCGTAGGACCGCGCGGAGCGCTCCTCGGCACGGAGCACGGTGGAGACGTACGGGACGGCCGCCTTCTCCAGACGCGGCCCCAGCAGCGGGATCTTCGCGACCAGGTCCCCGTCGATCTCGAGGCTGCTGCTCGACTCGCCGCCGGGCACGAGCCGCATCGTGCCGGTGAGACCGGCCGGGGTGCCGGCGACCTCGAGCGTCATCGTCCCCTGACGGGCGCCGTCGGCGCCCGGCGCGGACCAGGCCTGCGTCTCGTGGATGGTCACGGCGGACCCGACGAAGGGCCGCACCATGTCCGGCACCCGATCGGTGGGCATCGCCAGCTCGGTGCGGACCGTGAAGGCCCCGGCGGGGTCGCCCTGCACGGACGACTCCGCCTTCGAGGCACCGAGCGTGGTGCGACGGATCGCGGTGTACTCGGTGTCGGCGTACATGGCGGCGGCATCTGCGGCCGACAGCGGGAGGTTCAACGTCTCGCGAAGCTTCATCCTGGTCCTTCCTCGGAACTGTTCGGCCTCAGCCTAGGGCAGGGGCGACGTCTCTCCGTGACCGACCGCGGGACGGTCACAGGCGGTCGGCTCGGGCACCTATCCTGTCTGCATGCCGAGCCTGTCCAAGTTCCTCGCCGACAACCGTGGTCTCTCCGAGAAGGAGGCCGACTGGTTGCAGCACCTGGTCGGTGACTGGAACCTGCTCTCCGACCTGCTGCGCGCCGACCTGGTGCTGTGGATCCAGGAGGAGGAGGGCGCGCTGGCGGTCGCGCACTGCCGCCCCGCCACCGGATCCACGGTCTATTACGAGGACCCGGTGGGGAGCATGAGCGGCGACGGCCCCGAGGGCACGGAGATCGCCAGGCTGCTGGCAGGGGGCGAGTCCCTCCGCAGCACCATGTCGATGGAGCGCGAGGGCCGCACCGCCGTCGGCCTGCTGGTCCCGGTCCGCAAGAACGGCCGCACCCTCGCCGTGCTGGCGGCCGAGAGCCCGGACGACGACGCCAAGACCTCGCACAACGAGACCCAGAAGAGTCGCCTGGGCAGCAGGCTGCTGGGGATGCTCGAGAACGGTGCCTTCCCCATCGAGGGCGCCCCGATCCCGCCCCGTCGTGGTGCGCCGCGTGTCGGCGACGGCGTGGTCGAGCTCGACGAGGCCGGAGTGGTCCGCTGGATCTCCCCGAACGCGATCTCGGCCTTCCACCGCTTCGGCATCGAAGGGGACATGGAGGGCATCACCCTCGCCGAGCTCTCGACCGAGGTGCTGCAGTCGCGCAGCCCCGTGGACGAGTCCCTCCCGCTGGTGCTGATGGGGCGGGCCGCCTGGCGATCGGACATGCAGGCTCGCGGCGGGACGCTCTCCCTGCGGGCGGTGCCGCTGACGGATCAGGGCACCCGCACCGGCGCGGTGATCCTGGTGCGCGACGTGACCGAGCTGCGCCGCCGGGAGCGCGAGCTGATCACGAAGGACGCGACGATCCGCGAGGTCCATCACCGGGTCAAGAACAACCTGCAGACGGTGGCCGCGCTGCTGCGCATGCAGTCGCGGCGCATGAAGACCGATGAGGCGCGCGAGGCGCTGGCCGAGGCGATGCGACGGGTGTCGACGATCGCGCTGGTCCACGAGTCGCTCCTGCAGGGATCCCAGGAGGCGGTGCACTTCGACGAGGTGATCGATCGGTGCCTGCGTCTCGCCGTCGACGCGGCCAGCGCGACCGTCCACCGGGCGGGATCGCCGCAGCTCGCCGAGGCCCAGGTCGAGGTGCGCACCGAGAAGATCGGTCGGGTCGGATCGATCCGAGCGGAGGAGGCGACGCCGCTGGCGCTGGTCGTCACGGAGCTGGCCACCAACGCCGTCGAACACGGGCTCTCGGAGACCGGGGGAACGCTCACGATCCGCAGCGAGCGCACCGGCTCGCACCTGGTGATCTCCATCGAGGACGACGGTCGAGGGATGGGGGCGGCCAAGCCCACGGGCCTCGGCACCAACATCGCGCTGACTCTGGTGCAGGGACAGCTGGGCGGCACGCTCACGTGGGAGAGCCGTGGCGACGGCGGCACCTGTGCGGTGGTGGACGTCTACCTGGATCCGCTCACGCTCTGAGACCTGCGCTCTGAGATCCTGTGCTCAGAGGTCTCCTGCGGAGCGGTCTCGCGCTGCGGTCTCGCGCTGCGGGACGAGGGTGCCGTGCTTCTCGGGGAGTCCCGGTTCTCGGGGTGCCCCGGTTCTCGGGGGTGCCGGGGCGGAGGGAGCCCGGAGAAGGCCTGCGGCGCCGTGACGGTGAGGTCGCGTCGCCGCAGGGTGGGATCAGCCGGCGCGGCGGGCGCGGGCGTTGCGGCGCTTGAGGGAGCGGCGCTCATCCTCGGAGAGACCGCCCCAGACGCCGGAGTCCTGACCGGACTCGAGCGCGAACTTGAGGCACGCCGTCATGACGTCGCACTTCTGGCACACCGCCTTCGCCTCCTGGATCTGCGTGATCGCCGGTCCGGTGTTCCCGATGGGGAAGAACAGCTCGGGATCATGGTTGAGGCACTCGGCACGGTGGCGCCAGTCCATCGTCACTCTCTCTTTCCAGGACGCCACGCCTCACCCCGTGGGGCGCGACGCGGCGAGGGTCGCTCCCCAGGGGGGCGTTCTCGGGTCAGCGACTCGTCGAGGCGGGACCGGGAGCGGAAGCTCGAGCGGTGCCCGTCGGCGTGACGAGTCGCTGTCCATTCTCTGGGCAGGTCGCGGCCTCGACAAGGGTCTCCGCCCGCCGACCTGGTGTCACTTCCCACACCATCCCCGGACCTCGTGATGCCGGGCACGAAGGCGTTGCATCCGGCCCGGGAAAGTGCTGAGCGGGGCAGGAGCAGGGCGACGGTCGAGGGCCGGTGGGCGATGCGGGTCGCACGTCGGCGGACCCGGCTCCCCACGACCATTACAGTGCCACCATGCCCACCGACTCCCCTTCCTCCGCACCCGCCACCGATGCCGAGGTGGCTGATCCGCGCCGCCGGCCCGTGGTCGCCGCGCTGCTCGGCCTCGAGGCGCTCCTGCTCGCCGCCACCGCCACCTACTGCTTCATCGGGGTCTCGGGCGGGATGCTCGATACGCGCTTCGGGACCGGGCTGGGGATCTTCCTGCTGCTGTTCGCCCTCGCTCTCGCGGTCGCCGCACGGTCGATCCTGGTCAAGGGCCGTTTCGGCCTGGGCTTCGGGATCACCTGGCAGCTCTTCCAGGCGTTGATCGGGGCGAGCCTCCTGCGCGGCGCGCTGTACTGGCAGGGCGCGCTGGCGCTGATCCTCGCAGTAGTGCTGTTCGTCCTGCTGACCAGGCTGGTCACCTCGACACCGCTTCCCGGCCGGGGACGCTGACCCCCTTCCGTTCGAGGCCGACGGGCCCCGCACCGACTCTTCCGGTGCGGGGCCCGTCGGCGTCCTGGCAGGTCAGTCCGCGTCGGCGAGCGCAGCCGCCGGGGCGGTGCGTGCGGCCGCCCTTCCCGGCAGCACCGAGGCGAGGGCCCCGGCGGTCATCGCGAGCACCAGCACCAGGCCCACCTGCACCCAGGGGATGGTGATCGACACCGGATAGCTCGATCCCAGCAGCGCCTGGATCCCGAGGACGCCGTAGATGCTGCCGATCACGATGCCCAGCACGGCCCCGACCACGGCCAGCAGCACGCCTTCCCAGCCGAGCATCGCCCGCATCTGACGCCGGGTGGTGCCCAGCGCGCGCAGCAGGGCGTTCTCGCCGGTGCGTTCGATGACACCCAGGCTGAGCGTGTTCGCGACGCCCACCAGTGCCACCACCACGGCGACCGCGAGCAGGGCGACGGTGATGCCCAGCAGGATCTGCAGGATCTCCGCGTAGGCCTCGCGCTCCGCACCGCCGGCGTCGGCAGATCCCGATTCCCAGCCGTCACCGGCCACCGCTTGGTTCACCGAGTCCATGATCGCCATGGCGTCGACGCCCTCCCGCTCCGGAGTGCCGGGATCGGCGAAGTCGGCGACGACCACGGGCGTGGCCGCGTCCCCGACGAGCTGTTCGAGAGTGGCAGGGGTGACCAGCGACATCTGCAGGTTCGCATCGACCGTGACCGTCAGATCGTGGGTCGCGCCGTCGGCGCCCTCGACCTGCAGGACCTGTCCGTCGGTCACCGAGAAGCGCTCCGCCCGCTCCTGGCCGAGCAGCACCACACCGTCGACCAGATCGTCCGCGGCGTCCGGGCGGTGGGAGGTCTCCCGCACCGTCTCAGGGGAGAGGCCGAAGAGGGTCATCGGCTCGGAGACTCCCACCGGGATGTCCCCGCGCGCGCCCTGCCGGGCCCGGTCGATGCCGTCGATCGCCGAGATCTGATCGACCGCCTGGTCCGGCATCTCCTCGGCGGAGACCACCAGGTCGATGGGGCGCCGGGAGTCCAGCTCGGAGGTCAGCGTGGCCTCGGCAGTGCGGGCGCCCACCGCCATCATCGTCATGAGCGTGGTGCCGATGAGCAGGGCGGCGATCGTCGCCGCGCTGCGGCGGGGATTGCGCGCCACGTTGGCGCTCGCGATCCTGGCAGGCAGCCCGCCGACCCGGCCGATCACCCTGCCCAGCAGCGCGGCCAGCGGGCGCGTGATGGTGACCAGGGAGATCAGCACGCCTGTGAAGCTGAGGACGCCTCCGACGATCGCCAGCAGGATGCCCAGCGAGGGGATGCCGGTCAGGGCGAGGGCCGTGCCTCCGCCGAGCAGCAGGATCCCCGCGACCGCGGCGATCAGCCCGAGGACTCCGCGCACCCCCGGCCCGCGGCGCACCACGGGAGGGAGCGGACGCAGGGCCTGGAGCGGTGCGACGCGGGTCGCGGCGCGCATGGGGGCGAGGCTCGCTCCGAGGGTGATCACGAGCCCTGCCGCCACGGGCAGCAGGAGGGACAGCAGGCTCACCGGGACGAGCACGAGGCTGTCGACCCATCCGAGGCCGGCGGCGCCGGCGAGCGCCGCCTGGACGAGCAGGTGGCCGCCGAGCATGCCGAGGACGGCGCCGATCAGGCCCACGGTCGCGGACTCGCGCAGCACCACCGATCGCACCTGGGCACGGGTCGCCCCGAGGGTGCGGAGGAGGGCGAGGCTGCGGGTGCGCTGGGCGATCGTGACGGCGAAGGTGTTCGCGATGACCACGGCGCTGGTGAACAGGGCGATCACCACGAACACGGCCAGGATCCCCCCGAGGGCGGCGAAGCCCCGCAGGAAGTCCGAGGCCGCCTCCTCCTCGGCGTCGGCGGCGGTGCGGACCGTGAGGTCCCCCGTGTCGGAGCCGGGGTCGGCGACGACGTCCGCGGGGTCGGTGCCCTCGGGGACGCTCGCGAGCCAGACGTCGGTGGTGGTCCCGGCGCTCGGGCCGAGCAGCGCCTCCGCGTTCTCTGGGGTCAGCAGCGCTCGGGGCGTGCCGCCGAGCACCGATCCCTGAGGTCCCTTCGCGATGCCGACCACGGTGAAGCGGTGCGTCTCACCGCTGGTGGACCTGTCGGCGGGCAGGGTGACGGTGTCGCCCAGGCCCACCTCGAGCGCGGCGGCGGCCGGCTCGTCGAGCACGATCTCCGACGCGGAGCTCGACGGCCTGCCGTCGGCGAGAGCCGTGGAGGTCTCCTGGCCCGGGGGGAGCATGGCGGTGGAGACGAAGACGGCGCCGCCGCCGGCGGAGCTGAGCTCCAGGTAGGTCTGCAGCTGGGGCCAGACGTTCTCGGTCCCGGCGACCTGGGGTGCCTCGAGGGGCTCGGCGGCGCTCCACTGCTCGTCGGTGAGCGGGCGCTGGATCTCGAGGTCCGCCCCCTCGAAGCCCTGAGCGGCCTGTGAGCGCAGGGAGGCCTGCATGAGGTTCCCGGCGATGACCATGACGGCCACGAAGGCGCAGGACAGCGCGATGGTGACGACGGCCGCGACGTGCCGTCGGATCGGGGTGAGCGTGATGCGGGCGGGGCGTGCCATCAGCGGGTGCCCCGCAGGTCCTCGTCGGAGGCGATCCGGCCGTCGGCGAGGGTGATGATGCGATCGGCACGCTCGGCGGCCTCGCGCTCATGGGTGACCATGACGACGGTCTGGTCGAACTCGTCCACGCTCAGGCGCAGGAAGTCCAGGACCTCCTCGGTGGAGTGCGAGTCGAGGTTGCCGGTCGGCTCATCGGCGAAGACGACCGCCGGCGAGGTGACCAGGGCACGGGAGATCGCGACGCGCTGGATCTGGCCGCCGGAGAGCTGCGAGGGCAGGTGGGAGAGGCGGTCGGTGATGCCGAAGGCGGTGGTGAGCGTCTCCAGCCAGGCGCGGTCCGCGCGTTTGCCCGCGAGCTCGAGGGGCAGCAGGATGTTCTGCTCCGCGGTGAGCATGGGCAGCAGGTTGAAGGACTGGAAGACGAAGCCGATCTGCTCGCGGCGGAGCCTGGTGAGGGCGTCGTCGCCCAGGGTCGTGATCTCCGTGCCGTCGAGCACGATCGAGCCGGAGTCGACGACGTCGAGCCCGGCCAGCACGTGCAGCAGAGTGGACTTGCCGGATCCGGAGGGGCCCATGATCGCGGTGAACCCGCCGCGGGCGACGTCGAGATCGACGCCGTCCAGCGCGGTCACGACGCCGGCGCCGGTGCCGTAGGTCCGGCTCACGTCGCGGGCGACGATCGCGGGCGGGAGCGCGTCCGTGGGGGTCGGGGGAGCGGCCTGGGGAGCGGTGGTCATCGGTGGTCCTTCGCGAGAGGTGCAACGGTCATCACCGATGCTCTCCCGCGTCGTCCGCCGACGTCGTCAACCCCTGGGAGGTCCCTGCACGGAGATGATCCGCTCCTGGTCAGAGCGGAGTCATACCGTGGTCTGACGCCTCCTGCCGGATCCGGCCGAGAGCTCTCTCAGCCGGCGCCGGGGGCGACCAGGCCGGTCTCGAAGGCGATGATCACGGCCTGCACCCGGTCCCGGGCCCCGAGCTTGGAGAGCACCCGGCCCACATGGGTCTTCACGGTGGCCTCCGCGACGAAGAGCTCCGCCCCGATCTCCTGGTTCGAGAAGCCTCGACCCATCAGCACCAGCACCTCCCGCTCGCGCTCGGTGAGCGGGGCGAGGATCGAGGTGTCCTGCTCCTCGGGCTCCGGCGCGGCGACCACGCGCTCCAGCAGGCGGCGGGTGGCCGACGGGGCGATCACCGCGTCGCCGCGGTGGACGGTGCGGATCGCGCCGAGGAGGTCCTCGGGCTGGGCGTCCTTGAGCAGGAAGCCGCTGGCCCCGGCCCGGATCGCGGCGACCACGTACTCGTCGAGGTCGAAGGTGGTCAGCACGATGATGCGGGGGGCCCGCTCGGGAGGCAGGTCGGCGAGGATCTCGGCGGTGGCCTCGATCCCGTCCTTGTGGGGCATGCGCACGTCCATGAGCACCACGTCGACCCGGCGTCCCCGCAGCTCGCGCACGGCCTCCGCGCCGTCGGAGGCCTGGACCACCACCTCCATGTCGTCCTGCGAGTCGATGACCATCGCGAACCCTGCCCGCACCAGCGGCTGGTCGTCGACCAGGGCGATGCGCAGGGGGAGGTCCACGGGGCGTTCGGTCGGTGAGGTCATCGGAGCTCTCCTCGGAGGGGACGGACGGGGGCGGCCGGGGGGACGGGGCGGGCAGGTGACGAGGCCGAGCGGGGGGTCGCCAGCGGCACGACGGCGCGCACCCGATAGCCGCGGGAGGGGAGCGGCTCGGCCCGCAGCGTGCCGCCGAACACGGACATCCTCTCGCGCATCCCGGTCAGGCCGTGGCCCAGCCCGTCGGAGTCGGGGTCCACGCCCTGGCCGTCGTCGAGCACCTCGATCGTGAGCTCCTGGGGCGTGCGACGGATCCGCACGCTCGCACTCGCGCCGGGGCCCGCGTGCTTGAGGACGTTGGTCAGGGACTCCTGGACCAGGCGGAACACGGACATGCCCATCGCCTGGGGGAGATCCGAGAGGGCGCCCTCGATCTGCAGCTCGGTCTCCAGGCCGGCGCTGCGCACGCGATCGATGAGATCGGGGAGCATCTCGGGGCCGGGCTGCGGCCCGTAGCTCGTCTCGTCCTCCTGGCGCAGAACGCCGAGCAGCGAGCGCATGTCCGCGAGCGCGGCGCGTCCGGTCTCCCCGATGGTGCCGAGCACCTCCGCGGCCTTCTCCGGCTTCTGGGAGGCGACGAAGCGGCCGCCGTCGGCCTGCGCGATGATCACCGACAGCGAGTGGGCGACCACGTCGTGCATCTCGCGCGCGATGCGGCTGCGCTCCTCGGAGACGGCGAGGGCCGTGCGCTGCTCCCGCTCGCGCATCGCCTGCTCGGCACGCTCCCGGGTGAGGGCGAGCTGGCGCACCCGGGCGCGCTGCAGGTTGGCCAGCGCCCACACGGCGATGATGGTGATCGTGCCGACGACGGTCAGCACGCCGAAGGCCGTCACCGCCTCCCAGACGCTCGCGTACGGGGACCGGAGCGCCTCGACGGCCGCCACGGTGGCCTGCACGAGCACACCGAGCATGCCGGCGGCGACGCCGATGGCGTGGACCACGCCGCCGCCGTACGCGACCGCGCAGAACATCGCGTAGAACGTCATGATGTCGCCGGCGACCACGGGGGTGCCCACCGCGACGTGCAGCACCGCGAGGGAGCCGATCACGAGCACCCCGGTCAGAGGGCGCACCCGGCACAGCGCGCCGACGGCGACCATCGGCACCGAGAACAGGGTCCACCAGCTGATCGAGCCGGTGAGGACGGCGAACACGAGCAGCAGGAAGGCGGCGGACCCGAAGACCAGCAGGTCGACGGTGCCGGGGTTCTCGACGATCCATCGGAACGGATCGATGCGCCGGGTGCGCGGCGACGGCGTGCCCGGAGCCTGTGCGGTCCCATCGGTCATGGTCTCGAGGGTACGGGGCCTGGTGCGCGCGGACGTCAGACCGCGGTCGGACAGGAGCCCGGGTGGTCTGGCCGGTGCGTCACATCGTGCCGGACGATCGGCCGATGGGACCGGAGCGGAGAGCACGGCTCCGAGAGGTTCAGAGCAGCCGCTGGGGTCCCTCGAGCAGCTCCGGACCGTCGTTGCCCACCTTCCCCACCGCGGGATCCACCTCGCGCACGGACAGGGTCGCATCGTCCAGGAGGTGGGAGTCCTCGAGGATCCACTCCTGCGCCGCGTGGCGGTCGTCCATCGAGGTGTCGAGCCAGGAGTCCACCTCGTCGCGCCGCAGCATCACCGGCGTGCGGTCGTGGAGCTCGGCGAGCTCCCCGGTGGCCTCGCGGGTGATGATCGTGGCGGAGAGGAGGAAGGTGCCGTCCTCGCTCGCCGCCGGGCCCTCATGGCCGCCGGGGCCCTTCCACCAGGACACCAGCGCCGCCATGAACAGGGGGGAGCCGTTCTCGGGCGCGATGAAGTAGGGCTGCTTGCGCTTGCCCTTCTCGTCGTGCGCCCACTCGTAGTAGCCGTCCATGGGGACGATGGCCCGGTACCGGCCCAGGCTCCCGCGGAAGCTGGGCTTCTCGCCCAGGGTCTCGCGGCGTGCGTTGAACGTGCGGGAGGAGAAGGAGGCGTCCTTCGCGAAGGGCGGGAGCAGGCCCCAGCGCGCCGCGCGCAGGGCGCGCACCACCTCGCCGGACTCCTTGTCGACCGATTCGGTGACCACGTGGATCGGCGCCGTGGGCGGGATGTTCCACCGGCTGCGCAGATGCGGGTCGGTGAGGTCCACCGCGCCGAGATCGTCGATCAGCGGCTCGATCTCCTGGAAGAAGGCGAAGCGTCCGCACATCTCAGGAGTCCTTCGTCTCCGCGCCGGTCTCGCCGTCGGCATCCACGGCGGGCACTCCGTTGCGCGGGGTGAGGCGGGCATCCTCGCCGGTGTAGGCGTCGGCGTCGTGGTGGAGGTTCTGCAGGCGGATGTCGCGGCCCTCGTCGACCAGCTTGTCGTGCTTGGCCTGCGCCTTCTCCGCGCCGGTCGCATCGCGCATGGGCAGGGCGAGGGAGTCCTCGGCGGGTTTGCCGGCGGAGAGCTCGCGGACCCGCTCGTACTCCGCGTCGACCTCGGCGCCCATGATGATCACGATGTTGATGACCCACAGGGCGAACAGCACCGCCATGATGCCGCCGATGGCGCCGTAGCTGGAGTAGCCGGCGACGGTGCCCATGTAGATCGACAGCGCGACCGCGGCGACGCCGATGCCGACGATCGCGAACACGCCACCGGGAGAGATGAAGCGGAAGGGCTTCTTGAGGTTCGGCGCGCCCCAGTACAGCAGCGAGATCAGCGCGAAGGCGATCAGCAGGATCACCGGCCACTTCACCCACGTCCAGATCGGCAGGAAGGAGTCCAGGAGGAAGGAGAGCACACCCTCGGCCCCGATGGTCGAGGAGATCGGGCCCAGCAGGCCCTGGACGATCGACTCGCTGAGCAGGATCGAGATCATCACCAGCAGGATCCCGAGGATCATGGCGATCGTCAGCAGCAGCATCGTGCCGTTCATGCGGATCGGGCCGCGCCCCTCGGGCACGTCGTAGATGTGGTTGGCGACGCGGCCGTACGCCTTGATGTAGCCGGAGGCGGACCACAGGGCCGTCGCGATACCGATGATCAGGGCGACCGTGCCGCCGGTCGAGGAGCCCATGAGCGAGGTCACGGTGGACTTCACCGCCCCGTCGGCGCCGAGCCCGCTGCCGCCTGCGGCCTGGTTGATGAGGTCGACCAGCAGGGCGGCGATCTGATCCTTCATCCCGGACAGCAGGAGCGTGGCCAGTGAGAACAGGGCCAGCAGGGTCGGGGCGATCGAGAGCACCATGAAGTAGGTGAGCTTCGCGGCCTGGTCGGTGCCGCCGTCGCGCCCGAACTCTGTGAGCACGCGCTTGGCCATGTACTTCAGGGTGGTGCCGTTCAGCGACGGGGCGGCATCGCCCTCGGTGGTGCTGGAGTGGGCCATGAGGGTGCTCCTGGGGTCGGGTGGCTCACGGACTGCTTTCATCCTGCCATGGGAGAGGGCCGGGAGAGTTATCCACAATTGCTGAGAGTGCCGTTCATGAGGCGCTGATCCGCCCTAGAGTGACGGGGATGGCGCGGGGTGCGTCATCCGACGAACGGCACAAGAGGACCTCTCGGCAGGGGCCTCGGGGGGATGGGATGGACGCCGCCACCATCATCGAGAGCGAATCGCGCGAGCTGATCCGCCGGCGCGGGCTGGACGTGCACGCCGACCAGCTCGAGCCGCTGATCCGCGAGGTCATGACGCACTACGACCGGAGGTCCTCCTCCGGCGAGGTGCCCGTGCTGCGCGATGACGACGAGACCATGGTCGCCGAGGTCGCCGCCCGGATCGGCGGTTTCGGACCGCTGCAGGAGATGCTGGACGATCCGAGCATCGAGGAGATCTGGCTGAACACGCCCGCGCGAACTGGATAGCCGCTCCTCTGTCAACAGGCGGTTCCGGAGCGCAGAGCAGGGTGTCTTCAGCTTCTTCAGTTCGATCCTCACCGAAATCACCGGCCGCTCCAACTGCCTCGAACTTGCCCTGCTGCTGGTCTACGGGGCTGCCGCCCTGGTGGGCAACACGATCGCCAACCGGGTGGCGGATCGAACTACGATCTCCACGTTGCTGATCGGCACCGTGCCCAACGCGCTTTTCCTGGCTGGCTTCGCGCTGTACACCGGGGTTCCGCCGCGGGCGCTGGTGTTTATGCTCGGAATCGGACTGGTCGGAGTGACGATGAACCCGGCGATGGTGTCAGCGTCCAGCGCGCCGGGGCTACGGCACCGCTGGTCAATACCATCCATGCGTCGTTCATCAGCCTCGGCGTGATGCTCGGCTCGGCCATCGGCTCTGCGCCGCACCCGGCCTTCGGCTTGCGGGCTCCTTTCGTGTTGGCATCTTCATGGCGATACTTGCTCCTCTTGCCATCGCCCCTGCACTGGCAGGCCCGTATCTGCGCAGCGGACGCAAGGAGCGCAGGGCAGAGCCAGTGCCTGCGTCAGCCTGAGTCGAAGCCCATCTGCCATTGCGCTGGTGGGTTTCACCTTGCCTCGCGGCGACTGCCGGAGGTGGCTGATCGTCGACACGGGGCTTTCACGAGCCGCAAGTGACGCGCTGCCGGAGTGTTAAGCGATAGCTTTGAGTCATGGAGGGCATCGACGTCGAAGTGACAGAGAGCGCCACGCTTGTGATTGTTCGCGCGATATCCGAGGATTTTCGCGCCCACGTGCGTGGCCGGCTTGCTGAGTACTGCTATGGCGCGGTGACTGTGAGCGAGGATCTGAACTTCTACTCGTTCGAGAAGACGGTCGCAGAGTTTCTCCGTCGGTATGACCCGAAGCCCCGGACGACGCAGCTCGGCATGGCCGGAGAGCTGATCGTTCACGTCCTTATGCCGCTTCTTCACGCTGAGCTGACGTCCGCTGCTGTCTACTTCAACAAGGAAGAACGCAGTATCAAGAAGGGGTTCGACTTGACCTTCTTGGGATCCAGCGACACGGCTTTCTGGTATGGCGAAGTGAAGTCGGGGGAGGTGTCGGCATCCAGCAGCGCAGACGAGAAGGCCGCCTCCCTGATCGAGATCGCGGCGTCATCACTTGCGTCCATGCTGGATGACGCCCATCACTTGTCACGTTGGGATGCTGCCTTGAACGACACTCGTCTCACCCTGGAGGGCGGGTACGCGAGTACTGCCCGAGAACTTCTGCGAAGTGATAGCGAGACAGTTCGCCAAGGTGGCGCGATCAGGAAGCGTGCCGTGCTTGCCGGCGCGGTGATGCATGAACTCGATCACTGTGAGGTGACGAACGAAGGGATGCAACAGATTCTTGATTCGATATCGACGGGCGAGGACTTCGCGGATGTCCGGATTCTCGTAATCCAGCAGGATGCCCTGGAAGCAGTCGTCGAGCACTTACGCGAGGTAACAATTGCCTAACCCGGTCAATCTGACACTCAGGCAAGTTCGCAATGCTCGCAACCTCTCGGGGTCCAACTTCGCCAGAGTTTACGAAAAGCTCGTCACTGGAGCGGCGATGTCGGACAAAGAGTACATCGACGTGCTCCGATTCGGCGTGTTTATGTCGCGCTCAAGCGACGATGCTGTTCAACGACTTGGCTACCGAATCTTCCTGCAATACGGTGAGGCGACGGGGGACTATGAGCCCCTGCGCGAGATCGCGCAGTCTCGCGATCTCATCCCGTTGGTTGCTGCGATAGAACGTCTTCATCCGTTGCTCGTAGAGGATACGTCGCTTTCAGAAACGTTCTTTGCCGCACACTCGACCAACTTCGAGGAAACGGTTGGACTGCGCAGAATCTACCGAACGCGAGGGCAGATGGAGTTGCGCGAGTTCAACGCACGTGAGCCCGACGCGGTTGTGGTAGCGCCGACCTCGTACGGCAAGTCGGAAATGCTGATCGATAAGGTCGTTTCCAACTTGCAAAGCCGCACTTGCGTGCTGGTGCCTTCGCGCGCCCTCATCGCACAGACAAGGTCCAACATCGTGGCCGATGACCGTGTGCGTGATTCTCGTGTTCGCGTTATCACCCACCCCGAGGCATTCAACCATGATGTTCGGTTCATTGCGGTGATGACGCAGGAACGTCTGCAGCGTCTGCTGGTTGAGAACGTTGATCTTGAGATCGACCAGCTCTTGGTTGACGAGGCGCACAATCTGCTACCGGGTGATACCCGAGCGATCGATTTGTCACAGGTGATCCTCATCGCCCGATCTCGGAATCCGCAGCTGGCGATAACCTATTACACTCCGTTCATTGCCTCCCCGGAGAATCTCCGCCATGTAGACGGCGCGGATCAGGCGACCCTGGCCAAGGCTGTCAACGAGCATGTGAAGATCGAGCGCTTCGTGATCACGCCACCGGGGGAGCCGCACCGGCTCTACGACCAATTTCTGAACGAGACCTTCGAATTGGGTGCCGAGACGCCCGCTGACGAGGTCGAGGCAGTGCTGCAGGCGGGGGCGCATCGGAATCTCGTCTATGTGAACCGGCCGAAAGACGCACAAGACCTCGCATCGCGGCTCGCGTCGCATAGACCCGCTGTCGATCTATCACCTGCCGCAACTCGGGCTGTCGCTGCTATCGCGGATCTCATCGACCCGCGCTACAGCCTTATCGACGCAATCAAGCGCGGCGTCACGTTCCATCACAGCCAAGTGCCTGATTCCCTCCGCCTCTACATTGAGGAGCTGTTCCGCGACGATGATTCGCCGGACCCCCGGTTTATCGTCACGACCTCGACGCTGCTCGAGGGCGTAAACACGCCAGCGGACCGGCTCATCATGATGACGGGTACTCGCGGGCGCGCGAACCTGTCTCGATCCGCCTTCAGGAACCTGGCTGGAAGAGTGGGCCGGTTCAGTGAGGTGTTCTCTCCAGAGCGCGGCGATCTTTCGCTGCTTCAGCCCCGGATTCATCTCATACCCAGTAGCTATGCGCGTAGAAACTGGAACGTCGACTCGTTCCTCAGCTCGGTCGCTAATGTCGCGTCTGTCGTCGAAGACAAGGTGCAGAATCCGCTTCTGGAGAAGGCCGAGGAGGTCTCCGACCGCCAGGCCGCGTTGGAGTTTCTCGAGAACATCGAGTCGGGCGTTACCACCGTGGTCGGGGCGCGCATCGCGTCCACCGAGGTCGGGCGGCTCTGCTACCGGCACGGGGTTCGCGACTTCGACATCATAGACTTGGAGAAGACACTGCAAGAACGTGTTGACGAACGCGCCGACAATGAGCAGATCGACGATGTCGAGGCGCTTCTGAATGCGATCGTCGAGATCTTCCTGACGGGTATCGATCTACCCGACGGTGACGACTTGGCGCGAGTCCGCGACACCGTCGGGGCACGTCGTTTTTACGGCATGTTCTTGGATTGGCGAAGTCGAAACGAGCCGTTCAGGCGGATGATATCCCACTTCGTCAGGTACTGGTCGAACCTTACCGACGAATACGTCTACGTCGGCCATCGGTGGGGCGAGGTGCGTTACGGCGACGGATTCCGCGAGCTGTTCGTGCAGATGCAGACCAAGTCCCGGGCACAACTAGTGAATCTTGCGGTGGTCAAGATCAAGGAGGAGCAAGACTTCGTTGACTTCCGGTTGCTCAAATACATCGAGATCTTGTTTGACCTGGAACTGGTGTCCGAGAGTCTGTACCACCGGATCAAGTATGGGACCGATGATTCTTATCTGATCTGTCTGCTACGGAACGGCTTCTCGCCCGAACTCGCCCGGCTTGTGAAGGACGATTACGGGGCTCTGGTCAAGGTCAATTCACCTCTGAATCAGGTTGCGGTAGGTCCCGAGTTACCCGATGCGATGCGACGAGATGACCGTAACGACATCTTGGCCTACGAGGCTCAGACGTTGGTTAACGTGGGCCTGGACTTCGACGGGCTGCTCCTTCCCTGACGAGGCGCTCGACTCTCTGTGATATGGTGAGAGCTGTCTCATCGCCAGAAGTACTTCACTCGCGCCATCGAGGTCGACGTAGATTTCGCTGAGCTCCAAGAAGGTGGCGCCCTGTTGGGGGCAGCCCGCATTTCGCGCTGTGCGCTACCGCTCGATCTCAAACCAGACTGGCTCGAACCACTTCTCAGTCGGTCACTGAGATGGAGGGCGGAGATGCCCCGGCGACGGCCTTAAAAGCGCAGTCCCATTCGTGGGGCGTGTCTTGCGAAAGGCGGTTGTTGCAACCAGGGTTTCCGGGGGTGCTGGCGGTTTCGAAGACTGGGGCAATTTTCCGCCTTTCTGTGTCGAGCACGTGGATGTTAAGGTCGGTGTTCCCGAACGAGAGGTCTGAGTTTTGCTGTTCGAATAGGTGGACTAGATGGGGAGAAGCTGTCCAGCCGCGTCTGAGGTGAGGTATTAACCTTCCGCCGTCGCAATGGAGTCAGTGAACTCGACTGAGTAGATGGTTAACGTGACGTTGCCGGTCGTGGAACTGTCACCGACACCGTAGGTATCAGGCTCTGATTCAGCAGAAGGGGGTGTTGGTTCTGACACCTTCGGCTCTGTGGTGGGACGCCTAGACCCGTGCGCCTCCCCGGGCGTAGGGCCGTCGCGCAGGTACGGATCCCGGTGCCCGTGCCGGGCCTGGGCCCGGTGCTGGGGCAGTCCGGTCCGGTGACCGTCGGCGCCTCCCATGCCGTGCAGGTCGACCAGTACAGCGCGGGGCGATGATGCGCGACCTGCTCCGCACCCTCCGGGCCCGAGCGCTCGACGCCCGAGGATCGATGACCGTTCTGAGCACCGGTGTCCTGGTGGTCATCCTGATGGTGATCGCCGTCGGGACCGCCATCACCGGTGTCCAGCTCGAGCGCAACGGCCTGCAGCACGCCGCGGACAGCGCCGCGCTCGCCGCCGCCCAGTCGGTGGATCCCGCCCGGATCTACACCGACGGCGAGGGGGCGGCGATCCACGAGGGCTCCGCCCGTGCCGCCGCGGAGGCGCACCTGCGCGAGTACCCGCACGAGACCACCAGCACCGAGGACATCCACATCTCGTCCCTCACCGTCGACCCCGACGGCACCGTGCACGTGGTCCTCTCCGCGCGGACGCATCCGCCCCTGGCAGGATGGTTCACGCGAGGGACCGGCACCGCCATCCCACTGACCGTCGACGGAGAGGCCCGCGCCCGATGACCCCCACCGTTCTGCTCGCCCCGGACAAGTTCAAGGGCACGCTCACCGCCGCCCGGGTGGTGGATTTCCTGCGCCGGGGCATCGCCGAGACCGCCCCCGAGCTGCGTCTGCTGTCCTGTCCGATCGCCGACGGCGGCGACGGCACCGTCGATGCGGCGCTCGCCGCCGGGTTCACGGCACAGGCCGCCACCATCACCGGACCCACCGGGAGCTCCCGGCCCGTCCGCTGGGCGCTGCGCGACGAGGTCGCGGTCCTCGAGCTCGCCGAGTCCGTCGGCCTCCAGGCACTCCCCGGGGGCGAGCTCGCCCCCCGCACCGCCTCCACCCGGGGACTCGGCGACCTGGTGCGCGCCGCCGTCGACGCCGGTGCCCGCACGATCATCGTCGGCCTCGGAGGCAGCGCCTCGACCGACGCCGGCACCGGACTCCTCCAGGGCCTCGGTGCACAGCTCCTCACCGCCGACGGCACGGACATCGGCCCGGGGCTGGACGGCCTCGGCGCCCTCGTGAGTGCCGACCTCGCCCCGGCGCTCGACCTCCTGGACGGCGTCACCCTGATCGCCGCGAACGACGTGACCAACCCGCTGCTCGGCCCCGACGGCGCCGCCGCCGTCTACGGGCCGCAGAAGGGCGTCGCCGCCGCCGAGATCGACGTGGCCGACGCCCAGCTCGCCGCGGCCGCCGACGTGCTCGACCCCGATCGCACCCACCGCGACCAGCCCGGAGCGGGAGCCGCCGGAGGCACCGGCTTCGCCCTGTTCCTCCTCGGCGCCGCGCAGCGCTCCGGCGCCGATGCCGTGTTCGAGCTCGTCGGCGTCGACGCGCTGCTCGCCGAGGCCGATGCGGTCGTGACCGGCGAGGGCAAGCTCGACGTCCAGACCCTGCAGGGCAAGGGGCCGGCGGAGGTGGCGCGCCGAGGGCATGAGCGCGGACTGCCCGTCGCCGCTGTGGCGGGCGCCGTCACCCTCGACCCGCAGCAGCTCGAGCAGGCCGGGATCGGTGTCGCGTGGGATCTCACGTCCCGCGCCGGATCGACCCGGCGCGCCCTCGAGGAGGGGGAGCAGCTGCTGGTCGAGGTGGGCCGCGACCTCGGCATCTGGCTCCTGGAGTCGATCGGGCACGCCACGGGGGAGAGCCGCTGAGCCCCGCGCCGGAAGTCCCCGCGACCTCGGGTGCGCGGCAGAAGCCCAGCCCTCTGCCGTAGACTCACGCCTCGTGGCTTCCATCGACTTCTCCGTAGAGATCCCCCGGCTCCGTTCGACCCTGTCCTCCATCGAGCAGGTGACGGACGTCGACGCCCTCGACGCGAAGATCGCCGACCTGGAGAAGCAGGCCTCCGCCCAGGACCTGTGGGACGACGTCGAGAACGCCCAGAAGGTGAGCTCCGCCCTCTCGCACGCGCAGGCCGAGCGCCGCCGAATCTCCGAGCTGTCCTCCCGCATCGAGGACCTCGAGGTGATGGTCGAGCTCGCCGCCGAGGAGGACGACGCCGACACCCTCACCGAGGCCGAGAACGAGCTGGTCTCCATCCACAAGACCCTCGACGAGCTCGAGGTGCGCACCCTGCTCGCCGGCGAGTACGACGAGCGCGACGCGGTGGTGACGATCCGTGCGGGCGCCGGCGGTGTCGACGCGGCGGACTTCGCCGAGATGCTCATGCGCATGTACCTCCGCTGGGCCGAGCGCCACGGCTACGCCACCAAGGTCATGGACACCTCCTACGCCGAGGAGGCGGGCCTGAAGTCCGTCACCTTCGAGATCTCCGCCCCGTACGCCTACGGCACCCTCTCCGTCGAGGGCGGCACCCACCGCCTCGTCCGCATCAGCCCCTTCGACAACCAGGGACGACGCCAGACCTCCTTCGCCGCGGTCGAGGTGATCCCGCTCATCGAGACCACCGATGCGATCGAGATCCCCGAGAACGACCTCAAGATCGACGTGTTCCGCTCCTCCGGCCCCGGCGGCCAGTCGGTCAACACCACCGACTCCGCCGTGCGCATGACCCACCTCCCCACCGGCACCGTCGTGTCGATGCAGGACGAGAAGTCGCAGATCCAGAACCGCGCCGCGGCGCTGCGGGTCATGCAGTCCCGCCTGCTGCTGCTGAAGAAGGCCGAGGAGGCCGCCGAGCGCAAGGAGCTCGCCGGCGACGTCAAGGCCAGCTGGGGCGACCAGATGCGCTCCTACGTGCTGAACCCGTACCAGATGGTCAAGGATCTGCGCACCGAGTACCAGGAGGGCAACCCCTCCTCGGTGTTCGACGGCGAGATCGACGAGTTCATCGACGCGGGAATCCGCTGGCGCGCCGAGCAGGGCAAGCTCGAGAGCTGAGCGGTGCGCTCCGGCGCAGGACGCCGGAGCAGCCCGCGGCGTCGGCCGACGTGACCGGCCGCACGCACACTTGACCAGGTTTTGACCTGGACGCTGTCGCCAGCGGAGTCGAATCCGGTGCCTTCCCACCTACCCTGGGTGAGGACGAATTCCCCCGACGTGACAGGCACCCGTGATCCGTTTCGACGACGTCACCAAGACGTACATGCGTGGACAGCGACCCGCTGTGGAGAATCTCGACATCGAGTTCACCCGCGGGGAGTTCGTGTTCCTGGTGGGAGCCTCCGGATCGGGAAAGTCGACCCTGATGCGGATGGTCCTCAAGGAGGTCGCCCCCAGCCGGGGCACGGTCTACGTGGCCGGCAAGGACCTCTCCCGCATCCCGTCGTGGAAGGTCCCCGCGCTCCGCCGCGACATCGGCATGGTGTTCCAGGACTTCCGCCTGCTGCCCTCGAAGACGGCGTACCAGAACATCGAGTTCGCGCTCGCCGTGATCGGCACCCCCCGCAAGGTGGTGCGCCGCCTGGTCCCCGAGATGCTCGAGATGGTGGGCCTGGAGGACAAGGGCAAGCGGCTCCCGCACGAGCTCTCCGGCGGTGAGCAGCAGCGCGTGGCGATCGCCCGCGCCTACGTCAACCGTCCCTCGATCCTGCTGGCCGACGAGCCCACCGGCAACCTCGACCCTGCGACTGCCGGCGGCATCCTCGATCTCCTCGCCGAGATCAACGAGCGCGGGACCACGGTGGTGATGGCGACCCACGACAGGTCGGCCGTGGACCGGATGCAGCGCCGCGTCGTCGAGATGGTCGGCGGCATCGTGGTGCGCGACGAGGAGCAGGGCAGCTACGAGACCCCGGCGCCGGTCAGCGTCATCTCCGGCAACCTGCCGGACGACTCCGCGCACCGCGACGAGCACCCGCTGGACGACGAGATGTCGCGCGACGATCCGGAAGACGCCGGGGCCGAGGGGGGCAGCACCGACGCGGACCGACGCGAGGACGAGGCGTCCCCGGTCGCCTCGGTCCGTGATCGCGACCGCGCCGAGACGACCGCTCCGACCCCGTCCGATGAGGACCCGGGGGAGACCGGAGACCCGGAGACGACCGGGGAGCCGGAGGAGCGGACCGAGCACGACGGCGAGGACCACGATTCGGCCGACGACATCCTCGAGGAGGATCTGATCGACGAACGCGAGGCCCGCCAGACCCGCGACGAGGACGACGCCTTCGCGGAGGATCCCTTCGTGGACGATCCCTTCACCGACGAGACCGAGGGGGATCGGCGATGAGGGCGCGGTACATCCTCGGGGAGATCCTCACCGGACTGTGGCGCAACATCGCCATGGTCATCTCCGTCGTCATCGTCACCGCGGTCTCGCTGACCTTCGTGGGCACCGGCGCGCTGATGCAGAAGCAGATCATGGACATGAAGTCCACGCTCGTCGAGCAGTCGCAGGTGACGATCTTCCTGTGCTCCCCGCACTCCACAGCCTCCTCCTGCGCGGGCGGTGCGGCGACCGACGCCCAGATCGACTCGGTCCGCGAGGCGCTCGAGGGAGACGTCCTCTCGCCCTACATCGCCTCGTACTCCGAACGCTCCCAGGTCGAGGCGCTGGAGATCTACCAGGAGCAGTTCGCCGGCGAGAGCTTCGTGTCGAACTTCTCCGCCGAGGACATGCCGGTCTCCTTCCACATCACCCTCCAGGACGCCGACGACTCCGCCGCCGTGGTCGAGTTCTTCCAGGGCCGTGACGGCGTGGACGAGGTGACCGACCTGCTGAGCACCTTCGCCCCCTTCATCGACGTGCTCAACCAGTCCACGATGTTCGCCCTCGGTCTGGCCGTGCTGATGCTGATCGCGGCGCTGCTGCTGGTGGCGACCACCATCCGGATGTCGGTCGCCGGGCGTCGCCGCGAGATCGCGATCATGCGCCTGGTCGGCGCCTCGAACCTCTTCATCCGCCTGCCGTTCCTGCTCGAGGGTGCGGTCGCGGCGATCATCGGCGGGCTCATAGCCTCCGGGATGCTCTGGGTGGGGCTGCATTACATCGTCGAGGGATGGCTCGCGCCCACGCTCGGCGAACAGCTGATCACGGTGGGCACCGCCGACCTGATCTGGGCCGCACCGCTGCTGGTGGTCCTCGGGGCCGCCCTCTCGATCGCCTCGTCCGTCGTGTCCCTGAACCGTTACCTGAAGGTGTGAGCATGGTCCTCCGCAGCCTCCGCCGCCCCCTGTGCATGGTCGCCGCCGCCCTGGTGGCGCTGCCCATGCTGGTCGTGCCGATGACGTCGGCCTCGGCGGACGGCACCAAGAGCGACAAGATCGCCGAGCGGTCCCAGATCGATCAGCAGCTCGAGGACCTCCGCATCGAGCTGAGCGACGTCAACTCGGAGCTCTCCGACACCTACATCGCGCTCGCCGAGACGGAGCTGCTGATCCCGCAGGCCCAGGAGGACCTCGAGAACGCGCAGAAGGAGCTCGAGAAGGCCCGCGAGGAGGACCGGAAGATCGGGGAGCGGCTCACCGAGGCCGAGTCCGAGGAGGAGCGGCTCTCCGGGCAGGTCGAGCAGGGCCAGGAAGAGGTGGACACCGGCAACGAGGAGCTCGCCTCGGTGGCGCTGAACGCCTACAAGGGCGGGGGAATGCCGAACCCGTCCACGATCTACATCGGCAACCAGTCCCCGCAGGACGCCGTCGACCGCTCGATGAACTACCGCCTCACCATGGCCTCGCAGGGAAGCAACCTGGACACCCTGCGCACGGACCAGGCCGTCACCGAGAACTCGGCCGAGCGCCTGACGGCGGTGCGCGAGGAGATCAAGCAGCTCAAGAGTGACTCGGAGGACGCTGTCCAGCGCACCGAGACGGCGGAGGAGGAGGCGACTCGGGCGAAGGAGTCCCTGGACGCCCTCTACGAGACCCAGAAGACGCAGCGCTCGGATCTCGAGACCCAGAAGAAGAAGCATGAGGGCGACCTCTCGACGCTGGAGACCCGCGGCTCGACGCTGGACACCGAGATCGAGGAGCTGGCCCGCCAGGAGCGCGAGCGTGCGGAGCGCGAAGAGCGGGAACGGCAGCAGAACCAGCAGCAGAGCAGCGGTGGCGGAGGCTCTTCGAGCAGCTCGTCGAGCACCTCCGGCGGCTGGATCTACCCGGTCGACGCCCGCCTGAACTCGAACTTCGGCTGGCGCGTGCACCCGATCTACGGGACCAGGAAGCTGCACGCCGGGGTCGACTTCCCGGTCGCCTGCGGCGTCCCGGTCAAGGCCGCCCACTCCGGCCGGGTCATCGCCCGGACCCACAACAGCAGCGCGGGCAACAAGATCGTCCTCAGCCACGGCATGATGAACGGGCGCCTGATCACCACCTCGTACCATCACCTGCAGGGCTTCGCCCAGCCGGTCGGGGCGCAGGTCTCCGCGGGCACCACCGTCGGGTACGTCGGCACCACCGGGTCCTCGACCGGCTGCCACCTCCACTTCGAGGTGCACGAGGACGGCAACGCGGTCAACCCGGACAAGTACATCTGACCCGGCTCCGCCCGCCGGGCGCCGTGACGGCGACGCCCTGCGCGAAATCCGCTCGCGACCGGCGGTGACCACCGCGTAAGCTGGGACATCCGGTCGCAGCGTGCGGCCGCACCCTGAACAGAACGCGACGAACGGCAGGAGGGACCCGATGTCGGCGAAGAAGGCTGCCGCGAAGAAGGCCGCTGCGGACGACGGGCCCACCAAGAAGCTCATCGCCTCGAACAAGCGCGCCCGGCATGACTACTACATCGATCAGACCTGGGAAGCCGGCATCGTGCTGACCGGGACCGAGGTCAAGTCCCTGCGGGACCGCGGAGCCTCCCTGATCGACGGCTACTGCTACATCGAGGGCGGCGAGGTGTGGATGGACAACGCCCACATCGCCCCGTACGTGAAGGGGACGTGGACCAACCACGCCGCCCGGCGCAAGCGCAAGCTGCTCCTGCACAAGGTCGAGATCGAGAAGCTCGCCAGCAAGTCCCGCGAGAAGGGCTTCACGATCGTGCCGATCGAGATGTACTTCCTGGGATCCCACGCCAAGGTGGTCATCGGCCTGGGCCGCGGCAAGAAGGAATGGGACAAGCGTCAGACCCTCCGCGAGAAGCAGGACCTCCGCGAGGCGCAGCGCGCCATGCGCCAGCGCGAGCTGGCCTGAGCCGCCCGCTCCGACGCCTCTCCGGCCTCAGGCCGTGAGGTCCTGCCGGGCGAGCCGCGCGAGCGTCTGCCGGCTCGAGGCGATGGCGCTCTCGTCGGCCACCCCGAGCCGTTCACGCATGAACAGCGCCCGGCGCGCATCCTCCAGGGCCGCCTCCCAGAGTCGCGCCGCGGCGAGCCCCCGACTCTCCCGCAGCTCCGCCTGAGCATGGTCGAAGCGGCTCTTCGCCCGGTGCTGGAACACCGTGGCCAGCACCGACATCGACGACGGGGACGTCGGGTCCTCGAGCCCGGTCTCCTCGGCGGCCAGGTCCAGCTGCTCCTCCGCGGCGACGAAGGCGCCCTGCCACTGCAGAACATGGGCGTACCGGGCCCGGCGCACCGCCCGCATGACGGGGGAGATGCCCTCCTCGGCGAGGGCCAGCCGACCGGCGATCGCCGCATCGTCCAGCCGACCGAGCATCCGCAGGTAGGCGACTGTGCGCGGATCCTGCGGATGCTGGGCGCACCAGGCGGCCAGCGCCTCGGGATCCGAGACCTGCTCGCGCAGGGTCTCGTCATCGATCGTGACCCGGATGCCTGCTGCGTCGAAACTGCTCACGGTGCCATCATCGTCCCTGCCCGCAGGCAGGTCCAGGGCAGCCCGCTTCGCCGTGAGCTGAGGGATATTCGTTTCGGTTCTCCGGGGCGGGGTTGTAGAGTAGGGGGACGACGCATGGGGAGACCCGGCGTCGGTGGATGTTTGACAACAGAAGAGTGAGTGCACGGAGACAGCCCAGTCGGGCTGTGAAGAGTCTGTTCTGCATACCCACGCCAGGGGCCGATCGGTTTCGACGGTAGTTGTCCAGCAAGGGGAAGCGGGCCGAGAACCCAGAGTCATCTCGTTAATGTCCTCTGGAAACCAATAAGTGCCGAACCCAAGCGCACTGACTTCGCTCTCGCTGCCTGATCAGCGTTAGCAGTCTGGAACCCCGGGGGTGCTCCTGACCCGGATCGTTCCATCATCTAAGGAGCCACTGCTGCCGACCCTCGTCATCGGGGAAGGATGAACACCTCAGAGTGACTGAGTCCGTCGACGACGCGTTCGCACGAGCGTCGGGACTGAGAAAACGCCATTGTGAACTGCGCCCGGAGAAGCCCTCGCTCCGCACTATCGGACGCGGGTTCGATTCCCGCCGGCTCCACGACTGCACTCACCACGAGAAGCCCCCTCACCTGCACTCACGTGCCGGGGAGGGGGCTTCTTGCGTTGTCGGCTCAGACTTCGAAGGTCAGTCCGTGGCCGAGCTCGTAGCGGTGGCCGTCCGCATCGACGTACACGTACGGGCGCCCGTGCATGTGCTGCTCCTTGGCGAAGCCGGGCACGTCGTTGGGGGAGGCGCAGCGTCCCTCCTCGTCGACCGCGACCGCCGCGGCATCGATCGGGAAGGTGATCGGCAGGCGACCGGTGGGGGAGAAGCCGCCCAGCGCCGCGTCCACCATCGTCGCGTAGTCGGACTCGAAGCCCACCAGCAGCGCGTCGGCGAGCGGCTCGACGGTGTCCAGCAGCCACGGGTACATCGCGTTGAGGCCGACCACCATCGTGCCCACGTCCTCTCGGATGCGGGCGAGCTTCGCGGTGTCGATGTGCGCATGCTCCCCGATGCACAGATCCGTGATGCCCACGAAATCGAAGTAGGAGCCGACGAACGGCTTCATCAGCACGATGGCGACATCGGCTCCACGATGGTCCGTCGTGAAGGTGATCTCCGGATGCGCCTGCTCGAGGCGGTCGCGCAGCGCGTCGAGCGCCTTGACCGTGATGCCCCGCTCCATGAGCTCGACGTAGACGGTGCGCCCGGCGAGCGCCTCCACCGACAGCGGCAGCGTGCTCTCGTGGTTCTTGGCGAGCACCACGGACCGGCGGTGCGCGTCCGCGGCGGCGGCCTGTGCCTCGGCGTTCGCGACCACGCGGTCCGCCTCCTCGGGATCCGCGTACGGGTTCTCGAACAGCCCCAGCGTGAACAGCTCCTCGAGCAGGAGCGCCGCCGCCTCGTCCAGACGCTGCGTGGTGAACTGGCCGGTCACATAGGCCTCGCGCACGGAGGCGACGTCGTTGGTGTCGGCGAACATGTCGGTGCCGGCCATGACGGCCCGGCCCGCGCGCTCGGCCGGGGTGAGCTCCTCCACGCCCCAGGCCATCTTCGAGAGGATCCCGGAGTCGGAGTTGATGTAGCCGCGGTGGCCCATGGCCCGCAGCAGGTCCAGGATCTCGCGGTTGAAGGCGAAGCCCACCTGCTCGAAGTCCGTCACGCGTCCCTGCGGGGTCGAGGACTTCTCCTCCGAGGGGATCGCGTAGTACGGCATGATCGAGGAGGTGCCGGCATCGATCGCGGCCTGGAACGGCGGGAGGTGGTACTCCTCGAGCGAACCCGGCGTGGGGTAGATGTTGAAGCTGCCCTCGGCGTAATGGGGGTCCGTCCCGTTCTCGCGCGCGCCGCCGCCCGGGAAGTGCTTGACCGTGAGCGCGACGCCGTCGGCCTCGAGCCCGTCCTCCCCCTGGAAGCCGCGCACCACGGCGTCCATGGCCTGCGCGACGAACGCGGGATCCTCCCCGAACGTGCCCTGCCCGCGGAACCAGCGCGGGTCGGTGAACACATCGGCCATGTACATGTAGCCCTTGCGCAGGCCCGAGGCGACCCACTCCCGGCGCGAGTGCGCGGCGAAGGATTCGATGACCTCGACCGAGCCGGTGGCGGCGAGCCCCAGGGTGCCCGGCCAGGTGGCGAAGGGCTGGTCCTCGGGGGTGCCGCCCATCGTGAAGGCGCCGGCCTCGTTCTTCGAGTTCGCCGCGACGATCACGGGGATCCCCCAACGGGTGTCCTCGGCGACCTCGTTCATGGCGTTCAGCCAGGTCGCGATGCGTGCACCGGTGGGCTCCTCGCGCATGATGAAGTGCCGCATGTGCATGCCCCGGATCATCTCCGTGGTGCCCTCGAAGGGGATGCCCGCGCTCGTGTGCGGATCGATCCTGATCGGCAGGTGCTGCTCGTCGAGCACGCCGTCGTGGCTGGTGAAGTCCTTGTTGCGCTGTGAGATCCCCATCGGGCGGGAGCTGATCACCATCAGGCCGAGCTTCTCGTCCGGGGACATCCGGGAGACGAGGTCCGCGGCGCGCTCGGCGGGGGAGAGCCGCCAGTCCTCGAAAGGTGTCAGGTGCCCGTCGCCGTCGAGATCGCGGAACTGCAGCCCGTCGACCTCGATGATCTTCTTGAGGCGGCTGGCGAGAGGGATCTGCGGGGTCATCGGGCTCCTCCTGGTGATCCGGACGGGGATGTCCGGCGGCCCGGCGCTTCGGTGCCGCGCTCGTCACGGTAGCCAGGGGCACCTCTCACCAGGAGGTCTTGCCCCGGATTGCCGCTGAGCGGAGCACCTCGCACGGCCCGCGGGATGCCCACGCCGCCGTGGGGAAGGGGAACGGCATTGCCGGGCCGCCCTCGACCGCCGTACCGTGACCGGATGACCGGCATGCCGAGTGTCGCCCCCGCCCCGCCCCCTGCCGACCTCCCGGTGGACCTGCGCCGCATCGAGCTGCTGTGCGCGCGGCTCCGCCCCGAGGAGGACGCCGACCTCGAGCGGATCGTCTGGAGCATCGCGAAGCTGCCGCGCGCCGAGGGCTGGGACAACGCTCTGTGGCCTGTCGGTGCCCTCGGTGGACGTGAGCTCGTGCTGCGCGTCGCCCGGCGGGACATCTCCAAGGCGCTGCTGGGCCGTGAGGTGACCGTGCTGCGGAGGCTGCGCGGCCTGGGCACCCAGCTGCCGATGCAGTTGCCGACAGTGCTCGCCCTCGCGGAGGACGCGATGCTCGTGGAGTGGATCGACGGGGTCACCGCCGCGGACTCCGACCGCGCGACCCGTGCGCGGGTCGCCGGCGACCTCGCCCTCATGCTCGCCACGATCCACTCCGGACCCGCCCCCGAGGTGGGCCGCAACCCGGTGCGCGGCGTCCCGCTGAGCACCCGGGCCGACGCCTTCGAGGCCGATCTGGAGCGCGCCGACCTGCCGCCGGACCTGAGCCGACGGGCACAGGATCGGTGGCACGCCGGTCTCGCCGCGGCGCCCTGGCAGGGACGCGAGCTGCTGCTGCACGGGGATCCGCATCCGGGGAACGTCGTGGTGCCGGTCCGCGGCATGCCGGGCCCCGCCACCCTCATCGACTGGGGCGACACCACTCGCGGCGATCCCGCCAGCGACCTGGGCGGGATGCTCCTGCACGTCCCGTCCGACGAGCTCCTGCAGAGCTACCGCGCCGCCGCGGCCTGGACCGGGATCGACGACGAGGAGGTCTGGGACGCTCTCGTGGCACGGTCCTGGGCCTGGGCGACCCGGATGGCCCTCTCCCTGGTGACCGCCTACGCCGCGGACCTCGGGCTGGGTGCCGCCGGTCACCGGCTGCTCGCGAGCTGACCGCTCCGCGCAGTCCGCGCGGCGAAGAATGCCCGCGACCCGGAGCACGTGCTCCACGTAGAGTGGAGCCGCCATGACCACAGCCTCCTCGACGCCCGACCCGGCCCCGTCCCACCCGGCCCGGACCGATGCCGCCGTGCACCCCGCGACTCCCTCCGAGCCCGCCGGCCCGCGCATCTCCTACCCGGGGGGCCTGCCCGTCTCCCAGCGCCGGGAGGACATCCAGGCCGCGATCCGCGAGAACCAGGTGGTCGTGATCGCCGGCGCCACCGGCTCCGGCAAGACCACCCAGATCCCGAAGATGCTCCTCGAGCTCGGCTACGGCGGTCGAGGGAGGCTCATCGGCCACACCCAGCCGCGCCGGATCGCCGCCCGCTCCGTCGCCCAGCGCATCGCGAGCGAGCTCGGGGAGAAGCTCGGCGAGGGGACCGTCGGGTTCCAGGTCCGCTTCACCCGCGAGACCAGCCGGAACGCCCGCCTGAAGCTGATGACCGACGGCATCCTCCTGGCCGAGATCGGCCGGGACCGGCTGCTGAAGCGCTACGACGCGATCATCATCGACGAGGCGCACGAGCGCTCCCTGAACATCGACGTGATCCTGGGCTACCTGCGCCAGATCCTTCCCCAGCGCCCGGATCTCAAGGTCATCATCACCTCGGCGACCATCGACCCCGAGCGCTTCGCCGAGCACTTCGGCCGCACCCTCCCCTCAGGGGAGCGGGAGCCCGCTCCGATCATCGAGGTCTCGGGCCGCACGTACCCCGTCGAGATCCGGTACCGCCCCCTGGTGCTCGAGCCCGAGGTCGACGAGGACGACGAGCTCGAGGACATCCACTCCATCGAGCGCGACCTCACCCAGGCCATCACCGACGCGGTGGACGAGCTCGCCGCCGAAGGGCCGGGGGACATGCTCGTCTTCCTGCCCGGCGAGCGGGAGATCCGCGAGATCTCCGATGCGCTCACCGACCATCTGTCCCGGGGGACCCGCGGCCGCTCCGCCCTCCCGGTGGAGGTGCTGCCCCTGTTCGGACGGCTCTCCGCCCAGGACCAGCAGAAGATCTTCTCGCCGCCGAAGTCCGGCACCTACCGCCGCATCATCCTGTCCACCAACGTCGCCGAGACCTCGCTGACCGTCCCCGGGATCACCTACGTCATCGATTCCGGACTCGCCCGCATCTCCCGCTACTCCCAGCGCACCAAGGTGCAGCGCCTCCCCATCGAGCCCATCTCCCAGGCGAGCGCGAACCAGCGTTCCGGACGCTCCGGGCGCACCGCCCCCGGCATCGCGATCCGGCTGTTCTCCGAGGAGGACTTCGAGGGCAGGCCCGAGTTCACCGAGCCGGAGATCCTGCGCACCTCCCTCGCCTCGGTGGTGCTGCTGATGACCTCCCTGGGGCTCGGCGACGTGGAGTCCTTCCCCTTCGTCGAACCGCCGGCGGGCCGCGCCATCAGCGACGGCGTGCGCCTGCTCGACGAGCTCGGCGCGATCGAGGACGCTCCGCGCGATCCCGGCGGCCGCCGCCTCACCTCCGTCGGCCGCACCCTCGCCCGCTTCCCGCTGGACCCGCGGATGGCGCGCATGCTCATCGAGGGCCACCGCCTCGGCGCCCTGCGGGAGGTGATGATCATCGTCGCGGCGATGTCGATCCAGGACCCGCGCGAGCGGCCGCTGGGCCAGGAGCAGCAGGCGAAGGAGAAGCACAAGCGCTTCGAGGACGAGACCAGCGACTTCCTCGCCTACCTCAACCTCTGGAACCACCTCCAGGAACGGCGCAAGTCGCTGTCCAACTCCGCGTTCCGCCGCGAGGTCCGCTCCGAGCACCTCCACTACCTGCGGATCCGCGAGTGGTGGGACCTGCACTCCCAGCTGCGGGACATGGCCAAGGACGTGGACCTCTCCCGCAACGACACCGACGCCTCGCCGCAGGCGATCCACCAGGCGCTGCTGGCGGGCCTGCTCTCCCACGTCGGCCTCCAGGACGACCGCACCCGCGAGTACGCCGGCGCACGGGGAGCCCGCTTCGCGCTGTGGCCCGGCTCGGCGCTGGCGAAGAAGCGACCCGACTACGTCATGGTCGCCGAGCTCGTGGAGACCTCCCGCCTGTGGGGTCGCACCGCCGCCCGGATCGACCCGGCCTGGGCCGAGGAGACCGGATCGCACGTGGTCAGGCGCACCCACTCCGCCCCGCACTGGTCCTCCAAGCAGGCCTCGGCGATGGCCCATCAGAAGGTGACGCTGTACGGGGTGCCGCTCGTGGCGGACCGGGTCGTCGGCTACGGGCGCTTCGATCCTGAGGCCGCCCGCGAGATCTTCATCCAGCACGCCCTCATCGAGGGGGACTGGCGCACCCGCCACCACTTCTTCCGCGACAACCAGGCGCTGATCAAGGAGCTCGAGGAGCTCGAGGCCAAGACCCGTCGGCGGGACCTGCTGATCTCGGACGAGCAGCTGTTCCGCTTCTACGACGAGCGGATCCCGGCGACCGTCGTCTCCGGCCGCCACTTCGACTCCTGGTGGAAGACGCAGCGCCACGAGACCCCGGACCTCCTCACCCTCACCGAGCAGGATCTGCTGGCGACCGACGACGGCGCTCGCGAGGCGATCGCCTCGGAGTTCCCGGACACCTGGGTGCAGGGCGACATCACGCTGCCACTGAGCTACTCCTTCGGCGCGGTGGGCGCGAAGGGCACCGACGGGGTCACCGCGACCGTCCCGCTCGCGGTGCTCAACCGCCTGCAGTCCCGCGGCTTCGACTGGCTGGTTCCCGGCATGCGCGAGGAGCTGGTGACGGAGCTGATCCGTTCCCTGCCCAAGCCGATCCGGCGCCACCTGGTCCCCGCCCCGGAGCGTGCCAAGGTGGTCGCGGCGACCCTGCACGACGACGACCCCGACACCGGCGAGGCCTTCCTCGAGGCGGTCGCCGACGAGCTCGTGGGCCTGCCTGGCGTGCCGGACGACCTCCCGCTGTACGGCCCCGAGTTCGACATCGCGAAGCTGCCCGCCCACCTGCGGATGCACTTCCGGGTGGTCGACGACAAGGGTCGGGAGATCGGTACCGGGGACGACCTCGCCCAGCTCACGGCGCGCCTGAAGAAGCGGGTGGACGCCTCGGTGTCCACCCGGGCGGACTCCCTCGCCCGCACCGACCTGTCCGGCTTCCCCGAGCAGGGGGTGCCGGCGGTGCACGAGTCCACCGTCGGCGGTCTGAAGGTCGCCGGGTATCCGGCGCTCGTGGCGCGCCGCGCGGCGGACGGCCGGCTCGATCAGGTGGACCTCGCGGTGCTCGCGACCGCCGACGAGCAGGCCCTCGCACATCGCGAGGGCGTCATCGCGATGCTGGACCGGGACCTGGGCGCCGACCTGGGCGCGGTGCTCAACGCCCTGCCGAACCCGACCAAGCTCGCCGTCGCGGGCTCGGACTACGCCTCGACCGCCGCGCTGCTCGCCGACGCCTCCCGCGCGGCGACGGTGCACCTGGCCGGAACCGCCGAGGTGCGCACCGCGGCGGAGTACGCGGCGCTGCTGGACCAGGTCCGCAGCGGGCACGACGCCCTCGCCGCGCAGGCCGTGAAGGATGCCGCGGCCGCGCTCGCGACCTCGGCGAAGCTCCACAAGGAGCTCTCCCGCGCGCCCTCGCTCTCCGTGCTCTCCCATCTCACGCAGATCCGCGAGCACGCCGCCTCGCTGCTCGGCGACGGCTTCATCTCCCGCACCGGGATCGCCCATCTGCCGGATCTGCGCCGTTACCTCGAGGCCGATGCGGTGCGGCTGGACAAGCTGCCCGGCAATCCCCGCCGCGACGAGCAGCTCGCCTGGCAGATCGCGGACCTCACCCAGCACTGGGCGACCCGCCGGGCGGCGCTGTCGGCCCGTCGACGGGCCGAGCCGGACGCGCGCGAGATCGACTGGATGCTCGAGGAGTTCCGGGTGAGCCTCTTCGCCCAGACCCTCGGCACCAGGCAGACGGTCTCGGACAAGCGGATCCGCTCGGCGATCGCGGCGCTGACCGCCTGAGCGCGACCGCGCAGAGGTCGTCCGATGTCGGCCGGCGCCTCCGCGCCGGGGTGACGGGCGCCTCTGGGCCGTGACCTCCGCGTGACCTGCGTCCCTCGGCGGGAGGCCTCCGACGACGCCCACGAAATCTTTACCGAAGACGTCGGTGGGGCCGCGGCGCGGCCGGCCCGTGCCCCGCGGGTCGCCGGCGACACCTGTCCAGGAGGCACTGCGACCGGGGAGGACGCCGCAGGGATCAGCCCGACGGGCACTTCCATGACAAAGTCATGTTCTGATCAAACCGCAGGTCGCAGGGTGATCCGGGGCGCCGGGAAGGTCTTCACAGCGCCCGGCCGGCATCGCTACGTTGGCTCCGCCCTGCCCCGGGAGCTCGACGAGCCCGGAGCTCCCCGCACCGAAGGAACCCCGATGCTCGTCTCCGCGACCACTGCGCTCTCGCGCCGCCACCTGATCCTCGCAGGCGCCTTCGGCGCCACCTCCCTCGCCGCGCTCGGCTCGCTGGCTCCCGCCCGTGCCGACGAGGTCTGGACCGAGGAGTTCATGACGCGGCCCGAGACCCGCGAGGGCTTCGCCCTGGACGCGATGGACGACTGGCAGGTCGAGAACGCGAAGTTCGTCATCGCGGTGATCAAGGGGCACGAGCTCGACGAGCAGGCCGCCGCGATCACCCTCGCCACCGCGATCGTGGAGTCCTGGCTGCGAAACTACGAGCCCGAGGTCGATCTCGACTCCGGCGGCCTGTTCCAGCAGCGCCCCTCGATGGGCTGGGGCACCTACGACGAGGTGCGCCACAAGAAGCGTGCGATCGACGCGTTCCTGGGCCTGGGCGATCACTCCTCGGCGCCGGGTCTCCTGGACCTGTCGCCCGACTTCCGCGAGTGGGCCCCGGGCGAGGCCGCACAGGCCGTGCAGGGTTCGGCCTACCCCGACCGCTACGCCGAGCAGATCCCGGCCGCCCAGACCCTCTGGGAGCGCTACTCCGCGGACGTCGACCCCTACACCGACTGACCCGCTCCCGCGCCGCCGGACCGGTCGCGTGCGGGCCCTTGTCGCCGGCTCGTCGCGACCTCCCAGGAGAGGACTGTTGCGCAGGTCGCGTCCTGTCCCCGCGGAGGCGTCGTCCTCGTTAGGCTGGGGAGCATGTCACCGATGCCATCCGTGAGTTACTCCATCACGATCCGACTGGAGTTCGCCGCACGTTCCGCGGCGGTCAGCGACATCACCGCACGCATCGAGAGCCGCGGGGCCACGGTCACCGCTCTCGACGTCTCCGCCTCCGGGGCGGAGCGCATGCGTGCGGACATCACCGTGCTCACCGCCGGGCACGACCACGCCATGGAGGTCGTGGACGAGCTGCGCGGCCTCGAAGGGGTCGAGCTCGGCAAGGTCTCCGACCGCACCTTCCTCGCACACCTGGGGGGCAAGCTCACCGTCGAGTCGAAGCTCCCGATCCGTCACCGTGACGACCTGTCCATGATCTACACCCCGGGCGTCGCCCGGGTCGTCAAGGCCATCGCCGAGAACCCCGAGGACGCCCGCCGCCTCACCATCAAGCGCAACACCGTCGCCGTCGTCTCCGACGGCTCCGCGATCCTGGGCCTCGGGGACCTCGGCCCGCTCGCCGCGATGCCGGTGATGGAGGGCAAGGCCGCCCTCTTCAAGCGCTTCGCGAACATCGACGCGTTCCCGATCTGCCTGGACGCCCACTCGGTCGACGACATCGTCGCCCACGTCAAGGCGATCGCCCCGGTCTTCGCGGGCATCAACCTCGAGGACATCTCCGCGCCGCGCTGCTTCGAGATCGAGGACCGCCTGCGCGCCGAGCTCGACATCCCCGTCTTCCACGACGACCAGCACGGCACCGCGATCGTGGTCGTCGCCGCTCTGCGCAACGCCCTGCGCGTGGTGGAGAAGGACATCTCCACCGCTCGCATCGTGCTGTCGGGCGCCGGCGCCGCGGGCACCGCGATCCTGCGACTGCTCCGGGCCGCCGGGGCGCGCGACGTGGTCGTCACCGACATCCACGGCATCGTCCACGAGCAGCGTGAGCAGCTCGAGGGGCGCCTCCCGTGGATCGCTGAGGTCACCAACCCCCGCGAGCTCACCGGCACCCTGGCCGACGCGGTCGTGGACGCCGACGTGTTCATCGGCGTCAGCGCCGGCAACATCCTCACCGCCGAGGACGTCTCCACCATGGCGGACCGCTCGATCGTGTTCGCGATGGCGAACCCGACCCCGGAGATCGATCCCGCCGAGGCGGTCAAGCACGCCGAGGTCGTCGCGACCGGTCGCAGCGACTTCGCCAACCAGATCAACAACGTGCTCGCCTTCCCGGGTGTGTTCCGCGGCCTGCTGGACGCCCACGCCACCCGGGTGAGCGACCGGATGCTGCTCGCGGCGGCGAAGGCCCTGGCCGACGTCGTCTCCGCCGAGGAGCTGAACCCCACGTACATCGTGCCGAGCGTCTTCCACGAGGGCGTGACCAAGGCCGTGGCGAACGCCGTCGAGCAGGTCGCCCGCGAGGAAGCCGGCACGGTGGACACCATCACCGGAGCGATGACCGCGGTCTACGCGGACGAGATCACGCTCGAGGGCTGAGCGTCCCCGACAGCGGAGGACAGGGCAGGTGCCGGACGGCACCTGCCCTGTTCCGCGCCCCGGCGGCGAGCGCCCGACGATGAGGTCCCGGCGGCACACCGATTACGTAGGCTGGTTACGTAATCGGTCCAAGATGTGTAACTTGGGAACATGTCGCCCGCATCACATGCTCGCTCCGGCCTCGATCTGCTCCTCGCCGACCCTGCGCTCCTGTCACCGGGCCGCGTCGGCCTGCTGACCCACTTCGCCGCCGTCACGGCGGACCTCTCCCGCGGCGTCGACGCCCTGGTCGCCGCCGGCATCGAGCTGCGGTGCCTGATCTCTCCGGAGCATGGGTACTGGGGGACCGGGCAGGCCGGAGTCGGCAACGACGAGGACACCGATCGCACCACCGGGCTGCCCGTCCTGGATGCATACGGCGTGCAGGGCGAGGAGCTGGACCGCCTGCTCGCCGGGGCGGGGCTGGACCGCGTGGTCGTCGACCTGCAGGACGCCGGCTGCCGCTTCTACACCTACATGTGGAGCATGGTCGACGTCATGGCGTCCTGCGCTCGGCTGGGACTCCCGGTGACCGTCCTGGACCGGCCCGCCCCACTGGCGACGACCGCGATCGGACCGGGACTGGATCCCGCCTGTGCGAGCTTCGTCGGCCGCCTCGGCGTGCCGCTCCGTCACGGCGAGCGGCTCGGGGGCATCGCGCGGATCGTCGCCGCCCACCACCTCGAGCAGGAGCTCGACCTCCAGGTGATCGACGCCCCGGGCGCCGACGGATCCGCCCCCTGGGTGGCACCCTCGCCGAACATGCCGACCCTGACCACCGTGGCCCTCTACCCGGGCACCGGCCTGCTCGAGGGAACCACCCTCAGCGAGGGGCGCGGCACCACCCGTCCCTTCGAGCTGTTCGGCGCCCCCTGGTGCGGTCCGGAGCTGGCCGCGCGGCTGCGGGAGCTCGAGCTCCCGGGCGTCGACTTCCGCGAAGCGGCGTACCGGCCCACCCATGCCGACTTCGCCGGGGAGCGGGTGCACGGCGCCCAGGTGCACCTGCGGGCCGACCTCGACGTCGCGGGCACGGGCACGAGCACGGAGGCGTTCGATCCGCTGGCCGTCGGGCACGCGATCATCAGCACCGCCGCCACCCTCCATCCCGACCGTCCCCTGTGGCGGGAGCAGGTCCCCGGCCGTCCCGACTTCATCGACCTGCTGTGGGGGTCCTCCGCGTTCCGCGAGGGCATCGAGGACGGCGCCGATCTCTCGGAGATCCTCGCGGCCTCGCCCGCGCCGATCGAGATGAGCGCATGACCGTGGTGCCCCTCGCGGACGCGGTTCCGCCTCCCGACGGGACCCGGCTGCGTCGGCTCCCGGCGACCGCTCGGACCGAGCGGGCCGAGGAGCTGGCAGCGCTCACGGCGAGCTCGGCCACTGCGGTGATCGGACCTCGGCGGATGCGCGACCTGCTTCGGGCCGCGCCCGACGAGTCCACCGAGGTGATCGTCGCCGAGCAGGAGGACCGCCTCCTGGGCTATGTCCACCTCAGCACCGGGGCCGACGTCACCTGGCTGGTCAGCGGCGCCGTCGTCCCCGAGCATCGGCGTCGCGGCATCGGCGGGGCCCTCCTGCAGGAGACGATGGCCGCCGCGCGGTCCGCCGGTGCCGAGTCGCTCCGGATCAGCGGCAGGCCCGCGGGATACGCGGTGCCCGGGATCGACCGTGAGCGAGATGGCGGGACCGCGGCCTTCCTCGAGAGGAGCGGAGCGCAGCAGGGGGCTCCCGCCCTGTCGATGACGCGTCCCCTGCTGGACCTCGAGCCCGCGACCGCCCGCCCTGGGACCACGGTCCGGGAGTGCCGCGAGAGCGACCTCCCCGCGCTGCTCGACCTGGTGGCCCAGGAGCTCGATCCCGGCTGGGCCGACGTGCTGCACGAGGCTGCCGGTGAGCAGCGCGGCCAGCAGCGGATCCTGATCGCCCACGGACAGGACGGCGACCTGCTCGGATTCGCCGGATGGGGTCTGGTGGGCCGGGACCCCAGCCGATTCGGGCCGTTCGGCGTCATCCCCGCCGCGCGCGGCCGCGGAGCCGGCGCCGCCCTGCTCGATGCCGCGCTGCGGCGGATGGCGGGGGAGGGCCTCGCCCACGCCTGGTTCCAGTGGACCGCTCCCGGGTCCCCGGCCCATCACCTCTACGCCTCGCGCGGCTTCACGACTCTGCGCACGTACACCCCGTACAGCCTGCCCCTCGCCGGCCCGCTCGGCGACCGCACCTCCCCGCCGGCCCACCAGGAAGGACCCCTCCGATGACACCAGAGGTCACCCGCCGCGCACTCATGCTCGGCACCGCGGGAGCCGCCGGGGCGACGGCTCTCGCCGGCTGCTCCTCCGCGCCGACCGCGGAGCAGGATCTGCCGGTGCGGATCCATGCCAACGACGCCACCACCTTCCAGCCGAACTTCAACCCCTACGGCGGCGTGCCGCTCCAGGGTGCGAGCGGCCTGATCTACGAGAACCTGCGACTCGCCACCGCGATGAACCCCGGGACGTCGGAACCCTGGCTGGCCACCGACTTCGCGTGGAACGAGGACGGCACCGAGATCACTCTGACGCTGCGGGACGACGTCGTCTTCACCGACGGTGAGCCGTTGGATGCAGAGGACGTCGTGTACACCTTCCTCCTGCACCGCGACGTCCCGGCGGTGAACACCGTCGCGCTCGACGTCGTCGACGCCACCGCCCCGGATCCCACCACGGTCCGGCTCCGGTTCGGTCGCACCTCCTTCGCTCAGGAGTCAGACATCCTCACCCGTCCGATCGTCCCCGAGCACGTGTTCTCGACCTTCGAGGACCCCTCGACGGAGCAGATCGCCGAACCGATGGGCAGCGGGCCCTACCTGCTGGACCGCTTCTCGGACCAGCTCTACACCTTCGTCCGCAACGATGACCATTGGGCGGCCGACGAGTTCGAGCCGCGCGAGCTGGCCTGGCCCTCCTTCACCACGCAGACCATGAACACCGCCATGCAGGCGGGCGAGCTGGATTGGTCGGGCGGATTCGTCGCCAACATCGACCGGATCTTCGTGGACCACGATCCGGAGCACCGCGGCTACTGGTACCCGGGCAACGGCTCGGTCAACCTCACCCTGAACCTCGAGAAGGAGCTGTTTCAGGACATCGAGCTGCGGCGCGGGATCAACCTGGCCGTGGACCGCCAGGAGATCGCCGAGATCGCCTACATGTCCTACTTCGGCCCCCCTCATCCCACCGGCCTGCCGCGGCCCACCTACGAGGAGTTCATCGCCGAGGAGTACCGGGATCTCGAGTTCGCCGTGGACGTCGACGGCGCGGAGAAGGTGCTCGACGACGCCGGCTACGAGCGCGGAGCCGACGGCATCCGGGTCGCGCCCGACGGCACCCCGCTCACCTTCGACCTGCCGATCCCCTCGGGATACAACGACTGGGTCACCACCAGCCAGATCCTCTCCTCGCAGCTCTCGAGGGTCGGGATCTCGCTGACCCCGCGCGGCATCTCCTTCGAGCAGTGGCTCGAGGCCCGTGACACCGGGAACTTCGAGGTGACCATCTCCACCGCCGCCGCCGGCCAGAACCCCTGGTACCTGTACCGCTCGATGCTCTCCTCGGAATACCGCACCGAGGGCGACGAGCCCGTGGTGGCGAACTTCCAGCGCTGGTACGACGAGGAGACCGACCATCTGCTGCGCCGCTTCTCCGAGACCGACGACCCCGAGGCGCAGCGCGCCTCGGTCGAGGCCCTGCAGCGGATCATGATCGACCAGCTCCCCACGCTGCCGATCATCACCGCCCCCAACTGGTTCAACTACAACACCGAGTTCTGGAGCGGGTTCCCGGACGAGAGCGACCCCTACGCGCTGGGCGCTCCCGTGCAGAACTCCGACCGGGTCATGGTGCTGCGCAAGCTGACCAGGACCACCCGCTGAGGCGGAGGAGAGAACGATGAGATATCTGCTGAAGAAGCTGGGCCTGTACGCCTTCATCGCCTGGGCGGCGCTGACCCTGAACTTCCTGATCCCTCGGATGATGCCGGGCGACCCGGTGCGCGTGCTGATCGCGGGCTCCGAGGGTCAGATCGAGCCCGAGGCGGCCGAGGCGATCGCCGCGCAGTTCGGGATCACCGACGATCCCCTGATCATCCAGTACGGCCGCTACCTCGCCGATCTGGCCCGATTCGACCTCGGGGTCTCCCTGAGCAACTACCCGGTGCCGGTCATCGACATCATCTCCGGGGCGATGCCCTGGACGGTGGCCCTGGTGGGGGTCTCCACCGTGATCAGCTTCCTGCTGGGCACCGGGCTCGGCGTGCTCCTGGCCTGGCGGCGCGGCACCTGGTCCGACCATGTGCTGCCGGCGCTCACCTTCCTCAACGCCATCCCGTACTTCTGGATGGCCCTGATCCTGGTGCTGGTGCTCGCCGTCACCTTCGGCTGGTTCCCGTACGCGGGCGCGTACGACCGCACCATGTTCCCCGAGCTGTCCGCGCCGTTCATCGGCTCGGTCCTGGCCCATGCGGCGCTGCCCGCCCTGACGATTGTCATCGGCTCCTTCGCGGGCTGGGTGCTGCAGATGCGGAACATGACCGTCACGATCCTCGGCGAGGACTACGTGTCCATGGCCGAGGCGAAGGGGCTGCCGAGGCGGAGCGTGCTGTTCGGCTATGCCGCCCGCAACGCCATCCTGCCGAGCGTCACAGGCTTCGCCCTCGCTCTCGGCGCGGTGGTGGGCGGATCGATGCTCACCGAGGTGATCTTCAACTATCCGGGCCTCGGCTACACCCTCTTCCAGGCCGTCTCCGCCCAGGACTTCCCGCTCATGCAGGGACTGTTCCTGATCATCTCGCTCGCCGTGATCGTCGCCAATCTCATCGCGGACGGCGCCTACGTCCTCCTCGATCCTCGTACCCGACAGGGGGCCTGAGCCATGACCATCTCCACCGTCATCCCCCGGGGCGGGAAGGTCCGCGCGGGCCTGATCATCGTGCTGGTGTTCGCGGCGTTCGCCGTCTTCGGCCCGATGATCTCCCGCTTCGATCCGAACCAGACCTCATTCGACATGCTCGAGGCGCCCTCGGCCCGGCACTGGCTGGGCACCACCCAGACCGGCCAGGACGTGTTCGCCCAGTTCATGACCGGTGCACGCACCTCGCTGCTGGTGGGGCTGCTGGCCGGCGTCGTCTCCCAGGTCGCCTCCGTGGCCGTCGGGCTGCTCGGCGGCTACCTCCGCGGGGCCGCAGATGACCTGCTGTACATCCTCACCGCGGTGTTCCTGGTGATCCCCGGCATGCCGCTGCTCATCGTGCTCACCGGATATCTGCCCTCGCGCGGGCTGCTGTCGATCGCGATCGTCATCGCGATCACCTCCTGGGCCGGATCGGCCCGCGTGATACGTGCCCAGACGCTCTCGCTGCGCAACCGCGAGTTCGTCGAGGCGGCCCGCGCGACCGGCGAGAGCCGACTGCGGATCATGTTCTTCGAGGTCCTGCCCAACATGCTCCCGCTGGTCGCCTCCGGCTTCCTCTTCTCTGTCATCGGCGGCATCCTCGCCGAGGCGGGCCTGGCCTTCCTGGGGCTCGGTTCGCTGACCACCACCAGCTGGGGCTCGATGCTGTACTTCGCCCAGAACTCCCAGGCGCTCCTCGCGGGCGCCTGGTGGTGGTACGTGCCGCCGGGCCTGGCGATCGCCGTGATCGGCGCCGGGCTCGCCCTGATCAACTTCGCGATCGACGAGTACTCCAATCCTCGGCTGCGCACCGGATCGGCGGCGGCGAAGGGCGGCGGCAGCCGTGCCGCGGGCGGAGATCCGGTCAGCGCCGACGCCCAGGCGTCGGGGATCGGTGCGACGGCGTCCGGCGGCTCGGACGCGGCGGGCGCCGCAGCAGAGCAGGCGGCCCGTGCGGCCGACGGTTCCCAGGAGCGCGAGGACCGACAGGACGAGCCCGAGGACGCCCCCAGCATCCAGCCCTCGCCGATGCCCGGCTCGTCGATCATCGAGGTCGACGGGCTGCGGGTGGACTACCCGACCGCCTTCGGCACCGTGCACGCCGTGCAGGACGTCTCGCTGGCCCTGCGCCGCGGGGAGATCCTGGGGCTGGCCGGCGAGTCGGGCTCGGGGAAGTCGACCCTGACCAACTCGATCACCCGCCTGCTGCGACCGCCGGCGGAGATCGTCGACGGCTCGATCACCTATCGGGCGGAGGACGGCACCCCGACTGACCTGCTGCACCTGGAGGATCGGGAGCTGCGCGCCCTGCGATGGAACGAGATCGCCGTCGTGTTCCAGAGCGCCATGAACGCCCTGAACCCGGTGACCTCGATCCACGCGCAGTTCGACGACGTCATCCGGGTGCATCGCCCCGGTCTGACCCCGACGCGGCGCACCGAGATCGCGAAGGAGCATCTGGAGAGGGTGGGGATCGACCCCGAGCGCATCGACGCCTATCCGCACGAGCTCTCCGGCGGTATGAAGCAGCGCGTCGCGATCGCGATCGCGCTGGTGCTGGAACCCGACGTGATCTTCATGGACGAGCCGACCACCGCCCTGGATCTGCTGGTCCAGCGGGACGTGCTCGACCAGATCGTGCGCCTGCGCCAGGAGTACGGGTTCGCGATCGTGTTCACCACGCACGATCTCGCCCTGCTGCTGGAGATCTCCGACTCGATCGCCGTCATGCGCCATGGCCGCCTCGTCGAGTACGGCCCGGCGGTCGACATCTATCGGGACCCGCAGCACCCGTACACCAAGAACCTGCTGTCCTCGCTCGCAGACCTGGGGAGCCTCGCATGACCACGACCGACACCACCCACGGCATCGAGGGCTCCGGCAGCTCGGGCAGCTCCGACGGTGACGACTCGGGACGCGTGGTCCTTGAGGGACGCCATCTGGTCAAGGAGTATCCCGCCGGCACCCGCCGCGGTCTGCTGCGACGTCAGGAGACGATGCGGGCCGTCGACGACGTCTCGCTCCGGCTCGTCCAGGGCCGGGTCACCGCCCTGGTGGGGCAGAGCGGCTCGGGGAAGTCGACCCTGGGAAGGATGCTGGCCCGGCTCATCCCCACCACCTCCGGCGAGATCCTGCTCGAGGGGCGCGCGGTGCCGGCCTCGACCAGCTCCGGCCACCGCGAGTACGTGGGCGACGTGCAGCTCACGCTGCAGGACCCCTTCGCCTCGCTGAACCCGCTGCGCCGCATCGCGTACACGCTGGGCCGGGCGGTGCGGATCCACCAGAGCGCGCGCGGCACCGAGGAGGTGCACGCGCGCTGCCTCGAGCTGCTCGAGCGGGTGGGCCTCACCCCGGCGGAGCGCTACCTGGACCGCTTCCCCCACGAGCTCTCCGGCGGGGAGCGCCAGCGCGTCTCCTTCGCGCGGGCGCTCGCGGCCTCGCCGAAGGTGCTGATCGCGGACGAGCCCGTCTCGATGCTCGACGTCACCATCCGCAAGGAGATGCTCGACCTGATCGACGCCCTGCGACGCGATGAGGATCTCGCGGTCCTCTACATCACCCACGACCTGGGCAGCGCACGGCGCTACTCGGACGAGGTGATGGTGATGCACCAGGGCCGGGTGGTGGAGTCCGGAGAGAGCCGCTCGGTGATCGACGACCCGCAGGAAGAGTACACCCGGCGTCTCCTCGCCGCGGCACCGGATCCGGCGTCCCGCCTGCGGTGAGTCGCGGGCGGGTCAGCCGACGGCGAGCCGCGCGAGCTCCCGTCGGGCGTGGTCGACGGTGAAACGGGTGCGCCGCGGGTGCACCCGGTTGGTCAGCAGCACGGCCACGGCGCCGGTCGACGGATCGGCGAGCACCGAGGTGCCGGTGAAGCCGGGATGTCCCACCACCTGCGGGATCACGGTGCCCGGTGCGGTCTCCTGGCCGATCCGCAGCCCGAAGCCCTGCCGCCACGGTGCACCGGTGCTGATCGTCCCCGACAGCTGATCCCTGGTCAGGAGGTCGAGCACCGGCGCCGAGAACGTCGGGCCCGGCGCCCTGCCGACCAGCACCCGGCCGAGCGCGAGCGCGTCCTCGAGGGTCGCGAAGAGCCCGGCGTTGCCCGCGCCGCCCAGCGACCAGGCGGTCTCGTCGTGGGTCGATCCGCGGACCAGCCCGCGGGGCGGATCGTCCTGGATCTCGGTGGCCGCGGCGCGGGAGGCCTGCTGGGCGGGCGGCGCCCAGCCCGCGCCCGTGGCCCCGGCAGGGTCGAGGACGCGACGCCGGGCGAGCTGCGGCAGCGACAGGCCGGTGAGCTCCTCGAGCAGGGTGCCCAGCAGGATGAAGCCGATGCAGGAGTAGGCGTGCGCCGTGCCCGGCTCCGCGTCGAGGGTCGCGCGCGAGATCGCCTCCAGCTTCGCCCGACGGTCCCCGGGGATCTGCCAGATCGACATCACCGGGGGCAGGCCGGCCGTGTGGGTGAGGAGCTGGCGCGCCGTGATCCGGGGATGCGGCGAGTCCAGGTGCTCGGCGATGGGGGCCTCGGGATCCAGCAGTCCGTCCTCGATGAGGGTGGCCGCGGTCAGCGTCGTGACCACCTTCGTCACCGAGGCCATGTCGAACAGGGTGTCCTCGTGCACCGGCCCGCCCTCGGCGGAACCGGTCGGCAGGCGGGTCCCGTCCCCGGAGAACAGCGTGGTGCTCCCGGCGACGGCGCGGGAGATCCCGCCTCCGGGGCGGTCCACGGCGGCGACGGCCGCGGCAGCTCCCTCGATCGCGACGCCGTCTGCAGGGGCCGCGGCCGCGGCGTCGGTCAGCCTGGTGACCAGGGCGGTGAGGGCCTCTGCGTCCTCGTGGGCAGGATCGGTGGGGGTGCTCATGCTCCGCGGTACTCCTCAAGGGCGTCGTAGGTGCGTCGCAGCGCGTCCACGCTCGTCTCTCGGGCCTGCCCTGCCACGGCCACGAACAGGCAGTCCACGACGAGCAGCTGGGCCGAGCGGGAGGCCATGGCGCCCGAGCGGTAGACGGATTCGCGCACGGTGGTGCGCAGCGGGATGTCGGCGTTCGCCACGACGGGGCCGCCGCTCCCGTTGGTCAGGGCGATGGTCGTGGCGCCGGCGCTCCGAGCGGTGGTGAGGAAGGCGGCGGTCTCCGTGGTGGTGCCGCTGTGCGAGAAGCCGATGGCGACCTCGCCGGGGCCCATCAGGGCGGCGGCGGCCAGCGCGTCGTGGGTGTCCCGCGGGCTGTGGGCGCGGCGGCCGATCCGCTGGAGCTTGCGCTCGAAGTCCCCGGCCACGGAGGCGGAGGCGCCGATGCCGTGCAGGAGCACCACGGGAGCGGCCGCGATCGCCGCGGTAGCCCGCTCGAGAGCATCCATGTCGAGGGAGGCGGCGGTCTCCTCGATGCCGAGCACCTCGGCCAGCGCGACGTCGGCGACGATCTCCGAGAGCGTGCCGCGCACGGGGAGGTCCGCGCCGTGCGCCCCGCCGACGGACGGGCGGCGCACCTGCTCGGAGGCCAGCTCGCCGGCGAGGGTGAGGCGGAGCTCGGCGTATCCCGTCATGCCGAGACGCTGGCACAGGCGCACCACCGTGGGCTCCGAGGTGCGGCACTCCGCGGCGAGCTCCGTGATGGTGGTCCGGAGGATCCGCTGGGGGTCGGCGAGGACCGCCTCGGCGACGCGGCGCATCGAGGGCGGCAGATCCTCCGTCATGCCCTGCAGGAGCGATTGTGTGCTCATGGCCTGATCGTAGGCGTCCTCCAGGAGTCGGCGGCGGGCTTCCGGGGGAGCGGGCCGAATCCCTCAGCGGACCCCGTTCTCGATGCTCTCGGGCAGCGGATCCTCCTGCGGGTCCAGCTCGGCCGCCTCGGCGGTGCGGCGGCGGTATCGCTCGCCGATCCACAGCCCCGCTCCCAGTGCGATGCCAAGGACGTCGAACAGCACGTCGCCCAGGTCGCCGCTGCGCTGGGGGAGCGCCACCCACTGGATCAGCTCGATGAGCAGCGCGTGCGCGATCGCGACCACCACCACCCAGCCCATGGGGAAGCGCCGGCGCGGGGCGAGCAGCCGGCCCGCGGCGAAGACCGTCAGGCCGAAGACGACCAGGTGCACCACCTTGTCCAGACCCGGGACGCCCGCGCCCGGGGTGCCCTCGGGCAGGGAGGGCAGGTAGAAGCCGAGGTTCAGCAGCAGCGCCAGGAGCAGCAGCCCGGCGCGCAGCGGCAGCGAGCCGCCGACCCGTCGGATCTCGTCGGGCAGGCGGCGGAGGAAATCGACCACGGCGTCCATGGGGAGGAGTGTTCCAGGGGGCGGCGGTGTCCCGCGGGAGGCAGGGCCGATAGGCTTCGCGGAGCACGACATCGATCGAGGGAGAGTGCCATGTCCTCCACGTCCGACCCGTCCCGGATGGACCCCTACAGCGACGACCCCGGCGCCGGCCCGGGCAGCACCGCGGTGCTGGACCGTCAGCTGCAGGAGCAGGACCAGAAGACCGACGACGGTGATCACGACCGGTTCGCGCACTACGTGCGCAAGGACAAGATCACCCAGGCCGCCCTCGGCGGCACCCCTGTGATCGCGCTGTGCGGCAAGGTGTGGGTGCCCGGCCGCGATCCTGAGAAGTACCCGGTCTGCCCGGAGTGCAAGGAGATCTACGAAGGCTTCCGTGAGCCGAACGACGGCGGGGACGGGTCCGGCTCCGGAGGGTCCGGCAAGGGCGGCTTCCGCGGCTTCTTCGGCGGGCGGCGCTGAGCCCGCGCCGCGCCCCGTCGGGACGCTCGCAGCGCGGCGACTTCCTCACATCCGTCGCGTCGGCGGGTCGTCACCCGTCGGCGGTACGGTTGTTCTCGCTGTGAACACGACCCCCTCGCTCTTCTCCACGAACGATCCCCGCCAGCCCTCCGAGGCCGCCGCGCGATCGCTCCCTGTCGCCTACCCCGAGCGCGCCGCCTGGGGCACCGTCTCCAAGCTCCGTGCCTGGCAGGCGGAGGCCCTCGAGCTGTACCGGGACCGCGCGCCCAAGGACTTCCTGGCCGTCGCGACCCCCGGCGCCGGCAAGACCACCTTCGCGCTGCAGATCGCGGCGGGCCTGCTGTCCGAGGGCACGGTCCGACGCATCACCGTGGTCGCGCCGACGGAGCATCTGAAGACCCAGTGGGCCGATGCCGCGGCGCGCGTGGGCATCTCCCTGGACCCGAACTTCTCCAACGCCCAGGGCGCGCACGGCTCGCACTACCAGGGCGTCGCGGTCACCTACGCGCAGATCGGCATGCACCCGGCGCTGCACCGCGCCCGCACCGAGGCCGATCGCACGCTGGTGATCCTCGACGAGATCCACCACGCCGGCGACGCGCGGACCTGGGGCGACGGCGTGCGCGATGCCTTCGACCCGGCCACCCGGCGCCTCGCCCTGACCGGAACCCCCTTCCGCTCGGACGACTCCCAGATCCCCTTCGTGGTCTACGAGGAGGACGGCGAGGGCTTCCTGCGCTCGAAGGCGGACTACACCTACGGGTACGGGGAGGCGCTGCGCGACCACGTGGTGCGCCCGGTCCTGTTCATGACCTACTCCGGGCGCATGCACTGGCGCACCAAGAGCGGCGACGAGGTCTCAGCCCAGCTCGGCGCGCTGGAGACCAAGGACATCACCCAGCAGGCCTGGCGCACGGCGCTGGACCCCAAGGGGGAGTGGATCCAGTCCGTGCTCTCCGCGGCGGACCGCCGTCTCACCGAGGTGCGCCGCCACGTGCCCGACGCCGGCGGACTGGTCATCGCCACCGACCAGAAGGCGGCCCGCTCCTATGCGGCGACCCTGAAGGACATCTGCGGCGAGGAGCCCACCGTGGTCCTCTCGGACGACGTCGGCGCCGGCAAGCGGATCGAGGCGTTCTCGGAGTCCGACGACCGCTGGATGGTCGCGGTGCGCATGGTCTCCGAGGGCGTGGACGTGCCGCGCCTGGCCGTCGGCGTCTACGCGACCTCGACCTCGACACCCATGTTCTTCGCGCAGGCGGTGGGCCGCTTCGTGCGCTCCCGGACCCGGGGCGAGACCGCGAGCGTCTTCCTGCCCACCGTCCCGATCCTCATGGGCCACGCCGCCGAGATGGAGGCCGAGCGTGACCATGTGCTCGACCGCCGGCCGAAGACGGGCGACGAGGAGACCGGGCTCGACGAGAGCCTCATCGAGCAGGCCAACCGCCCGGAGAAGACCTCCGACGAGCTGGAGATGAGCTTCGAGGCCCTCGAGTCCGAGGCCTCCTTCGACCGCGTGCTCTTCGACGGCGGCGAGTACGGGGCCGGCGGCACGATCGGCTCCGAGGACGAGCAGGAGTTCCTGGGCATCCCGGGCCTGCTGGACGCCGACCAGATGCGCACCGTGCTCCAGCAGCAGCAGGCCCAGCAGCAGGCCCGACGGCAGAAGAGCGGGAGCGCGGGCGCGCCCGTCACCCCCGGAGTCGTCGATCACCGGCAGCTGATGGACCTGCGCAAGGAGCTCAGCACCCTGGTCTCCGCCTGGTCCAAGAAGTCCGGCACCCCGCACGGCTCGGTGCACAACACCCTGCGCAGCCGCAGCGGCGGCCCGGCCGTCGCCCAGGCCAGCGCGGAGCAGATCCAGGAGCGCATCGGGATCGTGCGAGGCTGGTTCGTCGGCCGCCGCTGAGGCCCGCAGCTGGTGACAGTGCGCCTGCACCCGCTGTCGTCTCCGAGTCCTGCTGAGCCGAGCCGTGGTCGGGTACTGGCGTCAGGGCGATCTGTACGACGATATCGCCGTAGTCATCGCTGACGCGCCGGTCACCGACCAGCTGCGGGCCGGTGCGCAGGCGGGCCGTGCGCCGAGGGCTGGTGCGCAGGCGGGCCGTGCGCCGCGGAGGCCGGCGACCGGAGCAGACTGTGCGCCGAGGTAGGCCGATGTCCAGGTCAGAGCGGTTGCTGGGCCGAACTGGTCCCGGGGCGCACCAGATATCCCGCCCCGAGCTCCCGCCTCAGCCCAGCAGGCGCGCGGCCTCGGTGCCGTCGGTGATGGTGGGGATCGCGACAGGGCCGTCGGGGCCGTCGTCTGCGGCGATCCCGAGCTCCGCCACGGACTCGGCATGCCGGATCCGTGCCGCCTCGACCCGCTCGGGTGCCCGCAGGGTCTCGACGAGCTCCCCGCCCAGGATCAGGGGCTGCTGCAGCGGGCGCAGCGAGGTGCGCGCCCAGTCGGGATGCGAGGTCCCGGAGGTGAGCTCGGCGGTCAGCTCCCGCTCGAACTCGGCCACCTCCTCCTCGCCGGGCAGCACCAGCTCGGCATGGGCACGACCGCCCACCCGCATCCGGTAGGCGGCCTTGCCCGCGCCGAGGGTGGCCTTGGAGGCGGAGCGCTTGCCCACGGGCTGCATGGTGCCGTCGGCGCCCTCGCGCTCGACGAGCTTGTAGACGAAGCCCGGCGCAGGATGCCCGCCGCCGGTGACGAGCTTGGTGCCGATGCCGTAGCCGTCCAGCGGCACGTCCTTCAGCTCCTCGACACGATGCTCGTCCAGATCGCCGGTCGCCGTGATCCGGGTCCCGGTCGCCCCGAGCGAGTCCAGCAGCGCCCGCACCTGGACGGCCTGCTCGCCGAGGTCGCCGGAGTCCAGGCGCACCGCGCCCAGCTCGGGCCCTGCGAGCTCGACGGCGGTGCGCACGGCCTGCTCGACGTCATAGGTGTCCACGAGCACCGTCGTCCCGGCGCCCTGGGAGGCGAGCTGGGAGCGGAACGCCTCCTCCTCGCCGTCGAAGAGGAGGGTGAAGGCGTGTGCGGCGGTTCCGGCGACGGGCACGCGGTAGTGCGCTCCCGCGGCGAGGTTCGAGGTGGAGGCGAAGCCGACCAGGTACGCGGCCCGCGCGGCGGCGATCGCGGCGTCCTCGTGGACCCGTCGGCCGCCCATCTCGATGCAGGGCCGGCCGCGGGCTGCGGTGATCATGCGTGATCCGGCGGAGGCGACGCCGCTGTCGTGGTTCAGGATGGAGAGCACCACCGTCTCGAGCAGCACCGCATTCTCGAAGGTCCCCTCGATGCGCAGCACGGGCGAGTTCGGGAAGTACAGCTCGCCCTCCGCGTAGCCGTGCACGTCCCCGGCGAAGCGGAACTCGGCCAGGTGCTCGAGCGTCTCCTCCGTCAGCACCCCGGCCCCGCGCAGGTAGCGCAGGTCCGCGTCGTCGAATCGGAAGCCGGCGATCGCGTCCAGCACGCGTCCGGTTCCCGCGAGCGCGCCGTAGCGGCGCCCCTCGGGCAGGGAGCGGGTGAACACCTCGAAGACGCAGCGCCGCGACGCGGTGCCGGCCTCGCGGGCGGCCTCCAGCATCGTCAGCTCGTAGAGGTCGGTGAGCAGGGCAGAAGTCACGGTGTCCACCGTAGTGCGTGCCGGCGCGGCAGCCGAGCGGGCACGCCCCGTAGACTCGACCCGCCGCATCCCGAACCCGGGGGAGCGGGAGGATTCAGGAGGATGCGCATGCCGGTGGAGCTGCCGCGGGTCGACCCGCGGACGGAGTCGCTCACCGATCCGCTCGGCAGTGCGCAGGCGACGCTCGAGACGGATGGTCCCTGGTGCACCGTCGTCTGGAACGACGCGGTGAACCTCATGAGCTACGTCGAGTTCGTCTTCCGGCGCTACTTCGGCTACTCGCACCTGGTGGCCGAGCAGCTGATGATGCAGGTCCACGAGGAGGGCCGCGCCATCGTCTCGACCGGATCCCGGGAACGGGTCGAGACCGATGTGCAGGCGATGCATTCCTTCGGACTGCAGGCGACGCTGGAGAAGGCGGGGGAGGCCTGATGGCGCATGCGTTCCGACGCCGTGCGGACGGCACCCTGGCCTGCCGGCTCGATGGCGAGGAGAAGGCGATCATCGCCCAGGTCGCGCAGGAGACCGCGGATCTGATCCGCGGCGACCTGGGCATCGACACCGGGGGCGGGGCGCTGCGACGCGCCGCGCAGAGCGAGGATCCGCTGCGTCGCCTGGAGGCGGAGTTCGCCGGCCGTGATGCTCGGTCCCCCTCGGATTCCGCCGTGCGACGCCTCTTCCCCGAGGCCTCCGAGGACCCGGATCTCGCCGCGGAGTACCGACGCCTGGCCCAGCAGGACCTCGCCGAGGGCAAGCTCGCCGATCTCCGCCTGGTGATGCGGATCCTGGACCGCACGGGCGGCGGCCATGGTGAGGTGGTGCTCGACGACCCCGAGTCGATGGCCATGCTGCGGGCCCTCAACGACGTGCGGATCGTGCTCGCCGACCGGCTCGGACTCGAGCGGGACGGCGACTTCGACACCGTGCGGATGCTCCAGCAGATCGGGGAGCGGGTGGAGGACGCGCCGCCGGTCGGTGATGAGGAGCACGTCGGCTCCGACATCGTCATCGCGGTCTACGAGCTGCTGTCCTGGCTGCAGGAGAGCCTCCTGCGCGCGCTGGACTAGCCTCCCGCCTGGCCCGTCGGCCGAGGTCCAGTCCGTCGATCTCCCCGCGGCGGGACCACCGGAGTTGTGTTCGAACTGTGAAACGGCACGCAGTGAGCGTGCCGTCACTGCCCTTGACGGCTGTCGAGATTAGCCTTGCACGGATGAACAACGCGCCGATCGGGATCTTCGACTCCGGGGTGGGTGGCCTCACCGTCGCCCGCGCCGTCCTCGACCAGCTGCCCCAGGAGGAGCTGGTCTACATCGGCGACACCGCGAACGGCCCCTACGGCCCGCGTCCCATCGCCGAGGTGCGTTCGCTGGCGCTGGGGATCATGGACGAGCTGGTCGAGCACGGCGTGAAGATGCTCGTCATCGCGTGCAACACCGCATCCGCCGCCGTGCTGCGCGATGCCCGAGAGCGGTACCGGGTGCCGGTGGTCGAGGTGATCCAGCCGGCCGTGCGCCGTGCCGTCGCCGCGACCCGCAACCGCCGGGTGGGCGTGATCGCCACCCAGGGCACGGTCACCTCCCGCGCCTACGAGGACGCCCTCGCCGCCGCGCCCGAGCTGTCGCTCACCACGCAGGCCTGCCCCCGCTTCGTCGAGTTCGTCGAGAACGGCGTGGTCACCGGCCACGAGGTGCTCGAGGCGGCGGAGGAGTACCTGGCCCCGGTGAAGGCGGCCGGAGTGGACACCCTCGTGCTGGGCTGCACGCACTACCCGATGCTCGCCGGCCCCATCAGCTATGTCATGGGCCCGGACGTCACCCTCGTCTCCTCCGCCGAGGAGACCGCGCTGGACGTCTACCGCCAGCTCCAGGCCGCCGACGCGCTGCGCGAGACGGCCCGGGCGCCGCACCACGTCTTCGCCCAGACCGCCGTCGGCGCGGGCAGCGAGAACTTCGCGCGGCTCTCCCGCCGGTTCCTCGGCCCCACGCTCGAGATGACAGGCACTCTGCCGGTGGTGCCGGCATGAGGGTCCACGTCATCGGCTGCAGCGGCAGCTTCGCCGGCCCCGAGAGCGCCGCCTCGAGCTACCTCATCGAGCAGGAGGACGCCGACGGCCGCGTCTGGCGGGTGCTGATGGACCTGGGGTCCGGCGCGTTCGGGCCGTTGCAGAACGTCATCGATCCGGCGGACCTGGACGCGGTGATCATCTCCCACCTCCACCCGGACCACTACCTCGACCTCACCGGCCTCGAGGTGTTCTGGGCCTACCACTCCCGCACGGACCTCGGGAAGCTGCCGATCCACGCCCCGGCCCCGCTGCCCGAGCGGATCGCCGGCGTGCTGGGCCGCGAGGGTTGCATCCCCGATGGCGTCACCACCGCGCCCTTCGAGCACCTCCCCCTGAGCGACGGCGACCGTTTCACGATCGGCCCGCTGGAGATCGAGACCCGCGCCGTCATGCACCCGGTCGAGGCCTACGGCTTCCGGATCACCGGTGGCGGGGTCACGCTCGCCTACTCCGGCGACACCGATGCCTGCGAGGCGCTGGATGAGCTCGCCGACGGCGCCGACCTGTTCCTCTGCGAGGCCGGGTACATCGAGGGGCGCGACGATCGCTTCTCCGGTGTCCACCTCACGGGACGTCGTGCGGGGGAGTGTGCGGCCCGCGCGGGGGTCCGCCACCTGGCGCTGACCCACATCCCGGCCTGGACCGACCACGAGGTCCCGCTCGCCGAGGCGCGCGAGGTGCACAGCGGGCAGATCACGATGGTCCGGCCGATGGATATCCTCGACGTGTGACGATCGCCCGATCGGCCTGCCGCGTCGACGACGCGGCGGGGGATCGGACGGTGACCATCCGACGCCTTCCGAGGAAGGAGCTCCGTGAGCTCTTCGACCCAGACCCCTGCCGGCGACCGCATCGACGGCCGCACCCCTGACCAGCTGCGGGAGGTGCGCATCACCCGAGGCTGGCTCGACCAGGCCGAGGGCAGCGCCCTGATCGAGTTCGGCCGCACGCGCGTGCTGTGCGCGGCCTCCTTCACCGCCGGGGTGCCGCGCTGGAAGCAGGGCTCCGGCTCCGGGTGGGTCACCGCCGAGTACGCGATGCTGCCCCGCGCCACGAACTCCCGCTCCCCGCGGGAGTCGGTCAAGGGCAAGATCGGCGGCCGCACCCACGAGATCTCCCGCCTCATCGGCCGCTCGCTGCGGGCGATCATCGATCTCGATGCGCTGGGGGAGAACACCATCCAGCTGGACTGCGACGTGCTGCAGGCCGACGGCGGCACCCGCACCGCCGCCATCACCGGCGCCTACGTGGCGCTGGCCGACGCGATCTCGTGGGGCAAGCAGCACACCTCGCTGCCGGCCGCCTCGACCGTGCTCACCGACACCGTCAGCGCGATCAGCGTGGGCATCGTGGACGGCCGTCCGCTGCTGGACCTCGAGTACCGCGAGGACGTCACGGCGGAGACCGACATGAACGTTGTGGTCACCGGCTCCGGCTCCTTCGTCGAGGTGCAGGGCACCGCCGAGGGTGCGCCCTTCGACCGCACCGAGCTGGGGGCGCTGCTGGATCTCGCCACCGACGGCTGCGCGGAGCTGGCACGGATCCAGCGGGACGTCCTGGCGCAGCAGCGATGAGCGCGGCACGCACGGAGGTCCCCGCCGGCGCGCGGGTCATCCTCGCCTCGCACAATGCGAAGAAGCTGGCCGAGCTGCAGCGGATCCTCACCGCGGCCGTCCCCGGGCTCGCGCCCGAGCAGATCATCTCCTCGGCAGGGATCTCCCTGCCGGATGTGGTCGAGGACGCCGTGACCTTCGAGGGCAACGCCCTGCTGAAGGCCCGCTCCGCCGCGGAGGCCACCGGGCTGCTCGCCGTGGCCGATGACTCGGGACTCTCGGTCGACGTGCTCGGCGGGGCGCCGGGGATCTTCTCCGCCCGTTGGAGCGGCCGGCACGGTGACGACGAGGCGAACAACGATCTGCTCCTCGCCCAGCTCGGCGACGTCCCCGACGCCCACCGCACCGCGCGCTTCGTGTGCGCGGCGGCGCTGGTCGCGTCCGACGGCGCCGAGGTCGTGGAGCGCGGGGAGATGGTGGGCGTGCTGCTGCGCGAGCGCCACGGCGACGGGGGCTTCGGCTATGACCCGTTGTTCCGCCCGGACGGCGAGAGCCGCTCCTCCGCGGAGCTCAGCCCGGCGGAGAAGGATGCGATCTCCCATCGCGGGAAGGCCTTCCGGGCGCTCGCCGGGCATGTCGCCCCGCTGCTGGGCACGGCCGGCTGAGACAGGCTCTGCAGGAACGGGAAGGGAAGGGACGGGATGGGCCGTGCGCGGCCCGTCCCGTCTGCTCTCAGATCGCGCCGACGTGGGCGAGGGCGCGACGGACCAGCAGATCCCGGCCGCCCTCCGTCTCCTCCAGCGGCGAGGACTCCGCCACCAGCTCGTCGATCCCGAACCAGGTCAGCTCCAGCGCATCCTCCTGCGGAGCGGTCTCCCCGTCGATCGGCACCACGTAGGCCATCGAGATCGCGTGCTGGCGCGGATCGTGGAACAGGGAGACCCCAGGGGTGGGGAAGTACTCGGCCACCGTGAACGGCACCGGGGAGACGGGGATGCGGGGCATCGCCATGGGGCCCAGGTCCTTGTCGATGTGCCGGGCGATCGCCTCGCGGATCGTCTCGTGCACCAGCACCCGGCCCGAGACGATCGCGCGCACGATCCGCCCGGCGCCCGAGGCGCGCAGCAGCAGACCCACCTCCTCCACGGAGCCGTCCACGTCGGTGCGCACCGGGACGATGTCCACGTAGGGGATCGGCAGGCGCCGACGCAGCTCGGTGACCTGATCGGGTTCGAACCAGGATCCCTCGGAGTCCACGGCGGTGCGGCTGCTCATCGATCTGCTCCTTCAGCGGGGTGCGCGGTGGCGTGCGAGGCGGCATCGCGGGCTGCGATCGCCGCGGGGGTGAGATGCGACTTCTCCAGGATGAAACGGGGGTTCTCGGAGCGGTCGGCGACCTCGACCGTGTGGTCGACCGCCTGCCCGGCGACCATGCTGACGTGCCAGGTGGTGCCCTCGAGCTCGAGGACGGACAGGGTCGCGTTGGGGATCGAGGGCAGCGGCTGCTCGATGATCCCCGAGAGCAGGAAGCGGATCAGCGTGCCGTGGGCGACCAGCAGCACCTTCTTGCCGGGGTAGCGCTCCTCGAGCGCCTCGAGGGCGTCGTAGCCGCGGTCGGCCACGGCCTGGTGGTCCTCACGGCCGGGGAAGGCGCGCTCGGGGTACTTCTCCTCCATCTCCCGCACCGGCCTGCCCTCGGCCTCGCCCCAGTCGATCTCGACCAGGCGCGGCTCGGTGCCGCCGAAGGGGATGGCATGGTCCTCGCCGATGATCCGCGCGGTCTGCTCGGCCCGCTGCAGCGGGGAGGAGAGCACCACGTCCCAGTCCACGGCCGGCAGCGCGTCGAACGCGGCATGGGCCTGGGCGATGCCCGTGTCGTTCAGAGGGATGTCGGAGGACCCCTGGAAGAGATCCTGCAGGTTGTAGTCCGTCTGCCCATGACGGACGAGCCCGAACAGGGTCATGAAACGTCTCCTCGTCGCTGTGGTGATGCGTGCGCGAGAAGGGACTCGAACCCTCACGCCCTGGGGCACTGGAACCTAAATCCAGCGCGTCTACCGATTCCGCCACTCGCGCGCGAGTCCAGCCTAACGGGCCGTCGGCTGTGCTCCGGTAGGCTCGGGTGGTCGGTCGAGCGGGATCCCGACGGGTGCCCCTCGTGAGCGCCCTCGATCTCCCTCGTCCATCGCTGAACCACACGATCCACGATCCCCAGGAGTCCTTCATGAGCGCCCTCGCAGGCAAGACCGCCGTCGTCACCGGTTCGTCCCGAGGAGTCGGGGCCGCCACGGCGAAGCTGCTCGCCGCCGACGGTGCGAACGTCGTCATCAACTACCGCCAGAAGGCGCCGCGCGCGAACAAGGTGGTCAAGGAGATCGAGGAGGCGGGCGGCAAGGCCGTCGCCGTCGGCGCCGACCTCACCGATGCCGAGGGCGTGCGCACCCTCATGCAGACCGCCGTGGACACCTTCGGCGGCCTGGACCTGCTGGTCCTGAACGCCTCGGGCGGCATGGAGGCCGATCTCGGCGAGGACTACGCGATGCGCCTGAACCGCGACGCGCAGGACGACGCGCTCAGCGCCGGCCTCGAGCATCTCTCCACCGGCGGCCGCGTGGTCTTCGTGACCAGCCACCAGGCGCACTTCATCGACGAGGTCGAGACGATGCCCGAGTATGAGCAGGTCGCGCGTTCGAAGCGCGCCGGCGAGACGGCGCTCACCGAGCGGATCGGCGAGCTGTCCGAGAAGGGGATCTCCTTCGTGGTCGTCTCCGGCGACATGATCGAGGGCACCGTCACCGCGACGCTGCTGAACCGTGCCCGCCCCGGCGCTCTCGAGGAGCGCCGCGAGGCCGCCGGCAAGCTCTACTCCGTCGAGGAGTTCGCCGCCGAGGTCGCCGCGATGGCGTCGGCCGACGTCGAGACCGGTCACATCGAGCTCGTCGGCGGGGCCGACGACTTCCTCTCCCGCACCGCGAGGTGAACCCCGCGCGGGCCGGCGCGTGGCCATATGGTCCCGCCGTCCGCGATACGATCTGCAACAGCAAGCCCTGACGACCCCCGGAGGCAGTGGTGGCCAAGAAGAAGAGCCTGGACGACATGCGCAGCGAGGCCTATCGCCGGCAGGACAACCTGGCGTCGGACATCGATGAGCTCATCGATCGCGTCCATCCCGTGAACGCGGCGACGCGCTGGAAGAACGAGATCGTCGGTGCGGTGAAGGGTTTTTCCGCCGCCGGTGACGAGAAGTCCCCTGTGACGCCCGCCGTGGCGATCGCAGGCGGCGTCGCCGGCGTGGTCCTGATCGGAGCGGGCATCGCTGCGGCGATCGCCCTGTCCCGTCGCGAGCCCACCCGCGGGGAGAAGGTCGCCGCAGCCATGAAGGATGCGCGACGCAGCACCGAGCGCTCCGCGAAGCGGGCCTCGAAGTCCGTGAAGAAGTCGTCGCTGCCCCGCTCCAAGGAGGCCGAGAAGCACGCCTCGGAGCTCGGTGCGATCCTCCAGGAGGCCGCGAAGCGGGCCGAGAAGAAGGTCGCGACCCTCGGCGGCTGACCCTGCTGACTCCGTCGTGCGGAGCGATCGCTCCGGCACCGACGCGCGCTGACGCCCCGGGCTCCCTGTGAGCCCGGGGCGTCCGTCGTCGACGAAGCGTCAGCCAGGGTCGCGGGCGACATCCCCGTCGACGTACAGCCATGCCCCGCCCTCCCGCACGAAACGGGAGAGCTCGCGCAGCACCTGCCTGCCCCCGGGACCGCGGGAGATCGCCGTGAACTCGACGGTGCCGGCATCGTCGAACGGACCACCGGCGGAGGTCTCGTGGATCACCAGCCGCAGCCAGCGCACGTCCTCCTCCAGCGAGGCGGCGAGATCTTCTCGGTCCGGGCGCGTCCCTGGATGCCAGGAGCGCAGCAGATGCTCGAGGTCTCCCGTGGCGAAGGCCGTGTAGCGCGAGCGCATCAGAGCCTGCGCGGTGGCGGCCCGTCGCTGCTGGGACAGCACCGGTCCGCAGCAGGCGCCGAAGGTGTCCCCGCTGCCGCAGGGGCAGCGGTCGGTCTCGAGAGGTGGCGTCGGCGTGGTGCTCATCCCGGCAGTATCCCTCTCCGGTCTGTGCGGAGCGAGGAAGTGCCGGGGATGACAGGATCGGCCCATGACATCGGCCGAATCCCGCCCCCATGCGCCGCTGCCCAGCGGATATCAGCTGATTCCTGAGGCGCCGGGCGCCGAGGAGTACCTTCGTCTGCGCCGGGAGTCCGGTCTCAGCCCGCGCACCCGGGAGCAGTCGGCCGGCGCCCTCATGGCCAGCTGGGCGTGGGCGAGCGTGCGCACCGAGGACGGCGCGCTGGCGGCGATGGGACGGGTGCTCGGGGACGGCACCTGGTACTTCCACCTCGCGGACATCGCCACCGATCCCGCCCATCAGCGTCGTGGCCTGGGCAGGGTGGTGATGGAGGACCTCATCGCACGGATCGACGCGGCCGCACCGCCGCACCCGTACATCACGCTGCTCGCGGATCCGCCCGGGCAGAGGCTCTACGGATCGCTCGGCTTCGTCGACTCCTCACCGAGCGTGGGGATGCGCCTGCCGCGCTGAGCCCGGGCGGGAGGACGTCTTCGCGTCGCCACCCCCGCCTGCTGTCCGGCGTCATGCCGCCGGGCGCCGTCTCAGCGGCGCGACCAGCCCGGGGTGGAGGGGCCCACCGTCGGTCGCCAGCCGGTCTCGGACACGAACCGCAGCGAGGAGACCCGCAGCGAGCGCCGCTGCACGTCGAGACGGGTTCCGACGATCGCCTGGGTGATCTCCGGGTAGAACTTCGCGGGCTGCTCGGTGCCGGCCTCCATCGCGAGATCCTTCGCCCAGCGCTTCTTGAGGATCGGCTCGCCGCCGACGTTGTAGAAGCCGCTGCTCGCACGCAGGGCCGCCACGAAGGCGCGCCCGGCGTCGGAGTGGTGCAGCAGGGTGACGTAGGAGTCCGGCTTGCCCAGCAGGATCGGATCGCCGTTGCGGGTCGCCCTGAGCGCGTGGGTGGTGTGCTGGTCACGGCCGAACAGCTGGCCCAGCCGCAGGATCACGGCGCTGCGCCCGGAGGTCGCGAAGTCGACCGCGGCGCGCATCTCCTTGACCCGGGGCCGGAAGGCCTGGTTGCGCACGTTCAGCGGGAGGTCCTCGCTGATCCAGTCGGTGCCGTTGTCCGGGTAGAGGAAGATCGTGGATTCCTGGATGAGACGGCGCACACCGGCCTCGGCGGCGGCCTTCGCGATCGCGACGGAGGCCTCGAGGTGGAGGCGGTCGTCCTCGCGCCAGGACAGCGGGCGCAGGCCCGACATCCCGACCGGGACGTGGGCGAGGGCGTTGATCGCGACGTCGTGGCCGCGGAACGCGCGGGCCAGATCGTGAGGGTCGAAAACGTCGGCGACGACGGCGCTGCCGCCCCGCCCCTCGACGATCGGCACCCCGGAGTCGCGGCGGGTGATCCCGGTGACCTCGTGCCCGGCGGCGACCAGCGCCTCCACGGCTTCCTGCCCGAGCACGCCGGTGGCTCCGGTGACCGCGATCCTCACTCCGACCTCCTCCGGCGAGCGGTCCGGGGGACCCTCGCGCAAGACGCTCCTGGGAGGGTCGAGTCTAGAGGATCGGTGCTGGTCTCCGCACCGGCGCCCGTCCCTGCGACGGAACCGGCGATGCCGGCGGCCGACGGCAGGACCTGCTGTTCCCTCGATCACAGAGCGGCCTCTCGAGTTGGCGGCGCGGAGACTTGGGGGTAAAGTTCTTTCCTGTTCGCGCCATTAGCTCAGTTGGTTAGAGCAGCTGACTCTTAATCAGCGGGTCCGGGGTTCGAGTCCCTGATGGCGCACAGAGAGAAGAAGCCCCACCGGCCAGCCGGTGGGGCTTCTTCATGTCTCCGGCGAAACGGTCAGTGCGGACGGCGGTATGTGTGCGGGGTCGCGCGTGGAATCCTGAGGGCAATCCTCGCGGTGCGCGCTCATGGCGCACCACACCCCCGCCTCGTCCCTCAGGAGACTCGATGACCACGGTGTGGCCCTACCTGCGACTGGCGGCCGCCGCGCTCGGCGCGGCCGCGATCCTGCGACAGCTCGCGATCGCGGTCGGCAACGCCCGCGCCGCGGAGGGTGTCGCCGCCGGGCAGGTCGGCACCGTCGTGGCGAACTTCTTCAGCTACTTCACGATCATCTCGAACCTCTGCGCCGTGGTGGTCCTGGTCCTCCTGGGCGTGCGAGCACTGCGGCGACGCGACGTAGGCGTGGATCCCGCGTGGTTGGCGACGCTGCTGGTCTGTGCGAGCGCCTACATGATCGTCACCGGGGTGGTCTACAACCTGCTGCTGCGGTCGATCCCGATCGCCGGGATCTCTGACGTCTGGACCAACGAGACGCTCCACCTCATCGCGCCGCTGTTCCTGCTGATCGACGTGCTGGTGGGGCCACAGCGGCGCGCGCTGCCCTGGCGCGCCGTGCTCGTCGCCGCCGTGCTCCCGGTCCTCTGGGTGCTCTACACCATGATCCGCGCGAACTTCGTGGTCGGTCCTGCGACGGGGGACCCCTGGTGGTACCCGTACCCCTTCCTGGACCCGCACCTCGTGCCCGGCGGATATGTCGGCGTGGCCGGCTACATCGTCGGCATCGCGGCCGTCATCCTCGGGGTGGCCGCCGGAGTGGTCGCGGTGGGGCGCCGGCGGGGACGGCGTGACACTAACCAGGGCGCACGAGCGTCAGCCTCGCCCTCGACCGGCGCCGATCGACCGGCCGGGAATTGATCGGGCGGTTCGACGGGCGGGGTGGAGTCATAGTCTCTTGACAGCCGTTCTGAGTATACTCAGAATTGAGGTGGCTCTGTAATGTGCGTCAGGGGTGCCCTTGGTCGCGAACGGCGCCGGGGTGCCGCGCACGGCGACGCCCGGAGTCCGACCTCTGGAGGAGAACCGGATCATGCGAGCATTCGCCATCGATGCCCACAAGCAGTCCCTGCATGAGGTCGACGTGCCCGAGCCGGTCGTCGGCCCGCAGGACGTCCTCATCGGGGTTGCCGCGACCGCGGTGAACCAGCTCGACGAGAAGCTCCGGGAGGGCGAGTTCACGGCGATCCTCCCGTACCGCATGCCGCTGGTGCTCGGGCATGATCTCGCGGGCACGGTGCTGAGGGTGGGGGAGCAGGTGCAGGGCTTCGCTCCCGGCGACCGGGTGTTCGCCCGGCCGCGTGATCACCGGATCGGCACCTTCGCGGAGCGCATCGCCGTGGACCAGGCGGACGTCGCCCTCGCTCCCGTCTCGATCAGCCTCGCCGACGCCGCGTCCCTGCCCCTGGTGGCGCTCACCGCCTGGCAGGTGCTCGTGGTCCGCGGCGACGTCCAGCCGGCCCAGAAGGTCCTCATTCACGCCGGCGCCGGCGCCGCTGGCTCGATGATGATCCAGCTCGCCAAGCACCTCGGCGCGCAGGTCGCCACGACCGCCTCCGGGAAGAACGCCGACTTCGTGCGCGAGCTCGGGGCCGACGTCGTCATCGACTACCGCACCCAGGACTTCGAGCAGGAGCTCTCCGGATACGACCTGGTGCTCGACAGCCTCGGCGGGGAGAGTCTCGAGAAGTCCCTCCGCGTCCTGCGCCCGGGCGGACGGGCGATCGGCATCGCTGGTCCGCCCGACCCCGCCTTCGCGAGGAGGGCCGGGCTGAACCCCGTCCTCCGGCTGGTCATCGCCGCCCTCAGCGCGAAGATCCGTCGCCGGGCTAAGAAGCTCGGCGTCTCCTACGAGTTCCTGCTCATGGAAGCCAGCGGCGAGCAGCTCCGCACGATCGCCGGCCTCGTCGACGACGGCACCCTGCGGCCCGTCATCGGCCGGACGTTCTCCTTCGACGAGACCCCGCAGGCCCTCGCCTCGATGGCGCGCGGCGGATCGCGAGGGAAGACGGTGATCACCGTCCCCTGAGTCGTCGGCTCAGGCGACCTGGCCGGCTGGCAGGATCGCGGCGACCTGCGTCCGGATGCTCGTCACGAGCTCCTCGATGCTCGCTGCGGCGTTGTAGCTCGCGCCAAGCTCCAGGAGCAGGATGGCCGAGACCACGTGGGCCAGCGTCGCCGCCTCGTCGGCCGAGATCGCCGCGGCTCCGGCCAGGAGGGCGGCGGTGGCCTCCTCGGTCCGCTCGACGATGGCCAGTGCCTCGGCGTGGTGGGGCTCAGAGGGATCGCCGAAGACCATCTCCCGCAGATAGGTGCGGCCGTTGTCGACCTGGACCCGGCTGCAGTGCACGACGGGGGTGAGCAGCGCCATGACGCCGTCCAGTGGCGTGGTGGTCGCCGCGGCCGCCGCCTGCCCGCGCTCGAGCGCCACGGCGTAGTGGGTGTTCTGCACGAGGAGAAGCAGCTCGCCCTTGGTCCGCGCGTAGAGGAACAGCGTGCCGGTGCCGATGTCCGCCGCGTCCGCGATCTGCTGGGTGGTGACGTCGTCGACGCCGTACTGGGAGAACAGCTCGCTCGCGGCCGCGGTGATGCGCTCGAGCTTGGCCTGCTTGTTGCGCTCGCGACGACCGAGCGGCGGGGTCACCCCTGACATCGTCTCTCCTCCTGGAATAAACGCCGAGTCACCTCAGTTCTGAGTGTAGTCACTGTTGTGTGGACTCGGAGGTGCCGATGCTCATCCTCCCACCTAAGTGCCTGGCCGCCCGGCCCGGCACCGGTCGCAGTGACGACCCGCCCGACGTCAAGGAGTCCACTCAGTCATGACCACCGCTTCCCTCTGGCAGCCGCTCACCGTGGGCCGTCTCGACCTCCCGCACCGCCTCGCCCTGTCGCCCATGACCCGCAACCGGGCGAACCCCGACGGCACCCCCGGGGAGCACACCGCGACCTACTACCGTCAGCGCGCCTCGCTCGGCCTGCTCATCAGCGAGGGGACGCAGCCGTCTGAGGACGGCCAGGGGTACTTCGCCACCCCCGGGATCCACACATCCGAGCAGATCGAGGGATGGCGCGAGGTCGCCGACGCCGTCCACGAGGACGGCGGGCACCTGTTCATCCAGCTGATGCACGCCGGCCGGATCTCCCATCCGGACAACACCCCGCATCACCGACAGCCCGTCGGGCCGTCGGCGATCTCCGCCGAGCAGGACATCCACACCCCTCGCGGCGTCGAGAAGACCCCGGTGCCCCGTGAGCTCGCCACCGAGGAGATCGCGGGCGTGATCGACGAGTTCCGTCAGAGCGCAGCCTCCGCGATCGCCGCCGGGGCGGACGGCGTGGAGATCCACGCGGCCAACGGGTACCTGCTGCACCAGTTCCTGGCACCGAACGCGAACCAGCGCACCGACGAGTACGGCGGCTCGATCGAGAACCGGGCCCGCTTCGTCCTCGAGATCGCCCAGGCTGTCGCCGACGAGATCGGTGCGGACCGCACCGGCATCCGCATCTCCCCGGCCTTCCCGCTCGGCGGGCTCGAAGAGGGCGACGCCGGCGCCGTGCGCGCCCAGTACCGCTACCTGGTGGGCGAGCTGGTCCCGCTGAACCTCGCGTACCTGCACGTCCACCACCTCGGCGACGACGAGCTGCTGCGCTCCTTCCGTGAGATGTGGCCCACCGCGCTGCTCGTTGTCCGGTACGGACGCGACCGTGATGCCATCGCCGCCGATATCGACGCCGGCCTCGCCGACATGGCGCCGCTGGGCCGCTTCGCCCTCGCCAATCCCGACGTCGTCGAGCGACTGCGCACCGATGCGCCGCTGAACGACGCCGACCCCGCCACCCTCTACACGGGCGGCGCGAACGGATATATCGACTACCCGACCCTCGCTCACGCCTGACCCCACCAGACCAGATCCAGATCGAGAGAGAAGAGCTCATGACTTCACTGAACGGCGCCATCGTCCTCGTCACCGGTGCGAACGGCGGCATCGGCACCCACTTCGTCCGGGAGGCGCTCGCCCGCGGGGCCGCCAAGGTCTACGCCACGGCCCGCACCCCGCGCACGTGGGACGACGAGCGGATCGTGCCCCTCGCACTCGACGTCACCGACCCGGCCTCCATCCAGGCCGTGGCCGAGGCTGCGTCCGATGTGACGGTGCTGATCAACAACGCCGGCATCTCCGTGCCGAGCGCCGGTCTGCTCTCCCACAGCGACGAGGAGATCCGTGCGAGCGTCGAGACCAACTTCCTCGGCCCGCTGTTCCTGACCCGTGCGTTCGCCCCGCTGCTCGCCGCGAAGCAGGGCGGCACCGCGATCATCAACCTCCATTCGGCGCTGTCCTGGTACGCCGTCGCCGGGATCTACTCGGCCACCAAAGCCGCCCTGTGGTCGTCGACGAACTCGCTGCGCCTGGAGCTGCAGCCGGCCGGCGTGCAGGTCGTCGGCGTGCACGTGGGCTGGGTCGACACCGCGATGGCGGCGCACGTCACCGACGACAAGGTCGACCCCGCCGAACTAGTCGGCCAGGTGTTCGACGCGACCGAGGCGGGGGAGCACGAAGTCCTCGCGGATGTGACCTCCGTGCACGCCAAGGCCGGGCTCTCGGCCCCGCTCGAGGCCGTGTACCCGCAGCTGGCGACCGCGCAGCAGGCCTGAGAGCACGGCGGGCGCCGGCCTGCGGGACCTCGTTGTCCCGCGGGCCGACGCCCGCCGCCGTCTGCTCAGCGGTAGCGCTGCACCGCGACCGGATTCGCCTCGGCCAGATCGCGGATCTGCTCGTGCTCGGTGCGGGAGAGCACCTCGCCGAGAGCGCCCTGGGCGAGGATCCGCCCCTCTCCGAGGAATGCGATCTGCGGGCACAGCTTCTGCAGCAGCTCGATGTCGTGCGAGGCGATGAGCGTGCCGATGCCGAGCCGCTCGATGGTCGCGGCCAGGGTCGCGGCGATGCGGGCGCGGGAGTTGGGGTCCACGGCGGTCAGGGGCTCGTCCAGCACCAGGATCTCCGGGCGCGTGGCGAGCGCGGTCGCGAGGGCGACGCGCTGGGTCTCCCCTCCGGAGAGGGTGCGCATCGTGCGCGGCATCAGGTGCTCCTCGAGCCCCACGCTCTCCAGCAGCTCGGCAGGGGAGACGGCGTGGGTGCGTCCTCCCTTGCGGGCCTCCTTCGCGGCCAGCTCGAGTCGGGAGCGGACCGTCTCCCGCGGGTCGGAGATGTTCATCGCGTACTGGGAGACGAAGCGGACGGCCGCGCGGAACTGCCGGCGGTCCTTCCCGCGCAGCTTCGAGACCTCACGCCCGTTCCAGGTGGCGCGCCCTGACGAGGGCTTGTGCTCGCCGCTGAGGGTGGCCAGCAGCGTGGTCTTGCCCGACCCGGAGGGGCCGAGCAGGCCCAGCGGGGCCGCACCGGCGTCGATGGTGAGATCGATCCCGCGCAGCACCTCCTCGCCCGGGTAGCCGGCATGCAGGGAGCTGAGGGTGAGGCTGGACGAAGCTGGCATCGGGAACTCTCTCGCGGGGAACGGACCGGACGCACTCTAGCCAGTCCACCTGTGCCGCCCCGGCAAGGGCGGCCGGGATGGGCCGGCCGGGAGGGCTCCGGCTGCTCAGCGCGAGCGGCGAGCGGGTCCCGCGGCGGGGCGCGGCTCGAGGAAGAACCCGTCGACCTGCATCGCGATGTCCTTCATCGGGGCGTCGTCATGCGGCTCGCTCTGCAGCGGGCGCACGGTCTTCTCGCGCACGGCGAGGCTGAGCACCACGGCCAGCAGCGACCGGCCGGCGAAGGCGGGATCCGCTCCCTCGCGCAGCAGGCCCTGTTCGGCGAACCCGGTGAAGCAGTGCTCGAGGACGTGCTCATGCACCTTGCGCAGGCGGGCCATGCGGAAGCGGCCGTGGTGATAGGCGCTGACGGACTCCGCGTCGAGCGTGGCGAGCAGCCGGATCGGCAGCGAGGCCGGGTGCCAGTGCTCGGCGAGTCCCAGCAGCAGCGCGTTGCGATCCGAGCGGAGCTGCGGGATGCGCTCGAGCCCAGTCTGCGCGTGCGCCTCAAGCCGGTCGATGACCCCGTCGAGCAGGGCATCCTTCGAGTCGAAGTGATGCAGCATCCCCGAGTGCGAGATCCCGATGTGCTGGCTGATGTCCCGCAGGCTGGAGCCGTGATAGCCGTGCTCGGCGAACATGTCCGCCGCGCCGTCGAGGATCTCCTCGCGGCGACCGCGCGGCACCGGTTCGGTCGCGGCCTCGGGTGGCGCCGCCTCCGGGGAGCGGGCGGGCCCGGGCTCGCCCTCGAGCAGCTCGCGGCCGATGGTCCGTTCCGACATGGCTCTCCTCGTCCTGTGCGCCGGTGGCCGGTGATGCTCGGCCACCTGGGGACGCGAGCCCGGCCATGTGGTGGGCGTCACGTCCCGCTGCTCGTCACAGTACCCCACCGGGGCACCTGGGGGAGCCATCGATTGCCGGTGTCACCAGGGGGATCGCAGGACACTCGGGCGAATCGCCGTCGAAGCGCGCCGCAGCCGGGCGGGGGATCAGGAGCGGACGAGCCGTGAGATCGCCGCGGAGGCCTCCTTGAGCTTCTCCTCGGCCTCCTCGCCGCCGGCGCGCGCGGCATCGACCACGCAGTGCTGGAGGTGGTCCTCGAGCAGGCCCATCGCCACCCCGTCCAGAGCGCTCTTCATTGCGCTGACCTGGGTGAGGATGTCGATGCAGTACTGCTCCTCGTCGACCATGCGGTGGAGCCCGCGGGCCTGGCCCTCGATGCGCTTCAGACGTGCGAGGTACCGGGACTTGTCCGAGATGTAGCCGTGGTGGTGCTCGTGCGACGCCTCCGTCGGCGTGGTGTCCTCGAGCGGTGTCGGGTCGGTGGTGGTCATGGTGTTCCTCCCGGGAACGAGGCGGTCAGGGCGCCGGAACGGTCTGGTCGGTGGTGGTCTCGGGCTGAGTGGTGCTGCGGGAGCGGAAGGTGCGCAGACGCAGGCTGTTGCCCACCACGAACACGCTCGAGAAGGCCATGGCGGCCCCGGCGAGCATCGGATTCAGCAGCCCCAGCGCCGCCAGCGGGATCGCCGCGGTGTTGTAGGCGAAGGCCCAGAAGAGGTTGCCCTTGATGGTGCCCAGGGTACGACGGGACAGGCGGATCGCGTCGGCCGCGCTGCGCAGGTCGCCGCGCACCAGGGTGATGTCCCCGGCCTCGATCGCCACGTCCGTCCCGGTGCCCATCGCGAGGCCCAGATCCGCCTGGGCGAGTGCCGGGGCGTCGTTGACGCCGTCGCCGACCGTCGCCACCACGCGCCCCTCGGCCTGCAGCCGGGTGACCACGTCGATCTTGCCCTGCGGCAGGACCTCGGCGATCACCTCGTCGATGCCGACCTCGGCGGCGATCCGCTCGGCGACCGCGCGGTGATCGCCCGTGAGCAGGATCGGGGTGAGCCCCAGATCCTTCAGCTGGGCGATCGCCTCGGCGCTGGTGGGCTTGACCGCATCGGCGATGAGCAGCACGCCGTGCGCGGCGCCGTCACGGACCACCAGGACGGCGGTCTCGCCGCGGGTCCCGGCGGCCTCCATCGCCTCCGTGAGCGGGGCGGGCAGATCGTGGCCCTCGAGAAGGGACGGCCGGCCGACGAGGACCGTGCGCCCCTCGACCACGGCCCGCACTCCGCGCCCCTCCAGGTTCTCGAACCTGTCGGCGACGGGCAGGGCGCCGGTCTCGGCGGTGGCGGCTCGGGCGACGGCCTGGGCGATCGGATGCTCGGAGGCGTCCTCCACGGCGCCGGCGTCGCGCAGCAGCTCGGCGCGGTCCACGCCCGCGGCGGGGATGACGTCGGTGAGCGTCATCCTGCCGGTGGTCACGGTGCCGGTCTTGTCCAGCAGCACCGTGTCGACCCGTCGGGTGCTCTCCAGGACCTCGGGGCCCTTGAGGAGGATGCCCAGCTGGGCGCCGCGCCCGGTGCCCACCAGCAGTGCGGTGGGGGTGGCGAGGCCGAGCGCGCAGGGGCACGCGATGATCAGCACCGCGACGGCCGCGGTGAACGCCGTCTCCAGCGGGAAGCCCGCGATGATCCAGGCTCCGAGCACGATCACCGCAAGGGCGATGACGATCGGCACGAAGATGCCGGAGACCCTGTCGGCCAGCCGCTGGATCTCGGCCTTGCCGGACTGCGCGTCCTCGACCATCCGCGCCATCCGGGCCAGCTGGGTGTCGCCGCCCACGCGGGTGGCGCGCACCAGCAGGCGGCCTCCGACGTTCACGGTCGCGCCGGTGACGGCGTCGCCCTCGCCGACCTCGACCGGCACGGACTCCCCGGTGAGCATCGAGGCGTCGACCGCGGAGGTCCCCGAGGTGATCACGCCGTCGGTCGCGATCTTCTCGCCCGGGCGGACCACGAACGTCTCGCCCACGGCGAGATCGCCCATCGGGATGCGCGTCTCGACGCCGCCTCGGAGCACGGCGACGTCCTTCGCGCCCATGTCCAGCAGGGCCCGCAGCGCGGCGCCCGCCTGCCGCTTCGAGCGCTTCTCGAGGTAGCGGCCCAGCAGGAGGAACAGGGTCACGCCCGCGGCGACCTCGAGGTAGATGTTCGCCGAGCCGTCGGTGCGGCCGATGGTCAGCGAGAACTCATGGGTCATGCCGGGGTGGCCGGCGCTGCCGAGGAACAGCGCGTACAGCGACCAGAGGAAGGCCGCGAGGACGCCCACCGAGATGAGGGTGTCCATCGTCGCCGCGCCCTGGCGGAGGTTCAGCGCCGCGGCACGGTGGAACGGCCACGCGGCCCAGACGACCACCGGCGCGGAGAGGGCCAGCACCGCCCACTGCCAGTTGGTGAACTGCAGGGCGGGGATCATCGAGAGGAGGATGACCGGCACGGAGAGCACCGCGGCGCCGATCAGGCGCTGGCGCAGGGAGACCATCTCGGGGTCCTCCTGCTCCCCGTCGGCCTCCGGCGCCGCCTCCCGCGGCGCCGGCAGCGTCGCGCCGTACCCCGACTTCTCGACCGTCGCGATGAGCTCCTGCGGGTCGTAGCCGGCCGGAGCGGAGACGCGGGCCTTCTCCGTGGCGTAGTTGACCGCGGCGGAGACGCCGTCGAGCTTGTTCAGCTTCCGCTCGATCCGGTTCGCGCACGAGGCGCAGGTCATCCCGCTGATCTCGAGCTCGATGTCGGCGCCCGGCGGATGCTGCAGCGGAGACGGGGAGGTGGTCATCGTGCGGACCTTTCTCTCGTGGGGGACGGGTCGTGGTGGTGAGGTGTGCGATGGGGAACGGGCCGGTCAGCGACCCGACGGGGCCTTCGTCAGGCCCGCACCGCCGAGTAGCCCGCCTCGGTGACGGCCGCGAGCACGGCGGCGTCCTGGACGGCCGGGGCGGCGGAGACGCTGAGCAGGCCGGTCTCGTGGCTGACCTCGACGGACTCGACGCCGGGGATCTCGCCGACCTCCTCGCGCACGGACATCTCGCAGTGGCCGCAGGTCATGCCGGTCACCTGGAACTGAGTGGTGGTCGTAGCCATGGGGCGTGCTCCTTCGTCGTGGTGGCGATACCCTATTGGGGTATCCATTGCCTCATGTATACCCCTAAGGGGTATGTGAATTCAAGGGGAGCGACCTCGGCAGAACGGGTGCTGTGGCTCACCCGAGGTGCTTCGATGGGTGCATGAGCATCGATGCGACCGCCGTCATCCGTCAGGAATCCGAGAGGCTGGTCTCGGTCCTGACCGCCACCGATCCCGGGCAAAAGGTCCCCACCTGTCCCGACTGGACGGCGGACGACCTCCTGTGGCACGTCGCCGAGGTCCATGAGTTCTGGACCGCGATCCTCGCCGCGGGCGCCACCACCGAGGACGAGGTGATGGCGATCGAGGAGGCCAAACAGCCCCGTCCGGACGGCCGCGAGGCCGTGCTTGAGCGGCGCACCGCCGCGACCGCGGCCCTGATCGCCCAGCTCGAGTCCCATGCCGACGAGGATCCCGCCTGGTTCTGGTACTCCGCGGTCCAGGGAGTGGGTGCCACTCGTCGCATGCAGATCCACGAGTCGACCATCCACCGCGTGGACGCCGAGCTCACCGCGGGAGTGCCCGTCAGTGCGATCGACGCCGAGGTCGCCGCCGCAGGGCTGGACCACGTCCTGCAGGTCATGTGGCCCGCGGCCTACGAGTGGATCCCCGAGTGGGCGAGCCTCACGCCCATCGCCCTGGTCGAGATCCGACTCGAGGGCGGCGACGCCCGGTGGCTCGGCATCAGCCGCTGGACCGGGACCCGCCCGCGCGACGGCCAAGAGTTCGACGTGCCCGTCGGCCGACTGATCGAGGACGCGGCCGAGGCCGAGCAGTTGCCCCGGTCGAGCGCCACCGGATCGGCTCTCGCGCTGGGCCTGTGGGCCTGGGGGCGTGAGCGGGCTCTCGAGAAGCTGGCCACGGGCGCCGAGGAGGTCAGCCTCGAGGGGGATCCGACAGCGCTCGCTGCTCTGCGGGCGCTGCTCTCCGAGGGTCACGACTGATCTGCGGCGAATCCCTTCGACGGGCGAGCCGTCCTTCGAGCAGGTGGACGGCGCTCGCGATCGCGAAGAAGGCCGCCAGCACCACCACGGTGGTCACGAGCACCGTGGGCCAGGAGGACACGGTGGGGTCGAGGAACGCGTAGGGATACCAGCCGGTGATCCCGCCGCGCAGCCAGGTCCCGGCGAGGAACACCACCGGATAGGCCTGCCACCACAGGATCCGTCGGACCGACGGCGCGCGTCGCCGCGCGGTGAGCATCCAGTCCGCCGCTGCGGCCAGCGGGGCCAGACGGTGAAGAACGGTCCCGGTCCAGCCGATGTCCCAGCGCAGCAGCTCGTCCAGCGGCGCCACCAGCAGCGCGTAGATGATGCCCGTCACCGCGAGGTAGAAGGCGGCCGCACCGCGCAGGTCCGCGAACCAGGACGGTCGACGTCCTCCGATCACGACCCCCGCCACCAGCACTCCGGCCAGGAGCAGGTTGGACTGGTTGGTGAAGTACGAGATGTTCTGCGCGACGAGCCCGTCGTGGGCCGACTGGACGAGGGTGGTCAGCAGCGCGGCGAGGATCAGCAGCGCGAGGGTCAGGCGCGCGATGGCCGGGAGGTGCCTCATGCGCCGTGCGGCCAGTCGTCCCGCACGTCCGCGCCGCCCTCGACGACGTCCTCGCTCGCGCCGGGAAGATCCGTCCACGAATCCTGGGGGCGGTAGCCGAGCTCGAGCTGGGTGTTGGTGAGCGACCAGCGGCGGTTGGGGTTGTCGGAGATCGCGTAGAACAGCCCGTAGCGCACCTCCGCCTCGATCGCGCAGCGCACCACCGCGGTGCAGTCCCGTGGGCTCAGCCACATGGCCCGCAGGATGTCCTCCTGGGCCGCGAGCGGGTCCTCGGAGTACCAGCCGATGCGGAGGTTGATGACGTCCAGGCCGTGCTCGTCGTGGTAGAAGCGGCTGAGCGACTCGCCGAAGATCTTCGAGACCCCGTAGAGCGAGTCGGCGCGCGGCAGCTGATCGGGGTAGACGGGCCACTGCTCGTGGCGGTCGTACATCCCCATCGCGTGGTTCGAGGAGGCGAGCACCACGCGGCGCACCCCGGCCTCGCGAGCGGCCTCGAGCACGTTGCGCACGCCCACGATATTCGCCTCGAGCACGAGCTCCCAGCTCGACTCCGGGGAGGCGGCGCCGGCCATGTGCACGACCGTGTCGATGCCGTCCATCAGGGCGAGCACCTGCTCGTACTCCCCGAGCTCGGCGAGCTTCAGCTCCGCGCCCTCGGGGGCGTCCTCCGCGCTGCGGGCGTGGAGGACCAGCTCGTAGCCCTCGGCCAGGCTCGCGGCGAGGTGGGAGCCGACCCCGCCGGTGGCCCCGGTGATCAGTACACGTCTGCGTCGTTCCGAGTCGGTCATGGCGCCATTATGGTCCGCGAGGCGCCGACGGGGACGTCGGAACAGGCGGAATGCTCGCGACCGGCCCGGATCGGTGTCGGTCAGTCCTGCGGGCGCTCCGGGCTCAGTGCGTCCTCCGCGTGGTCCGGGCCCTCCTGGTCCTCCGGACGCTCCTCCGGACGCTCTGCCGGCGCCTCCGTCGACGGAGGGCTCTGCGGCATCGGCCGGATCTCGTCCCTCAGCCGTTCCATGCGGGCATCGAGGTCGGAGGCGACCCGGGCCGCGTCGTCGAGCTCGTCCCGCAGCGACAGCGGGAGGTTCCGCCGGTACTTGTAGGACAGCTTGTGCTCGGTGCTCGCCCAGAAGTCCATCGCGATCGTGCGGATCTGCAGCTCCACGGGCACCATCTCGACGTGCTCGGAGAGATAGACGGGCACCTGCACGATGAGATGCAGGGACCGGTACCCGTTGGCCTTGGGGTGGGCGATGTAGTCCTTGACCGTGAGCACCTCGAGGTCCCGCTGCCGGCTGAGCATGTCCGCGATCCAGTACACGTCCGAGACGAAGCTGCAGGTGATCCGGATGCCGGCGATGTCCATGACGCGTTCCCGGATCGCGGGGATCGTCATCTCGCCGCCGGTGCGCACGGCCTTCTCGATCAGGGACTCGGTGGACTTCAACCGGGTGCGGACGTGCTCGATGGGGCTGTAGTCATGGAGCATCTCGAACTCGCGCCGCAGGATGTTCACCTTCGTCTGCACCTCGTCGATGCCGAACTGGTAATGCATCTGCAGGGCGGTGAGCTCGTCGTACACCTGCCTCATCCGCGAGGCGAGCTGCTCGGGATCCGCGTCGGCGCGCAGCAGCTGCTCCTGTCGGGCCGCGACGAGCGCACCCACCTCGGCAGAGGTCTCGGTGTCGCTCGACGGTGCGTCGTCCATGCGCGGGGTTCCTTCCGGGCGGTTCGGTACCCCGACGATGCCAGATCCTCCTGGGGAGGTGGTGGATCTCCGGTGGCGACGACGCGGACGATCCGCGGAGAGGGCGCCGTGACCGATGACCCCTGCTCGGCGGTCAGTGCTCGAGGTACAGCACTCAGTGCTCTGCGCTCAGCTCTGCGCTCAGCTCTCTGCGGTCAGTCCTCTGCGCCCGGTCCTCTGTGGTCAGCGCAGCGCATCCCGAGCGGCCCGCAGATCGTTGAAGGTGTAGAGATGCGGTCCCAGCAGGGCCGGCCCCGGCGTCGTCCTCGTTTCGACGCGCAGCTCCTCGAGCAGTGGAGCGGGGTCCCAGCGACCGGGTGCGAGCAGACGGCGCACGCCCGAGCCCTCTGCCGAGAGCATCCTCAGCGACCGGCCCACCCCGATCCGGGGCCCGATCGACAGCAGGCGCGCCGTGCCGACCCCGGCGGCCAGCCCCGGGCGCAGCGGAAGCCCGATGCCGGCCACGTGCAGACGCTCCCGCCAGGTCAGCAGCGGCTCCGCCTCGAAGCACATCTGGGTCACCAGGTACGAGACGTACCGGGCCTTCTCCCGCAGCAGCCGCAGCGACTCCGCCTCGTCCACGAAGGGGTGGCCCTCGGGGTGGGTGCCCGCACCGAGCACCAGGCCGGGGGACGCCTCGGCGAGCACCTCCAGCAGGTCGAGCGCGCCGTGGAGGCTGCCCGCCGGATGCGGGGCGTCCCCGGCGATGACGAACACCTCCGCGATCCCGGCCTCCGTCAACCGTGCCAGGTGCTCCCCGACCTCGCCGCCGTCGTGCAGCATGCGGGCGGCGAGATGGGGGATGGCCGTGAACCCGCACCGGGCGAGCGCGCACGCGGCCTCGAGCGTCGCGTCCAGTCCCTGGGCGGGGGAGGCGGTGACGGTGACCCGGGATCCTGCCGGAAGCATCTGCGCGACCTGATCGACGATGCCCGGCAGCGGGATCACCTCGAACTGCGGGGCGCCCTCCGCGGCTGCCGGGCCGGTCTGCGAGGTCATGAGGTCAGTCTCCACCGTCGAGGGCGGTGACGTCGCTCTTGGGCTGCTCCTTCGTCGGGTCGATGAAGGGCTTGGGGACCACGGTCGCCTCGACGAGGTCCTGCCCTGAGGGGAGTGAGGCACCGGGCCGCTCGCCGACGTCGACGGAGAAGACGGTGCCGATCTCGGAGAGGTCGCTGCGCACCAGGGCGAGGCCGATGTTCCGCTCCAGACGCGGGGAGAAGCACGCCGAGGTCACCCGGCCCACCTCCTCGCCGTCGTGGAGGACGGGGAAGGCGTCGATCATCGACCCGTCGTTGTAGGTCCCCAGGGGAGCCCCTCCGAGCTCGAGGCCCACCAGGCGGCGCGTCGGCCCGTCGGCCTTGATGCGGGCCAGGGCCTGCTTCCCGATGAAATCGGCCTCCTGCTCGAGATCCACCATCCAGTCGTAGCCCATCCCCACCTCGAAGGGGTTGGTGTCCACCGTGATGTCGGCGCCGTGGGCGAGCATGCCGCCCTCGATGCGCCGGATGTGGCAGGGTCCGATGACCCGCAGATCGTGCGGCTCGCCCGCCGCGAGGACGAGCTCCCACAGCCGCTCCGCGTCCCGGGAGGCGTGGTGGACGTAGATCTCATAGCCGATCTCCCCGGTGTACCCGGTGCGGGAGACGGTCACGTCGATGCCGTCGATCGTGAAGTCGTGCAGGTAGTAGTAGCGGATGTCCTTCACGGCGTCCCCGAGGAGATCGCGCATGAGGGCATAGGACTTCGGGCCCTGCACCTGCACCGGCCCCACGTCGATCTCCTCGATGCTCACGTCCATCCCGGCGTGGGTGGCGACGCCTCGGGCCCAGAGCAGGATGTCGCTGTCGGCGAGGGAGAGCCAGAAGCGGTTCTCCTCGAGGCGCAGCAGGATCGGGTCGTTGAGGATCCCGCCGTGCTGATCGGTGAGGAAGACGTACTTGCACTGCCCGACCCTGCACTTCGAGAGATCGCGGGTGACGAGCAGGTTGGTGAAGTCGAAGGCATCGGGACCGGAGATCTCGATCTGGCGCTCGACGCCGACGTCCCAGAGGGTGACGCCCTCCAGCAGCGCCCAGTATTCGGCGACGGGATCGCCGTAGTGCCGGGGGTGGTAGGTGTGGTTGTACACGCTGTACATCGCGACCCCATGACGCCGAGAGGCGTAGAAGAACGGGGACTTGCGGATGCGGGGGTACAGCAGCACGTGGGGATTCGGGTTCACGGTCATCGTGGCCTCCAGGAATCGTGTCCGTAGTCCACTGTGGCATTAGGGTGCGTTCTACGCAATGGCATGCGTGATGCGCATGAAGGAGAGGGCTGTGAGATGGCGACAGGTGGCGTGCAGTCGGTGGAGAGGGCGGCGCAGGTGCTCGAGATCCTGGCGCGCGACGGGCGCTGCGGCGTGGGGCGGATCGCCCAGGAGCTGGGCGTGCACCAGTCCACCGCCTCCCGTCTGGTCGCCGCTCTCGTGCAGCACGATCTCGTCGAGCGTCCGGTCGAGGGCGGCCCCGTGCAGCTCGGGATCGGCATCCTCCGCCTCGCCGCGGCGACCAGGCCCCGCCTCGACCTCGCCGCCCAGGGCGGCCCGGTGTGCGATGCGCTCGCCGAGCGGCTCGGGGAGACGGTGAACCTCGCGGTGTACCGCTCGGGCGCGGCCGTGAACGTCTACCAGGCCCAGGGCCACCGCACCGTGGCCCTGCACAACTGGGTGGGCGACGCGACCGTCCTGCACGCCACCTCGAGCGGCAAGATCCTCCTGGCGCACCTGGCCGAGGAGCGGCGCGAGGCCGTCCTGGCCGGGAGCCTGGAGCGCTTCACCCCGCGCACCCTCACCGACCCCGCCGTGCTGCGCATGCAGCTGAGCGAGGCGGGGGAGCAGGGCTGGGCGCTCGCCGAGGAGGAGTTCGAGGAGGGCCTCAACGCCGTGGCCGCCGAGATCCGTGGCGCCGAGGGCGACGTGGTCGCGGCGCTGTCCGTGGCCGGTCCCGCCTATCGGCTCTCCCGCGTGCGCCTGCCGGAGATCGCGTCCGAGGTGCAGGCCGCGGCCGCGGAGATCTCCCGGCGCCTCGGACATCGCCCCGAGGTCATCGGAGCGAGGTGAGCCCCGGGCGCTCGGCGCGCCGTCGGCTCAGCCCTTCATCCGCGAGTCCTCCGGATCGAAGGCGGGAGTGCGGCCGACGGACAGCACCTCCGCCGCCAGCCGCGCGCCGAGCAGCTCGACCTGCACGGACGTGCCCTGCGTCGCCTGCTCGATCGGCAGATACGCGAGCATCAGGTAGCGACCCACCGACGGTGCCGGGCCGGCGGAGGTGACATAGGAGCATCGTCCCCGGGCATCGACCAGCACCTCGCCGTCCGGAGAGAGGATCGGCTCACCGCCGCTCGGGCAGCGGGCCGCTCCCGCCTCGGCCGGTTCGCCGGTCAGGGCGAGGGTGCACAGCATCGCGGCCGGCCCGCGCTCGCGGGCGGACAGGTAGGCGTCGCGGCCGATGAAGTCGGCGCGCTTGACCTTCGGCAGTGCCAGGTCCGCCTCGACCGGGTCGTGCTCGCCGGTGAGCTCGGCGCCCATCAGCCGGTAGCCCTTCTCCAGTCGCCCCGTCGTCCCGTACACGCCGATCCCGGCCGCGATCGCGCCCAGCTCCGTGCCGGCCTCCCACAGCCGGTCCCACAGCCTCGGGGCGATCTCTGAGGCGGTGTGCAGCTCCCACCCGGACTCGCCCACATAGCTGATGCGCAGCATCGAGGTGGGGACTCCGGCGAGCACCGCGTCCTCGGCGGTGCCGAAGGCGAAGGCGTCGGCGGACAGATCGGTCCGGGTGAGCGCCTGGACGAGGTCCCCGGCGAGGGGACCCCACACGCCGATGGTGGTCAGGGCCGAGGTCGAGTCCGTCAGGTGCACCGACCCGTCGGCCGGGAGATGCCGTCGCAGCCATGCCAGGTCGCGTCCGCCCTCGGCGCCGCCCGTGATCACGCGGAACTCCTGCTCGCCGCGCCGCACGATCGTGAGATCGCTGCGGAAGGTCCCCGCTGCGGTGAGCAGGGGCGTGTAGACCACTCGGCCCACGGGCACATCGATGCGCGCCATCGCCAGGTGCTCGAGGAACGCCAGCGCTCCCGGGCCGGTGACCTCGAGGAACGCGAAGGCGGCGAGGTCCACGAGCGCGACCCGTTCCCGCATCGCGAGGTGCTCCGCCTCGATGAGCGGCGACCACCAGCGGGCGTCCCATTCGTGGGTGCGCTCCTCGAGACGATCTCCGAACTCCTCCAGCAGCGGCTGGTTGGATGCGTACCACTGGGGTCGCTCCCACCCGGCGGCCTCGTGGAACACCGCGCCGAGCGCCGCGGAGCGCGAGTGCAGGGGACTGGTGCGCAGGGGTCGGTCCGAGAGCCACTGCTCGCGCGGGTGGCTGATCCCGTACACCTTGGGGAAGCCCTCTTCGGCGCGGGCCCGCACGTGCTCGCGGGTGCGCTGCGCCGGGTGGAACCGCGCGATGTCCGAGCCGTGGGCGTCGATCTCGCTGGTGCCGTCCGTGAGCAGCTCCGCCACCATGCGCCCCACTCCGGCGGCCTCCTTGATCCATACCGCGGCAGCGGTCCACAGCCCGGCCACCTCCGGGGTCTCGCCCACCAGGGCACCGCCGTCCGGGGTCAGGGAGAGCAGGCCGTTGAGCGCGGCGCGCCGAGGGGGCTCGGGATCGGTGAGCAGGGAGGGGAAGAGCTCGCGGGCGTGGGCGAGCTGGGCGGTGAAGTCCTCCTCGGTGAACGGGAAGCTGGTGGGGCTCGCCTGCCCGGGATGGTTCCCCACGGGTGGGATCTCCCCGGGATCGTGGAGCAGCGGGCGGTGCGCGTAGGAGCCGATCTCGAGGTCCGCGCCGCGCTGTCGCTCGTACATCAGGTTGTCCATGTCGCGCAGCAGCGGGAAGCTCACCCACTCCTCGGTCGCGGCGAGGGCGGGGATCGGGCCAACGTCGATCATCTGGTGCACGGCAGGGGTGAGGGGGATCGTGGCCCCGGCGAGCGCCGCGACCTGGGGGCTCCACACGCCGCAGGCGATCAGCACCCGCTCGGTCTCCACGTCTCCGCGATCGGTGAGCACGCGCCGCACCCGGCCCGAGGCGGTCTCGATGCCCGTCACCTCGGTCTGCTCGAGAGTGGTCAGCGCTCCGAGGGCCGCCGCGCGCTCGCGGAACAGCTCGCCGGCGCGCAGCGGGTCCACGATGGCGCCGGTCGGGGTGTAGAAGCCGCCGAGGAACAAGTCGGCCTCGCAGTGGGGCACGAGCTCCTGGATCTCGGCGGGGGAGAGCAGGTGCGCCTCCACGCCCCAGGAGCGTGCCGAGGTCAGACGCCGCGTGAGCTCCTGCATCCGCTCGGGGCTGCGGGCGCCCTCGATGCCGCCGCAGCGGGTGAGCACCCCGAGCTCCCCGTACTGGCGCAGCGAGTCGACGGTGAGGTCGGTGATCTCCTTGGAGTGGTCCACCGGGAACACGAAGTTCGAGGCGTGCCCGGTGGAGCCGCCCGGATCCGGCAGAGGACCCTTGTCGATCTGCACGATGCGGCGCCACCCGTGCTCCGCGAGGTGGGCGACGGCGGCGTTTCCCACCACCCCCGCTCCGATGACGACGATGTCTGCGCGGTCCGGCAACTGTGCCATGGCGTCCTCCGACCTGCCCGTGGCCCTCCCACGGTAGCCGTGAAGCCGGGCCGTGCCCAGAGGCACGGGGCGCCGATCTGAGGAGGCCCAGTGGGTAGGCACCTTGCGGACGGCTGCGACCAGCAGGGGCAGGGCACTCTAGGATCGCAGCATGCTGCTCATCGCCCAGGCCTCGCAGGACGAGATCCTCGCCGCCTTCGCCGCTCTTCCCGTCCCTGAGGATTCTGTCCAGGGGTGGAGCGTGGGTCCGACCGCGCCGAGCGGGTGGACCGCCGCCCGGGTCGAGGAGGAGGCGGCGCTCCCGGAGTCCTGGGACCTGGTGGTCCTCGGCGAGGTCGGAGATCCGCGCGTGGTGCGCGTACGCGCCGGGGGAACGGAGCAGAGGTTCGTCTGGGACGCCCACGACGCGAGCATCCCTGCGGAGGCTCCCGCCGCGATCTCGGCGACCCTCAGGATGCCCGAGGTCGCGGAGCCGTTCCGCCTCGCTCTCGAGGAGCACCTGCTCGGGGAGACGACGGCGGAGGAGGAGGACCTCGCCCTCTCCCAGGTCGCCGAGGCCGTCCACGGGGAGGCGAGCGGTCTGCCGGAGCTGGGGGACTTCACCGAGCGGGATGTCCTGCTGGACCGCGGCGACGCAGAGCGGCGCCGCGGCCTCGCCGAGGAGTTCGCCCGCGACGGTGGAAGGTGGGTGCTCACGGAGATCGGTGGAGACTGGTTCACGGTGCATGACCCTGACGCCCCGGGGCTCGGCCCTGGTGCCCTCGACCTCGACAGTGCGCCGGGCGCGGACCGTCCGGTGCTCCAGCTGTCCCGCGGCGGCGGCTCGGGCGTCGTCCTCGAGGATCGCGACGACCTCCTGGAGGCGATCCACTGGAACAGCGTCTGGGTGGAGCAGTTCGACGACACCGCAGAGCGCTCCGCGGCCTGCGACGCGCTGGCTGCGGCCTTCGGCCCGGTGACGGGACAGCAGCGGCTGCGCGAGCTGTGCCGCGCGCACGATGTCGACGGCGATCCGCTCGCCCAGCTGCTCGAGCTGCTGAACATCCCCCGCGCGGCGCTGCTGGTGCTGGACGGTGATCCGTCGGCTCCCGAGCCGTTGGCGGTCGAGGCCCCGGGTGGTCTGCTGGGCGGGCTGAAGCGGCTCTTCGGCGGCCGCCGCTGAGGCGGGCCGACGGGTCCCGCGATCCGTCGGACGGCGGGCCCGGACACGACGACGAAGGCCCCGGTGAACACTCACCGGGGCCTTCCTCTTCTCGGGGTGATCGACGGGATTTGAACCCGCGACCGCCTGGACCACAACCAGGAGCTCTACCAACTGAGCTACGACCACCATGTGCGGATCGAGACCCGCAACGAGAGACAAGCATACCGTCTCCGCAGAGCGATCTCGCCCGTGAGAGCGCTGTAGGAGTGTGAGACGCATTGCATCGCCCAGCAGGGCTCCCGCAGACTGGCGACATGATCGTCGCCTTCTCCGTCCAGCCCACCGGTGAGCCCTCCGACCCGACCCTCGTGCGCGAGCTCGCCGACGGGTCCGACGCCGCGAGCGTCCACGACGCCGTCGCCGCTGCGGTGCGGATCGTGCGGGAGTCCGGTCTGCCCACGCGCACCAGCTCGATGTTCACCGAGATCGAGGGGGAGTGGGGCGAGGTGATGGACGTGGTGCGCCGCGCGACGGAGGAGGCCGGGCGCTATGGCTCCCGCGTCTCGCTCGTGCTGAAGGTCGACATCCGGCCCGGTCACGAGGGCGAGCTGGACGGGAAGGTCCAGCGGGTCGAGCAGATGCTCGGCGACCCGGAGGCCTGAGACCCGCCGATCCGACGCGTTCAGATCTCGGTCCCGTCGCTCAAACCCGGGATGGTCACAGGGCCGACAGGGTCCCGTCCACGAAACGGTAGATGTTCTCGTGCTTGACCCCGAACCGGCCGCCGAGCGGTCGGATGTGCGGTTCGACGGTGAACAGCTCCACGCTGTCCAGCCGCGCCCGGTTCCCGAGCTCGAGGTAGATCCGTGCAGAGCTCTCGCGCGCGATCGAATGGCCCAGGTTGCCGCGGAAGTCGAGGTTCTCGAAGCCGTGCGCGGCGATGCGGCTGTTCATGGCGTGGGCGAGGGCCTCGAAGGTCATGTCGGGCTGCGCGATGCGCAGCAGCTCGTCGTGGAGCGCATGCTCGACCGCCACGGCATCGCTCCACTCCCCGCGGCGGCTCTCGCGCGCATCGGCCAGTGGGACGCCGTCCTCGAGCACGAGGGTGCGGGCGAAGTCGCCCCAGATGCCGCGGCGCTGGGGGCTGAGATCCACGGTGATCAGCTCGGACTCGCCCAGGATGTGCTCCGGGGTGCGGTACTCCCTGCCGGACACGGACAGGACGGTGTCCTCGCCGGCGAAGACGAAGGCGCCGATGCCCCAGTACCAAAAGGAATCCGCCCCCAGCTCTCGCAGGGCGTCCTCGCCCAGACGACGGAGCTCGTGGAGGGACTGGCCGGGACGGAGCGATGCCCGGGCGCTCTCCATCGCGGCACGCGCCATGTCCTGCATCGCGGCATGCTCCTGCACGACGCTGTCCGGACAGGTCGGCATCGGCTCGGAGCTCGGGGACGTCATCACGCCACCGGCGCCAGCGCGTCGTACTCCCGGAAGCGGGGCAGTCGTTGCAAGAGCACGGTGACCAGCACGATCACCACCAGACCGCCCAGAAGCGGCGGGAACCACAGCGCCGTGAGCGAGGCGAGGGTCCCGGCGTAGAGGGCGCCCACCCGCGGCCCGCCCGCGACCACCACGATGAAGATGCCCTGGAGTCTGCCGCGCATCGTATCGGGCACCGCGGCCTGCATCATCGTGTTGCGGTAGATCGAGGAGATGTTGTCCGCCCCGCCGGAGACGGCCAGGGCCAGGCATGCCGCCGCGATGAGCGCCAGGTGCGGGGTGCTCGCGTCGGCGCCCGGGAAGAACGTGCTCACCAGGAGCACCGCGCCGAACATCGCGATCGCGGCGCCGTACACCTGGATGGCCCGCGCGATCCCGCGACCGTGCCAGCGGTACCGGGACGCCCTCCCGGAGAAGACGCTCGAGAGGAAGGTGCCCGCCGCGACGGAGGCGGTCAGCACCCCGGTGGTGATCGCGCCGCCTCCCAGCAGCACCGTGCCCAGCGCCGGGAAGAGTGTCAGCGGGTTGCCGAAGGTCATCGCGATGATGTCCATCAGGTACTGGGTGCGGATATTGGCCGAGCGGCGCAGGTAGCGCCAGCCGTCCACCAGCGAGGCGAGGCCGGGGCGCACGATCTCCCCCTCGGGTCGCAGCGCGGGCAGGCTCCACAGCCCCAGGAACATCGCCAGCATGAGGACCACGTCGATCGTGTACGTGAGCCCGTAGCCGGTGGCCGCCACGAGCACGCCCGCGAGCGCCGGGCCCACCATCACCATCACCCCGATGGTGATGCCGTTCAGCGCCGAGGCCGCCGCCAGCAGGTCCGCGGGGATCAGCCGCGGCACGATGGCGGTGCGCGTGGCCATGCCCACCGAGTTCGCGGCCGAGTTGATCACGCTGAGCAGGTACAGCCAGGCGATGGTCTCCAGCCCGGCCCAGGTCAGCGTGGCGAGCAGCGCGGTGGAGAGCAGGGTGATCACGGCGGCGGCGAGCGCGACGCGGCGCCGGTCGAAGGCATCGGCGAGCATCCCGCCGTAGAGTCCCGCGACGATCATCGGCACCAGGCCCGCGACCGCGACCATGGAGACGGCGAAGGTGCTGCCCGTCAGGGCGAACACGTGCAGCATCACGGTGACGATCGTGAGCTGACCGCCGAGGCCCGCGAGGGTCGACCCGATCCACAGCTTCGTGAACGCGCTGCTGGCGCGGAAGGGGCGCAGGTCCAGGAACGCTGAACCGCGGGAATCAGCGGAAGGGGGCACAGGAGGAGAGTACGCGGCGATCGCGGTGGGGCCGACGCGGTGGATGCGGCCCCGACACGACGAACGGGCCCCGCCCGCCTCCAGGAGGAGGGGGGCGGGGCCCGCGGTTCGAGGTGGTCCTCGCCGTCTGCTCAGCTGTGCAGGTCGTGGTCCAGCAGGCCGTCCCGCAGGGCCGCGGCGAGCACGGGCGTCACGGGCAGGCGGGGGATGAGCGTGGCCTGGAAGGCGTGGTAGATGTCGGGCTTGCCCGGCCAGGTCACGCCCTGGACCTCGTTGTCCGCGTCGAGCTCGTGGAACCACGAGCCGCTCTCGGGGTCCAGCAGATAGGTGGAGATGTACTCCCACCACTGCTCGTAGCGCTCGGCCCAGATCCGGTCACCGGTCACCTGGTGCATGACGGCGGCGGCGCCGATCGCCTCGGCCGCGACCCAGTGCATCCGCTCGCTGGAGACGGGGGTGCCGTCCCAGTCCACGGTGTAGACCCAGCCGGGCTGCCCGTCGGCCCCGAAGGCCGCGGCGGACTTCTCCATCAGCGCGGTGGCGGCCTCGAGCATCCACTCCGGGGCCTCGCCGTCGGCCGCGATGAGCGCGGCGCGCGCATGCAGCACCAGGCGGGACCACTCGATCCAGTGCCCGATCGTCGCACCATAGGGGCGGAACGGATGGGCCGGCTGGTCCTTGTTGTAGTCCAGCAGCGGGGACCAGTCCACGTCGAAGTGCTCGGGCAGCGCCCAGTCGTTGGAGCGGGCGAACTCGTCGATCGCGCGGGTCGCGATGCCGACGGCGCGGTCCAGCCAGCGGCGCTCGCCGGTGACGTCCGCCGCGGCGAGCAGCGCCTCGACGGTGTGCATGTTCGCGTTGATCCCGCGGTACTCCTCGCACTCCTCGAAGGCAAGGTCGAAGGTGTCCACGCTCATGCCCGCGGACTCCTCGAAGAACTTCTCGTCCAGCACGGCGAGAGCCTCGTCCAGCAGCTCGCGCGCTCCGGGACGCCCGGCGGCGGTCGCGCTCGCGGCGGCGAGCACCACGAAGGCGTGCGCGTAGGCCTGCTTGGAGTCGTCCACCGCGGCGCCGTCGGCCACGGCGGAGAACCAGCCGCCGTGCTCGTCGTCGTGGAACACCCCGCGCAGGGAGTCCAGGCCGTGATCGGCCAGGCGCCCCAGGCCCGGGCGGCCCAGCAGGTGGCCCAGCGCGAAGGAGTGGGTCATCCGGCAGGTGATCCACAGCTCCGAGGGGCGGGAGAGATCGGGTTCGCCGTCCTCATCGAGCCAGGCGAAGCCGCCGTCCTCCCGCACGGACTCGGAGCCGAACTGCAGCAGCTCGTCGGCCTCGCCGGCGAGCCACTCGCGGTGCGAGGCGCGATCCAGCCACGGCACGTGCGGCGCGGGCGCCGGGGCGGCGGCTGCGCCCGGCTCCTCGCGCAGCTCGAAGCTGCGGGAGGCCTCCTGGGCCTGGGAGGTGGTGGGGCCGGGCTCGTCCACCAGGAGCACCTCGCGGTAGTACTTCAGCTCCTGGATCGACTCGCGGATGTCCGCGAGCGCGCGGTGGCCGCCGTGCTTGGCGGGGATGTTGTAGTAGACCCGCGGGAACCAGCGCTTGGCGAGCTCCTTGAGGCTGGAGACGTCGATGGTGCGGTACGAGAGCCACTGCGCGAACTCGGGCACGTCGCGGTCCAGGAACACGCGGTCGGTGCCCACGCTGTTACCGGCCAGCGGCGCCTTGCCGGGCTCGGGGCAGTACCGGCGCACGTAGGCGAGGCACTGGGCCTGGGCGTCCTCGAGCGTGGTGCCGCCGTCGAGCTCCTCGAGGAGCCCGGAGACGGTGTGCATGTTCACCACGAAGGGATCCATGCCCTGCAGGGACTCCGCCGGGGGCTTGATGACGACGTCGACACCGTCCCCGAGGATGTTCAGATCGGCGTCGGTCACGAGGACGGCGATCTCGACGAGCGCGTCGCGCTTCTTGTCGAGGCCTGTCATCTCGCAGTCGACCCAGATGATGCGGTCGTTGATGGCACGTGTGGAGCTGGAGGTCACCGGACAACAGTATCGCGGGCACGCTCGCGAACGGCTCCGGCCGGGGAGTCCACGACGGTGCAGAAGGTTACTATCGGGTCATTCGGGATCGATGACGAGCCGACGAGGCGTCCAGGAGGACCGCGCTGTGAACATGTACTTCCGACTCCTGCTGTTCCTCCTGCGCGTGCGGAGGAAGTCGCCGCTGAGCATCTGGGACACCTCCCACGCGAGCTTCCGCGTGAACCCCGCGGACCTCGACGTGCAGCGCCACATGAACAACGGCCGGTACCTCTCGATCATGGATCTGGGGCGGATGGACCTGATGCTCCGCTCGGGGTTCTGGAAGAAGGTCACCGACCAGGGCTGGTATCCGGTGGTGGCGGGGCAGACCATCACCTACCGCCGGTCCCTCACCCTGGGGCAGAAGTTCGACGTGGCCACGCGCGTGATCGGGTACGACGAGCGCTGGATCTACATGGAGCAGGTCTTCCGGCGCGGGAGCACGGTCATCGCCGATGCGATCGTCCGCGCCCGCTTCCTGCGCACCTCGGGCGGCTCGGTCGACGTCCAGGAGGTGCTCGCCCTCACCGGGGACGCCCCCGAGGATCAGGTGCTCCCGGAGTGGGTGGGGCGGTGGAACCGGGAGTCCTCCGCCCACAGCAGGGGCCTCGGCGAGAACTCCCGCGAACGCTGAGGCTCGCCAGCGCGCTGGATCCGATCGCCGTCGGCCGTGTGGATGACGGTCTGTGACGAGACCATGGCCCCTCGCGCGGTGCCGCCCCTACGTTGTGCCCATGACGATCTCCGACACCGCGCCCACCGCCCTCTCCGATGCCGACCTCGCCGCCAGCGCGGGCGAGCGCGCCGACCGCCTCACCGCCGCCGGTGCGGCGTGGAGCGAGCGGATCGACGCCCGCCGCGAGTCCGCTCATCTGACGTACACCGTCCACGGCAGCGGCGTGGGCGCCGTCGCCTCCGCCCTCCGGGCCGGTCGCCACGAGTTCGCGGTCGACGAGCCGGCCGCGCTCGCCGGGGACGACCTCGCCGCCAGCCCGGTCGAGGTGGCTCTCGGCGCGCTGATCTCCTGCCAGGTGGTCGTCTATCGCCTGTACGCCCACGCGCTCGGCATCCAGGTCGACGACATCGACGTGACCGCCGAGGGCGACCTCGACGCGGCCCGACTGTTCGGCAAGGACGACTCCGTGCGCGCCGGCTTCGAGTCCGTGCGGCTGACCGTGCGCCTCACCGGTCCCGAGACCGCGGAGCGCTACGAGGAGCTGCGGGCCGCGGTGGACGCGCACTGCCCCGTGCTCGACCTCTTCCAGAACCCGACCCCCGTCACCACCACGGTGGAGGTCACCGCCGCCTGACGGCCTCGCCGGCCTGCTGCACCGAACGGGCCCGGAGCCACTCCACGAGAGAGACCACGAGCAGGATGCCCACGACGGTGAGCAGGATCCACTGCTCGAACACCACGGCCAGCACCGCGGCGAGCAGCAGCGCCACGAGATAGATGAGGTTCAGGACCCGCAGCGAGAGCCCCAGCAGGCGCGCCCCGAACCGGGTGCGGGCCAGGCGCAGCAGGAGCAGCAGGGCGATCACGCCGAACGTCAGGAATCGCAGCATGACCGGGGCTCCTGGATCGGTGGTGGGTGAGCGGTGCCCCCAGCAGGACTCGAACCTGCAACCTACGGATTAGAAGGCCGTTGCTCTATCCATTGAGCTATGGAGGCTGACGGCGCACGAGTCTACCGAGGTTCCGGTCCCCGGCGGTGCAACCTCAGCGGCCGGACCAGCGACGCCGATCACTGCGGCGGTCCTGCCGCTGCTGCGGGGCCGGAGCACCCGGCCCCGCCTGGCACCGGGGGCAGAACCACAGCACCCGCGCCTCGGTCCCCTCGAGGCGGGGATCGGCGAGCTCGCCGCGCTCGATCCGGGTGCGGCAGCGTCGGCACTGCCGTCCGCCCCGCCCGTACACCCACAGGTCCCCGTCGCGGCCCAGCATCCCGCCGGTGGTGACCCGCACCGTGCGGTCCCGGTTCAGCACCAGCAGGCGGTGGGCGAGGTCGACCAGCTCCCCGAGATCTCCGGCCTCGCCCGTGGGCGCGGCCGGGTGGACGCGGCGCAGGAAGCACAGCTCGCTGCGGTAGATGTTGCCGACCCCGGCGAGGTTGCGCTGATCGAGCACGGCGAGGCCCACGGGCCGTTCCGGCTCCGCGGCGAGGTTCTCCACCGCTCGCGCGCGATGCTCCGCGCCCCAGGTGGGATCCAGCAGATCGGGGCCCAGGTGCCCCACCAGGGAGCCCTCGTCGGCCGTGCGGACCAGGCGCACCTGCTTGACGTCGTACGCGACCGCGCGCGACTGCTGACCGTCCTCGTGCCGGGCGGTCAGGACGATCCGGATGGTGTCCGCCGGGCGGGGTCCGGCGCTGGTGTCGCTCGAGCGCAGCGCCTTCCCGTCCACGTGCCATATCCCGTCCATCATCAGATGGCTGTGCAGGGTCATCGGCGGCGTGCCCGGGGAGGGCGAGAGCAGGCGGATCAGCAGATGCTTGCCGCGCGGCCGCACCTCCTGGACCCTCCACCCGGTGAGGTCCGCGGTCGCGGCCTGCGGGACGCGCAGGTCGCAGCTCGTGATCGTGCCGCCTGCGAGGGCCTCGTGCAGGATCCGGCACTGCCGCGCGACGGTGTCCCCCTCGGGCATCAGCGGTCTCCTGCGCGCAGGCGGATCGACTTCGGGGAGCGGTAGCAGCCGGCCTCCACCAGGGCGGCGCCGACCGACGCGACCGCCTCGGCGTCGATCGGATGGCCGTTGATCCGCTCGATCCGCAGCTGGGGGAGTCGGGAGTCCTCAGCGACCGCGCGCACCAGCTGCGCGGCGACCTCGGCGGTCAGCTCGTCCTCCGCCCACCACAGCAGGTGCTTCGCCCCCCGATCCACCACGGCCGCGACCGCGCCGTCGCGCAGCAGCACGAGGGCTCCGGCCCGGCGGGCGGGCCTCACTGTGGTGCCCTCGGGCGGCAGGATCGTCAGCGACGGCCAGGGCAGGGCGGCGCCGTAGGGGTTCGCCGGATCCGTCGCCGCGAGGGCGAGGGTGGTCCCGGCACCGGCGGACTCCTCGCTCACGGCCTCCCGCTCCCGGTCGCGGAGCCGGTCCACGGCCTCGACCGGGGCGAACTGCGAGGCCCCCAGCCCGTCCACGAAGTAGCCGCGGCGGCAGCTGCCGTTCTCCTCGAGCACCGCGAGCACCCGGTAGACGGCGGCGAAGCCCCCGGGGATGTCCTCCACGTCCATCGCGCCGCGGGTGACGACCCCGTGCCGGTCCAGGAGCAGGGTGGCGAGCGCCGCGGACCGCGCCGAGGGATCCACGGCCTCGACCCGCACCGCGGACCACCTGCCTGCCCCGGCCGCGCCGGTCGCGAGCTCGGAGACGGAGGAGACCCCCTGTCGCATCATCGCCGCGGACAGTCGTGCGGCACCGCGACGGGACAGCGATCGCGAGCGCGCCGGGGCCCGCGCGGTGCGGGAGGCTCCAGAGCCCCGGTTGTAGGACCGCAGCACCTCGAAGGAGTCGTTGGTCAGCAGCCCGGAGAAGGCGAGGTCCCACAGTGCCTCGTGCAGCTCCGGCGGGGCGACCGCCGCGCCGTCGTCCGCCAGGGCGGTGAGGATCTCGCCGTGACGCAGCGCCCCGGGCGTCCCGCGCAGCAGGGCCAGCACGCGCGCGGCGACCGACCCCGCGGCCAGTGCGTCAGCGGAGTCCTCGAGCGCGGCGGCGTCGAGCCCGAGCGGCAGCGCGTCGGCGAGATGGAGCCGGACCCAGCCGTCGTCCCCGCCCAGCCGTCCGTGCCCGGTCCACACCAGCTCGCCGGAGGCGAAGGCGGCATCGAGCATCGCGGGGGTCAGGTCCGGCAGCCGGGCCGGCAGCACCTGCGACTCCCAGGCGGACAGCGGCAGCGAGACCCCGGCGAGCTGGTCGATCACCGAGAGCAGGCCGTCCTGGCCGTGCCAGGTCGCGCGGCCCCGTCGGCCGTCCTCGCGCCGGCCCGCCACATGCTGCCACTGGCCGAGGAACCGTGCGTACACAGGACCCTCGACGGGGGCGATCTCCTTGCGGGAGGCGGCGAGGCTCGCCCGACGGATGCGGCGCAGCACCTCGGCATCCACCCACTCCTCGCCCTCGCGGCCGGGAGTGAACTCGCCCTGCTGCAGCACCCGCTCGGCGGTGAGCTGCTCGAGCGCGCCCCGTGCCACGCCCGGGGCGAGGCCGAAGGCCTCCACCGGGGCATGCGCCGGGAAGGGGCCGCGGCCCCTCGCCCAGCGGGAGAGGAGCTGGGCGACGGCGCGGTCGACGGGGGCCAGGTGCGCCTCGGGGATCCCGGGCGGCAGCGCGGTGCCCAGGGCGTCGCGCAGCAGGCCGGCGTCCTCGATCGCGACGAGGTGCTCCACCCCGGACAGGCGCACCGTGAGGATCCGACGGGAGCGCTGGAGCTCCTCGAGCGCCGCGTCGAGGTCGAGCTCCTCGGCCCCGCGCCGCGCGAGCTCGGCGCGGGGGAGCGGGCCGAGCCGGCGCAGCGTGTCCGCGATCTGCTCGGGGCCGCGCAGGGCACGCTCCGCGGTGAGGCCCTGGAGACGCTGCTCCACCTCGGCGATGACCTCGGCATCCAGCAGCTCGCGCAGGCTCACCGAGCCCAGCAGCTCGGCCAGCAGCGACTGGTCCAGCGCCAGTGCGGCGGTGCGGCGCTCGGCGAGCGGCGCGTCGGCGTCGTAGATGAACTGGGCGAGGTAGCCGAACAGCAGCGAGCGCGCGAAGGGGGAGGGCGCCGGGGTCTCCACCTCCCGCACTTCGATGCGGCGCCGCCCCACCTGCGTCATGAGCTCGACGAGGGCAGGAAGGTCGTAGACGTCCTGGAGGCATTCGCGCGCCGCCTCGAGCATGATCGGGAAGTCGGGATGGGGTCGTGCCACCTCGAGCAGATGCGAGGAGCGCTGGCGCTGCTGCCACAGCGGGGAGCGCTGGTTCGGGTCCCGCCTCGGCAGCAGCAGGGCGCGGGCGGCGCACTCCCGGAACCGGGCGGCGAACAGGGCGGAGGAGCCGACGAGACGGCGCACCTCCTCCTCGATCTCCTCCGGCGTGAACACGAACAGGTCCGCGCCGGGCGGCTGCTCGCCGTGGGGGATGCGCAGCACGATCCCGTCGTCGGCCGCCATCACCTGGCCGTCCAGGCCGTAGCGCTCCTCCACGCGCGCTCCGACGGCGAGTGCCCACGGCCCGGTGATCCGCTGCCCGTAGGCGCAGTGCAGCACCACCCTCCAGTCGCCGAGCTCGTCGAGGAACCGTTCCACCACGAGCTGCTGCGGGCCCGGCACCGTGCCCGTGGCCCGGCGCTGCTCGGCGAGATGATCGAGCAGGACGGTGCGGGCGTTCGTCTCCAGGCCCAGGGCGCCGAGCTGCTCCTCCGCCTCGGCGCGGTCCAGGGAGGAGAGCTCGGACTGCGCGGCGGCGATCGCCCGGCCGAGGCTCGCGGGGCGGCCGTCGCCATCTCCGTGCCAGAACGGGATCCGGCCCGAGAGGCCGAAGGCCGGGGAGACGGTCACCCGTGACGCGGTGATCTCCTCGATCCGCCAGCTCGTGGTGCCCAGCGTGATCACGTCGCCGCGGCGGGACTCGTAGACCATCTCCTCGTCGAGCTCGCCCACCCGTCGGGGCTGGGAGTCGTCGTCCCCGGCGACCAGGTGCACGGGGTACAGCCCACGATCCGGGATCGTGCCGCCGCTGGTGACGGCGAGGCGCTGGGCGCCGGGGCGGCCAGAGAGGACCCCGGTCTCGTGATCATGCACCAGGCGCGGCCGCAGCTCGGAGAAGTCGGTGGAGGGGTAGCGCCCGGCGAGCAGGTCGATGGTCTGGTCGAAGGCCGAGCGCGGCAGCGCCCGGTAGGGATGGGCGGTGCGGACCAGGTCGAACCAGTCGTCGATCTGCAGATCGTCCATCGCCGCGGCGGAGACGGTGTGCTGGGCGAGGACGTCCAGGGCGTTGCGCGGCACCGTCAGCGGCTCGATGCGCCCGGAGACGGCCTCCTGCACCGCCACCGCGGAGCGCAGCACGTCCGCGGCATGCAGCGGGTGCAGCGACCCGGTGGAGACGGCGCCGACGTCGTGCCCGGCCCGACCGACCCGCTGCAGCAGGCTCGAGACGGACATCGGGGCGGCGACCTGCAGCACCAGATCCACGGCGCCCATGTCGATGCCCAGCTCGAGGGAGGAGGTCGCCACCACGCAGCGCAGCGTCCCGCCCTTCAGCTGCTCCTCGATCCCTGCCCGCACCTCCTTGGACATCGAGCCGTGGTGGGCGCGGGCGATGTCCTCGACCCCCTCAGGCTGCTCTGCCTCCTCGTGCCCCGGTTCCCCGTCGCCCGAAGCGGCGGCGACCCGACGCGCGTGGAGCCGGTTCAGCTTCCCTGTGAGCCGCTCGGCCTGGCTGCGGGAGTTGGTGAAGACGATCGTCGAACGGTGCGCGAGGATGCGCTCGAGCACAGCCCGCTCGACATGCGGCCAGATCGTGCCGGAGACGTCCTCGTCGTCGACCGCGTCCGCGGGCGGCTCGATGGCCTGCAGGTCCGCCACCGGCAGCGAGACCGTGAGATCCCAGCGCTTGGTGGACTCCGGTCGCACCACGGTGACCTCCCGGGCGCGCCCGGTGCCGGTGAGGAAGGAGGCGACCTCGTCCACCGGCTCCACGGTCGCCGAGAGTCCGATCCGCTGCGCGGGCGCGGCGAGCAGGGCATCGAGGCGGGCCAGCGAGAGCGCCAGATGCACGCCGCGCTTCGAGCCCGCGACCGCATGCACCTCGTCGAGGATCACCGTGTCCACGCCGCGCAGGGTCTCCCGCGCCTGCGAGGTGAGCATGAGGAACAGCGACTCGGGAGTGGTGATGAGGATGTCCGGCGGATGCGCGATCAGGCGCCGGCGCTCCGCGGCCGGGGTGTCGCCCGTGCGCACGCCCACGCTGATCGGCGCGTGCGGGATGCCGAGGCGTTCCGCGGTGCGTGCCGTGCCCACCAGGGGCGAGGTGAGGTTGCGTTCCACGTCGACGCCGAGCGCCTTGAGCGGGGAGAGGTACAGGACCTTCGTGCTCCCGACCGGTCGCTTCCGGCGGGAGGTGGGGCCGACCACCCGGGAGGCCGGTGCGGCCGGGCGCCCGGCGAGGGAGTCGATCGCGGTGAGGAACGCGGCGAGCGTCTTGCCCGACCCGGTCGGGGCGACCACGAGCGTGTCATCGCCCCGCTCGATCGCCTCCCATGCCGCGGACTGCGCCGGTGTGGGCGCGTCGAAGGACTCCTCGAACCACGTCGCCGTGGCAGGGGAGAAGGACGACGGGAGTGCCCGAGCGGTCGTGGCCATCCCCCCATTGTGGACCGCGCCGCCGACATCCGGCGGGAAAGGCATGTGCACTGCCCGCCGCGGGTGCCCGCCCTGCCAACTCACCGGCCATCGTGGCAGGATGGAGGGCACGGCGGCTCCCGCATCGACCGGGCCCGCGCACACCACGACGAAGGGATGATCCACATGGCGGAGTACACGCTTCCTGATCTCGATTACGACTACGGCGCGCTGGATCCCTCGATCTCGGGGAAGATCATGGAGCTGCACCACTCCAAGCACCACGCGACGTATGTGAAGGGTGCGAACACGGCGCTGGAGAAGCTGGCCGCGGCGCGCGAGAACAATGATTTCGCGACGGTGAACCAGTTCTCGAAGGATCTGGCGTTCAACCTCGGGGGTCACACGAACCACTCGATCTTCTGGAAGAACCTCTCGCCCGAGGGCGGCGACAAGCCGACCGGCGAGCTGGCGGCGGCGATCGATGAGTTCTTCGGGTCCTTCGATGGTTTCCGTGCGCACTTCACGGCGGCGGCTCTGGGGATCCAGGGTTCGGGCTGGGCTGTTCTGGCGTACGAGCCGATCGGTGGGAACCTGGTGATCGAGCAGTTCTACGATCAGCAGAACGGTGTGCCGGTGGCGACGATCCCGCTGTTCCAGCTGGACATGTGGGAGCACGCGTTCTACCTGGATTACCAGAACGTGAAGGCGGATTACGTGAAGGCGATCTGGGACATCGTGAACTGGGCGGATGTCCAGGCGCGGTTCGAGGCCGCGCGGTCCACCGGGTCGGGCCTCGTGATCCCGTCGGTCTGATCTTGATGGTCTGATCTTCGCGGTCTGATCCTGGCGGGCTGCGTCCCGCCCCCTCCGGCCCGTGCCCCCTGATGCAGGGGGTGCGGGCCGGAGGTCTGTCCGGGTGGATGCCGTCTCCGGGGTGGTGCCTGCGCAGAGGTGGTGTGGTCACCAGAGCCATCCGCGTCTCGAGTGGTGTCGCCGGAGGGCGTGTAGCAACGCGAGGTGGCTATATCGCCAGCTCGCGTCGCTATAGGCCATTACGCGACATGGGCGAGCTGCGGGCGGCACCGCGGTGCGAGATGGCCGGTCTGAGGGTGCGCTGGTGTACGGGGCAGCGGATCTGCGGCGCGGCGGTGCGGGGCTACGGGTCGGCGGCGGCGCCGAAGCTGTTCCGCACGGGCGCATAGCGACGCGAGGTGGCGATATCGCCACCTCGCGTCGCTATAGGCCGGTCCGTGACACGGGAGCGACGCTCGACCTCTCCAGGAGCGGGGCGGCCGGACCGATCAGCCGACGCTTCGCCTCCGGCCCCCGCGCCCTAGCCGCCCACCCGGGCCGGCATGCGTGCAACGGATCCTCCCCAGGACAGGGTCGTCCACAGGAACCGACAGGGGATGGAACGCAGGGGAGCGGGCCGCGACGCTGAGGGGCATCGGCACGGTGCCGACGCCGGGCAGGCCCGGCCCTTCAGGAAGGACACCGCCATGCGGGACATCCAGACGATCATCATGGGCAACGCGACCGCGGACCCCACCGCCCACACGCAGGAGGACGGCTCCATCACCGCCAAGCTGCGGGTCGCCGTCACCGGGCGCTACTACAACGCCTCCCAGCAGGACTACTCCGATCGGAAGACCGAGTTCCTGACGGTGTTCGTGCGGCGCCAGGTCGCACGCAACGTGCTGCTGTCGGTGCGCAAGGGCCAGCCGCTGATCATCAGCGGCCGGCTCCACACCTCGGAGTGGACGGGGGAGGACGGTGCGCCGCGCTTCACGCTGAACCTCCAGGCCGAGTCCGTCGGCCACGATCTCACCTACGGCACGGCGGCCTTCCGTCGACCGCTGCGCGGTGGTGACACCCCGGACATCGATCCGTACACCGGCGCCATGGTCGATCTGGGAGCAGGTCCGGCGAAGGACACGGAGGAGGACGGCGACCGCCCGGATGGCGATCCGCTCACAGAGGAGGAGAGCTCGGCGGAGGAGCTCGCCACGGCGCCCTTCTGACCCGCCACGGCACCCGTCAGAACGGCGCCCGTCAGAACGGCGCCCTTCTCGATGGTGCCGTCCCGGCACCCGGTCGCCGGATGGCGGCCGACGTGATCAGGCCGTCGGGCGGAAGGTCTGGACCAGGGCCTGCGCGATCTCCGGGAGCAGCGCGGTGCCGAGGACGTAGCCGTCCTCGCCGCCGTGGTGCACCGCCGACCAGGTGGTGCCGTCCTCCAGCGCGCCGACCACGACGCGCAGCGGGCGATCGGCCGGGAGCTTGCCCTCGGCACCGTCCTCGCGGGCGGTCCAGGCGGTGGGTGCGAGATCGCAGGCGATCGCACCACCGGCCGCCAGGTCCGGCCACTGCGCCCTCTCGAGCGCGGCCAGCGGATCCTTCGCCGTCGCGGTGCCGTCGTCCAGATCGATCGGGGTCAGGTGCAGCTCGTCGCGGGAGGTCTCGCCGTCCGCACCGAGAAGCGCGGCGAGCGAGGGGGAGGCGGTCATCAGCTCGGCGCTGCGTGCCAGGGCGAACAGTCGGGGAGCGGGAAGCGGGCCGTCCTCCACGTGGCGGGCGATCTCGAGGACGGCGGCCGCCAGCGCGGCGGTCGGGGCGTCGAGGGGGTCCTGGGCCGGAGTCGTCATCGGATCGAGAGGTCCCTTACAGGTTCGGCCTGACAGAATGGGGGCGACCGTCGCTGTGATGCGGCGGCACCACACTGTACCCGGAGCCTGCAGCCGCCCGTCTGCGCAGCAGCCGACAGGATCGACGGCTCCGATACCGACGCCCGAGGATATCTGTGAGTTTCTCCGCCCCGTTCGGCGACATGCCCCGGCCGCGCCCCCGGCCGGCCCCTGATTCGAGTTCGAGCGGTCCCCGGAGGGTCTCGCCGCTGGCCATCACGGTGGGGGTCCTCGTCATCCTCGTGGTGGCGCTGGTGATCGCCTCCGAGGTGTGGACCAAGTATCTGTGGACCTCTCAGCTGGGCTTCACCGATGTGCTGCTCACGCGCTGGGGCACCCAGGCGGTGCTGTTCCTCGGAGGGGCCGTGCTGTTCGCGGTCCCGCTGTTCCTCAGCCTGCGGATGGCCTACTCGCGTCGTCCGGTGTATCCGCCGGTCACGCGGGAGCAGGAGGCGCTGGAGCAGTTCCGCGCCGCCGTGGACCCGCTGCGACGCGGTCTCACCTATGGCGCCCCGGTGGTCATCGGTGCCTTCGGCGGTCTCGCGCTCTCGCGCCGCTGGCAGGACGTCCAGCTGTTCCTGCACCCGCAGGACTTCGGCGAGGCCGACCCGATCTTCAACAATGACATCGGCTTCTACGTCTTCACGCTGCCGCTGATCGACATGATCATCTCCTTCGGGCAGTTCGTGCTGCTGGTCTCGATCGTCGGTGCCCTGGTGGGTCACTTCATCTACGGGGGAGTCAGCTGGGGGCAGGAGAACGGGCTCGAGGTCACCCGCTCGGCCCGTCGCCATCTCGGGATCCTCGCTACCATCTACGTGCTGCTCCTCGGCGCCGGCCACTGGTTCCAGCGCTACGACCTCCTCACCGCGGTCCACTCGCGGTTCGAGGGCGCCTCGTACGCCGACGTCAAGGCGATCCTCCCCGCCCAGACCATCCTCGCGATCGCCTCGATAGTGGTGGCCGCGCTGTTCGTGGTGTGGATCTTCCGCTCCGACTGGCGCATCCCCGCGATCGGCGCCGGCCTGATGATCCTGTCGACCCTGGTGGTCGGCAACCTCTACCCCTGGGCGATCCAGCAGTTCCAGGTCCAGCCCAACGAGCGTGCGCTCGAGCAGCCGTACATCCAGCACAACATCGATGCGACCCGCTCCGCGTTCAACCTCGAGGACGTCAACGAGGTCCCGTACACGGCGAGCACCGACGCGGAGTCGGGGGCGCTGCGCGAGGATGCCTCGACCACGGCGCAGATCCGGCTCATGGACCCCAACATCATCTCGCCGACCTTCGGCCAGCGTGAGGCGAACCGTCGGTACTGGGGCTTCGACGACGTGCTCAGCGTCGACCGCTACGAGATCGATGGCGAGCTGCAGGACACCGTGGTGGGCGTGCGTGAGCTGCGCCCGGACAAGTTCGGCCTGTCCGACCGCTCCTGGGTCGATCAGCACATCATCTACACCCACGGCTACGGCACTGCGGCCGCGCACGGCAACCGTCGCAACGCCGACGGCGAGCCCAGCTTCCTGCAGTCCGGCGTGCCGGGCGACGGGGCGTTCGGCACGTACGAGGAGCGCGTCTACTTCGGTCGCCACTCCCCGGACTATTCGATCGTGGGCGCCGCTGAGGGGGCCACCCCGGAGGAGTTCGACTACCAGCGCGGCGGCACCGATGACGAGGAGGGCGGCGACCAGGTCTACAACACCTTCCAGGGCGACGGCGGCCCCTCCGTCGGCGGCTTCATGAACCAGCTGCTCTACGCGATCAAGTTCCGCGATCCGAACATCGTCATCTCGAACTACCTCAACGACGAGTCGCAGATCCTCTACGACCGCGACCCGCAGCAGCGGGTACGCGAGGTGGCGCCGTTCCTGTCGCTCGACTCCCAGATGTACCCGGCCGTCGTGGACGACCAGCTGGTGTGGGTGGTCGACGGCTACACCTCGACCACCGAGTACCCGTACGCCCAGTCGGTGAATCTCGACCAGACCGTCGACGACTCGCAGACCGATCCCAACGCCACCGCGGCCAACCGTGACCGCTCGGCGAACTACATGCGCAACTCCGTCAAGGCGACGGTCAACGCCTTCGACGGTTCCGTGACCCTGTACACCTGGGACACGGAGGACCCGATCCTGAAGTCCTGGTCGGAGGTGTTCCCCGAGGCGCTGAAGCCGGCGTCCGAGATCAGCGGCGAGCTCATGTCGCATCTGCGCTATCCCGCGGACTACTTCAAGGCGCAGCGTCAGATCCTGTCGACCTACCACGTCACCGATGCGGATGACTTCTTCACCCAGCAGGATTTCTGGCAGGTCTCGCCCGACCCCACCGTCGCCGCGCCGACCAACCCGGACGGCTCGGCGGGGGAGCAGGCTCCTCAGCCTCCGATGTATCTGACCATGCAGATGCCGGATGCCGACTCCCCGAGATTCATGCTCTCCTCGAGCTTCATCCCCTCCGAGGGGCAGAGCGTCCTGACCGGCTATCTGGCCGTGGACTCCGAGACCGGAGACACGCAGGGCAACCCGGCAGAGAGCTTCGGGGACATGACCCTGCTGGTCCTGCCCACCTCGAACCCGGTCAACGGGCCGGGCCAGGTGCAGGCGACCTTCAACGCGGAGCCGAACGTCTCACAGGCGCTGAACCTGCTGAAGTCCGGCAACTCCGAGGTCATCAACGGCAACCTCCTCACGCTGCCGGTCGGCGGCGGCCTGCTGTACGTGCAGCCGGTCTACCTGCAGTCCTCGCAGACGGGTGGCGGCACGCAGTATCCGCTGCTGCAGATGGTGCTGGTCTCCTTCGGCGAGAAGATCGGCTTCGCGCCGACCCTCGACGAGGCCCTGGACCTCGTCTTCGGCGGTGACTCGGGAGCGACCGCCGGCGATGCCGAGGTCTCCGACACCGACGCGCCCTCCGGCACGGCGGACACACAGACGGGAGAGGGCACCGTCGACGAGGGGGAGGACGCCCCGGCCGACGGCGGGGAGGAGTCCCCGGCCCCGGCGGCCGACGGCACCGCCCAGGAGCGGCTCGACTCCGCGCTGAAGGACATGGACACGGCCGTGACCAAGTCCGAGACGGCGATGGCCGAGGGTGACTGGACCGCCTACGGCGAGGCCCAGAAGGAGCTCTCGGACGCCCTGAACCGGGCGATCGCGGCGAACGAGGAGCTCGGCGGGAGCGGAGTCCCGGCCCAGCCCTCCGACGGCGGAGGCGGCTGACCTCTCGTAGAGCACCCGCTCTGGGACGCCCGACCGGCACCGGCTCACAGCTGGTCCCGGCCGGGCGTTCCGGCGTTCAGGCAGGTGAACGGCCTATGAACGTGTCATGGCACACGTTGAACCCCATCTGGTTGGACGAGGGGGTCGGGTCGACGTAGAGTTATCCATGTCGCCGCGGGGTGGAGCAGTTCGGTAGCTCGCCGGGCTCATAACCCGGAGGTCGTAGGTTCAAATCCTGCCCCCGCTACGAGATAGGGTCCCTGACCAGCAGAAATGCTGATCAGGGGCCCTAGTTTTTTGTGCCTGCGAGGCGTCGCCGCCTGGGAAGAGGGTAGAGCGAAGCCCGCGAGAGACGTGTACTGACCGATCGGCCGATGCCACGCTGGAGTGGCCATCGTCGTGGTCGACGGCCGTATCGGCCGTCGTGCCCGACGCACCAGGCAGACCCGACGCGAGCAGGAGAAGCTCAAGGCAGCACAGACTATTCCGGAACCGCCGGCGTCCTTCCGCGACGCCGGGAACCGTCACGACCAGGAGGCATGCCTCGGAGCTTCACCTCTGACGCAATCGTGGATGACCGGGGTCGGCTCTTCGAAGGGCATGACCAGATCAAGGCATGCAGCGACGAGGAGTTCATCGGCGTCCCGCCGCCTCGCCGAACGGCGGCACTCGGAAGACGTTGCGCAATTCGGGGAAGCCGCGCGGGTTCGCCACCCTCGGGGCGGGAGCGATGTCCCGGGCGATGCGTTCCGCGACCACCTGGGACCTCTCCCGCCTCTGCGGCCTTCTTGAGACGAGCTGACCCAGGGGAGCGGCGGCTCTGACAGGATTGCCGCATGACGACCCCCGCCGCCCCCGCGCCGCGAACACTCCTGTTCATCGGCGATTCCATCACCGACGCCGGCCGCCGCGAGGATCCGGAGGAGCTCGGGCACGGCTACGTGCGTCTGCTCGCCGAGCACTTCGCCGCGCACGAGCCCACCGCCACCGTGATCAACCGGGGCATTGGCGGGAACAAGGCCTCCCATCTGGTGGAGCGCTTCGACGCGGACTGCCTCGAGCATCGCCCCGATCTGGTGACCCTCTACGTCGGCGTGAACGACTCCTGGCACCGCTTCACCCGCGGCGAGCACGTCCTCGACGAGGACTTCGAGCGGGACTACCGCCACCTGCTCGACCAGCTCGCCGCCACCGTGCCGGAGGCACCCGTGGTGGTGATCGTCCCCTTCGTCGCGGACATCGACGAGCTGACCACCACGATCCACAGCGATCTGGACGGCAAGGTCGCGATCATCCGCGCCCTGGCCGAGGAGCGCGGGCTCGCCCTCGTGGATCTCGAGGAGGTGCTGGCGACCGCCCTGGCAGCGGGGCACACCACCGCGAGCATCGCGGCCGACGGCGTGCATCCCACCCCTCCCGGGCACCGCCTCATCGCCGACGCCTGGCTCGACGCCGTCGGGCGCTGACGCCGGCGGCGGCGCGCCCGCCTCAGCGCAGCGGACCGGTGACGTCCACCGAGAGGAAGCCGCGGCGGAATCTCCGGGCGTCGAGCACCAGGAGGTCGGCCGGGCGCACCGGGTTCCGCAGGTGGATGTGCCCGGTGCGCTCGTCGGCGCCGACGACCGCGAACACATGGCTCGGCGGCAGCGGCCCGGCGGAGGTCGGCACGAGCGGGCTCAGCGGATGCGTCGAGGCGGCGATCGCCCGTCCCTCGGCGCGCCAGGCCGCGATCTGTGCGGCGCTCGGCATCTTCAGCAGGGTGCGCACCCGCTCACCCAGCAGCAGCTCGAGACCGAAGCGGGCGAAGCCGCGCTGCAGAGAGGCGTAGTCCCCGGCGACATGGAGGGCGATCGCCTTCTCCAGCACGCCCACCCAGCCAGGGTTCCCGCCGTCGCGCCGCCCGTACTGGAAAACGCCCCGGTCATCGACGGGTAGCCGGCGGTCCACCCGGATCGGTGCCGAGACCCCCGGCAGGTGCACGGCGACGATCCCGTCGGCCTCCTCGACGAGCAGCCGGCGCAGACGCTCCGGCGCGGTCTCGTGGATCGCGAGCATCGAGGCCATCACCCAGCAGTCCCCGAGCCGTCCCTGCCGCGGCCTCAGCAGGCGCTCCGGAGCCAGGGGCCCACGATCCTCGCGCAGCGCGGTGGCGTGCGTCCCGGGGGCCGGCGGGGGAGCGCCGCCGTCGCCGGTGCCGTCCTCCGACGTCGGCACCCCGAGATGCGCAGCGCGCGCCCGCCACATCAGGGCGAGCGCGCGCAGGATGCGGCGCCAGGTGCGCACGCGGGGGCGGTGCTCAGTCATCTGCAGCCCGCCCCCGCCTGTCGCACCGGAGCTCAGTGGGCCTCGGCCGCGACGACCGGCTGGCCGATGCGGTCCATGACCTCGTGGAACCAGGGCTGCGAGATGTCGAAGGCCTTGTGGCCGGCGACGCGCTCGAACTCGACGGCGCGCAGCACGTCGCCCTGCTCCTCGTCGTGCCCGACGAGGCCGGAGCCGCCCTCGAGCGCGACCTGCACCGCGTAGTCGGTCATCGACTTGATCAGGCGCAGATCCTCGGGGTTGGCCTTCGCGGAGCGGGAGAAGTAGCCCGACTTCTGGACCATGACCTTCTCCGCGCCGAGCTTCTCCGCGAACTGCTTCGCGAACCACTGGCCGGGGTTGATCGTGTCGATCTTGACGTGGCCGAAGGGATCCTTCTCCGGCTCCTCGCCTCGGGCCTGCATCTCGGCGATGATCTCCGGGATGCCGGCGCCCTCGGACAGGAAGATGTTCACGCAGCCGGCGTCGTCCATGACGGCCTTCAGACGCTCGGCCTCGGCGTCGATGTCGAGCTTCAGCTCGGGCAGGTACACGGCGTGGACGTCCCAGCGCTCGGCGCGGTGGCCGATCCCGGGCAGCCACTCCTGCTTCGAGTGCCAGTCCTGGTAGTACTCCGCGGCCTGGGCGGTGAGGTACCCGCAGGCACGACCCATGATCTCGTGGATGATCAGCATCTTCGGGTTCGAGCCGTGCTCGGCGACGATGTTCTGCGCGTAGATGCTGGACTGCTCGGCGGCGGACTTCGCGCCCAGGGACTGACGGATCGGCACGATGTCGTTGTCGATCGTCTTGGGCAGGCCCACGACCTGCAGCTCGTGGCCGTTGTCGTGGAGGTACTTCGCCAGGTCCGCGGCGGTGGTGTTGGTGTCGTCGCCGCCGATGGTGTGGAGCACGTCCACGCCGTCGTCCTTGAGCTTGTTCGCGGCGACCTCGAGGGCGTTCTCGCCCTCCTGGATCAGGCCGCGCTTGACGAGGTCCGCGGTGTTGGTGAGCTTCACGCGGGAGTTGCCGATGGGGGAGCCGCCGTAGTTGTGCAGCAGGCCGGCCTTCGCGCGCACCTCGTCGTCCACCACGAGCTTCTCGCCGGAGAGCAGTCCCCAGTAGCCGTGCTTGTAGGCGATGATCTCGACGTCGGGCACCAGCTCGGTGTACCGCTCGATGAGGCCGCCGACGGCGGAGGACAGGCAGGGGGCATAGCCACCGGCGGTCAGGAGGGCGACGCGCTTGACGGTCATGGAGAGGGAGTCCCTTCACGGGTCGGGGTCAGATGCCCCGGAGTCTACCGAGAGGAGCTGGGCGCGCCGTGCGGTGGCTCCTCCCGTGGACGCCCCGCCGGGAGGAGCCGCGAGCAGAGCTCAGGACTCGCGGGCGGCGAGCGCCTCGAGGATCTCCTCGTGCAGGTGCCCGTTGGTGGCCACGGCGTCCCCGCCGAAGGGGCCGTCCTCCCCGGCGAGGGAGGTGAAGCGGCCGCCGGCCTCGGTGACGATCGGTGCCAGCGCCACCATGTCGTGCAGGGCGAGGGCCGGTTCGCAGGCGGCATCGACCGCGCCCTCGGCCACGAGCATGTAGGACCAGAAGTCGCCGTAGGCGCGGGTGCGCCAGAACCGCTGCATGAGGTTGAGCATCTGGGGCAGGCGGTCGCGCTCGGCCCAGCCGTGCAGCGAGGAGTACGAGAGGGAGGCCTCCTCGATCGAGTCCACCGAGGAGACCTGGAGGCGGCTGGCGCTGTTGATCCGCGAGCCGGTCCAGGCACCTGCGCCCTCGCCGCCCCACCAGCGGCGGTTCAGCGAAGGGGCGGAGACCAGGCCCACCACGGGACGGCCGTCCTCGATAAGGCCGATGAGCGTGCCCCACACGGGCACGCCGCGCACGAAGTTGCTGGTGCCGTCGATCGGGTCGATCACCCACTGCCGCGGGGAGGCGCCGGTGCTGCCGAACTCCTCTCCGATCACCTGGTCGCGGGACCGGGACCGGGCGAGCTGGGAGCGCACCAGCTGCTCCGCGGCGCGGTCGGCATCGGTGACCTCGGTGAGGTCGGGCTTGGTGGTGACCTCGAGGTCCTGCGCCTTGAAGCGGGACATCGTGAGCTGGTCCACGGCATCGGCCAGCACGTGGGCGAGGCGCAGGTCATCGGCGAATCGACTGGACATGGGCCCACAGTACGGGCCGTGGGCGCCCGGCCCGCGCAGCGACGCGGGAGCGTGCCGCGCCGAGACCCTCGCAGGTGCCTCGGCGGGCGGTCCTCACCGGCGTCTCACATCTCCCAGGGGTCGTTCCGGCGCAGCGCCGTGGCGAGCCGGCGGTAGGAGATCAGCCGGGCGGGACCGGCGCTGCCCGCGCCGCCGGCCGCGACCTGGTCGTCCAGGGAGCAGTCCGGGGCGTCCTCGAGGTGGGTGCATCCGCGCGGGCACTGCTCGGCCAGCTCGTCGAGATCCGCGAAGGCCTCCAGCAGCTCTTCGGGGTCCACGTGCCCGAGGCCGAAGGAGCGCACGCCGGGCGTGTCGATCACCCAGCCGTCATCCTCCGGCAGCGGCATCGCGAGCGCCGACGAGGAGGTGTGGCGGCCGCGCCCGGTGACGTCGTTGACCACGCCGATCGCGCGATCGGTGCCGGGCACGAGCGCGTTCAGCAAGGTCGACTTGCCCACGCCCGAGTGGCCGATGAGCACGCTGACACGACCGGAGAGCCGCTCGCGCAGCTCCTCGAGCCCCACGATCCCCGGCGCCTCCGCGCGTCCCTCCTCGGCCGCCTGCTCCGGCGTCTCGCGACGCGTCACCACGTGCTCGAGACCCAGCGGGGCGTACGTGGTGAGGAACTGCTCGGGGGAGCGCAGATCGGACTTCGTGAGCACGAGCAGGGTGTCGATCCCGGCCACATAGGCGGCGACCAGGCAGCGATCGATCATCCCGCCGCGCGGCTCCGGCTCGGCGACCGCGGTGACCATGACCATCAGGTCCACGTTCGCCACCAGCGGCCGCTCCGTCGAGTCGTCGTCGTCCGCGCTGCGCCGCAGGAAGGAGCTGCGCTCCTGGATGCGCACGATGCGGGCGAGGGTGCCGTCGCGCCCGGAGGTGTCGCCGACGAGCCCCACCAGGTCACCGGGGACGATGGGGGAGCGGCCCAGCTCGCGGGCGCGCATGGCGGTGACCGCACGCTCCTCGGGGGTGCCCTCGGCGAGGATCGTCCGCCAGCGCCCGCGATCCACGGAGACCACGCGGGCGATGACGGCGTCCTCATGCTTGGGACGGTCCTTGGTGCGTGGACGGGAGCCGCGCCGCTGCGGGCGGACCCGGACGTCGCTCTCGTCGTACTCCCTCGCGGAGCGCCTCACGCGTCGTCCGTCGCCGGCTCCGGATGCAGCATCGACAGCCACATCCCCACGAAATCGGGCAGGGTCTTCTGGGTGGTGCCGATGTCGACCACCCGCAGATCCGGGACCCGCAGGCCGATGACCGCTCCCGCGGTGGCCATGCGGTGGTCCTCGTAGCTCTCGAAGACGGTGCCGCTGAGCTCGCCGGGGTGGATCTCCACCCCGTCCTCGAGCTCCTCGGTGCGGGCGCCGACCTTGGTCAGCTCCGTCGCCAGCGCCTTCAGCCGGTCCGTCTCGTGACCGCGCAGGTGTGCGATCCCGGTGAGCCGGGAGGGGGAGTCCGCCAGGGCGCACAGGGCCGCCACGGTGGGGGCCAGCTCGCCGACGGCGGACATGTCGGCGTCGATGCCGTGGAGGGTCCCGGTGCCGCGCACGCACACCGCGCCGTCCTCGCGCCACACCTCGCCGCCCATCCGGGCGAGCAGATCACGGTAGGCGTCGCCGGGCTGGGTGGTGGTCTCGGGCCAGTCGTCCACGGCGATGGTGCCGCCCGTGACCATCGCGGCCGCGAGGAAGGGGCCGGCGTTGGAGAGGTCGGGCTCGACGGCGACCTCACCGAGCCGGATCTCGCCGCGCCGCACCCGCCAGGTGTGCCGGCCCTCCGCATCCAGCTGGTGCGAGGCGTCGACGCCGGCCTGGCGCAGGGTCTCCACGGTCATCTCGATGTGGGGGAGGGACGGCAGCACCGCGCCAACATGCACCAGCTCGACGTCCTCCTCGGCGCGCGCGGCGACCAGCAGGAGGTTGGAGATGAACTGGCTGGAGGCGCTGGCGTCGACCTGCAGACGGCCGCCGCCGAGGCGGCCGGTGCCGTGAACGGTCAGCGGCAGCCGGCCGGGCTCGCCGTGCTCGGTGACCTCGACGCCCTGCTGGCGCAGGAGGTCGATCACCGGATCCATCGGCCGCGCCAGCGCGGCGTCGTCCCCCGTGAAGCGGACGTCGCCGTGGTGCAGCGCCGCGAGCATCGGCACGAAGCGCATGACCGTGCCGGCCAGACCGGTGTGGATCTCGACCGGCTCTGCCGGCTCCTCGGTGGGAGCGGGAATCGGCGTGATGTGCAGCGCCCCGTCCTCGACGGCGAGCACGGCGCCCAGACGCTCGAGCGCATCGCGCATCAGGCGCGTGTCCCGGGAGACCAGCGCGCCGCGGAGCACCGCCGGCTCCGCCGCGGCGGCCGCCAGCAGCATCCACCGGGCCGTCAGGGACTTGGATCCCGGGACCCGCACCAGGGCGTCGACCGGCCGATCGGCGACCGGTGCGGTCCACAGCACCTCCGAGGCCACGGCGTCAGCCCCGCTGGTCGGCGAGCTGCTTCTGCGCGGTCGCGACCGCGCCCTTCGCCTTCTTCTCCAGGCTCCCGGCCTTCTTCTCGAGCTCGCGCTGCTTCGCGGCGGCCTGCTTCTGGCTGCGCTCGATGAACTTGTTCGCGCGGTATCCGAGCGAGGGGCGGCCCGCGTGGTCCACGGCGGCCAGCAGCACGCCGCCGAGCAGACCGGCATCGGTGAGGATGGACTGGACCTCCTGGGTCAGCTCCTCGCCGCGCAGCTCCCAGACCTTCTTGCGACCGGCCCAGCCGATCGAGGTGGTGGCCAGCAGGGTCACGGCCGCGGCGCGCGGGTAGCGGTTGGTGGCGTACAGGACGCCCGCACCGGCGGCGACGGCGCCGGCGACCCGGACCACGGTGCGTGCATCGACGACGTCGGGCACGGAGCTCTTGGCGATCGCCGAGTCGACGGCGTCGAAGGCCTGCGGGTAGACATCGATCTCGCGCTCGGGGTGCAGGGCGGTGCGCACACCCTCGAAGACGAAGGGGGCGGCGAGCAGCGGCCGGGCGATGCGACGGACCAGAGACATGGTGTCCTCACGTTCTCGACGGGGTCAGGAGGTCGGGCGGCCCGGCCATGTCGGCCAGGTCACCGGCGCCCAGACTACCGTCCGGGGAACATCCGGCGTGCCCGACGCGTTGCACCGGACGGTGCGACCATCCGGTCGCCGCCTCATGACGGCCCGGCGACGGGTGCATGACCACAGCACGAGACGACGCCGATCGGCGCCGTGAGGACGGAGGACGAATGCCCACCTCGGTGCTCGAGCAGGCCCCGCCCCGGCGCGGTGGCGTAGGTTTGAGGGTGATGACCCGTACAGATCCCGCCCCGAGCCCCGCCGCGGGCGCGCCGGACCCCGCCGTCGAGCCGGAGGAGCCGGGGACGGTCGACGCCCCGGACTTCGACTTCGAGGCCGAGGCGCTCTCCCACCTGGACTCCCTCTACGGCGGTGCGCTGCGGATGACCCGCAACCCGCATGACGCCGAGGACCTGGTCCAGGACACCTTCGTCAAGGCGTTCCGCGCCCGTGAGCGGTTCACCCCGGGCACGAACATGCGTGCCTGGCTGTACCGCATCATGACCAACAGCTACATCTCGATCTACCGCACCAAGCAGCGTCGGCCCAAGGAGGCGTGGTCCGACACCGTCGAGGACTGGCAGCTGGCCGAGGTCGCGGGGCACACCAGCGGCGGCCTGCGCTCCGCGGAGACCGAGGTGCTCGACCACCTGCCGGACTCCGCCGTCAAGGACGCGCTCGGCGAGCTGCGCGAGGACTACCGCATGGCGGTCTACCTCGCCGATGTCGAGGGCTTCGCCTACAAGGAGATCGCCGAGATCATGGACACCCCGATCGGGACCGTCATGTCCCGCCTGCACCGGGGACGGCGCCAGCTGCGCGAGCGGCTCTCGGACTACGCCTACCGCAGCGGCTTCCTGCGCGAGGATCCGTCGGCCGACGGATCGGCCTCGGGCACCGCGCAGGGAACCCCGGACAGGGAGGACGCACGATGAACCAGGATCGACCCGTCGGTCGCGACGACTCCGCGGATCGCGACCTGCGCTACGGGCTCCAGGGCGCTCTGGACGGCGAGCTGCCGGCCGAGCTGGTCCAGCGCATGCAGAACCACACCGAGGGCTGCCCGGAGTGCGCCGAGGAGTGGGAGCAGGTGCGCCTGATCAAGGAGCTGGTGCGCCGCAGCTGCGCCGATCGTGCCCCGTCCGAGCTCAAGGAGCGCATCGCCGTCCAGTGCCGCACCGTCTCGGTGACCCGCACGGAGGTCGACGGCAGCACGGTGCGCGTCACCCGCACCTCGACCGTGCGGCGCGAGTATCCCGGCACCTGAGCCGCACGGCCGCACGGCCGCACGGCGACCTGTGCGCCGGCGGCCGGGCAGCCAAGTGCCCCGGCAGACATGACGACGGGCCGCACCCGAGAGGGGAGCGGCCCGTCGTCATGTCGCACTCGGCGACGTCACGGTCAGCTGTTGGGGCGCTTGCCGTGATTCGCGCCGTTCTTACGGCGAGACTTGCGCTTGCGTCCTCGCTTGCTCATCACGATCTCCTTCCTTCGCCCGGATGACCAGACGATTGTGCCACATGGGGTCCTGTACGGCGCCGCGCGGAGGGAGGTCCGCACGGGGCTGAGTCCGAGGTCACTCGCCGTCGTGCCCTGTCGGTGCACGACGGGGCTCTTCGGACGGAGCGGGGGTGGCCCGGGCGGGGCCGGCGGGGCGAGGTCAGCTCGAGGTGCCGAGCCAGCGCCCGAATCCGCCGTGGAGCACCAGCCAGGCGATCAGGCCGTAGCCGGTCTGTCCAGGGTGGCCGCCGCCGGAGCGGGTGAGGTCCGACTCCCACTGCTCGTGGCCCACCAGGCCGCCGACGGTGTCGACGTAGGGGATCCGACGACGGGAGCAGACGTCCTCGAAGGCGCCGGAGAGCTCCCGCACCGCGGCCGTCGTCCCGGGATCGCTGCTGGGGGTCGGACCCACCACGAAGGCGGGGATGCGCAGCCGCTCCAGACCATCGAGGACCTTGGCGAGGTTCAGTCGCGAGCGCGCCAACGAGATGCCGGTGCCCACGTCGGCGCGTCCCAGCGAGATCACCACACGGTGGTCGACCGAGCCGTCGGCCTGTCCCTCCTGCGAGAAGCGGCGCTGCACCTCGTCGTCCCAGCGCTCCGCGAGCTGGGCGGAGGTCTCGCCGGGAAGCGCCGCGCTGAACACGTCGATGCGGCTGGACGCACCCTGCTCGCTGGCCACGGCGCGGCCGAGCCAGCCCAGCGCGCGGGCGTCACCGACCCCGGCGAGGAGCTCGTCTCCGAGCGCGATGATCCGGATCCGGGGTTCCGGAGACGAAGCGGGCGTCATGGGCACGGTGGGCACCGGGACCTCCTGGACGGGGACGGGGAGCGTCAACTCTAACGGCGGTGCGGGCCACGGGCGAACCCGTGACCCGCGATGGTGCTCAGGACTCGAAGGCCCGCGTGAGCAGATCCTCCTGCTCGACCTTGTGCGTCGAGTTCGACCCGGTCGCCGGGGAGGCGGAGGCGGGACGTGCCACGATACGCAGGGTACGGCCCACCTCGACGGCGAAGTTCATCGCCATGAAGCTCCAGGAGCCCTGGTTCTGCGGCTCCTCCTGGACCCAGGTGAGCGTCGCGTCCGGGTAGCTGTCCAGGACCGCCTGCAGCTGTTCGGTGGGCAGCGGGTAGAGCTGCTCGACCCGCACGATCGCGGTGTCGCTGGTGCCGAGCTTCTCGCGCCGGGCGACGAGGTCCCAGTAGACCTTGCCGGAGGTCAGCAGCACGCGGGTGACGCCGGAGGGATCCACGGTGGTGTCCGGGAGGACGGGCTCGAAGGTCCCGGTCGTGAAGTCCTCGACGGAGCTGACCGCGGCCTTGTTGCGCAGCATCGACTTCGGGGTGAAGACGATCAGCGGCTTCTTCGGCTCGGTGAGCGCCTGCTTGCGCAGCAGGTGGAAGTAGCTCGCCGGGGTCGACGGCGCCGAGACGCGCATGTTGTTCTCCGCGCACAGCTGCAGGAAGCGCTCGATGCGGGCGGAGGAGTGGTCCGGTCCCTGGCCCTCGTAGCCATGGGGCAGGAGCATGACCACGCTGGAGTTCTGGCCCCACTTCTGCTCGGAGGCGGAGATGAACTCGTCGATGATCGTCTGCGCGCCGTTGACGAAGTCGCCGAACTGCGCCTCCCACAGCACCAGCGACTGCGGGCTCTCGACCGAGTAGCCGTACTCGAAGCCGAGCGCGGCGAACTCCGAGAGCGAGGAGTCGTACACGTTGAAGCGGGCCTGGTCCTCGGAGAGGTTGGTCAGAGGGGTCCAGGTGTCGCCGTTCTCGTGGTCGATCAGGACGCTGTGCCGCTGCACGAAGGTGCCGCGGCGGGAGTCCTGGCCGGCCAGTCGCACGCGATGGCCCTGCATCAGCAGCGAGCCGAAGGCGATCAGCTCGCCGAAGGCCCAGTCGATGCCGCCCGAGGTGGACATCTGGGTGCGCCGCTGGAGGACGGTCATCAGCTTGGGATGCACGGAGAAGGAGGCGGGGACCTCCGACTGGACCTGGCCGATCCGTTCGAGGACGCCGGTCTCGATCGAGGTCGTCGCCTCGCTGGGTCCTCCGGCGGCCTTCTGCGAGTCCGGAAGCTCCAGGCCCTGGACGTTCTCCTGGGAGGAGGACTCGGAGGACTGAGAGGCGCGGGTGGAGGCGAAGGCCTCGTCCAGGTGCTCCTGGAAGTTGCGCACCAGCCCGTCGGTCTCCTCCTCGGTGAGGTCGCCGCGCTCGATGAGCGTCTCCATGAACAGCTTGCGGGTGGAGGGCTTCTCCGAGATGAGCTTGTACATCTCCGGCTGGGTCATCGAGGGGTCGTCGCCCTCGTTGTGCCCGCGACGGCGGTAGCAGACCATGTCGATGACCACGTCGCGGCGGAACTTCTGCCGGAACTCGAAGGCGATCTCGGCGACCCGCACGCAGGCCTCGGGATCGTCGCCGTTGACGTGGAAGATCGGCAGCTGCGTCGACTTCGCGACGTCCGTCGAGTAGAACGACGAGCGGGAGGAGTCCGGCAGCGTCGTGAAGCCGATCTGGTTGTTGATGATCACGTGGATGGTGCCGCCGGTGCGGTAGCCGCGCAGCTCCGAGAGGTTCAGGGTCTCGGTGACCACGCCCTGACCGGCGAAGGCGGCGTCGCCGTGCACGAGGACCGGCAGCACCGGGAACTCCTCGGGACGCTCGAGGCGGTCCTGCTTGGCGCGCACGATGCCCTCGAGGACCGGGTTGACGGCCTCCAGGTGGGACGGGTTCGCAGCGAGGTAGACCTTCGTGGAGCTGCCGTCGCGCGAGGTGTAGGAGCCCTCGGTGCCGAGGTGGTACTTCACATCGCCCGAGCCGAGCTTCCTGCCGTAGTTGCCCTCGAACTCCTGGAAGATCTGACCGTAGCTCTTGCCGGCCAGGTTCGAGAGCACGTTCAGGCGACCGCGATGCGACATGCCGATCGCGACCTCGTCCAGTCCCTGGCCCGCCGCGCGGTCGAGCACCGCGTCGAGCATCGGGATGACGGCCTCGCCGCCCTCGAGGGAGAAGCGCTTCTGGCCCACGAACTTGGTCTGGAGGAAGGTCTCGAACGCCTCGGCGGAGTTCAGACGATCCATGATGTGGGTCAGCTCGCCCTTGTCGAAGGGGCTGCGCGGCGTCTCCATCTTCTGCTGGATCCAGTCGCGCTCCTCCGGATCGGAGATGTGCATGTACTCCACGCCGATGGTGCGGCAGTAGGCATCGCGCAGCACGCCGAGGATGTCGCGCAGCGAGAGCTCGTCCTTCCCGCCGAGGCCGCGGGTCGGGAAGCGCCGATCCAGGTCCCACAGGGTGAGCCCGTAGGTCTCGACGTCGAGGTCGGGGTGGGTGCGCACCTTGTACTGCAGCGGATCGGTGTCCGCCATCAGGTGCCCGCGCACGCGGTAGGCGTGGATCAGGTCCATCACCCGGGCGAGGCGCTCGGAGGTGGTGTGGCGGAAGGGGTTGTCCGGCACCCAGCGGACCGGCTGGTAGGGCAGGCGCAGCGAGGCGAAGACCCGGTCGTAGAAGCCGTCCTTGCCCAGCAGCTTGTCGCCCATCCGCTTGAGGAACTCGCCGGAGGCGGCGCCCTGGATGATGCGGTGGTCGTAGGTCGAGGTCAGCGTCATGACCTTCGAGACCGCGAGCTCGGCGAGGGTGGCGGGGCTCGCGCCCTGGAACTGCGCGGGGTAGTCCATCGCGCCGACGCCGACGATCACGCCCTGGCCCTGCATGAGGCGGGGGATCGAGTGCACGGTGCCGATGCCGCCGGGGTTGGTCAGGGACACGGTGGTGTGCGAGAAGTCGTCCATCGTGAGCTTGCCCGCGCGGGCCTTCTTCACGACCTCCTCGTAGGCCTTCCAGAAGCCCTGGAAGTCGAAGCGCTGGGCGGCCTTGATGCTCGGCACGACGAGGCCGCGAGAGCCGTCCGGGCGCGGCATGTCGATGGCGAGGCCGAAGTTGATGTCCTCGCGCTTGAGCAGGAGGGGCTTGCCCTTCTCGTCCACGTCGAAGCCGTTGTTCATGTCGCCGACCTCGGTGATCGCCTCGATCATGGCCCAGCCGATGAGGTGGGTGAAGGAGACCTTGCCGGCGCGGTGGCGCTTGAGGTGGTTGTTGATCACCAGGCGGTTGTCGAACAGCAGCTTCACCGGCACGTCGCGCACCGAGGTGGCGGTGGGCACGGCGAGGGACTCGTCCATGTTCCGCGCGACCGCGGCGGCCGGGCCGCGCAGCTTGACGACCTCGGGCTCCCGCAGCTCCACGGCCGGGATCTGCGCGGTGGTGGTGGGGACCTTCGCCGGGCGATCCGAGGTGGTGGAGACGGCGGGGGCCTTGGCGGAGGCGGATTCCGGGGCAGGATCGGCGTTCACGGCGGGGGATTCCTTCGAGGGCTGGGAGGCGGCGGCGGGGGCGTCGGCCGGGGTGGAGGTGGAGGCGTCGCCGGCGGGGCCGGAGGTCTTCGCGGACGTCGCGGAGGCAGGGGCGGCCGTCGAGGCCGAGGCCTCGGCATCGGCCTTCTGCCCGGCGGGGTCCTTCGCGGCGGGGGTGTCCTGCTGCGCCGCACCGGTGGGTGCGGTCTCCGCGGGCGTCGACGCTGACGTCGCGGGGGTGTCGGTGGGGGAGGAGTCGGTGCTCACCGAGCCCTGGGCGGAGAAGAACTCCGCCCAACTGGGGTCGACGCTCGAGGGGTCCTCGCGCCACTGCTCGCGGAGTGCGTCCACGAGCCACTGATTCGGGCCGAACTCCGCGGAATCGGAGTCCTGTGTCTGCTGTGACACTCTGAGATCGCCAGCCTTCTCACGGTCGGGTGATACGGAATGCAGCCAGCCTAGCCGCAGGAGATGCTCGCCGTGCACCGTCGTGTGTGCTGGACCGGCGAAGATGCTGTGGAGTGTGTGACATCACGGCCCGGCCGGGGTGTCCGGGAGGACCACCCGGATGAGGGAGGAGCGTCCCTCGGCGGCGTGCTCACGACGGGGATCGTCGAGCACCTCGATGGTGCCGCCGTGCAGGCCCACCGCCCAGCGGGCGATCGCCAGCCCCAGACCGGTGCCGCCGGAGGCGTCGGCCAGGCCGCCGCGCTGGAACCGTTCGAAGACGCGCGAGCGGTCCTCCCGAGCGATGCCGGGCCCCTCGTCGTGGACGTCGATCCGCACCCCGTCGTCCTGGGCGGTGCGGTGAGCGGAGACGTGGATGCGGCCTCCGGCGGGGGAGTGGCGGGCCGCGTTCTCGAGCAGGTTGTGGATCACCTGGTGCAGGCGCGCGGCGTCCGAGGCGACCACGAGGTCGGCCGGCTCCACCTCGATGATCCAGCGCACGTCACGACCGCCGGAGGCGAGGGCCGCGGCGTCGACCACCTCATGGAGGAACGGGGTGAGCTCCACGTCCTCGACGTCTAGCTCGACCACGCCCGCATCGAGCCGGGAGAGATCCAGCAGATGGTCCACGAGCTGGGAGAGGCGCTCGGTCTCGGTCAGCGCCACCTCGAGGGCCGCCGGGTCCGGCTCGGTCACCCCGTCCACCAGGTTCTCCAGCTGGGCGCGCAGCCCGGCGACCGGGGTGCGCAGCTCGTGGGAGACGTTGGCGACCAGGTCCCGACGCATCCGGTCGGTCTGCTCGAGCTCCGAGGCCATGGTGGAGAAGGCCGCGGCCAGCTGACCGACCTCGTCCCGGCTGGTGGTGCGCACCGTGCGGCTGTAGTCGCCGCGCGCCATGGCGCGAGCCGCTCCGGTCATCTCCCGCAGCGGGGAGGTCATGCCTCGGGCGAGGAGCTGGGTGAACACGAGCGCCACGATGACCACCAGCGGCAGGGCCAGCAGCGGTTCGATCCCGGCCCGGATGCTCACCTGGGTCAGCAGAGCCGCGACAGCGACGCTCGCCCCGACCAGGATCCCGAGCTTGACCTTGAAGGAGCCGAAGCGCTCCAGCGGCCGGACATCCAGGCGCTCCGGGACCCGGCGGTGAGGGTCGCCGGCTCCCTCCGACGGTGAGGTCACGAGTCGTCGTCGGGGAGGTTCGGGGTGGCCAGCGAGGAGAGGTCCGACGGATCGGCGGCGCGCTCGTCACCGGTGCCGGCCCCCTGGTCCTCGGGATCCGCCGGGATCTCGAGGGCGTAGCCCACGCCGTGGACCGTGCGCACGAGATCCGAGCCGAGCTTCCGACGCAGGGCCTTGACATGCGAATCCACGGTGCGGGTGCCGGTCGCATCCACCCAGTCCCAGACATCCGCCAGGAGCTGCTCCCGGGTGAGGACGGTGCCGGGCGCGTTGGCGAGGCAGAGCAGGAGGTCGAACTCCGTGGGGGTGAGGTGGGCCGGGACACCGGCGCGCATGACCCGTCGGCCGGCGCGGTCGATGACGAGGTCGCCGAACTGGAGCGCCACCTGCTTCTCGGTCTCGGTCGGGACCGGGGCGGCGACGCGACGCATGCGACGGAGGAGGACCTTGAGGCGGGCCACCAGCTCGCGCATGGAGAAGGGCTTGGTCATGTAGTCGTCGGCACCGACCCCGAGCCCGACGAGCATGTCGGTCTCGTCATCGCGGGCGGTGAGCATGAGGACGGGGACGGGCTCGTCGGCCTGGATGCGTCGGCACACCTCGAGTCCGTCGAAGCCGGGGAGCATCACGTCCAGCACCACCACGTCGGGGCGCACCTCGGCGACCGCGCGCACGCCGGAGGGGCCGTCGGGGGCGGTGGTGACCTCCCACCCCTCGGCGGTCAGACGATCGGCGATCGCACGGGTGATCGTCAGCTCGTCCTCGATCACGACCACGCGCACGGGCGCGGTGCCGGGGGCAGCGTTCTGGTCCGGGGTCGACATGGCGCCACTCTAGACGGCCGCCCCTGGACGCGGACCGGGACGCGCCCGCCCGCGATCGCGCAGGACGTCCTCGCGATCGCGTACGACGCCCTCGCGGTCCGGGCGGCGCGCGATGCGGACCGACGCCCCGGGGCGGGACCGCTCGACGCGGAGCACCGGTGCCGCTGTGACCCGCGGGTCGCCCCGCGCCCCGCCGACGTGACCTGTCACCCGCGACCCAGGGCCCTCTCGTCAAGACCGGGCAACCTTTGGGGCATCTGGGCAAAAACTTGGCAATGTCCCGGCTCGCACCTCGTCTGTCCAGGTGGGAGGCACGTAAGTTGTTCGAGGTTGTTCGGCGACGCGTGCTTCCCCTGTCCGGCGTCACGATCGGACAGACGTGTGAACAAGTACAGCTCCAGTCGAATCGGAAGAGGTCACCACGTGGCGAATCACCGCGCCGTCGGTCGTGCAGAGGTGCGCAAGCACCGTCTCGCGGGAGGCACCCACCGCGACTCCGCGATCTCCGCCGGAGCGGTGAAGGTCGGAGTCCTCGGCGTCCTCGCCACCGCCACCATCGCCGCCCCTCTGGCAGCAGCCGCCGCCGGCGTCGAGGAGTCCGCCCCGCAGGGCGAGACCATCGCCCAGGCGCAGCCCGTCGCCGCCCCGCAGGCACCCGCCCCGGTCGCGCTCCCCGCCGCCGACGCCGCACAGGTGGCGTCCGCGGTCCGTGCCGACGGCGACGCCGCGAACCGGTCCGAGGAGCGCACCTCCCCCGCCTCCTCCGAGAAGACCGAGAAGGCGCAGCCCGCCGTGACCGCCGAGCCGGAAGCCTCCGGCATCGAGGTCTCGGTCCCCGCTCCCGTCGAGGAGGCCGCCGCCGCGCAGCCCGTCGGCCATGAGGGCTACCTCCGTCCGGTCGACGGCCCGATCACCTCCGGCTACGGCGGCCGCGTGCACCCGGTCCTCGGCTACTTCAAGGGCCATGACGGCGTGGACTTCGGTGCGGCGTGCGGCACGCCGGTGCACGCGGCCCAGGCCGGCACCGTGGTCGCCGTCGAGCACAACAGCGCCTCCGGCAACCGTGTGAAGGTCGATCACGGCAACGGTGTCATCACCGGGTACTACCACCTCCAGGGCTTCAACACCTCGGTGGGCGCCACCGTCGCCGCGGGCGACACCATCGGCTATGTCGGCTCCACGGGTCGCTCGACCGGCTGCCACCTGCACTTCGCCAAGATGGACGAGGCAGGCAACTACTCCAACCCGATGTCGATCCTGCGGTGACCACCCTCGGGTCGCCGATCGTCCTCGGAGTCGAGTCCTCCTGCGACGAGACCGGCTTCGGTTTGGTCTCGGACGGAGTCCTGCTGGGACAGGGGCTCGCCTCCAGCGCCTCGCAGCATGCCGACTTCGGGGGAGTGGTCCCCGAGATCGCGGCCCGAGCGCATCTGGAGGCCGTCGTCCCCACGCTCCGGATCGCCCTGGACGACGCCGGTGTGGATCTGCGGGAGATCTCGCACGTCGCCGTGACCTCCGGTCCCGGCCTGGCCACTGCCGTGCACGTCGGCCTCGCCGCGGCGAAGTCGATCGCCTGGGCGCTGGGCAAGCCGCTGTACGGCGTCCACCACCTGGCCGGTCACGCAGCCGCCGACACCCTCGAGCACGGCCCGCTCCCCGAGCGGAGCATCGTGCTCATCGTCTCCGGCGGCCACACCTCGATCCTCGCTGTGGGCGACCTCGTGCGCGATCCCATCGAGCACCTCGGCGACACCCTCGACGACGCCGCGGGCGAAGCCTTCGACAAGGTGTCCCGGCTGCTGGGACTCGGCTACCCGGGCGGGCCGGCCATCTCCCGAGCCGCCGTGGACGGGGACCCGAAGGCCTTCTCCTTCCCGCGCGCGATGCTGCGCCCCAAGGACGCACCGTTCACCTTCTCCTTCTCGGGGCTCAAGACGGCGGTGGCCCGCACCGTCGAGACCCTCGAGCGCGCCGGAGACCCCGTGCCGGTGGCGGACATCGCCGCTTCCTTCGAGCAGGCCGTGGTCGACGTCCTGGTCAAGAAGGCGCTGCGCGCGGTCCGGGAGCGCGAGCTCGACACTCTCGTGATCGTCGGAGGCGTCGCCGCCAACGCCCGGCTGCGCGCCGAGGCGCAGTCGGCCTGCGATGCCGCGGGCATCGAGCTCCGCGTCCCACCCATGCACCTGTGCACCGACAACGGGGCGATGATCGCTGCGGTCGGCGATCTGCTGGTGCGCTCCGGCGCCGAGCCGAGCGGTCTGCACATCGCGGCGGATCCCTCCGCCGTGCTGCACGGCGCCCAGCTGCCGCTGCTGCGGTGAGGTCCCGCTCACACCGGCCGCCCGCCGGCGGTGCTGAGGGCCGCGACGCCCGCAGATGTTGCTAGACTTCCCACGTCCGCCCGCGTAGCTCAGTGGATAGAGCGTCTGCCTCCGGAGCAGAAGGTCGTAGGTTCGAATCCTGTCGCGGGCACCCCTGGAATCCCCGGTCAGAGACCCACTCGGTCACTGATCGGGGATTCCTGCGTCCCAGCGCGTTCCCGCCGGCCCCGGGGCGCGGGGCACCGGGCCCTGCACGCGTGCGGGACCGGCGGCGCCTCTCACGGCCTCAGCTCTGCTCCGACCTCAGCTCCAGCAGCCGACGCAGCAGATCCCGCGCCGTGGACGTGTCCGAGATCCTCCAGGTGGCGGCGGTGTCCCCACCGCCCACCTTGACCGCCACGTCGCGCTCTCCGAGCTGCCCGAAGACGGATTCATCGGTGACGTCGTCGCCGAGGTACAGCCAGGCGTCGGCGGCGCTCGCTCGCGACAGCGCGTCGATCGCCACGCCCTTCGAGGTGTGGACGACCGCGAACTCCACGACCTCCTTGCCCGGCGTGACGGTCACCTCCGGCAGGGTGGTCGCGTACTCGAGGGCGGACTCGGTGGCGTTGATCCCACCGCGCCCCGTGGCGTTGCGGGTGTGGAGAACCGCTGCGGTCGGCTTGGTCTCGACCTCCGTGCCGGGGTGGGCGCGGGCGATCCGTCGCAGCGTGGCGGTGATCTCTGCGAGCTGCTCCTCCTTCTCCGCGGTCATGGTCAGCGCGGACTTGTCCAGCACCTCGGCCTGCATCCACGGCGGGAGCGCCCCCACCTCGGCGCCGTGCGAGCCCACCAGGACCACGGAGCTCGGCATCGAGGTGTGGGAGTCGAGGTCGGCCAGCGCGCGACCCGAGACGAGGGCCACCGCCACCCCCGGGAGATCGGAGAGCTCCCGCAGGGCGGCGAGGGCGTCGGGATCGGGCTGCACGGCATCGCGGTCCTCGATGATCGGCGCGAGGACGCCGTCGAAGTCCGAGGCGATCAGCAGGCGCGGCACCTCCGTGAACTCCCGCAGCGCCACATCGAGCTGAGCGGGATCGCTGGGCTCGTCTCCCGTGAGCCGGACCGCCTGCACCGCGGCCACCTGCGGCGAGCCGGTCGCCGTGAGGCGCTCGAGGAACTCCTTCGCCCAGAGCTGCACGTCGTGCTCCATCACCTGGTGGCGCAGCGAGCGCATCGCCTCCTCCTGCTCCTCCGGCGGCATCGCCAGCGAGCGCAGGATCGCGGCCTTGAGCTCGTCGATGTCGTGCGGGTTCACCAGCACCGCGGCGCGCAGCTCGTCGGCCGCGCCGGCGAACTCGCTGAGCACGAGCACGCCCTGCAGATCCGGGCGGGAGGCGATGTACTCCTTGGCGACCAGGTTCATCCCGTCGCGCAGCGCGGTCACCAGGACCACATCGGCCGCCATGAACAGCGCCGTCATCTCCCGGCGGTCGAAGGAGTGGTGCTGGTAGGAGACCGCGGGCCGGCCCAGCGGGGCATGCTCCCCGTTGATCCTGCCCACCGTCAGCTCCACCTCGTCGCGCAGCTGCTGGTAGGCCTCGACCCGCTCCCTCGACGGAGTGGCGATCTGGATCATCACGGTGTCGTGCGGGTCGATCGAGCCGTCGTCGAGCAGCTCGCCCCAGGCCTTGAGGCGGTGGCGGATGCCCTTGGTGTAGTCCAGACGATCCGCGCCGAGCACGATCCGCTGCGGATCGCCGAGGTCCCTGCGCAGCTGGGTCGCCCGCTCGCGGATCCCCGGGTCCTCGGTGAGGGCGGAGACGGCGGCGGAGTCGATCGAGATCGGGAACGTCTGCACCACGACCTCCCGCACCGGTGCGGCGCCGATCCCCGGCACCGAGATCGTCATCCCGTCCACGTGGAGCCCCAGCAGCTTGCGGACCGCGGAGAGGAAGTTCAGGGAGTCGCTCTCGCGCTGGAATCCCACCAGATCCGCGCCCAGCAGGCCGCGCAGGATGGAGTTGCGCTTGGGGAGCTGCGAGAACAGCTCGACCGGGGGGAACGGGATGTGGTTGAAGAAGCCGATCCGCACATCGCTGCGGCGGTCCCGGATCAGGCGGGGGACCAGCTGCAGCTGGTAGTCGTGTACCCAGATGGTCCCGCCCGGGGCCGCCACCGGTGCGGCCACCTCGGCGAAGCGGCGATTGGCGGAGAGGTAGGTGTCCCACCAGCCTCGATGGAACTCGGGGTCGACGATCACGTCGTGATAGAGCGGCCAGAGGGTGCCGTTGGAGTAGCCCTCGTAGTACCGCTCGACGTCGATCTGGTCCAGCGGCACCGGGTAGAGGCTCATGCCGTCGGCCTCGAACGGGGCGGGGGCCTCGCCCGGCGACCCGGCCCAGCCCACCCAGGCGCCGGAGTCGACGGTGCGCATCACGGACTCCATCGCGGTGACGAGGCCGCCCGGGCTGGTGACCCATTCGGTGGCGCCGTCGGGCAGCGTGCGCGAGTCGACCGGCAGCCGGTTGGCGACGACCACCAGCTCGTGCTCGCCGGGACGGTCCTGGGCCGTGGGTGTGGTGGGCACCGGTACTCCTTCGCAAGGCGTCGATGTCGGAAGCGGAGGAGGGGCGGTGCCGTCCCGGGGGACGGTCCGCACCTGCTGAGCCGACGTCTCGACACTACCAAGTGCGATCGGTCACGCGGGACGCGGTCGGTCCGCGTGGCCCTGTCGTGATCTGCTGTTCTGACCTGCATGGACCGCTCCCTACCGGATGGACGGAGGGTGGGGCGGTGCTCTGCTCGCGGGCCGGACGCGAGTGCGGCGACCTCGACCCGCCGCCTACCCTCGAAGGGCGCCGATGGCGCGAGCCGCCCGGCGAGACCGCGGGGCCGGGACCGGTGCGAGACCAGGAGCAGACATGCGCGCCCACGAAGCCGGAGCACTGCACGGCAACGACGCAGCCCCCACCTGGCTGCCGTACCCCAGCGACGTCAACCACCTCATCGAGGGGCTGTGGTCGCGGAACACCACCCGCAACGCCGACGGCGCGGTCGAGGTGGGCGGCGTGGACGTGCGCCGCATCGCCGAAGAAGTCGGCACCCCCGCCTTCGTGCTCGACGAGGACGACTTCCGTCATCGCGCCCGCTCCTTCCGCGACGCCTTCGCCGAGGCGTTCCGCCCTCATCGCGGGGCGGAGGTCTACTACGCCGGCAAGGCCTTCCTCTGCGGCGCGGTGGTGCGCTGGGTCCAGGAGGACGGTCTGGGACTGGACGTCTGCACCGGCGGCGAGCTCGCCGTCGCCCTGCGTGCCGGCTTCCCGGCGGAACGCATCGCGCTGCACGGGAACAACAAGTCCGAGGCGGAGATCCGCCGCGCCCTCGAGGCCGGCGTGGGCCGCATCGTGATCGACTCGCTCGACGAGATCGATCTCGTCGACGCCGTCGCCGCCGAGCTCGGCCTGCGCGCCTCGGCGATGCTGCGGGTGACCACCGGCGTGGAGGCCCACACCCACGAGTTCATCGCCACCGCCCACGAGGACCAGAAGTTCGGCCTCTCGCTCACCGGCGGCGCCGCCTTCGAGGCGGTGCGACGGGTCCTGGACGCCCCCCACCTCGATCTGCTGGGACTGCACTCCCACATCGGCTCGCAGATCTTCGACACCGGCGGCTTCGAGGTCGCCGCCCGGCGCGTGCTCGGTCTGGTCGCCCAGGTCCGAGACGAGCTCGGGCACACCATCAACCAGCTCGACCTGGGCGGCGGCTTCGGCGTCATGTACAACACCCAGCACACGCCCTCCACGCCGGAGTCCCTCGCCGACGGGATCGCCGGGATCATCGAGAAGCAGTGCCACGAGCTCGACCTCGAGGTCCCCCACCTCTCGTTCGAGCCCGGCCGCGTGATCGCCGGGCCCTCCACGCAGACCCTGTACTCCGTGGGGACCGTCAAGGACGTGCGCCTCGGCGGCCCCCACCACCGCGTGTACGTCTCCGTGGACGGCGGGATGAGCGACAACGTGCGCACGGCGCTCTACGACGCCGACTACTCCTGCCTGCTCACCGGCCGGTCCTCGGACGCCCTGCCCGAGGTGGTCCGCGTGGTCGGCAAGCACTGCGAGAGCGGCGACATCGTGGTCAAGGACGAGTACCTGCCCGGGGACGTGGCGCGCGGCGATCTGATCTCCGTGCCGGTCACCGGCGCCTACTGCTACTCCCTGGCCTCCAACTACAACCACGTGCCGCGCCCGCCCGTGGTCGCCGTGCGCGACGGGGAGATCCGCACGCTGATACGGCGCGAGACCGAGGAGGACCTCCTCGGCCTCGACGTCGGCTGACCTCAGACCGCCCCGTCGCATTCGTTCACGCCGGGACACATCGGACGGCAGCCCTCGACTAGAGTGCGAGAGCCCGTCCCCGCCCGCCCGTCGGACCTTGTGGAAGGACCATTCCGCCCATGTCACAGCACCCTTCCGGCAGCCCAGCATCCGGGGAGCACCCCGCCCTCTCGGCGCTGCCCACCCTCCGCGTCGCGGTCCTCGGGGCCGGCACCGTCGGCGGCGAGGTGCTGCGCCTGATCTCCCAGCAGGGGGAGGAGCTCGCCCATCGCGTCGGGGGTCGCCTCGAGGTGATCGGCGTGGCCGTGCGGGACCTGGACCGGGATCGCGGTGAGCACGTGCCGGCCGAGCTGCTGACCGCGGACGCCGCCGGTCTGGTCCGCGACGCCGACCTGGTGGTCGAGGTGATGGGCGGCATCGAGCCCGCCAGGACGCTGCTGCTGGACGCCATGGCCAACGGCGCGAGCGTCGTGACGGCGAACAAGGCTCTGCTCGCCCAGGACGGCGCGACCCTCTACGAAGCCGCCGACGCCCACGGCGTGGACCTCTACTTCGAGGCCGCCGTCGCCGGGGCGATCCCGCTGGTGCGCCCGGTGCGCGAGTCGCTGGCCGGCGACCGCATCCAGCGCGTGCTGGGCATCGTCAACGGCACCACCAACTTCGTGCTCGATGCGATGACCCGCACCGGCGCCGATTTCGCGGACGCGCTCGCGAACGCCCAGCAGCTCGGCTACGCCGAGGCCGATCCGACGGCAGACATCGAGGGCCACGACGCCGCGGCCAAGGCCTCGATCCTGGCCTCCCTCGCCTTCCACAGCCGGGTGCGCCTGGCCGACGTGCACTGCGAAGGAATCACCCAGGTCTCCGCCCAGGACATCGCCGCCGCGGCCCGGATGGGACGCACCATCAAGCTGCTCTCCATCGTCGAGCGGATCGAGGAGGAGAACGGCGAGCGCATCTCCGCGCGCGTCTACCCCGCGCTGATCCCGCTGGACCACCCGCTCGCGTCGGTCTCCGAGGCGTACAACGCGGTCTTCATCGAGGCCGACGCCGCCGGTTCGCTCATGTTCTACGGCCAGGGTGCCGGCGGGGCGCCCACCGCCTCCGCGATCCTCGGCGACGTGGTCTCCGCCGCCCGTGCCCGTGTGCACGGCGGGGTGGGGCCGCGGGAGTCGCGCTACGCGGAGCTCGAGTCGATCCCCCTCGAGGAGCTGCGCAGCGCGTTCTACGTCTCGCTCACCGTGGAGGACCGCCCCGGCGTGCTCGCCGAGATCGCCGGCACCCTCTCCGGGTACGGGATCTCCATCTCGACCATCCATCAGGAGCTGCTCGAGCAGGAGGAGGACGCCACCGAGCCGGCGCGGGCGCACATCGGGATCAGCACCCATCGTGCGCTCGAGTCCGCGATGACCGCGTCCCTGGACGTGTTCTCCTCCACCGCCACGGTGCTGAGCATCGATTCCGTCCTGCGCATCGAAGGAGAATGACCACATGGCACACCAGTGGCGCGGCGTCCTCGCCGAGTACCGAGAGCATCTTCCGTTCGCCGAGAACGACACCCTGCTGACCTTGGGGGAGGGCGGGACCCCGCTCATCCCCGCGCCGGCGCTGTCGACGGCGGTCGGGGCAGACGTCCACATCAAGGTCGAGGGCATGAACCCGACGGGGTCCTTCAAGGACCGCGGCATGGTCTCCGCCATGTCCAAGGCCCTGAACGACGGGGCGACGGCCGTGGTCTGCGCCTCCACCGGCAACACCAGCGCCTCCGCCGCCGCGTACGCCACCGCTGCGGGGCTCACCTGCGCGGTGCTGCTCCCGCAGGGCAAGATCGCCGCGGGCAAGCTGGCCCAGGCGGTCGTGCACGGCGCGAAGCTCATCCAGGTCGACGGCAACTTCGACGACTGCCTCGAGATCGCGCGCAAGCTCGACGCGGAGCACCCCATCGAGCTGGTGAACTCCGTGAACCCGTACCGCCTCCAGGGACAGAAGACGGGCGCCTTCGAGGTGTGCGACGCCCTGGACGGCGCCCCGGACATCCACATCCTGCCCGTCGGCAACGCGGGGAACATCTCCGCCTACTGGATGGGCTACCGCGAGTACCGCGACAAGGGCATCACCGACTCCGTCCCGCAGATGTGGGGCTTCCAGGCGGCCGGGGCCGCGCCCTTCGTGGCCGGTCACCCGATCTCCGATCCCGAGACCATCGCGACCGCGATCCGCATCGGCGCCCCCGCCTCCTGGCACCTCGCGGTCGAGGCGCGCGACGACTCGGGCGGCCTCATCGACGCCGTCTCGGACCAGCAGATCCTCGATGCCCAGAAGCTCCTGGCCGGCGAGGTCGGCATCTTCGTCGAGCCCGCCTCGGCGGCGGGCGTGGCCGGTCTGCTGCAGCAGGCGGAGCGCGGGCTCGTCCCGGCCGGGGCGCGGATCGCGATCACCGTGACCGGCAACGGGCTGAAGGACACCGACACCGCTCTGACCCAGCACGATCTGACCCCCACCGTCGTCCCCGTGGACATCGCGGCGGCGGCGGAGGCCATCGGCCTGTGAGGATCCAGAACACACGGGTCTCCGTGCAGGTCCCGGCCACCTCCGCGAATCTCGGCCCTGGCTTCGACACCTTGGGCCTCGCCCTCGAGCTCTGCGACGACCTGATGGTCGAGGCGACCACGGGCGCGGTCGAGATCGACGTGCGCGGGGAGGGCGCCGGCATGGTCCCCTCGGGGGAGGAGCACCTCGTGGTGCGCGCCCTGCGGCGAGGGCTCGATCACGCGGGGGCGCCCCAGACGGGGCTGCGGCTGCAGGCGACCAACCGCATCCCGCACGGCAGCGGCCTGGGATCCAGCGCGGCGGCCACCGTCGCGGGCCTGCTCCTGGCGCGCGGGATGATCGCGGACCCCGATGCGCTCGACGACCAGGTGGTCCTCCAGCTGGCCACCGAGTTCGAGGGGCATCCCGACAATGCCGCGCCTGCCCTGCACGGCGGGGCGGTGCTGTCCTGGATGCAGGGCGATGCCGCTCGTGCGGTCCCGCTCACGGTCGCCGATCATGTGCTGCGGCCGGTGGTGCTGCTGCCCACCACCACCTTGTCCACCCATCAGGCGCGGGGACTCCTTCCCGCCGAGGTGCCGCATGCCGACGCGGTCTTCAACGCCTCGCGGGCGGCCCTGCTGGTCCACGCCCTCGCCGGGGAGCCGGAGCTTCTGCTCGAGGCGACGGAGGATCGCCTGCACCAGGAGCAGAGGGCGGCGGGCATGCCCGAGAGCGTCGAGCTGATGCGCGTGCTGCGCCGCGAGGGACACCCTGCCGTGGTCTCGGGCGCCGGACCGTCGGTGCTGGTCATGGCCGGGAATCGGGCCGAGCTGGCCCCGCTGGTGCGACGCTTCGTGGCCGATCCTTCGAGCTGGCGGATCGCCGGGGTGGCGCTGCGGAGGATCCCCTCTGCCCCTGTGGTAGGTTGAGCCTGCGTCCAGGCGACATCGCGCGACGCTGACCCTGCCGAGGATCCCCTGTGGATGGCAGACTCCGCGTTCCGATGTGCTCCCTGAACAGCGCCCCGTACGGACCTCGCGCCAACTTTTCCGTGACGTTCCCTGCAGGTACGTGCGCCGCCGCTGACGCATCCCGAATCACACCGGCAGGCCCCCCGAGGATGCCTCGCATCGCGGGGGAGACCCCTGTGCGGACCCGTCGCGACAGCACCCGGAGACACGACGTTCCCGGCGCTGGGCGACACCCAGACCAGACATGAGCCGGCCAGGCCGGCTCGACAGGAAGGAACCCGGGTGAACGACACCACCTCCGGCGCAGACCTCGCGGCGAAGAAGCTCCCCGAGCTGCAGGCCCTCGCGGCCGAGCGCGGCATCAAGGGAGCCCGCCGACTGCGCAAGGGCGAGCTGATCGACGCGATCCTCGGAGGCGGCGCGCCGTCCTCCGCTCCCGCCGCGGCGCCCGCCGCGACCGAGGCTCCCGCTGCGACCGAGGCCCCGGCCCGGTCCGCGCGCACCTCGGCGCCGGCCGAGCAGGCTCCCCAGGACGAGACCGGCTCCGCCGAGTCCGGACGCGCAGAGCGCAGCCGGTCCCGGTCGCGCTCCCGCGCCACCAGCACCTCCGGCGACCGCGGCGAGACCGCCGCTCCGGATCTCGGCTTCGAGCTGCCGGCCGGGCCCGAGCAGCAGGACCAGAGCGGTGGCGACGCCGCGAGCCGCGAGGGTCGTGACGGCTCTCGCGAGTCCGGCCGACGCCGCTCGCGCGGCGGCGATGATCGTCGCGACGGCCAGGACCGCTCCGAGAGCCAGGAGCGCAACGACGGCCAGAGCCGCAACGATGGGCGCGACCGCAACGAGGGCCAGAGCCGCAACGACGGCCAGGGCCGCAACGACGGCCGTGACCGCAACGAGGGCCGTGACCGCAACGAGGGCCGTGACCGCATCGACGGCCAGGGCCGCGGCGGCCAGCGTCGCCGGCTCGAGGACATCGAGCTGCCGGACCGCTCCGGCGAGCAGGACGAGGACGGCCGGGACGGCCGTGACAACGACGGCTACGACGACGACCGTCGCGGTCGTTCCCGCAGCCGCAACCGCTCGCGGGACCGCAAGCGTCGCGGGCGCGGCGGCCAGGGCGACGACCAGGGGTCCGAGCGCGGTCAGGGCGGCGGCAACGGCGGCCAGGGCTCGGGCCAGCGTGAGGACAGCCCGGCCCGTGAGGGTGACGAGCTGATGACCATCGCCGGCATCCTCGACATCCGTGACAACAACGCCTACGTGCGCACCACCGGGTACCTGCCCGGTCCGAGCGACGTGTACGTGACCATGAATCAGGTCAAGCGCGCCGGGCTGCGCAAGGGAGACGCGATCACCGGCCAGGTCAAGGCTCCCCGCGACGGTGAGGACTCCCAGCCGGAGCCCCAGCAGCAGAACCACGGCGGCGGCCGCAACCGTCGTGGCAAGGGCGGTGGCGGCGGCAACCAGAGCAAGTACGCGGCTCTGGTACAGGTCGACACCGTCAACGGCATGCCCACGGACCGTGCGCGCCAGCGGGTGGACTTCAGCAAGCTCACCCCGCTGTACCCGGACGAGCGACTCCGTCTGGAGACCGCTCCCACCGCCATCGCGCCCCGCGTGATCGACCTCGTCTCGCCGATCGGCAAGGGCCAGCGCGGCCTCATCGTCGCGCCCCCGAAGGCCGGCAAGACGATCATCATGCAGCAGATCGCCAACGCGATCACCACGAACAACCCCGAGGTCCACCTCATGGTCGTGCTCGTCGACGAGCGCCCCGAGGAGGTCACCGACATGCAGCGGACGGTCAAGGGCGAGGTCATCGCCTCGACCTTCGACCGCCCCGCCTCGGACCACACCATCGTCGCCGAGCTCGCCATCGAGCGCGCCAAGCGCCTGGTGGAGATGGGCCGCGACGTGGTGGTCCTGCTGGACTCGCTCACCCGTCTGTCCCGTGCCTACAACCTCGCGGCCCCGGCCTCGGGCAGGATCCTCTCCGGCGGTGTCGACGCCTCGGCGCTCTACCCGCCCAAGCGGTTCTTCGGCGCGGCGCGCAACATCGAGCACGGCGGCTCGCTGACGATCCTCGCCTCGGCGCTGGTGGAGACCGGCTCCAAGATGGACGAGGTCATCTTCGAGGAGTTCAAGGGCACCGGCAACATGGAGCTGCGCCTGTCGCGCAACCTGGCCGACAAGCGGATCTTCCCGGCCGTGGACGTCAACGCCTCGGGCACCCGCCGCGAGGAGGCGCTCATGGGCAAGGAGGAGCTCGCCATCATGTGGAAGCTCCGCCGCGTGCTCGGCTCCCTCGAGCAGCAGCAGGCTCTCGAGCTGCTCATGGAGCGCGTCAAGAAGACCCAGTCGAACACCGAGTTCCTCATGACGGTCCAGAAGAACACCCCGAGCGCCACGGGGCGCAGCTCCGACTGAGCCGCCTCGCCCTCACGCCGACGGGCCGCCCCGCACCACCTCACGGTGGACGGGGCGGCCCGTCGGTCGTCGGGGTCGATCAGCCCCATCGATCCGTCCGGTCGATCAGCCCTTGATCGCTCCGGCGGCGATGTTGGCGATGAAGTGCCTCGAGCCGATGATGAACACCCCGATGAGGGGCACCACGCTGATCAGCGCTCCCGCCATGACCATCCCGTAGTCGGTCAGGTACAGCGAGTTGAGGTTCTGCAGCGCGGTCTGGAGGGTCTGTCGTTCCGGGTTCACCAGCACGATCAGCGGCCACACGTAGTCGTTCCAGGCCGTGATGAAGGTGAAGATCCCCAGGAACGCGAGTCCACCGCGGAGCAGCGGCACCCCCACCCTCCAATAGGTGGTGAAGAAGCCGGCACCGTCGATCCGTGCCGATTCCACGAGCTCGTCGGGGATGGATCCCGCCGCCATCTGCCGCAGCAGGAAGATGCCGAAGGCGTTCGCGGCGCCGGGAACGATCAGCGCCTGCAGCGTCCCCACCCAGCCCAGCTCCGACATCAGGATGAAGCTCGGGACGAGGGAGAGGCTTCCGGGCACCAGCATGGTGGCGATCAGCAGGATGAACAGCGGCTTCTTGCCCGGGAAGTCGAACTTCGCGAACGCGAAGGCGGCCAGTGAGTCGAAGAACATCACCAGGGCGGCGCTGGCCGTGGAGATGATGATCGTGTTCACCAGGGCCTGCAGGAGGTCGACGCTGGAGACGACGTTGCGCAGGTTCTCCGCGAAGCTGCTGCCGAAGGTGAGCTTCGGCGGGTAGCCGAAGATCTCTCCGGTGGTCGAGGTCGACATCACGATCAGCCAGTAGAACGGGAAGATCGACAGCAGCACGCCGATGATCACGCACAGATGGGTGACGACGGCGGCGAGCCGTCCGCGGGCGACGTAGTGCTCCTTCGGTCGGCGTGCATCCGCCGAGCTCTTCGGTGCAGCGGGTTTCAGGGCGGTCATCCTCGGGCCTCCTTGGTCCGTACGGCACGTCGCACCGTGTCGTCTCCGCGTCCGGAGACCAGACGCCAGTTGATGATCGCGAAGATGGCGGCGATCAGGAACAGGGCCCAGGCGATCGCCGAGCCGTAGCCGAAGTCGAACTGGGTGAACGCCTGGTTGTACTGGTAGAGGACGATCGTCATGCCCGCCTCGCCGGCACCACCGGAATCCCCGAGCAGCACCTGGGGTTCGGTGAACAGGCTCAGGCCGCCGATCGTCGAGGTGATCACCGTGAACAGGATGATGGGTCGCATCATCGGCACCGTCACCCGGAAGAAGACCTGCCACAGGTTGGCGCCGTCGACCTTGGCGGCGTCGTACAGGTCCGTGGGGATGGACTGCAGGCCGGCGAGGTAGATGATCGCGTTGTAGCCGGTGAAGCGCCAGATCACCATGACCGCGATCGTGATCTTGATGCCCCAGGGGCTCGACAGCCACGGAACGGCGTCCAGGCCCACGGCGGTGAGAGCGGAGTTCACCAGCCCGAAGGTGTCGGAGAAGACCGATCCGAAGACGATCGCCATCGCCACCATCGAGGTGACGTTGGGTAGGAAGAAGGCCACCCGGTAGAACTTCGTGAACCGGATGTTCTGGTGCAGCAGGAACGCGATGGCCATCGCGAAGAACAGCATCGGGATGGTCGAGAGGAACCAGATGATGAAGGTGTTGCCGACGGAGTTCCAGAAGCGTCCGTCCGTCAGGAGGAACTTGTACTGCGCCAGGCCCACGAAGGACATCTCTCCCATTCCGTCCCAGTCCATGAAGGACAGGACGATGGAGAACAGGATCGGGAACAGGCCGAAGACGGCGAACAGCAGGTAGAAGGGGGAGATCGCCAGGTAGAGCGGCAGCACCTCGCGGATCTTCTTCTTCCGCTTGGCGGTGGGATCCGCGGGGGTGAGGGGCTCGCGCGATCGCGCCGGGGCTGCGGTGCTCATGAGAAGACTCCTCGCTTGAGGAGGACGCGCTCCGCCTGGGCGAGCGCATCGTTCCAGGCGGACTCCGGATCCTTGCCGGAGGTCTCCACGTTCGAGAGCTCGAGGACGAACTTGCCCATGATGAAGGTCTCCGCGTTGCTGATGAACGAGGAGGGGACCGATTCCGCGGCGGTGGAGAAGAATGCGAGCGGATCCTGGTCCCCGTAGAAGTCTCCGGAGTAGGTCAGCTCGTCGAAGGAGGCGGGCGTCGAGGGGAACAGCTGCACGTCCTCGTACGCCGCGGCCTGATTCTCGGCGGAGTTGATCCAGGTGATGAAGGCGAGCGCGGCCTCCGGGTCCTTGCAGGTGTGGGGGAGTGCGGCGAAGGAGCCGCCGCTGTTGCCCGGGCGGACCGGCTGGGAGGCGAGGCGCCAGGCGCCTGCGGTGTCGGGGGCGGATTCCTGGAGGACCTGGGCCCACCAGGCCGCCCCGATGTTCCCGGCGGTGCGGCCGCTGGCCCAGGCGGCGTTCCGGTCGGTGTCGCGCTCGCGGGGGATCTTTGCTGTCACGCCTGCATCGATGGCGGCGATCGAGGTGTCCCAGGCCTGACGGACGGCGCTGTCTGGCTGGAGGTAGAGAGCTTTGTCGTCGGTGTCGAAGAAGCGTTCCGGGCTCGCGTTCAGGAATTCCTCGAAGACGTTCAGAGCATCGTTGACGAGGAAGGCGTCGCCCGCTCCCTTGAGCTCGGTGCCGAGCGCGATCCAGTCCTCCCAGGTGGTGATCGCCGCCGAGACGTCCTCGGGAGTGCTCGGCAGGCCCGCCTCGGCGAAGATGTCCTGGCGGTAGAAGAAGCCGGTCGGGCCGATGTCCAGGGGGAAGAAGCAGAAGCGACCCGAGGGCGTCGTCCCCAGATCCCACTTCCATTCGTAGAAGTCGTCCTTGACAGAGTCCGCGCCGAGCTCGGACAGATCCAGGAAGAGGTCCTCGTTGGTGAAGTAGAGGGCGTTGTTGGAGTTGATGTAGGTGATGTCTGGGATGTAGGCGTCGCCGGCCAGGCTGGTGCGGAGCTTGGTGTCGAAGCTGGTGCCGATCACGTCGGCTCGCAGATGGCGGTCGGTGCCGGGGATCTTCTGGCTCGCCTGCTCGAGAAGATCTCGACTGGCGGATCGGTCCCAGAACCACAGCACGAGTTCGTCGGGGTCCTCGGAGATCGATGGATCCGAGCCGCAGCCGGCGAGAGCCAGGGGGAGCATCCCCGCCGCGCCGAGCATCAGGGATCGTCGTGACGGACGACCGGGCCGTGGGGAACTTCGTAATGGACGTCGTGTGAGCGCAGCGCTCATACGAACCCTCCTCGTTGAGTGGCAGTCACAGGACCGTGAACGTTCACGGGTGACGCAGATCATGTCACCGTGACACCGGTGCGTCAACGGTTCCGGACACGCACCGTCCTCGTCGACCAGATGCGGTCATCGTGGCCGATCCGCTCCGAGCAGTTGTCGACCTGCGCTTGTGGGACCGTGGCAGGCGGGATAGCGTAGAGCATCCGTGAACGTTCACGGTCCGTAACGATCTCGATCTCGAAGGACGACGACGTCTCCATGAGCACCACCTCTCCCTCGTTCCGCTGGGCCGTCCTCGGCCCCGGCTCCATCGCGCGCCGTTTCGCCTCCCAGCTGCCCGCCTCGCAGGAGGGAGTCCTGGTGGCTGTGGGCAGCACCTCCCCGGAGCGCGCCCGCGCCTTCGCCGAGGAGTTCCCCCTCCAGGGCGCAGCCCTCATCGGCGACTACGACGAGATCCTCGCCTCCGAGGACGTCGACGCCGTCTACATCTCGACCGTGCACACCGGCCACGCCACGCTGGCCGCGGCCGCCCTCGAGGCCGGCAAGCACGTGCTGTGCGAGAAGCCGCTGACTCCGAACTCGGGCACCACCATGGCGCTCACCGACCTGGCCGCGCGCAGCGGAAAGGTCCTCCTGGAGGCGTACATGTACCGCTTCCACCCGCAGACCGTGCGCGTCCTCGAGCTCGTCGCCGACGGCGCGATCGGCGACGTCACCCACGTCGATGCCTCCTTCGCCTTCGACACCGGGGGCCGCAGCGGCCGCCTGTTCGACACCGCCACCGCGGGCGGCGGGATCCTCGACGTCGGCTGCTACCCGCTGTCGTTCGCCCGCTTCGTCGCCGGCGCGGCCCAGGGCAAGGCATTCGTCGACCCGACCGCGCTGCAGGGCAGCGGCACCCTCGGCGAGACCGGCGTGGACGAGTGGGCCACCGCCGAGGTCACCCTCCCCGGCGACATCACCGCGAGCCTGCGCACCGGAGTGCGACTGTCCGATCCCCAGTCGGCGACGATCACCGGATCCCGGGGCGTCATCCGTCTGTCCGATCCGTGGGGTCTGTCGGAGAAGCAGGTCATCGAGCTCGACGTGGTCGGCGAGGAGCCGCAGCGCATCGAGATCCCGGCCGCCTCGGCATATGCCCTGGAGGCCGACGCCCTGGCGAAGGCCGCGCGCGACGGAGGAGTCGTCCCCGAGGTCACGCCCGAGAACACGCTCGGCCAGTCCCGAGCGCTGGACCTCTGGCGCGAGGAGATCGGCCTGCGCTTCCCGTTCGAGGCCGACGACGCCGACATCCCGACCCTCACCGGGCGCCCGCTCGCCGCATCGAGCGTTCAGTCCGGGCCCGCGATGGCCTACGGGACCATCCCGGGGGTCGACAAGAAGGTCTCGCGCCTCGTCATGGGCTGCGACAACCAGATGAACCTCGCGCACGCCTCCGCGATGTTCGACGCCTTCTACGAGATCGGCGGCACCACCTTCGACACCGCCTACATCTACGGCGGCGGGTACATCGAGAAGCTGTTCGGGAAGTGGGTGCAGAACCGCGGCGTGCGCGAGGAGATCGTCGTCATCACCAAGGGCGCGCACACCCCGCACTGCGATCCGGAGTCGATCACGCGTCAGCTCGGCGAGTCGCTCGAGCGCCAGGGGACCGAGTACGCGGACCTCTACATGATGCACCGCGACAACCCCGACGTCCCGGTGGGGGAGTTCGTCGACGTGATGGACGAGCACCTGCGCGCCGGTCGCATCCGCGCCTACGGCGGCTCGAACTGGACCCCGGCCCGGGTGGACGAGGCGAACGAGTACGCACGGGCGAACGGTCGCACCGGATTCACCATCCTCTCGAACCACTTCGGGCTCGCCGAGGCGCTCGACGTGCCGTGGGCGGGCTGCGTCCATGCCACCGACGCCGACTCCAAGGCCTGGCTCGAGGAGCGTGGCATCGCGCTGCTGCCGTGGTCCTCGCAGGCGCGCGGCTTCTTCACGGGCCGTGCCCACCCTGAGGACCGCTCCGACGCGGAGCTCGTGCGCTGCTACTACAGCGACGAGAACTTCGAGCGACTGGCTCGGGCCGAGGCGCTGGGCGCCGAGCGCGGGGTCCCCGCCACCGCGATCGCGCTGGCCTTCGTGCTGCACCAGAAGTTCCCGACCTTCCCGCTGTTCGGCCCCCGCAGCATCGCCGAGATGCGCTCGTCGACCCTCGGGCTCGGGGTCGAGCTGTCCGAGAGCGATCTCGCATGGCTCGACCTGCGGTCGCCGACGCGGTGAGCACGCCGGGGCGCCGGCCCACGATCATCGACGTCGCGGAGCGCGCCGGGGTGTCCCGGCAGACGGTCTCGCGCGCGATGAACGACATGGCCGGCATCAGCGCCGCCACCCGCGATCGGGTTCTCCAGGCCGCCCAGGAGCTCAGCTACCGCCCCTCCCGCTTCGGGAGGGGCCTGGTCGAGCAGGGGCCCATCACCCTCGGGCTCGTGGTGATGGACCTGACCAACGCGTACTACGGGGAGCTGGGCACGGCGGTGGTGCGGGCCTGCGCCCCGTACGGGTGGAACGTGGTCCTGGTCGAGGCGGAGAACGCTCCGGATCCGGAGAACGCCGCCGCCGAGCTGGCACGCCGGGTCGACGCGATCGTCGGCTACGGCGTGGGCACGGGCGACATCCGCGGCGGCACGGGCATGCCCGTGGTGCAGCTGGACGGCGGGCGCAAGCACGTCGACGCCGGAGGCGTGGTCGAGCAGCTGTTCAAGGAGGCGATGCCCGACCTCGTGGCGCACCTGCGGGACGTGGGCGTGCGGCGGCCGCTGGTGCTGGACCTGACCGGTGGCCCCATCGGCGGCCGGGCGCTCACCCTCGCGGAGGCTCTGCGCCCCCTGACCGATGACGGTGAGGTGCTGATCCAGGAGGTCGATGGTCGCACCGGCCACCGGGAGGCCCTCGAGACGGCCCTGGCCACTGGGGCCGATGGCCTCATCGCCTTCAACGACGAGCTCGCCGTGCGCCTGCTGCGTGCGCTGCGCTCGATGGGGGTCGAGGTGCCCGGCCAGGTACGGCTGGTGGGCGTCGACGGTCTCGAGCTCGGGGAGCTGGTCACCCCGGAGCTCACCTCGCTGAGCATCGACCTCGACGCGGTGGCACGGGAGACCGTCGAACTGGTGGCGGGGATGCTCGAGGGGACGGTCCCGCTCACGGGCGAGGACGCCCATCGCACCGTGCCCTACCACCTCGAGGTCCGGGCCTCGACGTGAGGGCCGGGCGGGCGCTTCGCCTCCGGATCCGGTGCGCCCGCTCGTGGGGAAGGCGATGTTGCGCACGCCGCATCCCGATCGCTCGCCCGCAGGGGTGAGCGCATGGCAGACTGTGACGTCGGTTCTGGTTCACGGTGCCCGCCGGGCGCCGACCCAGCGACCCCGAGCAAGGAGAGACATGAAGGCTGATATTCACCCCGCATACGTCGAGACCACGGTGACCTGCACCTGTGGCAACTCGTTCACCACCCGCAGCACGAAGACCGACGGTGCGATCAGCACCGAGGTCTGCTCCGCGTGCCACCCGTTCTACACCGGCAAGCAGAAGATCCTGGACACCGGCGGCCGCGTCGCCCGCTTCCAGGCTCGCTACGGCAAGAAGGACGCCTGATCCGAGGCGTGGTGAACGCCTGAGAGCATTCTCCGACGCCGGTGCGCGCCCCAGGGCGTGCACCGGCGTCGTCGCATGTGGGGGCGGATGATCCGCCCGTGGACCGAGGAGCATCGATGAACGAGCACGACGGAGGCGATCGTCTGGCGCCGCTGCGCCTCGAGCACGCCCGTCTGCAGGAGTCGATGGCCGACCCGTCGCTGCACGAGGATGCCGGCCGCGCACGCCGCGTGGGGCGCCGCTACGCCGAGCTCGAGGGGATCCTCGAGGCCTCCGCCCGCCTGGAGTCGACCGCGGCGGACCTCGAGACCGCACGCGAGCTGGCGGCGCTGGGGGAGGACGACGAGGAGATGGCCGCGGAGGCCGAGCTGCTCGGGGCGCGGCTGGTCGCCGAGCGCGAGCACCTCGAGGACCTCCTCGCCCCCCGCGATCCCGACGACGCCCGCGACGTGATCCTCGAGATCAAGGCAGGGGCCGGCGGCGAGGAGTCGGCGCTCTTCGCCGCGGAGATGCTCCGCATGTACCGCGCCTACGCAGAATCCAAGGGATGGCGGGTCGAGGTCCTCACCTCGGCGGAGTCCGATCTCGGTGGGCTGAAGGACGTCACCGTCGCGATCGCCGCCCGCGGCGCCGGGGGACCCGGCACCGGCGTCTACGCGCATCTCAAGCACGAGGCGGGCGTGCACCGTGTCCAGCGCGTCCCGGTCACGGAGTCCCAGGGCCGCATCCACACCTCCGCCGTCGGCGTCCTGGTCCTTCCCGAGGCCGACGAGACCGACGAGTCCGAGCTGCTCGCCGAGGCGATGGCGCCCGCGAATCTCCGCATCGACGTCTTCCGCTCGAGCGGGCCGGGCGGTCAGAGCGTGAACACCACCGATTCGGCCGTGCGCGTCACGCACCTTCCCACCGGGGTGGTCGTGTCCTGCCAGGACCAGAAGAGCCAGCTCCAGAACCGTGAGCAGGCGCTGCGCATCCTGCGCACCCGCCTGCTGGACGCGCGTCGCGCCGAGCAGGTGGCGCAGGACTCCGCCGCCCGACGCTCCCAGGTGCGCACCGTGGACCGCAGCGAGCGCATCCGCACCTACAACTTCCCCGAGTCCCGGGTGGCGGATCATCGCACCGGCTACAAGGCGGGGAACCTCTCCCAGGTCCTCTCGGGAGATCTCGACGACCTCATCGCCTCCTCCCGCGACGCCGAGCGTGGAGCCCGACTGGCGGAGGCGCAGGCCGGCGGCGACGGGGAGTTCTCCTGATGCACGGCGAGGACCTCCGCACGCGGCTGCGCTCCGCCCTCGCCACGACGACCGCGCGGCTCGGCGAGGCCGAGGTCCCGTCCCCGAGCGCCGACGCACGGGCTCTGATCGCCCACGCCGCGGACACCGACGAACCCCTGGTCCTGCTCGATGAGCTGCCGGAGGACTTCGATGAGCGCCTCGAGCGGGCCACCGCCCGTCGCGAACGGCGCGAGCCTCTCCAGCTGATCCTGGGCAGGGCCCCCTTCCGTCGTCTGGTGATCGACGTGCGCCCCGGCGTGTTCATCCCGCGGCCGGAGACCGAGCTGGCCCTCGACCTCCTGCTCGAGCATCTCGACGAAGCTCCCGCCGCGGTGATCGACCTCTGCGCCGGCTCCGGTGCCCTGGGCGCCGCGGTGCTCGACGAGCTGCCGTGCTCGCGGGTGCTCTCGGTCGAGGTCGATCCCGCCGCCGCGGCGCTGACCGCCCACAACCTCGAGCGCGCCGGGACCGGTCGAGGTCGGGTGATCACGGCCGATCTGCTCGGCGAGGTGCCGGAGCTGGCGCATCTCGAGCCGGTGGACGCGGTGCTCTCGAATCCCCCCTACATCCCGCCCGAGGCCATCCCGCGCGATCCCGAGGTCCTCGCCCACGATCCCCATCGCGCCCTGTTCGGCGGCGGGGACGACGGACTCGAGGTGCCCCGCGCCGTGATCGGCTGGGCCCGGCACCTCCTGCGACCCGGCGGCGTGCTCGTCATGGAGCATGCGGATGTGCAGGGCGAGGAGGCGCGTGATGCAGCAGCCGCGATCGGCGGCTTCGACCTGATCAGGACCCTTCCCGACCTCACCGGCCGGGACCGATTCCTGGTGGTGCGCCGCGCCCCCGGGGAACCGACCAGCAGAAGTGAGAGACTGACCCGGTGACTGTGCACGACACCCAGAACCCTGAGTCCCGCGAGGCCGCCCTCGCCGCCGCCGTCGACGCCGTGCGCGCCGGCGACCTGATCGTCCTGCCGACGGACACCGTCTACGGCATCGGGGCGGACGCCTTCACCCCCGACGCCGTCACCGCGCTGCAGGAGGCGAAGGGGCGCGGCCGCGACACCCCGCCGCCGGTGCTCATCGGGGACCACGCCGTGCTGCTGGCCCTGGCGGCGGACATCCCCGACTACGTCGAGGACCTCACGGACGAGCTGTGGCCCGGTGCGCTCACCCTCATCCTCACCGCCCAGCCCTCGTTGACCTGGGACCTGGGGGAGACCCGGGGAACCGTCGCGCTGCGCATGCCCGACGACGAGCTCTCCCTCGAGCTGCTCCGTCGGACCGGTCCGCTCGCCGTCTCCAGCGCGAACCGCCACGGCAAGCCCGCCGCCGTGAGCATCCTCGATGCCGCCACCCAGCTCGGCGACTCCGTCGAGATCTATCTCGACGGGGGACCGGCCCGCATCGGCGAGAGCTCCACCATCCTGGACACCACCGTGACCCCGGCGGAGATCGTGCGGGAGGGCGCGATCACCAAGGAGCGGATCATCGAGGTGGTCGGCGACATCTTCACCGCGCCCGCGGTCGAGGAGGAGCCCGAGGAGGGCGTCTCCGACGACGCGGCGGCGATCGGAGAGGCCGAGGCCACCGAGGAGGGCTCCGCGGACACCACCGCCGAGCCGACCACCGTCGCTGGGTCCAGCGCTGCCGAGTCCACCACCGACGGATCCACGACGGCGGGAGCCGAGGCATCCGAGCCTGCTGATCAGTCCGATCCGGCAGAGGGCGCCGCGGCACCGCCGAGCGCTCCCGTGCTCGACCTCCCCTCCGAGCCGGAGGTCGCCGCCGCTCCCGAGGCGCCGGCCGCCGAGTCCCCGCTCTCGCCGCTCGGCGAGCAGGCCCCCAGCGAGGACCCGCGACCCCGGGCGACGGGTGACGGCGCGGAGAGCACGCCCGGGTGAGGATCTACCTGTTCCTCCTGCTGCTCGCCGCTGCGATCACCTTCCTGGTGACTCCTGCGGTGAGGCTCCTGGCCCGACGGGCCGGTGCGATGACGGCAGTGAGGGACCGCGACGTGCATGACGCGGTGACGCCGCGGCTGGGCGGGCTCGCGATGCTGCTGGGCGTGGTCTGCGCGATGCTGGTCGCGAGCAACGTCCCCTTCCTCGAGGGATTGTTCAGCGACACGCGCCAGCCCTGGGCCATCCTCGCCGCCGGCACGCTGGTGTGCCTCCTCGGAGCGGCCGACGACCGCTGGGACCTGGACTGGGTGACCAAGCTGGCCGGGCAGGTGCTGGCCGCGGTGCTGCTCGCCTGGCAGGGCGTGAGCCTCGTGACCCTCCCCATCAACGGCGTCACCGTGCTCTCGGGGCGCACCGCGCTGATCCTCACGGTGCTCGTGGTGGTGGTGAGCATGAACGCGGTGAACTTCGTGGACGGCCTCGACGGGCTCGCAGCCGGGGTGATGGCCATCGGCGGCTCCGCCTTCTTCCTCTACGCCTACACGCTCACCCGCAGCGCCTCCGCGACGGACTACTCCTCGCTCGCGGCGCTGCTGACCGCGGTGATGATCGGCGCCTGCATCGGCTTCCTGCCGCACAACCTCACCCGGGCCCGGATCTTCATGGGGGACTCCGGGTCGATGCTGCTGGGACTGCTGCTGGCCGCCGGCACCATCGCCGTGACCGGGCAGGTCGATCCGGGGAAGCTCTCCGGCGCGGACTTCTTCGGGCAGTTCCTGCCGATCCTGCTGCCGATCGGCGTCATGGTCATCCCCTTCCTCGACTTCGCGCTCGCGGTGATCCGACGGATCGGCTCGGGCCGGTCCCCGTTCCATGCCGACAAGGCGCATCTGCACCACCGTCTGCTCAGCCTCGGCCACACCAAGTTCACCGCCGTGCTGATCATGTACACGTGGACCGTCGTCATCTCGGTGGGGCTGCTGCTCCCGCTGCTGCTGCCGATGCGCTCGGTCTACATCTTCTGGGTGCTCGGCCTCCTGTTCGCCGTCCTGCTCACCTTCGACCCCCTCAGATGGCGCTCCGCACGCCACCGGAAGGACTCCGATGTCCCCTCAGCCTGACACCCCCTCGACCTCCGGCCGCACCGGCTCCGAGCGGCCCCGGCGCGGCACGGCGGGCGACCGCGCGATGCAGCGCGCCACCGTCATCGCCGTCGCGATCGGACTGGTGCTGGACCTCGTGGTCATCGCCCTGGCCGCGACCCGGCCCGAGGCCACCGCGCTGAACGGCGCCCTCGTCGGCACCGGACTCACGCTGATCGTGGTGCTGCCCTCGGTCGTCATCGCGTTCGTCGGCCCGCGGCTGACGCCGCTGAGCATGGCGGCGACGGTCCTGGGCTCGTGGGCGGTCAAGATGTTCGTTGTGATCCTGATCCTACTGCTGGTCCGGGACCACCCCGCACTGTCCACGCAGTGGATCGGCCTGGCCCTGCTGGTCGGCGCGGTCTCGGCGATGATCGTCGAGGCCACGCTGCTGCTGAGGACCCGTCAGCCCCTGGATGTGGCACCCGTCGCGGAGCAGCGTGAACCCCCGGTGGGGGAGTGACTCTCTGTTATGCTTGCGGAGGTGCTCGAGCGCTGATCACGGTGCATTACCGCGATGAGTCCGACCACTGATCGACCACCCGGAACGCCCAGCGCGTCGTCCATCGCCGAACGTACGGTGGCCGCCCCGGGGAGGCTCTGATCGAGAATGACGGCCCTGGCCGACGCGACGCCGTCGGACCACACGACCACGGGAGATCGAGCTGAACACCGCAGACCTCAGCCCCACGCTGTACGCCGAGGGCGATTCGCTCTTCCACGTCCCGACCCTGGACGAGTTCTTCCCGGGCGCGATTCTCTTCGACGGGACCTGGTTCGAGTTCAACCGTGTCCAGCTCGTGCGGCTCATCGTGCTCGCCGTCGTGCTCATCGCGATGTCGGTCCTCGCCGCCCGCGCCAAGCTGGTCCCGGGACGTGCGCAGAGCATCGTCGAGCTGCTCATCGAGTTCGTCAACGGCACCATCATCAAGAACACGCTGGGGCTGCGCGCGGGCAAGCAGTTCGCGCCCTTCCTCATCACCCTGTTCTTCTTCCTGCTGGCCATGAACCTCGCGGGCGTGGTCCCGGGGCTCAACCTCGCCGGCACCTCCGTGATCGGCCTCCCGCTGCTCGCGGCGCTGTGGACCTTCGTGGTCTACGTCTCCGCCGGTGTGAAGAAGCGCGGCATCGCCGGCTACCTCAAGCACGAGACCGCCCCGCCCGGCCTGCCCAAGGCGATCTACCTCCTGCTGGTGCCGATCGAGTTCCTCCAGGTCGTCCTGATCCGCTGGGCGTCGCTGACGATCCGACTGCTCGCGAACATGGTCGCCGGCCACATCATGCTGGTCGTGTTCATCGGCCTGACCCAGGGGCTGCTGCTCTCGGGCTCGTGGCTGGTCGCGATCTCGCCCTTCGCCGGGGCGCTGGCCATCGGCATCTACGGCTTCGAGATCTTCGTCGCCGCCCTGCAGGCCTTCATCTTCACGATCCTCGCCGCGGTGTACATCCAGATGGCCACCTCCGACGAGCACTGATCTGCACGCAGACCACCAACACCCCCTGACATGACCCTGTCCGCCGCCCTCCCGGGCGGCACAACGAAAGGAAACCCCTGTGGACCCGATGATTCTCTCCGCACTCGAGGGCAACGTCGCATCGATCGGCTACGGCCTGGCAGCGATCGGTCCCGGCATCGGCATCGGCATCATCGTCGGCAAGACGGCTGAGGCCACCGCCCGCCAGCCCGAGCTGCGCGGCCAGCTCCAGTCCACCATGTTCATCGGTATCGCCTTCACCGAGATCCTGACGCTGCTGGCGATCGTCACCGGCCTGCTCTTCGGCTGAGGCTCACCCCCATGATTCTTGCCGAAGGAGCACAGTCAGTCCCGAGCTGGCGTCTCCTGGTCCCCCTGCCCTCGGAGATCATCTGGTCGCTCGCCTTCCTGATCATCTTCGCGGTCGTCTTCATGAAGTTCATCCTGCCGCGGCTCAACGCCGTGCTGGACGAGCGGGCGGAGAAGATCGAGGGCGGTCTGCGCAACGCGGAGAAGGTCCAGGAACAGGTCGACCAGCTCAAGAGCGACCAGGAGCAGGAGCTCGCGGCGGCACGCCAGGAAGCGGCCGCCATCCGCGAGAAGGCTCGTGCCGATGGTCAGAAGATCGTCGACGAGGCCCGTGCCCGCGCCGAGGGGGAGAACGAGCGTCTGCTCACCTCCGGCCGTCAGCAGCTGAGCGCCGAGCGCATCGCCGCTTCGACCGAGCTGCGTGGAGAGGTCGGGACGCTCGCGAGCGACCTCGCCTCCAAGATCGTCGGGGAGTCCCTCACCGACGACGAGCGCTCCCGCCGAGTGATCGACCGGTTCCTGGACGACCTCGAGTCGAGCCAGGCCACCACCCGATAAGGAACCGTGATGCGAGGAACCTCCTCCACCTCCTTCGCCGAGGTGCTCCAGCACGTCGAGGCCGCCCACGCGGCCGACGGCGCCGCGCTGGACGCCGAGGCCCAGGAGCTGTTCTCGGTGGCAGACGCCATCGATTCCAGCAACCAGCTCGTGCGGCTGCTCTCCGATGGCGGCCGCCCGGTCGGCGTCAAGGAGTCCGCCGTCCGTGCCCTGCTGGAGAACCGCGTCAGCCCGCGCGTCCTCGAGGTCACCCTCGAGATCGTGCGACGCCGCTGGTCCGAGCAGGAGGACATCCTCGATGCCCTCGAGCTGCTCGGCGTCACGGCCCTGCTGGACCAGGCGCACTCCGAGGGCGTCCTCGAGCAGGTCGAGAGCGAGCTGTTCGAGGTCTCCCGGCTGATCGACGGCAGCGGTGAGCTCACCGTGGCCCTCGACGGCGAGCGGGACGAGCCGGCACGGCGCGCGACCCTCCTCGGGCGCGTGCTGGACGGTCGCACCCACCGGCTCACGGCCGCCCTCGCGGCTCGCGCCGTCGGGCGTCGCACCGAGTCCAAGCCCGCCCGTCGCGTCGAGGAGTTCGCTCGCTTCGCCTCGGATCGGCGCCGGCGCGCCTTCGCGTCCGTGTCGAGCGCCGTGGCGCTCGACGAACGCCAGCAGGCCCGCCTGGGCGGGGTTCTCGAGGCCATCTACGGCCGCGAGATCCAGCTGAACCTCACGGTCGATCCCTCGGTCGTGGGCGGTCTCCAGATCCAGGTCGGCGACGACCTCTACGACGCCACCGTGCTGGCCCGGCTCTCGCGAGCCCGGTCGCAGCTCGTGGCCTGACTCATCCCCGACGCCGGAACCTCCTCGAGGCCGCGGCGTCCCCAGCATTGTTCAGACCATCCCCGGCACGGGGAGACCGAGAGGAAGCGAAGCAGCAGATGGCGGAGCTCACGATCAGCCCGGAGGACATCCGGAACGCCCTGGACACCGCGGTGTCCACCTACCAGGCAGGCGCCACCGAGCGCGAGGAGATCGGCCGCGTCAGCGAGGCCGCCGACGGCATCGCTCGCGTCGAGGGTCTCCCCAACGTCATGGCCAACGAGCTCGTCAGCTTCGAGGACGGCACCCTCGGCCTCGCCCTGAACCTCGAGCTCCGTGAGGTCGGCGTCGTCGTCCTCGGCGAGTTCTCCGGCATCGAGGAGGGCCAGCAGGTCCGCCGCACCGGCCAGGTGCTCTCGGTTCCCGTCGGCGACGGCTACCTCGGCCGCGTGGTCGACCCCACCGGCGCCCCCATCGACGGCCTCGGCACCATCGAGACCGTCGGCCGTCGCGCTCTCGAGCTGCAGGCTCCCGGCGTCATGCAGCGCAAGGCGGTCAAGGAGCCGATGCAGACCGGCCTCAAGGCCATCGATGCGATGACCCCGATCGGCCGTGGCCAGCGTCAGCTGATCATCGGCGACCGCCAGACCGGCAAGACCACGATCGGGATCGACACGATCCTGAACCAGAAGGCCAACTGGGAGTCCGGCGACCCCGAGAAGCAGGTCCGCTGCATCTACGTCGCCGTCGGCCAGAAGGGCTCGACCATCGCCTCGGTGCGCGCGACGCTCGAGGAGAACGGCGCGCTGGAGTACACCACGATCGTGGCGGCCCCGGCGTCCGACCCGGCCGGCTTCAAGTACATCGCCCCCTACACCGGCTCGGCCATCGGCCAGCACTGGATGTACGAGGGCAAGCACGTCCTGATCATCTTCGACGACCTCTCGAAGCAGGCCGAGGCGTACCGCGCCGTGTCGCTGCTGCTGCGCCGCCCGCCGGGCCGTGAGGCCTACCCGGGTGACGTGTTCTACCTGCACTCCCGTCTGCTCGAGCGCTGCGCGAAGCTCAGCGACGAGATGGGCGGCGGTTCGATGACCGGTCTGCCGATCATCGAGACCAAGGCCAACGACGTCTCGGCGTACATCCCGACAAACGTCATCTCGATCACCGACGGCCAGTGCTTCCTGCAGTCGGACCTGTTCAACGCGAACCAGCGCCCGGCGGTCGACGTCGGCATCTCGGTCTCCCGCGTCGGAGGCTCGGCGCAGACGAAGGCCATGAAGGCCGTCTCGGGCACCCTGAAGATCGACCTCGCGCAGTTCCGCGATCTCGAGGCCTTCGCGATGTTCGCCTCCGACCTGGATGCCGCCTCCAAGCAGCAGCTGAGCCGTGGCGCCCGCCTGATGGAGCTGCTGAAGCAGTCCCAGAACTCGCCGTTCCCGATGGAGGAGCAGGTCGTCTCGATCTGGGCCGGCACCAAGGGCAAGTTCGACGACGTCGAGATCGAGGACGTCCGCGAGTTCGAGGGGCAGCTGCTCGAGCACCTGCGCCACAACGGCGGCGTGCTCGAGGCCATCCGCAGCACGGGCAAGTTCGAGTCCTCGACCGAGGAGGAGCTCTCGGGCATCCTCGATCAGGTCAAGCAGGACTTCCTGGCCGGCAAGGGCCAGGACGCGGCGCGGAACGACGAGGATGGTCGTCTCGCCGCTGACCGGATCGAGCAGGAGCAGATCGTCCGCGGCTGATGCGAGACGCCGCCGTCCTCACGGGGACGGCGGCTCCCGCCCAGGACGCATCGATCCCGCACGAGGAGAGACATGGGAGCCCAGCAGAGGGTATACAAACAGAGGATCCGCTCCGCACAGGGGATGAAGAAGATCTTCAAGGCCAAGGAGATGGTCGCGGCGTCGCGCATCGCCAAGGCGCACGCCCGGGTCGAGGCGACGACGCCCTACGCCGATGCGCTGACCCGCGCGATCGGATCGGTGGCGACGCACTCCAGCGAGGTCTCGCATCCGTTCCTGGACACCGATCGGAAGCAGACCGGCCGCGCCGGCATCCTCCTGATCACCGCGGACCGCGGCATGACCGGCCCGTACTCGCACAACGTGATCCGCGAAGCCGAACAGCTCGCGAACACGCTGCGCGACGAGGGCAAGGAGCCCGTGATGTACGTCGTCGGCCGCAAGGGCGACTCGTACTACCGCTTCCGCAACCGTGAGCCGCAGCGCTCGTGGACCCCGTACAAGGAGAACGAGCTGCCGTCGCTCGGCCGCGAGATCGCCGCGGCGGTCACCGAGGATCTCGTCACCGAGGACCCCACGGTCCACCTCGACGAGCTCTACGTGGTCTCCACGCGCTTCGAGAGCCGCTTCGTCCAGAACGCCCGCTCGGTCCGCATGGTGCCGATGGGTCTGGGGGATGTGCGCGGCGAGAACGCGCCCACCTACCCGCTGTACGAGTTCGTGCCGGATGCGGAGTCGGTCATCGGCGAGCTGCTGCCGCGCTACATCGAGTCGCGCATCATCAACATCCTGCTGCAGGCGATGGCTTCCGAGCACGCCTCCACGCAGCGAGCGATGAAGACCGCGACCGACAATGCGGAGACCCAGATCAACAAGTTCACCCGGCTGGCGAACTCCGCCCGCCAGGCGGAGATCACCCAGGAGATCACGGAGATCGTCGGCGGCGCCGACGCCCTCTCGGGATCCGGCCGCACCGAACGCTGAGACCCAGGCCGACGACACATCTGGCCGACGATGCCCCGCGTCGGCACGACATGGAGAGAACGCACATGACCACCACCACTGACAGCCAGGCCCCCGCCGCCCCGGCGGCCGGCGCCACCGGACGCGTCGCCCGCGTCACCGGCGCCGTCGTCGACATCGAGTTCCCGCCCGGGAACATCCCTAACCTCTACAACGCGCTCACGATCCAGATCGAGGACACCGGCTCCGGCCTGGAGGCCTCGACCCTGACCCTCGAGACCGCGCAGCACCTCGGCGACGGCATGGTGCGCGGCATCGCGCTCAAGCCCACCGACGGCGTGGTCCGCGGCCAGGCCGTGACCGACTCCGGCGCTCCGATCTCGGTGCCCGTCGGCGACGTCACCCTCGGCACGGTCTTCGACGTGGTCGGCAACCCGCTGAACAAGCCGGCCGACCAGCTCGAGATCACCGAGCGCTGGCCCATCCACCGCAAGGCTCCGAACTTCGACCAGCTCGAGTCCTCGACGGTCATGTTCGAGACCGGCATCAAGTCGATCGACCTCCTCACCCCGTACGTCAAGGGCGGAAAGATCGGCCTGTTCGGCGGCGCGGGCGTCGGCAAGACGGTCCTCATCCAGGAGATGATCTACCGCGTGGCCAACAGCCACGACGGCGTCTCCGTGTTCGCCGGCGTCGGCGAGCGCACCCGTGAGGGCTGGGACCTCATCGAGGAGATGACCGAGTCGGGCGTCATCGAGAAGACCGCACTGGTCTTCGGCCAGATGGACGAGCCGCCGGGCACGCGTCTGCGCGTGGCCCTGTCCGCGCTGACCATGGCGGAGTACTTCCGCGATGAGCAGGCGCAGGACGTGCTGCTGTTCATCGACAACATCTTCCGCTTCACCCAGGCGGGCTCCGAGGTGTCGACCCTGCTGGGCCGCATGCCCTCGGCCGTGGGCTACCAGCCCAACCTGGCGGACGAGATGGGTGTGCTCCAGGAGCGCATCACCTCGACCCGCGGTCACTCGATCACCTCGATGCAGGCGATCTACGTGCCGGCCGATGACTACACCGACCCGGCCCCGGCGACCACCTTCGCCCACCTCGACGCCACCACGGAGCTCTCCCGTGAGATCGCCTCGCGCGGTCTGTACCCGGCGATCGACCCGCTGTCCTCCACCTCGCGGATCCTCGACCCGCGCTACGTGGGCCAGGACCACTACGACACCGCGGTGCGCGTGAAGCAGATCCTCCAGCGCAACAAGGAGCTGCAGGACATCATCGCGATGCTCGGCGTCGACGAGCTCTCCGAGGAGGACAAGGTCATCGTGTCGCGTGCACGACGGATCCAGCAGTTCCTCTCGCAGAACACCCACCTCGCGAAGCAGTTCACCGGTGTGGACGGCTCGGACGTCCCGCTGAAGGACACCATCGAGGGCTTCAAGGGCATCGCCGACGGCGAGTTCGACCACATCACCGAGTCGGCCTTCTTCAACGTCGGCGGCATCGACATGGTGCTCGAGAACCAGCACCGCATCGACAAGGAGCTCGGCGCGTGAGTGCGCTCGAGGTCACCTTCGTCACCGCGGACCGCACCGTCTGGACCGGTCAGGCGGCGCAGGTCGTCGTGCCGGCGATCGACGGCTCGATGGGCATCCTGCCCAAGATGCAGCCCACCCTGGCGATCCTCGGCACCGGCGTGGTGCGGATCATCGACCAGGACGGTCACGTCGAGGCGCTCGAGGTCGACGGCGGCTTCGTCTCCGTCGACGCGGACGTCGTGACCATCGGCGTCGATGACGCCGCGATCGTCGAGCCCACGGCTTCTCGTCTCTGAGCCGACTGCGCACAACGCATGGACGACCTGAGCATCCCGATCCCCCTCCTGGGGATCGGGATGCTCTTCGTCGTGCTGGTGCTCCTCCTGCTGGTACTCCTGCTGCTGGCGCTGCGTCAGCGGATCGTGTCCCGTCGGCGGGAGGCCTTCGAGTGCACCGTGCGGCGACGGGGGCTCATGGGCGGAGCGACCTGGCAGCACGGGCTGATGCGCTTCGGCACGGATCGGCTGCGCTGGTTCCGGGCGTTCTCCCTGCGGGTGCGCCCCGAGGTGGTGCTGCGGCGCAGCGACATCCGTGACGTCACCCGCGATATCCTGCCCTCCCCGGGCGAGGGCATCGCGGCTCGCTGCCTGGTGGAGTTCACGCTGCGCGACGGTCGGGAGATCAGCGCGGTCGTCGACCTGGCCTCGGGTGCGGCGCTGAACTCCTGGCTGGAGGCCGCGCCGACGGGCTCGGTGCTCGGCGACGCCGACTGAGGCGCGGCGGCATCGGAGGAGCCGGGCGGTTCCCGCCTCGTTGCCGCTCGGTCTCCGGCATCGTCCCGAGAGTGTCCGGCACCGTCCGGAGACCGGGGGAGATCAGTCGGTGACGACCGCGCCACCGCGGAGGACAGTGACGGGCTCGAGGGCCGCATCGACCAGCACCACGTCCGCACGACGTCCCGCTGCCAGGGCCCCGATCCGATCCTGCTGGCCGAGCACCGCGGCCGGGACCGTCGAGGCGGCCCGCACCGCGCGCACCAGGTCGACGCCGGCCTCGGTGACCGCGAAGCGCACCACGTCGAGGAGATGAGCGGTGCCTCCGGCGATCGCGGTGCCCCCGGTGAGGGTGGCGACGCCACCCTCGACGGTGACATCGAGCGAGCCGAGCCGATACTGGCCCTCGGGCATCCCGGCCGCCGCCATCGCGTCGGTCACGAGGACCACGTTCTGCTCGGCGGCGATCGCGAAGACATGGGCGACGGTGCGGGCATCGAGGTGCACGCCGTCGGCGATCACCTCGACCACCAGATCCCCGGCCGCCGCCGCGTCCAGCGCCGCCAGAGCGGGCCCGGGATCGCGGTGGTGGATCGGCCGCATGCCGTTGAAGAGGTGGGTCGCGGTGGGGAGAGGGGAGCGGCCGTTCTCGCGGCGCAGCTCGGCGACGGAGTGCGCGATCGCGCGGGTCATCTGGGCGCTGCTGCCGTCGGTGTGGCCGAGGGAGGGGAGCGCGCCGACCTCGGCGAGGGCCTCGATGACTCCTTCGGCGCCCGGGGTCTCCGGAGCGACCGTCATGGTGGCCAGCGCACCGCCGGAGATCTGGGCGAGCTCCCGCACCAGGTCCGCGTCCCCGTCGGTGATGTGCTCGGGATTCTGGGCGCCGCGACGCTCGACCGAGAGGAACGGCCCCTCGAGGTGGATCGCCGCGATCTCCCCGTCGGCAGCGAGCCGTGCGAGGTCCGCGACGCGGGAGCGGAGGGTGGGGGCATCAGCCGTCACCAGGGAGGCGACCAGGCTCGTGGTGCCGTGTCGACGATGCTCCCGGACCGCGGTGAGCATGTCCTCGGCGGACTCGGCGTCGGGGAACGAGGCGCCGCCACCGCCGTGGCAGTGGAGATCGACGAGACCGGGCAGGATCATCCCGTCGTGGGAGATCTCCTGGGCGGCCGTGTGCTGCGGTGCCCGGCCGGCGGGACCGGCCCAGAGGATGTCGCCGCCTGCGATCAGCAGCAGAGCGTCGGGGACGAGCCCCTGCTCGAGCACCGCGGTCCCGCGGAGCGCGATCTCGGCGGCGACCTCATCGGAGCCGGGGGAGTGCGGGGCGGGGGCGGTGCTCATGTCTTCTCCTGGTGCCCGGGGGCTCGGGCGGCGCGCGGGACGGGCAGGACGGTCAGAACAGACGGGACTCGGCGTCGTCGATGCCGCGCAGGGCGTCGTAGTCCAGGGTGACGCAGTCGATGCCGCGGTCCTCGGCGAGCACGCGGGCCTGCGGCTTGATCACCTGCGCGGCGAAGATGCCGCGCACCGGCGCGAGGAGCGGATCGCGGTTCATGAGCTCGAGGTAGCGGGTCAGCTGCTCGACGCCGTCGATCTCGCCGCGGCGCTTGATCTCGATCGCGACGGATCCGCCGTCCGCGTCACGGGCGAGGATGTCGACGGGGCCGATGGCGGTGAAGTACTCCCGGCGCACGAGAGACCAGCCGTCGCCGAGAGTGTCGATGTTCTCGGCCAGCAGCGCCTGCAGATGAGCCTCCACGCCATCCTTCTGCAGGCCGGGATCGACGCCGAGGTCGTGGGAGGAGTCCTCGAACACCTCGTGCAGACGCACCCGCAGGCGGTCGCCGGACTTGTCGTGGACCACGTCCCACTGCTCGATCCAGTCGCCCTCGGGATCCTCGCCCGCCTCCTCGTCGCCACGACGGGACGTGGTGAGGGTGCACGGAGGGCTCATCCAGTTCAGCGGCTTGTAGCTGCCGCCGTCGGAATGGATCAGCACGCTGCCGTCGGCCTTGACGATCAGCAGCCGGGGGGCGAGCGGGAGATGGGCGGTGAGCCGACCGGTGTAGTCGACAGAGCAACGGGCAACGACGAGACGCACCCGGCCAGGGTACGGCACCACCAGCACCGCTGCGACGCGCGCCCCGCGCCGGCGCCGTCCATGAGAGGCCGATGAGACGCCCATGAGAAGGCCTTTACCCAGGTGCAGATGCTCACTCGGCCCTGGTCCGGGCCTCTCCTCGCCCGTATCGTGGCCGGGTCATCTCCTCGGCCACGTGTCGAGCCCCCCTGAAGGAGCTTCAACCGTGCAACGACTCCTGGCCGTCCTCCTGGTCCTGATCGGCCTGACCGGGCTCGTGCTGGGCCGTCTGGGTGAGACCACCTGGGCCCCCGCGACCGAGACCACCGCCACGGTGGACCTCTCCGGTGCCGGACCTGCGGTCGTGATCGATCCGGGCGTGCTGTACGTGGGAGGAGAGCAGGGCGAGGTCGTCATCGAGGGCGCCTCCGACGTCTCGGTGATCACCGCGAACAACGCGGACATCGACGCCTACCTCGAGGGCGTCCACCACACCCGGGTGACCGGGGCGAGCGACTGGACCACCCTCAGCACCGAGGACGTCGACCCCGAGGGCGCCGATGAGCTGAAGAACCCCACCTCCTCCGATCTCTGGCGCACGGTCGAGACCTCGCCCAGCCCCACCACGATCGACGTCGGCGAGTTCCACGCCGCGGAGAACGGCAAGAACGAGCAGGTCTACCGCTCGCTGCTCATCGTCACCGACGGCACGCAGCAGGGCGCCGAGAAGATCTCGATCACCTGGCCCGTCGACGCCGAGAACGAGTGGGTTCCCTTCGCCTACGCGGGCGGCGCGGCGATCGCCGTGATCGGCCTGGTGCTCCTGGTCGTCTCCCTGGGCGGCCGGCGCCGTGACGAGGACGAGCTCGAGGACGGCGAGCCCGCCGTGCAGGAGCCCGCCGTTGCAGGTGCGGCGGCAGGCTCCGGTGGCGCAGTCGCAGGTGCGGAGTCCGACGCCGACGGGGCGCAGGGCGCGGGTCTCGACGAGCTCTTCGCGGACACCGGCGAGAAGCCGCGCGAGGAGAACGTGTGGTCGCTGGGCGCGGACTCCACCGCATCCGGTGACTCCGTCGCCCCGAGGGACTCCGACGCACCGAGCACCGAGGACGCGCAGCAGAGGGGCGAGAGCGCCGAGGACCGCACCCAGCCGATCGATCCCGTCGACGACGGGGGAGACCGCCGATGACCCGCCACGACCTGCGCCGCACTGCGCGGAAGGACCTCACCATGAGCACTCTCCCCGTCGGCCGTCGCGGCCTCTTCCTGGGGGCGGGCAGCCTCCTCGCCACCGGGCTCCTGGCCGCCTGCGGCTCGGAGCCGACGCCGCCCGCGGCTCCGCCGACGGGCAAGGAGCTCGCCGAGCCCGCTCCGGCGCAGACCACCGGGCAGATCACCGCGATCGTGCCTGAGGTCAACGCAGCCGTCGCCGCCGCGGACAAGGCGCTCGATCCCAAGAAGCTGGGCCCGCGCGTCTCCGGCTCCGCCGTGAAGTTCCGCACCGCCGCCTACGAGATGATCGGCAGGGCGAAGGAGTGGAAGGAGGAGCTCCGCGTCCCCGGCGCGAAGCTGCTCGTCCCGCTGACCTCCCTGTCCGAGGAGTTCCCCCGGGTCTCGATCGCCCTGGTCGAGGATTCCGCGAAGGAGGGCGTGCCGTACTTCCTCGCGCTCCAGCAGGCCGATGCGAAGTCCGGCTACACCACCTGGGGTTGGGCGCAGCAGGCCGTCGGCGTCGAGATGCCGATGGTGCCCGACGCCGCGGTGGGCTCCGAGCAGGTCACCGCCGATGCCGAGGGCCTCGTGATGACTCCGAAGAAGGCGCTCGAGCTCTACGCCGCGGTGCTCTCCAACGGCGCGGAGAGCGATCCTGACGGCCAGCTCGGGGCGAACCCGTTCCAGACCGCCACCCACGAGCGCATCCAGACCGAGCGCAAGGAGCTCAACGCGGGCGTCGAGAAGGACGAGGCCGCGACCATCCACGAGAAGTTCTCGGTCAACACCGAGGAGTTCGTGGGCCTGCGCACGGATGACGGCGGAGCGATCGTGATGGGGACCCTGACCTCGTCCCGCAAGGTCGCCATCAAGGACGGGGCGAAGGTGAGCTACGCGGAGGACAACGCGTACACCAAGGTGATCGGGAAGAAGGAGTTCTCCTCCGAGTTCGTCCGCACCTATGGCACCCACGTCGCGATGTATCTCCCCTCGGCGGATGCCGGCGGCAAGGTCCAGCCCATCGGCGCGACCCAGACCGCGCTCGGCGCCAGCGGCAAGTGATCCGGCGGTGCCGTCCGGCACCGCCCAGCCGCACTCCCTAGACTGAGGGCATATCACCGTCTTCGAAGGAGCTCACCCGTGACTGATCCGTACGGAATCATCGACCTCGCCGCGCTCAAGAAGCCCGCCGGGGCCGCGTCGGGCGGGTCGGCGAACGCCGGCACCCCCTCCGCCCACGAGATCGCCGTCACCGAGCAGGGGCTCGAGCAGATCATCGCCGACTCGCAGCAGATCCCCACCCTGCTGCTGGTCACCAGTGCCCGCGTGCCCGAGGCGGATCAGTTCCTCTCCGCGCTGCGTCGCGGCGCCGATGCGCGCGGCGGTGCGATCCGTCTGGGCGTCGTCGACGCGGACACCGAGCAGCGGGTCGCCGGCGCCCTGCGCGTCCAGCAGCTGCCCACCCTGCTCCTGCTGATCCAGGGCCAGCTGCAGCCGATCGTCGAGTCGGTGCTGCCCGAGTCGGAGATCGACACCCTCCTCACCCAGGTCATCGAGGTCGCGCGCCAGCAGGGCATGGAGCTCCCCGAGGGGGAGGGTGCCGCCCAGGAGGCTCCCGAGGAGCCGCTGCCGCCGCTGATCGCCGAGGCCTACGAGGCGATCGAGCGCGGTGACCTGGACACCGCCGTCGCCGCCTATCAGAAGCAGCTCCAGGAGAGCCCGGCCGATGCCGAGGCGAAGGCCGGGCTGGCCACCGTGTCGCTCATGCGACGCACCCAGGACGCCGACCTCGCCGCAGCCCGGGAGGCGGCGGCGCAGCAGCCCTCCGATCTGGACGCACAGCTCCTGGTCGCGGACCTCGACATGCTCGGCGGGCACGTCGAGGACGCCTTCGCGCGGCTCCTGGACCAGCTGCGCGGCGCGGACCAGGAGACCAAGGACACCGTTCGGGGACGCCTGCTCGAGCTCTTCGAGGTGGCGGGTCCTGACGATCCGCGGGTGGCTCCGGCGCGCAAGCGCCTCGCGAACCTGCTCTTCTGAGCCGTCGGGCTCGACCTTCCGCTCACGACGAGGGGCCGCGGCATCGTGCCGCGGCCCCTCGTGCGTGTCGAGCCCTGATCAGCCCCGGAGGCGCTCGGGGACCAGGATCACCGCACCCAGCGGCGGCACCGACAGCCGCACCGAGTGCTCGCGTCCGTGACGGGGGAGCGGCTCGGCGTGGACGCGGCCCAGGTTCCCCACCCCGCTGCCGCCGTACACGGGGGCGTCGGAGTTGAGCACCTCGAGCCAGGACCCGCCCTCGGGCAGCGGGACGCGGAGGTCGTGCCATGGTTCCGCCGAGAAGTTCACGACCACGACCACCGGATCGCCGGCGGCGTCGCGGCGGACGTACGAGAGCGTGTTGTGGGCGGAGTCGTCCCCGATCAGCCACTCGAAGCCGGCCGGGTCCTGATCCCTCTCGTAGAGCGCCGGGAACTCCGCCTGGACGGCGTTGAGATCCTTGACCAGCTGCTGGGCGCCGCGATGCAGCGGGTACTCCAGCAGCCACCACGGCAGCCCGGACTGCTCCGACCACTCGGTGCCCTGGGCGAACTCGATGCCCATGAAGATCAGCTGCTTGCCGGGATGCGTCCACTGGAAGGCCAGGTAGGAGCGAAGCGTCGCCGCCTGCTGCCAGTCATCGCCCGGTGCCTTGCGCAGCAGCGATCCCTTGCCGTGCACGACCTCGTCATGGCTCAGCGGCAGCACGAAGTTCTCGGAGTACTGGTAGACCATCGAGAAGGTCATCTCGCCGTGGTGGTGCTGGCGGTGCACCGGGTCCTCGGCGATGTACTCGAGGGTGTCGTGCATCCAGCCCATGTTCCACTTGAAGCCGAAGCCGAGCCCGCCGGCGTCGGTGGGACGGGTGACGCCCGGGAACGAGGTGGACTCCTCGGCGATCATCACGATGCCGGGGGCGCGCTTGTACGCGGTCGCGGTCGCCTCCTGGAGGAAGGCGATGGACTCGAGGTCCTCACGACCCCCGTGGCGGTTGGCGACCCACTGGCCCTCCTCGCGCGAGTAGTCGAGGTACAGCATCGAGGCGACCGCGTCGACGCGCAGGCCGTCGACGTGGAACTCCTCCAGCCAGTAGCAGGCGTTGGCGACCAGGAAGTTGCGCACCTCGTGGCGTCCGGTGTCGAAGATGTACGTGCCCCAGTCGGGATGCTCCCCGCGGCGCGGGTCGGCGTGCTCGTACAGCGGGGTCCCGTCGAAGCGGCCCAGCGCCCACTCGTCCTTGGGGAAGTGCGCGGGCACCCAGTCCAGGATCACGCCGATGCCGGCGCCGTGGAGGGTGTCGATGAGGTGGCGCAGCTCGTCGGGGGTGCCGAGCCGGGAGGTGGGGGCGTAGTAGCCGGTGACCTGGTAGCCCCAGGACCCGCCGAAGGGGTGCTCCGCCACCGGCATGAACTCCACGTGCGTGAAGCCCATCTCCGAGACGTACTCGGTGAGCTGGCTGGCCAGCTCGCGGTACCCCAGACCCGGGCGCCAGCTCGCCAGGTGCACCTCGTACACCGACATCCGGGAGGCGAGCGCGTCGTGCGAGGCGCGCTCGGCCAGCCAGTGGTCGTCGGTCCACTCGAAGTCGCTGTCGGTGACCACGGAGCCGGTGGCCGGGGGGACCTCGGCGAAGCGGGCCATCGGATCCGCCTTGTCCCGCCAGGTGCCGTCGGCGCCGAGGATCCGGAACTTGTACGTCTCGCCGACCCCGATGCCGGGGACGAAGATCTCCCAGACCCCCGAGGAGCCGAGCGAGCGCAGCGCGTGCAGCCGCCCCTCCCAGCCGTTGAAGGTGCCCACCACCTGGACCGCGCGGGCATTGGGCGCCCAGACGGCGAAGGAGGTCCCCGCCACGTCGTCGAGGGTGCGCACGTGCGAGCCCAGCGCCCGCCACAGCTCCTCGTGCCGTCCCTCGTGGATGAGGTGGAGATCCAGCTCGCCCACCGTGGGCAGGAAGCGGTACGGCTCCTCGAGATCGACGGGATCGGCGCCCTCCGTCCAGGTCACGCGGATCCGGTGCGAGGGGAGCTCGGCGGCCTCCACCACCGCGACCCAGATGCCGTCGTGCTCGTGCTCCATCGGCACGGTGCCTCCGTCGGGAAGCACCACGAGGACCTCGTGCGCGAAGGGCTTGAGCGTGCGGACGGTGATCGCGCCCTCGTACTCCTGGGCCCCGAGCACCGAGTGCGGGTCGTGATGGCTGCCGGTCGCGGTGGCGCCCAGCTCGTGCTCGCCCAGCGGCATCGCCGTCGGCGCCGCAGGCGTCGGAGCTGCCGGGACGACGTCCCGGGGACGGTCGGGGATCTCGGACATGTCAGCTCTCCTCGGGATGGATGATCCGCAGGATGTGCGCGGGCCGGTCGGCCGCGCGCAGGATCACGTAGGGGTCGCGACCCCAGCTGAACCGCTCACCGGTCAGCAGGTCCTCGACCTCGAAGGCCTCGCCCACCCCCAGGGCGTCGAGGTCCAGGCGCAGCGCGGTGTGGGCGTCGCGATCGTGCTCGGTCAGGGAGACCACGAGCACGGTGTCCGGCGACCCGGTGCCGCTCGCGGCGGCGTCGAGGTGCTTGGAGAAGACCAGCACCTGCTCGTCCTCGGCCTCATGGAAGCGGATCGCGGTGAGGCTCTGCAGCGCCGGGTGCTCCCGGCGGATCCGGTTCAGCGTCCCGAGCAGCGGCCCGAGGCTCTCCCCACGAGCCAGCGCCCCCGCATGGTCACGGGGCTTGAACTCGTACTTCTCGTTGTCGATCTGCTCCTGCGCCCCGGGCCGGGGCACGTCCTCGACGAGCTCGTAGCCGCTGTAGATGCCCCAGGTGGGGACCAGCGTCGCGGCGAGGATCGCGCGCAGCACGAAGGCGTTGCGACCCCCTGTGCTCATGTACGGGGTGAGGATGTCGTGGGTGGTGGGCCAGAAGCTGGGCCGCATGTACGGCGCCGACTCCACGAGCTCCTCGAGGTACTCGCGCAGCTCCTCGGCGCTCTCGCGCCACGTGAAGTAGGTGTAGCTCTGGTGGTATCCCACCTTGCCCAGGGTGTGCATCATGGTGGGCTTCGTGAACGCCTCGGCCAGGAAGATCACCTCGGGGTGCTTCGCGTCGAACTCCGCCAGCAGCTCCTCCCAGAAGCGCACCGGCTTGGTGTGGGGGTTGTCGATGCGGAACAGGGTCACGCCGTGCGCCACCCAGTGCTCGAGCATGTCGCGGATCGCGGCGTACAGGCCCTCGTAGTCGGTGTCGAAGCTCAGGGGGTAGATGTCCTGGTACTTCTTCGGCGGGTTCTCCGCGTAGGCGATGGTTCCGTCGGCCCGCACGGAGAACCATTCCGGATGCTCCTGCACCCAGGGATGGTCCGGCGAGCACTGCAGGGCGATGTCGAGGGCGACCTCGAGATCGAGCTCCTTCGCGCGGGCCACGAAGGCGTCGAAGTCCTCCAGGGTGCCCAGCTCGGGGTGCACGGCGTCGTGGCCGCCGGCGGGGGAGCCGATCGCGTAGGGGGAGCCGGGGTCACCGGGCTGGGGGTCCAGCGTGTTGTTGCGCCCCTTGCGGAAGGTGGTGCCGATCGGATGGATCGGGGTCAGATAGGCGACGTCGAAGCCCATCTCGGCGATCCTGTCGAGGGACCGCGCGGCGGTGCGCAGCGTGCCCGAGGTCCAGCCCTGCTCGGGATCGAAGTGCGCGCCCTCGGAGCGGGGGAAGAACTCGTACCAGGAGCCGTACAGGGCGCGCCGGCGCTGGACGATCAGCGCGTGCGGGCCGGAGACGGTGACGCCCTCGCGCAGCGGTCGCTCGGCGAGGACGCCGCGCAGATCCGCGGCGAGCGCCGGGGCGACGCGGGCGCCGGCGGACAGGCCGGGGGCGCGCAGGCTCTCGAGGGCGGCGCGCACGAGCGGGCCGTCGGCGGCGGGACGGGTGCCCTCCTCGACCTCGGCGAGCACACGGCGCAGGACGAGCGCTCCCTCGGCGCAGACCAGGTCCGTGTCGATCCCGGCGGGGATCTTCACCTCGGCGACGTGCGCCCAGGTCTCGTACGGTGCGGAATGCGCCTCGATCCGGAAGCTCCAGCGGCCCAGAGCATCCGGGCGGATCGTGGTCTCCCAGCGGTCCAGCCCCGGATTGACGCATCGCAGGGCCTGGCGATGCTCCTCGCCCTCGGGGGACGTCAGCACGAGCTGCACGCCCATCTCGTCGTGTCCCTCGCGGAAGGTGTTGGCGCTGACCGTGACGGTCTCGCCCTCGACGCAGCGGGCGGGGAACCTCCCCCCGTCGACCACCGGCTGCACGTCCATGATCGGGATCCGGCCGACTCCGGCTCCCAGTCCCGTGAGGTCTGTGGTCTCGGACATTGGCCCTCCTGCCTGAGCCCCCGTCCTGGACGAGGCGCCCCGCGACGGTCGTGGTGACAGCCCTCACGATAGCCGCTCGGCGGGCCCCTACGCCGCGTCGGGCGTGATCCCGAGGACCACCACCGCCCCGGCCTCGACCAGGACCGTGCGGTCGGTCAGCGGGGTGGGGACGACGTCGTCGGGGGATTCGAGCGCGGTGTCCAGCAGCACCCGGGCCGTGCCCTGCGGCCAGGGCGCCCTCGGAAGGGCGACGCGCACCGGATGCGGCTCGGAGGAGAGGACCACCAGCAGGTGCTCCGCGCCCTCCCTCCCGGGGATCGCCGGGCGCAGCATCACCAGCAGGTGCTGGGACGGGTTCATCCAGTCCTCATGCGCCATCGGACGCCCGTCCGCGGCGAACCAGGCGACCTGACCGGCGTCCAGCGCCGCGGGGTCGGCGGGGCGCAGGAAGTGCGGGGCGCGCAGCTGGGGATGCTCCCCGCGCAGCTGCAGCAGCCGCGAGACGGTCCCGCGCAGGGCATCCCGGCGCGGGCTCCGCTCCCAGTCCATCCACGAGATCTCGTTGTCCTGGCAGTAGGCGTTGTTGTTGCCCTGCTGGGTCCGCCGGCGCTCGTCGCCCGCAGTGATCAGGGGAGTGCCCGAGGCCAGCAGCAGCGTGGCGAGGATGCTGCGCGCGGTGCGCCGACGGGCCACCTCGATCTCCGCGGCGCCGTCGGCGCGCGGGTCCAGCTCGCCCTCGTGGCCGTGGTGGTACGAGCGGTTGTCGGAGGTGCCGTCGCGGTTGTCCTCCCCGTTGGCCTCGTTGTGCTTGGTCTCGTAGAGGGTGAGGTCGCGCAGAGTGAAGCCGTCATGTGCGGTGACGTAGTTGACCGAGGCCCAGGGCGAGCGGAGGCTGCGCCCGGCGGGCAGCTCGAGAGGATCGGCTCCGGTGAACAGATCGCTGGAACCGGCCAGGCGCGTCGCCAGATCCCGGACCCCGCCGATCGCGGGATCGCCGGTCCGCTCGCGCACCGCCCGGTCGGAGAGCCAGAAGGCCCGCACGTCGTCCCGGAAGGCGTCGTTCCACTCCGCGAAGGGTGCCGGGAAGCTCCCGGTCTGCCACCCGCCCGTGCCCACGTCCCAGGGCTCGGCGATCACCTTCACGCCCCGCAGCACCGGGTCGGTGGCGATCGCGCGGAGCAGGGGATGGTCGGCGCGGAAGCCGTGGTCGTCCCGGCCCAGGGTCGCGGCGAGGTCGAAGCGGAAGCCGTCGACGTGCATCTCCTGCACCCAGTAGCGCAGGGAGGCGAGGACCAGGTCCATCACGTGCACCGAGCGCGGATCCAGCGTGCCCCCGGTCCCGGTGACGTCGACGAACCGGCTGTGGTCGGTCCAGTAGTACTCGAGGTTGTCCAGGCCCCGCAGCGAGAGGGAGGGGCCGTCGGCGCCTCCCTCGGCGGTGTGGTTGTAGACCACGTCGAGGATGACCTCGAAGCCGGCGGCGTGGAGGCTGCGCACCATCGTCCGCACCTCGTCGACCACGGCCTGCGCACCGGCGGCCTGGGAGGCCGTGGTGGCCAGCGAGGGGTCCGGGGCGAAGTAGGACAGGGTCGAGTAGCCCCAGTAGTTGGTCAGGCCCAGACGGGTCAGATGGGGCTCGTCCATCGCCGCATGGATGGGCAGCAGCTCGATGCTGGTCACGCCGAGGCCGCGCAGGTAGTCCGTCACCGCGGGGTGGCCGAGCCCCGCATAGGTGCCCCGCTGCTCGGACGGCAGCGCGGGATGCAGCTGGGTGAAGCCCTTGACGTGCATCTCATAGAGCACTGTCGAGCTCCAGTCCACGAGCGGCCGCAGATCGTCCTGCCAGTCGAAGGAGTCGGAGACGACCACGGACCAGACGCCGTCCTCGCCGCTGTCGGTCCCGTCGGGCCGGGCGGCGTCGCCGACGCGGTCGAGCATCGCATCGACCTCGAAGGGGAAGAACGAGCTCAGCAGCGGCGAGGAGTGGGAGACTCCGCGCGCCCACGGATCCAGCAGCAGCTTGCGCGGATTGGCCAGCAGCCCGGCCGACGGATCCCAGGGCCCGTCCACGCGCAGCCCGTACCGGGTGCCGGGGACCATCCCGCTCACGTGGTCCCAGTGCAGGCCGCCGTCGACGTGCCGGAGGCGCTGGCGGTGCTCGGCCGTGCCCTGGCGGATGCAAAGGTCCACCGACTCCGCGCGGGGGGCGGCCACGGCGAAGGTCCCACGGCCCTGCTCGTCGACGACGAGACCGGGGGAGGTGGGGGCGACGGGCGGGGTCGCACGGTCGACGCGGTCGGTGGGCACCCGGGCATTCTGCCACCGCGCCGCGCGTGGTTGACCGCCGAGGTGACCGGGGCCGCTAGGATCGTCGCGGTGGTCCTGGTTCCGTCGCCGACGGGACGCGGGATCGCAGCACGATCGACCGGCATCACAGCACGGCACCGCCGCATGACAGCACTGCACGACAGATCCGCAGGACCGATCCGCACGGCCTCGGCCGTCCCGGCCTCCGGCCGCCTCGGGGGAGGGCCCGCGGAATCACGTCGTGCACCGGGTGCCCCTGGGGTGGCGGGCGAGCCGTGGACCGACGGACGAGCGGCACCGGCCGCACGAGAAGAACGCATGACGGGGGAGCCGCAGCGCATGAGCATTCCACCCAGCCAGCAGTCAGGGGACCTGGCGCGACCGGCCGCGCCTCCGGCACCGTCCGGGCCCTCGGCGGCCTCCGCCTCGGGACCGGGGCGACCTGTGGGACGGCCGCCGCGGCGACCGGGGGAGTTCGCCCCCTCGGCCCCGGCCATCGCTCCCGGGGACCTCGAGCGCAGCGCTGCGATCATCGGCACGATCACCGGGGTGTTCCACTCCCGCGTGGTCGGCCAGGAGAACCTGCGCCTGACGCTGCTGGCCGCGCTCGCCGCCGGCGGGCACGTGCTGCTGGAGTCCGTGCCGGGCCTGGCCAAGACGACGGCCGCCAGCGCGCTCGCCTCGTCGATCACCGGCTCCTTCGCCCGGATCCAGTGCACCCCGGATCTGATGCCGAACGACATCATCGGCACCCAGATCTTCAACTACGGCTCGGGGACCTTCACCACCCAGCTGGGGCCTGTGCACGCCAACGTCGTGCTCCTCGACGAGATCAACCGCTCCAGCGCGAAGACGCAGTCCGCGATGCTCGAGGCGATGCAGGAGCGCCAGACCTCCATCGGCGGCGAGGTCCACCGCCTGCCCGAGCCGTTCATGGTGCTGGCGACCCAGAACCCGATCGAGGAGGAGGGCACCTATGTCCTCCCCGAGGCGCAGATGGACCGCTTCCTGATGAAGGAGATCCTGACCTACCCGCGCCCGGCCGAGGAGCACGAGATCCTCGACCGCTCGACCGCGGGCAACCTGACCGGTCCGCGCCAGGCCGTGGGCACCGTGTCCCTCGAGGACGTGCGCTTCCTGCAGGCGATGGTGGACCAGGTGTACGTCGATCCCGCGGTCAAGCGGTACATCATCGACCTCATCTTCACCACCCGCGGCTCCGGCCCCCGCCCGGTCCCGAACCTCACGCAGTCGGTGCGCGTGGGCGCGAGCCCCCGCGGCTCCCTCGCGCTGATGCGGGTCGCGCAGGCCAATGCGCTGCTCCAGGGCCGTGACTACGTCACCCCGGACGATGTGCGCACCATGCGATACGGCGTGCTGCGCCACCGTCTGGTCCTCACCTTCGACGCGCTGGCCAGCGGCATCAAGCCCGAGCAGATCATCGACGCGGTGTTCCACGCCGTGCCGATGCCCTGAGCGACGAGACGAACGGAGGGCGGGAGCACCCCATGGCGACCTCGCTGATGACCCGGGTCAAGGCCCGGGTCGACCTGCACACCTCGAACCGGGCGCGCGGGCTCATCCAGGGCCGCGGCCGCTCGCTGTTCAAGGGCAGCGGCGAGGACTTCGACGACCTGAAGTACTACCAGCCCGGGGACAAGATCTCCGACATCGACTGGAAGGCCACCGCGCGCTCCGGCGAGCCGCTGATCCGGCAGTTCAACGAGGAGCGGGTGCGTCACCTGTCGATCGTCGTGGACACCTCCTCGGCGATGGCCGCCACCGCCGGGGACGGCAGCTCGAAGCGCGACGCGATGATCCTCGCCGCCGGCATGGTCTGCTTCCTGGCCCAGAAGAACGGCGACCTGGTGGGCATGGTCGCCGGCCACGAGCAGCAGCCGATCCAGCTTCCGGCGCGCTCGAGCGACGGCCACCTGGAGCTGCTGCTCCGCACCGCCCAGCAGGCCACCACCACGGCCGCCGGGCCGGCGGACAGCTCCTGGCTGCTCGAGCGGGCGTTCCGCGTGACCATGCGGCCCACGCTGATGACGATCATCACCGACGAGGCCCATCCGACGGTCGAGGACTTCACGCTGCTGCGCCGCCTGACCACGCGGCACGACGTGATGGTCATCCGCATCGCCGATGCCGACCCGCTCCAGGGGGCCGCCCTGGAGCAGGACGTGGTGGACGTCGACTCCCCGCGGGAGATCGCCTCCCTGGCCCGGACCTCCAAGCGGGTCGCGCACGACGTCGAGGCCTACCGGGCGGCGCGCCGGGACGGGATCGCCGAGATGCTGGACCGCCTCCACATCACCCACATGCTCACCCAGGGGGAGACCACCGTCGTGGACGACATGATCGCCCTGCTGCGGTCGAGGGAGTACCGCAATGCCCATTCCTGAGCTGCTCGGCCGGGCGCCGGCGCTGCTGGCCGAGCCCGCGCCGGCCGAGATCATCGACCCGCCCCAGTACTCCATCGCCTGGATCATCCTCGCGGTGCTCTGCGTGCTGGTGATCGTCGCCCTGATCGTGGGCACCCTGAAGATCACCCGGGCCATCGAGAAGCGGGTCGCCTACCGCCGTCGGCCCGATGACGTCCAGGCCCTGAAGGCCGAGTTCCTCCGCGCCGTCAACGACATCGCGGACCGCCATGAGGCCGGGGAGCTGGAGAGCCGGGAGGGGCATCACGAGCTCACCGGCGTGATGCGCCGCTTCGTGCGCCGCACCACGGGGCACGACGTCACCAGCCAGGACCTCGCCACGCTGCTGGCGGACCAGCGCACCCGCGCCGTCGGCGAGCTGATCGGCGACCTCTACGAGCCCGACTTCGCGAAGTCCTCCGGGCGCGACCTGCGCGATTCCGTGCGCCGGGCGAGGGAGGTGATCCGCACGTGGTCATGACGTTCTGGTGGGTCACGGGGCTGCTCCTGGTGGCCGCGCTCGCGGTCTGGGCGATCACCTTCTGGAACCGCCGCGCCATGCGTCGATCTCCGCTGCTGGTGGCGAATTCCCAGTACATGGATCGGATCCCGAGCTTCGTGCGGGCCCAGCGCGCGGCGCGGGTGCTGCGCGTGCTGCAGGTCGGCGTCGCCGTGTTCGCGGTGATCGCCGCCTCGGTGCTGTCGGGGAGGATCGCCAGCGAGCGCATCGAGACCCCGGAGTTCTCCTCGCGCGACATCGTCCTGTGCCTGGACGTGTCGGGGTCGATGTACGAGTACGACGCCGAGATCCTCTCGACCTTCGCGCAGATGGTCGACTCCTTCGAGGGGGAGCGGGTGGCGCTGTCGATCTTCAACTCGACCAGTCGGACCGTGTTCCCCCTGACCAACGACTACGACCTGATCAAGCGGGAGCTGGAGAACGGCGCGACGGCGATCGACTTCGACGAGTTCGGCTACCGGCTGGGCAACCGGGACTACTCGGAGGAGAAGGTGCGCCAGTACGTCGAGTTCACCGAGGGCACCAAGGGCATTGCCGACGAGGCCTCCGTCGTCCCCGACGGCCTCGCCTCGTGCGGGCAGGTCTTCGACCGGGGTGAGGAGGACCGATCCCGGTCGATCATCTTCGCGACCGACAACGAGGTCAACGGGCAGCCGGTCTTCACGCTGCAGGAGGCGACCCAGCGGATCGCCGACCGTGACGTGGACCTGTACACCTTCTACCCCGGCGCCTACGAGTGCGGTCCCCAGTGCTTCGAGGAGCTCCAGACGGCCACCGAGGACCAGGACGGCGAGCTGTACGAGTCCTCGGACCCCGAGGCGATCCCCTCGATCATCAACCAGATCCAGAAGTCCCAGGCGGAGGTGCTCGGGGCGACCCCGACCGTGGTGCGCACCGATCACCCCGGCATCGGGTTCGTGCTCACCTTCCTCTCCCTGGTGGGGATCCTCGTGCTGGGATGGAGGAACCGCTGATGCGACTGATGCCCCTGATGCCCCTGTGGGCCCTGATCCCGCTGTTCCTCGCGATGCTGACGCTCTGCACGGTGCTGCTGGTGCGCCGCTCGCGGCAGCGGGTCATGTGGGGACGGCGCCTGCTGATGGTGCTGCTCCTGCTGGGGGTCGCCCTGCGACCGGTGACCCCGCTCGAGGCCGAGCAGACCGAGCGGATGAACGCCAACGTGTTCTTCGTGGTGGACCGCACCGGCTCGATGAACGCCGAGGACTACGCCGGCGACTCCCCGCGGCTGGACGGGGTCAGGGCGGACATGAACCGGGTCATGTCGATGACCGAGGGCGCCCGCTACTCGATCATCGCCTTCGACTCCACCGCCACCCAGCAGCTCCCGCTCACCACCGATGCCGGGGCCGCGAAGGCCTGGGTGGACACGCTGACCACCGAGCCCACCGCCTACTCGAAGGGTTCCAACGTGGATCGTGCGCTGAACCCTCTGATGGTGGCGATCACCGAGGCCCAGCGGGACGATCCCGACTCGAGCGTGCTGGTGTACTTCCTCTCCGACGGCGAGAACACCGACGGCAAGGAGTCCGAGTCCTTCAGCCAGGCGGCCGGTTTCATCGACGGCGGCGCCGTGCTCGGCTACGGCACCCCCGAGGGCGGACCGATGAAGGCCCAGGGTGGCGCGGACGACGGCGAGTACATCACCGGCGCCGACGGGGCGCAGGGAGTCTCGAAGATCGACACGACGCAGCTCGAGACCATCGCGGGCGAGCTGGGCACGCCCTATCTGCATCGCGATGACCCGGAGGCGGAGATCGAGGGCACCATGGAGGGGATCACCCTGCGCGCGGTGCCCACCGAGTCGCACCGGGATGTGGCGAGCTTCGAGGACTGGTACTGGGTGGCCTCGATCCCGCTGGCCGCGCTGCTGATCTGGGAGCTGGGCGAGATGACCTACCGCCTGCCCCGCAGGCTCGACCGCTACGACATCCGAGGAGCACAGGGATGAGCACACCGTCGGTCCAGGATGCGCGTCCCCGGCCCTCTGCCGCGCCGTCGGCCCCTGTCGGGGCGCTGGAGCAGGATGTCAGCGGCAGCCCGAAGGACTTCGGGCTGAACGTGAAGCGGCTGCGACGGACCCGCCTGATCGTCTTCGCGATCCTCTCGCCGGTGATCCTTCTGCTCGCGCTGCTGGCGGTGCGCTTCGTCTCGATGCCCATCACCCAGGCCACGCATCTCTCCTCCTACGGGGACGGTGACTACCCCGCCTCGATCGAGCGCCTGGCGCCCGTGGAGTTCGTCAACTGGTTCGAGCCGTACCTGCCCCACCTGTCCAAGGGCACGGCCCTGCTGCAGCAGGGCGAGGACGCCGCCGCCGAGGAGGAGCTGCGCACCGCCCTGGACGAGTGGAACTCGCACCAGGACCTGAACGCGCCGCTGCACGCCCAGTGCAAGATCCTCAACAACCTCGCGATCTCCATCGAGCGCCAGGCCGATCAGATCGAGGATCCGCAGCAGCGCGCCGACCGCCTCTACGAGGCCGAGGAGCTGCTGGCCCCCTGCGCCGGCGGCGGCGGCGGTGGTGAGGGCGAGGGCGAGGGCGGCGGTGGCGGCGGTTCCGGCAACGAGGACTCCGAGACCACCGAGGGCAACGGGGAGCGTGTCGAGGAGAAGCGTCGCGAGGCCGACGAGGAGGCCGGCAACGACCCCGACGACCGCGGCGAGGAGGCCCCTTCCGAGCCCGGCGACGAGCAGGGCGGCACGCCCGAGCAGCAGGATCCCGGCGAGCCCAAGAAGTCTGATCCCGAGGGGGACGGGCCTGACGAGGAGGCACCCACCAGCGGCGGCTCCGAGGACGAGAAGAAGGACGACGAGGTCGAGAACCGCAACCGCGACGCACAGGGCGGTCAGGGCGAGGAGGATCCCGGGGGCGGCTCCGAGGACCCGGTCGAGCCGTGGTGAGCGGAGGCCTCCGATGACGATCGCCGACCACGAGCGCGCCTACCTCGACCACGCCGCGACGACGGTGCTGCGCCCGGTGGCGAGGGACGCCTTCCTCGAGGCCTCCCTGGTGCGGGGCAACCCGTCCTCGGTGCACTCCTCGGGCCGTCGCGCACGGGCCGTGCTGGATGACTCGCTCGCACGGATCGCCGAGCTGCTCGGGGTCCCGCGCAGCTGGCTGATCATGACCTCCGGGGGCACCGAGGCCGACAACCTGGCGCTGCGGGCGGTGCCCCTGGGTCGGCGCGAGAAGGATCCCGCCCGCCGCGTGGTCGCCGTCGCGGCGACCGATCACCCTGCGGTGCTCGCGACCGCGCGTTCACTGGCCGGCGCCGGGACGTCCGACGGCACCGGCTTCGAGGTGCGCGAGCTGCCGGTGGACGGCGCCGGCGCGCTGGTCCGCGCCGGGGTGGTGGACGCGCTGGCCGACGGGACGGTGGGCGTGATCAGCGCCGCGCTGGTGAACAACGAGACCGGCGCCGTCCAGGACATCGCCGCGCTCGCGGAGCTCGCCCGCGCGCACGGCACCCTGGTGCACACCGACGCGGTGCAGGGTGCGGGCCACGTGCCCCTGCCGGACTGGCGGCACGTGGACCTGATGTCCCTCTCCGGGCACAAGGTCGGCGCCCCGGTCGGGGTGGGCGTGCTGGTGGCCCGGCCCGAGGTGCCCTTCGCCTCCCTCAGCACCGGCGGCGGCCAGCAGCGCGGGGTGCGCTCGGGCACGCTGGACGCCGCGCACACCGCCGCCTTCGCCGCGGCGCTCGGCGAGGCCCTGGCCGAGCGCGAGGAGCAGTCCGTGAGGCTGGGCGCCCTGGCCGCGCGTCTCCGAGCGGGGTTGCGCGAGATCGATCCGGAGGTCCGCTTCACGCTCGAGGAGGGCGCGCCGCGCGCCCCGCACATCGTGCACGTGGTGTTCCCCGGCGCGGATCCCGACTCCCTGCTCTTCCTGCTCGACGAGCGCGGGGTGGACTCCTCGGCGGGCTCCGCCTGCTCGGCCGGTGTGACCCAGGCCAGCCCCGTCCTCGCCGCGATGGGCATCCCGGACGCGCAGGCCCGCGGCGCGCTGCGTCTGTCGCTGGGCTGGACCAGCACCGATCGAGACGTGGACATCCTGCTCGCAGCCCTGCCCGAGTCGCTCGCCCGGGCCCGAGCCGTCGGGGCGCTGATGCGGGGCTGAGCCCTCGGCGACAGGGGCGCATCTCACGTCACCCCGACCCCTCCGTCGGCTGCTGCCCTCCGTAGACTGCCAGGCGCAGAAGCAACCGCGAGGAGGGCGACGAGGCATGAAGGTGCTGGCAGCGATGAGCGGCGGAGTCGACTCCGCCGTGGCCGCCGCGCGCGCCGCCGAGGCCGGCCACGAGGTGGTCGGCGTGCACATGGCGCTGTCGAAGAACCGCGACCAGACCCGCACCGGATCCCGTGGCTGCTGCACCGTCGAGGACGCCTCCGACGCCCGACGGGCCGCCGAGCGGATCGGCATCCCGTACTACGTCTGGGACCTCTCGGACGACTTCCACGACCTCGTGGTCCAGGACTTCCTCTCCGAGTACTCCGCCGGCCGCACCCCGAACCCGTGCGTGCGCTGCAACGAGCGGATCAAGTTCGCCTCCCTGCTCGAGCGCGCCACGCTGCTGGGCTTCGATGCCGTGTGCACCGGCCACTACGCCTCGATCCGCGCCGACGGCCCGGACGGCGCGCCCTCCCTGCACCGTTCGCGCAACATGGCCAAGGACCAGTCCTACGTGCTCGCCGTGATGGGGCCCGAGGCCGTGGGCCGTTCGCTGTTCCCGCTGGGGGAGTACGAGACCAAGGACGAGGTGCGCGCCGAGGCGCGCACGCGCGGGCTCGGCGTCTCCACCAAGCCCGACAGCTACGACATCTGCTTCGTCGCCGACGGCGACACCCGCGGCTTCCTGGAGAGTCATCTCGGCGAGGCGCCGGGGGAGGTCCTCGACACCGACGGAGAGGTGCTCGGCACGCACCGCGGCACCCATGGCTTCACCATCGGGCAGCGCCGCGGCCTGGGGATCCAGCAGCCCGCCCCCGACGGCGCCCCGCGCTATGTCGTCGACATCGACCCCGCCGCGAGGCAGGTGGTGATCGGCGCCGCCGAGCTGCTCTCGACCAGCGAGCTGGTCGCCACCGACGTCGTCTCCTTCGAGCCCCTCGACGAGGGGCGTCCCGTCCATGCCCAGATCCGCGCCCATGGCGAGGCGGTCCCCGCCCGGATCCTCGAGGCCCCCACCTCCGGCGAAGGCACCCTGCGGGTGGGGCTCAGCACCCCGCTGCGCGGTGTCGCGCCCGGTCAGACGCTCGTCCTGTACGACGCCGACCGGGTCCTCGCCGCCGCCACCCTGGAGCGACGCGCATGAAGCCTCTGGTCACCCTCACCGGGGACGGCACCTTCCGGCCCCCGACGTCCGACGAGACCCTCCGCCTGGAGCTGCCCGACGATCCGCACCTGGCGGCGCTGCTGCGCGTGCGGGCGCTGCTCGGCGACGACCTCGAGGAGCAGATCGCCACCCGGCTCTACCTGCCCTCCGCCCTCGGCCTCGACGAGACCGACCACCTCCTGCCCGCGACCCTCGCGCTGCTCGCCGACACGACCGGCGATCTCGTCAGCTACGGCTGGCGCCTGGGCACCGGCACCGGCCGTGCCTGGCAGCACGCCCGGGAGCTGCGCGAGCGGATGCTGGATGCCGCGCGGATCGCCCTGCTCGGCTACGAGGGCCCGCTCATGACCACGGCGCTCGGCCCCGCGACCCTCGCCGGCGCGACCTTCCTGCAGTCCGGGGAGCGCACCCTCGGGGATCCCGGAGCGGTGCGCGACCTGCCGATGCTGCTGGCCGAGGGGCTCGTCGAGCACCTCGGCGTGCTGGCGGAGCGGGTGCCCGGCGCCGAGCAGCACGTGCTGCTGCGCGAGGACGCCGTCGCCGCGGTCCACGAGGGCCGCATCCCCACGCCCTCCGGTCGGCGCCGGTACTCGCCGCTGCCCGCCCCGGAGATCGGCATGCTGTGGCGGATCCTCATCGTCGCGCTCGAGGAGTACGGCCTCGGGGCTGATTCCGTCACCGTGGGCGTCGGCGCCGATCTCGAGCTGCTGCGCGCCGCGCGCGAGGCGGGCATCCGCCGCCTGGCGATCGCTCCGCGGCGCCTGCCGTCCCTGTCCACGGACACCGGCCGTGCGCTCTGGGAGGGCATCGCCGAGGCCTGCGACGACGGTGCCGTGCTCGAGCTGGTCGTCGACCCGCGTCCGGGCGGCAACCTCGGCCCCGAGCTGGAGACGATGTTCGAGACCTGGCGCCGCCTGGGCCATTCCGATGCCGACGCCGCGGGCGTCGCCGTGATCGCGCACACCGGCGCCTCGCACGATCTGCACTCCGGCCGCGTGGATCCCTCCGAGCAGCCGCGCACCTCGACCCTGCTCGACGAGCGGGCGCTCGAGGCCCTGCTGCGCATCGCGCCGGCGTGGGCCGAGCGACTCGTCTCCTGAACCGGGGCTCGGCCGTGCCGCTGTCTCCCCGGTGCGTCACAATGATGCGGTGACGACGAACGAGATCCCGACGGCCGACGAGACCGCCCAGCAGCGCATCGCGGAGCTCACCGCGCAGATCGAGCAGGCCCGCGTCGACTACTACGAGCACGACGCGCCCACCCTGGCCGATGCCGAGTACGACCAGCTCGAGAAGGAGCTGCGCGCGCTCGAGGAGGCCCACCCGCAGCTCGCGGCCGAGGACTCGCCCACCCGCACCGTGGGCGGTGCAGCCGCCGCCGGCCTGCCCACGATCGATCACGCCGAGCGCATGCAGAGCCTGGACAACGTCTTCTCCCTCGAGGAGCTGCGCGAGTGGTGCGCCCATGCCGCCGCCGAGCTCGGCGGGAGCGCGCGCTACCTCACCGAGCTGAAGATCGACGGCCTCGCGATCAACCTCCGCTACGAGGACGGCGTGCTGGTCACCGCCGCGACCCGCGGTGACGGCCGCACCGGTGAGGACGTCACCGTGAACGCCCTGCGCATCGAGGGCATCCCGCAGCGCCTCTCCGGAGACGGCCATCCGCCGCTGGTCGAGGTGCGCGGCGAGGTGTTCATGCCGACGGCGGACTTCGAACGCCTCAACGACCTCCAGGTCGAGCTGCGCGGTCGCGCCGTCGAGGAGTCGCGGAAGCGCTGGGAGTCCCGTCAGGCGAGCGGCCGCCGCGCCTTCGACGAGCAGCGCGAGCAGCTGGCCGCCACCCGGCGCTTCCCCACCTTCGCCAATCCGCGCAACACGGCCGCCGGCGGCCTGCGTCAGCAGCTGGACAAGAAGGACGGGCTGGAGCGGGAGGCCGGGGAGGCCCGACTCGCCGGGCTGCGCCTGACCGTCCACGGCCTCGGCGCCTGGCCCGATCCTCCAGTGGACTCCCAGAGCGAGATGTACGAGCTGCTGGCCTCCTGGGGTCTGCCCACGAGCCGCCACCTGGGTGTCGCGGACACGATCGACGAGGTCGCCACGTACGTCGAGCACCACGGCGAGCACCGCCACGATCTCGAGCATGAGATCGACGGCATCGTCGTCAAGGTCGACGCCTTCGCCCAGCAGCGGGCGCTGGGCTCCACCTCCCGCGCCCCGCGCTGGGCGATCGCGGTGAAGTTCCCGCCCGAGGAGGTGACCACCAAGCTGCTGGACATCCAGGTGCAGGTGGGCCGCACCGGGCGCGTCACCCCCTTCGGTGTGATGGAGCCGGTGACCGTCGCCGGGTCCACCGTGGAGAAGGCGACCCTGCACAACCAGTTCGACGTGGAGCGCAAGGGCGTGCTGATCGGGGACACCATCGTGCTGCGCAAGGCCGGTGACGTGATCCCGGAGATCCTGGGCCCGGTCGAGTCGCTGCGCGACGGCAGCGAGCGCCCCTTCGTGATGCCGACCGCCTGCCCCGCCTGCGGGACGGAGATCCGCCCCGAGAAGGAGGGCGACAAGGACTGGCGCTGCCCCAACCAGCGCGACTGCCCTGCCCAGGTCACCGGCCGCGTCGAGCATGCCGGATCGCGCGGCGCCTTCGACATCGAGTCGCTCGGGGAGGAGAGCGCGATCGCGCTCACCGACCCGGACAAGCGCCGCCCCGAGGCCCTGGCCGCCCTCGCCGAGGGCCATGCCGTCTTCCTGCCCATCCGGGATCTGGAGGACACCGAGGCGGAGGCCTTCGCGGTGGTCAAGAACGGCCGGGTGGTCGAGGGGACCGACGGGGTGCCGCTGCTGCGGATCACCTCGGCCGAGGATCCGCTGCTCCCCGCGCTCCAGCAGCCCGTGATCGACACCGGCGCGGACCTCTTCGACCTCACCTCGGAGCAGCTGGCCGAGGTGGTGGTGTGGCAGCCCGAGCGCCGCGACGGCGAGCCGACGGGGGACTGGCGCATCCAGCCGGCGTTCTGGACCCGAGCCCAGTTCCGCCACTACAAGCGCGAGAGCACCTGGAAGCAGGTGAAGTCCCCGGCCGCCCTGAAGACCACCGAGGAGCTCCTGGCTGAGCTCGAGCGGAAGAAGGACCAGCCGCTGTGGCGCGTGCTGGTCGCGCTCTCGATCCGCCACGTGGGCCCGTCGGCGGCCCGCTCCCTCGCGACCGCCTACGGCACCATGGACGCGATCCGCGCGGCAGGCGTCGAGGAGCTCGCCGGGACCGACGGGGTCGGCCAGATCATCGCCGAGGCCGTCGTGGAGTGGTTCGCCGTGGACTGGCATCGCGAGATCGTCGACGGCTGGGCCGCCTCCGGCGTGCGGATGGCCGACGAGGTCGAGGAGGGCTTCGTCAAGACCCTCGAGGGCCTCACGATCGTCGTCACCGGCGGGCTGGACGGATTCAGCCGCGACGGCGCGAAGGAGGCGATCATCTCCCGCGGCGGGAAGGCCTCCGGCTCCGTCTCGAAGAAGACCGACTTCGTGGTGGTCGGCGAGAACGCCGGCTCGAAGGAGACCAAGGCCCGGGACCTGGGCCTGCGCATCCTCGACGAGGCCGGGTTCGTGGCCCTGCTCGCGGGCGGCGCCGACGCGATCGCCCTTCCGGAGGACGAGGCGGACGGCACGGAGGGTGTCGAGGAGACTGCCCCCGAGTGAACAGGCGGTGAGCAGCCCCCCGGGCCGCGGCCTTCGCTGATCGGCGTCCTCGACATCGCCCACCGGTGATGGAAGGGTGCGTGATGCACATCGCACCCGACAGGAAGGCTGCTCGGCCATGAGCGCCCTGCGTCCCGCACAGGACCCCCGCCCGACGACAGCCGCTGACGGACGGTCCGCGCGCCTCGACCTCGACCGACGCACGCTGCTGCGCGGTGCCGGACTGCTCGGCACCCTCACCGCCGCCACCGCGGCCGGGGGAGTGCTCGCTCCCGCGCACGCGGCGTCCGCGCCCACCGAGGTGGATCCGGCCGCCTACAGGCTGACCGCGGACTACACGGAATACACCGCGCGCGTCGAGGCGCTGCTCGAGCAGGCCGGGCGGGCGAGCGTCAGCCAGGTGATGGACGACGCGAACCACGAGCGCACCCCGGCCACGGTGATCGACACCCAGGTGCACGGGTTCCGCTTCGCCACGAGCGACGAGAACGACCCCGATGCCTTCCCGCAGGGGATCGCCACCAGCCGCGACGCGGTGGGCACCGCGGGGGACGGCCGTTACGACGGGCGCCAGGTGATCGCCGTCAGCTTCTACAACAACTCCCCGAAGTCCAGCCGCATCAACCTCATCGACTGGGACGCGAACCACCCGAACGCCTATCGACGGATCCTGCTCGTCGAGCCGACCGGTACGGCCGAGGAGCCCAGCTTCCAGGACGTGAAGATCCACGCCGGCGGGATCGCCTGGTACGGGGACCTGCTCTACGTCGCGGACTCCGCCGCGAAGCCCGGCGGGATGCGGGTGTTCGACATGAGCAGGATCCTCACCACCGACACCGGCGGCACGAAGGACCAGATCGGCCGGGTGGGCGACACCTTCCACGCGCACAACTACGCCTACGTCCTGCCGCAGGTCGGCACCATCACCTCCGCGGTGGACGAGGGCACCGAGCCGCTCGTGTGGTCGACGATCTCGCTGGACCGGGTGACTCGGTCGATCGTCATGACCGAGTACCGCTGCGAGGACTGCACCGACTACCCCATGGGCACGACCCGTGCGCTGCGCTTCGACTTCCAGGAGGGTTCACCCACCTTCGCCGCGTCCACCACGGCCTCCGATGCGCTCGAGGTGCCCCTGCACTACCTCAACGGCGTCGGCTCCCACAACGGGCGTTGGTGGTTCAACAGCTCGCGGCACAAGACCCTCGACCACTGGCCCGGCACGGGCGAGCTCACCACCTACCCCTGGGTCTCCTGGGGGCAGTCGCTGAGCTACTGGGAGGACGAGGACGGCCCCGACCTGCTGTGGTCCCTCACCGAGGGCGAGGGGTTCCGCGCGGTGTTCGCGGTCGAGCAGGGCGACTACAGCTGACCGTCGGCGGCGCTCAGGCCTGCTGCGCCAGCGCCAGCGGCAGCACCGGTCCGGAGCCGGCGCGGCGCAGCAGCCGGGCGGCGACGGCGCTCGTCCAGCGGGTGTCGATCACGTCGTCGACCAGCAGGACCGGCGCACCGTCGAGGGCGTCGAGCCGCGACTGCAGCTCGGGACCCACGGCGAAGCGCTCCCACAGGTCCGCGACGCGGAAGGCGCTGTTCCCGCCGCCGCGCAGCGGGCCGGCGCCCGGAGCGAGGTCGAGCGTGCCGAGGTCCTCCAGCCGACCGATCGAGGCGATGCCCGCGGCGAGCGATCCCACCAGCTGCGGCCGGGTGGTCGAGGGGACCGCGACGACCGCCACGGGACGCTGATCCCATCCCCAGTCCTTCAGCACCTCGACGATCCGGGAGCCGATCCGCTCCGGCACGACGGCATCGACGGGGCGTCCGTCCTCGTCGGTGCGCAGCAGCTCCCGCAGCGGCACCGCCCACCCCAGATCCGACATGCGGGCGATGACCCGCCCCTCCGCAGCGCGCTCTCCCTCCGGGATCCGACCCTTCGGTGCTCCGGCGCCGAGCAGCCGGTCGAGCCCCGAGGGCCAGCTCGCCCGCGGCTCGACCGGCACGCCGACCCGCTCGAGCAGGGCCGCGACGCGCTCGTCGGCCCCGTCGGACGCGGTCGTGTCCCCGCCGGCGGTGGAGGCCGGAGCGTCGGGAGCGGGGAACCAGGGCCCTGCGCACACGTCGCAGCGGCCGCAGAGCTCGGCGGTCGTGTCGTCGAGCTGCCGGGCGAGGAACACCATCCGGCACTGCTCGGGACCGCCGGCGAGCCGTTCGTACTCGAGCATCGCCTGCTGCTCCTCGCGGCGTGCGCGGGCCACGGTCCCGTAGCGCTCGGCGTCGTAGTGCCAGGGCGCCCCGGTGGAGATCCAGCCGCCCTTGACGTTCTGGACCGCCCCGTCGACGGCGAGCACCTTGAGCAGCAGCTCGAGCGCGCTGCGGCGCACGTCCACCCGCGCCTCCAGCGCAGGGGTGCTCAGTGGTGAGCCGGCCTCCGCCAGCGCCGTGAGCACCTGCGCGGCGCTCTCCTGCGAGGGCATCGAGGAGGTCGCGAAGTACTCCCAGATCGCCCGATCCTCCTTGCCGGGCAGCAGGAGCACATCCGCCCGGTCCGTCGCGCGCCCCGCACGTCCCACCTGCTGGTAGTAGGCGACGGGGGAGGAGGGCGCCCCGAGATGGATGACGAAGCCGAGGTCGGGCTTGTCGAAGCCCATGCCCAGCGCGCTCGTCGCGGCCAGGGCCTTGACCTCGTTGTCCTTGAGCGCCTGCTCGAGCTCGGCCCGCTCCTCGGGGTCGGTGCGACCGGTGTAGGCGCGCACGCGCCGTCCGGGTCGGTCCAGGAGGGAGGCGAGATCCTCCGCGGCGGAGACGGTCAGCGCGTAGATGATCCCGGAGCCCTCGAAGGAGTCCAGGTGCCGTACCAGGTAGTCCAGGCGCTGTCGGTCATCGGCCAGGCTCAGCGAACCCAGCCGCAGGGACTCCCGGGTGAGGGAGCCGCGCAGGGTGAGCACGTCCGAGCCTTCACCGCCCGTGCCGAGCTGCTCGGCGACGTCGGTGACCACCCGGGAGTTGGCGGTCGCGGTGGTGGCGAGGACCGGCACATGAGCTCCGAGCTCGGCGACGAGGTCGCGCAGGCGGCGGTAGTCGGGTCGGAAGTCGTGCCCCCAGTCGGAGATGCAGTGCGCCTCGTCGATGACCAGCAGCCCGCAGCGGTCCACGAGCCGCGGCAGCTGCTCCTCCCGGAAGCGCGGATTGACCAGGCGCTCGGGGGAGACCAGGAGCACGTCGATCGCATCGGCGGCGAGGCCCTCCTCGATGTCCCGCCACTCGGTGGGGTTCGCGGAGCTGATCGCCTCGGCCCGCACCCCGGCGCGGTGGGCGGCCGCGACCTGATCGCGCATGAGGGCGATCAGCGGGGAGATGATCAGCGCGGGTCCCGAGCCGCGACGACGCTGCAGGAGCGCCGAGAGGAAGTACACCGCGGACTTCCCCCAGCCGGTGCGCTGCACCACGAGGACCCGTCGGCGCTGCTCGACCAGCGCCTCGATCGCCTCGAACTGGCCGTCGTGGAAGCTCGCGTCGGCGCGACCGGTCAGGGCGCGGAGGGCCTCGAGGGCCTCGTCGCGCAGCGCCGAGCTGCCGTCGGGTCCGGGAACGGTGGCGGTGGTGTCCATGCCCCCAGTGTGGCAAGCCGGGCCGACGTCCGGGCGTTCCGGCCTCCCGATGTGGACGGCCGACCCTTTCTGAGACCACTCTCATGGTGCTCTCATCCTGCTGGACACCTGTCTCATCCCGCATCCCTACGGTGTGCCCATGAGCCTGGACGCCACCTCCCCCCGATCCCTGGGCGCCTCGACGCCCGACACCGCCGCGAGCCGAGCGATCGTCGGTCTGCTGACCGCTGCGCTGCTGACCGCGGTCGCCCTGCCGGCCCGGAACCTCGGCCGACGGGGCGAGGTGCGCGACTCCTTCCCCTTCAGCCACTACCCGATGTTCTCGGCGAAGCGGAAGCCCCACTACTGGGTGACCCATCTGCTGGGCATCGAGGCCGACGGCACCTCCCGGCCGCTGCACTATTCCTATCTCGGCACCGGAGGGCTGAACGCCGTGCGCCGCCAGGTGCGCCGACGTGTGCGCGACGGGGACGGGCCGCTGCTGGCCGAGCACGTCGCCGAGCTCCTGGCCCAGCGCGACCGCCCCGCCGACCGGGGCGTGGTCCGGGTGGAGGTGGTGCGCGGCCGCTACCTCGTGGACCCGTTCATGCGGGGTCGGGACCGCGACGAGTTCACCACCGCCCTGCGGGTCAGCGGCACCGCGGTGGTCCCCGGGCGGGCGATGCTCCGTGCCGGTCGCGATCCGCTGGGCGTCACCGAGGGACAGGGGCATGAGCATGCTGCGTGAACTCGCCTCGGCCGCCCGTCGGCACCTCGCCCCCCGTGCCTCCGCGACCACGCCTGCTCTGCTGCGCATCGCGGTGGGCGGCTACCACCTGTGGCACGTCGGCTCCCGACGGAAGCTGTACCGGGGCGTGCACCGCACCGATCCGGCGAGCTTCGATCCGGTGGGCCCTGCCCGGGTGCTGCGCAGGCCCCTGCCACCCCGAATCGCGGACGCCCTGCTCGACGCCTCCCTGGTCACCGGTGCACTGTTCACCGCGGGCATCGCCCATCGGGTGACCGGTCCTGTGCATTCGGCGCTGCAGACCTGGAACTTCTCCTACCGCAACTCGTGGTCGATGGTCTTCCACCACGAGAACACCCTCGTGCTGCACACCATGGTGCTCGGTGTCGCACCGGCGGCGGATGCGCTGAGCTTCGACGCCCTCGTGCGGGACGGCGCCGCGTGCCCGCCTCGCCGCTCCTGGATGTACGGCGCGACGCCGACCGTCATGAACGCGGCCGTGACGATCACCTACCTGCTGGCCGGGATCGCGAAGTTCACCGGCGGCGCCGGGACGTCCTGGGCGGACGGGGCGAACATGCGCGGTCAGGTGGCCTTCGACGCGCTGCGCAAGGAGATGCTGGGGGAGGAGTCCTCACCCCTGGGACGAGCCCTCTACCCGCACCAGGGGCTCTTCACCGTGATGGCGGCGGTCTCCCTGGTGCTCGAGCTCGGCGCTCCGCTGGCCCTAGCGGATCGGCGCCTGGGCAGGCTCTTCGCGCTCGGTGCGTTCTGCATGCACTGGGGGATCAAGGTGATCATGCGGATCACCTTCCCGTACAACCTCTCGGGAGTCCTCTACCTGCCGTTCCTGCTCATGCCGCCGCCCGATCCGAGGGCCTGAGCGTTCCCGGGGGCCGGTTCAGGACTCGGTCGAGTCCTCCTGGGCGGACTCCGCCTCCAGACGGCGCAGCCGCTCCGAGGTCGACTCGTCGTCTCGCAGCGGATCCTCCTTGGTGGCCAGCGCCCGGCGCATCCGCGCCTCGAGCTCCTGGGCCTCGCGGAGCACCGGATCCTCGGACGGCGTCTCCCCGTCCTCCGGGTCGTGGGCGTGGAAGTCGATGTTCGGGTCGACGGACATGGCGGAGTCCCTTCGTCAGCGGTGGAGGCGCCGAGTCTAACGAAGCCGGCCAGCCGACGCCCTGAACGGATCGGTAGGCTCGGCCGGGTGAACCGACGCTCCCGCACCTCCTCCACCCCGCCTCTGCGCCCCCTGACGGGCACCCGTCTGGCCGAGGCGCTGATCGCCGGCTGGCAGCCCCTGCAGCGCCTGGACGCCGACGGCTTCGCCGTGCTGCGCTCCCGAGGGGTCACCCGTCGGGCACACAGCATCATCGCGCTCGAGCCGCCCGCCGACGGCCCCGAGCTCGCAGCGGCGCTGGAACGGGTGGAGTCCCTCGTCGCGATGGCGGGGGAGCGGCCCACGCACCGGATCCTCGAGGACATCACCCCGCCCGCCCTCGAGGACCTGCTCGCCGAGCGCGGCGACGAGGCGACCGGGAGCAGCGAGATCCTCGAGCTGCCGCTCACCGGGACCCTGCCCCGCCCCCACCCCTCCGCAGTGATCGCGACCGGGGCGCTGGACGAGGACTGGTTCGACGCCGCCTGGCGCCTCGCCCCGCGCGACGGCGAGGGCGCCCGCGACACGCTGCACGACATCCTCGCCGGCACTCCGTCGGTGCAGGTACGCCTCCCGGCCGGCGAGGAGCCGGACGCGGGCGTGGGCCGGGCCGCCCTGGTCACCGCCGGCAAGGAGACGCTCGTGGTGATGAACATGATCGCGGTCGACCCCGCCCAGCGCCGTCGAGGTCTGGGCCGGGCGCTGTCCGGCACGCTGCTCGCCCTCGCCGCCGTGCAGGGAGCCAAGCGCGCGCTGCTCGAGGTCGAGTCCGACAACACCCCCGCGCGCACCCTCTACCGGAGCCTCGGCTTCCGGCGGATCGGCGGCTACCACTACCGGGTGCGCACCGAGGCGGATTCCGCGGCCTAGAATGAGCACCATGCCTTCGATCGGACGAGATGACGTCGCACGCCTCGCCGACCTCGCACGGATCCAGCTCACCGAGGAGGAGATCTCCCGCTTCGCCGGCGAGTTCGACTCCATCATGGACGCTGTCGCCTCCGTCTCCGAGGTCGCCTCCGAGGATGTTCCCGCGACGTCCCACCCCATTGCCATGACCAACGTCTTCCGCGAGGACGTCGTCGAGACCACCCTGACCCAGGAGCAGGCGCTCGCCGGCGCTCCTGAGGCACAGGACGGCCGCTTCGCCGTTCCGCAGATCCTCGGGGAGGAGTGACATGACCGAGATGATCCGCCGCAGCGCCGCCGCCCAGGCCGCAGCGCTCGGGGCCGGGGAGATCTCCTCCGAGGAGCTCACCCGCGCCCACCTGGACCGCATCGCCGCCGTCGACGGCGACCTGAACGCCTTCCTCCACGTCAACGAGGAGCAGGCCCTGACCACCGCGCGCGACATCGACTCGCGCCGCGCCGCCGGCGAGGAGCTGCACGGCCTGGCCGGTGTGCCCGTCGCCGTCAAGGACGTCGTGGTCACCGAGGGACAGCCCACCACCGCGGGCTCCAAGATCCTCGAGGGCTGGATCCCGCCCTACGACGCCACCCTGGTCGAGAAGCTCCGCGCCGCGGGCCTGCCGATCCTCGGCAAGACCAACATGGACGAGTTCGCGATGGGCTCCTCCACCGAGACCAGCGCCTACGGCCCCACCCGCAACCCCTGGGACCGCGACCGGATCCCCGGCGGCTCCGGCGGCGGCTCCGCCGCAGCGGTCGGCGCCTACGAGGCCCCGCTCGCGATCGGCACCGACACCGGCGGCTCGATCCGCCAGCCCGGCGCCGTGACCGGCACCGTCGGCGTGAAGCCCACCTACGGCTCCGTCTCCCGCTACGGCCTGATCGCGATGGCCAGCTCGCTGGACCAGGCCGGTCCCGTGACCCGCACGGTCGAGGACTCGGCCCTGCTGCACGAACTCATCGCGGGCCACGACCGTCGGGACTCGACCTCGCTGACGGACCCCGTCGGCGCGTTCGCCGCGGCCGCCCGCAGCCAGGACGTCAAGGGCCTGCGCGTCGGCGTCATCGCCGAGCTCGAGGGCGAGGGCTTCGCGCCCGAGGTCCGCGCCCGCTTCACCGAGTCGCTCGCGCAGCTCGAGCAGGCCGGTGCCGAGATCGTGCGGGTCTCCTGCCCGAACTTCTCCTACGCCCTGGGCGCCTACTACCTGATCATGCCCTCGGAGGCATCGAGCAACCTCGCGAAGTTCGACGGCATGCGCTTCGGCCTGCGCGTCGTCCCCGAGGAGAGCCCCACCGCCGAGTCGGTCATGAAGGCCACCCGCGGCGCCGGCTTCGGCGACGAGGTCAAGCGCCGCATCCTGCTGGGCACCTACGCGCTCTCGGCCGGCTACTACGACGCCTACTACGGCAGCGCCCAGAAGGTGCGCACCCTCGTGCAGCGCGACTTCGCCGCAGCCTTCGAGCAGGTCGACGTGCTCGCCTCGCCGACCGCTCCCACCGTCGCCTTCCGCCTCGGCGAGAAGGTCGACGACCCCACCGCGATGTACATGAACGACATCGCCACCATCCCCGCCAACCTCGCCGGCGTCCCGGGCATCTCGCTGCCCAGCGGCCTCGCCGAGGACGGCCTGCCCGCCGGCATCCAGTTCCTCGCCCCGGCCCGCGCCGACGAGCGCCTGTACCGGGTGGGCGGCGCGCTGGAGGCGCTGCTGGAGGACTCCTGGGGCGGCCCCCTGCTGGCCAAGGCCCCTGAGCTCACCGGAGGAGCGAACTGATGAGCACTGCACCCGACATCGACCTCGTCGACTACGACGACGCCATCGACCGCTACGACCCGGTGCTCGGCATCGAGGTCCACGTGGAGCTCGGCACCGCCACCAAGATGTTCGACGGCGCGCCGAACATCTTCGCCGCGGAGCCGAACACGGCGATCACCCCGACCTCGCTGGGCCTGCCCGGCTCCCTCCCGGTGGTCAACGGCAAGGCCGTCGAGTACGCGATCCGCATCGGCCTCGCGCTGAACTGCTCGATCGCGGAGACCTGCCGCTTCGCCCGCAAGCAGTACTTCTACCCGGACCTCACCAAGAACTTCCAGACCTCGCAGTACGACGAGCCCATCGCCTTCGACGGCTGGGTCGACGTGGAGCTCGAGGACGGGGAGATCATCCGGGTCGAGATCGAGCGCGCGCACATGGAGGAGGACGCCGGCAAGAACACGCACGTCGGCGGGGCCACCGGCCGCATCCACGGCGCGACCCACTCGCAGGTCGACTACAACCGTGCCGGCGTGCCGCTGGTCGAGATCGTCACCAAGCCGATCCCGAACACCCAGGGGCGCGCCCCCGAGGTCGCCGCGGCCTATGTGCGCACCCTGCGCGACATCTTCCGGGCGCTGGACGTCTCCGAGGCGCGGATGGAGCGCGGCAACGTCCGTGCGGACATCAACGTCTCCCTGCGCGAGACCGCCGAGTCGCCGCTGGGCACCCGCACCGAGACCAAGAACGTGAACTCGTTCCGCTCGATCGAGCGCACGGTCCGCTTCGAGATCTCCCGTCAGGCGGGGATGCTGGACGCGGGCGAGAAGATCATCCAGGAGACCCGGCACTTCCACGAGGACACCGGCGGCACCTCCTCGGGCCGCCCGAAGTCCGACGCGGAGGACTACCGCTACTTCCCCGAGCCGGACCTGGTGCCGGTCGCCCCGAGCCGCGAGTGGGTCGAGGAGATCCGTGCCGGACTGCCCGAGCTGCCCGCGGCCCGTCGTCGTCGGCTGCGCGAGGAGTGGGGCTTCAGCGACCTCGAGATGCGTGACGCCATCAACGCCGACGCGCTGGACCTCATCGAGGCCACCGTCGCCGCCGGGGCGAGCGCCCAGAGCGCCCGCAAGTGGTGGATGGGCGAGCTGGCCCGCATCGCGAAGGACCGCGACACCGAGCTCCCCGCCCTCGAGATCACCCCGGCGCAGGTCGCCGAGCTGCAGGGTCTGGTCGACGGCAAGAAGATCAACGACAAGATCGCCAAGCAGGTCCTCGTCAAGGTGCTCGACGGCGCCGGCGACCCGGCCGCGATCGTCGAGGCCGAGGGCCTCGCCGTGGTCTCCGACGACTCGGTCCTCACCGGCGCGGTCGACCAGGCGATCGCCGACAACCCCGACGTGGTCGAGAAGATCCGCAGCGGCAAGGTCCAGGCGATCGGCGCGCTCATCGGCCCGATCATGAAGGCCACCCGCGGCCAGGCCGATGCCGGCCGCGTGCGCGAGATCATCATGGAGAAGCTCGGCGTCACCGGCTGATCGCCGGGCGCTCTCCTCGACGGCCGGGCCCGAGGAGCTGGATGCGATCCAGCTCCACGGAGCCCGGCCGTCGTGCGTCCGGGCCCCGTGAGCGCCTGCGCTCGCCCCGGAGGAGATCCACGAGCTCTGGTGCGCGACGATCCGGCGGTGCGGACAGGAGCGGACGGAGCTGATCGCCGACGGCGGACTCGACGTCGCGCTGCAGAGCGATCCGAGATATGTCGTGAACCGTCGGCGTCGCCTGGTGGACATCCTCGAGGAGAACCTCCTGCATACCGGGCAGACCTCGGTGATCCGCGAGGCGCTCGACGGATCGGTGGGCGACGACCCGCCGTGAGACGGGCCGGCCCGACGCCCGACATGCACGACCTCGTCGCGCTGTCCACGGCTTTTGTCCGTTCCGGGGTGCCAGTGGTGCTTCTCATGCCGACCACTTCCGGATTTGCGCGCCTCCAGTGTTGCGTTATTAGGGTAGGCAACCCTTAGTGATGTAGGTCCACCGGGCCTGCCCGACCCCGGGAGGTCCCTCTCATGGATCCGATGCCTGCCCTCTCCCTGACCGCCCCGGACCCGACCGGCGTGCGCACCGGGTCCCTGCTGGGCGGCAGGACCGCCGATGACTATCGGGAGCTGCTGCACCATGTCGTCGACGACCTCGCCGAGCGTTTCCGCACCGTCAGCTCCCCCTCCGTCGGCCCGGATCGCCCCCTCCTCGACGACCTGGTCGGCGGGGTCGATCTCGACGGCCCCGGCATCGGGTCCCGGGCCGCACTGGACGAGGCGGGCGAGCTGTACGCCCAGAACGCGGTCTGGTTCCACCATCCCTCCTACCTCGCGCACCTGAACTGCCCCGTGGTGCTCCCGGCGGTCGCGGCCGAGGCGATGCTCGGTGCGATCAACACGTCGGTGGACACCTACGACCAGTCCCTCGTCGCGACCCTCATGGAACGTCGCCTGGTGCGCTGGACCAGCGAGAGGATCGGCTTCGCCGGCGGCGACGGGGTGTTCACCTCCGGAGGCACGCAGTCCAACCTGCAGGCCCTGCTGCTCGCCCGCCATCGCGCTGAGCACACCTCGGAGGAGGGCCGGGAGACCCTGCTGCCGCGGCTGCGCGTGCTCGCCACCGAGGCCGCCCACTTCTCCGTCTCCCGCTCCGCGGAGCTGCTCGGCCTCGCGCCCGACGCCGTGCGCACGGTGCCCGTCGATGCCGACGGTCGCATGGACCCCACGGCTCTGCGCCTCCTGCTCGCCCGACTCGACGCGCTCGGGGAGCCGGTCATGGCGGTGGTCGCGACCGCCGGCACCACCGACCGGGGCCTCATCGACCCTCTCGACGCGATCGCCGACCTCGCCGCCGAGCACGGGGTCTGGCTCCACGTCGACGCCGCCTACGGCGGTGGTCTGCTCGTCTCCACCACCCGTCGGCACCTGCTCGACGGCATCGAGCGCGCGGACTCGGTGACGGTCGACTTCCACAAGACCTACTTCCAACCCGTCTCCTCCAGCGCCCTGCTGGTGCGCGAGCCCGCTGATCTCGCGGCCGTGGCGCACCACGCCGACTACCTCAATCCCGCCGCCGAGGCCGCCTCTGCCGAGGCCGAGCCCAATCAGGTCGACAAATCCCTGCAGACCACGCGCCGCTTCGACGCGCTGAAGCTGTGGATCACCCTGCGCGCCGTCGGCCCCGAGGAGCTGGGAGGCATGGTGGACCGGGTCTGCGATCTCGCGACCCAGGTGCGCGGCCTGCTCGAGGACGATCCCGACCTCCACGTGCTCGGCACGACCGACCTCAGCACCGTGGTCTTCCGCTTCCATCCGGCGGGACTGGAAGACTCCCGGGCCGACGAGCTGCAGCCCCTGATCCGGAGGATCCTCTTCCAATCCGGCCGCGCCATGGTGGCGCGCACGACCATCGAGGGCACCGCCCATCTGAAGCTCACCCTGCTCAACCCCGAGGCGACCCTCGCCGACATCGCCGCCGTGCTCGACCTGGTGCGGGCCACCGGGCGGGGACTCCTGGCCGGGACCCGCCTCGCCGCCGCGGGGGAGGGGCGATGAGCGCGAGCAGCACCGTCCATGACCTCGTCGGGATCGGGATCGGACCCTTCGGGCTGGGACTGGCGGCCCTCGCCGACACCCTCCCGGACGTCGACGCGGTCTTCGTCGACCAGGCCGACGGCTTCTCCTGGCACCCGGGACTCCTCCTCGAGGGAGCCACGCTCCAGGTGCCCTTCCTCGCCGACCTGGTGACGATGGCGGACCCCACCTCTCCCTACTCCTTCCTCGCCTTCCTCAAGAGGACCGGCCGGATCTATCCCTTCTACATCCGAGAATCCTTCTACCCGCTGCGGGGCGAGTACGACGAGTACTGCCGCTGGGTGGCCGACCAGCTGGACTGCCTGCGCTGGCGACGCCGCGCCGTCTCCGTCGAGGAGGAGGACGATCATCTGCTCGTGACGACCGCCGTGCTCGATGCCTCCGGCGAGGTGGTCGGCTGCGAGCACCTGCGCGGCCGCCATGTCGCTCTCGCCCTCGGCACAGCACCCCATCTCCCCGCGCCACTCGCCGCGCTGGCGGGGGAGGCGGACGACGGGCCGGCCGTCGTGCTCCACAGCGCCGACTACCTCTCGCGCAAGGAGGAGCTGCTCGCGGCCGGCTCGGTGACGGTCGTGGGCAGCGGACAGTCCGCGGCCGAGGTCTATCGGGACCTGCTCGAGGGGAGCGGGGCGAGGGACCTGCGCGTGGACTGGGTGACCCGCTCGCCGCGGTACTTCCCGATGGAATACACCAAGCTCACGCTCGAGATGACCTCGCCGGAGTACACCGACCTCCATCGGAGCCTGCCCGAGGCGACCCGCGACCACCTCGCCCGCGAGCAGCGCGCGCTGCACAAGGGCATCAGCGCCGAGCTCCTCGATGAGATCCACGATCTCCTCTACCGGCTCTCCGCCGGGGGGCGCGAGGTGCCCTCGACCCTCCACGCCGGGTCGACCGTGCGCGCTGCCCGCCGGGATCCTGACGGCGGTGTGGTGCTGGAGCTCGAGCACGCTCTGACCGGCGCGGTCGCAGATCACCCCACCGGCGCCGTCGTCTCCGCGACCGGGTACCGACCGCGCTCGGCGGAGCTGCTCACGCCGCTCGGCGACCGGGTCCGGCGCGACGCCGCAGGCCGTCTCGACGTCTCCCGCGACTACACCGTCGATGCGGAACAGCGCCTCCACGTGCTGGGCACCGAGGAGCACACCCACGGCGTCACCGCGCCGGATCTCGGGTTCGGTGCCTGGCGCGCGTCCGTCGTCCTCGCGGCGATCACGGGGCGCGAGCCCTACCCGATCGAACGCCGCATCGCCTTCCAGACCTTCGGCCTGCCGGCCGCGCACTGACCAGGAGACCCCTGATGGACCTGACCTTCACCCCGCTGGATCCCGCCGCCCACGCCGAGCTGCTGCACGGCTGGCTCGCCACCGAACGCTCCCGCTTCTGGGGCATGACGGAGCACAGCCCTGCCCAGGTGTTCGCCTACCTCGACCGCATCGCCGCCTCCGAGCACGAGCAGGGCTGGATCGGTGCGCGCGACGGCGCACCGCTCGTCTACGTCGAGACCTACGACCCCGCGCATCTGCTGCCAGACGGGCTGCTCGCGCCCGAGCCCGGAGACCTCGGCATGCACCTGCTCATCGCGCCGCCGTCCGGGACTCCCGAGCACGGGCTCACCGCCGCGGTGATGGGGAAGGTGGTCTCCTGGTGCCTGCATGAGCGCGGCGCCGCCCGCGTGGTCGTCGAGCCCGACGAGCGCAACACCGCGGTGCTCGCGAAGAACGCGGCGGCCGGCTTCCGGGTGCTGGAGCACGTCCTGCTCCCCGAGGGGGCCGGCGCCAAGCGCGCGGCGCTCAGCGTCTGCACCCGCGCGGACTTCGACGCCTCGCCCCTCGGTCCCGGGACGAGGCCCACCGCCCACCTCCGCCCCGACACCGGGGAGCGGGCCCACCGCCATCTCGTCGCGAAGGCGCTCGCCGAGCTCTCCCACGAGCGGGTGCTCGCCCCGGAGCCGGACGGCGAGGGCGGCTTCGCGCTCGGGGTCCCCGGGACCGAGGTCCGCTACCACTTCTCCGCCCGGGTGCTGCCGCTCGAGCACTGGCTCATCGATCCCGTCTCGATCACCCGCACCGTGGGAGGCGCCCGCACGCCGCTGGACGTGCAGGTCCTCGTCGCCGAGCTGCAGGACGTCCTCGCCATCCCGGACGGCCTCCTGTCCACCTACCTCGAGGAGCTCGCCTCCACCTTCGCGGCCCGCTGCGCGACCCTCGACGAGGGCCGACGCGGCGAGCGGCCGTCGGCCGAGGACCTCCTGTGCGCGGACCTGCCGCAGATCGAGGCCGCGATGACCGAGGGACATCCGGGCTTCCTCGCGAACAACGGCCGCATCGGCTTCTCCCTGCCCGACTACCGCGACTACGCCCCGGAACAGGGCCGCTCGACGCGTCTGGAGTGGGTCGCGATGCGGCGCGAGCAGAGTCACCTCGCCCTCGGCGAGGGGCTCACCGAGGAGGATCACGCCGTCTGGTCGCTGTCGCCGGAGGAGCGGCATGCCCTCGAGGGGCGTCTGGCCGGCCGTGGCCTCGACCCGTCGGACTACCACCTGATGCCCATGCACCCCTGGCAGGCGGAGCATCGTCTGCCGATCACCTTCGCGCCGGACATCGCGCGCGGAGACCTCGTGCCCCTCGGCGCCGGCGGCGACGAGATGCAGCCCCAGCAGTCCCTGCGCACCTTCCTCAACCGCACCCGACCCGGCGCCCCCTACGTGAAGGTCGCCCTCGCGATCCAGAACATGGGGTTCCTGCGCGGCCTGTCCCCGCACTACATGCGGGACACCCCCGCGATCAACGACTGGCTCGCCGCGCTCGTCGCGGAGGATCCCGAGCTCTCCGCCCAGGGCTTCCGCGTGCTGCGTGAGCGCGCGGCGATCGGGTACACGGGTGACGCCTACCACCGCACCCGCACCACGAACCCGCACCGCAAGATGCTCGCGGCGCTGTGGCGCGAGAGCCCCGCCGCGCAGCTCGCGCCGGGGGAGCGGGCCTTCACCATGGCGGCGCTGCTGCACCGCGACCACGAGGGCCGCTCCTTCGCCGCGGCGATGCTGCGTGCGTCGGGGCTGCCGCCCGAGCAGTGGCTCGCCGGGTACCTGCGCGCCTCTCTGCGCCCGCTCGTCCACCTCCTCCTCGCCCACGACGTGGTGGTCATGCCCCACGGCGAGAACCTCATCCTGCGGGTGCGCGAGCAGCAGGTGGTCGGCGCCTTCTACAAGGACATCGGCGAGGAGATGGCAGTGGTGGGGCACCGCCCGCTGCCGGACGGGATGGAGCGAGTGCGGGCCGTGGTGCCGGGGGAGGAGAAGGCGCTGTCGATCTTCACCGACGTCTTCGACGGGGTGCTGCGCCACCTGGCCGGCATCCTCGACGCCGACGGGATCCTTCCGGCAGACCGTTTCTGGCGTCAGGTCGCCGGCGTGCTCGACGAGTACGAGGCGGACCACCCGGATCTGGCCCGCGGCCTCGCCGGCGATGTGGAGCTGCGCACCGGCTCCTTCGCCCACTCGTGCCTGAACCGGCTGCAGCTGCGCAACACCCTGCAGATGGTGGACCTCGGAGACCAGTCCTCCTCGCTGCTCCATGCGGGGAGGATGGCGAACCCCGTCGCGAGGGTCGGCGTCTCCACCGGTCGCCCACCGTCCGGATGCTGACACCACCATCTCGCATGGCGGCGTAGCATGGCGGCATGGCTCAGCTCCGATCCCGCACCTCCACCCATGGCCGCAACATGGCAGGCGCCCGCGCCCTCTGGCGCGCCACCGGCATGAAGAGCGGCGACTTCGGCAAACCGATCATCGCGATCGCGAACTCGTACACGCAGTTCGTCCCCGGCCACGTGCACCTCAAGAACATGGGCGACCTGGTCGCCTCGGCGATCGCCGAGTCGGGCGGCATCTCCAAGGAGTTCAACACCATCGCGGTGGACGACGGCATCGCGATGGGCCACGGCGGCATGCTCTACTCGCTGCCCAGCCGCGACATCATCGCCGACTCCATCGAATACATGGTCAATGCGCACACGGCGGATGCCCTCGTGTGCATCTCGAACTGCGACAAGATCACCCCCGGCCATCTGATGGCCGCGATGCGGCTGAACATCCCGGTCATCTTCGTCTCCGGCGGCCCCTCCGAGTCCGGCAAGCCGGTCGAGGGCGTCACCGACGGACGCATCGACCTGGTGGACGCGATGTCGCTGTCCGCGGACGAAACGGTGACCGACGCGCAGCTCGCCGAGGTCGAGGAGAACGCCTGCCCCACCTGCGGCTCCTGCTCCGGCATGTTCACGGCCAACTCGATGAACTGCCTCACCGAGGTGCTCGGGCTCTCCCTGCCCGGCAACGGCACCACCCTCGCCACCCACGCCTTCCGCAAGGAGCTCTTCCTCGAGGCCGGGCGGAAGATCGTGGATCTCGCCCGCCGCTACTACGAGGACGACGACGAGTCCGTGCTGCCGCGCTCGATCGCGACGAAGGCCGCCTTCTCCAACGCGATGGCGATGGATGTCGCCATGGGCGGCTCGACCAACACGATCCTGCACATCCTCGCCGTCGCGATCGAGGGCGGGGTCGACTTCGGCCTGGACGACATCGACCGCATCTCCCGCCTGGTCCCCACGCTCTCCAAGGTCGCCCCCAACGGCACCGCCCATGTGGAGGACGTCCACCGCGCCGGAGGCATCCCCGCGATCCTCGGCGAGCTGGACCGGGCCGGGCTGCTGGACCACACCATCCACACCGTCCACTCGCCCGACCTCACCAGCTGGCTGGACGAGTGGGACGTGCGCGGCGGCAAGGCGTCGAAGAAGGCTGAGGCCCTGTTCCACGCCGCTCCCGGAGGTGTGCGCACCACACAGGCGTTCTCCACCACGAACACCTGGGACGACCTGGACCTCGACGGCGAGAACGGCGTGGTCCGCGCCGTGCCGCACGCCCACACCAAGGACGGCGGTCTCGCCGTGCTGAAGGGCAACCTCGCCCGCGACGGCGCCGTGTTCAAGACCGCCGGCATCACCGAGGACCTCTTCCACTTCGAGGGCACCGCGGTGGTCTGCGACTCCCAGGAGGAGGCGGTCCAGAAGATCCTCGACAAGACGGTCAAGGCCGGGGACGTCGTGGTGATCCGCTACGAGGGCCCGCAGGGAGGCCCGGGCATGCAGGAGATGCTCTACCCGACCTCCTTCCTCAAGGGGCGCGGGCTCGGCAAGACCTGCGCGCTCATCACCGACGGCCGCTTCTCCGGCGGCACCAGCGGCGTCTCGATCGGCCACATCTCCCCGGAGGCCGCCGAGGGCGGGCTGATCGGCCTGATCGAGGACGGCGACCGCATCATCATCGACGTGGACAAGCGCCTGCTCGAGCTCGACGTGCCCGAGGAGGAGATCGAGCGGCGCCGCACCGCGAAGGGGCCGCTGCCCTGGCGCCCCGAGAACCGCGAGCGCCAGGTCTCCCAGGCTCTGAAGGTCTACGCGCACCTGGTGCGCTCGGCGACCTACGGCGCGACCCGTCGGCCGCTGGACTGAGCATGGCCCGGAGCGCTACCCGCGGCGCCGGTTCCCTCCCGGGAGCGGGCGCCGCAGCGCGCCTCCACCCGGTGGAGTCCGCATGCTGGACTCGTCGGGCAGGCCCTGTCCGGGCCGCTATGGTGATCCCATGCACACGACGATCCTCGTAGTTACCGAGCGCGGCTGACGCCCGTTCGTCCTACGAGCACGTCACCCGCGCCCCTCCCTGAGCCCCAGGCGGAGGGGCTTTTTCGTGTCCCGGCCGGGAGGCGAGCAGCAGGGGAGGGGATTCCCCGCAGTGCACCGCCACAACCACCGTCCGAGACGACGAAGGAGTTCCGATGAACGGACAGCAGATGACCGGCGCGCAGGCGCTGGTCGAGTCCCTCAAGCACGCCGGGGCCGAGGTCGTCTTCGGCCTTCCCGGCGGCGCCATCCTGCCCACCTATGACCCGCTGATGGACGCGGAGGGCCTGCGCCACGTGCTGGTCCGTCACGAGCAGGGCGCCGGCCACGCCGCCAGCGGCTACGCCCACGCGACCGGGAAGGTCGGCGTCTGCCTGGCCACCTCCGGTCCCGGCGCCACCAACCTCATCACCGCCATCGCGGACGCCCAGATGGACTCGATCCCCCTGGTCGCGATCACCGGTCAGGTCGGCTCCTCCTTCATCGGCACCGATGCCTTCCAGGAGGCGGACATCGTCGGCATGACGATGCCGATCACCAAGCACAACTTCCTGGTCAAGAACGCGGATGACATCCCGCTGGCGATCAAGCAGGCCTTCCACATCGCCTCGACCGGTCGGCCCGGCGCGGTGCTCGTGGACGTCACCAAGGACGCCCAGCAGGCGATGACCGAGTTCTCCTGGCCCGAGGCCCTGGGGCTGCCCGGCTACCGTCCCGCCCCCCGCCCCCACGGCAAGCAGATCCGCGAGGCGGTCTCCCTTCTGCTCGAGGCCAAGCGGCCCGTGTTCCTGCTCGGCGGCGGCGTGCTGCGCGGCAAGGCCACCGAAGAGGTCGGCGAGCTCATCGAGGTCTCCGGCGCACCCTTCGTGACCACGCTGATGGCCCGGGGCGCGCTGCCCGACTCCCACCCCAGCCACCTGGGCATGCCCGGCATGCACGGCACGGTCGCCGCGGTCTCCGCGCTGCAGCGCTCCGATCTGATCGTGAACATCGGTGCGCGCTTCGACGACCGCGTGACCGGTGTCCTGGAGTCCTTCGCCCCCGGGGCCAAGGTCGTCCACGCGGACATCGATCCGGCGGAGATCTCGAAGAACCGCATCGCCGACGTCCCGATCGTGGGCGAGGCCGCCGAGATCGCGCGGGCCCTGACCGCCGAGCTCACCGAGCGCCTGGCCGCCGAGGACACGCGCGACTACGAGACCTGGTGGAACACCCTGGACATGCTCCGGGACAACTACCCGCTGGGCTGGACCGAGACCGAGGACGGCCTGACCGCCCCGCAGAAGGTCATCTCCCGCATCGGTGCGATCTCCGGACCGGACTCGATCTTCGTGGCCGGCGTGGGCCAGCACCAGATGTGGTCCAGCCAGTTCATCAAGTACGAGCAGCCCTACAGCTGGCTGAACTCCGGCGGCCTGGGCACCATGGGCTACTCGGTGCCCGCGGCGATGGGCGCGAAGGTCGGCCAGCCGGACAAGGTCGTGTGGTCCATCGACGGCGACGGCTGCTTCCAGATGACCAATCAGGAGCTCGCCACCTGCGTCATCAACGAGATCCCGATCAAGGTCGCGGTCATCAACAACTCCAGCCTCGGCATGGTGCGCCAGTGGCAGAACCTGTTCTACGACCAGCGCTACTCCAACACCGAGCTGAACACCGGGCACGGCTCGCGCCGCATCCCCGACTTCGTCAAGCTCGCCGACGCCTACGGCTGCGCGGGCCTGCGCTGCGAGCGGGACGAGGACATCGACGCCACCATCGCGCAGGCGATGGAGATCAACGACCGCCCCGTGGTCGTCGACTTCACCGTCAGCGCCGACGCGATGGTCTGGCCGATGGTGCCGTCCGGCGTCTCCAACGACGAGATCCAGATCGCGCAGGGCATGAGCCCCGAGTGGGAGAGGGACATCTGATCATGACCACCAATCCGACGAACCAGACCGCCGCGCAGACCGCGTCGGCGGCGAGCACCACGGACTACGTGATGACCCCCGACAGCCAGACCCTCTCGGTCCTGGTGGAGAACACCCCCGGTGCGCTCACCCGCGTCACCGCGCTGTTCTCCCGCCGCGGGTACAACATCTCCTCCCTCGCGGTCGGACCGACCGAGCACCCGGAGATCTCCCGCATCACGGTGGTGGTCGATGTCGAGCAGCACCGGCTCGAGCAGATCACGAAGCAGCTCAACAAGCTCGTCAACGTGCTCAAGATCGTCCAGCTCGATGCGCGCTCGACCGTGCAGCGCGAGCTCATCCTCATCAAGGTCACCGCCGACAACTCGACGCGGACCTCGGTGCTGGAGATCGTGCAGATGTTCCGGGCCAAGGTGGTCGATGCGGCCGCCGACTCGGTGACCGTCGAGGCCACCGGCACCCAGGACAAGCTCTCGGCGCTGCTGGGAATGCTGGAGTCCTTCGGCATCCGCGAGATCGTCAAGTCCGGCGAGGTCGCCATCGGCCGCGGCGGGCGGGCGATCACCGATCGCAGCCTGCTCGGCTGACCTCGCGGTCGCACCCCGCGATCCCGCATCCCAAGACCGTTTCTCACGACGTAAGACACCCGGCGATAGGATCGACCTGTCGCCCGCACCCCACAACGAAGGAGCACATCGTGGCTGAGATCTTCTACGACGACAATGCCGACCTGTCCATCATCCAGGGCAAGAAGGTCGCCGTCGTCGGCTTCGGCTCCCAGGGCCACGCCCACGCGCTGAACCTGCGCGACAGCGGCGTCGAGGTCCGGGTGGGCCTCCGCGAGGGCTCGAAGTCCGCCGCCAAGGCGCAGGAGGAGGGCCTCACCGTCGGCACCGTCGCCGAGGTCTCCGAGTGGGCCGACCTGATCATGATCCTCACCCCGGACCAGGACCAGCGGAAGGTCTACGCCGAGTCCATCCAGCCGAACCTGAGCGAGGGCAAGGCGCTCGCCTTCGCCCACGGCTTCAACATCCGCTTCGGCTACATCGAGGTCCCCGAGGGCGTCGACGTGCTGCTGATCGCCCCGAAGGCTCCCGGCCACACCGTGCGTCGCGAGTTCGTCGGCGGCCGCGGCATCCCGGACATCGTCGCCGTCGAGCAGGACGCCACCGGTTCCGCCTGGGACCTCGCGCTCTCCTACGCCAAGGGCATCGGCGGCACCCGCGCCGGCGTCATCAAGACCACCTTCACCGAGGAGACCGAGACCGACCTGTTCGGTGAGCAGGCCGTCCTCTGCGGCGGCATGAGCCACCTCGTCCAGGCCGGCTTCGAGACCCTCGCCGAGGCGGGCTACCAGCCCGAGATCGCCTACTTCGAGGTCCTCCACGAGCTCAAGCTGATCGTCGACCTCATGTTCGAGGGCGGCATCGCCAAGCAGCGCTGGTCGATCTCCGACACCGCCGAGTACGGCGACTACGTCTCCGGCCCCCGCGTCGTCACGGCCGACACCAAGAAGGCCATGAAGGACGTCCTCGCGGACATCCAGAGCGGCGCCTTCGCGAAGCGCTTCATCGACGACCAGGACGCCGGCGCCCCGGAGTTCAAGGAGCTGCGCGAGACCGAGGCGAAGCACCAGATCGAGGTCGTCGGCAAGGACCTGCGCAAGATGTTCTCCTGGAGCGCCCAGGCCATCGACACCGACTACGTCGAGGGCAGCGCCGCGCGCTGATCTGCGATCGTCGACCGCGCGGCGGGTGCACCCCAGCAGGGGAGCACCCGCCGTCGTCGTCCGAGGGATCACCGCAGTCTCGAATCCTGACCTCCCAGCCCGAATGGCGGACAGCGCAGTACGCTGTCCTCGGTTCCGATGACGGCTGCGTCGTCGGCCGTCCCACCCCTTTCCGAAAGGCACCCCCGTGACGCGTCCCGTCGTGCTGCTCGCCGAAGAACTCTCGCCCGCCACCATCGAGGTCTTCGGTGATGACGCCGATGTCCGCCACGTCGACGGCACCGACCGCGGTGCGCTGCTGGCCGCCGTGGCCGACGCCGACGCCCTGCTGGTCCGCTCCGCGACGACGGTCGACGCCGAGGTCTTCGCGGCCGCCCGCTCGCTGAAGGTCGTCGCCCGTGCGGGCGTGGGCCTGGACAACGTCGACGTCCCCGCCGCCACGAGCGCGGGCGTCATGGTCATCAACGCCCCCACCTCCAACATCACCTCGGCCGCCGAGCTGGCGGTCGCGCTGATCCTCGCCTCCCTGCGCAACCTCGGGCGCGCCGACGCGTCGGTGAAGGCGGGTCGGTGGGAGCGCAAGCAGCTCACCGGTGTCGAGCTGCTGGGCAAGACCGTCGGTGTCGTGGGCTTCGGCCGCATCGGCCAGCTCGTCGCCGAGCGCCTGCGCCCCTTCGGCGTGAACCTCCTGGCGTACGACCCCTACGTGAACCATGCCCGCGCCGCCGAGCTCGGTGCGCGCGTCGTGGAGCTCGACCAGCTGATGCGCGAGTCGGACATCGTCACCGTGCACATGCCGAAGACCCCCGAGACCACCGGGCTGATCGGCGCCGAGGAGTTCGCGCTGGCCAAGCCCGACCTGCACGTGGTCAACGCCGCCCGCGGCGGCCTGATCGACGAGGAGGCGCTGCACGTGGCGCTGACCACGGGTCAGATCGCCGCCGCCGCCCTGGACGTCTACAGCTCCGAGCCGCCGGCCGCCTCCGAGACGGCCAAGCGCCTGCTCGAGCTCGACAACGTCACCCTCACCCCGCACCTCGGCGCCTCCACCGCCGAAGCCCAGGAGAAGGCCGGCGTCGCGGTCGCGAAGTCGGTGCGCCTCGCACTGGCCGGCGAGCTGGTCCCGGACGCGGTGAACGTCGCCGGCGGCGCGATCGACGACGAGGTGCGCCCCGGCGTCGCCCTCGCCGATCGGCTCGGCCAGCTCTTCACCACTCTCGCGGGGGAGGCCCCCGAGCTGCTGGACATCGAGGTGCACGGCGAGATCGCGACGCGCGACGTCACCGCGCTGAAGCTCTCCGCCCTGCGCGGTCTCTTCCGCTCCGTGGTAACCGAGCAGGTCAGCTACGTCAACGCGCCCGTCCTCGCCGAGGAGCGCGGCATCGGCGTGCAGCTCGTGACCGACGAGACCTCCGAGCGCTTCCGCAACGTCATCACGCTGCGCGGCACCCTGCGCAGCGGCGAGGTCGTCAGCGTCTCCGGCACGCTCAGCGGCGTGGACCAGGAGCACAAGCTCACCGAGGTCTTCGGCCACGCCCTGGACCTCGCCATGAGCGACCACCTGCTGATCATCCGGTACGAGGACGGCCCGGGCCTGATCGGCACCTACGGCCAGCGCCTCGGTGCGGCCGGCATCAACATCGCCGGCATGCAGGTCTCCCGCGCCGGCAGCGTCCGGGGCGCCGAGGCGCTCGTCGTGCTGAACCTCGACGAGTCCGTCGACCGCGAGTTCGCCGAGGAGCTCGGCGCCGCGATCGAGGCGCGCTCCATCCACGCCGTCGATCTCGTCTACTGATCCCCGTCCTGTCCCTCGTCGAGGAGAACACGCCATGAGCACCCCCACCCCCGGATCCGCCAGCACCCTGCGCCTCGCCGTCATCGAGGGCGACGGCATCGGCAAGGAGGTCGTCCCGCAGGGCGTGCGCGCGCTACGCGCCGCCCTCGAGCCGGCCGGCGTCACCGTCGAGACCACCGACTTCGACCTCGGCGCGGGTCGCTGGCACCGCACCGGCGAGACGCTGACCGACGAGGACATGGCCCGCCTCGCCGAGCACGACGCGATCCTGCTCGGCGCCGTGGGCGATCCGGGGGTGCCCTCGGGCGTGCTCGAGCGCGGACTCCTGCTGAAGCTCCGCTTCGCCTTCGACCACTACGTGAACCTGCGCCCCACCCGGCTGTTCCCGGGCGTGAGCTCCCCGCTGGCGAACCCCGGCGAGATGGACTTCGTGGTGGTGCGCGAGGGCACCGAGGGGCCTTACGTCGGCAACGGAGGCTCGCTCCGCACGGGCACCGATCTCGAGGTCGCCACCGAGGTCTCGCTGAACACCGCCGTCGGGGTCGAGCGCGTGGTCCGCTACGCCTTCGAGCAGGCCGAGAGCCGCCGCAGGAAGCTCACCCTCGTGCACAAGCACAACGTGCTGGTCCACGCCGGTCACCTCTACCGCCGCATCGTCGAGAAGGTCGGCGCGGAGCACCCCGAGGTCGAGGTCGATTACGCCCACGTCGACGCGATGATGATCTACCTGGTGCAGGACCCGTCCCGCTTCGACGTGATCGTCACCGACAACCTCTTCGGCGACATCGTCACGGATCTCGCCGGCGCCGTGGGCGGCGGCATCGGGCTGGCCGCGAGCGGCAACATCAACCCCACCGGCGCCTACCCCTCGATGTTCGAGCCGGTGCACGGCTCCGCTCCGGACATCGCCGGGAAGGATCTCGCCGACCCCACCGCCACGGTGCTCTCGATCGCGATCATGCTGGACCACCTGGGCCACGTCGAGCCGGCAGCGGCAGTGCGTGCTGCCGTCGAGAACGACGTCGCCGCCCGCGCCGGCTCCGAGGAGCTCTCCGGCCGCGGCACCGCTGCGATCGGGGACGCCCTGGTCGCCGCGATCTCCGGTCGCTGACGCCCCGGCCCTGACAGACTGACCCCGCCCGTCCCCATCACCGAGGAGACCCCCGTGAGCGCGCTCGACTTCACCCAGACCAGCACGACCCGTCGCACCGGCGACGCCGAGCGCGCACAGATCCTCGCCGACCCCGGGTTCGGGTCCCACTTCACCGACTTCATGGCGCATGCGCGCTGGACGGCGGAGGGCGGCTGGGAGACGTCGGAGGTCCTCCCGTACGGGCCCCTGCAGCTCTCCCCGGCCGCCGCGGTCCTTCACTACGGCCAGGAGATCTTCGAGGGCCTGAAGGCGTTCCGGCATGCCGACGGCTCGATCTGGACCTTCCGCCCCGAGGTGAACGCCGAGCGCCTGCAGCGCTCCGCGCGACGACTCGCGCTGCCCGAGCTGCCCACCGAGGAGTTCCTCGCCTCGCTGCGCGCGGTGGTCGCCGCCGACGAGCCGTGGGTCCCGGAGGCGACCAGCGAGGAGTCGCTGTACCTGCGTCCCTTCATGTTCGCGAGCGAGGAGTTCCTCGGCGTGCGGGCATCGCACACCGTGGACTACTACGTCATCGCCTCACCGGCAGGTCCGTACTTCCCGCGCGGCGTGCAGCCGCTGGTCGTGTGGATCACCGACGAGTACGCCCGCGCCGGCGCCGGCGGCACCGGCGCCGCCAAGTGCGGCGGCAACTACGCCTCCTCGCTGCTGGGGAAGCGCGAGGCCGCCGAGCACGGTGCCGACGAGGTGCTCTTCCTCGACTCGGAGACGCACACCAGCATCGACGAGCTCTCCGGCATGAACGTCTTCGCGGTGACCCGCGACGGCCGCCTGCTCACCCCGGCGCTGACCGGCTCGATCCTCGAGGGCGTCACCCGCGCCTCGATCCTCCGCCTGGCCGAGGATCGCGGGCTGGGCGTGAGCGAGCAGCCGCTCGTGATGAGCGAGGTGCTCGAGCAGCTGGCCAGCGGCGAGATCACCGAGATGTTCGCCTGCGGGACCGCCGCGGTGATCAACCCGATCGGTGAGTTCAAGGCCCACGGCGGCACCTGGACCGTCGGCGACGGCGGTTCGGGAGAGACCACCCTGGCGCTGCGCAAGGAGCTCACGGACATCCAGTACGGCCGGATCGCCGACCGTCACGGCTGGCTGACCAGGCTGGTCTGAGCGCGATGACGACCCACGACGCCGTGAAGGCCGCCCCGATCCCCGCGTTCCACCTCTACGACACCACGCTGCGCGACGGCTCCCAGCAGGAGGGCCTGACGCTCTCGGTCGCGGACAAGCTCGCCGTGGCGCGGCATCTCGACGAGCTCGGGATGACCTACATCGAGGGCGGCTGGCCCGGCGCCGTCCCGCGGGACACCGAGTTCTTCGCCCGCGCGGCAGGGGAGCTCGAGCTGCACCACGCCCGGCTCGCCGCCTTCGGCGCGACCCGCAAGGCGGGCGTCGCCGTCGAGGAGGATCTCCAGGTGGCTGCGCTGGTCGACTCCGGCGCGCCCACGATCACCCTGGTCGCGAAGTCCGATCTCCGCCACGTCACCGGCGCCCTGCGCACCACGGGCGAGGAGAACCTCGCCATGGTGCGCGAGACCGTCGAGCACCTCGTGGGGCTCGGCCGGGAGGTCTTCGTCGACGCCGAGCACTTCTTCGACGGTTTCGTCCACGACGCCGACTACACCACCTCCGTCCTGGTCGCCGCCCAGGAGGCGGGCGCCCGTGTGCTGGTGCTGTGCGACACCAACGGCGGGATGCTCCCGCACCAGGTCACAGAGATCATCGAGGACCTCGGCTCCCGCCTCGAGGCGGCCGGGGTCGGGGAGGCCCGTCTCGGTGCACACATGCACAACGACACCGGCTGCGCGGTGGCCAACACCCTGGCCGCCGTCCGCGCCGGGATCACCCATGTGCAGGGCTGCGTGAACGGCTACGGCGAGCGCACCGGCAACGCCGACCTCGTCACCCTGATGGCGAACCTCCAGCTGAAGATGGGGCTGGAGCTTCTCTCGGCCGAGACCCTCGGGGAGACCACCCGCATCGCCCATGCCATCGGCGAGATCGTGAACATGCCGGTCGCCGCCCGCGCTCCCTACGCCGGGGCGAGCGCCTTCGCGCACAAGGCCGGACTGCACGCGAGCGCGATCCGGGTCGATCCCGATCTGTACCAGCACACGGATCCGCTGCTGGTCGGCAATGACATGCGGATGATCATCTCCGACATGGCAGGCCGGGCCTCGATCGAGCTCAAGGGGCGCGAGCTGGGCTTCGACCTGGCCGGCGAGCCGGAGCTGCTCTCGCGTCTGGCAGCGGCGGTCAAGCAGCGAGAGGCGGTCGGCTACTCCTATGAGGCGGCCGACGCCTCCTTCGAGCTGCTCCTGCTCGACGCGCTCGGCCAGGTGCCGAGCTACTCGACGGTGGAGTCCTGGAGGGCCACCTCGCAGCTGGGACGGGACGGCACCCTCGAGTCCGAGGCGACGGTGAAGCTGCTCGCGGACGGCGAGGGCGAGCACGAGCGCAAGGTCGCGATCGCCGAGGGCAACGGGCCGGTCAACGCCCTGGACCTCGCACTGCGGGCGGCGCTGCGCGAACGCCACCCGGAGGTCGACGAGTTCGAGCTGCGCGACTTCAAGGTGCGCATCCTCGACGCCCACCACGGGACGGACGCCACCACGCGCGTGCTGGTGCGCACCTCCGGTCGCGGTCTCGAGTTCCAGACCGTGGGCGTGGGCCCCAACGTCATCGAAGCCTCCTGGGAGGCGATCTACGACGCGTACACCTACGGTCTGTTCAAGTCCGGGGTCTGAGCCCCGGGATCCCGCCATCCCCAGCGGTGTCGGAGGTTACGCTGAGGCCATGACGACCCATGCGCCGACCACCGCCTATGTGCTCACCGCCATCGGGGACGACCGCCCCGGTCTCGTGGCGGCCCTCGCCGCCGCCGTCGACGAGCACGGCGGCAGCTGGGTGGACAGCCAGCTCGCGCTCCTCGCCGGGAAGTTCGCCGGGATCGTGCAGGTCGAGCTCCCCGACGAGCGCGCCCAGGACTTCCTGGATGCGCTGCCCTCCCTCGCCGACGAGGTGGGGCTCGAGGTCGAGGCCGCGGCCGCCGGCAGCCCGGTCGGGGCGACCGCCCACAGCACCCTGCGGCTGCACCTGCTGGGCCAGGACCGCACCGGCATGGTCCGCGAGATCTCCTCGGCGCTGCGCTCGCAGGGCGCGACCATCGATGCCCTCCGCAGCTGGACGCGTGAGGCCCCGGAGGGCGGCGGGATGCTGTTCGAGGCCGAGGCCGAGGTGCGCCTGCCGGCAGAGGCCGACGAGAACGGGGTCAGAGAAGCCCTCGAGACGATCGCCGCCGAGCTCATGGTGGATCTGGAGCTCGACCCCTCCTGACGGAGTCCGGTCGGCAGAGACGACTGTCGGCAGGAATCTGACACTTGTGCAGTACCGCGAACCCGGTATTCTGGGGCAAGGCGGACTTTCCCTCTGATGCCGCCCCATTGTTTCGTCGAGAGGACGATCGCCGTGACCGCTGACAAGGATGTGCAGGGAATGGACCAGGCGCAGCACCGCTCGCTGGGGCGCGCCGCCCGGCTGGCCGCAGGCGTGGGCCTCGCCGTGGCGCTGGGCGTCGCGGGCGCCGGTGCCGCGGCTGCCGTGGAGATCAACCCCCAGGCCCGCACGGTAAAGGCTGTGGAGATCACTCCGCAGGCCCGCAAGGCCGTGGAGATCAATCCGCAGGTGGAGATCAACCCGCAGGTCGAGATCAACCCGCAGGCCCGCAAGGCTGTGGAGATCAACCCCCAGTGATCGGTGACCGATCCGCTCGATGTCGCGGATCGGTCACAGCAGACCTGACGTGATGGGCCGGGCGCTCCGAGGAGCTCCGGCCCATCGCGCTGTTCAGCTCCGGCTCCCGATCACCTCGTGGAGCCCCTCGACAGGCCTCAGGGCCTCGTCGCCGCGGTGCCCACGTGCGTGATCACCAGCGCGGGCTCGCCGGTCTCGTCGGTCTCCTCCAGGTCGAGCTCGGCCTCGATCGCCCAGTCGTGGTTGCCGTCGGGGTCGTCGACCGCCTGGCGGATCCGCCACACCTTGGACTCCTCGGTGATCTGCAGCAGCTCCGGTGACCGGGCCGGGCCGTCGATGCCCACGTGGTCGTAGCTGTCGTAGTACTCGTCCATCGCCTCGGCCCACCGGGCGCGGTCCCATCCGGAGGCGGAGTCCAGCTCCGCCAGACGGCTCTCCCGCTCGAAGGCGAAGTGCTCGATCCTCTGCCACATGGCGGCCCGGACCATGGTGCGCAGCACCTTGGTCTGCGAGGAGAGCCCGCGCGGGGAGCTGGGGCGGATCTCGGAGGCGCCGTCCTCGTCGAGGTCCTCGGGGTGCGTCAGCGCCTCCCACTCGTCCAGCAGCGAGGAGTCGATGCCCCGTACCAGCACGCCGAGCCATTCGATCATGTCCTCGAGCCCCTCGGTGCGCAGATCCTGGGGGATGGTGCGGCGCATCGCCTGGTAGGCGTCGGAGAGGTAGCGCAGCACGATGCCCTCGGAGCGCTGCAGACCGTAGCGCTGCACGAACTCGCTGAAGGTCTGCCCGGTCTCGTGGATCTCACGCACCACGGACTTGGGGGAGAGGTCGTCGGCCCGCACCCAGGGTCGGGACTTCGCGTAGATCTCCAGCGCGGCCTCGAGGTCCTCCTCGAGCGGCTTCGGCCAGGTGACCTCGTCCAGTCGCGCCATCCGCTCCGTGTACTCGACGCCGTCGGCCTTGAGCTCCGCGAGCAGCTCGCCCTTGGCGGCGTTCTGCTGGGCGAGCAGGATCTGGCGGGGGTCCTCGAGAATCGCCTCGATGATCGAGACGGTGTCGAGGCTGAGGGATTCGGACTCCTCGTTCAGCGAGTCGATCATCGCGATCGCGAAGGGGGCGAGCGGCTGGTTCATGGTGAAGTCGAGCTGGAGATCCTCGACCAGGGCGAAGCCTCGACCGAGGTGGTCCGGGGTCTCGAGCACCTCGATGATCTCCGCGTCGCGGAGCCCGCGGAAGAGGTCCACGGCGGCCTTGACCAGGGCGAGCTTCTGGCCCGTCGTCTGATGGCTGGTCATGATCAGGTGGCGGCCGGAGGCGATCGCGTCCCCCGGGCGGGAGATCAGCGCCAGCACCATGCCGGCGGTGATCTTCAGATGGGGGCGCAGCGGCTCGGGGGAGTTCTCGACCAGCTTGGTCATGGTCGCCTCGGACCAGGAGATCGCGCCCTCGGGGATCCGGGGCTTGGGCTCCTTCTTCCGCTTCTTCGCGTTGTTGGAGACCTTCCCGGCCTCCTCGCGGGCGAGGTGCTTGGCGCGCTCCTTCTCGAACTCGATCGTCCAGGAGGGTGCCTGCACCACCACGTGCCCGATGGTGTCGTACCCCGCGCGTCCGGCACGCCCTGCGATCTGGTGGAACTCGCGCGCGTTCAGCAGGCGCATCCGCTTGCCGTCGAACTTCGCGAGCCCCGTCAGCAGCACGGTGCGGATCGGCACGTTGATGCCGACGCCCAGGGTGTCGGTGCCGCAGATGATCTTCAGCAGGCCGGACTGGGCGAGCTTCTCGACCAGGCGGCGGTACTTCGGCAGCATCCCGGCGTGGTGCACGCCGATCCCCTCGCGGACCAGACGGGAGAGGATCTGACCGAAGCCCTTCGAGAAGCGGAAGTCGCCGATGATCTCGCGGATCCGCTCCTTCTCCCCGGCCTCGAGGATCTTCTGCCCCTGGAGCGCCTGGGCCTGCTCGAGGGCGTCCTTCTGGGTGAAGTGGACGATGTAGACCGGGGCGTCGCGGTCCGTGAGGATCGTCTGGATGGTCTCCGGGAGCGGCTCGAGGGACCAGCGGAAGTCCAGCGGCACCGGTCGCGGGGCATCGTCGATCACGCTCACCTCGCGCCCGGTCCGCTCGGTGAGGTCGTCGACGAAGCGCGTCACGTCGCCGAGGGTCGCGCTCATCAGCACGAACTGGCAGTTCGGGAGCTCCACCAGCGGGACCTGCCAGGCCCAGCCGCGCTGCGGGTCGCCGTAGTAGTGGAACTCGTCCATCACCGCGAGGCCCACCTCGCTGCCGGGGCCGTCTCGCAGGGCGTGGTTGGCGAAGATCTCCGCGGTGCACACGATGATCGGGGCGTCGTGGTTGACGGCGGAGTCGCCGGTCATCATGCCCACGTTCTCGGCACCGAACTGCGCGACCAGGTCGAAGAACTTCTCGCTCACCAGGGCCTTGATCGGCGCGGTGTAGTAGGAGCGCTCTCCACGGGCCATCGCGGCGAAGATCGCCGAGTAGGCGATGGTGGTCTTCCCGGAGCCGGTGGGAGTGGCCGCGATGACGTGGTCGCCGGCGGCGATCGCCAGCAGAGCCTCCTCCTGGTGCGGATACAGCGTCCGGCCGACGGATTCCTGCGCCTCGATGAATCCGTCGACGATCGCATCCTGTCCGGCGTCGGCGGAGCTCTCGGGCAGGAACGGCATCAGGATCGGCATGACCACAGTCTGCCAGGGTGCCCGCACCAGCTGTCCCGACCCAGGGGGCTACCCTCGAGACCCGCGACGGAAGGATGACCTGATGCCTGCACGACGATCCGAGGATTCCTCGCTCACCCCGGCCGAGCGGGCCGGCGAGGGAGCGTTCGAGCACTGGGACGAGGGGCGCCGGGAGCGAGCGGTTCCCGCCCCCCATGGGCGATCGTTACCTGATCGTGATAATCCTCCGGGAGCGGGTCGGGGGCCGTCGACCGAGGAGGCTGATGCACCCGGTATGGCCAGCAGGGATGGCGACTGCGGCGAGGCGGAGAGCGCCCGTCTCGGGCGTACCGATCGGTAACCATCGGCGACCTCGGCGAATCGGGCGTACCCGGACTTTCGGTACCGATGGGGTGACGTGGTGCGCGTCACATGACATAGCGTGCCGACACGACGACACCGACGTCGTCCCTCCCTCCCCACGAAAGGCATTCCCCGATGCGCACACCACTCCTCGCCCGCAGCACCCGGACCCTGGGAGGCGTCGCGCTGGCCGCGGTCCTCACCCTGGGCGGTGCAGGCCTCGCCTCCGCCGACGGCCCGGACACCGACCGCGCCGCGGTCCCCGCGTCCTCGCAGGCATCGGCCCACGGCTACTGGACCTCGGAGCGCATGGAGGAGGCGCAGCCGGCCGACGAGCTCGTCCCGGGCGAAGGTGACGCGAGTCCGGATGTCGAGGTCGGAAGCCCGCTGACCGTCCCGGGTCAGAACGCCGCGAACCCGGACGCCAAGGGGAAGCCGGAGGGCAAGGGCAAGCCCGCTCCGCAGCCTGCGGCGGGCGCCAAGGACACCGTGGGCAAGGTCTTCTTCACCCAGGGCGGCGTGGACTACGTCTGCTCCGGCAATGCCGTCGCCTCCGGCAACGGCTCCACCGTGGCCACCGCCGGCCATTGCGTGAACGACGCCGGCACCTGGGCCACCAACTGGGTGTTCGTCCCCGGCTACGACCACGGCTCCGCTCCGTACGGCACCTGGGCGGCGACCGATCTGGTCTCCACCGACCAGTGGGTGCAGCAGGAGGACATCAGCTACGACGTGGCCTTCGCGAAGGTCGTCCCCGAGAGCGGCAGCGGCACGCTGGAGGGCACGGTCGGCACCACGGGCATCGCCTTCAACCAGGCGCGCGGCCAGCACTACACCTCCTACGGCTACCCGGCCGCCTCGCCCTTCGACGGCCAGTCCCTCGAGTCCTGCTCGGGCACCGCGAGCGATGACACGCTGGGCGGGACCCTCTCCCAAGGCATCCCCTGCAACATGACCGGTGGCTCCTCCGGTGGCCCCTGGTTCCTGGACAACGGAGCCCAGAACTCGGTGAACAGCTTCGGCTACAACACCCAGAAGGACGTCATGTACGGCCCCTACTACGGCGCTGATGCGCAGGACGCCTACTCGGAGGCCGCCGCTCTCTGAGTCGCACCCTCCTCGGCGACGGGCCGGTCCTCCTCGGAGGCCGGCCCGTCGCTCTGTTCACCACGTAGCAGGATGCAGTCCGCTGAGGACGGCGAGCATCCGCTCGCGCAGCGCATCGGCCCGCTGGGCCAGCGCTCGCTGGCGCCGCACGTACTCCGCCTTCCCGGCGGGCGTCTCGATCGCCACGACCCCGTAGCCCAGGCCCCGGACGTCGTACGGGCTCGCCTCCATGTCGAGCACCCGGGTGTCCCGGGCGTGCTCGAAGCAGTCCAGCACGAGGGACGAGGGCATCAGCGGGGTGAGCTTCATGGCCCACTTGTAGAGGTCCATCCCCACATGGAGGCACGCCGGGTTGTCGTTCTCGACCTGCGTCGCGCGGGTGGGCTCGAAGGCGTTTCGCGGTGCGGCCGACGGGGTGAAGAAGCGGAAGGCGTCGAGGTGGGAGCACACCAGGTTCTCGCGCTCCACGACGGCGTCGGTCTCGGCCGCCGTGAGCCGGAGGGGCAGGTCCTCGTGGCGCTGACCGCCCTCGGGGACCCGGTGCACCATCGCCCATTCGTGGAGCCCGAAGCAGCCGAACTCGGGCCTGCGGCGGGACAGCGACGAGGCGGAGAGCAGCCGCGTCATGAAGCCCAGGGCGTCTCCGCGCTCCGAGAGGTACCGCGCGACGTCGGCCCTGCGCAGTGCCGGTCTCCCTGCCGAGTCGACGTACCAGGAACGATGTCCCGCCTCGTCCACGTCGACGATCAGGCTCGTGCCGTCCGCTCCGATGTCCGCGGCCGCGTCATACGAGACCGCCCAGCCCGGATGCCAGCGCCGCAGCCTCGCCGCGGAGAAGGGGTAGTAGGTGAACAGGAAGTCCTCCACCGCGTGCTTCTCGCCGCGGGCCCTGCGCTCGCGATGCGCGGCGGTGAGCGCGTCGGCGCGCTCCTCGTGGGCGCGACGGGCGGCCGTCGCCCCGGCCACCGAGAGCATCGTGGTGGGCTGTCCGGTCATGTGTCGAGCCTACGGGGGCATCGCCCTTCCTCCCCAGTCCATCGTCGTGCACACCACGGGCTCGCGCGCGGCACCGACTTCTCTCCTCTCCCTACGGTGGCTGGCATCCCACGGCAGGGCGCCGTCGGGAGGAGGAGCGATGGAGATGACCGGGATCGACTTCGACTGCGTCGGCTGCGGCCGCCGCCACGAGGGGACCGACGGCACCGAGCACAGACCCTGGCCGCTGATCGAGTTCGAGGGCCCGGAGGCCTATCTGAGGATGTCGCCCTGGGAGCGTCTGTTCCGCAGCCGTTCCACCGAGGAGCTGTGCCTCATCGACAACGGCCGCTCGGTGGACTGCTACTTGAGCGGCTTCCTGTCGCTGCCGGTCCGGGGCGAGCAGGCGCTGCTCGTGCTCCAGCCATGGGTCAGGGTTGACGAGAGGGACTATCTGGACCTCGTCGAGCACTGGGAGCAGCCCGCGCACCGCGGGGAGTACTGCGGCACGCTCGCCAGCCGGCTCCCCGGGCACCCCGACTCGCTGTCGGTGCCGGTGCGGGTGACCGCTCCGGGTGGGCTGCCTCCGATCATCGTTCCGGAGACGGGCTCCGACCACCCGCTGGTGACGGAGGCGAGGGAGGGCGTCAGCCGCCAGGAGGCGGAGCTGCGCCTGCGCTCGATGATGCTGGAGGACCCGAGGCGCTGAGCAGCGGCCCCTGGCGCTCAGTCCTCGTCGAAGGCGGAACCGGCTGCGGACGCCGGCCCGCCCGGCTCCGACAGCAGCTCGCGCACGCGCGGGATGACCTCGGTCCCGTAGAGCCTGATCGACTCCATGAGCTGCTCGTGCGGCATGGGGCCGCTGGCGTACTTCAGGTCGAAGCGGTTCACGTCCAGGGCGCGCATCGTCGCGGCGATCTTGCGCGCCACCGTCTCCGGCGAGCCGACGTACAGAGCGCCGTGCTGCACCTCGCCGTCGAACTCGGCGACGCCGGCGGGGCCCCAGCCGCGCTCGCGACCGATCTCCGTGCGGTTGTGGATCCAGTGCGGGGCCAGCTGGTCGCGGGCCGTCGTGTCATCGGCGGCGATGTGGCCGGGGGAGTGCACGCCGACGGGCAGGCGAGGATTGCCGAGCTTCTGAGTGGCCTCGTGGAAGAGCTGCACGTAGGGCGCGAAGCGCTGCGCCGGACCGCCGATGATCGCGAGCATCAGCGGCAGGCCGTGACGGGCGGCCCGTACCACCGAGTTCGGGCTCCCACCCACGGCGACCCAGGTGGGCAGCGCCCGCTCGAGCGGCGGGAAGAGGGACTGGTCCTTCAGCGGGGGCCGGGTCGCGCCGGTCCAGGTGATCGGCTCCCCGGTGATCGCTGTGGCGAGCAGATCCAGCTTCTCCTCGAAGAGCTCCTCATAGTCCTGCAGGGCGAAGCCGAACAGCGGGAAGGACTCGGTGAAGGACCCGCGCCCGACGGTCAGCTCGGCGCGGCCCTCCGAGAGCGCATCCAGTGTCGAGAAGCGCTCGACGACGCGCAGCGGGTCGTCGGAGCTGAGCACGATCACCGCGGTCCCCAGGGTGATCCGCTCGGTGCGCGAGGCGAGCGCCGCGAGCACGACGTCCGGCGCGCTGACGGCGAAGTCGGGTCGGTGGTGCTCGCCGATGGAGAAGTGGTCGATGCCCACCTGGTCGGCGAGCTCGCCCTGAGCCACCACGTCCCGCAGCACCTGGGAGGCGGGGACGGCCTTCCCGGCGCCATCGACGGTCACGTCGCCGAAGGTGTCGAGGCCGAAGGTGAGGGACTGCGGGTCGAGGGTCATCTGCGCTCCTGCCAAAGACGGTTGAGGATTCAATCATATGTCGGTGCGGTGTCCTTGTCCACCGACGAGGACGTCCCAGCATCGTGGCGGTGAGGATCACCAGGAGGACCCCGACCGTGGTCATGTACAGGATCGAGGGGACGGCCCGATAGATCAGCGTCGGTTCGCCCTGTCGGCCTGTGCCACGTGTGACACGCCGCAGATCGCTTCCGGGCCATGGGGAGTTCTCCCCGTGGCGGGAGAGGCCACGCCTGCCTAGGATCACGGTGACGGCGGATGACGCGCGCCACGGCGGCGCGCGACACGAGGGCGAGGGGGGCGGCGATGACATTTCTCGGGGCGGACACGGACCAGGTGCGCGACCACGGCGAGCGGATCCGAAGCGGAGGTCGACGGCTCGAGGAGCTGATCCAGGCGGTGGACGGGACGGTCCGCTCCGTCGAGTGGATCGGCGCCGATGCGGACGCTTTTCTCCAGCTGTGGGAATCGCAGGTCCGCAACCGAGGTGCAGAGGCCTGTGAACGCCTCGAGCAGCGCGCCGTTCTTCTCGAGGAGGAGGCGGACGGCCAGGACACCTGCAGCGACGATGGATCGAGCGGGGGCTCGGGAGAACGCGGAGGCGGGGGTGGTCGAACTCCCTGGGATGTCTTCGGGGAGTGGCTGGAGGACTACGAACCGAAGGAGAGCGACGGATTCTTCGGCGACCTTCTCGGCGGACCGGAATCCGGGATGCTGGGCAACATCGCCTGGAACTCTCTCGGGGCCGGGGTCGACGTGACGAGCATGATCCCTGGTATCGGACTTCCCGGGACGATCGCCGGTCTCGCGATGGACATCCCGTCGATCGGCATCGGGATGTACGACATGGCTCAGAGCTTCCAGGACGGGGAGCTGTTCGGCACGATGGACGGTGCGGTCACCGCCGGCATCAACACGCTCGACACGGCAGCCGGGATTCTCAGCGTCATCCCGTACACCGCACCAGTCGGCGAGGTGGCCGGGATCTTCACCTCGGGAGCGGATGCGCTCTGGTCCGGCGCGACCGTGGCGGCGCAGCTCGACGCGATCAACGGCGGCGACCACGGTGGATCCACCTCACGTTTCCTCCTCGAGCAGGCTGGTGTCGACACAGGTGCGCTGGACTACGCAGACGACCTGTTCGGACGGGGCTCCGAGGCGGTGCGTGACGCGGTGCCGATCATCGACCCGATGATCGACAGCTCGCAGCTGGCGGTGGAGTCGATCATCCCTCAGGGAGCGCAGCAGATGATCGAGGGCGGCGCCACTGTCGTCAACGATGCTCTGGACTCCGTGCTCCCATGGTGACCAGCGGCTGGACGCGAGACGGCCTGGCGTGACCTCAGTCGACCGAACCGCTCGGGTCCAGGAGTGAGAGGGCGAGCTCTCGCAGCTCTGACGCGGAGACGACCACTGCTTCCAGCGTCGCTGCGTCATCCGCCTCGCGGAGGACCACGCTTCCGTGCTCGCCGACGGCGACGGAGAGGTCGCTGCGCACTCGTTCCTGTCGATCCTCGAGGGTGATCCGGCACCGTTGCTGCGCGCTCGTGAGGAGAGGACCCAGGGTCGGATCCTGTTCGAGGTCCTGCCAGGATCCTGAGACCAGCTCGCCAGGTGCGGCGCTCACCGGCGTGATCCCCTCAGGGTCGATGCGGGCCACGATCGCGTCGGCCGCATGATCCAGGTCGCTCATGAGGAAGCGGTGCAGGCCGTCCTGCGAGGTCAGCTCGTGCATGACGCTGAGGTCCGCATCGATGAACACTCTCAGGGTCATGGAGGGCTCGCCCGCGGGGCTGGCGATGCGAAGTGCCCGTCGGGCCAGCGCGCGCCGGGCGAGGATGCCCGACAGGAGCGCGCTCGGCGTGAAGCTCTCAGCGGCCGCACCCGGCTCCCTCCCTTCGATCGCCGCCATGACCTGCTCGGTGCTGACTCCGCCGCGGACGATCAGCGAACGAAGCGCCGCCACGCGGACCTCGTCCCTCGAATATGCCGGGAAGGCCTTCTCCCGAGCGGTGACCCACGGGAGGTCGAAGTGCTCGAGGTCCTCGGCACCGACGAGGGCGAGGATCTCCTCGTCAGTGAGGCCTGAGATGCCACGCAGCTCTCCGGAGGCATGCTCGGCCAGAGCTCCTGCCGCCATGATCGTGCGCTTGTGCAAGTCGTCGACGGATGTGGTCATGGTGTTCCCCCTGGGGTCCGTGCCGGTCCGACGTCGAGCCTATGCCGTTCCGTGCGCCGCCGTCATCGTGGGCCGAGATCTCCGCTCAGCCATCGGCGGTGGGCGTCGATCGCGGCGCGGGTGGGCCGCGCCGCGCCACGGAGTCCTGGGCCATGGTCCGAGGTGCGCTCGCCGCGCCGCATCGCCGAGCGGGCCGCTGTGATCGGGGCACCGATCCGTCGGCCGTCGCGGAGCACGACCATCGTCTGCCCCTGGTGGATCCATCCCTCATCGACCTCGATGAGAGCGATGTCCTGCCAGGGGAGACGGCGTGTGCGCAGCGGCGTGCGGATCTCGATGCCCGAGGTGGTGACGGTGAACCGAGGACGCTGTGCGAGGACCACGAGCACGACGACGACGAGCAGGAAGGGCAGCGACAGACCCAGGGCCGCCCACCCCCATGGTGACGGGCCTCCCTCGGCGACCAGCAGAGCCACGGCTCCGGGCCCCACCATGAGCACGATCCCGACGCCGACGGCGATCAGCAGAATCCGGGCCCAGAGAGCGGGCCGGGCCGTGTAGAGGATCTGGGCGGGAGGTGCGGCAGGCGTCATCGGGCGGTGACCTCACTGTTCGGGGACGCGCATCATCCTCGCATGGTGCCCCTCCACCGACGGCCGAGCGACGACGACCTAGACTGGCGCGCATGCGCATCGCCAGATTCACCACCGGTGACGACCCCATGTACGGCATCGTCCAGGAGAAGGACGGCCGGGACATGGTCTACGGAATCACCGGGGACCCCCTGTACACGGAGATCCGTCCCACCGGCACGATCGTGCCCCTGGAGGACGTCCGCCTGCTCGCCCCCGTCATCCCGCGCTCGAAGGTGGTGTGCGTGGGCCGGAACTACGCCGCTCACGCCGCCGAGCTCGGCAACGAGGTGCCCGATCAGGCGCTGTTCTTCCTCAAGCCCAACACCGCCGTCGTCGGCCCCGGCGACCCCGTGGTGATGCCGGGCTACTCCGAGGAGGTCAGCCTCGAGGCCGAGCTCGCCGTGGTCATCAAGCGGATGGCCAAGGATCTCGCCCCGGAGCAGGTCGCGGACCACGTGCTCGGCTACACCTGCGCCAACGACCTCACCGCGCGGGACGCCCAGCGCGAGGAGAGCCAGTGGTTCCGCGCCAAGGCCTTCGACACCTCGTGCCCGATCGGCCCCTGGATCGAGACGGATCTGGATGTCGCCGGCCTCTCGATCTCCAGCTCGGTCGACGGCGAGACGGCCCAGGAGGGCAGCACGGCGGACATGATCCGCTCCGTCGCCGACCTCGTCGCCGAGATCTCCGCCGTCGTCACGCTGCTGCCCGGCGATCTCGTGCTCACCGGCACGCCCGCCGGAGTCCGCACCGTCCCCGCCGGCGCCACCGTCGACATCACCATCGAGGGCATCGGCACCCTGTCCAATCCGATCGTGCGCCGCTGAGCCGCCGCATCACCGACCGCCCACCTCGCTTCACACCCCAGGAGTCCTCCGCGTGACCACCGCCCCCGCCCCGAGCACCACCACGACCGACGAGGTCCGGGTCAGGTTCTGCCCGAGCCCCACCGGCACCCCGCACGTCGGCATGGTGCGCACCGCCCTGTTCAACTGGGCGCACGCCCGTCATCACGGCGGCAAGCTCGTCTTCCGCATCGAGGACACCGACGCCGCGCGCGACAGCGAGGAGTCCTACCACCAGCTGCTCGATGCGATGCGCTGGCTCGGCATCGACTGGGACGAGGGCGTCGAGAGGGGCGGGCCCGACGGCCCGTACCGTCAGTCCGAGCGCTCGGACATCTACCAGGACGTCATCGAGAAGCTGAAGGCCTCCGGCCACATCTACGAGTCCTTCTCCACCGCCGAGGAGATCGTCGAGCGCCACAAGGCCGCGGGGCGCGACCCGCAGCTCGGCTACGACGGCCACGACCGAGACCTCACCGACGAGCAGAAGGCGGCCCTGCGCGCCGAGGGCCGCGAGCCCACCTGGCGCCTGCGCATGCCCGACGAGGACATCACCTTCACCGACATGGTGCGCGGCGAGATCACCTTCAAGGCCGGCACCACCCCGGACTTCGTGGTGGTGCGCGCCAACGGGAAGCCGTTGTACACGCTGGTGAACCCGATCGACGATGCGCTCATGCGGATCACCCACGTGCTGCGCGGCGAGGACATCCTGTCCTCCACGCCGCGGCAGATCGCGCTGTACCGCGCCCTGATCGAGATCGGCGTCGCCGAGCGCGTGCCCGAGTTCGGGCACCTGCCCTACGTGATGGGAGAGGGCAACAAGAAGCTCTCCAAGCGTGATCCCCAGGCGGACCTCTTCCTCTACCGGGAGCAGGGCTTCGTCCCCGAGGGCATGGTCAACTACCTGGCCCTGCTCGGCTGGGGCTTCAGCGCCGACGAGGACATCTTCAGCCGCGAGCAGCTCATCGAGCGCTTCGACGCCTCGGACGTCAACCCGAACCCGGCGCGCGTGGACCTCAAGAAGGCCACCGCGATCAACGCCGACCACATCCGTCTGCTGCCCGAGGCGGAGCTCGCCGAGCGCCTGCTGCCCTACCTCCAGTCCGGCGGGGTGCTCGGGGAGGAGATCAGCGAGGAGCAGCGAGCCCTTGTCGCCGCCGCCACCCCGCTGGTCCAGACCCGCATGAACCTGCTGGGGGAGGCCCCCGACCTCATGGGCTTCCTGTTCGTGGCCGACGAGGACCTGGAGGTCCAGGAGGACGCGCTGAAGAAGCTGGGCGACGACCCGGCCGCGGTGCTCGAGCGTGCGATCACGGAGATCGAGGCGCTGCCCGAGGGCTCCTTCGCCGCTCCCGCGCTCGAGGAGGCGCTCCGCGCCGCGATCATCGACGAGATGGGCATCAAGCCGCGCCTGGCCTTCGGGCCGCTGCGCAGCGCGCTCTCGGGGCGTCGGATCTCCCCTCCGCTGTTCGAGTCGATGGAGCTGCTCGGCAGGGAGTCGACCATCGTGCGGCTGCGCTCCCTGAGGGACCGGCTCTCCGCCGAGGCCTGAGCTGACGGGCGCTGTGGGGCGGCGTGCTCAGCCTCACAGCGCTCAGGGTCCCTCTCGCTTTGTCTTGTCGGGGAAGACCCGGTAGAGTCTTACCTCGGCACGGCAAGGAAGTTCGGCCCGGAAAGTCCCCGGAATCCATTCGGGAAACGGCACGGGAAGAATGGAAAAACGTGTTCTCACCATGGGGTATGGTGTAATTGGCAACACAGCGGTTTCTGGTACCGTCGTTCTAGGTTCGAGTCCTGGTACCCCAGCGCTTCACGGCTCTTCGGAGTCGTGCGGTCCGCGCCCCGTTCGTCTAGCGGCCCAGGACGTCGCCCTCTCACGGCGGTAACACCGGTTCAAATCCGGTACGGGGTACGATGCGAGATCGTCAGATCTCGCTCCGGCCCCGTTCGTCTAGCGGCCTAGGACGTCGCCCTCTCACGGCGGTAACACCGGTTCAAATCCGGTACGGGGTACGAACTGAGGAGCCGACACCTTCGGGTGTCGGCTCCTTCTGCATTTCCCTGGGCGTTTCCGCGGGGGCGGAGTATCGTCGTGACATGGAGCACAACACGGGTCCCCGCATCACGGTCGGTGTGTTCGACGCCGACGAGTCCGATCAGGCGGTCCGCTGGGCCGCGGTCCATGCCGCCGCCGTCGGCGGCAGCCTCCATCTCGTCCATGCCTTCGTGTGGACCGAGCTGGACGTCAACATCGATCCCATCTCGGGGATGGCCGGCTCGGGATTCCGCGGCGCCGCCAACTCGCTGATCCAGGGCGCCGTCGCCCTGGTGCGCGAGACCGGGGTCGAGGTCCCGGTGACCTCGGAGATCGTCGACGGCAACGCCGTCCCGGTGCTGGTCGAGGCGAGCGAGGAGTCCGACCTCCTGGTCCTCGGAGGGCGCGGCCTGGGGCGCCTGATGACGCTGATCGTCGGCTCGAAGAGCCTGGCGCTCGCTGCCCGGGCCCACTGTCCGGTGGTCGTGGTGCGCGGGCGGATCGACGGCACCGGGCCCATCGGGCTGGTGCATCACGAGGTCGCCACCGAGGTGGTCGCCCGCGCTGCGGATCTCGCCGAGGCCTACGGGCGCGACATCCATCTGGTGGTGCGGCCGGAGACCACTCCTGAGGAGGCGCAGGAGATCCTGGCCGGCACCGCGCAGAGGATCGCCATGACCCATCCCTCGGTCTTCGTGAAGGACGTCACGATCGCCGTCTCGGGCTCGCCCCGGGAGCTGATCCGGGCGAGCGAGGGCGCGAGCCTGATGATGGTCGCGGGGGAGCGGTCGCCCGGGGCGGGTGGGAAGGTCCACGCGCCGCGGCAGCTCGTGAACGTGCTGCGCTTCGCGAACACCCCGGTCTGGATCGAACGGGACTGACCGGCGCTCTCGCCGAGGTCAGGACCCGGCGCGGCGGAGCAGCTCGGTGAGGTGGTTCGCCGAGCTCATCACCGACGCGGCGTGCAGCCTGCCGGGCTGGCGGGTGATCCGCTCGATCGGCCCGGAGATGCTCAGGGCGGCGACCACGCGTCCGTTCGGCCCACGCACCGGCGCGGAGACCGAGCCGACGCCGGGCTCGCGCTCACCGATCGACTGCGCCCAGCCGCGTCGCCGCACGGCCGAGAGCTGCGTGGCGGTGAAGCGAGCTCCGAGCAGGCCGCGGTGCAGCCGGTCCGGCTCCTCCCAGGCCAGCAGGATCTGTGCCGCGGAGCCGGCGCGCATGGTCAGCGCCGCGCCCAGCGGGACGGAGTCGCGCAGGCCGATGGGCCGCTCCGCGGCGGCCACGCAGATGCGGTGGTCGCCCTGGCGGCGGTAGAGCTGGGCGGACTCGCCGGTGTGGTCCCGCAGAGCGGCGAGCACCGGGCCCGCGGAGGCCAGCAGCCGGTCCTCGCCGGCGGCGGCGGCGAGCTCGCCGAGGCGCGGGCCGAGGATGAATCGGCCCTGCATGTCCCGGGCGACGAGGTGGTGGAATTCCAGCGCCACCGCGAGGCGGTGGGCCGTGGGGCGGGCCAGGCCGGTCGACTGCACGAGCTGGGCCAGCGTCGCCGGTCCGGCTTCCAGTGCACCGAGCACGATCGCCGCCTTGTCCAGCACGCCGACGCCGCTGCCGTTCTCCTCCGAGGTCTTGTCCATGCTCCGATACTGCCGTCTTATTGTGTGAGACGCAAGTGCACCGCATCGTGGACCAGCAGACCATGGGGTCGAGCGCTCGCACCCCGAGCGCCGCTCAGCTGTCAGGAACGCGTCCCCACGAGGGGCGCAGGGAAGGATCGACATGGCGGGGACTCTCGCGGAGAAGGTGTGGGCGGATCACGTGGTCCGGCGCGGAGAGAACGGCGAGCCGGACCTCCTCTACATCGACCTCCAGCTGCTCCACGAGGTCACGAGCCCGCAGGCGTTCGACGGGCTCCGCCAGGAGGGCCGCGAGCCGCGCCGCCTGGATCAGCAGCTCGCGACCGAGGACCACAACACCCCCACGATCGACATCGACAAGCCGATCGCGGACATCACCTCGCGCACCCAGATCGACACCCTGCGCCGCAACGCCGAGGAGTTCGGCGTGCGCATCCACTCCCTCGGCGACAAGGACCAGGGCATCGTCCACGTGGTGGGCCCGCAGCTGGGTCTGACCATGCCGGGCATCACCGTGGTCTGCGGCGACTCCCACACCTCCACCCATGGCGCCTTCGGGGCCCTCGCCTTCGGCATCGGCACCAGCGAGGTCGAGCACGTGCTGGCCACGCAGACCCTGCCGCTCACGCCCTTCAAGACCATGGCGATCACGGTCACCGGCTCGCTGAAGCCGGGCGTGACCGCGAAGGACATCATCCTCGCGGTGATCGCGAAGATCGGCACCGGCGGCGGCGCGGGCTACGTGCTCGAGTTCCGCGGCGAGGCGATCCGTTCGCTCTCCATGGAGGGCCGCATGACGGTCTGCAACATGTCGATCGAGGCCGGTGCCCGCGCCGGCATGATCGCGCCGGACGAGACCACCTTCGAGTATGTCCAGGGCCGTCCCCACGCCCCGCAGGACGAGGACTGGGACAAGGCCGTCGAGTACTGGCGCACCCTGCGCACCGAGGACGACGCCACCTTCGACGCCGAGGTCGTCATCGACGCCGATGCGCTCGAGCCCTTCGTCACCTGGGGCACCAACCCCGGCCAGGGCCTACCGCTCTCGGCCGAGGTCCCCGCCCCCGAGGACTTCGTCGACGAGTCCGACCGCTTCGCCGCCGAGCGCGCGCTGGAGTACATGGACCTGGTCCCCGGCACCCCGCTGAAGGACATCAAGGTCGACACCGTCTTCATGGGCTCGTGCACCAACGGCCGCATCGAGGACCTCCGCGCCTTCGCCTCCGTGCTCGAGGGCCGCACCAAGCATCCCGATGTGCGCGTGCTGGTCGTCCCGGGCTCGGCCCGGGTGCGGGTCCAGGCGCAGCAGGAGGGCCTGGACGAGGTGTTCCTCGCCTTCGGCGCCGAGTGGCGCGAGGCCGGCTGCTCGATGTGCCTGGGCATGAACCCGGACCAGCTGGCTCCGGGGGAGCGCGCCGCCTCGACCTCCAACCGCAACTTCGAGGGCCGGCAGGGCAAGGGCGGACGCACCCACCTGGTCTCGCCCGTCGTGGCCGCCGCCACCGCCGTGCGCGGCACCCTGTCCTCCCCGTCGGACCTCGGTGCGGACTCCGCCCCCTCCGACCTCCAGCCCGTCGCCTGACCCGCAGAACCAGGAGTACCAGGAGTACCACCATGGATGCCTTCACCACCCACACCGGCATCGGCGTGCCGCTGCGCCGCAGCAACGTCGACACCGACCAGATCATCCCCGCCGTCTACCTCAAGCGGGTCACCAAGACCGGCTTCGACGACGGCCTCTTCAACGCCTGGCGCACCAATGACCCCGAGTTCGTGCTGAACAAGCCCGCCTATGCGAAGGGCTCCGTGCTCGTCGCCGGCCCGGACTTCGGCACCGGCTCCTCGCGCGAACACGCCGTCTGGGCGCTGCGGGACTACGGCTTCAAGGCCGTGCTCTCGACCCGCTTCGCCGAGATCTTCCGCGGCAACTCCGGCAAGCAGGGCCTGGTGGCCGGCATCCTCTCGCAGGACGACATCGAGCAGCTGTGGAAGATCCTCGAGGAGAACCCCGGCGCCGAGGTGACGGTGGACCTCGAGAACCGTCAGGTGCACAGCGGCGAGGCGACGTTCCGCTTCGAGATCGACGACTACACCCGCTGGCGCCTCATGGAGGGCCTGGACGACATCGGCCTGACCCTGCGCCACGAGGAGGACATCACGGCCTTCGAGGCGACCCGTCCCTCCTGGATGCCGAAGACCCTCCCGGCGCGCACCGAGGACTCCGCCTGATCCACCGTGCTCTGCGGTTGCTCCGGTATGGTGTCCCGGTCAGTCACGGGCGTCCCGGACGCCCGCCCATCGAGGCGAGGACACCATGAACTCGACGTTCCACGTGCGCGGAGGGCGCCCGCTCGACGGTGAGATCACCGTCCGCGGGGCCAAGAACCTGGTCTCCAAGGCGATGGTCGCCGCTCTGCTGGGGGAGTCCGCGAGCGTGCTCCGCTCGGTCCCGGACATCAGCGACGTCAGGATCGTGTCGAACCTCCTGTCGATCCACGGGGTGAAGGTCGAGCACGACGTCGCCGGCGGCACCCTGATGCTGGACCCCTCGAACGTCGAGCGGGCGCACGTCGCCGACATCGACGCGCATGCCGGCAGCTCGCGGATCCCGATCCTGTTCTGCGGGCCGCTGCTGCACCGGCTGGGCGAGGCGATCATCCCCGACCTCGGCGGCTGCCGCATCGGGGACCGCCCCATCAACTACCACCTCGACGTGCTGCGCAGCTTCGGCGCCGTGGTGGACAAGCGCGAGATGGGCATCTACATCACCGCGCCGAACGGCCTGCGCGGCACCAAGATCCATCTCGAGTACCCGAGCGTCGGCGCGACCGAGCAGGTGCTGCTCACCGCGGTCCGCGCGCAGGGCATCACCGAGCTGACCAACGCCGCGGTCGAGCCGGAGATCGAGGACCTCATCGCGGTGCTGCAGAAGATGGGCGCGATCATCTCGCTGCAGACCGACCGCACCATCACCATCGAGGGCGTGGACCGTCTCGACGGGTATCAGCACACCGCTCTCGGGGACCGGATCGAGGCGGGCTCCTGGGCCTGCGCGGCACTGGTCACCAAGGGCGATGTCTTCGTCCGCGGAGCCCAGCAGAAGCCGATGGCGACCTTCCTGAACGTCTTCCGACGGGTCGGCGGCGGCATCGAGATCCGCGAGGACGGCATCCGCTTCTTCCATCCGGGCACGCCCCTGCGCGCGATCGCGCTGGAGACCGACGTCCACCCGGGCTTCATGACCGACTGGCAGCAGCCGCTCGTGGTCGCGCTCACCCAGGCCGACGGCATCTCCATCCTCCACGAGACGGTGTACGAGAACCGCCTCGGCTTCACCAGCGCCCTGAACGACATGGGCGCCCGCATCCAGGTGTACCGCGAGTGCCTGGGCGGCTCGAGCTGCCGCTTCGGTCGCAGCAACTACAACCACTCCGCCGTGGTCTCGGGCCCTCACGCCCTGCACGGCGCCGACATCACCGTGCCGGACCTGCGGGGCGGGTTCTCCTATCTGATCGCCGCACTCGGCGCCGAGGGGACCTCGACCATCCGCGGCATCGACCTCATCGACCGCGGCTACGAGTCCTTCCGTGAGAAGCTCACCGCCCTCGGCGCCGAGTACTGGGAGGAGAGCTGATGACGAGCGAGGACTCCCCGCTGGACCCCGTGGTGGGCTCGCCGCCCGGTGCCTCCGGGTCGCTGGCGCTGCGGGACATCCCGATCCCCGACTACTGCGATGTGGTGATCGTCCCCACCGCCGGGGTCGACGAGTCCGATCCGCGGGTCTGGGCCGAGGCGATCTTCTCCCACGAGAACACGCCGCTGTCCTCCCGCGGTCTGCGGGCGCTGCGCGACGAGGCGGTCCGGCTCTTCGACATGGTGCCGCCGCCGGAGAAGGAGTTCGTCACCGATGAGGTGGTCGGCTCCGAGGCGCTCATCATCGACGACGACGAGAAGCTGACCGTGCGCATCGGTGTGGCGCTCCTCCCGGGCGGGGACCTGCTGCAGATCACCACCGCGGTGAAGTACCGCTCGATCCGGGGCCGGCTCGCCTTCGCGCCGCGACGGCTCATGCACGCCGCCGCCGTCAACACGCTCGCACGGCGCGCACCGACCACGCTGCGCCGCCGCGCCCTGGCGGGCGATCCGCGCGCGGCGTCCCTGACGGGGCAGGTCTCGCGCAAGGCGCTCGGCCGGGGACCCTCGGCGCGCCGATGACGTCACTGCTGCGCAGCTGGGACGTGGGCTCCGCCCGCTCCCCGCAGCGGCGGGCCGGGGCCGTGATCGGTCTCGCCCAGCTGCCGCTGCGCCCGCTCCTGACCCTGCTCTCCCGCCCTCGCTGGAGCGGCACCGAGCATCTCCAGGGCCCCGGGCCGATGATCGCCTGCGGCAACCACCTCAGCGCCCATGACGCCTTCGGCTACGGGCACCTCCTGCAGGCCTCGGGGGTCGCCCCGCGGTTCCTGGCGAAGGAGGCGATGTTCCGCATCCCGGTGCTCGGGACCCTCCTGCGCGGAGCCCGGCAGATCCCCGTGCGTCGCGGCACGCCCCGCGGCGGCGACGCCCTGAGCGATGCCCGGGCGGCGCTCGAGCGCGGCGAGCTGCTCATGATCTTCCCGGAGGGCACCTACACCCGGGATCCCGGGCTGTGGCCCATGCGCGGCCAGCTCGGCGCCGCTCGTCTCGCCCTGGAGACCGGCGCCCCGCTGCTGCCGATCGCGACCTGGGGCGGCCGCGCCCTGTGGCCCGTCGGCTCGCCGTTCCCGCGCCCCCGTCCCGGGCGTCACGTGCAGATGCTGGTGGGGGAGCCGTACACCGTCACGGCGCGGGAGGGCGAGACCACCCAGCAGGCCGCGCTGCGCGTCACGGAGGACCTCATGGCCCGCATCGCCGCACTGCTCTCCCAGCTGAGGGGGCAGGAGCCCCCCGAGGTGCTCCACGACGGCCGGAGCGACCAGCACCGCCCCGAGATCGGCAGGCCGCAGCGCGGCTACCGGGCGTACAGGCAGGTCTCGTGAGCACCCGCCCGCGCCTGAGCGTCCTCGGCGCCGGCAGCTGGGGGACCACCTTCGCCGGGGTCCTCGCCGACGGCGGCGCCGACGTCACCCTCTGGGCCCGCCGTGAGGAGGTCGCGCGGGAGATCCGCGAGCAGCACAGCAACCGCGGCTACCTGCCGGACCATCGGCTGCCCGATGCCGTCCACGGCACCTCGCACCTCGAGGAGGCGCTCGAGGGCGCAGACGGCGTGGTCCTCGCGATCCCCGCCCAGTCGCTCCGCGCCACGCTCGAGCAGTGGCCCGCGCTGCCCGACGTCCCGCTGCTGTCGCTGATCAAGGGGATCGAGCGCGGCACGGATGCCCGGATCAGCGAGATCATCACCGCCGCCGGGCGCGCCGACCCGGGACTCGTCGGCGTGCTCTCGGGACCGAACCTCTCCGCCGAGATCGCCGAGCGGCGACCCTGCGCGAGCGTGGTCGCCGCGCCCACACAGGAGATCGCGGACGTCCTGGCGAGCTGGTGCGAGGCGCCCTACCTGCGTGCGTACACCTCCACCGACGTGACCGGCGTGGAGATCGCCGGCGCCGTGAAGAACGTGGTCGCGATCGCGGTGGGCGCGGCGACCGGGCTCGGACACGGGCACAACACCACGGCCTCGCTCATCACCCGCGGCCTCGCGGAGATCACCCGGCTCGGGGTGGCGCTGGGCGGGCGCCGGGAGACCTTCTCGGGCCTCGCCGGGATGGGCGACCTCGTCGCCACCTGCGCCTCGCCCCTCAGCCGCAACCATCGGCTGGGCCTGGCCCTCGGCCGCGGTCTGGACGTGGAGGCCGCGGCCGCCGAGGTGGGGCAGACCGCAGAGGGCGTCGCCACCGCCCGCGCCGTCGCCGATCTCTCCGCCGGGCTCGACGTGGACATGCCGATCACCCGCGCCGTCGTGGCCGTGGTCGACGAGGGTGCGCGAATCGACGAGGTCACCACGGCCCTGCTGTCGCGCTCCATCCGTCCGGAGTGAATATCCTCGTCGTATGAGAACCACCGTCGCCCTCCTGTTCGGCGGCCGCAGCGGCGAGCACGGCATCTCGTGCGTCACCGCCGGCGGCATCCTGGCCGCGATCGATCGCGAGCGCTACGAGGTGATCGCCGTCGGCATCACCCGCGAGGGCCGCTGGACCCGAGTCTCGGCCGACCCCGGCGACTGGACCATGGTCGACGGCCGCACCCCCGAGGTCGACCCCTCCGGCGACGAGGTCCTGCTGCCCGGCGCGCGCCACCTCCCCGGCGAGCCGATCACCCTGCGCACCGTCACGGGCGGCGTCGTCCAGGACCTCGCCGAGATCGACGTGGTCTGGCCCCTGCTGCACGGGACCTACGGCGAGGACGGCACCGTCCAGGGCGTGCTCGAGTTGCTCGACATCCCCTACGTGGGCAGCGGCGTGCTCGCCTCGGCCTCGGCGATGGACAAGGCCGCCACGAAGCTCGTGCTGGGAGCCGCCGGCATCGACTGCGCCCCCGGCATCGTCGTGCACGAGGACCGCTGGGCCGCGGACGCCCACCGCGTCGCCACGCACCTGCGCAACACCTACCCGCTGCCCTGGTTCGTCAAGCCCGCCCGGGCCGGATCGAGCCTCGGGGTCTCCCGGGTGACCGATCCCGCCCAGCTCGAGGCCGCGATGAAGGACGCCTTCGCGGAGGACCCGAAGGTCCTCGTCGAGGCCGGTGTCGAGGCTCGCGAGGTCGAGTGCGGCGTGCTGCAGGGCGGGGAGGGCCAGGACCTCAGCACCACCCTGCCGGGCGAGGTGAAGGTCGGCGCCGATCTCGAGTTCTACGACTACGAGGCGAAGTACTTCGGCAAGGGCACCGTGAGCATCGACGTCCCCGCCGCCCTGCCGGACGCCGTGCTGGAGGAGGCCCGCGAGGTCGCCTGCCGCGCCTTCCGGGCGCTCGGGCTGGAGGGCCTCGCCCGGGTGGACATGTTCGTCACCGCGGATCACCGCGTGCTGGTCAACGAGGTCAACACGATGCCGGGCTTCACCCCGTACTCGATGTTCCCGGTGCTCTGGGAGAACATGGGCCTCAGCTACGCGGACCTCATCGCCGAGCTGATCGACCGGGCGCGCTCGCGCCGTCTCGGCGTGCGCTGAACCGGTCGTCCGCAGGATCCGCTACGGGGCGTCGCCCGGGCCCACGCAGCGGTCGGTGGCCTCGAGGTTCCGGGTGACCACCTGGCCGAGATCCAGCGCCGCCCCGGAGGGCTGGTCGGGCGCGGCCGAGCGCGGCACCGTCACGTCGATCGCGGGCTCGCGGCCGTAGGTGGTGTAGAGGAACACGTCGTCGTCGAGCTCGCGCACGATCCAGTCGACCTCCACCCCGCTGCCGTCGGTGAGGGTGGTGCACAGGTCGGTGGTGGGGCCGGGCGGCGTGACGCCGCAGCGCATCACGACCGTGTCCTCCCCGTCGCCCCAGGCCGCAGTGCCCTGGCTCGAGGTCTCCGTCCGCTCCATGCCCAGCACCTCGGGCGGCGCGCTGAGGATGATGTCGGCGCAGGTGGGATCGGCGGCGTCGGGCCCCGGGGGCACCTGGACGGTGCCGCAGGAGACGAGTCCCACCACCATCAGACCGGCGGCGGGAAGGGCGAGCAGACGGGAGCGGAGCACCCGGAGAGCCTACCGGGAGCACCTGTGGACGGGGGCCTGCCCGATCTCGGGCAGACTGGGCGCATGGCAGGCGAGAACCCCGGCAGCGGCACCTCCCACGGCGCGGACGGCGTCGGGGAGTCGGCGCTGCTGGCCCGGATGCTCCCTCATCTGCGCACCGGGCCGTCCGTCGAGGTGGGGCCGGGGGACGACGCCGCAGTGGTGCGACTGCCGTCTCCGCGCCTGGTGGTCACCACGGACACTCTCGTCGAGGGCCACGACTTCCTGCTCCACGCCACCTCGCCCCGCTGGATCGGTCACAAGGCCGCGGTCCAGAACCTCGCCGACGTCGCCGCGATGGGTGCACGGCCCGTCGCCCTCGTGGTCGCCGTCTCGGCGCCCGCGAGCACGCCCGCCGCGGTCTTCGAGGAGCTGACCGCCTCCCTCGCCGCCCGCGCCGAGGACGACGGCGCCCACGTCGTCGGCGGGGACCTGGGCCGCGCCGAGCAGCTCATCCTCACCGTCACCGCGATGGGCGCGCTGCCGGAGGACCAGGCTCCCGTGGTCCGCAGCGGCGCCCGGCCCGGCGACGTGCTGGCCCTCGGCAGCCCGCACCTGGGTCGCTCGGCGGCAGGGCTCGCCCTCGTGCTCGCCGGTCGGGTGAGGACCCGGGAGACCCGCGTGGTGCTCGAGGGGATCACCGATCCGGACGCCGCCGATCTGGTGCGCTGGCACGATGCCCCGGAGCCGGACCTCTCGCTCGGTTGGACCGTCGGCCGCACCGCGCACGCCATGATGGATCTCTCCGACGGGCTGATCCGGGACGGCGGGCGTCTGGCCGCCGCCTCCGACGCGACCCTCGACCTCGAGGGCGGGGCCCTGCGCGGCGACGTCGACGCCCTGGCGTCCCTCGCCGACGAGCTCGGCGAGGACCCCTGGCAATGGGTCCTCCACGGCGGGGAGGAGCATGCGATGCTCGCGGCCTTCGCCCCGGGTGAGGTGCCCCACGGGTTCCGCCCGATCGGTCGGGTGCTGCCGCCGACGGCGGCCGGGCCGGGCGTCCTCCTCGACGGGAACCCCGTCGCCGGGGAGGGCTTCGACCACTTCGGCTGAGAGCGATCGCTCCGGGCGGGCTCCGACCCGGCACGAGGGGCCCGCTCAGGTCTAGTCTGGTCGACGGCGCTCAGCGCCGGACCCACCCACGACCCGCCGGAGGAACCATCATGCCGATCACCGTCAAGGCACTGCAGAAGACCGGCCCCGACCAGCCGTTCCGCGTCACCACCATCGAGCGCCGCGATCCGCGTGCCGATGACGTGGTCATCGACATCGCGGCCGCCGGGATCTGCCACAGCGACATCCACACCATCCGCAACGAGTGGGGCGAGGCGAGCTTCCCGCTGACCGTCGGCCACGAGATCGCGGGCGTCGTCTCCGCCGTCGGCGCGGACGTCACCGACTGGAAGGTCGGGGACCGCGTGGGCGTGGGCTGCATGGTCGACTCCTGCGGCCGTTGCGAGGAGTGCCGCGCGGGCCAGGAGCAGAACTGCCTCGAGGGCAACGTCGGCACCTACAACGCGAAGGACGTCGACGGCACCGTCACCCAGGGCGGATACGCCGAGAAGGTCGTCGTCAACGAGCGCTTCGTGTGCCGCGTCCCCGACGGCCTCGCCTTCGACGCCGCCGCTCCGCTGCTGTGCGCCGGCATCACCACCTACTCCCCGCTGCGCCGCTGGGGCGTCGCCGAGACCGTCGACGGCCGCGCCAAGAAGGTCGCCGTGCTGGGCCTGGGCGGCCTCGGCCACATGGGCGTGCAGATCGCCGCGGCCATGGGCGCGGAGGTCACCGTGCTCTCGCGCTCCCTGAAGAAGGAGAAGGACGCCCTCGAGCTCGGGGCGACCCGCGTGCTCGCCACCACGGAGGACGACTTCTTCACCGCCCACCGCGGCGAGTTCGACCTCATCCTCAACACCATCAGCGCCTCGATCCCCGTGGACAGCTACCTGCGTCTGCTCGCGCCGCGCGGCGTGATGGCCGTCGTGGGTCTGCCGCCGGAGCAGCAGCCCCTCGGCTTCGGGTCCCTCATCGGCGGCGGCAAGGTCCTCGCCGGCTCCAACATCGGCGGCATCGCCGAGACCCAGGAGATGCTCGACTTCTGCGCCGAGCACGGGATCGCGGCGAAGATCGAGGTCATCGGCGTGGCCGACGCCGACGCCACCTATGACCGCGTGGTCGACGGCGACGTGCACTTCCGCGCCGTCATCGACACCGCGACCTTCGCGGACGCCACCGCCGAGTGAGCGACGCGAGCGCCACGGCGCGGAGGTTCCGCCCCACCACCTCGGAGGACGTCGAACGCGACGGCCATCGCTTCGACTGGCTGAAGCCCGATGGCTGGCGGGAGGGCTTCCGCGCCCTGGCGCTCGAGGTGGACGGAGAGGTGATCGGCGTGGGCCGCATCGGCACCAATCCCGTCCATCCCCGGCGCGATCTGGTCGAGCTCGAGATCGCTCCGGAGCACCGCCGCCTCGGGCACGGAACAGCGCTTCTTCACGAACTTCGTGAGTACAGCAGCAATCCGCTGTCCTCGAAGGCGGAGTCGGGGTCCGAGCGGGATCTCTTCCTGCGTGCGCACGGCGCGGTGACCTACCTCGAGGTCCCCCTGCTGCGGGTGGACCTGACCTCTGAGCGCACCGCCCGCTGGATCCGGACGGTGCGCGAGCTCGCCGACGACGGCGCCCGCGTCCTGCCCTGGAGCGAGCTGCCCCGTGAGCAGCTGGTCGACGCCCTCACAGATCGTTACCTCTGGCAGCACGCGAGCTGGTCGCCGACCGCGCCGCGCGACACGATCCGCCCGATCGTGGGGGAGGAGTTCTTCGAGGAGAGCGACCTCGCCGGCTCCTGGGCGGTGCTCCGCGACGGCACCATCACCGCCCTCGCGGACCTGTACTCCGCGGACGGCGCCGACGCTCCCGCCTCGCGCCGCGAGGGCGCTCTCGAGGCCGTGGACGCCGCCGCACCCCACGCCCGCGCCGACGTGGCCCTCTGCCTCGCCGCGCTTCTCGACGGGCTGCGGGCCGACGGCATGACCGCCCTCGACTTCGACAACCACCCCACCGATCCGCACGCCGCCCCGCTGCTGGCCACCCTGGACCGCGAAGAGGTCGATCCCGTGCACCTCGTCGAGATCCCCGGCGGCCTCACCGCGACCCTGAGAGAGCTGATCCCATGACCGCCTCCGCCCCCACGATCCTCGCCACGAGCGCCGGCTACCTGCCGCATCCGCGGCTCCGCTTCGGCTTCGGGCCGATGATGGCCCTCGCCGTCCAGCTCGCCGCGGAGCGCGATGCACGCACCGGCGGAACGCCCCGGATCTGCAACATCGGCACGGCGAGCGGCGATGACAAGGGGTTCCAGCGCGACATGGAGGAGGCGGCGCGCGAGGCGGGCTACGAGCTGCACCACCTGAGCCTGTTCTCCCTGCCCAACGTCGAGGACATCGAGGGCTACCTGCGCGGCTTCGACGTGCTGTGGGTCAACGGCGGCTCCGTCGTGAACCTGCTCGCGGTGTGGCGCGCTCACGGCCTGCCCGAGATCCTCCATCGTCTGTGGCAGGAGGGCGTTGTGCTCGCCGGGATCTCTGCCGGATCGATCTGCTGGTTCGAGGGCGGGGTGACCGACTCCTTCGGTCCTCAGCTCGCGCCCGTCACGAACGGGCTCGGCTTCCTGCCGGGGGCCAACGGCGTCCACATGGACTCCGAGGAGTCCCGTCGCCCGCTGCTGCATCAGCTGGTCGCCGACGGGACCCTGGGCCCGGCGCTGTGCACGGACGACGGCACCGGCCTGCTCTTCCGCGGCACCGAGCTCGTCGAGGCCGTCAGCGAGGTCGACGACGCGCGCGTCACCCGGATCGAACGCGCGGCCGACGGCGGAGCGGTCGAGTCGGAGCTCCCGGTGCGCCGGCTGCGCTGAGCGGCCGCCCGGCACATCCTCCGTCGCGCCCGGCCACCTCGCACCCCGTCGCGCCGCCTGCGCCGATGCCCGGTTCTGATCCACGATCGGGATCGGAACCGCGCATCGACGGGACGCGGCGGGGCGGGGCAGCAGGCGCCCGCACGCGCAGGAGCCCCCACCCGATCGGGTGGGGGCTCCTGCGGATGAATCCTTGGCGGTCTCGCTCAGGCGCCGAGCGTGCTGACCTTGCCTGCCTTGAGGCAGGAGGTGCACACGTTCACTCGCTTGCTGGTGCCGTTGATCACAGTGCGGACGGACTGGATGTTCGGGTTCCAGCGACGCGAGGTGCGGCGGTGCGAGTGAGACACGGCCTTGCCGAAGCTGGGGCTCTTGGCGCAGATGTCACACGTGGAAGCAGCCACTGTCGTCTCCTGGTACGTCGATGTTCTGATCGCGGTGCCCGCTCCACCCCCGCGCCGGTTCGGCGGGGTCGGTGACCTGGGTGAGCACGGAGGTGCGAACCCCCGGCGGTCAGGGCAACCACGGAATCATAGCCCAGATGTCGCCCCGCCTGAAGGGGAGGACCGGTGCGGCGGCCTGTGGACTCCGCCACAGCATCGCAGTGCAGTGGCACGATAGGACCTCGCAGGCCGCCGCACGGCCCCGCACATCGAGCACGAGGAGACGACCGGATGGCCAGGAGGCAGGAGTCCGCCCGTGGCTCGATGCCGCTGAAGGAGCTCCTGATCTCCAAGGAGTCCAAGGCGATGGCCTCCTTCGGCGTGCGCGACCTCGACACCATGCTGCGCTTCGCCCCCCGACGCTACGTGGTCCCCGCCCCGCTGCGCTCCCTGCGGGAGATCCACCAGGGCGAGGAGGTCAGCGCCATCGTCGAGGTCGAGTCGGTGCACGACCGCGCGATGCGCAGCCGCTACGGCTTCCTGCTCGAGGTCTCCGTCACCGATGGCACCGAGTCGCTGCCCCTCACCTTCTTCCTCACCAAGCAGCGTCAGGTCGACTGGCATCGGGGGCGGCTCCCCATCGGTGCCCTGATCCTGGTGCGCGGCACCGTCGGCTATGACGACTACCGCAAGGCCCTGCAGCTCACCCACCCCGACTACGAACCCGTCGAGGACACCGACGAGGGCCGCGCCTGGGCGCAGCGCCCCCGCCCCGTCTACCCGCTCAAGCAGAACATCGCGCAGGGCACCATGCGCTCGGCCACGGAGAAGGGCCTCGAGTACGCCGGCTCCCTCAGCCGCACCGTTCCCGAGGAGGTGATCACCCGCCGCGGCCTGCCCTCGCTGGAGGAGGCGGTGCGCCTCGTCCACGTCCCCCTCACCACCGAGGACACCCGACGGGGCATGGCCCACCTCCGCTACGAGGAGGCCTTCATCCTGCAGTCCGTCTTCGCCCAGCGGCGAGCGCAGGATGAGCGCACCCCGGCTCCGGTCCTCTCTGCCGACGGGCCCCTGCAGGGGCTGTTCGACGAGCGCCTGCCCTTCGAGCTCACCGCGGGCCAGCGGGAGATCGGCGACGAGCTCGCCGCGCGGATCGCCCACGGCCATCCGACCAGCGCACTGCTCCAGGGGGACGTCGGCTCCGGCAAGACGGTCGTCGCCCTGCGCGCCATGCTCCGCGCCGTGGACTCCGGCCACCAGGCCGCCCTGCTCGCCCCCACCGAGGTGCTCGCCGAGCAGCACCACCGCACGCTCACCACCCTGCTCGGCGAGCTCGCGCGCGCCGGCCAGCTCGACGCCCATCCCGAGGCCACCCGCGTGCGCCTGCTCACCGGCTCCCAGCGCACATCGCGCCGTCGCGAGACCCTGCTCGACGTGACCTCGGGCCAGGCGGGCATCGTCGTCGGCACCCACGCCCTGCTCACCGAGAGCGTCGGGTTCGCCTCCCTGGGCCTGGTCGTGATCGACGAGCAGCACCGCTTCGGCGTGGACCATCGCCGACGCCTGCGCGCCAAGGGGCCCTCCGGGCAGAGCCCGCACGTCATCGTCATGACCGCCACCCCGATCCCGCGCACCGCGGCTCTCGCCACCGTCGGCGACCTCGACGTCCTGACCCTGCGCGAGAGCCCCGGCCGGCGCGCCGGGGTCACCAGCTTCGTGGTCCACGAGAAGCTGCCCGCCTGGGAGCAGCGGATGTGGCAGCGCGCCGCGGAGGAGATCGCCGCAGGTCGGCAGGTGTTCGTGGTCTGCGCCCGCATCGACGAGGACGAGGCGGACGCCCCGGCGCCGCCGCTCCTGGACGAGGACGGCACGGAGCGGACGCCCGCCCTCGAGCCCGCCCGCGGCGTGCATCAGAGCGCCCTCCGGATCGCCGAACGGCCCGAGCTCGCCGGCGCCCGGATCGGGATCCTCCACGGCCGCCTCAGCGCAGAGGAGAAGCAGCACGTCATGAAGCAGATGGTCGACGGCGAGATCGATCTCCTGGTCTCGACCACCGTCATCGAGGTGGGTGTCGACGTTCCCAACGCCTCCGTGATGATCGTGCTGGACGCCGAGCGCTTCGGCGTCTCCCAGCTGCACCAGCTTCGTGGCCGGGTGGGCCGCGCCGAGCACCCGGGCATCGCGTTCTTCGACACCAGCGCCGTGGTGGGGCAGGAGCATTCCCAGCACCTGCAGCGCATCGCCGACGCCGCCGACGGCTTCGAGCTCGCCGAGCTGGACCTGCGCCGCCGCGGAGCGGGCGACCTGGTGGGGGAGGAGCAGTCCGGCCTCCAGCGCACCCTGAAGCACCTCGATGTGCTGCGCGATTCCCGCGCGATCGAGCAGGCCCGCGAGGACGCCTTCGCCGTCGTCGCCTCCGACCCCGAGCTGACCGCCCATCCCGCTCTCGCCGGCGCCATCGAGGACCGCCTGCGGGACGCCGACCCCGACGTGGAGAGGAGCTGACATGCCGCGCATCGTCTCCGGCACCCTGGGGGGCCGCACCATCCCCGGCCCGCCCGGGAAGGGCACCCGACCCACCTCCGACAAGGTCCGCGAGGCCCTGTTCAACCGCCTCGAGGGCTGGGACGCCCTCGTCGGCGCCCGCGTTCTCGACCTCTACGCCGGGACCGGAGCGCTGGCCTTCGAGGCCCTCTCCCGCGGTGCCGCGCACGCTCTGCTGGTCGAGCTCCACGGGCCGACGGCCAAGCAGCTGCGGCGCACCGCGGCGGAGCTCGGGCTCGCCGACCGCCTGGACGTCCGCGCCGGCAGGGCGACGACCGCCGCGTCCTCCCTCTCCGGTCACGGCGCGAGCCTCGTCTTCCTGGACCCGCCCTACGACGTGCCCACCGAGGCGCTCGAGGAGCTGCTGCTCACGCTCCGTCCGGCGCTGGAGGATGAGGCGCTCGTCGTGATCGAGCGCTCCTCGCGCACCCGCCCGATCGCCTGGCCCGAGGGCTGGGGCGACGACGGCACCAAGTCCTACGGAGAGACGGTCCTGCAGTTCGGCGGGCCCGCCTGAGGGGCGGGCTCATCGGGTCATACGGATCTCGCGGAGGTCGCCGAGAGCGGCATCGACCGTCAGTACTCCGTCGGCGCGGAAGCCCTCCTTCTCGTAGAAGCGCCTCGCCCGGGGGTTGTCCTCGACCACCCAGAGGTAAGCCGGACGATCCTGCAGCAGGTCCCGCACCAGGGCCTGCGCGAGACCGGTGCCGTGGAAGGCGGAGTCGACGTTCAGCGCCTGGAGCTCGAGCGGACGCGGCGCCTCCTCGTCCCGCGAGGGACCGACCGTGAGGAAGCCGACGGGCGCGCCGTCCGGCCCGCGCCCGATTCGGAGCCGTTCGGAGAGCTGCGCCGACGACCGCTGCTCGAGCGTCCGATGCCACATCGTGCGGCGCGAGGCGAGCTCGTCGGCGCCGAGCGCATGCTCCGGGAGGATCCCTGTGTAGGCCTGCCGCCACACCCGGTGGTGGAGCTCGGCGAGAGCATCGGCGTCCTCGGGCGTCGGCAGGTCAAGCGTGAAGGCGGGGGCCGGAGCGGGAGTCATCGCCTCAGGGTAGGGGTCGACAGATACGTCGTCCACAATATTCCGAGAGGTATTGCGGGGCGACCGGACATGTGTATTCAGCGGGTTCCGATTCTGACCTCGAAGTTCACTGCAACCGTCAGCGGTCTGCGCTCAGGTTGTGGTGCTGCACGGCGGGCACAGTGCCAGGTGACCGATGGGTATCCACAGAATGTGCGTTCCTTGTGGAAGAGTCGACCTTTCCTCCACAGGCATTGGTTATCCGCATTCTGAGGGGATCTCCGTCGATTCCTGGTGCACGTCGAACAGGTGATCCAAATTGAGGTGAGGATCGACGGAGGGCGGCCCGGTCCAGCGGTACTCGACGGAGAGCAGAGAGGGGGCGTCATGGGGGAGCTCATCGAGCGTTCCGAGGGGCGGCTCCGGCCGGCGGCGTCTCCCCGCCCCTCGCGGCCTCGAGGGATCTCCCCGTCGTCAGGTCCCTCCGCGCCCACCGGCCCGCCCCGCGCCGTCGTGCGGGCTCGTCGGCCCCTCACCCCGCAGGCGCTCGTCGAGCGCGCCGATGTCGTACTCCGCAGCGTCGAGGCGGAGACCGTGCTGCGGATCCATCGGCGCCGACGGGAGCTGCAGGCCGCCCTCTACGTCGACGAGATGCACGACCTCGCCTCGCTCTGGTCCGAGGGCGACGAGCACGACGAGAAGACCCTCCATGCCCTCGCCGCCGCGGCGGCGCTCCGGGTGAAGCTCCCGCGCGGCGAGGACCGGCTGCGCGATGCGCATGTCGCGGTCGAGCATCTCCCGGCCTGCTTCGCCCGCGCAGGTCGTGGCGAGCTCCCCATCGACTGGTTCGAGTGGCTGATCCGCAGCGTCCTGCGGCTCGCTCCCGCCCAGCGCCTCCAGGTCGACGAGCGCGTGGCGGCCTGGCAGCTCGAGGCGATCGACGTCGAGCGCTTCTACAGCGACCTGCGCATCCTCGTCGAGTGGTTCGGTCGCGCCGCTGTCCAGGAGAGCCCCGAGGAGCAGCGTGGCGTGCACCTCCAGCCCTCGTCGGACAGCGATGGAACAGCCTGCCTCATGATCCGCGGCCCCCTCCCGGAGCTCGCCGCCTTCGGCCATCGCCTCGACGCCGCCGCCCGCACCGTGCAGGACGCCCAGCGTCGCGCGCTCCGCGACGGAACCCCCATCCCCTTCGATCTCGACGGTGACGTCGCGAGACAGGGAGAGCACATGTCTCTCGAGGCGCTCCGCTATGAGGTCGCGCTGCGCTCCGCACTGACCACGGGCGCTGTGGAGGTGCCCGAGCCGAGCTTCCGGATCTCGGTCGTGGTGCCGGTCCTCACGCTGCTGGGCCTCTCCCACGCCCCGGCGACCCTGGACGGCACGATCCCGATCCCGGCCCGGATGGCGCGCCGCCTGGTGGCTCAGGCGCCCGCCTTCGAACGGGTGCTCACCGACCCGATCTCCGGCGCGTACCTCGCCTCCGCCTCGCGCACCTACCGGCCCACCGCCGCGATGGCCGAGCACCTGCGGCTGATCGACCCGATCTGCGCCGTCCCCACCTGCAGCCGCAACGTCATGACCATCGGCGAGGCGGACCGCATCGAGGAGTTCGACCTCGAGCATCCCGCTCGAGGCGGACCAACCTCCCTCGACAACCTCCACCGCCTGTGCCGACGGCACCATCGGCTGGAGACCACCGGCGGGCTCGATCCGCAACGGGACCCCCGCACCGGCGCCACCCGCTGGCGGATCGGCGACGCCGCGGTCAGCGAGGTCGCCGGGAACACGGATCTGGTCACCAGGGAGCTCGGAGCACGGCTCGAGCGAGCCTGGGAGCAGCACCAGGCAGATGTCGAGGTCGACGCGCTCACGCGCCTCGGCGTCCTCGACGAGTCGCCCGCAGAGATCGCGGATCGCGAAGAGGCCCACCGGTGGGGGATGCACCTCATGGAGCACTAGTCCCGCCCGGAGTACGACGAGGCCGATGACCCCGATCCCCCTCCGCTCCACCCCCTCCCGCATCACGCCCCGCCGCCGTTCTGACCGGCGGACTACGCTGGCCCGGTGAAGATCGCGCTCTCCGACCTCGACTGGCCCCGCCGCACCGACCGGCTCGAACTGCGACCGGGGCGGCCGGAGGACGCCGCGGCGATCTGGCCCTGGTACCGCCTGCCCGAGGTGCAGAAGTGGACCACCACGCTCAGCCCCACGCTCGAGGCGCATCAGCAGTGGTGGGACGGGACTCTCGACAGTTGTGTGGTGGGCCTCCTCGACGGCGCGATCGTCGCCAGCGGCAAGGCCGAGGTCCAGGACGCCTGGTCCCAGGCGGACATGCGGGAGCAGGCCGCCGGACAGCAGGCCGAGATCGGCTGGGTGCTGGATCCGACGGTGCACGGACGCGGCCTCGGCACCGAGTTCGCCGCCGCCCTCCTCGACCTCGCGATCGACGACCTCGGGGTCCGGCGCGTGGAGGCGGCCTGCTTCGCGGAGAACCTCGCCTCACGACGCGTCATGGAGAAGATCGGCCTGCGCCACGAGGGCACCTTCCGCGAGGAGTCGCTCCACCGCAGCGGTCGCTGGCTGGACGGCATGTCCTACGCCCTTCTCGCGAGCGAGCACCGCGAGCGCCGGTCGGGCACCCCCTGAACTACCCCCAGGCCGCGGCGTCGGTGAGGCAGAAGGGGTGACCTGCGGGGTCACGCAGCACGATCCAGGTCTCGCCCGGCTGCTCGGCGACGCGCTCCGCGCCGAGCTCCATGCAGCGGCCCGCCGCCGCCTCGAGATCCTGCACCGCCAGGTCGAAGTGGAACTGCTTGTGCCCGTCATCGGGCCAGGACGGCGCCCGATGATCCGGCACCGCGCCGATCCCCAGCGCATGCGCGGGCCCGGTGAGCATCGCGTACTCCGGTGTGGAGACCGCGATCGGCCAGCCCAGCACCGCGGACCAGAAGGTGGCCAGGGGCTCGGGATCGATCGCGTCGAGGGTGATCATCGCCAGTCGGGCGACGGGCTGAGGATCCGCGGGGGCGCCGGCGTCGGTGGGGTCTGCGTCCGTGGAGAATGAGGTCGTGGTGTCGGTCATGCCTGCCACACTGCCTCCATGAGCACCCCGGGCGCTTGGACGAAGGCGACACCTGCGCCTGCCCACATGCTCGGCCATGTGCTCCGGCCCGACGAGCTGCTCCGCCATTCCCGGTACGACCACGCGGAGCCCGCCCCGGCGCTGCGGCGCTGGGTCGAGCGGTACTGGTCGGTGACCTGGCAGCTGCCGCCGGGCCAGGAGCGCGTGGCGAGCACGCTCGACGACCCCGGCATACACCTCACCCATGAATGGGGCGGAGTCCGCAGGGCGGGCGCCGGCGGCGCGGGGGACTGGATCACCGGGCCCGTCGCCCGGGGCCGCTTCGACGTGACCCAGCACGGCGCCGGAGGCGTGGTCGGCGTGCGCTTCCGCCTCGGGGGCACGACCGCCTTCACGACCGCGGCACCGTCAGAGATCCGCGACCGCACCGTCCGGGCGGCGGACTGGTTCCGGCGCGGTGACCTCGTTCTGCCTGACCTCCCCGACCTCCCCGACACCGCGACCGCCGCCGCGACCGCCTTCGATTCCTGGCTGCTGGCGCTCGAGCCCCGCGAGGCGCCCGGATTCGCCGAGTTCACGCAGATCCTCGGCCTGCTGGACGACCCTGCGGTGACCGGCACCGCGGAGCTCGAGCGTCGCTCGGGCCACGGGACCCGAACCCTCCAGCGACGCTTCCACCGCTTCCTCGGCGTGGGGCCCAAGCGCATGATCCTGCGGGCCCGGGTGATCGACGCGGTGGCGGCCATCGACCGGGGCGATCGCCGGTCTCTCGGCGAGCTGGCGCACGATCTGGGCTGGTACGACCAGCCCCACTTCGACCGCGACTTCCGCGCCGTGACCGGCACCGCGCCCTCGGCCTATGCCCGCACGGCCGCGGTGCGAGGACCGATACTGGGTCTATGACCACCCACCGCGCCACCTTCACCGTCGACCTCACCCCCGGCGAGCCGGTCCCCGGCGCCGCCGGTCGCTTCGAGCTGTCCAAGACCTGGGGCGGAGGTGCCGCCGGCACCTCGCGCGGCGTCATGCTCACCGCCGGCGACCCCGCCACCGGCAGCGCCTCCTACGTCGCCAGCGAGCTCTTCGAGGGGACGCTCGACGGGCGGGAGGGCACGCTCGCCCTCCAGCAGCTCGGCACCATGGCCGGCGGCGATCCCGAGCTGCAGTACGTGATCGCCCCCGGCTCCGGCACCGGTGAGCTCGCGGGCCTCACCGGCACCCTCCTCATCGGCACGATCGACGAGGACGGCACCCACCACGTCACCATCGAGCTCGACTGATCCGTCCAGCCCGGCGCATTAGAGTGGCGCCATGAGCACTGTCGTCCTGCCCGGCTCGTTCGACCCCTTCACCCTGGGGCACCTCGACCTTACCCGTCGGGCCGCAGCGCTCGGCCACCGGGTCATCATCGCGGTCTCCCACAACCCCTCGAAGAAGGGGCTGCTCGACCTCGAGGCCCGCACGGCCGCGATCACGCAGACCCTCGACCAGGAGGGGCTCTCGGGATCCGTCGAGGTCCGCACCCTGCCCAAGGGGCTGCTGGTCGACTTCTGCCGAGACGTGGAGGCGCAGGCCGTGGTGCGCGGTCTCCGCTCCCAGCTGGACCTCGCCTACGAGGAGCCGATGGCGCGGATGAACCACCACCTCGCCGAGATCGACACCGTCTTCCTGCTCACCGACGCCGCCTGGTCCCACATCTCCTCCTCCCTGGTGAGGGAGGTCCACGCCCTGGGCGGAGACGTCTCCGACATGCTCCCCGGCCCCTCGCTGGACGCGCTGCGCTCCGCCGCGGCCGTCTCCTGACAGCCCCTCGACACGAACAGGATCCACACCGATGACCTCTGAGAACACCCCGACCACCACGCTCGACGACGCGCTGAGGTTCGACGCCGTCGACCTCGTGGGCCGCACCGGCACCCACCGCCACGTCGAACGCACCGTCGCCGCCCCGCCCCGCGAGGTGGGCGGGGTCGCCATGCAGGTCCCCGAGGGCGAGGACATCGCCGTCGAGGCCGAGCTCGAGTCCGTGGTCGAGGGCATCTACGCCCACGGCACCGTCACCGCCCACCTCGAGGGCGAGTGCTCCCGCTGCCTCGACCCCGTCGAGCAGGACGTCACCGCCCGCCTCGACGAGCTGTTCATGTACCCCGAGAAGGTCAAGGCCGACGAGCGCGAGGACACCACGCTGCTCGAGGCCGACGAGGTCAACCTCGCCACGCAGGTGCGCGACGCTCTCGCCATGGAGGCCGACGAGCGCCCGCTGTGCCGCGAGGACTGCCCGGGCCTGTGCGCTCAGTGCGGCTTCCGCATGGAGGACGACCCGGACCACGCCCACGACGTCATCGACGATCGCTTCGCGAAGCTGCAGGGTCTCTTCGACGACGCGCCGTCAGCCGAGAAGCCCGAGGAGGCCTGATGGCGCGCAGGCGTCGCGCCACCGAGGCCGCCGCCTCCGAGGGACTGCTGGACCGCCTCCCGCTCGACGCGGGGCAGGGTGCCGACCTCTCGGAGTCCGGGCTGCTCGAGCTGGCGCTGACCCACCGCTCCTACTCCTACGAGCACGACGGCCTGCCCCACAACGAGCGCCTCGAGTTCCTCGGCGACGCCGTGCTGCAGCTGGCCGTCACCGAATACCTGTACTCGAGCCATCCCACCCTGCCCGAGGGCGACCTCGCGCGCCGTCGGGCGGCGACGGTCAGCACCCGCGCCCTCGCGGTGATCGCCTCGAAGCTGGACCTCGGCGCCTACGTGCGCCTGGGCCGTGGCGAGGACCTCACCGGCGGGCGGGCGAAGTCCTCGATCCTCGCCGACACCACCGAGGCCGTCATCGGCGCGGTGCACCTGTCCCTCGGCCAGGACGTCTCGCGCCGCTTCGTGCTGGACCTGCTGCGGCCGCTGCTCGACTCCGACGAGTTCCTGGAGACCGGGTACGACTTCAAGTCCCGCCTCCAGGAGATCGCCGCGGCCGAGGGCTCGAGCGTGACCTACGAGCTCACCGAGGCAGGACTCGAGCACCAGAAGACCTTCACCGCGACCGTGACGGTGCCGGGGATCGTGACCGCCAGCGGGGAGGGCGCCTCCAAGAAGGACGCCGAGCTCGCAGCGGCGCAGAACGCCGTGCGCGGCGTCCTCGCCGAGCGCGGCGAGACCCTCATCCCGCGGGGCTGAGGCCGTGCCGGAGCTGCCCGAGGTCGAGGTGGTCCGTCGCGGGCTCGCGCCGCGGACCGTCGGCCGGAGGATCCAGGATCTCGAAGTGCTCGACGCCCGGATCATCCGCCGCCAGGTCGGGGGAGAGGACCGCCTGCGCGCGGCGCTCGTGGGCTCGACGCTCACCGCCGTCGCGCGGCGCGGGAAGTTCCTGTGGTGGCGGCTCGCCGACCCGGACGGCGCCGACACCGGCGAGGCCCTGATGGGCCACCTCGGGATGAGCGGGCAGCTGCGGCTCGCGACGGCCGACGGGATCGCGGTGACCCCGGGTGCCGACTCCGAGGGACCCGCCTCGGATCCGCTGCGCCACCGCCGCCTCTCCCTGCACCTCGAGGACGGCACCCGCGTGGACCTCATCGACCAGCGCCTCTTCGGCGGCCTGTGGACGAGCCCGCTGGTCCCCGCGGCCGATGGTGCGCTCGCCGGGGTGGGCAGCCCCGATGCGCTGCTGCCCGAGGGCGCCTCCCACATCGCCCGCGACCTGCTCGATCCCGCGGCGGACCTGCCCTCCATCGCCCGGGCGCTGCGGGCACGCCGAGCGGCGATCAAGACCCTGCTGCTGAACCAGGAGATCGTCTCCGGGATCGGGAACATCTATGCCGACGAGGCCCTGTGGGAGGCCCGCACCCGCTTCGACACCCCCGGCGCCGCCCTGTCCCAGCGGCGCGCGCTGGCGATCCTCCGCGCCGCCGGCGAGGTGATGGAGCGGGCGCTCGAGGTGGGCGGCACGAGCTTCGACGCGCTGTACGTGAACGTGGACGGACGCAGCGGCTACTTCGCCCGCTCCCTCAGCGCCTACGGGCGCACCGGCGAGCCGTGCCCGCGGTGCGGCGGCCCGATCCGGCGCGAGGTGCACATGAACCGCTCGAGCCACTTCTGCCCGAGGTGCCAGCGGGGCACGGCGCCCTCCGCTCCCGATGCGCCGGCGATTAGTCCTCGGCCTCGCTGATCTCCTTCAGCAGGGCGGTGGCACCCATGCCGGAGGGCCAGCCCGCGTAGAAGGCCAGGTGCAGCAGGGCCTCCTCGAGCTCGTCGTCGCTCACGCCGTTGCTGCGGGCATGGGTGAGATGGAACCGCAGCTGATCGGTGCGGCCCATCGCGGTCAATGCCGCGACGGTGACGAGGCTGCGGTCGCGGGGGCTGAGGCCCTCACGCTCCCAGACCTCGTCGAACAGCACGCTGTCGGTGTAGTGCGCCATCCACGGGGAGAAGTCGCCGAGGGCGTCCTTCGCGCCGGTCCATCCGTTGCTGGTGCTCTCCGTGGTGTTCATGCTCCGATTCCATCGCAGAACCATGGCGCGGGGGAGTCCCCGGTGAAGGGGGCACCAGCAGGGCATCCCTCCTCGGCGCCGTGCGCCGTAGCGTGGCCGGGAACCGGCGCGCCCAGGGCGCCGACGTGGAGGAGGAGCACAGATGGAGATCATCCCGACCCGGCCACCTCGGTGATCTGGAGGGAGCGCGTCACCGACGCCGAGTACGCGGGGACGGACGGGGCCTGAGGAGCTGTTCGTCCAGGATCGCACTGCACGTCATGCGGTAGATTCGTGCTGTTCGAGCAGCGCAGGACGATGCGAGGAGTTCCTCCGTGACAGCGACCGATCAGCCGGGACCGATCCGCGTGATGCTGGTGGACGACCACGAGGTGGTCCGGCGCGGGATCGTCACCGTGATCGACTCGAGCGACGCCCTGAAGGTGATCGGCGAGGCCTCCTCGGTGACCGAGGCGAGCCGTCGCCTGCCGGCGATCCGGCCCGATGTGCTCGTCGTCGACCTGCAGCTGCCCGACGGCACCGGTCTGGACGTCATGCGCACCGCCCGCGAGATCGATCCCGCGCAGCGGATGCTGGTGCTGACCAGCTTCGACGACGACGCGGCGCTGCGCGAGTCCCGAGCGGCCGGCGCGGCCGGTCTGATGCTGAAGTCGGCCCGCTCCCAGGAGATCGTCGACGCCGTGACCGCCGTCCATGAGGGCCGCGGGGTGTGGCCCGCGGACCACGTCGAGGACGGGCCGGAGCTCTCCGACTCCGATCAGCGGATCGTGGAGCTGATCGGGGACGGGCATTCGAACCGCGAGATCGCCGAGGCGCTGGGCATCGCGGAGAAGACCGTGAAGAACCGCGTCACCGTCATCCTGCAGGCCTTCGGGATGCAGCGCCGCACCCAGGTCGCGGCGATGGTCGCGGCCCGTCGCCGGGCCGGCTGGAAGCCCCAGTAGCTCCGCCCGCTCACACGGCCGGCAGGGTGACCCGCCACGAGACCATCGTGCCCGGCTCGAGGGAGATCGCATCGACCCAGCCGGAGTGGCGGCGGGCGCGCGAGGAGATGTTCGCCAGGCCGCTGCGGCGCTCCACGGCGGGGTCGATCCCTCGGCCGTTGTCGGAGACGTTCACCTGGACCACACGGTCCACCCCCTCGGAGAAGACGCTCACGGAGACCGCCACGGCGCTCGCGTGGGCGTGCCGCGCGGCATTCGCGAGGCACTCCCGCACCACGGCGACCACATCCTCCGCGATCTCCGGGGGCAGCTCGGCGTCCATCTCCGCGGGATGCGGAGGCAGCCGCATCGCGGGGACGAAGCCCAGGCCGGCGGTCGCGAGCCCCACCTCGTGCCGCAGCTGCTCGGTGAGCGTCGCCGCGGACCGCTCCCGGCGCAGCGACTGCACGATCTGCCGGATCTGCGCGACGGCGTTCTCGACGCCCTGCACCGAGGTCGCCACCGAGCTGCGGATCCGGGCGTTGGACGGCGTCATCCCGGGGGCCTCGAGCGAGTCGACCAGCGCCTCGAGCTCCATCCCCACCGCGAACAGCTCCTGGATCGCGAGGTCATGCAGGTCACGGGCGATCCGGCCGCGCTCGTCGTCGATCTCGATGCTCGCGCCGAGCGTCGGTGCCCGCAAGGTCAGGGCGATCAGCCCGGCGAGCGCATCCAGCCGCTCCCGATCCGCGGCGGTGAACGGCGCCTCCGCCTCGGGGCGCAGCACCGCCAGCATCCCGAGTCCGTGCTCGGCGGCGTCGATCACGCCGAGCAGGGCGCGGCTCGGCGTCGGACCGAGCTCGAGGTCGTGGACCTCCTCGAGCACCTCGAGATCCGCCCCGTGCAGGGCCAGGCCGGCGGCGCCCTCGGCAGGGATCGGCCGACCCAGCAGCTCGGCGGCATCCGGGCCGTCGGCCAGTTCCACGCCCCAGCGGTCCGGACCCACCGGCATCACCAGCAGGGCGGTGCGGGCGCCGAGGTCCGTGCGGGCCGAGCGCACCAGCAGGTCCAGCAGGTCCTCCGCCTCGCCGCCCGCGAGGACCGCCCCGGCGAGATCCTGGATCCGGGACCGGCCCGTGCGGACGGGCTGCGCGGGGGACGGATCGTCCGAGCTCATCGGTGCTCCTCGAGGCGAAGGATCGGCGTGCCGGCGGGGATCGCCTCGACGCGGTGCGTGACGACCACGACGGTACTGCTCGCGGGCACCAGGGCGGAGCCGGCGGGGGTGAGCAGCGCCTCCAGGAGGGCATCGCCGCGCGCGGTGTCGAGATGCTCGGTGGGCTCGTCCAGCAGCAGCACGGGCCCGCCGCGCACCACGGCTCGGGCCAGCAGGAGCCGGCGGCGCTCGCCCCCGGAGACGGTGGTGCCGTCGGGACCGAGCAGGGTGTCGAGCCCGAGGGGCAGGGCGGCGACCCAGTCCGAGAGGCCGACGGCATCGAGGGCCGCCTCGATCTCCGCGTCCCCGAGCCCGCCGCGCACCACCTTGAGGTTCTCCCGCACGGTGGTCGCGAAGACGTGGGAGTCCTCGGCGAACATCGTCACCGCCGCACGCACCGCGGCCGGGTCGAGGTCCGCCAGGTCCTGGCCGTCCAGCTCGACGCGTCCCGCGAGCGGATCCAGGAGGCCGGCGAGGGTGGCCAGCAGCGTGGACTTCCCGCTGCCGGAGGGGCCGACGACGGCCAGACGGGAGCCCGGGGGGAGATCGAGGTCGAGCCCGCCCACGCGCGGGGCGTCGGAGGTCCATCCGGCGGTGAGGCCGACGGCGCTCAGCACGCCCGGCCCGGGGCCCCGCCCGATGCCTGCGGTGCGGGGGAGCCGCGGGCCGACGAGGTCGGCGAGACGCTCGGCGGCCGCTCGCGAGCGGGCCAGCTGCGAGGCGGCGGCGGGCAGGGCGGTCGCCGCCTCGAAGGAGGACAGCGGCAGCAGCAGCAGGATCCCGATCTGGCCCGCCGAGGCGGCGCCCTGGATCCACAGCGCCCCTGCGGCCAGCAGGGAGCCGGTGGCGGCCAGGAGGATCGCGAGCGGCACGGCCGCGGCGGCCACCGCGGCGGGGACGGCCGCCCGGTCGATGGCATCGTCATGCGACGCCTGGCGGTCCCCGAGGAGATCCAGCGACTGCTCCAGCCGGCCCTCGAGCCGCAGGGAGGTGGCGTCGTCGAGGATCTCGAGCGATCGAGCGCCCACCTCGGAGCGGGTGGAGAGCACGGCCTGCTCCGTGATCCGGGCGGCGCGGTGCGCGGCCAGGGGAGCGAGCACGCTCGCGAGGACCAGGCCGGCGAGCATCGCCGCAGTCGCCGGCAGCGACAGCGGCGCGAAGGTGACCAGCACCGCCACCGCCATCACCACGGAGACCAGGCCCGGAACGACCGCCTTGATGACCAGGTCGCCCAGCTCCTGCGCGTCGTCCCCGAGACGGCCGAGCAGATCGCCGCGCCGCAGCCGGGAGAGGCCGTCGTCCGGCCGGTCCGCGAGCGCCGTGAAGAGGTTCGTGCGCAGAGTGACCACGCCGCGCAGCGCGACGTCGTGGGTGAGCATCCGCTCGAGCCAGCGGAACGCGCCGCGGGAGACGCCGAGCGCCCGCACCATCACCACGGCGACGGTCAGGTCCAGCACCGGCGGCATCGTCCAGGCCCGGGTGACGAGATAGGCGGAGACGGCCGCGAGGGCGAAGGCCGATCCGAGGGTCGCGCAGGCGGCGAGGACCGCCGCGATCAGGCGGGCGCGCGGGATCTCGAGGGCGCGCACGGCGCGGCGGAGCGCACCGGGGATCGGGGCTGCGGGGATCATCGGCCGGCCTCCACTCCCGCGACGTCGTCGGCCAGCTCCACCAGGCGGGAGCGGTGCGCGATGACGACCACGGTGCGGCCCGCCTCCCGGAGGGCGACGAGGAGATCCAGGACCACCTGCTCGGCGGCGCCGTCGAGGTGGGCGGTGGGTTCGTCGAGCACCACGAGAGGAGCGGGGGAGAGCACCGCCCGGGCGAGGGCCAGACGCTGGCGCTCGCCGAGGGAGATGCCCCGCCCCGCGCGTCCCAGGTCCGCCTCCCAGCCGCGCTCGGCGATCACCGCATCCAGCCCGGTCGCGACGGCGGCGGCCTCGAGCGCGTCCTGGTCGGCATCGGGCCGGGCGGCGGCGAGCACCGAGCGGATCGTTCCCGCGGGGAGCACGGGGCGCTGGGGGAGATAGGCGACCTGGTCCCACAGGCTCCTCCGCCGCAGCTCCCGCACCGGGATCGCGGTGCCGTCGGGAGCGAGGACCTCGGCTCGGCCCTCGTCGGCCTCCAGCAGGCCCAGCAGCACCTGCACGGCCGTGGTCTTGCCCGCGCCGGAGGGACCGGTGAGGGCGAGCACCCGGCCGGGGCGCACCTCGAGCGCGGCGCGGTGCGGCGCGAGGCCGTCGCGGGAACGCACCGAGACGCCGCGCAGGGCCAGGACGGCATCCTGCAGATCCGGGGCCGGGCGGTCCCCATCGGCCGGGGCCTCCTCGTCGAGCACCTCGAAGGCGGCGCCGACGGCGGCCAGACCGTCGGTGGAGGCGTGGTACTGCGCGCCGACGTTGCGCAGCGGCTGGTAGATCTCCGGGGCGAGCACCAGCACGGCGAGGGCGGGCAGCAGCTCCATCTCGCCGTAGACCAGGCGCATGCCGATGCTCACGGCGATCAGCGCCACGCACAGCGTGGCCAGCAGCTCGAGCACCATCGAGGAGAGGAAGGCGTAGCGCAGCGAGCCCATGGCGGAGGTGCGGTGTCGGTCACCGAGTCGGCGCACGGTCCTCTCCGGCCCCTTCTCCCGGCCCAGCGCCCGCAGCGTGGGCAGTCCGTCCACGAGGTCCAGCAGCTGCGCCCACAGCGAGCGCATGTCCGCCAGGAGCCGCTCGGAGCGGCCCACGGTGAGCTTCCCGACCAGGATCATGAACAGCGGGACGAGCGGCAGGGTCACCAGCGCGATGACGGCGCTGAGCGGATCCAGCAGGCCGATCACCAGCAGGCACAGCGGGGTCACCGTGGCCGAGAGCAGCAGCTGCGGCACATATCCCACGAGGTAGGGGCGGAGGTTCTCGAGACCGGAGGTGGCGAGCGCCGTGAGGTCCGCGCCGCGGCCGGCGCCGGCCCGCGGCCCGAGCTGCGCGGCATGGCCGACCACCCGGCGGCGCAGATCGCTGATGGCCGCCGTCGCGGCGCGGTGCGCGGTCGCCTCCTGGACCAGCACCGCCCCGGCGCGCACGGCCAGCGCGCCGACCAGGACCAGCAGCAGCACCGGCGTTCCCTGCGGCACGTCCCGCTGCTCGAGCAGGTCCGATCCGAGACGGGCGATCACGAGGGCGGTGACGATCACGCACACGGCCTGCACCAGGCCCAGCGCGACCGTGCGCACCACGTGCCGGCGCGCCGCGCGGACCTCGCGCACCAGGCGCGGATCCAGCGGCGCCCGTCGGGCCCGCGGGCTCTGTGCCATCAGCGCTGCTCGAAGGCGTTCCGGTAGCCCTGCTTCGCCGACTCGAGCAGCTGGGACCCGGGGGCGGGGGAGTCGTCATCGCTGATGCGGTGGCGGAACACGCGATAGGTCCAGATCGTGTACGCCAGGACGATCGGGAGCAGCACCGCGAGCGCGATGAGCATGACCGTGAGGGTGTGCTCGGTGGAGGAGGCGTTCGCGACGGTGAGCGAGTTCGCCGGGGCGTTCACGGCCGGCAGGACGTAGGGGAACAGCCCGCCGAACAGGGTCGCGACGGCGCCGGCGATCGCCGCGGTGGTCGCGGCGAAGGCGAGCCCCTCCCGCCCGGTCCGGTTCAGGGGAACCACGGCGATCAGCGCGAGCGCGGCGAGGACCAGGGGAGCCCAGGTCCAGGCGGCGTGCGAGTAGGCCAGCTGGTACCAGAGCAGGAAGGCTGCGCCGGCGGCGATCGTCGGCCACACCACGATCCCGGCGAGCCGGCGCACCCGGCCGCGCAGGGGCTGCTCGAGCTTGAGGGCGAGGTAGAGCAGGCCGTGCAGCCAGAACAGCAGCACGAACACCGCACCGCCCAGCAGCGCGAAGGGATTCAGCAGGTCCAGCAGCGAGGAGGTGACCCAGCGGTTCTCGTCGATCGCGACGCCCGCGACGATGTTCGAGAAGGCCACGCCCCACAGCAGCGGCGGCGCGATCCCGCCGAGCACGTGCACGGCGTCCCAGGCCGTCCGCCAGCGGGGATCGTCCACCTTGTCGCGCCACTTGAAGGCGCAGACCCGCACGATGAGCACCAGCAGCAGGCCCAGCAGGGCGAGATAGAAGCCGGAGAAGAGGGTGGCGTACCACTCCGGGAAGGCGGCGAAGAGGAGGGCGCCGCCGGTGATCAGCCACACCTCGTTGCCCTCCCAGACCGGGCCGATGGTCTTCAGCAGCGTGCCGCGGGTGCCGGAGCCGCGGCGCCACAGGGCGCCGACGGTGATCTGCACGCCGAAGTCGAAGCCCTCGAGCACGAAGTAGCCCAGGAAGAAGACGGCGATGAGCGCGAACCAGAGGGCCTGGAGCCAGGTGGCCTCGAGCAGGGGTTCCATGATCTGTTCCGTCCTGGTCTCAGTAGTCGAAGGAGAGGGTCGGGGTGTCGAGCTCGTCGGTCTCGGGGTCCCGCTGCGCGAGGGGGACGCCCTTCAGGGCGGCCTTCCGCATCATCTGGAACCACAGGACCGCCAGCACGCCGTAGACGAGGGTGAAGGCCACCAGCGAGGTGAGCACCATCCAGCCCGGGTGGTTCGAGACCCCCTGCATCGTCATTAGCCGCACCGTCGGGTCCAGCGGATTGGGATGGACCACCCACGGCTGGCGTCCGATCTCGGTGAACACCCAGCCGGCGGCGTTGGCGAGGAAGGGCATCGGGATCGCCAGCACCGCGAACCACTGGAACAGGCGCGATCCGGTGGTGCGCGCGTTCTCGCCCCGGCCGCGGGTCGCCCACAGCGCCCAGAGGGCGAGGACCCCGCTGAAGGCGGCCAGGCCCATCATGAGGCGGAAGGACCAGTAGGTGACGAAGAGGTTCGGGCGGTAGTCGACCGCGACCTCGTTGCCGTGGATGTCGGTGGCGGTCTCGCCGAACTGCTCCTTGTACTGCGCGTTCAGATCGTCCACGCCCTGCAGCTCGGCGTGCGGGTCGTTGGTGGCCAGGATCGAGGTGACGTAGGGGACCTCGATGAGGTGGGTGACGCCCGAGCAGTCGGTGCTGAAGGCATCGGGCCCACCCACGGTGAGGATCGAGAAGGGCACGTCCGTCGACGTGTCGCAGTGCGCCTCGGCCGACGCCATCTTCATCGGCTGCTGCTCGAACATGAGCTTCGCCTGCGCGTCGCCCGAGACCACGAGGACCACGGCGGAGATGCACATCGCGATCACACCGAAGCGGACGGTGGGACGGAAGAGGTCGCGGGCGGCGAGATGGTGCTCCTGGCCCTCCGCGGTCTCCAGCCCGAGCGCGCGGGCCCGGTTGTGGTGGCGGACCATGTGCCAGGACGCGACGCCGGTGAGGAAGGCGCCGGCCACCAGCCAGGCGCCGGAGACCACGTGGGGGAACGCCGCGAGCGCGGTGACGTTGGAGAGCACGGCGAGGATCGAGCCCTGCGAGGGGTCCAGCTCCGCCCGGCCCGTCTCGGGGTTCAGCGTCGCGCCCACGGGGTGCTGCATGAAGGAGTTCGCGGCGATGATGAAGTAGGCCGAGAGGGTGGTGCCCAGCGCCACGGCCCAGATGGTCAGCAGGTGGATCTTCTCGGGCAGCTTCCCCCAGCCGAAGATCCACAGACCCAGGAAGACGGACTCGAGGAAGAAGGCGGCCAGACCCTCCAGGGCGAGCGGCGCCCCGAAGACGTCCCCGACGAACCGGGCGTACTCGGACCAGTTCATGCCGAACTGGAACTCCTGGACGATGCCGGTCGCGATCCCGATGCCGAAGTTGACGATCAGCATCGAGCCGAAGAACTTCGTCATCCGGGTCCACGCGTCCTTGCGGACGGGGTCCTTCGCGAACACCGCACGGGTGTTCATGACGGCGACCAGCAGGGACAGGCCGATCGTCAGCGGGACGAAGATGAAGTGGTACACGGTGGTGATGCCGAACTGCCACCGTGCGAGGTCGAGGGCATCCATGGGGGCTCCAGACGGGTTGACGCTCTGCGGCGACACTACGGCTGGGCCGGGGAGCGGTACGGGGACGATGGTCCTCTGCGGGCGTGATCCGGGCCACCCCTGGTCCGCATGTCGGCATCGGACGCAGAAATGCCCTGTGCCATACTGACCGAGGCACTCTCCTGCTCCGTACCGGGTGGGGGAACCTCCCGGCGTCGTGACGTCGGAGCATCGGCTACGCGGACGACCGCGACCGCAGTGCTCCACGCTCGGCATCGCAGCGCTCTCCTCGGGGAGCTGCGCGACGGCGAGGGCCAGAGACTTCCGTCCCCAGGGACGATGACCAGACGGGACCAGGGTGCGCTGGTCCTCCAGAAGGAGACGGCCCCATGGCTGACAGCACCCACGAACCCGAGAACGACTCGTCGGAGACCACGCAGAACCCGCCGGCACGGCGTCGCCGTCGCGCCGCCGGTGCACCGGCGGGAGCCCCGGCGTTCACCCCGCCGACGGTCCCGGCGCCCGAGAGCACCGCTCCCCGCACCGTCGTCGCGCCGCAGGACTCCTCGAGCACCGAGGCGGCACCGACCACCACCCCGAAGCGCCCGCGCCGTCGCGCCGGGGCTCCTGCCGGTGCCCCGGTGGTCCAGGCGGTCCAGGAGCCGGTCGTCGAGGAGCCTGCCGAGCAGGAGCCTGCAGTCGAGGAGCCCGCCGAGCAGGAGCCTGCAGTCGAGGAGCCCGCTGCCGAGGAGCCCGTCGTCGAGGACGAGGTGACCGATGACAGCCCGGTCGTCGACGACCTGCGTGCGCTGGCCTCGGCCCGCGGCGAGAAGTCCACCGAGGACGACGACCGCGTTCGCCGTCGCGAGCAGGTCCAGATGGACTTCGCCTCCCTCCTGTTCCAGGCGCCGACCCCGCAGCCCCGCACCACCGTCGCCCCGCAGGACTCGGCCGACGAGGAGTCCGACGAGCAGGACGAGCCCGACGAGCAGGACGCTCAGGACGCCCCCGAGGAGGAGCGCAGCACCCGCTCGCGCCGCGGCCGCAGCCGGTCGCGCCGCTCGTCGCAGCGCGACCAGGGGACCGCCGAGGACTCCTCGGACAGTGCGGACGGCTCCGCCGAGGAGACCGCGGACGAGTCCTCCGACGAGGACGAGTCCGAGGACCGCTCCTCGAGTTCGAACGGCAGCTCCCGTCGTCGTCGCCGCCGCGGAGGACGCGGTCGTCGCGGCCGCGGCCGCGGCGAGGACGACGGCTCCGAGGGCGACTCCGAGGAGACCGAGGACCAGGACCCCGGCGATCGGTCCTCCCGCGAGGACTCCGAGTCGGAGGACGACGCGCAGGGCGCGGACTCCGGTCCCGACGCCGAGAACGGCTCCGGCTCCTCCAGCTCCCGTCGTCGCCGTCGACGCCGCCGCTCGGGCAGCGGGGGCAACGTCGACTCCGGCTCCACCGACGATCCGCCGAACACCGTGGTGAAGGTGCGCGAGGCACGGGACGAGGTCAAGGCCGTCAAGGGCTCGACCCGTCTCGAGGCGAAGCGCCAGCGCCGCCGCGAGGGGCGCGACGCCGGTCGCCGCCGCAACGTCATCACCGAGGCCGAGTTCCTGGCCCGTCGTGAGTCCGTCAAGCGCTCCATGGTGGTGCGCGAGCGCCCGGGCCGCACCCAGATCGCCGTGCTCGAGGACGATGTGCTCGTCGAGCACTACGTCGCCCAGAAGGCGCAGACCTCGATGGTCGGCAACGTCTACATGGGCAAGGTCCAGAACGTGCTGCCCTCCATGGAGGCCGCGTTCGTGGACATCGGCAAGGGCCGCAACGCCGTGCTGTACGCCGGCGAGGTCAACTGGGACGCCGTGGGCCTCGAGGGCCAGCCGCGCCGCATCGAGCTCGCGCTGAAGAGCGGCGACCCGGTGCTGGTCCAGGTCACCAAGGACCCGATCGGGCACAAGGGCGCCCGGCTGACCAGCCAGATCTCGCTGCCCGGTCGCTACGTCGTGTTCGTCCCCGGTGGCTCGATGACCGGCATCTCCCGCAAGCTGCCCGACACCGAGCGGGCGCGGCTGAAGAAGATCATGCGCCAGATCATCCCCGAGGACGCGGGCGTCATCGTGCGCACCGCCGCCGAGGGCGCGAGCGAGGAGGAGCTGACGCACGACGTCGAGCGCCTCCGCGCCCAGTGGGACAAGATCCAGAAGGCCCAGAAGAGCCGCAACGCCCCCGTCGCGCTCTCCCAGGAGCCCGACATCGCGATCAAGGTGGTCCGCGACGTCTTCAACGAGGACTTCACCTCGCTGATCGTCGAGGGCGGCAAGGTCTACGACGATGTCCACGCCTACGTCTCCGATGTGGCGCCCGACCTGCTCGAGCGGGTCACCAAGCACGTCGGCGAGAAGGACGTCTTCGCCAAGCACCGCATCGACGAGCAGCTGCTGAAGGCGATGGACCGCAAGGTCTACCTGCCCTCCGGCGGGTCGCTGGTCATCGACCGCACCGAGGCGATGACCGTCATCGACGTGAACACCGGCAAGTTCACCGGCTCGGGCGGCTCCCTCGAGGAGACCGTCACCAAGAACAACATCGAGTCGGCCGAGGAGATCGTGCGCCAGCTGCGGCTGCGCGACATCGGCGGCATCATCGTCATCGACTTCATCGACATGGTCCTCGAGTCCAACCGCGACCTCGTGCTGCGTCGCCTGGTCGAGTGCCTGGGCCGGGACCGGACCAAGCACCAGGTCGCCGAGGTGACCTCGCTGGGCCTGGTGCAGATGACCCGCAAGCGCGTGGGCCAGGGTCTCGTCGAGACCTTCTCCACCACCTGCGAGCACTGCAACGGCCGCGGACTTGTCGTGGACGTCGACGGCGATCACCAGCACGGCGGCGGCTCCGGCGGCAACGGCGGCGGGAACGGCGGCGACGAGGGCTCGAAGTCCTCGAAGCGTCGTGGCCGGCGCTCGCGCGGCGGGGCGAAGGACGAGGGCGAGAGCACCGAGGACGGCGCCGACGAGACGCAGGGCGACGTGCACCGCCTCGAGGACGACGAGAACAGCCGAGCCCAGGCCCGGGCCACGATCGCCTCGATCGCCGCGGCCTCCGGCGGCGGCTCGCATGCCGAGGACGCTGTGGACGCTGTGGACGCTGTGGACGCCGTGGACGCCGAGGGTGCCGGCGAGCAGGCCTCGACCGACTGGGAGCAGGACGCACCCCGTCAGGGGTGACGCGTTCCACAGGGTGTGACCGCGTTCTCGCAGGTCGGACCGTGTCCGGTGGTTGACCGGCAGGTCCAGGGATCGTAAGCTGTTCCCTGGCGCAAAACGCGTCGCAGTCGTGCTCCCGGTGGACATCGCCGACCGCATCTCCCATCCGGACCTCACGGTCCGGGACAGGTTGACGGTCGCAGGTCCGCGGTGACACCCGGCAGGGCGCATGACTCGAAGAGCAATTCCGAATCACAAGATGGAGCATTGACGTGGTGTACGCAATCGTCCGCGCAGGCGGTCGTCAGGAGAAGGTGTCGGTCGGTGACACCATCGTGATCAACCGCGTGGCAGGCGAGGCGGGCGACAGCGTCGATCTCGCTCCGGTGCTGCTGGTTGACGGTGACAAGGTCACCTCCGCCCAGAACGAGCTTGCCAAGGTGAAGGTCACCGCCGAGAAGGTCGAGGACCTCCGCGGCGAGAAGATCCGGATCCTCCGCTACAAGAACAAGACCGGTTACAAGAAGCGCCAGGGCCACCGCCAGGAGCTCACCCGGCTGAAGATCACGGGCATCGCCTGAGCGATCCCTCGACCAGACAAGGATTGATTCCAGATGGCATCTAAGAAGGGCGTCAGCTCCTCCAAGAACGGGCGCGACTCCAACGCCCAGCGCCTCGGCGTCAAGCGTTTCGGCGGCCAGGTCGTCGGCGCAGGCGAGATCATCGTGCGTCAGCGCGGCACCAAGATCCACCCCGGTGACGGCGTGGGTCGCGGCAACGACGACACCCTGTTCGCGCTCACCGCGGGCACCGTCGAGTTCGGCCGCAAGCGCGACCGTCGCGTGGTCAGCATCGTCGAGACGGTCTGACCGCTCGCCCCGGATCACCCGGGGCGCACAGCGTCCTTCGAGGGGCGGAGCCGAACGCTCCGCCCCTCGAGGCTTTTCCCCACCTTCAGCATCGGAGTGCATCCATGGCCACCTTCGTCGATCGCGTCCAGCTCCAGGTCCTCGGAGGATCCGGCGGGCACGGCGCCGCCTCGATCCGGCGCGAGAAGTTCAAGCCCCTGGCCGGTCCCGACGGGGCCGACGGCGGCCGCGGCGGTGACGTGATCCTCGAGGTCGATGCCTCCACCACGACGCTGCTGGAGTACCACCACCGCCCGCACCAGAAGGCGACCAGCGGAGGCTTCGGCAAGGGCGACATGCGCCACGGCGTGCGGGGCGGGGACCTGATCCTCCCGGTGCCGGACGGCACCGTCGTCACCGACGAGCACGGCACGGTGCTGATCGACATGATCGGGATCGGGACCCGCTACGTCGCCGCCCGCGGCGGCAGCGGGGGCCTCGGCAATGCGGCGCTGGCCAACGCCCACCGCAAGGCGCCCGGCTTCGCCCTGCTCGGCGAGCCCGGGCAGGAGCGCACCCTCGTCCTCGAGCTGAAGTCCGTCGCGGACGTCGCGCTCGTGGGCTACCCCAGCGCCGGCAAGTCCTCGCTGATCGCCGCGATGAGCGCGGCCCGGCCCAAGATCGCCGACTACCCGTTCACGACCCTGGTGCCGAACCTCGGCGTGGTCGAGGCGGGGCAGCACCGCTACACCATCGCGGACGTGCCCGGCCTGATCCCCGGTGCCAGCCAGGGCAAGGGCCTGGGGCTGGACTTCCTGCGCCACATCGAGCGCTGCCATGTGATCGTGCACGTGCTGGACTCGGCGGCGCTCGAGTCCGATCGTGATCCCCTCGCGGACCTCACCACGATCGAGCACGAGCTGGCCACCTACGCCGCGAGCCTCGACGAGGAGACCGACGGTCGGGTGCCGCTCATGGAGCGCCCCAGCGTCATCGTGCTGAACAAGACGGACCTGCCCGACGGCGTGGACATGGCCGACATGGTCCGCGAGCAGCTCGCCGAGCGCGACGTCCCCGTGCTGGACGTCTCGGCCGTCTCCCGCAAGGGTCTGCGCGAGCTGTCCTTCACCCTCGGCGAGCTCGTCGAGCAGGCCCGGGCCACCCTTCCCGTCCCCGAGGCGGCACCCATCGTCATCGCCCCTCGCGCGGTGGACGAGAAGGGCTTCCGCGTGGTCACCGAGCAGTACGACGGCGGCACCGCCTACCGCGTCCAGGGCGACAAGCCCGAGCGCTGGGTGCGCCAGACCGACTTCACCAACGACGAGGCCGTCGGCTTCCTCGCCGACCGTCTGGCCAAGCTCGGCGTCGAGGACCAGCTCTACGCCGCCGGTGCGGTCGCGGGCTCCACCGTGCTGATCGGTCCGGGCGACGACGCGGTCGTCTTCGACTGGGAGCCGACGATGGTGGGCGGCGCCGAGATGCTGGGCCGTCGCGGCACCGACGACCGGTTCGAGGACCACTCCCGCCCCACCCGAGAGGTGAAGAAGGAGCAGCAGCGCGCCCGCACCGCCGAGCGGATGGGCCGCATCGCCGCGATGGAGGCGGAGCGGAAGGCCGGCCACTGGGCCGATCCCGCGTCCGACGAAGGCTCCCGGTGAGCAGCGGGGAGCATCGCCAGCCTCTCCGGCTCACCTCCCGCGAGGGATTCCCCGCCGCCCGCCGGATCGTCGTCAAGATCGGCTCCTCGAGCCTGACCGATGAGCGGGGCAGGCTCGACGAGCAGCGGATCCAGGGGATCGCGGACACCGCCGCCGGTCTGGCCGAGCGCGGCACCGAGCTGGTCATCGTCTCCTCGGGGGCGATCGCCGCGGCGCTCGGGCCGCTGGGCCTCGCCGAACGGCCCGCCGCGGTCGCGCTGCAGCAGGCCGCGGCGAGCGTCGGCCAGGCGCTCCTGGCAACGGCCTGGCAGGGCGCCTTCGCCCGGCACGACCGGATCACCGGACAGGTGCTGCTCACGGAGTCCGATGTGATCCGTCCGCAGACATACCGCAACGTGCGCACCGCCCTCGAGGCGCTGCTGGAGCTGGGCACCGTCCCGGTGGTCAACGAGAACGACACCACCGCCACCCATGAGATCCGCTTCGGGGACAACGACCGCCTGGCCGCGCTGGTCGCGCAGCTGCTCGGGGCGGACGCCCTGGTGCTGCTCACCGATGTCGACGCGCTCTACACCGCCCCGCCCCGCGAGCCCGGCGCCGAGCGCATCGGCGTGGTCGAGGACGTCTCCCGGCTGCGCGGCGTGAGCATCGGCTCCGTCGGCTCCAAGGTGGGCACCGGCGGGATGGTCACCAAGCTCTCCGCCGCGGAGCTCGCCGCCACCACCGGCACCGCGGCCCTGATGACCTCCGCCGAGCAGTTCGCCGCCGCGGTCGAGGGGGCGGAAGTGGGCACCTTCTTCCCGGCCCACCACGGCCGCCGACGCTCCCGCCTGGTGTGGCTTCGCTTCGCGACCCGCGGCGCGGGCACCGTGCACCTCGACGACGGGGCCGCCCAGGCCATCCGCAGCCGTCGCCGCTCCCTGCTCGCCGTGGGCATCTCCGACGTCGAGGGCACCTTCCCGGCCGGGGTCCCCGTCGACGTCGCCGACCCGGACGGCCGGATCATCGCGCGCGGGCTGACCTCCTTCAGCAGCGACGAGCTGCGGGCCATGGCCGGCCGCGGCACCGACGAGGCCCGTGAGCAGCTCGGGGAGCGCTTCCGCCGCCCGGCCATCCACCGCGACCAGCTGGTGGTGCTCTGAGCGGGAGGCGTGCTCCGTCTCCTAGGATCCGGTCATGGAGAACGATGTGACCACCGCCGTCCTCGCCGCCGCGCGCTCCGCGAAGGACGCCCAGCCGTCCCTCGCGCGCCTGCACCGCGGGGACAAGGACCGCCTGCTCCTGGCGATGGCCGATGCCCTCGTGGAGCGTGCCGACGAGGTCGTCGAGGCCAATGCCCGCGATCTCGCGGCCGCCGACGCCGCCGGCATCGACGCCGGGCTGCGGGACCGGCTCGCCCTGGACCTCGAGCGCGTCACCGCCGTCGCCCGGCAGCTCCGCGATGCGGCCGCCCTGCCCGACCCCGTCGGCGAGGTGATCCGCGGCTCCGTACTGGAGAACGGCCTGGAGCTGCGCGAGGTGCGGGTTCCGATGGGCGTGATCGGCATGGTCTACGAGGCACGTCCGAACGTGACCGTCGACGCCGCGGGCCTCTCGCTCAAGGCCGGCAGCGCCGTGGTGCTCCGCGGCGGATCCGCGGCGCTGCACTCCAACACCGCGATCATCGGCGTGCTGCGATCGGTGCTGGCGGCCCATGACCTGCCCGAGGATCTCGTGGTCGGGATCGACGAGCACGGCCGGGAGGGCGTGGACGTGCTGATGCGCGCCCGCGGCCTGGTGGACGTGCTGATCCCGCGCGGGGGCGCTGGCCTGATCCGCCGGGTGGTCGAGAACTCGCTGGTCCCCGTCATCGAGACGGGCACCGGGAAGACCCACGTGCTGGTCGATGCGAGCGCCGATCTCGACCAGGCCGTGGACATCGTCGCCAACGCCAAGCTGCAGCGCATCGGGGTGTGCAACGCCCTGGAGACCCTGCTGGTCCATCGCGACATCGCCGAGGAGGCGCTGGCGCGGGTCGTCGTGCCGCTCGTGGAGGCCGGGGTGCGCCTGCACGCCGACGAGACCTCCGCGCGGCTGCTGGAGGGGACCGGCGCCGAGGTGGTCCCGGCCACCGCGGAGGACTGGGACACCGAGTACCTCGCCCTCGAGCTGGCGGTCGCGGTGGTCGAGGACCTCGACGCCGCCCTGGCCCACATCCGGGCCCACTCGACCGGACACACCGAGTCGATCCTGACGCGTGACCTGCGCAGCCAGCAGCGGTTCCTCGCCGAGGTCGATTCCGCCGTGGTCATGGCCAACGCCTCGACGCGCTTCTCCGACGGCGGCGAGTTCGGCTTCGGGGCGGAGATCGGGATCTCCACCCAGAAGCTCCACGCCCGCGGCCCCATGGGGCTGCGGGAGATCACCACCAGCAAGTGGCTCGTGGTCGGGCAGGGCCACGTCAGGCCGTGAACCGGCTCCCATCGCGCGCGTCACGAGTCTGAGCCGACGCGTCCCTGTGGGATGATGGCCCGGTCACCCGTCGAAAGGCCAGCACCACCATGATCGATCAGCTCATGATCCTCGCCGAGTCCGGCGCGCACGCGAGCGAAGGGCTCAGCGCCCCGACCGTCGGCATCGGCGTCTTCATCATCCTGCTCGTGCTGCTGGGCCTGACCTGGCTCACCGGCGGCGCGCACCACCGCAGCCTGGACAAGAGGACGAAGAACTCCTCCGACTCCGACCACTGACCCTCGTGGAGCAGCAGCGACGACGGATCGGCGTGATGGGCGGGACCTTCGATCCCATCCATCACGGCCACCTCGTCGCCGCGAGCGAGGTGCAGAGCGTCTTCGGTCTGGACGAGGTCGTCTTCGTCCCCACGGGGCGGCCCTGGCAGAAGGCCGAGCAGGAGATCTCCGATCCCGAGCACCGCTATCTGATGACGGTGGTCGCCACCGCCGCGAACCCCGTCTTCACGGTCTCGCGCGTGGACGTCGACCGTCCCGGCGCCACCTACACCAGCGACACGCTCCGCGACCTCCATCGCGAGCACCCGGACGCCGACCTCTTCTTCATCACCGGTGCGGATGCCCTCCAGAACATCCTCACCTGGAAGGACACCGAGGAGATCTTCGAGCTCGCGCACTTCGTCGGGGTCACGCGCCCCGGGCATGAACTGGACACCTCGGGCCTGCCCGAGGACGGGGTCACCCTCATCGAGGTCCCGGCGATGGCGATCAGCTCGACCGACTGCCGCACCCGCGTCGCCGCCGGTGCCCCCGTGTGGTACCTGGTCCCGGACGGGGTCGTCCAATACATCAACAAGTACGCCCTCTACACAGGAGGTGACGGCCGATGACCGAGCCCGAGACCACCCCGCGCCGCGGACGCCGAGCCCGCGCGCTGAGCCCCGAGGAGCAGGCCGAGCTCGAGGTCCGCGCCGCCGCGGAGTCCTCCGGCGAGCCGTCGTCGGCCCCGGCGATGCGCGGCGCGGTCGCCCCGCCCACGGCCGACGCCCCCGTGCCGACACTGCGCAAGTTCGGTCGTCGCGCCCGGATCATCGAGCTCAGCGAGCAGCCGGAGGCGGCACCCGCCGCCGAGGAGGCCTCGGTCGCGACGATCACCCGTGATCATGACGGCGTCGAGCTCGGCGAGCTCTCGGTCACCGAGGCTCCCGAGCCGCGGCCCGCTCCGCGCTTCGACGGCAAGGTGCTCCACCGGCCCGAGACCAGCGGCGGGCGCCTGCTGCCGTGGCTGGTGTGGGCCGTCATCGCGATCGCCCTCGTGGTGCTCGTGGTCCTTCTCCTGACCGGGGTCCTCGGCCCCGACGCGGCCTCGGCCGCGGCGTCCGCCCTGCCGGACGCCTCCCTCTCCCATCCCCTCCTGGAGGTACCCCTCGCGTGAGCGCTCCTGAAGAATCCCTCGACCTCGCCCGGGTGGCCGGCCGGGCCGCCGCCGACAAGCTCGCCGAGGAGGTGATCGCGCTCGACGTCTCCGAGCTGGTCGTGATCACCGACGTCTTCCTCGTGTGCAGCGGCGATTCCGAGCGGCAGGTCTCCGCGATCGTCGGCGGCATCGAGGAGGCGCTCCTGAAGGAGCGTCGCCGCAAGCCGCTGCGTCGTGAAGGCGAGCGGGACGCGCGCTGGGTGCTGCTCGACTACGGCGACATCGTCGTGCACGTCCAGCACGCCGAGGACCGCGCCTACTACGCCCTCGAGCGGCTGTGGCGCGACGCCCCCGTGATCGACCTGCAGATCGACGAGGACCGCTCGGCGTGAGAGGCCCGCGCACGCGCCTCGTGCTGGTGCGACACGGACAGACCGACTTCAATCGGGAGGGCCGCCTCCAGGGCCAGGTCGACATCCCGCTGAACGCCACCGGCGTCCAGCAGGCGCAGTCCCTGGCCCCGTTGGTCGCGGCCGCGCCGCCGGACGTCCTGGTGGCGTCCCCGCTCGAGCGCGCTCGGGAGACCGCGCGCCTGCTCAGCGTCGACACCGAGCTCGAGGTCCGGACCGATGCGGCCTTCCTCGAGCGCAGCTTCGGGCAGTGGGAGGGGCTCCGCGGCGAGGAGATCCGCCAGCGCTGGCCGGAGCAGCACGCCGACTGGCGCGCGCACCGTCCGGTGCTCGGGCTCGACGTCGAGGACCGCCCCGAGGTGGGGGAGCGGGTCGCCGCCGCCTGCCGCACCCTCGTGGCCGATCACGTCGGAGGGACCGTCATGGTCGTCGCCCACGGGGCCGCCATCACCCTCGGGATCACGGCCCTGCTCGGGCTGGACACCAACGAGTACCGCGGCCTCGCAGGGCTCGAGAACTGCCACCGATCGGTGCTCGAGCCGCTCTCCGGTGAGGGGGCGAACGGCCTGATGAGGTTGGTGTCACACAACCTCCCTCCCGATTTCCTCTGACCTCGGGGGACATGTAATATCGTCTCGTCGCCCCGAGGGGCGGCACCCGATACGGGGCTATGGCGCAGTTGGTAGCGCGCTTCCATGGCATGGAAGAGGTCAGGGGTTCGAATCCCCTTAGCTCCACTCGAGAAACCGTGAGACAGTGACTCGTCAGAAGGGCCCCACCGCGAGGTGGGGCCCTTCTGCTGTCCGGTGGTGGTCCGGGACCGGGCCGCTCAGCGCTCGCTGTCCAGCTGGTCCATGAAGACGGTGGGGTAGCGGTCGCCCCGGGCGGCGCCGACGGGCAGGGCCTCATCGATGCGCGTCAGGTCCTCGGCGTCCAGGTGCACGGCCGTGCTGCCCAGCATCGAGGTCACCTGGTCCATCCGCCGCGCACCGACCAGCGGCACGATGTCCTCGCCCTGCGCGGCCACCCAGGCGATCGCGAGCTGCGCCATCGAGGCGCCCTTCGCCTCCGCGAGGTCGCGGAGCTGATCGAGCAGCGCCTGGTTGTGGGCCAGGTTCTCGCCCTGGAAGCGCGGGAAGGCCTCGCGGGCGCCTCCGGAGCGCCCGGCGACCATCCCCTTGGCGAGGACGCCGTAGGCGGTGATTCCGATCCCCAGCTCGCGGCAGGTCTCCAGGATGCCGTTCGCCTCGATGCCGCGGGTGAGCAGCGAGTACTCGATCTGCAGATCGCTGATCGGGGCGACCGCGGCGGCACGCCGGATGGTCTCGGCACCGACCTCGCTGAGCCCGATGTGGCGCACGTATCCGGCCTCGACCTGCTCCTGGACCGCACCGATCGTCTCCTCGATCGGCACCTCCGGGTCGAGCCGCGCGGGACGGTAGACGTCGAGGTGGTCGACGTCGAGGCGTCGCAGCGAGTAGGCCAGCGAGGTCGCCACATGCTCCGGCCGGCCGTCGAAGCCCAGCGGCATGCCGGTCGGCGCGATGGTGGCACCGAACTTGACCGAGAGCACGGCGTCCTCGCGGGACCGCTCCCGCAGGGCGCGGCCGATGAGCATCTCGTTGTGGCCGGCGCCGTAGAAGTCGCCGGTGTCCAGGAGGGTGCCGCCGGCGTCGAGGTAGGCATGCAGCACGCGCAGGCTCTCCGCGTCGTCGGTCGGCCCGTAGGCGCCGGAGAGGCTCATCGCACCGAGGCCGGGGGAGGAGACCGACGGGCCGGTCCTCCCGAGACGTCGGGTGGCGGGGGCGGGGGCGGTGTGTTCTGTGGTGGTCATGGTGACCAGCGTGCGCGCCGAGCGCGCCGGGCACGAGGCCCGGTCGATCCGGGGAGAGGCCGTCCCTGGATGAGCGCCCGCCATGGGGGCAGGATGGGGAGATGATCGATCGTGAGGGCCTGGCCGACTTCCTGCGCCGACGGCGGGAGCAGCTGCGCCCGGTGGACGCGGGGCTGCCCGTGGGGGCGCGGCGGCGCACGCCCGGGCTGCGCCGGGAGGAGGTGGCGATGCTCGCCGGCGTCTCGGTGGACCACTACACGCGCCTCGAGCAGGGGCGCGGCTCCGCGCCCTCGGCCGGCGTGGTGACCGCGATCGCCCAGGCCCTGCACTGCGACCAGGACCAGCGGGACCACCTGCTGCGGCTCAGCGGGTACACGCCCCCGCCGCACCGGGCCGGATGCCACGTGCGGCCGGGTCTGATCGCCCTGGGCAACCGCCTCACCGACGTGCCCGTCCTGATCCTCAGCGACCTGGGCGAGGTGCTCTGGGCCAATCCGCTCGGCCAGGCGCTGATCGGCGGGATGCTGGGCGAGACCTCCAGGGAGAGGAACATCCTCTGGCACTGGTTCACCGAGCCGTCGGCGCGCCCCATGCCCCGCGAGCACTGGGAGAGGATCTCCGCCGCGCACGTGAGCGATCTGCGGGCGGCGTTCACGCGTCGTGGCGGGGATGCCGAGGTGACGGCTCTGGTCGACGAGCTCACGTCGCGCAGCGGGGAGTTCGCCGGTCTGTGGGAGCTGCACGAGGTCTCCCGGCGTCACAGCGATCAGAAGGTGGTGCTGCATCCCGAGGTGGGGGCCGTCGAGCTGCGCTGCGAGGTGCTGCTCACTCCGGACGAGGACGTGGCGATGCACGCCTTCTTCCCGCGCGAGGGGACGGATGCCGCGGAGAAGCTCGAGCTGCTGGGCGTCGTCGGCACGCAGGTGATGCGGAGCCGCTGACGTGCTGCACCGAGCTCAGAGATCCCGCGCGAGCCGTTCGACCACGTCCGCGGCCGGACCCTCGGGCGCGCTGCGCCAGCCGGTGCCGGCCCACAGGTGCAGCCGCTGTGCATCACCGGCCGCTCCCGCGGTCCGGCGCAGCTCGCGCGTGAGGTGGTGGACCTGCGGGTAGCCGGTGGGTGCTGTGGCGTGGTGGCGCTCCGCGAAGCTGTTGCGCAGGGACCGGGCGGGCCGGCCGGTGAACGCTCGGGTCAGGATGGTCTCCGAGAAGGAGTCGTCGGCGAGCGCCGCACGGTGGGTGGGGGAGGTGCCGGCCTCGTCGGTGCGCAGCAGCAGGGTGCCGACGGCCACGGACTGCGCTCCCGCCGCGAGGAGGCGCGAGACCGCCTCCGGGCCGTCGACGCCTCCGGCTCCGACCACCGGGAGATTCACCGCGGCGAGCACCTCGCGGACCAGATGCCCGGTGGCCACCGGCTCCGGCAGGCGCGAGGGGTCATGGGTGGCGCTGTGACCGCCCGCGCTCGGGCCCTGCACCACGAGGCCGTCCACGCCGACCTCCCGGGCCGCGCGGGCCTCCTCGGCGCCGGTGACGCTCGCGAGCACCGTCGACCCCGCCGCCTGCAGCGCGGCCACGTCCGCCGCGGCGGGGAGACCGAAGGTGAAGGACACCACCGGGACCGGGTCCTCGAGGAGCAGCGCGAGCTTCTCCGGGAAGCGGTCGTCGTCCCGGACGGGGGCCGGGTCCAGCTCGACGCCCAGGGCGGCCGCGTCCTCGGCGAGCTCCTCGGCGTAGGCCGCGAGGTCCTCCGCCGCGAGGTCCCAGGGCGGGAGCACGAAGAGGTTCACGCCGACGTCGACGCCGAGCGTCCGGGACCGTGCGATCTGCTCCGCGAGCGCGTCGGGGGTGAGGTTGCCGCCCGCGAGGAAGGGGAAGGCACCGGCCGCGGAGACGGCGCGCGCCAGCTCGGGCGTGGACGGGCCGCCGGCCATCGGTGCGGCGACCAGGGGCAGCGAGGAGTCCAGGAGGCGCATGCCTCGATCCTCGCACGGGGCGGTTCGTCAGCTCCTGTGCTCGGCCTCGAGAACCACGAGCGCGCGATCCATGTGATGCAGGACCCGCAGGGTGGCCTCGACCTCGGCCGCGGTGATCCCTCCGCCCACCCGTCCCAGGAGCTCGTGCTCGCGATCCGTCACCGCATCGATCACCTTCCGGCCCCGGGAGGTCAGATGCACGAGGGACGAGCGGCGATGGGACGGGTTCTCCCGGAGCTCCACCAGGCCGGCCTCCCGCGCCTCGTGCACCATCCGCTGGACGAACTGCCGGCTGAGATCCTGAGCCCTCGCCAGCTGGGGCACCGTGAGGTCCTCTCCGCGGCGGAGCTGGTCCAGGACGTTGCGCACCCCGACGCTCAGACCGCTGAGCTGCTCGTCGAGCTCGACCCGACGCGCCACCCGCCGGTACACGGGGCCGAGGGCGACATAGACCTCGGCGAGGCCGTCAGCGAGAAGGTCGGGGTCGAGCGGTCGGTTCATCCGGCCAGTATGACACCGTGGTTGTCATATGTGACGCGACATGACACCCTGGTTGTCATGATCTCGACGACCCGGACTCTCGACCTCGCAGACCAGCGCATCACCTTCGTCGAGCACGGGTCGACCGCCGCCCCGGCACTCCTCCTGCTCCACGGCGGGGCCGTGGATCGGCGGATGTGGCACCGGCAGCTCGAGGCCTTCCCGAATCATCGTGTCCTGGCGGTGGATGCCCGCGGCCATGGAGGATCCTCCGATGCCGAGCGCCCGTATCGACTGTGCGACGACGTGGTCGCGCTGATGGACGAGCTGGAGATCGAGGAGGCCGTCCTCGTCGGCATCTCGATGGGCGGCGGCACGGCGGTGGACGTCGCCCTGGAGCACCCCGGGCGTGCGAAGGCTCTCGTCGTGGGCGGGACCGGGACCAGCGAGCCGGAGTTCACCGACCCCTGGGTGCTGCGCACCTTCGCCGACTGGAAGGCCGCCGAGCTGGGTGGTGACCTCGAGGCCTGGGTCGAGGTCTTCCAGCGCTTCACCGCCGGCCAGCACCGGGACCTCGCAGCCGTCGATCCCGAGGTCGTGCAGCTGATCGGCACGATGGCGCGCGACACCGTCTCCCAGCATCTGCGCCTCGGGGCCGACGGACTCCCGCTGCCACCGCTCCCGCCCACGCCGGTCACCTCCACCTGGGAACGGCTGGGGCGGATCCGGATCCCCGTGCTCGCCGTCATCGGGGAGCATGACGGCGACGACCACCGGGAGATGGGGCGGCGTCTGGCGGCATCCGTCGCGGGCCCCTCGCGCGTCGTGGAGATCCCCGGTGCTGCGCACTACCCGAACCTCGAGCACCCCGTCGCGTTCAACCGCGCGGTGCAGTCGCTCCTCGACGAGAGCTGAGCTTCCCCTCCTCGACGATCAGGCCATGCAGCTCGGCGAGCTCGGGCACTCCGAAGTCGGCCTGGTCGATCGCCGGCCCGATCATCCGGCGGAAGGCCGGGTACGACCCCGGCACCTCGGCGCCGCGCTCGCGCAGCAGGCGCCGGGCGTACTCGTCGCAGAGGAAGGCGGGGCGCGAGAAGCAGTACAGCGAGATCGCATCGGCCGTCTCCTCGCCGATCCCCTCGACCGCGAGCAGGGAGACGCGCAGCTCCGCATCGGAGAGGCGCTCGACGGTCGCGGCATCCTCCACCCACCAGCGGGCGAGGGCCTGCACGCGCCGCGGCTTGGTGCGCGGGAAGCCGGCGCCGCGCACCAGCTCCCGGACGGTCTCCTCCTCGGCGGCGGCGAGCGGCGTCGGGGCCAGCAGTCCGGCTCCTCGCAGGTTCGCGATGGCGACGGCGGCCTGCTCCCATCGGCTGCGCTGGACCAGTACGGCGCCGACGGCGATCTCGAAGGGCTCCTCGCCGGGCCACCACCAGCCCTGGGGCCCGTGCCGGCGCAGGAGGTCCTCGCGCAGAGCCCGCAGATCGATCATGCCCGGTAGGTTGTCACGGCCTCGGCCGGCACCGCCAGCTGCACGGTGACACCGGGGGTCAGGCGGCGTTCGGCGATCTCCTGCGGCGGGAGGTCCGCAGCGATGTCCTCGGTGCCCACCCGCACCAGGTCGCCCCCAGGGGAGAGGTTCTCGACCGTGCGTCGGAGGCCGCCCTCCTCGAGGAGCCGCACGGCGGACGGTCGGAAGGCGGCATGGACCGAGGTGCCTGCCGGGAACGAGCCGGGGGCCGGGAGACGGGAGCCGTCCGCGAGGTGCACCGCCTGCCCGTCCCAGGCCCCGGTGACGAGGTTCAGCCCTGCGAAGCGGGCCGCGAAGGCGGTGCGGGGACGGGCCAGCACCTCCGCCGTCGGACCCTGCTCGAGGACCGAGCCCGCCTCGAGCACGGCGACGGAGTCTGCCAGGGTGAGCGCGTCGAGCACGTCGTGGGTGACGATCACGGCGGTCCGGCCGGCGAGGAAGCGGCGCAGCTGCTCCCGCAGCGCCGGGGCCACCTCGACGTCCAGCGCCGCCAGGGGCTCGTCCAGCAGGAGCAGCCGCGGCGCCGCGGCGAGGGCCCGGGCGATCGCCACCCGCTGCGCCTCGCCGCCGGAGAGCTGCGCGGGCCGCCGATCTGCGAGCCCGGAGAGGTCGAGCTCCTCGAGCCATCGGGCGGCCCGATGCCGGGCCTCGCGCCGCGTCGCTCCCCGGGACCGCAGACCGAAGGCGACGTTGTCGAGAGCGGTGAGGTGCGGGAAGAGCGCAGGATCCTGCCCGAGGGTGGTGACCTCGCGATCATGGACGGGGACGTGGACGCGCTCGTCATCCAGGACCCGGCCGTCCAGCTCGATGCTGCCGCGGCCGGGCCGCAGCGCGCCGGCGATCAGGGAGAGCGTCGTCGACTTCCCGGCGCCGTTCGGCCCGATCAGCGCCAGGGTCTCGCCGTCCGGGACGGAGAGGTTCAGGGCGACGCCGCGCTCGGGGACCGAGGCGCGCAGGTCGAGGCTCATGCGGGGGACCTCCGCCGGGCGAGGGCGATCACCGCGACCGCGACGACGACCAGCAGGAAGGACAGGGCGACGGCGGCATCGGGGTCGCTCTCGCGCTGGAGGTAGATCTCCAGCGGGAGGGTGCGGGTGGTGCCCTGCAGGGACCCGGCGAAGGTGATGGTCGCCCCGAACTCGCCGAGCGCCCGTGCGAAGGAGAGGACGGTGCCGGAGAGCAGCGCCGGCAGCACCAGCGGCAGGGTGACGTGCAGCAGCACCCGGGAGGGGCGGGCGCCGAGCGAGGCCGCCGCCGCCTCGTAGCGCGTGCCGGCCGTGCGCAGCGCCCCTTCGAGGCTGATCACCAGGAAGGGCAGGGCCACGAAGGTCTGCGCGATGACCACCGCGGTGGTCGAGAAGGCGATCTGCACCCCCAGCACCTCGAGGTGCCGCCCCAGCAGCCCCTGCCGCCCGAAGGTGTGCAGCAGGGCCACACCCCCCACGACCGGGGGCAGCACCAGCGGGATCAGCACCACCGCCCGCAGCACGGCGAGCCCGCGGAACCGCGAGCGAGCCAGCAGCAGGGCCATCGGGACGCCGAGGAGCACGCACAGCAGCGCGGCGAGCGTGGAGGTGCGCAGGCTCAGCCACAGCGCCGCGAGGCTGGACTCGCTCGTGATCAGCTCGCCGAAGCGGCTCCACGGCACCTGCAGCGCCAGGGAGGCCAGGGGCAGCAGCACGAGCAGGCCGCCGAGCAGGGCCGGGAGCAGCACCCAGCGAGGGAGGGACCTCATGTGCCCGCGAAGCCATGGTCCGCGAGGACGCTCTGCCCCGCCTCCGAGAGCACCAGGTCCACGAAGTCCTGCCCGAGCTCGGCGTGCTGCGACCCCTTCACCGTGGTGAGCGGGTAGGTGTTCACCGCCTTCTCGGCCTCGGGGAATCCGATCCCGTCGACCGCGCCGCCGGCGCGGCGGATGTCGGTCGCGTACACGAGCCCGGCATCGGCCTCCCCGCTGGAGACCTTGGTCAGGACATCGGTGACCGACTGCTCCTCGCTGACGGGGGCGAAGGTGAGCCCTGCGGCGGACTCGACGGCGGCGGCCGCCGCACCGCAGGGGACCGCCGGTGCGCACAGGACGAGGTTCAGGCCGTCCTCGGTGAGAGAGGCGAGATCGGTGACGCCGGCGGGATTCCCGGCGGGCACCGCGATCATCAACGTGTTGGTGGCGAAGGGGACGGGATCGGCGTCCGCCAGCCCCGCCTCGACGACGGTGGCCATGGTCGCCTCGTCGGCGGTGGCGAGGACGTCGGCCGGGGCTCCCTGACGGATCTGCTCGGCCAGCGTCGAGGAGCCGGCGTAGCTGATCTCGACCCGCGTCCCCGGGTGCTCCGTCTCGAACCGGTCGCCGATCTCGTCGAAGGGCTCCTGCAGGGAGGCGGCGGCGAAGACGGTCACGGTCGTGTCCTCGCTCGTCGGAGCGTGCGCGGCGCAACCGGTCGTGAGGAGCGCGAGAGCGGCGGTCAGCGCGGTCAGGGAGCGGAGCGGTCCCTTCGGCGGTGTCATGCAGGAGATGCTACCGAGGGTGGCCGGGAACGGGCTCAGGAGACCAGGAGCACGCCGCCGAGCGCGATCGTGGAGACCAGGAGCGTGGACAGCGCGGCGAGGGCGAGGGGGCGCGGCCCCACCTGCAGCAGCCGACGCACCTTCACCCCGGTGCCGAGGGCGAACATCGCCGCGGTGAGCAGAGCGGTCTGCAGCAGGCGGCCGACGTCGAGGACCCCGTCGGGCAGCGGGACGATCGAACGCAGCAGCACCATCGCCAGGAAGCCGAGCACGAACAGCGGCACCAGGGGAGGTCGCCTCCCCTCTGCCCCGCCCTCGCGCCGCTGCTGGAGGCTCAGCACCGCCATCACCGGGGCGAGCAGAAGCACCCGGGCGAGCTTGACGATGACCGCGAGGGTGAGAGCCGCCCCGCCGATCGCCCCGCCCGCGGCGACCACCTGGGCCACCTCATGGATCGAGGCGCCCGCCCATGCCCCGGCGATCTCCGGGTCCAGGTGCAGGACGGCCGCGAGGGCGGGGACCATGAGGATCATGAGGGTCCCGAACAGGACCACCAGGGCGATGGCGGTGATGGTGCGCTCCTCGTGCTCCTCCTCCGGGTCGGTCACCCCTGCCGCCGCCGCGACCGCCGCCGCACCGCAGATCGAGAAGCCGCAGGCGACCAGGATCGTCAGTCCGCGATCCACGCCCAGCGCACGACCGATCAGGACCGTGCCGAGAATGCCACCGGCCACCACGGCCACCACCACCGCGAGCATCGGCGCCCCCAGCGCGAGCAGGTCCTGGAGCGCCACCTGCAGTCCCAGCAGCACGATGCCCGCCCGCAGCAGCTTCTTCGAGGAGACGGCCAGGCCGGGGGAGAGGGCGGCGGGCAGGGGCAGGAGGTTCGCCGACGCGATCCCGGCGGCGATCGCGATCACCAGCGCGCTGACCCCAGGGAGCACCTGGGACAGCAGCATCGCCGCCGCCGCGACCGCGAGCGAGAGGGCGAGGCCCGGCAGGACGCCGCGGCGAGGTTCCGGCGAGGCCGGGGCGGTGGTGCCGGGACGGGCATGGGGAAGGGTGCGGGGCATGAGAAGCACCTTCCCAGCACGTGCCGGGGCCCGGTAGACGGCGGATCGCGAGGAGGGCATATGATTCTGATATGCCTGGTGCGCTCCCGAACCTGCAGGCCCTGTCGCTCTTCCTCGCCGTGGTCGACGAGGGCGGGCTCGGCGCGGGCGCTCGTCGGCTCGGAATGCACCAGCCCAACGCGAGCCGGATGATCGCCCAGCTCGAGGCGCAGGCCGGGACCGCCCTGCTCGAGCGCGGCCCCCGCGGCTCCCGCGCCACCTCGGCCGGCCTGCTCTACGCCGCCCACGCCCGCGAGTTGCTCGACGCCGCGGAGGAGTTCACCGGCTGGCTGCGCCACACCCGTGACGAGGAGGCCAAGGTGCTCCGCGTGGGGGTGAGCATGACGATCGCCGAGCACCTCATGCCGGCATGGCTCACCGAGCTGCGCCGCACCAGCCCTCGGGTGCGGGTGGACCTCGAGGTGCTCAACTCCACCGGTGTCCTGGCCGGGATCCACGACGGCCGCCTGCAGCTCGGCTTCGTCGAGACCCCGCATGTGCCCCGCGGGGTCCACGCGCTGCGGCTGCGCGAGGACGAGCTGGTGGTGGTCGTGTCCCCGGGCCACCCGTGGGCGAGCCGCCCGGACCCGCTCACGATCGCCGAGCTCGCCGCCACCGCCCTGGTGGTGCGCGAGGGCGGCTCGGGCACCCGCGACGCCTTCGAGGAGCTGGTCCCGGCGGCCGCGGCGACGGCCCCTGTCCAGGAGCTCGGCAGCAATGCCGCGGTGCGGGTCGCGGTGACCTCGGGAGCGGGTCCCGCCGTGCTCTCCATGCTCGCCGTCCGCGACGCGCTCGCCGCAGGACAGCTCCACCGTGTGCCGGTGGCCGATGTGCGGCTTCGTCGACTGCTGACCGCGGTCTGGCAGGGCCCGCGACGGCTGAGCGGACCGGCCGCGGAGCTCGCCGCCGTCGCGTCCGCGCCCGCCGGATGACAGCGACAGCCCGATGACCGCGCCCGCCCTGTACGGTCGAGAGCCGGACCGACCACAGGAGCCGCCGACATGCCCGTCCTGACCAACACCGCCCAGCAGGGTGAGGACCCCCGCCGCGGGGCCGTCTGGTCGATCACCGAGCCCGAGCGCGAGCTCGACTCCAACCTCATCCGCCTGCCCCCGGGGGACGGCATCCCGAGCCACCTCGGCGCGGAGGTGGACACCCTGGTGCACGTGGTCCGCGGCAGCGGGACGCTGCTGGGGGAGGACGGCGAGGAACCGCTGCGCCCCGGCGACGTGGCCCTCCTGCCGCGGCGCACGGTGCGCGGATTCCGTGCGGGGCCCGACGGGCTGGAGTACCTCACCGTCCACCGCCGTCGGCAGTCGCTGCAGATCGGGCGCCGTCCCGAGGACGCCTGAGCGGCGCCGATCCGGGATGCGCTCCTTCTCACCGAGCGCGCGTCCCGGCCCTGCGGCACCGCGACAGCAGGCAGACTGGGGACATGGCAGAGAACCAGGATCCCCGCGTCGCCGTCTACCTCGACTTCGACAACATCGTCATGTCCTGGTATGACCGGGTCCACGGGCGGCAGTCGTACAGCCGGGACCGTCACCGCATCGCCGAGGACCCGACCGAGCCCGAGATCGCCGAGCGCCTCGCCAAGGCCACCGTCGACGTGGGCGCGGTCATCGACTACGCCGCCTCCTTCGGCGCGCTGACCCTCACCCGGGCCTACGCGGACTGGTCCTCGCCGGTCAACGCCATCTACCGCACCCAGCTCGTGGCCCGCGCCGTGGACCTCGTGCAGCTCTTCCCCGCCGCCGCCTACGCGAAGAACGGTGCGGACATCCGCCTGGCCGTCGACACCGTCGAGGATCTGTACCTGATGCCCGACCTCACCCACGTGGTGATCGTCGCCGGGGACAGCGACTACGTGCCCCTGGCCCAGCGCTGCCGCCGCCTGGGCCGCTACGTGATCGCGATGGGCGTCGCCGGCTCCACCGCGAAGTCGCTCGCCGCCGCCTGCGACGAGTTCGAGTCCTACGAGAACCTCCCGGGCGTCGAGCGCCCCGCGGCCCCCGCCCGCAGCCGCTCGCGACGATCCGGCGGCGCGGCCGAGGCACCGGCGACCGCCGCGGCTGCGGAGACCCCGGCCGAGGGCGAACGGACCACCACCCGGACCCGCAGCCGACGCTCGGCCGATGCCGAGGCGAAGGCCCGGGCAGCGCAGCGCGCCGCCGACGAGGCGGCCGAGGCCGCCGATGCGGCGGAGGACGAGGACGACGAGACCGCCGAGGACCCCCGCGAGGCGGCGACGCGCCTCCTGCAGCGCGCCCTCCAGCTCGGCGACCGCGGGGACAGCGAGTGGCTGCACGCCTCCGCGGTGAAGTCCCACATGCGCCGGATGGACCCGTCCTTCAGCGAGAAGTCGATCGGCTTCAAGTCCTTCAACGACTTCCTCAAGGGCAACGCGGAGATCGCCGAGCTCGAGGAGAGCGGCCACGAGCGACTGGTCCGGGCGCGCGACTGACCCGTCTGGACCCGTGACAGGCGCGACCTCGCGGAGGGATACTGGGATGCCCCCTCGAAGGAGACGCGCCGATGAACGTGATGCTGTGGATCCTGGCCTATCTGCTGGCGGCGGTGTTCGCCGCCTCGGGCGTCGCGAAGCTCCTCACCGCCCGTGAGCAGCAGATCGACCGCACCCCCTATGTCGAGGACTTCCCCCAGTCCGTGATCCGAGGGATCGGGGTGCTGGAGATCCTCGGCGCGATCGGGCTGGTCCTGCCCGCGCTCCTCGACGTCGCGACCCTGCTCGTGCCGATGGCGGGAGCGGGGCTCGGGATCACCATGGTCTTCGCCGCCCTCGTGCACATCCGTCGCGGCGACGGGTTCGCAGCCGCGCTGCCGTCGATCGTGCTCGCGACCCTGGCGGTGCTCTTCGCCTGGACGCGGTTCGGGCCCTACCCCCTGTGACGGCTACACCGTGCGACGGCGGCGCGGGCGCAGCAGCGCCCGCAGGGCGAGACCGGCCAGCAGCGCCCAGAACGCGGCGCTGATCCCGCCCACGGCGATGCCGGACGCGGCGATCAGCACGGTGACCCCGGCCGGCAGCTGCTCGGCCTGCTCTGCGAGCGCGGCGCGCAGCGACACCACGAACGTGCTGATCAGCGCCAGTCCGGCGACGGCCGGCACCACGCCCTCCGGGGCGAGGCCGACGAGGTGCGCGCAGGCCGGCGCCCCGAGGCCCAGCAGCACCAGCACCACCCCGGAGGTGACGCTCGCGATCCAGCGCCGTGAGCGATCCTCCCCGGCCTCGGGGCCCGCGGCCAGGGCCGCCGTGATCGCGGCGAGGTTGATCCCGTGCCCGCCCACCGGAGCGACAGCGAGGGTCCCCAGCCCTGTCACGACCATCGTGCGCCGCCAGGGCACCTCGTAGCCGAGGGAGGTCATCACGGCGACGCCGGGCACGTTCTGCGACGCCATCGTCACCAGGTAGAGCGGCAGGGCGATTCCCAGCACGGCTCCCACCCCGAGCTCCGGAGCGGTCAGCTCGAGGACCGGCAGCAGGGAACCCGTCCCGGCGCCCGTCCCACCCCGGATCAGCGCCGCCGCGATCACCACGGCCGCGGCCACGAAGGCCAGGGGCGAGGCCCAGCGCGGGGCGAGGCGCTGGGCGAGCGCCCACACCACGACCACCGGCGCCACCGCGAGCGGATTCGCGGCGAGCCCGAGCACCGGGCCCAGGCACAGCTGCAGCAGCACGCCGGCGAGCATGGCCTGCGCGATCGACGTGGGGATGCGGGCCATCAGCCGTCCCAGCGGACGCACCAGCCCCGTCAGCACGATGAGGACGCCCACCACGAGGAAGGCCCCGACCGCCGCGGGCCAGCCGCCCGCGACCGCGCCGGTCGTGGCGAGCAGGGCGGCGCCGGGGGTGGACCAGGCGATCGTGATCGGCAGACGGGTCCAGGAGGCGAGCAGGATCGAGGCGAGGCCCATCGCGATGCTCACGGCCAGCAGGCCGCTCGCGGCCTGGTCCGGGGAGGCTCCCACAGCCTGCAGACCGGTCAGCACCACGACGAAGGAGCTGGTGAAGGCGACCAGTCCGGAGACGATCCCGGCGGAGAGGGGGCGGAGCATGAAGGCACCGTAGAACCTGCGGGGACTTGCCCGCGCGCCTGTTCACGGGGAGGATCACCAGATGGCACCGACCGACGTGATCTCCTGGCTCCTGGACACCGACCCCGCCCTGCGATGGCAGGTCGAGCGCGACCTGCTCGACGCCCCCGAGGAGCAGTGGCAGGCCACGCGCGCCCGGGTCGCGACGGAGGGCTATGGCGCCGATCTGCTGTCCCACCAGGATCCGGAGACGGGGCTCTGGGCCGGGGGCGCCTTCTTCCCGGCCGGCTTCCTCGAGGATCCCGAGAGCCGGACCCTGCCGGGCCAGCCCTGGACCGCGACGACCTGGTCCCTGACCATGCTGCGCGAATGGGGGATGGACCCTGCACCGCTCATCGCCCGGGACACGGCCGGGAAGCTCGCCCGGAACGCCCACTGGGAGTTCGATGCCTCCCTGCCGTACTGGGGCGGCGAGGTGGACGTCTGCATCAACGCGATGACGCTGTCCAACGGGCTCTGGCTCGGCGCCGAGGTGGGGCCGCTGGTCGACTGGTTCGTCGAGCACCGGATGGACGAGGGCGGCTGGAACTGCGAGTGGGAGAACGGCTCGACGCGCGCGAGCTTCCACTCCACCCTCAACGCGCTGCGGGCCCTGGATGATCACGAGCGGATCACCGGTGGCAACGACGCCACCCGGGAGGTCCGGCGCGCGGGGGAGGAGTACCTCCTGCAGCGGAACCTGACCCGTCGGGTCACGACCGGCGAGATCGTCGGCCCCTGGGTGGACCACTTCCTGTACCCGCCCCGGCACATCTACACCGCACTGCGCGCGCTGGACCGCTTCCGCGCCGTCGGTCGCCGCGATCCGCGGATGGAGGAGGCCGTCACGATGGTGCAGGACGCCCAGCAGGCCGACGGCACCTGGCTCCAGCAGCACGTGCTGCCCGGTGCGGTGTGGTTCGAGGTCGATGTGGGCGTCGGCCAGCCGTCCCCCTGGCTCACGATGCAGGCGCTGCGCGTGCTGCGGTGGTGGAACGAGGGATGAGGTCGAGGGTCAGCGCCCGGGTCGCCGGGCGAGGCGCGTGGTGAGCACCCACATCGAGATCAGCGCGCCGAGCGACCAGACCAGGTAGGCGCTCCAGAACATCTCGCCCGAGCCGCCGTCCGCGAGGTTCGCGGCGCCGATCAGCGTGAGCAGCCCCGCTCCCGCGAGGCAGCACGCGAGCAGCCCGATCACCAGCGATCCCACCCACCACGTTCTCCACGCCCCGGCCATCGCGAGCGCGACGCATACGATCGCCGCGATCGTCGTGAGGTCCAGGACGCCGAAGGAGACCGCCAGCAGCACGTCCTCCGGCTCGAGATCCCCGGACTCCGCGAAGGCGCCGAGCACGAGGGTGCCCAGGCGGATGGTCGCGGTGCCGTCCTCCGGGGACTCCTCCGTGAACCAGGGCAGGAAGGCCCCGACGGCGAGGGAGCCGATGGCGACGACGCCGACGATGCGCACGATCAACAGCTCGAGCTCGCCGATGCGGCGCTCGAGGGCGGCCGGGGAGAGATCCGGGGACGAGGTCATCGCCCGATCGTAGGGCGTGCCCACGGCGGATGCGGCATAACGTTTCTGTCACGTCGGCGGACCGGCAGGGGCGGATGTCGGGTGCTGCTGCGGGGTCCTGCTAGGTTGCAGGGCACCAACGGTGTGCCCCGTCACATGGAGCGCCCCGGTTCACGACGCCGTGACCCCAGCGGCTCGTCCCCATACCCCTGGAGGACCCATGTTCGATGCAGCCTTCACCCCCAAGCGCCGCGCCGTGCTGCTCTCGATGGCCGGAGTCCCCGTGCTCCTGTCCGCCTGCGCGAAGACCACCGACGGCGGCGGCGACGGCGGCTCCGACGGCGGAGGCGGTGGCGGCACCCTGACCGTCGGCACCACCGACAAGGTCACGGCCCTGGACCCCGCGGCCGCGTACGACAACGGCTCCTCCACCGTGTGGACCCAGTGCTACGCGTACCTGCTGAACACCTCGATCGGCTCCGAGGACGGCCGCCCCGAGCCCGACCTCGCCGAGTCCGCCGACTTCACGAGCGACACGGTCTTCACCGTGAAGCTCCAGGAGGGGCTCACCTTCGCCAACGGCCACGACCTGACCTCGGAGGACGTCAAGCACTCCTTCGACCGTCAGCTCAAGATCGCCGACCCCAACGGCCCCTCGAGCCTGCTGGGCAACCTCGACAAGGTCGAGGTCGTCGACGACCTCACCGTCGAGTTCCACCTCAAGGAGCCCGACGACCAGACCTTCCCGTACGTGCTGACCAGCCCCGTCGGTCCGATCGTCGACGCCGAGGTGTTCCCGGCCGACGCCGTGCTGCCCGACAACGAGATCGTCGATGCGAAGGCCTTCTCCGGCGCGTACACGATCACCAGCTGGAAGCTCAACGAGCTGGTCACCTTCGAGGCCTTCGCGGACTACAAGGGCCTGTTCGGCGCCCCGGCCACCAAGAGCGTGGCGATGACCTACTACGCCGACCAGAACAACATGAAGCTGGAGATCCAGGAGGGCGCGATCGACTGCGTGTGGCGCTCGCTCTCGGCCACGGACATCGCCGACCTGCAGAAGGACGACGGCATCGCGGTCCACGAGGGTCCCGGCGGCGAGATCCGCTACATCGTGTTCAACTTCGACACCAACCCCTACGGCGCCAAGACCGACGACGCAGATCCCGCGAAGGCGAAGGCCGTGCGCCAGGCCGCCGCGGACCTGCTGGATCGTGCGGCGATCTCGGAGACGGTCTACAACGGCACCTACACCCCGCTGTACTCCTACATCCCCGAGGGCCTGCCGGGATCGGGCAAGCAGTTCCAGGACCTCTACGGCGACGGCTCGGGCGGCCCGGACGCGGCGCGTGCGAAGAAGCGGCTCGAGGACGCCGGGGTCGAGATCCCGGTGAAGCTCAGCCTCCAGTACAACCCCGACCACTACGGCGCCTCCTCGGGTGATGAGTACGCCGCCGTGAAGAGCCAGCTCGAGGCCGACGGCCTGTTCGCCGTGGATCTGAAGTCCACGGAGTGGGTCCAGTACTCCAAGGACCGCACCACGGACGTCTACCCCGCCTACCAGCTGGGCTGGTTCCCGGACTACTCGGACGCGGACAACTACCTCTCCCCGTTCTTCGCGACCGAGAACTTCCTGGTCAACCACTTCACGGACAAGAAGGTCGACGAGCTGATCGCCCAGCAGCGCGGCACCCAGGACGAGGCGCAGCGCGAGGCGCTGTTCGTCGAGATCCAGGACCTCGTCGCCGAGCAGGTCTCCACGCTGCCGCTGCTCCAGGGCGCGCAGATCGCGGTCTCCGGCGCGGACGTCCAGGGCGTCACCCTGGACTCCTCCTTCAAGTTCCGCATCTCGCCGATCTCGAAGTGACCTCCGCGCTCGAGACCGAGGTCCAGGACGCCCCCCGACGCCCGCGCAAGCGGGCCTCGGGCGGCGGCCTGGGCCGCTACATCCTGATCCGCTTCCTGCTCATCATCCCCACCATCTTCATCCTGATGACGATGGTGTTCTTCCTGATGCGGATCACCGGCGACCCCCTCACCGCCGCCCTCGGCGGCCGGCTCACCCCCGCCGAGCTCGCGGAGCGCAGTGCGGCGGCCGGCTACGACCGGCCGCTGATCGTCCAGTACCTCGACTACCTCGGCGGCGTGCTGCGTGGGGACTTCGGCACCACCTACACCGACAACACCCCCGTCTCCGAGGTGCTGACCACCTACGGGGCGGCGACCTTCGAGCTGGTCCTGTACTCGCTGGTGGTGGCGCTGCTGCTGGGCGTCCCGCTGGGCATGATCGCCGCCCGGACCCGGGATCGCTGGCCCGACGCCGTGCTGCGGATCATCGCGATCCTCGGCTACGCGACCCCGGTGTTCTTCGTGGGCCTGCTGCTCAAGCTGGTGTTCTCCGTGGGGCTGGGCTGGCTGCCGGTCGCCGGACGGCTGTCCACGAGCGGCCAGATCACCATGAGCTCGATCCTGAACCCCACGCCGTTCTACCTGCTGGACGCGCTGCGGCTGGGGAACACCGAGCTGCTGCGCGATGTGGTCGAGCACGCGATCCTGCCCGCCGTGGCGCTGGGCATCCTCACCGGAGGCATCTTCCTGCGCCTGGTGCGCACGAACATGATCGGGACCCTGGAGATGCAGTACATCGAGTCCGCCCGATCCCGCGGTGTCGCGGAGAGCCGGCTGACCACCCGGCACGGGCTGCGCCCGGCGCTGATCCCGATCATCACCGTGATGGGCATGCAGATCGCGCTGATGCTCGGCGGCGCCGTGCTCACCGAGACCACCTTCGAGTGGAACGGACTGGGATACATGCTGGCCGAATACATGAAGGCCCGCGACTACGTCGCCGTGCAGGGCATCGTCATGATGCTCGCCGTGATCGTCGCGGTCTCCAACTTCGTGGTCGACGTGATCGCCGCGCTGATCGACCCGAGAGTGAGGTACTGAGATGGGTGAGGCACAGCGATGACTCTCTCGAACCCCGAACCCGTCGGCGAGGGCGACCCCGGCGCGACCGCCCTGGCCGCCGAGGCCGGCGCCGTCCTGGAGCGGCGCAGCACCCCCTGGTACCTGCGCCTGCCGATCATCAGCCATCTGCGCAGCAGCGTCGGCCTGCAGCGGGGGATGCTCATCACCGGCGTCGTGCTGGTGGCGATCCTGCTGCTCACCGCCCTGTTCGCCCCGCTGCTCGCGCCGTACGGCTTCGCCGAGACCTCCGCGGACGGCACCCGCTTCGGCACCCAGCAGCCCCCGTCGGGCGCGCACCTGCTCGGCACCACCGTCACCGGCTTCGACGTGCTCTCGCGCGTGATCTGGGGGACCCGCACCGCGGTCGCGGTGATGGCCTGCGCCGTCGCCGCGTCCCTGTTCGTCGGCGTGGCCCTCGGGCTGCTCTCGGGCTACGTGGGCGGATGGCTGGACCGGGTGCTGGTGATGGTGGCCGACGCCGTCTACGCCTTCCCGTCCCTGCTGCTGGCGATCGTGATGTCCATCGTGATCTCCGGCGGGCAGTCCAACGCCTGGGCCGGGATCGCGGCCGCCGCGGTGTCGATCACCGTGGTGTTCATCCCGCAGTACTTCCGGGTCATCCGTGCCGAGGTGGTGCGTCTGAAGGCCGAGCCCTTCGTCGAGGCCGCCAAGGTGGTGGGCACCGGCCATCGCCGCATCATGGGCACCCATCTGCTGCGCAACGCCACCCGCACCCTGCCGCTGATCTTCACGCTCAACGCCTCCGAGTCGATCCTGACCCTGGCGGCGCTGGGGTTCCTGGGCTTCGGCATCGAGCCGACCAGCGCCTCGGAGTGGGGCTACGACCTGAACCGGGCGATGGCCGATGCGACCAGCGGGATCTGGTGGACCGGGCTGTTCCCGGGCCTCGCGATCGCCCTGGCCGTGCTCGGCGTGACCCTGGTCGGCGAGTCCATCAACGATCTCAACGACCCGCGCCTGCGCACCCGACGCTCCCGTCGGCGCAAGCGCTCCACCACGACCGAGGAGGCGGCGGCATGACCGCGACCGAGAACGGCCCCCGCCTGGCGATCGAGGAGCTCGACGTCCGCTTCGCGACCGACGGCGGGGAGGTGCACGCGGTCGACGGGGTGAGCCTCGAGGTCGCCCCCGGCGAGATCCTCGCGATCGTGGGGGAGTCCGGCTCCGGCAAGTCGGTCACGGCACGTTCCGTGCTGGGGCTGCTGCCCGAGACCGCGGAGGCCTCCGGGGCGGTGATCGTCTCCGGCACCGACCTCGTGGGCCTGTCCGGGGCGCGGCTGCGCGCCCTGCGCGGCGAGGACGTCTCGATGATCTTCCAGGAGCCCTCGAGCGCCCTGAACCCGGTGTTCCCCATCTGGTGGCAGCTCGGCGAGGGTCTGCGCGCCCATCGTCCGAAGATCACCCGGAAGGAGATCCGGGCGGAGGCGGTGGCGGCGCTCGAGTCGGTCGGGATCCCCGACGCCGCCGAGCGCATCGACCGCTTCCCCCACGAGTTCTCCGGCGGGCAGAAGCAGCGCATCATGATCGCGATGGCGCTCTCGCTGGGCGCGGAGCTGATCGTCGCCGACGAGCCGACCACCGCGCTCGACGTCACGGTGCAGGCGGAGATCCTCGCGCTGCTGCGCCAGATCCGCGAGACCCGCGGCACCTCGATCATCATCATCACCCACAACATGGGTGTGGTCGCGGACCTCGCGGACTCCGTCGCCGTGATGTACCACGGGCGGATCATCGAGCGGGCCGGGGTGCAGGAGCTGTTCAGCGCCCCTCGCGAGGAGTACACGAGGAAGCTGCTCGCGGCCGTCCCGCACCTGGGCCGGAACTCCGCCTGGACCGCCCTCGACCCTGCCCAGCAGGCCGCTCTCGAGGAGGCCGAGCCCGTCGTCGTGGCGGAGGACCTCGTCATCGAGTACCCGGGCCGCCTCGGCAAGCCGCCGTTCCGCGCGGTCAAGGGCGTGGACTTCCGGATCCGCGCCGGCGAGGTCTACGGGCTGGTGGGGGAGTCGGGATCCGGCAAGACCACGATCGGTCGCGCCATCGCGGGCCTCGAGCGCACCACCGGCGGGAGCCTGTCGGTGCTGGGGCACGAGATGAACGGCATGCGGGAGAAGGCCTTCAAGCCCCTGCGCCGACGGATCGGCTTCGTCTTCCAGGACCCGGCCACCTCCTTCAACCCGCACCTGACCATCGAGCAGTGCATCGCGGAGCCGCTGGTCGTCCACGAGCCGACGATGAGCCCCGGCGAGCGGGGGAAGCGTGTGCGCTCCCTCCTGGAGTCCGTCGAGCTGCCCGGCGGCTACGCCGAGAGGTACCCGCACGAGCTCTCCGGCGGGCAGCGCCAGCGCATCTCCCTGGCGCGGGCGCTGGTGCTCGATCCCGAGCTGCTGATCGCCGACGAGCCGACCAGCGCCCTGGACGTCTCTGTGCAGGCGACCGTGCTGGAGCTGTTCCGCGAGCTGCAGTCGCGGCTCGGCTTCGCGGCCCTGTTCATCAGCCACGACCTCGCAGTGGTGGACTCCCTCGCCCACCGCATCGGTGTGCTGTTCCGCGGCGACCTCGTCGAGGACGGCCACGGCCCGGACGTGCTGCAGCGGCCCGAGCACGAGTACACGCGCAAGCTGATCGCGTCCCTGCCCGTCCCGGATCCCGTCGAGCAGGCCGCCCGGCGCGAGGCGTTCCAGCGCGGCTGGGGGAAGGGCGCCCAGGGGTGATGCCGAGAGGTTCCGGGCACGCCTCGTGCGGAGTTCATCCGGAGTTCAGGGAGGGGGAGGGGACCGGTTCCCGCCCCCGTCACAGGGACGGTGTTCCCTGCGGAGGTCCCTCCTCCCCGAGCTCCGAAGCGGTGCCCCATGACCTCCTCCTCGACCACACCCTCCCGCCGTCATCTGCTGCACGCCTCGGGCGCGGTCGCGGCCGCCGGGCTGGTGACCGCCGGTCTCGCCTCCGCCACCGCCGCGCCGGCGGCACCCTCCGGCTCGGCCCCGAAGGACGGCCTCGTGCGTGACGCGCTGCGGATGAGGGAGGGCGGCACGTTCACGGTCGTCCAGTTCAACGACACCCAGGACGGCCCCACCACGGACCGTCGCACGATCGCCCTGCAGGAGGCGGTCCTGGACGACGTCCAGCCCGACATGGTCGTGATCAACGGGGACGTGATCGACGGATCTCCGCGCACGGCGCTCGAGGCGAAGCAGGCGATCAACAACGTGGTGCGTCCGATGGAGGACCGCGGCATCGCCTGGGCCCTCACCTTCGGCAACCACGACGAGGACTCCTCGGAGGTCACCGGGCTGGACGAGTCCGACTACCTCGACTTCGTCCGGCAGTACGCCCACAACGTGAACACCGCCGGGGCCCGCGGCATCACCGGGAGCGGCAACGAGGTCCTCACGGTGCGTTCCGCGGACGGGCGGAGCGATGCCTTCGCCCTGTGGCTGCTGGACTCGGGCCGCTACGCCCCCGAGCAGATCGCCGGTCAGGACTTCGAGGGATATCCGGACTGGGACTGGCTGCGCCCCGACCAGGTCCAGTGGTATCTCGAGACCTCCGCTGCACTGGAGAAGAAGAACACGGCGCTGGTCCCGGGGCTGGTCTTCCAGCACATCGCGCTGTGGGAGCACCGGTTCATGTGGTTCGCCGGCGTGGACTCCCGCACCGACGCCGACCATGACCGCGCGGTGCAGAAGCATTCGATCGAGGGCGAGCGGAACGAGGACGAGTGCCCCGGCCCGTTCAACTCCGGCATGTTCGCCGCGATGCTGCAGCGCCAGGACGTCAAGGGCCTGTTCGTAGGGCACGACCACGTCAACACCTACGTGGGCGACTACTACGGGATCCAGCTCGGCTACGCGCCGGGCACCGGCTTCGGCCCGTACGGCCTGGGCGGGGAGGAGGAGAACCGTCTGCGCGGCGCACGGGTCTTCCACCTCGACGAGAGCGTCGAGGGCGTCTACGCGGGCACCGAGCTGCGCTTCGCCGCGGGCTACGGCATCGACCTCTCGCCGAGCGCCCAGCCGGTCGAGCCGGCGGACTTCCCCACCGGGGTGCGCTGAGCTCAGAGGGCGCGGAACCGCGGCGCGGCCCCGGCGAGGATCGTCTCCACGATCGGCACGTCGGGGCCGGCCCAGTCCCGGCCCGAGAGATCGGTGAGCGGCACCCACTCCAGCAGGTCGTGGTCGGTGCTGGTGGTCGGTGCGGCGCCGCGCACTCGCGCCCAGTAGCAGTCCAGGTGGAGCTCCCGCTCCCCGGCCTCGCCCTCGCCGCGGCCGATCAGCCAGCCCACCTCGATCTCGACATCGAGCTCCTCGCGCAGCTCCCGGGCCAGTGCCTGCTGGGGTGACTCGCCGGGCTCGATCTTGCCGCCGGGGAACTCCCACAGCCCTGCGGCGCTCCTGTCCGGAGCACGACGGGCGGTGAGGACGCGGTCGCCGTCGACGATCACCGCACCGACGACGCGCAGCGGGGCCGCCTCGCCGTCTTCGTCGTCCTCGTCCGTCTCTGCGAAGCCGACGTCGGCGGCCCACCAGGAGTGCTCGCACCCCAGGCACTCGCGGTCCGGGCCGAGCCCGACGCAGCCTGCCCAGTGCACCCACTCCGGCGAGGACCCGTACGCCTCGGCCAGGGGCATGCCGATCACGTGGTGCAGCAGCTGATCGCCGCCGCAGCGGGGGCAGGTGCCTCGCACCCAGGTCTGGTCCATGGTGACAGTGTCTCTCGGGGGTGTGACGTTCAGATCCAGGTGACCGGCAGGTCCGGGTCGGCCAGGTCGACGCGGGGGATCCCCGTGTCACCGCCGAACCAGAGGTCGCAGGTGTCCCTCTGCCCGTCCTTGGTGCACTCGAAGGAGGTCTCCACGGTCCCGATGCTGCTCCCCTCGACAGAGGTGGGGTCGTCGACGGCGGGCGTGGCCTCCATCGTGTCGATCGTGTGCTGGGAGTCCTCGGAGATCGAGCGCTTCACGGTGCCCTCGACCATGGTCCAGCCGTCGCTGGTTGTCGTCGCCAGGGGTGCGATCCCGCATCCCGCCTCGGGCGTCGTCTTCTCGAGGCAGTCGTCCACAGCGGTCCGGACGGCGCCGCGGAAGGCTGTCAGGCCCTTCTCGGTGACCTCCGGGGCCGGCCACTCCGGTACGGAGTCCCATGCCCCGACGATCAGCGGCCCCGCCGTGGACGGAGCGAGATTCTCGGTCCCGTAGGCGAGCTCGTACCCGCCCGGGAGGAGAGCGACCTGCTGCCCGTCGGTGAGCTCGACGCCGTTGAGCGTCGTCCCGAGAGCGGTCGCGCCGTCGCCCACCGTCTCGTTCACGCCGGCCCAGGTCATCTCGAGGATGCCGTCCCCGTCGAAGTCCCACATCGAGAAGGTGTCGCGGACGGGCTCGCCGCCCACCGTGAAGCTCACCGGGATTGTTGCCTCGGCGAGTCCGGATCCGTCCACGGTGGGGGTGCCCACCTCGACATCGGCGACGGGTGCCAGCTCGAGGGCCTTCTCGTAGGCCTCGAGCGGGAGCGCCTCGGACGCCTGGTCCTCCGTCAGCGGCGCGACCTCGAGGGCCGCAGCGGCATCCCCCTCTGTCAGCGCGGCGAAGTAGTCGCTGACCAGCGCGGTGGCCTGCTCCTCGGGGGAGAGGTCCGCGGTCTCCGAGCCGTCGTCGCCGCTGGCGGGCCCGCCGCCACGCACCACGAACGTCACGATCAGGACGATCACCAGCAGCAGCACCAGCAGGCACCCGGCCCCGCCCAGGATGCCGGCGAGCAGGAGGTTCCGCTTCGAGCTGGAGGCGGAGGCCGACGGTGCCGGCGGCGGCGTGAAGTGATCCGGCCCTGACGGCGGCGTCGGGCTCGGTGATGGCGCGGTCATGGTCCCCCGGAGAGCTGCGTTGTGCCTCAGCTCAGGATACCGGCGCTGCGCCTCACTCCTGTGCGGAGCCGGGCAGCGCCTCGAGCACGGCCTCGCCGTACTCGGCGAGCTTCTTCGCCCCCACGCCGCTGACGCCGCCGAGCTGAGCGACCGTCTCGGGCCGGGCCTCGATGATCCCCACCAGGGTGGCGTCGGAGAACACCATGTAGGGCGGGATCTGCTTCTCCTTCGCGACCGAGGTGCGCCAGGCACGCAGCGCCTCGAAGCGCTCCTGCTGCGCCGGCTCGAGGGACTCGGCGGCGCGGGAGGCGCCTGCGGCTCGTCGGCCGCCGCCGCGCGGTGCACGCTGCGGGGTGCGGTCCACGGCCAGCTCGACCGTGGACTCCCCGCGCAGCACGGGTCCCGCCTGCGCGCCGGGGATCAGCACGCCGTAGTCCCCCTCGGCCTCGACGACCCCGCGGGCCAGCAGCTGCCGAATCGTGGTGCGCCACTCCTTCTCGCTGAGCTCCTCACCGATGCCCCAGACGCTCAGCTCCTGGTGGCGGGACTGCGTGGAGCGCTCGTTCTCGCGGCCCCGCAGCACCTCGATGACCTGGCCGGAGCCGAACTTCTGACCGCGTTCGCGGTCCAGGCGGATCAGGGCGGAGAGCAGCTTCTGCGCGGCGACCGTCGCGTCCCAGGTCTGCGGCGGGGAGAGGCAGGTGTCGCAGTTGCCGCAGGGCTCGCTGTCCTGGCCGAAGTAGCGCAGCAGCTGGACGCGCCGGCACGAGACCGTCTCGCACAGGGCGAGCATCGCGTCGAGATGGGACCGGGCGTTGCGCTTGAACAGCTCGGAGCCCTCCCCGGTGTCGATGAACTTGCGCTGGCTGACCACGTCGCCGAGGCCGTAGGCCATCCAGGCGGTGGAGGGCTGGCCGTCGCGGCCCGCGCGCCCGGTCTCCTGGTAATAGCCCTCGATGGACTTGGGCAGGTCCAGGTGGGCGACGAAGCGGACGTCGGGCTTGTCGATCCCCATCCCGAAGGCGATCGTCGCCACGATGATCAGACCCTCGGCCCGCAGGAACCGCTCCTGGTGGTCCTGGCGCACGGCGGCGTCGAGGCCGGCGTGGTACGGCAGCGCCGGGATGCCGCGCGCCACCAGCGCCTCGGCCGTCTGCTCGACCGACTTGCGCGAGAGGCAGTAGACGATCCCGGACTCGCCCTCGTGCTCGGAGGTGATCAGCTTCAGCAGCTGCTCGCGCGGGGTGGCCTTCGGCTCGATCCGGTACTGGATGTTGGGGCGGTCGAAGCTCGAGACGAAGTGCTTCGCGTCCTGCATCTGCAGGCGGTCGGTGAGCTCGCGGTGGGTGGCCTCCGTGGCGGTCGCGGTCAGCGCGATCCGGGGCACGGACGGGAACTCCTCGGCCAGGAGCGACAGACCCAGGTAGTCGGGGCGGAAGTCATGACCCCACTGGGAGACGCAGTGCGCCTCGTCGATCGCGAACAGCGCCAGCTCCGCCCGGTGCAGCAGCTGCCGGGTGCGGGGGAGGACCAGCCGCTCCGGTGCCATGTAGAGCAGGTCCAGCTCCCCGGCGATCAGCTGCTGCTCGACCGCCTGCGCCTCGTGCATCTCGAGGGTCGAGTTGAGGAAGGCGGCGCGGATGCCGACGCCCTCGAGCGCCGCGACCTGGTCCGCCATCAGGGCGATCAGCGGGGAGACCACGATCCCGGTGCCCGGGCGCAGCAGCGAGGGGATCTGGTAGCACAGCGACTTGCCGCCACCGGTGGGCATCAGCACTACGGCGTCCCCGCCGCCGGCGACCTGCTCGATGACCGCGGACTGGTCGCCACGGAAGGCGTCGTAGCCGAAGACGGTCGAGAGGATCTCGAGCGCCCGATCGGTCCCGTCGGCATCGCCCTCGCGGAGCGCGGAGATCGGATCGGCGGCAGGCGGGGTGCTCATGACGGCCACTGTATGCGGGCCGGCCGACGCGGTGCGAGCGGGGGAGCGTCGGTGTGGACGGGGGCACGCCGGCCCGGGTTCCCGCCGGGTCCGCTCCGCATCGCCTCGCGGCACGTAACCTCCTCTCAGGGTCCACCGATGACCCACCGTGCCGGTGCACGGATCGATTCCAGAGCGGGGATCCCATGTCCAAGCGGTATCTGATGCGACTCGGCAAGACGCCGTTCGAGATCGCCGACGCCTTCCAGACCCTCGACCGGAACCTGCTCGGAACCAACAGCGGGAACCTGATCTACGGCGCCGCATCCCACAAGCTGCTCTCGACGCAGGACACCGTCGTCGAGGCGAACCACTACCGCATCAACGCCGGTCTCGCCGCCGAGGTGAACGCCGAGTACGACGGATTCATCCTGCCGCTGGCCAACGCCTTCCGCCCGGAGTTCGAGGACGAGCTGCGTCGCACCGCGGACTTCCTCGAGCGGCTCACGATCCCCTTCGTGATGCTCTCCGGCGGGGCGCAGCTCCCGCTGGACGGGGACCCGTCGGCGCTGAAGGCCATGGAGCCGACGGTGAAGCGGTTCGCACGCGCCGTGCTGAACGGCTCCTCCGCGCTGACCGTGCGCGGTGAGATGACCGCCGACTACCTGACCTCCCTGGGGTTCGAGGACGTGCTCGTCGTGGGGTGCCCGTCGCTGACGCTGCACGGGCCCGGCCATCGGGTCGAGGTGCCGGCCGCCCTCGACCCCGGAGCCCCGGTCGGCTACTCCCTGGAGACGAAGGACCCCTTCGGAGGGGAGCTCATCGCGGACGCAGAGGTCTCGTACGACGCCACCTACCTCCCGCAGGAGCACGGCACCCTGGAGATGATGCTCTGGGGGACCGACCCCTACACGTCGGCCGATCCCCGGCTGCCGCTGGCCAGATCGCATCCCCAGTTCACCGAGGACCGTGCCGAGCTGTTCATCGACGCCTATCCCTGGATCGATCGCCTCGCACAGATGGACTTCGCCTTCGGCGCCCGCGCCCACGGCACCATCGCCGCGGTCCTCGCCGGCACCCCCGGCGTCATGCTCGCCCACGACTCGAGGACCCTCGAGCTGGCGCGACATCACGGCATCCCGCACCTCGTCCACGGCCGCGACCCCCTGCCGGGATCCGTCCAGGAGCTCTACGCCCACGCGGACTACACGGAGTTCAACCGGGGCCATGCCGAGCGGTTCGAGATCCTCAGCGGCTTCCTGCACGAGAACGGCTTCACGCACATCTACGAGGAGGGGCAGGAGGCCGCTCGCAGCGCCTACGAGCAGAGGATCGCCGCGACAGCCTTCTCGCCCGCGGTCCGCACGACCTGGACCGAGGAGTCTGCGCAGGAGACCCAGCGCCTGGCCGTCCTGCAGGACAGGGAGACGCGCCGCCGGAAGACCCATGCGGCGATCCGGCGCGAGGCCCGGACTCGTCAGAAGCGGATCGAGGAGCAGCTCGACCAGCTGGTCCGGCGGGCGGAGGAGGCCGAGCAGAGGCTGGCCGAGGCCGAACGGCGCGCCACGGCGGCGGAGCAGGGTCTGCAGTCCGCCCAGAAACTCCTGCGCACGCTGACCCGGCAGGTCCAGGAGGCCGACGACAGATCCCAGCGCGCGCTGCGGATCCCGACGCGCGTGAAGAAGGCGGTCACTCGGAGCCGCGCCGAGCCTTGAGCGGCCCCGGCTGCACCGCGGTGGTGCTGATCGCCTCCGGCACGCTGCTCGTCGTGCCGTCGTGGTCCGTCGCGGCGAGCTCGGCCGCCCAGGGCGGCTGAGCGCCCGCGCGGCCCACGGTGATCGCCGCGCAGCGCATCGCCGTGCGCGCCCAGGTCTCGAGGCGCGGCCAGGTCGGTGCGCGGTCGAGGAGCTCGCGCGCGCCATCGGACTCGAGGATCGCCCAGAGCAGCCCGGCCATGAACGAGTCCCCGGCCCCGATGGTGTCCACCACCGTGGCAGGCGGGGCTGCGAGGTCGCCGCGGGCCACCGCGGTGGACAGCGTGCAGCCGCCCGCTCCACGGGTCAGGACCACCAGGGTCGCGCCGGCGTCGTGCAGCCGGTCCAGCGCCTGGTCGATGCCCAGGTCGGGATGCACCCAGGCGAGGTCCTCGTCGCTGAGCTTCAGGACATGGGCGTGCGGTGCGATGCGCTCGATCCGGTCGCGCACCTCGCCCGGAGCGAGTCCGAGGCTCGGCCGCACGTTCGGGTCGACGCTGAGGACCGTCCCGGGACTCGCCGCGGCGAAGGCCGCCTCGACCTGGGACGCGCCCGGCTCGACCATCATCGCGATCGAACCGGTGTGCAGGAGGCGCACGTCGCCGGAGTGGAACGCGCCCGGGTCCCAGTCCAGGTCGAAGGTGTACTCCGCCGCGCCGCGCCCGTCGAGCACGGCGCGGGCGGTCGACGTCACCGCGGGCGGCGGCGCCGTCGGAGCGCGCAGCCCCACCGCGGCGTCGCCGAGGTGCGCCCGCAGCGCGTCTCCGTGCCTGTCCGGTCCCAGGGTGGTCAGCAGCTCGGTGCGCACCCCGAGCCGCGCCAGCCCGACGGCGACGTTGGCCGGGCTGCCGCCGGGTCGGGAGGTCACCGAACCGTCGGCCGCATGGACGACGTCGATCAGCACCTCTCCGACGACCAGCGCCTCCGCTGCGCTCATGCGATCGGGCCGACGGCCACGCCCACCTGCGAGGCGCCGTGGAAGATCTGCTGGGAGATCAGGGCGCGCCCGCCGTCGAGCTCGACCTCGACGCAGGAGCGGTCCACCACCATCTCGATCGTGAGCTCCTCGCGCTCGGTGCCCGGGAGATAGGGCAGGGAGCGGGCATGCTCGACGGCGAAGGGCTCGGCATGTGTCCGGGAGCGGTCCAGGACCACCCCGTCCTCGGGGTCGGAGGAGAGCACGAGGTCCTGGGGGGCCTCGGGGTCTCCGAAGCTGAGCACCACGCGCCACGGGGAGCGGGAGGGGAGCGTGCCGCGCAGCCGGAACGGCTCCTCGGCGTCCAGGACGATCGGGGCCTCGGCCGCCGCGGCATCCGCCAGGTCCACGGTGCGCAGATCGTCCGGGATCACCAGGTGCTGGCGCACCGCGAGGGTGCCGTCGCCCGAGCGCTCGAGGCGGAGCGTGCGGGCCAGCGTCAGGGAGGAGCGCCACGGGGAGGTGGGCGTCTGCGCCACGTAGTCCCAGTTGTTCATCCAGCCCAGCAGCACGGGATCCCCGTCCACGCCGGAGAAGGAGACGGCGGCGTAGCAGTCCTGTCCCAGATCCAGCGGCTGGGGGGACGCCTCGGTGGTGAAGGTCCGGCCGTCGAAGTCGCCGATCAGGGTGTAGGTGCCGGAGCCTCCCGCCGGGCCGCCCGGGTTGGTGCTGAGCACGAGCACCCAGGCCTCGGCCCCTGGTCCGGTCCCGTCGCCGGAGACCGGGACGCGCACCAGGTCGGGGCACTCCCAGATGCCCCCGTCCACCTCCGGATGGGTGAAGACCGAGGCGTGCTCCCAGGTCAGCAGGTCCGCTGAGGTGTGTATGTGGACCTGGTGGTCCACTGCCTCGACCGCCACCATGACCCAGCGGCCGCTCTCCTGGTGCCGGAACACTTTCGGATCCCGGAAGTTCGCCGAGCTGCGATCCAGGACCGGATTGCCGCTGTGATAGGTCCAGACGGTGCCGCCGTCGGTCGAGGAGGCGATCGACTGCGCCTGGATGCCCGCGAGCGTGGGATGGGCGTCGGTGTAGGCACTGGTGTAGATCGCCACCAGCGGGCCCGGCTCGCCGGGCCCGGCCAGGCCCGAGCTGTTCTCCGCGTCATGGACGACGCTGCCGGAGAAGATCAGCTCCTCCTCGGAGAAGGGCAGCGCGAGCGGCAGATGGGTCCAGGACACCAGATCGTCCGAGACGGCATGGGCCCAGGAGAGGTTGGCGTGATCGCTGCCCAGCGGGTTGTTCTGATAGAAGGCGTGCCAGCGGCCCTCGTGACGGATCAGCCCGTTGGGATCGTTCATCCACGTGGACTCGGGGGTGAGGTGGTGCCGGGGCCGGAACAGGTCGGTGCGGGCCTGGGACAGGGCGGTGGGGGTCATGGTCTCTCTGTCGACGAGGTCTGGTGGGGAAGAGGGGCCGGCGGCGCTGCGCCCCGGGCTCAGGAGTTCTCGGTGAACCGGTCGTAGGCGTCCTGGTAGACCTCCACGATCTCGGGGAGGCCGATCGACTCGAGCTGGGCGACGTAGCCGTCCCACTCGTCCTCGATGCCGCCCTTGACGATCCAGGTGGAGACCTTCTCCTGCACCAGGGTGCGGACGTCGGCCTCGATGGTGCTGATCCGGTTCAGCTCCTCGACCGAGAGCATGACCGGCGGGTACTTCTCGTTCGCGCGATGGGGCTCGTAGAACTCCTTGATCTGGGCCTGGCGCTCGGCGGCGCGCGGCTCGGGCAGGACCACGGTCTCGAAGTCCTTCGCCGTGATGATCTTCGGGCCGCCGGGGGAGACCTTCACCCGGCGCTCCTGCTCGGTCCCGCCGCCCGTGACGGGGATCTGCTCGAGCATGCCGTCGGCGTTCTCCTGCTGCGAGACCCCGATCGGGCCCCAGTTCGCCTGGGCGCTCATGCGCGGGTCGAACAGCATGTCCGCCCAGCGCAGGGTCGCCGCGGCGTACTCGTTGGTGCGGCTGATGGCGAAGGCGCCGCGGTTGATCTCCTGGTTGTTGGCCGCGCAGGCGCGCTGCAAGCCGTCGGGACCCGGGAAGAGCGGCACGAGCGCGTACTGGTCGGCACGCTCGGGGCCCACCACCTCGGAGATCTCCCAGAAGGAGAAGGAGCCGAGGGTCTGCGGATCGGCCTTGCCCTTGGCGACGAACTTGACGTAGTCCTGGGCGAAGGACTCCTGGTCGATGAGCCCCTCCTTGTACCAGGTGTGCAGCGCGGAGATCGCGTCCGCGTAGCCGGTCTGGTTCGCCGTGTAGATGACCTTGCCGTCCTGCACGATGCGGTGGTCGGGGTTGTCGGCCTGGCCGCCGAGGGCGGCGATGAGATCCGGGATCTCCTCGGCGCCGATGAAGGACAGAGGCAGGACCCCGGAGGGGCCGTTCTCCTTGAACGATAGGAGCGCCTCGTGGTACTCGTCGACCGTGGTCGGCATCGACAGGCCGTCCCGCTCGAGCCAGTCGGTGTTGATGAAGAGCATCCGCGGGAACTCGACCAGGCCGAGCTCCTCCACGCTGGGCAGCGTGTAGATGTGGCCGTCCGACGCGGTGATCGCGGAGCGGATGTCGGTGCGCTCCTCGAGGATCGCGTGGAGGGTGGGGGCGTTCTCGGGGATCAGCTCCTCGAGCGCGACCAGGGTGCCGTTGGCGCCGTACTTGGCGACCTCCGCGTCGGACAGCCCGGTGTTGAACAGCGCATCGGGCAGCTCCCCGCTGGCGAGCAGCAGGTTCTTCTTCTCGGCCCAGACCTCGTCGGGCTCGTTGACCCACGAGATCTCGATGCCCGAGTCCTTCTGCCAGGTCTTCACGAGCTCCATCGACGCGAAGTCAGGGGCCAGGGCGGACTTCGCGCCGCCGAAGCGCAGGGTGAGCTCGTCGGTGACGATCGGCAGGCCCGAGTCGGTGAGGCCGACGTCGGAGGAGAGGTCCTCGGTCTGCTTCGAGGACGGCCGGCTGCAGGCGGCGAGGCCGACGGTGAGGGACAGGGCGGTGGCGCCCAGGGTGAACTGGCGACGGGACAGCATGAGGGACTCCTTCGTCACGGATTGCCGTGCGGTTGTACGTATGACCGGTGTGGTCGCTGTGGTGGGGTGCGGTGGACGGGAGGGCGGGTCAGCTCTTCAGCGCGCCGAGGGTGGCGCCCTTGATGAAGTAGCGCTGGAGGAACGGGAAGGCGATGAGCAGCGGCACCGTGGAGACGACGATCATCGAGTACTTGAGCAGCTCGCCCATCTTCTGGGCGGCGGCGGTGGAGTCCATCGAGGCCATGTCCATGCCGGAGGCGGAGGCTTGGGACTGGATGAGCACGTTGCGCAGGATGAGCTGGAGGGGGTACTTCGACTCGTCGCTGAGGTAGATCATCGCGTCGAAGAAGGCGTTCCAGTTCGCGACGATGTGGATCATCGCCATGAGCACGATGAGCGGCTTGGACAGCGGCAGGGCGATGCCGAAGAAGAAGCGGAAGTCCGAGGCGCCGTCCAGCTGGGACGCCTCGCGCAGCTCGGGGGAGAGGTTCTGCTCGAAGAAGGTGCGGGCGATGATCAGGTTCCAGACCCCCACCGCGCCGGGGAGCACCACGGCCCACATGGTGTCGAGCATCCCGAGCTCCTTGACCACGAGGTACCTCGCGATCATGCCGCCGTCGAAGAACATCGTGACCACGAACAGGATCATGAAGAGGTTCCTGCCGGGCATGTCCTTGCGGGCCAGGGCGTAGGCGCCGGAGAGGATCATCGCGACGCTGATGGCGGTGCCGACCACGGTGTACAGCACCGAGTTCAGGAAGCCGCGCACGATGGTCGAGGTGCCGAAGATCGTCAGATAGCCGTCGAAGGTGATGCCGCGGGGGAAGAGGACCACCCGGCCCTGCTGGACCAGGTTCGGGTCCGAGATCGAGGCGATCACGATGAAGTACAGCGGATAGACGATCAGCACGATCGCGATGGCGATGATGCCGTAGGTGACGATCACGAACAGCGGATCGCCGAATCGGCTCAGGAGGCTCTGGCGGCGCGGAGCGGGGCCGGTGGGCAGGTCGCCGCGGGGGCTGGTGGAGGTGGAGGTCGTCATCGGTATCACCACAGGCTCGACTGGTTGGCCTTCTTGGCGACCCAGTTGAAGGTCAGCAGAAGGAGGAGGTTCAGGACGGAGTTGAACAGGCCGATCGCCGCGGAGTAGCTGAACTGGGCGCTCTGCAGGCCGACCTTGTACACGTAGGTGTTGATCACCTCGGAGGTGGGCAGGTTCAGGTCGGTCTGCATGAGATAGACCTTCTCGAAGCCGAGGTTGAAGATGTTCCCGACGGCGAGGATGAACAGGATCGTGATCACCGGGAGGATCCCGGGGATGTCGATGTGCCGGATCCGCTGGAAGCGGTTCGCGCCGTCCATGCGGGCCGCCTCGTGCAGCGAGGGGTCGATCGCGGTGAGCGCGGCGAGGTAGATGATCATCGAGAAGCCGGCGTTCTGCCAGACGTCCGAGCCGATGTAGAGCGGGCGGAACCACTCCGGGGCGCCCATGAAGAAGATCGGCTGCCCGCCGACGGCGGAGATCAGGTGGTTGACGAGACCCGAGCTCGGGGAGAACAGCAGGTGGATCATGCCCACCACCACGACCACCGAGATGAACGACGGGGAGTACAGGATCGTCTGCGTGAGCCTCTTGAAGCGCTCGCTGGGCAGCTGGTTGACGATGAGGGCCAGGATGATCGGCACCGGGAAGGCGACGAGCAGGCCGACGGTGTTGATCGTCAGCGTGTTCGCGACGATCCGCCCGAACTGGAAGCTGTGCAGGAAGGTGTCGAAGTGCTGCAGGCCCACCCAGGGGCTCCAGAAGAAGCCGTCGACGGGGTTGTACTCGCGGAACGCGATCTGCGCGCCGTACATCGGCCAGTACTTGAAGACCACGAGGTAGACGAGCGCCGGAGCGAGTAGTACGTATAACTGCCAGCTGTGGAGGATGCGGCGCAGCCGCGATCCTCGCGAGGAGGGCCGGGAGCGGCCGGGCGTCCGCGGCGCGGACTCCTGCGGTGCCCGCGGCACCTTCGGGGTCGGCGGGCCGACGGCGGTGTCGGTGGTCATGCGTCAGCGTCCTTTCGGGGGAGCGACGGATCCGCGATGGATCACGGGGCAGGGGATGGCGTGGGTCTCGGCCGGGGCGGCCGGATCCAGGACGAGCGCGGCGGCGCGCTCGCCCATCGCGAGGAAGGGGAGCGCCACGGTGGTGAGACCGGGATGGAAGTAGTCGCGCAGGATGTCCTGGTCGTCGTAGCCGACGATCGAGACATCCTCGGGGATGGACAGGCCCATGGCGGCGATCTCCTGATAGGCGCCGAGCGCGGTGCGGTCGTTGCCGCAGAAGATCGCGGTGGCGGGATCGGCCAGGCCCAGCAGCGCTCGGGCGCCCTCCTGGCCGCTGGAGTGGATGCCCTCGCCGGCGATGAGGAGATCCGGGTCAGGGGTGATGCCTGCCTCGAGCAGGGCGCGCTCGTACCCGCGACGTCGATCGCGGGCGGCGGGGATGCCCTCGCCGGGGAAGATGTTGATCATGCCGATGCGGGTGTGGCCGGCCTCCAGGAGGATCCGGGTCGCCTCGTAGCCGCCCGTCTCGTCGTCGGGGACCACGCTCGGGATGCGCCCGGAGAGGTCCCGGGCGTTGAGCGCCACCGTGCGGGTCTCGAGCGCGGCCTCGGGGACCTCGAGCTCCTTGTGGTACATCGCCGTGTAGAGGATCCCGCGCACCTGATGGGAGAGCAGGGTGTCGATCGCGGCCGCCTCGAGCAGGGAGTCCCCGCCGGTGTCGACGGTCATCAGCGTGTTGCCGTCCTCCCAGACCCGGTCCTGGGCGCCCTTGATCATCTGGCCGGAGAAGGGGGAGGTGGCCACGTCGTCGCCGACCAGGCCGATGATCTCGGAGACGCCCGTCTTCAGGGTCTTGGCCTGGAGGTTCGTCCGGTAGCCGAGGTCGGCGGAGGCCTCGCGGATGCGGTCGGCCGTGGCCTCGGAGGCGCGACCCGCGTACCGGCCGCTGAGCACCAGCGAGACGACGGCCTGCGAGACGCCGGCCTTCGCGGCGACGTCGTGCATCGTGGGGCGCTGGGCCATCGTGTGCTCCTCGTCGGGCGGGCCCGGCCGGCCTCTCGACCGTCGGGCGTTATTCGTATGACGTAGAGAGTGGGGGGTGAGGGGCGCTGTTGTCAAGAGCGCTCCGCGGAGGACGTCCGGTCGAGGGTCAGGCGAGCCCCGACTGGAACGCGAAGACCACCAGCTGAGCGCGGTCGCGGGCGCCGAGCTTGATCATCGCCCGGCTCACATGGGTGCGCGCCGTGGCGGGGCTCAGCACCAGGCGCTCGGCGATCTCCTGGTTGGAGAGCCCCTCGGCGACCAGCCCCACGACCTCCGTCTCCCGCGCGGTGAGATCCCCGAGGCGGGGGTGCGGCGACCGGGCCCGCGGGCGCTCGGCGACGAACTCCGCGATGAGGGTGCGGGTGACGCTCGGGGCGAGCAGCGCACCGCCGTCGGCCACCGTGCGGATCGCGTCGAGCAGGGCCGCGGGACTGGTGTCCTTGAGCAGGAAGCCGGAGGCGCCCGCCCGCAGGGCGTCGACGATGTACTCGTCGCGCTCGAAGGTGGTCAGGACGATGATCCGGGTGGCGGCGAGCTCGGGACGGGCGGCGATCCTCCGGGTCGCCTCGATGCCGTCGATCCCCGGCATGCGGATGTCCATGAGGATCACGTCCGGCACGGTCGAGACGGCGCGTTCGACCGCTGCGAGCCCGTCGGCCGCCTCGCCGGCGACGTCGAAGCCGTCCTCCGTCTCCAGCAGGGTGCGCAGTCCCAGCCGCACCAGGTCCTGGTCGTCCACCAGCAGCACACGGATCATGGGACCAGTATCCGTGCCGCCGGCGGCGGGCGCCTACGCCCCGGGACGTATCCGGGGCTACGCTCCGAGGGCGGCGACCTGCGGCACGGCTCGAGGGAAGGTGGGGCGATGAGAGCACTGCCCGCCCTTGTGCACCCTCAGGACCTGAGGCTCATGATCCCGGTGGCGCTGATGGTGGCCGGTGCCCAGCTGTTCGGCGCCCCGGGCCCGTCCTGGCGGGACGGGGACGGGGCCACGTGGCCCGCGGGCGGTCGTCCTGCGGAGCAGGGTCCGTTCGGGCACGACGGCGGGCCGCCGGGCCTCGCACCGCTCGACCCCGTCGCCCTGCTGCTCGCCGCATCGGCGGTGCTCGCCATGGGGCTGCGACGCCGACCTCGCGTGGCCGCGCTGCTCTCCACGACGGCGACCGCAGCGCTCCTCGGGCTCGGTGACCTCGCCGGTCCGGAGCTGCTCGCCGTCGCGATCACCTCCTGGTCCCTCGCCCGACGGGACTCCCCTCCGCGCTCGGCCGTGGTCGCGGGGATCGCCGGCGGAGTGCTGGTGATCGGGTGCCTGCTGGGCACGGGCCTCTCGGGTGCCTCCGCGGAGGGTCTGCTCGACGCACTGCTCGCCTCGCTCCCGGTCGCGGCCTGGGTGGTGGTGCCCTTCCTCGTCGGTCTCGTGCGCTCGCTGAGCGTCGAGGCGAACAGGCGTCGCCGGGCGGAGGAGGAGCGCCGGGTGCTGGACGCGGAACGGGTGCGGCTCGCCTCCGAGGTGCACGACGTGGTGGGGCACGGACTCGCCGCGATCCAGATGCAGGCGGAGATCGCTCTGCATGTCGCCGACCGTCGGCCCGAGCAGGCGCTCGAGTCGCTGCAGGTGATCAGCCGGGCGAGCGCCGAAGCCCTCGCCGAGCTGCGGGCGACGCTCGCCGAGATCGCGCCGGACATCGCGGCCCAGGACGCCCGCGCCACGACCCCGGGACTCGAACGACTCGGCGACCTGTGCGGACGGATGCGTGAGGCGGGCATCGCCGTGGATCTCGAGATGCCCCCTCCACCGTCGGAGGGTTCGAGGCGCGGCACGCTGTCGCTCGCGGCGGACGTCGCCGCGTACCGGATCGTCCAGGAGTCCCTGACCAACGTCGTCAAGCACGCGGCCGAACGCCGCGCCGCGGTACGGGTCCGCACGGGTGAGGACGGGCTCGAGATCCTGGTGCGCAGCTCCGCGGCGCCTGCGACGCAGGTGGTCCCGGGCTTCGGCATCGCGGGGATGCAGCGGCGCGCGGCAGATGTGGGCGGCAGCTGCGAGGTGGACGTGCGCGGGCGCGAGGTGGTCGTGCGGGGGCTGCTGCCGTACGTCGACCGACGCAGAGGATGAGCCGCTCCCGGGCCGATGCCCGGGCGCTCGCCCCGACGGAGGCTGGGTGCACCTTCAACCGAGAGGATCTCTCATGCTCACCGAGACCACGACCCAGCTCATCGTCCACGGACCCTACGAGGACGGCGCGCTGCACGGCGGCTTCTTCCCCGTCTTCCCGTTCCTGTTCCTGCTCGTGCTGGTGGCGCTCTTCGTCCTCGCCGGGATGCGGCGTCGGCGATGGCACGCCGCCGCTCCTCGCCGCGAGGCCGAGACCGCGCTGGGCGAGCGCTTCGCCCGGGGCGAGATCGACGAGGACGAGTACCGCACCCGTCGTGCGGTGCTGCGCGAGAAGGGCTGAACGCCCGGACGCGGCGCGGGCCCGAGGCAGTGACGCCTCGGGCCCGCGCGGTCGTCAGATCCCCGAGACGGACAGACCGAACTGTGCGAGCAGCGCCGACCCGACATAGGTGCCGACGAACACGAAGATCGCCGTGATCGCGACCTTCCAGGAGGTCTTCGACAGATCCACCAGACGGTCGGCGACGCTGATCCCGGCGACAGCGAGGATCGGCGTGGTCAGGGAGAGGAAGTCGACCGCGCCGATCGCGTCGACGAAGCCGCTCCAGGCCAGGCAGCCGGCGAGGGAGACGAGCGAGACCCAGCCCAGGACCGGGAAGTCCCTCACCACCGGCAGGCGGCTCAGGGCCATCAGGTCCCCGATCACCAGTCCGAGCAGGGAGAACAGCCACAGCGTGGCGAGCCCGCCGAGGGTGAGGGCGGTGATCGGGGTGGCAGCGGGATCCACCCAGAGCTTCATCTGCTGGGTGAACAGCACGAGGGCGACCGAGAGCAGCAGGACCGCCATGAACATCCCGTAGCGCTTGGCGCCGAAGAGCTCTGCGGAGGTCGGCGCGGTCTTCGTGCCGTCAGCGGCCGCGCCACCGGAGCGGACTGTCGAGGCTCCGCCCGAGCTCGGGAGGCGGTCCTTGCCGCGCATCATGAGGTTGTACATCGCGCGCTGCAGCGGGACGGCCAGGAAGACCATCGTGTAGGTGCCGATGAAGCTGGTCAGGAGCTGGCTCGCCGCGGCGTAGGAGAGGATCGTGTCCTGCATCTCGGGCACCTGGGCGGCGAGCGTCGAGGAGGACGCGGTCATCATCGAGGCCGAGCCCATGCCCGAGGCGATCGCGAGCGACCGGACGTCGAGTCCGGTGCCGAGCAGGATCGGGGCCAGGAACGAGAAGAACAGCGCTCCGAACAGCGTGCCGATGAGGTAGATGGAGAGCACGCCGCGGCCGGGATCGGAGTTCAGCGTGTACTTCTCGGTGATGTAGGCGAGCTCGCCCTCGCGGCCGAGGCCCAGGGTGGAGCCGATCGCGTGACGACGCAGACCGAGCATCAGGGCGATCGGCAGGCCCAGCACGACGGTGCCGAGGTTGCCGAGCTCCTGCAGCAGGAACACCCAGCCGATCGAGAGGATCTCTCCCAGGCGCGGGGCGACGTCCGCGCCGTAGCGCGCCATGAGGGGCAGCATGATGATGATCAGGAACGCGCCCGAGAAGGCGACGTTGCGGGGAGAGTAGACCCGCCGCAGGATGCCGCGGCGCAGGATCGGGATCCCCAGCACCATCGTGAGGACCACCGCGAACACCAGAGGGAGCACGGTCAGGGTGATCCTCGGCGTCACCTGCAGAGCCTGGATGCCGATGCCCTCGGCGACGACGATGGTCAGCAGCACGAGCGCCAGCAGCAGCACCATGTCCAGGCCGACACCGCGTCGGTGCTGCGACCGGGCCGCGGTCGACGGGGGAGCGGTGGTCATCGGGTCTCCTGGGAGGATTCGGAGGGGCGCTGCGCGGGGAGCGCCTGGTCGGGGACGGGCGCGATCGCGGCGATGGTCTCGACGTAGTCGGCATAGCTGCGGCGGGGAAGAGGGGAGGGCAGGTGCGACCCCATCGTGAGGAGGGTGCGGGCGAGCAGGCGAGGGACCGCGATCAGCACGTGCTCGGGATCGACCATCCGGAAGTCCCGGCCGTGGATGGTGCCGTCGAAGCCTCCGTAGGACAGCTGGACCGTCGGCATCATGAACGACAGGTCGCCGGCGTCTCCCGCCGCGGCGATGGCGCCTCGGTCGTCGATGAGCCGGGTGATCCGATCGTCGGCCTCGAACGCTTCGCGGAAGGCGCCGTTCAGGGTGCGGTCCTGGACGAAGGGCAGGTAGCCCATCTCGGTCGTGATGCGCACGGTGCCGCCGAGGGCGGCGGCGCAGCCCTCGGCGGCGCGGTCCACGCGTGCGGCGACCTCGCCGAGATAGGCGAGATCGGTGGAGCGGACATCGGTGCCGACGGTGACGCGGTGAGGGACCACGTTGGTCGTCATCTCGGTGGAGGGGATGACGGGGTTGATCCGCACCAGCACGTCCTCGCGCAGCTGCTGACGGGCCAGACCCAGCGCGGTGGTGAACAGGGTCGCCATCGCGTACGCGTTGGTCCCGCTGAAGGGGTCCAGTCCCGCATGGGAGGCGACGCCCTCGAACTCGACCGTCTTGTAGAGGAAGCCGGCCAGATCGCAGTCGATCTCGATCGTCGGCCCGTCCTGCAGCCCGCCGATGGCGTGGAGGCACACGGCGGCATCGATGTCGTCGAACACCCCGAGCATCATCGCCTCGGGCTTGCCCCCGAACCATGTGATCTCGCCGTCCTCGCGGAGCTGCTCCCGGTGGGCGAGGTCGACGAACTCCTCCGCAGGGACGAACACGAAGCTGAGGTCCACATCCGCCCGCTCCCAGTCGCCGGAACTGACGAGCTGCGCGAAGACGCTCAGCGCGATGCCGACCTGGGTGTGGTGACCGCAGGCGTGCACGGCTCCGGTGGCGGGATCGGCGTCGGGATGAGCGGGGGAGATCACGGCGTCGAGCTCGGCGACGACGGCGAGGCGGCGACGCTCGGGATCGTCGGGGGCTGCGGAGGGGAGGGTGACCTTGAGCCCGGTGGTCGAGAAGCGCTCGACGGCGAGCCCGTCGCCGTGCCGGAGCAGGAACTGCTCGACGGCCGCCGCGGTGCGGTGCTCGGAATAGCCGAGCTCCGGGTGCTCCCAGAGATCGGTGACGAGGGCGAGGACCTCGGAAGAGAGGGGATCGGCATGCATGGCGGGGGAGCAGCTCCTGGGCGGGTCGAGGGGACGCTGCGCACACCTCAGCCGACGCACGCAGGGACGGCTCAGTGCGTCGAGTCCGACCCTCGGAACTCTAGGGCAAGGCCGCGGAACCGGCGCGGACCGCCCACGCCCGAGCTCGACCGAGGCGGTCCTGCCCGGCGAGCAGGGGACGGGCGGATCACGGACTCCTGCCCGGTGCATGAACACTCGCGGATCCGTGACGGGTATGCCCGATCTTCCCGTTGAACAGTGCTTACCGTTCCCGGTGGGCGTTCGCACGCCCACGGCGCTCGGAGACATGGGGCGGGACGACGACGCCATCGCCACAGTGCCCGCCCCGTCGACTCCGAGGAGACCCTCATGACCAGCCCCCTGAACCGCCGCACGATCCTGTCCGGACTCGGTGCCGCCGCCGGGATGACCGCCGTCGCGGCCCTCGCCGGCCCGGCCTCCGCCGAGACCCGTGGGGAGGGAGAGGCGCTCATCGGGAAGGCGAAGCGCGACCAGCTGCACGTGATGACCTTCAACATCCGCCTGGAGCGGGGCACGGCGACCCAGCCCGGCGAGGCGGATCACTGGCCGGACCGTCGGCCCGTCCTCGTGGACCTGCTCGAGCGCGAGCAGCCCACCCTGCTCGGGGTGCAGGAGGCCAAGTACATCCAGCTCTCCGCCGTGGAGGAGGCGCTGCCCCGCCATCGGATGATCGGGTACGGCCGTCAGGGCGGCAGCAAGGACGAGTACTCCGCGATCTTCTACGACGCGACCCGCCTGGAGGTTCTCTCCTGGGACCAGTTCTGGCTCTCGGACACCCCCGAGGTGATCGGTTCGGTCAGCTGGGGGAACACGGTCACCCGCATCGTGGTGTGGGCGCGCCTGCGCGATCTGGTCAGCGGGGCGGAGTTCGCCATGATCAACACCCACTTCGATCACCAGTCCGAGCCGGCGCGGATCAAGAGCGCCCAGGCGATGATCGACCTCTTCGAGGGCGGCGAGCTCGACGCCCTGCCCACCCTGGTCACCGGCGACTTCAACTCTCCCGCCCACAACTCCGGCGGGTACACCACCCTGGTGACCGACGGGCCCACGCTCGACACCTGGGACGTCGCCCAGGAGCAGGTGACCCCGGCCTGGGGGACCTTCCCCGGCTACAAGGATCCGGTCGAGGGCGCCGATCGCATCGACTGGGTGCTCAGCACCCCGGACGTCACCACCCTCCGTGCCGCCATCAACGTCTCCACGGACAGCAGCGGACGCTACCCCTCCGACCACGCGCCGGTGCAGGCGCTCGTCACCCTGCCCTGAGCGAGGGAGGTCGGTCCCGAGTCCCCGAACGGGGTGCGGGCCGGGAGGCCGGGTGCCACCATGGGGGCACCCGGCGTCCCTCGGCGCCGTCCGGCGAAGGGAGACGGTCCGACGATGCACGAGCTCACTGCGCGCCAGGCCCGACGCATCGCCGTGCGGGCCGCGGGTCTGACCGCTCCTCGTCCCACCACGCTCGAGGACGCGATCGCGGGAGTGGGTGCGATCCGACTGGACCTCACCGCCTACATCTGCCCGAGCCCCGAGCTGGTGCTGTGGTCCCGGATGGGCCGAGCCTTCGATCCCCAGGAGCTCGAGGAATGGCGCACGACGCGCCGGGTCGTCGAGATCAGGGGATATCTCCAGGCCTCCGGGCGCTTTGCGCTGCACCGCGCAGCGATGGAGGCCTGGCCGGGAGATCCTCCGCCGCCGTTCGCCCAGCAGCAGGCGAAGTGGGTGGAGGCCAACGCCGCCGCGGCCGAGGAGATCCTGCAGACCCTCCGCTCCGAAGGGCCCCTGCCGCCCAAGGAGCTCCATGCGCAGTTCCCGGTGCCGCATCGCTCCGGCGGGTGGAACAACGACCGGAGCGTGGTCATGATGCTCGAGCGGCTGGCAGACCGGGGCCAGGTCGCCGTCTCCCACCGCGAGGGGCGGCTGCGCGTCTGGGACCTCGCCGAGCGGGTCTTCCCCGACGTCGCCGCCGTCCCGCTCCTCGAGGCGGAGCGGCGGCGGAACGAAGGCCGGCTCGCCGTGCTGGGCATCGCCCGGGCCGACGGCCCCGACTGCGATCCCGGTTTGGGGCAGGTGGGGGAGGAGGCTGTCATCGACGGGGTGCGCGGCCGCTGGCGTGTGGATCCCGCCCAGCTCGAGGAGACGACCTTCCGGGGGCGCACCGCCCTGCTCTCGCCCTTCGACCCCTTCACCTTCGACCGGCATCGGCTCAAGGAGCTGTTCTCCAGCGACTATGCCCTGGAGATGTACACGCCCGCGGCCCGGCGGCGATTCGGCTACTACGCCCTGCCGATCCTCCACGGCGACCGCATCGTCGGGACCGCGGACCTGGAGGCGGATCATGTCCACGGCGTGCTCGAGGTGCATGCCCTGCGGCAGGAGGGGACCTGGTCTCCGAGCGTGACCCGCGCCGTGCACGCCGAGATCCGCTCCCTCGCGCGCATGCTCGGGCTCGACGTCGCCGACGGAGCGCTCGAGGAGCGCTGAGCACCGGCGAGCCCTCCGCCAGCGCGGCGGGACAGCTCAGTCGGTGCCGGCGAAGGTCGCTGTGGTCAGCACGACCTCCTCGGGCGCCTGCTGGTCGATCGAGCGCCGCACCGTCCAAGCATCGCCCTCGATCGAGAAGGTGTTGCTGATGTCCTCATCGGTCAGCAGCTCCGAGCCGTCCGAGCAGGCGTACCAGCTGAAGTAGTCCTCGAAGTGCTCGGCGTGGTCGTGGGACACAGGATTACAGGTGACGTCGTCCGGCAGCGTGACCTGGATCGGCAGGGCGTCCTCGTTCGCCGGAAGGTCGGTGGCCGCGGCCTGCTCCGAGGTGAAGCTGATCCCGGAGCGGTCCGGGAGGCTGGTGATGCAGCGGGCGAGCCCGTCCTCCTCGACCTGGCATGCCAGGGCGCTCGCAGCGTTGGGGCCGCAGGTGAAGAACCCCTCTTGGTCCGAGTAGGGCGCCGGAGAGGGCTCGATCATGGCGCAGAGGTCGTCGATCTCCTGCACCTCCCACGAGTCGTCGATCCAGACGTGCTCGACGCCGGTGACCGGGGAGGGAGCCTCCTCCGAGGTGGTCTCCTCGGTGGTCGGGTCCTCGGTGGTCCTCTCCGTCGTCGTGCCGTCCCCGGCCGCCGGCTCGTCGGAGCCGGCGCAGGCGGCGAGGCCGAGGACCAGCACGGGGGCGGCCAGTGCGGCGAGCAGGCATCGGACCGTTCTCATGGTGTTCCCCCGTGGCATCACGACGATGGACTCCCCGCCGCTGCGATCGCCCGACCTCGGGCGGTCGCCCCCTGCGGCGGCGAGGAGACCAGTCGACCCCATCGGGACTGCGGTCGCAAGTTCCCGATCCGCTCCTCAGCGCTCGCGCGGGAGCGCCGGATCGGGCAGGTACACGGTGCCGCCCGCGGCGAGGAACTCCTCGGACTTCGCCGCCATCCCCGCACGGGCGATCTCGGACTGGTCCGCGGCGTTCCCGTAGGTGTCGCGGATGTCCTGGGAGAGCCGCATCGAGCAGAACTTCGGCCCGCACATGGAGCAGAAGTGCGCGGTCTTCGCCGGCTCGGCCGGGAGGGTCTGGTCGTGGTACTCCTCCGCCAGCTGCGGGTCCAGCGACAGCCCGAACTGGTCCCGCCACCGGAACTCGAAGCGAGCCTTCGACAGGGCGTCGTCCCGGGAGCGCGCCGCGGGATGTCCCTTGGCGACGTCCGCGGCATGAGCCGCGATCTTGTAGGTGATCACGCCGGTCTTCACATCATCACGATCCGGCAGGCCCAGATGCTCCTTGGGGGTGACGTAGCAGAGCATCGCCGTGCCGTAGCGGGCGATCTCCGTGGCCCCGATCGCGGAGGTGATGTGGTCATACGCCGGGGCGATGTCGGTGACCAGCGGGCCCAGCGTGTAGAAGGGCGCTCCCTGGCACAGCTCCTGCTGGCGCTCCACGTTCTCCCGCACCAGGTGCAGCGGGATGTGCCCCGGACCCTCGACCATCACCTGCACGTCGTGCGCCCAGGCACGCTCGGTGAGCTCCGCGAGGGTGTCGAGCTCCGCGAACTGGGCGGCGTCGTTCGCATCGACGAGCGACCCCGGGCGCAGCCCGTCCCCGAGCGAGAAGGAGACGTCGTAGCGGGCGAAGATCTCGCACAGCTCGTCGAAGTGCTCGTAGAGGAAGTTCTCCCGGTGGTGCGCGAGGCACCAGCCCGCCAGGATCGAGCCGCCGCGGGAGACGATCCCGGTGACGCGATCAGCGGTCAGCGGCACGTGGCGCAGCAGCACCCCGGCGTGGATCGTCATGTAGTCCACGCCCTGCTCGCACTGCTCGATCACCGTGTCGCGGAAGATCTCCCAGGTCAGAGCGTTCGCATCGCCGTCCACCTTCTCGAGCGCCTGGTAGATCGGCACCGTGCCGATAGGCACGGGGGAGTTGCGCAGGATCCACTCCCGGGTGGTGTGGATGTCGTCCCCGGTGGACAGGTCCATCACGGTGTCCGCGCCCCATCGGGTGGCCCACTCGAGCTTGGAGACCTCCTCGGCGATCGATGAGGTCACCGCCGAGTTGCCGATGTTCGCGTTGATCTTCACCAGGAACGCCTTCCCGATGATCATCGGCTCCGCCTCGGGATGGTTCACGTTCACCGGGATGATCGCCCGGCCCGCGGCCACCTCGCTGCGCACCAGCTCGACGTCGCACTCCTCCCGCAGGGCGACGAACCGCATCTCCGGGGTGATCTCTCCCCGTCGGGCGTAATGCATCTGGGTGACGGACCGACCCGCCCGGGAGCGCAGCGGATCCCGCCGTCGGCCGCCCCACTCGGCGCTGGCCTCCCCGCGACGGAGGGCGCCGCGCCCGTCGTCGGCGAGGCTGCGATTCCGCCCCGGGTAGGTCTCCACGTCCTCACGGTCGGCGATCCACCGCGAGCGCATCGGCGGGAGGCCCTCCTCGGGCTCGCATCCGGGACCGGCTGTGCGGTACACCCGCAGCGGCGGGTTCTCGGAGCCGTCGGGCGCAGGATCCTGATCGATGCGGGTGACGGGCACCCGGATGCCGTGCTCTCGGTCCTCGAGCACGTCGAGGTGGTGGGTGGAGTAGTTCTCGGGGCGTGCGGACATGGCGCTGCGCTCTCCTTCTTCCTTCGCCGGCATTACCCGGGCAGGTTCGGTCGGTACTCGGACAGCGACAGTCCGATCTCAGCCCGCTGCTGCGGGCACCCGAGGGATCGGCGCCGACCCTAACATCCGTCGCGGAGGGCTCGATCCGGCGTCCGTCATCGTCCGGCGGCGCCCGCAATTCCCTGGCCCCTGCCGCCCGGGCGGGGCACCATCACGGCATGGACTCCCCGGATGCACCTCCTCCCGTCGGCAGCGGATCGGCGCTGACCTACAACTCCCCGCTCTCCGCTGAACGCGCCGAGCGACTCGTCGACCGGCTCGCACGGGCCGCGCCGAGCGATGTGCTCGACGTGGGCTGCAGCTGGGCGGAGCTGCTGCTCGACCTGCTCGACGCCGTTCCCTCCGCCCAGGGCCTCGGGATCGACGAGCACGGCCCGGACATCGAGCGCGGCCGGGAGTCGGCTCGACGGCGCGGCCTCGAGGATCGGGTGCAGCTGGAGGCACGACCGGCGGACGAGACCCTTCCGCAGGCCGATCTGGTCGTGAACATCGGGGCGTTCCAGGCCTTCGGCGATGTGCCCACGGCGCTGAGCCGTCTGCGCGAGCTGGTGCGGCCACAGGGCCGCGTGCTGCTGGGCTGCGAGTACTGGGAGCACACGCCGAGCGACGTCGAGCTCGCCGCGCTGTGGGAGGGGACGACGGCGCAGGAGAGCCTCCTGCTGCCGGACCTCGTGGACGCGGCGATCGCCGCGGGGTTCCGCCCGCTGTCCACGCAGACGGTCACCCGCCAGGAGTGGGAGGACTACGAGTCCGGGCACATGGCGCCGCTCGAGCAGGGGCTGGCCGCGAACCCGGAGCATCCGCGGGCAGGCGCAGTGCGGGAGCAGCTCGACCAGCAGCGGACGATCTGGCTGCGAGGGCACCGCGACCTGCTGGGATTCGCCTATCTCGTGCTGGTCCCCACCGACGTCCCGGCCTGAGCCCTGGGGTGCGGATCAGCGCTTGTGGTAGAGCGCCTTGTGCAGGAACCGCGGCTCCGAGGTGACCGAGATCCCGAGGTTGCGGAAGATGTCCTCGTCCACGGTGCCCAGGATCGTGGTGGTGTGCACGTCGCAGCCGGCGAGGCTGCGCAGCTGCTCCACGGCCCGCCGGGCGCCCTCGTCGGTCGAGGCGGAGACCGACAGCGCGATCAGCACCTCGTCGGTGTGCAGGCGCGGATTGCGGCTGCCAAGGTGCTCCGTCTTCAGCGACTGGATCGGCTCGATCGAGGAGGGGGAGAGCAGCTGCACCGAGTCGTCGAGACCGGCCAGATGCTTCAGAGCGTTCAGCAGCATCGCCGCGGAGCAGCCCAGCAGCGGTGAGGTCTTCCCGGTGATCAGGGTCCCGTCCGCCAGCTGGATCGCGGCGCCGGGCTCGCCGGTGCGGGCCTCGACGGCGAGGGCGGGATCGACCACGGCCCGGTCCTGGGGCACACAGCCCGCCTTGGACATGACCATCCCGATCCGTTGGGAGACGACGTCGTCCTCGTCGTTGATCCGCTCGTGCATGAGCGCCTTGTAGTAGCGGCGGATGATCTCCTGCCGCGAGGCCTCGCGGCACACCTCGTCCGCGACGATGCAGTCCCCGGCGAGGTTCACACCCATGTCGGTGGGGGAGGCGTACGGCGAGCTGCCGGTGAGCTTCTCGAGCAGCGTGCGCAGCAGCGGGAAGACCTCCACGTCCCGGTTGTAGCTGGTGACCTGCTTCCCATAGGCGGCGAGGTGGAAGGGGTCGATGAGGTTCACATCATCCAGGTCCGCGGTGGCGGACTCGTAGGCGAGGTTCACCGGATGCTCCAGCGGCAGGTTCCAGATCGGGAAGGTCTCGAACTTCGCGTAGCCCGCGCCGATGCCCCGCTGATGGTCGTGGTAGATCTGCGAGAGGCAGGTGGCGAGCTTGCCGGAGCCCGGCCCCGGGGCGGTCACCACGATGAGGTCGCGCGTGGTCTCGGTGTACTCGTTGGCGCCGAAGCCCTGCTCGGACACGATCCGGGCGGTGTCCTGGGGGTAGCCGGGGATCACGGTGTGGCGCGCGACCTTCAGGCCCAGCCGTTCGAGGCGGTCGATGAAGGCACGGGCGACGTGGTTGGAGTCCTCCAGCTGGGTGACCACCACGTTCTCCACGAGGAAGCCGTGCTCGCGGAACACGTCGATGAGCCGGAGAACATCGTCCTCGTAGGGGATCCCGAGGTCGGCGCGGACCTTCTGCCGCTCGAGGTCCTTCGCGTTCAGGCACACCAGGATCTCGAGCTCGTCCTTGAGCCGGTGCAGCATCGCGATCTTGTTGTCCGGGGTGAAGCCGGGCAGCACGCGGGAGGCGTGGTGGTCGTCGAAGAGCTTCCCGCCCATCTCGAGGTACAGCTTGCCGCCGATCTCCTCGCGGCGACGCTGGATGTGGCGCGACTGGAGCTCGATGTACTTCTCGCGGTCGAAGCCGACCCTGCTCCCGGGGTCCTCCGGGGAGGGCGAGGTGGGCGAAGCGGGGGAGCGGGTATCCGAATCGGTCACCCCGGCACGCTAGCACCGACCATCGCTCGGGACCGTCTGGGAGGTCCCCGCCGTCGCCGACGGGAGGAGCGCCTCCAAGGACCTGCCGGTGGCGAGGACCGGAGAGCGCGTGGTGATACGAATCGATCGTGAGCGGGCGTCTCCGCTTGTCGCGGCGTGTCCGGTCAGCGGCGACGCCGGCGATGAGGGGGTGCGGGCCTCGTCCGTGAGCCCGCCGGGATCCCGTCTGGCCCTTGTGCTGTGCCTGATCGTCGGTCATGATGGCTCTCGCACGAGGGATCGCCGACGGCGGCGGCCCGGGAAGTGCCCCCACCTGCAGGCCCCTGCAGGATGCCCGACATCGATATCGATACGAATCGATCCGGCGCCGAGAGAGCGATGAGAGAAGAGACGATGATGTCGAATCACCCCAGTTCCAGCAGCCCTGCCAGCCCCGCCGATCCCGCCGTGAACGGTGCGCTCCGTCCCAGCCGCCGAGCGCTCGGCGCGTTCGTCGCCGTGCCGGGACTGCTCTCCCTCGCGGCCTGCGGAGGGTCCGGCGGCGGGTCCGGCTCCGGCGAGCCGTCGGTCCTGCGGGTGGTGGACTACTACAACACCCCGGCCGACGACGTCGTGATCCAGAAGACCCTCGAGACCGTGGCCTCCGATGCCGGCATGACGATCAAGCGGGAGAAGGTCCCCGGCGAGCAGCTCATCCAGAAGGTCCTGCAGATGAGCTCCTCGAAGACCCTCCCGGACCTGCTCATGCTCGACAACCCGGACCTCCAGGAGATCGCGAGCTCCGGCGCCCTCGTGCCCCTCGAGGACTTCGGGATCGACACCAGCGGCTTCAAGAAGGAGATCCTCGACGCCGGCACCTTCGAGGGCAAGGTCTACGGACTGGCCCCCACGGTCAACACCATCGCGCTGTTCTACAACACCGCGATGCTCGCCGACGCCGGCGTGGAACCGCCCACCACCTGGGACGAGCTCACCTCCGCGGCCAAGGCGCTCACCCATGACGACGTCTACGGCATCGCCTTCTCCGCGATCGCCACCTACGAGGGCACGTGGCAGTTCCTGCCGTTCATGTGGTCCAACGGCGGGGACGAGACCGACATCTCCACCCCCGAGGTCGCCGGTGCGGCACAGCTCTGGGCGGATCTGGTCTCGGACGGATCGGCCTCCAAGGGCGTCGTGAACTGGGGACAGGGCGATGTCATCGACCAGTTCAAGGCCGGAAAGGCCGCGATGGCCGTCAACGGCCCGTGGAACATCGTCGGTCTGCAGGAGGATGCTCCCGATCTCGAGTGGGACGTGGCCATCATCCCGGTGCCCGCCGAGGGCGACGACTCCGTCGCACCGCTGGGCGGGGAGGTCTGGACCATCCCGCAGACCGGCGACACCGAGAAGCAGAAGAAGGCGGCGGAGGTGCTGCAGGCGTTCGTCAGCGCAGAGAACCAGCTGACCATGGGCACCGCGCGCAACACCATCCCGGCCGACACGGAGGCGGCCAAGACCTTCGCCTCCGATCATCCCGAGCTCGCGACCTTCGTCGAGCAGGTCTCCACGGCCCGGTCCCGCACGGGGAAGCTCGGCACCGAGTGGCCCACCACCGCCAAGGCGATCTACACCGCGTTCCAGCAGGTGCTGGTCGACGGCGCGGATCCCGAGACCGCCTTCGGCGACGCCGCCGACTCGCTGGGCTGAGCCGCCGCCCCATGACTGCTCCAGCATCCACACTCACCGAGACGACGGGGCACGACGCCCCGCGACGTCGGCGCCGGACGTCCGGCTCGGCGCTGGTCCGCTACGGCTTCATCGCCCCGGCGGCCCTCTACCTGGCGCTCTTCTTCGGGTACCCCATCGTGAAGAACCTGGTGATGAGCTTCCAGGAGTACACCTCCGCGACCTTCTTCTCCGGAGTCGCCCCGTTCGTGGGCCTGGCGAACTACCGCGCGGTGCTCTCCGACCCGATCTTCCTCAAGGCCCTGACCAACACCGGCATCTTCACGGTGGTCTCGATCGCGGGGCAGTTCGTGATCGGCATGGTGCTGGCGCTCTTCTTCCGCCGGAGCTTCCCGCTCTCGGGATTCCTGCGCTCGATGCTCCTGCTTCCCTGGTTGCTGCCGATGGTCGTCTCGGCCGCGATCTGGCGCTGGATCCTCGAGCAGGACAGCGGCATCCTCAACCAGTTCCTCTCCGCGGTGGGCCTGATCTCCAGCCCGATCCCGTGGCTCACCAGCTCGGACACGGCGCTGATCGCCGTGGTCATGGTGAACATCTGGTTGGGCATCCCCTTCAACGTGGTGCTCCTGTACAGCGGGCTGCAGGCGATCCCGGAGGAGCTCTACGAGGCCGGGGAGATCGACGGCGCCACCGGCTGGTCCGCCTTCCGGCACATCACGCTGCCGCTGCTGCGACCGGTGGTCTCGGTGGTCCTGCTGCTCGGGGTCATCTACACCATCAAGGTGCTCGACCTGATCCTGGGACTGACCGGCGGCGGCCCCGCGAACGCCACTCAGACGATCGCCACGCGCAGCTACGAGATGAGCTTCATCGAGTTCGACTTCGGGCAGGGCGCCGCGCTCGGCAACGTCCTGATCGTCATCGCGCTGATCTTCTCCGTCGTCTACCTGCGCGCCAACGCCCGCTCCGCGAAGAAGGGATGAGGACATGACCACCACCCTCGACGCGCCGCGCACCGCGGCCACCGCACGGCACCGTCCCGCGCTCTCCCGCAACGCACCGCTGCGCCGTGGTCTGCGAACCACCATCGGGATCGTGCTCGTGGCGATGATGCTCTTCCCCGTCTACTGGATGGTCAATGCCTCGCTCGCCCCGGGCGGGAACAGCCTCTCGATGCAGCTGCTGCCCCTGCAGCCCGACGTGAGCGGCTACGCGCGGGCCATCGCCGATCAGGGCCAGAACCTCGTGACCTCCCTGATCGTCGCGCTCGGCGCGGCGGTGCTGTCGCTGGTGATCGCGACCCCGTGCGCGTACGCGCTCGCGCAGTTCCCGATCCGGGGGAGCAGCACGCTGCTGTTCGTGGTGCTGATCGCGCAGATGATCCCCGGCATCGTCATCGCCAACGCGCTGTACACCGCGTACAACTCGCTGGGGATGCTGAACACGATCGGCGGCCTGGTCCTGGCCGACGCCACCGCCGGGATCCCCTTCTCGATCCTCATCATCCGCGCGTTCATGGAATCCTTCCCCCGGGAGATCGTGGAGGCCGCGCAGATCGACGGCTGCGGGCATGTCCGCGCCTTCTGGTCGATCGTGCTCCCGGTGAGCATCAACTCGCTCATCACCGCCGGGATCTTCTCGTTCCTGTTCGCCTGGAGCGACTTCCTCATGGCGCTCACGCTGACCACCGGACAGAGCATCCGTCCGGTGACACTGGGCCTGTACACCTACATCGGGACCAACGACACCGACTGGAGCTCGGTGATGGCGACCGCCGTCATCGCCTCGCTGCCGGCCGTGGTCCTGATGATCGCCGCACAGCGATACATCGCCGCCGGCGCCACCGGAGGCGCCGTCAAGTGACCACCGCCGATCACCGCTCCACCCGCGATACTCGCTCTACCACCGATCACCGCTCCACCACCGATCCCCACCACACCCGGAGAAGGACTCCCATGAGCACCACCCCTGCACCCCTGCGCGTCACCGTCTGGGGCGAGAACCGCCACGAGCAGCGCGACCAGCGCGTGCGCGACCACTATCCCGAGGGCATGCACGCCGCCATCCGCGACGGCATCGTCGAGAACCTCGGTGACCAGGTCACCACCCGCTTCGCCCTGCTCGACGACCCCGAGCACGGACTGTCCGAGGAGGTGCTCGCCGAGACCGACGTCCTGACCTGGTGGGGCCACATGGCGCACGGCGAGGTCTCCGACGAGGTCGCCGAGCGCGTCCAGCAGCATGTGCTGGCCGGCATGGGACTGGTGGTCCTGCACTCGGGCCACTGGTCCAAGCCCTTCACCCGGCTGATGGGCACCACCTGCACCCTGCGCTGGCGCAACGAGGCCGATCGCGAGCTGGTGTGGACGGTCAACCCCTCCCACCCGATCGCCGAGGGCGTGCCGCACCCGATCATCATCGACGAGCAGGAGATGTACGGCGAGCACTTCGACATCCCCGTGCCCGACGAGCTCGTCTTCGTCTCCTCCTTCAGCGGCGGCGAGGTGTTCCGCTCCGGCTGCACCTTCCGGCGCGGCAAGGGCAAGATCTTCTACTTCAGCCCCGGTGACCAGGACTACCCCGTCTACCAGCACCGCGACGTGCGTCGCGTGATCGCGAACGGCGTGAACTGGGCTCGACCCACGGTCGCCGAGCGCTCGGTGCCCTTCCTGGACCGCTACGAGACGGAATGGTTCGTCAAGGGCACCGGGGGCCAGGGCCTGGGCGACGCCGAGGCGGCGGGGAAGGGCGCATGACCGCCGCGACCTCCGGCCCCGTTCCCGTCGTCGTGGTCGGTGCCGGAGGCATGGGCCGGGCCTGGATCGGCACCGTGCTCGGCAACGAGGCGGCGCAGCTGGTGGGCGTGGCCGATGTGATCGAGGGGGCGGCCCAGAAGGCCGTGGCCGAGGTCGTGCCCGAGGAGCGCCGGGCCGGGATCGTCACCGGGACCGACGCCCTCGAGGTGGCGCGCCGCTCCGGTGCCGAGGCCGTCATCGACGTGACCATCCCCGCCGCGCACCACCCGGTCACGGCCGATGCGCTGCACGCCGGGTACCCGGTGCTGGGGGAGAAGCCGTGCGCGGCGACCCTCGCCGAGGCGGTCTCGCTCGCGGGCCACTCCGAGGCGACCGGGCTGCTGTTCATGGTCTCCCAGTCCCGCCGCAACAACCCCCACCTGCACGAGGCGCGGCGCCTGGCCGACGAGCTCGGCGGGGTCGGGATCGTGGACACCCGCTTCGCGCGGGCGCCCCGCTTCGGCGGGTTCCGCGACGAGATGGAGCAGCCCCTGATCGTGGACATGGCGATCCACGCCTTCGACGCCGGCCGGGTGCTCATCGACGGCGTGCCCGAGTCGGTCACGGCCACCTCGTACAACCCGTCCTGGAGCTGGTACGCGGGCGATGCGGCGGCGACGGTGTCGATCACCTATGAGAGCGGCGCCGTGCACACCTTCTCCGGATCCTGGTGCTCTCCCGGCATCGAGACCAGCTGGAACGGCGACTGGGTGCTCAGCTGCGAGGGCGGCGGCGTGCGATGGGACGGCGAGACGCCGCCCACGGCGCATCCCGCCGGCGCGGACGAGGTCCTGGGCCGCACCCCGGGTCCGGAGGCCCGCTGGGAGCTGGACGCCTCCCTGACGGACTTCTGCGCCGCGCTCCGCGGCGGGCTGGTCTCCGATTCCGAGGTGCATGCCAACGTCTGGACCCAGGCGATCGTCGAGGCGGCGGTGCGCTCGGCGGAGACCGGGTCGCGCGTGGTGCTCGCCGAGCTGCTCGACGAGGCGCTCGAGCAGGCCGCCGCCCTGGATGCGGCCGACGGCCGCAGCGGCGCGCTGCTCGCGTGGAAGACTGGGGTCTCCGGCCTCCTCGCAGGGTAGGAGCGCATTTCGGGAAGGGGCGGGAGCACGGTGAGCAGCAATGGACGCTCGAAGGCGCCGACGAGCCAGGACGTCGCCCGGCTGGCCGGGGTCTCCCAGTCGACCGTCAGCTATGTGCTCACCGGCTCGCGCCCCATCTCCGCGGCCACCCGCGAGCGCGTCGAGGAGGCGATCGCCAAGCTCGGCTACCACCCCAACTCGGGCGCCCGCACCCTGCGCTCCCGCCGCAGCGGGGTGATCGGTCTGATGGTCCCGGAGGCGGAGTCCGCCGACGGCGTGCTGATGGTGTTCATCGGGGCGATCGCCCGAGAGGCGCGCCGGCACGGCTACGACATCCTGCTGGTCACCGCCCAGGAGGGCGCGGAGGGGATCCACCGCGTGGTGCGCACCGGCGTGTGCGAGGCGCTCATCCTCATGGAGCTGGGCCGCTACGACGAGCGGGTCGCGCCGGTGCTCGAATCGGGGCTGCCCTTCGTGACCATCGGCAAGCCGGAGGAGTTCCCCCAGGGCTCCGTGGTGGACCTGGACTTCGAGATGCTGGGGCGGATGGTCGTCGAGCGCGCTCTCGAGGAGTCCTGCGACCGTCTGCTGCTGTTCGGCGACCCGGGCCACAAGCGGGCCCGCAACGACGTCTCCCGTCTCCTGGTCGGCATCGAGGACGCCGCCGCGGAGGCGCAGCTCGAGGTGGTGCTCGACGGCGGCCCCTACGCCACCGTCCCCGAGCGGGCGCTGCAGGTCACGCTGCCCAACGATCGCACCGCGCTGTTCGGGATGAGCGGGGTGCGCCAGGTGCTGTTCGCGATGGCCGCCACCGGGGCGCTCGTGGACGAGACCCGTCTGCTGATCGCCCTGAGCGGGGCGGACCTCGCGGACATGAGCCCGCTGCTGGCCTCCGTGCCCCAGCTGGATCCTCGCCGGGTTCAGATCAGCGAGCTGGCGGTGCAGGAGCTGGTGCGGCTGCTGCGCACCGACGGCGCGGTGCCTCGCATCACCCTCGTGGAGCCCCGCTGGCTGGAGGGCTGAGCGGCATCGCCCCGGAGCGCCACAGCACGGCTGTGACGGCCCAGGCGGGCAGCGCCAGACCGAACACCGGCACCAGTCCGGGCATGGTCTGGGCGAGCCAGATCGCGGCGGCGAGGAGCAGCGCGATCGCGAGGGTGATCGACGGCCGACGCACCAGCAGCACCAGTCCCATGCGCAGCAGGTGCGGGAGCGGATCGCTGAAGTGGGCGGCGAGCGGCCACATCACCGCGCTGAGCAGCATCAGCACCACGGTCAGCACCACCACGACACCGCTGGCCAGCGGTCCGAGGGCGGCGCTGAGCTGATCGCCGAACTGCGTGCCGGTGAGGACCCGCCGGTCCAGCGCGAGCACCAGCCAGCCCAGCGCCAGCGCTCCGCCGAGACGGTGCGCGCGCCAGAACTCCGCGCGCCAGGCGGTCCAGAACTGCGCCCACAGACCGCCCCGGGAGGGCCGATGCTCGCCGACCTCCTCGGCCGCCTGCACGAGGCGGTCCTCGCGCAGCACCGCGAAGACCGCCGCGGTCGCGGGAAGGACTCCGAGGACCACCCCTCCGGCGAGCGTGCCCAGCAGCCAGAGCAGGTGCAGGAGGAACAGCCTCAGGGCGAGCTCGCCGAGGCCGAGGTGCCAGCGCACGAGGTGCGGCATCAGGCGGCCCTGCGGAACGGTCGTGGTGCTCATCCCTTCACCGACCCGATCAGCACGCCCTTCTCGAAGTACTTCTGGAGGAACGGATACAGGATGATCACCGGCAGGGTGGAGACGATGATGACCCCGTACTTGATCTGGTCGGCGTAGCGCTGGCCGTAGGCCCCGCCCGAGCCGCCGGCGCCACCTGCTCCTCCGGAGAATGCCTGGTTGGAGAGCAGGATGTCCCGCAGCACGATCTGCAGCGGCTGCTTGTCGTAGTCGCGCACGAAGATCAGCCCCGTGAAGAAGTCGTTCCAGTGCTGGACGAGGTAGTACAGCCCGATCACGGAGATCAGCGCCTTGGACAGCGGCAGGGCGATGGTGGTGAAGAACCGGAAGTAGTCCACCCCGTCGATCATCGCGGCCTCGAAGAGCTCCTCGGGCAGGGAGTTCTCGAAGAAGGCGCGCCCGATGATCAGGTTGAAGACGTTCAGCGCCGACGGGAGGATGAAGACCAGCCAGTTGTCGAGCAGCCCGAGGTCCTTGTAGAGCAGGTAGGTGGGGATCAGCCCGCCGCTGAAGAACATCGTGAACGCGAACATCAGCATCAGCGGACGACGCGGGCGGAACTCCCGCCGTGAGAGCGCGTAGGCCGCCGGGAGCGTCACGGCGAGGTTCAGGGCCGTCCCCACCACGCTGTAGATCAGGGTGTTGCGGTATCCGGTCCAGATGCGGGAGTCCTCGAAGATCTGCTGATATCCGAAGAAGCTGATGTTCTTCGGAAGCACGGAGACCTTGCCGGTGGAGACGGCCGTCGGATCGCTGATCGAGGCGATCAGCACGAAGTACAGCGGGTACAGCGTCGTGAAGAGGACGGCGGCGCAGATGATCGTGATGACCACGGTGAACGCGAGGTCGTTGCCCCGCAGCCGGTGGCCGGCACGGCGCGAGGAGAAGGTGTCAGAGGCGGTGTCGGTGCTCATGGGTCCCTTCACCACAGGCTCGTGTCGGAAGCGCGCTTGGAGATCTGGTTGGCGATCACCAGGAAGGCGAAGTTGATGACCGTGTTGAACAGTCCGATCGCGGTGGAGTAGCTGAACTGGCTGGAGAGGATGCCGATCTTGTACGTGTAGGTCGCGATGACCTCGGAGACCGGCAGGTTCAGCGTGTTCTGCATGAGGAACACCTTCTCGAACCCGGTGTTCAGCACCCCGCCCATGGTGAGGATCAGCAGGATGATCATCGTGGGGACCAGGGCCGGGATGTCGACGTGCCGGATGATCTGCAGCCGGGTGGCGCCGTCGATGCGGGCCGCCTCGTACAGCTGGGTGTTCACACCGGCGAGCGCCGCCAGGTAGATGATGCTGTTCCAGCCGGTGTGCTGCCAGATGTCCGAGAGCACGTACACCGGGACGAAGGCGCTCGTGCTGCCCAGGAAGTTGACGCCGTCGATGCCGAAGAACGCCAGGAACCGCGTGATCAGGCCCGTGCTCGGGGAGAGGAAGACCTGCAGCATGCCCACGATCACCACCACGGAGATGAAGTGGGGCAGGTAGGTCACCGTCTGCACGAGCCGACGGATCCGCGAGTGCAGGATCTGGTTGATGACCAGGGCCAGGACGATCGGTGTGAAGAAGCCCAGCACGAGGGTGGCCAGACTGATCATCACCGTGTTGCGCATGAGCTCGCCGAAAAGCGGGCTCTCGAAGAACTGGATGAAGTACTTCAGCCCCACCCAGTCGCCGCCGGTGAGCCCCTTGGTGAAGTCGAACTCGCGGAACGCCAGCTGGATCCCGTACATCGGGACGTAGGCGAACACGAGGACGAACACCAGCGCGGGCGCGAGCATCACCCACAGCTGCCAGTACCGGCCGACGTGCCGACGGAGCCGCGCCTTCAGGGGCGGCCGGTCCCGAGAGGCGTCCAGCGCGGGTGACGCCGTGTCCGAGCGCGATCGTCGGCGCGGGGCGGAGGTCGAGGTCCCGGCGCTCACGAGGTGGACGCCATGTACTCGTCGTAGTACTTCTGACGAGTGGCGATGTTGTCCTCCACACCGGACTCGGCGACGGTGGCGACGTAGGCGTCCCAGCCCTCGTCGATCCCGCCTCCGGTGACCCAGTCGGCGAACTTCGTCATCGCGACGTTCATCAGGGTCGTGTCCACGAGGCTCATCGCGTTCAGATCCTCCTTGGTCATCTTGATGAACAGACCCGGGTAGACGTCCTTGTCCAGGTCCATGTTGTCGATGGCGGGCTGCAGCGGCTTCGACTCGTCGACGGCCTCCTGGAGGTCCGACGGGAGCTCGACCTCGATCGAATCGCGGATCCACACCGGGCCGTTGTCCGCCAGGGTGGAGGTCCACTTCCAGGTCGAGGGGTCGGTGCCGTCCTCGGCCGGCAGGACCTTGTAGGAGTTCTCGCCGGTCTTCTCGATGTTGGGGCCGATGTCCCCGAACAGCACCTGGATCGACATCTCCTGGTCGTAGAAGGCGTTGATCACCTTCAGCGCCGCCTCCGTGTTCTTCGACGCCGCGGACAGGGCCACCTGGTTGCCCGGGAAGTTCTCCCCGTACTGGTCGAAGCTCCAGGTCACCGGTTCGCTCTGCTCGGCGGTCTGCTGGAGCACGCCCACCGCCTCGTACTGATCGCTGATCTCCGGTCCGAAGCGGTCCGAGCGGGTCCAGCCCCACGTGAAGCCGACGGTTGCGACACCGTCGCCGGGACCTCGGCCCACGGACTGGTAGGTGGAGTAGTCCTGCGTCATGACGTCGCCGGAGAGCAGGCCGGCCTCCTGGCAGCGTGCGAGGAAGGTGACCACGTCGCGGTAGCGGTCGTCGGTGAGGAAGTTGCCGACCTTCCCGTCCTGGAGGTAGTAGCCCTGCCCGCCGCCCCCGGCGAGGGGGAGGCCGGTGCTGCCCAGGAGGAGGATGGACTGGAAGTATCCGAAGCCCCCGGTGTCCACGGGGCTCCAGTCCATCGGGATCACGGTCGCTCCGGTGCCCGTGGGGTCGCCCTCCTTGAAGGCGACCAGGACGTCGAACAGCTCGTCCCAGGTGGTGGGCATCTCCAGGCCCAGGGCGTCCAGCCACGTGCGGTTGATGTACTGGTGCTGGACGGTCGGCGGCCAGAACCGCTTGTAGCCGGGGATCGAGTAGATCTCTCCTCCGGGCTGCGTGGCCAGGGCCTTGAGCTCGGGCTTCTCCGCGAACATCTCGGTGACGTTCGGCAGCGAGTCCAGGGACTCGGCGAGGTTCGCGAAGAGGGTGCCGTACGTGGCGAGGTCCGTGTCGTTGACCGCCTGGGTGCCGACGATGAGGTCGGGCACGTCGCCGGCGGCGAGCATCGTGGACTTCTTCTGGTCCCAGTCCGCGGAGACCTCCTCCCACACGATCGGGATCCCGGCCGCCTCCTCGAGCGCGGCGGTCCAGGCCATCTCGGCCATCGGCTTGGTCAAGGCGTGCTTCAGCACGAGGATCCGCAGCTCGCCCTCCGTGCTGCTGCCGCTGCCGCCGCCGCATCCTGCCAGGCCGAGGGCGCTTCCGGCGGCCGCGGTCGCGGCGAGCCCGCCGAGCACCGTGCGTCGTCGAGGACGGGGGAGAGGGGGCAAAAGGGCGCGTCGGGTCGACATCATCGTCTCCTGTGAGGGTGGGGTGAGAAGGGGTGAGCGGTGGGCGGGTTCGGTCGGCGGTGCGGTCAGTGCTCGCGGGGCAGCCAGATCCGCATGGCTCCGGGGCCTCGATTGCCCCAGCGCGCGAACGGGATGCTGGAGACGGTGATCGGAGCGGCCTCCTGCGCGGGTGCCGGCGGCTCGTCGCGATAGAGCGAGTCGTCGTCGGGCCGGTAATGCAGGGTGATCTCGAGCGCACCGTCCTCCCGCACCGATGCGGCGGAGCCCTCGGGCACCACCAGATCGTCGAGCTCGACCCCTGCGGGCAGATCCACCTGCTCGAGGCAGTGGACGAGAGGCCCGCGCTCGAGGGCGAGGCAGCCGCGGGTCGCGTCCACTCGCGGGTGCGAGCGCGTCCAGCGAGGCGGCATGTCGAGGGTGACGACGCTCCCGTGGACCTGATCGAGGGGGAGCTCCAGCCGCTGGGCGGAGAGCTCGGACCCGGTCAGGGCGCGCTCGGGCCCGTCGGCCGACGCGACGGTGCCGCCGCGCACCCAGCCCGGGATCCGCACACCGAGGCGGGCGCCGGGCCCGGCGGGGCGCGGGGCGCCCTCGTCGGGCTCGAGGCTCAGCTGGAGCGTTCCGGAGTCGGGGTACGAGGTCTCGACCACGAGCGTCCCCCGGCCCACGGACTCCGGCAGCCTCACCGTCATCGCGGCGAGCTGGAGCAGCTCGAGGCTCGCCCCGTCGGGGTCCTCGCGCACGGCGGCGACGTAGGCGCCCAGCTGGGCGATCGTGCGGGCGATGTTGGGAGGGCAGCAGGCGCAGGAGTACCACTCCTGACGCTCCGCGGGGGCGTTCTCCTCGTCGAAGCGGTCCGCCCGACGCTGCAGCGGATTGGAGTAGAAGAAGCGCGTGCCGCTCTCGTCGACCGAGGCGGCCAGGGCGTTGTGGATCTCCCGTTCGATGATGTCGCCGTGGCGCGGGTCGTCCCCGGCGAGCATCATCCGCCAGGTCCACTGGAGATCGGCGATGGTCGCGCAGGTCTCGGCGTAGGCGCGGTCCGAGGGCAGCTCATGGTCGTTGCCGAAGGACTCGTCGCGATGGCGCGAGCCGAAGGCACCGGAGAGATACATCTTGCGGGTGTGCACCCTGTCCCACTGCTCGCGCATCACCTCGTCGAGCGCCTCCTCGCCGGTCTCGAGGAAGAGGTCGGTGACCCCGGCGTTGAGGTAGAGCTGGCGCACGGCGTGCCCGGTGGGGTCCTGCGCCTCGCGCACGGGCAGGTGATCCTGGAAGTAGTGGCTGCCGAAGCCGCCCCCGGGCAGGATGTCCCGGCCGCGCTGGTCCACGAGGTGCTGGGCGAGGGCCAGATGCCGCTCCTCGCCCATGAGGCGGTACAGCTCGACCAGGGCGGTCTCGATCTCGGGGTGACCCGGGATGCCGTCCTCGCGACCGGGCCCGAAGCGGCGCTCGACGAGGTCCACGAAGCGCACCGCGAGGTCCAGCAGATCCGTCCTGCCGGCGGTGCGGGCGAGCGCGATGCCGGCCTGCAGCCAGTGGCCCAGCACGTACATCTCGTGGGTCCAGTGCAGCTCGGAGAACTTCTTCTCGGGGTGCACCCCCTGCACCCAGGTGTGCAGGTAGCCGCTGGGCTCCTGGGCGCGGGAGATCAGCGAGATCATCTCGTCGAGCCAGGCGTCGTGCGCCGTGGTGCCGGAGCGGCCGATCTCCCAGGCGACGGCCTCGATGACCTTGTAGAGGTCCGAGTCGGCGAAGACGAAGCCGCGGTGCGGCGCGCCGGACTCGCCGAGCAGGCGCCGGAAGTTGTCGAGCACGCCGGAGGTCTCGAGCTGGGCGATGCAGTGCGGGATGGTCGCCGTGGCGTTGAGCTCCTGCCAGGCGCCGAGGGGGCCCTGCGGTGCCAGGTCCACGGCGTCGAGATCCAGAGGGCGCAGACCACCCGGGCGGTGAGCGCGGGGGAGGGCGGGCGCCGGGCGGGCGGTGAGCGCGGAATGGTCGAGCACTGACTCTCCTCTTCGAGATGTGATGACGGCCATCCTCGGTGGGAGATTAAGCGTTGTCAATAGGGGACACAACGTTGCAATGGATGCCGCGCACAGGCTGATGCGCACGGCGGAAGGTCGTCCGGCGGTCAGCCGACGGACGAGGAGCGGATCACCAGCGAGGGAGGAGCGCTCTCGCGACCGGCGGGCTCCGCGGACCCGTCGAGCCGGCGGGCGAGCATCTCGACGGCCTGCTGCGCCATCTCGTGGACCCCGGGGTCCACCGAGGTCAGGGGCGGCGTGGTGAACGCGGCCTCCTCGGTGGCGTCGAAGCCGGTGAAGGCGACGTCCTCGGGGATGCGCAGCCCCGCGAGCGCCGCCGCCCGCATCGCGCCCACGGCGACGGCGTCGTTCACGCACATCACGGCATCGAAGGGGATCCCGGTGCGCAGCAGGCCGACCATCGCCTCGAGCCCCGTCTCGCGCCGGTCCCAGTCCGCGCCCTGGATCGCCAGGCGCGGATCGGGGGAGAGGCCGCGCTCGCCGTGCGCGTCGAGGTACGCACGATGCCGCGGCCCCTCCCGGGAGGCGAGCCAGGGGTCGGCCACGTAGGCGATCCGGCGGCGTCCGAGGTCCAGGAGGTGTCGGGCGGCGGCGAGGGCGCCGTCGTACTCGCCCATCACCACGCAGTCGATGCCGTCCGTCGGGGCACCGCCCACCTGGACGACGGGGAAGGGCGGCGTCTGTCCGTCCAGCAGCTCGGCGGAGAGGAAGTGGGGGCAGACGATCATGCCCGCCACATCCGTCGTGGAGCGACCGAGGACGGCATCCCGCTCCGCGGCGGCATCGTAGGAGAGCCGGAGGGTGGTGTGCAGCCCGCGCTCCTCGAGCGCGAGGATCAGCGTCTCGGCCATCTTCGCGAAGTACGGCTGGCGCAGGTTCGGCACCATGATCGCGATCCGGTCGGGCCCCCCGCGCACCAGCCCCCTCGCCGCGGCGGAGGGGACGTATCCGAGCTCCCGGGCGATGCGGGAGACGCGCTCGCCGGTCTCCGCCGAGACGCGGATCGTGCCCTCCCGGTCCCCGCGTGCGCGCAGCACGTGCGAGGCCGTCGCGGCGGAGACCCCGGCCGCGGCGGCGACGTCGGCGAGCGTCACCCGCGCCATGTCGCCACCTCTTCGGACGACCTCGTGGAGCCCAGCGTCGACTCCGCGCGGATCACGGTCGTCGGGACAGTGGTGCGGGAGGGTTCGGACCTGCTGGGGTCACGCCGGCCGGCGATCAGCTCGATAGCGCGGCGGGCGAGCTCGGCGAGGTCGAGGTCGACGGTCGTCAGGGACGGCGTCGAGAAGCGGCCGTCGTCGATGTTCCCGTAGCCGGTCAGCGCGATGTCGTGGGGAACCCGGTGGCCGCGCTCCCGCAGCAGCGAGAGGGCGCCGACGGCGAGCTCGTCGTCCGCGCACACCAGTGCGTCCATCCGAGGGTGCTCATCGAGGGCCCGCTCGGCCAGGCGGTGCCCGGCGGCGCGATCGGCCACGTGGGACTCCGTCGCTCCGACGCCGATCTCGGGCCGCAGGACGGGAGCGTCCGGGAACGCCCTCATGAGTCGATCGAGGAAGGCGTCCGGCCGTCTCTCCTCCCGCCCCAGCAGCACCACGGCGTCGCGACGCACCATGTCCAGGTGGCGCGTGAGTGCCTCGGCGGCGGACGCATCGTCGCTGTCCACCGCGTCCAGGGCGACCGGATCGGCGCTCGCCCTGCCCAGCAGCACGATCGGGCGCACAGGATCCAGCGGAGGGAGGTCGAGCCCCGGAGGCAGCGGGCCCACGTGCACGACGGCGTCGAAGAGCGCACCGCGGGAGTCGAAGGTCTGCCGGATCCTCTCGGCGCGGCCGCGGGAGGGCTCGAGCGAGACCTGCAGGCCATGCCGTTCCGCCTCGCCGACCAGAGCCTGGGCCAGGCGCGCGATGGTCGGCGCTCGCAGGTCGACCACCGACAGGGCGATGAGCCCGGTGCGCCCGGTGCGGAGGGAGCGCGCCTGGGCGTTGGGCGTCCACCCCAGGTCGTCGATCGCCCGCCGCACGCGCTCCCGGACCTCCGGGCTGATGCTCGGATGGTCGTTCACCACCCGGGAGACGGTCTTCGTCGACACTCCCGCTCGGGCTGCGACCTCCTTCATCGTGGACGCCATGCTCCTCCTCGTCCGCCGTGCGCACAGCGCGCGAGCTCAGCCGGAGGATACCGCGAGGGGTCGTGCGATCGCTGACGACGCCGTCCACACCCCGACACAATGCCTGTTCGGGCTTGGGTCGACCCTAAGATGGACGTATGACTTCCCCGGCCGCACCGACCGACGCCCACCAGATCCTCGAAGCGATCCTCTCCGACGCGACCGGCGGGGGAGCGGCTCTCGAGGCTCTGCGCCCTGAGGTCCTGCAGCACACCCGTGAGGCCTACGACGCGCTCTACCGCGCGCCCCAGCCGCTGGCGGCCCCCGTGCTCCATGCGCTCGCCGCGGTCACCGCGGACTGGCAGGGCAGCGGCCCGCTGGCGCAGTGGCACCGGTCCCAGGGCGCCCATGAGGGGCTCATCGCCGCGGATCCGCTGACGGAGGACCCCGCCCTCGCCGCGCTGCGGGACCAGGTGGACCTCCTCTCGCTCTCCCCGGCGCTCGCGACCGCCGCCGACCAGGAGCGCCTCGCCGCCGCCGGGCACGACGCCCGCACCGTGGTCCTGATCAGCCAGCTCGTCGCCTTCGAGAGCCACCTGCAGCGACTGGTCGCTGCCCTCGCCGCGCTCGAGGGCCTCGAGAGCCCGTCGGCCGACGCCCCCGTGCGCGTCCCGCTCTCGCGCGGCCGCACCGCCCAGCACGGCGGGACGACCCCCACCGGTCGCGTGCGTCCCGAGGCCTTCACCCGCGAGCAGCTCCAGTGGGAGCCGTGGATCGAGGTGCCCGCCGAGGACGAGCTCACCGAGGAGCAGCGCGACTCCTTCGCCTCCAAGGCCACCACCAACAGCGTCTACTTCCGCATGCTGTCGCTGACTCCGGGCATCACCAGGGCCCGCAGCGCCCTGGACAACGCGATCTTCCTGCCCCGGGACGGGCTGCCCAAGGCGGAGCGCGAGCTCGCGGCCGCAGCGACCAGCAAGGTGAACGACTGCATCTACTGCGCCTCCGTGCATGCGCGCAAGGCGGCAGGGCTCTCCCGGCGCGAGCAGGAGGTCGACGCCCTGCTCGCCGCGAGCCTGGACCGGGACGCCGACTGGATCGCCGCGGACCTCGCGCCGCTCGGCGCCGGCCAGGATCCGCGCTGGGCGGCGGTCGTCGCCGCCGCCGCGGAGATCTCCCGGCCCCGACCCGGCGCGCTGCCGATCGAGCCGCTGCGCGACCTGGGGCTCGGCGATGCCGAGATCCTCGACGCGCTCACCGCGGCCGGATTCTTCGCCTGGGCGAACCGGCTCATGCTCAGCCTCGGCGACCCGTCCCTGCCGGACGCCGGGCGCGCCGCCGCCTGAACCCGTCCCAGCGCACGACGACCCCGCACTCCCTCTCTCCGCTCCCGACCCGAGGACCATCATGATCCCCGCCCTCCCTCGCCGCACCCTGCTCGGCGCCGCCCTCACCGCTCTTCCCGTCCTGGGGCTCGCCGCCTGCGGCGAGGTCACCGTCGAAGGGCAGGGTGATGCCGCCGAGGAGCTGACCATCGTCGACGACCAGCAGCGCGAGGTGGTCCTTCCCGGCCCCGCGAAGAAGGCCGTCGTGCTCAACAGCTACACCAACGAGTTCATCCGGGCCATCGGCGCCGGAGACGCCGTCGTGGGGGTGGACCGCGCATCCCTGGACCGCCTGCCCTACCTCGGGCTCGACGAGGAGCACGTCATCGCCGAGGGCCTGGACCAGCTGAACTACGAGGCGATCGCCGGGCTCGAGCCGGACGTGGTGATCATGCCCCGCAACGCCGTGTGGCAGGAGGCCGCCGAGCAGCTGAAGCCCTTCGGCATCCCGCTCGTGGTCGCCACCGCCTGGGACACCGAGGTCGTCGAGGACACCATCACCCTGCTCGGGCAGGTCTTCGGAACGGAGGGCGGCGCACGGACCGTGCTCGACTTCCGCACCGAGATCTCCGACCTGCTCAGCAGGGCCCTCGAGGGCGTCGAGCCCGTCCCGGTCTACTTCGAGACCGTCGAGCCCTACCTCACCACCCTGCCCGGCTCCGGCTTCCACGCCATGATCGTGGCCGCCGGCGGCGCGAACATCTTCGACGACGCCGCCGGGGGCGACGCCCAGGAGGAGCTGACCGTGGATCCCTCCGAGGTGGTGCTGCGCGACCCCGGGTTCGTCATCCACGAGTTCGAGCCCTCCGCCGAGCCCGTCGACCGCTTCGACGCCCTGCTCGAGGACCTCGCCTCCCGCCCCGGCTGGTCGGGGCTGAGCGCCCTCGAGAACAGCCGGGTCGCGATCGCCAACGGCTGGGCCACCAGCGCGCTCGGCAAGTCGCTCGGCGCGCTCTACCTGGGGACCTGGCTGCACCCCGAGCAGCTGGCCGACGTCGACCCCGACGCATACCTCACCCGCTGGGTCACCGAGTTCCAGGACACCGAGCTCTCCGATCCCGCGGACTACGTGCAGGGCCCCGCCCGATGACCGCCGCGCTCGAGAACCGCCCCGGCACCGCGGACGCTCCCGCACCCGGCGGCGCCCCGGCCGCGAGGAACCACGAGAGGCGCAAGCTCCTGGTCCTCGCCGCAGGCCTGGTCCTCTCCGCGGCCGCGCTCGTGGCCTCGGTGACCATCGGCACCGCGGGCGTGGGCGTCGGCGACGTGCTGCGATCGATCCAGGTCAGCCTCTTCGGCGGCACCATCAGCGCCGACTTCGCCTCCACCTACTCCGTCATCACCCAGCTGCGCCTTCCGCGCGTGCTGCTCGCCTTCACCGCGGGCGCGGCGCTGTCGGTCTCCGGCGTGCTCATGCAGGGCCTGCTGCGCAACCCGCTGGTCAGCCCGTTCACCCTCGGGGTCTCCCCGGCCGCGGCCTTCGGCGCCGCGCTCGTGATCACCCTGGCCGGGACCAACCAGCTCCCCGCCTGGGCCACCATCGCCGGAGCGATGGTCATGGCGCTCGCGGTCTCCGCCCTCGTGCTCGGCATCGCCACCGCCCGCCGCATGGCGGTCGCGACCCTGCTGCTGCTGGGCATCGCCATGACCCAGATCTTCGAGGCGCTCACCTCCGCGCTCCAGTTCACCGCCAACGAGAACACCCTCCAGGCGATCATCCGTTGGACCTTCGGATCGGTGAACGACGCGGTGTGGTCCGACGTCCTGATCGTCGGCGTCCTCACCCTCGTCGCGATCCCGGTGACGCTGTTCTTCTCCAAGGACCTCAACGCCATCGCCTTCGCGGGGGACGACGCCGCGCGCAGCTTCGGCGTCAACGTGGGCCCGGTGCGGATCGGGCTGATCGCCCTCTCGGTCGCGCTCGCCGCCGTGGTGGTCTCCTTCTGCGGCATCATCGGTTTCGTGGGCCTCGTCGGCCCGCACATCGCCCGCCTCGCGATCGGCGCCGACCATCGCCATCTGCTGCCCTTCGCGGCGCTGTCCGGAGGTCTGCTGCTCCTGGTGGCCGACGCCGTCGGCCGCACGGTCATCGCCCCCGCCGTGGTGCCCGTGGGCATCGTGGTCGCCTTCATCGGCGGCCCCGTGTTCATCTACCTCATCCTCACGCGAAGGAACACCCTGAAGTGAGCCTCACCGTCCAGAACCTCTCCTTCGCCTACGGCTCCCGGACGATCCTCGAGGACATCTCCTTCGAGGTCGCCCCCGGGGCGTTCTGCGCGCTGCTGGGCCCGAACGGGTCGGGCAAGTCCACCCTCGTCAAGGCCATCGCCGGAGTGCATCGCGCGAAGGCCGGCGTCGTCACCGTCGAGGGGCGGCGCACCTCCGCCCTGGGTCGCCGCGAGCTCGCCAAGGTGGTGGGCTACGTGCCCCAGGCCGGCGACGCCCCCTTCGACCTCAGCGTGCGCGAGGCCGTGATGCTGGGCCGCACCCCGCACTTCGGGATCTCCCCGCGCCCCGAGGACCGCGCAGCGGTCGAGGACGCGATCGTGCGGATGGGCCTCACGGACATCGCCGAGCAGTCCCTGTCCGAGCTCTCCGGCGGTCAGGCGCAGCGTGCGCTGATCGCCCGCGCCCTGGCCCAGGACACCCGCGTGCTGCTGCTGGACGAGCCCACCAGCGCGCTGGACCTGCGCTACCAGATCGAGACCCTGCAGCTGGTCCGCCAGATCACGCGGGAGGAGGGGATCAGCGCCCTCATCGCCATCCACGACCTCAACCACGCCGCGCGCTACTGCGACCAGGTCGTGGTGCTCCACGGCGGCCACCTGGTCGCCGACGGCACCCCGGAGGAGGCCCTGCAGGAGCCGACGCTGCGCAGCGTCTACGAGGTCGACGTCGAGGTGGCCGCCCAGGGCGGCGGCGTCGAGGTCCGGCCCCGGGTCGACGAGGCCGGATTCACCCGCACCGGCCGCCGTCTCGACGAGCTCGTGGTCCCATGAGCGCCGAGCAGTTCGACGCGGTGATCGTCGGCGGCGGTCCGCGCGGGGTGGCGACCGTGCTGCGCACCGCGGCACGGGCGGCCGCGGCAGGGACAGGTCCCGTGCGCCTCGCCGTGATCGACGCGATCGCCGTCGGCTCCGGCGCGACGTGGCTCGTGGACCAGCCCGCGCAGTACCTCAACAACACCCAGGCCGACGCCACCACCGTCCACCCCGACGACTCCACGCGCATGAGCGGCCCGTCGGCGCCGGGCCCGGACCTCGTGGACTGGGCGCGGCGGGTCCGCGCCGACGGCCACCACCCCCTCGGGAGGTGGGTGCTCGAAGAGGCCTCCGAGCTCACCGGCGCGACCTTCGCCACCCGACGCCTGCAGGGCGCGTACTACCGCGACCAGCTCGAGGCCGCCGGGGCGACCGGGACCGTCGAGATCACCGAGGTGGTGGGACTCGCCGTGGATCTCGAGCGCGAGGGCGAGGGCGAGGAGGAGCTGAGCGTCGTGCTCCTGGAGGACGGGCGTCGGCTCGCCGCACCGCTCGTGGTGCTCGCCCAGGGCATGGTGCAGGCCGAGCGCAGCGCCGAAACCGAGGCGCTGGCGGGCTTCGCGGAGCGCCACGGGCTGCGCTACGTCGAGCCCGGCATGCCGGCGGAGCGGACGTACACCGGCCTGCCCGCCGGCGAGGACGTGCTGGTGCGCGGCCTCGGCGCGAACTTCTTCGACGTCGCCGGCCAGCTGGTCCAGGAGTGGGGCGGGAGACTCGCTCCGGTCGACGGGGACCCCCATGGCCGACTGCGCTATCTCCCCTCGGGCCGAGAGCCGCACCTGGTGGTGGGATCCCGCCGCGGCGTGCCCTATCGCTCCAAGCCCGAGGGCGGGCGCTCGGTGCGCCCCTTCCGGCCCCGCTGGGCGGACGAGGAGTGGTTCGCCGGCCTCGGCACCCGCACGGACGTGGACTTCGCGCTCGAGGTGTGGCCCGTGCTGGCCCGCGAGTTCGCCGGTGCCTATCTCGAGGCGCTCGACGAGCTGCATCCCGCCGCCGTCCGTCACGGCTGGCAGGAGATGCTGGATGCCGCGGGGACGAGCGAGCAGGTGGATGCCGTGCTCGACGCCGCGATCACCGATCCCCGGTGGAGCTTCGCCCTCGAGGAGCTGCACCGGCCCACCCGCGGCGAGCACGTCGGCCCCCGGGGATGGGCGAAGCTGGTGCATCGGCTGATCGCCGACGAGCTCGGCTCGTTGTCCGACCCGTGGCACCATCCGCGCGCCGCGGTCAACGCCGCGATGGCGACGCTGCGGCGTCACGTCGGCCTGCTCACCGGGGGAGGAGCATTCACCGGGGAGTCCCTCACCCGGGACGTGCTCGGCTGGTTCGACGGCGACTCCCTCGCGCTCGCCTCGGGACCTCCGGCGGATCGTGTGCGCCTGGTGCTGGCCCTGATCGAGGCGGGGGTCGTGGAGCTGATCGGCCCCGAGATGGTGGTCGAGGCCGATGCAGGCTCCGGGCTCTTCCGCGCGTCCTCGCCGATCACGGGCCGCGAGATCACCTCCCGCGTGCTGCTCGAGACGCGGATGTCCAAGGGGCGGGTCCCGCAGACCAGCGACCCGCTGCTGCGCTCGCTGCTCGCCACCGGGCGGGCTCGTCTCCACACGGTCGACGGCGTCCCCACGCACAGCATGGAGGCCACCCGGGCCGAGCGCTCCGAGGGGATGCTCCGGGGCCACAACCTCGTCGCCGCCGACGGGACGGTCGACCATTCGGTGGTGGTGCTCGGCATCCCGGCCGCCTCCACCCAGCCCGGATCGGCGATCGGGGCGGCCCCCGGAGTGCCCTCCCCGCTGCTCGCCGGAGCCGACATCGCGGCCAAGCAGATCATGGCCCGACGGGTCGCCGCGCTCGGCGTCTGAGAAGCCGCTCCGACCTCGGGCGGAGCGTGCCGTGAGACAGATCACGATCGTTATGCGACCGTGACACCTACCAGTGGATGTTTTCTCCTCCGAACAGGTTCAATCTCAGCACGGATCAGAGTCGATCCCACGCTCCGATGGAGGAGCGGTTACGGAGAGGCAGGGCTGTCATGACCGCACGCGGAATCACTCGACGCGGGGAGGGCGCTTCGCGTCGACACTTCCTGGCCGCCACCGGCACCCTCGGCGGTGCCGCGGCCCTCGCCGCCTGCGGCGGCGCCACCGGTGGAGGCGGCGGAGGCGGTGGAGGCGGTGAGGATCTCACCGGTGTCGGCAACAACGGCAAGGCCGGCGCAGGGCGCAAGGGCGACTCGGCCGATCACCTGTTCGTCGCCGGCTTCCAGTGGAGCCCTCCCACCAACTTCAACACCTTCGCGGCCGCCCCGGCATGGCCGGCCTCCAACAACGTCGCACAGTACGTCTACGAGACCCTGCTGCGCTTCCACATCGTCTCCGGCGAGCTCCTCCCGGGCCTCGCCGCCACCCACGAGATCAACGGCAACGAGTCGATCACCCTCACGCTCCAGGAGGGCGTCACCTGGCACGACGGCACCGAGTTCACCGCTGACGACGTGCTCTACACCTTCGAGCTGGGCAAGATCGATCCGGGCCTCGGAGTCGCCTCGTTCTGGACCGAGGTCGACGAGATGACCGCGGACGGCAGCACCATCAGCATCGCGATCAACCCCGAGCGCAAGAACGTCGGCTCCGTGCTGACCTCGCTCGCCCAGCAGTTCATCGTCCCCAAGGCCGTCTTCGAGAAGGCCGCCGCGGAGACGGGGGACAAGATCGCCTCCTGGGAGACCGACGAGGCGATCGGCACCGGGCCCTTCACCCTCGAGATGGCCGACCAGACCCAGATCATCCTGGCCCGTCACGAGGACTACTGGGGCAAGGAGTTCTACAAGGGCCTGCCGGCGATGTCGAAGATCATCCACCCGATCTTCAAGTCCAACGAGGACGGCAACCTCAAGTTCCAGAACGGCGAGCTCGATGTCATGCAGCAGTTCGTGCCGCAGATCTGGAAGATGTGGGAGTCCGACAAGCCCGTGGGCACGTACCTGCAGGACAAGCCGTACTTCTCGCCCGGTTCCATGCCGATGTTCATGATCAACACGACCAAGCCGGGTCTCGACGACCCCGAGGTCCGCAAGGCCCTCGCCCACGCCGTGGACTACGGCTCGATCGCCGAGACCGCCATGTCCGGGTACTCCTCCCAGGTGCTCGCCTCGCTGGTCGTCCCGGACGGTGCCGAGGACGCATGGCTGGATCGGGACAAGGCGGAGGCCGACGGCTGGACCTTCGACGCCGCGAAGGCGGAGGAGATCCTCCAGGGGGCCGGCTACGAGAAGGGCTCGGACGGCTTCTACGCCAAGGACGGCGTCAAGCTCGGTCCCTGGAAGCTCATCACCCCTCAGGGCTGGACGGACTGGAACGCGGCACTCGAGATCGTGGCCAAGAACTTCCAGGCCATCGGCGTCGATGCCGCGACCAACTTCCCGCAGCAGGCCCAGACCTCGACCGCCTTCCAGAACGGCGACTTCGACATGGGCTGCTGGTCGGTGGCCGGCACGAACCCCGCGGCACCGTGGCAGCGGTTCAGCGACGTCATGAGCAACGTCGACATGGCGCCGCTGGGCCAGACCGCCTACCGCAACTACGGCCGCTGGGAGAACGACGAGGTCAACGACCTGCTCGAGAAGGCAGCCGCCGCACCTGACGACGCCTCCAAGAAGGAGGCGATCACCGCCCTCGACGACCTGTACCGCGCCGAGGTCCCGGCGTTCCCCCTGATGTACCGGCCCGACGAGTTCTTCGAGTTCAACGCCTCGAACTGGTCCAACTGGCCGACAGCGGAGAACGACTACGCCCCGCCGATGTTCCGCGGCGCCGGCAACGAGTGGATCTTCCGGCTGAAGAAGATCGCGGGCTGAGGGCCCTCCGTGACACTCGGTCGCTACATCATCCAGAAGACGGGGTGGTACCTGATCGCGCTGGTGGCAGCAGTAGGGCTCAACTTCCTGCTGCCCCGGCTCGTCCCCGGCAACCCCGTCGACGTCATCGTCTCCAACCTCTCCCGCGGCGGCTCGGTCACGAGCGAGCAGCAGAAGCAGATCTATGAGAGCTATGTCCAGGAGTTCGGTCTCGACCAGCCCCTCTGGCAGCAGTTCCTCACCTACGTCGGGAAGGTGTTCTCCGGGGATCTGGGGACCTCCTTCGCGTACTACCCGGCATCGGTCAACGACCTCATCGGCCAGGCGCTGCCCTGGTCGATCGCGGTGCAGCTGCCGGCGATCCTCATCGGATGGGTGCTCGGCAACGTCGTCGGCGCCATCGCCGCCTTCCGCGGCGGGAACTGGGACCGCAGCGTGTTCACCTCGTCGCTGTTCCTCTCCGCCATGCCGTACTACTGCCTCTCGATCCTGCTCCTGTACGGGTTCGCGGTCGTCGCCGGGATCTTCCCCGTCGGCGGGGCGTACTCGCTGGGGCTGACCCCGGAGTTCAGCGCCGCCTTCCTCTGGGACGCGATCAGCTACTACTGGCTGCCCTTCCTGTCGCTGGTGATCGTGTTCATCGGCGGCCAGGCCGTGGGCATGCGGTCGATGGCGATCTACGAACTGGGCGGGGACTACGTCAACTACGCGCGGGCCATGGGGATCAGGGACAACCGGATCACCCAGTACATCTTCCGCAACGCGATGCTGCCCCAGATCACGGGGCTCGCCCTCGCGATCGGCACCCTGGTGGGAGGCGCGCTCATCACCGAGCTCGTCTTCAGCTATCCGGGGGTGGGGCTGCTGCTGTTCAACGCGATCGCCTCCAACGACTATCCCGTCATCCAGGCGGTGACGCTGATCATCACCGTCGCGGTGCTCCTGGCGAACTTCGCCGTGGAGATCGTCTACGGCCTGGTCGATCCGCGCATCCGCGCCGCACAGTCCGGGGAGAAGTGAGATGAGCACAGTCACCACCGCCATGGCCGAGGAGACGGCCGCGCCCCGCGCGAACACGCTGCGCTCGTTCAACTTCTCCGGCCGCTTCTGGGTCGCCCTGGTCCTCGTGGTCCTCGTGATCGTGCTGGGCCTTGTGGGCCTGGTGTATCCCACGGGGCCGGGGGAGAAGGTCGGCTCGCTCTACGACGCCCCCGGCAACGGACTCCTGCTCGGCACCGACAACTTCGGGCACGACGTGCTCGCGGTGCTCATGGCCGGGACCCGCACCTCGCTGATCATCGGCCTGGTCGCCGGGATCGTCGCGACCACCATCGGTGTCACGGTCGGTCTGCTGGCCGGGTACGTCGGCGGCTGGTTCGAGGAGATGCTCATGGGCGTCACGAACGTGGTGCTCGCGATCCCCTCGATCGTCGTGCTGATCCTCATCTCGATGTCGCTGCCCGAGAGCTCCATCTGGTCGCTCGCCGTGGTCATCGGCATCACCTCGTGGCCGTGGACCGCGCGCGCCGTGCGCGCGCAGGCCTCCTCGGTCGCGACGCGCGAGCACATCGACGTGGCCCGGCTCTCCGGGGCGAGGCTGCCCGGGATCCTGCTCAAGGACGTCCTGCCGTACATCCTGTCCTACACGGTGATGGCGTTCGTGCTGCAGGTCGCCGGCGCCATCCTCGCCGAGGCCGCGCTGTCGATGCTCGGCCTCGGGCCCTCGGGAACGAACTCCCTGGGCACGCAGCTGCACTGGGCGCTCGCATTCCAGGCCGTCGCCACCGGCGCCTGGTGGGCGTTCCTGCCGCCGACGATCGTGCTCACCCTGGTCTCCTTCGGCTTCCTGCTGCTGCAGGCGAGCCTGGACGAGGTGTTCAACCCGAGGCTGCGCCGCGGCCGGCGGAAGCAGATGAAGCAGGCCGCCGCGCGGCGTGCTGAGGAGGCCCGCCTGCTCGCGGAGCGGGGCTCCGAGGCGTCCACCCCGACCGTCAGCACGAGAGCAGGTGAGAGCACATGAGCGCCGAGAAGCAGGCATCGGCCGGAAGCACTCCGGGCCTCCTGGCCCGGGCGGAGGACGTCCGGTGCGTCTACGGAGGCGGGGAGCAGGACTTCACCGCCGTCGACGGGGTCACCGTCGAGCTCGCGGAGGGTGAGATCCTCGGCCTGGCCGGGGAGTCCGGCTGCGGGAAGACCACGCTCGGCAACGCGCTGGCGATGATCGCGACCCCGCCGCTGTACGTCCTGTCCGGCACGCTCGAGATCGACGGGGAGCGGATCGACCTCTCGACCCTCACCCCGGCCGACGTCAAGCGGCATCGGCCCCATCGGGGTCGGACCGTCTCGATGCTCCCGCAGGGGGCGATGAACTCCATCAGCCCGACCCTGCGGATCAGCAGCCTCGTGCGGGACGTGATGCGGGCGCACGACTCCAGCATCTCCAAGGACGAGGCGCTGGATCTCGCCCGGGACCGGCTGAAGATGCTGGAGATGCCGGTCCGCGTGCTCGACTCGTACGCGCATCAGCTCTCCGGCGGGATGAAGCAGCGTCTGATCACCGTGATCTCGACGCTGCAGAACCCCCGGCTGCTCATCGCGGACGAGCCGACCTCGGCGCTGGACGTCTCCAGCCAGCGCATGCTCGTGGAGATGCTCCTGGCGATGGTCGAGCAGAGGATGATGTCGGGCGTGGTCTTCGTGACCCACGACCTGCCCGTCCTCTCGCAGGTCTCGGACAAGCTCGCGATCATGAACGCGGGCCGGATCGTCGAGACCGGGCCCACGCGCCAGCTGGTCGAGGATCCCCAGCACGACTACACGCGCACCCTGCTGTCCTCGGTGCTGGATCCCAGCCACGAGACCCGGCAGCGGGGGATCGCCCGCCGCTCCGCCGCCGCGGCCCCGGCCGCATCGGCCACGACCGTGAAGGAGGTGGGCGGAGCATGAGCGAGCCCGTCGCCGAGGACATGATCACCCGCAGCACGAGCGACCGGGAGATCCTCCTGTCCTGCCGGAACGTCACCAAGGAGTTCAGCGTCGCGGGATCGAGGATCACCGCGGTCGATGACGTGAGCCTCGAGTTCCCGGAGGCCAGCGTGCTGGCCGTGGTGGGGGAGTCGGGGTCGGGGAAGTCCACCCTGGCCCGGATGCTGCTGCGGCTGATGCCGGTCACCTCCGGGACCATCACGTTCCGCGGGCAGGACGTCACCCATCTCAAGGGCAGCGGACTGCGCGAGTACTGGACGGAGGTCCAGGCGGTCTTCCAGGACCCCTTCGCCTCCTTCAACCAGTTCTTCACCGTGGGCTCCCTGCTCCGTCGCAGCCTCGCCCTGGCCAAGATCCCCAAGGACGAGGCCGACGCCCTCATCGAGGAGTGCCTGGGCTATGTGGACCTGCGGCCGAAGGAGGTCCTCCACAAGTTCCCGCACCAGATGTCCGGCGGCCAGCGCCAGCGGATCATGGTGGCGCGGGCGCTGATGATGCGGCCCAAGGTGCTGCTCGCGGACGAGGCGACGAGCATGCTCGACGCAACCCTGCGGGTGAACGTGCTGAACGTGCTGCACGACCTCAAGAACGATCTCGGGCTGACCGTCCTGTTCATCACCCACGACATCGGCCAGGCGTGCTACCTCGCCGACCGCGTCGCAGTGATGGAGAAGGGCAAGGTCGTCGAACGGGGCACGACGGAGGAGGTCATCTTCGCTCCTCAGGCGGACTACACCCGCCGTCTGCTCGCCGACGTCCCCGATCTGAAGGGGAGCCTCAAGCACGGCTGACCCGCCGCACGCGAAGGGCCCCGCACCGCGATGATCGGGTGCGGGGCCCTCTGCTGCGTGCCGGGGCTCAGGGAACCGGCGCCAGCAGGGTCGCGAAGGACTCCAGCGTCCGCTCGAGCTCGACCGACGGCTCCAGCAGCCACTGGACCTGGAGGCCGTCGGAGGCGGCGATGAGGAGGGCGGCGATGTCGCGGGGATCCACGTCCGAGCGCACCCGGCCGGCCTCCTGCTCGACAGCCAGCCGATCGGCGAGATCCCCGCGAACGCGCGCGAAGCGGTCGCTGAAGAAGGCGTGGGAGGGCGTCTGGTCCGCGGCCAGGGCGGCGGCGACCAGGGTGCTGTAGAGCTCGACCTTGCCCGGCACGCCCACGTTGACCACCGCGGCCCGGGTCAGCACCTCGAGCGCGGTGAGATCGTCGTGCTCGGGCGACTCCAGCGTCGACTCCGCGTGCTCGTACACCGCCACCAGCAGCTGCTCGCGGGAGTCGAAGTAGTGCAGCAGCGCCGCGTGGGAGACCCCGATCGCCGTCGCGATGCCGCGCAGCGAGACCCCTCCGGACCCGCGGTCGCGGAACACCTCGATCGCTCGGTCCAGGATCTCCTGACGCCGCGCGACGCCCTTCGGATACGAGCCGGCGCGGCCGACCACCGTGGGTGGTTCATCCTCGCGACGCTGCTCGGGGGTCATGGCACCGATGATATCGAGGATCGTGCTGGTCGCCCGAGGTTCCGGGGCATTCGTCGGAGGTCCCGACAGGCGGGCCGGGAGGCTCAGCCCAGGGCCAGCACGCCCCGCACGAGCGCCAGCAGCGCACCGGCCGACGCGATCACGATGACCGGGCGCATCATGTCGGATCCGTCGACCCTCCGGGCGAGACGATCGCCGACGACGAGTCCGGCCAGGAGCGCGAGCAGCAGCGCCGTCCAGCCGGTCGGGGAGAAGGCGGGCAGCGCCCGCTTGGCCGCGAGCGACACCGCCCCGAGCACCAGGCCGTGCAGCTGCGCCGTGGCCGCGAACCGGCGATGCTCCCAGCCGGTGGCCCGGGCGTAGACGACCACCCCGGGCCCGCCGACGCCCGCGGTGACGTTCATGAACCCGGAGGCGAAGCCGCCCACGGCGCCGAGGGCGGTCGAGGGCGGGAGGGTGCGCCCGCGCATGAGGACGGTGGTGGCCAGCCCCAGCACCACCAGGAGGCTGACCACGATCGTCAGGGGAGCCTCGGGCAGCAGCGCCACGGCGAGCGCACCGGGCAGCACGCCCACCACGCCCATGGGGACCAGCACCTTCGCGCGGGTCCAGTCGATGTCACGGTGCACCTGCACCAGGATCAGGGAGTTGGCCACGCAGGAGGCGGCGTTGACCGCGAGGATCCCCTCGAGCGGTCCGAGCACGAGGACCAGGAACGGCGCCGTCAGCAGCGCGAAGCCCATGCCGGTGGCCCGCTGGGCGACCGCCCCGACGAAGGTGCCGGCCGCCATGCCGAGAACGAGCAGCGCTCCGGGATCGTCCACGTCGCTCCTCGCTCCCCACGCAGGACGGACCGCACCGAGAGCCGGTGCGGTCCGTCAGGCTGTCACATCCGGATCAGATGTCGCGGAACGTCTCGATCCGTGCGCCGAGCTTGTTCAGCCGGGCCGCCAGATCCTCGTAGCCGCGATTGATGACGTACACGTTGCGCAGCACCGAGGTGCCCTTCGCCGCGAGCATCGCCAGCAGGATCACGACCGCCGGCCGGAGCGCCGGCGGGCACACCAGCTCCGCGCCGCTCCAACGGGTGGGGCCCTCGATGAGCACCCGGTGCGGGTCCATGAGCTTCACGTTCGCGCCGAGCTTGGTGAGCTCGGTGAGGTAGATGGCGCGGTTCTCGTAGACCCAGTCGTGCAGCATCGTCTGGCCCTCGGCGGTCGCCGCGATCACGGCGAAGAACGGGAGGTTGTCGATGTTCAGGCCCGGGAAAGGCATCGGGTGGATCTTGTCGATGGGGGCCCTGAGATCCGAGGGGTGGGTGGTGACGTCGACGAGGCGGGTCCGCTCGTTCTCGGCCATGTACTCCTCGGAGCGCTCGTAGCGCAGGCCCATCTCCTCCAGCAGCGCCAGCTCGATCTCCATGAACTCGATCGGCACCCGGCGCACCGTGATGCTCGACCGGGTCACGATCGCGGCGGAGATCAGGCTCATCGCCTCGATGGGGTCCTCGCTGGGCGCGTAGTCCACGTCGGTGGAGATCTCCGAGCGGCCGCGCACCCGCAGGGTGGTGGTGCCGATGCCCTCGATCTCGACGCCGAGCTTCTCGAGGAAGAAGCACAGGTCCTGGACCATGTAGTTGGGGCTGGCATTGCGGATCACGGTCTCGCCCTCGTAGAGGGCGGCGGCGAGCAGAGCGTTCTCGGTGACGGTGTCACCGCGCTCGGTGAGCACGATCGGCCGACGCTCGCCGGTCACCTCGGAGGTGGTGGCCTGGTAGTGGTGGTCGGTCGCGACCACGCCGAGGCCGAAGTGGCGCAGCGCCGACATGTGCGGCTCGACCGTGCGGGTGCCGAGGTCGCAGCCGCCGGCGTACGGGAGCTGGAAGGTCCCGGCGCGGTGCAGCAGCGGGCCGAGGAACATGATGATCGAGCGGGTGCGGCGGGCGGCGGCGGCGTCGATGGAGGTCAGGTCCAGCGTGGCGGGGACCTGGAGCTCGAGGTCGTTGTCGGAGTTCAGCCAGGTGGCCTTCACCCCGATGGACGTGAGCACCTCGAGCAGACGGTTGACCTCCTCGATGCGTGCGACCTTGCGCAGCACGGTGGTCCCGGTGTTCAGCAGCGAGGCGCACAGCAGCGCCACGCCCGCGTTCTTCGAGGACTTCACGTCGATCGCGCCGGACAGGGTGGTCTCGCCCTGGACGCGCAGGTGGCTCGGGCCGGAGCTGCCCAGGCCCACGAGCTCGGAGTCCAGCGCGGACCCGATCTTGGAGAGGGTCTCCAGGGTGAGGTTCTGCTGGCCCTTCTCGATGCGGTTCACGGCGCTCTGGCTCGTGCCGAGCTGGCTGGCGAGCTGGGCCTGGGTGAGGCCGGAGTGCTGACGGGCGTCGCGGATGAGAGTGCCGATCCGCGCCAGGTAGTCCTCGTTCTCTGTCATGTCGTGACCGTAACTCATAGATGAGATACGTGCTGTTGGGGCGGAGTGTCTCGATGGTCACGTTGCCACAGGGCCCGTCGGCGTCCTCACGCTGGGACCAGCACCGGGAGCCTCTCCACGAACCCGCCCACGCGGTAGGCGAGAGCTGGGTCATAGGGGTCGACGCGCAGCGGCATCCCGGCCTCCTCGGGCGTGCGGTCCGCCTTGCGGTTGTTGCACTCCTTGCACGCGGAGACCAGGTTCGTCCAGGAGGAGAGCCCGCCCCGGGAGGAGGGGAGGATGTGGTCGACGGTCGCCAGCAGCGCCTCGCGGGCCGGAGACTTCGACACGCTGCGGCCGCAGTACCCGCAGGACCAATGGTCCCGTTCGTGGACCGCCCGGTAGGAGAAGCCGACGGACCGCTGCCCGGCACCTTCGACCCATGCCCCGCTGAGCTCGCGGGTGAGCTCGAGGGCGGTGGGCACGATGCGATCCCCGAGCATCGTCAGCTCGACGGGATCGGCGACCTCCCGGCGGATCATCCCGAAGGCGTGGCGGACGGTGGTCGTGTGCAGGAGCTCGCCGATGCGCGTCTCGGGGTCGTACCCGAGGTTGTAGACCCTCACGACTGCCATGGACACCACCGCCCCTCCGGGACCTCACCTCGAGTGTGGCCCGATTCACGTCCGGTCTCCACTGAATAGTGCGCCGTGGAGCGGTCTGCCCGATGGCACCCGTGCGTACGGCCTGGAAACTCTGCGTGTCGCGGCGGAGAGGGCCGCACGTTCAGCAGTCTCCCCGCGCCGAGCGGGCGGAGATGGAAAAATGGCGGTGCCCGGAGAGCGGGCGAGCCTCCTCGCGGCGGGGCGGGGGCGACGGAGGGCGATGCATGGGTCTGGAACAGATGGGGCTGGAGCAGTTCGAGGTCGTGGCCGTGCTGGCCGTGCTGATCATCGTCGGGGCGTCCTACTTCTCCAGCCGCTTCGGGCTCGCCACCCCGATCATCCTGGTGATCGTGGGCCTTGCCGTGAGCGTCATCCCCGGGATGCCGCTGATCGCCCCCGAGCCCGAGCTGATCCTCGCCGCCGTCCTGCCCCCGCTGCTCTACTCGGCCGCGGTCAACATGCCCGTGATGGACTTCCGGCGGGACCTCAGCACCATCGGGGCGCTCTCGGTGGTCCTCGTGCTGGTCTCCGCGTTCGGGGTCGGCGCTCTGCTGTGGGCGATCTTCCCGGACCTCGGCTTCGCGGCCGCCGTCGCCGTCGGCGCCGTGGTCAGCCCGCCGGACGCGGTCGCCGCGACCGCGATCGGCAAGCGACTCGGCCTGCCGCCCCGCCTGCTGACGATCCTCGAGGGGGAGGGTCTGGTCAACGACGCGACCGCCCTGGTGCTGCTGCGCACCGCCGTCGCCGCGACCGCCGGAGCCTTCTCCTTCTGGCACGCGGCGGGCGACTTCTTCTACGCGGTGGTCGTCGCGATCGTCATCGGCGCGGCCGTGGGCTTCATCGCGGTGCGGATCCGCTCCAAGATCGACCAGCCGGTGCTCACCACCGCCATCTCCTTCGTCGTCCCGTTCATCGCCTTCCTGCCCACGGAGCTCGCGCACGCCTCGGGGGTGCTGGCCGTGGTCGCCGCCGGGCTGGTCACCGGCGCCAGCGGCGTGCGGCGGCTCAGCGTCGCCGACCGCAACGCCGAGCGCACCAACTGGCTGACCGTCCAGCTGCTGCTCGAGAACGGCGTCTTCCTCCTCATGGGGCTGCAGCTGCGCACGCTGGTCACCGACGTCTCCGACGGCGGGCTCTCGGTGTGGCATGCCGTCTGGGTGGGGCTGGCGGTGACGGTGCTGCTGGGACTGGTCCGGGTCGCCTTCGTGGTGCCGGTCGTGTTCACCGCCCGCCGGCGCCGACCGGATCACGAGGAGCAGGCGCGGCGCTTCGACGAGGCGCTCGAGCGAGTCTCCCGGGACGAACGCTTCCAGCAGCACCCGCGCGGCGCCCGCATCGAGCGCTGGCTCCAGCGCCGACGCGCCGATGCACGGTTCTATGCCGGCAACGGCCTGGGCTGGCGGGGCGGGGCGGTGCTGGCCTGGTCGGGCATGCGCGGCGTGGTCACGCTCGCCGCGGCGCAGTCGCTGCCCACCGACTTCCCGTACCGCACCCAGCTCGTGCTGGTCGCCTTCGTGGTCGCCCTGGTGACCCTGGTGGGCCAGGGTGGGACGCTGCCGCTGCTGATACGGGTGCTCGGCATCCGCGGCACTGATGAGGAGCAGGCCCGGCGTGAGCTCGCGCTCCTGCTGGTCGAGGTCAACGAGGCCGCCGCGGGCCAGGTGCTGGACAACCCCGATCTGCGCCGCCGCGGCGGGGAGCGCTTCGACGACTCGGTGATCGAGAAGGCGCGGATGGTGCTGTCGCGGATCTCGGATCCGCAGGCGAGGGCCGCGGCCGGGGACCCCGTCAAGCAGCAGTACCCCGAGCTCATGCAGCTGTTCCTCGACGCCCAGCAGGATGCCCTGGACGAGGCGCGCTCCACGGGGAGCTACGACTCCCACACGATCAAGCGCGCGCAGAAGCAGCTCGACCAGGGCTCCGTGCGGCTCTCCGGCGCCTGAGCCGGACCTCGAGGACTCGAGCTCGCCCCGACGGACGGGGTGCGGCGTCGGTCATGCCGGCCCCACCTGAACGTGCTCCCGGAGCGCTCCGGGAGGACACTCTGGGCTGATCCCCGGACAGCACCCCCGGCACCGTCGTCGGCTCCTCGGGCGCGTCCCCGCTCCTCGAGAGGTACCCATGAAGTTCTTCCAGCGCCTGGGCAGATCGCTGATGCTGCCGGTCGCCGTGCTCCCCGTCGCCGCGATCCTCAGCGGCATCGGCTACTGGATCGTGGCCGCCACCGGTGACGATGCGAACATCGTCGGCGGATTCTTCACCATCGCCGGCGGTGCGATCCTGGACCAGCTGCCGCTGCTGTTCGCGATCGGTGTGGCCATCGGCATGGCCAAGAAGCCCGACGGCACCTCTGCCCTCGCCGGCCTGGTCTCCTGGCTCGTGGTCACGAACCTGCTGTCCCCGTCGAGCGTCGCGATCTTCAAGGGCATCGCCGAGGAGGACGTCAACCTCGCATTCAGCAACGTCGAGAACGTCTTCGTCGCCATCCTCTGCGGGCTCATCGGCGCGAGCGCGTACGACCGCTTCAAGGACGCCGAGCTTCCCGACGCCCTCGCGTTCTTCTCCGGCCGCCGCTCCGTCGCGATCGTCGCCGCCGGCGCCTCGCTCGTGCTCTCCCTGGCGCTCTTCTTCGTGTGGCCGCTGGTGTTCACCGGCCTGGTCGCCTTCGGCGAGTTCATCCTGACCCTCGGCCCGCTGGGCGTGGGCATCTACGGCTTCCTCAACCGTCTCCTCATCCCGCTGGGCCTCCACCACGCCCTGAACTCCGTGTTCTGGTTCGACGTGGCCGGGATCAACGACCTCGGCACGTTCATGGCGGGCACCGGCACCTACGGCGTCACCGGCCAGTACATGACCGGCTTCTTCCCCGTGATGATGATGGGCCTTCCCGGCGCGGCGCTCGCGATGTACGTGACCGCGAAGTCGTCCCGCCGCAAGGTGGCCGCGGGCGTGCTGTTCTCGAGCGCGATCGCCTCCTTCTTCGTGGGCGTCACCGAGCCGCTCGAGTTCTCCTTCATGTTCCTCGCCCCGGGCCTGTACGTGGTCCACGCGCTGTTCACCGGCATCTCGATGGCGATCAGCGCGATGCTCCCGGTGCGGATGGGCTTCGGCTTCTCCGGCGGGTTCATCGACCTCGTGCTGGGCTGGGTGAACCCCATGGCGCAGAACCCGTGGGCGATCCCGCTGATGGGCATCTTCTGGTTCGCGGTGTACTTCCTCGTGTTCCGCGCGATCATCCTGAAGTTCGACCTCAGGACCCCGGGTCGGGACGAGGACGACCTGCTCACCGATGAGGCCACCGTGCTCTCCGGCGAGAAGAAGCACCTCGCCACGGCAACCGCGTTCCTCGCTGCGCTGGGCGGCAGGGACAACATCCTGGACCTGGAGAACTGCACCACCCGCCTGCGCATGGAGATCGCGGATCTCTCCCTCGTGGACGACGCGGCCCTCAGCCACGCCGGCGCCGCGGGGACGGTGCGGCCCGGTGGACGGTCCGTGCAGGTCATCTACGGCACGAGCGTCCAGTTCGTGAAGGACGCGATGGAGTCGATCATGACCGGCCGGGTCGAGCCGGTCGACGGCGCCGAGTCGATCGCCGCGGCGGAGTCCGGCCCGGTGTCCGACACGGTGTCCGACGCCGCAGGGTCCGGCGCTGCGACCGTGGTGCGTGCCAGCAGCCTGGTGCGCCTGCGCCAGCCCCTGGCAGGTGCCGTCGTCCCGCTCTCCGAGGTCCCCGATGCGACCTTCGCGCAGGAGATCATGGGGCCGGGCGTGGCGGTCGAGCCGACCGGCGGGGAGGTCGTCGCCCCGGCGGCCGGGACCGTCGGCCATGTCTTCCCCACCTCGCATGCGGTCGCGCTCGTGCTCGAGGACGGCACCGAGCTGCTGATCCACGTCGGCGTGGACACGGTGCAGATGAAGGGCGAGGGGTTCACCACCCTCGTCGAGGCCGGTCAGCACGTCACCGCAGGGACCCCGCTGCTCCGCGTGGACCTCGACGCGGTCCGTCGGGCGGGCCATCCCACGATCACCCCGATCATCGTGATGAACGACAAGGACGCGCGGATCGAACTGGTCTGACCCCACCAGCGCACAGCGGCCGCCCGGAGCACTCCGGGCGGCCGCTGTCGTCATCGGGCGGGCGGACTCAGCGCGGGACGACCTTCACCGTGGTCGTCGCCGTGCGTCCGTTGACCGTGATCTTGAGGGTCGCGGTGCCGGGGCGCATCGCGGTGATCTCCCCGGTGGCCGGGTTCAGCCGCACCACGCCGCTGTGGTCGGAGCCCTTCGCCCCGTCGGCGTCGAGGATCCGCACGTTCCTCCCACCCCACTGGGCGGTCACCGGCCAGGCCACCGGCACGGCCCGGCCGTCCTGGGTGAAGCTCGCCGTGGCCTGGCCCGTGGTGCCCTTCCTCAGGGTCGCCGGTGCCTGCACCGTGAGCTCGTCGACCCAGGGACGGGTCTCGGCGGCGAGCCAGTCCACGCGGTCCTGGGTGCTCGGGGCCGTGCCCACGACACCGGCGGAGGGATCCACGCCCAGCATCGTCCAGCCGGTGAATCCGCCGGTCGCGGGGGTGCCGGCGGGGTTCTTGCCGGAGTTGCCGTTGATCAGCGTGGTCACCCCCTCCACCGCCGCCCCGTGGAAGACGCCGACATGGCCGTTGACCAGGGCGACGGACGTGCCCGAGGTGCGGCGGAAGTCCGCGAGGAGGTTCTCGACCGCGCGCGCCTCCCGCTGATCGGTGAGCTGGCTGCTCTTGCTGGGCAGGGGATCGGTGGGCGGGTGATGGAAGAAGACCGTGACCCCGGTCAGGTCCTCGTCCTCGGAGGCCTCCTGGAGTGAGGCCTCGAGGTCAGCGATCTGGTCGAGCCCGCCGCCGGCGAGAGTGCCCGAGGAGGTGTTCAGGGTGATCACCCGGGTGCCTCCGAGGTCCTGCTGCGAGGTCACCGGGCCGAACGCCTCCTCGAAGTTCGAGATGTCCCCGCCCATCACCTCGTGGTTTCCGGGCACGTACACGTAGGGGATCTCCTCGCCCCACTCCTCCTCGAGGATCTTCTTCGCGAGGGCGAAGTCCTCGGGGGAGGCCTCGTCGACGAAGTCGCCGTTGATCACCAGCAGGTCCGGCCGGGCCTGCTTGATCTCCCGCAGCGTGCGGCGCGCGCCCTCGACGGCTCCGGAGTCGGGATCGGCGGCGATGAACTGCGCATCGCTCATCACGGCGATCTGCTGGGGACGGTCCACCACCGTCCCGGTGGTCAGCAGCGCGGCGTCGTGGACAGGTGCCTGCTCGGGCGCATCGGTCGCCGGGGTGGTGACGGCCTGGAGGTTCGCGACGGCGATGTCCCCGGTGTACTGCGCCTCGGGACGGGTCTCCATCATCCGCACCCGCTGCACGGTGAGCGGCTGGGCGAGTCCGTCCGGCACCGTGAAGCGCACCTGGTCCCAGCCCTCGTGCTCCACGGTGTCCCCGTCGAGGTTGGTCACGGTGCCCTCGGCATCGGCGACCTGCAGGCGGGGCCACACCCCGCTGGCGTCGCCCCGCACATCCATCGTGAAGGACAGGGCGTTCCCCTCGACCGTCACGGGCTCCTTCGCGACCAGGTAGAAGCCCCGTGTGGCGGTGGAGGTGGTGAAGTCGAAGCTCATCGAGATCGCGGTTCCGGCCTCGCCGTCGGGACCCTCGGCGGCGCCGATCGTGCCGGTGGCCCGGGCCGCGTCGGTGGTGAAGGCCGTGGGATCGGAGAGGTCCAGAACGGTCGAGGTCTCGGTGCCGTGGGTGAGGGCCACCGTGGTGATGAGCTCGCCGACCGTGAGGGTGATCGAGCCGGTCTCGGTGGCGCCGGTCGCCGTGATGGTCCACGATCCCGGCCCGGCGGGCGTGGCCAGGAAGCCGCCGTCGACGGAGACGTCCACGTCGTCGGTCTCGATCGTGGCGCGCTGGCCGTCGGCGTCGAAGCCGCTCAGGGTCAGCTCGGCGGAGTCCTCGGCGTCGGCCAGGTTCATCGTGCGCTCCGAGGGCTCGAGGCCGACGGCCGGGCCGAGCACTCGGAGCTCCTGCTCGTCCGTCAGCGCTCCCGCGGTGTAGGCGACGGTGCCGGTGCCGCGGTCGGTCCCGCGCACTGTGGCGCCCTCGGCGTCCGAGGAGACGAGGTCCAGGGACCCGGTGGCGGTGAAGGTGCCGTCGGCGAGGAGCGGTTCGAGGTTCGCACCCAGGCCGGTCGCCCGCAGCGTGCGCTGCAGGCCGGGGAACACGGCGGGATCGTCGAGGGCGGTGGTGGTCTGCACGGCGGTGAGCTCCTCCTGCGGGGCGTCGGAGTAGAAGACGAGGGCGTTGGGGACCTCGCGGACCTCGCCGTCGGAGGGGCTGTTCCAGATCGAGGACCCCTCGGCACCGGCGGTGCGCGCGGCCAGCGCCGAGGACCCGCCGCCGTCGAGGTTCACGGCGTTGTGCGCGCCCATGTCGCGCAGGATCGTCCCCGCCTCGGGCAGGGACATCCCGCGGGACTCCGCGGTGCGGCCGTCGATCACCATGACGAACAGCTCGCTGCCGTCCTGGGAGACGCCGACCGCAGTGCGCGGATGATCGGCGGTCACCAGGGAGTCGTCGCCCATCTCGGGCACCTCACCGTCGGTGAGGATCTGGTGGGAGCCCGCGAGACCCATGTCGATGTCCTCGCTGGGCCCCACCTCGATGTCGACCCGGTCGCCGACGGCGAGGCCCGCGACGGTGGTCGCACCGTTCTCACGGCCCAGGAGCACCTGCTCGCCCTCGGCGATGTCCGGGGCGCCGGCGCTGTCCTGGATGCCGCTGACCGTCGTGACCACGCCGTCGACCACGCTCGCGCGGGCCACCTTCCCGGCGGGGGCGTCCGGAGCGCCGATCGGTCGGTCCAGCGTGTAGTCGCCCCAGGCCGCGGTGTACAGGCCGATGCCGTCCGCGGAGATCGAGGGGTTGTTCATCCCGGCGAGCTCGACGGAGGTGCCGTCCGGGAGGGTCGCGGTGCCGGAGGCGGAGAGCGCCTGGATCGCAGCCCGTCCCTCGGCCACGGTGAGCGCCGGCCGCGGGGAGGGCGAGCCCATCTCCACACCCTGCTGGGAGACGGAGGTGTAGATCGGGGCGTCGGAGTGGTTGATGTCGAAGAAGGTGCCGTTGACCGCGGCCACGGCCCGGTCGCCGTGGCCGCCGGAGGTCATGACCTCCTGCAGGGGAGCGCGCCCGGTGACGGAGTCGCCGTGGGCGACGTCCAGGGACAGGGTCGGCACGTCGAGGTCGGCGGTGAGGACGCTGCCCTCGTTCCAGCCGTCCTCCTCCAGCCGGGAGAAGTTCGTGAGGTCCAGGCCCGGGGCGACCTGGTAGGTGCGGGAGTCCCGTAGCACCCCGCCGGCGGCGAGCTGCTCGTCCGTGACCTCCGCCGCGGCGGGCGGCGCCTGGAGCGTCTGCAGGGCGAGGGCGGGGGGAGCGAGGAGGGCGAGAGCGGCCAGCAGGCCGAGCAGCCTCGCCGACGGGGAGGAGGGGCGGGCGGGCGAGGAGGAGGAGACCATCACGAGTCCGAGGAGAGGAAGGGTGGGAGCGCTCCTACCGTAGTGTTCGCGCGTCCCCGGGAAGAGGCGAACGGATGAACCGACGGTGACGACCTCGCGCGGTCCTCGGTGGCAGGAACCGGCCCTGGCCGTCATGCTGGTGGGATGGCGGAACGGACCGAGGGGCACTGGGAGCACGAGCGCGAGCTCGTGCTCTCCGAGTACGCCACCTGGCGGGTCATCGCCGATGACGACGCCCCTGTGGGGATGGAGGTGAGGACCCTGGAGACCCTGCTGCGCCTCAAGGCCGAGCAGCAGGGCAGCCCCGAGCCCGGTTGGTGGACCCCGGAGCTCACCGCGGAGCTGCTCACCGAGGTGGTGCCGCGCATGGTGGTCCAGCCGCGCGAGCGCGTGATGGACCTGGTGCCCACGCTGTCGCGGTTCTTCAGCTGCCTCGCGGAGACGGGCCGCTGGGAGCGCGGGGCGATGCCGATCACCGAGGCGACCGCGATGGTCGAGGCGCTCGAGTTCGCGACCCTCGAAGCGGCCGACGACCCCTCCCGTCGATCGTTCTCCACCAACGTGCTGGGCCACGGGATGTCGCTCGGGGTGGACCTCGAGGACGACGACCAGCTCGCGGGGTACATGCACTGGTACGAGTCGCTGCCGGACGCCGAGCGGGTCCGGCTGGGCGCCACCGGTCGGCTCGTCGACCCGTCCTCGCCGTTCGAGCTCGAGGCGTCGATGCGGGCCGCGGCGGCCGAGGCGCCGCCCTCTGCGGACTGGCCCTGGTTCCTGCCCGACCCCGAGGAGGCCGGGAGCATCTCCCTGGAGACGCTCGCCCCGGATGACGAGGGCACGGCCCACGCCGAGAACGCCTTCGTGCGCCGGGCCGCCGCCCTGCTCGAGCTCATCGGCGAGAAGGGGCGGCCGATCACCGCCACGGGCGCCCTCGGGCGGGCGGACTGCCGCGCGCTGCTCGTGGAGGAGTCCCGGGAGTCGAGCGCCCAGGGGACGGGAGTGCGCAGCATGTGGGAGCGGCCGGAGCTGGCCGGTCCCTGGGTCACCCTGCTGGACGGCGGCTGGCTCGAGATCGTGGGCTCCCGGGTGCGGCGCCTGCCCGGGCCCGTGCCGTTCATCCCGTTCGAGACGGACGCGGACGGCTTCGTCGAGTTCGCGCACGCGGTGCTCACCGCGCATCTGCTGGGCCGTGACGCCCGAGGGGAGGAGGACGGCGGTTTCCACGGCATGCCGGACACCCTCGCCGCGCTGCTCGCCGCCTGCCGGCCCTCGGGGCTCTCGCTGCCCGACCCGGAGTCCGCGGAGACGGCGCTGCCGTCGGTCCCGATCGATCCGGCCACCGGAGGGTGGGACCAGCAGGAGAAGGGCCGCCTCGCAGCCGTGCGCCGGGACCTCGGCGAGCTCGTGGAGAGCGGGATCCTGACGAGGGAGGGGCAGAACACGGTCGGCTCCGCCGCGGTGATGATCGCCCTGGTCGCCCTGATCCGGGAGCGGGACGACGGGAGCGGACCGCAGCGCTGAGCTCGGCGGCCGGAGGACCGGCGGCGCGCCACGGGCGAGCCCGTGCAGTCCCTGCCCGGCGGTCCCTGCCCGCCTGGGCTCAGTCTATTGCCTGGTGGGGGGCTTGCGGCAAGGCCCCCTGGAGGGTTCAGAATCACTCTCCGATCTCCACGACCCCGGGAGCCCCCTCCAGTGACCAGCGCCTTCGACATGACCACCCTCGCCGCCCACAAGACCTCGCCGGAACTCATCGCGGGCGACGACGACCGATTCCACCTCATCGACCAGGCCATGCGGAGGGACCTCGCCGAGACGGAGAACGCCCTCGAGGCGGCGCTGCGCTCACGGGGCGGGGACGCCCAGAGCCGGGTCGAGCGGGACGCGATCGTCGAGCACCACCGCCGCCGGCTCCGCGGCCTGCAGCGCGTCCGGCGGGATGCGGTGCTCGGGCGGATGTCGCCGCTGGACGGCTCGACGTCGATCCACGTGGGCCGGCTCGCGGTCCATGCGGCCGACGGGACGCCGCTGCTGGTGGACTGGCGCTCCCCGGCCGCCGAGCCGTTCTTCACCGCGACACGCGCGGAGCCGCTCGGCCTGGCCTCCCGCCGGCGCTACCGCTGGGCGGACGGCCGGGTGCGCGACTACTGGGACGAGACGCTCGCGGACGCCGCCGACGGGCAGGAGGCGGAGGGCATCAGCCCGGACGAGGACTCCGCCCTGCACGATGCCCTGACCCGCGCACGCACCCCGCAGATGGAGTCCGTGCTCACCACCCTCGCCGCCGACCAGCACGCCGTGATCCGGGCGAGCGCCCGCCGTCCCCTGGTGGTCGAGGGCGGCCCGGGGACCGGCAAGACGGTGGTCGCCCTGCACCGGGTCGCCCACCTGCTCTACGCGGAGCCGCGCCTGCGCGAGCGGGGAGGCGTGCTGGTCCTCGGCCCGCACCGCCCCTATCTCCACCACGTGGCCGATGTGCTCCCGAGCCTCGGGGAGCAGGACGCCCTCACCGCCACCCTCGCCGACCTGCTGCCCGAGGGTGCTGAGGCGCGCGCCGAGACGGATCCGGTGGTCGCAGCGCTGAAGGCGAGCCTGGTGCTGGTGGAGGCGATCGAGCCCGCCGTCGGGCTGTACGAGGAGGCACCCGACCTCGAGCACGAGCTCGAGACCGGGTGGGGGAGCGTCCAGCTGCGCACAGAGCACCTGGCGGACGCCTTCGCGGCGGTGCATCCCTCGACCCCGCACAACCTCGCCCGGGAGGAGATCTGGGACGAGCTGGCCGAGATCGTCCTGGCCGAGCTCGCGGAGGGGCTCGAGGAGACGCCCTCCGTCGAGGAGGTGCGCGAGGACCTCCTGGCCGACGAGGATCTGGTGCGCGCCGTGCACCGCGCCTGGCCCCTGCTCGAGGCGACCGACCTCGTGGGCGACCTCTTCGAGGTGCCCGCCTACCTGCGCCGGTGCGCGCCCTCGCTCAGCCCCCAGGAGGTTCAGCTGCTCCAGCGCGAGCACCCCCGCGCCTGGACGCTGGAGGACCTGCCGCTGCTGGACGCCGCCCGCCACCGGCTCGGCGACCCGGGCGAGGAGGCTCGCCGTCGAACCCGTCTCGAGGCACAGGAGGAGACGGCCGGCGAGATCGAGCTGCTGACCGACTACCTCATCGCGTCCGACAGCTCCGACATGCAGGAGATGTCCATGCTGCGCGGCGAGGACCTCCGCCGGGCGCTCGCCGAGGCCACCCCGGTCGAGGTCGCCGTGCCGGACGAGCTGGCGGGCCCCTTCGGTCACGTCGTGGTGGACGAGGCGCAGGAGCTCACCGATGCCCAGTGGGCGATGGTGGTGCGCCGCAGCCCTTCGGGCGGCCTCACCCTGGTCGGGGACCGCGCACAGGCCGCCCGGGGCTTCACCGAGTCCTGGGAGGAACGGCTGGCGCGGGTCGGCATCGACCGGATCGAGCGGTCCGTGCTGAGCCTGAACTACCGCACCCCGGCGGAGGTGATGCGATGCGCGGAGCCGGTGATCCGGGCCGCGCTGCCCGGGGCGGATGTCCCCGTCTCGATCAGGGAGTCCGGGATGCCGGTGCGTCACGGCCGGCCCGAGCAGCTCGAGGGGATCCTGCAGCAGTGGCTCGCCGAGCACGCGGAGGGGACGGCTGTGGTGATCGGCGAGCACCTCGCCCCGGATGCCGACAGCACCGCCTCCCGCACGGGGCGGGTGACGGTGCTGTCTCCGCGGCAGGTCGCCGGGCTCGAGTTCGACCTCGTGGTGCTCGTGGTGCCGGAGGCCTTCGGCACCGGCATCGAGGGCGCGGTCGCCCGCTACGTCGCGATGACCCGTGCCACCCAGGAGCTGGTGGTGCTCAGCGCACCCCGCGCATGCCCCGGCTCACGGGCTTCGCGATGAGGAGCATGAGCAGGCCGATCGCGATGGTGATCGCGCCGAGGGCCCCGAAGTACGCCGTCTCGGTCTCGGCGGAGTAGAAGCCCGCGAGCGCCCCGGAGAGCGAGGTGCCCAGGGCGACGGACAGGTTGTACAGGGCCATCATCATGACCGGGTACGCCGCGGGGGCGAGCTTCGTGGCCAGTGAGAGGCCGACGGGCGAGATCCACAGCTCGCCGACGGTCGCCACCAGCATGATCATCGCGATCCACAGCACCGGCACGGCGACCACCGATGCCATCGGCAGGAACAGCAGGAACGCGGAGCCCATGAGGATGATGCCCACCCCGAACTTCAGGGGCGTGCCGGGCTGGCGGGTGCCGAGCTTCGTCCACAGCGCCGCCAGCAGCGGCGCGAGCACGATGATGAAGAACGGGTTGAAGGACTGCACCCAGGAGATCGGCATGGTCCAGCCGAAGATCTCTCGGTTCAGCCGGGTGTCCGAGTAAAGGGTGATCACGGTGAACTGCTGCTGGAACAGGGCGAAGAATGCCGCCGTGCCGATGAACAGCGGGATGAAGGAGACCACGCGCGAGCGCTCGTCCGCCCCGAGCTTCTTGGAGGTGAGCAGCAGGGCGAAGATGACGATCGCGCCGATCACCGCGAGGGCGGCGACGACGGTGGCGAGGTTGGCCGCGTTCAGCACGCCGGTGAGCACCAGCACGAGCACCAGCACGACGACCGCGATCCCGATGCCGGCCCACAGCGGGTAGTACCTGCGGGGCAGCGGGTTCGGGACCTCGTGGACGCTCTGCGGCAGGCCCTTGCGGGTCAGCGTGTACTGCAGCAGGCCCAGCGCCATGCCGATCGCGGCGAGGCCGAAGCCGAGGTGGAAGCCCCACTGCTGCTGGGCGATGCCGGTGACCAGCGGGCCCAGCAGGCCGCCGATGTTGATGCCCATGTAGTAGATGGAGAAGCCCGCGTCGCGGCGCGGGTCGTCGCGCGAGTAGAGGGAGCCGACCAGGGTCGCGGCGGTGGACTTCAGGCCGCCCGAGCCGACACCCACGAGCAGCAGGCCGGCCATGAGGCCCGGGACGCCGGGGATCAGGGCGAGCGCGATGTGGCCCAGCATGATCATCACGGCGCTGCCGAACAGCGTCCGCTCGGCGCCCAGCAGGCGGTCCGAGACCAGGGCGCCCAGGATGGAGAAGAGGTAGACCGATCCGCCGTACGCGCCGACGATGCCCAGGGCGACCGTCTCGTCGATGCCGAGGCCGCCGTCGGTGGCGGCGAAGTACATGTAGATCGCGAGGATGCCCTGCATCCCGTAGAAGCTGAACCGCTCCCACAGCTCGACGCTGAACAGGTTCGCAAGAGGGCCGGGCTGACCCAGGAAGGTGCGCCCGGAGGGGTTGTGAGAGTCCCGCTCCGGCGTGATCGGAGGGGGACCGGGGATCGCTGGAGAATTCACGGAGAGCAATGGTGTGTCATCCGTCGACATGTTTCCACCGGGAGCGCGCCCGGTGTGAGCAGTCAGTCCCCGCGGCGATGGCAGGCTCCCCGCCTCTCAGACGGCGGCGGAGGGTGCGAGATCCGGCATCTCGCGGATCCCGAACTCGTGCTCGAGCACCCGTCGGGCGGCATGCCAGCCGGACATCCCGTGCACACCCGGGCCGGGCGGCGTCGCCTGGGAGCACAGGTACCAGCCGGTGCCCGCAAGGCGGTACGGATCCAGCCGGGCGGTGGGCCGGGCGATCATCCCGGCCATCGTGACCCGGCCCATGGAGATGTCGCCGCCGACGAGTGCGGGGTTGTGCTCGGCCATCTGGGAGGCGGGGATGCCCTGGGAGGCGACGATGAGGTCCCGGAAGCCGGGGGCGAAGCGCTCGATCTGCGCGGTCACGTGCTCGGTGGGGTCGGTGGTGTCCCCGGCGGGGACGTGCGCGTACGCCCAGAGCGGACGCAGCCCGCCGTGGATCCGTCCCGGATCCACCACTGACGGATCGCTGACCAGGGTCATCGGGCGCTGTGGGAAGCGACCCGCGGCGACCTCCGCCTCCGCGTACGCCATCTGGGCGCGGCTGCCCCCGAGGTGCTGGGTGCCGGCCTCGGCGACCTCCGGGTCGCGCCACGGCACCGGTCCCGAGAGCACGAAGTCGACCTTCGCCGCGCCGTCGCCGTGCGGGAAGCGGCGCAGCGCCCGCTCGAGCGAGGCGGGGAGGCGGCCGCCGAGGATGTCCGCCGCGGCGGGAGCGGGAGTGTCCAGCAGCACCGCGCGGGCGGCGGGCACGTCCCGCCAGCTGCGCACGTGATGTCCGGTGAGGACCCTGCCTCCATGGGCGCGAAGATCCGCCACCAGCACGTCGACGATCGACTGGGAGCCGCCGACGGGGATCGGCCAGCCCACGCCGTGGGCGATCGACCCCAGCAGCCCGGCGGTCCCCGCCATCGCGAGAGACGGCATCGGACCGATCGCGTGCGCCGCCACACCGCCCAGCAGGGCGCGGGCACGCTCGGTGCGGAAGGGGAGGTTCCAGGCAGGGGTGCCCTGGAGGCCGATGAGGGCGCCGAACAGCGGCGCGGCGAGCAGGGTCCGCGGGGACAGCAGCGCCGGGGGGACCGAGCGCTTGTCCCCGAGGGCCAGCTCGACGACGAGGTCCTGATGGCGGGAGAGCGTGCCGAGGGTCGCGCGCCAGGCCGGGCCGTCGACGCCGAGCCCGTCGGCCGTGCGCTCCACGTCGCGCCAGGCGATCGCGGCCGGCTCGTCATCCAGGGGCTGGGCGTAGGAGGCGGTGGGCGCGACGGCCCGGACGCCCCGGGCCTCGACGTCGAAGGCCGAGAAGAACGGACTGGCGAGGGCGAGCGGGTGGGCGGCCGAGCAGATGTCGTGCACGATCCCCGGGGCGAGGCCGAGATCGAGCGTCCGGGCGCCGCCGCCGATCGTGTCCTGCGACTCGAGCACCTGCACCGAGAGGCCGGCGCGCGCCAGCGTCACCGCGGCGGCCAGCCCGTTGGGGCCCGAGCCCACGACGACCACATCGACCTCGGGCACGGGATGGATGCTCATATCCCCAGCCTAGATCAGGCGCCGGGTGGATGATCCAGGGATTTACGGAAGCGGGATGTCGCGTAATGTGGGGGCATGCAGACCGCCACCGATCCCTCCCGCTCCGCCGACCTGCCCGCGAAGCGCCCCGCACGGCCGCAGGCCGTGCTCGAGGTGCAGGCGAAGACCCGGATCTCGCCGCGCCTGCTGCGCCTCACCCTGGGCGGCGAGGGCTTCAGCGCCCTGCGGCGCTCCGAGAGCACCGATGCCTACGTCAAGCTGCTCATCGCCGACCCGGCCTCCGGGCTGCACCCGCCGTACGACCTGGAGGCGCTGCGTGAGCAGAGCCCTGAGCTGCTCCCCACGCGCCGCACCTACACGGTGCGCCGCTGGGACGACGAGCACCAGCGCATCGACATCGATGTGGTGCTGCACGGCGAGGGCGAGGACAGCGGCGTGGCCGCCCGCTGGGCCGACGAGGCGCAGCCCGGCGACCTCATCGCGCTCAACGGTGCAGGCGGGGGGTACACCCCGGAGCCGGACACCCGCCGCCACGTGCTGATCGGCGACCACGCCGCTCTGCCCGCGATCGCCTCGGCGCTGGAGTCGATGGCGGCGGACGCGACCGGGATCGCGCTGGTCCATCTCGAGCACGAGGAGGACCGGCTCGAGCTGAGGCGCCCCGAGGGTCTCGAGCTGCGCTGGGTGATCGGGACGCGCGAGGAGCTGGTGGAGCAGGTGCGGGACCTGGACCTCGAGGACCACGAGGGCCTGCAGGTGTTCTGCCATGTCGAGCGCGGCGTCACCAAGCAGCTGCGGCAGGTCCTGGTGAAGGACGCCGGCATCCCGCGCGAGCAGATCTCGATCTCCGCCTATTGGGCGCTGGGCCGCATCGAGGACCAGTTCCAGGCCGAGAAGCGAGAGGCCGTCGGGAAGATCGACGGATGAGCACCGGCCTGCACATCGGCGAGGACGGGCTGGCACGACCGGCGTGGGCGTCGGTCCACGACGACCTGCGCGAGTATTACGACACCGAATGGGGCATGCCCGTCCGTGACGAGCGCGGCGTCTTCGAGCGCCTCGTCCTGGAGGGATTCCAGTCCGGTCTGAGCTGGGCCACGATCCTGCGCCGGCGCGAGGGGTTCCGCCGCGCCTTCGCGCACTTCGACGTCGACGCGGTGGCGGCCTTCGGCCCCGCGGACGTGGACCGTCTGCTCGCCGACGAGGGCATCATCCGCCACCGTGGCAAGATCGAGGCCACCCTCGGGAACGCCCGGGCGGCGATCGCGCTGCGCGACCAGGAGGGCCCCGGCACCACCCTGGCCGACCTCGTGTGGTCGTTTCGGCCCGCGCGCACGCCGATCCCCGCCACGGCGGCAGAGATCCCCACCACCAGCCCGGAGTCGGTCGCGCTGGCGAAGGACCTCAAGCGGCGCGGCTTCCGCTTCGTGGGCCCCACCACGATGTTCGCTCTGATGGAGGCCCTGGGAGTGGTGGACACCCACCTGCTCGGCTCCCACCGCCGCGGCACCTCCGGGGTGTGGGCGAACGACGGCACCCCCGTCGCGGAGGGCAACACTCCGTCATAGACCTCGCACCTCGACACCGCGCGACCTCAGGATGGGCAGGTCAGAACGGCGGGGGAGAGGAGCGGCGATGAGCACGACAGCGACGGGCGCAGCAGGGGAGAGCACGGCGGGGTCCCGGGCGTCGGCGACCAGCACGGCGGGGATCCACGCCGGGTGGGACGCCGGCGCCGACGGTCATCGAGCGCTCACCCCGCCCATCCACACCGCCAGCGCCTACGCCCAGACCTCGCACGGAGCGCTCAAGCAGCTCTTCCAGCGCCGTGCCGACGGCTTCGCCTACTCCCGCTCCGGCAACCCCACCACTGCGGTGCTCGAGCAGCGGATCACCGCCCTCGAGCACGGCATCGGGGCGATCGCCGTCGCTTCCGGCCAGGCGGCGACCACCATCGCCCTGTGCGCCCTGGCCGCCCCCGGCGGCCATGTCGTCGCCTCCTCGCGACTGTACGGCGGCACCACCGAGTTCCTCGACGACACCCTCGCCGACTTCGGGGTGACCTGCACCGTGGCCGACCCCTGGGACCTCGAGGCGTGGGAGGCGGCGTTCACCGACCGGACCCGCGCCGCGATCGTCGAATCCATCGCGAACCCGGGCGCGCAGCTGCTCGACCTCGACGCCCTCACCACGATCGCCCATGCCCACGACGTCCCGGTGGTCGTCGACTCCACCCTCGCCAGCCCCGCCCTGTACCGCCCCGGTGACCACGGCGCGGACGTGGTGGTCCACTCCGCGACCAAGTACCTGTGCGGCCACGGCACCACCATCGCCGGGCTGATCGTGGACACAGGCCGCTTCGACCCGCGGCGATGTCCGGAGCGGTGGCCCCGTCTGACCACCCCGAACCGGCGCTTCGGCGTCACCTTCGCCGACGAGTACGCCCGGGGCGGCTCCGGGCTGCTGGGCTACGCCCGCGCCAAGTACGTCACCGATCTCGGCACCACCCTGTCGGCCTCCAGCGCCCAGCAGATCCTCGTGGGGATCGAGACGCTCGACCTGCGGATGCGCAAGGTCAGCGCCGACGCCGCCGCCCTGGCCTCCCACCTGCACGGGCTGGAGGGGGTGGCGAGGGTCGAGCACCCCACCATCCCGGGCCGACCGGACGCACCGCTGGCGGACCGGGACTTCCCCCGCGGCACCTCCGGGGTGTTCTCCCTGGAGCTCACCGGGGGAGAGGACGCCGCCGCGGTGTTCTGCGATGCGCTGTCGCTGTGGACCATCGCCGTGAACCTCGGCGACGCCCGCTCGCTGGTCTGCCACCCCTCCAGCACCACCCACTCCCACCTCACCGATGCCCAGCGCGAGGCGTGCGGGGTGCGGCCCGGGACGGTGCGCCTGAGCGTCGGACTCGAGGACCTCGAGGAGCTGCGCGCCGACCTCGACCAGGCCCTCGCCGCCGCCTCGGCGAGCATCGGGGCGGTCACCGCCGCGGCGTGAGATCGCTCGCGCCGCGGAACACCACCCGGCATCGCGTCGTTGTGCCCGGCATGACGAGCGAGGACGGGACCGCGGTGCGGGACGTGGACGTGGTGGTGATCGGGGCCGGTCAGGCCGGTCTGTCCGCCGCCTATCACCTGCAGCGTCGCGGAGGTCTGCGCTTCGTCGTCCTGGACGCGGAGGACGGGCCGGGAGGCGCCTGGCGGCACCGCTGGGACAGCCTCACCATGGCCACCGTCAACGGCATCCGCGAGCTGCCCGGCATGCCCCCGGTCGAGGCCGATGATGGCGTGTCCTCGAACCGGGCGGTCCCCGCCTACTTCGCGGACTTCGAGCAGCGCTTCGCCCTGCAGATCGAGCGCCCTGTCCGGGTGACGCTGGTGGAGGACGATCCCATCGCATCCGGCCCCGGGCCCCGCCCGCTGCTGATCCGGTCCGTCGGGCGTGACGGGGCCCCTCGGCCGCTGCTGCGGACCCGGGCGGTGCTGAACGCGACCGGCACCTGGACCCGCCCCTTCCGGCCCGTGATCCCGGGTGCGGGGGACTTCCGCGGCATCCAGCTGCACACCGCCGAGTACGTGCGCGCCGAGGACTTCACCGGGGCCCGGGTGGGGATCATCGGCGGCGGCATCAGCGCGATCGGCCACCTGCTCGAGATCGCCGAGGTGGGGAGCACCTTCTGGTACACCCGCCGACCTCCCGTATTCGCCGACCGCCCCTTCACCGAGGAGCTCGGACGGGAGGCCGTCGCCGGGGTGTGGGAGCGGGTCCGCCAGGGCCTGCCCGTGCGCAGCGTCGTCTCCGCCACCGGCCTCGTGCGGACCCCCGCCGTGCAGGAGGCGGAGCGCCGGGGCCTGCTCGAGCGTCGGTCGCTCTTCACCCGCATCACGCCCGACGGCGTGATCGAGGCCGACGGGAGCGAGACCCCGCTCGACGTCCTGCTGTGGGCCACCGGCTTCCGCCACGAGCTGCGCCACCTGCGGCCCCTCGGACTGCGCAGCGAGCACGGCGGCATCGCGATCGACGGCACGACCGCCGCGGTCGACCCCCGGATCCACCTGCTCGGCTACGGCCCCAGCGCCTCCACCATCGGCGCCAACCGCGCCGGCCGCGCCGCCGTGAACCGACTGGTCCGCGACCTCCACGATCTCCACGATCTCCCTGTGCGAGCAGTTCCGGTGAGCTGAGGACCTGCCGGTGGTCGCGGTCCTAGAGTGGGCGCGAGACCCGCTCACCCAGGAGGCGCCATGTCCGGATCCCTCGAGTCGTCCGACTCCCTCGAGACCAGCGACGGGACGCTCCTGCCGGCGCTGTCGGAGCAGGACCTGCGCCGCGTGCTGTGCGTGGTCGCCCACCCCGATGACATGGAGTACGGCACCTCCGCGGCCGTCGCCGCCTGGACCTCAGCGGGCATCGAGGTCTCCTATCTGCTCCTCACCCGCGGCGAGGCGGGGATGGCGGAACCGCCGGCGGTCGTCGGTCCGCTGCGGGAGACCGAGCAGCGACGCGCCTGCGCCCGGGTGGGCGTGAGCGACCTGCGCTACCTCCACCACCCCGACGGGATGCTCGAGGGCACCCTCGACCTGCGCCGCGACATCGCCCGGGTGATCCGCCAGGTGCGTCCGGACCTCGTGCTCGTCGCGAACTTCGAGGTCGAAGCGTACGGCGGTCTCAACCAGGCCGATCATCGGGTCGCCGGTCTCGCCGCGATCGACGCCGCGCGGGACGCCGCCAACCCGTGGGTCTTCCGACCGCTGCGGGAGGACGAGGGGCTCGAGCCCTGGCGCACCTCCATCCTGGCCATCGCGGGGCATCCCGACCCCACACACGCGAAAACGGTGTCGGCCGAGCACGTCGAGGCGGCCGTGGACTCGCTGCGCGACCACGAGGCCTATCTCGCCCACGTCGAGGGTCACCCGCTGCCCGAGGAGCTCATCCCCGAGGTGCTGCGCGCCGGCGGGGAGGTCGCCGGGAGCGAGCATGCCGTCGTGCTGCGGGTGTTCACGCTGTGAGGGTCTGATCGGCGGCGATCGCCCGACCGGTCACCCGGCGCGTCGCACCTCGGCCGCGTAGTCGTCGAGCAGGGCGAGGATACCGGGGTGCTGCCAGACGCGGTTCCTCGAGCGCCCCGTGGCCTCCTGGAGCACGCCGAGCTCCGTCAGCTGGGCGAGCGCACGCTGGGCGGACATCGCGGGGACGTCGAGGGTGCTGCGCAGATGCGCCGCGCTGAGGATCGGCTGGCCGATCAGCAGCGGCAGCACCTTCCAGGCCAGCGCGTGGGGGCGCACCCCGGTGAGGCGGCCGCGGTCCTCCTCGAGCTGAGCGGACAGCGCATCCACCAGACGGGTGCCGGTCGCGGCTGCATAACGTGCCGCGCGGGCGAACTGCTCCACGATCGGTCGGGCGTCCCCGGCGCGATAGGCGCTGAGCGCCTCGGTGTAGGCGGAGAGCTGTGCGAGCAGACCCGCGGAGACGGGGGCGGTGGTCGTGAGCAGTCCCTTCCCACGCAGCATCGCGTGCACGAGGGCGCGGCCGGTGCGCCCGTTGCCGTCGGTGAACGGATGGATGGTCTCGAACTGCGCGTGGGCGATCGCCGCGTGCAGGAGGACCGGCAGGTCCTCGCGGTCCAGGAAGCTGACGAGATCGGCCATGGCCGCGGGGACGTCCTCCGCCTCCGGGGCGATGTGCACCGCGCCCAGAGGGCTCAGCCCGCTTCGTCCCACCCACACCAGCTGGTCCCGCAGCCTGCCCGCGTCCCGGGCGCCGGTGAGCAGCTCGGCATGCAGTGCGAGGACCGTCTCGAGGTCCAGCGAGTCCGCCAGGCGCAGCGCCGCCTCCATCGTGCGCACGTTGGCGATCACCGTGGCGGCGTTGCCGCTGCGGGACTCGTCGATCTCGGCGAGGGCGAGCTGCCGTGCGCCGACGGTGAGGTCCTCGATCTGTGAGGAGGAAGCGGATTCGGTGCGCAGCAGGATCGCGCTCATCGGCCCGAGGGCGGGGTTGTCGGCCCCGAGCCGGGCGATGGCGTGCGCGTCGAACGTCGTCAGCGCCTTCTCCGCATCCGCGACGTCGGCCGCCAGGTCGCCCGGCAGGGACGGGGAGTACGGCTCAGCGCCCGCGAGCGGCGCCGGGAGCGTCGCCTCATAGGGGCCGGTGCCGCGGGCCCGTGCCGAGCGGGAGGCCAGACCGTCGTCGGGCACCGTCCATCGCCCCGCACGGTGGCCCACCGGCGGGACGGTAAGCGGCGTCGGATGTGTGATCACGACACCATTGTAGTAACACTTCTTTCCAGAAGTGTTACTACCGGTCGGTGCGAGCTGCAGATCCGACGGGGCCGCGCGACGCCGCTCCCGGTCCGCGAGGCGCTCAGCCCTCCGAGACCTCGGCCTCCAGGCGCGCGAGCTCCTCCTCGGCGACCGTCGGGTCGAGCTTGACGAAGATGCCCGTGGGCTTGACGACCTTCTGGCCCACGCCCACCGGATGGTGCGCCCAGGCCGGGACCTCGGTGTAGTCGCCGGTGATGATCGGGTAGCCGGGGCCGCCGTCGAGATCCTCGACCTCGTCGATCCGGGGCATCGGTGCGATCTGGCGGTCGCCGCCCAGCGCCTTCTCCACCGCGTTCGCGGAGTGCGGCAGGAACGGCGCCATCATCGTGTTCAGATCCGTCACTGCCTGTGCGAGCACGTGCAGCACGGTGAGCAGGCGGGGGCGCTGCTCCTCGGCCTTCATCTTGAACGGCTCGGTGCGGGAGACGTACGCGTTCGCCTCGCCCACCAGGCGCATGATCTCGGCGATCGCGGCGCGCTGGCGGTGCGCCGCGATGAGGCCTCCCACGGTCGTGAACCCCTCGCGAATCTGGTCGAGCAGGGCGGTGTCGATCTCCTCGAGCTCGCCGGCCGCCGGGATCTCGCCCACGTTCTTGGCGATCATCGCGGCGGTGCGGTTGACCAGGTTGCCCCAGCCCGCGACCAGCTCGTTGTTGGTGCGGGAGATGAAGTCGGTCCAGGTGAAGTCCGCATCCTGGTTCTCCGGCCCGGCCGCGGAGATGAAGTAGCGCAGCGCGTCGGGCTGGTAGCGCTCGAGCATGTCGCGCACGTAGATGACGACCCGCTTCGACGAGGAGAACTTCTTGCCCTCCATGGTGAGGAACTCGCTGGAGACCACCTCGGTGGGAAGCTTCAGCTCGCCGAAGCGCCCGGGCTCGCCGCCCTTGTCGCCCTTGCCGTTCTGGGCGAGCATCTCCGCCGGCCAGATCTGGGAGTGGAAGACGATGTTGTCCTTGCCCATGAAGTAGTAGGCGAGGGTCTCGGGGTCGTTCCACCAGCGGCGCCATGCCTCCGGGTCGCCCGAGCGGCGCGCCCACTCGATCGAGGCCGAGAGGTAGCCGATCACGGCGTCGAACCAGACGTACAGGCGCTTGTTGGGCTGGTCCTCCCAGCCCGGCACCGGGATGCCCCAGTCGATGTCGCGGGTCATCGCACGGGGCTTGATGTCCTCGAGGATGTTCTGGCTGAAGCGGATCACGTTCGGGCGCCACAGCCCGGTCGCCTCGCGCTCGTCCAGCCAGCGGCCCAGCTCCCCGGCCAGGGCCGGCAGGTCCAGGAACCAGTGGGAGGTCTCGATGAACTCCGGGGTCTCCCCGTTGATGCGGGAGACGGGGTCGATGAGATCGGTCGGGTCGAGCTGGTTGCCGCAGTTGTCGCACTGGTCGCCGCGGGCGCCGCCGGCCCCGCAGATCGGGCAGGTGCCTTCGATGTACCGGTCCGGCAGGGTGCGACCGGTCGACGGGGAGATGGCCCCGTTGGTGGTCTGCTCGATCATGTAGCCGTTGTCCCGCACGGCCACGAACATGTCCTGCACCACCTGGTAGTGGTTGCGCGTGGTGGTGCGGGTGAAGAGGTCGTAGCTCAGGCCCAGCGCGACCAGGTCCTCGACGATGAGGCGGTTGTTGCGGTCGGCGAGCTCCCGGGCGGAGATGCCCTCGCTGTCCGCCTCGACCAGGATCGGCGTGCCGTGCTCGTCGGTGCCCGAGACCATGAGCACGTCGTTGCCGGCCATCCGCATGTAGCGGGAGAAGACGTCGGAGGGGACGCCGAAGCCGGCGACATGACCGATGTGGCGGGGACCGTTGGCGTACGGCCAGGCGACCGCGGACAGGACTGTGCTCATGGGAGTCGATTCTAGGGGAGATGGGGCCCGCTCCCGACGCGTCAGCCCTCGTCGGTGCGGAGCACGGCGTGCCAGCCGAAGCGGGAGGCGCCGCGGACATGGCGGGCGGAGTCGTCGAGGAAGCCGATCTGCTCCGGGCGCAGCTCGGTGCCGAGCTCCTGCTCGATGCGCGCATGGGCCCGAGCGAAGGCCTCCTGATCCGGCTTGGCGGCACCCAGGTCGGAGGTGTTGAGCAGGAACCGGAGGCCCTCTCCCAGGAAGGCGGTCAGGCCCAGCTCCTCGAGCTCCTCGGGGACCCGATCGGTGCCGTTGGTGAGCACGAAGACCCCCAGGCCGTCCCGGCGCAGCGCCTCGAGCTCGGCGAGGAGCTCCTGGTCGACGCGGGCGGGCGAGGCCAGCCAGGTGCGCACCGCGGCCTCCGCGGCCTCCGACGTGCTCCCCGCCTCCACCAGCGCAGCGGCGGACAGCTCCCGCCACTCGCGATGCGTGCCGCGGCCCCGCACCACCTCCTCGAGGAAGGGGTGGTGGAGAATCGCGGTGAAGGAGGTGCCCTCCGGAGTCCCGGCGACCCGGTCCACCTCGGCCCACAGCGATGGATCGAAGTGCCGGAGCACGCCGTCGAGATCCGAGACCACCGCGCGGAGGCGGTGCTCGGTCGCGAGATCGCGCAGGGTCGCCGGAGAGGTGCTCATGGATCCAGCCTACGGAGGGTCCCGCGGAGCGCCCCAGACCGGTTCACCTGCAGTTCATCTGCGGCTCGCGCGCCAGGCCGCGGCACCCCGGGCGCCTCCGCCCCGATACCCTGGACCCATGAGCACCGAAGGACTTGCCGCCGCGCAGCAGAAGATGGCCGACGACGGGGTCGCACAGACCGCGATCGACGTCTTCTCCCATTACTACGCACAGCTCGAGGACGGGGTCACCGGCTCCATCCCCGAGGACACGATCGACCCCTACCTCGATCCGCCGCTGCTCGAGGACGTCTCGATTAACCCGGCGCACGCCAAGCAGGTCTTCGACCAGCTCGCGATCATCAACCTCAACGGCGGCCTGGGCACCTCGATGGGCCTGGACAAGGCCAAGTCGCTGCTGCCGGTGCGGGACGGGAAGAGCTTCCTGGACCTCATCGTCGAGCAGGTCCTCGCCGCCCGTCGCGGCACCGGCTCCCGCCTGCCCCTGATCTTCATGAACTCCTTCCGCACCCGCGAGGACACCCTCGAGGTGCTCGCGAAGTACGAGGACCTGCCCGTCGGCGACCTCCCGCTGGACTTCCTGCAGAACAAGGAGCCGAAGCTCCGCGCCGACGACCTCACGCCGGTCGACTGGGAGGCGGACCCGACCCTGGAGTGGTGCCCGCCCGGCCACGGCGACATCTACACCGCCCTGCAGACCTCCGGCCTGCTCCAGCAGCTGCTGGACGCCGGGTTCAAGTACGCCTCGGTCTCCAACTCGGACAACCTCGGCACCGTCCCGAGCCCCGTCATCGCCTCCTGGTTCGCCTCGACCGGAGCGCCCTACGCCGCCGAGCTGTGCCGCCGCACCCCGGCGGACCGCAAGGGCGGACACCTCGCGGTGCGGAAGTCTGACGGCCGCCTGATCCTGCGCGACACCGCGCAGACCCCGGCCGAGGAGATGGACTACTTCACCGACGAGCACCGTCACCCGTTCTTCCACACCAACAATCTCTGGTTCGATCTCGAGCAGATGGCGGCGGTGCTCGCCGAGCGCGACGGGATCATGGGGCTGCCGCTCATCCGCAACGAGAAGACGGTCGACCCGGCGGACAAGGCCTCCACCCCCGTCTACCAGATCGAGTCCGCGATGGGCGCGGCGATCGAGGTGTTCGACGGCGCGACCGCGATCGTGGTGGGCCGTGACCGCTTCCTGCCCGTCAAGGCCACCAGCGACCTGCTCCTGGTGCGCTCGGACGCCTACGACCTCGACGAGCGCTCCGCCCTCGTGCAGCAGGTCGAGACGGTCCCGGCGGTGTCCCTGCATGCGGACTCGTACAAGCTGATCCAGGACTTCGAGCCGCGCTTCCCCGAGGGCGTGCCCTCGCTCAAGGAGGCCAGCAGCCTGGACATCCAGGGTGACTGGACCTTCGGCGCCGATGTCGCCGTGCACGGCGACGCGGTGCTCGGCGAGGAGGGCGGCGAGGTGCCCGAGGGCGCCCGCGTCGGGACCGCCTCGACCGTCTGAGACGCCGAGCGCCGGCTGAGAGGTCCTGGCCCCCGGAACCGCCTGCGGCCCCGTCACGGATCCCTTCGAGGATCCGCGACGGGGCCGCGGTACGTCCCGGCTCAGCTGAGGTGGTGCCAGCTGCCGCGCGGCATGCTCGCCAGCGCGAGGGAGCGCGCGAAGCCGGCCTGGTCCAGCAGGTGCGTGCCCGTCCCGGACTCGCGTGACCCGGTCACCAGATCGGTGTCGGGGTCGCGACGGTTCTCCCACAGCCGCTGCGCGTAGGCCTTCGCGACCGCTCTGCCCTGCACCTGGGCGCCGAGGGAGGCCTCGGCCATCAGCAGGTTCGAGATGAGGATCGCGTTGAACTGGATCGGCTGGTCGTCGAAGGCCGATCCCTCCTCCAGCGGCGAGTAGTGCTCGTGGACCGCCTCGACGAGGTCGAGGGCGCGCCGACGGTGGATGTCCTCGCCGGTGATCTCGTGGGCGAGCACCTCGCAGCCCAGCGGCACGCCCTGGTTGTAGGTCCAGTGGGTGCGGTCGATCGCGCCGTCGGGCTTGATGTTGTCCCAGAACAGCCCGTTGGGAGCGAGCAGCGTGTCCCGTCCCCACTCCATCCAGCGCAGGGCGTCCTCGAGCGCCTTCTCCTCGCCGGTGAGCTGGTGCCAGCGCAGCGCCACCTTCGCCGAGGGGAAGGTCGAGACGGTGTTGCGGTCGTGGTTCCAGTCGCCCTGGGTCCAGTCGATGCCGCCGGGGGAGGCGAGCTCCGGATCGGTGGACTCGCCCGAGCGGAACAGATCCAGCAGCTCGCCGACACGGTCCAGATCGCCCCGGGCTCCGCCGGTGAGCAGATGCTGCTCGATCTCCAGCAGCGCGATCCAGTCGTTGTCGTCGTAGAAGAAGTCGCCGTTGGCGCCCTGGGCGGAGTCCGTGGCGGCCGTGTAGCCCGGCAGCCCGGTGGTGCCGCCGGACGGATACCAGTAGTGCTCCTGAGCGCGGACCAGGGCGTCATCCGCCGCGCCGAGGTCCGGACCGCCCGGCTCCTGAGGACAGTCGGTGCCGCCGAGCGCGGCGATCAGCTCGGTCACCGCTGCGCGGGCCTGGGACAGCGGCCACACGTAGGTGAACTCCGGATCCCCCTCCTGGCGGGGCACCTGCTCGATGAGCATGTCGGGATCGGTCTCCGCGCGGAAGTGCTCCAGCAGGGCCGCGGCGGCCGCGGTCGCACGCCGCTCCCGGTCCAGCGGCGTCACCGCCGCCGGGGCCTCGGAGGGTGCGGCGAGGGCCGGGGCCGCGGAGAGCACGGGGGCTGCGGCCAGGGCGGCGGCCCCGGCACCTCCGGCCAACAGATGCCGACGTGACGGGGACGGGGACTCGTGCTGGGTCATTCGGTCTCACCTCGAGGAGAGCGGGGATGGTCGACCGCACACGCTACCGGCAGATGTGAGCTGGCGCACTGCCGTTCGAGGATCAGCTCCGGCCGGTGCGCCCGGGCGCCGGCTCCTCCGGCCGCACCAGGAGGTCGCCGACGGGGGGATCGGTGAGCCAGCTGGTCGCGGTGCTCACGACCTTCCGCGACAGCAGCGCGGTGAGCGCGAGGCCCACGACGATCAGCGGGAAGGGCGCCCACCAGGCGTCGACCCAGCCGAACGGCTCCTCCAGGTACCGGATCGGCAGCAGGATCATCGGGTGCAGGAGGTAGATGGTCAGGGACCGGACGCCCAGCGCGGTCCAGATCGTCCTCCCGGCCGGGGTGATCATCAGCAGCGCGATCGTCCCGATCACCCCGGAGGCGAGCACGAGGAGCTGCACGATGATCGCGAGCCAGGTCTCGTACGGACCGTCGGCGTAGCTCTCGCGCAGGAAGAACCGGGTCACGGAGAGGTGCTGGTGCGTGGCGAAGGAGACCGCCATCGCGCCCACCAGGATCACCGCCCCGAACAGGCCGCGGCGGGGGAGCGACGTGATCCGCGTCAGCAGGGCCGGGGTGGTGACCAGACCCAGCACGAAGAAGGGCAGCATCTGGAAGACGCGGCCCAGCGAGAAGGTCTCGCCGAGCTGCGGATCCAGGGGCATCAGCACGGCCAGCGCGACGGCGAACACCAGCGGATGGCGCAGCGACCGCAGCACCGGGGTGAGCAGCCGCCACATCAGCAGTGCCAGCAGGAACCACAGCGTCCACGCCGGGGTGACCAGGTCGAGCTGGTACTCATGGCCCAGCAGCAGCATCTTCACGAGCTCATGGAGGAGCTGGAAGATCACGTACGGCACGAGCATCGCCGTCAGCAGCCGGCGCACCTGGCGCGGCTCGTTGCGGTAGGAGCGGGAGAGGTAGCCGGAGATCGCCACGAAGGCCGGCATGTGGAAGGAGTAGATCCAGATCCGGAGGGTCTCGCCGAACGGCTCCGAGATCGCCTCGAAGCACTCCAGGGTGTGCCCGACCACGACGAGGGCGATGAGGATGCCGCGGGCGTTGTCCAGGAAGGGGTCGCGGGCCTTCGTCGAAGGGGCCGACGGCGGCGGAGCGCTGTGGACGGGCGCCGGCGGGCGCCGTCGGCTCGAGTCGGCGTCGGTCATGGATCTCCTCCGAGCTGGGAACACACCCGCCAGGCTATGTCGCGGCACCGGGGCGGGATCCGAGGCGCGCCCGTGACCGGCGCCGATGCGAGGTGGCCCTCAGCCGCCCGCCGGTGGCCGCTCGGCCACCGGCGGGCTCGCCTCAGGCGCGGCCGCGGGCCCAGCCGCGGCCGCCGGTGAGGTCCAGCCGATGCGGCAGCGGGTTCCCGTAGCGGTGGTCCGTGGCGCTGATCGCCTGCTCGTGCAGGAAGGGCAGCAGCTCGACGCGGCCGTCCACGACCACCTCTCCGGTGAACAGAGCCACCTCGATGCGCTCCGCGATCGCCGCGCGCAGAGCGTCGTCGGCCTCGCCGAGCAGCCGGACCCGGGACTGCTCGAGATCGGCGATGCGTCGGGCGAAGGCCGCGGCGTCCTCGACGACGGCTGACGGGCCGGCGGCGCCGGCGAGCTCCGCCTCCGCGACCGAGACCTCGATCTCGGCCCCGGCGGTCGCCGCCGCGTCCAGCACCCGCTGCAGCTCGACGGGGCTGGTGCCGGCGGCCGCGCGGATCATGACCGGCAGCGGGAGGTACCGCAGCACGTTGACCTCGCCATGGAGCTGCTGCACGTCCCGCGGGGTGAAGGTGCTCGCCCAGTGCTCGCGATCGCTGTGTCGCGCCGCGGCGAGCCAGGCCTCCTGGTCCTCCGCCCGGTCGAAGGTGCCCTCGGCGTCGGTCCAGTCCATGAGGTGGATCAGGTAGTTCGGGCCGCCGGCCTTGGCGGTCTGGCCGATCGCCGAGCGCTTCCAGCCGCCGAAGGGCTGACGCTCCACGATCGCGCCGGTGATCCCGCGGTTGACGTAGAGGTTCCCGGCCTCGACGTGCTCGGTCCACCAGGCCACCTCGGCGGGCTCGAGCGAGTGGATGCCGGCGGTGAGCCCGAAGGCGGTGCCGTTCTGGATCCGCACCGCCTCCTCGAGGGACTCGGCGTGGATGACGCCCAGGACCGGCCCGAAGTACTCGGTGAGGTGGAAGGTCGAGCCCTCCACGACCCCGGTGCGGACGCCGGGGGAGAAGAGCGTGCCCTCGTCGTCGAGCTGACGGGGCCGGGAGAGCCACTCCTCGCCCTCGGCGAGCTCGGTGAGCCCGGAGCGGAGCTTCTCGCCGGGCGGCTCGATGACCGGTCCCATCTGGACCGTGGGGTCCGTCGGCCGACCCACGTGCAGGCTCAGCACCGCATCCGCCAGCTGCGCGGAGAAGCGGCGCGAGGTGGTCACCGACCCGACGGTAATGACGAGCGAGGCGGCCGAACACTTCTGCCCGGCATGGCCGAAGGCGCTCGCGGCGATGTCGTGGGCGGCGAGGTCGAGATCCGCCTGCGGGGTGACGATGATCGAGTTCTTGCCGCTGGTCTCGGCGAGGATCCGCAGCTCCGGTCGCCACGAGGCGAACAGGGCGGCCGTGTCGGAGGCGCCGGTGAGGATGAGCTGGGAGATCCGCGGGTCGGCGATCAGGGCCCGGCCCACCTCGTCCTCGGGGACGTCCACGAGGGTGAACACGCCCTCGGGGACGCCGGCCTCGTGGAGGAGGCGGCCCACCAGAGCGCCGCAGCGGCGGGCCTGCGGGGCGGGCTTCATGATCACGGCGCTGCCGGTGACCAGGGCCGCCAGTACGCCGCCGGTGGGGATCGCGACCGGGAAGTTCCAGGGCGGGGTGACCAGCGTCAGGGCGCGGGGGGCGGCGGTCACGTCGTCGAGGCGGGCGAGCTGCTCGGCCTGCTCCGCGTAGTAGAGGGCGAAGTCGATCGCCTCGCTCACCTCGGGATCGCCCTGCTCGAGCGTCTTGCCGGTCTCCGAGGCCATCACCTCGAGCAGCTCGGCGCGATGCGCGGCGAGGGTCACGGCGACCCTGCGCAGCACCAGTGCGCGCCTCTCGACGGCGAGCGACGCCCAGGCGGGCTGCGCCGCGAGCGCGCGGGAGATGGTCGCGTCGACCGCCTCCTTCTCCTCGAGGCGGGCATCCGCGATCTCCTGGACGCCGAGCTGCGAGCCGCGGATGCGATGGGTGATGCGCGCGGCCCACTCCTGGTTGGCAGGCGTGGACATGTCGGTGTCGGGGGTGTTGCGGAAGGCGCCGGGGACGGCCGGCAGGGCTGGGGTCCCGAGCGGGAACGATCCCAGCTGTCCGCCGGTCTCCGCGCCGCGGTCCTGGTCGCGGTGGGTGGGCAGCGAGGACTCCTGCAGAGCGCGCGCCAGCGCGCGGGAGAAGCGCTCCTGCTCGCGGGCGAAGAGCTCCTCGGAGCTCTCGAGCTCGAACGCCGCCGAGAGGAAGTTCTGGGAGGAGGCGTTCTCCTCGAGCCGGCGCACCAGGTAGGAGACGGCCACGTCGAAGTGGCTCGGATGGACGATCGGCACGTACAGGCGCATGGTGCCGGTGGCCTCGCGCACCACCGCCTGCTGGCCCGGAGCCATGCCGGCGAGCATCTCGAACTCGACGCCGTGGCCGGGGCCGGCGGGGATCTCGCGACGCTGCATCAGGAGGTGGGCGAAGGCGACGTCGAAGAGGTTGTGGCCGGCCACGCCGAGGTTGACGGCCTCGAGCCGCTCGGGGTGGAGCGCCTCGAGGAGCATCCGCTTGTACTGCGCGTCGGTCTCCTCCTTCGACAGCAACGGGGCCTGGGCCCAGCCGTGGACGGAGGCATCGACCTGCTCCATGGCGAGGTTCGCCCCCTTGACCAGGCGCACCTTGATCGGTGCACCGCCTGCGGCGACCCGGCGCTCGGCGAAGCTCCGCAGCCGGGCCATGGCCGAGGGCGCGTCCGGCAGGTAGGCCTGGAGCACGATCCCGGCGCGCAGGGAGGCGAGCTCGGGGCGGTCCAGCAGCTTCTCGAAGACCCGGAGCGTGAGCTCGAGGTCGCGGTACTCCTCCATGTCCATGTTCACGAAGGTGGGGTGCTCGCCGCGGGAGGCCTCGAGGTACAGCGGCAGCAGCGTCTCGACGATGTGGTCGATGGTCTCCTCGGCCGCCCACAGCGGCAGATGGTCCACGATCGAGGAGACCTTGATCGAGACGTAGTCGACGTCCTCGCGGGAGATCAGCTCGCGCACGCCCTGGAGCCGGCGCGCGGCCTCCTGCGCCCCGAGGACGGCCTCGCCGAGGAGGTTGATGTTCAGCTTCGTGCCGTCCGCCGTGAGGCGTCGGATCGCACCTCCCAGCGGACGCGGCCGGGCGTCGAGGATCAGGTGGGAGACCATGCGGCGCATGGTCGCCTGCGCGGTGGGGACCACGAGGGACGGCGCGAGGGCGGAGGCTGCTCCGCCCATCCCGATCACCCGTCGCAGCGGAGCGGGGAGGAAGGCAGGAGGGTCCTGCGCGAGGCGGCGCAGCTCGACGGCGGCGGCGCGCGGGTCCTCGGGGCGGATCACACGGTCCACGAACGCGAGGGTGAAGTCCAGGCCCCTCGGATCCTGCAGCAGATCCGAGAGCATCTTCGCCGGACCCGGGACGGGGCGGTCGGCGGCGGCGCGCACCCAGGTGCGGACCTGCGTCGAGACCTCCTCGAGGGTCGGCGCGGACGGAGCGGCATCGAGCGGGGACTGCGAGGGGTTCACAGGGGACAACGGAGTCTTCTCCTCATTCACGGATCACGGCGACGGTGCAGTGGCGGCAGGGGCCTGCGCGACCGATGTCCCCGCCCCTAGATCGTAAGACCTCCCAGGGCCCGTCCGGCACCGTCGGCGGGCCCTGCTCGTGGAGGTTGTGTGACCGAAAGGGGACCGGAATGGGACGAGAGCTCGCGCGGCGCCCATCGGGCCCGTCGGCGGGGCGGCGACGGAACGCTCGGTCGGCCGGAGGGCATCGCGGCGCGGGGCTGTGGCACGATGCAGGGCACACACCGGACGATGCAGGAGGCAAAGATGAAGAAGTTCATTTTCGTGGCCGGACTGGCGATCGGGTTCGTGGTCGGCTCCCGCATGGGCCGCGGGCCCTACGAGTCCCTCGAGCGCACGGCGCATCGCGTCGCCGAGGACCCCGAGGTCCAGCGGCGTGCGACCCAGGCGAGGGAGACCGCGACGAAGGTCGCGCACGACACCGCGTCGACCGTCAAGGAGAAGGGCCCCGGCGTCGCCTCGTCGGTGCAGGGCGCCGTGGCCGGCGCCGCGGGCTCCGCGAAGGAGCGCCTGCGCGGCGGCTCCGATGACGGCGCGGAGTCCTCGGACCTCGACACCTCGGACCTGGATCAGGACGCCGCCGCCGTGGCCGAGAAGTCCTCCGACAGCGCGAGCTCCGGCGGCGACGCCGAGATCGGCGAGGACCACCCCCTGAGCAGCTGAGCTCGGTGCAGCTGCCCGGAACGCGCCGGCATCACCCCAGGACGGTGATGCCGGCGCGTTCCTGCTCCTCCATGAAGCACGCGCCGCACAGCGACATGTAGGTCACGGTCTCGCCGTCGATCGCGACCTGGTCGCCCTCGAAGACGAAGCGGCCGTCCACCACCCGGCAGTTGAACTCCGCCTGGGAGCCGCAGCGGCACATGGTGGGGAGCTTCTCGATGTTGTCCGCGAGCTCGAACAGCCGTGCCGCCCCGGGGAACATGGCGGTGCGGAAGTCCGCGCGCAGGCCGTAGCAGATCACCGAGACGCCGTCGAGCTTCGCGATCCGGAACAGATCGTCGATCTGATGGGGCTGGAGGAACTGCGCCTCGTCGACCAGCACGCAGTGCAGCGGGCGCAGCCCGCGCTCGTCGGCCGCGGCGCCCACACGAGCCCGCAGATCCTCGCCTGTCCCGGCGAGCACGTCGACCCTCCGCTTCGCACCGCCGCGCGCGACCACCCAGTCCTCGCCCTTGGTGTCCAGCGCCGGCTTCACGGTGAGGGTCGCCAGACCCCGCTCGTCGTAGTTGTACGCGGTCTTGATCAGGGTGTCGGACTTTCCGGAGTTCATCGCTCCGTACTTGAAGTGCAGCTTGGCCATGCGGGTGCTCCGGTGGTCGGGGGAGGAGATGCGGTGCGGGGTTGAGGAGGACGAGGGGGAGGTCAGAAGGCATCCAGGACGCTGGGCCGAGGTCCGGCCAGCAGCGCATCCAGGAACGCCTCCGCCGCGGGATCGGCCTCCGCACCGAGGCCCAGCCGACGGGCATCGGCCAGCGTGCGACCGCCGACGAGCAGGAGCGCGGCGGCGTGGACGTCGAGTCGGCAGGTGCCCAGGGCATCGCAGTCTCCGGCCGAGGACGGCTCCTGCTCGAGGACGGTGATGGCGCCGTCACGTGCGGTGACGAGGTACGAGCCCGCGGCGCGGCAGGTGCCCTCGGGGACCGTGCCGTCCTCGATGTCGAGTCGGATCGTGCCGCCCAGCACGGCCGGGGCACGGCGGGCGCGCAGGGTCGCGGCGGTGTCGACCACGCGCATCATCACCAGCGGCACGGGCGAGGAGTCGGGGCGTGCACGCCCGCTGGGCAGAACATCCAGCACGGGATCGTCGGTCCGCAGGCGCAGCCGAAGCAGCTCGGTCACCGTGGACCAGGAGCCGAGGGAGCGCAGCAGCGCCACCCGGTCGGAGCGGGTACGGCCGAAGAGCTCGTGCACGTCCAGACCGATGCCGTCGGTCGCATCGCCGCGACGGGTCCAGGAGACGTAGCCGTGCGCCGTCCCGGAGGCGTCCTCGAGCAGCACGGCGGCCCAGGGGAGGGCGGGCAGGCCCTCCGGGAACAGCGGCGGCTCCCGGCGCAGCATCGCGTTGTCCCCGGCGATCAGCTCGTGGTGGAGCTCGCGCAGCCGCGGCATCGTCGCCTCGGTGACGGGAACGAGGCGACGGTCCGGCACCGCGGCGATCCGCTGGAGGTCCACCAGCGGCACGATCAGGGACTGCGGCCGGGCGACCACCTGGTAGCCGTAGCGGCGGTAGATCGAGGGATTCGAGGCGTAGAGCATCGACAGCGGCAGCGACTCGGCGAGGCAGCGGGCGAGCACGCCGGTGACCAGCGCCCCGAACAGCCCGTCGCCGCGATGCGCCGGGTGCACGGAGAGGCCGCCGATGCCGCCGCACCCGGCCACGCCGCCGCCGAGGGCGATCCGGTCATACCGGATCTCGGCCCCGGCCGCGATCACGCCGGCCTGACCGCCCGGGATCGAGGAGGAGTCGATGCCCACCAGGGTGCGACCGGGGGAGATGCTCTGCGGTGCGTCGGCGGCGGAGGGGTCGACGGACCCGCCGAAGGCGCCGGCGGACAGCATCCGATAGGCGATGAGGTCCTCGGCGGTGAGCTCGCGAACAGGCATGCCCGAGAGTCTAGGGCGCGGGCTGTTGCATACTGACCACGCCCGTCCAGCCCCGAGGAGTTGTCGTGAGCCCACGCCGTGACCGTCCGTCGACGGATGCCCCGCGCGACGGTGCCCGCAAGCCCTACACGCGTCCCAGCAGCGCGCACCGCAGCGCGCGGGAGAAGCTCTCGAAGCGGCTCTCCGCGGGGGATCCGCGCAGCGAGCAGGATCCGCAGCGCCGGATCCCGGTGGGGCTGTCCACCTCCTCGGTCTTCCCGGCGGGGGTCGAGGAGGGCTTCCGCCTCGCGAGCGAGATCGGGTTCGACGGGATGGAGGTGATGGTCTCCTATCCCCAGGACAGCCGGGACCCCGCGATCCTGCGCGAGTACTCCGAGCGCTACGAGCTGCCGATCCTCTCGCTCCACGCGCCCACGCTGTTCTTCCTGCAGGGGCTGTGGGGTCGGGACGCCTGGGTGAAGATCGAGCGGACCATCGAGATCGCCAAGGAGCTCGAGGTCCCCACGATCGTGGCCCATCCGCCGTTCCGCTGGCAGGGGAGGTACGCGACCGGCTTCGTCGAGGGCGTGGCGGCGCTCGAGGAGGAGCACGGCATCGCGATCGCCGTGGAGAACATGTACCCGTGGCGGCTGGGCGTGCGGGAGCTGCTGAACTACCTGCCCGACCACGATCCGACCGACGAGGACTACGCCCACGTCACCGTCGACCTCTCCCATGCCGCGACCGCGGGCGACGACGCGCTGGAGATGATCGAACGGCTCGGCGACCGGCTGACCCACCTGCATCTGGCCGACGGCTCCGGGAGGACCACCAAGGACGAGCACCTGCCGCCCGGCGAGGGGAACCAGCCCTGCGCCGAGGTGCTGCGGCGGCTCGCCAACCGCGGCTGGGAGGGCTCGGTCCTGCTCGAGGTCACCACCAGCGGCAACGCCGAGATCCGGGAGCGTACCCTCCGCCAGAGCCTCGACTTCGCCCGCCACCACCTGGGCCACCATCTCGAGAACGACGCAGACGGGGGAGCAGACGGGGGAGACGGGGGAGACGTGGGATCCACCACCCCGTGAGGGACTCCCCAGGCGCGGGTGGGACAATGACGACCGCATGCGCAGGGTCCCCGCGGCCCTCATGCGACGACGACATCCACACGGAACGACGAGGTAGCGCACGCTGATGGGGAACGGGAACACAGGGATCGTCCACAGGAACACCAGCCTGCTCGCGGTCGAGATGAGCCTCCCGCAGGTCACGGTGACCTCCGATGAGATCGACGAGATGCTCTCCCCGGCGCGCAAGCGCCTGCGGCTGCCCAAGGGCGTGCTCCAGCGCGTCGCCGGGGTCTACGAGCGCCGCTGGTGGCGCGACCGCGACAACGGCTGGAAGCAGGGCGTGGTGCTCGCCGCCGAGCGCGCCATGGCCAAGGCCGGCATCATGCGCGACCAGGTGGGCCTGCTGATCAACGCCTCGGTGTCCCGCCAGCACCTCGAGCCGGCGGTGTCCACGGGCATCCACCACTCCCTGGGCATGCCGCCCAGCTGCATGAACTTCGACATCACCAACGCCTGCCTCGGCTTCGTCAACGCGATGACGATGGCGGCGAGCATGATCGACTCCGGGCAGATCAAGTACGCCCTGGTCGTCGGCGCGGAGGACGTCGAGGAGGTCCAGCGCGGCACCATCGACCGCCTGAACTCCAAGACCTCGACCCGCGCGGACTTCAACAACCAGTTCGCCTCCCTGACCCTCGGCTCCGGCGCCGCGGCCGCCGTGCTCGGCCCGGCCGACGTGCACCCCGAGGGCCACCGCCTGAAGCACACCCAGGCCCGTGCGGGCACGGAGCATCACGAGCTGTGCGTCGCGGACATGCAGGACATGCGCACCGACTCCGCGGGGCTGCTCGAGAACGGCATCCAGCTCATCCTCGACACCTGGAAGGGGGCCAACGAGGCCGGATTCGACTTCAAGAACCTCGACGTGGTCATCCCGCACCAGGTCTCCTCGGTGTACATCCGCAACTTCTCGAAGATCACCGGCGTGGGGATGGACCGTATCCCGGTCACCCTCGCGGACTGGGGCAACGTCGCCGCGGAGGCGGTGCCGATGACCCTCGCGCACGCCCAGAACGACATCTCCCGCGGGCAGCGCGTGCTGCTCATGGGAGTCGGCTCCGGACTGAACACGGCGATGATGGAGGTCGAGTGGTGAGCACCACCCGCAGCACCGGGCGCCGTCGGGCGTCCACCCCCGACGCGATCGAGATCCCGGAGCAGCCCGGCGTGGACCCGCGGCTGCACCGCAGCCTCGAGGTGCGCGACCACACGGGCGAGCCCCGCCGCTGGCACCTGCTGGACTCCGGTCCGCTGCTGGCCGAGCGCGGCATCACGCCGCGCGGCACCCTGCTGGCCGTGCACGGCAACCCGACCTACTCCTTCCTGTTCCGCTCCCTGGTGCGCGAGGACATCCCCTGGCGGCTGATCGCGGTCGACCAGCTCGAGATGGGCTACTCCGAGCGCACCGGGCTCAAGCGCCGCTACCAGGACCGCATCACCGACCTCTCGCTGCTCACGGACGCGCTGTCCCTGCGCGGCCCGGTGGTCACCGTCGGCCACGACTGGGGCGGCCTGATCTCCGCCGGCTGGGCGCTGGACAACCGCCACGACCTGGCCGGGATGATCCTGACCAACACCGGCGTGCACCAGAAGCTCGAGGAGGCCCTGCCGAAGGCCCTCCAGCTCGCGACCGCCCCCTGGTTCCGCACCCCCTCGACCTCGGTGACCGACACCTTCCTGCGCACCACGATCGCTCTGTCGAAGCCGGCGCTGCCGCGCGAGGTCCAGGACGCCTACCTCGCGCCGTACCGCGGCCGCTCCCGCCGCCTGGGCATCGATCAGTTCGTCGCCGACATCCCCGCCGCCGCGGACCACCCCTCGCGCACCACGCTGGAGCGGGTGGCCCAGGGCATCACGGAGCTCGAGGTCCCCACGCTGTTCGCCTGGGGCCCGCGGGACATCACCTTCTCGGACCGCTTCCTGCGCGATCTCATCCAGCGCGTCCCGCACGCGGACGTCCACCGCTTCGAAGGAGCCTCCCACCTGGTGTGGGAGGACGCCGACGTGGCCGGGCTGGTCGCCGAGTGGCTCGAGACCACCTTCGGCACCGCCGAGGAGCCCCGCAGCGCGGCACCGGCCTGGGCGCCGGTCTCCTCCTTCGCCGAGCCCGCGCCGGAGCGGCCGATCGGGGCGCGCATCGCGGAGCTCGCCGCCGACCCCCGTCACGCCCACCGACCGGCGGTCGTCGAGCTCGCCGGCCCGGACGGCGAGCCGCGGGAGATCTCCTGGTCCCTGCTCGACCGCCGTGTCGACGACATCGCCGCCGGGCTCCTCGCCCACGGCGTCCATCCCGGTGACCGGGTCAGCCTGCTGATCACCCCGGGCGCCGACCTGACCGGCGTCCTCTACGCCTGCTTCCGGATCGGCGCGGTCGCCGTGGTCGCCGACGCGGGCCTCGGCACCGCCGGGCTGACCCGCGCGGTCATCGGCTCCCATCCGGACTGGTTCATCGGCATCAAGCGCGCGCTCGTCGGCGCGCGGGCCCTGGGCTGGCCGGGTCGACGGATCTCCGTCGAGCAGCTGCCCACCGTGGACCGCGCGGCCCTGGGCGTGGAGACCTCCATCGCCGAGCTCGCCCGCTCCGGCGGGATGATGCGCGAGCTGGGGGCGCCGCTGAACGCCGCCTGGCCCGATCCCGATGCGGATGCCGCGATCCTGTTCACCTCCGGATCGACCGGCCCCGCCAAGGGCGCGGTGCTCACCCACCGCCAGCTGGGCGCGATGTTCGCCGCGGTGGGGGACACCCTCGACCTGGCGCCCGAGCGCGGGCTGGTCGCCGGCTTCGCCACCTTCGCCCTGCTGGGCCCGGCGCTCGGTGCGCCGACCGTGGTGCCCGACATGGACATCATGCGACCCGGCGAGCTGACCGCTCCGGCGCTGGCCGCGGCGATCGCGGCCCTCGGCCGACCGGCCGTGTTCACCGCTCCGGCCGCGCTGCGGAACATCATCGACACCGCCGATCAGCTCGACGACGCCGGACGCGCCGCGATGGCCGGCGCGGAGAGCTTCTTCTCCGCCGGGGCCCCGATCCCCGCGCACCTGCTGCGCGAGCTGCGCGACCTCATGCCCGACGCCCGGGCGCTGACCCCGTACGGCATGACCGAGTGCCTGGCCGTGGCCGCGATCGACCTCGACGGCATCGACGCCGCCGGCGAGGGCTCCGGCGTCTGCGTCGGCCGCCCGGTGCCGCGGGTCGAGATCGCGATCGCGATCATGGACGAGCACGGCATCACTACGGGGGAGATCACCGAGGAGCCCGGCGCGACCGGCGAGATCCTCGTGCGCGCACCCCACGTCCGCGACCGCTACCTGATGCTGTGGCGCACCACCCGCACGTCCATGCGCTTCGAGGGCTGGCACGCCACGGGCGATGTGGGCCATCTCGATGCCGAGGGTCGGCTGTGGGTCGAGGGCCGGGCGGAGCACGTCCTGTCCACGGCCGACGGCCTGTTCACTCCGGTCCGGATCGAGGAGGCCGCGGAGTCCGTGCCCACCGTGCGCCGTGCCGGTGCCGCGGCCGTCGGCCCTCGCGGCACCCAGCAGGTGGTGGTGATCCTCGAGACCGAGGACGGCTACCGCCCCGGCGCCGCCGGTCGCCCCCGCCCCACCGAGCCCTCCCTGCAGGAGGCCGTGCGCCGCGCGGTCCGGGACAGCTCCGGCGCGGAGGTGGTCGCGGTGTTCACCACCCGTGCCCTGCCCACCGACATCCGCCACAACTCGAAGATCGATCGCGCGGCCCTGTCCCGCTGGTCCGCGCAGACCCTCGCGGGCGAACGGGCGGACTCCCTGTGAGCGCCCCGACGATCCTGGTCACCGGCGCCTCCGGCATGCTCGGCGGCGCGGTCGCGACCGTGCTCCGGGACCGCGGCGCCACGGTCCGCGCCTTCCAGCGCCGACCGGCCGGGATCGACGGGGTCGAGGACATCACCGGTTCGCTGACGGACGCCGCCGACGTGCGGCGTGCGGTGACCGGAGCCGACGCCGTCATCCATCTCGCGGCCAAGGTCTCGATCTCCGGACCGGAGCACGAGTACCGGGCGATCAACATCGAGGGCACCCGCCACGTGGTCGACGCCCTGCGCGCCCAGGGCGGGGGAGCGCTCGTGAACGTCTCCTCGCCGTCGGTCGCCCACCTCGGTCGGGCGATCGTCGGGGCCGATGCGACCCCCGCGGATCCCTCGATGGCCCGCGGTCCGTACGCGCGCACCAAGGCCGCGGCCGAGCTGCTGGCCATGGAGGCCGACGGCACGGACGGGCTGCAGGTCACGTCCGTGCGACCGCATGTGGTGTGGGGCCCGGGGGACACCCAGCTGGTGGGCCGGATCGTGGATCGTGCGAGCCGCGGACGGCTCCCGCTGCTGGACGACGGCATGGCGCTGATCGACACCACCTACGTGGACAACGCCGCGGAGGCGATCGTCGCCGCAGCCGATCGGATCCATGAGGTCCACGGCGAGAGCTTCGTGGTCTCCAACGGTGAGCCCCGCACGGTGCGCGACGTCTTCGCCGGCTGGTGCGCGGCGGCCGGCGTCCCGGCACCGACCCTGCGGGTCCCGGGCGCGGCGGCCCGCTTCGCCGGCCGGCTGATCGAGCGTGTCTGGGAGAAGCGCCCCGGGCACGACGAGCCGCCGATGACCGAGTTCCTCGCCGAGCAGATGTCCACCGCGCACTGGTTCGACCAGCGACGCACCCGGGAGCGCCTGCAGTGGACGCCCCAGGTCAGCCTCGACGAGGGCAACGAGCGCCTCGCCGAGTGGTTCCGAGAGCATCCTGTCCTCTGAGTCCCGATCCGGACCATGGGTCCACCGCACGGAAGAGCACGGTCAACGCATGAACGAGAATCCCCCCGCCGGCACCGCGGGCACGGCCCCCGAGGACGACGCGACCCTGCTGGCAGAGATCGACGCCGAGCTGGCCGCGGAGCGCACCAGCCGCCCCCGTGCCGGACAGCGGCTCGTGGGCCTCGTGCTGCTGATCGGCGGGCTCATCGGCTGGCTCTCCTCGCTCGAGCTCCAGTCCGGCAAGGAGATCCTGCTCGCCGACCCGGGCGCGACGCTGTCCTGCGACGTGAACCCGCTGATCTCCTGCGGCAACGTCATGATGACCTGGCAGTCCTCGGCGCTGGGGATCCCGAACATGGCGATCGGGCTGGCCGGCTTCGCCATCATGGGCGCGATCGGCGCGCTGATGATCTCCGGCACGCAGCTGCCCACCTGGTTCCGCTGGGCACAGCTGGGGGGCATGACGTTCGCCGTCGGGTACGTGCACTTCCTGGCGATCTCGACGATCTTCTTCATCCGCGCCCTGTGCCCCTGGTGCATGGTGATCTGGAGCGTCACCGCCCCGATGTTCTTCGCCTCGCTCGCCCGCGCCGTCGAGAACGGGGATCTGCGCCCGCCGGCGCCGGTGGCGTCCCTGCTGCGGCGCTGGGTGGTGCTGACGCTGCTGTGGTACCTGCTGGTGATGGTGGTGATCGCCCTGGTGTTCCGTCGGCAGTGGCTGCTGATGCTGGGCCTCGGCTGACCGTTCCTCCCCAGAGCATGCTCGTCCCCACGGCGCAGCCACTCGTGGCGATCGGCGCCGGGCCCGTCCTAGGTTCGCGGGCATGGGAGCAGAGACGGGAACCGATCAGTCGCGGCGCGGCCGGTCCGGGCGGCACCGGCGGAGGCCCGGTGCGCTGATCGAGCGCCGGGACCACTCACCGACCCGGCCGTCCCGGTCCCTCCCCGCCCCCTCGCCCTCGGCCCTGGTGGGGCTCGCCGTCCTGGTGCTGATCGGGTTCGGCGTGGTGCATCTGTCCGGCTCGGGATCAGCGGTCCCACTGGAGGACGCGCCGACGGTGCAGCAGCCCTCGCCGGGCGACGAGAGCGGATCGCCGACCGCCGGTGCCGCCCGGGCGGACTCCTCGACAGGGGAGGCGGGGACCGACGACGGTCCGTCCTCCGCGGGCTCCGCCCCGTCCGCGGCAGCCGGGGACGGTGAGCAGGACACCGAGGCCGCGGAGATCGTCGTCCACGTCTCCGGAGCGGTCGCCGCTCCCGGGCTCGTCCGGCTGCCGCCCGGCTCTCGGATCGACGATGCGCTGCGCGCCGCCGGCGGCGCCCTGGAGGACGCGGACCTCTCCGCGATCAACCTCGCCCGCCCCCTCGTCGACGGCGAGCAGATCCATGTTCCCGTCCCGGGCGAGGAGCCGCGGCCGGACGCCGCCGCGGCGCCCGCGCAGGAGGGTGCGGCCGCAGGGAGCACCGGCCCCGGAGACGCGGCGCGGATCGACCTGAACACCGCGAACGCCGCCGAGCTCGAGGAGCTGCCGGGAGTGGGTCCGGCGATCGCGGAGCGGATCGTCGAGCACCGTGAGCGGAACGGCCCCTTCACCTCCGTGGAGGGCCTGCTGGAGGTCTCCGGGATAGGCCCGGCCACGCTCGAGGAGATCCGCGAGCAGGCGACGGTATGACCCGCGCCGACCTGCGCCTGCTGCCGGCCGCGACCTGCGTGTGGGCTCTCGCGGTGCTCGGCATCACCGCCGGGGCCGCGGCGGCCGTGGCCGGCGGGGCCGTCCTGGTCGCCCTCGCGCTGACCGCGGTCACGCTCCTCGGCCCCTCGGGCACGGGGCGGAGCATCCTCGCCCACCTCTGGATCCTGGTCCTGGCCGGTGCGCTGCTGTTCCCCGCGCTGCAGCGCCACGCCGGCACCGACGAGGCGCTGCGCAGCGCCGAGGAGCAGGGACTCGTCCTCGAGCTCACCGTGGTCGCGTCCGCGGACCCCGCTCCTCCCGGCAGCGGGCCGGACTGGGCCCGTGGCGGTCAGCAGCTGCGTGCGCGGACGGTCCGCGGCCCGGTCCGGATGGGCCGGGAGGAGGTGGCCCTGCCGGCGTCCCTGCCCGTCCTGGTGACCGCCGACGGGCGGAGCGCGACGGACCTGGCGAGGGTCCGGGACGGCGAGAGGGTGCTGCTGCGCGGGCGCGTCAGCGTCAGCGGCTCGCTCGTGATCCTGCGGGCCCTCGAGGTCCGACCGGTCGCCTCGACCGGTCCTGCGGGCCGGGCCCTGGCCGCACGCCACGCCCTGCGCCACCAGGCGCGGCAGGCCACCTCGCACCTGCCCGCCGACGAAGCCGCCCTGGTCCGGGGCATGACCACCGGCGACACCCGGGGGATGGGGGAGGAGACCGAGGAGATCATGCGCCGCGCCGGGATCTCGCACCTCGTCGCGGTCTCGGGCGCGAACATCGCGCTCGTCCTCCTGGCGGTGCTGGGACCGCTGCTGCTGATCGGGGTGCGGCGTCGACCCCGGCTCGCGATCGCCGCCGGCGTCGTGGCCGCCTATGTCTGGCTGGTGGGTGACGAGCCCAGCGTGCAGCGGGCGGCGACGATGGCCGCCCCGCTGCTGGCGGCGCGCTTCGCCGGGGTGCGGGCGTCCCCGGTCGCCGCCCTGGCCCTCACGGTGGCGCTGTGGTCGGTGCTCGACCCCGTCACCGCCGCGTCGGTCGGCTTCCTGCTCTCCGGGCTCGCCACCGGGGCGATCCTGCTGGCCGCACCGCCGCTGGCCACGGCGCTGGTGGAGCTCAGCAGCGAGCGGCTGCCGCGCCCGGCCGCCCTCGTGATCGCCGTCCCTCTGGTCGCACAGCTGGCCTGCACCCCGGTGCTGATCCTGCTGACCCCGGAGGTGTCGATCTGGGCGGTGCCCGTGAACATGCTGGTGGCTCCGCTGGTGGGACCTTCCACGGTGATCGGGCTCCTGGCGGTGGTGGTCGGGGCCGTGTGGCCCGCCGCGGCGGCGATGCTGTGGACGCTCTCGGCGGGCGGCGCCCACCTGGTGCTCCTGATCGCTCGCACGGCGGATGCCCTTCCCGGGTCGCGGATCGCCGTCCCCGAGGGGACGCCCGGTGTGCTGCTCGTGCTCGCGGTGCTGCTCGTCCTCACCACCGTCGTGGCGCTGCGGCGGTCGACCCTGGTGCGCTGGGTGGCGGCGGCGGTCCTGGTGGCCGCGCTGGCCCCCGGGGCAGGCCGTCTCCTCCCTCTCGGCACGGGAGGGGACTGGACGCTGGCCCTGTGCGCCGTCGGCCAGGGCGACGCCCTCCTGCTGCGATCGAGCACCGATCCGGAATCCTCCACGGTGCTCATCGACACCGGCCCCGATCCTGCCGCGCTGAGGCAGTGCTTGGACCGTCTGCAGGTGACGGGCATCGACCTGCTCGTGCTCACCCATCCCCACAGCGACCACACCGGGGGCCTGGCCGCGCTGACCGGCGGGCGCTCACCGGCTCTGCAGTGGATATGCCCGCTGCCGGAGGCCGGACGGGACCGGGTCCCCGAGGTGCAGACGCTCGTCGCGACCACGGGGGAGACCTGGCAGGCCCCGGGCCTCGCCGTGCGGGCGCTGTGGCCCGGCTCGGCCGAGGACGCCCGGCTCGCGAGCGCGGCCGAGCACGGATCGGGGGAGGGCGACGCCGCGAACGACTGCTCGATCGCCGTCGAGGTGCTCTGGGAGGACGGCACCCGACTGGTCTCCCTCGGGGACCTCGAGCCCGCCGCCCAGGAGGAGCTGACCGCGCTCGGCCCCGGGGATGCGGACATCGTCAAGGTCGCCCATCACGGCTCGCGCTTCCAGCACGCCCCGCTGTACCACCAGCTCGACCCCGAGCTCGCCCTCGTGCCGGTCGGCCGCGAGAACACCTTCGGCCACCCGACCGCCGAGGCGCTCGGCCTGGTCCAGGGCCTCGGCGCCCAGGTGCTGCGCACCGATGTGCACGGCACCGTCATCCTCCCCGCCGGGAGCGACCCGGCGCCGCGCAGCGTCGGCCCGGCCCGATAGGATCGACCAGTCCGCCCAGCAGTGAGGAGTCCCCGTGAGCGATGTCGAGTGGCACAGCGTCGCCCTCGCACCGATCGTCCTGATCCACGGCACCGAGACCCTGATCGCCGATCGCGCCGTCCAGCGACTGCGCGGCCTCGCCCGCGAGGCGGATCCCACGGTGGAGATCCATGACCTCTCCGGGGACGCCGCCGGCCCCGGCGCTCTCGCCCAGGTGGCGAGCCCGTCGCTGTTCGGCGAGCCCCGCTTCGTGGTGGTCCCCGAGCTGCAGTCCGCGCCCGATGCCCTGGTGATCGAGCTGCTGGACTATCTGCGGTCCCCGGAGCAGGACGTCACCCTGGTGCTCGTGCACCGCGGCGGCAACCGGGGCAAGAAGCTCCTGGACGCCCTCAAGAAGGCCGATGTCCCGCGCGTCGATGCGAGCCCCGTCAAGCGCGCCTCCGACAAGCAGACCTTCGTGGCCGCCGAGTTCGCCCGAGCCCAGCGCCGCATCCAGCCGGAGGCGCTGATCGCCCTGGTCGACGCCTTCGGCACCGATCTCGCGGAGCTCGCCGCGATCAGCAGCCAGCTCATCGAGGACACCACCCCCGATCCCGGCGAGCAACCTGCCCAGGTCACCGTCGCCGAGGTCCACGCCCTCACCGCGGGGCGCGTGGAGTCGACCGCCTTCGCCGTGGCGGACGCCGCCATCGCCGGGCGTGAGCAGGATGCGCTGCAGCTGCTCCAGCAGGCGCAGCTCGCCGGAGCCGATCCGGTCCCGATCGTCGCCGCGATCGCCTCCAAGATGCGGTCCCTGGCGAAGGTCTCCGCGCCCGGTGCCACCCCTCGCAGCCTCGGCATGCCCGACTGGATGCTCCGCAACCTCAGCCGCGAGGCCCGCCACTGGAACGATCGTTCCCTCGCCAGGGCGATCGAGGCGGTCGCACGCGCCGATCACGAGGTCAAGGGTGCGGGCCGCGACCCGCAGTGGTCCGTGCAGCGCATGGTCATGGGCATCTGCCGCGCACGTCGCGCACAGTGACGAGGGCCTGACGGCGCAGCTCCCCGTCATGCTCCCAGGGCCCGGGGACGCAGGAACGCCCGGTGCGGTTCATTCCGCACCGGGCGTTCCCGGGTCCCGACGGATCGGGGTGACAGCCTCAGCTGCCGGAGGTCACTTGGTGACGGCCGCGACCAGCTTGGCGAGACCGGACTTGCGGTTCGCGGCCTGGTTCTGGTGGATGACGCCCTTGGAGACGGCCTTGTCCAGCTTGCGGGACACGCTCTTGAGAGCCTCGCCCGCCACGTCGGCGTCGCCGGTGGAGACGGCGGCCTTCACCTTGCGGGTGTAGGTCTTGAGCTCGGACTTGACGGCACGGTTGCGCAGACGCGCCTTCTCGTTCGTCTTGTTCCGCTTGATCTGGGACTTGATGTTTGCCACGAAGACTCTTCTCTTGTGCTGCTGCTGCGGTGGATCATCCGTGACGGCCGAGGAACGGAGCCGACGGGGACGGCGGTGGGGACTCGCCTGGAGACGTCGGTACCGGGTCGCTGCCACGGGTACTCGCCCGGGTCGCACGAATCGTCGCCCCTGACACGGCGGGACCACGTCATGCGCACACCGAACGGTATGTCACACATACGGTGCAGGACTTTACCAGAGCAGGGGCCCCGTCCCGCACCGGATGTGCGCCGTGTCTCCTGCGGGGCAGGAGGCGCAGGACGCGTCCCGTCGGCCGGTGTCGCTCCAGGTCAGCCTCGGCGACGGGGGAGGTTCACCAGCCGTGCACGTCCGTGACGGCGGCGGCGACCCGATCGTAGCGCTCGCGGTCCAGGCGTCCGCCCTCGCGGCGCACCGCCGCCGGGGCGAGGCGCAGCAGCCGGTCCGCGCGGACCTCGGAGGGGCGGCCCCTGCTGTCCCAGTCCCCGGAGCCGATGTCGACCCAGGTCGATCCGTGCTCGTCGGTCGCGACCGTGCCGTCCGCGGTGCGGTCGCGGGAGGTGAGCATGAGGGCGATGAGCACCGGGCCGGAGCCGTCGGAGCCGCCGCGGCCGGCGTCCTCCTCGGCGATCACCAGCACGGGACGGTCCTTGCCGCGGGAGATGTCCTCCTCGAAGGGCACCCAGGCCCAGACGATCTCGCCGGGATCGGGCCGATCGTCGTCGCGCGGGGCGTAGGTGAGGGAGAGGGCGGAGGAGCCGCGCCGGTCGGCGAGGGCCTGGGCGCCCTCCCCGTCGGCGGGTCCTCCGGAGGCGCCGGAGCGCTCCGGTCGACCGGACTCCGATCCTCCGCGGCGCTGCTCCTCGATCGAGCGGACGGCCGCCCGTGTGAGATCGCGGGCTCCGCGCCGCACGGCGGGGGAACGGGCTGCTGAACGGAGGAGGGAGGTGAGACGGGAGACCAGCGACATGGTGCTCGCTTCCTGGGCGCTTCGCGCCGCGAGGGGGCGGGGGGTGGTGTGAGAATGGTAGGCATGTCTGCCACCTCGCTGTTCCACAGCGCCCGCACCGGAGCCGCAGGCGACGAGATGTTCGCGCCCGACGGCACCCTGCGGCCCACGTACCGCGCCCTGCACGACGCGCTGGCCGGCCTCGGGCTCGAGGAGTTCCGAGCCCGCTCGGAGTCGCTGGCCCGCAGCTACCTCGACCAGGGCATCACCTTCGACCATGCGGGCGAGGAGAGGCCCTTCCCGATCGATGCGATCCCGCGGGTGATCGAGGCCGAGGAGTGGGCCCACGTCTCCGCCGGCATCTCCCAGCGGGTGCGGGCGCTCGAGCGCTTCCTCGACGATCTCTACAACGACCAGTCGGCGATCGCCGACGGCGTGATCCCCGCCGAGCTCGTCACCTCGTCCACGTACGTGGTCGAGGAGATGCGCGGCTACACGCCGCCCGGTGGGGTGCGGATCCACATCTCCGGGATCGACCTGGTGCGCGATGGCGCCGGGGACCTCCGGGTGCTGGAGGACAACGTGCGCACCCCGAGCGGCGTCAGCTACGTCCTGTCCAACCGGCGTGCCATGGCGCAGGCCTTCCCGGAGCTCTTCTCCGACCGGCCGGTGCGCCGGGTGGGCGAGTACCCGGGCCGGCTGCTCGCCGCCCTGCAGGCCGCCGCGCCGGACATCCCGGACGAGGAGGCCACGGTGGTGGTCCTCACCCCGGGCCGCTACAACAGCGCCTATTACGAGCACTCCCTGCTGGCGCGCACGATGGGCGTGGACCTCGTCGAGGCCTCGGACCTCGTAGAGCGCAACGAGCGCATCTACATGCGCACCACCTCCGGGCTGCGGCGGGTCGACGTCATCTACAAGCGCACCGACGACGACTTCATCGACCCCGAGGTGTTCCGGCCCGACTCGATGCTCGGCGTGCCCGGGCTGGTCCGGGCGGTGCTCGCCCGCAACGTGGTGGTCGCCAACGGGATCGGCAACGGGATCGGGGACGACAAGCTCACCTACACCTACGTGCCCGACCTGATCCGGTACTACCTCTCCGAGGAGCCGATCCTCCCCAACGTCGACACCTGGCGACTGGAGGACCCCGAGTCACGCACCGAGGTGCTGGACCGCCTTGAGGAGCTCGTGGTCAAGCCGGTCGACGGCTCCGGGGGCAAGGGCATCGTCATCGGTCCCGCCGCGACGACCGAGGAGCTCGACGCGCTCCGCGCCCGCCTGCAGGAGGACCCGCGCGGCTGGATCGCCCAGCCGGTGGTGCAGCTCTCCACGATCCCGACCCTGGTCGAGGAGGGGCCCGAGCCCCGGCATGTGGACCTGCGCCCCTTCGCGCTCAACAGCGGGGACGAGGTCTGGGTGCTGCCCGGCGGGCTCACCCGCGTCGCCCTCCCGCGCGGAGAGATGATCGTGAACTCCTCGCGCGGTGGGGGATCCAAGGACACCTGGGTTCTCGCCGCGGAGCGCACCGCCGAGACCGGGCCGGCCGCCGCCTCGCAGGCGCAGGAGAGCCGGGACGAGGGGATCGAGGATCCCACCGACGACAGCTACGACGAGTTCGAGGACGTGCGCGAGGAGCAGATCGAAGAGCGCGAGCGCGAGCCCGATCCGGTCACCTCCGCGATCCCGATCATCGACGTCGAGGAGGCCCACCATGATGCTCAGTAGGATCGCCGATGCGATGTTCTGGATCGGTCGGTACGTCGAGCGGGCGGACCAGACCGCCCGCATCCTCGACGTCACGCTCCAGTCGATCACCGAGGACACCCCCGAGGACCTCACCGCGGCCTGCTCCTCGGTGTACCAGGTCTTCGGTGTCGATCAGGTGCCCCTCGAGGACTGCACGGTGCAGCGCGTGCTGGACCGCCTGGTCACCGATCGCATGAATCCCTCGTCGGTGGCCGGAGCGTTGCTGACCGCCCGCGAGAACGCCCGAGGGGTGCGCGAGGCGCTCTCGACCGAGGTGTGGGAGTCGCTGAACACCACCTCGCTCGGTCTGCCGCGCGGGGTGCGCCCGTCCCGGATGCACGGCGCCTTCCAGTTCGCCAAGGACCGCTGCGCGGTCGTGAACGGACTGGTGGACTCCTCGATGACGCGTGACGAGGCCTGGCTGTTCCTGCGGATCGGCCAGCTGCTCGAGCGGGTCGACATGCTGGCGCGCAACCTCCAGGACCATGACCTGGAGGACCCCTCGTCCTCGACGACGGTCATGCTGCTGCGGTCGTGCAGCGCCCATGAGGCCTACATCCGCTCCTATCGCGGCCGGGTCCGTTCCGCCCGGGCGATCGAGTTCCTGCTCCTGGACTCGATCTTCCCCCGCTCCGCCGTGCACTGCCTCGGCGAGCTCGACGAGGCGCTCGAGACCCTCGCCAAGCTGCACGGCAACAGCTTCGACCGCCTCGGCGCCTCGGAGCCGGCCCGTCGGATCGTGGGCCGCGCCCTGGCCAGCCTGCGCTTCCGCTCGCTGGACGACATCATGGACGGCTTCGACGAGGAGATGGAGCAGCTGCAGCTGGTCACCGGCGCCGTCACCCGGGCGATGGGCACCACCTACTTCCACCCGGCGAGCTGATCCGGCCGTGGGCGGAAGCGGGTCGGAGCCAGTCCTGCTGGGCCCGCCGATGCGCGGGCGGCTGCAGGCCCGCCACAGCCCGGCCGACCGCGTCCCCAGCCACGGCACGGAACTGTTCGCGACCGCCCGGGCGCTCGACCTGGTGCCGGTCGACGAACGGGGCTGCAGCGCCCCGCTGTCGCTCTCCTCGCTGCTGCGCCCCGAGGGGCCGGAGGCCTTCGTCGGCTTCGGCCGCGAGGTGCTCAGCCCCGTGGAGGGGACCGTCGTCCGGGTGCACGACGGGGAGGCGGACCATCCCGCGTCGCGCGGAGTCCCGTCGGTGGGCTACGCCCTCACCCAGCGGAGTCGGCTCTCGCAGGGCTGGTCGGCGCTGGCCGGGAACCACCTGATCCTGCGCATCGCGCACGACGGCGGCCAGGTCCATCTGGCCCTCTGCCACCTCCAGAGGGGGAGCATCGTGGTGCGCCCGGCTCAGACGGTGCGCGCCGGCGACCTTGTCGCCCGCTGCGGGAACTCGGGCAACAGCACCGAGCCCCATCTCCACCTCCAGGTGATGACCACCGCCGATCCGACGACGGCACGGGCGGTGCCCTTCGACCTGCCCGGCGGCATGCCGCGCAACGGCCAGATCGTCACCCTCTGACCACGGCCCGGACCGCACTGGTCACACAAGTACGTAACTTGTACGATAAGTAGGTCACGTCCGCCCGACGAAGGACCGCCATGCCCTCCATCACCGCAGCGCCCGACACCATCCGTCGCCTCACGCTCTCGACCCTGACCCTTCCGCTGGCCACGCCCATCTCCGACGCCAAGGTCTTCACGGGCCGCCAGCGCCCGATGACCGAGGTCGTCTTCCTCTTCGCAGAGATCATCACCGCCCAGGGGCACGAGGGGATCGGGTTCAGCTACTCCAAGCGCGCCGGCGGCCCGGCCCAGTACGCCCACGCCAAGGACGTCGCAGCCGCGGTGATCGGAGAGGACCCGAGCGACATCGCCAAGCTGAACCTCAAGCTGTTCTGGGCGGGCGCCTCCGTCGGCCGCTCCGGCGTCGCGACCCAGGCCCTCGCGGCGATCGACATCGCGCTGTGGGACCTCAAGGCGCGACGAGCCGGCCTGCCGCTGGCGAAGCTGCTGGGCGCGCACCGGGACAGCGTGCGCACCTACGACACCTCCGGAGGCTTCCTGCACGCCTCGGTCCCGGAGATCCGCGAGCGCGCCGACCGCTCTCTCGCCGACGGGATCGGCGGCATCAAGATCAAGGTGGGCCTGCCCGACGGCGCGGAGGACCTGCGCCGCGTCGACGCCATCCGCGCCCACCTCGGGGACGACGTCCCCCTCATGGTCGACGCCAACCAGCAGTGGGATCGCCGCACCGCCCTGCGCATGGGACGCCGCCTGGAGCAGTACGACCTCGAATGGATCGAGGAGCCCCTGGACGCGGAGGACGCCGAGGGGCACGCCGCGCTCGCCCGCGCCCTGGACACCCCGATCGCCACCGGCGAGATGCTCGCCTCCGTGCGCGAGCACGAGCGGCTCATCGATGCCCGCGCCTGCGACATCATCCAGCCCGACGCCCCGCGAGTCGGCGGCATCACCCCGTTCCTGCGCCTGGCGGCGCTGGCCGACCACGCGGGCCTGGACCTCGCCCCGCACTTCGCGATGGAGATCCACCTCCACCTCGCCGCTGCTTACCCCCGGGAGACCTGGGTGGAGCACTTCGACTGGCTCGACCCGTTGTTCGAGGAGTCGCTCGAGACGCGCGACGGGCGGATGCTGGTCCCACAGCGTCCCGGCCTCGGGATCACCCTCACCGAGCAGGCCCGCGCCTGGACCACCGACTCCGTCACCGTCGGGGCCGACTGAGCATGGCCGCCCATCGCACCGAGGAGCTCGTCGCCGTGCTGCGCCGAGCCGTCGTCGAGGGACGGATCGCGCCCGGGGAGAAGCTGCCCAGCGAGAACGAGCTGATCGCCGCGCACGGGGTGAGCCGCACCGTCGTCCGGGAGGCGATCACCGCGCTGCGCGCCGAGGGCCTGGTCCGCACCCGGCGCGGAGCGGGCAGCTACGTCCTCACCCCTCCGGCCGAGCCCAGCGCCGGCTGGCCCGGGCGCCCCGTGCGCACCCTCAAGGAGCGTCAGTCGCTGCTCGAGCTGCGCACCGGGATCGAGGCCGAGGCGGCCGGGCTCGCCGCGTCCCGGCGAGCACCGGAGGACCTCGCCGCGATGCGTGACGCGCTCGAGTCCTTCCGCTCCGCGTCCGACGGCCCCGCCGCGGCCCTCGCGCAGGACTTCGCCTTCCACCGCGCCGTCGCGGCCGCCTCCGCGAACCCGTACCTGCTCGAGCTCATCGATGCCCTGGGCCCGGTCATGATCGCGATGCCGCGCCGGCGCCTGGAGAGCGGATCCGGCTCCTCCGAGGGGGACGGCTCCGCCCTGCTCGCCGCCGCCCACCACGAGCACGCGGCGGTGCTGACGGCGATCGAGGAGGGAGACGCCCGGACGGCCGCGTCGGCCATGCGCCTGCACCTCGCCGGCTCCCGCCGCAGGCTCGCCGACGGCGCGACCGGCCCCGGCGGTCACGAGAGCTGAGCAGCGCACCATGTGACCTCGGCCCAGGGCGCGGACGCCGGGGACGTGGAGGCGCGGCCCCCATGAGACGATGGGCCGATGCCCGGGCGCCGCTGCGCCCGACCACGGAACGATGAGAGGACGTATGCCGGTGAGCCCGAGGATCGCTGTCGATGAGGCCCGGGACATCCTGCCCGCGTCGACACCCCAGGATCGCCTGCGCAACTTCTGCATCATCGCGCACATCGACCACGGCAAGTCGACCCTGGCCGACCGGATGCTGCAGATCACCGGGATCGTCGAGGAGCGCGCGATGCGCGCCCAGTACCTCGACCGGATGGACATCGAGCGCGAGCGCGGCATCACCGTGAAGTCGCAGGCCGTGCGCATGCCGTGGCAGGTCGACGGCGTCAACTACGCCCTGAACATGATCGACACCCCTGGCCACGTCGACTTCACCTACGAGGTCTCCCGCTCGCTGGCCGCCTGCGAGGGCGCGATCCTCCTGGTCGACGCGGCCCAGGGCATCGAGGCGCAGACGCTCGCGAACCTGTACCTCGCGATGGAGAACGACCTCGCCATCATCCCGGTGCTCAACAAGATCGACCTCCCGGGCGCCGAGCCCGAGAAGTACGCCGCCGAGATCGGCCAGCTGGTGGGCGTGGACCCGGACGACGTGCTCCGTGTCTCCGGCAAGACCGGCGTGGGCGTGCCCGAGCTGCTCGACCACGTGGTGCGGACCCTGCCCTCGCCCCAGGGCGAGCCGGATGCCCCCTGCCGCGCGATGATCTTCGACTCCGTCTACGACACCTACCGCGGCGTGGTCACCTACATCCGCGTGGTCGACGGCTCGCTCAAGGCCCGCGACCGCATCGACATGATGTCCACCGGCGCGCACCACGAGCTGCTCGAGATCGGCGTGAGCTCGCCCGAGCCGCACCCCACCCAGGGCATCGGCCCCGGCGAGGTGGGCTACCTGATCACCGGCGTGAAGGACGTCCGCCAGTCCAAGGTCGGCGACACCATCACCACCTCCGTGCGCGGGGCGACGGAGGCCCTCGAGGGCTACTCCGATCCCAAGCCGATGGTCTACTCCGGCCTGTTCCCGATCGACGGCTCGGACTACCCGGTGCTGCGCGACGCCCTGGACAAGCTCAAGCTCAACGACGCCGCCCTGAACTACGAGCCGGAGACCTCGACCGCCCTCGGCTTCGGCTTCCGTGTGGGCTTCCTGGGCCTGCTGCACCTGGAGATCATCCGCGAGCGGCTCGAGCGCGAGTTCGACCTCGACCTGATCTCCACCGCCCCCAGCGTCGTCTACCAGGTGACGATGGAGGACGGCACCGAGGTCGAGGTCCTGAACCCCTCCGACTTCCCGGTCGGCAAGGTCAACGAGATCAGCGAGCCGGTCACCAAGGCCACGATCCTCGTGCCCAGCGAGTTCATCGGCGCCGTCATGGAGCTGTGCCAGTCAAAGCGCGGCAACCTCGGCGGCATGGACTACCTCAGCGAGGACCGCGTCGAGCTGCGCTACACCCTGCCGCTGGCAGAGATCGTCTTCGACTTCTTCGACCAGCTGAAGTCCAAGACCCGCGGCTACGCCTCGCTGGACTACGACGTCTCCGGCTCCCAGGTCGCCGATCTGGTCAAGGTCGACATGCTGCTCCAGGGCGAGCCGGTGGACGCGTTCAGCGCCATCGTGCACCGCGACAAGGCCTACAACTACGGCGTCGAGATGGCCGGGAAGCTCAAGAAGCTCATCCCGCGCCAGCAGTTCGAGGTGCCGATCCAGGCTGCGATCGGCGCGCGCATCATCGCTCGCGAGAACATCCGCGCCATGCGCAAGGACGTGCTGTCCAAGTGCTACGGCGGCGACATCTCCCGCAAGCGCAAGCTGCTCGAGAAGCAGAAGGAGGGCAAGAAGCGCATGAAGAACATCGGCTCCGTCGAGGTTCCTCAGGAGGCGTTCATCGCCGCGCTCTCCTCCGACGAGGGCGACATGCCCAAGGACTCCAAGAAGAAGTGACCACCGGACGGGGCGGGCGCGCACCGGCGCCCGCCGACCCGTCCCTCCGCCGAGGAGGCGCTGCGAGATGACCGCACCGAGCACCCTCGAGGTGATGATGGACCCCGGCGCTTCCGGCCGCATCGCGGCGGTGTGCACCGTCGCCCAGCTGTTCCCGGTCGCCGCGAGCGGCCTGATGAGCGGCATCGACAAGCGGCCGACGGACTCGCCCGCGCGGCTCCTCACCCATGGCGTGCTCGGCGACGTCCAGGGCGACCGCGAGCACCACGGCGGCGTCTTCAAGGCCGTCTACGCCTACTCCCGGGAGGTCCGCGAGGCCTTCGCGACCGAGACCGGCAAGGAGCTGCCCGACGGCGCCTTCGGCGAGAACCTGGTCACCACCGGGCAGGACACCGACGAGGCCGTCATCGGGGAGCGCTGGCGCGTGGGCACGGCGGAGATCGAGGCGACCTGCCCCCGCAACCCCTGCGGCACCTTCGCCGCGTGGATCGGGGACCGTCGATGGGGGAGGACCTTCACCGCCCAGGGCCGTGCGGGCGCCTACTTCCGAGTGCTCGCCGAGGGGGAGGTCAGCGCCGGGGATGCGATCGAGGTGCTCGAGCGCCCCGCGCACGGCGTCACGATCGGGGACGCCTTCCGCGGGCTGAGCGCCGCGCAGGCCAGGGAGCTCCTCGACTGGGCGGAGGGGAGCGCCACCGTGCTGTACGAGACCCTCGTGCAGTCGGCGGAGACCGTGCTGGCCCGGGCCGGGGACCCTGTGCGGCTCCCGCAGCGGCTGCGCTCCACGGGGCGTGGCCTGGGACTGGGGATGGGTCTGTGACCGCGGTCGATGCGGGCTCGACGGGCCGTGACCTCTCGGTCTACATCCATGTCCCGTTCTGTGCGGTGCGCTGCGGGTACTGCGACTTCAACACCTACACCGCGACCGAGCTCGGCGGCGGCGGCTCGCAGGCCGAGTACCCGGCCAACGCGATGCGGGAGATGGACCTGACCCTCGCCCGCGACCGCGCGGAGGGCTACGAGTACCAGCAGGTCTCCACCGTCTTCTTCGGCGGCGGAACCCCCACCCTGCTGCCGGCCGACGACCTCGTCGCGATGCTCGGCCATCTGCGCACCCTGCTGCCGCTCGCCGCGGACGCCGAGGTCACCACCGAGGCGAACCCGGACTCCGTCACCCGAGCCTCGCTGTCCCGGCTCGCCGACGGCGGGATCACCCGGGTCTCCTTCGGCATGCAGTCCGCGGTGCCCTCGGTGCTGGCCACCCTGGACCGCACCCACGACCCCGAGAAGGTGCCGCAGGCGGTCAGCTGGGCCAAGGAGGCCGGGCTCGACGTGAGCCTCGACCTCATCTACGGCACCCCGGGGGAGACCCTCGCGGATGTCGAGACCTCGGTGAGATCGGCTCTGGCCTGCGGAGTCGACCACCTCTCCGCCTATTCGCTGATCATCGAGGGCAACACGGCGATGGCCCGGCAGCTGCGACGCGGCGAGCTGGAGGCCCCCGATCCCGACGACATGGCCGACAAGTACGAGCTGGTCGACGATCTCGCGAGCGCCGACGGGCTGTCCTGGTACGAGGTCTCCAACTGGGCCCGCACCCCGGAGCAGCGCTCCCGCCACAACCTCGCCTACTGGCGCGGCACGGACTGGTGGGGGATCGGCCCCGGCGCGCACCGGCACCGCGACGGACTGCGCTCCTGGAACGTGAAGCACCCCAGCCGCTATGCCCGGATGCTCGCCGAGGGGGAGATGCCGGTCGCGGACTCCGAGCATGTCGCGGCGGAGGACCGCCTCGTCGAGCGGATCATGCTCGAGCTGCGCATCGCCGACGGACTCCCGATCGACGTCATCCCCGAACAGCAGCGGGGGATGCTCGCCGTGCATCGCGAGCGCGGTCACCTCGAGCCCGAGGCCCTCGACGAGGGCCGGGCGGTGCTGACGCGCAGCGGCCGTCTGCTCGCCGATGCCGTGATCCGGGATCTGGTGCCCTGACCTCCCCGCGGTGCACACTGAGGCGATGAGCGCCGCTGCGAAGCCCACGACCGTCCCGGAGTACCACGCCGCCCTCGAGGGTCCGGCGGCCGAGCTGATGGGTCGCCTGCGGGCACTGATCCGCGAGGAGCTGCCGGAGAGCACCGAGGAGCTGAAGTGGGGAGCCCCGGCGGCGGTGCATCCCAGCGGCATGATCCTGCTGATCTGCAGCGCGCACCGTGCGCATGCGAACGTCACGGTCACCCCCAGCACCCGCGAGGCCTTCGCCGAGGAGCTCTCTGACTTCGAGACCGGGAAGGGGAGCGTGAAGCTGCCCTACGGGGACCCGCTGCCGGAGGACCTGCTGCGCCGCATGATCGCCCACCGTCTGCGCGAGTACGAGGCCGACGGCGTCACCTGGATGTGAGCATCGACGAGCCCCCGGGAACCTCAGGGTCCCGGGGGCTCGTCGATGCCGTTCGGCGCCTGCGCGGATCACTCCGCCGGGCGGATCACTTCACCGGTCAGATCACTTCACCAGTCAGATCACTTCACCAGGCGGATGTTGAAGGGGTAGGCCCAGTACTCGCCCTGGTTCGCCTTGACCGCACCGATGATCGAGAACACCAGCTGCAGCAGCGCCGGCACCCCGACCAGCGGGAACAGGACGGAGGCGATGCCGAAGGTGAAGATCGTCAGGATCGAGAACACGATGGTGAGCACGATCTGGGCGATCAGCACCGCGATGGCCCCGTTGAGCGCCTCGGCGGCGTGGAAGCGCACGTAGCGGTCGCGGTCCTTGTACATGAGGAAGACGACCAGCGGGCCGATCCAGCCGAGGAAGCCCCAGCTGACCACGTGGCCCACGGCCACCGCGGCCTGGGCGATGGTCGCCCAGAGGCGGGAGTCGGAGCGGCTGACGGGCTGTCCGCTGAGCGGGCCGTCGTAGACGCCCGGCGTGCCGGCCGGAGGGATGTTCTCACCGTCGGCGGCGGGCGCGCCGTAGGGAGCCTGCTGGGCGTACCCGGACTGCGGGCCCTGCTGGGCCTGGGGACCCTGCTGGGCGTACTGGTTCTGCTGGTCGTACTGGCCCTGCTGGGTGTTCGGGGCCTGCTGGGCGCCCGGCGCTCCGTGCGCAGCGGCGAACGGATCATGCCCGCCGGCAGGCTGCTGCGGGGCGGGAGCCGCCTGCTCGGCCGACGGCTGCTGAGCGGGGGTGGCGTCGATGTCCAGCGGATCGCCGGCGGCGGCGTCGTAGGCGTAGGGATCGTGGGGGTGCTGGATCGGATCGGAGGCCGGCGCCTCTCGCGGGGACTCCTGCGACGGCTGCTGCGCGTCGGCGGGGCCACCGTTCTCGGAAGCGAACGGATCGTGGGGGTGCGGCGTCTGGCTCATGATTCCTTCTCGGTCACGGGCCGGCGGAGTACCGGCAGCGGGTCGATGCATCCAGCCTAGGGACTCCCGAGCGGACCGACAGCGTGGTGAACCGCCGCGTCGTGCGGGGGATAACCCCCACGCCTGCGGGTCCCGGGCGATGCGGGGCGCGCTCAGGCCTCGTCGACGGTCACGAAGTCGATGAGCTCCTCGATGCGTCCCGAGAGGGTGGGCTCGACATCCGCGTAGGAGCGCACCGTGGAGAGGATCCGCTTCCACCCCAGGCCGATGTCCGCCGTGTCGGCATGCGGCCAGCCGAGGGCGGCGAGCGATCCCACCTTGATGTCGGTCCCCTTGGGGATGTGGGGCCATGCGGTCAGCCCCACGCGGGCGGGCTTGACCGCCTGCCACACGTCCACGTACGGGTGGCCGAGCACGGTGACATTGCCGCGAGCGCCCGGAAGAGCCATGACCTCGGCCGCGATGCGGGACTCCTTGGACCCCTTCACGAGATGGTCCACCAGGATCCCCAGGCGGCGACCGGGGGAGGGGCCGAACTCTCGGACCCGCTCGGCGAGGTTGTCCGCGCCCTCGAGCTGCTCGACCACGATGCCCTCGATGCGGAGGTCGTGCCCCCAGACCTTCTGCACCAGCTCCGCATCGTGGGTGCCCTCCACCCAGATCCGGGAGGCGCGGGCTGTGCGGGCCTTCGCGCCCTGGACGTAGACGGAGCCGGAGGCGGAGCGCTGACGCACGGGACCCTTCGCGACGGCGGCGACCGGACGATGGAGCACCACCGGCTTCCCGTCGATCATGAAGCCGGGGCCGAGGGGGAAGGTGCGCCGCACGCCGCGACCGTCCTCGAGCTCGACCACGAGCTCGCCCGCGATCTTCTCGACACGGGTGATCGCCCCGGTGAAACCTGTGGACGCCTCCTCGACGACGAGGTCCCTGCTCGCCGGGACCTCCCGGGCGGCGGGTCGGCGACGATGATGGGCGGGCGGACCGGCGGACAGCACGTCGCGGCCGTACCGGTCGGGGAAGTCAGCAGGCACGCGCGACACCGTACACCCGTGGCGAACGCCTCTCGGCGCAGCACGCCGGAGCGGCGTACGATTGGCACTTGGCACGGCAGAGTGCCAGTCTGAGGGGACACGGATCGTGCGGTCCGCGGACCGCCACGATCCCCGGACCCGCCAGAGACCCGCAGGACCATGAGCCCGGCAGGCCCACCGGAGGGTGGGACCTCGAACGACGCAGCGCAGGAGGTGAGCGAGACGGACGCCCGCAAGCTCAACATCCTCGGCGCGATCGTCGAGGACTATGTCGCGACCCGCGAGCCCGTCGGCTCGAAGTCGCTGCTGGAGCGTCACGAGCTCGGCGTCTCCGCCGCGACCGTGCGCAACGACATGTCCTCCCTCGAGGAGGAGGGGCTGATCCATCAGCCCCACACCTCGGCCGGTCGCGTGCCCACCGACAAGGGCTATCGCACCTTCGTGGACCACGTGGCCACGATCAAGCCGCTGTCGGCCCCCGAGCGCCGGGCGATCCGCGCTCTGCTCGAGGACGCCGGCGACGTCGAGGACCTGCTGGCCCGCACCGTGCGGCTGCTCGCGCAGCTCACCCAGCAGGTCGCCATGGTCCAGTACCCCGCCCGTCGGCAGGCCAGGATCCGGCACGTCGAGCTGGTCAAGGTGGCGGACTCGCTGCTGCTGGTCGTGCTGATCCTCGAGTCCGGCCGCGTCGACCAGCGCACCGTCCCGGTGACCGCGGGCCGGCCGGCCGAGTACTACGTGGCGCTGCGCGACCATCTCAACCGCGTCGTCGCCGGCCGTGAGGTCACCGACCTCGCGGCACCGCTGGGCGAGTACCTCGAGTCCCTGCCTCCGGTGGAGCGTCCGGCGGTCGTCGAGGTCGCCGAGACGCTCGCTGCGCTGGCCGCCAGCCGCGCCGAGGACCGCATCATGATGGCCGGCACCTCGAACATCGCCCGCTCCGCGCAGGACTTCGCCCGCGATGTCGAACCGCTGCTGGACGTCCTCGAGGAGCAGCTGGTGCTGCTGCGGCTCTTCACCGAGATGCACGTGTCCCCGGGAGCCGTCGAGGTGCGCATCGGCTCCGAGCTCGAGGACCGGGCCCTGCACTCGACCTCGGTGGTCGGCGCCGGCTACGGCTCGGGATCCCATCTGGCGATCCTCGGCCCCCGCCGCATGGACTACGCCACCGGCATCTCCACCGTCCAGGCCATCGCCCGCTACGTCAGCCGCTATCTCGAATAGCAGCGCCGCGGACCGGACCGGTCCGCCCCGCGCCGCCTCACCCATCGCCCGCCGCCCGCCGCGGCCCGGCCACACCGACTCCCCGCGAAGGAATCCACCCCTGTGAACGAGGACTACTACGACCTGCTCGGCGTCTCCCGCGATGCGTCGACCGACGAGATCAAGAAGGCGTACCGCAAGCTCGCCCGCACCCTCCACCCGGATGTGAACCCGGACCCGGAGGCCGCGGAGAAGTTCAAGCGCGTCTCCCAGGCCTACGAGACCCTCTCCACCGCGGACAAGCGTCGCCAGTACGACATGGGCGGCGGCCCCGGCATGGGCGGGTTCCCCGGCGGCGGCGGTGCCGGCTTCGACTTCAACGACATCTTCGACATGTTCGCCGGAGCCTCCGGGATGCGCGGCCGCAGCCAGGGCCCCGTCCCGCGCCAGCGTCGCGGCGGCGACGTGCTGCGCCGGGTGCGGATCGAGATGCGCGACGTCGTGTTCGGCACCGAGGAGAAGGTCACCTTCCGCACCGCGGAGCTGTGCGAGCGCTGCTCCGGCTCCTGCTGCGAGCCCGGCACCAGCCCCACCCGCTGCACCGCCTGCAACGGCTCCGGCCACGTGCAGCGCGTCGCCCAGTCGCTGCTGGGCCAGATGGTCACCATGGCGCCCTGCCCCACCTGCGAGGGCCACGGCGACGTCATCGAGAGCCCCTGCACCAGCTGCTCCGGCCACGGCCGCACCGCCGCCGAGCGCACCGTCACGGTGCGCATCCCCTCGGGCGTGGAGAACGGCACCCGCATCCAGCTGCGTGGCGAGGGCGAGACCGGCGAGGCCGGTGGCCCCTCGGGCGACCTCTTCGTCGAGCTCACCGTCACCGATCACGAGATGTTCGACCGCGACGGCGACGACCTGGTCACCACCATCGCGGTGCCGATGACCACCGCCGCCCTCGGAGCGACGATCCCGCTGGACACCTTCGACGGCGAGCAGGAGCTGGACATCCGCCCGGGCTCCCAGCCCGGCGAGGAGATCACGCTGAAGGGCCTCGGCGTCACGCCGCTGCGCCGCGAGCGCCGCGGAGACATCCGCGTGGTGCTCGACGTGGACGTCCCCTCGTCCCTCAGCGAGGAGGAGCAGGACCTCCTGCGCCAGTTCGCCGCCCTGCGCGGTGATGAGACCACCCGTCGCTCCAAGGGCCAGCGCGGTCCGTTCGCGAAGCTCCGCGAACGGCTGCGCGACCTCTGAGCCGGACCGGGAGCACCACGTGCCCGCGACGCCGCCCGGCTTCCTGATCCTCGACGACGCCCTGGCCCTCGCCCGCTCGGGCGACGCCCTGGTGCTCGGCGGCGAGGAGGGGCGCCATGCGGCGAAGGTCGCCCGGATCGGGGTGGGGGAGCAGCTCCTGCTCACCGATGCCCCGGGCCGCCAGGTCCTCGCCGAGGTGAGCGGCGCCCGCAAGGAGGAGCTGGACCTGACGCTGCTCGCGGACCCCGCGCCCGCCGTGCAGCGGCTGCCCCGGCTGGGCCTCGTCCAGGCGCTCGCCACGGGCGGCCGGGACGAGCAGGCCGTGGAGTCCGCGACCGAGCTCGGCGCCGATCGCCTCGTGCCCTGGATCGCGCAGCGCTCGGTGTCCGTGTGGCGCGGCGAGAAGCTGCGCAAGGGGCGCGCCAAGTGGGAGTCCACGGTGCGTGCGGCGGTCAAGCAGTGCCGTCGGCCCGGGATCCCCGAGGTGGGCGAGCCCGTGACCACGAAGGAGCTGCTGCTCCAGGTGCGCGAGCGAGCGGGGCATGGAGCTCTCGTGCTCGTGCTGCACGAGCAGGAGTCCGTCGGCCTGATGAGCCTCGCCGAGGAGCTGAGCGGGGCGAGCGAGGCCGGTGTCGAGGAGATCCTGGTGATCGTGGGCCCCGAGGGCGGCATCGCCCCCGAGGAGCTCACCGGCCTGCACGAGGCCGGTGCCCGCTCGGTGCTGCTCGGCCCCGAGGTGCTGCGCTCCTCGACCGCTGGACCCGCCGCGCTCGCGGTGCTCAGCGCGCTCGTGGGCCGCTGGGGCTGAACGACCTGGGGGAATCCCCTGTGCGGCGCGCCGCGCCGTGGCAGGATGCTTCGGGTGATCATCGCCGAGAACCTGGTCAAGGAGTTCAGCCGTCCTCGACGAGCGGTGGGCCGATTCGCGGGGGTCCGGTCCTTCTTCAGCACCGACAGGGTCGTCTCGCGCGCCGTAGACGACGTCTCCCTGCGGATCGATGACGGGGAGATCGTCGGCTACCTCGGGCCCAACGGCGCCGGGAAGTCGACCACCATCAAGATGCTCACCGGCATCCTCGTGCCCACCTCTGGCCACGTCGAGGTCGAGGGGATCGTGCCCTGGAAGGACCGCCGAGCGAACGCCCGCAACATCGGCGCCGTGTTCGGCCAGCGCAGCCAGCTGTGGACCGACCTGCCGCTGCGGGAGTCCCTCGAGCTGATCGCGAAGCTCTACGGGCTCTCCCCGGAGGATCACCGCCGCTCCCTCGAGGGCTTCGTGGACCTGCTGGACATGGGGCCGTTCCTGGACACGGCGGTGCGCTCGCTCTCGCTGGGCCAGCGCATGCGCGGCGACATCGTCGCCGCCATGCTGTACCGCCCGCCGGTCCTCTACCTCGACGAGCCGACCGTGGGCCTGGACGTGGTGGCCAAGGCACGGATCCGCGACTTCATCGCCGAGCAGAACCGCACCGAGGGCACCACGGTGCTGCTGACCACCCACGACATCGCCGACATCGAGCAGCTCGCCCGGCGCGTGGTGATCATCGACGAGGGCCGCATCCTCTACGACGGCGGCCTGGACGCCCTCCGCGTCCGCTACGCGCCCTTCCGCGAGATCGTGGTCAGCGCCTCGGAGATCCCCGAATCGATCTCCCTGGAGGGGCTCGAGCTCACGCGCCTGGTGCCCGCCGGCGACGAGCTGCGGGGCACCTTCCGCTTCGATCCCGCCGTGCTGCCCGCCCCGGCGGCGATCGGGCGCCTCACCGGGGCGCTGGAGATCACCGACCTCTCCAGCCGGGAGCCGAGCGTCGAGGACGTGATCCACCGGATCTACACCGACCGGGGCGTCGCGCCGTGAGCGCGAGCGTCGTGGCCCGCGCCGGCACCCGCCTGCCCGCCCCACAGGTGCGGGCCGGGCTCAGCGCCTCCGTCGGCCACGCCGCCCGGGCCCAGTTCGCCTTCCGCGCCTCCACCTGGACGGGGATCGTGGGCTGTGCCTTGCAGGTGGTGCTCGTGCACCTGGTCTGGACCGCCGTCTACGGGGGCCGCAGCGACGTCGCGGGGGTGGCGCAGGGCGATGCGGTCACCTACGCGGTGCTCGGCGTGCTCACCACCACGGTGTTCCAGCCCTTCGCCTTCGACTCCCTGCTGGGCCGGCTGCGCACCGGAGCGATCGCCTTCGACGTGATGCGGCCGATCTCCGCCGTGCCGGTCGCCCTCGCCCGCCAGCTCGGCGGGGCGATCGGCCAGCTCCCGGCCGTCCTGACGGCCCTGGTGGTGGGGCTCGTGCTCGGCGCGATCGCCCTGCCCGGCAGCTGGCTCTCCGGACTCGCCTTCCTGCTCTCCCTCACTCTCGGATTCGTGCTCTCGCTGCTGGTGAACTTCACCGTGGGGCTGGTGGGCTTCTGGACGCTCGAGACCGGCGGCGCCTTCATCATCTACCGCATGCTCGCCCAGTTCTCCTCGGGTGCGCTGATCCCGCTGTGGTTCATGCCGGACTGGCTCAGCGGCACCCTGACCCTGCTGCCCTTCTCCGCGCAGGTGTTCGTGCCGCTGTCGATCTACGTCGACACCGCGCCGGGGTGGCACACAGCAGGCGCGATCGGGCTGCAGGTGGTGTGGGTCGTGCTGATCGCGGGCCTCGCCTCCCTGGTGTGGTCCCGCGCCATCCGTCGGCTGGTGATCTTCGGTGGCTGAGGCGAGCACGCCCCGCCGGATGGCGGCCGACAGGGCGGGGTCCGGGACCCTCGCCCGACCTGTGCCGCTGTGGCGCACCTACGCGATCCTGCTCGGCGCCACCTGGCGCAGCATGCGCGTGCACCGCGTGAACCTGGTGATGATGTTCCTGGGCAGCGCCGCCCTGCAGGGCACGCAGCTGGCCTTCATCGGCGTGCTGCTGGGCGCCTTCGGCACGATCGCCGGCTGGAGCGTGGCCGAGGTCGCGTTCCTGTACGGCCTGCGGCTCACCGCCCACGGCGTGTGCACCATCAACTTCGGCCAGCACCGGGGGAGCGCACAGGTGGTGCGGGACGGCGACTGGGACCGGTACCTGCTGCGGCCCGCCTCGCCGCTGATCCAGCTGCTCACGAGGTTCTTCAACCCGGGAACGCTCGGGGACCTGGTGCTCGGGCTCGCGATCCTCTCGGTCGCCGCATCCCGCCTGGAGCTCGACTGGTCGCCGTGGTTGATCGCGTACGTGGCCGCGGCCGCAGTGAGCGGCGGACTGGTCGAGGCGGGGCTGCAGATCGGGATCTCCGGGCTGGACTTCCGCATGGGTCCCACCACCCGGATCAAGGACACGATCGACCGGGTCCTCACCGACTTCGGCGCCTACCCGATGACGATCTTCGGCACCGTCGGGGCCTGGCTGCTGACCTTCCTGCTGCCGCTGGCCTTCATGGCCTATCTCCCGGCGACCGTGGTGCTGGGCCGCACCGAGGAGCTCGCCGTCCCCGAGATCCTCGCCCAGCTCTCCCCGCTGGTGGGCCCGATGATGCTGGTGGCCGGAGTGCTGGTGTTCCGCCGGCTGTCGCGCCACTACACCAGCCCCGGGCACTGAACGGGCCCCGTCGGCACGATGCGCGACGGGGCCCGGAGGAGCGAGATGGTTCAGGCGACGGGAGCGAGCGCCTTCTCCTCGAGGGTCGCGAGGCCGCTCGCGAGGGCGGCGACCTTCGCCTCGGTGACGAAGAGCTCGCCCTCGACGGAGAGGTCCTCGCGGAAGCCCAGGCCGATGGAGCCCACGACGTCCGCGCCCACGCGGGTCATGAGGGTCTCGAGCACGGGGAGGACCTCGTTCGCCGCGCCCCAGCCGTAGCCGACCAGGAGGGTGGGCAGGCCGGACCACTCGGCGAACAGGTAGTCGATCGCGTTCTTCAGCGCACCGGGGTAGGAGCCGTTGTACTGCGGGGTGAGGATCACCACGGCGTCGAGCGCGTCGATCCGCTCGGCCCAGGCGGTGGCGTGGGGCGTGGTGCGGGGCTGCTCCGCCTTGGGGCTGAAGGTCTCGTCGAAGGCGGGCAGGGCCACCTCGCGCAGGTCGATGAGGTCGATGTCCGTGCCGGCGGGGGCCGCATCGCGGACCCAGTCGGCGATCCCTCCGCCGATGCGGTTCGGGCGGGCACTGGAGAGGATGATTCCGAGCTTCGTCATAGTGCTTTAAACTTCTCATATCTGGGAGCGGTTTCCCAACTCCGGGTGGCCTTCCTCGCTCCCGTAGACTCCCCACCATGGGAACCAGCGTCAACCAGACCGACACAGGGCGTCATGATCCGCAGTGCCTCTTCTGCCGGATCATCGCCGGGGAGATCCCGTCCGATCGTGTCCACGAGGACGAGCGGGTGATCGCCTTCGCGGACCTGCACCCGCAGGCCCCGGTGCACATGCTCGTCGTCCCCCGCGAGCACCGGCGGGACGTCGCCGAGCTCGCCGAGGACCCGGAGCTGCTGGCCCACATCACCCAGGTCGCCGGCCGCATCGCCGCCGACCGTGCCGACGGCGACTTCCGCCTCGTGTTCAACACCGGCCCCGGCGCCGGACAGACCGTGTTCCACGTGCACGCGCACGTCCTGGCGGGCGGGAAGCTCGCAGAAGGAGAACTGTGACCGACGCCCTCAGCCCGGCCCCCGGCCGCGCCCCCGAGGTCCTCGAGCGGAAGCTCGCGATCCCCGACCACCTCAGCCCCTTCCAGGTGCTGGGTGAGAACGACCAGGCGCTGGCCGCTCTCGAGGACGCGGTCCCCGACACCGACGTGCACGTGCGCGGGCACCAGGTGACCCTGCGCGGCACCGAGGAGGCCCTGAGCCGCAGCGTGCACATCGTGCGCTCGCTCATCGAGATGGCGAGCACCGGCCAGTCCGTCAGCGCCGAGGCGGTCCAGCGGGCCGCCGCGCTCTACGGCGACGACCGCGCCAGCGGCAGGAAGCTCGAGCAGGTTCTCTCGCGCACCATCCTGTCCTCCCGAGGCCGCACCATCCGCCCCAAGACCATGGGCCAGAAGTCCTACATCGAGGCCATCGAGTCCTCGACGATCACCTTCGGCATCGGCCCGGCCGGCACCGGCAAGACCTATCTCGCCGTCGCGATGGCGGTCCAGAAGCTGCTGAGCAAGCAGATCAACCGGATCATCCTCACGCGCCCCGCCGTGGAGGCGGGGGAGCGGCTGGGCTTCCTGCCCGGCTCGCTGAACGAGAAGATCGACCCCTATCTGCGCCCGCTCTACGACGCGCTGCACGACATGCTCGATCCCGAGTCGATCCCGCGCCTCATGGCCGCCGGGACGATCGAGGTCGCACCGCTGGCCTACATGCGCGGCCGCACCCTGAACGACGCCTTCATCATCCTCGACGAGGCCCAGAACACCACGCCCGAGCAGATGAAGATGTTCCTCACCCGCCTCGGCTTCAACTCCACCATGGTGGTCACCGGGGACGTCACCCAGGTCGACCTGCCCGGCGCCCAGCAGAGCGGCCTGCGGGTCGTCGAGCAGGTGCTCTCCGGCATCGACGACATCTCCTTCTGCCGCCTCTCCTCCCGCGACGTGGTGCGTCACCGACTGGTCAGCGACATCGTCGAGGCCTACGGCCGCTGGGAGATCCGCCCGGGAGGCAGCCGAGACTCCCGCCACCGCCCGACCAAGGGGAACTGAGCATGACCATCGAGATCCGCAACGAGACCACCGCGGTCGTCGACGAGAAGGAGTTCGTCGAGCTCTCGCGCTTCGTCTTCGAGGCGATGCACCTGAACCCTGCCACGGAGATGTCGATCCTCTTCGTGGACGAGGACGCGATGGAGAAGCTGCACGTGCAGTGGCTGGACCTGCCGGGTCCCACCGACGTGATGAGCTTCCCGATGGACGAGCTCATCCCCGGCACCCCGCAGCAGCCGGCGCCCGAGGGGCTGCTCGGCGACGTGGTGCTGTGCCCGTCGGTCGCCACCAAGCAGGCCGCCGAGGCAGGCCACAGCGCCGTCGAGGAGATGCTGCTGCTGACCGTCCACTCGATCCTCCACCTCCTGGGCTACGACCACATGGAGGAGGACGAGCGCACCGAGATGTTCGACCTCCAGCGCCAGCTGCTGCTCACCTTCCTCGCCTCGCGCTCCGAGCACTGAGCCGCCGACCCGTGCCCCTCCCGACACCGAGCTCCCGGGCGGTCCCGTGCTGACCCTGGTCCTGACGATCCTGATCCTGCTGATCGTGGTCTCCGGGGTCGTGGCGGCCGTGCTCACGGCGGTCGACTCCGCCCAGCTCTCCCTCTCCCGCAGCGTGCTCGAGAAGGCGCTGGCCTCGCGGCCCGCCGCCGTGCGGGACCGGGTGCTCGCCCAGCAGGAGGATGCCGCCCGCACCCTCTCCTCGGTCTCGCTCGCCCGGATGCTCGCCGAGACCGTCATGGTCGCCGCGGTGGCCGGGGTGACCGTGGCCGTCCGCGACCACCGCGGCCACGAGGGCCTGCTGATCCCGGGCCTGGCGACCGTGGTGGTGGCCGGGCTGCTGGTGCTCATCGTGCTCGCGATCTCGCCGCGCACCATCGGCCGCAGCCGCCCGGAGGCCGTGCTGATCTCCAACCGCTGGCTGGTCACCGCCGCCCGTGTGCTGCTGTGGCTGCCCGCCGGACTGCTGACCAGCGTGGGGGCCTCGCTCGCGACGCGATCGGGCGGGCAGGAGACCCCGGAGGACGGCGCCGAGAAGGCGCGCAAGAACGTGGACCGCGCCCTCGAGGACGAGCACGTGCGCGACGGCGAGCGCGACATGATCCAGGGCGTCTTCGACCTGCGCGGCACCATGGTGCGCGAGCTGATGGTGCCCCGCCCGGACATGGTCACCCTCGCCGCGGACTCGAGCGCCGAGGCCGCGATGCGGCTGTTCGTGCGCTCGGGCTACTCGCGCATCCCCGTGGTGGGCGAGAACGTGGACGATCTGTGCGGCATCCTGTACGTCAAGGACGTCATGCGCGCGATCCACTCCCCGTGGGACCCGCGACCGCAGCGCCCCGTCCACGAGATCATGCGCCCGGCCCGCTTCGCCCCGGAGTTCCTCGCGGCCGACGCGGTGCTCGCCCAGATGCAGACCAGCCACGTCCACATCACCGTCCTGGTGGACGAGTACGGCGGCGTGGCCGGCATCGTCACCATCGAGGACATCCTCGAGGAGATCGTGGGCGAGATCGCCGACGAGCACGACCGCCACGAGCCCGAGATCCAGGACCTCGGCCAGGGCCGCTACCGCGTCCCGGCCCGGGCCGGTCTCTCCGAGGTCGGCGACCTGTTCGACCTCGAGATCGACGACGACGACATCGACAGCGTGGGCGGGCTGCTCGCCAAGGCGACCGGCCGCGTGCCGATCCCGGGCACGCACGCGATCGTCCACGGACTCGAGCTCGAGGCCGACAAGAGCGCCGGCCGCCGCAAACGCCTGTCCACCGTGCTGGTGCGCAGGGCCCCGCAGGACGATGACCCGTCCGGCAGTGACCAGGAGGACGACAATGACCGCTGACCAGGACCGCACCGAGCCGGAGCAGAGCTCGGGACCGGACGGGGAGATCCACCGCTCGGGCTTCGTCGCGCTCGTGGGCCGCCCCAACGTCGGCAAATCCACCCTCACCAACGCGCTGGTGGGGGAGAAGGTCGCGATCACCTCGTCGAAGCCGCAGACCACCCGTCGTGCGATCCGCGGCATCGTCACCCAGGACGACGCCCAGATCATCCTCGTGGACACCCCCGGCGTGCACCGTCCCCGCACCCTGCTGGGCGAGAGGCTGAACGACCTGGTGCGCGAGACCCTCGGCGAGGTGGACGTGGTGGGCTTCTGCCTCCCCGCCGACCAGAAGATCGGCCCGGGCGACCGCTTCATCGCCGAGGACCTGGTCGAGATGCGCACCGGCCGCCGGGGTCCGAAGGTGGTCGCGATCGTCACCAAGACCGACCTGGTGGGCCGCGACGTGCTCGCCGAGCACCTCATGAGCGTGGACCAGCTGATGGGCTTCGACGAGATCGTGCCGATCTCCGCGAAGAAGAACGACCAGATCGACGTGCTGCTCGGGGTGATCTCCTCGCAGCTGCCCGTCGGCCCGCAGCTCTACCCGGACGACCAGCTCACCGAGGAGTCCCGCGACGACCGCATCTCCGAGCTGATCCGCGAGGCGGCCCTCGAGGGCGTGCGCGACGAGCTGCCCCACTCCATCGCAGTGATCGTCGAAGAGGTCGTCGAGGTCGATCCCGACGGCGACGCCTTCACCCCCGTCGAGCCCGGCACCGGCCGTCTGGTGGTGCGTGCGACCCTGTTCGTGGAGCGCGACAGCCAGAAGGGGATCATCATCGGCAAGGGCGGCTCGCGGCTGAAGGACGTCGGCTCCCGGGCGCGCTCCGAGATCAACCAGCTGCTGGGCCGCAAGGTGCACCTGGATCTGCGGATCAAGGTCGCCAAGGACTGGCAGCGCGATCCCAAGCAGCTCGGCCGCCTCGGCTTCTGAGGTGTTCGACGCGCGGCCGCCTGCGCGAGCGGCCGCCGGAGGCCCGGGCGTTCACATCGTGAGCGTGACCGTCACGGAGCTCCGGCGGTGCTACCGTGGCGGCGTGCGTGGAACGCTGCTCCTGCTTAGCCGCCGCGACGGGACCTGAACGCCGGGACCCTGTCGCGGTGGAAGTGCTGTCCGGCGACCGGTACCCCAGCGAGAAGGATCCCCTGATGACTGATTCCACGATCACCCCCGGCGCCGTCGCGACGCCCCGCACCACCCCGGAGGTCGCCGCCGTCGGCGATCCCTCGGCCCCCGTGCTCGGGCCCGCCGGCGATGCGCCTCAGCAGCCCTCGGGCATGCCGATCCACAAGTACCTGCCCTTCGAGGAGCAGATCCGGGTCGAGCTGCCGGACCGCACCTGGCCCACCCGTCGGATCACCCGCGCCCCCCGCTGGTGCGCGGTGGACCTGCGCGACGGCAACCAGGCGCTCATCGACCCCATGAACTCCGAGCGCAAGCTGCGGATGTTCGAGCTGCTCGTGCAGATGGGCTACAAGGAGATCGAGGTCGGGTTCCCTTCCGCCTCGAAGACCGACTTCGACTTCGTGCGCTCCCTCATCGAGGAGGACCGCATCCCCGAGGACGTGAGCATCCAGGTGCTCACCCAGGCGCGCGAGCACCTGATCGAGCGCACCTACGAGGCGATCTCCGGCGCGAAGCGCGCCGTCGTCCACCTGTACAACTCGACGTCCGTGGTCCAGCGCGACGTGGTCTTCCGCGCCGACGAGGACACCGTGCTGGACATCGCCGTGCAGGGCGCGCTGCTGTGCAGGAAGTTCGAGGAGACGGTGCCGGACACCCGGGTCACCTACCAGTACTCCCCGGAGTCCTACACCGGCACCGAGCTCGAGTACGCCGTGCGCGTGTGCAACGCCGTCATCGACGTGTTCCGGCCCACGCCGGAGGACAAGATGATCATCAACCTGCCGGCGACGGTGGAGATGGCGACCCCAAACGTCTACGCCGACTCGATCGAGTGGATGCACCGGAACCTGGACCGGCGCGACTCGCTGGTGCTCTCGCTGCACCCCCACAACGACCGCGGCACCGGTGTGGCCGCCGCGGAGCTGGGCTACCTCGCCGGCGCCGACCGCATCGAGGGCTGCCTGTTCGGCAACGGCGAGCGCACCGGCAATGTGGACCTGGTGACCCTGGGCCTGAACCTGTTCAGCCAGGGCATCGACCCGCAGATCGACTTCTCCGACCTCGGCGAGGTGCGCCGCACCGTCGAGCACTGCAACCAGATGCCGGTGCCCGAGCGCAGCCCCTACGGCGGCGACCTCGTGTTCACCGCCTTCTCCGGCTCCCACCAGGACGCCATCAACAAGGGCCTGGAGCGGATGAGGTCCGACGCCGCCGCGGCGGGCAAGGACGTGGACGATATCGTCTGGCGCGTCCCGTACCTGCCCGTGGACCCCAAGGACCTGGGTCGTTCCTACGAGGCCGTGATCCGCGTGAACTCGCAGTCCGGCAAGGGCGGGATGGCCTACCTCCTGCGCACCGAGCACGGTCTGGACCTGCCGCGCCGTCTGCAGATCGAGTTCTCCGGCATCGTGCAGACCAAGACGGATGCCGACGGCGGCGAGGTGAGCCCCTCGACCCTCTGGGACGTCTTCACCGATGAGTACCTGCCCGCGACCCAGGAGCAGGGCCGCTGGGGCCGCTACAGCTTCGGCGGCGTGCGCCAGGAGTCGACCGGCGAGGGCGCGGACCGCATCACGGTCTCCCTGGTGGTCGACGGCGAGGAGCACGAGATCACCGGGATCGGCAACGGCCCGCTGGACGGCTTCGTCAAGGCCCTGGCCGAGCGGAACATCGACGTGCGCATCCTGGACTACGCCGAGCACGCGCTCACCGAGGGCGACGACTCCCTGGCGGCCTCGTACATCGAGTGCGAGATCGGCGATCGGATCTTCTGGGGCGTCGGGATCGACGGCTCGATCACCCGCGCCTCCCTCGAGGCGATCACCTCGGCCCTGAACCGGGCGCATCGTGCGGAGCGCGTGAGCGCCTGAGCCCCGGTCCGGCAGCAACGGCGGCGAGCCCCCTCAGCGAGGGGTCTCGCCGCCGTCTGCGTCGGAGGTGTCGACGAGGGCGTCGTCCGCGAGGACGATCGGCATCTCGCCGGTGAGGGTCGCGTGCGTGGGGGTGGGGAGCTCCCACCCCGGTTCCTCGTCCGCCGGCTGCGGCTGGGTGGGATCGCCGCGCCGAGCGGTGAGGGTGACGCCGGCGCTCGCGACCACCACGAGGGCGGCCGCCGCGATCTTCGCCGGTGTCGCGTCCTGGCCCACCAGGAGCGCCCCCGCGAGCAGGGCCACCACCGGCTCGAGGCTGAGCAGGATCCCGAACACGTGCCGCGGCAGGCGGCGCAGCGCCGTCAGCTCGAGCGAGTAGGGGAGCACCGAGGAGAGCACCGCGGTGCCCAGGGCGAGCAGCAGGAGGTGCGGATCCAGCAGCCCCGCCAGCGCGCCGGGCGCACCCAGCGGCAGCACCACGAGCGTGCCGATCACCATCGCCAGCGCCAGCCCGTCCTGCCCGGCGACCAGGCGCCCCACCCGGGAGCTGGTGAGCACGTAACCGGCCCAGAACGCGCCGGCCACGAGCGCGAGCAGCACGCCGACGAGGTCGAGCGAGGTCGCGCCGAGGAACGACTCGAGCCCGAAAAGCCCCACTCCGGCCAGCGCGAGCAGCACCCACAGCAGATCGGTGCGCCGGGTGGAGAGGACCGCGGCGAGCACCAGCGGTCCCAGGAACTCGATCGCGACCGCGGTGCCCAGCGGGATCCGGGCCAGCGACGCATAGAAGCTGCCGTTCATCAGCCCGATCGCGAGGCCGAACGGGATGATCGCCAGCCACTGCTGACGGTTCAGGCTCCGGATCCGCGGGCGCACCACCACCATCAGCACGATCGCGGCGAAGCCCAGCCGCAGCGCCGTGGTGCCCCAGGAGCCGAGCGCAGGGAACAGCTGGATCGCGAGCGCCGCACCGAACTGCAGGGAGACGCAGGAGGCCAGGATGAACAGCACGGGCCGGGTCGAGATGCCGGAGGGCCGGTCGGGGGCGACGGAGGAGGGAGCCGTCGAGGGTGCGGGGGAGGTGCTCACGTCCCCACTGTGCACAGCACTGTCCCGCCAGGTCCAGCGAATGTTTCCGACCTGTACCGTGAAGCAGAGCTTCACGGATCTGGGAGAGATGATGCTGAACCTGCACCGGCTGTTCCTGCTGCACGAACTGCGCAGGCTGGAGACGATGACGGCGGTCGCGAGCGCCCACTCCATGTCCCCCTCGGCGGTGTCCCAGCAGCTCTCCCAGCTGGAGCGGGAGACCAAGGTCTCCCTCTTCTCCCAGGTGGGGAGGCGGGTCGTGCTCACCGATGCGGGGGTGCAGCTCGCCCGCCGCGCGGAGGAGATGCTGAGCCTGCTCGAGACGGCGCAGGCCGAGCTCTCCCTCGCCGAGGGCGGGACCGGGGGACCTCTGCGGGTGGCCTCGTTCCAGACCCCGATGATCGCCCTCGCCCCCGCGACCGTCACGGTGCTCGCCCAGCGCTCCCCGCAGCTCCAGCTCGAGATGGCCCAGCAGGAGGTGGATGCCGCCTACGAGGGGCTGCTCGCCCACCGCTACGACGTGATCCTCGGCGAGGACTACCCCGGCGGTCAGCAGGTGGTGCGTCGCGGCACCGATCGCGAGGCCCTGCTGCGCGACCCGCTGCTGCTGGTGCTGCCGGACACCGGTCCGTGGTCGGAGGTGCGCGGTCTCGCCGAGCTGGCGGAGGCTCCCTGGGCGCTGGATCCCGCCGAGGGCCGCACCGGGCTCTGGGCGCGGACCTACCTGCGCGGGGCCGGCATCGAACCGCGGATCCGCTTCGAGACCCCCGACCCTCTGCTGCAGGTGCATCTTGTCCGCACCGGGCACGCCGTCGCCTTCGTGCCGGGCATCATCGCCGCCGAGCATCTCGGCGGCACCCGCGTGGTGCGTCTGCCCGGCGACCCGCATCGATCGCTCTACACCGCGGCACGCGCCGGAGCCGCCCGCCATCCCTCGCTCCTCGCCTTCCGCGCGGCGCTGCTCGAGGCTGCCGAGGAGCTGACCGACGCGACGGACCTCGAGCGCCTGCGACCGTGAGCTCGTCTCCGGACCGGGACACGATCGTCGAGGGCACGATCCTGCGTCTCCTGCGAGAGGAGGAGGCGCGGCGGTGCGGGACCAGGTAGACAGTTCTCCATGACCTCCTCCCATGACGCCCCCGTCGACGCCGACCTCGCGACGGCCCCGCCGCACCGCCGCGGCCTCCGCCTCCAGGCGGCGTTGCTCGTGGCCCTGCTCCTCGCGGCGGCGCTGGCCGGAGTCCTCTTCCGCGGGGTCCCCTCGCCGCAGGGCGCCGACGCCCCGTCGGACGTCTTCAGCGCCACGCGCGCCTCCCAGGCCGCCGCCCCAGTGGTCGCCGCGCCGCGGCCCGTCGGCTCCCCGGCGGTGGATGCCGCCCGCGAGGAGCTCGCCGTGCAGCTGGAGGCGCTGGGCTTCGAGATCACCACGCAGGAGGGCATCGGGGTGCGCACGGTGGGCGCCGAGGCCACGAGCGGGTACGTGACCAACCTGGTCGCCAGCCGACCCGGCAGCGACCCCACCGGCACGCTCGTCCTGGCCACCCACATCGACTCGGTCCCCGGTGCCCCCGGCGCGGCCGACGCGGGGGTGGGCCTCGCGGTGATCCTCGAGACGGTGCGAGCGCTCGGGCCCGAGGCGATGCGGAATGATCTGGTGGTGCTCCTGGTCGACGGCGAGGAGCGCGGCCTGCTCGGCGCGGAGGCGTTCCTGGAGGACGGCGCCGATCAGCTGACCGCCCCTGTGGTGGTGCTGAACCATGAGGCGCGCGGCATCTCGGGGCGGCCCATGGTGACCCGGGCCGGCGGGCCGATGCACGAGGTGATCGGCGCCGCCCCGAGCCCCGAGTTCGAGTCCTTCACCGATGCGCTGTTCGAGATCATCCCCAACGACACCGACTTCACCGTCTACCGCGACGGCGGCTGGTGGGGGATGGACATGGCGATCATCGACGACGCCTGGGCCTATCACTCCGCCCAGGACGACGCCGAGCACCTCGACCCCGGCACCCTCCAGCACTACGGCGACCTCACGCTGGCCCTGACGCACGATCTCGGCCAGCGCGACCTCGACGCCCTCGGCCGGCACGCCGCCGAGCAGCCCGTGCAGACCACCGCGCCCTGGGGAGTGGTGCAGGTGCCGCCATCGGTGATGACGGGGCTCGCGCTCCTGGCGCCCGTCCTCGTGCTCGGTGCGATCGTGCTGCGCCGTCGACGCGGGGAGCTGAGCCTGCTCGGAACGGCGCTCGGTGCGGCGACCGGGCTGCTGGTCCTCATCGCCGGGGTGCTCGCCGCCTTCGTGCTCTGGTCGCTGACGGCGGCGGCGACCCCGGAGATGCTCTCGCAGACCACACGGGAGCCGGTGCGCGCCGACCCCTTCCTCCTCGCGGAGCTCCTGATCGCCGCCGCCGTGGTCGCGGCGGGCTGGGTGCTCGCCCGGCTGCTGATCTCCCGCGCGGCCCTGCTGCTCGGCGCCTCGCTGACGGTCGCCGTCCTGCTCGCCGTGCTCGGGGCGTACGCGCCGGCGCTCGGTGGATCCTTCATCCTCCCCGCCGCCCTCGCCGCGCTCGGCACGCTGCTGGCTGCCGTGCTGCCGGAGCGGGCAGGACTGGCGGTGCGCGCCGTCGCCCTGCTGCCCACGGGCTGGATGCTCGGGACCCAGCTGCACACCCTGGCCGAGTTCGGCATCGCCTCGGCCGCCGGGGGACTGGCCGGCACCGCGCTGATCGGCCTCGGCGTCGCAGCACCGCTGCTGCTGGGCCCGGCTCCCGCGGGGGAACGGCCGGCGCGGAGGCCCCACCGGCTCCTGATCCCGCTGCTCCCCGCCGTGCTGACCCTCGGCCTGGTCGTCGCCGGCACCTCCTGGACCCTCGCCGCTCCCGAGCCGACCCAGGAACGGGTCACCGCCCACATCGACGGCGAGAGCGGTGAGACCGTGTGGGAGGTCTCCGGCAGCACGGACTGGGGCCGTGCGCTCGACGGCACCGCCGCGCAATCCGATCTGACGATGCCGACCCTGGAGACCGAGACCCTGGAGGACTCCCGGGTCCGGATCACGATCACGGGCGCGCGCGATGCCTCGGCCCTCACCCTCAGCCCGCAGACCGACAGGCTGTTCGACGTCGCCGTGGACGGCGTCCCGGTCGACGCCGACGACGGGCTCGATGCGCTGCAGATCCATGGCCTGCGTGCGGGCCAGCAGGTGGAGGTCACGGCGCGGGCCGCGCCCGGGGAGCATCTCACCGTGCTCGAGACGGCCTTCGACCCCTCTCTCGCCGCCGGATGGACCGAGCCCGGTGCGGAGGTCTCGCTCATGCAGCCGCGGACCGAGGTGACTCTGACCGCGGCGCTCTGACGGCCGACGTTTGACCGTCGGGACCACGACAGGTATCTTGACGTCAAGATAAATCCACGACGAGGGGACGCACGCGTGCACAGCTGGAGCCCGGAGCAGTATCTGCAGTTCGAGGACGAGCGGGCGAGGCCCTTCGTCGAGCTCCTGGCCCGGGTGGGTGCGACCTCGCCGCAGCGGGTGGTCGATCTCGGGGCCGGGCCCGGCACCCTCGCCGCGCTGCTGCGGGAGCGGTGGCCGGACGCGGAGGTGACGGCGGTGGACTCGAGCCCCGAGATGATCGCCCGCGCCCAGGACGTGCCCGGGATCCGGGCCGTGCTCGCCGATGCGCGCACCTGGGAGCCGCCCGCGCCCGTGGACGTGCTGATCACCAACGCCGCCCTGCAGTGGGTGCCCGGGCATCTCGAGCTGCTCCCGCGCCTGGCGGGGATGCTCGCGCCGGGCGGCTGGCTGGCCCTGCAGGTGCCGGGGAACTTCGAGGAGCCCAGCCACACCCTGCGCCGTGACCTGGCCGCGCAGGGACCCTACGCCTCTCACCTGGACGGGGTGGCGGTGCCCTCCTCGCACGACGCCGAGGTGTACCTGCGCGCGCTGCAGGATCTGGGCCTGGTGGCGGACGCCTGGGAGACCACCTACCTGCATGTCCTGCACGGCCCGGACCCCGTCTTCGAATGGGTCAGCGGCACCGGGGCCCGCCCCACCCTGCAGGCGCTGCCCGCAGAGCTGCGAGGCTCCTTCGAGCAGGAGTACCGGGCCGCGCTGCGCGTCGCCTATCCGGATCAGGGACACGGCGTGGTGCTGCCCTTCCGGCGGGTCTTCGCCGTCGGCCGACGGGCGGACTGAGCCCGTCCGTCGGCCGTGAGCCCTCAGGCCACCGGCGGGAAGCTCCTGCGGGCGGACTTGGCGATCCGGTTCAGCTGCGCGCGGTCGGTCACCGCGCCGAGCACGGCGCCGAGGCCCGGGATCGCCTTGCCGAACAGCCGCGCGGAGCGCAGGCCGAAGCGTCGCAGCAGGCGACCGCCGATCGCCCCGGCCACCTGCGACTGGGGGCTCACGGGCAGCGACCTGGCCACGCCGCGGGCGGCGGCGCCGGCGACCGGACCCAGTCCCACGTTCTTCAGCACATCCCCGGACTCCTCGCCGAGCAGGGCGGCCAGCACCCGGACCCGGACCTCCTCGTCCTCGAGGTCGTAGCCGCGCACCGCGGCGATGGCCCCGACCATGCGGGTGGCCTGCACGTAGAACTCGAGCACGTTCGTGGGCAGGAGGATCGGCAGGGTGAGGAAGCCGCCGAGGCCGGTGACGAAGCCTCCCGCCGTGACACCCCATCGGTGGCGGCGCACGATCCGGCGCACCGCGACCTCCGGTCGGCGCTTCCCACGACCGCGCCGTGCGTGCTGGGCGATGTCCGCCGCCGAGGAGTAGGCGAGCTTCCCGTCGAGTCCGAGATCGCGGATCATCGTCACGATCTTCTCGAGCGCGCCGCCGGACGGCGCCTGGTCGCCTCGGCGCGCCTCCTTCATGGCCTCGCGGGCGGTGCTCCGGGCAGACTCGTCACGTCGCAGCATCGAGAAGATCCCCATGACAGCTCCTTTCGGCAGGCGTCCGACGGTCGCCGAGGCGTGCGCCGGCTGATGACGCCATCATGCCGTGCCGGACCGTCGTGCGCCGCCCGGCCGACCGCTCGGTGAGCAGGTTCCGCCGACGGCTGATCGACCTGTCGGGCGACACCGGCCGGGGATCGCTGCGCTGACGGCTCCTGGTCGTAGGCTCGGAGGATCATGCAGCAGAAGCTCTACCGTGACGACGCGATCGTCCTGCGCACCCACCCGTTGGGCGAGGCCGATCGCATCATCACGCTGCTCACGCGCCGTCACGGCAAGGTGCGGGCGGTCGCCAAAGGCGTGCGCCGCACCGGCAGCCGCTTCGGCGCACGGCTCGAGCCCTTCACCCTCGTGGACATCCAGCTCCACGCCGGCAAGTCCCTCCACACCGTCACCCAGGTGGTGACCATCGAGGCCTTCGCCGTGGGCATCAGCGCCGACTACGGGCGCTACACCGCCGCGACCGCGATGCTCGAGACCACCGACCGGCTCACCGACGAGATGGTGGACCCGAACCAGCGCGGCTTCCTCATGCTGGTCGGCGCGCTGCGGGCGATGGCCGAGGGCCGGATCCCGCCACCGCTGGTCCTGGACTCGTTCCTCATCCGCACCCTCGCCGTCTCGGGCTGGGCGCCCGAGCTGCGTGTCTGCGCGTCCTGTGGGTCCGACGGCCCCCACCACGCCCTCGACATCCGCGCCGGCGGTCTGGTGTGCACCCCGTGCCGTCGGCCGGGAGCGATCGCCGTGCGCCAGGCCGCGATCGAGCACATGATCTTCCTCCTCGCCGGGGACTGGGAGAACGTGCTCGGCGCCGAGGAGACCGTCATGCAGGAGGCGGGCCGTCTGATCACCGACACGATCACCTGGCACCTCGAACGCTCCGTCCGATCGCTGCATTACGTCGAGCGCTGAGCCCTCAGCGCCCGAGGAGCTCGCTCAGGCCTCGAAGCGGTGCTTCGCCCCCTGATGGGTGCTCGGCAGGTGCGGTCCGGCCCCGCCCAGACGCTCCCGCAGCGTGCGCGGAGCATCGCCCCGCTCGGGCAGCAGGCCGCGGCGCCGCAGCTCGGGGGTGACGAAGCGGGAGAAGCGCTCGAGGTCGGCGGGCCGCACCGCGGCGGAGATGTTGAACCCGTCGACCCCGGCCTCCTCGATCCATCGCTCGAGCTCGTCGGCGACGGTCGTGGGGGAGCCGACGATCACGGGGCCGCGGCCGCCGATCGCGACGAACTCGGCGAGGTCGCCCACGGTCCAGGTCCGGTCCGGGGACAGCGAGGTGAAGGAGGCGAGCGCGGACTGGTTCGCCTCGGTGCGCACATGCTCGACCGGATCCTCGGGGCGGGCTCCGGCGAGATCCACGCCGGTCCAGCCGCCGAACAGCGCGAGCGCCGCCTCGGTGTCCACGTAGCGGCGGTACTCGTCCAGACGCTGCTGGGCCGCCTCGTCGGTCTCGTCGACGACGATCGTGGCGAGGGAGAAGATCGAGGCGGCGTCCCGACCGCGACCGGAGGCCTCGAGACCGTCGCGCACCGCGTCGGTCCAGCGGCGCACCAGAGCCGGGGTGCCGCCGGAGAAGAAAATCGCCTCCGCATGGTCCTGGGCGAAGCGCAGCCCGCGGGAGGACGCCCCGGCCTGGAACAGGAACGGGGTGCGCTGGGGGCCCGGTGCCGACAGCGCCCGGCCGGGCACGTCGAAGTAGGTGCCGTGGTGCTCCACGTCGCGCACCAGCTCCGGGTCGACGACGACGTCGGCCTCGGTGTCCAGGCGCAGCGCCCCCTCGGCGAAGGAGCCCTCGAACAGCTGGTACATGACCTCCATGTACTCGTCGGCCCGGTCGTAGCGCTCGTCGTGCGGGATCTGTGCGGTGCGGCCCAGGTTGCGGGCCGCAGAGTCCTGGTAGCTGGTGACGATGTTCCAGGCGACCCGGCCGTCGGTGAAGTGGTCCAGGGTGCTCAGCGTGCGGGCCAGGAGGTACGGGTCCTCGTAGGAGACCGAGGCGGTGACGCCGAACCCGAGGTGCTCGGTGACGGCCGCCATCGCGGGCACCGCGACCAGCGGATCGAGCAGCGGGTACTGGACGCCGCCGCGGGCGGTCGCGTCCGGGCCGCCGCCGTAGACGTCGTACACCCCCACGATGTCCGCCAGGAACAGCGAGGCGAAGCCGCCCTCCTCCAAGGTGCGGGCGAGCTCGGTCCAGTGGGCGAGGCGCTGGAAGTCACCGGCCCGGGACTCGGGGTGGCGCCACAGCCCGGGGGACTGGTGGACGGGCGTGAGCATGTCGAAGGCGTTGAGCAGGAGCGGCTTCCGGGGCATGGTTCTCCTCGGTCGGATCGGGCGTCGGTGCGGTGGGTGCGGCGGGACGCTGGGGCGCCGCGGCGCGGGTCAGGGACGGGGCGCGCGGGCTGCGCGCAGGGCCCGACCGTGCGGATCCTCGGCGAACAGCGTCGCGACGAGGGAGATCACGGAGATGGCGGTGACGTACAGGCAGATCAACCAGGGCGTCCCGCCTCCGGCGGCGTACAGCACCGCGGCCAGCAGCGGCATGATGCCGCCGCCGATCACGGAGCCGAGCTGGTAGCCCATGTTCACGCCCGAATAGCGCACCTCGACGGGGAACTGCTCGGCGAACCAGGCCGCCTGCGGGCCGTACACCGCGTCATGGGCGATGTTCATCCCGAGGATCACCACCAGCGGGAGCAGGGCGAGGGAGCTCGCGCCGAGGTAGGTGAACAGCACCCACACGAAGACGGCGATGGCCACGTAGCCGAAGACCGTCACGGGGCGGCGCCCGACGCGGTCCGAGAGCATCCCCCACAGCGGGGTGGTCACGAGGCCGACGGCGGAGGCGATCATCACCGCGGTGACCCCGGAGGTGTCGTCCCCGCGGGTGTCCGAGAGGTAGCTCAGCAGGTACACCGCGATGAGGAAGTAGATGCTGTTCTGCGCGATGCGCTGGGCGACGATGATCAGCAGCGGCCGACGATGCCGTGTGAGCACCTCGCGCACCGGGGCGGAGGCGGTGCGGCCCTCGCGCCGCACGGCGGTGAACTCGGGGGCGTCCTGAACCCCCAGCCGGATCCAGAGCGCCAGCACCACGAGCACGGCGGAGGCCAGGAACGGGATGCGCCAGCCGAAGTCCGCGAACTGCTCGGCGGTGGTCAGCGAGCGGACCACCAGGAAGGCGCCGGTGGCCAGGAGCATGCCCGCGGCGGAGCCGACCTGCGTGAACGAGCCGTACAGACCGCGCCGGGCGGCCGGGGCGTGCTCGACGGAGAGGAGGGCGGAGCCGCCCCACTCCGCGCCGGTGGCGAAGCCCTGCACCATGCGCAGCAGCACGAGGGCGACGGCGGCCCACGCCCCGATGGCCTCGTGGTTGGGCAGCAGCCCGATGAGGAGCGAAGCGATCCCCATCACGAGCAGCGAGGCGACCAGCAGGGCCTTGCGGCCGATGCGGTCGCCGAGGTGCCCTGCCACGATGCCACCGAGCGGACGCATGAGGAATCCGATGGCCAGTGTCGAGAAGGAGGCCAGGGTGCTCGCCAGCGGATTGTCGCTGGGGAAGAACTGGGTGTTGAAGACCAGCGCCGAGGCGGTGCCGTAGAGGTAGAAGTCGTACCACTCGATGGTGGTACCGGCGAAGGCCGAGCCGAGCACGCGACGCCGCTCGCGGGGCGGGGCCAGCTCCGGCTGGGCCGCTTCGGCCGGGGGCAGCGTGGTGGTCATGAGCGCTCCTTCGAGGGGGTGCCGGCGGTGGCCGAAGTCGCCTCGCCGATGGCGTTGAGCCCCTCGGGGACCGTGCCGTTGATGAAGTGGTCGCCGACCGAGCGGGCGCGGAAGGCGATCGGGTTGTGGGTGGCGACGGTCTGGGCGTTGCGCCAGTGGCGGTCCAGGGCCTTCGAGGTGGAGGTCGCGGAGGCGCCGACGGTGAGGAAGAGGTCCTGGGCGGCGCCGAGCGCGAGCTCGGGCACGCTGATCTGGGCCTGCTCGAGAGCGATCTCCGCCCGGTCCACGCCTCGCGGACCGTCGGCACCGTCGGCGGGGTCCTCGGAGGCCACCAGGCCTTCGTCCAGGGCGCGGGCGCACTGCAGCACGACCGCCTCGGCGCTGAACGCCTTCGCGGCCAGGCGGCCCACGGCCTCCTGGATGAGGGGATCCTCCCGGAAGGGGAGCCCGCTTCCGGTGTTGAAGGTGCGGGAACGGGAGGCGACCAGGAAGGCGGCGTCGTCCCGTGCCGCCCGGGCGATGCCCGCGAGCACCACCAGGAGCACGTGCTGGAAGAAGGCCGCCTCATGGGTGGCCTCGTAGCCGCCCGGCTCGCGCTCGAGCACGCCGCCGGGCTCGACGGCGACGGATTCCAGCACAGTGGTGCCGGTCCCGGTGAGCTTCTGGCCGAATCCGTCCCAGTCGTCCTCGATCGTGACCCCCGGCGCGTCGGTGGGGACCACGGCGAAGCAGCGGCCGTCCTGACCCTCGAGGGCCGCGGAGACCCGGGTGTAGTCCGCGAAGATCGTGCCGGTCGTGTAGTACTTCGTGCCGCTCACGGTGGTGCCGTCGGAGGTCGAGGCGAGCTGGGTGTTCAGGGTGCCGAGCCGGTTGCCGCCGCGCTCGGTGGAGGCGTTTCCCACGGTCGCCCCGGCCAGGATCCGCGGGTACCAGAGATCCTGGACCTGCGCCGGCTGGAAGCGCAGCGACTCGAGGAAGCCGAAGTGGGAGCGGTACTGGTGGGCGATGTTGGAGTCCGCACGGGCCAGATCCACGAGCAGATGGGTGAACGTCTCGATGCTCACCCCCGGCCCGCCGTGCTCGCGGGGGACCCGCAGAGTGCCGAACCCGGCCTCGTCGAGCTCGGCGATCTCCGCCGCGGGGAGCCGCCGCTCGCGCTCGCGCTCCACGGTCCCGGCGGCGATCCGCTCGAACAGCGGCGAGAACCGCTCACGCAGCGGGGCGAGCTCGGAGGGCAGGACGGCGGTGCTCGTGGCGGGGGACATGCGGGCCTCTCGTGCGGGGGTGCTGCGCGACGTTCGGACGGCGACACCGTCGCAGCGTCGGCGGTGTGGACCCGCGGAACGTTACGGCGGGTGGAGCCGGGACCGCGAGGTCCCCGTCACATGGCGACATCTTCGTTCCCGAGCCGTCACCGCTACGATCAGCTGGTCCGCCCGACCGTCGATCAGGAGGCCCCATGCCCGGCGCACGCCATCACGGGTACCAGGAGCCGTCCGAGCACCCCAGCGGTGCCCGGCCGCCGCAGCTGCCCGCACCCACCATCCCCGCGCACGTCGCGGTGGTCATGGACGGCAACGGCCGCTGGGCCAACCGGCAGGGACTGCCCCGCACGGCGGGACACGAGGCGGGCGAGGCGGCGCTGCTGGACGTGGTCGCCGGGGCGCTGCAGATCGGCGTGACCCACCTGTCGGCCTATGCCTTCTCCACCGAGAACTGGTCGCGCTCCCCGGAGGAGGTGCGCTTCCTGATGGGCTTCTCCCGCTCCGTGCTGCGCCGCCAGAGGGACACCCTGAACGCCTGGGGCGTGCGGATCGTGTGGATCGGCCGGGAGCAGCGTCTGTGGGGGAGCGTGATCAAGGAGCTCAAGGAGGCCGAGGCGCTCACCCGCGGCAACACCCGCATGACCCTCTACATGTGCGTGAACCACGGCGGCCGCGCCGAGATCGTCGACGCCGTGCGCGAGATCGCCGAGGAGGCGCGCGCCGGGCGGATCAGCGGGCGGGGCATCACCCTGAAGAGCTTCGCCCGCCACCTCAACGACCCGGACATGCCGGACGTGGACCTGTTCCTGCGCACCAGCGGCGAGCAGCGCACCTCGAACTTCCTGCTGTGGCAGGCCGCCTACGCCGAGCTCGTCTTCGTCGACGAGCTGTGGCCGGACGTGGACCGCCTCGTGCTGTGGCGGGCGATCACCGAGTACGCGCGACGGGACCGGCGCTACGGCGGAGCCGTCGACGCCCCGGATGCCGGGGACGCTCCCGCCTGAGAGCGCCGGGGACGTCGGAACCCGGCCCGGCTGATCAGGCGCCGAGATCCTGCGCGCTGCTCGAGGACTCCTGCTCCGGGGATGACGGCGCGGCGGCGGCGATCCCTCCGGTGCGGCGTCGGTGGCGCAGCAGCGCCACGACCAGCACGACGAGGAGTGCGAGCACCGCGACGGCTCCCCAGGGCGAGACCAGGAACAGCTCGAACCAGGCCGCGACGGCGACCAGCCCCACGGTCGCGTAGATGACCGCCCAGGCCAGACCACCGACGGCGAGGGCCGGCAGATAGCGTCGTGCGGGCATCCCGGTCAGGCCGGCTGCGGCGTTCGCCGCCGTCTGGAAGCCGATGGTCAGGAAGCTCAGCGCCACCACGGGGGCTCCCCAGCGATGGATCAGCGCGGTGGCCCGGGTGACTGCCGGGGAGTCCAGGAAGGCGGCGACACGGCCGCGGTTCGCGGCCCGTCGGGCTCCGCGCCCCACGAGGTAGGTGGCTCCGGCACGGCACCAGATGACCGCGTAGAGGAAGGCGACCGCGCCGAGCAGCGGCAGCTCCCGGATCCACTCCATCATCGGGAGGAGGACCCGGCCTCGTCCTCGGGCGCGTCGTCGTCATCCGCCGCGTCGTCCGAGCCCGTCGCCGCGCCCGCACCGGCGGAGTGGTCGCCGCACAGGCCGAAGACCTCCAGGGTGTGGTCCACGTCGGTGAACCCGTGCTCATGGGCGATCGCCGTCATCGAGCTCTCGAGCCGCGGGGCGAGGAACTCGACGGTGCGGCCGCACTCCCGGCACACCAGGTGATGGTGATGACCGGTGTCCTCGCACTGGCGGTACAGGGATTCCCCGTCGCCGGCGACCAGCACGTCGAGGCGGCCGGAGCGGGAGAGGGCCTGGAGGTTTCGGTACACGGTCGCCAGGCCAACGGTCTCGCCGTCGGACCGCATCTGCTCATGGATCTGCTGAGCGCTGCGGAAGTCGTCCTGCCGCGAGAGCGTCTCGAGGATCGCGGAGCGCTGGCGGGTGTTCCGTTGCATGGGCTCATTGTCCCCCACGGTTCTCGGGACCTCCATCAGTGGTGGGACGACGCACGTGCCGCGGGGCGCGCGTCTCCTGCTCGCGAGGGACCGGGCCCGGAGGACGGCGTGCTGTGCCGGGAGGGCCGTACCGCCCGTGCCACCAGACCCAGGGCGTAGACGGCGATGGTCAGCAGCACGATGACACCGCCCGGCGGCAGATCCACGTACACGGTGATCAGCAGCCCGCCCAGCGAGCAGAGCACGGCGATGACCATGGCGGTGCGCATGGTGCGCGCGAACCCGACCACGAAGTGCTGGGCTGCGGCGACCGGGACGATCATGAGGGCCGAGACCATCAGAGCGCCCACGATCCGCATCGAGAGGGTGACGGTCAGCGCCGCCATCACGGCGATGAGGATGTTGACGGTGCGCACGGGCAGGCCCGAGGCGCGGGCGAACTCCTCGTCCGCGGTGACCGCCGCGAGCAGCCCGGACAGGCCCACCCCGATGACCAGCACCACGGCGGCGAGCACGAAGGAGATCAGGGCGTCGGGACCGGTGACCGTGGAGAGCGAGCCGAAGAGATAGCCCATGAGGTTCTGCGAGGTGCCGCCCGCGAGCTGGATGATCACCACGCCGCCGGCGATGCCTCCGTAGAAGAGGATCGCGAGCGCCACGTCGCGGCTGGTGTGGCTGACCTCGCGCACGTACTCGATGAGCAGGGCGCCGATCACCGACGCCGCGAGCGCTCCCGGGATCGCGAGCAGGTCCGCCGGGGTGGCGCTCAGCCAGGCGCCGACCAGCCAGCCGACGGCCACGCCGGTGAGCGCGACGTGGCCGAGCCCGTCCCCGAGCAGCGAGAGCTTCTTCTGGACCAGGTAGGTGCCCACCACCGGGGCGGTGAGCCCGATGAGCACCGCGATGATCAGCGGGTAGCGCAGCAGGTCGGAGGTGAGGATGTCGAGGGGCGAGATCATAGGGGGTGGATCTCCTGTCCGAGGCACTCATCCAGGGGAGCGGCGTCCTCGGGGTGGTCGTGGCCGGGATCGAGACGGGGGCGGGCGTGCTCGTCGCCGTCGTGGACGACATGGCCGTGGTCGAGAACCACGGCGCGGCGGATGTCGCCGGCCAGCGGACCCGTCTCGTGCAGGACGACGAGGATCGTGGTGCCGGCGGCGGAGAGCTCCCGGAACAGCTCGGCGATCAGCTCCTGCGTGGGCACGTCGACGCCGGAGAACGGCTCGTCGAGCACCAGCAGGCGCGGGTCGCGGGCCAGGGCGCGGGCGATCATCACGCGCCGCCGCTGCCCGCCGGACATCCGTGTGATGGGTCGACCCGCGAGGTCCGCCATGCCGACGGCCTCGAGGGCGCGGTCGACGCGCGGGTCGCGGACGCTGGGCCACCAGGAGCGGGCACCGAGCAGCCCGCTGGCGACCGCCTCGCGGGCCGTGGCGGGGATGGACCCGGCCTCGGTGGAGTCCTGCGGGACGTATCCGAGGCGGTCGTGGGAGGTGCCGCGCTGGACCGGCGCGCCGAAGAGCCGGGCCGATCCGGTGGCCAGCGGCAGGACGCCCACCGCGGCACGCAGCAGGGTCGACTTCCCGGAGCCGTTCGCGCCCAGCAGGGCGACCAGCTCGCCCGTCTCGATCCGCAGGTCCACCCCGTGCAGCACTCGTTGGCCCCCGCGGTCCACGGAGGCTCCGGTCATCTCGATGACGGCAGGGGCGGACCCGGTCATGACCAGCTCGCGACGAGCTTCGTGCTGTTCTCTCGCATGACGCGAGGATAGTCCGCGTCCTCGGACTGCTGGGTCTCGAGGTTGTCGAGCTCCTCGCTGCTGATCCCGAGGTTCGAGGCGAGGGTCTGGGCGACCTTGGGCGAGGCCGTGCTCTCGAAGAAGATCGTCGTGACGCCCTCCTCCTCGACCACGGACTCCAGGGCGAGCAGTCGCTGGGGCGAGGGCTCCGACTCGGGGTCGACGCCCGAGATGCCGATCTGGTGGAGGCCGTATCGCTGGGCGAGGTAGGCGTAGGCGGCATGGCTGGTGACGAAGGGCCGCTCGCCCGCGACCGCGCCGAAGGACTGCTTCAGCTCGGCGTCGAGCTCCTCGAGCTCGGTGCGCAGCGTCGCGGCGGCATCGGTGAAGGCCTCGGCGTTCTCGGGAGCGAGCTCGCTCAGGCGGTCGGCGAGCGCGTCTCCGAGGTCGGCCATCAGGGCGGGGTCGTGCCAGAAATGCGGGTCGTTCGGTCCGTGGTCATGTCCCTCGTGGGACTCGCCCTCCCCGGCGGCGTGCTCGTCCTCCTCCGCATGGGCCGCGTGCTCCTCCTCGGTCTCTCCGGCGTGCTCGTCGTGCGCCGCGTCGGCCGGCAGGAGCGTGACCACGGAGGAGACATCGAGCACGTTGTCCGCGCCGTGCTTGGCGATGGCGTCGTCCAGCGCCGTCTGGAATCCCGGGATCTGGAGCACGAGGTCGGCCTGCTCGACGGACATCACCTGTTGGACGGAGAGCTCGAGGCCGTGGGCGTCGGCGCCGGGGGAGGAGAGGTCGGTGAGGTCGACGTGCTCCCCGCCGATACGCGTGACGAGATAGGCCAGGGGATATGCCGAGGTCACGACGGTCAGGCCGCCGCTGCCGCCGCTGTCGTCCCCACAGGCGGCGAGGAGGGCCGCACCGGCACCGAGGCCGGCGGCGGTGAACAGGGTGCGACGGGTGAGGCGGAGCGGAAGCGTCATGACAATCATTCTCACGAGGCGGCGGGAGCGGTGCAAGTCGACAGGCCCCAGAAGCCCGTCGGCGTGGGCACGCTCACAGGACGGGGATGGCTATGCTGGGGCGGTCCCGATACACACCGTCACCAGGAGTCCCCCCGTGGCCAAGGCCCCCGCCAGCACGCTGGACAACGTCATCGCACTCGCCAAGAAGCGAGGCTTCGTGTTCCCGGCCGGTGAGATCTACGGCGGTACCCGCTCCGCCTGGGACTACGGGCCCCTCGGCGTGGAGCTCAAGGAGAACATCAAGAAGCAGTGGTGGCGCACCTTCGTGCAGTCCCGCGGTGACATGGTGGGCCTGGACTCCTCGATCATCCTGCCCAAGCGCGTGTGGGAGGCCTCCGGTCACGTCGACACCTTCACCGACCCCCTGGTGGAGTGCCGCAGCTGCCACAACCGCTTCCGCGAGGACCACCTCCTGGAGGCCTTCGAGGCGAAGAAGGGCCGCGCCCCCGAGGGCGGCATGGCCGAGATCGCCTGCCCCAACTGCGGCACCCGAGGCGAGTTCACCGAGCCGCAGGAGTTCTCAGGCCTCATGAAGACCTACCTCGGCGCGGTCTCGAACGAGTCGGGCCTGGCGTACCTGCGCCCCGAGACGGCGCAGGGCATCTTCGTGAACTTCCTCAACGTCGTCACCGCCACCCGCCAGAAGCCCCCGTTCGGCATCGGCCAGGTCGGCAAGGCCTTCCGCAACGAGATCACTCCCGGCAACTTCATCTTCCGCACCCGCGAGTTCGAGCAGATGGAGATCGAGTTCTTCACCCCGCCGGCGGAGGCGGACCAGCACTTCAAGGAGTGGGTCGAGGCCTGCTGGGACTGGTTCATCGACCTCGGCATCGACGCGGACAACCTCCGTCGCTTCGACGTCCCCGAGGACGAGCGCGCCCACTACAGCGCCGGCACCATCGACCTCGAGTACCGCTTCGGCTTCCAGGGCAGCGAGTGGGGCGAGCTCATGGGCATCGCCAACCGCACCGACTTCGACCTCACCAGCCACACCGACGGCTCGGGCACGAAGATGCAGTACTTCGACCAGGCGAACAACGACCGTTACACGCCGTACGTCATCGAGCCGTCCTTCGGCCTGACCCGCTCGATGATGGCCTTCCTCGTCGACGCGTACACGGAGGACGAGGCCCCCAACGCGAAGGGCGGGGTCGACAAGCGCACCGTGCTCAAGCTCGATCCGCGGCTCGCCCCGGTCAAGGCCGCGGTCCTGCCGCTGTCCAAGAGCGAGGACCTCGTGCCCCGCGCGACCGAGCTCGCCGACCGCCTCCGCAGGCACTGGAACGTCGAGATGGACGTCACCCAGGCCATCGGTCGTCGGTACCGCCGTCAGGACGAGATCGGCACGCCGTTCTGCATCACCGTCGACTTCGAGACCGCCGAGGACCAGGCCGTCACGATCCGCGAGCGCGACACCATGGCGCAGGAGCGCGTCGCCCTGGACCAGGTCGAGTCCTACCTCGCCGGTCGACTGCTCGGCGCCTGAGGACGAGGATCCGTCGAGGACGGGGCCGACGGGGGAGCACCCCGTCGGCCCCGTCCTCATGAAGGGGAGGTACGTGGCACAGTGCACTCCATGAGCAGCGTTCCCGGCCTCGAGCTGTCCCGCGCCTACTACGAGGAGGTCGTGGCGCCCCTCCTGCAGCGGCATGCGGCGGGGCTCGAGCACGCGGCGGCCCGGCTGGGGTCCGGATCGGACGTGCTCGGCTTCGACGATGCGCAGTCCCGCGACCACGACTGGGGCCTGCGCCTCACGCTGCTGGTGGAGGGCGGCGCCGCCGGAGAGGTCGACGCGCTGCTGGAGCGGGAGCTGCCCCGGCTGTGGCGCGACCATCCCGCGCGCTTCGCGACCACCTGGGATCCCGTGGTGCGCCAGCGCGTCCAGGTCGCCTCCGCGGCGGACTTCGCGTCCTCCCGGGTGGGGATCGCCCCGGAACGCCTGTCCGGGGACGCGCCGATCGAGATCATCGACTGGCTGCAGCTGACCGGTCAGGCCGCCCTCGAGGTGACCGCCGGCCCGGTGCTCCACGACGGCACCGGGGCGATCACCGCCATCCGGGACCGTCTGGCTCGGTACCCGGAGGACATCCGCCGGTACGCGATCGGAGCGGACTGGACACGGATCGGCCAGGAGCTGCAGGACGTGGGTCGGGCGGGGCTGCGCGGGGACGAGGACGGCTCCTCGGTGATCGCCGCGCGGCACGTGCGCACGCTGTTCCATCTCGCCCATCTGCTGCATCGCCGCTGGGCGCCGTACGGCAAGTGGCTGGCCCGCTCCGCGGCGGCGCTGCCGGGCGGGGGAGCGCTGCGCATCGCCGCGCTCGAAGCGCTCCAGGCCCGGGACTGGCGGTCCCGACAGGCGGCGATCGCGGATGCGGCCGAGCTCGTCGCCGAGCTCCAGGGCCAGGTGGGCCTGCCCACGCTGGACCCCGCCACCGAACCCTTCTTCGAGCGCCCCCACGTGGGGCTCCGAGGCCTGCCGGAGCTCCTGCAGGAGGAGATCTCGGACCCGGCGGTGCGGGCCCTCAGTCCCGGGATCGGCACGGCCGAGCAGATCAGCGATCACGTCAGCGTGCTGGTCGATCCGGAGCTGCGCCGGCGGCTCGTCGGCGGCTGAGCGCGGGACCCCGCCCCGGCGCTCGGTTCCTCCCCACGGATCCTCGACGCACATCACCACCCCGCCACCTCCCGCCGAAGCCCCAGTGATGGGACAATCGCAGGACGATGACCCTTCTCCACGACGCCCCGCCCTCCGCCCCCGCCCAGGCCGCACCCGGCAGTGCCTCGGCGGCTGCTCGGCGACCGCTCACGATCGGGTCGCTCACCGTGGACACCCCGGTGATGCTCGCCCCCATGGCCGGGGTCACCAACATGGCGTTCCGGGTGCTGTGCCGCGAGTTCGGGTCGATGCACAGCCAGGACGACGGCGGGCTGTACCCCACCGAGATGGTCACCACCCGGGCCCTGATCGAGGATCATCGCGAGTCCTGGCGGCTGCTGCGCATGGCGGATCGCGAGTCCCCGCGCTCCGTGCAGCTCTACGGCGTGGACCCCGCGGTCGTCGCCCGTTCGGTGAGCATGATCCTGGAGCGCGACGGCGCGGACCACATCGATCTGAACTTCGGCTGCCCGGTCCCCAAGGTCACCCGCCGCGGCGGCGGCGGCGTGCTGCCCTGGAAGGACGAGCTGTTCACGCGCATCCTCCGCGCGGCGGTCGCGGCCGCCGGCGACGTGCCGGTCACCCTGAAGACGCGCAAGGGCGTCGACGACGACCACCTGACCTATCGCGACGCGGGGCTCATCGCCCAGGAGGTCGGCGCAGCCGCGATCACGCTCCACGGCCGCACCGTCAAGGAGCAGTACTCCGGCACCGCGGACTGGAGCTCGATCGCGGACCTCAAGCAGACCGTCACCGACATCCCGGTGCTCGGCAACGGCGACATCTGGTCCGCCGAGGACGCGCTGCGCATGATGGACGAGACCGGCGCCGACGGCGTCGTGGTGGGCCGTGGCTGCCAGGGGCGCCCCTGGCTCTTCGCGGACCTCGCCGCCGGGTTCTCCGGCTCCGCCGAGCGGGTGCGCCCGGGCCTCGGCGAGGTGGCGCGCATCCTGCGTCGGCACGCCGAGCTGCTGGTCGAGTTCTACGAGGACGAGGACCGCGGCGTGAAGGACCTGCGCAAGCACGTGGCCTGGTACTTCAAGGGCTACCCCGTCGGCGGCGACATGCGCCGGCGACTGGCCACCATGGAGTCCCTCGCCGATCTCGAGGCGAAGCTCTCCGAGCTGGACCTCGACGCCCCCTACCCGGGCGCGCCCGTCGAGGGTCCGCGCGGCCGCGCCGGCCACGGGCGCAACGCCGCCGTGCCCCAGGGATGGATGGACTCGCGCACGCTGGACGACGACCACCGCCGCCGCCTCCACGAGGCCGAGCTCGACATCTCGGGAGGCTGAGCCGGTGCCCACCCCGACCCCTTCCGCACCCGGCACCCCGCCCACCGGGTACACGGAGCACGACCTCGAGCGCTTCGCTCCCGAGCCGCCGAAGTCCCAGGCCCGCACGCCCTTCCAGCGGGACCGAGCCCGGGTGCTGCACTCCTCGGCGCTGCGGCGCCTCGGGGCCAAGACGCAGGTGCTCGGAGCGGGCGCGAACGACTTCGTGCGCACCCGTCTCACCCACTCCCTCGAGGTCGCCCAGGTGGGCCGTGACATCGGTGCGGAGCTCGGCTGCGACCCCGACATCGTGGACGCGGCCTGCCTCGCCCACGACATGGGTCACCCGCCGTTCGGGCACAACGGCGAGAAGGTGCTCGACGCCCTCGCCTCCGACTTCGGGGGCTTCGAGGGCAACGCCCAGACCCTGCGCCTGCTCACCCGCCTCGAGCCGAAGGTCATCGGCGAGGACCGCCCCTACGGGCTGAACCTCACCCGCGCGAGCGTGGACGCCGCCATCAAGTACCCGTGGACGCGGGGCCGGGGCCCGGTGCCGAGCTCCCCGAAGTTCGGGGCCTACGCCGATGACGTGCCCGTCTACGAGTGGGCCCGTCAGGGCTCCGTGCCCGGCCGGAAGTGCTTCGAGGCCCAGGTCATGGACCTCGCCGACGACATCGCCTACTCGGTCCACGACATCGAGGATGCGATCACCGGGCTCACCCTCGACCTGCAGAAGCTGCAGGACCCGCTCGAGCGCTCCGCCGCGCTGTACGTGGTCCAGGACTGGTACATGCCCGAGGAGTCGATCGAGGAGCTCGACGCCGCGCTGGTCCGGCTCGAGGCCGAGCCCAGCTGGCTGCTGTCCTTCACCGGGTCGATGCGCTCCGCCGCCGCGCTGAAGAACATGGCCAGCCAGCTGATCGGCCGCTTCACGCGCTCCGCGATCACCGCCACCCGCGCAGCCCACGGCGAGGGACCGATCTCCCGCTACAGCGGCGACGTGGTCGTGCCCGAGCAGACCCATCTCGAGATCGCCGTGCTCAAGGGCCTCGCCGCCGCGTACGTGATGTCCTCCGCCTCCCAGCAGCCCGTGTACGAGGCGCAGGAGGAGATCATCCGCGACCTCTACTCGCGGCTGTGGAACACCGGCACCCAGTACCTCAGCCCGCTGTTCGCCGAGCTCTGGCAGGACGCTCCGGACGACGACTCCCGTCGGCGGGTCGTCGTCGACCAGATCGCCTCCTACACCGACGTCACCGCTCGGCGGCTGCACGAGGTGCTCTTCGACCGCACCCTCACCCACGTCACCGCGGCGGACACTCCGCTGCCCGGCCTCGGATCGGAGCTCTGAGCGGGTGGCACAGGGACTGATCCGGCGCAGCGACGTGGACCTCGTGCGCGAGCGCTCGCGCCTGGACGAGGTGGTCTCCGAGCACGTCACCCTGCGCACCGCCGGCATCGGGTCGATGAAGGGGCTGTGCCCCTTCCACGACGAGAAGACCCCGTCCTTCAACATCCGCCCCCAGCTCGGCCACTGGCACTGCTTCGGCTGCGGCGAGGGCGGGGACGTGATCTCCTTCGTCCAGAAGATCAACCACCTCAGCTTCGTCGAGGCGGTCGAGATGCTCGCCGCCCGCTACGGCGTCCAGCTCCAGTACGAGGATGCCGGCGAGGGCCGTGAGCGCACCGACTTCGGGACCCGGCGCCGGCTCCTGGACGCGCATGCGATCGCCGAGGAGTACTACAGCGAGCAGCTCGACGGCCAGGCGGCCGAGGTGGGCCGGCGCTTCCTCACCGAGCGCGGCTTCGACCAGGACGCGGCGGCACACTTCGGCGTCGGCTTCGCGCCCGAGGGCTGGGACTCCCTGACCGGTGTGCTGCGGAAGCGCGGCTTCACCGAGGCGGAGCTCGTGGCGAGCGGGCTCGTCTCGCAGGGGCAGCGCGGGGTCTACGACCGCTTCCGGGGGCGCCTGGTGTGGCCGATCCGCGACATCACCGGCAGCACCATCGGCTTCGGCGCGCGGCGCCTGCTGGAGTCCGACAAGGGCCCCAAGTACCTCAACACCCCCGAGACCGCGATCTACCACAAGTCCAACGTGCTCTACGGCCTGGACATCGCCCGCAAGGACATCTCCACCCAGCACCGCGTCGTGGTGGTCGAGGGCTACACCGACGTCATGGCCGCCCACCTCGCCGGCGTCACCACCGCGGTCGCCTCCTGCGGCACCGCCTTCGGCGCCGAGCACGTGAAGATCGTGCGCCGCGTGATGGGGGACTCGAACCCCTCGGCCGGGCTGCGCCTGAACACCGACGGCCGCGGGCTGAGCGGCGAGGTCATCTTCACCTTCGACGGCGACGCCGCCGGTCAGAAGGCGGCGCTGCGCGCCTTCGAGGAGGACCAGCGCTTCGTCGCCCAGACCTACGTCGCCGTCGAGCCCGGTGGGATGGATCCCTGCGATCTGCGGATCACCCAGGGCGACCAGGCGGTGCGGGAGCTCATCGAGACCCGTCGGCCGCTGTTCGAGTTCGCGATCCGCACCGCGATCTCCCAGGTCGACCTCGACACCGTGGAGGGCCAGGTCACCGCCCTGCGGATGGCGGCGCCGGTGGTCGCCCGGATCCGGGATCGCGCGATGCGCCCCGAGTACGCGCGGAGGCTGTCGGGCTGGCTCGGCATGGACGAGGGCACGGTGCTGCGAGCCGTGCACGACGCCGCTCGCGCCGAGGGCCGCGGCGGTCACCGCGCCGAGGAGGCCCGGCCGGCGGCGTCGACGGGGGAGCCGGGCGGGGCGCCGGCGGAGGAGAGCCCCGTGATCCCCATGGCGCGCCTCGCGGACGTCGTCAACCCTCGTGATCCCGTGGGGCAGGTGGAGACCCAGTCGCTCGCGGCGATGCTCCAGTCGCCCCAGCTGCTGGAACCCGAGAAGGTCGCCTCGCTGCCGGACGACTCCTTCCACGTGCCCGCCCTGCAGGGGGTGTGGGACGTGATGCTCGCCGCCGGCACCCTGCTCGACGCCGTCGAGGGCCGCCTCCATGCGGCGCGGTACCTCGAGCAGGTGCTCGAGATCGCCGGGGAGACGGTGCGCCCGCTGATCGTGGAGATCGCCAACCTCGATCTGCCCGCCCGCGACGAGGAGGGGCTGCGTCGGCTCGGCCACTCGCTGCTGGACCGGCTCACGGAGCTCTCGATCACCCGGGAGTACTCGGTGCTCAAGCAGCGCCTGCAGCGCACCGACCCCGCGGACGGGGAGCGCTACCAGGAGATCATGTCGCGTCTGGTGCAGGTGCAGGGCAGACGGCGCGCACTGCGCTCGAGCGAGGACTGACCCGCGCCGGCGTCCGCTTCTGGGCGCGTTCCCGGGCCCGGCGCCGCACGGTGCGTCCCAGCTCGATCCCGCCTCCCAGTGCGATCGCGAGCCCGATCCCTGCGCCCACACCCACCAGCGGCTGCTCCTGGAAGACCGCTCCGCCCAGCATCCCGATGCCCACGCTGTACAGCGACCAGAGGGCGGCGGCGATCGCGGCGAAGCCCACGAAGCGCCGGCGCGGGTATCCCACGATCCCGCTCGCGAGGGTGGTCGCGGTGCGTCCGCCGGGGATGAAGCGCGCCGAGATCAGGAGCATCCCGCCGCGCTGGGCCAGCTCCCGCTCCGCCCAGCCCAGCAGCGCCCCGCCCCAGCGTCGACCGCGGAACCAGCGTGCGATCGGTCCGGCGCCCCTCCCCAGATGATGGGCCGTCACGTCCCCGATCAGCGCGCCCGCCCAGGCCGCAGCGAACAGCCCGAGGGCATGCGGCTGCCCGGTGACGGCATAGGCGCCCGCCGCGATGATGACGGTCTCGGAGGGCACGATCGGGACGATCCCGTCGAACGTCGCGAGACCGATCACGAGCAGGTACAGCCAGGGCGAGGCCATGAGGCTCTCGGCGAGCTGGAGGACGGCATCCATCGGCAGGTTCCTGTGGTCGAGGTGGTGTGGTCGAGGTGGTCCCGCCACGCTAGGAACGCGGCAGGGGCCCCGGACACGGGGCGGACCGTGGAGGTGCCGCGGCCGTCCGCAGGGAGCATTACGGAAAACCGGAACCGGGGGAGGGGCATCCCCTCATGGGCACTGCTCAGGCACCTTGGTAGCGTGGCCGGGCATCGTCCGACCAGCCGGTCCGACGATCCTGATCCCTCGGAGAAGCCCTTCCCATGCGCCTGCCCGATCTCTCTCGCATCACGGTGCCGCGCGAGCCCGTGCGGCTCGCGCGCCGTGCCTTGCGGCACGTGGTGGGGACGGTGCTGGGCCTGCTGTTCGGCGCCCTGCTGCTGCTGACGATCCCGCTGCTCGTGATCCGTTGGCGCGGCCCGTTCCGGCGGGCGAGGCGCTGGGAGACCTGGCGCCTCGAGCGGTTCTACCGGCTCCGGCTGGGCGCTCCTCCGGACACCTTCCTGGGAGGCCGACGGGCCCTGCTGCACGCGGTCCTCGCCGGTGTGCTCGGCTACGTGATGATCGACCTGCTGCTGCTGGTCGCCAGCATCGTGCTGGGCAGCGCCACTCAGACGATCATCGCCGAACCGGTGGTCTTCGAGTACGCGCTCTTCGTGATCAGTCGCCCGGCGCTTCCGGTGCTGCTCATCTTCGGCACCTCGAGCCTCCTGGCCGCCGCGCTCTTCGCCGAGGCCGCGGCCTGGCTGCAGTCGGCGCTGCTGCGCCGCTGGACCTCGGTGAGCCGGGAGGACGCCCTCGAGACCCGCATCAGCCGCCTGCTGACCACCCGCCGCGGGGTGGTGCTCGCCATCGACGACGAGCGCCGACGGATCGAGAGGGACCTGCACGACGGGGTGCAGCAGAACGTGGTGTCGCTGTCGGTCACCCTGGCTCGGGCCCGTCGGATGAGCGACCCTCAGCGGGCGAGAGAACTCCTGGATCAGGCCCACGCCCAGTCGCAGTCGCTCATCGAGGAGGTGCGCCAGGTGGCCTGGCGCGTCTATCCCAACGCCCTCGACGAGCACGGGCTCGCCACGGCGCTCGGTGACGTGGCCGCCGCGAGTCCGCTGCCGGTGCACCTCGACCATCGCGTGGAGGGGGAGATCCCCCGGGCGGTGGAGTCGGCGGCCTACTTCGTGGTCCGGGAGGCGGTCAACAACGTCGTCAAGCACGCCCGGGCCACCGAGGTGCACCTCCAGCTGATGGTCGAGGGATCTCCCGGTCGGCGGTCGCTGCGGGTGAGCATCCGCGACGACGGTGTGGGCGGGGCGGATCCCGAGGGCGGGGGGCTGCAGGGCCTGGCCCGTCGCGTCGCCGCGCTGGACGGTACGGTGAAGGTCGACAGCCCGCTCGGCGGGCCCACCGTCATCACCGCGGAGCTGCCCTGTGACTGAGACCGAGATCGGATCCCCGCTCGGAGTCGTGCTCGCCGACGACGCCGTGCTGCTGCGGGAGGGAGTGCGCAGCCTGCTGGAGGACGAGGGCATCGAGGTGCTCGCCTCCGTCGGCGACGGCGAGGAGCTGATCGCCGAGGTGGAGCGGCACCGGCCGCGGCTCGCGATCGTGGACGTGCGGATGCCGCCCACCCACACGAACGAGGGACTGCTGGCGGCCCTGCGGATCAAGCGCGAGCATCCGCAGATCGGCGTGCTCATGCTGTCCCAGCACGTCGCGCGCGAGTACGCCAGCGAGCTGCTCAGCACCGATGCCCCCGGCATCGGATACCTGCTCAAGGACCGCATCACCGAGATCGACGGCTTCCTCGACGCCGTGCACCGGGTGGCCGAGGGCGGGACCGTCATCGACCCGGCAGTGGTCCGCTCCCTGCTGCGGGCCCCCGAGCAGCAGCGCGCCGTCTCCCGACTCACCCCGCGAGAGATCGAGGTGCTCGAGGCGATGGCGGAGGGGCTGTCCAACCGCGGCATCGCCGAGCGTCTATTCCTCTCGCTGAGCACCGTGGAGAAGGCGATCAGTGCCATCTTCGACAAGCTCGAGCTCACCGGCGACGAGCAGACCAGCCGCCGCGTCCAGGCGGTGCTGCGCTATCTGGACGAGCGCTGACGTTCACAGCAGGCGCGGAGCCTCAGCGGTGATCTCCTGGATCGTCCGCTGGGCGCGCCGTGCCAGCAGCGCGAGCGTTCGGGCGGTGCCGTCGGCGAGGTCTCCGCTGCGCGTCACCTCCTCCAGGAACTCGGTCGCGACCACCGCATCCTGCAGCCGGCCCAGCGATTCGTGGATTCCGGTCGCCTGCTCGTAGTGTTCTGCCGCTGCCGACGCGACGGGAAGCAGCATCTCCGCGGCGTAGCGCCAGCGCTTGGCCGCCTTGCGGGCCGAGTGCAGGGCATGCAGATCCTCTCCGGCGGCGAGCAGCCGGGCTCTGACCTCTTCCCGTGCGCTCTCGAGCAGGCGCAGGAGCTGCGGGTCGGCGAGCCGCGGTGGCACCTGCTGCCAGGAGTCCAGCCGGTCGGCGACGCGACCCCACCGCTGGTCGCCGCGGCGCTCGGCCACCTGTGCGAGCGCGGTGCGTCGGCGCGCGGCGAGCGCGGAGGCGAGGACCTCCCGCACCGGGCCCTGCGCCGATGAGGGGGGAAGGGAACTGATCTGCGCGCGCAGCTGCTCGGACAGCACGTCCGTGTCGCGCAGTTCGCTGAGGGCGCGGGCGACGAACTGCAGGTCACCATCGGAGGGTGCGGGAGCGGCGTGCGGCGGGTCGGGTGAACCCGGGAAGGAGCGCAGCGTCGCCCTCAGACGGCGCAGCGAGGTGCGGAGGTCGTGCACGGTCTCCACCGTGAGAACCTGATCGAGGTCTCCCGCCTCGGCGCGCTCGATGGCGCGCAGCCCCAGCACGGCACGCTCCGCGTGCTCGCGGACGTACTGGGACAGCGTATCCTCGATCGCCACCGGGACCTCCTGACGGTCGTGTCGCGGGCGCCACCGTGGTCGCCCGCCCGTAGGACGTATGTCCTGCCCAGCTCCGTACTGACGGCTCTGCCGACTGCTCACCGCGCTCCGTACCGTCGATGGCGGACATCGACTCACGATGGACCTTCGCCCACCAGGAGCATCCCATGCCGAACGACCCTACCGACCTCCGCACCGTCTCCTCGAGCAGCACCGATGGATTTCCTTCGCCACCCTCCTGGTCACGGATCCCCGGGATGAGCTCGCCCCAGGCCGCAGCGGTCATCGCCTGCGCTGCGGCGGGCGGGCTGCTGATCTGGGCCGCCGCAGTGCCGTTGGCGGGCCTCGAGCTCGAGGTCGCCGGCGCGGGGCAGCGGGTCGGGCCCACCTCGATCATCATCGCCGCACTGGTCGCCGGGGTCGCCGCCTGGCTGCTCCTGGCACTTCTGAGCAGGCTGGCGCACGGCAGGACCGTATGGACCGTCGTCGGGTCCGTGGTCCTCCTCCTCTCCCTGGCCGGCCCCGCGATCTCCGGAGCCGGCGGAGCCGTGCTCGTGGTCCTGGAGCTGATGCATGTCGTGGTCGGCGTGGTGCTGCTCCTCGGTCTGCGCCGACGTGCTGCTCCCCGGCGCGGTGCCGGGCGTACCGTGGGCACGGAGTCCTCATGAACACTCGCTCCCGCCCTGAGCCGCCCCCGCCCGCCGAGTGCGACGTGAGCCTGCTGCCCTGGGCCGCCCGACGCCCCGCCCTGGGGTACGCGCTGCTCTGGCTGCCGCTGCTGCTGCTGTCCCCGGTGGTGGCCGCCGTCCAGCACGGCCGCTTCGGCCAGCTGACGGTGCTGCTGCTCCTGGCCGGAGTGCACGTGGCCACCGTGCTGGTGCGACATCGCACAGGCTCCGGCCACAGGGCGGGCAACCCGTCGGCACTCCCCGCCGATCTGCTCTCCGAGTCGCTGGTCGCCGTCTCCACGCTGGTGGTGATCGGATATCAGATCCTGTGGAATGAGCATCAGGTGTTCCTCTACCCGTTGCTGGCCCTGGGCATGGCGGTGGGCATCCGACGGCACCTGGCGATGGGCGTCGTCGGCGGTCTCGCGATCAGCGGCGGTGTCGCCGCGGGGATCACCAGCGGGGATCTCGCCGATGCGCTCCTGTTCACCGTCGTGACCTACATGGCCGGCCTGAGCGCGTTCCTGATCGACCGTCTCCTGGAGACCACCGTGCAGCTGCGTGCCACCCGCGAGCAGCTCGCCCGCACGGCGGTGCTCGAGGAGCGCGAGCGCTTCTCCCGGGATCTGCATGACCTGCTGGGGCACACGCTCTCGCTGATCGTCGTGAAGGCCGAGGCCGTACGGCGATTCGTCCCCACCGATCCTGACACCGCCGCGGAGCATGCCCGCAGCATCGAGGAGATCGGCCGCAGCGCCCTCGGCGAGGTGCGCCAGGCCGTGGTCGGATATCGGGAGACCTCGCTCGCGGACGAGCTGGAGGCCGCGCGCACCGTGCTCGAGGACGCCGGGATCCGGTGCGACGTCGAGACCCTCGCCGATCCGGGCACTCTGCCGAGGCCCGTGGATCGGCTGTTCGCGTGGGTGGTGCGTGAGGGGGCCACCAACGTCCTGCGCCACGCCCGGGCGCGGACCTGCCGGATACTGGTGGAGACGGGCGGGGGAGAGGCGACGCTCGAGATCACCGATGACGGCACCGGGGGCGAGGACCCGCTGCGAGTCGGGTCGGGCCTGACCGGACTGCGGGAGAGAGCTGCGATGCTGGACGGCGTGCTCGCCGCAGAGCGACTGCCCAGCGGGTTCCGGCTCGGTGTGAGCGTGCCCCTGCGCGAGGAGGAGGAGAGCTCATGAACGACAGGGTGACCGAGGACGGGGCCGCACGCGAGAGCTCCGGCCTGCGCACCTCCGTGATGATCGCCGAGGACCAGACCATGATGCGCTCCGCGTTGGCCGGGCTGCTCGGCCTCGAACCCGATCTGCAGGTGATCGGCGAGGTGGGGCGTGGTGACGAGGTGGTCGCCGCCGTCGCTGACCTCCGCCCGGACGTGCTGATCCTGGACATCGAGCTGCCCGGTCGCAGCGGCCTGGACGTGATCCCGGAGGTGCGCGAGCAGAATCCGGACACCGCGATCATCGTGGTCACCACCTTCGGTCGGGCGGGATACCTGCGTCGCGCCATGGACGCCGGGGCACGGGGATTCCTGGTCAAGGACGACCCGGTCGAGGACCTGGCCTCCGCGATCCGGACAGCGGCCTCCGGCGGCACCGTCGTGGATCCAGGACTGGCCGCCCAGGCGCTCGCGGCCGGTCCGAGCCCGCTGACCCCGCGGGAGCGGGAGGTGCTCTCCGCCTCCGACGGCGGGGTGCCGATCTCGGAGATGTCCGCAGCGCTCCACCTCTCCTCGAGCACGGTGCGCAACTACCTCTCCAGCGCGATCGGGAAGACCGGGGCCCGCAACCGGGCGGAGGCGCTGCGCTGCGCGCGCGATCAGGGGTGGCTGTGAGCACCGGACTCCACGCGGCGAGAGCATCTCCCCCTGGCGTCTCCGCACGCGATCATGGTCGCCATGGGCGCTCTTCCCCCACGCTTCCCGTACGGACACGTTCCGAAGAGGGTGGAGATGCAGTCCGGGTAGGCCAGGCGGGGCTTGAACCCGCGACCGACGGATTATGAGTCCGCTGCTCTGACCGGCTGAGCTACTGGCCCGTGCCCTGCGTGCAGGGCGGTCTGAAATCTATCACGGAGAGGGACGCTGACCTGCCCGGACGCAGAACCTCAGGGGAGTGCGCCGGCGATCGTCTCAGCCCGCGACGCGGGTCGCGGCGGCGCCGCCGGTGCGGGTGTCCCCGGCCGTTCCCGAAGCCGTCTCGCGCACCACACGGATGCTGGGTCGGTCCCCGGCGCGGGAGGCCGCCATCCACTGCTCGAAGACCGAGCCGCCCGGTGCCGCCGCGCTGCGCTGGAGCAGCGGCTCCGAGCCCACGGCCAGCTCGATCGCCGGACCGCGCGGAGCGGGAGCCGTCGTCTCGCGGGCGGCGGCGATGGCGTCGCGGAAGGCGGCGCCGGAGCTCTTGAGGCGTCCGCCCTCGTCGAACAGCCCGAGGGTGTGCTCGAGCGGCGGGAAATCGGCGAGCGACCGGGAGACGTCGTGCGAGCACCACCAGGTGATGCCCCACAGCTCGGGGCACTGCAGCGAGTTCTCCACCGTGCTGCGCACGAACCAGGGGACGTCGTCCTCCTCGAGGATGCTGCGGGGCGCGCCCACCTCCTGGAGCCAGAGCGGTCGCTCGGGAGCAGGGGAGAAGGCCCGCGCCAGCTCGAGGTAGTACTCGGTGCGGTGGGCGACCTCGTAGGAGCGGGCGCCGTAGCGCTGGCCGGTGCCGTCGAAGATCCAGGAGTGGACCACCGTCGCGTCCCCCAGCTGCGCGGACTGGTCGGGGGTGAAGGCGTGGTCGTCCATGAACCAGGCGGCGTCGTAGTTCGCGACGGTGTGCATGCCCTGCGGCGCTCCGTCCCGCGCCGCCTGCAGGAGGGTCCGTGTCCAGGTGGCGGCCTGCTCGACGCTCAGCGGGTCGGGATCGGGATGGTTCGAGGCCGAGAACTGGTTGACCTCGTTGCCGAGCGTGAGCCCCAGGAGGTTCGGGGAATCGGCCAGACGGCTCGAGAGCGAGCGGACCAGATCCGCGGCCGCGGCGATCACCTCGGGATCGGTGAACATGTTGCGGCGATGCCAGGTGGCGAGCCAGCTGGGGATGAAGTCGAAGCTCGAGAGGTGGCCCTGCAGCGCATCGACCACGACGTCCAGGCCGAGCTCGGCGGCGACGTCCACCACGGCGCGCACGTCATCCAGAGCCCGCGGGCGGATGAAGGTGCGATTGGGCTGGAGCAGGGGCCACAGCGGGAAGATCCGGATATGGTCGACCCCGAGCGAGGCGACGGCGGCGAGGTCCTCGCCGACGGCGTCGAGGTCCAGGTCGAGCCAGGAGTGGAACCATCCCTGCCGCGGCGTGTAGTTCACGCCGAATCGCGGTCGAGCGTCACCGGCCGGGAGGCGGGGGGAGACTGACATCGTGTCCTTCCATCGGACGGTGGTCGAGGGCGGTGCTCGAAGGCGGTGCTCGAAGGTGGTGTTCGCTGCGGGATGCGGGCGGAGCAGGGGGTCGGAACCTCTCCGTCCAGACCTGCCGGCTCACCCGCTGAAATGTTACTGTAGCGCTTTAGTCATGGCCCGGGGCAGGGCATCTGCCGGCGGCCGGAGAGAGTGGACGATGACCACCAGCAAGCAGGGCCGCCAGCCTGGCAGCGGCCGGGGCCAGCGTGTGACGATCGCGGACATCGCCCGTCGTGCCGGCGTGACTCCGGCGGCCGTCTCCCTCGCCGTCAACGGGCGCCCCGGCGTCTCGGACGCGACCCGGGAGCGGATCATGACGATCGCCGAGGAGCTCCGGTGGGAGCCCTCGCCCTCCGCGCGCGCTCTCGCGGGGGCGCCGGTGCTCACCGTCGGGATGGTGCTGGCGCGTCCGGCGGAGGTGCTGGGCACCGAGGCCTTCTTCGGCGCCTTCGTGGCCGGACTGCAGGAGGTCCTCAGCCGCCGCGACTACTCGCTGCAGATGAAGATCGTCGAGTCCACGGATGCCGAGATCGACACCTTCCGGCGCTGGTTCGCCCAGCGACGGGTCGACGGCGTGGTCGTGGTGGACCTCCGTCAGGACGATCCGCGCATCCCTGCGCTCGAGGACCTCAGGCTTCCCGCCCTCGTCGTCGGCGGGCCGGGGCATCACGGCGCCCTCCCGGCCGTCTACGTCGACGACGCCCATGCCACCCGGCTCCTGGTGGACCACCTGGCCGAGCAGGGCCATCGGCGCCTCGCGCGCGTGGCGGGCGACGGGGAGCTCCTGCACACCCTGCAGCGCGACCGGGCCTTCGAGGAGCGCTGCGCCGAGCTCGGCCTCGCCGGGGTCTCGCAGGTCGCCGGATTCGGGACGCGCGGCGCCGAGATCGCCGCCGCAGAGCTCCTGGCCCGCCCGGAGCCGCCCACCGCGATCATCTTCGACAGCGACGAGATGGCCCTGGCCGGAGCGCATGTCCTCGAGCAGTCCGGGTCCCGCATCCCGCAGGATGTCGCGGTCGCGAGCTTCGAGGACTCAGCGCTCACCCGCACGCACCGTCCTCCGATCACCGCGATCGGCCGTTCGGCGATCGAGTACGGACGGGTCGCGGCGACCCGTCTGCTCGAGGTGATCGAGACGGCAGGGACCCGCCCCAGCACGCCGGAGGCGGCCGCGGAGGAGGCTCGCGCCATCGAGCCCGTCCTCGTGGTGCGAGAGTCCACCCGGGCCGATGCGGTTCGGCCGCCGGCCTCGGGCGATGCCCCTGCGGCGGCAGGGTAACCTTCGTCATAGTGCCCGGTCGAGGCGGGGTTCCGAGATGCGAAGGCCCCCGTATCCCTGCTACTCTCGTCCAGGTCGATCCCGCATAGCTCAACGGCAGAGCACTCGACTGTTAATCGAGCGGTTCTTGGTTCGAATCCAAGTGCGGGAGCCCTTGCAGGAGCACAGCCCCGGATCATTCCGGGGCTGTTGCATTTCCGCCCGGTTCTCCAGAAGGAGCAGGTCGATGACCTCCGTCCCCGATGAGCGTTTCCCGCTGCCGGAAGGCTTCGGTCCCGGCAGCGTCTGGGCTGATCGCACCGGCCACCGCACGCTCGTGGGCCGCACCCAGCGCGGGGTCGAGATCCCGATCGGCCACGGCGAGGGCGAGGTCAACCCCGGCGAGCTGCTGAAGCTTGCGCTGATCGGCTGCGCCGGAATGAGCAGCGACGTGAACCTCTCCCGCCGTCTCGGGGACGACTTCGCCATGCGGCTGTGGGCGCACGGCACCTCCGACGAGGCCGACAACCGCTACCTCTCGATCGCCGAGGAGGTGCAGCTGCCGCTCGAGGGGCTCACCGAGAAGGAGATCGCGACCGTGGTGAAGGTGTTCGGCCGCGCCGTGGCCGCAGGATGCACTGTCGAGCGCAGCGTGGTGCCCGGCATCGAGGTCACCCACCGCGTGCTCGGCGCGGAGACGGATGCCCCGGAGGAGCAGGCATGACCATCCGACCCATCCGCATCGTCGGCGATCCCGTGCTGCGCACGCCCTGCGACCCGATCCGGACCATCACGGACGGCACCCGCACGCTCGTGCAGGACCTCATCGACTCGGTCGACGACGAGGGTCGCGCCGGGGTGGCCGCCAACCAGATCGGCGTGAGCCTGCGCGCCTTCTCGTGGAACCTCGGAGAGGAGGGCGGCCTGGGCTGCATCCTGAACCCGGTCATCGTCGAGCTCTCGGAGGACCTCCAGCACGACGACGAGGGCTGCCTCTCCGTGCCGGGCCTCTTCTTCCCGCGCACCCGCTCCGCCTACGCGCGCTGTGTGGGCACGGACGTCGAGGGCCAGGAGATCGAGCTGGCGGGGGAGGGTCTCGTCGCCCGCCTCATCCAGCACGAGGTGGGCCACCTCGACGGAGCGCTCTACATCGACGGCCTCGAGCGCTCCGTGAAGAAGCGGGCGTTGCGCCAGATCAGGGAGACCCTCTAAGCTCTGCAGTGACAGGCACGCACTGATCACAGAACCCTCCGCAGTACCGATTCGTTGGGGAAGACGCATCGGACACCGGAAGGAACGAGATGACCCAGGGCGTTCTGTACATCCACTCCGCTCCGCGGGCCCTCACGCCGCATATCGACTGGGCCGCCAGCGGAGTTCTCGGCGTACCCGCACGCATCCGCTGGGAGGACCAGCCGGTGGGCCGCGGGCTGCAGCGCGCGGAGATGACCTGGCGCGGCCGGGAGGACACGGGCGCACGCCTGGTGAGCGCCCTGCGCGGCATGCACGAGGTGCGCTTCGAGGTCACCCAGGAGTCCACCGCCACCGTGGACGGCGCCCGCTGGAGCTGCACCCCCGAGCTCGGCATCCATCATGCCGCGACCGATCACGCCGGAAACATCGTCCTGACCGAGGACCATGTGCGCGGCTGCATGGAGCGGGCGGGCGACGATCCCCTCGCGCTGCGCCGTGAGCTCGGCATCGCGCTCGGCGGCCCGTGGGACGAGGATCTGGAGATCTACCGGCACGCCGGCGAGGGCGTGCCGATGCGCTGGCTGCACCGCGTGAGCTGAGGCGTCTCGGGACCTGCTGACCCGCAACAGGACGAGGTCCGGCACATCCTCCATCGGGGAGGGTGTGCCGGACCTCGTCATGGGTGGCGGTGCTGCGCCGTGCGGCGCTGCCGCTCAGGCGCTGGTGAACACCACGGTGACGTCGTGGCCGCCGAAGCCGAAGGCGTTGTTCAGCACGGCGATGTCACCCGCGGGCAGCTCTGCCGTGCGGCCCTGGGCGATGGCCATGGGCGTGGCCGGATCGAGGTTCTCGATGTTGATCGTCGGCGGGACCGTGCGGTGGTACGAGGCGAGCGTCGAGAAGACGGACTCGAGCGCGCCGGCGCCGCCGAGCAGGTGCCCGGTCATCGACTTGGTCGAGGTGACGACGATCTGATCGGTCTCGCCGTCCAGTGCATCGGAGACGGCGTTGAGCTCGCCGATGTCCCCGAGCGGGGTCGAGGTGCCATGGGCGTTGACGTGGACGATGTCCTTGGCGGTCAGATCCGCGTCCTCCACGGCCTCGCGCACCGCGCGGGCCTGGCCCTCGGCCGAGGGCGCGGAGATGTGGTGCGCATCCGAGGCCATGCCGCGGCCTGCGGCGTAGGCGTACACGCGGGCGCCGCGAGCGGCGGCGTGCTCCTCGCTCTCGAGGACCAGGATCGCCGCGCCCTCACCGAGCACGAAGCCGTCGCGGTCCACGTCGTAGGGCCGCGAGGCGTGCTCCGGGTCATCGGTGCGGCTCGAGAGCGCGCGGATGTTCGCGAAGGCGGCGAGCGTCATCGGGTGGATGGACGCCTCGGTGCCGCCCACCACGACCACGTCGGCCCGGCCGTCCCGGATCATGCCCATGCCCAGCGCCACGGCCTCGGAGCCCGACGCGCAGGCGGAGACGGGGGTGTGGGCGCCGGCGCGGGCGCCGAGCTCCATGGAGATCTGGGCGCTCGAGGAGTTCGCCATCAGCATCGGCACGGTGAAGGGGTTCACGCGACGGGCGCCGCGCTCGCGCACGACGTCCCACTGGTCCAGCGTGGTCCAGATGCCGCCGATCCCGGAGCCGACGACGACGCCGAGACGGGTCGGATCGACCTCGGGGGTGCCGGCGTCGGCCCAGGCCTCGCGCGCGGCCACGATCGCGTACTGGCCCGAGGGATCCAGCTTGCGCGTCTCGGGGCGGCTGAGGGAGTCGACCGCACCGGGGACGATCTGGCAGCCGAAGTTCACGGACAGGCCGTAGGTCTCCGTCCAGTCGTTGTCGAAGGTGCGCGCGGCGGAGGTCCCGGCCAGGGCTGCCTCCCAGGTGGAGGTCACGTCACCGCCGAGCGGGTTGACGGTGCCGAGGCCGGTCACGGCGACACGGGAACGGGGAGCGGACATACGGACCTCCGGGTCGGGGCGGCAGACGAAACGGCGACGCCCGGGACGGGATCGTCCCGGGCGTCAGGCGGGGCTCAGTTCTGAGCGCCCTCGATGAACTTGACGGCGTCGCCGACGGTGGCCAGGTTCTTGACCTCTTCGTCGGGGATGCGGACGTCGAACTTCTCCTCGGCGTTGACCACGATGGTCATCATCGAGATGGAGTCGATGTCGAGGTCGTCGGTGAAGGACTTGTCGAGCTTGACGTCCTCGGTGGCGACACCGGTCTCCTCGTTGACGATCTCGGCGAGGCCCGCGAGGATCTCGTTCTCCGTGTGTGCCATGGGTGCTCCTTCAGGTGTGCGGATGAGTGGCGGTCACAGACTACTAGTGCTACTGCACGGTAATCGGTCACCGGGGATTGTGTCCGAGCCGCGGCGTGACGCGGTTGACAATCATGTCGGGATGATCGGGACGACCGGCAGGCGGATCGTGCCCCGGTCAGGGCAGGATCAGCACCTGCCCGGCGTAGGCGAGGCCCGCTCCGAAGCCGAACTGCACGAGCACGTCGCCGCTCGTGGCGGCGCCCTCCTCGATCAGGCGGTGCGTGGCCAGCGGGATCGAGGCGGCAGAGGTGTTGCCGGTCTCGGCGATGTCGCGGGCGATGACGACGCGCTCGGGGAGCTTCAGCTGCTTGGCGAGCTCGTCGACGATGCGCATGTTGGCCTGATGGGGCACGAACACGTCGACGTCGTCGATGGTCAGCCCGGACTTCTCGAGCATCTCCCGGATCTTCTCCGCGGTGTGCCACACGGCCCAGCGGAACACGGTGCGGCCGTCCTGCTCGAGGGTGGGCCACCCGGCCTTCCCGTCGCGGAAGTCGATCAGGGAGTTCGTCATCCGGATGGTGCTCCAGCTGTCGCCGTCGCTGCCCCACACGGTGGGTCCGATCCTCGGCGTGTCGCTGGGGCCGACGACCGCGGCGCCCGCGCCGTCGCCCAGCAGGAAGGAGATCGAGCGATCGGTGGGGGAGACGACGTCGGAGAGCTTCTCCGCCCCGATCACCAGCACGTTGCGGGCGGAGCCGGAACGGATCAGGGAGTCGGCCTGGCCGATCCCGTAGGCGAAGCCGGCGCAGGCTGCGGAGATGTCGTACGCGATGACGTCCGGCCGGCCCAGCTCGCCGGCGAGCAGGGTGGCCAGGGAGGGGGTCTGGTAGGGGAAGGTGATAGTGGAGACGATGATCGCGTCGAGCGTCCCCAGATCGATGCCGGAGCGCTCGACGGCTTCCTTCGCCGCGGTGAGCGCGAGGTCCTTCACGCCCACCTCGGCGCTCGCCCGGGTGCGGGTGACGATCCCGGTGCGCTGCTGGATCCACTCGTCGGAGGAGTCGATCGGCCCGACCAGGTCGTCGTTGGGGACGACGAGGTCGCCGCGCGCCGCGCCGTAGGCGAGGACCTGCGACCCGGCGACGGTGGGCCAGGTGGCGAGGGAGAGGGACATGTCAGTTCTCCTGGTCCGGGGCGGCGGAGCCGGCGTGCTCGCGCACCAGCGCGCGAGCCGCCTCGAGATCGTCGGGCGTGTTGAGGTTCGCCAGCGCGATGCCCTTGAGCTCGCGCTTGGCGAGGCCGGTGAGGGTCCCGGCCGGGGCCACCTCGATCATCGCGGTGACGCCGCGGTCGCGGAGGGCACCCATGCAGGCCTCCCAGTCCACCGGGGACGCGACCTGGGTGACGATCAGGTCGAGGTAGCGGGCACCGGAGGCGACGACCTCGCCGCCCGCGTTCGAGATCAGCGGGACGCTCGGGTCCGCAGGCTGGAGGCCGGGCGCGAAGGCCGCCAGCTCCTCGCGGGCACCGGCCATGTACGGAGTGTGGAAGGCACCGGCGACCTGCAGCGGGATGACCCGCGCCTTGGCGGGGCCGTCCTCGGCCAGGGCCTCGATCTGCTCGCTCGACCCGGCGGCGACCACCTGGGCCGCGGAGTTGATGTTCGCGGCGTGCAGTCCGTGGCGCTCGATGGTCGCGATGACGTCCTCGCGGGAACCGCCGACGACGGCCGCCATCGAGGTCGGCTCGGCGGCCGCGGCACGGGCCATGGCCTGCGAGCGGACGGCGACCAGGCGCATCGCGTCCTCGTCGCCGAGCACCCCGCTCAGCGCCGCGGCGGTGAGCTCGCCGACGCTGTGCCCGGCGATCGCATCGGCCGGAGCCAGGTCCTGACCCTGGTACAGCGAGGAGGCGGCGATGATGCCGGCGGCGACCAGCAGGGGCTGGGCAACCGCCGTGTCACGGATCGTGTCCGCATCGGACTCGGTGCCGTGGCGCAGCAGATCCACGCCACCGGCCTCGGACAGCGACGCCAGGGACTCCTCGACGCCGGGCAGCTCGCGCCACGGGCTCAGGAAACCGGGCTTCTGCGCCCCTTGTCCGGGACAGACGATCGCGAGCACGGGGACCTCCAAAGGGTGGGGACGGGGACGGCCCGCTCGGGTCACGAGTCGGGCCGGTTCAGGGGTGGAGCGCCGCCGGGCCGCCCGTCCCGGAGGAGGGGCGGCCCGACGGGGTGATCAGGACTCGCCGCCGAAGGAGCCGGACTGGCCGGCGTTCACGTTCGTCAGGTCGTACTTGTCGATGGCCTGGCGGACCACCGAGGGATCCACCGTGCCCTCCTTGGCGAGCAGCTGGAGGGTCTTGACGACCATCGAGTGCGCGTCGATCTTCAGGTGGCGGCGGGCGGCCGGACGGGTGTCCGAGAAGCCCCAGCCGTCGGCTCCGAGCACGCCGTAGCGGCCCGGGATCCACTCGCGGATCATGTCCGGGACCATGAAGTCGTAGTCGGAGGTCGCGACGAACGGGCCCTCGACGCCGTCCAGGCGCTGGGTGATCCACGGGGTCCGCTGATCCTCGGGGTTCAGGAGGTTGTGCTTCTCGGCCTCCTGGGCCTCCTTGCGCAGCTCCGTCCACGAGGTCACCGACCACACGTTGGCCTTCACGCCCCAGTCCTCGGCCAGCAGCTCCTGGGCGTGCTTCGCCCACGGGACGCCCACGCCGGAGGCCAGCAGCTGGGCCTCGGGGCCCTCGCCCTCGGGCTTGGGCTCCAGCAGGTACATGCCCTTGAGCAGGCCCTCGACGTCCAGGTCCTCGGGCTCCGCCGGCTGCACCATCGGCTCGTTGTAGACCGTGATGTAGTAGAAGACCTCCTGCAGGCGGTCGTCCTCGCCGTACATGCGCTGGAGACCGTCGCGGATGATGTGGCCCAGCTCGTACCCGTAGGTGGGGTCGTAGATGACCGTCCCGGGGTTCGTGGAGGCCAGGATCGGCGAGTGGCCGTCCATGTGCTGCAGGCCCTCGCCGGCGAGGGTGGTCTTGCCGGCGGTGGCGCCGATGACGAAGCCCTTGGCCATCTGGTCGCCGGCGGCCCAGAAGAAGTCGCCGGTGCGCTGGAACCCGAACATCGAGTAGAAGATGTAGAACGGGATCATCGGGAAGTCATGGGTGGCGTACGAGGTACCGGCCGCGGTGAACGCCGCGGTGGAGGAGATCTCGTTGATGCCCATGTGCTTGATCTGGCCGGAGGTGGACTCCTTGTAGGCCAGCAGCAGATCGCGGTCCACCGACAGGTAGTTCTGACCGTCGGGGTTGTAGATCTTCGCCGTCGGGAACAGCGAGTCCATGCCGAAGGTGCGGGCCTCGTCGGGAACGATCGGCACCCAGCGCTTGCCGGTCTCCTTGTCCCGCATGAGGTCCTTCAGCAGGCGCACCAGCGCCATGGTGGAGGCGATCTCCTGCTTGCCGGAGCCCCGGCGGACGACCTCGTAGGCCTTGTCGCCCGGCAGCTCGAGCGGAGCGTGCTCGGTGCGGCGCGAGGGGACCGGACCGCCGAGGGCCGCGCGGTGCTCCTTGAGGTACGTCATGACCGGCGAATCGGCCTCGGGCAGGTAGAACGGGGCGTCGTAGACGCTGCCGGACTCGAGCTGCTCGTCGCTGACCGGGATGCGCAGGGTGTCGCGCAGCGCCTTGAGGTCCTCGAGGGTGAACTTCTTCATCTGGTGGGTCGCGTTGCGGCCCGCGAAGTTCTTGCCCAGACGGTAGCCCTTGACGGTGTGGGCGAGGATCACGGTGGGCTTGCCGTTGCGCTCGGTGGCCTGCTTGAACGCTGCGTAGATCTTCTTGGTGTCGTGGCCGCCGCGGTTGAGCTTCCACCAGATGTCCTCGTCGGACATGTCCTCGACGAGGGCCTTGGTGCGCGGGTCGCGCCCGAAGAAGTTGTCGCGGATGAAGCCGCCGTTCTCCGCGCGGTAGGTCTGGTAGTCGCCGTCCGGGGTGGCGTTCATCAGGTCGATGAGCGCGCCGTCGGTGGACTGCTCGAGCAGCGGATCCCAGCCCGCGCCCCAGATCACCTTGATGACGTTCCAGCCGGCGCCGCGGAACTGGCTCTCCAGCTCCTGGATGATCTTGCCGTTGCCGCGGACGGGGCCGTCGAGGCGCTGCAGGTTGCAGTTGACGACGAAGGTGAGGTTGTCCAGGTGCTCCTTGGCGGCGATGTGCAGCGCGCCGCGGGACTCGACCTCGTCCATCTCGCCGTCTCCGAGGAACGCCCAGGTGTGCTGCTGGCTGGTGTCCTTGAGGCCGCGGTTGTCGAGGTAGCGGTCGAAGGATGCCTGCTCGATCGCGGCGACCGGGCCGATGCCCATCGAGACCGTCGGGAACTCCCAGAAGTCCTGCATCGCCCGCGGGTGCGGGTACGAGGGCATGCCGTGCTCGCTGGAGACCTCCTGGCGGAAGCCGTCGAGGTCCTCCTGGCCGAGGCGGCCCATCATGAAGGCGCGCGAGTAGATGCCGGGGGAGGCGTGGCCCTGGAAGAAGACGTGGTCACCGCCGCCGGGGTGGTTGCGACCGCGGAAGAAGTGGTTGAAGCCCACCTCGTACATGGTGGCGATCGAGGCGTAGCTCGAGAGGTGGCCGCCGACGGAGACGCCGGGGCGCTGGGAGCGGTGCACGACCATCGCCGCGTTCCAGCGGTTGATGTTGCGCAGCTCCTTCTCGAGCTCGAGGTCGCCGGGGTACTCCGGCTGCTGCTCCGCGGAGATCGTGTTCACGTAATCCGTGGTGAGCGAGTCCGGGAGGTGCAGATCCTCCTCGCGCGCATGCTGGATGAGGCTCTGGACGATCTCGGAGGCGCGGTCGGCGCCGCGCTGCTCGACGAGGCCGTCGAACGAATCCAGCCATTCCCGGGTCTCTTCAGGATCCGGGTCCTGGGCGTGGCTCGGCAGATTGATGCCGATGGGACGAGGAGTCTCGTGCGAAGTCACACTGTCCTTCTCTCTACGGGAGGCGACGGACCGGCCGTGGGAGCTGTGGAACGCCGGTGGGCCCGGCTCCTCGGCCTCGGTGCAGCAAAGCCTACCGTCGCCGTGGCCACGCGGGACCTTCACACTCCCTCCGCATCTGTGACACGCAGGACACTCGCGCCCCCGGCTCCGGCGCCCGGGGCACCCCTCCCGTGATGCACACGAGTGTTGCGTGACATAGACTCATGCGCGCGCCGCCAGGCACCGGACCTCATGTCCTCGTGCTCGCGGCGCGCACTGCAACACCCCCGTTCGTAAGGAGTCCTTTCTTGTCACCGTCGGCCGACGCCCCTTCGTCCAGCTCCCTGTCCGAGGTGCTGAACCTCACCTCGGGTCAGATCGTGCAGGAGATCGGCTACGACGACGACGTCGATCTCGATCTCCGTGAAGCCATCGAGGACCTCATCGACGGCGAGCTCGAGGACGAGGACACCCAGGAGATCGTGGATGCCGTCGTGCTGTGGTGGCGCGAGGGCGACGGTGACCTCACCGACGCCATGGTGGACACCCTGCGCAACATCGACGCCGGAGCCCCGGTGTGGGTGATGACCCCCAAGGCGGGTCGTGACGGCCACGTCATGCCCGGTGAGATCCAGGAGAGCGCCGGCATCGCCGGTCTCCGGGTCATGAGCTCCGTGAGCCTGGCACCGGACTGGACGGGCACCCGCCTGGCCAGCCGCACCAGCTGACCACGGTCACCACGGTCGTGGGGGCGGATCGCCGCCCGGGTCGTTAGCTCAGCTGGTCAGAGCGTCTGGTTTACACCCAGAAGGTCGGGGGTTCGAGCCCCTCACGACCCACCTCGACGAAGGTCCCCGGTCCTCCCGCAGGAGGTCGGGGACCTTCTCGGCTCTGTCCGCAGGGCGCGGCCACGGAGGCGACGCACCGCTGCGCCGACAGACTCTGCATGACCTGCCCCAGCCATGACCTGCCCCTGCATCGTTCCGACGGGGAGCACCCTCAGCGGGCGAAGCTCCTCCTCGTCAGCCGGTGGGGCGGCGCGCGCCCTGTGCCAGCGCGCCGCTCCCGGCTCCCGCGATGCCGCCCGGCTGCGTGCGAAGATGCTCCCCATGTCCGAGACCGGAGCGCCCACCGTCCCCCGTGCAGCCTCGCGCGCACGGGTGGAGATCATCGACTATCTGCGGCTGCTCGCCGCGATCTCGGTGATGGGCTTCCACTACCTCTACAACGGGATCAACAACGGCAAGGTCGGCAGCATCTCGCATGAGCCGATCGCGCGGATCGCCGAGCACGCGCATCTGGGCGTGAACCTCTTCTTCATGATCAGCGGCTTCGTGATCACCGCCTCGGTGCGGGGCAAGACCGCCCGGCAGTTCGCGGTGGGCAGGGCCCTGCGCCTCTACCCGGCGTTCTGGGTGGCCGTGGGGATCACCACCTTCTTCGCCCTGGTCCTCGGCGGGGAGCGGATGGGGGTGACGCCTCAGCAGGTGCTCGTGAACCTCACCATGATCCCCTCGCTGCTCGGTCAGCCCTATGTCGACGGCGTCTACTGGACGCTGCTGTACGAGCTGCAGTTCTACGTCATGGTGTTCGCGCTGGTGCTGTTCGGCCAGGGGAACCGGGTGGCCGCGCTGATGCCCGCCTGGGCGATGCTGATGCTCTACGTGACGATGATGTCCCCGCGCCTGGCGGATGACGTCCCCTACCTCGGCGGCTACTTCGTCTGGTTCGCGGCGGGCGCGATCATCTGCTCCATCGCCGAGAGCGGCTGGAGCGCCTACCGGGCGGCCGGCCTGCTGGCCGCGTACATCCCGATCTCCGATCTCGAGATCACCACCGACTCTTTGCTGAAGACCCTGGTCTTCCTCCTGATGATGACGACGCTGAGCCCGAAGGTGAGGTCCCTGCGACTGCCCGGCTCGGCGACCGCCGGCGGGCTCACCTATCCCATCTACCTGCTGCACGCCCACATCGGCTACATGCTGCTGGACACCTTCGCGACCGAGTCGAACAAGTGGGTGGCGTACGCCGCGGTGGTCGGATTCGTGCTGATCCTCGCCTACGCGCTGCACCGTCTCGTCGAGCGGCACCCGGCCTCCCGCCGGTTCTGGGCGTGGCTGCTCGGCGCGACCCTGGGACGCGCGGTGGATCTGCTGCAGAGCCTGGTGGACCGGATGAGAGCTCTGGAGGCCCGGCGCGACGCCGGGAAGGTCCCCTCGAAGCCCTGACCCGCCCTCAGCGGGTGACGGTGTAGAGCAGGATGAGCACGACGGGCACGGCGATCACTAGACAGCCCCACGTGATCGCGATGCGTCGGTCGCGCTCCTTCTCCTCGGCCGTGCGCGGCACCGGCTCGGGGCGACCGTTCGCCTCCCATTCCTCGCGCTGGGCGCGACGGCGCACGAGCAGGCGGCCGATGAGGACGACCACGGAGATCAGGATCGCTGTGAAGAGGGCGAACAGGATGAGCGTGTCGATGGCGCTGCCTCCGGAGGGTCGGGTGGTCGCCGACGAGCGGGACCGGCGGCCCGCGGGCTGATCCGCGGTGGTGTTCACAGAGTCTCATGCCCGCGTCACGCCGCCTGGACGGTTCCTATACTGGCAGGGCCGTCATGACCGGCCCGCTCCGCATCTCGCGCAGCCGGTCCCGGCCCGAGCGTAGGAGGAATCGCCCTGGTGAGTGCACCCCGCAGAGAGTTCGACGTCGAGGCGATCCGGGCGGACTTCCCGATCCTGTCCCGGATGCTCGATCCGGAGACCCCGATGATCTATCTCGACGGGGGTGCCACCTCGCAGCGTCCGCGTCAGGTCATCGACGCCGAGGTGGACTTCCTGACCCACGCCAACGCCGCCGTGAAGCGCGGCGCCCACCGCATGGCGGGGGAGGCGACCGACGCCTACGAGGGAGCCCGGGAACGCATCGCCGACTTCCTCGGCGCGCCCTCGCCGGACGAGGTGGTCTTCACCCGCAACGCGACCGAGGCGCTGAACCTCGTGGTCCACTCGCTGGGCAGCGGCGACTCCTCGACCCCGGAGCGCCTGCGGGTGCGCGAGGGCGACGAGATCCTCGTGACCGAGATGGAGCACCACGCGAACCTCGTGCCCTGGCAGGAGCTGGCTCGCCGCACCGGGGCCACCCTGCGCTGGATCCCGCTCGCGGAGGATTTCACCCTCGACCTCAGCGGGCTCGACGATCTCATCACGAGCCGCACAAAGGGTCGTCGCCTTCACGCATCAGTCCAACGTGCTCGGCACGATCAATCCCGTGACGACGCTGGTCGAGGCGGCCCGGGCCGTCGGCGCCCTGACCGTCCTGGACGCCGCGCAGTCCGCCCCGCACATGCCCTTCGACGTCGCCGCGCTCGGGGTCGACCTGGTGGCGCTGTCCGGGCACAAGATGCTCGGCCCCACCGGCATCGGAGTGCTGTGGGGCCGCTACGAGCTGCTCGCCGAGATGCCGCCCTTCCTCACCGGCGGCTCCATGATCGAGGTCGTCCACATGGACCACAGCACCTACGCCGAGCCGCCCGCCCGCTTCGAGGCCGGCACCCCGCCGATCTCCCAGGCCGTCGGGCTCGCCGCCGCCTGCGACTACCTCGACACGCTCGGCATGGAGCAGGTCGCCGCGCATGAACAGGCGCTCACCCAGCGCGCCCTGACCGGTCTCGCGGCCCTCAACGGCGTGCGCATCATCGGGCCCGCCGCCGGCCCGGAGCGTGCCGGAGCGGTGGCCTTCGACGTCGCCGGTCGCCACCCGCACGATGTCGGCCAGGTACTGGACTCGCTCGGCCTCGAGGTGCGCGTGGGCCACCACTGCGCCTGGCCCCTGCACCGCCGCTACGGGCTGCACGGCACCACCCGCGCCAGCTTCTCCGTCCACACCACCGCCGACGAGGTCGACGCCCTCGTCGCCGGCGTCGCCCACACCGTCGAGTTCTTCAGGTCCTTCTCATGAGCAGCCCTCTCTCCTCCCTGTACACCGAGCTGGTCATCGAGCATGACAAGCGCCCCCTCCACGCAGGGCTGCGCGAGCCCTTCGGCGCCGAGGTCCATCACGTGAACCCGACCTGCGGTGACGAGATCACCCTGCGTCTCCAGCTCTCCCAGGACGGCACGGAGCGGATCGAGGACGTCTCCTACGACGCGATCGGCTGCGCCATGAGCCGCGCCTCCGCCTCGATCATGGCGGACCTGCTGATCGGGCGGTCCGTCGCCGAGATCGAGCCGGTCCAGTCCCATGTGGACGAGGTGATGCGCTCCCGCGGTCGCCTCGAGGGCGACGAGGAGATCATCGGCGACGGGGTCGCGCTCGTGGGAGCGGCGAAGTTCCCGGCACGCGTGAAGTGCGTGCTGATGCCGTGGAAGGCCTACCAGGCCGCGCTGATCGAGACCCGCGCCCTGGGGGCATGACCATGGCCGACGTACACAGGAGTCCTCAGGATCCCTCCGCCGCCGGGGCGAGCGTCGACTCGGTCCTGGGCGTCCTCGAGGCGGCCTATCCGCTGGACTGGGCCGAGTCCTGGGACCGGGTGGGGCTGGTGCTGGGGGAGCGCGCGGCCGCGGTGAGCCGGGTCCTGCTCGCGGTGGATCCGACCGTGGCCGTGGCCCGTGAGGCGGTCGAGCTCGGGGCGGATCTGCTGATCACCCACCACCCGCTGCTGCTGCGCGGAGCGAACTTCCTGCCCGCCGATGACGGCAAGGGGGCCGTGGTCACCCACCTCCTCCGCCACGGCACCGCGCTGTGGTGCGGCCATACCAATGTGGACCGCTCCACCCGCGGAACCGTCGGCGCGTGGCTCTCGCTGCTGGATCTGCAGGACGCCCGCCCGCTGCTGCCGGGCGAGCCATCGGCCGCGGCCGCCCACGGCTCGGAGCGTTTCGGCCTCGGCGCGGTCGGAACGCTGCCGGAGCCGACGACCGTGGGCGCGCTGACCGCGGCGATCGCCGCGGAGGTGCCCGCCACGGCCCAGGGGATCCTGCACACCGGCGACGCGGCCCGCGAGGTGCGCACGGTGGCCGTCTGTCCCGGAGCCGGGGACTCGTTCCTCGACGCCGCCGTCGACACCGGGGCGGATGTCTACATCACCTCGGACCTGCGCCATCATCCGGCGCTCGAACATCTCGAATCCGCGGCCGATCCGGCGGCCGTGCCGGCGCTGATCGACGTCCCGCACGCCGCGAGCGAGGCGCTCTGGCTCCCGCTCGCGCGGGAGCTGCTCACCTCGGCCGTGCCCGGTCTCGAGGTGCACCTCAGCGCGCACACGACGGACCCCTGGGGCGGCCGGGCGGGCTGAGCTCCGCGTCGGTCGACTCCTGGGTCGTCAGGCGGCTCCGCCGGAGCGTTCAGCCCACGCGGTCGACCACGACCAGGCGATCGCCGTCGAGCTCGACCTGCAGGCCGTCTCCGAGCCCGTCACCGACGATCTCTCTCGCCTCCTGCGCCGTCGCCGGGGACTGGTCCGCCTCCAGCAGCACCTGCGTGACGAGGCCGCGATAGCGCTTGGCGTCGTGGGAGATCACCTTGCGCACCCCGGAGCGCTCCTGCACCGGCGCCACCTCGAGCACGCGCACCCCGTCACCGCTCCGCAGCGACATCATCGAGCGGTACCCGCCGGAGCGGCAGTCGATGACCAGAGGAGAGGCGCCCCGGGCCTGCTCGGCGAGCAGCCCCGGCGCGAGGGGGCGGAGCTGGCGACCCCACCACGATCCCGCCTTCCCCAGACGCGAGAGCGTGGAGCCGGAGGAGAGCCGATACGCGGGGATGCGGTCGTGGAAGGCGTCGACCAGCCCGAACAGCGCGCTCTGGATCCGTACCTGACGGTCCTCGGCTGGGGCGAGATCGCTCGTGAGCTGGTCGTAGAGGACCCCGGAGTACACCGCCAGCGGTGCGGCGGTCGGCTCCTGGTCGAGGTGCAGCATGCGCCCCACCAGCTCCGGAGCGGAGGTGGGGACGCCGAGTCGGTCGGCCGCCTCCGGCCCGGCGGCCGTGCGCTGGGCGGCACGCAGCACGGTGCGACGTGCCTCGCCGAGCTGCGGCAGGGACATCGTCTCCAGATCCAGGGGCGCGCCGTCGACCTCCGTGGGGCGGGTCTTCGTCTCCGAGGGCGGCAGCAGGATGAGCATCCGTCCATTCTGGGCGTTCGGGCCGCACGGGCCGGGATCGGTCCGGGGAGACCTTGCGCACGTCGTCGCTAAGGAGCGGAGGACCGGGGGAGCGCGCACCGCGCGGCGACGTAGGATGCTCCCGGACCAGTCGGCCGGGCAGCCGCGTCCTCGGAGCTCCGGCTCCGGGGCCGAGGAAAGTCCGGGCTCCATCCGGCACGGTGGTGGGTAACGCCCACCCGGAGTGATCCGCGGGACAGTGCCACAGAGAGCAGACCGCCGCCGCACCCCTCGGGGCGCGGCGGTAAGGGTGAAAGGGTGGTGTAAGAGACCACCGCGGCCTCGGTGACGAGGTCGGCACGGTAAACCCCACCGGGAGCAAGGTCAGACAGGGAACGTTCGAGGGCGCCGGCCCGAGTTCCCGGGTGGACCGCTGGAGGTCGTCGGCAACGGCGACCCGAGAAGGATGGCTGCCGATCACAGAACCCGGCTTACAGGCCGGCTGGTCCGCCCCCGCACCCTCCAGGGTGCGGGAGGCGGCGCGCCGACGCCCTACTTCGCGGCGCCGCGCTCGGCCTGCTCCTTCTTGGACGCCTTCTTCTCCGCCTTCTCGGCGGACTTCCTCTCGGCCTTCTGGAGCGCCTTCTCCTCACGATGGGCCATCACGGCAGCGCCCACGATCCCGGCCTCGTTGCGCAGCTTCGCCGGCACGATCTCGGTGTTCAGATCCAGCAGCGGCAGGAACTTCTGATGCTTCTTGGAGACCCCGCCGCCCACGATGATGCGGGTGGGGCTGAAGAGGAAGTCCACGTGGGCGAAGTACTCCTGGAGACGGCCGGCCCAGGTCTCCCAGTCCAGGTCCTCCTTCTCCCGCACGGAGCTGGCCATGTAGTGCTCGGCGTCGTCCCCGTGCAGCAGCAGGTGCCCCAGCTCGGTGTTGGGCACGAGGGTGCCGTCGACGAAGGTCGCGCTGCCCACGCCCGTGCCGAGGGTGATCACCATGACCACGCCGGAGGTGCCGCGGCCGGCGCCGAACTTCATCTCGGCGATCCCGGCGGCGTCGGCGTCGTTGACCACGAAGACGTCGTGCCCGGTGCGCTCGGTGAGCAGCGCGTCCACGTCGGTGCCGATCCAGGACTTGTCGACGTTCGCGGCGGTCAGCGCCACGCCGGCCTGGATCACGGCCGGGAAGGTGACGCCCACGGGAGTGTCCGCGTCGAGGTCGAAGGAGCGGATCAGCTCGGCGACGGTGTCCGCGACCGCGTCGGGGGTGGAGGGCTGGGGGGTGGCGATCCGCACCCGGTCCGCGGCGAGCTCGCCGGTGGACAGATCCACCGGGGCGCCCTTGATGCCGCTCCCGCCGATGTCGATCCCGAAGGCCTTCTTGCTCATCGCATCTCCTGTGTGCCGTGGCGGGCGAGGGATCGCCCTGCAGGTGGGGCACCGACAGCGACGGTGCTCACGGCGGCCCAGGATACCCGCGCCCTCTCGGTCGCGACGCGGTGTTCAGCCTGCGGGCTCAGACCACCGTGAGCAGCTCGGGCCCGTCGGCGGTCATCAGCATGGTGTGCTCGAACTGGGCGGAGAAGGAGCGGTCCTTCGTCACGACGGTCCAGCCGTCGTCCCACTGCTCCCAGGCCTGCGATCCCAGCGTCACCATCGGCTCGATCGTGAAGGTCATGCCCTCCTCGATCATGTCGTCGAACATCGGCGCCGAGTCGTAGTGGGGGATGATCAGGCCGTTGTGGAAGCCCTCGGCGACGCCGTGGCCGGTGTAGTCCTGCACCGACTCCATCCCGTGGCGGGCCACGAACTTCTCGATGACCCGTCCGATCACGTTCACCTCGCGGCCCGGGCGGGCCACCTTCACGCCGCGCATCATCGCGTCGTATGCCTTCTCGACGAGGTCCTGGGCGCGCGGGTGGACGTCGCCCACCAGGAAGGTCGCGTTGCAGTCCCCGTGGACCCCGTGCAGGTATGCGGTGACGTCGACGTTGAGGATGTCGCCGGACTCCATGACGGTGGAGTCGGGGATGCCGTGGCAGATGACCTCGTTCAGGCTCGTGCAGCAGGACTTCTCGAAGCCCAGGTAGCCGAGCGTGGACGGGTAGGCGCCGTTCTGCAGGAGGACGTCGTGGACGACCGCATCGATGTGATCGGTGGTCACGCCGGGCTGCGCGGCCTCGCCGGCGGCCTGGAGCGCCAGCGCGGCGATGCGGGAGGCCTCGCGCACGCGGGCGATGACATCCGCGCTCTGGACGTACGGCCCGGTGTCCGAGACGGCCTCGTCCCTGCCCACGTACTCGGGGCGCTCGATCGCGGCGGGCACGCTGCGTCGGGGGCCGATCGTGCCGGGCACGAGCTCCGCGCGTCCTTCAGGACGGATCCATTCCTGCTCTACAGTCATGCTCACCAGTCTCTCACCGACTACGAAGGAGACCGACGTGACCGAGGGCACGCAGTTCTACTACAACGTCAGCACCGGCGCCGTGGAGGAGGGGCAGCAGTCCTCCGGCACGGAGCTGATGGGTCCGTACGCGACCCGCGAGGAGGCCTCCCGTGCGCTGAGCACCGCGGCCGAGCGCAACAAGTCCTGGGACGAGGAGAACCAGGACTGGGAGGACTACGGCTCCGGCACGACGCCCACGAGCTGAGCGCGCGAGGGCCTGCTCGGACGTGAGTCCTCAGTCGAAGGAGTGCTCGGGTCCGGGGTAGGCGCGCTCGCCCACCTCGGCCCGGTACTCCCGGGCGGCCTGCTCGAGCTGTCCGCGCAGATCCGCGAAGGCCTTGACGAACTTCCCACGGAAGCCGGAGAGGCCCGCCATGTCCTGCCACACCAGCACCTGGCCGTCGCACCGCGGGCCGGCGCCGATGCCGATCGTGGGGACGTCCAGCGCGGCGGTCACCTCGGCGGCGACGGCCGCCGGCACGAGCTCGAGGACGATCGCCGATGCCCCGGCGGCCTGCAGCGCGAGCGCGTCCTCGCGCAGCTTCCGCGCCGAGGCCTCGTCCCGCCCCTGGATCCGGTGACCCGAGAGGGAGTTGACGGACTGCGGCGTGAAGCCCAGATGCCCGAGCACCGGGATCCCGGCATCCACCAGAGCGCGGACCTGTGCGGTGATCTCCGCGCCGCCTTCGAGCTTGACCGCCTCCGCGCCCGCGCGCACGAGCTCCACGCCGTGCCGCAGCGCCTCGGCCGGGCCGCTCTCGTAGGTCCCGAACGCGAGATCTGCGACCACCAGCGGACGGGTCACGCTGCGCGCGACGGCGCCCGTGAAGGTGAGCATGTCCTGATGGGTGGTGGAGGTGGTGGAGGTGTGCCCCAGCACCGTGGTTCCCACCGAGTCGCCCACCAGGAGCACCTCCACGCCGGCGGCCTCGAAGGCCTGCGCGGAGAACTGGTCGTAGGCGGTGAGCATCGAGAACGGGCGCCCCTGCTGCTTCGCCAGCTGCAGGTGACGAAGCCGGATCTTCGCCGGTCCGGCGGTGCCGGGGGTGGACTCAGTGCTCACAGGATGCTCCTGGCGGTGAACGGGACGACGGGGATGCCGACCCAGCCTATCGTCGCCCGCCGACCGGTCGTGGCGCGGGCAGGATGGCCGCCACCAGCGGCGCGGATATGCCACTCTGGTGCCCTGCATCGCACGGCGACCTGTGAGGAGGGCGGTCATGACCACGACGCGCATGGTCCTGCGAGGTGCCGCTTCCGCCCTGGCGGCCGCAGCGCTGCTGGTCGGCGCGACGGCCTGCACCGACGACGAGGGGGACGAGCCGTCGGAGACCGGCACCGCGCAGGAGGCCGATCCGTCGGACAGCGGGAGCACCGACCCGGAGGAGAGCGGCACGGCGAGCGACGGCGGCGGCGACAGCCCCTTCAGCCGCGACGAGCTCGATGCGGCCTCCGCTCGATTCGTGGACATCCTCCAGGTGCTCGACGACGGTGACTGGGAGGCCGCCTGCGGCATGGTCCTGGACCCCACCACCGGAGCCGCCCCGGAGGGTGATCGGCTCCAGGAGTGCGTGGACGGCGTGGAGTCCGAGCTCGGAGGACGCTCCGACCTCGTCGATCCCGGCGCCTTCGACTCGATGGACGCCTCGATGGTCGAGGCCGAGGACACCGGGGACGGAACCGTCGCCCTCAGCGTGCTCGGCAACGACCTGGACATCCCGATGGCACCCGGCGACGACGGCCGGTGGTACCTCGTCATCCCGTTCTGATCCACGGACCTCCAGCTCATGGGGAGAACTCCCCAGTGACGCGGGGCGCGACCTGTGAAAAGGTAAGGACCATCGACAGAGGGTGCGTGTCGATCCGACACCATGACATCAGAGGGAGAACACACGATGACTTCGATCATGCGCAGGACCGTCCGGGGAGCCGCTACGGGGCTGGGGGCCCTGGCGCTCGTCGCCGGCACCGCCGCATGCGGCGGCCTGATCCCCGGCGGCGACGATGAGCAGGACACCGGCGGGACCAGCTCCGAAGAGGACGACAAGGGTGGTGACGACACCGAGTCCGGGAAGGACGAGGAGAGCACCGAGGAGACCGACGCGGAGGAGAGCGAAGCCGAGGACGCCGGCGAGGGCGCCCAGGAGGAGGCCGCGGACGGCGCCGAGGACGAGGGCTCCGCAGCTGGCGAGGGTGCCTCCGACGAGGGCGCCGACGAGGCGGCGTCCTCGGAGCCTCTCTCCGAGGAGGACCTCACCGCCGTGGGCGATGTGTACTACGAGTTCATGCAGGCCGCCGTCGCGAAGGACGGCGAGGCCGCCTGCAGCCTCATCACCAACCCGATGACCAACGAGCCGCTCTCCGGCGCGGCGCTCTCCGGATGCGCCGAGGGCTTCGAAGGCGAGGCCGAGAACGGCGAGATCGATCCCGAGATGGCCGAGATGCTCGACCGCTCGATGATCGAGGGCGTGGACAACGGTGACGGCACCGCCGGCGCGACCCTGATGGGGTCGGACGCCGGGGTCACCATGATCAAGGCCAGCGACGGCAAGTGGTACATCGACGGCAGCAAGGTCTGATCCGACCAGCTCCCGATCCGAGGCCGCCCCGGCATCCACCACGCGGTGGGCACCGGGGCGGCCTCGTGTCCGGGTGCTCGGCGACCCCGGCGGCGCGCTGACCTGAGGCAGACTGTGTCCATGGGACATCTCCACGACGACGTCATCCGCACCGTCTCCGACCGGGACGTGCGGTTCATCCGGCTGTGGTTCAGCGACATCGCGGGCACTCTGAAGTCCATCGCGATCTCCCCCTCGGACCTCGAGGAGGCCTTCACCGAGGGCATCGGCATCGACGGCTCCACGATCGAGGGGCTCACCCGCAGCTTCGAGTCCGACATGCTGCTGCGGCCGGATCCCGCCACCTTCGAGCTGCTGGCCTGGCGCGGGGAGACCAATGCGACCGGCCGCATGATGTGCGACGTGCTGTCGCCGGACGGCGAGCCCGCGGCCGCGGATCCCCGACGCGTGCTGCGCGAGGCGCTGGGCCGTGCGGAGGAGAAGGGGCTGGAGTTCTACACCCATCCCGAGATCGAGTTCTACCTCTTCGAGAAGCCCTATCGACAGGGCGAGCCGCTGGTGCCGATCGACAACGCCGGGTACTTCGACCATGTCCATCGCGGGCAGGGCCAGGACTTCCGGCGCGCCGCGATCCAGCACCTCGAGGCCATGAACATCCAGGTCGAGTTCTCCCACCACGAGAACGGACCGGGGCAGAACGAGATCGACCTGCGCTACGCCGACGCCCTCACCACCGCGGACAACATCCTCACCCTCCGCACGGTGGTCAAGGAGGTCGCGCTGTCGATGGGGCAGGTCGCGAGCTTCATGCCGAAGCCGATGATCGACCAGCCGGGGTCGGGGATGCACACCCACCTCTCGCTCTTCCAGGGCGGCAAGAACGCCTTCCACGCCCCGGGCGCCGAGTACGGGCTCTCGAAGCTGGGGAGGCAGTTCATCGCCGGCCTGCTGCGCCACGCGCCCGAGTACAGCGCCGTGACCAATCAGTGGGTCAACTCCTACAAGCGGATCTGGGGCGCCCAGGAGGCCCCGAGCTACATCTGCTGGGGGCACAACAACCGCTCGGCCCTGGTCCGGGTCCCCTTCCACAAGCCCACCAAGGGCACCAGCTCGCGCGTCGAGTTCCGCGGTCTGGACTCCTCGGCGAACCCCTATCTCGCGTTCTCGGTGCTGCTGGCGGCCGGGATGGCCGGGATCGAGGGGGAGTACGAGCTGCCGGAGGGGTCGGAGGACGCGGTCTGGGACCTCACCGAGCGCGAGCGCCTCGCGATGGGCATCGAGCCGCTTCCCACCGACCTCTTCCGCGCGCTCGAGACCTTCGAGGGCTCGGAGCTGATGGCGAGCACCCTCGGCGAGCAGGTCTTCGAGTTCTTCCTGCGGGACAAGCGGCAGGAGTGGCAGCGCTATCGCGAGCAGGTGACCGATCACGAGCTGCGCTCCACCTTCAGCCGGGTCTGAGGGAGGCTGACGTGAGCACCGAACCGTCCACCTCCACCGGAGCCCTCGCGCGACTGGGCTTCAGCAGCACCGACAGGGTGCGGCGCTTCCTGTCCGAACCTGCCCTGGCCGGGCTCGGTGACGGCGCCGCCGCGGCGCTCGGCGGCACCGCCGACGGCGACGACGCCGTGCTGGGGCTTCTGCGCCTGGCGGAAGCCGCTCAGGAGGCGGGTCAGAGCGCCCTGATGAAGGAGTTCCTCCAGGGGATCGGCGCTCAGGGCACCGCCGGCCGACGACTGATCACGCTGCTGGGCACCTCGGTCGCCCTCGGCGACTTCCTCACCCGCCACCCGGAGCTGCTCTCCCTGCTGCGCGAGGGCGACGACGACCTCGCCCTCTCGGCGGCAGAGGTGCGGCGGGACCTGCTGAAGGCCGTCGGCGCCGATCCCGAGGCCGAGGTGCCCGTGGCCTCCGAGGGCGGCCGCGAGGTGCGGGATGCCCTGCGCGTCGCGTACCACGGGCGGCTGACGCAGATCGCCGCGGCCGATGTGTGCGCCGCGGACCCGACGGATCTCCAGCCCCGGGTCTCCCGCGCCATCAGCGACCTGGCCGATGCGGCGCTCGAGGCCGCCTCCGCGATCGCCCGGGCCTCTGTGGACGGCCATGAGTCGGTGCGCTGGGCGGTCATCGCCCTCGGCAAGACCGGTGCCCGGGAGCTCAACTACATCTCCGACGTCGACGTCATGCACGTCGTCGCTCCGGCCGAGCATCTCGTGGAGGAGGACGGCGAGGTCAGCTCGGAGGTCGAGGAGGAGGTGCTCACCGTCGGCGCCGCCCTCGCCCGGGAGCTCGCACGCGCCTGCTCCGAGCGCACAGGGGAGGGGTCGCTGTGGCAGGTCGATGCGAACCTGCGGCCCGAGGGCAAGGACGGCCCGCTCGTGCGCACGCTGGCCTCCTACCGCCGCTACTACACCGAGTGGGCGAAGTCCTGGGAGTTCCAGGCCCTGCTCAAGGCGCGGGCCGCGGCCGGTGACCGCGAGCTCGGCCCGGGCTTCGAGAGCATGGTCGAGCCGTGGGTGTGGCAGGCCTCCACCCGTGACGGCTTCGTCGAGGAGGCCCGGGCGATGCGCCGCCGCGTGGTCGCCCACATCCCTCGGGCGGAGGTGGAGCGCAACCTCAAGCTCGGCCCGGGCGGGCTGCGGGACGTCGAGTTCACCGTGCAGCTGCTGCAGATGGTCCACGGCCGTGCGGACGAGGGCCTGCAGGGCCGCTCCACCCTGGACTCCCTCGCGCGCCTCGGCGAGGGCGGGTACATCTCGCGCGATCACGTGGCCGAGATGGACGTGGCATACCGCTTCCTGCGCTGCGTCGAGCATCGTCTGCAGCTGCACCGCCTCCGCCGCACCCAGGTGCTGCCCACCGCGGCCTCCGATCTGCGCCGCCTGGCACGCAGCATGCGTCTCACGCCGGACGAGTTCGCGCGCCGCTACCAGGGCACCCGCCGCCGGGTGCGCCAGCTGCACGAGGAGATCTTCTACCGCCCGCTGCTGCTGACCCATTCCCAGCTCAGCGACGGCCAGATCCGCCTGAGCACGGAGGATGCCGCCGCCCGCCTGGCCGCGATCGGCTACCGCGATCCGTCCCGTGCGCTCGGCCACATCACCGCCCTCACCGAGGGCATCTCCCGGCGCGCCAAGATCCAGCGCCAGCTGCTGCCGGCCATGCTGGAATGGTTCGCGGACGGCGTCGATCCCGACCTCGGACTGCTCGCCTTCCGGCGGCTCTCGGACACCATCGGCTCGGCCCACTGGTACCTGGGCCTGTTGCGCGACTCGGGTCTCGCGGCCAAGCGCCTCACCCGAGTGCTCGCCTCCGGCCGTTACGTGGGCGAGCAGCTCGAGCAGATCCCCGAGGGAGTGCGCTGGCTCGCGCGCGACTCCCAGCTGCGCCCCCTCGAACGCGCCGAGCTGGGACGCGAGTTCCTCGCCGTGATCTCGCGGGTGGACGAGGTCGACGTGGCCCGCGATGTGCTGCGCCGCACCCGCAGCCGGGAGCTCCTGCGGATCGCCCTCGCCCATCTCACGGGCGTCGCGAACCCGGCCGAGGTGGCCCGCGCGCTCACCGACCTGGCCGAGGCCGTGCTCGAGGCGGGGCTGCTGGTGGCCTTCCACGTCGTGGCCCGCGAGCGCAAGGTGGTGGGGGAGGGCGCCGAGACCCTCGACAGCGAGCCCGAGGTGGACGTGGAGACGGCGCTGCGGCTGCGGGAGAAGCGCTCGGATCCGGCCCGCGCGCTCGGCATCGAGATGGCGATCATCGCGATGGGCAGCTTCGGCGCCCGTGAGATGGGCTACGCCTCCGACGCCGACGTCCAGTTCGTGGTCGTCGACCACGGCGCCGGGGTGGACTCGGTCGAGATCGCCGGAGCGGTCGCCGCCCAGGTCCAGAAGATCCTCAACGCCCCCACCGCACGGGCCGACATGCGGGTCAGCGCGGATCTGCGCCCCGAGGGCAAGGTCGGTCCGCTCGCACGCAGCCTCGACTCCTGGACCGACTACTACCGACGGGACGCGGAGACCTGGGAGAAGCAGGCCCTCCTGCGAGCCCGCACGGTGGTCGCCTCCGAGGCGCTCTCCGAGACCCTGCGCGCCGAGATGGATCGCCATCGTTATCCCGCCGGCGGTCTCTCGACCGCGGCGCGACGGGAGATCACGCGGATGAAGGCCCGGGTCGAGTCCGAGCGCCTGCCCCGCAACGCGGATCCCTCCCGTCACGTCAAGCTCGGTCGCGGAGGCATGACCGACGTGGAGTGGACCGCCCAGATCCTCGCCCTCGAGAACGGTCACGAGATCGAGGATCTCCGCACGCCGCGCACCCTGGAGCAGCTCGAGGCGGCCGGGCAGGCCGAGCTGCTGCCGGCCCGGGAGGTCCAGGAGCTCGTCGAGGCCTGGACGCTGGCCTGGCAGGTGCGACGCGGACTGTTCCTGTGGAAGGGCAGGGAGGGCGATGTGCTGCCCACCGACCGCTACGACCTGCGGGCGCTGGCCCTGCTCATCGACGGCGACGATGGGTCCGCCTCGGACCTCGAGGAGCGATATCTGCGCGTGACCCGTCGGGCGCGGAGCATCGCCGAGGAGGTCATCTTCGGACCTGCCGACTGAGACGTCCCGGTGCCCGCACCGCGGTGCCCGCCGCCCGTCGGCCGATGTGATCCGCAGGGACGTCCCGGCGCGTCCCGTCGGGTGCCGCCCCGTGAGCCCGCGGTGCGGCGTACCGTGTTCGTCGATCGTCCCGACGCCGACCCGGCGTCGCCAGCCACCGTGAGGACCCATGACCACGCCCTCCCTCAGCGCCGACACACCGCGCGGCCGCATGTACCGTCTCGAGCCGGACGGCCCGCTGATGTATCCCTCGATCACCACCGTGTCCGGGATGCGCGCCAAGGACTTCCTGCAGGGCTGGTACGCCACCATGGCCTCCAAGAGGGCCCTGGAGATGTACTCGTGGCTGGACCGCAACCCGCAGCGCGCCGCCGCCGAGATCTCCCGCGTGACCCGGGACCGCTGGGGCACGCAGAAGCGCATCGCGGCCGCCGCCCCGGAGTACACCCGCTCCGCCGCGGACTTCGGCACCCTGGTGCATGCGGCGTGTGAGGACTGGGGGACCAGCGGCACCCGCCCCGACGCCGAGGCGATCGGCGCGATCGTCGAGCAGATGCGCGCCGAGCAGGGAGCCTTCGCCGAGGAGAAGGACCCCGCGGCGCTCCTGGCGCGCGCGGCGGTGCGCCTGGATGGCTACGCCCGCTTCCTGGACGACTACCAGCCCGAGTTCCTCGAGGTCGAGCAGACGGTCGTGAACCACACCGTCGGCTATGCCGGCACCACCGACGCGATCGTGAAGATCGGCAACACGGTGCTCAGCGCCGACATCAAGACCTCGAAGAAGGTCCGCGGCGACTACGCGCTGCAGGGCGTGGCCGTGTGCCGGGCCGAGCTGCTGCTGGACAACGACGGCACCACCCGCGAGATGCCGGACCTGACCGGGGCGTTCATCATCCACCTGCCCGAGGCGGGCGGCTACCAGGCGGTGCCGCTGCGCACGGGTGATGCCGAGTTCGAGGTGTTCCGCTCGCTGCGGGCCAGCTGGTCCTTCGAGCCCGACGAGTGCGCGCTCGAGCCCGCCGCCGGGCCCAAGGACCTGCTGCTGTCGCTTCTGAAGGCCAAGGGCGGGATGGACGCCCTGGGCTGAGCCGGGTGCGGGGCGCTCCGTCCGGGACGACGGCGGCGACCTGGGCTGGCGGCGGCGACCTGGGCTGGCGGCGGCGACGCTGCGGGAGGAGACTTCGCACCACCACACTGGGCCCCGCGCCGGCACGGCTGCGGGCCGACGAGAGGCGGACCCGATGGCGAAGTACCTGATCTCCTTCCCCAGCAGCGCGATGACCCTGACCGACGCGGACCTCCAGACGGCCTCCGAGGAGTCCCACGCCGTGGTGCGTGAGGCGAAGGCCGCCGGGGTGTGGGTGTTCGGCGGCGGGATCGACGAGAGCATCCCGCCGGTGATGGTGGACGGCGCCGGGACCGTCCTGGAGAGCACCTATGCCCAGACGCGCCGCATCGAGGGCGGCTACTCGGTGCTCGACGTCGCCACGCGCGAGGAGGCGCTGGAGTGGGCCCGACGGTTCGCCGTCGCCTGCCGCTGTGCGCAGGAGGTGCGCGTGTTCATGGAGGACCCGGAGAGCTGACCCGTCGGCCCCGGGACGACGACCGACGGGGACGGCCCCCGACCTGCGGGTGCAGGTCGGGGGCCGTCGTCGACTCGAGCGCTGGTGGCTCAGATGTCGTAGTACAGCTCGAACTCGTGGGGGTGCGGGCGGAAGCGGAACGGATCGATCTCCGTGGTGCGCTTGAGCTCGATCCAGGTCGAGATCAGGTCCTCGGGGAACACGTCGCCCTCGGTGAGGTAGTCGTGGTCGGCCTCGAGGGCGTCCAGAGCGGCTCCGAGCGAGTCGGGCAGCTGCTTGATCTGCTTGTGCTCCTCGGGGGGCAGCTCGTAGAGATCCTTGTCGATCGGCTCGGGCGGCTCGATGCGGTTGCGGATGCCGTCGATGCCGGCCATGAGCTGCGCGGCGAAGGCCAGGTACGGGTTCGCCGAGGGATCGGGTGCGCGGAACTCGATGCGCTTGGCCTTGGGCGAGGAGCCGGTGACCGGGATGCGGATCGCGGCGGAGCGGTTGCGCGCCGAGTAGACCATGTTCACCGGGGCTTCGAAGCCGGGCACGAGGCGCTTGAACGAGTTCACCGTGGGGTTGGTGAACGCGGTCAGCGAGGGGGAGTGCTCGATGATGCCGCCGATGTACCAGCGGGCGATGTCCGAGAGGCCGCCGTAGCCGCGCTCGTCGAAGAACAGCGGCTCGCCGTCCTTCCACAGCGACTGGTGGGTGTGCATGCCCGAGCCGTTATCCCCGAAGAGGGGCTTGGGCATGAAGGTCGCGGTCTTGCCCGCGTCCCACACGGTGTTCTTCACGACGTACTTGAACTTCATGACGTCGTCCGCTGCCTGCTGCAGCGTGTTGAAGCGGTAGTTGATCTCCTGCTGGCCGGCGGTGCCCACCTCGTGGTGAGCGCGCTCGATCTGCAGGCCCGTGTCCTCGAGGACGGAGCAGATCTCGTCGCGGAGGTCAGCCATCTGATCGTTCGGCGGGACGGGGAAGTAGCCGCCCTTGAGACGGGTCTTGTAGCCCTGGTTGCCACCGAACTCGGACTCGTCGCGGTCGGTGTTCCACACGGCCTCGTCGGAGTCGATGCTGTAGAAGCCGGAGTTGACGGTCGTCTTGAAGCGCACGTCGTCGAAGATGTAGAACTCGGCCTCGGCGGCGAACAGCGCGGTGTCCGCGATGCCGGTGCTCTTGAGGTACTCCTCCGCCTTGGACGCCACGGTGCGCGGGTCCCGGGAGTAGGGCTCGTCCGTGAACGGATCCACGATCGAGAAGTTCATGATGAGCGTCTTGCGCTCACGGAACGGGTCCAGGTAGGCGGTCTCCAGATCCGGGACCAGCTTCATGTCCGACTCGTGGATCGCCTGGAACCCGCGGATCGAGGAGCCGTCGAAGAGCTGCCCGGTCGCGATGGCCTCTTCGTCGAAGGTGCCCGCGGGAATGTTGAAGTGCTGCATGACGCCGGGAAGATCGCAGAACCGGATGTCGATGAACTCGACGTCCTCTTCCTCGATGTACTTGACGACCTCGCTGGGACTGTTGAACACGTCTCCTCCATCCGCGCCCTGCGGCGCGTGTAGTGCTGTCTGACCCCGAGGGGCGATCACCTGGCGAGCTCCGTCGACCTGATTCAGGCCCGAACTCGGGTGGGTCCAGCTTAGGCGCTGTGTCGCGCGGCACCCCCAGGAACAGGCAGACGTCCAGGCGCGGGAACTAAGGTTCAGGACGTGATCGATCGCAAGGACCTCGGCTCCTGGATGGAGGGCGCCCCCGCCGCCGAGGGATACGTCAAGGGCTCCTCTCTCGGCCTGCCTCCGGAGGGACCGGGCTCCGTCGCGCCGTTCTGGCGCCGACCCCTCGCGCTGGTCGTCGACTGGGGGCTGTGCCTGGCCATCTCCGCCCTCGTGCTCTCCGGGGACGCACTGGCCAACCTGGTGCTGTTCGCCGTGGTGAACGTGCTGTTCCTGAGCCTTTTCGGGGCGACCCCGGGGCAGTACGTGCTGAGGACGAGGGTGCTGCCGGTCTCCGGTCGCTCGCCGATGGTGCTGCGCGCTGCGGTGCGCACCGTCCTGATGCTCCTGCTGCTGCCGGCCGTGGTCTGGAACCGCGACGCGCAGCCGCTGCACGACGTCGTCGCCGGCACCGCCGTCGTCCGAGCCTGACCCGCTCCCGCGCGGCCCCTCGAGGCCCTCTGCAGGCCCCTCGCGGCGGCACGTCCATGCCACCGGACTTCTCTGATGAACGCCTCTGACCTGCAGTTCCGCATAATGTCACGAAACGGTAACGTAGATAACGGAATGGTAACGACGATGGGCGGCGGCGGCTCCTGCCCACGATGAACGAGGCCCCCTGCCGCCGGAGCGGAAGGGGGCCTCGTGCAGGATCAGGGCCGGATCAGCGGCCGCGCATCGCCTTGCGATTGGGGCGGGCGCGCATCGGGTCGACGCCCTTGGGCACCGACTGCCGCAGCGACCGGCGCAGGGCGCTCAGACGCTTGGTGACCTGAGCGGACTCGTCCTTGGTCAGCTGCTTCTTCATCCGCTGCATGTAGGTGGGGAGCTTGTGCAGCGGGACCTCGCCGTCACCGTCGCCGACCACGATCTGGTGGACCGGGACGTTGTCGTGCTGGAGCACGCGGCGGATGCTGCGGCGCTCCTTCTCCAGGAGCTTCATGGAGACCGCCGAGGAGTCCTCAGCCACCACCGCGATGCCCGCCCGGCCCGAGGCGCGGAAGAGCATCTTCTGGCTGCGGGGATCGATCTGCACCGGCTCCTCGTCGACGTTCCAGCCGCGGCGGATCGACTGCATCGCGGCGAGCGCCGCGCCGGGCTGACCCTTGATGCGGCCGAACGCCGCGCGCTCGGCCTTGCGAGCCAGGATCATCATCGCGATCAGCACACCGATCGCGAGACCCATGAAGACGCCGTACCAGGGGCTGCTGAAGATCAGCAGCGTGAGCAGGACGGCGACGATCACGGAGCCGACCACAGCCGCCAGCATGAGCGGCAGCGTGCTGCTGTCGACCTCCTGGGTGTACTTGTACACCTCGATGATCTGCTTGATGCGGCCAGGCTTCTTGGTGCCGTCGGCGTTCTTCTTCGTGCCCTTCTCGGGCGTGGTCTCGGACTTGCGAGCCATGTGCGGTGGGTCCTCTCGGGGCCGGGCGGGCGTCAGCTCGCGACGGCCTGCTGGGTGCGGGCGACGACGCTCGCAGCTTCCTGACGGGCGGGCTGGTTCGAATCGAGGTGGAGGAGGTTCTCCGGGATCTCCCGGTCGAGCTTCCGCATCGCCTGCGCCCAGAGCTTCCCGGCGCGGTAGGAGGAGCGGACCATCGGACCGGCCATGACCGCGAGGAAGCCCATCTCCTCGGCGGCGCGGGACAGGGCGACGAACTGCTGGGGCTTGACCCAGCGGTCGATCGGGTGATGGAGCTTGGAGGGGCGCATGTACTGCGTGATCGTGATGATGTCGCAGCCGGCGTCGTGCAGGCGCTCGAGCGAATCCAGGATCTCGTCGTCGGTCTCGCCCATGCCCAGGATGAGGTTCGACTTCGTGATCATGCCGGCGGCCTTGCCCATCGAGATCACCTCCAGCGAGCGCTCGTAGCGGAACGCCGGGCGGATCTGCTTGAAGATCCGCGGCACCGTCTCGAGGTTGTGCGCGAACACCTCGGGCTTCGCCTCGAACACCTGCTGGAGGTGGTGGCCGTTGCCCTTGATGTCGTCGATCAGCAGCTCGACCCCGGTGCCGGGGTTCATCGCATGGATCTGCTCGCAGGTGCGGGCGAAGAGCCCGGCCGCGCCGTCCTCGAGATCGTCACGGGCCACGCCCGTGATGGTCGAGTAGCGCAGGCCCATCTCCTTGACGGACTGAGCCACCTTGAAGGGCTCCATCGGGTCCACGGCCATCGGCTTGCCGGTCGCGATGTTGCAGAAGTCGCAGCGCCGGGTGCAGGTGTCCCCACCGATGAGGAAGGTCGCCTCGCGATCCTCCCAGCACTCGAAGATGTTGGGGCAGCCTGCTTCCTCGCAGACCGTGTGCAGGCCCTGGCCGTGCACGCGCTTCTTCATCGCGGTGTATTCGGGACCCATCACGGCGCGGGTCTTGATCCATTCGGGCTTGCGCTCGATCGGGACCTCGGCATTGCGAGCCTCGACGCGCAGCATGCGCCGGCCTTCGGGGGCGAGTGTCACCCTGATGCCTCCTCATCTCGACGTTCCATGGAGTCTATCGACCCAGCCCGGTCGACGGTCGCCTCAGACCGGTCGGGCCGAGGTGCGGTGCGCCACGAGCTCGGTCATCGCCTCGGCGGCGAGGTCGACCACGTCGGCGACCGCGATGCGGCGCCCGGCCTCCTGGCTGAGGCTCGTCACCCCGGCGTCGTCGATGCCGCAGGGGATGACGTTGTGGGCCCAGGACAGGTCGTTCGCGCAGTTCAGGGCGAAGCCGTGCATCGTGGCGCGCTTGGAGACGCGCATCCCGATGGCGCACACCTTGCGCGCCTCCTCGCCCTCCGGGGTCACCCAGACCCCGCTGCGTCCCTCGACGGTCACGGTGGGGACGCCGACGGCATCGCAGACGCCCATGATCGTGCGCTCGAGATCCCTCACGAAGCCGACGACGTCGATCGGGATCGGCAGCTTCACCAGCGGATAGCCGACCAGCTGCTGCGGTCCGTGCCAGGTGATCTTGCCGCCGCGGTCGATGTCGATGACCTCGGCGCCGTCGCGCGGGCGCTCGTGATCGCGCGTGAGCTTCCCGGCCGTGTAGACGCTCCGGTGCTCCAGCAGCAGCAGCGTGTCGGGGCGGTCCCCGGCCACGACCTCGGCATGGAGCTCACGCTGCAGCGCCCAGGCGGCGCGATAGTCGACGGGCCCAGGGGGCAGGCCGAACTCCTCGTGCCGGTCTCCTCCGGGCACGGGTTCGCTGAATCCGAGGCGTATCACGTCGAGCACCGCCCCAGGCTACTCCGCTCTCACCAGGTCGTTGTGGATGACCGCGGGGGTGGGATGCACCGATGGGGTTCACTGCTGCCATGGACGAGGTCGATGACGCGAAGTTCTCCGGGCAGCCGCTGCCCTCGAGCGCTCGGGCGCGCCGCGTGCGCAGGTCCGCGCCGGGCCCCGCCACGGCTCAGGAGCCGACGCGCGAGGGCGACCGCGAGGAGGTGCGCTACGACTCCGCCGACGGTCCCCGCGCGGTGCGCCTGCGCGGACTCACCGACGAGGCGCGGGCAGAGGTCCAGGCGGAGGCGCAGCTCCTGGCGTCGCTCGAGGTCGCGGGGATCACCGCCGCTCCTGCGGTCCTCGAGCTCGAGGAGGAGGGATACCAGCGCGAATCGGTGCCCCTGCTGAAGGTCGGCAGCGGGCGCCGCGCCGCAGGAGTCGACGCGCCGCCGACGGGGGAGCGGCACGCCCTGGCTCGTGCACGGGAGGCGCTCGATGCGCTCGTGGACGCGCTGCACGAACGAGGGTGGGTGCTCGGGGCGAGATCCGGGCAGGGACTCGGAATCCGCCCGGACGGATCCGTCCTGGTGCTCGATCTGCAGGGGCTGCGACGGGGTGACGACGTCACGGCCCGCCAGGACGACCGTGCATGGGTGGACTCCGTCCTCCGGGATCAGGACCGAACGCTGCGTCGGCGCGTGCACCGGACCGAGTCCGGGGTCGAGGACCCGTCCTGGACCCTGGGAGACCTCCCTGCGGCTGGTTCCGCCGAGCGCGCGGAGCAGGCACCCGATCCCGGCCCCGGCGTCCGTCCCCGGCCTCGCCGGGCTCCGGCCACGTCGCCATTGCGGTCCGTGGCCTCTGCGTCGCGACGCTCCGCCGACGGGGGAGCGACGGACCGGACCAGAGCCCGGGGCCGCACCTCCTCTGGCCGGCGCGGCGCGGCGCGACGGGTGGCGCTCCCTATCCGAGAGGTTCTGCATCAGCCTCGTCTGCGCCGTATCGCCCTGCTCAGCGGTGCGTTCGTGCTGCTGTGCGGGAGCGTGGCGGGTCTCGGAGCCTGGTGGGGTCAGGACCGATCGGAACCCGGCCCTGTGGTGGGATCGCCGACAGCCGGCTCGACCATGGAGCCCGCTCCTCTGCCGGCGCCGCAGATCGAGGATCCGCAGATGCTGGTGGCGGAGCTCGCCGGAGCACGGCACGCGTACGTCACCGGTCTGTCCGACGAACCGTCCTCGGCCCCGGGGAGCATCGCACTCGAGGAGGACCGGCGCCTTCGTGACGCCTATGAGGGGACCACGGTGAGCGGAAGCGGACCGGTCGTGCACTCGGCGGAGGTCATCGAACAGGCGGAGGACGGCGAGACTGCGGTGGTGCACGCGGAGACCTCGATGGAGGAGGTCCAGGTGATGCGCTCCGGAGGGGAGGCCACGACCGTGCCGGGCACCGAGGCGGCGGCGGTCGAGCTCGTGCTGCGCTGGGACGGCAGGCGGTGGCTCATCCTCAGCGCGGAGCCGCCGGACGTCGGTGGCCGGGGGGACACCACGGAGGAGGACGTCACCGGCTGAGCTCCTCGACCGCGCGCCCGGTGACTCGGCGCAGAGGAGCATCGCGGGGAGCCCCCGCTGACGGAGAAGGGCCCCGACACCGGTGCAGGTGTCGGGGCCCTTCTCCGTGCATCGCCGCCAGCGCGACGGGCGCGGACCTCGGTCAGGAGGTCACTGGCTCACAGGCCCAGCTCGCCCTCGAAGGCGCCCTCCTCGAGTCGCTTCTTCATGAAGGTGAGGAAGCGGGCGGCGTCGCCGCCGTCGACCATGCGGTGGTCGTAGGAGAGGAACAGGTACATCATCGAACGGATGGCGATGGTGTCATCGCCCTCGGCGTTCTGGATGACGACCGGACGCTTCGTGATCGTGCCGGTGCCGAGGATGCCGACCTGCGGAGCAGGCACGATGGGGGTGTCCCACAGGGCGCCGCCGGAGCCGGTGTTGGTGATGGTGAAGGTCGCACCGGCCAGATCGTCGGGGACGAGCTTGTTGGACTTCGCGCGGCCGCCCAGGTCGCCGATCTGACGGGCGAGGCCCGCCAGGTTCAGGTCGCCGGCGTTCTTGATCACGGGGACCACCAGACCGCGCTCGGTGTCCGCGGCCATGCCGATGTTCTCGGAGCCGTGGTAGACGATCTTGTCGCCGTCGATGGTCGAGTTCAGCTGCGGGTAGGTCTTCAGACCCTCCACCGCGGCCTGCATCAGGAACGGCAGGAAGGTGAGCTTCGCGCCCTCACGAGCGGCGAAGTCGTCCTTGGTCCGGGCGCGCAGCTTGGCGATGCGGGTCAGATCGACCTCGACCGCCGTGGTCAGCTGCGCCATTCCCTGCAGGGACTCCATCATCCGCTGGCCGATGACCTTGCGGATGCGCGGCATCTTCTCCTCGGTGCCGCGCTTCGAGGAGACCTCGACCTTCGGTGCGGCCGGAGCCGCGGCCGGGGAAGCGGCGGCGGCCGGGGCGGCCGCCGCGGACTTCTGCGCCTCGATGGCCTGCTGCACGTCCTGCTTGCGGATCCGACCGCCCAGGCCGGAGCCCTTCACGGAGGACAGGTCCACACCCGCATCGGCGGCCATCTTGCGGACCAGCGGGGTGACGTAGCCGGAGGACTCCGCACCGGAGACGGAGTCGGCCGCCTTCGGAGCAGGTGCTGCCGGTGCCGCGGGGGCCTCGGCCGACTCGGCCTTCTCCGCCTTCGCAGCCTCCGGAGCGGGCTCCGCGGCCGGGGCCTCCTCGACCTTCGGCTCCTCCTTCGCCGGAGCCTCCTCGGCCTTCGGCGCCGGAGCGGCGGGCTCCTCGGACGGAGCCGCAGCGGCATCGCCGGAGCCGACGACGGCAAGCACTGCGCCGACCTCGGCGTCCTCGTCCTCCTGGACCTTGATCTCGAGCAGGGTGCCCGCGACGGGGGAGGGGATCTCGGTGTCGACCTTGTCGGTCGAGACCTCGAGCAACGGCTCGTCGACCTCGACGGTGTCGCCGACGGCCTTGAGCCAGCGGGTGACGGTGCCCTCGGTGACGGACTCGCCGAGCGCCGGCATGGTGACGTCCTCACCGGAGGCGGCGCCGCCGGAGGTGCCGGAATCGGCATCGCCGGAGGCCGCTGCGGGCTTCTCGGACTCGCCGGCCGGGGCCTCTTCGTCGGTGGACGGTGCGACGGTCTCGTCGGAGGCGAGATCCTCGCTCTCGGAGGGAGCCTCCTCGGACGCGGCGGTGGCCTTTTCCTCGGCCTCGGCGCCGGAGCCATCCGACCCGGCAGCGTCGGAGCCGGAACCATCGCCGATGACGACGAGATCGGCGCCGACCTCGGCGTCCTCGTCCTCCTCGACCAGGATCTTCTCGATGGTCCCCGCGACCGGGGAGGGGATCTCGGTGTCGACCTTGTCGGTCGAGACCTCGAGCAGCGGCTCGTCGACCTCGACGGTGTCGCCGACGGCCTTGAGCCAGCGGGTGACGGTGCCCTCGGTGACGGACTCACCGAGCGCCGGCATCTTCACGGTTTCAGACATGGGGGTTCTCTCCTCCTGGGAAGGCGGGCTCAGGCGTGGGCGTGCAGCGGCTTGCCGGCGAGGGCCAGGGCGGCCTCGCCCATCGCCTCGTGCTGCGAGGGGTGGCCGTGGATGAGGGAGGCGACGTCCTCGGGGTAGGCCTCCCAGTTGACGATGAGCAGCGCCTCGCCCATCAGCTCCGAGGTGCGCGAACCGATCATGTGGACGCCGATGATCGGGCCGTTCTTCTCGCGGACCAGCTTGATGAAGCCGGTGGTGCCGAGGATCTGGGACTTGCCGTTGCCGCCGAGGTTGTACTCGTAGGCCTCGACCGCGTCCGCGCCGAGCTGCTCCTTGGCCTGCTTCTCGGTGAGGCCGACGGAGCCGAGCTCGGGCTCGCAGTAGGTGATGCGCTCGATGCCGGACTCGACGATCGGCGCCGGGTTCAGGCCGCCGATGCGCTCGGCGACGTAGATGCCCTGGGCGAAGCCGCGGTGTGCGAGCTGCAGGCCGGGGACGATGTCGCCGACGGCGAAGACGCCGGGGACGTTGGTCTCGAGGGTCTCCTTGTTCGCGAGCACGAAGCCGCGATCCATCTCGATGCCCTGCTCCTCGTAGCCCATGCCGGAGGTGTTCGGGCCACGGCCGACGGCCACCAGCAGGTAGTCGCCCTCGAAGACCTTGCCGTCCACGAGGGTGACCTTCACGCCGGTCTCGGTCTGCTCGGCCTTCTCGGTGAAGACGCCCAGGGAGAAGGTGATGCCGCGCTTCTTGTAGGCGCGCTCGAGCGCCTTGGACAGCGCCTCGTCCTCGTTGGCGACCAGGTGGGGGAGGCCCTCGACGATGGTCACGGACTCGGCGCCCAGCGACTTCCAGATCGAGGCGAACTCGACGCCGATGACGCCGCCGCCCAGGATGATCGGGTTCTTCGGGATCTCGTGCAGCTGGAGGGCGGCCTCGGAGTCCAGGAAGCGGCCGCCCAGATCGATGCCGGGGAGGGTCTTCGAATAGGAGCCGGAGGCGAGGATGATGTTCTTGCCCGTGAGGGTGCGGGTGCCGGACTCGGTCTCCACCGTGACGGTGTTGGGACCGGAGAGCGTGCCGAAGCCCTCGACGTAGTCGATCTTGCGCGACTTCACCAGGCCCTGCAGGCCCTTGTAGAGCCGCCCGATGATCTTGTCCTTGAAGCCCAGCACCTTCGTGGCGTCGATGCCGTTGAGGGTGAGGTCCACGCCGGCCTCGGCGGCCTCGGACGGGGCGTCGGCGAGCTCGCCGACGTGCAGCAGCGCCTTCGTCGGGACGCAGCCGCGGTGCAGGCAGGTGCCTCCGAGCTTGTCCTTCTCCACGAGCGCGATCTTCTGGCCGAGCTGGGCTCCGCGCAGCGCGGCCGCATAGCCGCCGCTGCCACCGCCCAGGATCACGACGTCGAACTGGTCAGTGCTTGTCTCCGCCACCTGTGTGCTCCTCGGTGTCTTCGTTGTCTGCGCGACCCGCTCGGACCCGGATGGCCGACGGCGCCGCCTGCGTACCCATGCTAGGGCACCAGGCGGCGCCGGGAAGACCGCTCCGCCTGTTCAGTGGGCGGTGAACGCGGCGAGCATCACGCCGCGGGGCCGCCGGCGAGGTCCTCGAGGACCTGCAGGACGGTGCGGACGCTCATCCCGGTCGCGCCCTTGCCCATGTAGCCCAGCGGTGCGGAGGCGAATCCGGGGCCCGCGATGTCCAGGTGCGCCCACGGGGTGTCGCCCACGAACTCCGCGAGGAAGATCCCCGCCGAGAGCGCGCCGCCCGGCCGCTCGCCGATGTTGCGCAGATCCGCCACGCGGCCCGTGAGATCCGCGCGCAGCTCGGCGGGGAAGGGCAGCGGCCAGAACGGCTCGCCGGCCGTGGCGGAGGCCGCCATGACGAGCTCGCGGGCGTCCTCGGTGCCCATCACGCCGGCGGTGCGCTTGCCGAGCGCGACCACGGCGGCACCGGTGAGGGTGGCCACATCCATGACCAGATCGGGCTCGTCGGCGACGGCATCGACCAGGGCATCGGCCATGACCATGCGCCCCTCGGCGTCGGTGTTGAGGACCTCGACGGTCTTCCCGTTGCGCATCGTGACCACGTCGCCGGGGCGCTGGGCGCCGCCGCCGGGCATGTTCTCCGCCAGGGCCAGGTAGGTGGTGACCTTCACGTCCAGGCCCAGCGTGGCGGCGCCGACCGTGGCGCCGAGGACCGTCGCGGCACCGGTCATGTCCGAGGTCATGTCGTCCATGCCGGCCGCCGGCTTCAGCGAGATGCCGCCGGTGTCGAAGGTGATGCCCTTGCCGACGAGCGCGACGGAGCGCTTCGCGCCGGCGGGGGCGTACTCGAGGCGGACCAGTCGGGGCGGGCGGGTCGAGCCCTGACCGACGCCGACGATGCCGCCGTAGCCGCCCTCGGCGAGCTGCTTCTCGTCGAGCACGGTGACGGAGATGGGCAGGTCCGCCACGAGCTCCTGGGCGCGCTCCGCGAAGGAGACGGGGTGGAGCAGGTTCGGCGGGGTGTTGACCAGGTCGCGGACCAGGTCGACCACCTCGGAGAGCATCGCGGCGCGGGTCACCGCGGCCTCGGCGACCTCCTCGCCCTTCTCGACGACCAGGCTGACCGAGCCCAGGGCCGCCCGGGGTGCGGAGGGGCCGGTGCCGGACTTGTGGGCGACGAAGGCGTAGGCGCCGAGCGCCGCACCCTCGAGGGCGGCGGCGCGCTGGTCGGCGGTGGCCGTCGGCAGGGCGATGGCGGCGGTGGCGATGCCGCTGAGCGATCGGGTCGCCGCGCCGAAGGCGAGGCGGAGGTCCTCGGCGGAGACCTCGGCGAGATCCTCGTCACCGACACCGACCAGGAGGAGCGAGGTCGCAGAGGCGAGCGAGAAGGACGGGATCCGGTGCAGGTCGCCGCGGGAGGCCGAGGGGGCGAGACCGGCGATGGCCTCGGAGATCTCGGGGAATCCGGGGACGGTGGAGGGGGCGTCGCCGGAGCCGGCGAGGAGGGGGAGGACGAGCACGTCGACCTCGACGGCGCGCGCGGATGCTTCGGTGATGGTGATGGTGGGCATGGCTCTATCGTAGGGGCGGGCCGGACACGGTGTCCCCGCCCCGGAGGAGGATCGAGGACCCATGTCGGTGCTGAGCATCGTGGTGGCCGTGCTGTGCGGCGTGACCGCTCTGCTGGGTCTGTACTACGCGCTGCGTGAGCTCAACGCGGACCTCGTGCTGCTGGGCGCGAGCGCCCTCCTCGCCGTGGCCTGGTTCGTGCTCGGGAGCGCTCTGGCCCTGCGCGATCTCGCCGGCGGTGATCCGCCGGACCGGATCACCCTCTACGGATATCTGCTCACCGCCCTCGTGCTGGTGGTGGGCGGCGGCTGGATGGGCCTGTTCGAGCGCAGCCGCTGGGGCAGCCTGGTCGCCGGACTCGGAGCGCTGGTCAGCGCCGTGCTCCTGATGAGACTCCATCAGATTTGGCCAGGAGGCTTCGCATGAGCGCATCGCGCCCCCGATCCGACCGATCCTCCTCGAGCCGTGGCTTCGAGATCGTGCTGATCGCCGTGTACGGGATCTTCGCGATCTCGGCGACGGCCCGCAGCCTGGTCCAGATGCTGCGGGACTTCTCCTTCGCCCCGGTGGCCTACGGGCTGTCGTTCCTGGCGGCCGTCACCTACATCGCCGTGACCGTCGCACTGGTGCGGTGGGGGCGGCGCTCGACGATCGCCCGGGTGCTGTGCATGATCGAGCTGGCCGGCGTGCTGATCGTCGGCACGCTGACCCTGCTGGATCCCGCCCTGTTCCCCGATGCGACGGTGTGGGGCCACTTCGGCCAGGACTACGGCTTCGTCCCGCTGCTGCTGCCCGTGGTCGCGCTGCTCTACATGCTTCGCGGCAGGGCACAGGGCGTCCAGCCGGGACGCACGGCCTGAGGCGAGCCCCGCCGACCGCGTACCGTAGTGCCCGTGACCCCTGACGTGACCTCCGACGACATTCCGCGCCGCGGCCCGTACGGCCTCCTCTTCCGGCACGTTCTCAGCCGCCTGGATCCCGAGCGGGCGCACCGGCTGACGGTGCGGGCGCTGCAGGTCGCTCACTCCGTGCCCTGCGGCCCGACGCTGCTGCGCACCGCCTTCGGCATCCCCGACCCGATGCGCGATGGTCGCCCCGCCCGGACCGTGCTCGGCGTCGAGCACCGCAGCCCGCTGGGCCTGGCCGCAGGGTTCGACAAGGACGGCGAGGTGCCTCTCGCGCTGCTGGACCTCGGCTTCGGCCACGTCGAGGTGGGCACGGTGACGGCGAAGGCCCAGCCGGGCAATCCGCGGCCGCGCTCCTTCCGGCTGGTCGCCGATCGCTCGCTGATCAACCGCATGGGCTTCAACAACCACGGGGCCCAGGCCCTCGCCAAGCGGCTCGCCCGAGCTCGCCGCACCGAGCGGGGCCAGCGCGCGGTGATCGGGGTCAACATCGGCAAGTCCAAGGTCACCGCTCTCGAGGACGCCGCAGAGGACTACCGCTTCTCGGCCCGGCTGCTCGCCCCCTACGCGGACTACCTCGCCATCAACGTCTCCAGCCCCAACACCCCCGGCCTCCGGGATCTGCAGAGCGTGGAGATGCTGCGCCCGATCCTCGAGGCCGTGGTGCAGGAGGCGGAGCGCACCCGTACCCGCCTGCGCCGCGAGGTGCCGGTGCTGGTGAAGATCGCCCCCGACCTGCACGACGAGGACGTCGAGGCGGTGGCGCGCCTGGCCGCCGAGGTGGGTCTGGCCGGTGTGATCGCGACGAACACCACCATCGCGCGTCCCGAGTCGCTGCGGACCGACCGGGCCCGCATCGAGCGGATCGGCGCGGGCGGGCTCTCCGGGCCCGTGCTCGACGTCCGCTCGCGGGAGGTGCTGCACCTGCTGCGCGCCGTCCTCCCCGAGGACGCCGTGATCATCAGCTGCGGCGGAGTGAGCTCCGCCGAGGACGTGCAGGAACGTCTCGAGGCCGGGGCGGACCTGGTCCAGGGATACACCGCGATGATCTACGAGGGCCCGTCCTGGCCCGGCACGATCGCGCGGGAGCTGCTCGCGGACTGACCGCGGTCCGACGTCGGGCCGGTTCCGGACCGGATCCGGACCTCCCGCCGCACCCGGCCGGACCTCGACGGCGCGACCCGTCACCGTTCCGGCCTACCCTGGAGGGATGGACGAGGACCTCTTCTCCCTCAGCGGGGACGCGCCGGCACCGCGCACCCTCTCGGATCGCAACCGGGATCACCGCGCCCCGCTCGCGGTGCGGATGCGGCCGCGCTCCCTCGACGAGGTCGTGGGCCAGCACGCCGCCCTGGAGCAGGGCAGCCCGCTGCGCCGACTGGTCTCCTCCGACGACACCCGCACCGCCCCCGCCTCGGTGATCCTGTGGGGGCCTCCCGGCACCGGGAAGACCACTCTCGCCTACGTCGTCGCGCAGTCCGGCGACCGTGAGTTCGTCGAGGTCTCGGCCGTGCTGGCGGGGGTCAAGGACATCCGCGAGGTCGTCGACCAGGCCCGTTCGCGGCTGCGGACCGTCGGCCGCGAGACCGTCCTCTTCGTCGACGAGGTGCACCGCTTCTCGAAGTCCCAGCAGGACGCCCTGCTGCCGAGCGTCGAGAACCGCTGGGTCACGCTGATCGCCGCCACCACGGAGAACCCCTACTTCTCGGTGATCTCCCCGCTGCTGTCGCGATCGATCGTGCTGACCCTCGAGTCGCTGGAGCGGGAGGACCTCGACCACCTCGTGGATCGGGCGCTGAAGGACGAGCGCGGCCTCGCCGGGTCCGTCACCCTCACCGACGACGCACGGGAGGCGCTGCTGCGGCTCGGCGGCGGGGACGCGCGCAAGATCCTCACCTCGCTCGAGGCCGCCGCCGCGGCGGCGCTGATGAAGGAGTCCGCGGAGATCGACGCGGCCACGCTCTCCCAGGCCGTCAACCGCGCCGCGGTGCGCTACGACCGCGCCGGTGATCAGCACTATGACGTCACCAGCGCCTTCATCAAGTCGATGCGTGGCAGCGATGTCGACGCCGCCCTGCACTACCTGGCCCGGATGATCGAGGCGGGGGAGGACCCGCGCTTCATCGCGCGGCGGGTGGTGATCGCGGCCGGCGAGGAGGTCGGCATGGCCGACCCCTCCGCGCTCCAGGTCGCGGTCGCGGCGATGCAGGCCGTGCAGATGCTCGGCATGCCGGAGGGTCGCATCCCGCTCGCGCAGGCCGTGGTGCACATCGCCACCGCCCCGAAGTCCAACGCCTCCTACACGGCGCTGGACGCGGCGATCGCCGACGTCCGGGCGGGGCGGGGCCAGGGCGTGCCCGCCCATCTCCGCGATGCTCACTACTCGGGGGCGAAGAAGCTCGGCCACGGCACCGAGTACCTCTACGCGCACGATGCGCCGCACGGCGTGGTCGCCCAGCAGTACGCGCCCGATGATCTGGTGGGCGTGGACTACTACCGGCCCACCGGGCACGGCCATGAGGAGCGCACGGGCAGACGGGTCGAGGCGCTGCGGCGGATCCTGCGGCCGGGCCGCGGCGCAGGGGGCACGGGCGACGGCGGTGCCGGGCGCTGAGGCGCCCGCATCGACCTCCCGCGTGAGCGACCCCACAGGAGGTTCCGTGTGACCAGCGCCGTCGGTCGTGGACCGCGCGGGTCGGCTGCGGTAAAGTGAGCGGCTGAATCCGCGGCTGCAAGACTGGATTCACCACACGCGAACAAGAGGTATACCTCGTGACCAACGTCACCCGTGCGCGCCGCCAGGCGCGTCTCTCCCGAGCCCTCGGGCTCCCGCTGACCCCGAAGTCCGTCAAGTACTTCGAGAAGCGCCCCTACCCCCCGGGCGAGCACGGCCGCGCCCGTCGCCGCACCGAGTCCGACTACGCCGTGCGTCTCAAGGAGAAGCAGCGTCTTCGTGCCCAGTACGGCCTGCGCGAGAAGCAGATGCACCGCGCCTACCTGGACGCCAAGAAGGAGCCGGGTCTGACCGGTGAGAGCATGGTCGAGCTGCTGGAGATGCGCCTGGATGCGCTCGTCCTCCGCTCCGGCTTCGCCCGCACCACCCTGCAGGCTCGTCAGGCCGTCGTGCACCGTCACGTCCTGGTCGACGGCAAGCTGGTGGACCGTCCCTCCTTCCGCGTGAAGCCGGGTCAGACCATCCAGATCAAGCCCAAGTCGCAGGCGATGGAGCCCTTCCAGATCGCCGCCGAGGGTGGCAACTCGGACGTCCTCGCGGCCGTCCCCTCGTACCTCTCGGTCGAGCTCTCCGAGCTGAAGGCCCAGCTCGTCGCTCGCCCGAAGCGCGCTGAGGTCCCCGTGACCGTCGACGTCCAGATGGTCGTCGAGTACTACGCGCGCTGACCTCGTAGAAACGCGGCGCTGAAGGCCCCGGCGGGTGTACTCCGGTACCCTGACCGGGGCCTTCGTGTCCGCACTGACGGCTCCCCAGATCCCCGTCCCTCTCGCACTCCGCCGCTGCCGCCCCTGAGGGCAGCCCCAGGAAGGACACCTCTCCCCATGCGCACCTCCGAGATCCATCGCCGCTGGCTCGACTTCTTCGCGAAGAAGGACCACGAGATCGTGCCCAGCGCCTCGCTGGTGTCCTCCGATCCCTCGATCCTGTTCACGATCGCCGGGATGGTGCCCTTCATCCCGTACATCGTCGGCACCGAGGCGGCCCCGTACCCGCGGGCGGCGAGCGTGCAGAAGTGCATCCGCACCAACGACATCGAGAACGTCGGCCGCACCACGCGCCACGGCACCTTCTTCCAGATGGCCGGGAACTTCTCCTTCGGGGACTACTTCAAGACCGGTGCGATCGACTACTCCTGGGAGTTCCTCACCACCTCGCAGGACGAGGGGGGCCTGGGCTTCGAGCCGGATCGCCTCTGGTTCACCGTGTGGGAGGAGGACGAGGAGTCCTACCGCCACGTCATCGACGTCATCGGTCTGGACCCCCTGCACGTGGTTCGCCTGCCCCGCGAGGAGATCTTCTGGGACACCGGCCAGCCCGGCCCGGCGGGCCCCTGCGGCGAGTGGCACTACGACCGCGGCCCGGAGCACGGCCCCGATGCCGTGACCGGAACCGTCCCCGAGTGGCCCGGGGACGAGAAGGGCGAGGACCGCTACATCGAGATCTGGAACCTGGTCTTCGACCAGTACCTGCGCGGTGAGGGCTCGGGCAAGGACTACCCGCTGCTCGGCGAGCTCGACCAGAAGTCGATCGACACCGGCCTCGGGGTGGAGCGCGTCGCGTACCTGCTCCAGGGCAAGCAGAACATGTACGAGATCGATCAGATCTTCCCGGTCATCGAGAAGGCCCAGGAGCTCACCGGGCGCGTCTACGGCGCCGACGGCGAGGACGACGTCCACCTGCGCATCATCGGCGACCATGTGCGCAGCGCGCTCATGCTGGTCTCCGACGGGGTGCGCCCCGGCAACGAGGGCCGCGGCTACGTGCTGCGGCGGCTGATCCGCCGCGCCGTGCGGTCGATGCGCCTGCTGGGCTACACCGAGCGCTCCATGCCCGAGCTGCTGCCGGTCTCGATGTCGCTCATGGCCGAGTCCTACCCCGAGCTGGAGACGGACTTCGCGCGCATCAGCGACGTGGTCCTCTCCGAGGAGGACGCCTTCCGTCGCACCCTCGAGACCGGCACCACCATCTTCGACGGCTTCGTCGGCGCCGTGAAGAAGGAGGGCGGCCGCGTGCTGCCCGGCCAGGACGCCTTCCGCCTCCACGACACCTACGGCTTCCCGATCGACCTCACCATGGAGATGGCGGGCGAGGTCGGGCTCCAGGTGGACGCCGACGCGTTCCGCACCGCCATGCAGGAGCAGCGCGAGCGAGCCCGGGCGGATGCCGCCTCGAAGAAGGCCGGCCACACCGACACCGCGATCTACAACCGACTGCTCAGCCAGCGCGGCGGCGAGGTCCCCTTCCTCGGCTACACCGAGGACACCGTCGCCACCACCGTCGAGTCGGTGCTGGTGGACGGGAAGCTGGTCGACTCCGTCCAGGCCCCGGCGCAGGTGGAGGTCGTCCTCGCCTCGACCCCGTTCTACGCGGAGTCCGGCGGCCAGCTCGCCGACCAGGGCCAGATCTCGCTCACCGGCGGCGGCCTGCTCGAGGTCGACGACGTCCAGAAGCCCGTGCGCGGGCTGATCGTGCACCGCGGCCGGCTCGTCGAGGGCGAGCTCGCCCAGGGCGCGTCCGCCATCGCGTCGATCGACACGGCGCGCCGCGGCGCGATCGCGCGCGCCCACACCGCGACGCACATGGTCCACGAGTCGCTGCGCGAGGAGCTCGGCGAGGGCGCCACCCAGGCGGGCTCGGAGAACTCGCCCGGTCGGATGCGCTTCGACTTCCGCTACGGCCAGGCGATCCCGAAGTCGGTCCTCGAGCAGATCGAGGGCCGGGTGAACACCCTCCTGCAGGACGAGCTGACCGTCACCGACCAGCAGATGTCGCTCGACGAGGCGAAGGCGCTCGGCGCCCAGGCCCTGTTCGGCGAGAAGTACGGCGAGGTCGTCCGTGTGGTCTCGATCGGCGGGGACTGGTCGCGCGAGCTGTGCGGCGGCACCCATGTGGCCAGCACCGGTGCGATCGGCACCGTGCAGCTGATGGGCGAGGCGTCCATCGGCAGCGGGGTGCGTCGCGTGGACGCGCTGGTGGGCCTGTCCGCCTACCGGCACCAGGCCACCTCCCACGCCCTGGTCTCCCAGCTGACCGAGATGCTGAAGGTCGGAGCCGCCGAGGAGCTCCCCGAGCGGATCCGATCCCTCACCCAGCGCATGAAGGACATGGAGAAGCAGCTCGCCGCCCTGCGCGGCCAGCAGCTCCAGGCCGAGGCCGGCAAGCTCGTGGAGACCGCGGCCGAGGTCTCCGGGGTGCGCCTGCTCGCGCATGACGCCGGAGAGGGCGTCGCCGCCGGCGACCTGCGCAGCCTCGCCCTCGATCTCCGCACCCGCCTCGGCGAGGACGCGCCGGTCGCCGTCGCGGTCGCCGGTCACGAGGACGGCCGCGCCGCGCTGGTGATCGCCACCAACGCCGCGGCCCGCGAGAAGGGGCTGTCCGCCGGCTCGCTCCTGCGCGTCGCAGCGGAGGCGATGGGCGGTCGCGGCGGCGGCAAGCCGGACATGGCGCAGGGCGGCGGCGGCGAGCCCGCATGCATCCCCGCCGCGCTCACCGCGGTGCGCGAGGCGATCCAGGCGGCAGTGGCTGCATGACCCTGCACCACGGGGACCCTGCCGAGGGCGATGAGCGCCTTCCCCGGGGCGTCCGGCTGGGTGTTGACGTGGGCGACGTCCGCGTCGGCCTCGCGCGCAGCGATCTGGACGGGATGATCGCGACCCCGGTCGAGACGCTCGAGCGCGACACGGCCGTGGCTCGTGTCGTCGCCGAGGCGCGGGAGGCGGAGGCGCGTGTCATCATGGTCGGGCTCCCGCGGTCCCTGAGCGGAGCGGAGGGCCCCGCCGCCCAGAAGGCGCGGGACTTCTCCGCAGAGCTCGCAGGGGCACTGCGCGAGGACACCCCGACCACCCAGGTCAGGCTCATCGATGAACGACTGACCACCGTCTCCGCGCACAAGGCGCTGCACAGCTCCGGCCGCAAGGGTCGCAAGCACCGCCAGGTCGTGGATCAGGTCGCCGCGGTGATGATCCTCCAGCAGGCGCTGGACACCGAGCGCACCACCGGTGCCCGCGCCGGAGAGCAGGTCGAGGCTCCGCAGACCGGATCCGCGACCGCCCAGGACCCGACCCAGGAGGACGCCTGATGAACGACGAGGACCTCTCCTTCGACGAGCTCGCGGAGTCGCAGCCCGCCCGACGCGACCACCACGGGCGTCGACGCGCCGGCAAGCCCCGCGGCGGCTTCCTGCGCCGGACCCTGCCGTTCCTGCTGGTCCTGCTGGTCGTGGGAGGCATCGCCTTCGGCGGCTTCCAGGGCTATCGATGGATCACCTCGAACGTCAGCGTCGAGAAGGAGGCCCCCGACTTCGCGGGCCCGGGCCACGGCGAGACCACGGTCCAGGTCTCCGAGGGCGACACCGGGACGGACATCGCGTACTCCTTGGTGAAGCAGGGAGTCATCAAGACGAGCGGTCCGTTCGTGAGCCTCTTCAGCAACACCCCGGAGGCCTCGAAGATCGAGCCCGGGATCTATGCGGTCAAGCTCGAGATGACCTCGGTGGACGCCCTGAACGCGCTCCTGGACCCCTCGAACCTCACCGGGCATCGGGTGATCATCCCCGAGGGCAAGCGGCTCAGCGAGGTCTGGAAGATCCTCTCCGCCGAGACGGACATCCCCGTGAAGGACTTCGAGGCCGCCGCGAAGGACTACACCTCCTACGGGATCCCCGAGAACGCCGCCGGCACCATGGAGGGGTACCTCTGGCCCGGCCGCTACGACATCTACGAGGACCAGGACGCCGAGGACATCATCGCGATGATGTGGGGCCAGATGGAGGACCAGCTCACCGCGCGCAAGATCCCCCAGGAGAAGTGGCACGAGACCCTCACCATCGCCTCCCTCGCGGAGATGGAGGTGCGCCGCCCCGAGGACTACGGCAAGGTCGCGCGCACGATCCACAACCGGCTCGAGGGGACCGGCGAGGCGAAGGGGAAGCCGATGAAGCTCCAGTTCGACTCCACCGTGCACTACGCGGCCGGCAAGTCGGGCAGCGTCGCGACGACCGACGAGGAGCGCGCCTCGGACAACCCGTACAACACCTACCGCTTCGAGGGACTGCCGCCGGGCCCCATCGCGGCGCCCGGTGCGGGCGCCCTCGACGCCGCGGTGGACCCGCCCGAAGGGGACTGGCTCTACTTCGTGAGCGTCAACGGCGACACCGGCGAGACGAAGTTCACCGCCAACTGGTCAGAGCACGAGAAGAACGTCAAGGAGTGGCAGGCCTGGGAGGACTCCCACTGATGGCACCACGTCGCTTCGCGGTGGTCGGCTCTCCCGTCGGCCATTCCCTCTCTCCCGTGCTGCACCGCGCCGCCTATGCCGCGCTCGGCGTGGCGGATGCTGAGTACGCGCGGCATGACGTGTCCGCCGGCGCCCTCGGGAGCTTCCTGACCGACGGGCCCGGCCGCGAGCTCGCCGGCCTCAGCGTGACCATGCCCTGCAAGCCCGAGGCGTTCGCGCTGGCCGCCGAGGTCGATGACACCTCGCGGATGCTCGGCATCTCCAACACCCTGCTGCGACGGGAGGACGGGACCTGGCGCGCGGAGAACCACGACGTCCACGGCATCGTCGCGACCCTGCGCGATCACGGAGCGGAGGCTCCGCGCACCGGCGGGGTGCTCGGATCCGGGGCGACCGCCCTCAGCGCGGTCGCCGCACTGCTCGAGCTCGGCGCCTCGATGATCCTGCTCTCGGCGCGCTCGGCGGAGAAGCTGGTCCCGCTCGAGGAGCTCGCCGCACGTCAGGGTGCGCGTACCCGGCGCATCCCGTGGGAGGACCAGCACGAGGTGCTCGCCGCCGATGCGGTCGTGAGCGCCCTCGCGGTCGAAGGAGCACGGTCCGTGGCCGCCCGCTGGGCGAGTCATGCGGAGCTCCCACTGCCCGGCGTGCTGCTCGACGTCCTCTACGACCCCTGGCCCGCACCGCTGGCCGCCGTGGTCGCGGATGCCGGGGGAGCGGTTGCCGACGGGCTCGAGATGCTCGCCCACCAGGCCGACATGCAGCTGCGTTCCATGCTGGGGATCGCAGAGGCCCCGGTGCCGCTGATGCTCGCGGCCGCTCGGCGCGAGCTGGGCCACGCGAACCCGGAGGAGCCGACGGTCCGAGACGTCGGCGATCGCCCACGTCGGGGACCTTGTTCCTCACGGTAAAGACCAGGTAAAGTGATCTGAGTCTCCCGGGCTCCGGGGGAGCTCGATCACGAACACTGGAGGTCACCGATGGAGCTGGCGCGCGGGGAGCAGCAAGCATCCGTGGCACCGCTGCTCGCGGGGACCGGCTCCGGGGACGAGCGGACCGTCGACGTCGACCGGTCGGTCGTCGACCCTCGCGATCCGGACGACGTCACCCTGGCCCTCCGTCGCTGCACGGCTCTGGCCGCGCGGGCTCGCGTCGATCTGCTCTCGCCGAGCCGGCCCGGTGCCGCCTCCGAGCTGGCCGCGCTGCTCGCGGGGATGCAGGAGTGGGAGGTCGACGCCGTCACGGTGCCCGACCCGATCATGACGGTGCTCGCGGCCGCTGCGCTGCAGGACCTGGCCGAGCGGCTGCGCGCCGCCGACCAGACCCTCCCGGCGGGCTCCGCCGCACTCGCCACCAGCGCCGATGCGGTGCTCGAGGTGCTGCGCGCGCTCATGGCGGAGGGTCGCGTCAACGTCCTGGCGTGATTGTCTTCACGTTTCCGCTGGCAGGGGCTCTTTCGGTGTCAGAGCACCCTCAGGACCGTGCTAATCTTCTTCTCGTCGCTCCGGCGATCACCCGTCCGGGTGGCGGAATTGGTAGACGCGCTAGCTTGAGGTGCTAGTGCCCGTATTAGGGCGTGGGGGTTCAAGTCCCCCCTCGGACACCGTGCAGAGAACCCCGATCCAGTCCTGGATCGGGGTTCTCTTCGTTCCCCGTGCCGTCGACCTCCGCTGCGGGGGCCGAGGAGGACCGGCCTCGGATGCCGGAGGGCGCATGGGAGAATCGCGGCATGGTCCACGTCTTCCTCCATGAGCCGGCGATCGCCGGGAACACCGGCAATGCGATCCGGCTCTCCGCCGTCACCGGGGCGCGCCTCCACCTCATCGAGCCGCTCGGCTTCGACCTCGAGGATGCGAAGCTGCGCCGGGCCGGTCTGGACTACCACGACCTCGCCGACGTCAGCATCCATCCGGACATCGAGCAGGCCTTCGCCGCCGTCCCGGACGCACGCGTCTTCGCCTTCTCCGCTCGCACCGACGTGTCCCTCGGCGACATCGAGTACACCCGCGATGACGTGCTCCTCTTCGGCACCGAGCCCACGGGACTTCCCGAGGAGGTGATGGCGCACCCCCGCATCACCTCCCGTGTGCGGATCCCGATGCTGCCGGCACGACGCTCCCTCAACCTCGCCAACGCCGTCTCGATCGCGGTCTACGAGGCCTGGCGCCAGCTGGGCTACGACGGGGCAGGGGCATGAGCCGGCGACGCCCGCCGGAGCGGGAGCGCCGGGCAGGAGCTCCCGGTCTGCCGGCGCGCCTGGAGCGCCGCAACGCCCTGTTCCAGCAGTGGCAGTCCCTGCTCACGAACCGCACCAAGCGCACCCGCACCGGGGAGATGCTCATCCAGGGGGTCCGCCCGATCACGCAGGCGATCGCCCGGGGCGTCGAGATCCGGGCACTGCTGAGCGACGGACGTCCGGAGCCCTCCCGGTGGGCGCGCGAGCTCCTGGACGCGCCTCCGGCCCCCGTGGTGGAGCTCGCTCCGGAGCTGATGGCAGAGCTGGGGGAGCGGGAGGACGGAGCGCCCGAGCTGCTCGCCCTGGCCGCGGTGCCCTCCGACGACCTCGCGCGGCTCGAGCCCACCTCCACCGCGGTCGTCGTGGTCTTCGACCGGCCCTCGGGCCCCGGCAACATCGGCTCCCTGGCCCGATCCGTCGACGCCCTCGGCGCGGAGGCGCTGCTGATCACCGGACGCAGCGCGGATCCCTGGGACCCCGCGGCGCTCCGAGCCAGCACCGGTTCGCTCTTCGCCGTGCCCGTCCTGCGCCAGCCCTCCCACCGGGAGGTGCTGGAGTGGCTCGAGGGCCGCCGAGCGCAGGGTGAGCCGTGGCGGATCGTCGGGCTCGACGAGGCGGGGGGCCACGAGCTCTCCGCCGAGGACCTCAGCGGCCCGACCCTGGTGGTCGTGGGGAACGAGACGATCGGGATGAGCGCCGGATGGCGCGAGGCCTGCGACGTGGTCGCGGAGATCCCGATGGGCGGCACCGCCTCATCGCTGAACGCCTCGGTGGCCGGTTCGATCGCGCTCTACGAGATCCAGCGCCAGCGGCGCGGCGCCCTGCGCGGCTGAGCGCTCCAGGACACCTCGGCTCAAGCTCCGCCGAGCGCCGCCCGGACCAGCGGAGCCCCGAGCAGACCCAGGAACGGCCCGGACAGCAGGACCGGGCCGAGGGCGAAGCGCGCCCCGGCCCGCCGGGACACGGCCATCACGACCATCCCCAGCCCACCGCCGAGCAGGGCGATCCCCAGCAGCGCGGCGATCAGCACCTCACCGCCGAGCGCCGTCGACATCAGCACCACCACCGGCACCGTCTTCGCATCGCCCATCCCGAGCAGCGACGGCGCGGCAAGCGCCACCACGATCGCCCCCAGGCCCAGCACCAGGGCGAGGATCGCCGCAATGCGCAGGTCCGCGCGCAGCGACGGAGCCAGCAGAGCGGACAGGAGCATCCCTGCGGACACCGCGCCCGTCAGCACCGCCACCCACCGGTTCGGCAGCCGGTGCTCGGAGGCGTCGATCCACGACAGCACGGCCGCGGGCGGCAGATAGACCACCAGCAGCACGGCGATCAGGGCGGGCGAGACGTCAGGCACCACGCCATTGCACCAGAGTCGGCGCGACGGCGGGGCCGTCGGCGGCGGACTGTGGACGAACGGGACCGCGATCGCGGGGGAGGACTACTCCTGATCCTCGGGCTGGAGGGTGGAGCGCACGCGGATGATCCGTCGGCGCATCCACACCTTCCTGCCCCCGCCGATGTATAGGCGGGTGCGGGCGTGCTCCCAGCGGCCGTACTCCGCCTGCTCGGCGAGCTCCGCCCGGACCTGGCCGATCGAGGTCCCGCGGGGCACCGTGAGGATCTGGAACTCGTAGTCCTCCGCGCGGCGACCTCGCTCGACGGGGAGGTCGCGCCAGCGGCGCGGATCGCTGATGTGCTGGACACCGGCGACGAGTGCTGTGCGGGGTCGGATCAACCTGTCCTCCTGTGCTCGATGACCTGCTGTGTCGGCCGACGACGGCGGAGCGTCCGCTGCCGGGACGCGCCGTCGACGGGACGACTCCGTCACGGCGAGCGTATTCCCGGATCCGGGTGCCCGCAGCCACTGTCCATTGTGCCGTCCGACGATGTACGGTCCAAGCATGAACTCGGATCCTCGCTCCGCTCTTGCTGCGCTGATCGCTGCCTTCGAACGTCACTACGAGGCGGCCGCCGCCTCGCGCGGTGACGACGACCCCGCCCTCGATGCCGCCACCGAGCAGCTCGCCACGGCGTTCGACGCCTACGACGACGCCCTCTTCGACGCCTACGAGATCGCCACCCCGCTGATCGTCTTCGACGACGACGATGAGGACGATGACGAGGACGACGACTTCGAGGATCTCGACGACTTCGACGAGGACGACGAGGACGGCGACTTCGAGGACGACGACGACGACGACTCCGGCCGCTGAGCCCCGCTTCTCGGACCTCCACGTACTCTTCACCACTGCTCCATCACGCGGTGCCGGGACCTGCTCCCGGCACCGCGTACTGTGTGCGGGGTCCGACGTCTCCGCACGGTGACGCGGGCGCCGCCGCTGCGTCGATCGAGGAGTGTCCATGTCGTTCATCGAGGCTGTCATCCTGGGCCTCGTCCAGGGGCTGACCGAGTTCCTCCCGATCTCCTCGAGCGCGCACGTGCGCGTGATCGGCGAGCTGATGAATCCCGGGCAGGACCCCGGCGCGGCGTTCACCGCCATCATCCAGCTCGGCACGGAGACGGCGGTGCTGATCTACTTCTGGAACGACATCAGCCGCATCATCGGTAAGTGGTTCCGCGCCCTGGCCGGGAAGGTCCCGCACTCCGATCCGGACGTGCGGATGGGCTGGCTCGTGATCCTCGGTTCGCTCCCGATCGGCGTGCTCGGACTGCTCTTCGAGGACCAGATCGATCACAGCCTCCGGAACCTCTACATCACCTCGGCGATGCTGATCCTCTTCGGCCTCCTGCTGGGTCTCGCCGACCGGATCGCCCCCCAGCGCAAGGAGCTCGAGCAGCTCTCCGTGCGCGATGGCATCCTCTTCGGCCTCGCCCAGGCCCTGGCGCTGATCCCCGGTGTCTCCCGCTCCGGCGGCACCATCACCGCGGGACTCCTCATGGGCTACAAGCGCGAGGCCGCCGCCCGCTACGCCTTCCTCCTGGCCGTCCCGGCGGTCTTCGCCTCCGGTCTCTACAAGGCCGCCAAGGAGGTTCCCGTCCTCCTGACGGCGGACGGCCGCGCCGCGGCGGCGGCGACGGGGGAGCCCTCGCTGATGGCGATCGTCGTCGCGACCGTGGTCGCCTTCGGCGTCGGCTATGCCGTCATCGTCTGGTTCATGCGGCTGATCGAGAACCACTCGTACCTGATGTTCGTCATCTACCGCATCGCGGCGGGCCTGGCGCTGCTGGGTCTGCTCTGGTTCGGTGTGGTGGATCCCCTGGGCGGCGCGTGAGCCCTGGCCTCGCCCCGGCTCGTATGATCGACGGGTGCACTCCTGGACCTCCCCTGCTCTTGACCCGCTTCCCGCCTCCAGCCGTCCGCTGAGGCTGTTCGACACCCGGACCGGGAGGATCGCGCCGATCACGCCGCTGACACCCGGCACGGCCCGCCTGTACGTCTGCGGGATCACCCCGTACGACTCCACGCATCTCGGCCACGCCGCGACCTATCACGCCGCGGATCTCATGCGGCGCGCCCTGCACGACACCGGCCTGGACGTCGAGATGGCGCAGAACGTCACCGACGTCGACGACCCGCTGCTCGAGCGGGCCGATCGGGACGGGGTGGACTGGCGCGAGCTCGCCGCCTCCCAGGTCGAGCTGTTCTCCGAGGACATGCAGGCGCTGCGGATCATCGCCCCGGAGACCTACCGCTCCGTGAGCGAGGCGATGGACTCGATCATCGCCGTGGTCCTCGCGCTCCATGAGCGCGGCCGGGCCTACACGGTGGAGGCGGAGGACGCCTCCGGCCCCGACTGGTACCTCGACCTCTCGGTCGACGGCGCGCTCGGGGACGTCTCGGGCTGGTCCGAGGAGCAGATGCTCGAGGTCTTCGCAGAGCGCGGCGGGGATCCCGACCGCCCGGGCAAGAGGGGCCGCTTCGACCCCCTGCTGTGGCGCGCCGAGCGCGAGGGCGAGCCCGCCTGGGAGGCGGGGCTCCTCGGCCGCGGCCGTCCCGGATGGCACGTCGAGTGCGTGTGCATCGCGGAGGACGGCATCGGCCTGCCCTTCGACGTGCAGGCCGGCGGCAGCGACCTGATCTTCCCCCACCACGATCTCAGCGCCGCGCACTCGGTTGCTCTCGGCCGCCCCTTCGCCGCCGCCTACGCGCACAGCGGCATGGTGGCCCATGAGGGCGAGAAGATGAGCAAGTCGCTGGGCAACCTGGTGTTCGTGCACCGGCTCGTGCGCGACGGGGTCGATCCGATGGCCATCCGCCTGGTCCTCATGGCCCACCACTACCGCAGCGACTGGGAGTGGTCCGAGCAGGAGCTCGAGCTGGCCACCTCCCGCCTGGCGAGCTACCGCCGGGCCGCCCGTCGCGGAGGCCACCATCCGCAGACGGTCGAGGAGGTCCGCTCCGCCCTGCGCGATGATCTCGACACCGCCCGCGCCCTGGCCGCCCTGGATGCCTGGGCGGGAGACGCCCCGTCCGAGGACGAGCAGACGTCCGGGCCCGGCGACGTCCCCGCCGCGGTCGACGCCCTGTTCGGGATCTCCCTCGAGGGCTGACCCCCGACTCTGCGGAGGCGGCCGCAGCCCGGCCGCCCCGCCGGGGGATCACTCGGTGTCGCGGCGTCGGCGCAGGAAGCGCTCGAACTCCTTCGCGATCGCGTCACCGCTGGCCTCCGGGAGCCCGGCCGCGTCCTGGGCGCGCTCCAGGCGCCGCACGTAGTCGGCCACGTCCTCATCGGTGCGGGCGAGCTCGTCGACCCCTCGCTCCCACGCCTCGGCGTCCTCGACCAGCTCCTCGATCGGGATCGGGGCGCTGACGAGATCCTGCACCTCGCGCATCAGCCCCAGCACCGCCTTCGGCGACGAGTTCTGGGAGACGTAATGGGGGACCTGCACCCAGATGCTCGTGGTGCGCAGCCCGGCCGCCGCGGTGCGGCGCGCGAGGATCGTGGGCACGCCGACGGGCCCTGTGTACAGCTCGGAGCCGGTCACCGGCTGCGCCGGCACGGGTTCCACCTGAGCAGAGACCGGCAGCGGCCGGGAGTGCGGCGAGTCTGCGAGCAGAGCGCCCAGGGAGATCACGACGCTGACATCGAGGGCCTGCAGCTGCTCGAGCACCTCGTCGCAGAAGCGCTTCCAGCGCAGCGAGGGCTCAGGGCCCATGACGGTCACGATCTCGGGACCGCGCGGCGGGGTCACCAGGTCCAGGCGGGTGTCGGGCCAGTCGATGACCCGCAGCCCCTCCTCGGTGGTGCCGATCTCGGGGCGGTTGACCTGGAAGTCGATGTACTCCTCGGCATCGACCGCACCCACCGGGCGAGCGGGCCAGACCTCGTGCAGATGCTCGATCACCCCGGTGGCCGCCTCGCCGGCATCGTTCCATCCGCTGAAAGCCGTGATGGCGATTCGACTCATCACCCCATCATAGGCTCAGGTTCCGCGGCTATCCTCGCCGTGCTGCGGGGACCCCGGCCCGCCGGCGGAGGAGACCGATCATGACGACCCCCACGGTGCGCCTCGGGCCCCTGCCGCCGCTGCGCGTCAGCCCCGGCACGCTGATCACCGTGCTGCTGTTCGCAGTGCTGATGTACCCCGGCCTCTCCCGCGGGGGCGTCGCCCCGAGCACCGCCGTGCTGCTGGCGGTCGGCATCGGCCTGTTCATGATCGTCTCGGTGCTCGTGCACGAGGCGGCGCACGCCCTGGTGGCCCGGGCCTTCGGCGCCGACGTCGATCACATCGCCCTGACCCTCTGGGGAGGGCACACCCAGTACCGCTCGCGCCGGATGTCCACCCTCGGCTCCCTCCTGGTCTCGCTCTCCGGGCCGCTGGCGAACCTCCTGCTCGCCGCGCTGTCCCACGGAGTCGTCCAGCTCACCGAGGTCGGGTCCGCCGGGGCCGTCTTCTTCTCGGTCAGCTCCTGGCTGAACCTCGTCCTGGCCCTCTTCAACCTCCTGCCCGGTCTGCCGATGGACGGAGGCCGCGCGCTGGAGACCCTGCTCGGAGCGGCGCTGCGGAATCCGGGCCTCGGCACCCGGATCACGGCCTGGCTGGGCCGCGCGATCGCCGTGGCCGTGGTCGCCTACCCCCTGTGGAGGATCTTGCGGGACGGCGGTGCGGGCGGGTTCTCCCTGCTGAGCCTCGTCTGGGCGATGCTGATCGCCGGGATGCTCTGGCAGGGCGCCTCGCAGGCGCTGCGCGGTGCGACCCTGCAGGACCGCGTCACCACCCTGGATGCCTCCGCTCTGGCCTCTCCCGTGCGGGTCGTCCCCCTGGGCACGCCGCTGGGACACCTCGATCCCGCCGAGGACCTCTCGCAGGTCCTGGTCCTGGACCGCACGACGGCCCGGCAGGGAACCGTCGGCCGCGTGCTGAGGATCGACCCCGCCGCCGCGGGATCGGTCCCCGCCGATCAGCGCGCGAGCACCCCGGTCGAGGCCGTCTCCGGGGCGATGGGCGATCTCGGTGCGCTGCCGGCCGCTCTGCGGGGCGACGACCTCCTCCAGGCGATGCTCGAGCATCCGGCCCCCGCCTACCTCGTCCTGGCCGAGGACGGCACGGCCAGCGGTGTGATCATGAGCGCGGACGTCAACGCCCTCCTGCGCGGACGGTGAACAGCGTGGTGGGCGGCGCTGTGCGGGCCATATGCTGGAAGGCATGACTGATCAGCCGCAGCCCACCGCCCATGACGGGGCGCAGGGACCCGCGCCCCGCGCGCCCCGACGCGGTCTGGATCGCACCGGGCCCTTCGACCTCGGCGACAAGGTGCAGCTCGCCGACGCCAAGAACCGCCTGCACACCATCACCCTCAAGCCCGGGGGCGAGTTCCACTCGCACCGCGGAGTGCTCCGGCACGATCAGCTGATCGGCGCCGAGGACGGCGTGGTGGTCGAGAACAGCCACGGCACCCGGTACCAGGCGCTGCGACCGCTGTACGCCGACTACATGCTCTCGATGCCGCGCGGCGCCGCGATCATCTACCCCAAGGACTCCGCCCAGATCCTCATGTGGGGCGACATCTTCCCCGGGGCCCGCGTGCTCGAGGCCGGCGTCGGCTCCGGCGGGCTGACCACCGCGCTGCTGCGCGCCGTCGGCCCCGAGGGCTCCGTGCACTCGATCGAGCGTCGTGAGGACTTCGCCGAGGTGGCCCGCGAGAACGTCGAGACCTTCTTCGGCGGGCCGCATCCCGCGTGGGAGCTGTCCGTCGGCGACTTCCAGGACCTCGCCCCGACCCTCTCGCCGGGCGAGCCGGCCGTGGACCGCGTGGTCCTGGACATGCTCGCCCCGTGGGAGTGCGTGGACGCGGCCGCCGAGGTGCTGGTCTCCGGCGGCGTGTACCTGGCGTACGTCGCGACCGTCACGCAGCTCTCGCGCACCGCGGAGGCGCTGCGCGAACATGGCGAGTTCACCGAGCCCTACGCCTGGGAGTCCTTCGTGCGCCCCTGGCACCTCGAGGGGCTCGCGGTGCGTCCCGAGCACCGCATGAACGCGCACACCGGGTTCCTGCTCACCGCACGGCGCACGGCGCACGGCACCGAGGCGCTGCGGCGCACCACCCGCCCCGCGCCGGGATCCCGCCTCGAGGAGGAGCTGAACCACCCCGACAACGAGGGCTTCGGCGGGTCCGAGGGCGAGTGGACCCCTCAGGACGTGGGCGAGCGCGGCGTCGCGCCGCGCAAGCTCAAGCGCGCTCTGCGCGATCTGCGGCAGGGCCGCGACCGCTGACCGACACCGGGAAGGAGAGGGCACGAGCATGAAGACCTATGCCGAGATGACCGCCGAGCTCGAGAAGCTCGCGGACCACAACGGTCGCCTCACCGCAGGGCTGCGCGCCGCGCGCGAGCAGATCGTCGAGCTCAAGAACGATCTCGAGCGGGTGGGCGACCCGCCGAACTCGTACGCGACCTTCCTGCGCCGCTGCGAGGGCACCACCATCGACGTCCTGCACAACGGTCGTCGCCTGCGGGTCTCGACCTCCGCCGCGCTGGACCTCGACGCGCTCAGCCCGGGCGCCGAGCTGCGGCTGAACGAGGCCCTGGCCGCCGTGGAGGCCGTCGCCCCCAGCGACTCGGGCAACGTGGTGCCGGTGGTCGAGGCCCTGGCCGATTCCCGCCTGCTGGTGGCCGTCGCGCCCGACGACACCCGCGTGCTGCGTCGCGCCGGCACCCTCACCGAGGAGCAGCTGCATCCCGGGGACCACGTGCTGGTGGACCTCAAGTCGCAGCTGGTGCTCGAGCGCATCGACCGCGCGGAGATCACGGACCTCGTGCTCGAGCAGGTCCCGGAGGTCTCCTTCCACCAGATCGGCGGCCTCGGGGAGCAGATCGAGGCGATCCGCGACGCGGTCGAGCTGCCCTTCCTGCAGCAGGACCTCTACCGGACCTACGGCCTGCGCCCGCCGCAGGGCGTGCTGCTCTACGGTCCCCCCGGCTGCGGCAAGACGATGATCGCCAAGGCGGTCGCCCACGAGCTGGTGCTGCGCAGCGCCGAGGTGCGCGGTGTCAGCGTCGCCGAGGCGCTCGAGAACTCCGCGTTCCTCAACGTCAAGGGCCCCGAGCTGCTGAACAAGTACGTCGGCGAGACCGAGCGGTCGATCCGCCTGGTCTTCGAGCGCGCCCGCGAGAAGGCCGCCGCCGATCACCCCGTCGTCATCTTCTTCGACGAGATGGAGGCGCTGTTCCGCACCCGCGGAACCGGCATGTCCAGCGACGTCGAGACCACGATCGTGCCGCAGCTGCTCGCCGAGATCGACGGCGTCGAGGGGCTGGACAACGTGATCGTCATCGGCGCCTCCAACCGGGAGGACATGATCGATCCCGCGATCCTGCGCCCGGGGCGGCTCGACGTGAAGATCCGGGTGCGCCGCCCCAACGAGCGCTCCGGCCGGGAGATCCTCGCGCTGTACCTCGACGACTCCGTGCCCGTGCGCGAGGACCGCGAGGCGCTGCTGGATCTCGCCGCCCGCGAGATCTACGACGACGGTCCGGCGTCCGCCTTCGTGCGGATCGAGTACTCCGACGGCGGGGAGGACACCCTCCACTTCCGCGACTTCGTCTCGGGAGCCACCCTGCGCAACATCGTGGACCGTGCGAAGAAGATGGCCGTCAAGGACCAGCTCGCCACCGGAGAGGTCGGTCTGACCTCCCAGCACCTGCACGAGGCGATCACCGCCGAGTTCGTGGAGAACGAGGACATGCCCTCGGCCGCCCATCCCGAGGACTGGGCGCGCGTCTCCGGGCTGCCCGGGGGAGGGCGTCGGCGCGTCGAGGCGATCGTGCCGCTCCAGGGCCGCACCCGCAGCGTCGCCGGCGACGAGGAGTCCACGGCATGACCGCCCCGGTCCCCGGCGTCTCCGGCCACGGCCTCACCACCGAGCGGGTGATGGGCATCGAGACCGAGTTCGGCGTGGTGCATGCCGATCTCGAGGACCGTGCCCGCTCCGGTGCGGGCAGTTCGATCCTGCTCTCCCACCTCGTGGTGGGCGCGTACGCGCTGCTCGACCCGGCGGAGGGCGAGCGCGGCCGACGCGTGCGCTGGGACTACGGCGACGAGACGCCGCTGCGCGATGCCCGCGGCTTCGAGCTGCAGCGTGCCGCCGCGCATCCGAGCCAGCTCACCGACGAGGTGCGCGACGCCCATGTGCCGAGCGTGGAGCTGGACGCACCGCTGGCCGGGCCGGAGGTCGCCCCCGACGGGGACGACGCGGAGGTGCTCGCCTGGTCGACCCAGCGGTCGATCGGCAACGCGGTGCTCCGCAACGGCGCGCGGTGGTACGTCGACCACGCGCACCCGGAGTACTCCGCCCCCGAGGTGATGCGCGCCCGGGAGGCGGTGGTCAGCGATCGCGCCGGGGAGGAGATCGCCCGCCGTGCGATGGCGATCCTCGCCGCCGCCGACGGCATCCCCGAGGTCGCCCTGTACAAGAACAACACCGACGGCAAGGGTGCGTCCTACGGGACCCACGAGAACTACCTCGTGGACCGTGAGGTGCCCTTCGAGCGCCTGGTCGCGGCGCTGCTGCCGTTCCTCGCCACCCGCCAGGCCCTGGTGGGCGCCGGTCGGGTGGGCCTCGGGACGCGCGGGGAGCGACCCGGCTTCCAGCTCTCCTCCCGCGCGGACTTCATGGAGGCCGAGGTGGGCCTCGAGACCACCCTGAACCGGCCGATCGTGAACACCCGCGACGAACCCCATGCGGACCCGGCCCGCTTCCGCCGGCTGCACGTGATCATCGGCGACGCCAACCTGCTCGAGGAGTCCACCTTCCTCAAGCTCGGCACCACCTCGCTGCTGCTCGCCGCGCTCGAGGCCGAGCACCGCACCGGCACCGCGATCCTCCCGGACCTGCGCCTGGTCGATCCGGTCGCCGCCGTCCGCACCATCAGCCATGACCCGAGCCTGCGCGCCACCGTGCCGCTGGAGGACGGCCGCGAGCTCACGGCGCTCGAGATCCAGCGCGCCCTGCTCGACGCGCTCCACGCCGCGGCCGACGCCGAGGACGAGGAGACGGGCGAGGTGCTGCGGCGCTGGCGGGAGATCCTGGACCTGCTCGAGCAGGATCCGATGCTCGCCGCCGACCGTGTGGAGTGGGTCGCCAAGCTGCGCCTCCTCGAGCGGTACCGCGGCCGCCACGGCCTCCAGTGGGGCGATCCGCGACTGCAGATGGTCGATCTCCAGTACTCCGACCTGCGACCCGGTCGCGGCCTGTTCGCCAAGCTGCGCGCCGCCGGCGCGGTGCCCGCCCTGGTGGACCAGGCCGAGGTCGACGACGCCGTCCTCACCGCCCCCACCAGCACCCGCGCGCACCTGCGCGGCGGGCTGATCGCCGCCCATCGCGGACGCGTCCCCTCCGCCGGATGGGACGCGATCACCCTCGCCGGTCCTGCCGGCGGCCACCGGCTGCGGCTCGCCGATCCTCGCTTGGGCTCCGCGGACTGGTGCGCCCGGCACGGCGTCGACCCCGCAGCGGACCCCGAGACGATCCTGGACGCGTTGCGCCGAGCCGTCGAGCAGAGCTGACCAAGACCGCACCGACCAGCAGATCATCACCGCTCGCAGAGAATCACCGATCGAGGAGGAACCCCATGTCCCAGCAGTCACTGAACGCCCCCGGCTCCGGACCCGACGAGGAGCAGGGCGCCGACGCCGTCACCGGCGGGCAGACCTTCGCCTCGGCCCAGGCGGCCGACGACCTGCTCGACGAGATCGACTCGGTGCTCGAGTCCAACGCCGAGACCTTCGTGCGCTCCTTCGTGCAGAAGGGCGGCCAGTGACCTCATGAAGCGTCGCGTGGGAGGTCTGGAGACCGAGTACGGGCTGGTGTGCGTGCGGGCCGACGGCTCGCGGGCCCTCGAGCCGGAGGCCGCCGCCCGGGAGCTGTTCCGCCCGGTGGTCGCGATGGGCCGTTCCTCGAACGTGTTCCTGCGCAACGCCGCGCGGCTCTACCTCGACGTCGGCTCCCACCCGGAGTACGCCACCGCAGAGTGCGACGACTGGTGGGAGCTGGTCGCGCAGGACCGCGCCGGGGACCGGATCTTCGCCGACCTCGCGGCGCAGGCCAACGCCTGCCTCGCCGAGGACGGCCAGGACGCGCGCATCCATCTGCTGAAGAACAACGTCGACTCCGCCGGCAACGCCTTCGGATCCCACGAGAACTACCTCGTGGATCGACGCGGTGAGTTCACCCGCCTGCCCCGCTATCTGCTGCCCTTCCTGGTCACCCGGCAGATCATCACCGGCGCCGGGGGAGTGGTGCGCTCCGCACCGGAGGACGGCACCGCGTCCCACCGCGCCGCCGCCGCGACTGCCGACGGGACCGCCCGAGAGGCCGATGGCGCCCGGTTCGTGTTCTCCCGTCGCAGCGACCACATGTGGGAGGCGGTCTCCTCGGCGACCACCCGCACCCGGCCGATCATCAACACCCGCGACGAGCCCCACGGCGACCCGACCCGGTTCCGCCGCCTGCACGTCATCGTCGGCGACTCGACCATGAGCGCGGTCTCCACCCACCTCCGCTTCGCCACCACCGATCTGGTGCTTCGGGCGATCGAGTCCGGCCGGGCCCTGCCCGAGCTCGCCCTGCACGACGACATCGCGGCGATCCGGGCCGTCTCGCGCGACCTCGCCGGGACCACGCCGATCCCGCTGGCCGACGGCGGCACCACCACGGCGGTCGAGGTGCAGCAGCGCTGGCTCGACCATGTCTCCGATCTCGCCGACGAGTCCGAGCAGCAGACCCTCCAGGACTGGCAGCGCGCGATCGACGCGGTCCGCACGGGTGATCGCTCCTGGGCCGCCGAGAACCTCGACTGGGCCATCAAGGAGCGCCTGTTCGCCCAGGTGGCCGAGCGCCGCGGCGTGGGGCTCGAGGACCCGGCGATCGAGCGCCTGGACCTCGCCTACCACGACATCGAGCCGGCTCAGGGCGTCTTCCACGCGCTGCGCCGCCGGGGACTGGCCCCGCAGGGCCCCGCCGACGAGCGGATCGAGGCGGCACGGACCACCGCGCCCACCACCACCCGGGCCCACCTGCGCGGCCAGGTCGTCACGGCCGCCCAGGAGCACGGGGTGGATCACGTGGTGGACTGGACCACGCTGCGCCTGACCCGGCCCGGAGCCATGCCGGTGCAGGTCCTGGACCCCTTCACCACCGAGCTGCCGGCGGTCGACGCGCTGCTCGAGGAGATCCGCTCCCACGGGTCCGGCAGCCCACGATCCTCGATGCCCTTCGCCTGAGCTCTCGACCGCGCTCGGGGAACCCCCACCCTCCGCCCCGTACTCTGGTGCCGTGCCCTGCCCCGGGCCCACTGATCCGAAAGGTCCTCCCTTGATCCGCCGTCGCAAGCTGCTGACCACCGCCCTCGCCGCCACCGCCGCCATCGGCCTCGCCGCCTGCTCCGATGACGAGAACGGCGCCGCGTCCGACGCCGGCGGCGCCTCGGACGCGGGCGGCGCCTCCGATGGCGGCGGCGACGTGCTCGCCGCGGTCACCGTCAGCGAGGATCTCGGCGCGGAGCCGACGCTCGAGTTCACCTCCCCGCTCGAGGTCACCGCGGCCGACGCGGAGGTGGTGGTGCCCGGAGACGGCGCCACCATCAAGGACGGCGACGTCCTCATCTGGCGCCACGTCTACGTCGACGCCTCGACGGGGGAGACCCTGCAGTCCTGGTGGAAGGGCGGGCCCGCCGGCGGTGTGCAGGTGACCGTGGACACCATCGGCCAGGCGGCCTTCGACGTCTTCACCACCATGACCGTCGGCTCGCGCTTCGTGATGGCCGGCTGGCAGCAGGGCAGCGACGGCCAGGCCTACTCCCTGCTCCAGGTCGGAGACGTGGACCGAGTGGTCTCGCCGCTGCGGGCGAAGGGCGAGCCGGGGAGCCCCTCCGGGGACTACCCGGAGGTCACGCTCGGCGACGACGGCGCCCCGGCACTGGCCGGCCCCCTCGAGGGCGAGGGCCCCTCGAAGACCGAGCGGGAGCTCCTCATCGAGGGCGGCGGCGACACCACCCGCGCCGGCGACTACCTCACCATGCAGTACACCGGCTGGAAGGCCTCCGACGGCTCCGAGTTCGACTCCTCCTGGAAGCGCGGCGCACCCTTCTCCTTCGTGCAGGGCGGCGGCAGCGTGATCACGGGCTGGGAGGAGAACCTCCTGGACCTCAAGGTCGGCTCCCAGGTGATGCTGGTGATCCCGCCCGCCGAGGCATATGGCGAGGATCCGAAGGCGCACGAGCTCGGCGGGGAGACACTGATCTTCGTCGTCGACGTCCTCGACGCCGCGCACACCCAGTCGTGACACCCTGATCCCACCCCCATCCATCCATAGGAGGACCGCATGACCGATCGCACCAAGCCCGAGGTCGACTTCCCCGAGGGCGACGCCCCCACCGAGCTGCTGAGCACCGATGAGATCCTCGGCGACGGCGAGGAGGCAGGTCGCGGCGACGTCGTCGACGTGCACTACGTAGGCGTCTCCCACTCCACCGGCGAGCAGTTCGACGCCTCGTGGGACCGCGGCGAGCCGCTGCGCTTCCAGCTCGGCGTGGGCCAGGTCATCGCCGGCTGGGACCAGGGCGTCCAGGGCATGAAGGTCGGCGGCCGCCGTCGCCTCGACATCCCCGCCTCGCTCGGCTACGGCGCCCAGGGCGCCCCGCCGGTGATCGCGCCGAACGAGTCGCTCATCTTCGTGTGCGACCTGGTGGCGGTGCACAAGCGCTGAGCAGGTCCGCCGAGGGGACGGCGGGGGAGCACGCGGGAGGACCGGCCGACGGCCAGGTGCCCCTCTTCGCGGCCCCCGCCGTTCCTGTTCCCGATCCCTCCCCGTCGGCCGCCGCGCCGAGAGACCCGGGGCGCCCCGCGGCGTCCCGGGATTCCGGCCTGCGCACCACCGCGGGCTTCGAGGTGGTCGAGGAGCTGCCGGTCGCGAGCGTGCGCCTGGTGGGCGTGCTCCCGCACCTGGACCGCCCCTTCGAATATGCGGTCACGCCCGAGACGGCCGCCGCCGAGGCGGGCATGCGCGTGCGGGTGCGGTTCTCCGGCAAGGACACCGAGGGGATCGTGCTGGGCCGGCACGCGGAGCCGACGACGGATCGCGCGCTCGCCCCGCTGCACCGACTCGTTTCCGAGGACGTGGTGGTCCCGCCGGCGATGATGCGCGTGTGCGAAGAGGTCGCCGCTCGCAGCGCCGGCACCGTCGGCGACGTGCTCCGTCTCGCCCTCCCCCCGCGCCACGCCCGCGCCGAGAAGGCGGACCGCGCCGCCGTCGAGAAGGCGGCGCAGGAGGCGGAGGAGCAGAGCGTGAGCCCGGAGGAGAAGGGCGAGGGCTCCGAGGATCAGACGGTCGAGCAGCCGTCGGAGGAGCACGCGGCCGTCGAGGAGACCTCCGACTCCGACCTGCCGGATGCCGCCCCCGCCCCGCGGCCCGGTGACCGGTACCCCGGGCTGGCCGCCCTGCTCTCCCGCGCCGGCAGCGCGGAGGGACCGGTCCCGCGCGCGAGCCTGACGCTCGACGCCGCCGACACCTGGACCGACGTCGCCGCGGACGCGATCGCGGATCTGGACCCCGCCCGTGGCGCCCTCGTGATCGCCCCGGACCAGAGGGATGTCGCCCGCCTCTCGAGGGTGCTGGACGAGCGGGGCATCGAGCACGAGATCTTCGCCGGCACCGAGGGACCCGAGAAGCGCTATCGCACCTTCCGGCGCATCCTGCGCGGCGCCACCCGCGTGGTGCTCGGCAACCGCTCGGCGGCCTTCGCCCCGGTGCAGGACCTGGCCCTGGTGATCTGCTGGGACGAGGCCGACGACCTCCTCGAGGAGCCCCGGGCTCCGTACCCCCACACCCGCACCGTGCTGCAGTGCCGTTCCGCCGAGGAGCGCTGTGCGCTGCTGTTCCTGTCCGCGAGCGACTCGGTCACCCTGCGGGCGCTGGCCGACCGCGGCTACCTGGCTCGCCTCGAGCCCGTCCCCGCCCCGGTCACCGCGGTGCGCCCCCGGATCGTGGCGATGGACGAGTACCTGCGCGAGAGGGAGGGTCCCTCCGGGCGCTCCCGCCTCCCGCAGGAGGCCATGCGGGTGATCCGGCGCGGACTCGAGCGCGGCCCCGTGCTGGTGCAGGTGCCGCGCTCCGGGTACGTCCCCGCGATCGCCTGCACCTTCTGCCGCACACGGGCGCTGTGCCCGCACTGCTCGGCCCCGCTGTCGCTGAGCGGGCGCCACGGGCCGCTGCGCTGCCGCGTCTGCGGCCGTCGGGAGGACGGCTACCGCTGTCCCGAATGCGATCGCACCGAGGTGCGGGCGATGGTCGTCGGCTCCGCCCGGACCGCCGAGGAGCTGCACCGGGCCTTCCCGGATGCTCCGCTGAAGGTCGCCGGCGGCGCGCACGGTCCGCTCGAGGACGACGCCGTGCCGGAGACGGCGATCATCGTCGCCACTCCGGGCGCCGAGCCCGCGCCGAGGGAGCGCTATGCCGCCTGCCTGCTCCTGGACGCCGACGCGCTGCTGGGGCGGGCCGCCTTCGACGCGGACGTCGAGGCGGTGCGGCGCTGGCGGGGAGCGATCTCCCTGGTGCGCAGCGCCCAGGACGGAGGAGAGGTGCTCGTCGTGGGCACCTCCACCCTGCCGGCGATCCGCGATCTGGTGGCCCATCGCTCGTCCTTCTTCCTGGACCGGGTGCTCGACGACCGGCACGAGCTGGACCTGCCGCCGTTCTCCCGGGTCGCCGAGATCGTCGGGGACCGGGAGGCCTGTCGAGCCTTCCTCGATGCCGTCGAGCTTCCGGACGGCACGGACGTCTTCGGCCCTGTGGATCTCGAGGGCCCGGACTCCGCGGGACGTGCCCGCGCCGTGGTCCGCCTCGAACCGGCCCGCTCCCGCCAGCTCGCCGACGCCCTGCGCGCCGGCATCGCCGCGCGCAGCGCCCGCAAGGCGAAGGGCTCGCTGAGGGTGCGCCTGGATCCGCCGGACGTCTTCTGAGCAGTTCACCCGAGGGCCGGCGCCCGCTCCCGTAGGGTGAGAGGAGTCACCGCAACGCCGCGAGGGAAGGACTCCCCATGACCTCCGACGCCGATGGGCGCACCACCACCACCGCTGTCGAGGAGGAGCGTCCCGACCTCTCCGAGGGGGAGCGCGCCCCCGGCGAGAGCCGTCGCAGCGTGCGCGTGCGACGCATCGGACTGGCGGCCGGTCTCGCCGTCGCCCTCCTGCTCTACCTCGTCATGCCGGCCGAGGTGCCCCACGCCGCGAAGCTCACCGCGGCCACCGCCGTGCTCATGGCGGTGTGGTGGATGACCGAGGCGCTGCCCATCCCCGCCACCGCCCTGGTGCCGCTGGTGGTGTTCCCCGTGCTGAACGCCGAGGTCGGGTTCGACGACGTCGGCGCCTCCTACGGGAACAACGTGATCTTCCTGTTCATGGGCGGCTTCATGCTCGCGCTCGCGATGCAGAGATGGAACCTGCACAAGCGCATCGCACTGGCGATCGTCGGCGCGGTCGGCACCAGCCCGTCGATGCTGGTGCTCGGGTTCATGGTCGCCACCGGCTTCCTCTCGATGTGGGTCTCCAACACCGCGACCGCGGTGATGATGCTGCCGATCGGGCTGTCCGTGCTCCTGCTGGTCAACAGGCTCCGCCTCGAGGACGCGGCGGCCGCGGGCGAGGACTCCGGCGACGGGGTGGACCCCGACCCGGAGCGCACCGCCCGCGAGGGCGGCGCGCCGGTGAGCTCGAAGTTCGGCACGGCGATGATGCTCGGCATCGCCTACGCCGCCTCCATCGGGTCCCTCGCGACCCTCATCGGCACGCCCCCGAACGCCCTCCTCGCCGCCCACATGAGCCAGGAGTTCGGGGTGACGATCGGCTTCGGCCGCTGGATGCTGGTGGGCGGACCGATCGCCGTGGTCTTCCTGCTCATCGCCTGGCTGCTGCTGACGAAGGTCCTGTACAAGCCGGGGATCAGAGAGATCCCGGGAGGTGCGGAGCTGATCCGCACCGAGCGGGCGAAGCTCGGGTCCATCTCCTCCGGGGAGACTCGGGTGCTGGCGATCTTCGTGCTCGCGGCGCTGTCCTGGGTCGCGATCCCGCTGGTCTCGGACGCCCTCGGGCGCGAGTCCCCGTGGATCTCGGACGCGGGCATCGCGATGGTGGTGGGGCTGCTCCTGTTCCTGCTGCCCGCCGGTGCGGCGCGCGGCGTGCGGCTGCTGGACTGGGACGCCGCCGTCAAGCTCCCGTGGGGCGTGCTGCTGCTGTTCGGCGGCGGGCTGGCGCTGTCCGCACAGTTCAGCTCCTCGGGGCTGACCGACTGGATCGGAGAGGTCACCGTGGGAATCGGCGGACTGCCGGTGGTGCTGATCGTCGCGATCGTCGCCGCGGGCATCCTCTTCCTCACCGAGCTGACCTCGAACACGGCCACCGCCGCGACCTTCCTTCCTGTGGCGACCGCGGTGGCCGTGGGCATCGGCATCGATCCGATGCTGCTCGCGATCCCCGTCGCGATCGCCGCCACCTGCGCCTTCATGCTCCCCGTCGCGACGCCTCCCAACGCGATCGCCTACGGCTCGGGCTTCGTCACGATCCCGCAGATGGCCAAGGCCGGCCTGTGGCTGAACCTGATCGGCATCGTGCTGGTCACCGCCACGACGATGACGCTGGCCGTGGGAGTGTTCCGCCTCGTCCACTGAGGTCCGACGATGCCTCTGGTCACGGGAAGGGCCTGGCGGCGGCGGGTGGATGGTGAGCGCCCGTAGACTCGGGGCATCATGCGACTGCTCTTCGCCGGCACCCCCGAGGCCGCCCTGCCCTCCCTGCGCACGCTGCTCGACTCGCACCACGACGTCGTCGGTGTGCTCACCCGCGCCGACGCCCCGTCCGGGCGCGGCCGGAAGCTCCGCCCGAGCCCTGTCAGAGCGCTCGCCCTCGACGCCGGGCTGCCGGTGCTGACCCCCGCCACGCTGCGCGACGAGGCCGTGCAGCAGGAGCTGCGCGAGCTCGCCCCCGATGCGGCGCCGGTCGTGGCCTACGGGAACCTCGTCCCTCCGGCCGCGCTGGCGATCCCGCAGCACGGCTGGCTGAACCTGCACTTCTCCCTCCTCCCCGCGTGGCGCGGGGCGGCCCCTGCCCAGCGCGCGGTGCTCGCCGGGCAGCGCGAGAGCGGCCTGAGCGTGTTCCGGCTCGAGAAGGGCCTGGACACCGGGGATCTCCTCGCGACCGCCCGCACCGAGATCGGGGAGTTCGAGACCTCGGGGCAGCTGCTCGAGAAGATGGCTGTCCAGGGCGCATCGGTGCTGCTCGAGGCGCTCGACACCCTCGAGGCGGGCACGGCCGTGCTCACGCCCCAGGACCACTCGCAGGCGACCCACGCCGCGAAGCTCTCCACCGCTGAGGCGCAGATCGACTGGACCCTCCCGGCCGACCGGGTCAGCGCGCACATCCGCGGGATGAGCCCCCAGCCGGGCGCCTGGACGCTGCTGGACGGGGCGCGCACCAAGATCCTCGGCCTCGAGGCGGCGCCCGAGCACGAGCCGCTGCCGCCGGGGCGGATCGAGGCGGGCAGGCACCAGGTGCTCGTGGGCACGGGCACCGAGGTGCTCGCGATCGCGGAGCTCGCCCCGGCGGGCAAGCGCCCCATGCGGGCGGCGGACTGGGCCCGCGGAGCAGGACTGCCGGAGGACGCCGCCTTCGACGCCGCCGACCACGACGACCAGCAGGACGGAGAGCACGCATGAGCGGGGACCGACGGGACGACCGGGGACGCGACAGCCGACGCGGCGGGCGCGATGATCGGCGCGACGACCGACGGGATGACCGACGGGGCGAGCGCCAGGACGGCCCTCGCGACGGCCGCTCCCGTGACGAGCGCGGTCGCACCCGCTCCGGCTCCCGCGGACAGGGAGGACCTCGCCGCGGCTACTCCGAGTCCCGCCCCTCGGAGCGTTCGCGCCGTTCGACGCCGTCCCGGCAGGTCGCCCTCGAGGGCCTGCGCCTGGTGCGCGAGGAGGACTCCTACGCGAACCTGGTCCTGCCCCGACTGCTGCGCAGCCATCGCGTCTCCGGCCGGGACGCCGCGTTCACCACCGAGCTGTTCTACGGCTCCCTGCGGGCCCAGGGTCGCCTCGACGCGATCCTCGCCGCCTGCATCGACCGGCCGCTCGACCAGGTCGACCCCGCGCTGCTGGACGTGCTTCGGCTCGGGGCCTACCAGCTGCTGGACATGACCGTCGCCCCGCACGCCGCGACCTCCGAGACCGTGGCGCTGGCCCGGTCCCAGGTGGGCGCCGGTGCGGCGAGCTTCGCCAACGCGATCCTGCGCCGCGTGGGGGAGAAGGACCTCGAGACCTGGATCGACGAGGTCGCCCCGGACCGCGAGAAGGATCCCACCGGTCATCTCGCCGTGGTGCACTCCCACCCGCGCTGGGTGGTGCGCGCCCTCGGCGACGCCCTGGCGGGCCATGGTCGCTCCCGCGACGAGATCGACGAGCTCCTGGCCGCGCAGAACGCCGCCCCGGCGGTCTCGCTCGTGATGCGTCCCGGGCTCACCGACCTCGACGAGCTCATCGACAACGGCGCGAGCCAGGGTCGTCTCTCCGTCTTCGCCGCCTCCTGGCCCTCCGGTGATCCCGGCGGCATGGACCCGGTCAAGGAGGGCCGCGTCGCCGTGCAGGACGAGGGCAGCCAGCTCGCCGCCCTCGCGCTCGCCCTCGGCGCCGACGACCTGGTCCTCGCCGAGGACCACCACTGGCTCGACCTCTGCGCCGGTCCCGGCGGCAAGGCCGCGCTGCTCGGCGGGCTCACCGTCGACCACGACGCGGATCTCCTCGCCGTCGAGATGCAGGAGCACCGCACCGAGCTGGTGGACCGCGCCGTCGCCACCCTGCGCGAGGCCGGCTGCGAGATCACGACCCGCACGGCGGACGGCACCACCATCGGCGCCGAGCTCCCGAACCGCTTCTCGCGCGTGCTCGCCGACGTGCCCTGCTCCGGGCTCGGCGCGCTGCGTCGACGCCCCGAGGCACGCTGGCGCCGCACCCCGGCGGACATCGGCCGGCTGGGCACCATCCAGCGCGCGCTGCTGACCTCCGCCCTGGACGCCGCCGCGCCCGGGGGAGTGGTGGCCTACGTGACCTGCTCCCCGCACCTGGCGGAGACCCGGCTGATCGTCGCGGACGTCCTCCAGACGCGGACCGACGTCGAGCAGCTCGACGCCCGCGAGGCCGTGCGCGCAGGGGTCCTGCCCTCCGCCCGCGGCGACATCGAGCTGGGCGAGGGGCCCGCCGTGCAGCTGTGGCCCCACGTCCACGGCACCGATGCCATGTACATCAGCCTGCTGCGCAGGCTGCCCGAACCCACCGACGAAGGGACCGAGGCGGCATGAACACCCCGTACTCCACCGACGGCCACTACATCCACCCCAGCATCCTCAACGCCGACTTCATGAGCATCGGCAGCGAGCTGGACAAGATCTCGACCGCGGACAGCGTGCACGTGGACGTGATGGACAACCACTTCGTGCCGAACCTGACCTTCGGCCCGTCGATGGTCGAGCAGATCGTGGAGCGCAGCGCGATCCCGGTCGACGCCCACCTGATGATCGATGACGCGGACACCCAGGCCCCGGCCTTCGCCGAGGCAGGCGCCGCCTCGGTGACCTTCCATCTCGAGGCCGCACGGGCCCCCGTGAAGCTCGCCCGCGACCTGCGGCGCAAGAACGCCCAGGCCGGGGTCGCGCTCCGCCCGGCCACCGCCGTCGAGCCGCTCCTGGACATCATCGGCGAGTTCGACATGCTCCTGATCATGACCGTCGAGCCCGGCTTCGGCGGCCAGAGCTTCCTCGAGACGATGCTCCCCAAGATCCGTCGCGCGCGCTCGGCGATCAGCGCGTCGAACCTGGAGGTCTCCATCCAGGTCGACGGCGGGGTCAGCCGGGAGACCATCGAGCGCTGCGCGGAGGCGGGTGCGAACGTCTTCGTCGCAGGCTCTGCGATCTATCGCGCCCAGGACGCCGCCGAGGAGATCTCCGCCCTGCGCGAACTGGCCCGGACGCACGGCTCCCACTGATCCCGGCGGGAGTATCCTGACGCGGTCACGACCAGTGACGTGCTCCGGGGTCGGTGAAATTCCGAGCCGGCGGTGACAGTCCGCGACCCGCTCCGGCGGTGGAGCCGGTGGAATTCCGGCGCCGACAGTACAGCCTGGATGAGAGGCGCACGTCCCGCAGGTCCTCGGCGTGCTCTCCGCGCGTCCTGGACCCGCAGGATCCCGTCCTCCCCGGAACTGCTGCTTCCGGTGGAAAGAGGACCGAGATGGACCTGCTGCAGTGGCTCTTCGACGCGAAGATCGAGTTCGCGGGCGGCCAGTTCCTGCTCCTGCGAGAGGTGCTGGGCAACGTCTTCGGACTGCTGAGCGCGCTCGGCGGCATGCGCCGGAAGGTGTGGGCCTGGCCCATCGGCATCGTCGGCAACCTGCTGCTGCTGACCGTCTTCCTCGGCACCGTGTTCGGCAGCCCGAACTCCGTGGACCTCTACGGCCAGGCCGGCCGCCAGGTGATGTTCATCGCCACCGCCGTCTACGGCTGGGTCCGCTGGCGCCGGGCCCGGGACGAGGACGGCACCGCGATCGAGCCCCGCTGGGCCTCGTGGGGCACCCGGGCGCTGCTGCTCGTCGCCCTCGTCGGCGGCACCGCCGCCCTGACCCCGGTGTTCCGGGCGCTGGGCTCCTACGAGCCGGTGTGGGCCGACGCCTGGATCTTCATGGGCAGCCTGCTGGCCACCTTCGGCATGGCCAAGGGCTGGGTCGAGTTCTGGCTGATCTGGGTGGCCGTGGACATCGTAGGGGTCCCGCTGCTGCTCAGCGCCGGCTATTACGCCAGCGCCTTCATGTATCTCTTCTACGGCGCGTTCACCCTGGTGGGCTTCTTCGTCTGGTGGGGAGTGCGCAACCGCACCGACGTCGAGCAGGAGAGGGTCAGGGTGGAGACCGCCCACCTCGACCCCACCGTCCGGCGGGACTGAGCTGACCGGACCGACCTGGCGGGGTCGATCGGGCGCGTGCCGATCGCGCGGGTGTCCGCCGGGCGGGCGGCGGCGCGGGCCCCGGCCCCGGACGCGTACCCTGGGGGCGTGAAGGATTTCGAGGCGCTGTTCGCCGAACTGACCGACAAGGCCCGCACCCGACCCGAGGGGTCGGGCACCGTCCGCGAGCTCGACGGCGGTGTCCATCAGATCGGCAAGAAGATCGTCGAGGAGGCCGCCGAGGTGTGGATGGCCTGCGAGCACGAGTCCAAGGACGATGCCGCGATGGAGATCAGCCAGCTGCTGTACCACCTGCAGGTGATGATGATCGCCAAGGACATCTCCCTCGAGGACGTCTACCGACAGCTCTGAGCCGTCGGGCGCCCTGAGGCGCCGACCGCCGGGGCGGTGCTCCGCCCCACCCCGCACCTCTCGAACCGAACCGTCTGATGGCCGCCGCGTCGGCCGAGGAGGACCTGTGCTCCGCATCGCCGTACCCAACAAGGGCGCTCTTTCCGAGCCCGCCGCCGACCTGCTGCACGAGGCCGGGTACCGGCGTCGCGGCTCGGCGAAGGAGCTCGTCGTGGTCGACGAGGACAACGGGGTCGAGCTGTTCCATCTGCGCCCACGGGACATCGCGGTGTACGTCGGATCGGGCACGGTGGACGTCGGCATCACCGGCCAGGACATGCTGCTGGACTCCCGCACCCCGGCGGACGAGATCCTGCCGCTCGGCTTCGCGGGCTCGACCTTCCGCTTCGCCGCCCCGGCCGGCACCCGCAGCGATGTCTCCGAGCTCCAGGGCGCCCGCATCGCCACCAGCTACGAGAATCTCGTCGAGGACTACCTCTCCGAGCGCGGCATCACGGCCGAGGTCGTCCACCTCGACGGGGCGGTCGAGTCCTCGATCCGGCTCGGGGTCGCCGATGTGATCGCCGATGTCGTCGAGACCGGGACCACGCTGCGCCAGGCCGGGCTCGAGCCCTTCGGCGAGGCGATCATGACCAGCCAGGCCGTGCTCTTCTCCCGCCCGGGCATGGAGCTCGAGGCAGAGGCTGCCCACGCGCTCGAGGTGCTCGAGCGCCGCATCCGCGGCGTGCTCGTGGCCCGCGAGTACGTGATGCTGGACTACGACATCCCCACCGAGCTGCTCGAGCGGGCCGTGGAGATCACCCCCGGGCTGCAGTCCCCGACGGTGTCCCCGCTGCACGGCGGCGAGTGGTCCGCGGTGCGCGCGATGGTCGACAGCCGCTCCGCCCACCGCATGATGGACGAGCTCTACGACGCCGGGGCGCGGGCCATCCTCGTCACGGCGATCCAGGCCTGCCGCATCTGAGCCTGCGCTTCTGAGCCTGCCGTGTCCCGCCCGAGGTCGTCATGAGCGCCTCCGCCCCTGATCCCGGGAGCGAGGGGCGGGAGGCCTCGATCGTGATCCGTCCCCGTGCGGTGCGGGTCGCCGCCTACGTCAGCGCGGCCATCGTGATGGCCGGGATGATCGGCGGCGCGGTGATGATCACGAGCTTCCACTGGGGCGGCAGCATCGGCCTGCTCATGGTGGGAGTGCTGGTGGCGCTGTTCTGTCACCTCGAGGCCTCGGTGACGGTGACCGCCCGTCCCGATGCGCTGGAGGTGCGCAACCTGATGCGCACCCGCTCCCTGGAGTGGCCCGAGGTGCTCGGCATCAGCTTCCCCATGGGGGACCCCTGGGCGCATCTGGACCTGGCCGACGGCACCACCCACCCGCTGCACGCCCTCCAGCGCTACGACGGACAGCGGGCCATCGCCGCCGCGCATCAGCTGCAGGCCCTGATCCGGGAGCGGGGAGAGGCCCACCTCGACTGACCCCGGTCCCGCGCGGAGCTCGGAGCTCAGTCCCGGGGTGCGAGCTTCGCGGCGCAGCGGCCCGCGAGCGCCGCGTACAGGAAGGGGGAGGGGTCCTCGGCCAGGGTCCGGCCCATCGTGGTCATCCGCACCGGCATGTCCTCGAGCGCGTCGCGCAGGCCCTTGCCGTCGATCTCGGTGAGCTGGTGCAGCACACCCCGCTTCTTCGCCGGTTTCAATATCGACGTTTTCACCTGTTTGCGCACTGACTCATGGAATCCGTTGTATCGCGAGTCGTGACGGGCGAGCACGGGGAGCTGGACCTCGGTGAGCAGCGCGCGGCCGTAGACGGTCGCGGAGTGGTGGGACAGCCCGCGATGGCGCTCCCGCTCGTCGGCGTCGGAGACCCGCAGCGTGGCGATCCCCTGACCGTCGAGCACCGAGGCGGCATGCAGGGCCTCGGCCGCCTGGACCCCCGAGAAGCCCCAGCCGGTCCCGGTGCCGAGGTTGCCCGGCCCCTGGATCACGATGGCGACATCGGCCCCCACCACGTGCTTCGCCCCCAGGAGCGCCGAGTGCACGGTGACCGCCTCGAGGTCGCCGCCGAAGGACTGCCCCGCGCTGATCACCGCGGAGAGGAGATCCGCCTCCCGCAGCCGCGCCGCGCTGCGGGAATAGGCCGCGGGCAGCGCGGCGGCGTCGGAGTGGACGTAGGCGATGCGCAGGGAGCGGCGCTGGGCACGGATCCCGGCGATGATCGCGGGCAGCGAGGAGTGCAGGTCCGCGACGATCACCGGCATGCCCTCGATGCTCCGGGCGTCGCGGAGGGTCTCGTAGTGCTCTCCGGCAGGATCGTCGATCGCGTCGACCATGGTCTGCATGGGCGTGTAGCGGGCCTTGACCATGTGTCCGACGATCTCGTCCGCGGCCTGCAGCGAGTCGGGCCGTGCGACCACCATCGCGTCGCCGCCCGTGCCCAGATCCCGACGCACGGCGTTCGTGTTCAGCAGCACGGTCTCGCCGGTCCGCGGGGTGCCGGTCAGCTCGCGGTAGGCGATCGCGGTGAGCGTCTCCTCGCCGCCCTCGAGCTCGATCTCGAGCCGATCCACCCCGGGCCAGGACCCCAGAGCGCTCTTCACGGTTCCCCGTTCCCATCGCAGCATGCCCCCCAGCCTAGGGCCGCCCGCGCAGAGGTTCGTGCCAACGTGCGCCCGGACCCCGCCGGGGCGATACTCTGGCCAGGTGGCATCGAAGAGTGTGGAGAGACTGCTCAACGTCATCATGACGATCGGCTCGCGCCGTCGGATAGACCGCGCGAAGCTGTTCGCCGTCATCCCCGATTACGCCGAGGCGGTCTCCGCCCAGGCCGCGGAGCGGATGTTCGAGCGTGACAAGGCCTCGATCATCGAGCTCGGCCTCCCGCTGGTGACCGAGCGCGACGTGCTGGACGAGAACACCGTCCACTACCGCCTCGACACCGCGCGCTCCGGAGCGGTGCTCGATCTCACCACCGAGGAGTACACGGTCCTGCTCGCGGCGAGCCGCGCCTGGGACACCGCCGCGGCCGGGGGAGCGGCGCGCCGTGTCCGCGCGAAGCTGCTGAGCCTCGGCCACGACGCGGATCCCGATCTGCTCCGTCGCACGCCGCGCGGCGCCGTGGAGTCGCTGCCGGTCCTGACCCCGCTGCTCCAGGCCGTGGTCACCGGGCATGCGGTCCGTTTCTCGTACCGCGGCGCCCAGGGGGTCCCGGCCGAGCGCCAGGTCGAGCCCTGGGTGGTCGGCGTCCACGACGGGCACTGGTACGTCCACGGCTGGGACCGGGACCGGTCCGCGCCCCGCGTGTTCCGCGCCTCCCGCATCGAATCCTTCCCCGCCGAGGCGGGCCTCGCCGCGGAGCCCCGACCGGAGCACATGGATCTCGCCGACGTGCTCGATCGGATGCTCGACAGCGACGACCGGGAGTCGGCCGTGCTCCGCGCCGCGCCGTACAAGGCCCTCTCCCTGCGTGACCGAGCCGGGGCATCGATGGAGGCGGAGAGCCTCCGCCTGCCCGTCCTTCCCCGCCCCGCCGCCCGCCGCCTGCTCCTCTCGGACATCCGCTGGGTCCAGCTCGAGGAGCCGGCCTCATGGCGCGAGGAGCTCGCCGAGGTGCTCACCACCATCGCCGAGCAGCACGAGGGCGAGGCGGACCTCGAGGCTCCCGCGCGGGCGACCACCCGTCCCGCGGCGCGGATCCGCGTCTCGCCACAGAGCGGGGACCACCTCTCGCGCCTGATCTCCGTCGCCTCCTACGTGATGTCCCGCGAGGAGGTGCAGCTCGCCGAGCTCGCCGACGCCCTGGGGATCACCGAGAAGCAGCTCGTCACCGACCTGCAGGTGCTCTTCGTGTGCGGGGACATGGGCGCCGGCTGGGAGGATCTCATCGAGGCGGAGTGGGAGCACGGCACCGTGCGCGTGCGCAACGCGGAGCCCCTGCGTCGCGCCCTGGATCTCAGCGCCGTCGAGGCCACGGCTCTGCTCGCCGGCCTCGCGGCGCTCGAACCCGCCGCCGGCCAGACCGCTGAGGTCGTCGAGTCCGCCCGCGAGAAGCTGCAGGCGGTGGTCGCCGGGTCCGCGGCGCAGGCCGCGACGCCCGTCGTCCCCACCCGCACCGAGATCTCCGAGGCGACCACGGCGGACGAGATCGCCGCGCGCACGGCCGACCGCGCCGACCAGGTGCTCTCCGCCGTCCACGCCGCGCTGCGCGCCGACCCGGAGGCGGAGGAGTCGCACCTGACCATCCGCTACTCGTCGGCGGATCGTCCGGGCACCAGCGTCCGCAGGATCCGGCCGCTGCGCATCGAGACCGTCGGGGCCCGCTCGTACCTGCTCGCGCACTGCGACCTGGCAGAGGGGGAGCGCCGCTTCCGCTTGGACCGGATCGTCGAGCTCCTGCCGCCCGGCACCTCGATGAGCCGTCCCGAGCCCGGGGTCGAGCCGGTGCTCGCCGGCCGGGTCGACGGGGAGGTCTGGCTGCGTCTGGCACCGGCCGGGCACTGGATCGCCGAGTCCTTCGACGCCGTCGAGCTGCGCGATGCGGCCGAGGACGGCGACGGGGCCGGAGCCACCTACGCACGCCTGGAGGAACCGCTGCTGGCCCCGCTGGTGGACGCGGTCCTGGAGTCCGCCGGCGCCGCCGAGGTGCTCAGCCCCTCGGAGCTGAGAGACACGATCGTGACCGTGGCGCGCGGCGGGGCTGTCCGTCACTCCCAGTGACTGCCGTTACCCTTGGACCCACCCGCCGTGCGGTGGGCCGAGTCGCCACCCGGGCGACCCGTTCGGCGCCCTGTCCGCTGTGGGATAATAGGTGTGCCCGCGCTGTGTCAAAGCGCTGTTGAAAGGTACTTTCATGAACTTCTTCCGCAATCCCTGGGCGATCGTCCTGCTGATCGTGCTCGTCATCCTGCTGTTCGGGGCCAACAAGCTCCCGGGGCTCGCTCGCAACATGGGCAAGTCGATGCGCATCTTCAAGAGCGAGGTCGAGGAGCTCCGCGGCGACGAGCGGCGCGATCAGGGCGAGGACGACGAGGACGACGACCGTCCGGCGCGCTCCACCCGTCCCCGCGAGGACCGTCCGGCCCGCAGCGAGCGCGAGTACGACCCCCGCTCCGACGCCGATTCCGAGCGCGAGCCCGTCCGCGCCCGTGACGAGGACGACTCCTACCGTCGCGACTGAGCATCCCGACGCGTCGCGCGTCGTCGACATCGGGTCCGGGCGAGTGATCGCCCGGACCCGGAACGCTGGGAGGAAGCAGATCCGTGGCGAGTGATACGCAGGGCCGCAGGCCCGCCGAGGCGAAGAGCAGCAAGAGGTCGCGCCGCGACCCCGAGGGACGCATGTCCCTCGGCGAGCACCTGGTGGAGCTCCGCAACAGGCTGCTGATCAGCGCGATCACGGTGCTGCTGCTCTCGATCGTCGGCTGGTTCCTGTTCCCCTGGGTCTTCGATGCCGTCAAGGCGCCGATCGAGGCGGCCAGCGAGGGCAACGACCTCCAGACGATGATCAACTTCCAGGGCGTGGGCCAGGGCCTGAACGTCAAGCTGCAGATGGCCGCATACATCGGACTGATCCTGTCCTCGCCGATGCTGATCCTGCAGATCTGGCTGTTCGTCATGCCCGGGCTGCACCGCAACGAGCGCAAGTACGCCATCGGGTTCTTCGGGTCCGCGATCCCGCTGTTCTTCGTCGGCTGCATCGCCGGGTACTGGGCCGTGAGCCAGCTGGTCCCGGTGCTGATGAGCTTCACCCCGACCGAGGGATCGGTCTCCCAGATCCTCCCGTACGACCAGTACCTCGCCCTGCTGATCAAGACCATGCTCGCCTTCGGCATCGCCTTCGTCATCCCGGTGGTGATGGTGCTGATGAACTTCATGGGGCTGATCAGCGGCCGGACGATGCTCAAGGGATGGCGCTGGATCATCTTCCTCAGCTTCGGCTTCACGGCGGTGATGGTGCCGACCCCCGAGCCGATCACGCTGATCGCGATGTCCGCAGCGATCGCGAGCCTCTTCTTCGGGGCGATCGTCATCTCCCTGATCCACGACCGTCGGGCCGGCAGGCGCTCGGAGGACGACGACCTCGCCGACGACGAGGCCAGCCGCATCGACGACGATGTGGAGTCCATCGACCGTCCCTCGCGTCTGGACGACGCCGACGAGGACGGGCGGTGAGCAGGCTCCGCGTGGGCCTGCTCGCGAATCCGTCGGCCGCTCAGGGCACCGCCCACCGCATCGGCCGGCAGGTGGGGCAGCTGCTCCGCCTGGCCGGCATCTCGGTGGTCGATCTCTCGGGCCCGTCGGCCTCGGTGGCCAGGGCCCGTGCGGAGGAGATCCGTGACTCGCTGACGGCCCTGGTGGTGGTGGGCGGGGACGGCACCGTCTCGCTCGGCGCCGAGATCGTGGCGGGCAGCCCGGTGCGGCTCGGCATCGTCCCGGCCGGCAGCGGGAACGACTTCGCCCGCGCCCTCGGCCTCGCGGTCAACGATCCCGAGGCCTCCACCCGGGCCCTCCTGCACGCGCTGTCCCGTCCCGTGGTGACGGTGGACGCCATCGAGATCACCTCGGCCGGCGAGAGCACACCCCGGCATCGCTCGATCGCGCTGGGCAACGTGAACCTCGGCTTCGACGCCCTGGTCAACGCCCGCGCCAACCGCGCCCGCAACGGGGGAGCGGTGCGGTACACCGCGGCCATGCTGCGCGAGCTGCGCTCCTTCAAGGAGCTGCCGTTCTGGCTCGAGATCGACGGCGGCGAGCGTCTCGAGGTCGATGCCGCCGTGCTGACGCTGTGCAGCTCGGGCGTCTTCGGCCGGGGCATGCGGATCGCTCCCGACGCGCGCGTCGACGACGGGATGCTCGAGCTCGTGACCGTCTCCGGCCTCTCCCGTCCCCAGCTGCTGCGCCTGTTCCCGCGCGTCTTCGCCGGGACCCACACCTCCCTCGACGCCGTGGACATCCGCCCCGTCGAGCGGGTCACCGTGGGCCTGCGCGACGGGCGCGCGCTGAGGGCCTACGCCGATGGCGAGTCCAGCTCCCTGCTCCCGCTGAGCGCCCGCGTGCTCCCCGGCGCCGTCCGGCTGCTCGCCGAGCCCTCGTCCGCGATCGGCAGCGAGGTCGCGCAGTGACCTCTCCCTCCGAGCGCTACGCCGAGTGGGCCCGTTCCTCCCGTGCGGAGAGGACTCCCTCGGAGCTGACAGCCTTCACCGGCCGCTACCCCTTCGCGCTGGACGACTTCCAGCTCGCCGCCGCCCGGGCCCTCGAGGGCGGCAGCTCGGTGCTGGTCGCGGCACCCACCGGAGCCGGCAAGACCGTGGTGGGCGAGTTCGCCGTGCACCTGGCCCTGGCCCGCGGCCACAAGGTCTTCTACACCGCGCCGATCAAGGCGCTGTCGAACCAGAAGTTCGGCGAGCTGGTCGACTGGCTCGGCGCGGAGCGAGTGGGCCTGCTGACCGGCGACACCTCCATCCGGCCCGACGCCGAGGTGGTCGTGATGACCACCGAGGTGCTGCGCAACATGCTGTACGCGGAGTCCGATCTGCTGGACGGCCTGGGCTTCGTGGTGATGGACGAGGTGCACTATCTCGCCGACCGGCTGCGCGGTCCGGTCTGGGAGGAGGTCATCCTCCATCTCCATGACTCGGTGCGGCTGGTCTCGCTCTCCGCGACCGTCTCGAACGCCGAGGAGTTCGGCGCCTGGCTGCAGGAGGTGCGCGGCAGCACGGAGATCATCGTCTCCGAGACCCGGCCGGTCCCGCTGTGGCAGCACGTGGTGGTCGGGGACGAGCTGCTGGACCTCTTCGTCGACGCCGAGGGCGAGGCGGTGGTCTCCCATGGCCCCGGCGCCCGCAGCGACCGCCTCGTCAATCCCGAGATCGAGCGCATCACGTCCTTCTCCCTGCCGGTCGACGAGCGCAGCGGCGGGCCCCGGGGGAAGGGCTATCGCGGGCGCAAGGGCACCAGCGGCCGGCATCGCCCGCGCGGCTCCGGCCAGCATCGACCGCCGCACCTGCGCAAGGGCCGCGGTCCCGGTGGGGACGGCGGATCCCGACGCCCGGAGGACCACCGGTCCTCGTCCCTGCGCCCGCCGCGCCGACCGGAGGTCGTCGCGCTGCTGGACGACGCCGCGCTCCTGCCGGCGATCATGTTCATCTTCTCGCGCGCGGGCTGCGACGGGGCCGTCCAGCAGTGCGCCCGTGCGCGGCTGCGCCTGACCGACGACCAGGAGCGCCGGGAGATCCGGGCCCTGCTCGACGAGCAGCTGGCGGAGATCGGCGTCGAGGACGAGGAGGTGCTCTCCCTGGACGCCTTCCGTCGAGCGGCCCTCGACGGATTCGCCGCGCACCACGCCGGGATGATCCCGCTCCTCAAGAGCGTGGTCGAGCAGCTTTTCGCCCGTGGGCTCATCAAGGTCGTCTTCGCGACCGAGACCCTCGCGCTCGGCATCAACATGCCGGCCCGCTCGGTGGTGCTCGAGAAGCTCGTGAAGTTCAACGGCGTCGAGCACGCGGACCTGACGCCGGGGGAGTTCACGCAGCTCACCGGGCGCGCGGGACGTCGCGGCATCGACACCGAGGGCCATGCGGTGGTGCTCGCGGGTCCCCGCTTCGACGCCCCGGCCGTCGCCTCCCTCGCCTCGAGGCGGACCTACCCGCTGCGCTCCGCCTTCCGCCCCACGCCGAACATGACGGTGAACTTGCTGGACCGCTTCGACCTCTCCCGCGCCCGTGAGACCCTCGAGACCAGCTTCGCGCAGTTCCAGGCGGATCGCTCCGTGGTGGGCCTGGCCCGGCGGGCCCGCGAGCTGGAGGACACGGTCGCCGACTACCGCGAGGCGATCACCTGCGATCGCGGAGATCTGCTGGCCTACGCGGAGATCCAGGCGGCGATCTCCGAACGCGAGAAGACCCTGTCCCGGGCACGGGCCGAAGCGGACCGCGATCGGACCCGCAGCGTGCTCGGCGACCTGCGCCGCGGCGAGGTGATCGCCCTTCCCGGCGGCAGGCGCCGCGGGTACGCGGTGGTGCTGGGCGTGGACAGCGCCGTGCTCGGCGGCCCGCAGGTGGACCTGCTGGACACCGAGGGACGCCGGCGCAGCCTCCGCCCGGGCGACGTGCCCTCGCCGCCCGCAGTGATCGACACGCTGCGCCTCCCGCGCCAGGAGTCCCTGGGCAGCGGCAAGGTGCGCAAGGACACCGCCGCCGCCCTGCGTCAGCGCCTGGCAGGACAGGACGACGATGCCCGTCGGGAGGTCCGCAGCCGCGCCGGCCGCACCCCGTCGACCGCCGCGACCGACGAGCGCCTGCTCGCCCTGCGCGCCGAGCTCGGCGAGCATCCCTGCGCCGCCTGCCCCGACCTCGACTCGCACCTGCGCTGGGTGGGCCGCTGGCGGAAGTCCCGCGGGGAGCTCGACGGCGTCCAGCGGCGGATCCGCAGCCGCACCAGCTCCCTCGCCCGACAGTTCGACCACCTCACGGACCTGCTCCTCGAGCTCGGCTATCTCGAGCACGTCGACGCCGGCACCGAGGGGGAGGAGCTCCGCCCCACCCCCAGCGGGCTCCGGCTGCGCCGCCTGTTCAGCGATCGTGACCTGCTCATCGCGCAGTGCCTCGAGCACGGCGCCTGGTCCGGGCTCGACCCCGCCGGACTCGCCGCCGTGGTCTCCGCCGCGGTCCACGAGAGCCGTCGGGACGACCGCGCCCCGGAGCAGATCCCCGATGCCGCGGTCGACGCGGCCCTCGCGGCATCGACCCGGCTGGCCGCCGCGCTGCAGGCCGCCGAGACCCGCCACTCCATCGCCCCCACGACGCCTCCGGACCCGGCTGTCGCCGCGATCGTGCACCGCTGGGCGCGCGGCGCCTCGCTCTCGGCGGCGCTGGAGGGCAATGACATGCCGCCCGGCGACTTCGTGCGCCATTGCCGACAGGTGGTCGACCTGCTCGACCAGCTCACGGCCGACGAGGAGCTCGGCCAGGTGGCACGGGCGTCCATCCGCGGCGTGCGCCGCGGACTGGTCGCCCAGGAGATCGATCGATGAGCGTTCTCCCAGGAGGACGCGAGAGGCTGGAGACCGTGAGCCCGAACGCTGCTTCCGAGACCCCCGACGCGACCGCCGATGCGGCCGCTCCCGCACCTGCGACGCTCTACACGGGCATCGTTCTCTACAGCGCCAAGGACCCCGAGGCGTCCGCGATGCTCGTCGCCGACGGGCTGATCGCCTGGACCGGCCGCGAGGACACCGGACGCCTGCTGCACGGTGACGCCGAGATCGTGGACGCCACCGGCTGCCTGGTCACCCCAGGGTTCGTCGACGCCGCCGCCACCGCGGACGGCTCCGAACCGGCCACCGACGACGAGGCGGCCGCCGCGGCCCGCGGCATCGTGCTGCGCCTGCCCGGCCCGACGGGGGAGCGCGAGGGCGTGCGGATCGTCGCCCCCGTCACCGAGAGCGCCGAGTATCTCGACCTAGTCTCCGCCGGGACGCCGCTCGCGTTCGGCTCCGGCGGGGCGTCCGAGGCCGCGGACCCCTGGGACTGGGTGCGCGGTGCCGCCCGCACCAGCCCGGCGGATCAGCGGATCAGCGATCGCGCCGCCTTCCTCGCCGCCACCCGGGGCGGTCAGCGCGTGGCCGGCAGCCGTCATCCCGGCAGCCTGCAGACCGGTCTGCCGGCGACCTTCGTCGTCTGGGAGCCCTGGGACCTCACGGTGCAGTCCCGCGCCGAGCGCGTGGACAGCTGGTCGACCGACCCGCGCTCGCGCACCCCGCTGCTGCCGGACCTCGACCAGGGGACCCCTCGCGTGCTGCGCACCGTCGTCGACGGCAGGATCCTGCACGACCAGCTCGGTGACGAGCCCCGCGGGCAGGCCGGCACGTGACCGCGACCGCTGCGGCGGCCGGGAGCCGTCGCCGCGCTCCCCGGCCCCGGGACGAGTTCGATCCCACCCCGTGGCCGCTCGCCCTGCTCTGCGGCGCGGCCGGCGGCGGCTGCGCGCTGCTCGCCTTCCCGCCGTATGACCTGTGGATGCTGCTCCCGGTGGGGATCGCCCTGCTCGGCGCCGGCCTGCTGGTGCGCTCCGCGCTGCTGGCGATGCTGGTCTCGCTGCTGTGGGGACTGGCCCTGTTCATCCCTCTGACGCAGTGGGCCAGCACCTACGCCGGCGCCGCGCCGTGGATCGCGCTGGGCGTCTTCGAGGCGCTGTACATCGTGGTCTTCGGGCTGCTGGCCCGCACGGTCATGGTCCGCCGCGGGCTGTGCCTCTCCAGCGCGATCGTCGTGTCCGCACTGTGGGTGGGGATCGAGACCCTGCGCAGCAGCATCCCCTGGGGCGGGCTGCCCTGGGGGGCGAGCGCCTTCGCGCTCGCGGAGTCCCCGCTGCTGAACCTGGGTCCCTGGATCGGACTGGCCGGGCTCGCCTTCGTCGTCGCGCTGCTGGGACAGCTGCTCCTGTTCGGGGCCCTGGCCCTGCTGGGTCGGCGTCGCCGAGGCTTCACCGGTTTCTCCGGCGTGTGGCCGTTCGCGATCGCCGTCGCCGCGGTGCTGGCCACCGTCGTGGCGCCCCACCCCATGAACCGAGCTCCGTCGGACCGCCCCTCGATGACGATCGCGGCGATCCAGGGATCGATGGGCGCGATCGACCCCGTCTCGTACACGATGCCGGAGGACGTCTTCCCCAACCACCTGGAGGTCACCGAGGATGCCATCACCCGGGCTCAGCAGGACGGCACCGCGCTGGACCTGATCGTGTGGCCCGAGGACTCCACGGGCTGGGATCCCCGCCAGGATCCGCAGCTGGCCCAGCAGCTGACGTCCGCCGCCCAGGAGGCCCACGCACCGCTGCTGATCGGCACCCAGGTGCGGGTGGGGGAGAACGAACGGCTGAACCAGTCGGTCCTGTTCACCCCCGAGCAGACCACGCCGTACGCCTACTCCAAGCGGCACCCGGTCCCCTTCGGCGAGTACATCCCGCTGCGGGGCTTCTTCAGCCAGCTCACCGACAAGGTCGACCTCGTCTCCGTGGACATGGTGCCCGGGCAGGAGCCCGGGGTGATGGATCTCGGTGCTCTCGGCCAGGGCCAGGGCAAGGTGGGCATCCTCATCTGCTTCGAGGTCGCCTATGAACCGCTCGTCCATGACGTGGTCGACGGGGGCGCCGAGGTGATCGTGGTCCAGTCCAACAACGCGCTGTTCGGCGACTCGGACGAGGCCATCCAGCAGCTCGCCCAGGCGAAGGTCATGGCCGTGACCTCCGGCCGCAGCGTCGTCCACATCTCCACCGTCGGCCAGTCCGCGATCTTCAGCCCCGAGGGCCGCCAGATCGACTTCGTGGGCCACTGGGAGCAGGGTGCGCTCGTGGCCGACGTCCCGCTGCGCGCCGGCATCACGCCTGCGGTCGCCGCAGGCCCCTGGGTCGCGATCGGCCTCGGCGCCGTCGGTGCCGTCGGCTGGATCGCCGCGCTGACGGGGGACCGCAGAGCCCTCGCCCGCCCCACCCCACGTCGTCGACGTCGAGGAGACTGACATGCACCCGTCGAACGCCCCGCTGCCGCCGACCCTCGTCGTGATCCCCACGTACGACGAGCGCGAGACCCTGCCCGGCACGCTCGCACGCCTGCGCACCGCCGTGCCGGAGGTCGACGTGCTCGTGGTCGACGACTCCTCGCCGGACGGCACCGGGGACTGGGCGGAGACCGTCGCCGCGGAGGACCCGGCCGTGCACGTGCTGCACCGCGCCGGCAAGCAGGGGCTGGGTCCCGCCTATCTCGCCGGCTTCGCCTGGGGCCTGGAGCACGGATACCAGCAGCTGGTCGAGATGGACGCCGATGCCTCGCACCGGCCGGAGCAGCTGCCCGGGCTGTTGGAGGCGGTGCGGCGGGGCGCCGATCTCGCGATCGGCTCCCGCTGGATCCCGCGCGGCGCGGTCCACGACTGGCCCGTGCACCGTCTGCTCCTCTCCCGCGGCGCGAACCTGTACGTGCAGCTGCTGCTGGGCCTCGGCGTCGCCGATGCGACCGCCGGGTACCGCGTCTTCCGCGCCGAGCTGCTCGAGGACCTGATCGCGACCGACATCGCGTCCCAGGGCTACTGCTTCCAGATCGACATGACCCGTCGGGCACGTGACCTCGGCGCCGTGATCACGGAGGTGCCGATCGACTTCGACGAGCGCACGGCGGGCGCGTCCAAGATGTCCTCGAGCATCGTGCGCGAGGCGCTGCTGAAGGTGACGTCCTGGGGTCTCTCACGGCGCACCCAGGGCCTTCGCAAGGCTCTGGGCTAGTCTGATCGGACCCGACGCCGAAGGAAGGGAGCCCTCGTGGACGCACAGCATCCCCGCAGTCAGGGTGCCTCCGCACGCCCCCGCAGCTCGCGATGGGGATCCCTGGTGCCCGTCCTGATCGTGGTGCTGGGGCTGCTCGAGCTGACCATCCTCGTGCTCATCGGCATCAACTCGAGCCTGTGGTGGGCCGTGCTGATCGTCGCGATCGGCTGGGTGATCGGCATCGCGCTGCTGGTCGCCGCGGGCCAGCAGTCGTTCGTGCGCCTTCGCTCGCTGCTGCGTGCCGTGCGGGGGAGCGGCGACGTCCAGGACCACCTCTCGCGGCCCGGGTTCACGCTGCTGTCCGCCCTGTTCTTCTTCTTCCCGGGCGTCCTCACCGACCTCATCGGCCTGGTGCTGCTGCTGACCCCCGTCCAGCGCCGTTCGGTGCGGGCTATGGGTCTGGGCAGCGGCGCCGAGAGCGCCCGCACCGTGCTCTACCGGCGCTCCGGCACCGGCGTGATCGACGGAGAGATCATCCTCGAGAACCGCTCCCGGGACCGGGGCGCGGACGGCACCCCGCCCACGCTGATCCAGGACTGACCGCCCGGCCCGTCGGCCGAAGACAGCGCCCCCGCCCCGCCGAGATGGCGGGAACGGGGGCGATGTCGTGCTGGGGGCGTGCGATCAGAGGTTGCGACGCTGATGCAGCTTGCCGGCGCGCAGGAGCGCGAGGCGCTGGTCGAGGAGCACCTGGAGCTCCTCCTCGCTGCGACGCTCGAGCAGCATGTCCCAGTGCGTGCGCACGGGCTTGCCCGGCTTCTCCTCGGGACGCTCGTGGTCGCGCAGCAGCGCGGAGGCGCCGCAGCGGCACTCCCACACGGCGGGGACGTCGGCCTCGACCGAGAACGGGAGGACGATGGTGTGGCCGTTGGGGCAGTCGTAGACGGCCTCCTGGCGCGGTGCGGCGAGGACGCCCTCGTCGGTCTCCATGGAGAGGGAGCCCAGTCGGGTGCCTCGCAGGCTGCGGCTGCTCATGCGGTTCTCGCTTCCTGCCGGGGATGGGGTCGGACGGCGGACCGCCCGGTGAGGTCTGTGGGTCGTGACGCGCGTGATGGCGACGCCCGGTGATGCCAACGCCCGCGGGGCCGGGTCTGTTCCCGGGGTCAGCCGGGCCCTCGCTGTTCAGGCGCTGTCGAGCAGCTCGGAGAGCAGATCGACACGATTGCTGATGATACCATCCACGCCCTTGACCAGCAGATCCCGCATGGTCGTCGGATCGTCGACGGTCCACACATGCACCTCGCATCCCGCCCGATGAGCGGCGGCGATGTTGGCCTCCGTGACGATCGCCACCCCTCGGTGGTGCTCGGGGACCTGGAGCGCGCCGTAGGGGGCGAGGATCCGCGAGATCACGGCGTCCGGGGCCTCCACGGCGCGAGCGGCGAGGAAGCGGCCGATCGTCCCCCGGGCCGGGCTGCGCACGGCGGTGATGCCGGTGGCCGCGTGGAGAGTCGCGAGGGTCTTCCTCACCACCGCGCCGTCGAACCCGGCCAGGCACACCCGGTCCGCGCTGCGGGTGCGGCTGATCGCCGCGACCGCAGGACCGATCGCCGAGGGCGACTTGATGTCGATGTTGATCGGCACGTCCCGGAAGGTCCCCAGCACGTCCTCGAGCATGGCGAGCGGCTCGTCGCCGGCCAGGCGCACGGCACCGGCCTCGTGGGCGCCGAGCTCGTCGATGCGGCGGGGATCTCCGGCGATGCGCAGCAGGTCCTCGTCGTGCACGGCCAGCGCGAGTGCGTCGCGGGTGGCGCGGGTGTCGGTCTCGAGCATGTCGGCGCCGGCCCGCAGCGCCGTCTCGAAGGCGCGCAGGGTGTTCTCCGCGCCGTCCAGCGCGAGTCCCCGGTGGGCGATGCGCCGCGGGCGGGGGCCGGGCAGGAACCGCGAGACCGGACGTGCGGGGTGGTCAGGGCGTCCGATGGTCGATGAGTGCATCCTCTTCCTCCTCGTCCTGTCCTCGACGGCGGGCGCGGACCGCGCGGCGGGGACGATGGTGGTCTGCGGGGCGCTGCGCCGGTCGGCTCGCGGCGGCGGGTGCGCCCTGGTCATGCGGTGCGGGTGCGTCCGCCGGAGTGGACGGCGCCTCGCCGGCCTCCTGCTCCTCCGCGGCGGCGTCCTGGAGCAGACGGCGGGTGCGGTGGACGAGCGCTGCGGGGAAGAACAGCGCGAAGATCCACCACTGGAAGGAGTAGGACAGGTGCGGGCCGAGCGAGGTGTCGGGGGAGGGGAGCGCAGCGGGTCGCTCCGGCGCCGCACCGCCGTCGCGCGGCGTCTCCGCGACCAGTTCGCCGTAGGCCCGGGTGACGAGATCGGGGGAGTCCTGCCCCATGAGCTCCGCCGACTGCGGGGGGTTCACCGAGTGGGTCTGACCCGGCGGCGTTTCGCGGTCGAGCACCACCTCGGCGGGACGCAGGCGGGCGGTGACGGTCATCTCGCCCTCCGGAACCGCCGGGGGATCGTGCGGCTGGGAGTCGGACGCGTCGGTGGGCACCCAGCCGCGCACCACCAGCAGGGTCGTGCCGTCATCGGCATGGAAGGGCACCAGCTGCCAGAAGCCCACGGTGCTCGAGAGCTGCCTGTTGCGCACGTAGAGCACGCAGTCCTCGGTGGTGCAGTAGCTGCCCTGTACAGAGACCGGGGTCCAGTCGTCCGCCGCAGGCAGAGCCGCCTCCGGGTCGTTCAGCACCTGGTCGAGCGCGACGGGGGCGGCGTCGTAGTTGGAGTGGACCACGGCCGCCTGGTCACGACGGTTCTCGTAGCGGCCGTACTGCCACATGCCGAGGGCGATGCAGACTGCGGAGAGCACCAGCACGGCGACCAGTCCCAGCAGGGTGTCGCGGCTGAGCAGGATCCGACGACGGGTGGAGCGAGATGTCATCCGTGAACCGGCGTGCTCGCTGTGTCCTCGGCGCCGAGGTCGGCCTGCCCGAGGCTGCCCGCCGCCTCTGAGAGCACACGGGTGAGGTCGTTGATCCCGAAGTCGACGAGCTGGACGAACAGGATCGCGGTGGCCGCGGCCACAATGAAGCCCAGCGCCGTGACGCCGATGGTCATGCCGAGGCGAAGGCGGGGGCGGTCCGTGCGCGCGGGAGCGGGCGGAAAGCCGTAGTCCTCGCCCTGCAGGTGGTTCTCGGCCCACATGCCGGGGTTCAGGACCGCGACGGGGTACTGCTCGACGCGCCGACGGGGGCGGGCTCCGCTGGCAGGGACGTCCTCGGACGCCTGCAGCGGAGCCGTGCCCCGGTCGGTGCTGCCTCCGGGGAGCCAGAGCCTCCACCCGGCCGGGACCGGGCCCCAGGCATGCCCGGGGCTGAAGTCCGCCGGCGGGGTCCACCCGTCATGCGGGGGCTCCGGCCAGTTCGGCGGCGGGTTGAAGCGCTGGCCCTGTGTCACGCAGGGACGTCCCAGTTGTAGGTGTCCTGGTAGGTGTCGAACTCGAGGACGTTGCCGCCCGCGCGCTTCACATCGAACAGGATCTGCACGGTGTACTCATCCCCGGCCTTGAACTGGTAGGGCGCTCCGCCGCCCACGCCGGAGCCGACGAGGCTGTAGGTCTTGTCGGACGGCTCGACCGCGCCGCCGTAGGGCGTCTTCACAGAGAACTGGAAGGGGTTGAACTCGTAGGTCCCCTCGGTGACCGTGAACTTGGCGGTGACCACGAGGTATTCGCCCTGCTCGGCGTCGTCGACGGTGCCGCCGTATGAGTTCTTGAGATCCGCGCCCTTGGCGTACTTCATGTCCACGGCCATGGTGCCGGTGCCATCCGTGCCCACGAAGTTGATGGCCTTCGCCGCGGGATCGATCGTGGCGAGATCCGTCGGGGTGACGGCTTCCTCGGTCTCCTCCTCGGTGGTCGCCTCCTCCGTCGGGTCCTCCTCGGTGGTCTCCTCGCCGTCGGTGGTCTGCTCCTCGGTGGCGGTGGTCCCGCCGCCGCCGCCGGCCTCCTCATCACCGCCGCGGTTGAACAGCCAGATGCCGCCCGCGATGAGGACGATCAGTGCCAGGAGCAGGATGAGGAGGCAGCCCAGCCACCAGAAGCGTGCCAGGAAGCCCTTCTTGGGCGGCTCGCCCGCCCCGGTGGAGGCGGTCCAGCCGGAGCCGGTGTCCATCCCCGGGGATCCCTGGCCGAAGCCCTGCGCCGGGTAGTCCGAGGCGGATCCCTGACCGGGGTACTCCGGTGCGGAACCCTGGCCATAGCCCTGATTCGGGGACGCCTGGCCGTAGCCCGGGGTCGGGGAGGCCTGGCCGTAGCCCGGGGCCGGGGAGGCCTGGCCGTAGCCCTGCCCCGCGGGCTCCTGGCCGTAGCCCTGCGCGGGCGAACCCTGGCCATAGCCCTGATTCGGGGACGCCTGGCCGTAGCCCGGGGTCGGGGAGGCCTGGCCGTAGCCCGGGGCCGAGGAGGCCTGGCCGTAGCCCTGACCTGCCGCCTCCTGGCCGTAGCCCTGCCCCGCCGACTCCTGGCCATGGACCGGCGCGGAGGACGCCTGCGCGGGATCACCGGCTGCCGAGGAGTCCCCGGTGCCGTGAGCCGCTGCAGCACCTGCGGCGACGCCTCCGACAGCGGCCCCGCCGGCGACCGCTGCAGCACCGTGACCGGCGCCGTCCTGGGTCTGATCCGCCTGCGAGCCTGCAGTCTCAGCACCCTCGGCCGGGACAGCGGACTCGTACGGAGCCGGCTGGGCGAGCCCGGCCTCGAGATCCGGTCCCTGGTACTCGGCCGTGTCCGGCGCGCTCGACGAGTTGTCGGGAGCCTCCGACGGAGCGTCGTCGGCAGGGGCGCTCTCGGCAGGGGCGCCTGCGGCAGGAGCGGTCTCAGCCGCCGGGTCGTCCGACGCGCTCGCGCCAGCAGCACCGGCTGCCGCGCCACCGGCCACAGCACCACCGGCCACCGCACCACCGGCCGCTGCCGGGGCGATGCCCTGCTGGGGCGACTCCTCGACGGCGGATCGCCGACCGGAGCCCGCGACATGGGTGGCCACGTCGTCCGAGGACTCGGACGCCGGGGCGGGCGCCGAGGCCGGTGCGCCCTCATCCGTGGGAGCTCCGGCGTGACGGCCGTGGCCGGCACCTGTTGCCGCGGAGTCGTCCTGAGATGCCGGGGAGCCGTAGGGGTTCATCGAGCCGTACTGCCCGACCGGCTGAGGAGCGGAGGTCGACGCCTGATCCTGCGCGACGTCCTCCTGACCGGAGATCTCCTGACCGTTCGGCTGGTCCGCCGTCACAGGCTGCCCACCCTGCGCGTCACCGCGCGGGCCGGTGGAGACCAGACGGGTTGCGTCGTCCTCGGCGGGCTCGGAGGCCGGAGCCTGCTCACCGGTCGAGGCGACATGCGTCGCGTCCGCGTCCGCGTCGGCGGCGGGCATCTGATCCGCGGTCGAGGCGACATGGGTGGCGTCGTCGGCGGGAGCCGAGGCCGCGGCCGGAGCGGCGGGGGCCTGGTCGTCGGCGACCCAGAAGTTCCAGCCGTCCGGGGCAGGGCCCCACGACGGATCCGGCTGCCAGCCGGGAGGCGGGCTCCAGGTGGTGTCCTCGATGGGCCAGTTCGGCGGCGGGTTGAAGCGGTAAGCCATCGGGCAGCACCTTCCGGAGCGATCGGATGGTCGGGCTCCCCCTCGGATCCCGACACTCTCTGGACACGTATCGTAGAGCACAGGGATGCGCACAGGCGTCAGCCGCCCGCGGCACGCAGGTCGCCCGTCCAGCCAGAACGACCATCCAGACCATTCACCCAGGAGTTCGCATGACCGACGCCACCACCGACCCCCGCAGCGTCCTGATCACCGGAGGGAACCGGGGCATCGGGCGCTCGATCGCCGAGGAGTTCCTCCGCCGCGGGGACAAGGTGGCGGTCACCAGCCGATCCGGCGAGGGCGGCCCCGAGGGCGCGCTCACCGTCGCGGCGGACGTCACCGACGGCACCAGCCTCGATGCGGCCATCAAGACCGTCGAGGAGGCGCACGGCCCGGTCGAGGTGCTGGTCGCCAACGCCGGCATCACCGACGACCAGCTGCTGCTGCGCATGGGCGACGACTCCTTCGAGAAGGTGCTCGACACCAACCTCACCGGCTCGTTCCGCACGGTCAAGCGGGTCATCAAGTCGATGATGCGCAAGAAGAAGGGCCGCATCGTGCTGATCAGCTCCGTGGTGGGCCTCTACGGCTCGCCCGGCCAGGTCAACTACGCCGCCTCGAAGTCCGGACTGATCGGGATCGCCCGCGCGCTCACCCGCGAGCTCGGCTCCCGCGGCATCACCGCCAACGTGGTCGCCCCGGGCTACATCGACACCGAGATGACCCAGTCCCTCGGCGAGGATCTGCAGGAGTCGTACCGCAAGGCGATCCCCGCCGGCCGCTTTGCCGATCCCGCCGAGGTCGCCAAGGTCGTCGCCTTCCTCGCGAGCGACGACGCGGCCTACATCTCCGGTGCGGTGATCCCCGTCGACGGCGGTCTCGGCATGGGACACTGAACCCGTCCTTCCACCACCGACGTAAGGCGTGAAAGCACCCCCATGTCATCCTCCGACCCCGACAGTCGTCTGCTGCTCCTCATGCGTCATGGCAAGGCGGAGAGCGGGTCCGGCCGTCCGGACCACGACCGTGCACTGGCAGACCGAGGGGTGACACAGGCACAGCTGGTCGGGGAGTACCTCGCCGCGCAGAACGTGCAGGTCTCCCGGGTGCTGGTCTCGGACTCCGCCCGCACCGTCCAGACCTGGGAGGCCACGGCCTCGTCGATGCCGGACTTCGACGGCACGGTCACCTTCCACGAGGAGATCTACACCGGCGGCGCGGCGGAGGTGCTGTCCCTCCTGCACGACGTGGATGCGAGCCATCCGGTGGTGATGGTGGTGGGCCATGAGCCGACGATCTCCACCCTCACGTCGCTGCTCGCCGACGACGACTCGGAGGCCGCCGCGGCCGCCCAGGCCCGGATCGGGATGCCGACGGGGGCCATGGCGGTCCTCTCCGGATCCGCGGACGGGTGGGGGAGGCTCGAGGAGGAGTCGCTGACGCTGCACACCATCGTGCGCCCCTGACCCCTGTGACATGAGGACGGCCCGGGCATCTGGTGCCCGGGCCGTCCGTCGTCCGGATCGCTCAGCGCGACGCGGCGCTCTCGAGGTGCTGCCACGCCTCCAGCAGCGATTCGCCGTCGATCGTGACGTCCGCGACCTCCCGCAGGGCGGGCTTGGCGCGGAAGGCGATCCCGGTGCCTGCGGCGAGGAGCATCTCGCGGTCGTTGGCCCCGTCGCCCATGGCCACGATCCGCTGCGCCGGGACGCCATGGCGCTCGGCGAGCTCCTCGAGGGTCCGACGCTTCGCGGTCCCGTCGATGATCGGTCCCCGGACCGCTCCGGTGAAGCGGCCGTCGACGATCTCGAAGCGGTTGGCGCGGACATGATCGATCCCCGCCTCGGCGGCGAGATCATCGATCACCTCGTGGAAGCCTCCGGAGACGAGCGCGACCACCCAGCCGGCGTCCTTCGCCCGACGCACCAGCTCCAGGGCGCCCGGAGTGGGCACCAGCGCGGCCCTCACCTCGGCGAGGACCGACTCCTCCAGACCCTCGAGCAGCGCCACCCGGGCACGGAGCGACTGGGAGAAGTCCAGCTCCCCGCGCATCGCCGCGGTGGTGATCTCCTCGACCCGGTCGCGCACGCCGGCGTGCTCGGCGACGAGCTCGATGACCTCCTGGGTGAGGAAGGTCGAGTCGACGTCCGAGACCAGCAGCCCGGTGGCGACGGCCGAGGCGTTCGGTGCAGTCCCCGCCGTCACGGGGTGATGACCGTGCCCTTGCCGATCACGGTGATGCCGGACTCCGTGACCACCCAGCCGCGGGCGCGGTCCTTGTCCGCGTCCAGTCCGATCTGGGTGCGCGGCGGCACCACCACCGACTTGTCGATGATCGCGCGGTGGATCTGGCAGTGACGTCCCACGATCACATCGTCCATCAGCACCGAGTCCGAGACGCTCGACCAGGAGTTGATGCGGACGCCCGGAGAGAGCACCGAGCTGGAGACCTGAGCGCCGGAGACCACCACACCGGGGGAGATGACCGAGTCCACCGCGGAGCCGACACGTCCGGGGCCGGCGTGGACGAACTTCGCCGGGGGAGTGTTGCGGTGCCCGGTGAAGGTGGGCCACTCGTCGTTGTACAGGTTGAAGACGGGGTGGATCGAGATGAGATCCATGTGCGCGTCGTAGAACGCGTCCAGGGTGCCGACGTCCCGCCAGTAGTCCCGATCGCGGTCGGTCGACCCGGGCACGTCGTTGCGGATGAAGTCGTAGACCGCCGCGTCGCCCTCCGCGACGAAGGAGGGCACGATGTCCCCGCCCATGTCGTGCTTGGAGGAGTCGTCCTCCGCATCGCGGGTGACGGCCTCGACCAGGGCGTCGGCGTTGAAGATGTAGTTGCCCATCGAGGCGAGGATGGAGCCGGGGTCGTCGGCCAGTCCCTCGGTCGTGGTCGGCTTCTCGACGAAGGCCTTGATGGTGGTGGGGTCCGAGGGGTCCGTCTCGATGACACCGAACTGATCGGACATCTCGATCGGCTGGCGGATCGCCGCGACGGTGCAGGACTTCCCCGACTCGACATGGGCGGCCAGCATCTGCGAGAAGTCCATGCGGTAGATGTTGTCCGCACCGACCACGACGACGTGGTCGGGCTTCTCGTCGGCGATCAGGTTCAGCGACTGCGCGATCGCATCGGCGCTGCCGCGGAACCAGTGCTTGCCCATGCGCTGCTGCGCGGGGACCGGTGCGACGTAGTTGCCCAGGAGCGAGCTCATGCGCCACGTCTGGGCGATGTGCTTGTCCAGCGAGTGCGACTTGTACTGGGTCAGGACGACCACCCGGAGGTAGCCGGAGTTCACGATGTTCGACAGCGCGAAATCGATGAGGCGGTAGATGCCGCCGAACGGCACTGCGGGCTTTGCCCGATCGAGGGTCAGCGGCATCAGCCGCTTTCCCTCGCCGCCGGCGAGGACGATGGCGAGGACCTTTTTGGACGACATGGTGCGAGGATAGTGCAGACGTGGCACTCGTCACGCACCATCGCTCCCGAGTGGGACGATGTGAGGATCAGGGACGCTGGGACACAGCCGCTGCAGAAGGAGGAGGAGCCGGACATGCGTGTCGATCTGCTCACCAAGGAGTACCCGCCGGAGATCTACGGCGGTGCCGGGGTCCATGTCGCCGAGCTGACCAAGGTGCTGCGACCGCACGCGGAGGTGCGGGTGCGCGCCTTCGGAGCGGACCGCGAGGAGGAGGGGACCTTCTCCTACTCCACGCCCGTCGAGCTCGAGGGCGCCAACGCGGCGCTGTCCACCCTGGGCACGGACCTGCTGATCGCCGCCGACTGCGCCGGCGCGGACCTGATCCACTCCCACACCTGGTACGCGAACTTCGCCGGGCACATGGCCTCGCTGCTGCACGGAGCGCCCCACGTGCTCTCGGCCCACTCGCTGGAGCCGCTGCGTCCGTGGAAGGCGGAGCAGCTCGGCGGCGGCTACGCGGTCAGCTCCTTCGCCGAGCGCACCGCCTACGAGGGCGCCGCAGGCATCATCGCGGTCTCCGCCGGGATGCGCGAGGACATCCTGCGGGCCTACCCCTCGGTCGATCCGGCGAAGGTCCACGTGGTGCACAACGGCATCGACATCGAGCAGTGGTCGCCGAACCCGGAGACCTCGGCCCTGACCTCCCGGGGCATCGATCCCGAGGCACCCACGATCGCGTTCGTCGGCCGCATCACCCGCCAGAAGGGGCTGCCGTACTTCCTGCGCGCGGTGCGCGACCTGCCCGCCGACATCCAAGTGGTGCTGTGCGCCGGCGCCCCCGACACCCCGGAGATCGCCCAGGAGGTGAACTCGCTGGTCGAGGAACTCGCCACGACCCGCGGCAACGTGCACCTGATCACCGAGATGCTGCCGCGCCATGAGCTCACCCAGATCCTCACCCACGCCACCGCGTTCGCCTGCCCCAGCATCTACGAGCCGCTCGGCATCGTAAACCTCGAGGCGATGGCCTGCGGCACCCCCGTGGTCGCTTCGGCCACCGGTGGGATCCCGGAGGTCGTGGCCGACGGGGAGACCGGCTACCTGGTCCCCCTCGAGCAGCTCACCGACGGCACCGGCACCCCGGTGGACCCGGAGAAGTTCATCGCCGACACCCGCGACGCGCTGGTGCGGATGGTCTCGGACCCGGAGCGGGCACGGCAGATGGGGGAGGCCTCCCGACGCCGTGCGGCGGAGCACTTCTCCTGGACCTCCATCGCCGAGCGCACCCTCGAGGTCTACCGCACGGTGATCGCCCAGCACTCCTGAGCGGGCACCGCGCGGGCCTCAGCCGGCCTCGTCCGCGACGATCCGCTCGATCGTCTCGACCAGAGCGCTGCGGGCCGCGTCGTGCAGCTCGTCGAGCAGACCCCGGCGCGTCAGCGCCTCGGACAGATGCACGGTGTGGCCGTGGCCCTCGGCGATCTCGGCCCGGGTGAGCAGCAGGGTGCGCGAGGCGAGCACCAGGAGGTGGGCCTCCGAGGCCTCCAGATGGCGGGGCAGCGCGGTCGAGATCCAGGAGTCCGGGATGCGCGCCGGTTCGACGGGCTCCTCCGGCACCAGATCGAGGTCGACGCTGCCCCCGGCCGTGCGGCGCAGGGCGTGCAGCAGCTCCTCCCGGGCGCTGCCCGAGCTCGCCGCCGGCGGGACCTGCGCCCCGACCGGGGCGGGGACCTTCAGCCAGGTGACCGCGCTGACCGGACGCTGCTCATGCTGGACCGGCGTGATCAAGGGGATCAGGGTGTGGTCCGCGAGCCCGGCGGCGGTGACCACGATCGCCTGCTCCGCCTCGAGCGCCGGACCGATCGCCGCGGGCGGACCCACGAGGCCGGCGAGTCGCCCGGGCACGGGGAGCACCAGGCGCAGCTGGGCGAGGGGGAGGCGCCGCAGCCCGGTCATCCAGGTGAACAGGTCCTCGCCCTCGCCGCTCGGCCCGGTGCGGCCCACCCCGTAGCTCATCTGCGCGGCGTCGTCGGGTCCGAGGTCCCCACGCTGGTAGGCGGCGGTCCACAGCATCAGCACCGCAGCGCGGGGGAGCGCGACGAGATCGCGACCGGAGGCGGCTTCGGTCATGCCCCGTCCTCGTCGGCCGCGACGAACTCCACCCGTCGGGCGGCGGGATCGACCGAGGCCAGCCGCACGCGCACCATCTCACCGACGGCTGCGTCCAACGGCACCCAGGCGGTGACCGGCGGATCGGTGAGCTGCACCTCGACACGGGTGGGGGCGCCGTCCCCGTTCTCCGAGCGGCTCGCCTCCCGCCGTTCGATGACAGAGGCCTCGAAGACCTGGCCCTCCCAGGCGCTGAGCGCCATGGCCTCCACCAGCTCGAGGGCGGCCCGCTCGAGGTTCCCGGAGCGTGCGCCGGCGGCCTGCATCGCCTCCGGGATCTCCGTGAGCACCGCCAGCAGCTCGGGGGCCGGGGCCTCGCCCCTGGTGTGCGCGTGGCAGACGAGCAGCACGAAGCGGTCCACCAGGCGGCGCAGAGGCGCCGTGGTGTGGGCGTAGGGCGCGGCGATCGCGGACTGCGCGTGCTCGGCGGGGACCTCCGCCTCGCTCGTGAACGCGGCATAGGACGCGCCGCGGAAGAGCGAGGTGGCCTGGTTCAGCAGCGCCAGGTGCACCGGGTCGTGCCAGTCCAAGGAGCGCAGGAAGTCGCCGTAGCTCTGCTCAGCCGGCCAGGGATTGCCCAGCGCCTCGGTCTGGCGGCGGAAGCGGTCCACCGCGGACTGCTCCGCCGGCGGCATCGTGCGCAGGATCCCGGCGCCGTGCTCGAGCATCAGGCGCGCGGCGGCCATCCCGGTCATCAGGGAGATCTGGGCGTTGGCGTCCTCGATCGGATGGGGCCGGCGCCACTGCAGGTGCACGAGGCCGTCCTCCGCCACCACCTCCTGCTCGGGGACGTTCAGGCTCGCCCCGCCGCGCTCCGCCTCGAGAGCGGTGCGCAGCTCCCCGATCTCCTGGAGCAGCACCATCATGGGGTGCCCCTGGCCCCTGTCGAGGTCCTCCTGGACCTGGTCGTAGGCGAGCTTGCTGACCGACCGGATCCGTGTCCGCTCCAGGTCGATGCCCTGCACCTCTCCGGTCGCGTCGAGCTCGAGCACCCACACGAAGGCTGGGGTGGTCTGCTCCGGCAGCAGGGAGGCGACGCCCTCCGAGAGCACCTCGGGGTGCAGCGGGATCCGCCGGTCGGGCAGGTAGAGGGTCTCGCCGCGACGACGCGCCTCGTGGTCGATCGGCCCGTCGAGGTCGACGAAGAGCGGCACGTCCGCGATCGCGTACAGCACCCGGTACCCGCCGTCGGTGCGCTCGAGGTGCATCGCCTGGTCGAGGTCGGTGGAGCTCGCGGGGTCCAGCGTGACGAAGGGGACCTCGGTGCGATCCGCACCTTCCGGCGACGTGCTCGCCCGGGAGACGGCGCTCTCCGCGGCGGCGAGGACCTCGGGCGGGAACTCCAGCGGCTCCTCCCCGGCCTGGTCCGCGAGCAGGGCGTCGATGCCCGCGCGGAGCTCGTCGGCCGCGACCGAGCCTCGCGGGGCATGCAGGGAGACGGGACGATGCGGCACGGGGACCTCCTGGAGGCGGTGGTTCGGGCCCGGTCAGTCTATGGGCGAGGCCATGGGCGAGTGGGCCTGATCGGGGCACCGGAACCGATAGGCTCGGGGCCATGTCCGTCGCAGCAGCAGCCCTGAACGATGTCACCGTCCGCCGCAGCGGGACCCCGATCCTCGATGCGGTGTCGCTCGAGGTGGGGGAGGGGGAGCGCTGGGCGGTCCTCGGCCCCAACGGCGCCGGCAAGTCCACCCTGGTGCGCCTCCTCTCGGCCCGCCTGCACCCCACGGCGGGCACCGTCCACATCCTCGGCGAGCAGCTCGGCAAGGTCGACATCTTCGAGCTGCGGCCCCTGATCGGCCTGGCCAGCCAGGAGCTCGCCGACACCATCCCGGTCGAGGAGACCGCGGAGAACGTTGTGGTCACCGCCGGGTACGGCGTCGTCGGCCGCTGGCGCGAGGAGTACGACGACCTCGACCTCGACCGCGCCCGCACCCTGCTGGCCGCCTTCGGCGTGGGAGATCTCGCCCAGCGCATGTTCGGCACCCTCTCCACCGGCGAGCGCAAGCGCGTCCTCGCCGCCCGCGCCCTGATGACCGATCCCGAGCTGCTGCTGCTCGACGAGCCGGCCGCCGGCCTGGACCTGGGCGGGCGCGAGTCCCTCGTGCGCACCCTGGGCCGGCTCGCGAAGGATCCCGCGACCCCCGTGACCGTTCTGGTCACCCACCACGTCGAGGAGATCCCGCCGGGCTACACCCACGTGGCGCTGCTGCGCGATGGGCACGTGATGGCCGCCGGGCCGATCGGCGAGACCCTCACCTCCCAGAACCTCACCCGCACCTTCGGGCTGCCGCTGGTGGTCGAGCAGCGCGGGGAGCGCTTCACCGCCCGCTCGCTCTCGCTGAGCTGACCGCGCGGTGAGCACGGACGCCGCGAGCGGCTCCCAGCTGCAGCGGATCACCGACCTCGCCGATCCGGCGCTGGACGACTACCTGCGGATGACCGACGTGAAGCTGCGCTCGCGCGTCGAGGTGGAGCGCGGCCTGTTCATGGCCGAGAGCTACGAGGTGATCTCCCGCGCGATGGATGCCGGGATGGCACCGCGCTCCTTCCTCATGAGCGAGAAGTGGCTGGCGAAGTTCGCGCCGCTGTACGAGCGGTTCCCCGAGGTGCCGGTCTTCGTCGGCGCCGAGGCGCTGATCGAGCAGCTCACCGGCTTCCACCTGCATCGCGGCGCACTCGCGGCGATGCAGCGCCCGGAGCTGCCCGCAGTCGCCGATCTGCTGGGCGGGGCGCGCACCGTTGCGGTGCTCGAGGACATCGTGGACCACACCAACGTGGGCGCCATGTTCCGCTCCGCGGCGGCGCTGGGCGTCGACGCGGTGCTGGTGACCCCGCAGTGCGCGGATCCGCTGTACCGCCGCTCCATCCGGGTCTCGATGGGCACCGTCTTCCAGGTGCCGTGGACGAGGATCCCGGCCTGGCCCGGCGAGGGCATCGAGCTGCTGCACGAGGCGGGCTTCGACGTGCTCGCGCTCGCGCTCTCCGACGGCGCCTCGCCGCTGGACCAGGTGGACCTCGGCCCCGAGCGCAAGGTCGCGCTCGTCCTCGGCGCCGAAGGTCATGGGCTGAAGCCGGCGACCCTGCGCACCGTCGACGAGCACGTGGTGATCCCGATGGCCGGGGGAGTGGACTCCCTCAACGTCGCCGCCGCGAGCGCCGTCGTGTTCTGGCAGCGCCGCGCGATGCTCGGCTGACCCGTCGTCCTCGAGCCGGATATCCTCATCCCGACCCTGTCCCCGTCGGAGAGCTCTCATGCGACGCACCCTGATCCCCGTCCTCGGCGCGACCGCCGCGCTGCTCGCCCTCACCTCCTGCAGCGGAGGTGCGGACGCGTACTGCACCACGCTCACCGATGACTCCGCCACTGCCGCGGTCGTCTACACCACCCTCATCCCCGGGATGAACACCGTCGAGGAGGCGCAGGCCCGCCTCGACCTGGTCATCGCCGCGGAGGAGGACGTCCCCGAGGAGCTCGCCGAGGACCTCTCCACCTGGAAGGGCTACCTCGAGGGTGCTGTCCAGGACCTGGATGCCGACCCGAATGCCGTGTTCGAGGAGGGGAACTCCGACGACGTCTCCTCCGCGGGCGATGCCCTCTTCCAGCACTACACCGGCACCTGCATGAGCTGATCGGCGACCGCCCCGGATCAGCGTCCCTTGCCCGTCCGCGCTCCCGGCGCTAGCGTCGGGGGTGCTGGTCAGGCAGCACCCGGTCCGCGGGAAGGGCTCAGCCCACCTGGAACGGACCCGGAGCGTGCCATGACCGCCTCCTTTCGCCCGTCGCTGCGGACATCGGGCTCCTCGAGAGGAGGTCGGCATGCCGACCCGTGAACTGCCCGATCGCCCCCACCGCGACCATCTCAGGCGCCAGGCCCGCGCTCTCCAGCGTGAGGTGCGCGCAGGGCTCCCCGAGGCCGCCGTTCGTGTGAGTGAGCATCACCCCGGCCGCCCCGACGCCGATCCGTCGGATCTCCCGCTCCATGAGGCGCAGCTCGTGATCGCTCGCGAGCACGGCTTCCCCAGCTGGCCGCGCCTGATGCATCACCTCGCCGACCGCGAGGAGCACCTGTGGGATCCCGCGCGACCGCCCCAGGGCCGCGTCGAGGAGTTCTGCCGTCTCGCCTGTCTCACCTACTCGGCCGACGACGATCCCTCGCGCCGCGCCCGCGCCCGGCAGATGCTCGCCGCAGAGCCAGGACTGGTCACAGGGAGCATCACCGCCGCCGCGGCCGCCGCCGATCTCACCGAGGTGAGCCGGCTGCTGCAGGAGGATCCCGCACGGGCCACGGAGCGCTCCGGATCGTCGGCCTGGGGCCCGCTGTTCGTGCTCGCCTACTCCCGGCTCGATCCCGACGTCGCCGAAGCACCTGTGCTGGGCATCGCCGAGGCGCTGCTCGAAGCCGGCGCCGATCCGGACGAGGGCTACCTCTGGAACGGCGGGCCCTCTGTCTTCACGGTGCTCACCGGAGTGTTCGGCGGCGGTGAGCTGGGGCCCCGACGACAGCCGGCGCACCCGCACTCCACCGCCCTGGCACGCCTGCTGCTGGAGGCGGGCGCCGACCCCGTGGACCACCAGGCGCTCTACAACCGCCAGTTCCTCCCGGCCGACGACCACCTCGAGGTGCTGCTCGAGCACGGCCTGGCCACCGGTGCGCGTCCGGGCCCGTGGCGACAGCGCCGGAGCCCGGGGCACCCGGACCACGTCAGGGCGCTGCGCATCCAGCTGCGCTGGGCGATCGAGCACGGCTTCGCGCACCGGGTCGGTCTGCTCGCCGCTCACGGGGCCGACGTGGAGTCTCCGTTCGAGGACGGCCGCACACCGGCGGAGATCGCCCGGATGTACGGCGAGGACGACGTCACCGCGGTCCTCCAGGAGGTCGGCACGCGGCACCGCCCTGCGACCGTGGCCGCTCCATCGGTCGACGATCTCGTCGCCGCGATCTTCCGCGCCGACCGCGACGCCGTCGACGCCCTGGTCCAGGAGCACCCTCGGCTCCTGGAGATGCTGCGGGAGCAGGGGGCGAACCTCGTCCCGTGGGCCGCAGCCCGGGAGGGCCGCAGGGACAGCGTGCGCCTGCTGGTCGAGCTCGGCCTGACCGTCGACGCGCTGGGCCGCTCCGACGTCCCGGTCGACGGGGGATGGGTCCAGGAGGCCGGCTGGGGGAGGAGCGACGGGGAGCTCCGGGGGCACTCCGCCCTGCACGTCGCCGCACATCGCGGCGATGCGGACCTGGTGCGGACCCTGCTCGATCTGGGAGCCGACCCCGAGCTGCTGGACACCGACCACCACGCGACGGCGCGGGGATGGGCCGAGCATGCCGCGGCCGACGGGGAGGACCGCAGTGCGGTCCTGGAGCTGCTGGGAGGGTTCAGCGCCGACGAGCCAGCAGGCTGAGCGCGTTCGGGAGCCGGCCGTCCCAGGCCGCCGCGGGCGCCTCCCCGTCCGGCTGCCAGAACGGATCGGGATGCTCCGCCAGGTGGAGCAGCTCGAATCCGGCTCCCTGGACGGTCATCACCAGCTCGGCCAGGGTGCGCTGGTGCTCGGCCGCGCCGCTCGCGGGGAAGGTGTCGTTGATGTGGCCGGCGGCGAAGTAGCTGCGGTCCTCGCGCACCCGGGCCTCGTCGGCGTCCCACGCCCACAGCGGCACCAGCGGATGTGCCTCGTAGACGAAGAGGTGCCCTCCCGGGCAGAGCAGGCGGTGCATCTCCTCCGCCCAGGCCGCGAGGTCCTCGATCCAGATCAGCGCTCCCTTGCCGGTGTAGACGAGGTCCGTCATGCCCGAGGGGAGGTCGGTGCGGGGGAGTTCGGCGACCTGGTAGCGGCAGGGGACGGCGAGCTCGTCGGCACGGCGCTGCGCGGCCTCCGCCGCCGTCGGGCTGTAGTCGATGCCCAGCACGCTGCGGGCTCCGAGCCGCACCAGCGCGTGGTCGTCGAGTCCGTGGCCGCTCTGCGGATGCAGCACCTCCGCGCCCCGCAGCAGCGGCCCCAGCAGCTGCTCCTCGATCGGCAGCAGCCGTGCGGTGCGCGCCAGCTCGAGATGCTCGGCGTACTCCCGCACATGCTTCTGCGAGGCGTCCTCCCAGGCGCGGCGGGTGTGCTCGTGGGTGCTCATCGCGTGAGGCTAACCGGCGTCGTCCTCTCTCCGATACTCTTTTCCCAGCGTCGCGTGCCGGTGGCAGACCGTGTCAGGCATGGAGGCGCCGAACCGAAGGAGACCGACGATGAGCTCGTCGCACCCTTCGTCCGCGCGTGACTGAGCGCGAGACGACCAGGCTCATCGCCTGGAGCCACGAGATGCGCCGTGTGCACGGCCGGCTGCGCGAGGCCCTGACCATCACCCGTGACGCCGTGGAGCGCGGCGATCCCGCCGAGGATCCGGCCCGGGAGCTGCTGCTGTTCTGCCATGGGTTCTGCAGCGCGCTGGACGCCCATCACCGCGGTGAGGACCGCACCCTGTTCCCGGCGATAGCGGCCGCCCACCCCGATCTCGCCCCGGTGCTGAGGGCGCTCGAGCAGGACCATTCGATGATCGGGCACCTGCTGGGCGGACTGCAGGCAGCGGTGGAGTCCCGCTCCGGACCGGAGGTCCTCGCCCGACACCTCGAGGGGGTCGCCGCGATCATGGAGAGCCACTTCCGCTACGAGGAGCGGCAGCTCCTGACGGTCCTCGACGGGCTGGAGCTGTCCGCCGATCCGGGGGAGGCGCTGGGGTCGCTGTGACACGCGACCTCAGCGCCCGCCCTCACAGCGCGATCTGGATCTTCACGTCCGTCGGCCGACCCTCGAGGAAGCGCTCGAAGGCCTGCACCGAGTCGTCGAAGGCGAAGGTCTCGGAGACGAAGCGGGAGAGGTCCACGGCGTCGCTCGCGGCGAGGTCGATCGCCTTCTGGTGCACGTTCGCGTAGCGGAACACCGTCTCCAGCGAGACGCCGCGGCTCTGCGCGGTGGCGATGTCGAAGGGCACCGGATCCACCGGCATGCCCACCAGCACGATCCGGCCGCCGGGAGCGGGCAGGGACCACAGGTTCTTGTACGCCGGGGCGGCGCCGGTGGCCTCGAACACCACCTGCGGGCCCCAGCCGCCGGTCTCGGCGCGCACCCGCTCGCCGAGGTCCTCCGTCGTGGCGTCCACGGTGACGATGCCCTCGAGCCCGTCGAGCAGGGCGAGCTTCTCGGTCAGCACGTCGGAGATGTAGACGGTGCTGGCGCCGCCGGCGCGGGCGGCGAGCGCGGTCATGATCCCGATGGTGCCGGCGCCCACCACGGCGGCGACGTCGCCGGGGGAGATCTCCGCCTTGGTGGCGGCGTACATGCCCACGGAGAACGGCTCGATGAGCGCGCCCTCGGCGAAGCTCATGCTGTCCGGCAGCTTGTAGGTGTACGCGGCGGAGTGGATCACCTCGTCGGCGAGGCAGCCGTGCACGGGCGGGGTGGCCCAGAACTGCACGCCGGGATCCACGTTGTAGTTGCCCTCCTTGACGGCGCGGGAGGTGGGGTCGGGGACCCCGGGCTCCATCGCGACGCGGTCGCCGACGGCCAGGTGCGTCACCCCCTCGCCGACCTCGACGACGGTGCCGGCGCCCTCGTGCCCGAGGATCATCGGCGCCTCGACCACGAAGGGGCCGATCTTGCCGTCGGTCCAGTAGTGCACGTCCGAGGCGCAGATGCCGACGGTGTGCATCGTGATCCGCACCTGGCCGGGGCCGGGGGAGCCGACGGGCTCGACCTCCTCGATGGACATCCGGTTCTTCTCGTGCAGCATCAGCGCCCGCATGGGTCTCCTTCGATCGGCGAGGACGGACAGGTGTCATGACCGTTCCGCCGACTCTGCCACATCGCCGCGCGTCGGTCTCCGTCTGGTCACCTGTCGGCGGGATCGGCCCCGCGGACTGACGGTCTGGGCTCTCGCTCTGCGGTGGTGGCGCGAGGAGCCCACAGCATTCTGCGGAATTGTCCGGAAGAGCCATCCAGCACGCATCGGGGTATTCCGCTCGGCGATTCCCGGCGACCGCACGACCTGCGAATATCTGATTCTTTGCGTATGCCGGATGAAACGGCTATGCAACGGCAGCCCCGCGATCCCTCCCGCCCCTCGACGACGCTCCACGCTTGACCTTTCCTCCACAGAACCCCCTTGTCCACACTCTGCGGAGCGACCGTTCCTCCCCACTCCTCACTTATCCACATTTTCCACAGATTCACCGTCGCCCCTTGTGCCTCGATCCGGCGACGATAAACTGGTGGGACGATCGTTCGACGGAATGCCCAGAATTCATGAGCACTCCTTCGCGCGCAGTGCAGGGGTATGGGATCACGAGGGGGCGAGGCGGCGATGGGCGATCTTCGTGGGAGCACGGGGGCACCGTTCGGCGAGGAGGGACCCGGGCGGGGTCCGGCCCGCCGGAACCCGCCCGAGCCCGGCTCGGCCGCGTCCGCATCGCCCACCCCTGCCGCTCCCCGCCTGCCCGCGCACCTGCGAGCGGTCCATGCCGCCTCCCTCGAGGAGAGCCGTCGCCTCGCCGCGCACTTCACCGCCCTCGCCCCGTCCTTCCACGACACGGAGGGTCCGGACTTCGACGAGGACGCCGCCGAGGCCGAGCTGCTCTCGGTGGCGCTCGCGCTGCGCTGCACCCGCGCCGTCGCCCGCCGCATCCTCCACGACGCCCACGTGGCCGTCACCCAGCTCCCGCTCACACTGCTCCGGCTGCACAGTGGAGAGTTCCCCGCCGGGTGGTTCGACCGCATCCTGCGCCGCACCCGCCACCTCACCCCGCGCCAGCTGTCCGCGGTGGATGCCGCCGCCTCGCGCTGGCCCACCACCGTGACCACGGAGCAGTTCCATCACCGGCTCTCCCGGCTGCTGGGCCGCCTGGAGTCCCAGCAGGAGATCCCGGCACACCTGACCCCCGAGGGCCGGCGGCGGGTGGAGGTGCTGCCCGCACGGGACGACGGCATCGGCTGCCTGCGCGTGATCGGCCCGGTCCCGGAGATCCTGGCCCTCGCGCAGCGGCTCGACGCCGCCGCCCGTGCCGTCCAGGCGGCCCAGCGCCGCGCCTTCGAGACGGGGGAGGTGCCGCCGGTGGATCCGCGCGGGACCGTCGCCGAGACGGGGATCCCGGCCTCCCTCGCACTCATCCAGTACGACCTGCTCGGCGGCGCAGCCCTGGACACCGACGGGGTGCGGGTGCCGCAGCCCCGCTTCCGCCTGAACATCACCGTCCCCGTCATGACCCTGCTCGGCGGCTCCCAGGAGCCCGGCACGCTCGAGGGGACGATCCCGATCCCGGCCTCGATGGCCCGTGAGCTCGCCGGGCAGAGCGAGACCTGGCACCGCGTGCTCACCGACCCGTGCAGCGGCGCCTTCCTGCCCCTGCCCGCGACGACCTACGCCCCGACCCGCGCCATGCTCGAGCACCTGCGCCTGCGCAACTCCACCTGCGCGGTGCCCGACTGCACCCGCTCCACCTCCTGGGCCTCCGAGGCCGACCACATCGAGGAATACCAGCACGGGGACCCGGAGCACGGCGGCCTCACCGAGATCGAGAACCTGCACCTGCTGTGCTGGCAGCACCACCGGGCGAAGACCCACGGACTGCTGGACCCCGCCCGCCTGCCGAGCACCCCCGGCCTGCCGGGCCGGACCACCTGGTCGATCGGGGACCGGGTGAGCGTGATCGTCCGGGACAACGAGGATCTCGCCACCCCGCACACGACCGCGGCGCTGATGGACTCCTGGGCCCGCCACCAGGCACGGCTCGAGGCGCGACGACGCGCGCTCGAGCGGCGGAGGAACCCACCGCCACCCCCGTTCTGATCGCCCGCCGACCCGTCTGTCACACCCCTCCCCGAAGCTTCGTATGTACGTTCGAAGTCACGACCTGACCACCTTGAGGGCGCCCCGTCCGAGGCGTACAGTTCGAACACCTATTCGAACGCATGTGCGAAGAGCGCTGCGCGGGCCGGGAGGAGGAAGCACGATGGGCACAGCCCTGCAGATCGAGGACCGCGAGCAGCGCCTGTCCCGTGCCCGCGCCGCGCTGGGCGCGGCCGAGCGCTCCGCCGCCCGCTGGGGAGGGCGGATCGACCGCACCGCGCTGCGGTCCTCGCCGCAGTCCGTCGACGAGTCCGCCGACGACGGGCTCGGCACCCGCCTGCCGGTGCCGGGACCGCTCTCGAGCCTGTTCCCGCGCGGCAGCCTGCGCGCCGGCAGCTCCGTGGCGATCGAGGGCGCCGCGACCACCTCGCTGCTGCTGTCCCTCGCGGTCGCCGCGGCGGGGGAGGACTCCTGGTGCGCGATCGCCGGGATGCCGGATCTCGGACTGCGCTCCGCGATGGACGCCGGCCTGGACCCCTGCCGTCTCGCCCTCACCCCGGCCGAGGGGGACCAGCGGCCCCAGGTGCTCTCCGCCCTGGCCGACGGGGTGGGAGTGCTCGTGCTCGGCCCCGACCTGGAGCTGGCGCCCGCGCTCTGGCGCAGCCTGCTGGGACGGGCTCGCACCGCCGACACCCTGATCCTCGCCGCGGTCCCGCCCGGCCGCGCCGACCTCACCCTGCGCGCCGCCACCCAGGGCTGGACCGGGCTCGGGAAGGGCTCCGGGCGCCTGCGTCGGCGCCGCCTCGAGATCACCGCCGCGGGGCGGGGGATCGCCGGGCATCGCACCACCGAGGTCGTGCTCCCGCAGGTCAGCGGCATGATCGCGGACGTTCCTCAGAGCGTCGCAGCACCTCGCCCCGAGGAACGACCGATGCGCCTGCTGCAGCCGGTGCGGAGGGCGAGCTGATGAGCACGATCGCCGCCGCGCCCCGCACCGCCACCCGCACCGTCGCCGTCACCGTCCCGGACTGGCCGCTGCTCGCGGCGCTGGACCGCCACCAGCGCCGCGAGGAGAAGGAGAACGGTGAACCGGCACCCGCCCTCGACCTCGCCGCCGACCCCGTGGTCCTGCTCGAGCAGCACCGCGTCACCCACGCCGGGGTCGCGGCCCGCGAGGCCGGGGTCCTGCCCGGGATGAAGCGGCGCGCCGCCCGCGCCGCCTGCCCCGAGGCGCTCGTGCTGGAGGCGGACCGCGAGCACGAGTCCGCGCTGTTCGAGCTGGTCGCCGCCGCGGTGGACACGATCGCCGCCGGGGTCGACGTGCTGCGCCCCGGGGTGCTGCTGATGTCGGCCCGCGGGCCGGCCCGCCACCAGGGCGGAGAGGGGCCCCTCGCCGAGCGGATCCTCGATGCGGTCGCCGAGCTCACCGGCTGGGACTGCGCCGTCGGCATCGCCGACGGTCCCTTCGCCGCGCTGCTCGCCTCCCCGCCGGGACGGATCGTGCGCGAGGGCCGCAGCGCCGAGTACCTCGCCCCGCACCCGATCGACGCACTGCGCCACGCGCCCGTCGGCCCTGGCTGGGGGCACCGCGGGCAGCCCTCGGCCACCCGCCCCGAGCGGAGGCTGGACCTGGGGGAGACCGTCGACCTGCTGCAGCGCCTGGGCATCACCACCCTCGGGGACCTCGCCGCCCTGCCGTCGGCCGCGGTCGCCGACCGCTTCGGGCCGGATGTGGCGACCCTGCACCTGCTGGCCTGCGGCCAGGAGCCCACGCCGCCCGCAGCCCACCATCCCACCCAGCCGATCCTCGCCGAGACCACGCTGGAGACCCCGCTGGTGCGCACCGACCAGGCGGCCTTCATCGCCCGACCGCTGGCCGAGCAGCTGCACGACCGGCTCGTCGAGCACGGTCTGGTCTGCACCCGGCTGCGGATCGTGGCCCGCACCGAGGGCGGCGAGGAGATGGAGCGCACCTGGCGGCACGACGGGGCGCTGACCGTCGCCGACGTCGTGGACCGCATCCGCTGGCAATGCGACGGCTGGATCACCCGAGCCCGCCTCGGCGGCCCCGCGACCGGTGCGATCACCCGGATCGGCCTGCACCCGCTGCAGCTCGCCCCGGCGGGGGAGAACGCCCCCGCCCTGTGGGGCAGCGCGGGGGAGGCGGCCCAGCGCGCGGCCCGCGCCCTCGCCCGTGCCCAGGGCCTGGCGGGAGAGGACGCCGTGCAGGTGCCGATCCTCGCCGGCGGGCGGCTGCTGGCCGAGGAGGTGACCGCGGTGCCCTGGCGCAGCGAGAAGCCTGCGCGTCGAGAGGGGCCCTGGCCGGGATCCCTGCCGCGTCCGGTGCCGGCCACCGTGTTCCGCCGGCCGCCCGAGGTGCGGCTCGAGGACGCCGAGGGACAGCCCGTGGTGGTCACCGCTCGGGGCCTGCTGAGCGCTCCGCCCGCGCGTCTGCTCATCGCCGCGCCGGGACTCCCTGCCCTGCAGCGGGCGGGGCTCCGCGCCGGCTCCGGTTACCCGGTGATCGGCCACGGCGCCCCCGTCGTGATCGACGAGCGCTGGTGGGCCCGGGACGGCCACCGCGCCGCGCGCCTGCAGCTGGTGGTGCGCGGCGCGAGCGCCGAGGAGACCGCGGTGCTCGCCCTGTCCCGCACGGGGGAGTGGTCGCTGGAGGGGCTCTATGACTGAGGTGGACGTCTGATGCCCCGCTGGTTCCTGGGCCCGCCCGCGTGGAAGGACCTCGAGGCGATCCTCTCGGACCGTCCCGCCGAGCTGGTCGTCCCGCCGATCGTCGTCGAGCACACCGGCAGGAGCACCGAGGACGCCTACCGGCCCGCGAGCGCCGTCGACTACGCCGAGCTGCACGCCCACTCGCACTTCAGCTTCCTCGACGGCGCCTCGAGCCCCGAGGACATGGCCGTGCAGGCCTCCCGGCTGGGGCTCGGCGCGATCACCCTGATCGACCACGACGGGCTGCCCGGCGCCGTGCGCTTCGCGAAGGCCGCGGGGGAGGCGGGGATCGCGACCGTGTTCGGGGCGGAGCTGACCCTCGGGCTCGAGCCCGGGGCGGCCCTCGCCAGCAGCACCCCCGTCATCTCCGCGCCCCGCACCGGCGTGCCGGACCCGGACGGCGAGCACCTGCTGGTGCTGGTCCGCGACACGCACGGCTACCGGCAGCTCTCGGCCGCGATCGCCCGCGCCCATCTCGACAGCGGGCAGAAGGCGGCGCCGCGGTACCGCCTGGCGGAGCTGGGGCGCCTGGCGAGGGAGGGACGCTGGCTGATCCTCACCGGCTGCCGCAAGGGCGCGGTCACCCGTGCTGCGGCCGAGCATCTGGCGGTCGGGGACCTCGAGGCGGCCGCGCACGCCGCCGCCGGAGCGATCGCGCGCCTGGTGGAGCTGTTCGGGCCCGGCAACGTCGCGGTGGAGCTGGTCGCGGGCGGCGGGGGAGAGGCGGATGAGCTCCACGACGCGCTCGCCCAGGGCGCTCGCCTGGTGCGCGAGGAGTCCGGGCTCGATGAGATCTCGCTGCCGCTGGTGGCGACCACCAACGCCCACTACGCGCGGCCCGCGGACAAGCGCCTCGCCGACACCCATGCCGCCCTGCGCGCCGGGGTCTCGCTCGCCCAGGCCGATCCCCACCTCTCCTCCCGCCCCGCGCATCTGCGCAGCGGGGAGGAGATGGCCCAGCTGCTGCCCCGCTATCCCGGGGCGATCGCGCAGGCGGCGCGGCTGGGCCGGGACTGCGCCATGGACCTGCGCCTGCTCGCCCCGGACCTGCCGCCCTTCCCCGTCCCCTCCGGGCACGACGAGGCGAGCTGGCTGGTGGAGCTGGTGGAGATCGAGGGGCGCGAGCGCTACGGGCCGCGGCCCGCGCCGGGCCGACCCGAGCGGATCCCCGGGGCGTGGGCGCAGATCGACCACGAGCTGGAGGTCATCATCGACCTGCACTTCCCCGGCTACTTCCTCATCGTCCACGAGATCGTGGACTTCTGCGCCGGGGAGGGGATCCTCGCCCAGGGCCGCGGCTCGGCGGCGAACAGCGCCGTCTGCTACGCGCTGGGGATCACGGCGGTCGAGCCCGTCGGCCACCATCTGCTGTTCGAGCGCTTCCTCGCCCCGGAGCGGGACGGCCCGCCGGACATCGACATCGACATCGCCTCGGACCGCCGCGAGGAGGTGATCCAGCACGTCTACGAGCGCTACGGCCGGGAGAACGCCGCCCAGGTCGCCAACGTCATCACCTACCGGGCGAAGCTCGCGGTGCGCGACGCCGCGCGGGCGCTCGGCTACGACCCCGGTGCGCAGGACGCCTTCTCGAAGCGGATCGAGCGCTCCTTCTCCTCGCTCGCGGACGCCGACGTGCCGGAGGACGTCATCGCCCTCGCCCAGCAGCTGCGCGACGCCCCGCGGCACCTCGGCATCCACTCCGGCGGGATGGTGCTGTGCGACCGGCCCGTGATCGAGGTGTGCCCGGTGCAGTGGGCGGCGATGGCGGACCGCTCCGTGCTGCAGTGGGACAAGGAGGACTGCGCCGATGCGGGCCTGGTGAAGTTCGACCTGCTGGGGCTCGGGATGCTCACCGCGCTCGACCACGCGCTGAGGATCATCGCCGAGCACCACGGCCAGCACTTCGAGCTGCGCACCCTGCCGCAGGAGGACCCGGCCGTCTACGACATGCTCTGCACCGGCGACAGCGTGGGCGTGTTCCAGGTCGAGTCCCGCGCCCAGATCTCCACCCTGCCCCGGCTGAAGCCGCGCGAGTTCTACGACCTGGTGGTGGAGGTGGCGCTGATCCGGCCCGGCCCCATCCAGGGCGGCTCCGTGCACCCCTACATCCGCCGCCGCAACAAGGAGGAGGCGGTCACCTTCCTGCACCCGAAGCTCGAGAAGTCGCTGGGCCGCACGCTCGGGATCCCGCTGTTCCAGGAGCAGCTGATGCAGATGGTGGTGGACGTCGCGGACTTCACGCCCGCCCAGGCCGACCAGCTGCGCCGGGCGATGGGCTCCAAGCGCTCCACCCAGAAGATGCTCGAGCTCTCCGACGCCCTGTTCGAGGGGATGGCGAAGCACGGCATCGTGGGGGAGGACGCCGACGGGATCCACCGCAAGCTGCTCGCCTTCGCCAACTACGGCTTCCCCGAATCCCACGCCTACTCCTTCGCCTACCTGGTGTACGCGAGCTCGTACCTGAAGTGCCACTACCCGGCCGCGTTCACCGCCGCGCTGCTGCGCTCCCAGCCGATGGGCTTCTACTCCCCGCAGTCCCTGGTCGCCGATGCGCGCCGCCACGGCGTGCTCACCCTCGGCCCCGATGTGCTCGCCAGCCGCGCCCGCACCGACCTGGAGACCGATGGCGAGCATCTGGGCTACCGGATCGACCCGCCGCGGGAGCAGGTCCAGGGGGAGCGCGCGGCACAGGGTCCGGCGATCCGGCTGGGGCTGGACCAGGTGCGCGGGATCAGCACCGAGACCGCCGAGCAGATCGTCGCCGAGCGGGAGCGGGGCGGGGACTTCGCCTCGGTGCCGGATCTGGCGCGGCGGGTGCGGCTGACCGCGCGGCAGCTCGAGGCGCTGGCGACCGCCGGGGCGCTGGATGCCCTGGCGAGCTCCCGTCGGCAGGCGCTGTGGGCCGCAGGAGCCGCCGCCCAGGAGTCCCCGGGCACCCTCCCGCACCTCGCCGTCGGTGCGCAGGCGCCGATGCTGCCGGGGATGAGCGACGTCGAGCTCGCCACCGCCGACGCCTGGGCCACCGGCATCACCCTGGCCGACCACCCCATGGCGCTGGTCCGCGAGGAGCTCACGGCCGACGGCGTGCTCTCGATCGCGGGGACGAGGGACGCGGAGGACTCCTCCCGGATCCGGGTGGCCGGGGTGATCACCCACCGTCAGCGCCCGGCGACCGCCGGGAACGTCACCTTCCTCAGCCTCGAGGACGAGACCGGGATCCTCAACGTGATCTGCTCCCAGGGGTTCTGGGTGCGCCACCGGGCCCTGCTGCGAACCGCCCGGGCGGTGGTGCTGCGCGGCATCGTCGAGAACCGCACCGGGGTCGTGAACCTGGCCGCCGACGACGTGGCGCCCCTGGGCCTGGCCGCGGCCGGGAGGTCCAGGGACTTCCAGTGAGCCCCGAGGAGGGGAGCGCTCAGGCCATCGCCGGGACCGGCCGGGCGCCCACGTGCTCGGAGCGGCCCACCAGCCGTGCCCGGCGCGAGGCCACCAGGGTCAGCAGCAGCGAGAGCAGCGCCCAGGCCAGGATCGCCAGCAGCGTGCTGCCGGTGCTGACCAGCGTGCCGCCGAGCGCGGCGTGCACGAGGCCCTGGGTGAGGATCGACAGCGGCATCAGGGAGCTCACGGACTGCAGCAGTCCGGGGGCGGTCTCCACCGGCAGGATCCCCACCAGCGTCACCACCTGCAGCACCATCAGGACCACCGAGGCGATCCGCCCGATCCGGGCTCCGAGCACGGTGAGCAGCCCCTGGTGCAGGGCCGCGAACATGAGCGCGCCGGCGAGGGTCACCACCCCCACCGTGAGCGGCGAGACCGGGGCGATGCCGATGCCCGTGAGCACCGCCAGCACCGCGACGGACTGCACCACCGCGATCAGCAGCGCCGGGGCGAGGGAGCGCACCACCACCTGCCACATCGGCAGCGCCCGGTCCAGCAGCCGCCGCCGCAGCGCCGGCAGCAGCAGGAAGGTGCCGAAGGCGCCCAGCCACAGCGCGAGCGCGGTGATGAACGGGAAGGTGGCGGTGTCCGCGCCGTCGGCCTCGTTCCACCGCTGGGCATCGGTGCCGACGGGGGCGGCGGCCATCTCGCCCATCCGGTCGCGCTCGGCCTCGGTGTAGGTGGGCACGCCATCGGCACCCTCGCGCAGACCCTCGGCCAGCTCGTCGCTGCCCTCGGAGAGCTGACCCGTGCCCTCGGCCAGCTCCCCGGTCCCGTCGGCCAGGTCCGAGGTGCCCTCGGCGAGCTCCTCGCTGCCGTCGGCCAGCTGGTCCGCGCCGGTGCCGAGCTGGTCGGCGCCCGCGGCGAGCTCCCCGGTGCCGTCGGCGAGGTCCCCGGCGCCCTCCGCGCTCGCGCGGGCGCCCGTGGCGAGCTGATCGGCGCCCTCGGCGAGCTGGTCCACGCCGTCGGCATAGAGCACCAGGCCGTCGCGCAGGCCCGTCACCCCGGTCACGAGCTGTCCGGCGCCGTCGGCGCTGCTGCGGGCACCGGTGGCGAGCTGCTCGGCGGAGGCGGTCAGGCCCGGGTTCTGTGCGGTGCCGTCGCCGGTGAAGGCGCCCTCGATGCCCTGGGAGTAGGTGACCAGGCCCTGGGTGCCCTGCACGAGGCCGGGCTGGGAGTCGGTGCCGTTGATCCCGTCGGCGATCTGCTGGACGCCGTCCGAGGCCGTGCGTGCGCCCTCGCCGAGCCCCTGCGCGGTGGCGGTCAGGCCCGGGTTCTGCGCCGTGCCGTCACCGCTGACGATCGTGTCCAGGCCCGAGGCGTAGCCGTCCACCCCGGCGACGTACTCGGTCATCCCGCCGGCCTGCGCGCACAGCGCCTGCGCCTGCTGGTCATCGGGGTAGCGCTCGGCGAGCGCGCACGCGGACTCCTGCATCGAGCCGGACATCGCGCTCATGCCGGGGTTCTCGGCGGTCCCGTCGCCGTCCACGAGGCCGTCCAGGCCGGAGGCGACCTCGCCGGCGGAGGTGCTGTAGGCGATCACGCCGTCCGCGCCCTGGGCGAGGCCGGGCTGATCAGGCGTGCCGGCCAGTCCGTCGGCCGCCTCCTGGGCGCCCTGGCCGAGCGCGGCGGTGCCCTCGGCGACGCTCTGCGCGGTGGGGACGAGGCCGGGGTTGTCGGCGGTGCCGTCCCCGGAGATCGCGGTGCCGGTCTGCGAGACGCCGCCGGAGAACTGCTCCAGGCCGGTGGCGAGCTGGTCGGCCCCGGCGGCCAGGCCCGGGTTCGCGGCGGTGCCGTCGCCCTCGACCCCGGCGGCGAGCTGCTGGGCGCCGTCGACCAGGCCGGGCTCGGCGGAGGTGCCGTTCATGCCCTGCTGGAGCCCGGTCGCTCCGTCGGCGAGGTCCTGGGTGCCGGTGGCCAGGTCGTCGAGCCCGTCGGCGAGGGTGCGGGAGCCGTCGGCGAGCTGCCAGGTGCCGTCGGCGAAGGTCCACACGCCGCCGGAGAACTGGCGGGCGCCCTCGGCGGCCTGGCCGGTGCCCTCGGCGAGGGTGTCGGTGCCGTCGGCGAGCTCCTGCGCGCCGTCGTCGAGATCGGAGGTGCCCTCGGCCAGTTCATCGGCGCCGTCCGCGGCGTCGGAGAAGCCGTCGTGGAGATCGTTGAAGCCGAGGTAGATGCCGTCGAGGTACTGCTCGGCCATCTGGCCGCCGGTGGTCGCCGCGGAGGCGTCGGCGACCGCGGTGCCCACCAGGGCGTTGATCTGCCCGCTGGCGTCGTTGGTGGTGACCTCGAGGACCGCCTGCGATGCCTCGGGGGTGCCGATGCTGGCGAGGTGGTCGGAGAAGTCCTTCGGGATCACCACGATGGCGGAGTAGGAGCCGTCCTGCAGACCCTGCTCGGCGTCCTCGAGGGTGGTGAGGTTCCAGTCGAATCCGGTGGTCGACGGGGCGTCCTGGCCCTCGACGGTGCCGGGCTGGGTGAGGGCTCCGGCGAGCATCCGACCGAAGGGCACCTGCTGCACCTCGCCGTCGGCGTCGGTGATCTCGGCTCCCTGGTCGAGGTTGACGACGGCGGCGGGCACGGTGTCGAGCCGGTCCACGCGACCGCTGAGGGCCCACATGCCCAGTCCCACCACCAGCAGCGGCAGCACCAGGACCACGATCAGGGTGCGGGGATGCGTCAGGCGGTTCATGCGTGGGCTCCTTCGAGGATCGAGGCGGGGGAGCGGTGGACGGCCAGGGCGAGCAGCCGATCGGGGGAGCGCAGGTGCGCGTGGAGATGCCGCTCGGCATCCACGGGCTGCTCGCTGCGGGAGCCGACGATCACCGTGGTCCCGGCGGCGAGCAGGGCGTCGAGCCGCTCGACGAGGGTGTCGTCGAGCGCGGCCGCATGCGCGAGGTCGCCGATCTGCTCGATCACCACCACGGCGCGGTCCAGGCCGCGGTCGCCGATCCGTGCGAGGCGGTCGGCGACCTGCTCGCCGGCGCCGATCCAGTGGGCCCGGCCCTGGATCGCCGCGAGGTCGTCCGGGGCGAGGCGGTCGTGGACGGCGAGGATCCCGGAGCTCGGGCGATGACGACCGGCGGCGAGCGCGAGGAAGGTGCTGCGCGCGGCGTCGTCCGGGGCCCGCACCACCAGGAGGGTGCCGGGGACGACGGAGCCGGTGAGCGGTCCCAGGGTGCCGCGGGCGTCGAGCAGGGGAGCGACGACCTCCTCGAGGCGGAGCGCGTGCTCCCCGTGCTCCTCGGTCCAGCGGCGGTGCTCGAGCACCGCGGCCAGGCCCTCGCCCTCGACGTCGACCGTGGGCAGGGCGCGGGACAGCCAGCCCGGCAGCCACCAGGCGTGCCGTCCCAGCAGGGCGAGCACGGCGGGCACGAAGGTCATCCGCACCACGAAGGCGTCCACCAGCACGCCGACGGCGAGGGCGACGGCGATCGGCTGCAGCATGAACCAGCCGGAGGTCACGAAGCCGGCGAACACGGCGACCATGATCAGCGCGGCCGCGGTGACCACCGGGGCGTTCGCGGCGAAGCCCCGCTCGATGGCGCCGCGGGCGTCGCCGGAGTGCACGAACTCCTCGCGCATCCGCGAGACGAGGAACACCTCGTAGTCCATGGCCAGCCCGAAGAGCACGCCCATCACCATGATCGGCATGAAGGAGACGACAGGGCCGTTGACGTGGACGAACAGCAGGTCGTTGAACCAGCCGTACTCGAACACCATCGCGGTCACGCCGAAGGCCGCGGCGACGGAGAAGAGATAGCCGACCGAGGCCTTCAACGGCACCCAGATCGAACGGAACACGAGGGCCAGCAGGATCAGCGAGAGCCCGACGACGAACAGCGCGAAGGGCAGCAGCGCGGAGGAGAGCTTGTCGGTGACGTCGATGCCGACGGCGGTGGCGCCGGTGACGGTGACGTCGGAGATCGACAGGTCGCGCTCCCAGCCGGCGGCGTCGCCGCGCAGGGCGGTGACGAGATCCTTGGTGGACTGGTCGGTGGGGCCGCCCTCGGGGATCACGACCACCACGGCCATGTCCGCGCCGCGGTTCGGGGTCGCGATCTGGATCTCCTTGACGTGGTCGAGATCGGCGATGTCCGCCTCGAGCTCGTCGACCACACCGAGCGGATCGGTGGTGTTGATGATGTCCGCGGTGACCAGGAGCGGCCCGTTGTAGCCGGGGCCGAACTCCTCGGCCACCACGTCATAGGTGTCGCGGGCGTCGGTTCCCTGCGGCTCCGTGCCGAGGTCGGGCAGCGCGAGCTCGAGGTCCTTGATCGGCAGGGCGAGCGCTCCGACGCCGAGGATCACCACGAGGATGGTCAGCGCAGGCACGCGGGTCACCAGGCGCACCCAGGTGCGGCCGAGGCTGCGGCGGGGCCGGGCGTGCGGATCGGGCTCGGGGAGCACGCCGCCGTGCTCCGCCATGAGGCGCCGGATGCGGCGGGGGCGCAGCCGTTCACCGAGGATGCCCATGATCGCCGGGAGCATCGTCAGCGCGACGACCACGGACAGCGCCACGGTCGCGGCGGCGGCGACGCCCATGACGGTCAGGAAGGGGATGCCGGTGATGAACAGGCCCACCAGGGCCACGATCACCGTCATGCCGGCGAAGATGACCGCGCTGCCGGAGGTGGCCAGCGACTTGCCGATGGACTCGTGGACGTCGTCCCCATTGCTGAGCTGGTCGCGATGGCGCGAGAGGATGAACAGCGCGTAGTCGATGCCGACGGCGAGGCCGAGCATCGCTCCGAGCGCGGTGGTCACCGAGGGGATGTCGATCCCGGCGGAGAGGGCGACCAGGGCGAGCATCGAGACCCCCACGCCGACGACGGCGGTGATGATCGGGATGACCGCGGGCAGCAGCGAGCGGAAGACGATCGCGAGGATCAGCAGGGCGACGACCACCCCCACGATCTCGCCGGCGCCGAAGGGCACCTCGGAGCTCTGCAGGACCTGGCCGCCGAGGTGCGCCTCGAGCGCATCGGTGTCCGCCCCGTCGACGAGACGGCCGATCTCCTCGACGGAGTCGGCGGGGTAGACGCCGGTGGGGAAGTCCATCTGGAACTGGGCGATGACGGCGGTGCCGTCCTCGGAGCGGGTGCCGGGGGAGAGGTCGTCGAAGGGGGAGGGCGCGACCGAGACGTTCTCGACGTCGCCGATCTCGCGCATCAGCGCGTCGATCTCCTCCTGATGCTGGTCCACGGTGGAGCCGTCCGTGGTCACGAGCACCACCTGGCCGGAGGTGCCGCCCATCTCCGGGAAGCGGGTGGCCAGGGCGTCGATGCCCCGCTGGCCCTCCGTGCCGGGGATCTCGATGTCTGAGGCGAAGGTGCCGCCGAGGCCCACGGCCAGGCCGCCGATGATCACGAGCAGGGCGATCCATCCGCCGACGATCCGCCAGCGCAACGAGGCCATCAGACGGCCGAGTCGATACAGGGACGAGGACACGAGACCTCCAGGACGGAACGAGCGGGGGAGACGTCGGATCGTCCGCTCGAGACGCCCACGAATTCGATACACGGATGTATCGGTGCGATACTATCGGGTCATCTGCCTGGCGACAATGCGCGCCCGACCTGCACCACCTCGAGGAGCCATGACCGAACTGTTCGAGCCGCTGCCCGAGTCCTCGGGCACCCGGCGCCGGGAGAACACCCGCACCAAGCTCGTGCGCGCCTCGCTCGAGGTCTTCGTCGAGAAGGGCATCGACGGGGTGACGGTCGACGACCTCGTGAGCGCGGCCGGCTTCACCCGCGGCGCCTTCTACTCGAACTTCTCGAGCAAGGAGGAGGTCTTCACCGAGCTCTTCGACGAGGTGACCGCCGAGCTCATCGCGATCGCGAACAGCTCGGTGGAGAGCGCCGTGACCGCCGCCGAGGCCTCGGGGAGCGGCCGCATCACAGACATCGACGACGCGGCCACGATGCTCGCGGTGTTCGAGGGCATCCGCCCCTTCGGACGGCAGTGGTACCTGCTGTACACGGACGCGATCGCCCGCTCGCTGCGTGACGAGCAGATGCGCGCCGCGCTCGCGGTGCAGCGTGAGCGGCTGCGCGACGAGATCGGCACGCTGCTCACCATCCGTCTCGAGGCCTCCGGCGCACGGTCGCTGCTCGCCCCGGAGGACCTGGCCCAGCTGCTGATGGGCATCTTCATCGACCTGATGCTGCGCGAGCAGATGGAGGACCGGGACGTGACGGAGCTGGCGGCGACGACGATCCTGGGCACGCTGCAGGCCTTCATAGCGCCCAGCGAGGACCGCTAGACGGCCGACTGTCCGATTCGTCGCGACACGCCGCGTTCGATCCCTGGAATGGGCGCGGGGGAGCGCCGGCACGTACGGTGAACGCGGTGTGATGACCGTCGCACCGTGTGTCCCCGCATGATCATCGTCCGTTTCCCGTTCCCCTGCTTCCCCCAGGAGACGCCATGTCGTCGTATCGTCCCCGCCATCTCACCCCTCCTCCCACCGCACCCGAGGCCGCCGGCACCTCACGCCGTTCCCTGCTCCGAGGAGGCGTGCTCGGCGCGGCCGCCCTCGGCACCGGCACCGCCGCCCTCGGAGTCCCCGCCGCCCAGGCCGCCGGCATCTACGGCCAGGACGTCTCCGGCTGGCAGGGCGAGGTCGACTGGTCCGCCCAGGCCGCCCTCGGCTCCCGCTTCGCCTACGTCAAGGCCACCGAGGGCCGCTCGTACCGCAGCCCCGCCTTCGACCATCAGTACCGGGGTGCCGGGAACGCGGGCCTCGCCCGCGGCGGCTATCACTTCGCCCGGCCGGACTCCGGAGGCCCGGAGGAGCAGCTGGAGTTCTTCCTGAACAACGGGGGAGGCTGGAGCTCGGACGGCATCACGCTGCCGGGCATGGTCGACTTCGAGGCCTACTCCGGCCTCCCGATCGACTACGGCCTCTCCCAGCAGGAGATGCGCGAGTGGATCATCGGCTTCTCGAACGGCTACCGCGAGCAGACCGGGCGCCGTCCCGTGATCTACACGAACCTGCACTGGTGGAACGACGTGGTGGGCGACTGGACCCCGGTCAACTCGCCGCTGTTCCTGGCGGCCTACCGCTCCGACCGTCCCACCACCCTGCCGGGACGCTGGTGGGGCTGGGAGCTGTGGCAGTACTCGGACTCCGGCCCCTTCGCCGGGGACTCGAACCTCTGGTACGGCGGCGAGTCGGACTTCGAGCGCTTCGTCGGCGAGGTCGACTACGGCGCCGCAGGCATCTGAGCGCGACCTCCGGCACAGCGCGCCGAGCCACGACCTCTCCGTCGCGGTCCGGCGCGCTGCGCTGTGTAGCCTTCCCCGGTGACCACTGAGAAACGCACCAGTCCCACCGTCCCGCACTCTGGAAGCCCCGCCGGCGCCGTCTACGCCGACCGGGGCAGTTCGCACTTCGACATCCTCCTCGCCGCCATGGTCACCGTGGTCGTGCTCTCCGGGATCGGCGCCGCCAAGGGCGTCAGCTTCGGCACCCTCCCGGGGACCGGATTCGAGATCATCACCGACGGCGGCTTCTTCCTCTTCCCGCTCGCCTATGTGCTGGGCGACATCATCACCGAGCTCTACGGCCCGCGCAGCGCCCGGCGCGCCATCCTCGTCTCCTTCGCCGTGAGCATCCTCGCCTCGGTCAGCTACCAGGTGATCATCGCGCTGCCGCCGTTCCCCGACGAGTACGGGCTGGCCAAGCAGGAGGCCCTCGAGATCGCGCTCGGTCCCGTCTGGATCGTGGTGCTCGCCGGCCTCGCCGGGTTCCTCGCCGGTCAGAGCCTGAACTCCTTCGTCGTCTCCCGCATGAAGCGCCGCACCGGGGAACGGGGGCTCATCGCCCGCCTGTTCACCTCGAGCGGCCTCGGCGAGCTCGTGGACACGATCATCTTCTGCTCGATCGCCTCCGTCGCGATCGGCATCACCACCTTCCAGCAGTGGGCCGAGTACACGATCCTCGGTGTGCTCTACAAGGTGATCGTCCAGTACGCCATGATCCCGGTGACCTCAGCCGTCATCCGGTGGATGAAGCGGACCGATCCGAGCTACCAGGAGCGCCTGGCCGCTGCGACCGGCAAGTCCTCCTCCTGATCGGTTGAACAGGGCGCAAGCGCTTGCCTAGGATGGACGGATCGAGCCGGGCGGGATCCCAGTGATCCTCCCGGCTCGATGTCTGCACCCTGAAAGGACCCCTGTGGCACCCGCCGCCGACGACTTCCCCCGCGAGGACCCTCGCGACCATTCCTCCGACGAACCGCTCACCTCCACCGGCTCCGTCCCCGCCATCACCGGTGCGATCCCCACGATCACCGGGGCGATCCCCGTCCTCGAGGATCCGGCGGACCACGAGCTCGCCCATCTGCCCGACCAGGACGAGCTGCGTCGCTCGCGCGGAAAGGTGACCGCGATGGTGATCATCGTGCTCACCACGCTCAGCGCGATCGGCCCGCTGGCGACCGACATGTACATCCCGGCGTTCCCCGACGTCGCCGCGGAGCTCGGCACCACCGCCTCCCGCATGCAGCTGACGATCACCGCGTTCTTCCTGGGGACGGCGAGCGGCCAGGTCGTCGCCGGTCCGCTCTCGGACCGGATGGGCCGACGGGTGCCGCTGCTGATCGGCATCACGCTGTGCCTGCTGGCCTCGATCGGCTGCGCGGTCGCGCCGAACGTCGACGCGCTGCTCGTGCTGCGTGTGCTGCAGGGGATCGGCGGCGGGTTCGGCATGGTGCTGGGCCGTGCCGTGCTCATCGACATGACCGACGGCCCCGAGCTGTTCCGCATCATGAACATCATGCAGGGCGTGGGCGGAGTCGCCCCGATCGTCGCCCCGCTGATGGGCGGGATCATCCTGCTCTTCGGCCAGTGGCGGGAGGTCTTCGTGGTGATCTCGGTGATGTCGCTGGTCTCGCTGCTGGGCGTGCTGTTCCTGATCCCGGAGTCCCTGCCCGTCTCACGGCGTCACTCCGGCGGGTTCCGCACCTTCCTGCGCAACTGCCGCACACTGCTGCGTCGGCGGATCTTCGTCGCGTACATGCTGGTCAACGCCTTCTCCGCCTTCGCGCTGATGGCCTACGTCTCCGCCTCGTCGTTCGTGGTCCAGGAGATGCTCGGCTTCACGTCCACGGAGTACTCGGTGAGCTTCGCGATCAACTCGATGGGCATGATGGCGCTGTCGCTGCTCTCGGCTCGGCTGACCCGCACCATCCACCCGCGCAAGCTCATCCGGGTGGGCCTGATCGTGGTGTCGCTGGCGAGCTTCTCGCTGCTGATCGGGAGCCTGTTCCTGGACACCCCGGCGTGGATCGTGCTGCCGGCGTTCTTCTTCACCGTCGCGCCGCAGGGCATGATCTTCGGCAACGGCGGAGCGCTCGCCTCGGATCAGGCGCGCGAGTTCGCCGGCACCGGCTCGGCGATGCTCGGGCTGGGCTTCTCGTTCTCCGCCTCGATCGCCGCACCGCTGGTGGGCATCGCGGGCACGCACTCCTCGCTGCCGATGGCGATCACGATGGTGGTGGGCTGCCTCATCTCGGCGACCTTCTTCGTGCTCGCGGGCCGGGGGAGCGGCGGCGACACCTCGCGCCTGCCCGGCGCGGCCTGACCTGTCCCCTCAGACCGCGGCGAGGTCGCGCAGGGTGTAGCGCAGGTGCTCGGCCTCCTCGGTGAGCAGCACCCGCAGGCAGCGGCGCACCCGATACTCCCGGACCGGATATCCCGGCCCGGGGGTTCCGGCGCATCGGCGGTCGAGCTCCTGCTCGTCGAGGCCCTGGAGGAGCTCCTCGACGGCGGCTCGGCGCTCGTCGCGCATCTCGAGCACCTGGTCGAGGTCCGGCGTCGCGTCGAGGTCGAGGCCCAGGGCGCTCACCACCTCCTCGGTGGTGCCGTCGGCCGGCAGCCCCCAGGGATGGTGCGGTGCGGACTCCTCGAGCACGGCCGTGCCGATCCAGGCGTCGGCGGCGAACCGCAGGTGACGGAGCGTCTGGACGACCGACCATTCGCCTCTGACCTGCAGGTTCGCAATATCTGTGGGGGAGTCGCGCACCGCGGTGAGCACGCTGTCCCAGCGATCCTGGAGAGCCGCCCAGGTGGCTCGGATCTCGTCCGGCGTCGAGGCCTCACGGGCCATCCGTCGTTCCGGCAGTCGCTCGTCGAGCACGGCACGCACATGGTCGGTGACGTCGACGTCGTCGACGATCACGCGGCCCAGCGCGCCGCTGACGGAGACCTCGTCGCCGATACTGTCGGCGATGCGCAGTCCGTCGACCTGGCTGTCACGGATCTCCAGGCCGCGCAGATCGCGGCCGCGCAGCAGCGCGCCGCGCAGGTCGATCGCGGCGAGATCGACGTCCGGGCGGGAGTTCTCATCAGGTTCCATGAGCGCAGTGTGCCGCACGGTGCCGACGGATCAGCGTCGAACGCCGCTCTCCAGGCACGTCACGCACCGCCGATAATGCACGTTATGTAAAGTGACGTGAGCGGGGCGCTGACCGACCGCTTCCCCGGCGATCAGAGCGCCGCGACCACTCCCTCGCCGCCGTCCCAGCTCGCCACGAGACGCACCGCGCCGTCGAGATCACCGAGCGTCCGCGCCACGATGAACGTGACGTCCTCGTCGGCGCTGTCGAGCGCATCCTCGACCTCGGACGCCTCGACGTCGACCTCACGTCGCAGGATCACGCTCTGCGGACGGATCTCCACCACGGCGCCCTCCGCGTCGACGATCTGGAGCTCCGCCTGCTCCTGCTCGCCCTCGAGCGCCCGGCGGAAGCAGTCCAGCGCGAGCTCGTCACCGAGACCGTCATAGATGTGGCGCTCCCCCAGCACCGAATGCTGCATCGTGCCCACCAGCGACTCCTCGGCCCCTTCGAGCGGCGTGCCGCGGTAGGTCAGCGGCAGGTGGTAGATCGTCTCGCCCACGCGCACCACGTGGCACTCGATGCCGACCTCGCCCTCGGGGTCGTCGAAGCGGTACGCGCCGATGACCTCGAGCTCACCGGATTCTCCCCAGGACCGCGAGGACAGCAGCTCCTGCAGGATCTCGGGCTTGGACGGGCTGAGCTCGGCACGGTGGATGATCGCCATGGCTCCACGGTAGTCCCCCGCGGCGTCCCGCGGCGCGGGCTCACCGGCGCAGATCCACCTCGGCCATGCCGTCCCCGACGGGCGAGAAGCTCCGCACCGTCTCTCCCGGGTGCAGCCGGTCATCGGAGGTGTAGAGGGAGTGCAGCCTCGTCTCGGCGTCGGTGTCCCCCGCGTCGGCCGCGATCAGGAGTGCGGCGACCTCGTCGAGAAGCGCGAGCAGCGCGGCGTCCATCTCCTCCTCGGGCCCGGGGATCGCGCCCCAGTCGTCCCACAGCAGCAGCTCGTCCCCATAGCGGTGGGCGAGCTCCCAGAAGAGCTCGGCGAGCACGAACCCCTCGCCGTGCAGGGGATGGCCCGGCGCGACGCCGAAGCTCTCGGGGTCCAGCTCCCCCGCCCGCACCGCCCGGAAGGCCTCGGCCGCGGTGAGGAACGGCGAATCCGGGCCCGCCGGGATGTCCAGGGGATCCGGGAGCATCCCGCTGTCGGGGGCGACCTCGGGGTCGACGCGCCGCCACCGGTCCCCGTCGTGCAGCTCGACGATCACATGGTCGTGGTGCCAGCCCGGGACGAAATAGCTCGCGAAGCCGACCCGGCTGCGCGCCGGAAAACCGTGCTGGCGCAGGATCGAGACGGCCAGCAGGGTGTGGTCGCGGCAGCATCCCTGCAGGCGGGAGGCGAGCGGGCGAGGGTCCGTCAGAGCCGCGGCGCCGTGCCGGTCCTGGTCGCGGCCCAGCATCTCCGCGACCCAGCGCAGGTTCACCTCGTCCTGGGTCTGCGGCGAGAGCTGATCCGCTTCGGCCCGGTAGTGGCCGATGAGGTTGCGCACCACGGCGCCGGTCCCCCGGTCCGTCGGCTCCAGCACGTCCAGCAGCGCTGCCTGCGATCCGGGATCGCTGTACGGGGTGTGCCGCGCCCAGTCGGCAGGGACGGGCGGCATCGAGAGCATCATCGCCATGGGCTCAGTGTGCCCCTGTGTCCTCCGGCCCAACAGAGGGCGGACGGATTTCCTGCCCGTGCGCGGCGGGGTGTTGACTGCAGGTGTGCCCCTGTTCGACGAGCTCCTGCAGCTCTCCGCCCTCACCCTCGTGCTGCTCATCGGCGCGGCCTTCCTCGCGGGGTGGGTGGATGCCGTGGTGGGCGGCGGCGGTCTGATCCAGCTGCCGGCGCTGCTGACGGCCCTGCCCTCGGACGCCCCCACCGGCACGGTGCTCGGGACCAACAAGCTCGCCTCCGTGGCGGGGACGGCGGTCTCCTCCTGGACCTACCTGCGCAGGATCCTGCCGGTGGGCGCGACGGTGGTGCCGCTCGTGGTGTGCGCCCTGATCGGCAGCGCCCTCGGCGCCGCCCTGGCCGGCTCCGTGCCCAAGGCCTGGCTCTCCCCCATCGTGCTGGTGGCGCTGCTCGCCGTGGGGACGTACACCCTCCTGAAGCCCTCGATGGGCCTCGAGCACGCGCCGCGGCACAGCGGCCGCGCCCAGGTGCTGCGCGCGGGGGCGATCGGCGGCGCGATCGGTGTGTACGACGGACTCCTCGGCCCCGGCACCGGCAGCTTCTTCATCATCGCCATGGTGGCCGTGCTGGGGTACGGGTTCCTCGAGGCGAGCGTGCATGCCAAGCTCGCGAACCTCACCACCAACATCGGTGCGCTGCTGGTGTTCGGGATGCAGGGCGACGTGTGGTGGGTCCTCGGGGCGCTGATGGCGGTGGCGAACGTGATCGGCGGCTACCTCGGGGCGCGGCTCGCCCTGAGGTTCGGCTCGAGATTCGTCCGCGTGGTCTTCCTCGTCGTCACCGGCGCGCTCGCGGTGCGCCTCGCCATCGACTCGGTGGCGCTGCTCACGTGAACGACGCCTCCGCGCGGGGAATACCCCCGCTCGACCGCTCGTTGCACCGGAGGTCACCCCATCCGCCGTGACGGCGGACTGTCGCCCTGGAGGTCAGCATGGATCCGACGACCCTGTTCAGCTACGAGCGCCATGTCGACTCGCGCTCCCTGCAGGGCCGGACCCTGCTCGTCACCCTCGGCGCGTACAGCGACGCGGGCGAGTCCCAGCAGCTCATCGACGACCAGCTCCTGAACTCGCTCTCGAGCCGCGTCGTCGGCCGCCTGGACATGGACCAGGTCTATGACTACGCCGGGCACCGCCCCGAGGTCACCCTCCAGCTCGACCACTTCTCCGACTACGAGCGTCCCGAGATCCTCCTGCACGAGGTCACGGCGCTGGACGGCGAGACCTTCTTCCTGCTCAGCGGTCCTGAGCCCTCCTTCCAGTGGGAGCGGGTCGCCGGCGCCCTCCAGATCGTGGTCGAGCAGCTCGGGATCGAGCGGACCCTGCTGCTGCAGAGCTTCCCGGCGCCGGTCCCCCACACTCGCGAGCTGCCCGTGACCCGCTTCGCCGGGGACCCGGAGTCGATCGTCGTGCGCCGCACGATGCCGGGGACGTTCCGCCTGCGTGCACCGTTCACGGCGCTGCTCACCCTGCGGCTCGCCGAGGCCGGGCACGACGTCGTGGGCCTGACCGTGCACGTCCCCCAGTACCTGCACGAGATGTCCTACCCCGATGCCGCGATCGCCCTGCTCGGCGCGATCACCGAGGAACAGGGCCCGCAGCTGCCCACCGACTCGCTCGAGGCCCAGGCAGGGCCCGTGCGCGAGGCGGTCGCCGCCCAGATCGACGCCCAGCCGGCGCTCCAGGAGATGGTCAGCGGGCTCGAGACGCGCTTCGACCGCATGATCACCTCCGGGGCCGGGGCCGAGGTGCCCACCGCCGAGGCGATCGCCGCCGAGGTCGAGCAGTACCTCGCGAGCTTCGACCAGGAGGATGGAGAGGGCCCGGCCGCCTGACCGCTGCCCGACTCAGCGCAGCGCGATGCGCTCGCGGTGCACCTCGCGCGGCAGCACCGGGTTCACCACGGCGGTGACCTGGATGCCGGTGAGGGTCACATTCCCGGCGAGCGTGGTCATGAAGGCGGTGTCGGCCGCATCCTGTCCGGTCGCGATCCGCATCATCGAGGCGCGCGGCGCGAGGTGGGTCGCATCGACCGCCAGCCAGCTGCCGTCGATCAGCGCCTCCACCACCAGGTGGAAGTCCATCGGGCTGAGCCCCGGGGCGTAGACCGAGGAGCAGCGCGCCGGGATCCCGCCGGCGCGCAGGAGCGTCGCCGTGAGATGGGCGTAATCCCGGCACACCCCCTGACGCGAGACGTAGGTGGAGCGCGCCGAGTCGGTGATCGTGCTCGAGCCCGGCACGTACTCGAGGTGCTCGTGCACCCAGTCGACGACGGCGTCGAGCGCCGCGGTGCCCTCTCGCCCGCAGATCACCTCGGCGGCGATCCTCTCGAACTCGTCGACCTCGCAGTAGCGCGAGGGTCGCAGGTGCAGCACCGCATCGGCCTCATCGCTCACGAGCACCGGCGCGGCGGTCGCACCGCGCGCCTCGTAGGCGATCTCGACCGTTCCCTCGGGCAGGCCCTGCAGCAGGTGCAGGCGGCTGCCGAACCGATCCCGGGTCTCCGTGACGGGATGCTCGGCGCCGTCGGCCCGGACCACCAGGTGCTCCTCGGCGATCGGTGCGTCGGAGGCGGCGATGAGCAGAGCCACGTCGGTCCCTGCCGTCACCTCTGCCTTGATCCAGGCGTGCGCATGTCTGTCCACCTGTCCAGTGTCCAGCATCCGCGCCCCCTCGCGAGACCCCCGTGGGCTCGTTGCCGCCTCGTGATCGTTCACATAGGGTTGTGACGCAGTCAACGTCGATCGTCCGTCCCGCCAGGAGGAGCCCTCCGTGCCCCAGCCGTCCCGCCGCCCGCTCGGAGTCGCCATGATCGGCTACTCCTTCATGGGCCGAGCCCACTCCCAGGCCTGGCGCACCGTCAGCAGCGCCTTCGACGTCCCCGCCGTGGCTCGCCGCGTGATCGTCGGTCGGGACGAGACCGCGGTCGCCGAGGCCTCCGGCCGCCTGGGGTGGGAGGAGCATGCCACCGACTGGCGCGCCGTCCTCGACCGCGACGACATCGACATCATCGACATCTGCACCCCGGGCTCGCTCCATGCGGAGATCGCCATCGCCGCGCTCGAGGCCGGCAAGCACGTGCTGTGCGAGAAGCCGCTCGCCAACGACACCGCCGAGGCCGAGGCGATGACCGAGGCCGCCACCGCTGCGGCCGCCCGCGGCCAGATCGCCGCCCTCGGCTTCACCTATCGGCGGGTGCCGGCGCTGGCGCTCGCCCGCCAGCTGGTCGAGTCCGGCCGGCTCGGCACGATCCGCCAGGCGAAGGCGGCGTACCTCCAGGACTGGCTCGCCGATCCGGAGTCCCCGATGAGCTGGCGGCTGCGGAAGGAGACGGCCGGGTCCGGCGCACTCGGCGACATCGCCTCGCACGCCATCGACCAGATCCAGCATCTCACCGGGCAGCGGGCCACCGCGGTGCGGGGGCGCCTGGCGACATTGGTGCCGCAGCGCCCCGGGCCCGACGGCCCCGAGGCGGTCACCGTCGACGACGCCGCCTGGGCCACGCTCGAGCTCGACGGCGGCGCGATCGCCTCGGTCGAGGTCTCGCGGATGGCCACCGGGGCGAAGAACCGACTCACCGTGGAGCTCTACGGGACCGACGGCGCCCTGCGCTTCGACCTCGAGAACCCCAATGAGCTCTGGTTCCTGGACGCGACGCTCCCCATCGCCGAGCAGGGGTTCTCACGCGTGCTGGTCACCGAGCCCGAGCACCCCTACCTCGAGGCCTGGTGGCCGCAGGGCCATGTCCTGGGCTGGGAGAACGCCTTCAGCAATCAGGCACGGGACCTCCTGCTCGCGATCGACGGCACCGCCGAGTACTCCCCCGGCTTCGCCGACGGCCTCGCGCTGCAGAAGGTGCTCGACGCGATCATCGCCTCCGACGCCGCCGATGGCAGAACCATCACCCTCTGACCCGACCCACCGCACGCCGCACCACATCGCGAAGGAGCATGTCCCCATGGCACATCCGCACACCCTGTTCACCGGTCAGTGGGCCGACCTCACCCTGGACGAGGTCGCCGAGCTCGCGGCCGGCTGGGGCTACGACGGCCTCGAGATCGCCGTCGCCGGCGAGCACCTGGACGCCTCGCGGTGGGACGACGAGGAGTACATCGCCGAACGCCTGAGCATCCTGGAGAAGCACGGCCTGAAGTGCTGGGCCATCTCCAACCACCTCAAGGGACAGGCCATCTGCGACGACCCGATCGACTTCCGCCACGAGGCGATCGTCGGCCCGGCCGTCTGGGGCGACGGCGACGCCGAGGGAGTGCGCCGGCGCGCCGCGGAGGACATGAAGAACACCGCCCGTCTCGCCCAGAAGCTGGGCGTCGAGACGGTCATCGGCTTCACCGGATCGAAGATCTGGAAGTACGTGGCGATGTTCCCGCCGGTGCCCCAGGAGGTCATCGACGAGGGATACCAGGATTTCGCCGACCGCTGGAACCCGATCCTCGACGTCTTCGACGAGTGCGGCGTGCGCTTCGCCCACGAGGTCCACCCCTCGGAGATCGCCTACGACTACTGGACCACCGAGCGCACCCTCGAGGCGATCGGTCACCGCGAGTCCTTCGGCCTGAACTGGGACCCCTCGCACTTCATGTGGCAGGAGATCGACCCGGTCTCCTTCATCACCGACTTCGCCGACCGGATCTACCACGTGGACTGCAAGGACATCCGGGTGCGGATCACCGGCCGCAACACGCGCCTGGGCTCGCACCTGGCCTGGGGCGACCCGCGCCGCGGCTGGGACTTCGTCTCCTTCGGCCGTGGGGACGTGCCGTGGGACGCCGCCTTCCGCGCGCTGCGCTCGATCGGCTACGAGGGGCCCATCTCCATCGAGTGGGAGGACGCCGGGATGGACCGGCTCCACGGGGCGAAGGAGGCCATCGAGCTGCTGCGCACCCTGGACTACCCGGCCTCCGAGGTCTCCTTCGACGCCGCGTTCAGCAACCAGGGCTGAGACGGTGGCACCGAGCACCGGGCACGACGAGCGAGCCGAGCTCGCCGACACCTTCCTCGCCCTCGGGCCGCAGGCCGAGACGATCCTGCCGGGCTGGGACGCGGCGGACCTGCTGGACCACCTGCTGGTCCGCGAGGGACATCCCCATCTGGTGGCGGGGTCCTCGCTGCCGGGCCCGATCGGGCGGCGCGCCGCCCGGGCACGCCAGGCCCTGCGGGACCGGCCCTGGGAGCAGCAGGTGGACGCGCTCCGGGCCGGGCCGGGCCGCCTCTCCCCCGCCGGGACCGCGGACCGCCTGAGCGGCCAGGGCGAGCTGCTGATCCACCACGAGGATCTGCGGCGCGCTCAGGACGGCTGGGAGCCGCGCCGTCTGAGCGTGGAGGCGACGGCCGACGCGTGGAGGTCGCTCGGCCTCATGGCGCCCCTGGTGGTGCGTGTGCAAGCCGACGTCACGCTGATCTCCCCGCTCGGCGGCCGACGCCTCCGCTCCCGCCGCGGCGCCGGCAGCCTGCGGATCCATGGTGAGCCGCTCGAGCTGCTGCTGTGGGCGAGCGGCCGGGATCGCGTGGCGCGCGTACGGGTGCACGGCGACGAGGGCGGGATGCGGGCGCTCGGGGAGAGCCGACGGGGGCTCTGAGCGTCCTCAGTCCCGCGCGAGCAGGAACAGGCGGGGGTGGTGGCCCTTCTGGAAGAAGCGATGCTCCCCCGTCGGCCGCCAGCCGGAGGGAGCGGTCTCGAGCACCCGCTGCATGCGGGTGATCTCATGGGTGAGGACACCGAGACGAGCCCCGGGCGCCGCCAGCTCGGCCGCACGGGCCAGCAGATCCGCGAGCAGCTCCTCGTTGGTCTCGTGCTCGCCGAGGAGAGTGCCCCAGGGCGGATTGGTCACGATCCTCGAGAAGCCGGGCTCGAGCTCCGCCGTACGGACATCTCCCTCGAGCCAGTCGATGCGTCCCTTGCGCCGTGCCGCGCGCTGATGCGCGCGGGCCGCGTCCAGCGCGGACGGATCGAGGTCCACGCCGACGGCGCGGGCGGGGACCGCGCTGTGCAGCTGCTCGACCAGGAAGGTTCCCGAGCCGCAGGTCATGTCCAGCAGCGAGTCCTCCTCCCCCACCTGCAGCAGGTCCAGCACCGTCGCGGCGATGGTGGCGTTGACCGCTCCGGGATAGTTCACGGTGCGCCAGGCCCGGGTGGCCAGCGGGCGCGGTGTGGTGCGCAGCAGCACCTGCCAGGTCACCGGTGCGGCGCCCCGGCGCACCCGCACCACCAGGTCGCCCTCCTCGGAGACCGGCAGGTCCGCGAGCTCGCCGAGGGCCTCGGCGAGACGGCGCATGTCCGGGGTGTCGGAGCCGGCGGCCTCGAGGCGCAGCCCGTGGAAGCGCTGACGGGGCCGCTGGCGTCGGATCTCCTCGAGCAGCTCCGCGAGCCGCTGCTGGACCGAGGTCTCCAGCAGCTCCCGGGGTCGACGGGCCGGGACCGTCAGGGCCGTCGAGGCCGCGACCACGCGACGCAGCGAGCGCACCCCGTCGAGGTCACCGCTGCGCAGAGCGAGCTCGGTGGGGCCGATCCGGCGCACGGCACCGAGCTCCCGGGCCTCCTCCAGAGCGCTCTGCCCGCAGCCGTCGAGCACCTCGAGCACGAGATCATGCGTGATCTGCGACATCCGACCTCCCCGGTCATCGTATTCCTGACGATCCACGCAGGCTACCCGCACGTCGCGGTGCCGGGGCGCGGGCTGGGGTCGGTAGACTGCGAAGCGTGTTCATCGTCAGTGTGTGTTCCCTCAAGGGCGGCGTCGGCAAGACGTCCGTGACCCTCGGCCTGGCCTCCGCGGCCCTGCACCAGGGGGTGAACACGCTCGTGATCGACTTCGATCCTCAGGGCGACTCCACCCTCGGGCTGCTCGGCGAACCGGCCAGCTCCCTGGACATCGCCGAGGTGATCACCTCCCCCCGGACCGAGACCATCGACCGCGCGATCATCCCGACCCCGTGGGCCGCCGATGCGGCCTCGCATCTGGACATCATCCCGGGATCGAACCGCTCCGCCGTGATGGACGCCCCCGCGCAGAGCCCCAAGGACGTGCGCCGGCTGCATCTGGCCCTGGAGAAGCGCAGCCATCAGTACGACCTCGTGCTCATCGACTGTCCGCCCTCGCTGAACGGGCTCACCCAGATGGCGCTGGCCGCCTCGGACCGCGCCCTGGTGGTCGCCGAGCCCGGCTTCTTCGCCGTCACCGCGGCGGACCGCGCGCTCAAGCTCGCCGCCGAGATGCACGAGGACGGCATCGCCCCGCGCCTGCAGCCCCTGGGCCTGGCCGTGAACCGCTACCGGCCCCGTTCCGTCGAGCACCAGTACCGCCTGGCCGAGCTGCGGGAGCTCTTCGGCGATGCGGTGCTCGAGCCCGTCATCGAGGAGCGCGTGGGTCTGCAGCAGGCCCAGGGCGGCGCCGTGCCGCTGCACAAGTACGAGGGCGCCTCCGGAAAGAGGCTCACCGAGGACTTCGATGCGCTGCTGCGCACCGTGATGGATTCGCGCCAGAACTCCTGACCTCTCCCCCGCGCCCCGGCGCGACGAGAACGGCGAGCCCCTTCCCGGGGCTCGCCGTTCTGCTGTGCGAGGGACCGCCTGCGCGGTCGTGGAGCGGTGGCTCAGCCCGCCTGGCGTGAACGACGGCGCTCGGCCAGCTCGTCCTGCAGGGCGAGGGCGGCATCGTCGGCCGGGTTGACGCCGGGCAGGACGGCGAGATCGTTCTCGACCTCGCGCCAGACGCGGCCCACGGCGATGCCGAACACGCCCTGGCCGCCCTGGACCAGGTCGAAGACGTCCTCGGCGGAGGTGCACTCGTACACCGAGGCGCCGTCGCTCATGAGGGTGATGCCGGCGAGGTCGTCGATGCCGCGCTCGCGGAGCGCGCTGACGGCCACACGGATCTGCTGGAGAGAGACCCCGGTGTCCAGGAGGCGCTTGACGACCTTCAGCACGAGGATGTCGCGGAAGCCGTAGAGGCGCTGGCTGCCGGAGCCGTGCGCGGCGCGGACGCCGGGCTCGACGAGGCCGGTGCGCGCCCAGTAGTCGAGCTGGCGATAGGTGATCCCGGCGGCCTTGCAGGCGGCCGGGCCTCGGTAGCCGAGCTCGCCCGGGGTGTCCACCACGTCGTCGAACAGCACGCCCTGCGCGGGCTCTGCGGGGACGGTGGACTGTTCAGTGCGATCATCGCCTCGAGTGGCGTTCACGGCTACCTCCGGGTTCCGGCTCTCCGAGGGGGAAGGGTGAGAGCACCTGATCAGGGTAGCGCGAAGAACCCGTCGACCGACAGCAACTCGCCGGTCGAAGGTCACGGACGGGTGACGGCCGCTGGGGCCTCAGCCCTCCCGGAGCTTGGTCCGCAACATGGCCCCGTGCAGGGAGATCATGGATTCCCCCAGGTCACGGGCGAAGTCTTCCGCCTCACCACGGGCTGCCGAGTCCCCGGAGCGGGACCGGGGCCGGGCCACGGAGCGGATCATGTGCGCCTCCCGCTCGGCAGCCGTGCGGAGCATCACCAGGTGGCGGGGATGCAGACCTTCGTCGGCGAGGTCACGGGCGGCGGTGACGATCTCGAGCTCGGTGGCCCCGTAGAAGAGGTCCCCCTCGGGCAGCATCCCGAACTGCTCCAGCTCGGCGAGGAACTCCTCCTCGACGCCGGCCTCCCGGGCCAGCCCCCGACGGTCCAGCCGGACGGCCTGCAGCGTCGCCGAGGGTCCGGGACGCGAGGCGATCGAGGTGACCTCGGAGTCGACGCCGTGCTCGAGCAGGTGCTCCTTGATGACCTTGAGCGGCCAGAAGCGGTCGCGCTGGGCGCGCAGCACGAAGCGGAGCCGATCCACATCGTCCCGGCTGTACTTGCGATAGCCCGACGGCGTCCGCTCCGGCGTGATCAGCCCCTCGGACTCGAGGTAGTGCAGCTTGGAGTGCGCGAGATCCGGGAACTCGTCCCGCAGGATCTCGAGCACCTGGCCGATGCTCAGCCGGGAGGTCGCGGGAGAGCTCGGTCTGCGCGAGGCAGAAGCCGGCATCGAGTCAGGCCGTCCCGTCGACGACGTAGTACGTCAGGCGGTACTTCCCGATCTGCACGTCCTGTCCGGACTGCAGGCGCGCCTCGTCCACGCGGTCCTTGCCGACATAGGTGCCGTTGAGCGACCCCAGGTCGCGCACCAGGAAGCCCTCGCCGTCGCGGACGAAGGCCGCGTGCTGGCGGGAGACGGTCACGTCGTCGAGGAAGATCTCGCTCTTGGGATGACGGCCCGCGACCGTGGTCTCGGAGTCCAGCAGGAATCGCGCACCGAGGTTGGGGCCCTTGCGCACGATGAGCAGCGCGCTGCTCGGGGGCAGGTTCTCGATCGCCCGACGATCCTGGGACGAGAGACCGGGGTCGGCGTCGTCCACGGGGTCATTGGGCGAGATCGCGCTCAACTTCGACGTGTGATCGAGATTGTCGTCGTTCCACTCGGTGTTCGCTGACACCACGCACCCCTTCCTGGCCTGCTGCGGATCCGGTGCGATGAGCGCACGGGATTCCGCACGCTCATCCTCGCATGCCGCGAGAGGTGGGCGGGGCCTTCTCGACCACGTCAGGGCAAGACTTGACGATCATTTGACCACTCGGGAATGCTCCGGTGCGCTCAGCTGCACCGTCGCATCGATCCGCACGTCGTCGTCCGCGATCGCCGCGAGGCTCCCGCCGTCGCCGGCGACGGAGTCCGCCGCGCCGCCCGGGATCCGCAGCGCCGGCTCCATCACGGCGGGGTCCCCGATCGCCCGGATCTCGTACGGCGACCCGATCGCGGTGCCGTCGACCAGCAGTCCCCCGCCGGGGGCGGTGGTGATCGAGGTCGACGCCACCACGCGCACGTCGCCGATCTGGATCACCTCGGCCCCGGCGTTGCGGAGCTCCTGGACCACACCCAGCAGCGTCGAGGCGCGCACGCCCTGCTCGGGATCCGCGATCGTGATGACCGCGCCCCGGCCCGTCGCCGGCACCGTCCCGGCGAGGATCTCCAGGTCGGACAGCCGCTCCTCGGCGGCGTTCTGGGCCGCGACGTCGTCCTCCCGGCCGGAGCGCAAGGTCTCCAGGGTCCGCTCGAGCTCGGCGTTCTCGACCTCGAGATCGGAGGAGTGACGACCGGACTCGTCCAGCAGGCGCACCAGCTCCTGCTGGCTGGCGCCCTCGAGAGAGTCCTCCCCCTGGCGCACCTGGGCGGCGATCGAGAGGCCCAGCAGCAGGCACAGCAGGCCGACGATCACCTGGGCGGTCGTGGCCTGCGGGCGCAGCGAGTCGCCCAGGCGCCGCCAGACCAGCCGCTGCTGGTCCGGCGACTCCGGGGTGCGGGTGCCGTCGGTCATGACCGGAAGAGCAGGCGCCGGATGGCGGCCGCGTTGGAGAAGATGCGGATCCCGAGGACCACGATGACCGCGGTAGAGAGCTGGGAGCCCACCCCGAGCTGATCACCGAGGAACACCAGGAAGGCCGCGATCCCGACGTTGAACAGGAACGAGGTGATGAAGACATGGGAGTCGAAGGCGCCGTCGAGGCTGGCTCGCAGGCCTCCGGCCAGGGTGTCCAGCGCGGCGACCACGGCGATGGGCAGATAGGGCTGGAGCAGGACGGGAACGTCCGGCTGCACGACCAGGCCCAGCACGATGCCGAGCACCAGTCCGACGATGGCGATCACGGGGAATCCTCCTCGGTGCCGCCCTCGGCGGCGGTCGATGCGGTGCCCGGCTCCTCGGCCGGGAGCGTCTCGGACGCGGGCTCGGAGTCCTCCTCGAGGACCGAGGCCTCACGGAGGGTCCCGCTGGGGAGGGCAGGGACCGAGAGCTCCTCGGACTCCTCCCAGGAGCGACGGATCCCGAAACGGGAGGAGACCCCCTGGAGGTACTCCCCCGTCTCCGACTCGTCGACCGTGGTGCGCAGCTGCTCGGCGTCGCCGAGCGCCGTGATGCGGTACGGCGGCGACAGGGGGTGGAAGTCGACGAGCACGGCGGAGCCGGCCGTGCGGATCGCCGTGGAGGGCCCGACCCGCTGTCCGTTGACCGAGATCGCCTCCGCGCCCGCGGCCCACAGCCCGTTGACGGCGATCTGCAGGTCTCCGTCGGTCACACGGTTGACGGTCCCGGCCCCCGCCCCCGGGCTGGAGGGGAGCGGGGCGGAGTCGTCCAGCTCCAGCACGACGCCCGGTCCGCTCAGGACCGTGCCCGTGCCCGCCGTCTCGAAGGCGCCGAGACGCTCCGCGGCGCCGGCCTCGCCCTGCTCGAGCACCTCGGCCTGGGCGTCGGCGACCTGGGACTCGAGGTCTGCCCGGCGCTCCTCGAGCTGCGACGCCTCGGTGCGGGTCTCCCGCACCTCCGCCTCGAGCAGGGCGCGGGGGCTGTCCTCCGCGGCGGCCTCATGCCGGAGGTCGAGGACGGAGACGGCGACCGCGAAGCCGAGCACGAGCGCGAGGAGCAGCGTGATGGTGCGCGTGTACCGGTTGTCCGGCGGCGCGGCCTCCGCGGCCGGGTGCTCGTGCGGACGCAGCGGGGCGACGCTGTACGGGTTCGCGGTCAGGGCGCGCAGCAGCGAGGTCGGCGAGTACGGGGTCTCACCGTGGGGAGTCTCGTGCTCGGCCGGGCGCATGCCTGCAGTGTAGGAGCGGGCCGCAGGCGGATCCCGCAGACCCGCTGGGCGAGCCGCCGAGCGAGCTCCCGGCACCGCTCCCCCACTACCCCACGGCGCGCCCTCCGACTCGCCACGGCACAGGTGCCGCAGGTCACGCCCTTCCCGATTCGCTCTTCCGGGCAGTGTCGGGGTACTGTATTCCTCGGTCCTCCGGTGACGGAGAACCACGAAGGATCTCGGGCTGTGGCGCAGCTTGGTAGCGCACCTGACTGGGGGTCAGGGGGTCGCAGGTTCAAATCCTGTCAGCCCGACAAAAAAGCCCAGGTGAGAGCATGTTTCTCACCTGGGCTTCGTCGTTTTCCTGGGTGGTCACTTGCTGGTCCACTCGCTAGATCTGCTCGATCCGGGCACCGTCGAAGTGGACCAGTCCCGTTAGGCGTCGTAGCCCGCGGAGTGCACCAGAAGGTGCCCGTGAAGTTCAGTCCGGAGTTGCGATACCGCACCGTGCGCATGGTTCACGACAGTCAGGCCCGAGAGGGTGGCCCCGCTCGCAGTCGATTCGTGAGCTCACCCCGCGGTTCGGGGTCGGCGATGATGAGACGCTGCGGATCTGGTGCACTCCCTGCGGGCACCACCGAGCCTGCGGGTTGCCACGGATCAGCCGCTTAACCTCTGCGAGATCGGTCATCAGTTAGCGCGGAGTGTGTTTCGTACGCCTGCCTGCTTCCCTCGGTTGCGGGCGCGAACTGCGAGCAGTGCGCAGCCGATCACGGCGATGCCGCCGGTCACGGTCTGCCAGCCGATGTGCTCGCCCAACAGCATGGCCGCCCAGAGGATGTTCATCACGGGTTGAGTGAGCTGCACCTGGCTGACCTGCGACATTGGGCCGATGGCGAGGCCGCGATACCAGGCGAAGAACCCGAGGAACATGCTCACCGCCGCGAGGTACGCGAACGCGCCCCACTCCACGACGGTGCCCAGGGGAGGCTGCTGCACCACGGCGATGCTGGTCAGCAGAATCATCAGCGGCGAGGCGAGCACGAGCGCCCACGAGATCGTCTGCCACGACCCCATGCTGCGGGAGAGCAATCCGCCTTCCGCGTAGCCGACCGCGCAGACGACGACGGCGGCGAACAGCAGCAGGTCGGAGACATGCAGCCCGCCGAAACCGCCACCCTGGATCACGGCGAATACCACCGCAGCGACCGCGCCGAACGCGGCGGCGACCCAGAACGAGCGTGCGGGTCGTTCCCCCGTGCGCAGGACGGCGATCACCGCGGTCGCTGCGGGCAGCAGCGCGATCACTACGGCCCCGTGGCTCGCGGACGCGGTCGTGAGGGCGAACGAGGTCAGCAGCGGGAACCCGACCACCGCGCCGCCAGCGACCACCGAGACCTGTATCCATTGCCTCCGGCGCGGGAGTCTCTGCCGCGTCAACCCGAGGGCGAGCGCGGCGAGCGCGGCCGCGATCACCGCGCGGCCCGACCCGACGAACAGAGCCGACATGTGCCCGTTCTCTACCGCGACCCTGGTAAAGGGCACGGTGAAAGAGAACGCGGTCACGCCGAGCAGCCCCCACCACAGGCCGGCATGAGATACCGGTAGCAGTTTCGCAGAAGATAGAGTAGCGGTATCCTTGTTTCTCATGACCTATAGTAGCAGTGACCGCATTGTGTCCGCTCTCGGTGAGTGGATTGCGGCCGCTCCTGCGGGTGCACAGCTTCCGACGACGCGGCAGCTCGTCGCACGGTTCGAGGCCAGCCCGGTCACGGTGCAGAAGGCACTACGCACCCTCGTCGGCCAGGGTGTAATCGAGTCGCGCCCGGGCATCGGCACGTTCGTGCGCGGGATCCGGGCGGTCCGTCCGAACGACTACGGCTGGCAGACGGCAGCGCTCGGCTCCCCGCAGCATCGCGTTCCGGCCTCGTCGGCGGCGCTGCGTACCACGCCGAACGATGTGATCGCCCTGCACTCTGGCTACCCCGACAGGGAGCTGCTGCCCGAACGTCTGGTGCGGGCCGCGTTCGCTCGCGCTGCACGGAGCGAGGCGGCGGTGAGTCGCTCGCCCGCTACAGGCCTGCCCGAGCTGCAATCCTGGTTCGCCGCTGAACTCGGCGCGATCACTCCCACGGGCCTGACTGCCCCGGCCGCAAGGGATGTGGTGATCCTGCCGGGTAGTCAGAGTGGCCTCGGCACTCTCTTCCGCGCTCTTGTCGGAGCGGGGCGACCTCTGCTGATCGAGTCACCGAGCTATTGGGGGGCGATGCTCGCCGCCGCGCAGGTCGGCGTGCAACTCGTCCCTATCCCGTCCGGGCCGCGCGGCCCGAATCCCGACGACCTCGACCGCGCCTTCGCGCAGACCGGGGCACGCGCGTTCTACGCGCAACCGAACTTCGCCAACCCCACCGGCGGCCAGTGGTCGGCGGAACTGGGGGACGCCGTACTCGGGATCGTGCGCGAGCACGGCGCGTTCCTCATCGAGGACGACTGGGCGCACGACTTCGGCATCACCTCCGATTCCGTCCCCGTCGCCGCCCGTGACGACAGCGGCCATGTCGTCTACATCCGCTCACTCACCAAGAGCGTCTCCCCGTCCGTCCGGGTCGCGGGCGTGATCGCGCGCGGCCCTGCCCGTGATCGTATCCTCGCGGACACGCAGGCTCAGGAGATGTACGTCAGCTCCGCGCTACAAGCCGTCGCGGTCGATGTGGTCACGCAACCGGCCTGGCGCACGCACCTGCGCTCGCTCAGACAACAGCTCACGAGCCGCCGCGATCTCCTCGTCGACGCGCTCCGCGAGCACGCTCCGACGGCGCGCCTGGATGCTGTGCCGTGCGGCGGTCTGAACCTCTGGCTGCGGCTGCCCGACGACACGAACCTGCTCCAGCTCGCCCGAGAATGCGAAGCTCGCGGGGTCATCATCGCAGCAGGTGACGATTGGTTCCCCGCCGAGCCAACCGGCCGCTATCTCCGTCTGAACTACTCCGGCCCCAACCCCAGCGCGTTCTCCGAAGCTGCGCGGATCATCGGACAAGCTCTCACGAACAGACAGTGAACGGCTTCGGTGTCGATAGCGCTCCTGACCATGCCGATCGCGCCGAATGCAGCGGCTCTCATGATCGGACATGGTCTTTGTTTCTCGGTGGCGGGAGTTGACCGGCGACCATCGCGATGAGTGCTGCGGCGAAGCCGAGAAGTTGGAGTGGGGCCAGGGCTTCACCTGCGATCGCGGCGCCGAGCACCGCCGCCACGAGCGGAGAGAGCAGGCCGAGCAGGGCGGTTGCCGTCACAGGCAGACGCCGAATGCCGGCGAACCAGATGGTGTAGGTCAGCAATGCCCCGATCAGCCCCAGCCAGGCGTACCCCAGCACGGCCTTGCCGTCGATACCGGGCGGAATGCCGTCGATGAGCAGAGCCGGTAGCAGCAGGACAAGACCGGCCGCGGTGAGTTGCCACCCGGCCAGACCGACTGCTGATACCCCTTCGGGGCGCCCCCACTTCTTCGTCAGCACCACGCCGATGCCCATCGACACGGCACCGCCCAAGCCCGCGAGGATACCAAGAGGCGACATCGCAGCGTTCGGGCCGAGGACGACGAGCGCAACGCCGATCATGCCGAGCACGCCCCAGGTGACTCGCCAGAGCGAGAGCTTCTCGTGCAGGATCGCCACGGCGAGGAACGCGATAACGATGGGCTGTGCCGCACCCAGCGTGGCTGCTACTCCGCCTGGCAGCTGCTGGGCTGCGAGGAAGAGCAACGGGAAGAATGCGGCCATGTTCAAGGTGCCGAGCACGAGGCTCTTCCACCACCACGAACCGTGCGGCAACTGCCTCGCGATCAGGAGCGCGATCAGACCTGCGGGAAGCGAGCGCATCATCGCTGCGAAGAGAGGATGCCCCTCGGGCAGCAGGTGCGTTGTCACGATGTAGGTGGTGCCCCAGGCCATCGGGGTCAGCGCAGTCAGTATCGTCCAACCCACTCGGCGCGTGGATCTTGCGTGCACGCTTCGAGGCGTGCGCGGTGAGGTCGTGATGCTCATGGTTACATCGTCGGGTCCGACATGCTGATGAGTCCAGAACATTGTTGTCATATCAGTAATGAACAGGAATAATTGAAGTGTGGAGTTTCAGCAGATGCGGTATGTGGTCGCGGTGGCCGAGGAACGCAGTTTCACTCGCGCGGCGGAGCGGTGTCTCGTGGTGCAGTCCGCTCTGAGCCACCAGATCAAGGCGCTCGAACGCGAACTCGGGGTGAGGTTATTCGCGCGCACCAGCCGTAGGGTTGAGATCACCGCCGCCGGAGAGGCATTCCTGGCACGAGCACGAGAGAGTCTCGATGCGGCTGAACGGGCGGTCTCCGAGGCGGCGGAGGCGGACGGGCAGATTCGAGGCAGTCTCATCATTGGTGTGATTCCGACGGTGACCGCCATCGATATACCCGCTGCGCTCGGGCACTTCCATCGCGCCCACCCTGCGGTGCGGATCAAGCTCCGAGGCGGCGGTAGCGATGAGTTCGTCACCGCGATCAGCGAGGGCCGTATGGACGTGGCAGTGCTCGGGCTGCCCGACAGTGCACCCCCGAAAGGCGTGAACGCGCGCGTTCTTGCCAGGGAACGGCTCATCGTCGTCGTCTCCGCCGAGCATTCACTGGCTCGGCGTCGCAGACTGCGGTTGCAAGACTTGGCCGATGAAGTGTTCGTGGACTTTCCCGAAGGAACACCCGGACGGCTTCCCTCCGACCTCGCGTTCCAGGCCGCCGGCATCCATCGTGAGGTCGCCTTCGAAGCGATGAGCGCCGACCTCATCCTCGACCTGGTCAGGCAGGGCCTCGTGATCGCCCTGCTCTCACCAGCTGTCATTCCCGCCGGCAGCAACGGTCTTCGAATGATCCCGGTGACCGCTGGCCCCACCCGTATCGAGTACCTCGCGTGGAGCAGCTTCAATCCCGCCCCCGCGGCAAGAGCATTCCTCGAAAGCGTGCCGATTCCTCAATCGGGCGACGACAAGTAGGTGCACGGGCAGGGGACCGGATGTCAGTCCGTCGGGCCTCGCTTCAAGAACGCTTGACGAGTTCGACTGTTCCTTCGGGGTTCTCGGTGTGCTGGACGAATCCTTCGCTCGTGTACAGATGGATGTTCTTCGTGCTCTGCGATCCGGTGCTGAGCTCTATCCGGTCGCAGGAGCTGGCGAGAGCATCCGTCGCGTGCCGGAGGAGCCAGCGCCCGATTCCCCGCCCGTAGAGATCGGGAACGACGGCGAGTCTGCCGATGTGCCCTGTTCGCGATGCGCGTCGAGCGCGAACCATTCCGATGAGACGACCGTGGAGCCAGAGTCCGACGCTCTCCCAGTCGGTGAGCCAGGCCTGCACGTCTTCGAGGGTCTCGGTGAACGGAGCGAGGTCCAGCGTTTCGTTGCTCAACGCCTCGTCGACCCAGCAGCATCGCTGCAGAACCAGTACATGAGGGGCGTCGTTGGGAATCAATGGGCGTGTATAGCTACCGGGCAACGGCCCGACTTCGATACCGGGTCGTGCAGCCTCCCGCATGGGCTTGAGTGCGTGAGCTAGTCTGACCAGCTCCTCCAGCAAGCCGTTCGCCGACGCGGTCAGCTGTACGCTCGGACGCACCCCGGTCGAATCGATCGTGTCCTTCAGGCGCAGGGCGACGGTCGAGCCGAGGGGGACGAGACGAAGCGTCGTGATCACCTGCTTCGCGTGCTGCACGGATCGGGTGCCCGCCGACGTGTTGCCGTAGCTCACGAACCCCATGGGCTTCCATGCCCATTCATGGCTCAGGTAGTCGAGGGCGTTCTTGAGCGTTGCGGGCATGCCGTAGTTGTATTCAGGCGTGACCGCGATGAAGCCATCCGCCTCGTCGACGATCTTGCTCCACGCTTTGGTGTGCGGGTTTCGATAGGCGCCGAGCGCCGGATGTTCCTCCTCGTCGAAGAACGGGAGATCGAGATCGCGCAACGACACATGCTGAAGCTCGACGTCGAGTGCGTCAGCGTGGAGGGTGAGAGTGTGCAGGAGCCAGTCTGCAACCGCCGGGCCTATCGCTCCGGGTCTGGTGCTGCACGTGAGGATCACGACTCTAGGAGATTTCGTTGACATGTAAACGAGCATAGATCGTAGAATGATTACATGTCAACGAAAAGGGTGGGGTCGGCGGCGCCTTGGTTGAGCGAGGATGAGGAAGTCGCCTGGCGCGCGTTCCGTCGCATGATGGTCGCCGTGCAGGCCGGTGTGGTGCACGACCTTGCAGCATCGGGCCTCTCGGAGCCCGACTACGAAGTGCTCAGCACCCTTGTTGAAGCGCCGGAGATGATGAGCACACTGCATGCCCAGGCGCAGAAGATGGGGTGGTCGCGGAGCAGGCTGTCGCGTCACGCCGGCAGGATGGAAGCGCGAGAGCTGATTCGCCGTGACCCCGACCCGGCAGATGGCCGCGGATGTCTGCTCGTGCTCGCCCCCCTCGGGCTCGACGCCCTTCGCGAAGCGACTGCCGTGCACCTGGAATCCGTGCGCCGTCGCTTCGCCGATCGGCTCGACGCGCGCGACCTCCTCGACATCGTGCGAATCTCTGGAAAGCTCGCCCACGCCCCAGAACCGGGTCTACGAGACGGAGGCCGTGAGTAGTCTGTCGAGAACCCTGTGGGACTGCCGGCGAGCCAGATCGGTGTCATCGTGTTGGGCCGTCCAGAGGGCTGCCTCGTTCATCGCGCCGGAGAGCTGCGCGGTCGATGCATCGAGGATCTCTTCTGCAACTCCTGCCTCACGTAGTGCCTCTCGCAGATGCGTCGCCGAATTCTCCGCGTCGAGTCGGCGCCACTCCTGCCAGCCGGTCACCGCAGGTGCATCGATGAGCAGGATGCGCATGGCGGCCCCGTTCGTGATCGCATCGAGGAACGCGTGCGACCCGGCCCTGAGCTGTTCGAGAGGCTGCGGGTCTGCATTCTCTGCTGCCGCGACGACGGCTCGTGCGACGTCGGCTTGAAGGCGGGCGACGACGTCGGCGAACAATGCGACCTTGTTCCGGTAGTGGTGATAGACCGCTCCTCGCGTGACCCCGGCGTCCCGGGCGACGTCGTCGACGGAGACTTCACTGAAGCCTCGTACCGAGAAGAGCTCCTTCGCCGAATCGAGGATGCGTTGGGCTGTCTGGGCGGCGTCGGCTGCGGAGGCGCGGGGCATGGTCCTCTTCCTTTACGTACAGTCTGTATGTATGCTGGCTTCGTTACATTCATATCGTACGTAAAGGAGTGCAATGTCCGTCACCAGCCTCTATCCCGTGCTCATGTCTCGCGATGTCGACGCCGCTGCGTCCTTCTACCGCGACGTCATCGGTTTCGAGACGACCTTTGAATCGGACTGGTATGTCAGCTTGCGCTTAGGCGCGTTCGAGCTGGCGATCTTGGCTTACGATCACTCCACGGTGCCGGCCGGATACCGTGAGCTCCCCCGAGGAGTGATCGTCAACCTCGAAGTCGGCGACGTCGATGCCGTCCACAAGCAGTTGGCCGGCAGAACAGGGATGAACGTGGTGTTGCCGCTTCGCGATGAGGACTTCGGCCAGCGGCACTTCATCGTTGCTGCCCCCGACGGTGTCCTGCTCGATATCATCCAGCCCGTGGCCCCCAGTGAGGACTACGCGAGCGCGTATGCGCAGCCATAGCGGCTCCCGTTCGGCGAGACCCTGGGTCCGGTCACCTCAGGTCTCGCCGAAGGGGAACGAAGACGGCGAGAATCGCCGCGATGACCGCGTATGCCACGAGAATCGCAGCGCCGAGCACAGGTGAGACCATCGTCGCAGGCGTCAGCGCTGTCTGGCTCGCGATCGCGCCGGTGAGGAAGTCGAAACTCGTCAGCGATGCCGTCGCGCCGCCCGGTAGGAACGGGTAGATCGCGTTGACGCCGGGAACCAGCATCAGGATGTACTCGACGAACAGGAAGTAGCCGAGCACGACGCCGATCGCGACGAAGGGTGAACGCGCCAACGCGCCGATCCCTACTCCAAGCAGCATGTAGGCCGCAGCGGCCAGGCTGAGCTGTATGAGTGCCGGTACCAGATCCACCACATCGACGCCCAGCGGTACACCGCGCATCCATGTTGCGACGATCAGGGCGAGCAAGGCCGACAGAGATGCGACCATTCCGTAGACGATGCCCAGCACCGTGTACACGGCGAGCTTGGCTGTGAGTACTCGACCTCGTCTAGGAACGACGAGGAACGTCGTGCCGATCGTGCGGTGTCGATACTCGCTTGTGATCGCGATGGTCCCGATCAGCGCGGGGACGAACAGAAGCACGGTTCCGATGCCGAGCACGAATCCCACGCCTTCGGGGGTGTCGATGTCCGGCATGGGAGGCTGGGCGTTCTGCGGCCCGGTGAGCGCAAGGAGAAGCGTCAATCCGCCACCACACGCGAGCGCAACCACTGCCGACCACAGTGCTACTCCGGTGGCGCGCAGTCGCACGACCTCTCCGTAGACGGCATTCATGAGAGAGGTCCTTTCTGCGTGAGGCGCAGGAATGCTTCCTCGAGAGGAGCATCTTGCGCCACGAGTCGTTCGAGTGCGCCCGTCCAGACGGTGCGGCCCTGGTCGATGAGGAAGACGTCGTCGATCGTGTGCTCGATCTCATGAAGCACATGGCTGGAGAGCAGTACGGCGCCGCCAGCATCGGCGAACTCGCGCAGGAATGTGCGGAGCCAGGCGATTCCGCTTGGGTCCAGACCGTTCGACGGCTCATCGAGCACGAGGATGTCCGGGTCGCCGAGCATCGCGGTGGCCAGCGCGAGGCGCTGCCGCATCCCGGTGGAGAAGGTGCCGATCCGACGATCGGCGTACGACTGCGCTCCCACGAGGGATAACACGGTGTCGACCCGCGACCGGTCCATTCCTCCGAGTGCCGCGCACGTGTGAAGGTGAGCGCGTGCCGTCACGCGCGGATGCGCCGACGCAATGTCCAGGACCGCGCCCACGGCCATTGCGGGCGCAGGCAGGTGGGCATAGGGCAGCCCGGCGATGTACGCCTCACCACTGTCTGAGCGGACCAGGCCGAGTAGCGCGCGCATCAGCGTCGATTTCCCCGCCCCATTGGGCCCGAGGAAACCGACGACGCGCCCGTACTCGACCTTCAAGCTCACGTCTTCGAGCGCAACGACTGTCCCGAACCGTTTTGAGAGCGCCTGTACCTCGATCGCAGCGTTCAAGAGTGCACATCCGATCGAAGGTCTGCCGCGATCGACTCCGCAGCATCGGTGCTCAGGAGGATCTCGTCGAACCCGACGGCGGCCCGGTCGACGGTGATCCGCAGCAGCGGGTGTCCGCGCTTCATCGAGACCAGGCGCCGCACTCCCGAAGGGTGCCTGAACGTGCCCAGTTTGCGGTAGCCAGAGATGACAAGACCGGACTTCATCCCGAGGATTTCGGAAGTCCATCCCTGCTCGCTCGCGACGCCACGGATCGCCGACCTTGGAATCAACAGCTTCGGCAGGCCCGTCATCGTCGCCTCCCAACCGGGAAACTGCACGTGCACTCCGGTTCGGTCGTATGTGATGTTCGTCATCGTGCTCTCCTCGATAGCTAGGATGGAATCGTATTGAGAACATTATCATCGTGATAACAGTGAGGAGTCAAGGTGCCGGACAAGACTGCTCTGGCAGAAGTCGTGCTGCACCCGGTGCGATTACGGATCATCCAGCAGCTGGGCGGTCGCAACCGCACGACGGCCCAGTTGCGCGAGGCGCTCCCGGATATCCCGCAGGCCACGCTCTACCGACACGTGGCTGCCCTCCTCGATGCCAAGGTTGTCGCCGTGGTCGATGAGCGCAGATCTCGTGGCGCGATCGAGCGAACCTTGGCGCTGGGCGACCGGATGGCAGCCATTGACCACGCTGAGCTTTCTGCGATGAGCAGCGCGCAGCTGAGCACTGCCTTCCTGGCTTTCCTGGGAGACGTCACGGGTGACTTCGACCGCTTCCTCAGCGCGGATTCTCCCGAAGCCCGTGAGTTGGTCGGATTCGCCCGAACGCCCTTGTACGTGAGCAGGGAGGATCTCGCCACGATTCAGGCAAGCCTCGCTGAGCTACTGACTCCTTACCTGGCGGAACGGGAGGACGGTCAGCAACGCGTCAACCTCGCCACGATCCTCCTTCCGGACCCGTGAACGCATAAAGAGAACGACGGCAACGCAAAGGAGCCAAGATGCCAACGACGAAGCACATCCTTGTGTACTCGGACTCGCTGACCTGGGGCATAGTCCCGACGACTCGGCAGCGACTTCCCTTCGAAGAGCGCTGGCCCGGAGTCCTGCACGCCGCGCTCAACGCGGGAAGGGACGGTCGCATCCGGCTGACGGAGGACTGTCTCAACGGGCGTCGCACCGCCTTCGACGACCCATACAAACCTGGGCGGAACGCCCTCAGCGGCATCCAACAGGTCATAGAAGCGCAATCCCCGCTCGACCTCGTGATTCTCCTACTCGGCACGAACGACTTCCAATCCATGCACCAGCACAAACCCTGGCACTCCTCGATGGGCATCGCCGCGCTCATCAACGCGATCAGGACAGCGCCGATCGAGCCCGGGATGCCTACCCCGCCGATTCTCGTCATCGCGCCCCCGCAGCTTGACAACCCTCGAGGAGCGATCGGCCCGAAGTTCGCGGGCGGGGATATCGCCGCACAGGGTCTCGCGCAGGCGATTCGACAGATCAGCGAAGACACCGGCTGCGTCTTTTTCGACTCGAACACGATCACCACCAGCAGCAAGCACGACGGCGTGCATCTCGACGCCGACCAGCACCACGCCCTGGGTGTCGCACTCGCACCGGTCGTCGCGCACCTGATGGCAGACCGCGATGCTGGCTGAAGCTCCACTGTCCAGCAACGAGGGTCTTCCGGCCCCTTATGGGACGGTCAGAGCGTGGTTCCATTCGTGGTCACAGGCGGGGTCCGTTGCTGATGCCCTTCCTCGTGGGGGTCTTGGCGAGGAACTGGTTGGCCTGCCTCGCGGCTTCTACGAGATCCACTTCTGGACCGATGAGTACGTACGAACCCCTGTGACCTTCGTCTGCGACGAGGCACACCTCTACCTCCCCGCGTCGGTCGCAGACCCGGCGGAACAGAGGGCGCTCGAATCCTTCGAACGAATCGCGAAAGAAGGACGCAAGCACGGAATCTCCCTCCTCGTCGTGAGCCAACGCCCATCTGACGTCAGCCGGACAGTTCTGTCGCAGTGCAACAACTTTGTTGTGCTTCGTCTTACTAACGATCAAGATCAAGCTGTAGTGAAACGCCTGATGCCAGACAGCATGGACGGAATCGCCGCTGCGTTGCCGCTTCTCGATGTTGGTGAAGCCTTGCTTCTGGGAGACGCGATCATTCTCCCGACCAGAATCCGCCTTGACCCACCCAAGGTGAAGCCGGCCAGTGCAACTCGCAACTTCTGGACGGAGTGGAACGAGACGAGCGTCGAGGACTCAGATCTTGTTGCCGCCGTCGAGGCGATGAGGGCACAAACGCGAACCAAGGCATAGCGCGTGCGATGAAGTGGACCAATTAGGTGACCAACAGCCTGCAAACCCTGCAAAACGTGACGCGCTTAGAGCAGGCTCCTGAAACACAAAACCCCTGGTCAGGTGGGTTATGAGGCTTGTTCCTGCCACCTGGGGGTCAGGGGGTCGCAGGTTCAAATCCTGTCAGCCCGACCGAGAGAGAACACCCTCCCACCTGCTGGTGGGAGGGTGTTCTGCTGTCCGGGCCCAGCTCGTCACGACCCGGCGGCGTCAGTCCTTGACGGGTCCGACCCACACCTGCTGGGCGTTGGTGAACTCGCGGATGCCGTGCGGGCCGAGCTCACGGCCGTAGCCGGACCGCTTGATGCCGCCCGAGGGAAGGCGCGGATCCGACTTCACGATCCCGTTCACCGAGACCTGCCCCGCCTCGATCCGTCGGGCCATCGCGACCCCCCGCTCGGTCTCGGTCCAGATCGCGGCGCCGAGCCCGTAGGGGGTGTCGTTCGCCAGGGCGAGGGCGTGCTCGGCGTCATCGGCGGCGATCACCACCGCGATCGGGCCGAAGGTCTCCTCGGTGCAGGCGCTCATGCCGGGCTCCACATCAGTCAGCAGAGTCACCGGGTAGAAGAACCCGTCGCCGTCGGGCATCTCCCCGCCCATCACGAGCGTGGCTCCTGCGTCGACGCTGGCGGTGACCTGGCGATGGAGGTTCTCCCGCAGCTCGGCCCGGGCGATCGGACCCACCTTCGTGGACTCCTCCCGAGGATCGCCCACCTCGAGGTCCCGCAGCTGCGCGGCGAGCAGCTCGACGAACTCGTCGTGCACCGAGCGCTCCACGATCACCCGCTTCGCGGCGATGCAGGACTGGCCGGCGTTGATGATCCGCGAGAGGGCGGAGACCTGCGCCGCCTTCTCGAGGTCCGCGTCGGCGAGCACGATGCAGGGGTCCGAGCCGCCGAGCTCCAGCACCGCCGGCTTGATCTCGCTCGCGGCGATCGAGGCGACCTTCGCCCCGGCCCGGTCCGAGCCGGTGAACGAGACGGCGGTGATGCGGGGATCGCGGATCGCCTGCTCGACGTCCTCCGTCGCCGCCAGCAGGGACTGGAAGACTCCCTCGGGCGCCCCTGCGTCGCGGAACACCTGCTCGAGCGCGGCCGCACAGCCCGGCACGTGCGGGTCGTGCTTCATCACGCAGGTGTTCCCGGCCATCAGCGCCGGGGCGCAGAAGCGGAAGGCCACCCAGAACGGGGCGTTCCAGGGCAGGATCCCGAGGACGGGGCCGAGTGGCAGATGCTGGACATAGGAGCTGGTCGCGTCGGAGTCGAGGTGCTCGTCGGCGAGGTAGCGCGCCCCGTGCTCGGCGTAGTGCTCGGCGGCCCAGGCCGATTTGACGACCTCCCCGCGAGCCTCCCCGATCGGCTTGCCCATCTCCTCGGTCATCACCGGGGCGAGCTCCTCGGCGTGCTCGCGCAGGTGGGCGGCGACCCGGCGCAGCACCTCTGCGCGCTCCTCGAACGATGTCTCCTTCCAGGTGGTGTAGGCCGTGTTCGCGCGGTCGATGATCTCGGTGATCTGCGCCGGTGTCGCAGCGGGCACCTCGCGCGCGACGGCACCGGTGGTGGGGTCGATGGCGGTCAGCGTGGTCATGGGCTGCTCCTCTCAGTAGCTCGATGGCTCAGTAGCGCGGCGCGAGGGCGGCACCGGCCGACAGGGACCGGGCGGAGCTCTCGTGGACCGTGAAGTCCTCGGGAAGGGTGAAGAACGACTCGCAGCCGTCCTCGGTGATGCGGACCGTGTCCGAGATGCCGACGGTCTTGTCCCCGTCCACGCCCCACATCCACGGCAGCAGGTGGAAGGTCATGCCCTCCTCGAGCTGTCGCTCGTCCCCCTCCAGCAGGGAGACGATGTAGCCCTCGTCCCAGGAGGGCGGGAAGGCGATGCCGATCGAGTAGCCGGCGCGGGTGACCAGCTGGGCACCCACCTCGTTGCTCTCGATCCGCTCCCGGGTGAGCCGGGCGACCTCCGAGACGCTCACCCCCGGCTTCATGAGCGCGCGGAGGTCCGCGAGGGTCTGCTTCATGAGCTCCTGCGCGGCATGCATGGAGTTCGAGAGCGCACCGTTGACCACCGTGCGCATCATGGCGGTGTGGTAGCGCCGGTAGCACCCGCCCACCTCGAGGAAGACATGCTCCCCCGGCCTGATCATGCGGCCCTCCCAGGTGGAGTGGCCGATCATCGAGCGTGGCCCGGAGGCGACGTAGGGCACCACCGCCGGGAACTCGCCGCCCGCGCGGAACATCGAGGACGTGATGGCGGCGGCCACCTCGTTCTCCGTGGCTCCGGACATCGCCGCGTGCAGCCCGGCCGCCATCCCGGACTCGCCGGCGTAGGCGGCCAGCTGCATCACCGCGATCTCGGCCGGGGACTTGCGGACCCGGCCCTCCTCGACGATCCCGAAGCAATCCACCAGCCCCTCTCCGAAGGCGTCGTGGAAGCGGTCCTGCTGGTAGGCGGGGAAGTAGTAGCTGTTGCGCTCGTATCCCACCGTGGCGTCGCCCAGCCGCAGATCGCGCAGGGTGCTGACCAGCTCGAGAATCGCGTCGCCGCCGTCCGGATAGGGCCGGGAGTGCTCCAGCCAGGTCCGCGCGACCACGTTGGACTCCTCGAGCGCACGGGTGATCATCACCGAGTCCGCCTCCAGCGGCACCACCAGCGCCTGGAAGAAGGAGTATCCGGTGGTCTGGTAGTCCGTCAGGTACATGAGGTTCTCGGGATCGGTGATGATCACCGCGTCCAGCTCCCGCTCCGCCATCCGCTCCCGCAGCTCCGAGAGACGTCGCTCGTACTCCTCGGGGGCGAAGGTCATGTCCGACCGGCGACGCATCAAAGGGCCTTCGCCGCGGCGTCGATCGCCTGGGCCAGCAGGTCCAGGCCCTCGGTGAGGTCCTCTGCAGGGATGGTCAGGGGCGGGATCAGCTTGATCACACGGCCTCCGCTGCCGCAGGGGCCGATCAGCAGACCGCGCTCGAAGCACTCCTGCTGGACCTGCTTGGCGAAGGCTCCGTCCCCGGTGTCCAGGGCCTGCATCATGCCCTTGCCGCGCACCTCCCAGTCCCGGTCCGGATGGGCCGCCGCGATGGCCTCGAGCGCTTCGCGCATCTGCTCCCCGTGGGAGAGCACGCTCGCGAGGAAGGCCTCGTCGGTGAAGTGGTCCAGCGCCACGGTGCCTGCGACGAAGGACAGCCCCTGCCCGCGGAAGGTCCCGGTGTGCGCGCCCGGCGACCAGTGAGCGTCGACCTCGGGCTTGTTGAGGTTCATCGCGATCGGGGTGCCGAAGCCGCCGAGCCCCTTGGCCAGGGTGATGATGTCCGGATCCAGGTCCATGCCGTCGAAGGAGAAGTAGCCTCCGGTGCGGCCCACGCCGGCCTGGATGTCGTCGATGATGAACAGGGCGCCGACCTCGCGGGCGAGGTCCTGGATCTCGTGGAGCCACTCGCGGCTCGCGACGTTGACGCCGCCCTCGGCCTGCACCGGCTCCACCAGGAAGGCCGCCGGAGGGGTCACGCCGCTGGAGGGGTCACGCAGCGCGGCGGCGAAGTCCGCGATGCCGGTGCGCCCGCCCGGTGCGGTCTCGAAGGGGAGGCGTACCACATCGGTCAGCGGCACCCCCGCCCACTGCCGGAAGGCGTGGTTCGCCGTCGCGGCGAGGGAGCCGAGGGTCATCCCGTGGAAGCCGTGGCTGAAGGCGACGATCTCCCGACGCCCGGTCGCGAGGCGGGCGAGCTTCAGGGCGGCCTCCACCGCATTGGACCCGGTCGGCCCCATGAACTGCATCTTGTGGTCCATGCCGCGGGGCGCCAGGACCACCTCGTGGAAGCGGGCGATGAAGTCCCGCTTGGTGGTGGTGTAGGTGTCCAGGCTGTGGGCGACCCCGTCGGCCTGGAGGAAGTCGATCATCGCCTCCTTCATGCGGGGGTTGTTGTGCCCGAAGTTGAGCACTCCCGCCCCGGCGAAGAAGTCGATGTAGCTGGTGCCCTCCTCGTCGACCTGGCGGGCGTTCGAGGCGGACGCGAACACGGTCGGGTAGGCGCGGCAGTACCCGCGGATCTCGGACTCGTGCTGTTCGAAGGTGGTGGTGTCCATGGAAACCTCCCGTCGAGGTGCGGAGCGACGCTGCTCATCACGACCGGCAGCCCGCGACGCCGCTCCGTCCGGTTGGGTCCTGCCGGTGAGCAGACCCTCACCCGGGGGTGATCACCCCGTCAAGCCACCACGACAGCTCTCGGCACAGGCGTGCGCCCTCGCAGGTCCTGGCCCCGACCACGCGGTCGGCCGGGAGTCTTCGCGAGGGCGGTCGGGAGGATCAGCCGCGCGATCCGGCGGGCGGCGGTCCCCAGTCCAGACCGTCGAGGGAGAGCTGCGCGGTCATGTCCTCGAGGAAGCCGATCACGACCTCCCGCTCCTCGGTGTCCAGGTGACGGGCGGCGCGGACCCGGCCTGCCTGTTGCCTTCCGACGGTGCGCACCGCGGCCTCCCGGGTGGCCGGATCGATCGCGACGACGAGCGCACGTCGGTCCGTGGGATGCGGGGTCCGACGGATGTGACCTGCTCTCTCGAGGCGGTCCAGGAGGGTGGTCGTGGAGGCGCTCGAGATGCCGAGCCCGTGGGCGATCGCTCCGGCGGTGGCGAGGGTCCCGGTGTTCTCGCAGACGATCAGGAGATGCAGGGCGCGCATGTCCGTCTCCCCCAGGCGCATGAAACGCCGGGAGGCCTCGGAGAGCGACCGCTCGGCGGCACGCAGCGCCGAGATCGCGGCCATGAGGCGGTCTATCTGCACGACGTCCTCCTCGTCGAGGCCCTCACGATCCACGAGCTCGCCGCGCGCATCGCTCGAGGCGAGGCTGAACAGACGGGATGGGGACGTTCCCGAGGAGGGATCATCGCCGTGCGGACGGTTCGAGCTCATGTCCGCATCGTAATCGAGCACTCTTCGACACATAGGTATCTAGGCTAACGAGATATATGCGAGACTGAACGCGCTCTGCCGCTCCCTTCGAAGGAACACCATGGTCTCTCGGACTCCCGCACCCGTAGACGGCGGTCGCCCCCGGGGCGGCGACGCCCCGCGTGCATCCCGCACCCCGCGCGTCCTGCGCATCGTGATCCCCGCGCTGCTGATCCTCGGATGGCTCGTGGCAGCCGGGATCGGCGGTCCCTACTTCGGGCGCGTGGACGAGGTCTCCTCCAACGACCGCACCGCGTATCTGCCGGACTCCGCCGACGCCACCGAGGTCGCCCATCGCGCCGAGGACTTCACCGGCTCCGAGGCGATCCCCGCGATCCTCGTGATCACCGCGCCCGAGACGCTCGACGAGCAGGAGCTGGCCGCCATCTCGGATGCCGCCGGAGCGCTCGATGGCCTCGACGCGGTCACCGGAGAGGTCTCCCCGCCCCTGACCTCCGAGGACGGGAAGGCCGTCCAGATCTTCGTGCCGCTGGATCCCGACGCGGACCTCGGCGCCGCGACCGAGCAGATCGATGTCGAGCTCGCCGCCGACCTCCCGGCGGGTCTCACCGCACATGTCACCGGCCCGGCCGGGTTCTCCGCCGATCTCGGCGCGGCCTTCGCAGGCATCGACGGCCTGCTCCTCGGTGTGGCGCTCGCCGCCGTGCTGGTGATCCTGCTGATCGTCTACCGTTCCCTGCTGCTGCCTCTGATCGTCCTCGCCACGAGCATGTTCGCGCTGTGCACGGCGCTGCTGACCATCTGGCACCTGGCCGCGGCGGATGTCCTGCTGCTGTCGGGCCAGACCCAGGGGATCCTGTTCATCCTGGTCATCGGCGCCGCAACCGACTATTCGCTGCTGTACGTGGCCCGCTACCGCGACGAGCTGCGGCACACCCGGGACCGCTGGCCCGCCACCGTGAAGGCGCTGCGCGGCACCCTCGAGCCGGTGCTCGCCTCGGGCGGCACCGTCATCGCCGGGCTGCTGTGCCTGCTGCTGTCGGACCTGAAGTCCAACAGCACGCTGGGTCCGGTCGCCGCGATCGGCATCCTCTTCGCGATGGCCGCGGCGCTGACCTTCCTCCCCGCCGTCCTGCTGCTCACCGGGCGCTCGGCCTTCTGGCCCCGTCGGCCGCGATTCGCTCCCGACGCCGAGGACGCCGGATCCGCGCCCTCGGCGCACGGGATCTGGGGACGCATCGCGCTGGCGGTGCGACGCCGCCCCCGACCGATCTGGATCCTCACCGCCGTGGTGCTCGCGCTCGGCTGCCTCGGTGCGCTCCGGCTCGACGCCAGCGGTGTGCCGCAGTCCGACCTCGTGCTCACCGAGTCCTCGGCCCGGGACGGTCAGGTCGCGCTCGGCGAGCACTTCCCCGGCGGCTCCGGCTCCCCGGCACAGGTGATCGTGGCCGAGGGCTCACTCCAGGACACCGCCGACCTCCTGCTGGCGCAGGACGGCATCGATGCGGTGACGGTCAGCGCCGAGGACTCCCCCAGCGGGGCCGCGCCGGTGACCGCCGACGGCCTGCAGGCCCAGGGTCCTCCGGGGACCCCCGTCCCCCAGCCGACGGTGGTGGACGGAGACGTGCTGCTGCAGGCCACGCTCTCTGACGCCCCGGACTCCGCCGCCGCCGAGCGGACCGTGCGCGAGGTCCGCGCCCGGATCGCCTCTGAGGGGCTAGACGCCCAGGTGGGCGGGGTCACCGCGACCTCTGTCGACACCAACGACGCCTCCGCCCATGACCGGGCGCTGATCATCCCGGTGGTGCTCGCGGTGATCCTGCTGATCCTCATGCTGCTGCTACGCTCGGTGCTCGCCCCGGTGCTGCTGATCCTCACCACGGTCCTCTCCTTCGGGACCGCGATGGGCGTCTCCGCCCTGGTGTTCGAGCACATCCTGCGCTTCCCTGGCGCCGACCCGGCCGTGCCGCTGTTCGGGTTCGTCTTCCTCGTCGCGCTCGGCATCGACTACAACATCTTCCTCATGACCCGGGTGCGCGAGGAGTCGCTCGCCCACGGCACCCGGGAGGGAGTGGTGCGGGGACTCTCCGTCACCGGCGGCGTGATCACCTCGGCCGGGCTCGTGCTCGCCGCGACCTTCGCGGCGCTCGGGGTGATCCCGATCCTGTTCCTGGCGCAGATCGCGTTCATCGTCGCCTTCGGGGTGCTCCTGGACACCTTCGTGGTGCGCACCCTGCTGGTGCCCGCACTCGCCCTGGACCTCGGGCGGGTGATCTGGTGGCCATCGGCCCTGTGGCGCCGCGACCACCGGTGACGCACATCGCCGCGGACGATCCCCTGGCCCGCGGCGAGTGTTCCTAGACTGGCCGCATGAGCAGTGCGACCCCTCTCCCCCAGGCCACCTCCGACTCCGCGGCGGCACAGACCGAGTACGTCCTCACGGTGGTCTGCGCCGACGCGCCCGGCATCGTCCACGCGGTCACCGGTGCGATCGTCGAGATCGGGGGCAACATCACCGAGTCCCGTCAGTTCGAGAGCGGCACCACCCGCCGCTTCTACCTGCGGCTGCAGGTGCTCACGGCGGCCTCTCGGGAGGAGTTCGAGCAGGTGCTGGCCCCTGTGGTGGAGCGCTTCTCGCTCGAGCATCGCCTCGACGTCGTGGGCCGCCCGGTGCGCACCCTGATCCTCGGCTCGACGGCCAAGCACTGCGTGAACGATCTGCTGTTCCAGATGGACTCCGGGCATCTCCCCATCGAGGTCCCCCTGATCCTGGCGAACCACCCCACCCTCGAGCGTCTGGCCACCTTCTACGAGGTGCCCTTCGAGCACCTCCCCACCTCCGAGGAGGGCGGCAAGGCCGCCTTCGAGGACCGGGTGCGCGCGGCGATCGAGGAGCACGACATCGAGCTGGTCGTCCTCGCCCGCTACATGCAGATCCTCTCCCCCGAGCTGTGCGCCGAGCTCGCGGGCCGCTGCATCAACATCCACCACTCGTTCCTGCCCGGCTTCAAGGGCGCGAACCCCTACCGCCAGGCGCATGCCCGCGGTGTGAAGCAGATCGGCGCCACCGCCCACTTCGTCACGAGCGATCTCGACGAGGGGCCGATCATCGAGCAGGAGGTGCTGCGCGTGGACCACACCCGCACGCCCAAGGAGCTCATGGCCATCGGGCAGGACGGCGAGGCGCGCACCCTGCGCCAGGCGGTCACTTGGTTCGCGCAGTCGCGCGTGCTGCTGGACGGGACCCGCACGGTCATCTTCCGCTGAGCGGAGGGCTCAGACGAGCCCCAGCTCCCAGGCGGTGCGCACCGCCGAGGCCCGATCCCCCACGCCCAGCTTCTCGTAGACGTGCATCAGGTGCGTCTTCACCGTCGCCTCGCCGATCCCGAGCCGGGAGGCGACCGCCCGGTTGGTGCATCCCTCGGCGACGAGGCGCAGCACCTGCGCCTCCCGGGTGCTGAGCGCCGGCCGCCCGCCTCCCGACCCGGCCAGCGCCGCCAGAGCGGCCGGGGCGAGCACCGCACGCCCGGCGGCGAGGTCATACACCGCGCGGATCACGTCCTCCCGTCGGGCGTCCTTCAGCAGGAACCCATCGGCGCCCGCTTCGAGAGCACCGCGGATGTCCCTGTCGGTGTCATAGGTGGTCAGCACCAGGATCCGAGGCGCGCTGCGGCCACCGGCCCGGAGCGCACGGATCGCCTCGACCCCGCTGGTGCCCGGCATCCGCAGGTCCATCAGCACCACCTCGGGCTCGGACCGGGCGATGACCTCCAGCGCCTCGGCGCCGTCGCCCGCGGTCCCGACCACCTCGAGGCCGTCGGCCCCCGCGAGCATCGCGACCAGGCCGTCGCGCACCACCGGGTGGTCGTCGACGACCACGGTCCGCACCGGGCTCATCGCAGCACGCTCGCTGCGACCGTGGTCCCCCGGCCGGGGGCGGACGTCACCTCGAGGTGGCCGCCCACCTCTCCCAGGCGCTCCCGCATGATCTCCAGCCCGTGCCCCGCGGCCACGTCCGTCCGGTCGAATCCGCGGCCGTCGTCGGTGATGCGGAGCCGCTGCTGCTCGTCGTCGCCCTCGAGAGCGACGATCACCGAGCGCGCCTCGGCATGGCGAGCGGTGTTCGCGAGCGCCTCCTGAGCGATCCGCAGCAGCACGTCCCCGTGACGACCGTCCGGCGGCGCGTCGTCGGCGTCGAGGGTGGCCACCACGCGGTGCGTGCGCGTCCACCGCGCAACGAGCCCGGAGAGCGCCTCGGTGAGGTCGTGGTCATGGAGCTGGTGCGGGCCGAGCGCCTCGACCGCCCGACGCGCCTCGAGCAGGCAGTCCCGCGCGGCCTCCTCGGCGACGGCGACCCGATGCCGCACCGCCGGATCGAGATCCGTCCCGATCGCCTCGAGCTGACGGATCACCCCCACCAGCCCCTGGGCCACGGTGTCGTGGATCTCCCGGGAGAGCCGCGTGCGCTCCTCCTCGATCCCGGTGCGGCGGGCGCCGGCGAGCAGCTGCTCGTGCAGTCGGTCGTTCTCCCGCTGGACGCGGAGGGTCTCTGCGAGCGCCTCCTCCCGAGCGACCAGCACCCGCTCGCGCTCCTCCGCCAGGCGCATCATCCCGAGGGCGATGAGCAGGTTCACCGCGGCGAGTCCGAGGAAGAACCAGGGCTCGGTCCGCAGCGACTGGACGCCTCCCACCTGGCCGACGGCGCACAGCAGCGCCGTGGACACCACGACTGCGCGGCCGCGGGCGCCGCGCAGGAAGCGCGCGGAGTCGATATAACCGCAGAAGGCATAGATGCAGGTCATGGGGTTCAGGACCAGGGCCACGGCGGTCAGGCCGATGTGCACGACGTACAGAACCCTGAGCGCCGTCGAGTCCGGCCCGGTGCGGGACAGGGTGCGTTCGAGGAGGGCGCGCAGCACCAGCAGCGCCGCAGTGGGGACGAGGGCCCAGAGGATCAGCCCTCCGGTCATCCAGGTGATCGACGCGATCCGTCCCACGGCCCAGGAGACCACCAGCAGCAGCGGCGGCAGCCACCGCTCGAAGGTCTCGCCGAGAGCTCCCGGAGATGTGCTGTGCGAGCCGCCGGTCGCCTCACGGCCCCGAGGCGGGGCGGTCTGCGCGAGCGCAGGAATGGAGAAGGGCGCCATGGTCCCAGTCTTCCGCGGGCGGAGCCGCAGCACCAGGGCATCGCCCTCCCCCGATCGGTGGAGGGGGTGCTCACCGATCAGGGGAAGCGCCCGCCGCAGGCGATCCCTAGCGTCGACCTCATGAGATCCTCCACCCTGCCCGACCGCTCCTCCGACGTCCCTCCCTCCGCGGTCCCTCCTGCCGCGCGGGGCACCTCGCCGCGTGTGCACCACCTCGATGCGCTGCGCGGCGGCGCCCTGCTGCTGGGGGTCCTGCTGCACGCGCTGATGCCCTACATGCCCGGCAGCCTGTGGCTGGTCAGCGACACCTCCGACTCCTGGGGCGCCGTCGCCGCGGTGGGCGTGATCCATCTGTTCCGCATGATGCTGTTCATGATGCTCGCGGGGTATCTCGGGCATCTGGTGATCCACCGCCGCGGCGCGAAGGCATACCTGCGCGACCGTCTGCTGCGGGTCGGTCTGCCGATCGTGACGCTCGGGCCCGTGCTGTTCGCGATGATGATCGCGGCGATCGTGGCGAACACGATGGTCGGCGCGATGCCGATGCCGGAGCAGGGACCGGAGCAGGCAGCGGCCGGGTCCTTCGGCCCGCTGGCCGTGCCGACGATGCACCTGTGGTTCCTGCTGCTGCTCCTGGAGATCGTGGTGGTCGTCGTGGTGGCGCGCGCGATCCTGCGGCGCGTCCTCGGCGCGGATCGCAGCGCGCGCCTGGCAGGACGGATCGGCGATGTGCTGGCGAGCCCCTGGGGGCTGCCGCTGATCGCCGCTCCCTATGCCCTCGGCCTGCTGGCCCAGCCCGGGAACGTCACCGGGCTGACCGAGCCGTACACGCTCCAGCCCGTGGCGGGGGCGAGCATCGGATACGGCGCAGCGTTCCTGACCGGATGGTTCCTGCGGGCGCGGGACGGCGGCATGGCACGCGTCGAGGCGCGCTGGGCGATCCATCTGGGCCTCGCCGTCGTGCTCAGCCCGCTCGCCCTGACCTCGCCGATGTTCGCGCCGCCGCTGCTCGGCGCCGCGTTCACCGCGCTCGCCGGGTGGGCCTGGGTGCTGGGTCTGACCGGGCTGTGCGCGCGGCTCGTGCGGCGCGAGATCGGCTGGATCCGCTATCTCGCAGACGCCTCCTACTGGGTCTACCTGATGCACTTCCCGCTGCTGCTCGTCGTGGCAGTGCCGCTGTCCCTGGTGGAGCTCCCGATCGTGGTGGAGCTCGCGCTCGGCCTCGCGGTGACGCTGGGGCTGCTCCTGCTGAGCTATGACCTGTGCGTGCGCTCCACCTGGATCGGCGCGTGGCTGAACGGGCACCGCAGGCCCCGGGCCCTGCGGCCCGGGAACCTGCGGCGTCGTCGCACCGTGACGCCCGGGGCCGGTCTCAGCCCTTGACGCCGCCCGCGGCGGCGAAGCCCTGGCCGAGGGTGCGGCCCAGGAACAGGTACAGCACCACCACCGGCAGCGAGTAGAAGATGCTGAAGGCCGCGAGCTGGCCGTAGGCGACCTGTCCGTACTGGGAGGAGAAGGTGTACAGGGTCACCGCGGCCGGCAGGTTCTCCGGGCTGAGCAGCAGCATGAAGGGGACGAAGAAGTTTCCCCACATGCTCACGAAGGTGAAGATCGTGGCGACCGCGAGGCCGGAGCGCATCAGCGGCAGCACCACCGAGAACAGGGCCCGCAGCACGCCGGCGCCCTCGGTCCACGCGGACTCCTCGATCTCCACCGGCACCCCGTCCATGAACCCCTTGGTGAGGAAGATGGCGTAGGGCAGGGAGCTGGCGCCGAGGAACAGGATCGCCCCGAACATCGAGTCGATCAGGTTCACCTGCACGAAGAGCGAGTACACCGGGATCATGATCGCGGTGATCGGCAGGCCGGTGGAGAAGATGATCGTCAGCAGCAGCGGTCGCTTGGCCTTGAAGCGGTAGCGGGACATCGGATAGGCGCACAGCACCGCGGCGACCATCGTCACGACGGTCGCGCCCCCGCACAGGATCAGCGAGTTGGCCAGGGGCCGGAAGGTGGTCTCCATGGTCCAGATCGCCTGGAAGTTGCCCAGGCTCCAGCTCGAGGGCCAGGCCACCGAGAGCGACGCGCCGGTGTCGAAGGACGCCAGCACCACCCACAGCAGGGGAACCAGGAATGCCAGGCCGATCACGAGCATCACGGTGCTGCTGGCGAACGACGCCCGACGGGCCCTGCCGCCCCGGGAGCCGGCGACCGCGGGGCTCGAGGCGGGGGACGTGGTGGAGGGGGTGTTCGTGGTCGTGCTCATCGCTTGTCCTCCTCGGGCAGCAGGCGCAGGTACGCCAGCGAGGCTGCGGCACCGATCAGGAGCAGCAGGAGCGCCACGGCGGTGCCGTAGCCGAGCTGACCGTAGGAGAAGGCCTGCTCGTACATGTACAGGGGAAGGGTCTGGCTCTGCCGGGCGGGTCCGCCGCCGGTCATGATGAAGATCAGGCCGAAGACCGACAGGGTCTGCAGCGTGGTGAGCATTAGGTTGGTCGCGATCGCGGGCCGCAGCAGCGGCAGCGTGATCGAGCGGAAGCGGCGCACCGGCCCCGCGCCGTCCAGCGCGGCCGATTCGTAGACGTCGCCCGGCACGGAGCTGAGCGCCGCGGAGTACACCAGCATCGAGAAGGCGGTGCCGCGCCAGATGTTCGCGAAGGAGACCGCGATGATCGGGGCCGAGAACAGCAGGTCCTGCGTGGGCAGTCCGAGCCCGGCGAGGATGGTGTTCAGGCTGCCCTCGTCGGCGAAGAAGGTGTACAGCAGGTAGCCGGCCACCACCTCCGGCAGGATCCATGCCGCGATCACCAGCGAGGTCACCGCGAAGCTGAGCACGCGATGGGCGCGCTCCATGAGCAGGGCCAGCAGCATGCCCATCACGTTCTGCCCGATCACCGCGGAGATGATCGTGAAGACCAGGGTGAGGACCACCGAGTTCCAGAAGTCGCCGTCGGTGAAGGCGTCGGTGAAGTTGCTCAGGCCCACGAAGCTGGTGTCGGACGCCCCGGAGCCGCGGATCGCACTGTCGGTGAATCCGAGGTACAGCGAATAGATGATCGGCCCCAGCATGAAGGCGAGCAGGAGCAGGCCCGCCGGGAGCATCGGGAGCGCTCGGGCCGGCGTCAGCCGGTCCCCGAGCCGGGTCCGGCGGGTGCCGGAGGGCGCCCGTCGCGGCGCCTCGGTGCGGACGTCGGTGCTCATGCGGTCGCCTCCTGCACGTTCTCGGGGCCGACGATGTCGGTGACGTCGGCGTCATAGGCCGCGGCCGCATCCTTCGGCGAGGTGCCGGTCATGACCGCCTCCATCGCCTCCTGCAGCGCGGAGGACACCTCCGGGTAGGCGGGCAGCGCCGGCCGGTAGTAGGAGGTCTCCAGCAGATCGGTGAAGTACTCGACCGCCGGCGAGTAGGAGAGGTACTCCTCCTTCTCGGCCACGTCGGCGCGGACGGTGATGTGGTTGTCGGAGATCGCGTACTTCACGAGCGTCTGGGTGGAGACGAGCTTCTCGAGGAAGCGGAAGGCCACCTCGCGGTCGCTGACGTGCTTCGGGATCGACAGGCCCCAGCCACCGGCCAGGGTGATGGTGCCGTCGCCCCCGCCGTCCTGGGTGGGCATGTCCGCGAGGCCCACCACGTCCGGCCACTCCGGCCAGTGCCGGGCCGCGGTCTCGGTCCAGTTCTGCGAGATCCAGGATCCGTCGATGAGGATCCCGAGCTTCGCGTCCGGCAGCAGCGAGGTGTAGATGGTCTCGGAGATGTTGGGGTCCAGATGCTGGCCCAGCGACGCGGTGAGATCCTCGTCGAACAGGGTCTTGAGGAAGGTCAGGGCATCGATGAACCCCTGGCTCCCCAGCACCCATTTCTCGGCGTCGCGGTCGTAGAGCCCGGTGCCGTCGCCGGTGCCGTAGAGCAGCATCTCGAAGCCCTGCATCGAGGCCTTCTCACCCTGCGGGGTGCCGGCGAACATGAAGAAGGGGATCGCCTCGCTGTCCGAGTCGCGGATCGCCCGCGCGGCGTCGAGGATGTCCTCCCAGCTGCCGGGCTGCCAGTCCTTCGGCAGCCCCGCCTCGGCGAAGACCTCGCGCTGGAACCAGAGCGCACGGGTGTCAGTGGTGATCGGGATCCCGTACACCTCGCCGTCCTCGCCGGTGACCGCCTCCTTGGAGGCCTCGGCGATGTCGTCCCAGTGCTCGAAGCCCTCCACCAGATCGGTGATCGGCTGCAGGTATCCCGCACCCACGTCCGAGAGCAGGATGAACGAGTCCTCGTAGACGAGGTCGGGGCTGGTGCGCGGCGAGCTCATGATGAGCTCGTTCTTGGTGAAGTAGTCGTTCTCGGAGGCGACGATCGGGACCAGCTCGACCGTGAGCTCGGGATTCTCCTGCGAGAACTCCTTCGCCGCGGCGGAGATCCATTCCTGCTTGATCGTCCCCGAGCCGAACTGCTGGAACGCGATCCGGATGGTGCTGGGATCGCGCGACCCGCCGGCGGCGCAGCCGGCGAGAGCGCTGAGCGGGAGCACGGCGGCCGCCCCGGCGGTGAACCGCAGGAAGCTGCGCCGCTCGAGCTGACCGGACATACGTGGGGGCACGTCGACCTCCTCGTCGAGAAACAGGGGCCACCGACCCTAGTACGCGGAATGCGATGTCCGTGGCATGCGCCACTCCTCGGCACGGCGTCCCGGGCCGCGACGGCGCGTGAGCGTCCGCTGCGACGTTCCCGTCGTCAGGCGCGCTGGCGGGCGCGGCCCACTCCCTGCAGCCGTTCGGCATCGGCGTAGCGCAGGCCCGACGGGACCTGTGCCAGCTCGAACCAGGACGCGGCGCGCGGCATCATCCGCACGTCCTGCCAGGGGATCTCGAACGTCGGATCACGCCACAGGGTCAGCGCGATCTCGTCGCGACGACCGGCCGCCACCAGCGCCAGTCGCCGCAGCCGGGACAGCGGATGCGGGCCCGCCCGGCCGCTGTCCGGGATCGCGACCACTCCTCCGAGGTCGAGCGGCCACACCGTCTCGCCCCAGCACAGCACCGCGTCCTCGGGAGTGCCCACGATGACCGCGGGCGGGCGCAGATCGGCCGCGGTCACCGGCGTGGGGGCGACGGGGGTCCCCCGCTCGAGCACCTCCCGCTCGACCCAGGCGCCGGGCAGCAGCATCCGGTTCCCGAGCGAGACATCCACCAGCAGGGCATCCGCGAAGGGCGCGAGGGCCGGGCTCAGGCGGCCTCCGCGCGCCATGTCCCGGCGCGGAGCGGCGATCACCCGCACCACGGCCTGGTCGCCCGGACGATCGGTCAGGGCGATCCGGACCCGGGTGCCGGGGAGCGGTTCCTGCCCGCTCATCGTCGGAACCTGGTCTCGGCGTCGTCCTCGAGCGCCATCGCGAGCTGGCGCATGAAGCGCTCGTTCATCGGCGGCGGTTCGTCGACGGGGAACCAGCGGGCCTCGGAGTTCTCCCCGTCGGCCGGGAACGGGACGGCGTCCTCGTCGGCCTCGCAGAGGAAGCAGAGGTCCAGGTACTGTGCCCGGTCGCCGTTGGGATAGGTGATCGGGGGCAGCGTGCGCACGTCGAGCAGTCGCAGCGCCCGACAGGCGATCCCGGCCTCCTCGGCGACCTCGCGCACACCCGCGACCGCCGGCTCCTCCCCCGGGTCGATGATCCCCGTGACGGGGGTCCAGGCACCGTCGTCGGTACGGCGGACGGCGAGCATGCGGGTACGGGATCGATCGAGCACGAGCGCGGTGACGCCCGGCATCCACAGCAGCTCGTGTCCGATGTGCTCGCGCAGGGCGAGGACGAACTCCGGGGTGGCGATGGTGCTTCCTCCTGGTCCTGCGGCGGTCATCCGCCCATCAGGGGGATGAACATGGCGAGCCCGACGAAGAGTCCGGTGAAGACCAGATAGGCGACGATCGACAGGACGATGATGCCCAGCATCACCCAGAACAGGATCCAGCCCACCTTGTTCATCTTCTGAGCGGTGTAGGGATCGGTGTCCATCTGCACGAGGGCGATGATGCCGAAGATCGCCGGGATCGTGCCGCCGCAGACGAATCCGAGCACGATGAGGATGATCGCGCTGTTCTGGAGCGCGCTGCGATCCGGGAGCGGGCGCTGGGGCGGATAGGTCATCGCGGAGCCGTCCTGGTCGTCGTGGGGTCAGTCGGTCAGCGGGCGCCCGTGGGCGTCGCGCTCGAAGGACGGCGACTTCGCGAGCACCATGATGCCCTCGACGAGGCCCCACAAGGAGCCGAAGCCGCAGGTGACGACGGTGACGACGATCTGGATGATGCCGATCGTGGTGTACCCCATGAGGAAGCGGTGCACACCGAAGCCGCCGAGGAAGATGCCGAGCAGACCCACCAGGAGACGGCTCTGCGCCTGGCCGTAGGGATCGGAGGCCGACGCGCCCGGTCCCGCCGCCGACCAGCTCTGCTGGCCCTGGCCCGCGCCGGGCTGGCCGTAGGGGTCCGAGGCCGAGGCGCCGGAGGCATGGCCGTAGGGGTCCGACGCCGACGCGCCGGAGGGCTGGCCGTAGGGGTTCTGACCGGCGCCGGGCTGGCCGTAGGGGTCCGAGGCCGAGGCACCGGAGGCCTGGCCATAGGGATCCGCCGCGGAGCCCCCGGACGGCTGGCCGTAGGGATCCTGACCGGCGGGCGGCTGCGCCCACGGATCCAGACCGGGCTGCGCGGACGCATCCTGCGCGAACGGGTCCTGGCCCGTGCCCTGCTGGCCGTAGGGGTCCGACGCCGACGCGCCGGAGGCCTGACCGTAGGGATCCGCCGCGGAGCCCGCGGAGGGCTGGGCGTAGGGGTCCTGACCGGCGGGCGGCTGCGCCCACGGATCCTGCGCGGGCTGCGCGGAGGCGTCGTGGCCGCCGTTCTGGGCGTTGAAGTCGTTCCCCTGAGGAGTCCAGGAGCCGTTGTCACCGGTGTTGCTCATGGTGCCCACGATACGTGGTCACGGCGCCGGGGCGCACCTCCGGCTCCCGGCGCCGGACCGCGGCCTCAGCGGCGTCGCTTCTCGCGGATCCGCACGCCGATGACGATCGGGGAGCCGGGGAACGAGAAGTCCTCGCGCAGACGGCGCTCGATGAAGCGGCGGTAGCCGTGCTCCAGGAAGCCGCTGGCGAAGATGACGAAGCGCGGCGGCCGGGTGCGTGCCTGGGTCGCGAACAGGATGCGGGACTGCTTGCCGCCGCGCAGCGGGTGCGGATGCGCCGCGACCAGCTGCCCGAGGAAGGCGTTGAGCCGTCCGGTCGGGATGCGGCGGTCCCAGGACTCCAGCGCGGTCTCGATCGCGGGGACGAGCTTCTCCGCGTGGCGACCGGTCTGGGCGGAGATGTTCACGCGCGGCGCCCACGCCACATGGGCCAGGTCCCGCTCGATCTCGCGCTCGAGCGCCTTGTGGCGCTCCTCGTCCAGCAGGTCCCACTTGTTGAAGGCCAGGACCAGGGCGCGGCCGGACTCGAGGACCATGTCGATGATCTTCAGATCCTGGGTGGAGACCGGCTCGGACGCCTCGAGCAGCACCACGGCCACCTCGGCGCGGTCCAGGGCGGCCCGGGTGCGCAGCGAGGCGTAGTAGTCGGCCCCCTGGGACTGCAGGACCCGCCGCCGGATGCCGGCGGTGTCCACGAAGGTCCACTCCTTGCCGCCGAGGGTGATCTTCTCGTCGACCGGATCCCGGGTGGTGCCGGCGATCTCGTCGACCACCACGCGCTGCTCCTTGGCGAGGCGGTTCAGCAGCGAGGACTTGCCGACGTTCGGGCGGCCCACGAGCGCGACACGCCGGGGACCGTGGTCCGCGGGTGCGCCGCGGCCCTCCTCGGGCATGGCCGCCACGACGGCGTCGAGCAGATCGCCGGAGCCGCGCCCGTGCAGCGCGGAGACCGCGTACGGCTCCCCCAGCCCGAGGTTCCACAGCGCCGCGGCCTCGAGCTCGCCGCGCTGGTCGTCGACCTTGTTGGCGACCAGCACGATCGGCACCTTCGCCTTGCGCAGCACCTTGAGCAGCTGCTCGTCGGTGCTCGTGATGCCCACGTTGGCGTCGACGATGAACATCACCACGTCCGCGAGGGACACGGCGACCTCTGCCTGCTCGGCGACGCGGTAGGCGATGCCCTGGACCCTGTCCTCCCAGCCGCCGGTGTCCACCAGCCAGAAGTCCGTCCCGGTCCACTCCGCCTCGTAGAACACGCGGTCACGGGTCACCCCGGGACGGTCCTCGACGACCGCCTCGCGGCGGCCGAGGATGCGGTTGACGAGTGTGGACTTGCCGACGTTGGGGCGGCCGACGACGGCCACGACGGGAAGGTTCCGCTGGACCGAGGGCCGCGGGCCCTCGTCCTCTCCCCCGGTGAGCAGGGCCAGGTCCTCGTCGTCGAGCTCGTACTCGGACAGGCCGGCGCGCAGGGCGGACTCGATCTCGGCGTCGGTGGGTCCGCCGGTGCGGACCTCGTCGCCCGTGGCGGCCGCGCGGGGTGCGGGAAACGGCTCGGCGGCGCCGTGGAGCGCCTCCTCCTGCTCGGACTCCGCCGCGGCGACCAGCATCAGGATCTTCTCGACGACGTCCTCGATGCCGAGGCCGGTGGTGTCCACGGTCTCGACGCCGTCGGCGGCGGTGTGGAAGTCGGAGACGGTGGCGTCATCGCGGTCGCGGCGCAGCACCTGGTCGGCCATCCGCGCGCGGGTGTCCTCGGAGTCCTCGAGATCGAGCTCGGCGGCGCGGCGGCGCATGCGCTCCTCGTCGGAGGCGGTCAGCAGCACCCGCACGTGAGCATCGGGGGCGACCACGGTGGTGATGTCGCGGCCCTCGGCGACGCAGAAGCCGCGCTCGGCGGCCGCGGAGAAGAACAGCTCGCGCTGGCGGCGCTGCAGGATCGCGCGCACCAGGGTGTTGGTGGCGACGGTGCTGACCTGCTGGGAGATGCGCTCGGTGCGGATCTCGGAGGTGATGTCGGTGCCGGCGACCTCGACGGTCGCACCGGCTGGGTCCGTGCCCTGCACGAGGTCGATCTCCTCGGCGGCGCGGGCCACGGCCTCGCGGTCGCCCAGGTCGATGCCCTGGTCCAGGCACCACCAGGTGACGGAGCGGTACATCGCCCCGGTGTCGAGGATGCCGCCGTCGAGGGCGTCGGCCACCAGTCGGGAGACGGTGGACTTGCCGGAGCCGGCCGGTCCGTCGATCGCGATGGTGATGCCCTCGGAGGGGTCGTGCGGCGCGCTGGTGTGCATCCCGCAAGGATACGGGGCGCTCAGGCGTCCGCGACCCTCCACCCACGATCGGTGAGCTCTCGCGTGAGCAGGTCCTCACGGGCGGCGTCGATCGCGATGTGCGCGAGGCCCACCTCACGGCCCAGCTCGTGCTCCAGACGGAGGTCCTCGAGGTTCACGCCGATCTGGCCGACCTCGGTGAGGAGCCGGGCGAGCTCGCCGGGCCGGTCCGGGACCAGCACCACGACGGTGGCGAAGGCGTCGGTGGCGCCGCCGTGCTTGCCGGGGATGCGCCGCACCCCGCGGTTGCCGGCGGCGACGAGATCCGCGAGGGCCCGACGGGAGCCCGTGCCGGGATCCGGGTCGCCGCGCAGGGTCTCCAGGGCCGTCATCACCTCGTCGAGATGCCGGCGGACCCCGCCGAGCACCTCGCCGACGGCCCCGGCGTTCGCGCCGAGGATCTCGACCCACAGCCGCGGGTCGGAGTCGGCGATGCGGGTGGTGTCGCGCAGCCCCTGACCGGCCAGTCCCAGCGCAGCCTCGCCGGGCGCGAGCAGCGTGGCGGCCAGCAGGCTCGACATGACCTGCGGGACGTGGGACACGTGGGCAACGGCGGTGTCGTGCGCGGCGGCGTCCATCGTGGTCGGCACCGAGCCGATCTCGGTCGCCAGGGCGCGCAGCAGGGTCACCGCTCGCGGCTCGGTGCGCTCGTGCGGGACGATCACGAACGGTCGCCCGAGGAACAGGTCGGCCCGTGCCGCGATCACGCCCGAGACCTCGCGTCCGGCCATGGGGTGAGCGCCGATGTAGCGCGGGAGGTCCTCGGCGCGGCCGCGGGAGCGCAGTCCCTCCAGCACGGTGGTCTTCACACTGGCGACGTCGGCGACGATCGCCTGCGGCCAGGTGCGCAGCGCACGGTCCACGAGCGCCGAGGCGACGTCCGGCGGCGCGGCGACCAGGACCAGCACCGGATCGGGGGCGTCCGCGGCAGGCAGCTCCCCCACCCCGAGCTCGACCGCCAGCGCCGCGGTGCCCGGCGAGGCGTCCTCGACCTGCACCTCGACCCCGGCGCGGCGCAGGGCCAGTCCGAGCGAGCCGCCGATCAGCCCCGTGCCGACGATCCGGACCGGTGAGGGCACCAGGGCCGTCACAGCCCCACCTCGGCCATCAGGGTGCCGAGCTCGCGCCCGGTGAGCTCGCGGGTGGCGCCGGTGGGGAGGTCCCCGAGCAGCACCGGCCCGATGCGGGTGCGCATCAGGGCGGTCAGCTCGAAGCCCTGGGAGGCGAACATGCGTCGGACGATCCGGTTGCGGCCCTCGTGGAGCGTCACCTCGACCACGGCCTCCCGGCCGTCCTGGGCCAGCACCCGGGCACGATCGGCGCGGGCGAGGCCGTCCTCGAGCTCCACGCCCTCGCGCAGAGCCTTGACCAGGCCGCGCGGCGCGCCGCCGGGTGCGTCGAAGCGGCACACGTAGGTCTTGTCGACCTCGAAGCTGGGGTGGGTGAGCCGGTGGGCGAGCTCACCGTCGTTGGTCAGCAGCAGCAGGCCCTCGGTCTCGTAGTCCAGCCGTCCCACGTGGTAGAGCCGCTGGGAGTGCTCCGCGGTGAACTCGCTGAGGTCGCGACGTCCCTCGGGATCGCTCATCGCGGAGACGACGCCGCGGGGCTTGTTCAGCACCAGGGTCAGCTTGGTCTCGTCCAGCTGGAGACGGCGCCCGTCGACGTGGATCACCTGCGAGGCCGGATCGACCCGGACTCCCTGCTCGTGCACGATCTCGCCGTCGACCCGCACGCGGCCGCCGGAGATCAGCGCCTCGCAGGCCCGCCGGGAGCCGAAGCCGGCACGGGCCAGCACCTTCTGCAGGCGCTCCCCGTCCTCACGATGCGGCTCGGCGGCCTCGCCCGAGGTGGAGGCAGGGGCCAGCGGCGTGCCCTCCCCGTCGCGGAGCCGGACCTTCTTCGGCGGGGTGAAGGCGCTGCGTCGGCGGGGCGGACGGCCGCCGGAGCGACCGCCGCCGTCACGAGGGGCGCCGGAGCGGGGCGCGGCCATCAGGCCGCGGCGCCGCGGGAGATGAGCTCCCGGGCGAGCTGGCGATAGGCCGCGGCGCCCTTGTTCGAGGTCGCGAAGGAGATGATCGGCTCCGCGGCCACGGAGGCGTCGGGGAACTTCACCGTGCGGTTGATGGTCGTGTGGAAGACCTGGTCCGGGAACGCCTCCACCACTCGCTGGCACACCTCGCGGGCGTGCAGAGTGCGCGGGTCGAACATCGTGATGAGGATGCCGTCGAGCTCGAGACGCGGGTTGATCCGGTCCTGCACCTTCTCGATGGTCTCCACCAGCAGCGCCACGCCGCGCAGCGCGAAGTACTCGGCCTCCAGCGGGATGATCACGCCGTGGCTGGCGGCCAGGGCGTTGACGGTCAGCAGGCCCAGGGACGGCTGGCAGTCGATGATGATGACGTCGTAGTCGTCCGCGACCGGGCGCAGCACCCGGGCCAGCGCCATCTCGCGCGCGACCTCGTTGACCAGGGTCACCTCGGCGGCGGAGAGGTCGATGTTGGCCGGGAGCACGTCGAGGTTCTCGGTCTCGGTCTCCTGGATCACGGACTTCACGTCATGGCCGCGCTCCATGAGCAGGTTGTAGACGGTGATGTCCAGCTCGTAGGGGTTCACGCCGGTGCCGGCGCTGAGGGCACCCTGCGGATCGAGGTCCACCAGGAGCACCTTGCGGCCGAGCTCGGCCAGGGCCGCGCCGAGGTTGATGACGCTGGTCGTCTTCCCGACCCCGCCCTTCTGGTTGACCATCGAGATGATCCGGGCCGGGCCATGGCCCTCGAGCGGGGCCGGCTCCGGGAGCTCCGGCATCGGCCGACCGGTCGGGCCGAGGTCGATGTCGAGCTGCTGGGAGGAGGTCGGGCTCACGTCGGTGTCCTGTCGTCGGCGTCGTGGTCTGGAGAGGTCGCGCGGCGCTCCGCGATGGGGCCGGAGGATGTCCGGTCCCAGTCCGGGAAGCGGGAGCTGCCTGTCGTCGTCTCGTGCAGGGCGCCCGTGGTCGGCGGGGCCGGGCCGGGGCGCCGTGCCGCACAAGTCTAAGCCCCCCGCCGGGCGCGGGGGTGGGCACCGGCATGGGTCTCCCGCAGCGAGTCCACCGTGACCTGGGTGTACAGCTGCGTCGTGGTGACCGATGCGTGGCCCAGCAGCTCCTGGACGGACCGCACATCCGCCCCGCCGTGCAGCAGATGCGTGGCATAGGAATGGCGCAGCGTGTGGGGGCTGATCGGCTCGGGCAGGTCGTCCAGCCCGGCGGCCTCCGCTGCGCGCTGGACCACCTGCCAGGCGGCCTGGCGGGTCAGGCGGGTCCCGCGGGATCCGAGGAACACCGCAGGAGTGCCGCGCCCCCGTGCCGCCAGGGCGGGCCGGCCGCGGGTGAGATAGGCCTCCAGCGCCTCCAGCGCGAAGCGGCCGACCGGCACCACGCGGTGCTTGTCCCCCTTGCCGCGCAGCACCGCCGAGCGCTCCCGCACGGCGACGTCGTCGACGTCCAGGCCGGTCGCCTCCGAGATCCGCGCGCCGAGTCCGTAGAGCACCTCGAGCAGGGCCCGGTCCCTCAGCGCACGCTCCGTGGAGTCCCGGCCCGTGCCCGGGCGGCCGGCGGCCTCGATCAGCGCCTCGACCTGGTCGATGCCCAGCGGGTGCGGGAGGCGCCGCGGCAGCGCCGGTGCGGGCACGAGGCGGGACGGGTCACCGGTGGTGGAGACCCGTTCGGCGTCGAGGAAGGAGTGCAGTCCGCGCACGGCGGCCAGGGAGCGGGCGGCGGAGGCGGCGGAGAGGACGCTGCCGCCGTCGGCCCCGGTGCGCAGGGACTGCAGCCAGGCGCCCAGCTGCTGGGGATCGACCGACGCGGGATCGGCGCCCTGCCGGGCCAGGTCGGTGAGATACCGGCGCAGGTCGCGCTCGTAGGCCGCGAGCGTGTTGGCGGAGAGGCCACGCTCGATGCGCAGGTGGCTCAGGTACTGCTCGAGGATCCGGCGGTCGGCGGGGCGCAGCGCTCCCTCGGCGGGCAGCTCCTCCGCGCCGGCCGGGGTCACAGGGTGACGAAGGGATCGATCGCGAGGGCGACGAACAGGACGGTGAGGTAGGTGATCGACCCGTGGAAGACCACCATGGGGCCGAGGGCCTTGCCGGTCATGCCGCGGCGGACCCGCAGCGCGTAGCGGATCACCAGGAAGCCGAACCAGACGCCGGCCAGGACGGCGCCGACGCCGTACACCCAGCCCGTCGCGCCCAGCGGGATGATCGCGAGGCTCGCACCGATCATGAGCGCGGTGTGCATGATCATCTGGCGCGCCACGCTCATCCGCGAGGCGACCACCGGGAGCATCGGCACCCCGGCCTCGGCGTAGTCCTTGGAGAACTTCTCGGCCAGCGGCCAGTAGTGCGGGGGCGTCCAGAAGAAGATCACCAGGAACAGCAGCACGGCGGTCCAGGAGACGGTCCCGGTCACGGCGGACCAGCCGATCAGCACCGGCATGCAGCCGGCGACCCCGCCCCAGACGATGTTCTGGCTGGTGCGGCGCTTGAGGATCATCGTGTAGAAGACGACGTAGAGCAGGATCGCGCCGACGGCGAGGGCGGCGGAGGCCCAGTTCACCAGCAGTCCCAGCCACAGCGCCGAGACTATCGACAGCGCGATGCCGAAGATCAGGCCGGCCCGCGGGGAGATCTCGCCGGTGACCAGCGGGCGGTTCCGGGTGCGCTTCATCTTCGCGTCGATGTCGCGATCGAGGTACATGTTCAGCGCGTTCGCGCCGCCGGCGGCGAGGTAGCCGCCGATCATCGTGGCCAGGATCAGCCACAGGGAGGGGAACCCTCCCGCGGCGAGGAACATGGTGGGGATGGTGGTGATCAGCAGCAGCTCGATGATGCGGGGCTTGGTCAGCGCCACATAGCCGCGGAGCACCGAGCGCGCGGAGTGCGGAGCCCGATCACCGTCCTGGCCCGAGTTCCGTACCGACGCTCCCTGGGTGGCGGTCACCGCCCACCGTCCTTCCTCCTGAGCACGACACAGACGTCGTGAGATCCCCGCCAGTCTAGGGGGCCAGCGCCCGCGGCGGGACCCGGACACGGGGTGACTCCCCGCACCGTGCTGCGCCTGCAGTGTCTGTCTGCACACGGCGCACGCCTCCGCCAGGCGGCAACCGGCTGGACCGGCGCGCAGTTCCCCCGACGCGCCGACTAAGGTGGTGCCCGTCGCCTCGCGCAGGATCCCGCGCGCCGAACAGTCGTGCCTGGGATCCGTCGGCCGAGGCCTGTCGAACCGAGCGGCCGCAGCGGCCGCGTCCCGGCGAAAGGAAGCACCCGACATGACGGAGAACTTCAAGGCCCCCGAGGGCTGGACCGAGCTCGACAAGCGTGCGGTGGACACCGTGCGCGTGCTGGCCGCCGACGCGGTCGAGAAGGTCGGCAACGGCCACCCGGGCACCGCGGTGAGCCTCGCTCCCGCCGCCTACCTCCTGTACCAGGACGTGATGCGCCACGATCCGACCGATCCCACCTGGATCGGCCGCGACCGCTTCGTGCTCTCCGCCGGTCACTCGAGCCTCACCCAGTACATCCAGCTCTTCCTCGGCGGCTTCGGCCTCGAGAAGAAGGACATCGAGGAGCTGCGCACCTGGGGCTCCCAGACCCCGGGCCACCCCGAGAACTTCCTGACCAAGGGCGTGGAGATCACCACCGGCCCGCTCGGCCAGGGCATCTCCTCGGCGGTCGGCTTCGCCATGGCCCAGCGCCGCGAGCGCGGTCTGCTCGACCCCTCCGCGGCGGCCGGCACCAGCCCCTTCGACCACTTCACCTACGTGATCGCCTCCGACGGCGACCTCCAGGAGGGTGTCAGCAGCGAGGCGAGCTCGATCGCCGGCACGCAGGAGCTGGGCAACCTCATCGTCCTGTGGGACGACAACCAGATCTCCATCGAGGGCGACACCTCCATCGCCTTCACCGAGGACACCGCCGCGCGCTACGAGGCCTACGGCTGGGACGTGCGCACCGTGGACTGGACCCAGGGCGGGACCGAGTACGTCGAGGACGTCGCCGCGCTGAAGCAGGCCATCGTCGAGGGCCAGAAGGTCACCGACAAGCCCACCTTCATCCGCCTGCGCACCGTCATCGGCTGGCCGATCCCCGAGCTGGCCGGCAGCCACTCCGTGCACGGCGCGAAGCTCGGCACCGAGGGCGTCGCCGGTCTGAAGAAGGCCGTCGGCTTCGATCCGGAGCAGCAGTTCCAGGTCGACGAGGACGTGCTGGCGCACACCCGTGGCCTCGCCGAGCGCGCCGCCGCCGAGAAGGCGGAGTGGGACAAGGGCTACCAGGCATGGCGCTCCGCCAACGCCGACGCCGCCACCCTGCTCGACCGGCTCCAGGCCCGCGAGCTCCCCGAGGGCTTCGCCGAGGCGTTCCCGACCTTCGAGGCCGACGAGAAGGGCGTCGCCACCCGCGCCGCCTCCGGCACCGTGCTCAACGCCCTCGCCCCCGTCATGCCGGAACTGTGGGGCGGCTCCGCCGACCTCGCCGGCTCGAACAACACCACCATGAAGGGCGAGCCCTCCTTCCTCCCCAAGGACCGTAGCTCCTCCGAGTTCTCCGGTGACGAGTTCGGCCGCACGCTGCACTTCGGCATCCGCGAGCACGGCATGGGCTCGATCCTCTCGGGCATCTCCCTGCACGGGCTCACCCGCCCCTACGGCGGCACCTTCTTCCAGTTCGCCGACTACATGCGCGGTGCGGTGCGCCTCGCCTCGCTGATGAAGGTCCCGGCCACCTACGTGTGGACCCATGACTCCATCGGACTGGGCGAGGACGGCCCCACGCACCAGCCGGTCGAGCACCTGGCCGCCTACCGTGCGATCCCCAACCTGTCGGTCGTCCGCCCCGCGGATGCCAACGAGACCGCCCAGGCGTGGAAGGTCCTGCTGGAGCGCGACAACGGCCCCGTCGGCCTGATCCTCTCCCGCCAGGCGCTGCCCACCTTCGACCGCACCGAGTACGCGGGTGCCGAGAACCTGGCCAAGGGCGGCTACATCATGAAGGAGGCCTCGGCGGAGCCGAAGGTCATCCTCATCGCCACCGGTTCTGAGGTGCAGTACGCCGCCGAGGCGCAGAAGCAGCTCGAGGCCGAGGGCACCCCGACCCGTCTGGTCTCGATGCCGTCCGTCGAGTGGTTCGACGAGCAGGACGAGGCGTACCGCGAGTCCGTCCTCCCCGCCGGGGTCACCGCGCGCGTGAGCGTCGAGGCCGGGATCGCGATGCCGTGGCACCGCTTCCTGGGAACCCACGGCCGGGCCGTCTCGCTCGAGCACTACGGCGCCTCCGCCGATGCGAAGACCCTCTTCCGCGAGTTCGGCTTCACCGCCGAGTCCGTGGTCGAGGCCGCGAAGGCATCGCTCGCCGCAGCGGGCGCCTGAGCGCACGGGCGGGGCAGGGCCTTCGGGCCCTGCCCCGCCCGCTCTCCCGCCGCTCCTGCCTCCGACTGCGGAGAGGTTCCGCAGGCCACACAGTGGAAGCATCGGGAATTCCTCGACGTTGACCAGACGACACCAGTTCGATGCAGGGCGCTCCCGGCGCCCGGAAGGAACGACATGGCTCAGAACACCAACACCCAGGCCCTCTCCGACGCAGGAGTCTCGATCTGGCTCGACGACCTCTCGCGCGAGCGGATGGACTCCGGCAGCCTCCAGGAGCTCATCGACACCCGCAACGTCGTCGGCGTGACCACGAACCCCTCGATCTTCCAGGCCGCGATCTCGGGCCGCTCCGAGTACGACGCGGACATCGCGCGCCTCGCCGGCGAGGGCAAGGACGTCGACGGCATCGTCGAAGTCCTCACCACGGACGACGTGCGCCGTGCCTCCGATCTCTTCTCCGGCGTCCACGCCGCCTCGCACGGCTTCGACGGCCGCGTCAGCATCGAGGTCGATCCCCGCCTCGCGCACGAGACCGAGAAGACCATCGAGCAGGCCGAGCACCTCTACGAGGTCGTGGGTCGCGACAACGTCATGATCAAGATCCCCGCGACGGAGGCCGGTCTCCCGGCCATCACCGCGGTGATCGGCGCGGGCATCAGCGTCAACGTCACGCTGATCTTCTCCGTCGAGCGCTACCAGGCGGTCATCGACGCCTACCTCGCCGGTCTCGAACAGGCCGCGAAGGCCGGCCGCGACCTCTCCACCATCCACTCGGTGGCCTCGTTCTTCGTCTCCCGCGTGGACTCCGAGATCGACGCCCGTCTGGAGGCGCTGGGCACCGAGGAGGCGACCGCTCTGCGCGGCCAGGCCGGCGTGGCCAACGCCCAGGCGGCCTTCGGCGAGTACCTCGACGCCTTCGGCGGCTCGCGCTTCGAGGCCCTCAAGGCCCAGGGCGCCAACGTCCAGCGGGCGCTGTGGGCCTCGACCGGCGTGAAGAACACCGAGTACTCCGACACCATGTACGTGGACAACCTGGTCGCCGATCCGACGGTCAACACCATGCCGGAGAAGACCCTCGAGGCCGCCGCCGACCACGGCCGCGCCGCCGAGGCGCTCAACGCGGAGATCGCGGCCTCCGCCGTGGCGCTCCTCGAGCGAGTCGCCGCCGTCGGCGTGGACCTCGCCGACGTCTTCGCCGTCCTCGAGAGCGAGGGCGTGGAGAAGTTCGAGAAGGCCTGGAACGAGCTGCTCGAGACCGTCTCCTCCTCCGTCGAGTCCACCCGCGCCTGACCCCGCGCCGAGCACGGCCCCGCCCCGCGGCGGGCCGTGCTCGGCGACCCTGTCCGAGAAAGGACGATCGTGACCGACTCCCCCAGCCTCCCTACCGGGGCGGACGCGCCGAACCCGCTGCGCGACCCCCGGGATCGCCGGCTCCCCCTCATCGCGGGCCCCGGCTCGATGGTGATGTTCGGTGTCACCGGTGACCTGGCGCGCAAGAAGCTCCTGCCCGCCATCTACGACCTGACCCACCGCGGTCTGCTCCCGCCCAGCTTCGGCCTCGTGGGCTACGGCCGACGCGACTGGTCCGACGACGACTTCGCCGACTACGTGCGCAAGAGCGTCTCGGAGCACTCCCGCACCGGCTTCGACGAGAGCGTCTTCGAGCAGCTGCGCGGCGGCCTCCGCTTCGTCACCGGCACCTTCGACGACACCGCCGCCTTCGAGCGCCTCACCGAGGTGGTCGGCGAGCTGGACCGCACCCGCGGCACCGGCGGCAACCACGCCTTCTACCTCTCCATCCCGCCGGACGCCTTCCCGCAGGTGCTCACCCAGCTGGCCAACTCCGGGCTGAACACCCCCCGGGACGGCTCCTGGCGGCGTGCGGTGATCGAGAAGCCCTTCGGGCACGACCTCGCCTCCGCCCGCGAGCTCAACGATGTCGTCGAGAAGGCGTTCCGCCCCGAGGACGTCTTCCGCATCGACCACTACCTGGGCAAGGAGACGGTGCAGAACATCCTGGCGCTGCGCTTCTCCAACCAGCTGTTCGAGCCGATCTGGAACGCGAGCTTCGTCGACCACGTCCAGATCACCATGGCCGAGGACATCGGCATCGGCTCCCGCGCGGGCTACTACGACGGCATCGGCACCGCCCGTGACGTCATCCAGAACCACCTGCTGCAGCTCGTCGCCCTCACCGCGATGGAGGAGCCCGTCAGCTTCCGCGCCTCGGACCTGCGCGCCGAGAAGGAGAAGGTGCTCTCCGCCGTCGAGCTGCCCGAGGACCTCGCGCTCCACACCGCGCGCGGCCAGTACGTGGGCGGCTGGCAGGGCGGCGAGGAGGTGCGTCCCTACCTCGAGGAGGACGGCATCCCCGCCGACTCCACCACCGAGACCTTCGCCGCGATGCGGCTCGACATCGCCACCCGGCGCTGGGCCGGCGTGCCCTTCTACCTGCGCGCCGGCAAGCGTCTGGGACGACGGGTCACCGAGATCGCGGTCGTCTTCAAGCGCGCCCCGTTCCTGCCCTTCCGGTCCACGGACACCGCGGACCTCGGCCAGAACGCGATCGTCATCCGCGTCCAGCCCGACGAGGGCGTGACCATGCGCTTCGGCTCCAAGGTCCCCGGCACCCAGATGGAGGTGCGCGATGTGACCATGGACTTCGCCTACGGCATGAACTTCACCGAGGAGTCGCCCGAGGCCTACGAGCGCCTGATCCTCGACATGCTGCTCGGGGACCCGCCGCTGTTCCCCCGCCAGAAGGAGGTCGAGCTCTCCTGGAAGATCCTCGACCCCATCACCGAGTTCTGGGCCAAGCACCTGGACCCGGCCCCGTACCGCCCCGGCACCTGGGGCCCCGACACCGCTCACGAGATGCTCGCCCGTGACGGCCGTTCCTGGAGGCGACCGTGATCACCACCCTGACCGACACCACCGCATCGGCGATCGACAAGCAGATGATCGAGATGCGGGAGACCTTCGGCGAGAACACCATCGGCCGGGTCCTGACCCTCATCATCATCGCCACCGGCGACATCGAGGAGCCCCTCGAGGCGGCCGTCGCCGCCAGCCACGAGCATCCCGCTCGCGTGATCGTGGTCGACGCGGAGCCCGAGGCGGAGAACTCCGGGCTGGACGCCGAGATCCGCGTGGGCCGTGACGCCGGCGCCGGCGAGATCGTGATACTCCGCGCCCGCGGCGACGTGCTGTGGTCACTGGACACGCTCGTGATGGCGCTGCTGCTGCCGGACGCACCGATCGTGACCTGGTGGCCGGAGAACGCGCCGTCCTCCCCCGTCCACGATGTGCTGGGCTCCATGTCCCAGCGCCGCATCACGGACTCCGCCGCCTGCTCGGACCCGCTGGGAACGCTCAAGCGGCTGCGTCGCGGCTACGCCAGCGGTGACTCCGACTTCGCCTGGGCCCGTCTGACCCGGTGGCGCGGGCTGGTCGCGAGCGCCTACGAGGTGCCGCCGATCTCGACCCCGACCAAGGTGCAGGTCAGCGGCAGCGCCGAGAACCCCTCGGTCGCGCTGATGGCCGGATGGCTCGAGCATTCGCTCGGCGTCGAGGCCGAGGTGCTGCCGCCGCTGGAGCACGATGCCGACTTCGCCGGGGTGCACAGCGTGCGCCTGGTGCGCGAGGACGGCACCATCGAGCTCACCCGCGTCGACGACGACTCGATCGTCATGAAGCTTCCCGGTGACGACACCGGCCAGCACGTGACGATGCCGCGTCGCACGCTGCCTGAGCTGATCACCGAGGAGCTGCGCCGTCTGGATCCGGACGAGGTGTACGGCGAGGTCCTCGCCAGCACCTACAGCAGCATCGAGGATGCGGCGACCTTCGCGACCGGCAAGCCGGAGCCGCGCGACGTGGTGGAGCCCGACGCGGAGGCCGTCGCGGCCGCCGCGGCCTCCGCCACCGCTGCTCAGCTCGCCGCCGCGCAGTCCGAGCGCACGCTGGCCCACCTGGTGCTCACCGGGGGGACCGTCGGCACCCTGACTGCGGCAGCCCTGCCCGAGGCGCTGGTCGCCGCGGGCGTGGACTGCAGCCGTCTGCACCTGTGGTGGGGCGATGAGCGCTACGTGGACGCCGACTCCTCCGATCGCAACGAGGTGGGCGTGCGCGACGCGCTGCTCGCCCCGCTGCGGGAGACCGCGGACCTGCCGGCGCGCAACATCCACGTGATGCCCTCCCCCGCCGACGGGATGTCGCTGGACGACGCCGCCGCCTGGTACGGGCAGCAGCTGGATCAGATGGGCGGGGACGAGCCGTTCCGCACCCGGGGCCGCGCGTTCTTCGACGTGGTGCTGCTGGGCGTGGGTCCCGACGGCCATGTCGCCTCGCTCTTCCCGGAGCATCCCGGACAGCGTCTGGTCAGCACCAGCGCGATCGGCGTCACGGAGTCGCCCAAGCCGCCGGCCGAGCGCATCTCCCTGACCTGGCCGGTGCTGAACTCCTCGCGCCACGTGGCCCTGCTGGTCGCGGGCGCCGAGAAGGCCGACGCCGTCCGCGCCGGCCACGGTGAGATCGACCCCTGGGCCGTCCCGGCCTCGGCCGTCCGCGGCCTGGAGTCGACCACCTGGTACCTCGACGAGACGGCGGCGCAGCCGAAGGGCTGAGTCACCCGCCCATGCAGGAAGGGCCGGTCACCGTGAGGTGACCGGCCCTTCCGCGATTCTCGGGAGGCTCAGCGCGTCAGAGCAGCTTCTCGATGATGCCGAGGCCGACGGCGCAGAGGCCCCAGGCCACCGCGATCGTCACCGTCAGGCGGTTCAGGTTCCGCTCGGCGACGCCGGAGGCGCTCGCGGAGGAGGAGACGCCGCCGCCGAACATGTCGGAGAGTCCACCGCCGCGGCCCTTGTGCAGCAGGACCAGCATGATGGTCAGCAGGCCGAAGACGGCGAGCAGGATCTGAAGGATGAGCTTCAGCAGGGGCAGATCCACGAGGACGGGCACCTTCCAGGAAGACGACGGACCGATCCAGCATACGCCACGGGCCGGGCCCTCGAAGGACCCGGCCCGTGTGCCACGGCTTACGCCAGGGGCTGGTCTCAGCCCTGATACCCGGCGATCTTGGCGAACTCGTCCGCCTTCAGGGAGGCGCCGCCGACGAGGGCGCCGTCGACGTCGGCCTTGCCCATCAGCTCGACCACGTTGGAGGACTTCACGCTGCCGCCGTACAGGACGCGGACCGCGTCGGCGACGACGTCCCCGTGCTGCTCGCGCAGCGACTCGCGGATGGCCTGGCAGACCTCCTGCGCGTCGTCGGCGCTGGCGACCTCACCGGTGCCGATGGCCCAGACGGGCTCGTAGGCGATGACGATCTGCGCCGCCTGCTCGGCGGTGATGCCCTCGATGCCGCCGGTGAGCTGGGCGAGGGTGAAGGGGACGTGGTTGCCCGCCTGGCGCTCCTCGAGCGGCTCGCCGACGCACAGGATCGGGGTCAGGCCCGCCGCGAAGGCCGCACGGACCTTCGCGCTGGTGACCTTCTCGTCCTCGCCGTGGTACTGGCGACGCTCGGAGTGGCCCACGGCCACGTAGGTCGCGCCCAGAGCCGTCAGCATCGAGCCCGAGACCTCGCCGGTGTACGCACCGGACTCGTGCTCGGAGATGTCCTGGGCGCCGTAGGCGATCGGCAGCTTGTTCGCGTCGACGGCGACCTGGACGGTGCGGAGGTCGACGAACGGCGGCAGGACCACGGTCTCGACCTTGTCGGTGTCGAACCCCTTGAGCTGGTCGCCCAGCTCCTCGACGAGGGCCAGGCCCTGCTTCCAGTCGAGGTTCATCTTCCAGTTGCCCGCCATGAGCGGGGTACGGGTGGTGGTCATGCGTTGTCCTCCTCGAGGATGGAGATGCCCGGCAGGTCCTTGCCCTCGATGAGCTCGAGGCTCGCGCCGCCGCCGGTGGAGATGTGTGAGAAGAGGGATTCGTCGAATCCGAGGGTGCGCACCGCAGCGGCGGAGTCGCCGCCGCCGACCACGGTGTAGCCCGACGCCTTCGAGAGCGTCTCGGCGACGGAGATCGTGCCCTTGGCGAAGTTCTCGAACTCGAACACGCCCATGGGGCCGTTCCAGAACACGGTGGCCGCGTCGGAGATCTTCTGCCCGAACAGCTCGGCCGTCTTCGGGCCGATGTCCATGCCCTCCTGATCGGCGGGGATCTCTTCGACGGAGACCACGGTGGGGGTCGCGTCGGCGGAGAACTCCGCGGCGACGACGGTGTCGACGGGGAGCACCAGCTCGACGCCGTCGCGCTCGGCGCGCTCCATGTACTCGCGGACCACGTCGATCTTGCTCTCGTCGAGCAGCGACTGGCCGACCTCGTAGCCCTTCGCCTTCTGGAAGGTGTAGGCCATGCCGCCGCCGATGAGGATGCGGTCGGCCTTGCCCAGGAGGCTGTCGATCACACCGAGCTTGTCGGCGATCTTCGCGCCGCCGAGCACCACCACGAAGGGACGCTCGGGCTCGTCGGTGACCTTGCGCAGCGACTCGACCTCGCTGACCACCAGCTCGCCCGCCGCGGCGGGGAGCAGGGTGGCGAGCTCATAGACCGAGGCCTGCTTACGGTGGACGACGCCGAAGCCGTCGGAGACGAAGGCGTCGCCGAGGGCGGCGAGCTCGGTCGCGAAGGCCAGACGCTCGGCGTCGTCCTTCGCGGTCTCGCCCGCGTTGAAGCGCAGGTTCTCCAGGACGGCGACGCGGCCGTCCTCCAGAGCGGACACGACGTCCTGGGCGGAGGCGCCGACGGTGTCGGTCGCGAAGGCGACGTCCTGGCCGAGCAGCTCGCCGAGGCGGCCGACGACCGGCTGCAGGGAGTACTTCTCCTCCGGGGCGCCCTGGGGCCGGCCCAGGTGGGAGATCACGACGACGCGCGCACCGGCCTCGACCAGACGGGTCAGCGTGGGCAGCGCGGCGCGGATGCGGCCGTCGTCGGTGATGGTGGTCCCGTCCAGCGGGACGTTGAGATCGGCACGGACGAGCACGCGCTTGCCGCGCAGCTCTCCGAGCGAGTCGATGGTCTTCAGCACGAAGGTGCTCCTTCAGGGTCTCGCCGTCGCGTCGCGCGACGGCACGAGGGCTCGTGGGACGAGCGGAGCCCGCCGGACACCGACCCTGCGGGGCGGCGACCGGCGGGCTCCGGGATGATCCACGTCGTCAGTGCGACGACGCTCGGATCAGAGGGACTTGCCGACGAGCTGCGAGAGCTCGACGAGGCGGTTGGAGAAGCCCCACTCGTTGTCGTACCAGGAGAAGATCTTGACCTGGTTGCCGATCACCTTGGTGAGCTGCGCGTCGAAGATCGAGGAGTGCGAGTCGCCCTCGATGTCCTTCGAGACGATGGGATCCTCGGTGTAGCGCAGGACGCCCTTGAGCGGACCCTCGGCGGCCTTTTTGATCGCCGCGTTGATCTCCTCGGCGGTGACCTCGCGGGACGCCTCGAAGGTGAGGTCCGTGATCGAGCCGGTGGGGACCGGCACGCGCAGCGAGTAGCCGTCCAGCTTGCCCTTGAGCTCCGGGAGCACCAGCGCCACGGCCTTGGCCGCACCGGTGGTGGTCGGGATGATGTTCAGCGCGGCGGCGCGGGCACGACGCGGGTCCTTGTGCGGGCCGTCCTGGAGGGACTGGTCCGAGGTGTACGCGTGGATCGTCGTCATCAGGCCCTTGACGATGCCGAACTCCTCGTTCAGCACCTTCGCCACCGGCGCGAGGCTGTTGGTGGTGCAGGAGGCGTTGGAGACGATGTGGTGCTTCGCGGGGTCGTAGTCGCCCTCGTTGACACCGATCACGAACGTCGCATCCTCGTTGCTCGCGGGAGCGGAGATGATGACCTTCTTGGCGCCGGCCTCGATGTGGGCCTTGGCCTTCTCGGCGTCGGTGAAGATACCGGTGGACTCGATGACGACGTCCGCGCCGATCTCGCCCCAGGGGATGTTCTTCGGATCGCGCTCGGCGAACGCCTTGAAGGTGTTCTCGCCGACGGTGATCGAGGTCTCATCGAAGGTGACCTCGTAGGGCAGGACTCCGCCGATGGAGTCGTACTTGATGAGGTTCGCGAGCGTGGCGTTGTCGGTGAGGTCGTTCACACCGACGATCTGGATGTCTGCCTTCTGCTCGAGAGCGGCGCGCAGGAAGTTACGGCCGATGCGGCCGAATCCGTTGATTCCAACCTTGATGGTCAAGGGTTCCTCCTAGATTCGCAGTGGACCTGCGAAATACGGGTACTGATCATGGCGCGCACGCCGTCGTACGCTCGGACGGGCGCCGGATCGCACCGACGGCCGTGACGATCTTATCAACGACCGGCTTCGGGTGACGCAGGCAACCGCTCCTCGTCCACTCCGTGGTCGGTCCCGGGCATCCCGAGCTCCTCCGCGCGCTTGTCGGCGGTGGCCAGGAGACGACGGATCCGACCGGCGACCGCATCCTTCGTGAGCGGCGGATCCGCGAGGCGGCCCAGCTCCTCGAGGCTCGCCTGACGATGCTCGAGACGGAGCTGGCCTGCGGCCTGGAGGTGCTCGGGCACCTCGTCGCCGAGGATCTCCAGAGCGCGCTGGACGCGCTGGCCGGCGGCGACCGCGGCCCGTGCGGAGCGGCGCAGGTTCGCGTCGTCGAAGTTGGCCAGCCGGTGCGCGGTGGCCTTGACCTCGCGCTTGGTGCGGCGCTCCTCCCAGACCTTCACGGTCTCCGGAGCGCCCATGCGGGACAGCAGCAGCGAGATCGCCTCGCCGTCACGCAGCACCACCCGGTCGGAGCCGCGGGCCTCGCGGGCCTTGGAGGAGACGCCGAGGCGGCGAGCCGCCCCCACCATCGCCAGCGCGACCTCGGGTCCCGGGCAGGACAGCTCGAGCGCCGAGGAGCGGCCGGGCTCGGTGAGCGTGCCGCGGGCGAGGAAGGCTCCCCGCCAGGCGGCCTCGGCGTCCACGGCCGCACCGCCGACGACGAACGGGGGCATCCCCCGCACGGGTCGGCCGCGTGCGTCGAGCAGTCCGGTCTGACGGGCGAGCATCCCGCCCTCCCGCTCGACCCGGACGATGTAGCGCGTGGTGCGTCGGATCCCGGACGGCGCGAGGACCGCGAGATCGGCGCGATGGCCGTACATGTCGGCGATGATCTCGTGCAGCCGGCGGGCGACGGCGGCGGAGTCCAGCTCCGCCTCGACCACCACGCGTCCCGCGACCAGATGCAGACCGCCGGCGAAGCGGAGCATCGCCGCCGCCTCGGCCTTGCGCGCCGAGGGGCGGCTCACCTCGAGTCGGCTCAGCTCCTCCTTCGCCTCACCCGTCAGAGCCATGTGCGTCCTCCTCGATGGTCGGCGATGCGGTGCCCGCGATGCGGGGCGCGTCGTCGTCGTGCTCGGGCTCGACGTCGCCGTAGGCGTCGTCGAAGAGATCACGGTACGCGGCGGCGAGGCGCACCGGGTCGTGGTGGGGCGTGCCATCCCCCACGCTCACCTGGCGCAGGAGCGTGCGGATCCCGCGGGAACGGGCGTCCTCGGCGAGCTCGAGGGCGTCCTCGAGCGTGGTCGGATCGGCCAGCAGCGCGTCGAAGTGGCATCCCTCGGCGGTCCGCATCAGCACCGCGAGCATGTCCCGGCTGGTCATCCCCTCGGCCTCCTGCGAGCCCACGGAGAGGTTGGTGGTGATGCAGCGTCGAGCGGGGCTGGTGCGGATCGCCTCGGCGATCTCGGGGATCATCAGGTGCGGGAGCACGGAGGTGTACCAGGAGCCGGGACCGACGATGATCCAGTCGGCGCGCCCCAGGGCGTCCAGGACCTCCTGGGAGACCCGCGGCCGCTCGGGGATCAGCCGCACGTCCTCCACCTGTCCTTCGGCGGTCGCGACCTGCCACTGCCCGGAGACCGTGCGCAGCGTGCCGTCCGCGGCGCGGACCCGGGCCTCGATGTCCAGCGGATCCAGCGCCATGGGCAGCACGCGACCCCGGGCGCCGAGCAGCTCGGCCATCTGGTCGAGGCCCTCGATGGGGTCGTCGAGGATCTGCCACAAGGCGACGATCAGCAGGTTCCCGAGGGCGTGGCCGTCCAGCTCGCCCTCGGTCGAGAAGCGGTGCTGGATGACGTCGCCCCAGATGGATCCCCAGTCGGAGTCCTCGCAGAGGGCGGCCAGCGCCATCCGCAGGTCGCCGGGCGGGAGCACCGGCATCTCGGTGCGGATGCGGCCGGAGGAGCCGCCGTTGTCCGCGACGGTCACCACGGCCGTGATGTCATCGGCCAGCAGGCGCAGGGCCCGGAGGTTCGCCGCGAGGCCGTGGCCGCCGCCGAGGGCGACCACGCGCAGCGGACGCTGGGGATCGCTGCGTCGGCCGCGGCGGGCGCTCGTGGAGCGATCCGCGCTGCGCAGGCGGTGGCCGCGGGAGCGGGGTGCGATGCTCATTCGCGCCCCAGGTCTCGGTGGCGGATGCGCACGGGGTGACCGGCGCCGCGCAGCTGGTCCCCGATCCTCTCGGCGACGGCCACGCTGCGGTGCTTGCCGCCGGTGCAGCCGATCGCGAGAGTCGTGAAGTGCTTGTTCTCGACGCTGTAACCGCGCAGCACGGGGGTGATCATCTCCAGGTAGCGCTCGACGAACTCGGCGCCGTTCGCATCCCCCAGCACGAAGTCCGCGACCTCGGGATCGGTGCCCCGCTTGGGCCGCAGCTCGGGGACCCAGTACGGGTTCGGGATGAAGCGCACGTCGCTGACGTGGTCGGCCTCGAGCGGGATGCCGTACTTGAACCCGAAGGAGAGCATGGTCACCGTGAGCTGCTGCTCGGCGCTCGTGCCGAAGGTGGCGCGCATCTTCATCGTCAGCTGATGCACGTTCAGCGGCGCGGTGTCGATGACGAGGTCCGCCATGCGTCGGTACGGGGCGAGCATCTCCCGCTCGCGCCGGATCCCCTCCAGCACCCCCTCCTCGCCCTGCAGCGGATGCGGGCGGCGCACGGAGTCGAAGCGGCGCACCAGCGTCGACTCGTCCGCGGTGAGGAAGAGCAGGCGCAGGCGCAGATCCGCCTTGCGCAGATCGGCGACGACGTCGGAGAGCTCGTTGAAGAACGGACCGGAGCGGGGATCGACCACCACTGCGAAGCGGTTCTCCCGGCCGACGGCCGAGGCGCGCAGCTCGTACAGCTGACCGATCAGCTGCGGGGCGATGTTGTAGACGACGTACCAGCCCATGTCCTCCAGAGCATGGGCGGCCGTCTCCCGGCCGGCACCGGCGAGGCCGGTGATGATCACGACGTCGCCGCGGGTGTCGGTGCTCGGTCCGGGCGCGTGGTCCTCGCTCACAGGGCTCCTTCCAGGACGGGTCAGCGGGCTCGGGGGCGGTCTGCGATCGGCGGATCGGCGATCGCCGGTCAGCGCTCGATGATCTCGCCGGTCGCCGTGTCCACGGCGACGCCGAGCGCCGCGTCCTCGATGACGGTGTCCGCTTCCGCGTCCTCGTCCGGCTCCGCCGCGCTCCCCTCCTCGGATCGTAGCGCGAGCGCGATCTGCGCGGCCAACGCGGGCCCGATCCCGTCGACCTCGACCAGCTCCTCCTCGCTCGCCGCCCGGATCGCGGAGACCGTCACGAAGCGGTCCAGCAGGGCGCGCCGACGGGCCGGGCCGAGGCCCGCGATGCCGTCGAGGGCGCTGGCCTGCATCGCCCGACCGCGCTTGGAGCGGTGGTAGGTGATCGCGAAGCGGTGGGCCTCGTCCCGCAGCCGCTGGACGAGGAACAGCGCCTCGCTGGTGCGGGGCAGGATCACGGGGTACTCGTCGCCGGGCAGCCAGATCTCCTCGAGCCGCTTGGCGATCCCCGCCAGGGCGATGTCCGTGATGCCGAGGTCGTCGAAGGCCTGCTGCGCGGCCGCGACCTGCGGCGGGCCGCCGTCGACGAGGATGAGGGAGGGCGGGTAGGCGAAGCGCCGGTAGCGGCCCTGCTCCTCCTCGGCGGGCTCGGACGGGTCGAGGTGGTGCTTCAGGCGCCGGCTGATCACGTCGTACATCGAGGCGGTGTCGTCCCGGGCCGCTGCTCCGGTCACGGCGTAGCGGCGGTACTCGCTCTTCTTGGGCAGGCCGTCCTCGAAGACCACCTGCGAGCCCACCACGTTGGTGCCGTGGGAGTGGGAGATGTCGAAGCATTCGATGCGCAGCGGCGGCTCGGACAGCTCGAGCGCCTCCCCCAGGTCCTCGAGGGCCTTGGTGCGGGCGGTGATGTCGCCGGTGCGCTTGAGGCGGTGCAGGCGCAGCGCCTCGGTCGCGTTCTCGCCGACGGTGAGCAGCAGGTCCTTCTTCTCGCCCCGCTGCGGGACCCGCAGATCCACCCGCGACCCCATCATCTCGAGCACCTGCTCGCGGTTGCGGGGCATGATCGGGACCAGCACCTCCTTAGGCGCCGGGCTCTCGGCGTACAGGGTGGTCAGCGCGCGCTCGATGAGGTCGGGACCGGTGGATTCGTCGAGGATCTCCGCGGTCCAGCCGCGCTGGCCGCGGATGCGCCCGCCCCGCACGTGGAAGACCTGCACCGAGGCCTCGAGCTGGTCCTGCGCGAGGGCGACCAGATCCGCATCGGTGGCGTCGGAGAGGACCACGGAGTTCTTCTCCATGACCTTCTCGAGTGCCTTGAGGTCATCGCGCAGGCTCGCGGCGGTCTCGTAGTCCATCGCCGCGGCGGCGCCCTTCATCTGCTGCTCGATGCGGCGGGTGTACTTCGAGGTGTTGCCGGCCATGAAGTCCGCGAACTGCTCGGCCAGCTTCCGGTGCTCGTCCTCGGAGATGTCGCCGACGCACGGCGCGGAGCACTTGCCGATGAAGCCGAGCAGGCAGGGCCGTCCCGAGCGCTCGGCCCGTCGGTACACCCCCGAGGTGCAGGAGCGGATCGGGAACACGCGCAGCATCAGGTCGAGGGTCTCGCGGATCGCACCCACCTGCGGGTAGGGGCCGAAGATCCGGTCGCCCTTCGCCCGCGGCCGACGGGTGATGTGCACCCGAGGCACCTTCTCCCCCATCGTGATCGCGAGGTACGGATAGGACTTGTCGTCGCGGAACTTGACGTTGAACCGCGGGTCGAACTCCTTGATCCACGTGTACTCGAGCGTGAGCGCCTCGACCTCCGTGCCCACCACGGTCCACTCCACGCTCGCGGCGGTGGTGACCATGCGCCGCGTGCGCTCGTGGAGCACCGAGAGGTCCTGGAAGTAGTTGACCAGGCGCTGTCGGAGGTTCTTCGCCTTGCCGACGTAGATGACACGCCCGTGCTCGTCCCGGAAGCGGTAGACCCCCGGCCGGGTGGGGATCGTGCCCGTGGCAGGACGGTAGGTCGCCGGATCGGCCACTACGAGGTCACCTCACCTCTCCGTGCTTCTCGGCGGCAGGCCGGAGCGTCCGGTGCTCAGCATCGGGGCGAGGAAGTGCCCGGTGTAGGAGCCGGGGGTCTTCGCCACCTGCTCAGGGGTGCCGGTCGCGACGATCCGCCCGCCGCCCGAGCCGCCCTCGGGGCCGAGGTCGATGACGTGGTCGGCGGTCTTGATGACATCGAGGTTGTGCTCGATGACGATCACCGAGTTCCCCTTGTCGACCAGATCGCTGAGCACCTCGAGCAGCTTGCGGACATCCTCGAAGTGCAGGCCCGTGGTGGGCTCGTCGAGCACGTAGATGGTGCGGCCGTTGGAGCGCTTGTGCAGCTCGGAGGAGAGCTTCACGCGCTGCGCCTCGCCGCCGGAGAGCGTGGTGGCGGACTGACCGAGCTTGACGTATCCGAGCCCCACGTCGACCAGGGTCTGCATCTGGCGGCGGATCGCCGGGACCGCGTCGAAGAACTCCAGCGCCTCCGAGATGGACATGCCGAGCACCTCGGCGACGTTCTTGTCCTTGAACTTCACCTCGAGGGTCTCGCGGTTGTAGCGCTGCCCGTGGCAGACCTCGCACTGGACGTACACGTCCGGCAGGAAGTTCATCTCGATCTTCAGCGTGCCGTCGCCGGAGCACGCCTCGCAGCGCCCGCCCTTGACGTTGAAGGAGAAGCGCCCGGCGGTGTAGCCGCGGATCTTCGCCTCGTTGGTCTGCGCGAACAGGGTGCGCACCCGGTCCCACACCCCGGTGTAGGTGGCGGGGTTCGAGCGCGGGGTGCGGCCGATGGGTGACTGGTCCACGTGCACCACCTTGTCGAGGTGCTCGAGACCGGTGACGCGCTTATGCCGCCCGGGCACGATGCGTGCGCGGTTGAGCTCCTTGGCCAGCACCGAGTACAGGATGTCGTTGACCAGGGAGGACTTCCCCGAGCCGGAGACGCCGGTGACGGCGGTCAGCACGCCGAGCGGGAAGGAGGCGTCCTGCCCGACGAGGTTGTTCGCGCGGGGCGCGACCACCTTGAGCATCCGCTCCTTGTCGATCTTCCGGCGCTTCTCGGGCAGCGGGATCTCCAGCTCGCCGGAGAGGTAGCGGCCGGTGAGGCTCTCGGGGTTGCGCTTGAGCTCCTCGACGCTCCCGGAGTGGACCACGCGGCCGCCGTGCTCGCCGGCCAGCGGACCGATGTCCACGACCCAGTCCGCGGCGTTGAGGGTGTCCTCGTCGTGCTCGACCACGATGAGGGTGTTGCCGAGGTCGCGCAGCCGCTCGAGGGTGACGATGAGCCGCTCGTTGTCCCGCTGGTGCAGGCCGATGGAGGGCTCGTCGAGCACGTAGAGCACGCCCACCAGGCCGGAGCCGATCTGGGTGGCCAGGCGGATGCGCTGGGCCTCGCCGCCGGAGAGCGTGCCGGCGGCGCGGGCGAGGGTCAGGTAGTCCAGGCCCACGTCGAGCAGGAACCCGAGCCGGGAGCGGATCTCGCGCAGCACCTCGTCGGCGATCGCGGCCTCGCGCACCCCGAGCTCGAGGTTCTCGTGGAAGTCGTGCGCCTCCCGGATGGACATGTCGGTGACCTCGGCGATGGAGCGGCCGCCCACGGTCACGGCGAGCACCTCGGGGCGCAGCCGCGCGCCCTTGCAGGTGGGGCACGGGACCTCGCGCATGAACTGCTCGTAGCGGTCCTTGGCCCAGTCCGACTCGGTGTCCGAGTGGCGGCGCTCGAGGAAGTGCATGACGCCCTCGAAGCCGGTCGAGTAGGTGCGCTCGCGACCGAAGCGGTTGCGGTACTTCACGTGCACCTTGTGGTCCTTGCCGTGCAGCAGCGCCTCCTTGGCGCGCTCGGGCAGGGCGCGCCAGGGGGTGTCCATGGAGAAGCTGAGGTCCTCGGCGAGGCCGGCCATCACCTCGACGTGGCGGTCCGAGGAGCCCATGGTCCAGGGCGCGATCGCCCCGTCGGCGAGGGAGAGGTCCTCGTCGGGGACCACCAGCTCCGGATCCACCTCGAGGCGCTGGCCGAGGCCGGTGCACTCGGGGCAGGCGCCGTAGGGGGCGTTGAAGGAGAAGGTGCGCGGCTCGATGTCGTCGATCGCGAGGGGGTGGTCGTTGGGGCAGGCGCGCTTCTCGGAGAAACGTCGGGTGCGCTCCGGATCGTCCTCGGGGAGGTCCACGAGGTCCACCACCAGGATGCCCTCGGCGAGGCGCAGCGCGGTCTCGACGGAGTCGGTGAGGCGGCGGCGGGAGTCCGGCTTCGCGGCGAGACGGTCGACGACCACCTCGATGGTGTGCTTGAACTTCTTGTCGAGGGCGATCTCCTCGTCGAGCCGACGGTTCTCCCCGTCGACCCGGGCGCGGGCGTAGCCCTGGGAGCGCAGCGAGCTCAGCAGGTCCGCGTGCTCGCCCTTGCGGCCCTGGACCACCGGGGCGAGGAGCTGGAAGCGGGTGCCGGGCTCCTGGGCGAGCAGGGTGTCGACGATCTGCTCCGCCGAGGAGGAGCTGACCTTCTCCCCGCAGATCGGGCAGTGCTGCTCGCCGGTGCGGGAGAACAGCAGGCGCAGGTAGTCGTAGATCTCGGTGATCGTGCCGACGGTCGAGCGCGGGTTGCGGTTGGTCGACTTCTGATCGATGGACACCGCCGGCGAGAGACCCTCGATGAGATCCACGGAGGGCTTGTCCATCTGGCCCAGGAACTGCCGGGCATAGGCCGAGAGCGACTCGACATAGCGGCGCTGCCCTTCGGCGAAGATGGTGTCGAAGGCCAGGGAGCTCTTGCCCGAGCCGGACAGCCCGGAGAACACCACCAGCCTGTCGCGGGGGATGTCGATGTCGATGTTCTTGAGGTTGTGCTCGCGCGCACCACGGACGACCAGAGATTCAGTCACGCCGACATACTAGGCGCGTTCCCCGACCTTCGAACAGTTGTTCGGAGGGAGAGGAAGGCGACATACTGTCCCCATGGCTGATCACGACTACACCGGACACGTCGACCCCGGGGGCGAGCCGATGGTGCGCGACCTCCGCCACCTGCAGATCCGCAAGCTCTCCGTGGGGCCCATGGACAACAACGCCTACCTGCTGACCTGTCGGTCGACCGGTGCCCAGCTGCTGATCGATGCCGCCGCGGACACCGACGCGCTGCGCCGCATGGTCGCCGCGGGCGGCGAGCACAACGCGCTGGACCTGATCGTCACCACCCACTCCCATCACGATCACGTGGGCTCGCTCGCGGACATGATGGCCGCGACCGGCGCCCGCACCGCCGCCGGGGAGGCCGATGCGAAGGAGATCGTCGAGCGCATCGATCTGCCCCTCGCGCACGGCGACGTGCTCGAGTTCGGGGAGCAGAGCGTGGAGATCATCCAGCTGCGCGGGCACACGCCCGGCTCCGTCGCGGTGCTGTGGCGCGGCGGCGACGAGGGCGATCACCTCTTCACCGGGGACTCGCTCTTCCCGGGCGGGGTCGGGAACACGAATCATGACCCCGAGCGGTTCGCACAGCTGCTGGACGATGTCCAGGAGCGGATCTTCGATCGTCTCGGCGACGACACCTGGGTGTACCCGGGCCACGGGGACGACACCACGCTCGGGGTCGAGCGGCCGTCCCTGCCGCAGTGGCGCGAGCGGGGCTGGTGACCTCTCCCCCGTCGCCGGCGTGGTGCGTGCTCGGCCGCGGAGGCGGCGGTCGCACCGTGCTGGTCCTGCTGCCCGCCGAGGGCGAGGAGCTCTCGCACCGCGACTGCGCCCCGGAGGAGCTGGCCGAGGCTGTGGCGCGGATCGAGGCGGAGCACTCCCCGCGCTGGGTGTGGAGCGACGCCGCGGCCTGGTATCCGCGGCTGCTGGCGGCGGGGGTGACCCTCGAACGGTGCCACGACCTGCGACTCGTGCATCGGATCCTCCGGCACTCGGAGCTGGTCCGGGAGGCCGACGGGCTCCGGGCCGCCGACGAGTGGGACACCCCGCTGGACCCGTACGAGCCGCCCCGCGAGACGGGGGCGACGCTCTTCGACATCGACGCCGGCTCCTCCCGCTCCGGCGCTGTGCCGGGGGAGATCGAGGAGACCCTCGCCGAGCTCACCCGCCAGCGCGAGGCGATCGACGGCTCCCGCGAGGCGCCTCGGCTGCGGCTGCTGATCGCTGCTGAGTCGGCAGGGGCGCTGATCGCCGCGGAGCTGCAGGCGGCGGGAATCCCGTGGGACGTGGTCGAGCACGACCGGATCCTCACCGAGGCGCTCGGGCCGCGGCCCTCTCCCGGGGCCGCCCCGGAGCGCATGGTCTCGGCCGCCGCCGAGGTACGCACCGCCCTCGGCGATCCGCTCGTCTCCCTGGACTCCCCGCCGAAGCTGCTGCGCGCCCTGCACCGCGCCGGGATCGACGTCTCCTCCACCTCCCAGTGGGAGCTGCAGGGGCACGAGCACCCGGCCGTCGAGCCTCTGCTGCGGTACAAGAAGATGTCCCGTCTTCTCACCGCGAACGGCTGGGCCTGGCTGGACGAGTGGGTCCATGAGGACCGCTACCGGCCCGTGTACGTCCCCGGCGGCGTGGTCACCGGGCGCTGGGCCTCGAGCGGCGGCGGGGCGCTGCAGATCCCGCGACGGCTGCGGCCCGCGCTGTGCGCCGCCCCGGGCTGGCTCCTGGTCAGCGCCGACGTCTCCCAGCTGGAGCCGCGCGTGCTGGCAGCGATGTCGGCGGACCGCCAGATGATCGCTGCCGGCGCCGGGAAGGACCTCTACTCCGGGATCGTCGAGGCGGGGATCGTCACCACCCGCCAGGAGGCCAAGGTCGGCGTGCTCGGGGCGCTGTACGGCGGCACCACCGGGGACAGCGGACGGGTGGTGCCCCGGCTGCGCCGCACCTTCCCCGAGGCGATGGCCCTGGTGGACGGCGCCGCCGCGACCGGTGAGCGCGGGGGCACGGTGACCACCTGGCTGGGCCGCTCCTCCCCTGCTCCCGAGGAGTCCTGGACCCTGGCTCAGCGCACCGCGAACCAGCCCGATGCTCCCGCCGGCGAGCAGGAGCGGTCGCGCCGTTCGGAGCGGGACCGGGGGCGCTTCACCCGGAACTTCGTGGTGCAGGGCACCGCTGCCGAATGGGCGCTGTCCTGGATGGCGGCGCTGCGGCTCCGCCTGGCCCGGTTCCCGGAGGTCGCCGAGGACGAGCGCGCGAGCGCCTCGGGCCCGGTGTTCTCCCGCCGCGCGCATCTGGCGTTCTTCCTCCACGACGAGGTGATCGTGCACGCCCCGGCCGAGCAGGCCGAGGCCGCGGCGACGGCGATCCGCGAGTCCGCCGATGCGGCGGGCAGGCTCCTGTTCCCGGGCAGCCCGATCGACTTCCCGCTGGATCTGCAGATCACGGAGCGATCGGCGGAGAAGTAGGCTCCACCCCCTCCTCGGCGGGGGCGTCGTCCTCGCTGTGCTGGGTCAGCAGATCGACCCCGAGCGACAGCGCGCCGGAGACCAGGCCCATCATCAGCCGAGGGGCGGGGATGTCGCGGCGGCGGAGCGCGTTCTCGACGGCGCGGTCCACCACGATGCTCCCGGCGCCGGCACCCGCGGTCAGCCCGCCGACCACGAGCGGGAGCGCCGCTGTCGCGATCCGGCGGCGCACGGCCCGCCGGGAGGCGTCGGGCCCCGCCTCCGCCTGCGGCTCCGTGCGCGCCTCCGTCTGAGTCGTGCCGGACGAGATCCTGTGCAGCGCGGCGAGCACGACCCCGCCGGCGACCGCGGCGGGCAGCACGACGTAGGCGGCCCGCACCGGCTGCGGCAGGCGGTGGAGCGGGATCATCCCGACCGCCATCGAGACGGCGGCGCTTCCGACGAGCGGGATCATCCGGGACTGCGGAGTGCGGGCCACGTGGTTCCTCCAGGGGGGGCTGGTGCGGGACGGTCCGGTGCGGGCGTCGTCCGTGGCCGACGCTATCGAGCAGGGCCACCCTCGGTGCACCGACGATGGTCGTGCGCGGGGGTGACCTTCGCCGGGAGAGCGCCGAGGACTGCTCCGCGGTGCGACCATGGGCGGATGCGCCTGTGGTCACTGCATCCCCGCCACCTCGATCGCCAGGGCCTCACCGGCTGCTGGCGGGAGTCCCTGCTGGCTCAGGCCGTGCTCGCCGGGCGCACGCAGGGCTACCGGGCACATCCCCAGCTCGAGCGCTTCCGCGCGCAGGACGCTCCGCTGGCAGCCGTCGGCGCCTACCTCGAAGCCCTCGCCGAGGAGGCCACGGCGCGCGGTTACCGTTTCGATCGCACTCGGATCGACGAGGCGCCGGGCCACGGGCCGAGACCGGCCCTGATCCCCGTCCCTGACGGCCAGCTCGCGCTGGAATGGGAGCACCTGCTCGCGAAGCTCGAGCAGCGTGATCCGGAGCGCTGGCAGCGTGAGCGCCTCCTCGCAGCGCCCGAGCCCCATCCCCTGTTCACCGTGGTGCCCGGGCCCGTCGCCTCGTGGGAGCGCGCGACCCGCTGAGCCCGCCTCAGATCTCGGTCGCGGCCGTCTGCTGGGCGCCCGCGCCGAGCGCGGCCAGGTCGCCGAGCACCTGAGCGACCATCTCGTCGGCGGAGAGCTCCTCCCCCAGCACCTGTTCCCCGGGGGCCCCGAGCACGTCGTGCACCCGGTACCAGGAGCTGACCTCCTCCGCCGGGACCTCGTCGGCGATGGACTTGCCCGCATGGCGCCTCAGGGTCTCCGGGAGGCTCACGTCGAGGTAGTAGACGAGGGCGGGGCCGGGTGCCTCGCGCAGGAGCCGGTCGAACATGGCGTGGTAGCGCTCGGAGCCGAAGATCCCCTCGAGGATCGTGATCCGCCCGATCCCGAGGCAGTGCCGCACCATCGACTCGAGCAGGCCCACGGTGTCACCCTGGCCGGTGTCGTGCTCCCAGAGCAGCTCGCGCCGCACGTGGTCCTGGCCGATGACGGCGACGCGTCCTCGGGGCAGGGCGCGCTGGACGCAGCGGGCGACGGTGGACTTCCCGGAGGCGGAGTTGCCGCGCAGCACGAGGAAGGGTGCGGGGTCTCGCTGGGGCTCCATGGGGTCATCCTGCCAGGGGATGCACGCAGGTTCCGGGAGGCCCGGCTCAGTCGGTCCGGTGCGCGAGGGCCAGGCGGAGCCATCGCGAGACGGGGTCCCCCTCGGGCAGGTCGCTCAGGTCGTCCCGGACCCACCGCGCCTCACGCAGCTCGATCGAGGTCCTCATCTCGGCGGTCGCCGAGGTGCCGGTGAGCAGGGTGAGCTCATCGCGCTTGCCCTCGCTCCGTGTCTCGACCGTGGTGAGGAGGTCCAGGTCCCCGGAGATGGGCAGGGCGAGCTCCTCGTGGACCTCGCGCCGGGCCGCGGCGGCGGCGCCCTCGCGGTGCGGGTGGTACCTGCCGCCGGGCAGGGCCCACCGCTGCTGGTCCACGTAGGAGTGGCGCACGGCGAGGACCAGATGCGGCTGCTCGGGATGACGCAGGAGCACCTTCACCCCGTAGGTGCGCGGCCGGCGCACCCGCCACCAGAGCCTGCGGGCCCGGTGCCCGGCCGTGAGCAGGGCACCGATCGGTGATCGCGTCACCGCGGGTCACCGGCTCTGCAGCTCGTGTCCGTCATCCGAGGGCGGCCTCGTCCGAGGAGACGGGAGCGAGACGGCGAAGCTCGAGCTGGTTCCCCTCCGGGTCCTCGAGGATCCGGACGCCCGGTTCCGCCTCGCGGACCGCTGCCCCCTGGAGGCCCGGCGCCTCGAGGATCTTGTCGAGGACCGTCGGCGGGGCGTCGAGGAGCAGATGGAACGGGTCCCCGGCCAGCGGGGCGAGCGGCTCGTCGACGTCCTGGAAGCCGAGGACGGGTCCGAGGCGGAGCGGATCCACGAGGTCCAGCACCCCGTCCCGGGAGTCCTCCTCGTAGCCGAGCGCCGCAGCCCAGAACCCGCGGATCCGCTCGGCGGAATCGGCGGAGAGGAACGCCTGGACGACGCCGAGCCCGGTGCCGTCCTCGGTCAGCCCGGCGGAATGTGCTTGAGCCTGCACGGCAGCGGCCAGGTCGGCGAAGCCCGGATGGGTCTCCCACAAGTCCTTGCCGGAGTCGGCCACCACCAGGGCCCTTCGGCGGTCGATCGCGAGCGGGCAGGACGCACCATCCGCGAGCTCCGCGATCGACTCGGCGAAGGCTGCGGCCGCCGGGACGGAGGGTGCATGCCACGCCGCCTGGGCGGAGAACCCTCCGTGCCAGGCGGAGACCGCGGGGTCCTCGGCGCTCGGTCCCCACGGGAGGAGGTCCGCGATGGTGCCCTCCGGATCGGCGGCGCGGACGCCGTACGGACCGCCGGGGAAGGCACCTCCGAGAGCCGGAGCGCCGTCGGCCTCCGGTCCGTCGGGACGGGTGGAGTCCAGGTGCAGACGCCCTCGCGGGGCGGGCGCGCCGCTGACCGTCCGCAGGATCAGGGCAGGACGCCGCCCCAGCGGGTCCACCAGGGCATCCTGCTCGCGCCGGTACCCGAGGACGGCCTGCCAGAAGGACGCGGCCGCCCCCGGGACGGCGGTCTCCAGGACGACGGACAGCAGGCGGACGGACTGCGGGGATGACGGGGCTCCGGCCTCCCGCGCCAGAGCATCGATCGCCTCGGTGCGCTGCAGCGGCTCGGCGCCACCGAGCACTCGGACCCGCACCGTGCACTCACGGACGTCGACGTGCGCGTCGGGGTCCAGCTCCGCGATCCGGCTCCCCAGGCGGGCGCCCTGGAGATGGTCGGTCGTGGCGAAGGCCGCGACGAGATCTCCTCGGTGCCGGAACCAGGCGCCGGGCCCGGAGGATGCCGTGCCGTCGGCCGGTGCGATGGGGGTCATGGACCTCTCCTCGTCGAGCGGTGGGACGGTCGGACGGCCGCACCTCGCCGGTTCCTCGACCCTATCCCCGTCCCGCCCGACACGCACGGGGTCAGCTCGAGCGCTGCACCGCCTTCAGCTCCTTCTTCAGCTCCTGCACCTCGTCGCGGATCCGGGCGGCGACCTCGAAGTTCAGCGACTCGGCCGCCTGGTGCATCTGGGCGGTCATCTCGTCGATCATGCCGGTGAGCGCGCCCACCGGATCCTCGCCGAGATCCACCTTGCGGCCCTGGACGGAGTCGACCGCATTGGCCCGCGCCCGGTCCCTGGCCACCCGCTCCTTGCCCGAGCGGTACTCGGTGGCCATCAGGGTGTCGGTGTCGATGTCCTCGCGGGCCAGCATGTCCGTGACATCCGCGATGCGCTTGCGCAGCGGGGTCGGGTCGATGCCGTTCTCGGTGTTGTAGGCGATCTGCTTCTCGCGGCGACGGTTGGTCTCGTCGATCGCGGACTGCATCGAGTCGGTGATCCGGTCGGCGTACATGTGCACCTGGCCGGAGACGTTGCGCGCCGCACGGCCGATGGTCTGGATCAGCGAGGTGCGCGAGCGCAGGAAGCCCTCCTTGTCCGCATCGAGGATCGCCACCAGCGACACCTCGGGGAGGTCCAGTCCCTCGCGCAGGAGGTTGATGCCCACCAGCACGTCGAACTCCCCCATCCGCAGCGAGCGCAGCAGCTCGATGCGGCGCAGGGTGTCGACGTCCGAGTGCAGGTACTGCACCCGCACGCCGTTCTCGAGCAGGAAGTCCGTGAGGTCCTCCGCCATGCGCTTCGTGAGCGTGGTGACCAGGACCCGCTCGTCGCGCTGGACGCGCTTCTCGATCTCCTCGCGCAGATCGTCGATCTGCCCCTTGATGGGCTTGACCACGACCTCCGGATCCACGAGGCCGGTGGGGCGGATGATCTGCTCGACGTGGCCGTCGGACCGGCCCAGCTCGTACTCCGCCGGGGTGGCCGAGAGGTAGACCGTCTGGCCCGTGCGCTCGGTGAACTCCGAGAAGGTCAGGGGTCGGTTGTCGAGCGCGGAGGGAAGGCGGAACCCGAAGTCCACCAGGGTGCGCTTGCGGGAGCGGTCCCCCTCGTACATCGCGCCGATCTGCGGGACGGTCACATGGGACTCGTCGATGACCAGCAGGAAGTCCTCGGGGAAGTAGTCCATGAGGGTGTTCGGCGCGGTGCCGGGAGCGCGCCCGTCGAGATGGCGGGAGTAGTTCTCCACGCCGTTGGTGGAGCCCATCTGGCGCAGCATCTCGAGGTCGTGGGTGGTGCGCATGCGCAGTCGCTGCGCCTCGAGCAGCTTGTTCTGGGACTCGAGCTCCTCGAGCCGCTCGGCGAGCTCGACCTCGATGGTGCCGATCGCCCGGGTGAGCCGCTCGGGACCGGCGACGTAGTGCGAGGCGGGGAAGATGTGGATGTGCTCCTCCTGACGGATCACCTCCCCCGTCAGCGGGTGCAGGGTGTAGAGCGCGTCGATCTCGTCGCCGAAGAACTCGATGCGGATCGCGAGCTCCTCGTACATCGGGATGATCTCGACGGTGTCGCCGCGCACCCGGAAGGTGCCGCGCTCGAAGGAGACGTCGTTGCGGTCGTACTGCATGTCCACGAAGCGGGTCAGCAGCTCGTCCCGGTCCAGGTCCTGGCCGACGCTGAGCTGGACCATCCGGTCCACGTACTCCTGCGGGGTGCCCAGGCCGTAGATGCAGGAGACCGAGGAGACGACCACCACGTCGCGCCGGGTGAGCAGCGAGTTGGTGGCGCTGTGCCGCAGCCGCTCCACCTCGGCGTTGATCGAGGAGTCCTTCTCGATGTAGGTGTCCGACTGCGGGACGTACGCCTCGGGCTGGTAGTAGTCGTAATAGGAGACGAAGTACTCCACCGCGTTGTGCGGCAGCAGGTCCCGGAACTCGCTCGCGAGCTGGGCCGCGAGGGTCTTGTTGTGCGCCATGATCAGCGTGGGACGCTGCACCTGCTCGATGAGCCAGGCCGTGGTGGCGGACTTGCCGGTGCCCGTGGCGCCCAGCAGCACCACGTCCTGCTCGCCGTCGTTGATCCGCCGGGTGAGATCGGCGATCGCGGACGGCTGATCGCCCGAGGGCTTGTACTCGGAGACGACCTCGAAGGGATGCTCGGCGCGGACCAGATCGGTGACAGGACGCATGCGACGAGCCTACGGCCCGGGGCCGACGGACGAAACGGTCGCCGCCCTCCGTCAGCGCAGGGCGGAATCCTCCAGCGCCCCCAGCGCCCCCAGCGCCGCCGCGAGGGCGTGGAGCGATCGGCGCTCGAGGGCGTCGCGGCCAGCGGTGTTCAGGATCAGTCGGTCGGCGCGGCGGATCCGCTCGAGATCGGTCACCTGCGCGGCCATGATCGACTCGACGTAGCCACGGTCCCTGCCACGGTCGCGCACCACCCGCTCGATGCGGTCCTCGCGTCGGGCGAGCACGACGACGACCGCCGCGTACTCCGCCTCCCGACCCTTCTCGAGCAGCAGGGGGCTGTCGTGGACCACGAGGGGCTCCCCCGCCGATGCCGCGGCGACCTCCTCCTCCGCGACCGCCGTGTCGACGCGGGTCAGGACGATCCTCTCGAGGTCCCCCCGGGCGGCGGGGTCGGCGAAGACGAGCCGGGCCATGGCCGCCCGGTCGATGGTCCCGCCCGACCCGCGGAACTCCTCGCCGAAGCGGGCGACGGCCGCCTCGACGCCGTCGCCGGGCACGTCCAGCACCCGCCGCGAATGGGCGTCCAGATCGATCACCCGGTGCCCGGCACGGCGCCAGATCTCGGCCACGGTGGACTTGCCGGAGCCGATCCCGCCGGTGAGGCCCAGGCGCAGCGGTGAGGTGGAGGGAGGCATGGCCCGATCGTACGGGCGTCATGGCCGTCACGTGACGGTTCCCGCAGGTGGTGCTGTGGCCGTACGGTTCTGGGGTGGACCCACTCGAGCTGCTGATCACCAACGACGTGCTGCGCGTCATGGATCTGCTGGGCGTGTTCGTGATGGGCGTCGCCGCCGGGGCGCTCGCCTCGCGGCTGAACTTCGACGCGGTCGGTTTCGCGGTCATCGGCATCACCGCCGCCCTCGGCGGCGGCATCGTGCGCGACCTCGTGCTCGACTACGGCGTCCCCGCCGCGTTCGCCGGTCCCTGGTACCTGACCTGCGCCCTGGCCGGGGCCGGGTTCTCCTACGTCGTCGCCGCGGAGGGCGCCTGGTGGCGTCACGTGGTCTCCGTCCTGGACATCACCGCGATGAGCCTGTGGGCCGCGACCGGCACCGCGAAGTCCCTCGCCTACGGTCTGGACGTCCTCCCCGCGATCCTGCTGGGCATCACCAGCGCGGTCGGAGGCGGCGTGATCCGCGACGTGCTCGTCGGCCGGATCCCCGCCATCTTCGGAGGCAGCCCGCTCTACGCGACCGGTGCCCTGCTCACCGCGGTGCTCACCTGGGTGGTGGTGGCCCTGGGCCTGCCCTCTCCCCTGGTGCTGATCGCGGTCGCCGTCGGATCGCTCCTCGCGGGCATCGCGGCATGGCGCCGTTGGACGCTGCCCGGCCACAACGAGTGGCAGGTGACGATGTCCGCCGCGCAGCTGAAGCGTCTGGTGCGCCGCACCCGCAAGGACGAGCGCGAGCGGGTGGCGCGCGCGACCGGCACGATCCCGGTGGTCGATGCGAGCGCCGACGAGCTCGCCGCCGATGCCGCCGCCGACGACGTCGACGCGGCCGGCTACGAGGGGCGCATCTTCCCCGGGCCCCCTGCTGAGGAGCTCCCCGGCACCGTCGAGCACGAGCGGCGGGACGAGAGCGGCCCGCGACAGGCCTGAGCCGGGCCGGGCGAGCGCCGGATCAGGGCCGCAGCAGCTCCAGCATTCCCGCAACGTCCTCCGCGCGGAGCTGACCGGGGGCGGAGCCCTCCCCGACCGACGCGAAGGTCGCGGCGCTGCCGAAGGTCTCGGCGGCGACCCGGCTGCTCGCCCCCAGGGGCCCCATGCTGATCGCGATGTGCGGCCCCGAGAGATCCTCCGCCGCGGTGAGGCTCGCCGAGAGCAGGGTGAGCACGTCGCGCGGGCTGCGCGGGGTCACCGCGATCTTGGGGACGTCCGCGCCGAGCAGCCGCTGGGAGCGCAGGATCTCGACCAGCTCCGACTCGGGCGGCGTCGTATCCATGTCGTGGAAGGAGCCCACCACCACGGTGCCGTGACGATGCGCGGCGGCGATCACGCGAGCGACCACCCGCTCGTCGCGGGAGGTCTCGATGTCGATCAGGTCGACGGCGGACTGGGTGCCGGCGCGGCGCCCCGTGATCAGAGCCTCCAGCAGGCTCCCCAGGTCGCGGTCGGCGATCGGACGGGCGCCGCCCTCGGCCGCAGTGCGGAAGGTGGCCAGCAGCGCCCGGTCCGGTCCCAGCTGCCCACGCAGTGCCGGGAGGGCCGCGAGCACCGCCTCCCGGTGCTCGCCGACGTCCTCGAGATCCGGCCGGAACCGGTCCAGTCGCCACTCCAGGATCCTGGCCCGGGTGCCGCCGGCCGCCTCGGCCTGGGCGAGGAGGTCCTCCTCGTCAGCGCCCACCAGCGGGACGATCACCTCAGGGCGGGCCCGTCCCAGCTCGATGCCGCGCACGGTCGCCGTGCGCCGGCGCACGTCCGTCTCCGGCACCGTCTCGTCGGGGACGCTCGCATCAGGGACGCTCGCGTCAGGGGCGGTCGTGTCAGGGGAGGTCGTGTCGTGGACGGGATGCTCGTCGGTCATGGCTGGCTCACTCCTCGGTGATCGCGGCGTAGGCGGACAGCAGCAGGGCAGGATCGGGACCCTCGATCCGGGTCACCTTCCCGACCCGGTCCAGGACCACGAAGCGCAGCAGCCCGGCACGGGTCTTCTTGTCCCGCTTCATGGCGTCCTCGAGCTTCGGCCACTGGCGGTCGCGGTAGGTGGTGGGCAGCCCCAGCGAGGTGAGGACTGCACGGTGGCGGTCCACGTCGGCCTCCGAGAGCTTGCCGGCGAGGTGCGAGAGCTCGGCGGCGAACATCATGCCGACGCTCACGGCCGCGCCGTGGCGCCACTGGAAGCGCTCGTTGCGCTCGATGGCGTGGGCGAGGGTGTGCCCGTAGTTGAGGATCTCGCGCCGTCCCTGCTCGGTGAGGTCCTCGGAGACGACCTCGGCCTTGACGCGGATCTTCCGCTCGACGACCTCGCGGAACGCCTCGCTGGTCACGTCGAGCACTGCGGAGGGGTCCTCCTCGATGATCTCGAGGATGCGCTCATCGGCGATGAAGCCGCCCTTGACGACCTCGGCGAGGCCGGCCGCGACGTCGTTCTTCCCGAGACCCCCGAGCACGTCGAGATCGGCGACCACGGCGATCGGCGGATGGAAGGCACCGACGAGGTTCTTGCCCTCGGAGGTGTTGATGCCGGTCTTCCCGCCGACGGCGGCGTCGACCATGGCGGCGACCGTGGTGGGCACCTGCAGGACGTCGATGCCGCGCAGCCAGGACGCGGCGACGAAGCCGGCCAGATCGGTCGCGGCGCCGCCGCCGAGGCCGATCACCAGGTCGTTCCGTCCGATCTCCGCCTGTCCGCACACTCCCCAGAGGAAGCCCGCGACCTGGGCGGTCTTCGCCTCCTCGCCGTCCGGGATCTCGGCGACGAAGGCCTGCCGGCCGGCGTCGGAGAGTGCGGCGCGCACCGTCTCCGCCACCTCGCGCAGGCTGGGCTGGTGCACGATGACGACCCGGCGCACGCGCTCGGGCACGAGGGCCGGCAGGTCGCCGAGCAGCCCGCGGCCCACGTGCACCTCGTAGCCGCCGGTCGGGGTGGTCACGGGGATGACCGTGGTGCTCATGGGGTCTCCTTCTGAAGCGGGGTGGTGAGTTCGCCCTGCAGGGCGGTGACGATCGCGCGGGCGACCCGCGACGGGGAGCCGTGGCCGGAGTCGATCCGCAGTGCTGCGAGCTCGCGGTAGACGGGACCGCGCTCGACGGTGAGCTCGCGCCAGCGGGCCATCGGATCCTGGCCCTGCAGCATGGGGCGGCCTGTGCCGTGCGAGATCCGCCGCGCCGCGACTCTCTCGTCGACGTCCAGGAAGATCACCGGCGCACCGCGCAGCCGCTCGCGGGAGGCGGGATGCAGCGGGGCCCCGCCGCCCAGGGACAGCACACCGGGATGCTCCGCGAGGGCGCGGGCGAGGGCCTCGGCCTCGATCTCGCGGAAGCGGGCCTCGCCCTCGGCGGCGAAGATGGCCGGGATGCTGCGCCCCTCGGCCTCGACGATCAGCGCGTCGAGATCCGCGAAGGGCACCTCGAGCCGGGAGGCGAGGGCGCGCCCCACGCTGGTCTTGCCCGCCGCCATCGGGCCGATGAGGATCGCGAGCGGACCCGTCACGGGGCGGTGTCCGGACGGCGGTCGGTCAGCGCCGACTGCAGATCCCTGGTCCCCTCCAGGTGGGCACGGATCTCGGCCACGGAGTCGCCTCCGGTCTTCTCCAGCAGCGCATCGGCCAGGGTGAGAGCCACCACGGCCTCGGCGATGACGGCGGCCGGGGCGACGGCGCAGGTGTCGGAGCGCTGGTGGTTGGCGGTGGTCTGCTCGCCGGTGGAGACGTCGACGGTGCGCAGCGCGCGCGGGACCGTGGAGATCGGCTTCAGGGCGCCGCGCACGCGGATGACCTGTCCGTTGGTCATGCCGCCCTCGACGCCGCCGGCGCGGTTGGTCACGCGCGGGTAGGTTCCCGAGCCGTCGGCCCCGGCTCCCTGGGCGGCGAGGATCTCGTCATGCGCCGCGGAGCCGCGGCGGGCGGCCGTCGCGAAGCCGTCGCCGATCTCCACGCCCTTCATGGCCTGGATGGACATGATCGCCTGGGCGAGCCGGCCGTCGAGCCGACGGTCCCACTGGATGTGGGAGCCGAGGCCCACGGGGGACCCGTAGGCGAGCACCTCGACCACTCCGCCGAGGGTGTCGCCGTCGGACTTGGCGGCGTCGACCTCGGCGACCATCGCGGCGGAGGTCGCCGGGTGGAAGCAGCGCAGCGGATCGGCGTCGAGCGCCGCGGAGTCCTCCGGCGTGGGCAGCGCGGCGTCCTCGGGCACGCGCACCGTGCCGACCTGCAGGGTGTGGGAGACGAGGCGGATGCCGGCGGCCTGCTCGAGCAGCGCCGCGGCCACCTGGCCGGCCACCACACGGGCGGCCGTCTCCCGGGCGCTCGCACGCTCGAGGATCGGCCGGGCCTCGTCGAAGCCGTACTTCAGCATCCCCGAGAGGTCCGCGTGACCGGGACGGGGGCGCGACAGCGGGCGGTTGCGGGCGATCTCGCGCTCGTCGCCGGTGCCGGCGTCGACCAGCAGGTCCTCGCGCGGCACGGGGTCCGCGCTCATGACCTTCTCCCATTTGGGCCACTCCGAGTTCGCGACCTCGATCGCGAGCGGCGAGCCGAGGGTGCGGCCGTGGCGGAGGCCGCCGTGGACGGTCAGCACGTCCTGCTCGAACTTCTGCCGGCTGCCGCGGCCGTGGCCCAGGCGTCGACGCGCGAGCGCCGCCTTCAGATCGTCACTGGTCAGCTCGATGCCGGCCGGGACGCCGTCGAGCAGGGAGATGAGGGAGGGGCCGTGGGATTCCCCGGCCGTGAGCCAGCGCAACATGCCGTCGATTCTCTCATGCGGGGCCTGGGCGGGATCGCGGCGTCCACCGCTCCCCCGCCCGCCTCACGCTCACCCGTTCTGGGCGTCGTACGCGGCCTGCTTGAGCTGGACAAAGGTCTCCACGCCGATCGCCTTCGCCCCGGCGAGGTACTCCTCCCAGTCGGCGTCGTCGCTCGCGTCCTTGGCGCCGGTGCCGAACGCCGCCATGGCCTGGGTGAAGTGGTTCTCGAGATTGGTCTCGAGCTCACCCAGCTGCGCCGACTGCTCCATGTCGTACACGAGCGGCGGGACGCCGGTCTCCTTCGTCGTGGCGAAGGGCTCGTAGAGCTTCCCCGCCGCGTAGAGGATCGGCTCGACCGACGGGTTGGAGTCCTGGAGCGCCTCGGCGTGGCGCTGATCCATCGACTGGTAGAGCGGGCCCCACTCCCGCCAGGTCTGGTTCTTCAGCTCCTCCGGTGCGGGCAGGACCTGGTAGATCGCCTGCCGTCCGTCGATCCCCTTCTGCTCCGAGGTGGCCCAGTCCCAGCCCACCCCCTTCTCGCCGCGCTTCATCGAGGTGGTCAGCTGGAGCTCGAACTGGTAGTCGGCCCAGCGGATGAGCTGCTCGGGATCGGGGCAGTCCGGGGTGATGACGAAGTTCGGGTAGCCGTAGGAGAAGTGGTCCCACTGCGCGGTGCGCACGCCGCCGGGTCCCTCCATCGGCGCCAACGGCACCATGATGCGGGCGACGTTGTCCGGGTCCGTGAAGTCGTTGTCGGCGGCGAAGTGGAAGGTCGAGTACCCGTAGGCGATCCCGAACTTCGGGCCGCCGGTCGCGTCCCCGAGCTTCTGGTACTGCTCCGGCGTGCTGGAGAACATGCCCGTGTCGAAGGTCCCGTTCGCGAACTGCTCCTGGAGCCAGATGATGCCCTCGCGGAAGGCGGGTTCCTCATGGCTCCACTCGATGGTGTCCCCCGAGCGCCGCACCCACAGCTCGGGCATCTCCAGGAACGAGCCCAGGAAGAACTGGACCAGGAAGGGCATCGTCTCGGCGGAGGCGGTGACCAGGACGGAGCCCTCGGGCCTGTCGGCGTAGGCGCGGAACTCCTCCATCAGCACGGTGAAGTCCTCGAGGGTCTCGGGCGCCTCGGCCCCGACCCCTTCCAGCCAGCGCGAGTTGATCCAGGTGCGCACGTTCGCGCTCTTGCAGTGGAAGCAGTCGTTCATCGACGGCAGCCCGTACATCCTCCCGTCCGGCGAGGTGTACTGCGCGCGCATGTCCGGGAAGGCCTCGAACATGTCCAGGACGTGCGGTGCGTACTCGTCGATCAGCTTGTCCAGCGGCAGGAACATCCCCTGGGAGCCGTAGATGCTGACCTCGGAGGGGGAGAAGATGTCCTGTCCCACCATCATCGCGTGCGGGAGGTCGCCGCCGGCCATGATGGCGTTGACCTTCGTCTTGCCGTCCTCTCCGGCCGGGACGGTGACGTAGGAGAGGTTCACGCCCGTCGTCTCGGCGAGGTGGGTGGAGTAGTAGTTGGTCGCCATGTCCATCTCGGGATCGACCTGGCTGAGCATCGTGAACTCGGTCGATCCGTCGCCGAAGGGGGTGAGGTCCCGGGCGCGGGGGCCGACGTACCCCTCCGGGTAGGGCACCCCGTCGATCTCAGGGGCGATCTCGACCTTCAGCGCCGCGCTGCCGGGGATGTAGTCATTCCCCGCAGCCTGCTCCTCCGAGTCCGAGCCACCGCAGGCGGTGAGCGCGAGGGGACCGCCGAGAGCCGCCGCCCCCAGCATCGCGGAACGCCCCAGGAACGAACGGCGACGCACGCCGTCGGGCACGCGGGGCAGCGGATCGCCCGCATCGCACGAGGGACAGTCGGGGCCGGTGGAACGATCCGAGGCGGACGGTGCGGAAGGCGGGCGATGCATGGGAGACCTCTTCGTCTGTGATGTCCGATGTGTCGGACCGATCGCGGGTGGTTCCGGACTATTGCATAGACCCGATCACTGGGGCAAGCATTCGGAGAAAGTGACTGGCGGCGAAGCGCGGAAGCGTCGAGATCACCGACCTTCACGACGGGTACGCCTCCGAGCTGCGGCAGGTGGAAGCGGTCAAGTCGAGTCGGCGACCCTCTACCTGTTGCCTGGTGGTCGTTGCTCCCGTACTGTCCTGAAACATCCGAGGACTACGGGGTCGCGGCAACGACTCTCCAGCCCTTCCGTCCCCTCGCGCCAAAGGAGCCCTCCCGATGAGCACCCCCGACCCCCTCACAGATCCCGCTCCTGCGGGCAGCACCGATCCTCACGCCTGGTTCGATCATGCGCGCTTCGGACTCTTCGTCCACTTCGGGGCCTACGCGATCCCGGCCCGGCACGAATGGGTCATGTCCCGCGAGAAGATCGCCCCGGAGGAGTACGAGAAGTACGTCGAGCTCTTCGACCCGGATCGCTTCGACGCCCGCCTCATCGCCCGCACCGCCCGCGAGGCCGGCATGCGCTACGCCGTGCTGACCACGAAGCACCACGAGGGCTTCTGCCTGTGGGACAGCGCCCTGACCGACTACTCCGCCGCAACCTCCTGCGGCCGCGATCTCGTGGCCGAGTTCGTCGACGCGCTGCGCGAAGAGGGCCTGCGGGTCGGTTTCTACCACTCGCTCATCGACTGGCACCACCCCGACTTCACCATCGACTCCCTCCATCCCCTGCGCGATGCTCCCGACCGCGAGGAGCGCAACGCGGGCCGGGACATGGCCCGCTACCGGACCTACCTCCATGGCCAGGTGCGCGAGCTGCTGACCGGCTACGGGACGATCGACTACCTGTTCTTCGACTTCACCTACCCCGGCGAGGACGGCAAGGGCCCGGAGGACTGGGACAGCGAGGGCCTGCTCGCGATGGTCCGCGAGCTCCAGCCCGGGATCCTCGTGAACGACCGGCTCGGCCTGCCCGGGGATCTGCGGACCCCGGAGCAGCATCAGCCCGTCGCCCCCATGGTCGACGAGGACGGGAACGAGGTGCGCTGGGAGTCCTGCCAGACCACCAACGGATCCTGGGGCTACCACCGGGACAACCACGACACCAAGAGCGCGGACCTGCTCCTGCGCATGGTGGTGGACTCCGTCGGCAAGAACGGGAACCTGCTGCTGAACATCGGTCCCGACGGGCGCGGCGGACTGCGCCGCACGGACACCGCCCTGCTCGCGGAGATCGGCGAGTGGATGGACCTGCACGGCGACTCCGTGCACGGCGCCGGCCCCGCCCGCGGGATGACGGCGCCGCAGGGCACGATCCTCACGCGGCGCGGCGACCGCGTGTACGTGCATCTGACGGCATGGCCGATGCAGAGCCTGCACCTCACCGATCTGCCGCGTCCCGTGCGCTTCGCACGGCTGCTGCACGACGGCTCGGAGATCCGCCACCACCGGGTGGAGAGGGCGGAGGCGGACCTGCACGCGCACATGAGCGTCAACGGCCTCGCGCCCGGAACGGTGACCTTCACCCTGCCGATCCGTCGGCCGGAGGCCCTCCTGCCGGTGCTGGAGATCCTCCTCGAGCCGGCACCGGCGGGCTGACCCGCCCGGGATCAGTCCTCGTCGAGCTCCACGGACTCGGTCGGCGTGAGCATCTCGACCAGCGGGACCACGTCCGCGATGCCGTCGAGCACGGCGGTGGGCCGGTACGGGTACTGCGTGATCTCCTCCTCGCGGGTGGAGCCGGTCAGCACCAGCACCGAGCGCATGCCCGCCTCGAGGCCGGACTTCACGTCGGTGTCCATGCGGTCCCCGATCATGATCGAGGTCTCCGAGTGCGCACCGATCCGGTTCAGGGCCGTGCGCATCATGAGCGGGTTGGGCTTGCCGACGTAGTACGGCCGGATCCCGGTGGCGGCCGTGATCATCGCGGCCACGGCGCCGGTGGCCGGCAGCGGCCCCTCCGCGCTGGGCCCGGTGACGTCCGGGTTCGTGGCGATGAACTTCGCGCCCCGGCTGATCAGGCGGATCGCGCGGGTGATCGCCTCGAAGGAGTAGGTGCGGGTCTCCCCCAGCACCACGAACTCGACATCGGAGTCGGCGAGGATGAACCCCTCGTCGTGCATGGCGCTGGTCAGGCCGGCCTCGCCGATCACGTAGGCCGCCGCCCCGGGCTGCTGCTCCGCGAGGAACCGCGCCGTGGCCAGGGCGCTGGTCCAGATGGAGGCCTCGGGGATGTCGATGCCGCTGCGGGACAGCCGCGCCCGCAGATCACGCGGGGTGAAGATCGAGTTGTTCGTCAGCACCAGGAACGGGCGACCGAACCTCTGGAGCGCGGCGATGAAGTCCGCGGCCCCGGGCAGGGCGGCCTCCTCGTGGACGAGCACGCCGTCCATGTCGGTCAGCCAGGAATGGATCGGATGGTCATCGAGCGTGGCGGTCATGGCACCAGTGTGCCGTCTCCGGCGCGCAGATGCCTCCTCGTCCGGCCTGTCACTGTCCAGGATGCCGGAACGGCCCGGCCCCCGCGCGATGCGGGGGCCGGGCCGTTCCGAGGGAACGATCCGAGGATCAGTTGCCGGTGAGCTTGGCACGCAGTGCGGCCAGCGCCTCGTCGGAGGCGAGGGTGCCCTCGTCCGAGGAGCTCGACTGGTAGGAGGTCTGAGCAGACGCACCCGAGTCGGAGCTGGAGGACGAGGTCGAGGACGACGCGGCCGGAGCCGGAGCGTTCGCGGACTCCTCGTCGGCCTTGATGGCCTCGGCGACCTGGGTCTTGTGAGCGGTCCAGCGCTCGTAGGCGGCCGCGTACTGGCCCTCCCACTCCTCGCGCTGGGAGTCGTAGCCCTCGAGCCACTCGTTGGTCTCCGGGTCGAAGCCCTCGGGGTACTTGTACTCGCCGTTGGCGTCGTACTCCGCAGCCATGCCGTAGAGCGCGGGATCGAAGGTGGTGTCGTCACCCTCGGGGTCGACGCCCTCGTTGGCCTGCTTGAGCGACAGCGAGATCCGGCGACGCTCGAGGTCGATGTCGATGACCTTGACGAAGACGTCCTGGTCGACGGTGACGACCTGCTCGGGCAGATCCACGTGGCGCTGGGCCAGCTCGGAGATGTGCACGAGGCCCTCGATGCCGTCCTCGACGCGCACGAACGCACCGAAGGGAACCAGCTTGGTGACCTTGCCCGGCACGACCTCGCCGATGGCGTGGGTGCGGGCGAAGAGCTGCCACGGGTCCTCCTGGGTCGCCTTCAGCGACAGGGAGACGCGCTCGCGGTCCATGTCGACGTCCAGGACCTCGACCTTGACCTTCTGACCCACCTCGACGACCTCGGAGGGGTGGTCGATGTGCTTCCAGGACAGCTCGGAGACGTGCACCAGGCCGTCGACACCGCCGAGATCGACGAACGCGCCGAAGTTGACGATGGAGGACACGGCGCCCTCGCGGATCTGGCCCTTCTGCAGGGTCTGCAGGAAGTCCGAGCGGACCGCGGACTGGGTCTCCTCGAGGTAGGCGCGACGCGACAGGACCACGTTGTTGCGGTTCTTGTCGAGCTCGATGATCTTCGCCTCGATCTCCTGGCCGACGTAGGGCTGGAGGTCGCGGACGCGGCGCATCTCGACGAGGGAGGCGGGGAGGAAGCCGCGCAGGCCGATGTCGACGATGAGGCCGCCCTTGACGACCTCGATGACGCGGCCGGTGACGACGCCCTCGTCTTCCTTGATCTGCTCGATGGTGCCCCAGGCGCGCTCGTACTGAGCACGCTTCTTGGACAGGATCAGACGGCCTTCCTTGTCCTCCTTCTGGAGGACCAGGGCCTCGATCTCATCGCCGACCTCGACGACCTCACCGGGGTCGACGTCGTGCTTGATGGACAGCTCGCGCGAGGGGATGACGCCCTCGGTCTTGTAGCCGATGTCCAGGAGGACCTCGTCGTGATCGACCTTCACCACAGTGCCCTCGACGATGTCGCCATCGTTGAAGTACTTGATGGTGGCATCGATGGCGGCCATGAGCTCGTCGGCGTCACCGATGTCGTTGATGGCGATCTGGGGGGTCGTGGTGTCGGTCATGTAGGTAAGGACTCCGTCGGGACAGGAATTGAGTAGGGTCGGTGGACGTGCAGGCCCTCCGAGGAGGACCGGTCCGAGCCCGCGCGGCGCACGTCGTGAGGACACGATGGCGACAGCTCGCGCACAGACCTCCGAAAGCCTAACAGCCCGGCCGCAGAAGTGCGAGGTCCCGGCGGCGGGCCGGCGCAGCGGCCGATGTGACTTCCGTCCTGGTCCGGACGCTCAGTGCGCGGCCTCGCGCCAGGTGCGACCGACACCCATGCCGACCTCGAGCGGGACCGAGAGCTCGTAGGCCGAGTCCATGCCCTCCTCGACGATCGTGCGCACCCGGTCGAGCTCGCCCGGGGCGACCTCGACGACGAGCTCGTCATGGACCTGGAGCAGCATCCGCGAGTCCAGCTCCGCCTCGCGCATCCGGCGCTCGACCGCCAGCATCGCGAGCTTGATGATGTCCGCCGCGCTGCCCTGGATGGGCGAGTTCAGCGCTACCCGCTCCGCGTTCTCTCGGCGCTGGCGGTTGTCGGACGTGAGGTCCGGGAGATAGCGGCGGCGGCCCAGCAGAGTCTCGGTGTAGCCGGTGCTGCGGGCAGTCTCGACGCTGTGGTGGAGGTAGTCGCGCACCCCGCCGAAGCGCTCGAAGTAGCCGTCGCGCAGCGCGGTCGCCTCGGCGCGGGAGATCCGCAGCTGGCGGGAGAGGCCGAAGGCGGAGAGGCCGTAGGCCAGGCCGTAGCTGACCGCCTTGGTCTTGGAGCGCATCGCGGGGTCCACTGCGTCGGGGCTGACCCCGAAGACGCGGGAGGCGACGAAGTTGTGCAGGTCCTCGCCCGAGCGGAAGGCCTCGATGAGCCCGGCGTCCTCCGACAGATGCGCCATGATGCGCATCTCGATCTGCGAGTAGTCCGCGGTCAGGAGCGACTCGAAGCCCTCGCCGGCGACGAACACGTCCCGGATCCGCTGACCCTCGGAGGTGCGCACGGGGATGTTCTGCAGGTTCGGCTCGGTGGAGGCCAGACGGCCGGTGGCCGCGGCGGTCTGCTGGAAGGTGGTGTGCACGCGGGAGCCCGCGTCCACGACCTTGTCCAGGCCCACGAGGTAGCCGGTCAGCTTGCTCACCTCGCGGAAGCGCAGCAGCCAGGACAGGAAGCGGTGGCCCGCGGAGTCGGGATCGAGCGACTCCAGCAGGTCGGTGAGGGACTCGGCGTCCGTCGAGTGCCCGGAGGAGATCTTCCGCGTGGTGGGCAGCCCGAGGGTCTCGAAGAGCACCACTTGGAGCTGCTTGGGCGAGGCGAGGTTGACCTCCTCCCCCACGATCTGGCCGGCCTCGCGCTTGGCCTGCGCGACGAAGCCCTCGAACTCGTCGCGCAGGGTGGCCAGAGCGCCCTGGTCGATCGCGATGCCGCGGGAGTGCATCGTCTCGAGCACCTCCTGGAGGGGCTGCTCGAGGTCGCCGAGGATGCTGCGGGCCCACGGCTCCTTCTCCGTGCGGGCGCTGAGCTCCTCGGCGGCGGGGTGCAGCGCCGCAGCGGCGGCCGCGAGGCGGGCGCCGGCACGGGCCACGTGCTCGGCGCGCACTTCGGGGCTCTCCTTGGCGAGGCTCGACTCGGCGGGCTTGCGGGGGCGCGGCTCGAAGCTCGCGCCGCCCAGCTCGCTCGCGAGGGCCTCGGCGTCGTAGCTGCGCGCACCGGGACGCAGCACGAAGGACTCCAGCGAGAGGTCGCGAGTGCTCTCCCCCAGCCGGTATCCGTTCAGCTCCATCCACGAGCGCACCGCCGGTGCGTCCGCAACGCGGATCTCGTCGGCCGCCTCGAGCGCGGCGGCCAGGACCTCCGTGGCCCCGGAGTCCAGCCGCCCCAGCTGGACTGCTCCGGCGGCGGTCGTCGTGGCCAGGCCGATCAGCGCCCCGCCACGCACGTCCTCGACGGCGTCGAGGGCGAGCACGGAGGCGTCACCGGCGAGCAGCTCGCGCAGCGACGCGGCGTCCTGGACCTGGAGCACCTCGGCCTCCTGGGCCGCCTCCTCGGCGGCGACCTCGTCCCCCGCCTCGCCGAGCAGCGCGGCCGGCAGATCACGGCGGATGGTGTCGCCGAAGGCGAGGTCGTCGAACACCTCGAGCACGCGGGTGCGGTCGCCCCGGCCCAGCAGGTAATGGTCGGGATCCGTGGGGAGGTCCAGGGTCGTGAACGCGGCGTTCATCAGCCGGTTGCGCTCCACGGCCTCGACGTTGTCGCGCAGCGACTGCCCGGCCTTGCCCTTGATCTCCTCGGCATGGGCGAGGACGCCCGGCAGATCGCCGTACTGGACGATCCACTTCGCGGCGGTCTTCGGGCCGACGCCGGGAACGCCCGGGAGGTTGTCCGCCGCCTCGCCCACGAGCGCGGCGAGGTCCGGGTAGCGCTCCGGCGGGATGCCGTACTTCTCCTCGACCGCGGCGGGGGTCATGCGACGCATCTCGGTGACGCCCTTGACCGGCTGGAGCAGGGTGACGTGCTCGCCGACCAGCTGGATCGAGTCGCGATCGCTCGTGACGATGAGCGCCTCGTCCCCGGACTCCGCGGCCCGGGTGGCGAGGGTCGCGATGATGTCGTCGGCCTCGTAGTCCTCATAGGTCAGCCACGGCACCCCGAGGGCGTCGAGCATCTGCATGATCAGGCCGATCTGACCGTGGAAGGCCGGCGGGGTCTCGTCGCGGCCGCCCTTGTACTGGTCGTAGATGCGGTCGCGGAAGGTGCCGCCGGGCAGGTCGAAGGCGACCGCCATGTGGGTGGGCCGCTCCGAGGCGACCACGTTGATGATCATGCGTGCGAAGCCGTACACCGCGTTGGTGGCCTGCCCGCGGCCGTCGGTGAACCCCTCCGGCGGCAGGGCGAAGAAGGCGCGGAACGCCATCGCGTGCCCGTCGATGAGAAGGATGCGCTGCTCGTCGGTGTCACTCGCACTCATGGGGAGCAGTCTCCCACGTCGTCACGACGCTCGCCGCCCACCCGGCTGTGGCACGCTTCAGACATGGACGACTCGCAGCGACCCGCGACCCCCTCGACCGACGTGCCCGCTCTCGGCGGCGCCTCCGCCCCGCCCGTCAGCGACGAGCTCCGCACGCACTTCGACCCGCTGCTGCGCGGGACGCTGCTGGAGCGGTGCGGCATCGAGGTGCTCACCCTGGACGCCGGCGGCGGCACGGCATCGATGCCGGTCCAGGGCAACACCCAGCCGGCCGGTCTGCTGCACGGCGGGGCCACGATCGCCCTGGCCGAGTCCATCGCCTCCTTCGCCGCGATCCTGCGGGCCCGCGAGGTCCATGGCGAGGGGGCCCAGGCGGTCGGGACCTCGGTCTCGACGCTGCACCATCGCTCGGCGCGCAGCGGGAGCGTCATCGCGACCTGCTCGCCGCTGCATCTCGGGCGCCAGGTGGCCAACTACCTCGTGGACGTCCACGATGAGCAGGGCCGGCTGCTAAGCACGGTCACGGTCGCAACGCAGCTGCTGCCCCCGCGCTGAGCCGTGCCCGCACGGTGAGCGCGGGCTGACGGCGCCACCACCTCACTCGGGCGCTTCGAAGCCCGAGGCGGAGACCTTCCCGAGCGCGTTGGCCTCGCTCCAGGAGTACTCGCGCAGATCGCCGAGCCGGGCGTCCGACTGCGGGCCGAGCTCGAGCGCACCCATCCGCCCGGCGTAGGCCACCGTCTCCCGCTGGTTCGCCTCGAGCGCCGTCGTCATCGCCCCGCGGCAGGCACCATAGTCCTCGCAGGCCGTGGCGCCGGTGAGGATCTTCGGGAGCGAGGCGGCGATGGCCGTGCCCGTCAGCGAGAGCGCGTCCTGCGCCGCCAGGCACGCCATCGTGAATGCGTCGTAGCCGTGCTGGGAGTAGGCGTATCCGGTGCGCAGGAAGTCGCTGCTGCGGTTGAGCATCATCGCCTCGTGGGCGGCCGTGATCTCCCCACCGGGCTGGTACCCGGTCGCCGTGGTCAGGCACTCGGCCAGCAGATCCTTGCCGAGGGACTGCTGCGAGTAGTCGAGCGTGGCCGCCGGGGCGAGCTGAGAGGGGATCTGGAGCTCCGCGCGTCCGTCCTCGTCGAGGGTCGCGCGGTGCAGCGCGGACAGGAAGCGCGCGGACTCCTGACCGCCGTTGAGCACCACGAGAGCCGGCCGCTCCTTCAGCACGGCCTTCACACGCGCCGGGATGTCGCCGATGTCGCCGACCGCGTAGAACTGCTCGGAGTTGATCCGTCCGCCCCGCGGGTTGAGGTACTGCTCGAGCTCGTGGTGCAGGCTGCGGCCCTGCGCGGTGTCCTCCGAGAGGAAGGCCACCGTGCCCGGCGTCCCGCCGCCCTCCGAGGTGGCGCCCAGGGCGGTCTCGGCGTAGCGGGCCGCGAGGATCTGGTCGTTCGGGGCGAGCCGCACGAGCAGGTTCGCGGTCTGCACGTCCGAGGAGCGCACGCTCATCCCGGAGGTGAAGACGTCGATCACCGCCAGGCCGCCCTCCACGATGGCAGGCATCGCCGCGACCAGGGACTCCTCGTCGATCGAGGTGATCAGGCAGGTCGCCCCCTCCTCGACCAGCGCCGCGATGACCGGGGCGAGGTCCTCGCCGGGCTCCTGCATGACGTGCCGCTCCAGGAGGACGACCTCCTGGTCGAACAGTCCCTCCCAGCGGGCGTTCACGTCGATCCGCGCCTCGTCGATCGAGACGGCGATCGCCTCCTCGAACGCGGCCATCCGCCCGTAGGCCGCCCCGATCTGCCCGATCACCAGTGGCTCGTCGGGGGCGTCGACGGGCTTCGCCGTCGGGGGCGGGGTCGTGTTCCTGGTGCGGCCGCCGCGCCCACGGGTGCAGGCGGAGAGGGCGCCGGCCCCGAGGATCCCTGCCCCGAGTCCGCGCACCAGGTCCCGTCGCGTGATCGCCATGGTCGTGCCGCTCCCCTCCGCGCCCGTGCGGGCACGCCCCTGCCGGGCCCACCCCGGGCCCGGGCTGCGATCAGTCCTTCGGGCCGCCCAGCTGGTCCACGACCGCGTCGGCGACCTCGCGCATCGTCAGGCGACGATCCATCGAGGTCTTCTGGATCCAGCGGAAGGCCTCGGGCTCGCTGAGCCCCATGTTGGTCTGCAGCAGGCCCTTGGCGCGGTCCACGCGCTTGCGGGTCTCGAAGCGCTCCCCCAGGTCCGCGATCTCGGACTCGAGCTGGGCGATCTGCTGGTGGCGCGAGATGGCGATCTCGACCGCCGGCAGCAGATCCGCCGGGGTGAAGGGCTTGACGACGTACGCCATCGCACCGGCGTCACGGGCCCGCTCGACGAGCTCGGCCTGCGAGAAGGCGGTCAGCATCACCACGGGGGCGAGGTTGTCCTCCCCGATCCGCTCGGCCGCGGTGACGCCGTCCATCTGCGGCATCTTCACGTCCATCACGACCACGTCGGGACGCAGCTCGCGGGCCTTGGCGACCGCGCTCTCGCCGTCGCCCACGGCGGCGATCACGTCGAAGCCGGCCTCGGTGAGGGTCTCGACGATGTCCATCCGGATGAGGCTCTCGTCCTCGGCGACCACGGCGGTGCGACGCGGGGCGTCCTCCGCCGGCAGTGCATCGTCCTGGGCGTCGTCGGGAAGGGAAGTGGTGTCGTCAGTCATGTCGCCCTGTGTCTCGAGTGGGGACCCGTCCGCGGGCGGTCAGCCGGCGCGGGGTCGGGTCCGGTGGTCATCAGCGGTATCCTAATCCAGCCCTTCTGCACGGGGGGCGAGCCGGGTTGGCGGAATGGTAGACGCGGCGCACTCAAAATGCGCTGTCCGCGAGGGCGTGCGGGTTCGAGTCCCGCACCCGGCACCCCCTGAAGCGGGCTATCACCAGCGATGATGGTCGTGGATCGAAACGGGACGGGTCGAGCTGGACCCGGCGCGAGCACATCCGTCCTCCGAGCACCCACGACCTGACTCCGCTGAGTCACCCCTGGTCACGGCACCGACGGGCGGTGGCCCCCGGGTGACCGGACCGCAGGGGACGCACCATGCCCACAAGGGTCGAAGCGGTCGTCGGCACGGTCCGGAACCGCGAGTCCGCGACGCCCGTCGACCTCCCACGTTGTGAGGCGTCCCATCAGGACCCGGCCCCGCCCACTCGCCCGATCACCGACGGGCCGGGGCAGCGCGAGAGATCGATCATGTCCGAGCTCGTACGGCGCACCGATCCGCAGCAGCCGGAAGCCGCCGGCAGCGACCTGAAGTCCGCCGAGCCGGCGGGTGCGAGCGCGAGCCGAGGGCGACCATGAGCCGGCGGCGGGGCACTCTCTGCCGTCGATCCGTCCCGGAGCCGTCAATCGCGACGGAAAGCCTGTTCCTCCGGGATCTCGGCGACCGGGGCGATGACGATGTCGTGGATCTTCCAGTCGACCTCCGACAGCGCGGTGCGGAGATCCTCGCACTTCTGACCGGTCACCACGGCGCTCTTGACGGGGACCACGAACATCTCGACGTGGAAGACGTGCCCCTCGTCGCGGACCCTGCCCACCGCGTCAGCCACCCACGCCGCCTCTCGGGCGACTCGCTCGATCTCTCCGAGCAGCGGATGGGGCTCCTTGCCATCGAAGGTCCGGGCACGGCCGTCGGTGAGCCCTCCGATCGCCGCACGCAGATTCTTCACCCCGTCATGAAGGATCGAGATCGAGACCGCGATCGCGGCGGCGGAGTCCGCCCACCACAGTCCGGCGCCGATCCCGAGCACACCGATGATCGTCGCCAGGGCGGACGACCAGTTCGCTCTGTTCATGTCCGCGTCGGCGTAGAGCACCTTGTCGTGCAGCGGTTCCGCGAGCTCCATCTTGCGCCGACCGATGAGGACCGGCGGAATGCTGGTCACGACCATCACGGCGATCATCAGCCAGCCGGCCCAGATCCCGTGGCCGAACAGCACGATCAATCCGACGGGTGGCCGCTCGACCTTCACCAGCGTCATTGCCGAGTCGATCACCAGGAAGGCGCCCATGGCCAGCAACGACGCAGCCGCGACAACGTGGGCGACTCCGATGGATCGGTGGTGGCCGTAGGGGAACTCCCTGCTGGACGGTCTGCGGATCCGGCGGGAGGCGACGAGGAAGGCGAGAGGTGGCAGCAAGGACATGGTGTCCTCCAACCACGCGACCTTCATCGCCTGCGAGGATCCGGACACCACGGCGACAGCCGCGATCGACACGACGAGGACGACGATGGAGAGCCATTGGAGCCGGATCGTCACCGCCAGCAGCTTCTGCTGCTCCCCGGGCAGGGCGTCACGCCCGGAGGAGGAGCTGCCCTCCGGAGCCGGCTCTCCGCGCTCGTTCACAGCTCTCCGGCGTCCTCGGCGAGGAACCGTTCCAGGGAGACCTGCAGGGCGTTCTCCCCGGGCCTCACGCCGATGACCATCTTCTTCATCGAACCGTCGAGGTCGGGAGCCTCCTGGTACGGGCGGGTCGGCGAAATTCTGTCCGACCAGGGTGTGTCGTCGGTGAGGCCGCCGATGACCAGATCCAGCTCGTTGTTCTTCATCATGGTCACCAGGTCGCTCATCGCTGCGGCCTCCCACCGGATGGTCGCGTCGATGCTCGCCGCGAACTTCTGGATGAGGCCTGCCTCGGTGCCGCGGACGCTGCCGTCCGCACCGATCGCGGTCCAGGGCTCGTTCTCGCAGGCGCCGACGAACAACGTCCCACCTGTGGCTCTCTCGAGCGTCCCCTGCGCATCCCGGGGAAGCCCCGAACAGCCTGCGAGCACTGCGACACAGGAGCCGGCCAGGAGCAGGAACCTCCGGCGCGACCGAGCGGTGGCCATGACGTGCCCTCCACGATCTCCTCGACAGTGATCCTTCGACCCTACGCCTCCGCGCCTCGCACGCCGCCGGCTCCGCGTCGCACCTTCCGGACCGATCCCGACTCTCTGCGGTGTCGAGCGTCGGGGCTACGATGCGGAGAATGCCCCTCATCCGGCCGCCGACGACGTCGAAGGGCGGTTCATGACTGCCGAGACGGACCACGCAACCCGGATCATCGCGATCACAGACCCTGGCCTGCCGCTACGCCGGTTCACCGCTGTCCAGGGTCAGTTCGAGGCCCGTCTGGAGCAGAGACTCGGTTCCCCGGTCCGCGTGGACGTGCACGCAGCGCTGGTCGAGACTCGACCGGACGATTCACTCCGACTGGATTCCGCCGCAGCTCTTCGGAAGCAGTTCGAGTCCGTCGACGGTGTCCTCGTCCTCACGGAGATGCCCCGCTACTCCGACGGCCGACTGCTGGTGGCGGAGGCGTACCGGACCGATGACGTCGCTGCAGTCTTCTGGCCGACCCTCGGCATCCTCGCCTCGCGACGACGGATCGTCGACGTCCTGACCGACTGCACGCTCCGCCTCATCACCGACACCGCACCGACAGCGACGGCGCCACGGTCCGTGGGGCGTCGACCCCGATGGACGGCCAAGTCCCCGTCCGAAGTGCTGGAACTCCAAGCACGGCCCGTGTCCGGGACGGTCCGGACGGTCATCAGCATGGTCGTGACGAACACGCCCTGGCGCACCGCACGCAAGCTCTCCGGCGCGCTCGCGGCAGCATCGGCCGTCGGTGCATTCGGCATCTTCTACAACTCGATCTGGCAGATGTCGGCGGACCTGCCGACGGTCAGGCTGCTCGCCATCGGGCTGCTCGCGATCTCGGCGATGACCGGCTGGCTCATCCTCAGCAACGGGCTGTGGGACGGCCCCATCCACGGCCCGACGTCCGGGCCGACGTTCATCTACAACCTGTCGACGGTCGTCACTCTCTTCCTGTGCGTGCTCGCTCTCTACACCGTCCTCGTCGGGATGATCCTGCTGGGGAGCCTCGTGGTCATCACTCCGAGGTTCATGTCCGCGATCATCCAGGAGCCGGCGGACTTCTCCCATTACATGAGCATCGCGTGGCTCAGCGCCGCGATGGGAGTCGTCGCGGGCGGACTCGGCGCCACCTTCGACTCCAGCACGGATCTGCGCCAGCTGACGCATGGGAACCGCGAGCGCACCCGCGAGCGCGACGACGAGGGCCATGCAGGCGATGGGCCGCGCCCGGACGACCAGGACGGATGAGTGCTCTCCAAGTGCCAGGGCCGGGTCCCTCGGCGAACCGACCGGTCGGGGAATCTCCCGTGCGCCCCTGGGAATCTTCGATCCTGCGTAGTTTGGAGGTCGACCGGCAGGACTCGCCGGCCGCCGCGCTGCGGCGGCCACCGTGAGGGAGTGATCCATGAGAGTCGTCGTCGTCGGAGCCACGGGGAATGTCGGCACCGCAGTGCTCGCGGCCCTGGATCGGCGGCCCGAGGTCACGTCGATCGTGGGCGTTGCGCGACGGATGCCCGCACGATCCGCAGAGCCGTACTCGCGCGCGCAATGGGTTTCCCTCGACATCGCGGCGGCCACCGACCCGGACGAGGCCGTCGCCGCGCTCACGGAGGCATTCCACGGCGCTGACGCCGTGATCCATCTGGCCTGGCTGATCCAGCCCGACAGCCATAGGGACCTTCTGCGGCGGGTCAACGTCGAGGGCACTCGCCACGTCGTCCGGGCCGTCGCGGACGCCGGGGTCCGCACGGTGGTGGTGGCATCGTCGGTCGGTGCGTACGCCCCCTCCCCGGAGAGCGGGGCCCGTCCGGAGAGCTGGCCGACGACCGGCATCCGCACATCGCACTACAGCGTGGACAAGGTCGCTCAGGAGAGGGTGCTCGACGAGTTCGAGTCCGCCGTTCCCCACGTCTGCGTGACCCGGCTGCGCCCTGCACTGATCTTCCAGGGAGATGCAGGCGCGGAGATCCACCGGTACTTCCTGGGTCGATGGGCACCGGTGCACCGGCTGGGCGCCCGCCGCCCCCCGGTGCTCCCTCTCCCCCGCGGCCTCCGGTTGCAGGTCGTCCACGCCGATGATGTGGCGGCCGCCTTCGCGGCGGCGGCCGTCCTCGGCCGTCGCGGGGCGTTCAACATCTGCGTGGACGAGGTGCTCGGTGCCGCGGAGCTCGCTGGCATCGTCGACCACGGTCGGTTCGTCCAGCTGCCCGTGGCCTGGGTGAGGGCGGCTGTCGCTGCCGGACATCGCGCCGGGGTGATCGCGGCCGATGCCGGGTGGCTGGACATGGCGATGAAGGCTCCCGTGATGGACACCTCCCGCGCCCGGGCCGAGCTCGACTGGCGGCCGCGCCGCAGCGCCGGGGACACGGTCCGGGAGCTCCTGGACGGCATGGCCGCGGGCGACGGCGCGAGGTCGGTGCCGATGCGCGCGAACGACCGCCGGAGGATCCACCTCCCGATCGACCGACCCGCCGATTCCGCCTCGGCGGGCGACGGGGAACCGCAGGCCTCGGAGCGCATCGAGCACCGTCTGCTGAACCTCTACCTCTCCGACCACCTCACCGGGGCATCCGCAGGCGCCGCCCGGATCAGCAGGATGGCGTCTGATTTCGTGGACACCCCGGTGTTCGCCGCCCTCTCGTCGATCGAGGCGGAGATCCGCGCCGAGCGCAGCTTCCTGGCGCAGCTCCTCGACGACCTCGGGATGCGGCAGATGCGGCACCGGCAGGCCATCGCCGTCGTCGGGGAACGTCTCGGCCGGTTGAAGGGCAATGGTCGGGTGCTCGCACGTTCTCCGATGACCCTGCTGCTCGAGGCCGAGCTCATGCGCAGCGCGGTCCTCGGAAAGAGAGGAGTCTGGCAGACGCTCGCGGAGAACGCCGAGGACCTGGGTCTGGACCCCTCGGTGTTCCACGAGCTCTCCGCCCGGGCGCTGCATCAGCACGAGAGGCTCGATGAGGTGCATGCATATGCCCGTCGCACGGCCTTCCGGGAGGACCGGGCGGGATCTCGTGCGGAAGGTGACCTGCGCTCATGACGAACGCTCGCGGTTCCTCCTCGCCGACTCTGCGCCGCACCGTCACCACCACGGGATTGTTCCTGTTCATCCTCGGTGACGTGCTCGGCGCGGGGGTCTATGTCCTGGCCGGTGAGATCGCCGGGATCGCCGGCGGCGCACTCTGGGTCCCGCTCGTCGTCGCCCTCGTCCTGGCGCTGCTGACCGCAGGCTCCTACGCGGAACTCGCGACCAAGTACCCCCGGGCCGGTGGCTCCTCCCACTATGCGACCCGGGCTTTCGGGCCCTTCGTGGGGTCGCTGGTCGGTGTCTGCATGCTCTCGGCCGGGATCGTCTCGGTGGGAGCCCTGGCGCTGGGCTTCGCCGGGGACTACCTCAGCGCCTTCGTGTCTTTGCCGACGGTGCTGGTGGTGCTCGTGTTCCTCGGCCTGCTGGCCGCCCTCAACGCCCGTGGCATCTCCGAGTCGATGGGCGTCAATCGGGTGGCGACGCTGATCGAGGTGAGCGGCCTGGTGATGGTGATCGTCCTCGGCGGGATCGTGATCGGACGCGGCGACGGGGATCTGGGCCGGCTCACCGAGCTCGGAACACCCGAGAACGGCCCGGTCGCGGCGGTGCTCGCGGGGACCGTCCTGGCGTTCTACTCCTATGTGGGGTTCGAGACGAGCGTGAACATCGCCGAGGAGACCAAGGATCCGGCGCGGTCCTATCCTCGCGCCCTGTTCGGCGCCCTGACCGTCACCGGAGTCGTGTACGCCCTGATCGGTGCGGTCGCCTCGGCTGTGGTCCCCACCGCCGAGCTCTCCGGTTCCACCGCTCCGCTCGCGCTGGTGATCGAGGCCGCAGGAATCGTGCCACCGGTGGTGTTCAGCGTGATCGCGCTGGTCGCGGTCGCCAACGGTGCGCTGCTGACCGGGATCATGACCTCGCGGCTGGCGTACGGCATGTCCGGCGACGGATTGCTGCCGAGCGTGCTGACGCGGTTGCTGCCCCGTCGCCGCACCCCGTGGGTGGCGATCATCGCCACCACCGCGCTGTCGATCGCGCTCGCGCTGACCGGATCGATCACCGTCCTGGCAGGCGCCATGGTGCTGCTCCTCCTGGTGGTCTTCATCGCCGTCAACGCGGCGGTCCTGGTCCTCCGTCGCGACCCGGTCGGGCACCACCACTATCGCGTGCCGGTCGTGCTCCCCATCGCGGGTCTCGTCTCGTGCCTTCTGCTCATGACGCAGGTCGAAGGCCAGGTCTGGCGATTGGGTCTGCCGTTCCTGCTCGTCGCCTCCGCGATCGCCGGTCTCGCAGCATGGAGGCGGGGCCGGTCCGGTCACCGGTCCCACGGCGGGGCCGCCCCCGCGCCCGGTCCCGGCGCCGAGGACTGACGGCGCGGGCCTCGAGCAGGGCCGTCCTGCGTCCGGTCCGTGCGACCGCTGCCGCGAGCCGGGTGGGGCCGTCTCCCGGGACCGCGGCGTCAGATGCCTTTGCCAGCAGGCTGGGCACGGGTATGCGCGGGGTCATGATTCAGAGCCGGAGCGGGGTCATGAGGCTCAGGGGCTCGGGGTGCCACCGTTGACGTTCAGGGTCTCGCCGATCACGTAGCTGGACTCCGCGGACGTGAGGAACACGTAGGCGGGAGCCAGTTCCGTGGGTTGCCCGGCACGGCCCAGCGGGGTGCTCTTGCCGAACTCGGGGAGGGCATCCTTGGGTTGACCGTCGGAGACCTGCAGAGGCGTCCAGATGGGGCCTGGCGCGACCGCGTTCACGCGGATCCCGCGGGGCGCGAGCTGCTGGCCGAGGCCTTTGGTGAAGTTGTTGATCGCGGCCTTCGTCGAGGCGTAGTCGAGGAGATGGGCGGAGGGGTTGTAGGCCTGGATCGACGTCGTGTTCACGATGGTCGACCCCGGCGCCAGATGCCGCAGCGCGGCCCGGGAGATGCGGTAGATCGCGCGGATGTTCACGTCGTAGGTGTGCGCCCACTGGTCGTCCTCGAGGTCCTCGATGCGTTCGATCGCGATCTGACGACCCGCATTGTTGACGACGGCGTCGAGCCCGCCCAGCCCGGAGGCGGCGTCCTCGACCACCTGCGTGCAGTGACCGGGGTCGGAGAGGTCTCCCGGGAGCAGCAGCGCCGTACGCCCGGACTCTTCGATCACACGACGGATGTGCTGTGCGTCCTCCTCCTCCGCGGGGAGGTAGGACAGGGCGACATCTGCTCCTTCGCGGGCGAAGGCGATGGCCACCGCAGCACCGATGCCGGAATCCGCGCCGGTGATCAGGGCACGACGGCCCTCGAGCCGTCCGGTGCCGCGGTAGGAGTCCTCGCCACGATCGGTCTGCGGGACGAGGTCCGCGTCCAGCCCCGGTTCGGGCTGGTCCTGCTCCGGCGGGGTGATGTCGGGGAATCGGGTGACGGGGTCCTGGAAGGTCAGCTGGTCATCGGACATGGACTTTCCTCTCTTCTCAGCAGTGCGGGTCAGCTCTGTGCCGGGTCGAGCACGACTTTGATGCAGCCGTCGTGCTTCTTCTGGAACAGCGAGTAGGCGGGTGCCGCTTCGGCCAGGGGCAGGCGATGGGTGACGAGATCGGTGACGCCCAGCGGATCACGGGGATCCTCCACGAGCGGAAGCAGGTCGTCGGTCCAGTGCCGGACGTTGCACTGGCCCATACGGAGCTGGATCTGCTTGTCGAACATCGTCAGCAGCGGCATCGGGCTCGCAGCACCGCCGTAGACGCCGCTCAGCGAGACGGTGCCGCCGCGACGGACCAGGTCGAGGGAGGTGTGGAGGGCGGCGAGCCGGTCGACGCCGGCGGTCTCCATGACCTTCTGCCCGACCGCGTCCGGGAGGTGCCCGACGAGCTGGTGCGCAGCGCTTGCGACCGGGCTGCCATGAGCCTCCATGCCGACGGCGTCGACGACGGCATCCGGGCCTCGGCCGTCCGTCGCGTCTCGGATCGCCGCGATCCCGTCATCCCCCTGGTCGAAGACCTCGACACCGTGACGGGCGGCCATCGCGCGTCGCTCCGCGACCGGATCGATGGCGAGCACCCGGGCGCCGAGATGGCGGCCGATGCGCGCGGCGAGCTGGCCGACCGGCCCCAGGCCGAGAACGGCGAGGGTCCCCCCATCGGGCACATCGGCGTACTGCACGCCCTGCCACGCGGTGGGCAGGATGTCGCTGAGGAAGAGGTACCTGTCATCGGGCAGATCTCTGCCGACGGTGATCAGTCCGTAGTCGGCATGCGGGACGCGGAGGTACTCCGCCTGGCCTCCGGGAATCTGCCCGTACAGCTTCGAGAACCCGAAGAGGGACGCGCCGGACCCCTGTTCGGTGACCTGGGTAGTCTCGCACTGGGATTGGAGACCACGGGTGCACATCCAGCACCATCCGCAGGAGATGGTGAAGGGGACGACGACGCGATCACCGGGACGCACAGCGGTCACATCCGCTCCGACCTCCTCGACGATCCCCATCGATTCGTGCCCGAGCACATCGCCGGCGCTCATGTAGGGGCCGAGGACCTCGTAGAGGTGAAGATCGGATCCGCAGATCGCCGTCGACGTGATCCTGATGATCGCGTCGCCGGGTTCCTGGAGCTGAGGATCCGGAACCTCCTCGACGCTGATCGTGCGCTTGCCCTGCCATGTCACTGCTCTCACGGTGAGTCCTCCGTTCGGGGTCGGTTCGACATCGGTGGGGCCCCGGCGGTCGGGGCTCTGAGGGTGCGGAGCCCTCGCCGTCCTCCGGGCTGTCCGCGCGGCTCGAGCGCCAGCACCCTCTCAGGCATCGGCCGGGAACCGCTCCCAGACGCGATGGCTCTCCAGCAGGGTCCGGATCTCGGAGAGGACGGCCCGACCGTCCTCTCCGGCCACGAGCCCGGCGCCGCCGGGGGCCGTGCGTGCTGCCAGCGCCGTGCGCCCCTCGCCCCAGGCACCCATCGCCTTGGCATGACGCCAGCAGTCGTCGATCAGCGTGCCGACGCGGGGCTCGACCTCTCCGCTGCTGGGTGCTCCGGCCGTCGGATCGACCGAGGGCCGTGCATCCGGGGCGGTGAGCGGGTTGCCCGCGAGGAGCAGGGCGTCGAGCTCCGCGGACGCTGCGGTGCCGAAGGTCCGCCCAACGGGCACGCCCGCCACCTCTCCGCCGCGCGGGGCGATCACGATCGGTGTCATCGAGGCCGCCACGACGGCATCGTGCAGGGCGAGCAGGGCCGAGTTGTCGCCGTCGGGGTCCACGACGATGCCGATCGTCCGTCCGTCGGTCGGCCATCGGGCGCCCAGCTGCGAGAGCGGTGCGCTGGTGACCGGCGCGCCGTCGGTCCCGTCCTCGGCCGGGATCGTCCGCTCGGGGGCGGTCATCCCGAGCGCTGCGGCGACCCGTGCGCACAGCTCCCCGTCGATGTTCGCCAGCGACTGCAGCTGTCGTTCGCGGATCGTCGCCTCGTAGCACTTCGCGAGCTCGAAGGAGTAGGCGTCGACGATGTGATCCCGCTCGACCGGGGTCATGCTGCGCCAGAAGAGTCGGGCCTGGCTGAAGTGGTCCTCGAACGTCGCCGAGAGGGCGCGCTCCTTCACGCTCTCCGGCACGACCACCGGGAGGTCCTCGAGGGCCCCGTCCATCTCGCCCGCCAGGAACGGGCACCCGCCGTCCAGCGAGTTCGGCTGATAGGGCGCGACACCGGAGTGGTCGCCCTGCTGCCCGTAGCCGTCGCGCAGCATGTCGTTGATCGGAGCATGGGCGCGGTTGATCGGCAGCTGGGCGAAGTTCGGCCCGCCCAGCCGGGTCAGCTGGGTGTCGACGTAGGAGAACAGCCGCACCTGCAGCAGCGGGTCGTCGGTGACGTCGATGCCCGGCACCAGATGGCCGGGGTTGAAGGCGACCTGCTCCGTCTCGGCGAAGTAGTTGCGGGGATTGCGGTCCAGGGTGAGCCGCCCGACAGGCTGGACCGGCGCGAGCTCCTCGGGGACGAACTTCGTGGGATCCAGGAGATCGATGCCCTCGAAGCTCTGCTCCGCGTTGTCGGGGAACACCTGGATGCCGAGCTCCCAGCTCGGATAGGCACCGGACTCGATCGCATCGGCGAGGTCGCGACGATGGAAGTCCGGGTCCGCGCCGCCGAGGAGCTGCGCTTCCTCCCAGGTCAGGGAGTGCACACCGAGCGCCGGCTTCCAGTGGAGCTTCGCCAGCGATGTCTCGCCGTCGCTGTTCGAGAGCCGGAAGGTGTGGACGCCGAAGCCCTCCATCATCCGGAACGAGCGCGGGATGCCGCGGTCTCCCATGAACCACAGCGTGTGATGCTGCGCCTCGGTATGGAGCGAGACGAAATCCCAGAACGTGTCGTGGGCGCTCTGCGCCTGCGGGATCTCCCGGTCCGGATGCGGCTTCGCCGCGTGCACCACATCGGGGAACTTCATGCCGTCCTGGATGAAGAACACCGGGATGTTGTTGCCGACGAGATCGAAGGTGCCCTCCTCGGTGTAGAACTTCGTCGCGAAGCCGCGGGTGTCGCGCGCGGTGTCCATGGAGCCGCGGGAGCCGACGACGGTCGAGAACCGCGTGAACACCTCGGTGCGCACGCCCTTCGCGAGGAAGCCCGCCCGGCAGACGGGCTCCGCGGTCCCATAGCCCTCGAACACCCCGTGCGCCGCCGCCCCGCGGGCGTGGACCACTCGCTCCGGGATCCGCTCATGGTCGAAATGGGTGATCTTCTCCCGCAGATGATGGTCCTGCAGCAGCACGGGGCCGCGCCTGCCGGCCTTGAGCGAATGGTCGGTGTCCCGCAGCCGTGCGCCCTGAGAGGTGGTCAGGAACTCCCCCTGCTGCGCAGTGGTGGACGGCTCCCGACCGGGCTCGGCGCCCGTGGGGGTGCGGGGCTGTGCACCCTGCTGGTCCGACTTCGGGGGGAGCGGGCCGGTGGGCTCCGTCGGCTCCTGGAGCGAGGGGGGCCGACTGCTCGGGCGGCCGGGTGCGGGATCTGAAGCGTTCTCGGTGGATGCCACGGTGCGTGTCCTCCTCAGGGTCGGACCTGCCTCTGGTGATGCCCGACACCGTACGTTTCATGCCGTCCCCGGGGAAGCCGTCCCCCCTCCGACCACCGACGGAGGTCGCGGACCGACCGGTCCGCCGGGCGGACGGGGGCCGTGACGAGCCGGTCGTGCGCGCCGGAGACGCTCGCAGGGCCCGGCGGTCAGGACGAGCCGGACGGGCGCTTCACCTCGACCACCGCGTCACGCACTCCTGGACATGGGCCAGCTCGGCCTGCCGATCGGCGACGAGGAGGTCGAACACGGCGCGACGGTGGTCCCACCGCTCGTCGGCGACGGCATCGGTGACGACCGTGGCTCTGATGTTGTGCGCATAGGCGTCCCGCGCGGTCTGGGTGATGCAGGCATGCGCGGAGACTCCGGCGATCATCACCCGGGAGACGCCGAGGGTGTGCAGCCGCATCAGGAGATCCGTCCCGAGCCAGGCGCTGTCACGCGTCTTCTCGATCCGGGTCATCCCGGACGTGTCCAGCTCGGAGAGCGTCTGCGTGCCCGGATCGCCGTGGAACAGGTATCCCTGGTCGTCGTCGAGCATGTTCAGGGTCCACGTCGAACGATCCCGGCTGTGCTCCGTGCTGATCAGGAAGATCGGCACGCCGGCGCATCGTGCCGCCTCCGCCAGGACGGAGACGGCGCTCACGAGCTCGCCGCGGACGTCCCTCAGCCCCGGGGCGTCCAGGAACGCCTCCTGCAGGTCGACGAGGAGAAGTGCATCATCGGGAACCCCGGTCATGCTCAGAAGCCTCTCATGGGCGGACGGTCCCCGGGCAGCGGCGGCACCGGCTCCTCCGTCTCCGTCACGGGAGCAGGACCCGCAGCGCCCTCATGGTGCCGTCCCGGGCTCACTGCTCTCCTCGTACCTCGTGCGCCTGCTTGTCACGCCTCCATCCCCGCCACACAGGATGCCGCAGGCGGCCGTCCTCGGTGCGCTCGCTGTACCGGACCTCCCCGACGAGGTCCGCACGCACCCACTCCGCATCGCGGCGATCCGCAGCGGGCACGTCGTCCGCCGGTGGCGTCCTGCGGGCACGGGAGGCGAGCGTGCTCGTGATCTGCTCGAGATCCCGGTCGCTGAATCCCGTCCCGACACGACCGACGTAGCGCAGGACACCCTCCCCGTCGGGGATCGCCAGCAGCAGGGACCCGATGCTCCCGGAGCGACCGCCCTTCCCGTGTCGCCAGCCGATGACCACGACCTCCTGGTGGCGGGCGTTCTTGATCTTGATCCAGGTGCGACTGCGCCTGCCGGGCTGGTAGACACCCGTCTCGGTCTTCGCCATGACGCCTTCGAGCTGGAGCTCCTTCGAGAGCTCGATGGCGTGGTCGACGTCGCCGTGGTCCGCCTGCGGCACGTGGATGTGCTCGGTCGACCGCACCGTGTCGAACAGCGCGGATCGGCGCTCGCGGTACGGGGTGCGAAGCAGCGGAACGCCTCCGCGCCGGAGCAGGTCGAAGATCATCACATGCGCCTCGACCTCCTTCCTGGCCCGTTCCACATCGCGGTCTCGCGTGAGACCGAGTCGTCGCTGCAGTCGGGAGAAGGAGGGGCGGTCGCGGGCGTCGAGTGCGACGATCTCACCGTCGAGGACGGTCTCCCCCGCAGCGAGGGCCGCGGGATCGAGCGCCTCCAACAGCTCGGCGAGCTCGGGGAAGGTGGAGGTGAGGTCCTTTCCACCGCGGCTGGTCAGGCGGACTGCCTCCGCCGTGACCGTGGCGACGACACGCACCCCGTCCCACTTCATCTCGAAGGCCCAGTCGTCCTGGTCACGGATGTCGTCCCGGCTCCCGAGAGTGGCGAGCATCGGCGAGATCGGATCGCTCATGGCGGCCGGCTCGGGCCGGGCCCCCGAGGACGACGCCGAGGTGGGGGAAGACGCCGAAGGAGCGCGCTCTTCCCGAGGCCTCCCCCGCCCCTCGCACGACGCCGGCTCCTCCCCCGTCGGCGGCTGGTCCTTCGTGAGGTGCAGCAGCCAGCTGGCATCGGCCCTCCCCGACGTGGGATCACCGTTCCCGCCCATGCCGCCGGTGTGGACGAAGGCGAAACGGCGTGGCGCGCCGCCGAGGCCACCGTCCGGGCGACCGTGGCAGACGACGACGATCTCCTCTCCATCGCGCCACGTCTCGACCTCCAGGGACCCGGTGTCCCAGAGGGTGACGTCGCCGGCGCCGTACTCGCCCTTCGGGATCGTGCCCTCGAAGGTCCCGTACTCGAGCGGGTGGTCCTCGGTCTGCACCGCAAGGCGGTTCACGTCGACGTCGACCGGGGGGCCCTTGGGCACAGCCCAGGAGACCAGCACCCCGTCGTGCTCGAGACGGAAGTCCCAGTGCAGTCGGGACGCGTGGTGCTCCTGGATCACGAACATCGGGTCCTCCGGCTCGCGAGGGTCACGTGCCCCCTCCGGATCCGGCCGTCCCTCCGGGACGGGCTCGGGTGTCCTCGACGCCTCCCGCCTGGAGCGGTAGACCTCCAGGCGGTCCCTCGACCGCCCGCCCGACGAGGCGCCGCCCTCCGTCCCGCCCTTCCCGGCGCTCGAGCCCAGCGCCGCGATCGGGTCCATGCCGTCCTCGACCCGACGCAGGACGTCGCCGAGCTCGAGCTGATCGAGCTCGGGGTCCTCGATCTCCTCCCACGTGCGGGGCGCCGCCACCGATGGGCGCAGCCGTCCTCTCAGCGAGTAGGGGCACACCGTGGTCTTGTGCCCGTTGTTCTGCGACCAGTCCACGAGCACCCTGCCCGACCGCAATGACTTCTTCATGTCGCTGACCACGAGATCAGGATGATCCTCCTCCAACGCCCTCGCCAGTTCGTGGGCGACCTGGGTGATCTGCTGAGCGGTGGCGGCGCCGTCCAGCGGCGCGTAGAGGTGGATGCCCTTGGAGCCGGAGGTGACCGGGAAGGACTCCATCGCCATGTCCTCCAGGATCTCGCGGCACCACAGGGCGACGCGGGCGCAGTCCGTGAGGTCGGCTCCCGGCCCAGGGTCGAGGTCCAGCACGAGGCGGTCGGGGTTCGACGCCGTCAGATCCTCGTCGAATCGCCACTGGGGCGTGTGGATCTCGAGCGCCGCCAGCTGCGCGAGCCACACCAGCACGGCGGTCTCGTCGACCAGCGGATAGGTGGAGACGCCGTCGCTGTGCTCGAGGTCCGCACGCGGCACCCACGACGGGGCGCGATCCTCGAGATCCTTGCGAAAGAAGACCGTGCCGGGCCGATCGGCGGTCCCCACCCCGTCGACCCACCGCTTGCGGGTCGCCGGGCGCCGCCTCGCCTGCGGGATCATCACCGCGGCGATGCGTCGGTAGTAGTCCAGCACCTCTCCCTTGGTGGTCCCCGTGGAGGAGAAGAAGACCTTCTCGAGGTTCGACACCTTCAGCGTGCGGTCCTCGATCCTGACGCTCTGCTCATCGGTGGCCATACGCCCACTGTGCCCTGCTCCACGCGTGCCGTCACTCCCCGACCCCGGAGTATCGACCGATCGTTCTGGCCTGTCGTCGGAGCGCATGGTGTCATGGGGCATGCGCGCTATATGGAGCGGTGAGATCACGTTCGGGCTCGTCAACGTCCCGGTGAAGCTGTACGGTGCGACCCGCTCGCACGACCTCTCCTTCCACCAGGTCCATGACGAGGACCACGGGCGCATCCGGTACCAGCGCACCTGCGAGGTCTGCGGCCGCGAGATCGATTACGAGCACATCGACAAGGCCTACGACGACGGCGACAAGACCGTGGTGCTCACCGACGAGGAGCTCGACGAGCTCCCTGCGGAGGACAACGACGAGATCGACGTGGTGCAGTTCGTCCCGGACGAACAGGTCGATCCGATCCTGCTCGGGACCTCCTACTTCCTCGAGCCGGTGGGCCGTTCCTCGAAGGCGTACGTGCTCCTGCGCCGCACTCTCGAGGACACGGAGCGCACCGCCGTCGTCACCTTCACGCTGCGCACGAAGACCCGTCTCGGGGTGCTCCGGGTGCACGAGGACCTCCTCGCCCTGCAGACCCTGCGCTGGCCCTCTGACCTCAAGGAGGTGGACTTCGGCCCGAAGTCCACCAGGGTCTCCGCGAAGGAGAGATCGATGTCCGCCGCACTGGTCGACCAGTTCAGCGGCGACTTCGATCCCGAGCAGTTCACGGACGAGTACCAGGCACAGCTGCGCCAGCTCGTGGAGGCCAAGCTCGAGGAGGGAGATGCGGTCGACACCGACGCGACCTTCGGCCGGGACGGCTCGACGGAGGACGAGGGGGACGGGAAGGTGATCAGCCTGATGGATGCGCTGGAGCGCAGCGTGCAGAAGCGGCGCGACGCGGCGTCGTCGTCCGGAGGCCGGAACGGGCCGACGGCCTCGAGCACCACAGGCAGGGCGACCGCGACGAAGACGACGAAGAAATCCAAGACGGCGAAGAACTCGAAGAAGTCGAAGACCACGAAGAGCTCGAAGACGTCAGCCGCCGAGGAGAAGAAGTCGGCGGCCGGTGACAAGAAGGGGTCGGCGAGGACGAAGAAGGCGTCGGCCAAGGGGAAGACGTCGTCCTCCCGCCCCTCGAGCTCGTCCCGCACCTCGAAGAAGTCCGCGTAGGCGATCGGGAGACCGAACGGTCCGGGGCCTCGACAGTCCGGGATCCGGCTCGCACGCTGGACTCACCCGCGAGGCGTCGCGGGGACCCCAGCGAAAGAGGTGGATGCCATGCCCGACGCGTGGAGCGACAAGCGCGAACGCCAGTACGAGCACGTCAAGGAGAGCCTGACGGACCAGGGACGCTCCTCCGACGAGGCCGAGGAGATCGCAGCCCGGACCGTCAACAAGACCCGAGCCCAGGAGGGTGAGTCCGAGGAGGCCAGCCGGACGTCCACCGAGGACATGTCCCCGGCGGAACGCGGAGGACAGAGATCCCACTCAGGGCCGCAGGGGCGCACGAAGGACCAGCTCTACGAGGACGCCAAGCGCCAGAACATCGAAGGCCGTTCCTCGATGGACAAGGACGAGCTCCGGGACGCGGTCGAGGACCGCTGAGCCCTGCCGGAGCCACGAGCCGCCCTCACGGCCGTGTCCAGGGTCTCCGGCGCCCCGCGGGAGACGACAGCGGCGCCCGTCGACCTCTCGGTCGGCGGGCGCCGCTGTCGTGCGGGCCTCCTGGATCGGGGTGCCGATCCGGGAGACGCCGACCTCAGCTGCCGGAGCCGGAGGCGATGTTGTCGGCCTCGATGCGGGCCGACTCGGTGCCGTCGAGGTCGCCGATGCGGTGCACGCGCAGCGTGTTGGTCGAGCCGTGGACGCCGGGAGGGGAACCGGCCGCGACGATGACCAGATCGTTCTTCTGCAGGCCCTTCTGCTCGCGGAGCAGATCGTCGACCTTGCCGACCATCGCGTCGGTATCGCTCTGCATCGGCACCAGGTGCGCCTCGATGCCCCAGGTCAGGGACAGCTGGCGGGCGATCTCGGGGTACGGGGTCAGCGCCAGCAGGGGGATGCTGGGGCGCAGGCGGGACAGGCGGCGCGCGGTGTCGCCGGACTCGGTGAAGGTCACCAGGTACTGGGCGGAGAGCTGGTCGCCGATCTCGGCGGCCGCACGGGTGATCGCGCCGCCGCGGGTGTGCGGGATGGTGCCCAGCGGGAGGATGCGGTCCGCACCGTTCTCCTCCGTGTTGGTGATGATCCGCGCCATGGTGCGCACGGCCTCGAAGGGGTACTTGCCCACGCTGGTCTCGCCGGAGAGCATGACCGCGTCGGCGCCGTCGAGGATCGCGTTGGCGCAGTCGGACGCCTCCGCACGGGTGGGACGGGGGCTCTCGATCATCGACTCGAGCACCTGGGTCGCCACGATCACGGGCTTCGCGTTGCGACGGGCCAGCTCGATGGCGCGCTTCTGCACCAGCGGGACCTGCTCCAGCGGCAGCTCGACGCCGAGGTCGCCACGGGCGACCATGATGCCGTCGAAGGCGCCGACGATCGAGCGCAGGGCGCGGACGGCCTGCGGCTTCTCAATCTTGGCGATCACCGGGACGCGACGGTCCTCCTCCTGCATGATCCGCAGGACGTCGTCCATGTCATGCGCATCGCGCACGAAGGACAGCGCCACGAGGTCCGCGCCGAGGCCGAGGCCGAAGCGGAGATCCGCCACGTCCTTCTCGCTCATCGCGGGCACGGAGACGGCCACGCCGGGCAGGTTGATGCCCTTGTTGTTCGAGACCGGTCCGGGGACCTCGACGACGGTGACGACGTCGGTCTCGGTGACCTCGGTGACGCGCACGGAGACCTTGCCGTCGTCGATGAGGAGCACGTCGCCGGGGCGGCAGTCGCCGGGCAGGCCCTTGAACGTGGTGGAGACGCGCTCGCGGGTGCCCTCGATGTCATCCGTCGTGATGGTGAGGGTCTCGCCGACCTCGAGCTTGTGCGGTCCGTCGGAGAACTTGCCCAGACGGATCTTGGGGCCCTGGAGGTCGACCAGGATGGCGACGTTCCTGCCGAGGTCCTCGGCGGCACGGCGGATGTTCGCGTACACCTGCGCGTGATCGTCGTGCGTGCCGTGGCTGAAGTTCATCCGGGCGACGTTCATCCCGGCCTCGATCAGAGTGCGGATCTGCTCGTAGGTCCCTGTTGCGGGACCGAGCGTGCAGACGATCTTCGCTTTGCGCATGTCAACCCATCTGTAGTTCGTGTGAGGGCCGCGTTCCCTCCCGGGACAGCGCGCGAGCGCCGCAGGAGGCCCGCGGCATCGCGTGTTCTGTGCCCCAGTCTTTCACATTGTGACGGGCTTCTCGCCGGGGTCCACGGGTCGAGGCAGCGAGGTGCTCCCCATCAGGTGCTCGTCGACCGCCGCGGCGCACGAGCGTCCCTCGGCGATGGCCCACACGATCAGGCTCTGGCCTCGGGCGCAGTCGCCGGCGGTGAACACGCCCGGGACGTTCGTGGTCCAGTTCGCGTCGTGCACGATGTTGCCGCGTGAGGTCATCTCCACTCCGAGGGAGTCGAGCAGGCCCTCACTGCGCGCCGCGGTGAAGCCCATGGCGATGAGCACCAGCGTGGCGGGCAGCACCGTCTCGGTGCCCGGGGTGGGCACACGGGCGCCGTCCACGTACTGGGTGCGGGCGACCCGCAGTCCGGTGACCGCGCCCGACTCGTCGACCTCGAAGCCGGTGGTCGAGGCGAGGTACGAGCGGTCGCCGCCCTCCTCATGGGCGGTGGAGACCTCGAACAGCACCGGATGCACCGGCCACGGCTGGCTCTCGTCGCGCTCGGAGGGCGGCTGGGTGCCGATCGCGAGAGTGGTCACCGAACGGGCGCCCTGGCGCAGCGCGGTGCCGAGGCAGTCGGCGCCGGTGTCGCCGCCGCCGATGATCACCACGTCCTTGCCCTCGGCGGAGATCGGGTCCTCGATCCAGTCGCCCTCCACGAGACGGTTCGCCTGGGTGAGGTAGTCCATGGCCGGGTGGACGCCGGTCGCCTCGCGGCCCGGCACGGTCAGCTCGCGGGGCACGCTCGCGCCGGTGGCGAGGACGACGGCGTCGAAGCGGGCGCGCAGCTCCTCCACGCCCAGGGCCCCCTCCCCCGTCCCGCCGACATCGATGCCGGTGCGGAAGCGGGTGCCCTCCTCGCGCATCTGCTGCAGGCGGCGCTCCACGTGGCGCTTCTCCAGCTTGAACTCGGGGATGCCGTAGCGCAGCAGGCCGCCGAGGCGGTCGTCGCGCTCCAGGACCACGACGGAGTGCCCGGCACGGGTGAGCTGCTGCGCGGTCGCGAGACCTGCAGGGCCCGAGCCCACGACGGCGACGGAGCGGCCGGTCTGGCGGGTGGGGACGACGGGGCGCACCCAGTCCTCGTCGAAGGCGCGGTCGATGATCGAGACCTCGACGTTCTTGATCGTCACCGGCGGCTGGTTGATGCCCAGCACGCAGCTCGACTCGCAGGGTGCCGGGCAGGCACGACCCGTGAACTCCGGGAAGTTGTTCGTGGCGTGGAGGCGCTCGCTCGCCTCCTGCCAGTCGTCGCGGTAGACCAGGTCGTTCCACTCCGGGATCAGGTTGCCCAGCGGGCAGCCCTGATGGCAGAAGGGGATGCCGCAGTTCATGCAGCGTCCCGCCTGCCGCGAGACGACGTTCAGGGTGCCCTTCTCCCGGGCCTCGTACACCTCGCGCCAGTCCATCAGGCGCAGCGGCACCGGCCGACGGGCGGGCAGCTCGCGATCTCGCTCGCGCAGGAATCCTCGCGGATCAGCCATGGGTAGCCTCCAGGATCTCGTTCCAGACATCGTTCGCATCGGGGTCGTTGCCCCGGGCCACCGCGTCCTCTCGGAGCGCGGTGATGGTGAGGAAGGCGCGGGGCGCGATCTCGGTGAGCCGGCCCAGCAGCTCCTCCTCGTCGGCCAGCAGCGCCTTGGCGCGGTCCGAGCCGGTGCGGGTCGCGTGGTCGCGCACCGCCTCGAGCACGAAGTCGCGGTGATCCTCGCGCACCGGCCCGATCTCGAAGCCGGCGGCGTCGGCCGGGTTCAAGCTGGCGCGGTCCAGGTCGAGCACGAACAGGGTGCCGCCGCTCATGCCGGCGCCGAGGTTCCTGCCCGTCGGCCCGAGCACGAGGATCGCGCCTCCGGTCATGTACTCGGCGCCGTGGTCGCCGATGCCCTCGACCACGAGGGTCGCCCCGGAGTTGCGCACCCCGAAGCGCTCGCCCGCGGCGCCGGCCAGCAGCAGTCGACCGCTGGTGGCGCCGTAGGCGCAGGTGTTGCCCGCGATCGGGGCGGAGGTGAGGGACGGCGCGGTGCCGGCGCCGTGGCCGACGGCGATGATGCCGCCGGAGAGGCCCTTGCCGATGTAGTCGTTGGTGTCACCCGTGAGATGCATGCTGATGCCGCACGGGAGGAAGGCGCCGAAGGACTGGCCGCCGGTCCCGTCGAGGTCCAGCACGATGGAGTCGTCCGCCAGGCCGTCCCCGCCGGTGCGACGGGTGACCTCATGGCCGAGCAGCGTGCCGGCGCTGCGCTGGATGTTCCGCACGGTGTCCTGCAGGCGCACCGAGGACTCCGTGCCGTCCAGCACGGCGTCCGCCGCGGCGATCCAGGGATGGTCCGGGGCCCGGCCCAGCTGGTGGTCCTGTCCGCGCCGGCGGCGCGGGTGGTCGCCCTCGTGGATGGTGGGCTCGGCGAGGATCGCGGCGAGGTCCAGGCCGTCGCGCTTGGCGGCGCCGAGCACGCTCTCGGAGCGCTCGTCCTCGGACAGGGAGAGCAGGTCCCGGCGGCCGATGGCCTCGTCGAGGCTGCGCAGGCCGAGCGCGGCGAGGTGCTCGCGCACCTGCTCGGCGACGAACTGGAAGAAGGTCACCACGTGCTCGGCCTTCCCGGTGTAGCGCGCACGCAGCTCCGGGTTCTGGGTGGCCACACCCACCGGGCAGGTGTCCAGGTGGCAGACGCGCATCATGACACAGCCCGAGACCACCAGCGGGGCGGAGGCGAAACCGTACTCCTCGGCGCCCAACAGCGCGGCGATGATCACGTCGCGCCCGGTCTTCATCTGGCCGTCGACCTGGACCGTGATGCGGTCGCGCAGTCCGTTGAGCAGCAGGGTCTGCTGGGTCTCCGCCAGGCCCAGCTCCCAGGGGGTGCCGGCGTGCTTGAGAGAGTTCAGCGGGCTCGCGCCCGTGCCGCCGTCATGGCCGGAGATGAGCACCACGTCGGCATGCGCCTTCGAGACGCCCGAGGCGACCGTGCCCACCCCGAAGCGGGAGACGAGCTTGACGTGCACGCGGGCCGCAGGGTTCGCGGACTTCGCGTCGTGGATCAGCTGCGCCAGGTCCTCGATCGAGTAGATGTCGTGATGCGGCGGTGGCGAGATCAGGCCGATGCCGGGCGTGGAGTGCCGCGTCCGCGCGATCCACGGGTACACCTTCTCCGGCGGGAGCTGACCGCCCTCGCCGGGCTTCGCGCCCTGGGCGATCTTGATCTGGATGTCCTTGGCGAAGGTGAGGTACTCGCTGGTCACGCCGAAGCGGCCCGAGGCGATCTGCTTGATCGCGCTGCGCCGGGCGGGGTCCCGGAGGCGCTCGGGATCCTCGCCCCCTTCGCCGCTGTTGGACATGCCGCCCAGCTGGTTCATGGCGATGGCGAGGGTCTCGTGCGCCTCCTGGGAGATCGAGCCGTAGCTCATCGCCCCGGTCATGAAGCGTCGCGTGATCTCCTCGACGGGCTCGACCTCCTCCAGCGGGACGGGCGGCAGGTCCCCGGTGCGCAGTCGCAGCAGGCCGCGCAGGGTCATAAGGCGCTCGTGCTGGTCGTCGACCTCGTCGGTGTAGCGGCGGAACTCCTCGTACTGCCGCGTGCGGGTGGAGTGCTGGAGGCGGAAGACCGCCTCGGGGGTGAAGAGGTGCGGCTCACCCTCGCGGCGCCACTGGTACTCGCCGCCGACGGGCAGGTTGCGGTGCGCGGGCACCTGGCCGTCCACGGGGTAGGCGAGCGCGTGGCGGGCTGCGGTCTCGGCGGCGATGACGTCGAGCGTGATCCCGCCGATGCGGCTGATGGTGCCGGGGAACCAGGTCTCCACGAGCTCCTGCGAGAGGCCCACGGCCTCGAAGATCTGCGCGCCGCGGTACGAGGCGACGGTCGCGATGCCCATCTTGGACATGATCTTCAGGACGCCCTTGCCGAGAGCCTTGTTGAGGTTCGCGACCGCCTGCGCGGGGGTCAGATCGCTGATCACTCCGCGGAGCACGAGCTCCTCGACGCTCTCCATGGCGAGGTACGGGTTGATGGCGCTCGCGCCGTAGCCGATGAGCAGCGCCGCGTGGTGGACCTCGCGCACGTCGCCGGCCTCCACCAGCAGCGCCGCGGAGGTGCGGCGGCCGGTGCGCACCAGGTGGTGCTGGACGGCGCTGGTGAGGAGGAGCGAGGGGATGGGGGCGAGGACCTGGTTCGCGTCGCGGTCCGAGAGCACCAGGAAGGTCGCGCCCTCGTCGATCGCGGCCACGGCCTCCTCGCAGATCTCCTGGAGACGCTGCTCGAGGGCCGCTGTGCCGCCGCCGACGGGGTACAGGCCGCGCAGTCGCACCGTGTGGAAGTCCGCGGTGGCGGGGTTCGCGTCGACCGCGACGATCTTGGCGAGCTCGTCGTTGTCCAGGATCGGGAAGTCGAGCCCGAGCTGGCGGGCGTGCTGCGGCGTGGCGTCCAGCAGGTTGCGGGAACGACCGATCGCGACGCCCAGGGAGGTGACGATCTCCTCGCGCAGCGAGTCCAGCGGCGGGTTCGTCACCTGCGCGAACATCTGCGTGAAGTAGTCGAACAGCAGCCGGGGGCGATCCGAGAGCACGGCGATCGGCGTGTCCGTCCCCATGGCGCCCAGCGGCTCGGCGCCCTTGGAGGCCATCGGCGCCAGCAGCACGCGCAGCTCCTCCTCCGAGTAGCCGAAGGTCTGCTGGCGCCGCACCACGGAGGAGCGGGAGTGGGTGATGTGCTCGCGGGAGGGCAGGTCCGCCAGCGCCACCTTCTGCTCGCGCACCCAGGTGCCGTAGGGGTGCTCGGTCGCGATCTCCTGCTTGAGCTCGTCGCTGGGGACGATCCGTCCGGCCTCGAGGTCGACCAGGAAGATCTCGCCCGGCGCGACGCGGCCGGTGCGGATGACGGTGCTGCGCGGGACGTCGGTCAGCCCGGTCTCGGAGCCGAGGATGACGAGGTCGTCCTCCGTGATCCAGTAGCGCAGCGGGCGCAGACCGTTGCGGTCCAGCCGGGCACCCACCTGGTTGCCGTCGGTGAAGACCACGGCGGCTGGGCCGTCCCACGGCTCCTGGAGCGCGGCGTGGTACTCGTAGAAGGCCCGCAGGGTCGGGTCCATCGAGTCGTCGTTCTCCCACGGCTCCGGGATCAGCATCATCAGCGCATGCGGGAGGCTGCGACCGCTCAGGTGGAGCAGCTCGAGCGCCTCGTCCAGGCCGGCTGAGTCGGAGGCACCGAGGGCGTTCACCGGCAGCAGGCGCTCGAAGTCCTCGCCGAAGGCGTCGGTGGCCATGGTGCCCTCCGCCGCACGCAGACGGTTGCGGTTGCCGATCACCGTGTTGATCTCGCCGTTGTGCGCGAGGGCGCGGAACGGGTGGGCGAGCGGCCAGGCCGGGAAGGTGTTGGTGGAGAAGCGCGAGTGCACGATCGCGAGCTCCGAGGTGAAGCGGGGGTCGCGCAGGTCGGGGTAGAACTCGTCGAGCTGCTCGGGGGTGAGCATGCCCTTGTAGACCAGGACTCGGGTGGACAGCGAGGGGAAGTACCCGCCGGTGCTGTGCTCGACGCGGCGACGCACCGCGAAGGCGGCGCGCTCGAGGGCGAGGCCCGTCCGCTCCCCCGCGGCATCGGCGAGGAAGACCTGCACCATGTCGGGGCGCACGGCCTCCGCGGAGGGGCCGACCAGGCCGTCCGTGGTGGGCAGCTCACGAGTGCCCAGCAGGGTCAGGCCCTCCTCCTCGCAGAGCCGCTCGAGGGCCTCGAGGACCTCGGCGCGGCCGGCCGCGTCGCGGGGCACGAAGGCGGTGCCGGCGGCGTAGGCACCGCGCTCGGGCAGCTCGAGCCCGCTGACGGCGCGGAGGAAGGCGTCGGGCAGCTGGACCATGAGGCCGGTGCCGTCGCCCGTGTCCTCCTCGGCGCCGACGGCGCCGCGGTGCTCGAGGTTGCGCAGCGCGGTCAGGGCGTGCTGGACGATGTCGTGCCCGGGCTCTCCGCGCAGCGTGGCGATCATGGCCACGCCGCAGGAATCCACCTCGCTGGCGGGGTGGTACAGGCCCTGCGGGGCCGGGATGGAGGAGAAGCGGGAGGTGAGAGGAAGCATGACGCAGTATGCCCTTCCGAGGGTGGCGGCCGGTGACGGGATGGTCGGTGCCGACCCGCGCCCCGCTCCGAGGGGCGCCTCCCGTGGCGGCGATCTGCGTCGCGCGAGCGGGGGTCCCTAGGAGCCGGGTCCGGGGTCGAGGGCGGGGCCGGAGGGCGGGGTGCCGGACTTCTCGACCTCGTCCTCGTCGGGCGCGTTGCCCTCGGTCTGCGCGGGGAGCTCGAAGGAGCCGTCGGCCGCGACGACCTCGCCGCCGCGCTGCTGCTTGCGATGGGTGAGCACGACGAACACCGCGATGCCGACGAGCGCCATCACGATCGCGACGAGGGTGTGGATGCGCAGCGGTCCGACCATCAGCACCGGCTCGGTGCGGATCGCGTCGATCCAGGCGCGGCCGGTGGAGTAGATCGCGACATAGGCCCAGAAGACCCGGCCGCCGGCCCACTGGTAGCGGCGGCTGAGCAGGAGCAGGATCGCGATGCCGACGAGGTTCCACAGCTGCTCGTAGAGGAACGTGGGGTGGTAGGTGCCGGGCTCGCAGCCGCCCAGGGTCTGGCCGTTGGTGACGCAGGTGACGTTCCATGCCCACCAGGTGTCCAGCGGCGGGCCGTAGAGCTCCTGGTTGAACCAGTTGCCGAACCGGCCCAGCACCTGCGCGATGAGGAGGGTCGGGGCGATGGTGTCCGCGAGCGCGGTGAAGGAGACGCCCTTGTGACGGGCCATCAGCCAGACCGCGAGCGCGCCGCCGGCGACCCCGCCGTAGATCGCGAGACCGCCCTGCCAGATGTAGAGCACCGCGAGCGGATCGCCGCCGGGGCCGAAGAACGGCTCCGGCGAGGTGAGGACGTGCCAGATGCGGGAGCCGACGATGCCGGCGACCACCGCGACGAAGACGATGTCGAACAGGGTGTCCCCATCGCCGCCTCGCGCCTCCCACCGCTTGGTCGCCCACCACATCGCCACGGCGATCCCCGAGAGAATGCACAGGGCGTAGAAGTGGATCGTCAGCGGACCGAGGGAGATCGCGGAGATGGACGGGCTGGGGATCATGTCCGTCCTCCGCTCAGGTCTGGGTGCGGGCGCGCTCTACGCCGGCCCGCAGGTCATCGGCCACCGCCGCGAGGGCGGTGCGGGCAGCCGCGTCGTCGCCCTCGTTCTCGAGGAGCGCACGCACGAAGGCGGACCCGACGATCACTCCATCAGCGTACGCGCCGACCTGCGATGCCTGTTCACCGTTCGAGACGCCCAGTCCGACGCAGACGTTCTTCGCCCCGGCCAGGCGCGTGCGCTCCACCAGGCCCTCCGTAGCCGCTGAGACGCTCGCGCGGGTCCCGGTGACCCCCATGGTGCTGGCCGCGTAGACGAACCCGCGTGTGTGGGAGACCACATGCTGGAGACGGTCGCGGGGAGAGCTCGGCGCGACCAGGAACACCCGGTCCACGCCGTGACGATCGCTCGCCGCGATCCAGTCCGCGCCCTCGTCGGGGATGAGATCCGGCGTGATCACCCCGGCGCCGCCCGCGGCCGCGAGATCGCGCGCGAAGGCGTCGGGCCCGTAGGCGAGGATCGGGTTCCAGTAGCTCATCACGAGGATCGCCGCGCCCCGACCGGAGAGCGCCTCGACGGCCTCGAGCACGTGCCGGGTCCGAGTGCCGCCGGCCAGCGAGGCGGAGGCCGCCTGCTGGATGACCGCGCCGTCCATCACCGGATCGGAGTACGGCAGGCCGAGCTCGATCATGTCGGCGCCGTGGTCGATGAGGATGCGGGCGGCCTCGATCGAGCGCTCCAGGTCGGGATAGCCCACGGGCAGGTAGGCGATCAGCGCCGCACGGTTCTCGGAGCGGGCGCGGTCCAGGACCTCGTCGGCGCGCAGCCGGACGGTGTCGGCGGTGGTCATCGGGTCTCCTCGTCGGTCGCTGCGGTCCCGTCCATGGCCTGCTCGGGCCGACGGACCGCCGGTTCGGGGCTGGTGGCGCGGGCGGCGGCCCGCAGCGCCGACAGGTCGGCGCGGGCGGGCTCGTCGCCCACCAGTCCGAACCACTGCGAGGCGGTGTCCACGTCCTTGTCGCCGCGGCCGGAGAGGCTCACCAGGATCACGGCGTCCTCCCCCAGCTCGCGGCCGAGCTGGAGAGCGCCGGCGAGGGCGTGGGCCGACTCGATCGCGGGCATGATGCCCTCGGTCATCGACAACAGCGCGAAGGCCTCCATCGCGGGCTCGTCGTCGACCGCGCGGTACTCGGCGCGGCCGATGTCTGCGAGCCAGGCGTGCTCGGGACCCACGCTGGGATAGTCCAGTCCCGCGGAGACCGAGTGGGACTCGATCGTCTGGCCGTCCTCGTCCTGCATCACGAAGCTCCGGGCGCCGTGCAGCACGCCGGCGCTGCCCCCGGTGATGGTCGCCGAGTGGCGGCCCGAGGAGATGCCGTCGCCGCCGGCCTCGCAGCCCACCAGGCGCACCAGCGGATCGGTGTCGTCGAGGAAGGCGTGGAAGATGCCCATCGCGTTGGAGCCGCCGCCCACGCAGGCGACGACCGCGTCGGGCAGGCGCCCCACCCGCTCGAGGGTCTGAGCACGGGCCTCCTCGCCGATGATGCGATGGAAGTCGCGCACCATGGCCGGGAAGGGGTGGGGCCCGGCGACCGTGCCCAGCAGGTAGTGGGTGGTCTCGACGTTGGCCACCCAGTCGCGGAAGGCCTCGTTGATCGCGTCCTTGAGGGTGCGTGATCCCTGCGTCACCGCGACGACCTCGGCGCCCAGCAGGCGCATGCGCGCCACGTTGAGGGCCTGCCGTTCGGTGTCCTGCTCCCCCATGTAGATGGTGCAGTCCAGGCCGAACAGCGCCGCCGCGGTGGCGGTGGCGACGCCGTGCTGCCCGGCGCCGGTCTCGGCGATGACGCGGGTCTTGCCCATGCGCCTGGTCAGCAGCGCCTGGCCGAGCACGTTGTTGATCTTGTGGCTGCCGGTGTGGTTGAGATCCTCGCGCTTGAGGAGGATGCGGGCGCCGCCGGCGAGCTGGGAGAAGCGCGGGGCCTCGGAGAGCAGGGACGGACGGCCCGTGTACTCGGCGGCCAGACGGCGCAGCTCCGTGGTGAACTCCGGGTCGATGAGCGCCTTCTCGTAGCACTCGGTGAGCTCGTCGAGCGCCGGGACCAGCGCCTCGGGCAGGAAACGACCGCCGAAGTCGCCGAAGTAGGGCCCGGCCTCGGAGCGCAGCTCCGAGGTGGGACGGGTGAGGTCCTGGAGGACCGGATCGCCGGTGACGCGATCGGTGTCGGGGCTGCTCATGCCTGAGCTCCTTCCGGGAGGGTGCGGCCGCGGCGGGCGACACGGCGGTACGAGCTGACGGCGGCGGCGGGGTCGCCGGAGGTGACCAGGGCCTCGCCCACCAGGACCGCGTCGGCGCCCGCACGGGAGTAGGCCTCCACGTCGTCGACGGAGAGGACGGCGGACTCGCCGATCGCGAGCGGGCCGGCGGGGATGCTGGTCAGAAGGTCCGCGGCGCGGTCGAGATCCACGCTGAGGTCCTTGAGGTTGCGGGCGTTGACCCCGATGAGGCCGGCTCCGAGGTCGAGGGCGCGCTCGAGCTCCTGCGGGGTGTGGGTCTCCACGAGGGCCTGCATGCCGAGTCCGGTGATGAGGTCGTCCAGGTCGCGCAGCTGCGCGTCGTCGAGGGCGGCGACGATCAGCAGCACCAGGTCGGCGCCGTGGGCGCGGGCCTCGAGCACCTGGTAGGGCTCGACCACGAAGTCCTTGCGCAGCACGGGAACGTCGACCCGGGCGCGGACCGCGTCCAGATCGGCGAGGCTGCCGCGGAAGCGGCGCTGCTCGGTGAGCACGCTGATGGCGGAGGCGCCGGAGTCCGCGTAGATCCCGGCCAGCTCAGCCGGCTCGGGGATCTCCGCGAGGGCTCCCTTGGACGGACTGGCGCGCTTCACCTCGGCGATCAGGCCCATCGTGGTGCCGTCGCCGCGCAGATGGGCCGCGGCGTCCAGCGCCCCCGGCGCCGCCTCGGCCAGGCGCGCGATCTCGGCATCGGGCACGGCGGCGCGTCGAGGAGCGAGGTCCTCCCGCACTCCGGCGATGATCTCGTCGAGGACGGTTCCGGTGGTGGTCACACAGGCCTCCTGCAGCAGGGGGACGGGGAGGCGCCGCACGGGCGCCGCCGGGGACGTCGGACGGGCGTTCAGGCGCCGACGTAGGAGATCGGTGCCAGGAACCAGAACATCGGCAGGTTCCTCAGCACGGCGTAGAGGACGACGATGCCTACCAGGACCAGCAGCACGGTCCGCGACGGCATCAGGTCGGTGCGCAGTCCGCGCCGGAGCCGCACGGCCCAGACGACCAGTCCGATGGCGGTCAGCGGGATCGCGATGGTCACCAGGGCGTTGCTGCGCAGTGCGAGCAGCAGGTCCCCGGCGAGCAGGGCGTGCACGGAGCGGATCGCGCCGCAGCCGGGGCAGTCCAGTCCGGTGAGCCGGTGCAGGATGCACAGCGGGATGTCGGTGCGGAACGGGTCGAAGACCAGCTGCACGAGCAGTGCGACGGCGAGCCCGGAGGCGCCGATCGCGACGGGGAGCAGGAACCGGCGCGGTCCGGGGACGGAGCCGAGGGCCACGGCCGCGCCGTGGTCCTCGCGCGCCGTCGAGGTCACCGCGCGTCGGCCTCTGCGGGCCGCTCGGAGCGCGCGTTGCTGTCGGCGCTGCCCTCGGCGGTCGCGGCGGCCTGCGCCATGCCATAGCGACGGGGCTGGCCGAGGCCCGCCACCGACAGCACCACGCCGAGGATCAGGGCGAGCAGCACGACGGCGGCGCCGATCCAGATGAGGATGCTCAGGCTCGAGACGACCATGCCGATGCCGATGCCGAGCGAGCCGAGCACGATGCCGAGGTTCATGGTCCAGGCCGCGACGGTCTTGCCCTCGTTGTGGTGGGGCGGCGGCGGCACGGTGTAGGTCTTCGGCATGATCCTTCTCCAGTCAGGGTCCCGGTCCAGGCCATTGTGCCACGCCGCCCGCCCCGCGGCGGCGCACCGTCCGCCGGGCCGGGCGCGGTGCCGCGGCCCAGGTGAGCGGCATCACCGGGAGGGAGGCGTCGACTCCGGTGCGGAGGGGTCCTCGAGGCTCGGATCCTCGCCGCGGGTGAGCGCGTCCCAGGCCGCCGCAGGGTCCTCGGAGGGATCTGCGGCGACGGTGACGGCGGCGCTGCGGTAGCGGTCCCGGCGCGGCCAGCTCCCTCCGGCGAGCAGCACCAGCACGCCGATCGCGGCGACCACGAGCGCGGGTGCCAGGGTGAGCAGCGGCCACGACGTCGCGTCGGCCGCGACCGTCGATCCCGCGACGCCGGTGCTCGAGGTGAGGGCGGAGGTCGCCGAGCTCACGGCGTCGCGATGGACCGCGAGCGCCGCCAGAGCGGCACCGATCCCGGTCAGGATCAGCACCGGACCGGTGAGGAAGCGCAGCCAGACCGAGGACAGCGAGGTCGCGAGGGAGGCGGCGATCGCCACGAGGGCGAGGGCGAGCACCTCCGGGGCCGCGTCCGCTCCGGACACGGCGACCTGCTGGACGGTGCCCGTGAGGTCGGGGCCCGAGGCCTGCACCCAGGTGGTCCGGGAGGTGCCGGCCAGCAGCGCGGAGAACGCGGTGCCGGCGAGCACGACCGTGCGTCGGCCGAGCAGACGGCGACGCGGGGCGGGAGCGGTGCCGGTCATGCCGGACGCAGCGTGTCGGCGGTGGCTGCGGCCCGGAGCGCCGCGGCCGCCTTCGACTGGGTCTCGCGGTGCTCCATGGTCGCGTCGGAGTCGGCGACCACTCCCCCGCCGGCCTGCACATGGGCGGTGCCGTCCTTGATGACGGCGGTGCGGATCGCGATCGCCATGTCCATGTCCCCGGCGAAGTCGAAGTAGCCCACGGTGCCGCCGTAGACGCCGCGCCGCACGGGTTCGAGCCGGTCGATGATCCGCATCGCGGAGGGCTTCGGGGCTCCCGAGAGGGTGCCGGCCGGGAAGGTGGCCCGCAGCGCGTCGTACGCCTCGACGTCCTCGCGCAGACGCCCGGTGACGGTGGAGACGATGTGCTGGATGTGGGAGAAGCGCTCGAGATGCATGAAGTCGCGCACCACCACCGTTCCCGGGGCGCAGAACTTCTGCAGATCGTTGCGGGCGAGGTCGACGAGCATGAGGTGCTCGGAGCGCTCCTTGGGATCGGCGAGCAGCTCGGCGCCCAGGCGCTCGTCCTCCTCCGGAGTGGCTCCGCGCGGCCGCGACCCCGCGATCGGATGCGTGGTGGCGGTGCTCCCGTGGACGCTGACCAGCGACTCCGGGCTGGCGCCGACCACATCGATCGGCTCGCCGTCGGCGTCGACGGTGCGCAGCAGGTACATGTACGGGCTGGGGTTCATGCGTCGCAGCACCCGATACACGTCCAGCGGGTCCGCGGCGACCGGCAGGGAGAACCGCTGCGAGGGCACCACCTGGAAGATCTCGCCGTCGATGATGTCGCGCACCGCCTCGTGGACGGCCCGCTCGTACTCGAGCTGAGAGGTGCGCGCCTTGGGCTCGACCTCGCGCACCGTCTCGTACACGACCGGGCCGCTGCGGAGCGGTGTGCGCAGGCGCTCGCGCATCGTCTCCAGACGGGCCAGGGCGTCGTCGTAGGCGGCGTCGACCCCGTCATCGGTGGCGTTGAGGTTCAGGGCGTTGGCGACGAGCACCACCGTGGAGTCGTGCGCGTCATGGACCACCACGTCCTGGGCCAGCAGCATCGAGAGGTCCGGCAGGCCGATCTCGTCCGGCGGCGAGTCCTCGAGCTTCTCCCAGTGGCGCACCGCGTCGTAGGCGACGAAGCCGACCATCCCACCGGAGAACGGCGGCAGGTGGGGCTGGCGGGCGGCGCGGAAGGCGCTGGTGACCGCGCGCAGCGCCTCGACGGGGCTGCCCGAGGTGGGAACGCCCGAGGGGACGTCCCCGCGCCAGTGCGCCTCGCCGTCGCGCTCGGTGAGCACGGCGCGGGCACGGGTGCCGATGATCGACCAGCGAGAGGCCTCGCCCTCTCCGGCGGACTCGAGCAGGAAGGTGCCGCGGGTCCCGCCGTCCGCGGTCAGCCGGCGGTACAGGGAGACGGGGGTGTCCTCGTCGGCCAGCAGCCGCACGCTGACGGGCACCACGCGCTGACGAGCGGCGAGAGCGCGGAAGGTCTCCCGGTCGGGCACGACGACGCCCAGCGCGTCGCCCTCCCGGCCGCCCACCTGCTCGGGGTAGGCCTCGGCGCCGGGGCTCGAGGGCGTGGTGGGATCGGTCATGCGGTGCGCTCCGTGGTGGGAAGGACGACGGCGTCGAGGTCGCCGCCGTCGAAGCAGGTGTCGGTGCCGCGATGGCAGGCGGCGCCGACCTGGTCGACGCGGACCAGCAGCGTGTCGCCGTCGCAGTCCAGGGCGACGGAGCGCACGAACTGCACGTGGCCGCTCGTGTCGCCCTTGCGCCAGTACTCGCTGCGGGAGCGGGACCAGTAGGTGACGCGGCCGGAGGTCAGCGTGCGACGCAGCGCCTCGTCGTCCATCCAGCCCACCATCAGCACGCGGCCATCGGTCGCATCCTGCACGACGGCGGTGATCAGTCCCGCCTCGTCGTGCTTGAGGCGGGCGAGGAGATCAGGGTCCAGGGCGGGGGCATCGGAGGCGGTCACAGTGCGCGCTCCAGCTCCCCGGCGCGGTCCGTGCGCTCCCACGTGAACTCCGGCAGCTCGCGGCCGAAGTGGCCGTGCACCGAGGTCAGGGCGTAGATGGGGCGCAGCAGGTCGAGGGCGTCGATCAGCGCGGCCGGGCGCAGGTCGAAGACCTTCCGCACGGCGGCCGCGATCTGGTGCGAGGGGACGCGGCCGGTGCCGAAGGTCTCGACGTACAGGCCCACCGGCTCGGCGACGCCGATGGCGTAGGCGACCTGCACCTCGCAGCGGTCCGCGAGTCCCGCCGCGACGATGTTCTTGGCGACCCAGCGCATCGCGTAGGCGCCCGAACGGTCCACCTTCGAGGGGTCCTTCCCGGAGAACGCGCCGCCGCCGTGGCGGGCCATGCCGCCGTACGTGTCGACGATGATCTTGCGACCGGTCAGGCCGGCATCGCCCTTGGGGCCGCCCAGCACGAAGCGGCCCGAGGGGTTGATGTGGGTGGTGACCGAGGAGGTGTCCAGGCCCAGGTTCTCGAGGCCCTCGAGCACCGGGGCGATGACCACCTTCGAGATCGCCGGTGCGAGCTGGCTGAGCAGGTCCACCTCGTCGCTGTGCTGGGTGGAGACGACGACCGCGTCGACGCTGCGCGCCACGCCGTCCTCGTCGTAGCCGATCGAGACCTGGGTCTTGCCGTCCGGGCGCAGGTACGGGAGCACGCCGTCGCGGCGGGCGGCGGAGAGGTTCGCGGTCAGCCGGTGCGCGGCGTGGATCGGCAGCGGCATCAGCTCGGGGGTGTCCCGGCAGGCGTAGCCGAACATGAGGCCCTGGTCGCCGGCGCCGAGCTTCGAGAAGGCCCCGGCGGCGAGGTCGCCGCGCGCCTCGAAGGAGGTGTCGACCCCCTGGGCGATGTCCGGCGACTGAGCCCCGATGGAGACCTCGATGCCGCAGGAGTCCGCGTCGAAGCCCTTGTCGGAGGAGTCATAGCCGATCTCGCGGATCACGTCGCGCACGATGGTGGCGACGTCGGTGTATCCGGTGGTGCGGACCTCTCCGGCGACATGGACCAGTCCGGTGGTCACCATGGTCTCCACGGCCACGCGGGCATCGCGGTCCTGGGCCAGGAGGTCGTCGAGGATCGCGTCGGAGATCTGGTCGCAGATCTTGTCGGGGTGGCCTTCGGTGACCGATTCGGACGTGAAGGTGCGCAGCTCGCTGGAGGTCATGGTGATCAGGGTACTTCCGGCAGATGAGGGACGAGTTCGTCGAGCACGGCGTGGGCGACGAGGACCTTCGAGCCCTCGGCCCGGGCGACCTCCTCGCCCTCGTGGTCCAGGATGCGCACGGCGTTGTCGGCCGCACCGAACACGCCGCCCGTGAGGTCGTTGAAGACCAGCAGGTCCGCGCCCTTGCGGCGGGCCTTGGCCGCGGCCAGCTCGAGCGCGCTGGCGTCCTCGGAGCCGGTCTCGGCGGCGAAGCCGACGATCGCGGGACGCGCCTGACCGCTCCGGGTGCGCTCGAGCACACTGTGACGCAGGATGTCCTGCGTGCGGCGCAGCGCCAGGGAGGGCACCGTCTCGCTGTCGTCCCCGGCGGACTCGTCCTTCTTGATCTTGGACGTCGCCCGCTCGGCGGCGGTGAAGTCCGCGACGGCCGCGGCCATCACCAGGGCGTCGACCTGACCGCGGTGCTCGGCGACGAGGTCGGCGAGCTCGGCGGCGCTGCCCACGTCCAGACGCAGCGCCCCGGGCGGCGTCTCCAGCTCCACGTTCGCGGCGGCCAGTCGCACCCGGGCGCCGCGCACGAGAGCGGCATGGGCGAGGGCCCAGCCCTGCCTGCCCGAGGAATGGTTGGCGAGGAAGCGCACGGGGTCGAGCTCCTCGCGGGTCCCCCCGGCGGTGATCAGCAGCTCGCGACCGGCGAGATCACGGCGCACGGCACCGCGCTCGTCCCGGGGGGCGGAGATCGCCGCGCGGGCGGCGTCGAGGATCGCCTCGGGCTCGGGGAGACGTCCGGGTCCGGAGTCCGGCCCGGTGAGCCGCCCGACGGCGGGCTCGAGCACGGTCAGGCCGCGCTCCCGCAGCACCGCCACGTTCTCGACGGTCGAGGGGTGCTCCCACATCTCGGTGTGCATCGCCGGTGCGACGACCACGGGGGCACGGGTCACGAGTGCGGAGGCGGTGAGCAGGTCGTCGGCGCGGCCGATGCGCAGCCGGGCCATCAGGTCCGCGGTCGCCGGGGCGATGACGACCAGGTCCGCCTGCTGCCCGAAGCGGACGTGCGCGACCTTCTCGACGTCCTCGAAGACCGAGGTCAGGACCGGGTGGTGGCTCAGCGCCTCCCAGGTCGCGGCGCCCACGAACTCGAGGGAGGCGGTCGTGGGCACGACACGGACATCGGCCCCGGCACCGACAAGACCGCGCACCAGGTGCGCGGTCTTGTATGCGGCGATGCCTCCGCCGACTCCGACCAGGACGCGGGCACCCTCGAGGGTGCGCAGCTCGCTGCTCATCGGATCAGCTGCTCATCGGATCGACCGGCGCGAGCCGGGATCAGAGAGGGAAGTCGGTCGGCGGGATCTCGGGGGCGTCATCGCCGAGCAGCAGCGGGGCCGGAGCGTTCGGGTCCGGCTCGTTCTGCGCGGCGTACTCCTCCTCGTCGATCTCGCGGATCGTGAGCAGGTTCTCGTCGATCTCGCGCAGGGCGATCGAGAGCGGCTTCTCCTGGTTCTCGACATCGACCAGCGGGCCGACGAACTCGAGCAGGCCCTCGGAGAGCTGCGAGTAGTACGAGTTGATCTGACGCGCACGCTGGGACGCGTACAGCACCAGGGCGTACTTCGAGTCGACGGTCTCCAGGAGACGGTCGATCGGCGGGTTCGTGATGCCTTCGGGCTGTGCGACTGTTCCGGCCACGGATGTCCCTTCTGAGATCTGACGTGCGACGCTCCAGGATACGCCCTTCCCCGCCCGAGGGCGAGGGACAGGGCCCCTGGGCTCAGGTGAGGTCGCGCACGCCCAGCAGACCGGCCAGCTCGTCGGCCGCCCGATCCACGGTGTCGTTGACGATGGTCACGTCGAACTCGCCCTCCGCGGCGAGCTCGACCCGCGCGGTCGCCAGTCGGCGCTCGCGCTCCTCGGCGTCCTCGGTGCCGCGGCCGACCAGACGGTGCACGAGCGTGTCCCAGTCCGGCGGGGCGAGGAACACGAAGCGCGCCTCCGGCAGGGACTCTCGCACCTGCCTGGCCCCGGCCAGGTCGATCTCGAGGAGCACGGGCCGCCCCTCGGCGACCTTCTCCTCGACCGGCCCGCGCGGGGTGCCGTACTTGTTGCGGCCGTGGACCACGGCCCACTCGAGCATCTGCCCGGCCTCGATCAACGATGAGAAGTCCTCCTCGGACACGAAGCGGTAGTGCACGCCGTCGACCTCACCGGGGCGCGGAGCCCGGGTGGTCGCCGAGACGGACAGCCAGATCTCCGGGTAGCGCGCGCGGATGGCGGCGGAGACGGTCCCCTTTCCCACTGCGGTGGGACCTGCCAGAACGGTGACCGGGGCCGATGCCTTCACGGCATCGGCCCCGGTGGAGGAGTCGTTCACTCGGCGAAGTGCGCGACGAGCTTCTCCGCCTGATGCGAGCCGAGGCCGCGGATCTTGCGGGACGGGGAGATGCCGATCTCCTCCATGATCTGCTGTGCCTTGACCTTGCCGACGCCCGGAAGGGCCTCGAGCAGCGCGGAGACGCGGAGGCGACCGACGATCTCGTTGGACTCGGCCTCCTTGAGGACCTTCTTGATCTCGTCGCCGCGGTGCCCGGCGCTGTCCTTGAGGCGTGCCTTGATGGCAGCGCGCTCGCGGCGAGCCTCGGCAGCCTTCTTCAGTGCCTCGGCACGCTGCTCAGGGGTGAGGGGAGGGAGAGCCACTGTTCTTACCTCTTGTTCTCTTGCTGGTGACGTGGAGATCCGGGAGGACCTCGATGTGGGAAGAGCGTAACCCCATATCCGTGGCGGAGCGCACTTTTCGCACGCTTCTCCGCTGGTCCGGTGCGAATCGAGGTGCTCGCGCTCCCTCGCGACGGCCCGTCGGCAGGCTCCCGGAGGAGCGCCGGACGGGCCGGTCGCAGGTCAGGAGTACGCGGCCTGGAGCTCCTCGGCCCGCGCCCGCAGGGACGCCTCGTCCGGACCGGCCGCAAGGAGCCCCCGGGAGAGCGATACAAGCACGTGACCTGCGCTTTCGCCGAAGACCTCGGTGAGCTGCGCCGGCCCGGCGCCCTGCGCCCCGAAGCCCGGAGCGAGCAGCGGGACGGACGGTGCGGCGCGATCCAGGCCGAGCTCCCGGTAGGCGTCGCCGACGGTCGAGCCGACCACCAGACCGACGCTGGACCACTCCCCCGGCGCCGCCTTCCCGATCCGCTCGGCGTGTCGCGCGATCTCGAGCGCCACCGGCGTGTCGCCGGCGGTCCGGGCGTGCTGGACCTGCGGTCCGTCCGGGTTGGAGGTCAGGGCCAGCAGGAACAGTCCCTTGCCGTGCTCGGCCGCGAGCTCCGTGGCCGGATCCAGCGATCCGGTGCCCAGGAAGGGGCTGACGGTGATCGCATCGGCCTCGAGCGGAGCGCCGGGGCGCAGGTACGACTGGGCGTAGGCCTCCATCGTGGAGCCGATGTCGCCGCGCTTGGCGTCCAGGATGGTCAGCACGCCGAGCTCCCGGGCAGCCCGCAGGAGCTCCTCGAGCACGGCGATCCCGGCGGAGCCGTGGCGCTCGTAGAAGGCCGACTGCGGCTTGATCGCGGCGACCGTCCCCCGCACCGCCGCGAGGGTGGTGCGGGAGAACTCCCGCAGACCCTCCGGGGTGTCGGGCAGCGACCACGCCTCCAGCAGGGAGGCATGGGGGTCGACGCCGGCGATCACCGGGCCGTGGTCGTCCACGGCCCGATGCAGGCGCTCCCCGAAGCTCACGACCCCGGCGGTCGACCGCTCCGCGCCGCTCATGCGCCCACCCGCTCCGAGTGGACCGCGGCGAGACGCGCCGTGTGGTCCTGCAGGCTGGTCACCTCGAAGGGCTCGACGGGGCGGGCCTCGATCGCCTGCACCGCCGCCTGGAACTCCTGGAGGGTGGTGATCATCGGCACGTCCATGCTGGTGGCGGCGGCACGGATCGCGTAGCCGTCCACCCGGGCGTTGGAGCCCGAGGGGGTGTTGAGCACGAGGTCCACCTTGCCGGTCTCGATCAGCTCGATGACGCTCGCCTCGTCGCCGGGCTCGGAGGCCTTGCGCAGCACGCGGCAGGGGATGCCGTAGCGGCGCAGGACGCGGCCGGTCCCGGCGGTGGTGAGGATCTCGAAGCCCAGCGCCGCGAGGCGTGCCACGGGCAGCGGCAGCGACCGCTTGTCCCGGTCGGCGACCGAGACGAAGGCGGTGCCCGCGGTGGGCAGGCCCTGACCCGAGATCGCCAACTGCGACTTCGCGAAGGCCAGCGGGAAGGTGGAGTCCAGCCCCATCACCTCGCCGGTCGAGCGCATCTCCGGGCCGAGCACCGAGTCCACGGCGCGCCCCTCGTGGGTGCGGAACCGCTTGAAGGGCAGCACGGCCTCCTTGACGGCGATCGGCGAGTCGTCGGGCAGGTCGGCGCCGTCGCCCACGGCCGGGAGCACTCCCCCGCGACGCAGGTCCGCGATCGAGGTGCCGGCCATGAGCAGCGCCGCCGCCTGGGCGAGCGGAACGCCGGTGGCCTTGGCCACGAAGGGCACGGTGCGGGAGGCGCGGGGATTGGCCTCGAGCACGTAGAGCACGCCGTGGGAGAGGGCGTACTGGATGTTCAGCAGGCCGCGCACCCCCACGCCCTCGGCGATCGCGAGCGTCGAGGTGCGGATCCGCTCGAGCACTGCGTCGGAGAGGGTGACCGGGGGCAGCGTGCAGGCCGAGTCGCCGGAGTGGATGCCGGCCTCCTCGATGTGCTCCATGACCCCGCCGAGGTAGAGGTCGGTGCCGTCGTAGAGGGCGTCGACGTCGATCTCGATGGCGGTGTCCAGGAAGCTGTCGATGAGGATCGGCGCCTCGGCGCGGCCGCCGTCGGGCAGGTTGCGGCTCACGTAGTCGACCAGTCCTGCCTCGTCGAAGACGATCTCCATGCCGCGTCCGCCGAGCACGTAGCTCGGGCGCACCAGCACCGGGTAGCCGACCTTCGCCGCGACCTCGATCGCGTCGCCGAGCGCCCAGGCGGTGCCGTAGGGCGGCGCCGGCAGATCGGCCTCGGCCAGGAGGGCGCCGAAATGGCCCCGGTCCTCGGCGTTGTCGATGGCGGCGGGGCTGGTGCCGATGATCGGCAGACCCGCGTCCTCGAGCCGGCGCGCGAGCGCCAGCGGGGTCTGGCCGCCCAGCTGGACGATGACCCCGGCGACCGGGCCGGCCGCCTTCTCCGCCTCGTAGACCTCGACGACGTCCTCGAAGGTGAGCGGCTCGAAGTAGAGCCGGTCGGCGATGTCGTAGTCGGTCGAGACCGTCTCCGGGTTGCAGTTGATCATGACCGTCTCATAGCCGCCTCCGGGCAGCTCCGGGTTGCCGAGCGCGAGCGCGGCGTGCACGCAGGAGTAGTCGAACTCGATGCCCTGGCCGATGCGGTTGGGGCCCGAGCCGAGGATCAGGACCGCCGGGCGCTCGCGCGGCTCGACCTCGGTCTCCTGGTCATAGGTCGAGTAGTGGTACGGGGTCGCCGAGGCGAACTCCGCGGCGCAGGTGTCGACCGTCTTGAAGACCGGGTTGATGCCGAGCGCCTCGCGCACGCCCTTGACGACGTCGCCGCTGTGGCTGCTGAGGGCGCCGATCTGGTCGTCGGAGAGCCCGTGGCGCTTGGCCAGGGAGAGCAGGTCCGCGTCCAGCACCTCGCTGGCCCGGATCTCGGCGGCGATCTCGGCGACGATCAGCATCTGGTCGAGGAACCAGCGATCGATCCCCGTCGCCTCCACGATGCGATCGACCGTCTCCGACGGGTCGACGACGCCCTCGGCGGCGGACCACAGGATCCGGCCGATGTCCCCCAGCCGCTCGGCGGTGGGGCTGCGGGACGCGTCCACCAGCTCGGTGACCTCGGCGGCGGTGGGCGGCGTCCCGGTGTACGGGAGGGAGGCGCCCTTGACGTCGATGGAGCGCTGCGCCTTGCCGAGGGCCTCGGTGAAGTTGCGGCCCAGGGCCATGGCCTCGCCGACGCTCTTCATGGTGGTGGTCAGCGTCGCATCGGCGGCGGGGAACTTCTCGAAGGCGAAGCGCGGGACCTTGACGACCACGTAGTCCAGCGCGGGCTCGAAGCTCGCCGGGGTGGTGCCGGTGATGTCGTTGCGGATCTCGTCGAGCGTGTAGCCGATCGCGACGCGCGCGGCGATCTTCGCGATCGGGAAGCCCGTGGCCTTGGAGGCCAGCGCCGAGGAGCGGGAGACGCGCGGGTTCATCTCGATGACCACGATGCGGCCGGTCTCCGGATGCGTCGCGAACTGCACGTTGCAGCCGCCGGTGTCGACGCCCACCTCGCGGATGATCGCGATGCCGAGGTCGCGCAGCTCCTGCAGCTCGACGTCTGTGAGGGTCAGGGCCGGGGCCACGGTGACGGAGTCGCCGGTGTGGACGCCCACGGGGTCCACGTTCTCGATCGAGCAGATCACGACGCAGTTGTCGGCGGCGTCGCGCATCAGCTCGAGCTCGAACTCCTTCCAGCCCAGGATCGACTCCTCGAGCAGCACCTCGGAGGTCGGCGAGTAGTGCAGGCCGTCGCCGCCGATGCGGCGCAGGTCGGCCTCGTCGTAGGCGAGGCCCGAGCCGAGCCCGCCCATTGTGAAGCTGGGGCGCACCACCATCGGGTAGCCGAGCTCGTCGGCCGCCTCGAGCAGCTCGTCCATGGTGTGGCAGATCCTCGAGCGCGCGGACTCGCCGCCCACCCGCTCGACGACCTCCTTGAACAGCTGGCGGTCCTCCGCCTTGTTGATCGCGTCGAGGCTCGCGCCGATCATCTCGACGCCGAACTCCTCGAGGGTCCCGTTCTCGGCGAGGGCGATGGCGGCGTTCAGCGCCGTCTGCCCGCCGAGGGTGGGCAGGAGCGCGTCGGGGCGCTCCTTCTCGATGATGGTGCGGATGATCTGCGGATCGATCGGCTCGATGTACGTGGCATCGGCGATGTCCGGATCGGTCATGATCGTGGCCGGGTTCGAGTTGACGAGGATGACCCGCAGGCCCTCCTCGCGCAGCACGCGGCAGGCCTGGGTGCCGGAGTAGTCGAACTCCGCTGCCTGGCCGATGACGATCGGGCCGGAGCCGATGACCAGGACGGACTTGAGGTCGGGGCGACGGGGCATCAGGACTCCTTGGAGGCAGAGGCGCGGTGGGCGATCGCGATCTCGGCCAGTCGATCGAAGAGGGGCGAGGCGTCGTGCGGGCCGCCGGCCGCCTCGGGGTGGTACTGGACCGAGAACACGGGACGGTCGAGGCAGCGGAGCCCCTCGACCACGTCGTCGTTCAGGTCCACGTGCGAGACCACGACGCGGCCGTAGCGGCCGCCGTCGTGCGGGGCGACGTGCTCGCCCTCGAGGGGGACGTCGACCGCGAAGCCGTGGTTGTGGGCGGTGATCGCCACCTGCCCGGTCTCACGGTCCTGCACGGGCTGGTTGATGCCGCGGTGGCCGAACTTCAGCTTGTAGGTGTCGAAACCGAGCGCACGGCCCAGCAGCTGGTTGCCGAAGCAGATGCCGAAGAACGGCAGATCGTTGTCCAGCACGCCGCGCAGCAGCTCGACCTGGGCGGTCGCCGTCGCGGGGTCGCCCGGGCCGTTGGAGAAGAACACGGCGTCCGGCTGGATCGCGAGCAGGTCCTCGAGGGAGGTGGTCGCGGGCAGCAGGTGGACCCGCAGTCCGCGGGCGAGCATGCTGCGCGGCGAGGCGCCCTTGATGCCGAGGTCGACGGCGGCGACGGTGGCGCGCACCTCGCCCTCGGGCTCGAGCACCACCGGCTGGGCGATGGTGACCTCGTCCACGAAGCTCGCGCCGGCCATCGAGGGCTGCTCGCGGACCTGGGCCAGCAGCTGCTCCTCCGAGGTGGCCAGAGCATCGCCGGAGAAGATCCCGCCGCGCAGCGAGCCGGTCTCGCGCAGGCGCCGGGTGAGCATGCGGGTGTCGATGTCGCTGATCCCCACGACGTCGCTGCTGATCAGCAGATCGTCGAGGGTCTGCTCGGAGCGGTGGTTGGAGGCGATGCGGCTGGCGTCGCGGACGGCGTAGCCGCGCACCCACACCTTCCGCGACTCCATGTCCTGGGCGTTGGCCCCGGTGTTGCCGATGTGCGGGGCGGTCTGCACGACGATCTGCCCGGCGTAGGAGGGGTCCGAGAGGGTCTCCTGGTAGCCGGTCATCCCGGTCGTGAAGACGACCTCGCCGAGTCGGGAACCCCGGGCGCCGTAGGCGGATCCGCGCAGCACGGTGCCGTCCTCGAGGACGAGCAGCGCCTTCTCGGGGCGCACTCGGCGGCCGACGGGCCTGGTGGAAGCGGGTGCGGCAGAGGGTGTCATGCGTGCTCCTTCCGGGAGAGCAGGAGGTCGTGGTCGGAGCGCCGGGCGAGGCGCAGACCGGTGTCGAGGAGCTGGTCGCCGAGGCGCCAGCGGAGGATGAGCAGGCCGTCCCCGCCGATGAACTTCCCGGCCATGCCGGGACCGGAGGTGACCTCTGCGAGGTCGGAGGCCGAGATGGTGAGGTCGGGGGCGCCCTCGCGCTCGAGGTGCCAGGAGCCGCCGTCGCCGAGGGTCACCTGCGCCCGCGCACGCTGGCCGAGGCCGTGGGCGACGACCCGCTCGAGGGGTCGCTCGGCGAGCACCGTGTCGACGTAGACGCCGTCGACAGGCCCGTGGGAGATCCCCTCGCCGAGCTCCTCGAGGGTCTGCGCCCCCGGTGCCGGCAGGTGCTGCTGGGAGCGGCCGCGCCGCCTCCATCCCAGGACCATGGCGGTGAGGATCAGGGCGAAGAGCGCGATGAGCACCAGGACGGGGAGCGCCCGTTCGCTCATCGCTCCACCACCTGGCCGTCGCGGACCGTGGGACGCCCTGAGAGGACCGTCAGTCGGTTCGCACCGGGCAGCTCGAGGCCGGCGAAGGGCGAGTTGCGGCCGAGGGAGGCGTGCTCCGCCGGATCCGTGACCCGGACCGGGCGCGGATCCCACACCAGCAGGTTCGCCGGGGAGCCCACGGCGAGCGGCCGTCCCTGGTCCTCGTCGCGGCCGATCTCGGCAGGCTTCTCGGAGAGCACCCGCGCGACGTCGCGCCAGCTGAGGCGGCCCTCATCGACCATGGTCAGCTGCACGAGGGACAGAGCCGTCTCCAGCCCGGTCATGCCCATCGCGGCCTGATCCCACTCGCGGTCCTTGGCGTCGCGCGGGTGGGGGGCGTGGTCGGTGGCGACGATGTCGATCGTGCCGTCGGCGAGACCCTCGCGGACGGCCTCGACGTCGGCCGCGGTGCGCAGCGGCGGGTTGACCTTGAAGACGGCGTCGAACTGGCGCACGCTCTCGTCGGTCAGCAGCAGGTGGTGCGGGGTGACCTCGGCGGTCACCGCGATGCCGCGCTGCTTGGCCCAGCGGATGATGTCCACGCTGCCGGCGGTGGAGAGGTGGCACACGTGCAGTCGCGAGCCGACATGCTGGGCGAGCAGCACGTCGCGGGCGATGATCGACTCCTCGGCGACGGCCGGCCAGCCGGTGAGCCCGAGCTCGGCGGAGACGACGCCCTCGTGCATCTGGGCGCCCTCGGTGAGCCGCGGGTCCTGGGCATGCTGGGCGATGACGCCGTCGAAGGACTTCACGTACTCGAGCGCGCGGCGCATGAGCACCGGGTCGTGGACGCACTTGCCGTCGTCGCTGAACACCCGGACCTGGGCGCCCGAGTTCGCCATCGCGTCCAGCTCGGCGAGACGCTCGCCCGCGAGGCCCACGGTGACCGCGCCGACGGGGCGCACGGAGCACCAGCCGGCGGCGTCGCCGCGGCGGGCCACCTGCTCGACCACGCCGGCGGTGTCGGCGACGGGGGTGGTGTTGGCCATGGCATGCACGGCGGTGAAGCCGCCGCGGGCGGCGGCACGGGTGCCCGTCTCGACGGTCTCGGCCTCCTCGCCGCCGGGCTCGCGCAGGTGGGTGTGGAGATCCACCAGGCCGGGCAGCACGATGCAGCCCTCCGCCTCGACGATCTCCGCGTCGGCCGGCACCTCGAGCGAGGTGCCGACGGCCTCGATGCGGCCGTCGACCAGGAGCAGGTCCTGGACGTCCTCCCCGTAGGGGCGGCCGCCGCGGATCAGCAGCGGGGTGGCGGTCACGGTGGTGTCGGCGGTCTCAGTTCTCACGTGTCGCCTCCCGGGCGTCGGTGGCGAGCAGGTGGTACAGGACGGCCATGCGCACGAACACGCCGGAGGCGACCTGTTCGACGATGACGCTGCGCGGGGAGTCCGCGACGGCGCCCGCGATCTCGAAGCCCCGGTTCATGGGGCCGGGGTGCAGCACGATGGCATGCTCGGGCAGCGCGGCGGCGCGGGCCACGGTCAGGCCATAGCGGCGCGAGTACTCCCCCTCGGACGGGAAGAAGCCGCCACCGACCATCCGCTCGCGCTGCACGCGGAGCATCATCACGGCGTCCGGTCCCTCGGCGAGGGCCTCGTCGAGGTCGTAGCTGATCGCGCAGGGCCAGGCCGAGGCGCCGACGGGCACCAGGGCGGGAGGCGCCACGAGGGTGACACGGGCGCCGAGCAGGGTCAGCAGCAGCACGTTGGAGCGAGCCACCCGCGAGTGCAGGACGTCGCCGACGATCACCACATGGATCCCGTCGAGGCCGGCCAGCGGGTCACCGGGACGCAGGTGGCGGCGCAGCGTGAAGGTGTCGAGCATGGCCTGGGTCGGATGCTCGTGCGCACCGTCCCCCGCGTTGATGATCGGCTGGTCGATCCATCCCGCATGGGCGAGCAGGTGCGCCGCGCCGGAGGAGCCCGAGCGCACCACGACCGCGTCGGCGCCCATCGCCTGCAGGGTCAGCGCGGTGTCCTTGAGGGACTCACCCTTGGACAGGCTCGATCCCTTGGCGGAGAAGTTGATGACATCCGCGGAGAGGCGCTTGGCGGCGGCCTCGAAGCTGATCCGGGTGCGCGTGGAGTCCTCGAAGAAGAGGTTGACCACGGTCGCGCCCACCAGGGTGGGCAGCTTGCGGATCGACCGCGACTGGGTCTGCGCCATGTGCTCGGCGGTGGCGAGCACGGAGAGCGCCTCCTCGCGGGAGAGATCGGCGATGGAGATGAAGTGCCTCATGCGCGGGCCTCCTCTCCGGCGGAGGGCCGGACGATGTCGACGGCGTCGACCCCGTCGGTCTCGGAGAGCTGGACGTGGACGCGCTCGCTGCGCGACGTGGGGAGGTTCTTGCCCACGTGGTCCGCGCGGATCGGGAGCTCCCGATGGCCGCGGTCCACGAGCACCGCGAGGCGCACCGCGGCAGGGCGGCCGATGGCGCCGAGGGCGTCCAGCGCCGCGCGGATCGTGCGCCCGGAGTAGAGGACGTCGTCGACCAGGACCACGGTGCGGCCGTCGATCCCGGAACGCGGGATCCGCGTGGGGCTGGGGGCCCGGGTGGGGTTCGAGCGCAGGTCGTCGCGGTACATGGTGATGTCCAGCGCGCCGTACAGCTCGCTGAGGTCATCGGTGTCGGTCCTGCCCTCCGCGCGGGCGATCTGCTCGGCGAGGCGCCGTGCGAGGGGGACTCCGCGGTGCGGGATGCCCAGCAGCACCAGGTCCTCGGCGCCGTGGCCGCTCTCGAGGATCTCGTGCGCGATGCGGGTCAGCGCCCGACGGATCTCGTCCGGGCCGAGCACGCGGGAGCTGTCGGCTCCGGCGGTGGCATCGGATTCAGGGGCTGAGGAATCAGGGACTGCGTGTCGTTCGGTCATGCGGTCTTCTCCCTTCCACGCCTCACAGGACGTGTCGTTAAAGGGTCATGTGCTCAGGTGAGCTCCGGCGAGTCTACTCACCGGGTCCAGGGGCGGCCGGAGCCGACCGCCCCTCGGACAGCACCTCGTCAGGAGTGCAGTCCGTGGACGTCGACGAGCCGCTGCAGCAGCCCGTTGACGAATCGCGGGGAGTCGTCGGTCGAGAGCACCTCGGCGATCTTGGTGTACTCGCCGATGATCGCGCCGCGAGCCGGCTGGTCCTCGCCGTAGAGCACCTCGGCGGAGCCCAGGCGCAGCAGCGCACGATCCACGGCGGGCATGCGGTGCAGCGGCCAGTCGCGGGAGTGCGCGGAGAGGTCCTCGTCGATGTCGGCGGCGTGCGGGGCGTAGAGCTCCACCAGCTCCCGCGAGCGCTGGGGCAGCGGGGTCTGGGCGGCGGTGCGACGCAGGCGCTCGGCGAGCACGTCGAGCACGTCGGCGCGCTTGGCGTCGGCCTCGAAGAGGACGTCGATCGCCCGGATCCGGTCCCGGGACCGGCCATGGAGGCGGTCCGCGGCGGCCGGGATCGTCCGCTCGAACTCGACCTCGGCACCCTCACGGGTGGGGTGGGGAAGCCCGGTGGCGCGGGGGGCGGGACGCTCCCCCGCGCCGTTCTCGGCGGAGCCAGAGGTCACTTGACGCGCTCGAGGTAGTCGCCGCTGCGGGTGTCGACCTTGACCTTGTCGCCCTCGTTGAGGAAGAGCGGGACCTGGATCTCGCGGCCGGTCTCGAGGCGGGCGGGCTTGGTGCCGCCGCTGGAGCGGTCGCCCTGCAGGCCCGGCTCGGTGAACTCGATCGTCAGCACCACAGAGGTGGGCAGCTCCACGAACAGCGCCTGGCCCTCGTGGAACGCGATGACGACGTCCTGGCCCTCGAGCATGAAGTCCTTCGCGCCGCCGACGATCTCCTCGGTGACGCTGGTCTGCTCCCAGTTCGAGGTGTCCATGAACACGTACATGTCGACGTCGAGGTAGGAGAACTGCATGTCGCGGCGGTCGACCGTGGCGGTCTCGACCTTGACACCGGCGTTGAACGTCTTGTCGACGCCCTTGCCGGACATGACGTTCTTCAGCTTCGTGCGCACGAAGGCGGGTCCCTTGCCCGGCTTGACGTGCTGGAACTCGACCACGCTCCAGAGCTGCTGGTCCAGCACCAGGACCATTCCGTTCTTCAGATCGTTCGTCGTCGCCATGGGTCTCCTCGGTTGTCGTCGTGGCGGACCAAGGATAGCGTGCAGCGCCTCCTCCTCCCCTGTCCGCGCGGACCTCAGCGGGCGGACGTGAGGTCGATCATGCTCAGAAGGCGCACCGCGAGGGGGTGGGCGGCGCTCTCCTCGCGCCATCCGCTGGTCTTCACGGCCCGCGAGACCGTCTGCTGCGTGATGCCGAGACGCTCGGCGAGCTGGGCCTGGGTCGCCCCGGGATCCTCCCGCAGCGCCCGCACGGCCTGCCACTGACCACGGTTGCGGGAGCGGATCATCCAGCCGATCAGGCGCAGCACCGCTTCGGCGTCCGCGGCGGTCCCACGATGGCGGGCATCGGAGGCGCGGACGGTCAGCGGGACGGAGGAGGTGGTGCGGGAGGCGCGGACAGCCTGCTCGGCGGCGTCCATGGCGCCGCCGGCGAGCTCGCGGACCGAGCGGGGCAGAGGGCGCTGGAGAGGTCCGACGCCCACGCCCATGGCCCACTCCCCCACCTCGCGGGCGCGGAGCACCGCCTCCAGGGCATCCTCGGCGCGGCCCACCAGCGCGAGCACCTCGGGGCCGACGGTCCGCTCCGCGGGAAGGGTCTGCGGCACGGCGTCGAGGGCCTCGAGCAGCGCGGGCACCGGATCGCTCGCGTCCGGGGTGCGGCGCAGGGCCGTTCCCGAGAAGGACAGGACGAACATCGCGCCTCCACCTCGCCGTCCGCGCACCGCGCGCTCCGGCATAGAATCCACAGGATCAGCTGAAACCTGCTGTAGCGGACGTTACAGCCTGGAAGCGCCGATCGTGCAGCTCTCGGGCACGACACAGCGCTGTGCACGACGGATCCCCCGGTCCCCGCCGTCAGCGGGCGGGGGCCGGGGGATCCGACAGCGGTGCTCGAGAGCCGAGCCGCGTCTCAGGCGAGCTCGATGAGCTCCTGGTACTCGGCGTTCCAGAGATCCTCGACCGCGTCGGGCATCATCAGCACGCGCTCGGGGTTCAGTGCCGCGACCGCCCCCGGATCGTGCGAGACCAGGACCACGGCGCCCTCGAAGGCCGCGAGCGCCCCGAGGATCTCCTCACGGCTGGCGGGGTCGAGGTTGTTCGTCGGCTCGTCCAGCAGCAGCACGTTCGCGCTGGAGACCACGAGCGTCGCGAGGGCGAGACGGGTCTTCTCGCCGCCGGAGAGGACGCGGGTGGGCTTGTGGACGTCATCGCCGGTGAACAGGAAGGAGCCGAGGATCTTGCGGGCCTCGACCTCGGGCAGCTCATAGGCCGCGGTCATCATGTTCTCGAGCACCGTCCGCTCGAGATCGAGGGTCTCGTGCTCCTGCGCGTAGTAGCCGATCCGCAGACCATGGCCGGGCAGCAGCCCGCCGGTGTCCGGCTCGTCCACCCCGGCGAGGATCCTCAGCAGGGTGGTCTTGCCCGCACCGTTCAGCCCGATGATGACGACCTTCGAGCCGCGGTCGATCGCGAGATCCACGCTGGTGAAGATCTCGAGGCTGCCGTAGGACTTCGAGAGGTCCTCCGCCATCAGCGGCGTCTTCCCGCAGGGAGCGGGCTTCGGGAAGCGCAGAGAGGCGACGCGGTCCTTCTGGCGCTCCCCCTCGACGCCGTCGAGCATCCGCTCGGCCCGCTTGAGCATGTTCTGTGCGGCGACGGCCTTGGTGGCCTTCGCGCGCATCTTCTCCGCCTGGGCGGTGAGCTGCGTGGCCTTCTTCTCGGCGTTCGTACGCTCGCGCTTGCGGCGCTTCTCGTCGTCCTCGCGCTGGCGCTGGTACAGCTTCCAGCCCATGTTGTAGATGTCGATCTCCGCGCGGTTCGCGTCGAGGTAGAGGACCTTGTTCACGACGTGCTCGACCAGCTCCACGTCGTGGCTGATGATGATCAGCCCTCCGCGGTAGCCCATCAGGTACTCGCGCAGCCACACGATCGAGTCGTGGTCGAGGTGGTTGGTGGGCTCGTCCAAGATCATCGTGGACGCCTGGGAGAACAGGATCCGCGCGAGCTCCACGCGACGGCGCTGGCCGCCGGAGAGGGTGCCGAGCCCCTGCTCGAGCAGTCGGTTGGGCAGCCCCAGGTTCGCGGCCATCCGCTTCGCCTCGGCCTCCGCGGCGTAGCCGCCGGCCGCGTCGAGCTCCGCCTCGATCCGGGGATAGCGGTTCATCGCCTTCTCCCGGCGTGCCTCGGTGAGGCTCATGTCGCCCATCTCCTCCTCGGCGCGACGCAGCTTCTTGAAGATGCCGTCGAGACCGCGGGCGGAGAGGATGCGGGAGAGCACCAGCTCGGTGTCCTCCCCGGCATGGGTGTCCTGCGGGAGGTAGCCGAGCTCCCCGGCGACCTCGACGCTCCCCTCGCTGGGATCCAGGGTGCCCGAGAGCACCTTGGTCAGGGTGGTCTTGCCGGCGCCGTTGCGACCCACCAGCCCCACCCGGTCACCGTCGGTGATCTGGAAGGAGACTCCGCTCATCAGGAGCCGGGCGCCGACTCGGATGGCGAGGTCGTGCACGGTGATCACGGGCGGGCTCCTGTTCAGCGGGGACTACGGGACCGGGTGCGCCGTGCCCGTCCCTTCGGAGCGGGCCTCGCGCAGGGCCTCGACGAGTCTAGGGCCGCGGGCTCTCGAGGGCCTGTGTTTATGGGCCGACGGTGCCGCGCACCACAGCCCGTCGGCGATGAGGGGACGAGGGCCGGGCGCACTCCCCGAACCGGAATCCCCGGGACCCCGTCGGCATCGGCCGGGACCGTGATCGGAGGCGTGGTCGCGACGTGCGGGGAGGGCGGGACCGGAATCGTCCCCGCCCCATCGTCGAGGGACTCCGCATCCGCCCTCCGAGGGAGCACCCGCGATGTCATGCTGGGCTGGACGGCCCGGATCGGGGCCGGCAGTCACAGCAGAGAGGCTCGACATGCGCATCGGGGTTCCCCGGGAGGTCAAGAACAACGAGAACCGGGTGGGGCTGGGCGCCGCGGGCGTCCACGAGCTCGTCGCCCGGGGTCATGAGGTGGTGGTCGAGACGGGCGCCGGCGTCGGCTCCCGCGTGAGCGACGACGACTACCGCGCCGTCGGCGCGACGATCCTGGACTCGCCCGACGAGCTCTGGGCGCAGGCGGAGATGATCGTCAAGGTGAAGGAGCCGCTGCCGGAGGAGTACGGGCGGCTGCGCAAGGGCCTGATCGTGTTCACCTATCTCCATCTCGCGGCGGACCGCGAGCTCACGCAGGCCCTGCTGGACTCGGGCGCCACGTCCATCGCCTACGAGACGGTGCAGCAGCCGGACCGCTCCCTCCCGCTGCTCGCGCCGATGAGCGCGATCGCCGGCCGTCTGGCCGCGCAGGTGGGTGCCTACCACCTGATGGCGCCGCTGGGCGGCTCCGGGGTGCTGATGGGCGGCGTCCCCGGGACCACCGAGGCGAACGTGCTCGTGGTCGGCGGCGGCGTGGTCGGCGAGCAGGCCGCGATGATGGCCCACGGCCTGCACGCGAACGTGACGGTGATGGATCTGAACGTCTCCCGCCTCGGGCAGATCGCCACCATGCACCACGGCGGCATCCTCACCCGCTACTCGACGGCTCTGGACCTCGCCGAGGAGATCCGTCGGGCGGACGTGGTGGTCGGCTCGGTGCTCATCCCGGGCAAGCGGGCGCCGAAGCTGGTGACCGACGAGATGGTCTCGACGATGAAGCCGGGTTCGGTGCTCGTGGACGTCGCGATCGACCAGGGCGGCTGCTTCGAGAACTCGCGACCCACCACGCACGACGACCCGACCTTCCGGGTCCACGACGCCGTCTACTACTGCGTGGCGAACATGCCCGGCTCGGTGCCGGTCACCGCGACGGCGGCCCTGAACAACGCGACGCTCCCCTACATCCTGAGGATCGCCGGGGCCGGGTGGCGCGACGCCCTGCGCGGCGACGGCGCCCTGGCGCTGGGCCTGCACACCCACGAGGGCCGGCTCACCCACGCCGGCACCGGCGAGGCGCACGGGATCGAGGTCACCCCGGTCGAGGCCGTCCTCGGCTGATCCGACCCCGGCGCGCAGGTCGCCCGCCTCCCGGGTCTCCCGGGGGCCGAGCTGCCCGCCGACTGGGTCTCCCGCCGCCCTGGTCCCCTCGCCCCAGGTCGCCCTGGGGCCTCCGGCCCGGTCGACCGACAGGAAATGTCCGCTGACGACCGATGCGACGTGCTTCATCGGTCGTCAGTGGACATTTCTCCGTCCGAGCACCGGGATCCGGGGCGCGGGCCGACCGGCTCGAGATCATCCCGGTCGGGCCCGTCGACCCGGGGCCCGCTGCCCGGCGGAGATACGAACAGGGGCGAATCCGGTGGGGATTCGCCCCTGTTCGTCACTCTGGTGGGCGCAGAGGGCCCTGCGGCTCAGCAGCTCAGAGGTTGAAGCCGATGGCGCGCAGCTGCTCGCGGCCGTCCTCGGTGATCTTCTCCATGCCCCACGGCGGCATCCACACCCAGTTGATCCGGTGGGACTCGGTGATGGGGTCCAGCACCGCGAACGTCTGCTCCTCGAGTACGTCCGTCAGCGGGCAGGCCGCGGAGGTCAGGGTCATGTCCACGACGGCGTTGCCGTCCTCGACGGTGACGCCGTAGATGAGGCCGAGGTCGACGACGTTGATCCCGAGCTCGGGATCGATCACGTCCTTCATCGCCTCGATGACGTCGTCGGTGCTCACCGTCGCGTCAGGGGTCTTCTGATCGGTCATCGCATCCTCCCGATGGGATGGGTCCGCGCGGGGGCGGGACCTCGATGGGGTGGGTGCCGGTCCGGACCGGGCAGGTGCTCGATCCGGACCGGCAGGTGGCTCAGGCGCCGACGAGGAAGCGGTCGTAGCCCTCGGCCTCGAGGCGCTCGGCGAGCTCCGGGCCGCCCTGCTCGGCGATCTTGCCGTTCACGAAGACGTGGACGAAGTCCGGCTTCACGTACTGCAGGATCCGGGTGTAGTGCGTGATGAGCATGATGCCCACCTCGGTGTTCTCCTTGGCGCGGTTGATGCCCTCGGAGACGATGCGCAGCGCGTCGACGTCGAGGCCGGAGTCGGTCTCGTCGAGGATCGCGACGCCGGGCTTGAGCAGCTGCATCTGGAGGATCTCGTGGCGCTTCTTCTCGCCGCCGGAGAAGCCCTCGTTGACGTTGCGCTCGGCGAAGACGGGGTCCATCTTCAGATCGTCCATCGCGCCCTTGACGTCCTTGACCCAGGTGCGCAGCGCGGGTGCCTCGCCGTCGACCGCGGTCTTGGCGGTGCGCAGAAAGTTCGAGACCGTGACGCCGGGAACCTCGACGGGGTACTGCATGGCGAGGAAGAGGCCGGCGCGGGCGCGCTCGTCGACGCTCATCTCGAGCACGTCCTCACCGTCGAGGGTGACCTCGCCGTCGGTGATCTGGTACTTGGGGTGGCCCGCGATGGCGTACGCGAGGGTGGACTTGCCGGAGCCGTTGGGGCCCATGATCGCGTGGGTCTCGCCGGACTTGATGGTGAGGTCCACGCCCTTGAGGATCGCCTTGGTGCCCTCGGGCGTCTCGACGGTGGCGTGGAGGTTCTTGATCTCCAGGATCGACATAGGGGGTTCTCCTTGACCAGGGATGCTGGTGGATTCGAAAAGGTGGTTCGGGCTCCCCGGAGGGTGCCCGGAAGGATCAGGTGGCGGGGGCCGCGGTCGGATCCACGAGGATCTCGCCGCTGCTCTCGTCGATGCGCACGGGGAACACCCGCACGGGCAGGACGGCCGGGAGCTGCAGGGGACGACCTGTGACCAGGTCGAACTGGCTGCCGTGCTTCCAGCACTCGATGGTGCATCCCTCGACGTCGCCGTCGCTCAGCGCGATCTCGTCGTGCGAGCAGAGGTCCTCGAGGGCGTGGACGCCGCCGTCCTCATCGCGCACCAGGGCGATCTCGAGGCCGCCGAGGGCGACGTCGATGGCCTCGCCGGGGGCGAGGTCCGCCAGGGCGGCGACGGGGACGAAGGCGTCCGACATCAGTTCATGCTCCGCGCGAGCTCGTCCTCGATGGAGGCCGAGAGGCGCTCCTGGATCTCGGGGATGTCGATCTGCTGGATGATCTCGGCGAAGAAGCCGCGCACCACCAGTCGACGGGCCTCGATCTCGGGGATGCCGCGGGCGCGCAGGTAGAACAGCTGCTCGTCGTCGAAACGACCCGTCGCAGCGGCGTGTCCCGCGCCCTCGATCTCGCCGGTCTCGATCTCCAGGTTCGGCACCGAGTCGGCGCGCGCGCCCTCGGTGAGCACCAGGTTGCGGTTGAGCTCGTAGGTGTTGGTGCCCTCGGCCTCCTTGCGGATCAGCACGTCGCCGACCCACACGGACCGTGCGCCCTTGCCCTGCAGGGCGCCCTTGTAGGCGACGTTGGAGGTGCAGTTCGGGGCGCTGTGGTCCACGAACAGACGGTTCTCGAAGAACTGATCCGCATCGGAGAAGTACAGTCCCAGCTTCTCGATCTCGCCGCCGGGGGCGGAGTACTCGCCGATGGAGTTCAGGCGCACGGCGCTGCCGCCGAGGGTGACCGCGACGTGCTTGAGGCGGGCGTCACGACCCACGCGGGAGTGGTGGGTGGCGATGTGCACCGCGTCGTCGTCCCAATCATGCAGGGTGATGACGGTCATCTGGGCGTTGTCGCCGACGATCATCTCGACGTTCTGCGCGTACTGCGCGGAGCCGGTGTGGTTCAGCACGAAGGTCGCGGAGGAGGACTCCTGCGCCTCGAGCACGAGGTGCCCGTTGGCGCGGCGGTCCGCGCCGTGACCGGTGATCTCGACCCGGAACGGCGTGTCGTACGCGGCGTTCTTGGCGGCGACCAGGTGCAGAGCCTGCTCGGTGCGCGCGGAGGCGACGGCGGTGGGCAGGTCCTCGGGCACCAGCACGGTGCCGCGCGGGGCCTGGCCGGGAGCGAGGGCGGCGGCCTCGGGGGCACCTGCGGGCACCTCGACCTGGTAGTCGACGGCGGGGTCGCCGTCGCGGTCGTCGGTCGCGGCGTCCTGGAACAGGGCGGAGAAGCGGCGCAGCGGGGTGAAGCGCCACTCCTCGATGTCGCTCTTGGGGACCGGGTGCTCGGAGACCTCGAAGGAGCGCTTGCGCGCCCCGCGGTTCGCGGCGGCGTGGGCGGCGGAGGCGGCCTGCCCGGGCAGGCGCAGGTTCTCCTCCTCCAGCTCGGGCGCGGCGGTGGTGTCAACATCCTCCAGAGCGGATCCGGCGGCGACCGGCGCGGCGCCCGCCGCGTGGCCGACGGCCTCGTTCGCGTTCGAGTCCCCGGTGCTCTCGGCACCCTTCACATCAGTGGTCGTCATCAGCCGACTGCTCCTTCCATCTGCAGCTCGATCAGGCGGTTCAGCTCCAGGGCGTACTCCATCGGGAGCTCGCGGGCGATGGGCTCGATGAACCCGCGCACGATCATCGCCATCGCCTCGGTCTCCTCCATGCCGCGGCTCATCAGGTAGAAGAGCTGCTCCTCGGAGACCTTGGAGACGGTGGCCTCGTGGCCCATCTGGACGTCGTCGACGCGCACGTCGACGTAGGGGTAGGTGTCGGTGCGCGAGATGGTGTCCACCAGCAGCGCATCGCACAGCACGGTCGAGGCGGAGTGCTCGGCGCCGGGCATCACCTGGACGAGGCCGCGGTAGGAGCTGCGGCCGCCGCCGCGGGAGACCGACTTCGAGACGATGGAGCTCGAGGTGTGGGGCGCCATGTGCACCATCTTCGAGCCGGTGTCCTGGTTCTGGCCCTCGCCGGCGAAGGCGACGGAGAGGGTCTCACCGCGGGCGTGCTCGCCCATCAGCCACACGGCCGGGTACTTCATGGTGACCTTGGAGCCGATGTTGCCGTCGACCCACTCCATGACGCCGCCCTGCTCGACGGTGGTGCGCTTGGTGACCAGGTTGTACACGTTGTTCGACCAGTTCTGGATCGTCGTGTAGCGGACGCGGGCGTCCTTCTTCACGACGATCTCGACGACCGCGCTGTGCAGCGAGTCGGACTGGTAGATCGGGGCGGTGCAGCCCTCGACGTAGTGCACGTAGGAGCCCTCGTCGGCGATGATCAGCGTCCGCTCGAACTGCCCCATGTTCTCGGTGTTGATCCGGAAGTAGGCCTGCAGCGGGATCTCGACGTGCACGCCCTTGGGGACGTAGACGAAGGAGCCGCCGGACCACACGGCCGTGTTCAGCGCGGAGAACTTGTTGTCACCCGAGGGGATGACGGTGCCGAAGTACTCCTTGAACAGCTCCGGGTGCTCCTTGAGAGCGGTGTCGGTGTCCAGGAAGATGACGCCCTGCTCCTCCAGGTCCTCGCGGATCTGGTGGTAGACGACCTCGGACTCGTACTGCGCGGCGACGCCGGCGACCAGTCGCTGCTTCTCCGCCTCGGGAATGCCGAGCCGGTCGTAGGTCTCCTTGATGTCGTCCGGCAGGTCCTCCCAGGAGGTGGCCTGCTTCTCGGTGGAGCGGACGAAGTACTTGATGTCGTCGAAGGCGATCCCAGACAGGTCCGGTCCCCAGGTGGGCATCGGCTTCTTGTCGAAGAGCTTCAGCGCCTTGAGGCGACGCTCGAGCATCCACTCGGGCTCGTCCTTGCGGGCGGAGATGTCGCGGACGACGTCCTCGGACAGACCGCGGCGCGCGCTGGCACCGGCGGAGTCCTCGTCGTGCCAGCCATAGGCGTACTGGCCGATCGATCCGATGATCTCATCCTGTGTGAGCTTCTCTGGTGCGCTCGTCATGATGTCCTTCCCTCGGTGAGCGGAATGTGAGTCGTGCAGACGTGGGCGCCCTGCGCCAGGGTGGCGAGGCGCTGGACGGGGGCTCCGATGATGCGGGAGATGGCGCGGGTCTCTGCCTCGCACAGCTCCGGGTGATCCGCGGCGACGTCGAGGACGGGGCAGTGCCCGTGGCACAGCTGTGCCGTCACGAGCGTACGCGGGGTCCCGCCCTGCTGGGTGGTCGAGGCCGGCAGCGGGACGTGCAGGGGGCGCACCGTGGTGGCGTACCCCCGCTCCGTGAGCAGCTCCGAGAGCAGCTCGAGCCGCCGTACGGAAGAGACCTCCTCCCCCGCCGCCTCGCGGTCCGCGACGCGTTCGGCGACCGCGCTCTCCCAGTCGGCGATGCGGCGCTCCGCCAGGGCGGTCACCGCGTCCTCGCCGCCGAGCCGGGCGATCTCCTGGACGGCCATGACGGCCAGCTCGTCGTAGCCACCGGGCAGGTCCTCGTGCGCGGACTGCGAGAGCACGAAGGCCTTGCTGGGACGCCCTCGGCCGCGCGGGCCGACGGGCAGCTCATGCTCGGCGATGACGCCGTCGGCCTCGAGGGCCGCGAGATGTCGCCGCACCGCGGCGCTGGTGAGGTCGAAACGCTCCGCCAGCTGGCGGGCGGTGATCGGGCCGTAGGTGGAGATGTCCTGCACCAGTCGATCGCGCGTGGTCTGCGTGATCCCTGGTGCGTGCTCCGCTGTGGTCACCGTGGCCTCCTCCCGGTCGTCGACCCCACCGATTTTACAACAGATGGCTTGCCAAATACCTCCTGGATGCTGTGCGGCACAGCACCAAGGGTCCCCTAACCTGCCCTTTCGCCCAGGGCGGACTCGATCTGGTGCGGACCGCACGGCCGAACTGCTTCCTTTTTGCTACCAGTTTCAACTACTATGGTCGCACTCGCCACCGACCTGAAGGGACCACCTGATGACCACCCAGGAGAACTCCACCCGCGGCTCCTACGTCGCCAAGGGCGAATCCTTCGACCGCGACATGAACTACATCGACGACCGGATCACCCGGGACGGTCGCGACGGCTGGCCGGTGGAGGCGGATCGGTACCGGCTCATCGCCGCGCGCGCCTGCCCCTGGGCGAACCGCACCCTGATCTCCCGCCGCCTGCTCGGCCTGGAGGACGTCATCAGCGTCGGCATGCCGGGCCCCACGCACGACAGGCGCTCGTGGACCTTCGACCTCGACGAGGGCGGCGTCGACCCCGTGCTCGGCTACGAGCGGCTGCAGGAGGCATACTTCGCGCGCTTCGCCGACTACCCGCGCGGGATCACCGTGCCGGCCGTGGTCGATGTGCCCAGCCGCGCCGTGGTCACCAACGACTTCCAGCAGATCACGCTGGACTTCGCCACCCAGTGGACCGAGCACCACCGCGAGGGCGCCCCGGACCTCTACCCGGAGGCCCGGCGCGAGGAGATCGACGCGCTGAACCGGTGGATGCTGCATCGCGTCAACAACGGCGTGTACAAGACCGGCTTCGCCGGCTCGCAGGAGTCCTACGAGAAGGAGTACCGCGCGCTGTGGGCGGCCCTGGACGAGCTCGAGGAGCGGCTGGGCCGCAGCCGATATCTCCTGGGGGCCTCGATCACCGAGGCCGACGTCCGCCTCTTCCCGACCCTGATCCGCTTCGACCCCGTGTACCACGGGCACTTCAAGGCGAACCGGCAGCTGCTGGCGAGCATGCCGAACCTGTGGAACTACACCAAGGACCTCTTCACCACCCCGGGCTTCGGCGACACCGTCGACTTCGAGCAGATCAAGCGGCACTACTACTACGTGCACGAGGACATCAACCCCACCCAGGTGGTCCCGCTCGGCCCGGATCTCGCACCTCTCCTGGCCCCGCACGACCGCGACCGCTTCGAGACCGACACCTGGGGCCCCGGCGGCACCGCTCCGCTCCCGCCGCTGGCCGCCGAGGTCGTCGACCCCGCGCACACCCCGCTGGTGGTCACCGGTCGCTGAGGCCCGCGCCGGCGGCCGATGCCGGCGGACACGGCTGACGAAGACGGCCGACGGCACGGCGCCCGCGGCGGCCAAGCTCCGCCGCCTGTCGGTCTCTTCACAGGTGATGAGCCGCATCGCCGGTGATCGGTCGCTCACGTCCCGCGCCCGGTCCCCATCGGGTCGGCCTACGATGGTGCGCGCCATGGACGACCACTCCCCCGCCCTCGTCGCCGACGACCTCACCCTCAGCTACGGAGCGGTGCGCGCCCTCGACGGGCTGAGCCTCACCGCCGAGCGCGGCGCCGTCACCGCCCTGCTGGGTCCCAACGGAGCCGGCAAGACCACTGCCATCTCGTGCGCCACCGGCCTGCTGCGCCCCGACGGCGGCACCGTGCGCGTGCTCGGCGCCGATCCCTGGCGCTCGCCCCCCGAGCATCGGGCGCGGGTGGGCGTGATGATCCAGGACGGCGGGCTCACCTCCGGCGCCACCGCCCTGCAGCTGCTCCGCTACGGCGCGAGCCTGCATGCCGCGCCGCTCGACGTGGACGAGGTCGCCGAGCACCTCGGCATCGACACCTTCGGCCGCACCCTCGTGCGGCGCCTCTCCGGTGGTCAGCGACAGCGCCTGGCCCTCGCGCTGGCGATCATCGGCCGACCCGACCTGGTGTTCCTCGACGAGCCGACTGCCGGGATGGATCCCTCGATCCGCCGACGGGTCCGGGAGCTGATCCGCGGACTCGCCCGCACGGGGACCGCCGTGGTGCTCACCACCCACCTGATGGACGACGTGGTGGGTCTCGCCGACGCGGTCCGCGTGATCTCGCGGGGTCGCGTCCTGGCCTCGGGCACCGTGCAGGAGGTGATCCGCGAGCACCGCTCGGCCGACGGAGCGGTGGTCGTGCAGGCCACCGCCACCGGTGTGGATCCTCAGATCGTCCCCGCTCTCGAGGCCGATCTCCGCGCGACCGCGGCGCGGCACGGCGCACAGCTCGAGATCTCCTCGGGCGGCGCCGCCGACCTCGAGAGCGTGCTGCTGGACCTGATGGACGAGGACCAGGCCCGCGCCCAGGACAGGGACGAATCCCGGCGCGAGGACCAGGACCGCACCTCCCCGGCCCCCACCCCGACCGAGGAGGGAGCTCGATGACCACCTCACCGTCGACCGCCGAGGACGGGGCCCGCACGGACCGCGCGCCGCTCCCCGCCCCGCCGCTGCGGCGGATCCTGTCCCATGCGGCCCTCGAGGCCCGGATCCTGCTCTCCAACGGGGAGCAGCTCACGGTCGCGATCGTCCTGCCGGCGCTGGTGCTGATCGGGCTGTGGCTGCTGCCGCTGGGGCGTCTGGACGGGGTCGCGTCGATCGACACCGCGGTCGCCGCCACCTTCGCCACCGCCCTGATCTCCACCTCGTTCACCTCGCAGGCGATCATCACCGGCTTCGATCGTCGCAACGGCGTGCTCCGCTGGGTCGCGACGACTCCGCTGGGCCGGGAGGGCTACCTCGCCGGCAAGATCCTCGCCACCCTGGCCACCCACGTGCTCCAGGTGCTCGTGCTCGGCGTGATCGCCCTCATCATCGGCTGGCGTCCTGATCTCCTGGGCCTCCTCGGCGCCCTCCCGGTGTGGCTGGCGGGAACCGTCGCCTTCGGCTCCCTGGGCCTGCTGATCGCCGGCACCCTGCGCACCGAGGCCGTGCTCGCCGTCTCGAACCTGCTGTTCGTCCTGCTGGTCGCCGTCGGCGGCGTCGCCTTCCCCGCCGCGAGCTATCCGCGGATCCTCCGGGGCCTCGTGGACCTGCTGCCCTCGGGCGCGCTCGGCGAGCTGCTGCGCGCCTGCCTCGCCTCCGGTGCCTTCAGCATCGGCTCCGCCCTGGTGCTGCTGCTCTGGGCCGTCGCCGGCGTGCTCGCCGTCATGCGCTGGTTCCGCTGGACCGACAGCTGAGCCGGGGCGCTCACCCCGTTGCTGGACCCGACGGTGCGGGATCGGTCGCATCCGTCCCCGCGGCCCAGCGTTCTCCCGGAACGATTCCCTAGAATCGGGACCATGTCCCGCCCCACCGATTCCGCCCCGCGCGTGCCCGAACGGCACGGACGCATCACCACTCTGCCCGACGGCAGGCTCCCCTCCTGGGGCCCGCAGCGGCGGGCGCGGCTGGCGGCCGTCGTGTTCTGGGGCAACCTGATCAGCCAGATCGGCATCATCCTCTCGGGCGCCGCGGTGCGCCTCACCGGCAGCGGTCTGGGCTGCTCGACCTGGCCCAACTGCGAGCCCGGGCAGTTCACCCCCGAGCTCACCCTCGCCTCCGGCATCCACCCCTTCGTGGAGTTCGGCAACCGCACCCTCACCGGCGTGCTGAGCATCTTCGCGATCGCCGTGCTCCTGGTGACCTGGCGCTGGCTGGGGCACAAGGGCGCCGGCTTCCGCCGACTGGCCTGGGTGCCGCTGATCGGCACCGCCGTGCAGGCGATCGTCGGCATGGTCGTGGTGTTCGCCGACCTGCACCCGGGGGTCGTCAGCCCGCACTTCCTGATCTCCCCGCTGCTGGGCGCCGTCTCGATGGTGCTGCTGGTGCGGCTGTACGACGGGGACGGCCGCGTGCGTCTCGCCGTGCCCGCCCGCGCCATGGCGGCCTACATCCCGCTCGCCGTCGTGGGCTTCGTGGTCCTGGTGCTGGGCACGATCGTCACCGGCACGGGCCCGCACTCCGGGGACGCGGGAGATGTCACCCGCATCGCGATGAACCCGGTGGTGGCTTCGCGCATCCACGCCGCGGCGGTCTACGTCTTCTGCGCCCTGCTCGCCGTCCTCCTGGTGGTGCTGCATCGCAACCGTGCCCGCCGCGAGGCGATCGTCGCCGCCTGGGCCCTGGTGGCCCTCACCCTCGTCCAGGGCATGATCGGCTACATCCAGTACTTCCTCGGACTGCCCGAGCTGATCGTGTTCCTGCACCTGATCGGGGCCGCGCTGTTCGCCGCCACCATCGCCCTGGTGGGATCGCGCCTGGTCACCTGGCAGGATGGCGGCACCGACCCGCTCGCCCGTCCCGATGCGGTCTCCACGACCGACAGCGGGGCCCTCGACCACGATCCCTCGGAGGCACGATGATCCTCGGCCGTCGCCGCCGCAGCTCCGCCCAGGAGCTGCCCACCCTCGAGCAGGCGCGCCCCGCGGGCGAGTTCGTCGCCTCGGTCCTCTCGCACCTGCGGGAGGTCGTGGACGTGGGCTGGAACCTCCTCGAGGTCGACGCCGAGGCGCACCGCCTGATCCGCGAGGCCGGGGCGACCAGCTGCTACCTCGACTACCACCCGGTGTTCGGCGCCTCGCCCTTCGGGTACGTCATCTGCACCTCGATCAACGAGGGCGTGCTGCACGGGCGTCCGTACGACCGCGTGATCGAGGACGGCGACCTGCTCTCCCTCGACTTCGCCGTCGAGGTCGAGGGCTGGGTGGCCGACTCCTGCCTCTCGATCACCGTGGGCACGCCCCGCGAGGAGGACCTCCGGCTGATCCGCCACACCGAGCAGGTGATGTGGGCCGGGATCGATCAGGTCCGTGCCGGCGCCACGGTGGGCGACATCGGCCACGCGGTGATGAACGAGGCGCACGCGCTGGGCTACTCGATCAACGACCGCTTCGGCGGGCACGGCGTGGGGCGCACCATGCACGAGGCGCCCTTCGTGCCCAACCACGGCGCCCCGGGCAGCGGCGCGGAGCTGGTGGCCGGTCAGCTGATCACGGTCGAGCCGTTCCTGGTGCCGACCACCTCGGAGCTCGTGGTCGACGAGCGCGACGGCTGGACCCAGCTCTCGGCCGACGGCGCCCGCGGGGCGCATGCCGAGCACACGCTCCAGGTCACCGACGGTGCGCCGATCATCCTCACCGCCCGGGCGGACGACCCCTCGCCGCGCAGCTCGCAGCGCTGAGCCGCCGGCACTCCGGACGCGGTCAGGCGATCAGGCCGCGGAGGGTCTCCGCGATGCCTGCGGCGTCGAGGCCCTGCTCGGCAAGGATCGCATCCCGCTTGGCATGGGGGACGAACTCCTGCGTGATGCCGAGGGTGCGCAGCGGCGGTGCCGGGGAGGCGACGGTCGCACGGGTCGCGACCCGCAGCGCGAGCGCGGCGCCGATCCCGCGATCGGCGATCCCGTCCTCCAGGGTGACGACGGATCGCGCGGCGGCGGCGAGGTCCACCAGCTCCTCCCCCAGCGGCAGAGCGCGCACAGGGTCCAGCACCAGCACGTTGACGTCGGGCCACTCCCTCTCGATCGTGCGAGCGGCCTCGATCGCCCGACCGGCGAGCGCGCCGATGCTCACCAGGAGCACGTCGACCGGAACTCCGGGGCGCCCGGCGAGGAGGTCGCCGGCCGGGATCTCGCTCGCGGCGGGGATCTCCGGTGGGCAGGCACCCTTGGGGAAGCGGACGATCGAGGGGCCCGGGGTCGCGAACGCGTCGGGCACCGCTGCCAGGAGGCGCTCTCCGTCTCGTGGTGCCCAGAGGGTCAGCCCCGGCACCTGAGCGGCCAGTCCGAGATCCCAGATGCCGTGGTGACTGGGGCCGTCGTCCCCGGTGACCCCTGCACGGTCCAGGGTGAGCACCACGTCCTCACGGTGCAGAGCGAGGTCCAGGAGCAGCTGGTCGTGGGCGCGCCCCAGGAAGGTCGCGTACAGCGGCACCACCGGGCGCCGGCCACCGGCGGAGAGCCCGGCGGCGGTGTCGAGGGCGAGCTGCTCGGCGATGCCGACGTCGATCACCCTCTCGGGCATCTCCTGCTGCATGGGGGTGAGGCCCACCGGATCCACCATCGCGGCGCTGATCGCGACCACCCTCTGGTCCTCCCGTGCGGCGTCGAGAACGGCCGCACCCAGTCGGGAGGTCCAGGTGTCCGTGGCGGCGGGGGCACCGTCCTCCCCCTCGAGGGCGAAGGGTCCGGTGGCGTGCCACTGGTCCACGGCGTCGGACTCCGCGCGGGCGAACCCAGCGCCCTTTCGCGTGACCAGGTGGACCACGACCCCGGAGCGCTGCTGGTCCTCGGCCGCGCGCCGCGCCTGCGCCATCGCGACCGCGAGCGCCTCGTGATCGTGTCCGTCGACGGGGCCGATGTAGGTGAGTCCGAGGGCGCTGAACACGTCGTCGCCCGGTGCCACGTCGCCGGAGCGGAGCGCGGCGAGGTGCCGGGCGAGGCCGCCGACCGTGGGTGCGTAGGAACGGGTGTTGTCGTTGACCACCACCACTGTGCGTGAGCCGACGTCTGCCGCGAGCTCGTTCAGCGCCTCGAGGCCCACGCCGCCGGTGAGGGCGCCGTCCCCTATCACTGCGACCGCAGCGCCCTTCTGCCCGGCGAGGCGGTGGGCCCGGTCGAGGCCGTGCGCCCACGCGATCGACCCGGAGGCGTGGGAGTTCTCGACGAGGTCGTGCGCGGACTCGCGGCGATCGGGGTAGCCGGAGGTGCCGCCGGCGCTGCGCAGACCGGGGAGGTCCGCGCGGCCGGTGAGCATCTTGTGCACGTAGGCCTGGTGCCCGGTGTCGAAGACGATTGGCTCGGCCGGGGAACGGAACTCGCGGTGCAGCGCGATGGTCAGCTCGACGACGCCGAGGTTCGGCCCCAGGTGACCACCGGTGCGCGAGCAGATCTCGAGCAGTCGGCGTCGGAGGGTGCGGGCGAGCCCGGGCAGCGCCTGGGCAGGAAGCCTCCGCAGGGCACCCGGACCGGAGGGGATGGGGGCCTCCGCCGGCGGCTTCTCGGAGTCGGCGGCCGGCGCCGGGGTGCTGGACGCACCGGGGGCCGGACGGGACGGCGCGCCGGTGCGCTGCTCGGTGGTGGACACGCGCGGTCCTCCCTGGAGACGGGGATCGGGTCGTGCCCAGAGTACGTCTGCCTGACCAGGATCGACGGCGGGCATGGTCACATCTGTGCATATCTTCACCGGGGTTTCACGGCACCTCGCCCCGGTGTGCACGAGGGTGCGGACACCGCGCGCAGGAGTGCGTGACGCGCCCCCGTCCCACCTCGTGTGGTGTCGCCGATGCGCCCTGCGTCCCGGACGGCCCTGACCCGTCATGATCCTCCGGATCAGGACCGTGCATCAGCGACGAGAGTGTTCTGACGGCGCAGGATCCACCAGCGTCCTTCACGACGGACGAAGACGTAGTGCGCGTTCATCTCGGGAGGTGCGCCTCTGTCGGCGTCCTCGACCGTCGACCACGCGCTCTTGTGCGCCACGGCGACATCGGGAGCGACCAGGGCGATGTCGCTCAGGCGGTAGTGCGCCGTCGCGGTGCTCAAGGGCCCCCGTGAGAGGCCTGCTCGCGTCGCGGCCTCGACCGCTGCTCGCCCACGGAGCACCGCTCCGAGCGCGTTCACGATCACCGCATCCGGCGCGACATGACGCACGAGGAGGCCCGCATCGTTCTCGGTGAAGCCTCGTTCGACATCCCCCACCACGCGGCGGAGGGCATCGGAGATCTCGGCAACCGGGGCAGGCTGATGGTCGTGCACGGAATCTGAAGAGGAAGTGCTCGTCGTCGTCATACGAGAGAGTCCACTTCTTCAAGGGCACTTGATGTCAAGCATGGGCGTGAGCGAGATGCCCACCGTGGATCGGGCCGAGACCTGGCCGGAGCGCCGTCGCGGCACCCTCCGGCGGAAAGCCGCCGTCTGCGACTCGCGCCTCGCAGCCCCGCGCGCCGGTTCGAGACCCAGGTCGCGACCTTCGCGACCCGAAGAGGATCCGCCGGACCTCGCCGGCGAGCAGGCTCCTTCCATGAACACGACGACCACGACCTCGACCCCTCCTGCACCCGGCGGGATCCCTCTCGGTCCTCCGTCGCGCATCGCGTCGACGGCTGCCGCCCTCGGTGCGATCCTCGCCGGGGGCGCCGCAGCGCTCGCTCTGGCGATGGGACCCGGCGCGGACTATTCGGCGATCTTCCTGCCCGTGTGGACCGGCCTGGTCGGTGCGGGCCTGCTCGTCGTCGCACTCCTCATCGGCTCGGGAGCGCCGGGACGGTGGGCGCAGGTGGCGGCGTGGGTCGCGGCCGGCGTGCTGCTCGCCGCGTCCGGCGGCGTCCTGCTCGACGGGTTCCGCATCTTCTTCGCCACGACCGGGATCCCGGCCGGCGACTTCGCCGAGGTGGACGTCCCCGGCGCCATCGCGCGGGCATGCGCGCTCGCCGCGTCCTTCAGCGCCGTCCAGTTCGCGCGACGGATCAGGGTCCGTGCACGGTCAGCGCGAGCCTCCGCGTCCGGTCGGGGCCGACGGGTCGTCGGCCTGCTCGGGGTGCTGCTCTGCCTCCCGTACCCGTTGCTCAAGCTGGTGTGGTGGATGCAGGGCGCGGACGGCTCCTACGCGGTGGGATTCCCCGGCATGGAGCTCCTCGCCTTCGCCACCGCCGCCGTCGTGCTCATCGGACTGACCTCGAGGCGGGCACCGGCCGCGGCCCGCGTTCCCCTCCTCATCGCGGGATGGCTCGGGGCTTTCGCCCTGCTAAGCATGGGCGGCCTGATGGTGTTCGGCATCCTGGCGCAGGTGACCGGCCTCGCCGCGTCACCGATCGCGTTCGGGGACTCCGGCCGCATCATCCTCGTGACCGCGGTCTACAGCACGTGGCTGCTGCTCGGCCTGGCACTCGCTGCGGCTACTGTGCTGTGCGGGGAGGCCCGCCCGGCACGAGGGCCGGGAGGACGACGCGAAGAGGCGGGCAGTGGCGTTGGATGAGCAGCAGGCCAGGGCGACAGAGGGCGGCGTGATGCACCGCAGCGGATTCCTCCTGCTCGTCGCGGGGTCCGCGATCCTGCTCCTCCCCGCGACGATCCTCATCGCACTCACCTCGCTCCCGGTCACGGGTGGACTCACGATCTCGCTCGCCGCGGTGGCCGCCCACGCGTCCCTGCTGACGCTCCGTCGGTCCGCCACCACCGCTTTGCTGCTGCTCGCCGCCGCCCTCGCTGCGCAGGCCGCCGTGACCGGGCTGTTCGTCCTGCTCCCCTCGTCGCTCCTGCTGCTCGTCGGTCTGCATGCGGCGGCTGCGCGCGGCGACCGCCGGGCTGCGGTCGCCATCGGCGTGATCGGCCCGATCGCGGCCTCGGTCCGCTACGCCGTCGATCCATCCGTCGCACACAGCTCGTTCGGCCCCGCGCCGTGGCTGCTGGCGACCCTGCTGCTGGCCGTCTGCGCCGTCGCAATCGTGCTGGGACTGCTCCGGCGCTCCGAGCTGCGGGCAGCGCGCGCAGAGGCGGCCCGGCGCGAGCTGGAGCACCTCGGGCGGATCCATCGCGACGAGGCCGCCGCCGCCGCCGAGCGCGCGCGCATCTCGCGGGATCTCCACGATGTGCTGGCCCACTCGCTCACCGTGATCGTCCACCAGACGCGAGTGGCTCGCTTCGCCCAGAATGACCCCACCGCAACCCTGGACGTCATCGAGGAGACGGCGCACGATTCCTTGGACGACCTCCGCAGGACCCTGCGCACCGTTCGGGACGGCGCTCCGGGCACCGACCTGCGGCCGGCCCTCGCGCTCGCGGATCTCGACGCCCTGTCCCGGCGCATGCAGGAGCTCGGGCTCCGCATCCGGCGACGCACCACCGGCGTGCCGCGCCCCCTCGATCCCGCGACGGAGACGGCGATTCATCGAGTCGTGCAGGAAGGCCTCACCAATGCGCTGCGCCATGGCGACGGCCCGCTCGACTGGGAACAGCACTGGGCCGAGGATCGTCTCACGGTGGTCCTGCACAATGCCGTCCCGAGCGCTCCGCGCAGGAGCGCCGGGGCCGGACTGGGCCTGCGCGGGATGACGGAGCGCCTCGACGCCGTCGGCGGCTCGCTCACGGTGAATCGCTCGCACGGATACACCGTGACCGCGTCGGTTCCGCTCGCCCCAGTCCTCGAGGAGCGCCCCGCGTCGCCGGGAGGAGTGTCATGATCCGTGTGCTCGTCGCCGACGATCAGGACCTCGTCCGCGCCGGGATCGTCGCGACCGTCGATGCCCAGGAGGGCATGACGGTCGTGGGCGAGGCCGCCGACGGTGCCGAGGCCGTCCGCGCCGCCGACCTCCACCATCCGGAGGTGATCCTCATGGACATCAGGATGCCCGGCTCGGACGGCCTCGATGCCACGCGGCGGATCCTCGCGGCCCATCCGGATGCGCGCGTGCTCGTGCTGACCACGTTCGACGCGGACGAGCTGGTGCACGCCGCCCTCGCCGCGGGAGCCTGCGGATTCCTCGTCAAGGATGCGCCGATCGCCGAGCTCACCGCGTCGATCCGGGCCGCCGCGCGGGGGGACGCCGTGCTCTCCCCCGCCATCACGGCCCACGTCGTCGAACGGCTGCTCGCCCATCCTCCGGCCGGGACCACCCACATCCTCCCCCCGGCCGCCGACAGGCTCACGCGACGGGAGCTCGAGATCGTCCGGCTCATCGCCGACGGCCTCAGCAACCTGGAGATCGCCGGTATCGTGCATCTGTCCGAAGCCACCGTCAAGACGCATGTCGGGCGCGTGCTCACGAAGCTCGCCCTGCGCGACCGCGTCCAGGTCGCCGTGTGGGCGCACCGCCACGGCATCGCACGACCGCCCGCCCAGGACGGATGACGAGGCGCGGCCCTGCTCCGCGTCCCCCGTCCTCCCCACGTCTACCATCAATGCTGTGGTGATGATCGAGCTGGATGCAGCGCAGGTGTCCCGCGTGAGGTTCGCGGTGGCGCCGCTGTGGGAGGTCGGCCTTGCCGCGCTGGTGCTGCGCCGTTCCGACCCGGGCGCGCTCTTCCGGCGCTGGGCCGAGCGGTCACGACGTCAGGTCGACGCGGCGACGCTGAGTCGGCTGCTGTCCCTGACCGCAGGTCGCGACTTCGTGCCCGACATCTTCAGCGTCCTGCCGGGCGGCGACCAGCCGGGCATCGCCGATGCGCGAGCTCATCTGCAGGGGCTGTCGGATGAGCTGCTGGCACGTGATCTCCTCCGCCTCGACCGAGCGCATCACGGCACGGACGACTGGATCCGAGCCCTGAGGGATGATCACGACCGTGCGCGGGAGGAGATCGCCGACGTCATCACCGACTTCTGGAGCGGGGCGATCGCCCCGCACTGGTCGGCCTTCCGGAGACTGGCACGGACTGATGTCGCACGCCACGCGATCGCTGCCGCCGAAGGAGGGCAGGGCGCAATGCTCGACGACCTGCATCCGGGCGTGACCTGGACCGGAGCGTCGCTCGACATCGCGGGGGCCTGCGACACGAGCTTCGGGCCCACTCCGGCGGAGGACGGCGTCGTCCTGACCCCATCGGCTTTCGCATGGCCCCACGTGCATGTCATGTCGAACGCACCGTTCCAACCCGCCATCGCCTACGGAGTGCGGGGCTTCGCGACTCTGTGGGGCGATCCGACCGAGGGGGCTCTCTCCCCCGCCGTGGAGCGGCTGCTCGGCGCGGGCCGAGCCAGAGTGGCCGCCGCGATCTCGACGCCGGCGACGACGACGGAGCTCGCTCATGCGCTCGGCGTCGCGCCGGCGACGGTGAGCGAGCATCTGAGCACGCTGACGGACGCCCGGCTGGGCGTCGCGCAGCGCGAAGGACGCTCGGTCGTCTACTCGTTGACCGATCTCGGACGCGAGGTGCTCTTCCCGGAGGCGTCCTGATCGCTGGATTCGGCGGTGGCCGAATCCGAGCTCGGTGCGGCCCGCCCGCCGAGACTGGGGCTCCACCCGAGGAGGCCCCATGTCCACGCGTTCCCATCAGCTCCGTCTCGCCCGCAGGCCCCATGGGCCGTCCGTGCCGCAGGACTTCGAGATCGTCGAGGTCCCGCTGGCCGCTCCCGGCGAGGGCGAGGTGGTCGTGGAGAACCTCTGGGTCTCCGTCGACCCCTACCATCGCCAGGTGTTCGACACCGTCGCCCTCGGCGCGCCGCTGGAGGGGCGAGCCCTGGGCCGTGTGCTCGACTCGCGGGATCCCGGGATCCACGTCGGCGACGTGGTCCTCCACCGCGACGGGCTGCGGACGCACGCGGTCACCGCCAAGGCACGGGTCATCCGCCCGGAGGCGGGGGTTCCGCTCGAGGCTCACCTCGGGATCCTGGGAGGCACCGGGCTGAGCGCCTGGGTCGGTCTCACGACGATCGGTGGCCTCGAAGCGGGCGAGTCGGTGCTGATCACCGCCGCTGGCGGCGGGGTGGGAACCGCCGCAGGGCACATCGCCAGAGCGCTGGGCGCCTCGACGATCATCGGAGTCACCGGCAGCCGCGCCAAGGCGGAACGGCTCCTCAGCGGCCCCTTCGACGAGGTGATCGTCTACCGCGACACCGTGCTGGCGGACGAGCTCGCCGGCCGCGACGTCCAGCTCGCCCTGGACGGTGTCGGCGGAGACCAGCTGGAGGCCGTCATCGGCGCGATGGCCGTGGGAGGGCGCATCTCCTGGGTCGGCGGCATCTCCGGCTACACCGTCTCCACTCCTCCGATCGCACCCCGGAACCTGTTCGACCTGGTGCACCGGGAGATCTCGCTGCACGGCTTCCTGGTCCGCCATCACCTGGACGAACGGGAGCGATACGAGGCGTTCATGACGCCGCTCGTCGCCGACAGGACCGTCCCCGTGGAGCAGACAGTCGTCGACGGCCTCGAAGCGGCGCCCTCAGCGCTGAGCGGGCTGCTCAGCGGTGCCAACTACGGCAAGCACCTCGTGCGCCTCGCCGAGTAGCGCAGAGCAGGCGACTCGATCCCCGGCGGCGAGGCCGCCATCCGCCGCCGAAGGATCATCCTCATCGGGAACGAAGGCCGGCGCGCGCCATCAGGCCGAAGCCTGACGGGGCGCGCCGAAGAGGTGGGAGCGTGTCAGCAGCTCGCTCGCCTCATGCCCGAGCAGATCTGCTCAGGCGGCGACCAGCGACCGCAGCACGTACTGCAGGATGCCGCCGTTGCGGAAGTACTCCGCCTCGCCGGGGGTGTCGATGCGGACGACCGCGTCGAAGGACACCTCGGTGCCGTCCTCCTTGGTCGCCACGACCGCGACGGTCTTCGGCGTGGTGCCCTCGTTGAGCGCCGTCACGCCGGTCACGGAGAAGGTCTCCGTGCCGTCCAGGCCCAGGGACTCGGCGTTCTGGCCCTCGGGGTACTGCAGCGGCAGCACGCCCATGCCGATCAGGTTCGAGCGGTGGATGCGCTCGAAGCTCTCGGCGATGACGACCTGGACGCCGAGGAGCTTGGTGCCCTTGGCGGCCCAGTCACGGGAGGACCCGGTGCCGTACTCCTTGCCGGCGAGGACCACCAGCGGGATGTCCTGCTCGGCGTAGGCCTGCGCGGCGTCGTAGATGAACTCCTGCTCACCGGTCAGGAAGTTCTTCGTGTACCCGCCCTCGACGCCGTCGAGCAGCTGGTTCTTGATCCGGATGTTCGCGAAGGTGCCGCGGATCATGATCTCGTGGTTGCCGCGGCGCGAGCCGTAGGAGTTGAAGTCCTTGCGCGAGACCCCGTTCTCCTGCAGGTAGCGACCGGCCGGGGAGTCCAGCTTGATCGCACCGGCGGGCGAGATGTGGTCGGTCGTGGTCGAGTCGCCGACCTTGACCAGCACGCGGGCGCCGGCGATGTCGCCGACCGGCTCCGGGGTCAGGCCCATGCCCTCGAAGTACGGGGGCTTGCGCACGTAGGTGGACTCGTCCTCCCACTCGAAGGTCGCGCCCTCGGGGGTCTCCAGGCTCCGCCAGCGCTCATCGCCGGTGAAGACGTCCTTGTAGTCCTCGGTGAACATCTCCTGGGAGATGGACTCCGCGATGACCTTCTCGACCTCGGTGGGGTTCGGCCAGATGTCGCGCAGGTAGACGTCGTTGCCGTCCTCGTCCTGCCCGAGGGCGTCGTTCTCGAAGTCGAAGTCCATGGTGCCCGCGAGCGCGTAGGCGATGACCAGCGGCGGGGAGGCCAGGTAGTTCATCTTGACGTCGGGGTTGATGCGGCCCTCGAAGTTGCGGTTGCCCGAGAGCACCGCGGTGACGGCGAGGTCCTTCTCCGCGATCGCGTCGGAGATCTCCGAGTCCAGCGGGCCGGAGTTGCCGATGCAGGTGGTGCAGCCGTAGCCGACCAGGTGGAAGCCGAGCGACTCCAGAGCCGGCCAGAGGCCCGCCTTGGTGTAGTAGTTCGTGACGACCTGCGAGCCGGGGGCCATGGAGGTCTTCACCCACGGCTTGGCGACGAGGCCCTTGTCCACCGCGTTCTGCGCGAGCAGACCGGCGGCCATCATCACCGACGGGTTCGAGGTGTTGGTGCAGGAGGTGATCGAGGCGATCGAGACGATGCCGTGGTCGATCGAGAAGTCCTTGCCTGCGACCTGGATCGGGTTCGAGGCGCGGCCCACGACATGCTGATGCACGGGCTCGGCGCCGCCGGACTCGTTGTCGGAGTCGGGGGTGGAGGGGTCCGACGCCGGGAACGAGCCGTCCCCGTTGCCGGGGACCTGCTCGCCGGTGGCGTAGGAGGGCAGCACCTCGCGGAAGGACTCCTTGGCCTCGGAGAGCACGATGCGGTCCTGGGGACGCTTCGGGCCGGCGATCGAGGGCACCACGGTGGAGAGGTCCAGCTCGAGGTACTCCGAGTACGCGGCCTCCTTGGACGGGTCGTGCCACAGGCCCTGGCGCTTGGCGTAGGACTCCACGAGGGCGAGCTGCTCCTCGGAGCGGCCGGTGAGGCGCATGTAGTCCACGGTCACCTCGTCGATCGGGAAGATCGCGCAGGTGGAGCCGAACTCGGGGCTCATGTTGCCGATGGTGGCGCGGTTCGCGAGCGGCACCTGGGTGACGCCCTCGCCGTAGAACTCGACGAACTTGCCGACCACGCCATGCGCACGGAGCATCTCGGTGATGGTGAGCACGACGTCGGTCGCGGTGGCCGCCGGCGGGATCTCGCCGGTGAGCTTGAAGCCGACCACGCGCGGGATGAGCATGGAGACCGGCTGGCCGAGCATCGCGGCCTCGGCCTCGATGCCGCCCACGCCCCAGCCCAGCACGCCCAGGCCGTTGACCATGGTGGTGTGCGAGTCGGTGCCGACGCAGGAGTCCGGGTATGCACGCAGCGCGCCATCGACCTCGCGGGTCATGACGGTGCGGGCCAGGTACTCGATGTTGACCTGGTGGACGATGCCGGTGCCCGGGGGGACGACCTTGAAGTCGTCGAAGGCGGTCTGGCCCCAGCGCAGGAACTGGTAGCGCTCGCGGTTGCGCTCGTACTCGAGCTCCATGTTCTTCTCGAGCGCGTCGAGGCGGCCGGCCACGTCGATCATCACCGAGTGGTCGATGACCATCTCGGCGGGGGCCAACGGGTTGATCTTCTCAGGATCGCCGCCGAGCTCCTGCATGGCCTCGCGCATGGTGGCGAGGTCGACCACGCAGGGCACGCCGGTGAAGTCCTGCATGATCACGCGGCCCGGGGTGAACTGGATCTCGACCGACGGATCGGCCGCGGGATCCCACTGCGCCAGGGCGCGCACGTGGTCGGCGGTGATGTTCGCACCGTCCTCGGTGCGCAGCAGGTTCTCCAGCAGGACCTTGAGGCTGTAGGGAAGCTTGTCGGCGCCCTCCACGGCGTCGAGCGCGTAGATCTCGTAGTCGGTCCCGCCGACGGAGAGATCCTGTTTCGCGGCGAATGAGTCGACAGTGCTCATCAGGCGAACTCCTTTGGTGTTGAGGTGACCCCTCCATCGTAGGCGCGTCCACCGCAGTCAGCAGGCGAACGCCCACCGCGCGACGGAAGTGGTCCGCACCGGTGGTCGGGAGGGTCGGTCGGGAGATCCCGACAGGTATCTTGAAGTCAAGATAAATAGTACCACGCGAGGCGCACGGATCCTGACAGGCTGTCAGGTGCCGGGCGGCGCGTCGCCGACGCGGTTGCCGACCAGAGGTCGGCCACCGACCGTCGGCAACCTCCGATCGGTGGCGATCAGCCCTCCGCGCGCTCCAGCACCGCGACGGACTCGATGTGGTGGGTATGGGGGAAGAGGTCGAAGGCCCGCAGGTCCACGACCTTCCATCCCTTCTTCTCGATCACGGCGAGGTCGCGGGCGAGGGTCGAGGGCTCGCAGGAGACGTACACGATCCGCTGGCGCACGGCCTTCGCCAGGAGCCCCATCAGCTCGGCGCCGGCGCCGCTGCGCGGCGGATCGAGCACGACGACGTCCACGCCGCCGCGCCGGGCCCGGACCCAGTCGGTCACATCCGCCGTCGCGGTGGAGACCTGCCCGAGGTCCTCCAGGTTCTCGGCGGCGAGGTGCGAGGCACGACGGTTGCCCTCGACGGAGACCACGGAGCCGTCACGGCCCACCTGCACCGCGGCCACGGCGGAGAACAGCCCCACCCCGCCGTAGAGATCCCAGGCGCTGCCGCCTCGGGGCGCGCGCAGGGTCGTCTCCACGACCTCGGTCAGCAGCTCGGCGGCGCGGCGGTGCGACTGCCAGAAGCCGGTCGCCCCGACCACGAACATCCGCTCCCCGACCCGCTCGTGCACGGTCCCTTCGCCCCGCAGGGCGACCAGCTCGCGCGCCGTGCGCACGGCGACATCCGCATCGCCCCAGGACTCGGGGATCTCCACGGAGTCAGGATCCAGATCGCGACCGATCAGCACCACCGAGGCGGGGCCGGCCGACGGGGCGACGGCGTCGATCGCCTCGGTGCCCTCCGGAGCGGTCCACTCCCCCAGGCGGAGGTCGCGGATGCTCTGGGCGGACAGCGGGTCCTCGCCCACCGGGCGCACCGCATGGGAGCGCCAGCCTCGCATGCCCACGTTCCCCTCCGCATCGACGGCGTAGCGGACCCGGGTGCGCCAGTGCAGACCTTCGGCGTCGTGGGGCGCGGGCTCGACCTGCACCTGCTCGATGGGGAAGCTGCTCACCCCGGCGCGGCGGAGGAGCTCCTGCATCACCTCGCTGGCGATCCGGCGCTGCGCGGGCAGGGCGATGTGCGCCCACTCCGCGCCGCCGACGCCGTCGACCCCGGCCTGCTCCCAGACCGACGGCACACGGTCCACGCCGGCCTCGAGCACGTCGAGCGCCTCGGCGCGCCAGAAGCGCGCCTCGGCCTTCTCCTGCGGGTCCTCGAGCAGCCGGGCGGTGACGGTCTCGCCGGGGGCGGCGCCGCGGACGAACACGACCCTCCCCTCATGACGGGCCACGAAGGTGCCGCCGGCGGCCGGCGGGCCGACGGTCAGGGTGAGGAGGCGATCGCCGAGGGCGGTCTCGCTCGGCACGCGTTCGGCATCCGTGCTCATCGGACACTCTCTTCCCGCCCGGGTCGGGGGTGACCCGGACCGTGGCTTCTCGTAGGGACGGCGGCGACAGGCGGCAGAGATCTGCTCACGAGGGCCGTCCCTCTCATTGTCTCATTCCGTGGACCATCCGCGGGCACGCGCTGCGCGCTCCGCGGGCGGAGGTCGTGGTCGTGCTCAGCCCCGCTCCCTCCGCGCGAGCAGACCGCGGTGCATCATCCAGACCAGATAGACGATGACCGCGAAGGCCGGGAGGCCCATGGCGATCTTCGCGGCGCCCAGCGCGGCGACCTGCCCTGTCAGGAGCAGCGGGAGCTGGACGGCGAGCTTGGCGGCGTAGAGGCCGACGAACAGCAGCGTGGCCCGCGTGTACACACGCCGGGCGTCGCGGTCCGAGGCCCAGTCCTTCACCCGCGGATCCAGCAGGCCCACCATCAGTCCCACCAGCGGGCGGCGCACCAGCAGCGAGACCAGCAGCACCACCAGGGAGACGGCATTGGTGACGATGCCGGGCCAGTAGAAGTCCGACCCCTCCCCCGAGCGGATCGCGAGCACCGCGCCGAGAGCCGCGCCGAAGAGTCCGCCGAGCACCGTGCTGACGCTCTGGCGCTGCACGATGCGCGCGATGAGGAGCACCACCACAACGGCCGTCGCGGCCACTGCGGCGACCATCACGGAGCGGGTGGTGACGAAGAGCACGACGAAGAGCAGAGTGGGTAGCACCGATTCGAGGATGCCGCGCGGCCCGCCGATCGCGTCGGCGACCGAGAACTCCTCCTCCTGGAGGACGGCACCGAGACCGCCGCGCCGGTTCCGGTCGTCGGTCGGGGCGTGCTGCGAGGCTCCGGGCGCGGCGGCGTCCGGGACGTCGGTGGCGTCCGGGACGTCGGCGGCGTCCTGCCCAGGGGTCGGATCCTCCGGGGCGGGGCTCATCCGATCTCGGTGATCTCGGGCCCGCGGGCCAGCGGGTCGAGCGGACCGGACCGGATCTGATCGAGCCCGGGTCGCTCACCGGGGAGGTGCAGCGGGATCAGCTCCTGCGGGGCCATCGCCCCGGTGCCGCGCACCACGACCAGTCGCGAGATGAGCGTCTCGAAGCTCTTCGACTGCTCGGGGTCGCTCAGCGCCTTGCCGGTCAGGATCGCCCGCAGGAACCAGCGCCGCCCGTCGATCCCGATGAACCGCGCCGGCCGATATCCGGTGCGGCCGTCGGCGCGCTTCACGGGCAGACGGGTGATCAGCTCGGTGCCGAACACGCCGGGACGCGTCTCCGCGGTGCCGCCCTGGGAGACGACGGAGTCGCGCAGGGAGCGCCGCACGTCCTCCCACAGCCCCCGGGTCTTCGGCGCCGCGAACGCCTGGACCTGGAGCGAGGAGCCGCCCAGCACGAGGTTCGCACCGGTGACCGCGCTGCTGCGCTGGTCGATCTCCATCCGCAGCTCCAGGCCGTCGATGGTGGGGACCTGGAGCCCGCCGAGATCGATGCGATCCTCCTCCGGCGCATCCGCCTCGTCGAAGGGGCCGTCCTCGAGGTGCTCCCCTCGGGGCGCCTCCTCCTCGACGTCCGGCTCGTCGTCCGACTCGGTCACGTCCTCGTCGGCACCGTCCTCATCGGTCGCGTCCTGCGTCTCCTCGACCTCCTGGTCGAGGAGCCCGTCGGAGTCCGCCGTGGCGTCGTCGTGCTCGTCGGTGGTCGAGGCTGCGTCCGCCTGCTCGGCGTCGCGCTGCTTCCTGCGGGAGAACAGTCCCATGGTCATCCCTCCGTGGTCTCGTGGGCACCGGTCGGGGCGTCGCCCGAGCCGAATCCGCCGCTGGAGCCGAAGCCTCCGGCTGCTCGCGCGGTCTCGTCCAGGGTGTCCACCTCGACGAGCTGCGGGGCGAGGAAAGGCACCACCACGAGCTGGGCGATGCGGTCCCCGACATGCAGGGCGAAGGGCTCCGACAGGTCGGTGTTGTGCAGGGCGACCTTGATCGGCCCCCGGTAGCCGGCATCCACGATACCGGGACCGTTGAGCACGGTGACCCCGTGGCGGGCGGCGAGGCCCGACCGCGGGCACACCATCCCCACCGTCCCCGGAGGGAGCGCGAGGGCGAGACCGGTGTCCACCAGCGCCCGGCCGCCGGCCGGGATCACGACGTCCTCGGCACTGGCGAGATCCAGGCCGGCGTCGTCGGGGTGGGCGCGATGCGGCGTGGGCACGGCGTCGCTGCGGAGGACCCGGAGCGTGGGAGCGTCGGGAGCGGAGGTCGCCGCCTCGCCCTCCGGCAGGGTGTCAGTGTGATCGACAGGCATGGCCCCAGAGTATGCCGCGCCGGGCGGTGCGGATCCAGGCGCCTCGGAGACGGCGGCCGCAGCACCGGCCGCGCCGACCCCCAGGCGGTGCGTGAGACGATGAGGGCATGTCCGCAGCAGCCGATCACACCGCAGACCACGCCGCCCAGGGCGCCTCCGCCGGAGCCGCCCCGAGCACTCCGCTCTTCCACGAGCGCCTGCTCCCCGGGCCGGGCGCCTGGATCGTGGCGGTGGTGGTGGGCGCCGCCCTCGGCCTGATCCTCGTGCCGCTGAACCTGGCGGCCGCGATCATCGTCGCGGCGGTCGCGATCATCGTGCTGCTCGTCGTGCTCGTGCAGTACTCGCCCGTGATCGAGGTCTCGGACGGACGCTTCCGGCTCTCCCGCGCACAGATCGAGGTGGAGCTGCTGGGAGAGCCCGTGGCCCTCGCCGGCGAGGAGTGGGCGCTGACCATCGGGCAGGACTTCGAGCCCCTGGCCCACCACTGCGTGCGCGGCTGGACGCGCACCGGTCTGCGGGTCGAGGTGCTGGATCCGGAGGATCCCACCACGGCCTGGGTCGCCTCGACCCGCCGTCCGGAGGATCTCGCCCTCGCCCTGCGCACCGCGAAGGCGCTGCAGCAGCGCGGGGACCAGGACCTCGCGGACTGACCGCAGGGTCGACGGGACGCGGGCTCGACGGAACCCCGGCTCGGCCGTACGCCGGCGCAGCACGACCCCTTGCACGCAGCACGACCCCCTTGCACAGAGCAGCAGCGGCACCGCACCCCCACCGGGTGCGATGCCGCTGCTGTCGTCCTGCCTCGTGCGCTCTGCTCGCGGGATCAGGCCGCCGCGCACTCCTTGCAGATGATGAGGGTGCCCTCGACGTGGTCGATCTGGCTGCGGTGCTTGACGAGGAAGCAGCTGGCGCAGGTGAACTCGTCCGCCTGTCGGGGCAGGACCCGGACCGACAGCTCCTCGCCGGAGAGATCCGCACCCGGGAGCTCGTAGGAGTCCGCGGCCTCGGCCTCGTCCTCGTCCACGGTCGGGGTGGCGGCCTCGTTCCGCCGACCCTTCAGCTCCTCGATGGAGTCGTCGTTCGAGTCGTCGTCGTTCTTGCGCGGGGCGTCGTAATCAGTGGCCATCTACGGTCCGTTCCTGGTTGTCGTCGGATGATCCGACCGGGGTTCTGGGGCATATCCGCGCCGGGGGCGACTCGCGGGCCGCATCACGGCGGCCCCGGTGTCAACGCTGAATGCGGCGGCATTATTGCAGAGGAGACTGCGACCTACAACAAAGCCTCCGCAATGGACGGCAACACGCGGACTTGACCGAGCCGAGGACCCGACGAAGCACAGCCGCGCACGATATGGTCACTGCCTAGACTTCTGCACGCAGGCGGCTACTGCACGCAGGCGACCAGGCTCCGACGGAGAGGACGACGATGCGCGAGCTCGAACTCGACGGGATCCATGATGACGGGGAACATGTGCTCCTGGTCGACTCCGATGGCGAGCGGTACACGCTGCGCATCGACAAGGCCCTGCGCGCCGCCGTGCGCTCGGACCGCCCGGCCCTGAACATGATCCAGGCGGCCGACGCCGCTCCCCTGCGACCGCGCGAGATCCAGGCGATGCTCCGCTCCGGCCGCAGCGCCGAGGACATCGCGGAGGCCTCCGACATCCCGCTCGAGCACGTGCGTCGCTACGAGGGCCCGGTGCTCGCCGAGCGCGAGTGGACCGCCCAGCGCGCCCGCACCTTCCCCGTCGGCCGAGGCGGCCCGTCCCTGCTCGACGTCGTCTCCGAGCGGCTCGCCGCGCGCGAGGCCACGGGGGACACCGCCTGGGACGCCTGGCGCCGCCAGGACGGCACCTGGACGCTGGAGATGACCTTCTCCGCCGGCGGCCGCACGCGCCAGGCGCACTGGGTCGCGGATCTCGACAACCGCTCCGTCTCCCCGGTGGACGACGAGGCCCGTTGGATCAGCGACGAGGACGCCCCGTCCGAGCCGACCCGCGGCCGCGGGCGCCTGCAGGCCGTGAGGAGCTCGGTCTACGACCTCGAGGCCGACGGCTCGCTGGAGGGCTCGCCGAGCACGTCGACGCGTGCCCGCACCTGGCCTCCGCGACGCCCCTCGGCCGACCAGCACCCCTCGATGATCGAGGACGAGGACCTCGAGGCCCTCAACGCCCGCCGGGGCCTGCGCTCCGTGCCGCGCCCGGAGGACTCCGCCACGGTCTGGTCCGGTCTCGAGGACGCGGAGGACGTTCCGGACGGCTCGATCCCCGCGGAGGAGGGCGACGCGTTCGTCGCCGGGCTCGACGAGCTCGATGAACTCGACGGAACGGATCCCGCCGCGGACCAGGTCGAGGGTGCGCCGGAGGGTTCCGGTCCAGACCTCGAGGCCGAGCTCGAGCACGCCGTCGGGGACGACGACCCCGGAGACGGCCTGTTCGAGGATCTCTACACGGCGACCGACGGCTCCGACTCCTCCGAGGATGCGAGCCTCGACAGCGATGCCTCCGACGAGCAGGTGCTCGACGCCGAGGACGAGGACTCCCCGGAGAGCGGCACCTCCGAGGGCGCGGCTTCCGAGCAGGCGCCGATCCAGTACCAGGACACGGTCGACCTGACCCCGCTCCCCGGCTTCGACGAGCCGTCCTCCGCACCGGAGGACGCCGCGGAGCAGGGCGAGCCCGAGCAGCCGAAGCCGACCAAGAAGTCGCGTCAGCGCAGCAAGCGCGCCTCGATGCCCAGCTGGGACGAGATCGTCTTCGGCTCGAAGCACGACTGACCCGCCGCACTCCTGGCGCCCGCCGCACGACGGAGCCCCGCCGCTCGCAGAGACTGCTGAGCGACGGGGCTCTCGTGCACCGGCGCGCCGGAGCGGCTCAGGTCTCGAGGCGCAGCAGCGGGATCCAGGCCTCGGCCGAGGTGAGGGATCCGTGGACCCCGACCATGTGACGCGCGGTCTCGGGGCGGCGGGAGAAATCATCGACGCTCCAGCGGCCGCGGGCGAGGACGAGCACGTCCGGGACTCGCGGTGCGACGCGTTCGGAGAACTCGGTGCCGACGGGCCCCAGCAGCCCCGCGGCGAGGATCTGCGGCCGGCGCAGCACCAGAGCGCGCTCGCCGAGCAGGTCGGTGAGCCCCTCGGCGAGCTCCTCGTCGGCCCCCTCCCCCGGCACGGTGTGCAGCGAGAGGGCTCGCGCCTCGCCGGCGACCTCCTCGACCCGCCGCAGCAGCGACGGATGCTCGGCCAGGTCGATCGTGTGCTCCGGGGAGGTGTCGACCATCCCGTGATCGGCCGTGACGTGGATCCGGGTGCCCCGAGGGAGCCGTCGCTGCAGCGTGCCCAGCAGGGCATCGACCTCGGCGAGCGCCGTCCGCCACTCCTCGGAGTCCACGCCGTGGCGATGCCCGGCGTGATCGACGTCGTCGACGTGGAGGTGGACCAGCCCGTCCGACCCGGCGCGATGGAGCGCGGTGCGGACCGCCTCCACCCGGTCGCCTCGGCCGTGCCCCAGGAATTCCCAGCCCCGGAAGGCGACCCCGCTGAGATGGGATCCCGCGTGCTTCGCGGGAGCCACCTGCACCGCCCGTCGGGTCCCGGTCTCCACGGGGGTGGGCAGCGGCATCCACTCGCGGGGGTCGGTGCCCGGAGCACCGGTGAGCTGGTTGAGGCTGTGCCCGGTGCGCGGATCGCGGGTGAGGTAGCCCAGCACGCCGTGCTCGAGCGGGGCCCTGCCCGTGTGCAGGGACACCATGGCGCTGGAGGTGGTGGCGGGCGTGACGGTGCGCACCCGCGCGACCTGGGACTCGAGCCGCCGCAGCGTGGGTGTCAGGGAGCGGTGCTCGGCCAGGAGGTCGGCACCGACCCCGTCCAGCAGCACCACCAGGTCGCGGCCCGGCTCGGGGTCCTGGAGCAGCGGCGGGATCACGTCCAGCAGAGCCGGGCGGGCTCCGTCGGCGAAGGGCGGGGGAAGCAGGTCCTCGGGCCAGTCGATCGGAGCGGCCGAGGCGTCGGCCCCGGCGCTCCGCGGCGGTCCGACGGGCGGGACGGGCGCGGTCATCGGCGGGGTCCGGCCGGACGGGCGGAGCGCACCGCTCACTCCCCCGCGGCGTCGATCGCGTCGACCAGGCGGTCGTGGAAGGCGAGCGCGGCATCGACGGCGCCGGCGCCGTCGGCCAGGGCCGAGACCCGCAGCGCGAGATCAGAGGGGGCGATGGTGCCGGTGTAGCCGTGGTCGAGCTGGCAGTTCGGGTCCTCGCACAGCGCCCGCTCGAGGTCCAGGCGCCGGCTCCCGTCCCAGCTCACTCCGAGGGTGACCTCCGCCTCGGTGCCGGGGCTGCCCTTCCCGTCGGTGTCGAAGACCTGGGAGAGGCCGGTGGAGGTGATCCGGCGCAGGCGGATCCTCTCTGTGGTGGAGACCACCTGGCTGGGGTTGAGCGCATCGGCGGGGTCGTCGTCGAGATGGGTGACCAGCAGGTGGGTGGCGGTCAGGACGACGACGGTCAGGTGGCGGCGCACCTCGGGGCCGTCGAAGGTGGTCTCGGGGCGCACCAGGTGGGCGACGGGACGCTCGGTGCGCAGGAGGCGCTCGAGGCTCTGGGCGGCCGTCTGCGGGAAGTAGCCGGCGGTCTCGAGATCCTCGAGGAGGTCAGCGGGAAGAGCGGTGGTCATTCCCGCAGTCTCCCATGTCCGTCGGCTCCGGGAGGTGGTCCTCAGGCGCCGGGCGGTCCGGAGAGTGTGCGGCGCGCGCTGTCCGTGCGGTTCGGGGCGGGAGCCAGCTGCGCCCGCGCGGACACCACGGTGAGGCCGTGCTGCGAGACCAGGACCGGATACAGCTCGAGAAAGGCGAGCTCGGGGACGTCCTCCGCGAGCAGCCCGATGCGGACCACCAGGTCGGCGAGCGCCTCCCGGTCCGCGGGAGGCAGCCCACGGGTCCCGCGCAGCTTGACGGCGGAGGCCGGTGCGTCGACCAGCTGTGCCGCGCCGCTCTCGCTGAAGGGCGGGATCGCATAGGCGATGTCGTCCAGGAGATCGGTGGCGTCGCCGGCGACCGAGAGGGAGACCACCGGGCCCAGCGACGGGTCCTCGACGCTGCGCACCACCATCGGCACCCCGGTCGGGGCCATGGCCTGGACCTCGAGAGGCGCGCTCGAGAAGGCCAGATCCCGGCGCATCGCCTCCACGGCGTGGCGCAGCTGCACCGCGTCGGGGATCTCCAGCCGCACGCCTCCGAGGTCGGCACGGTGGCGGAGCACCGGATCGGTGCTCTTCAGCGCGACCGGGTACCCGATCTGCGCGGCACGGGCGAGGGCGTCCTCGACGTCCGTGATCTGCTGCGAGGGGAGCAGGTCGATCCCATAGGCGGCCAGCAGCGCACGGGTGTCGTCGGTGCCCAGGGCGCCGTCCGCCGCGCCCACCCCTGCTCGCCAGCGCTCCACGACCGACAGGGCGGTGGCGCGGTCCACGTCCTCCCGATGGGCGGGCGCCTCGTCGTCGACCTGCGGGCGCAGCGCGGCGGCGAGCATCCCCGCCGCGGCACGGGCCACCGCGAAGGGGGTCGCATGCACCGGGGGCAGGGAGCCGTCGGCGCGCACCGCCTGGTGGACCACGTCGAAGCGCTCCGTCGAGGAGACCAGGCACACCAGCAGCACCACCTCGGAGTTGCGGGCCACGATCGCCATCTGCCGCAGCACCTCGACGGCGTCCCCGCTCAGCGGGTCGAGGATCCCGGCGATCACCAGGTCCACGTTCCCGGGGGCGGCCATCGAGGTGAAGGCGCGCTGGATGAGCCGCACATCCGGGGACAGCGGGACGCTGTGGTTGTCCGCCACCACCTCGAGCCCGGCCTGGTCGGCCGCGCCGCGGAGGCTGGCCCCCAGCGCCGCCGTGTTCGAGAGCAGGCCCACCCGGCGACCCAGAGGGATGCCCTGGCGACCGAGGGCGTCGACCACGTCCAGCAGGTGGTCCACACCCCGGGTCTGCACCACCCCGGCGGACTCGAGCACCTGGTCCAGCGCGCGGCGCGGGAGCGTCGAGGTGCGCACGTCGTGCCCGGGCGGCCGATGGGACTCGCTGCCCGGGGGCCGCAGCACCACCAGCGGCGTCGAACGGGTGAGCCGACGGGCGATGCGGGTGAACTTGCGCGGGTTGCCCATGGACTCCAGGGCGAGGCCGATGACCCCGACCTCGTCGTCGTCCTCCCAGTGCTGGAGGGTGTCGTTGAGGGAGACGTCGGCCCGGTTGCCGACCCCCACGAACTCCCGCAGACCGATGCCGCGGGCGTCGGTGCCGGCCAGCAGCATCGCCGAGAGCGCGCTGGACTGACCGGCCAGGGCGGCGTTGCCGGGGCGCGGCATCCGCGGGGAGAGGGAGAGGCTGATCGGGTCCTCGCCCGTGCGCAGGAAGCCGAGCGAGCCGGGGCCCAGCAGCCGCATGCCGTGCAGGCGGACCCGCGCCACGAGCTCGCGCTGCAGGGTGCGGCCCTCGTCGCTGTCCGAGAACCCCTCGGCGGGGATCACCACGCTGCGCACGCCGATCTCGGCGCACTCCTCGATGGCGTCCAGGCACGCCTCGGGGCGCAGCGCGATGACGGCCAGGTCCACGGTGCCGGGGACGTCCGCCACCCGCGCCCAGGTGCGGTGCCCGCGCAGCTCGAGCGCCTCGCGCGACACGAGGTGCACGGTGCCGGAGTAGCCGGAGTCCTCCAGGGCGGTGAGGAACCGGCCACCGGCGGAGTCCTCCCGGGAGGAGACCCCGATCAGCAGCACGGAGCGGGGATCGAGCAGGCGCGCCATCGACCGGGACTCGGCGCGGTGCTCCCGCTCCGCCATCACGGCGAGCGAGCGCGCGGTCGGGTCGATGCGGAAGGAGACCATCACGACGCCGTCGTCCAGCCGACGGGCCACGTCGAAGCCGGTCTCGGTGAAGACCTTGATCATCTTCGCGTTCTGCGGCAGCACCTCGGCGGTGAACTCGTTGATGTCGCGCTCGCGGGCGGCGGCGACGAGATGCTCGAGCAGGACGGAGGCCAGGCCCGTGCCCTGCCGCGAGTCGGAGACGTTGAACGCCACCTCCGCGGTGTGCGGGGAGACCCGGTCGTAGCGGCCCACCGCGATGATGTCCTCCCCCACCAGCACGATGAAGGCGACCCGGTCCACGTGGTCCACGCGGGTGAAGCGGGCGAGGTCCCGCGGGGAGATCTTCGGCATCGGAGCGAAGAAGCGCAGGTACCGCGACTGCTCGGACTGTCGCTGATGGAAGTCCTGGAGCGCGTCGGCATCCGTGGGTCGGATCGGGCGCAGGTGGGCGGCCGAGCCGTCGCGCAGCGCGATGTCCGCCTCCCAGTGCGCCGGGTAGGCGAGCTCGGCCTCGTCGCCGCCCCGGGTGCGGCGGCGCAGGGAGCGCAATCCATCTCGTCTGTCCGCCATGGCCAGATCCTAGCGTCGACGTCATGGAGTTGACGGGATTCACGTCCCGCCCCGACCCCGGGATCCCGGGATCGTGGCCGGTCATGCGCCATGATGTCCCTTATGGCCCGATCACGCAGCACCACCCCGCCCTCCGGCGACGAGGCCGTCGAGGAGACCATCGTCGACATCGACGTCACCAGTGAGATGGAGTCGTCGTTCCTGGAGTACGCGTACTCCGTGATCTACTCCCGGGCGCTCCCGGACGCCCGCGACGGGCTCAAGCCCGTCCAGCGGCGCATCCTCTACATGATGGCCGAGATGGGTCTGCGTCCCGAGAAGGGCCACGTGAAGAGCCAGCGTGTGGTCGGCGAGGTGATGGGCAAGCTCCACCCCCACGGCGACACCGCGATCTATGACGCCCTGGTGCGCATGGCGCAGAGCTTCAACATGCGCCTGCCGCTGGTGGACGGGCACGGCAACTTCGGCTCGCTGGACAACGGCCCGGCGGCGCCCCGATACACCGAGGCGCGCCTGGCCAAGGCCGCCCTGCTCATGACGGACTCGCTGGACGAGGACGTCGTGGACATGATCCCGAACTACGACAACCAGCTCCTGCAGCCGGAGGTGCTCCCGGCGCAGTACCCGAACCTCCTGGTCAACGGAGCCTCGGGGATCGCTGTGGGCATGGCGACGAACATGGCGCCCCACAACCTGGTCGAGACGATCGCCGCCGCCCGGCATCTGATCGCCCACCCGGAGGCCGAGCTCGAGGAGCTGATGCGCTTCGTGCCCGGCCCGGACCTGCCCACCGGTGGCCGGATCGTGGGCCTCGAGGGCATCCGCGACGCCTACCGCACCGGTCGCGGCTCCTTCAAGATGCGGGCCACCACCCGCATCGAGAACGTCACCTCGCGCCGCAAGGGCATCGTCGTCACCGAGCTGCCGTACCAGGTGGGTCCGGAGCGCCTCGCAGAGAAGCTGCGCGATGCCGTGCAGGCCAAGCGGGTCCAGGGCGTCACCGACTACCAGGACCTCACCGATCGCCACCACGGCCTGCGCCTGGTGCTGACGGTCAAGTCCGGCTTCGACCCGGAGGCCGTGCTCCAGCAGCTGTACAAGTACACGCCGCTCGAGGAGTCCTTCGGCATCAACAACGTGGCCCTGGTCGACGGCCAGCCGCGCACCCTGGGCCTGAAGCAGATGCTCGAGGTCTTCGTCGACCACCGCCTGAAGGTGGTGCGCCGCCGCACCGAGCACCGCCTCAGCCGTCGCAAGGCCCGCCTGCACCTGGTGGAGGGCCTCCTGCTGGCGATCCTGGACATCGACGAGGTCATCCAGATCGTGCGCCAGAGCGATGACGCCGAGACCGCCCGCACCCGCCTGATGACCGTCTTCGACCTCTCCGAGCTCCAGGCCGAGTACATCCTCGAGCTGCGCCTGCGCCGCCTGACGAAGTTCTCGCAGATCGACCTCGAGGCCGAGCGCGACGATCTGCGCCGCGAGATCGATCGCCTCGAGGAGATCCTGGGCTCCGAGAGCGTCCTGCGCGCCCTGGTCTCCGACGAGCTGGCCACGGTGGCCGCCGAGCACGGCGACTCGCGCCGCACGGTGCTCCTGGAGGCCTCGGAGAAGCCTGCCGTGACCGCCGGGGCGTCCCTCGAGGTCGCCGACGAGCCCTGCGGCGTGCTGCTCACGGGCACCGGGCTGATCGCCCGCGTCGCCGGCGAGGAGCCGCTGCAGCGCGAGGGGCAGCGCAGCTCGCACGACGTCATCGTCTCGGCCGTCCGCTCCAGCACCCGGTCGATGATCGGTGTCGTCACCGATCAGGGCCGGGTGCTGCGGCTGTCCGTCGTGGATCTGCCCTCGCTCGCCCCGACGGCCGGCGCCCCGTCGCTCGCCGGCGGCACCCGGATCACCGACCTCCTCGACCTCGAGCGGGAGGAGCGGGCGCTGGGCCTGATCCGCGTCGCCGAGGCGGATCTCGAGCGGGGCGGGGCCATCGCGCTGGGGACCCGGCAGGGCGTGGTCAAGCGCGTCCAGCTGGACTTCCCGCGCGCCGACGGCTTCGAGATCATCTCCCTCAAGGACGGAGACGCGGTGGTGGGCGTCGTCGATCTCGAGGAGGACGAGGACCTCGACCTGGTCTTCGTCACCTCGGACGCTCAGCTGCTCCACTTCCCCTCCTCGGGTGTGCGCCCGCAGGGCCGTGGAGCCGGAGGCGTCGCGGGCATCAAGCTCGCCGACGGCGCCTCGGTCCTCTCCTTCGGGGTGGTCGACGTGACGGCGCCGGCCGACGTGGTCACCGTCGCGGGAAGCTCCGCGACCCTCCCGCTGCTGCAGACGGGCTCGCTGAAGGTCACCTCCCTCACCGAGTTCCCCGCGAAGGGCCGTGCGACCGCCGGGATGCGCTGCCATCGGTTCCTGCGCGGCGAGGACTCGCTGATCGGCGCCTGGGTGGTGCCCCATCCGGCGCGCGCCTCCTCCGAGGCGGGTCAGCCGATCGATCTGCCCGAGCCCACCGGGCGCCGCGACGGCTCGGGCACGCCGGTGGCCGTGCCGATCGCCGCCGTCGGCTGATCCGTGCCCGGCGCACCGTCCCCGGAGGATCCGGCCACGCCGCGACCGGGCATCCCCCGGTCCCACTGGTCGCGGCGCGTCTCCCATGCCTCCCGGACGGAGTCCCGCCATGTCGGCGTGGGGGTCGGCGGCGCCCTCGTGGGTCTGGTCGTCGGCCTCCTCGCCCTGGACGGGACGGCTCCGCTCGCAGGTACCGGGTCGATCGGGCAGGTCGCCGCGGTCACGGTGCTCGGCTGCTCGGCGGTGACCGCGGCGCTCACCCTCTCGACCCTCACCCGGCGCTCCATGCCCTGGTTCGGCGGGCACCGCTGGTGGCGGCGCTCGATCGACGTGATCGGCCTGTCGCTCGTGTACGGGATCCTGGGCCTGTTCCTCACCGGCGCTCTCTTCGGCGTGTTCCAGCAGGCCTTCCGGGGCGTCGCGCTGGATCACCTCGCGGGCACCTTCTGGGTGGCGCTCGCGGGCGGCGCCGCCGCCTACATCACCTCCGCGGCGGCCACCGCCCTCACCGGCCGCTCGCTGGCGACGCTGCTGGCGGTCTTCGTCACGGTGGGCGTGCTCGCGAGCGCCCTGAACGCCGAGGACCCCTACTGGTGGGAGCGGTACTTCTCCGAGCTGGGCGAGGGCGAGGACCTCTCGGGCCTCACCTTCAACCTCACCCTGCTGCTGACCGGCATCGCCCTGGTGACCGTGGCCGAGTTCCTGGCCCATGACCTGGACCGCTGGGCCCGCAGTGTCGAGGAGCCGGCCTGGCTGATCACCGTGGTGCGCTCGCTGCTGACCGCGGTCGGTGTGCTCGTGGCGCTCGTGGCCGTGATCTCGCGTCCCGTGAGCATCTTTTGGCACGACATCGTCGCCCAGTCCCTCGTCGTCGTCTTCGGCCTCACCCTGCTGATCGTGCCCGTGCTGCTGCGCCGCCTGCCCGGCGCGCTGATCGCCGTGACGGCGGTGGCCTTCGCGCTGCTGCTGACGGTGACCGTGCTGTACCTGGTGGTGGGCTACCTGAACATGACCGCCTTCGAGATGGGGGCGGCGGCGATCGTGTACGGCTGGCTGCTGCTGTTCATCCGCACGGTCTCCGCAGCGGCCGAGGGCGCGGAGGAGACCGCTTCCGGCGCGGCCCCCGCAGCGACGGTCCGGGGTGGCGACGACACCACGGCAACCTGCTGACCTGCCGCGGCGCAAGCCCGGGCCCGTGCGACGATGAGGTCATGAACTCTGCGACCACCGCTGCCACCTCGTCCCTCCCGCTGCCCGACGGCGTCACCCTCGGCCAGGTCCACGGGGTCGACGCGATCCTCGTCGACACCCCGGCCGGCACGGCCGAGCTGCTCCTGGACGGCGCCCACCTGATCAGCTGGGTCCCCGCCGGAGAGGCCGACCTGCTGTGGCTCAGCCCCGACTCCGGCTTCGGCGCCGGCACGCCGGTGCGCGGCGGCATCCCGCTGGTCGGCCCCTGGTTCGGGCCCGGACGGAACGGCGACCACGAGGTCAAGCACGGCTGGCTGCGCACCCTCCGCTGGGACCTCGCCGGCGCGGAGTCGAAGGGTGGGGACGTGGCCATCACGCTGCGCACCTCGGAGGACGTCCAGGAGATGAGCGCGCTCGCCGAGTTCCGCTTCGGCGCCGAGCTCTCGGTGGACCTCACCCTCACCGCCGGCCCGGCGGCGCTCGAGCTGGAGGCCGCGCTCCACACCTACCTCGCCGTCGGAGATGTGCGCGAGATCGCGATCCAGGGCCTGGAGGGCGCCGACTACCTCGACAACACCCAAGGGCTCGTCGCCGACGTCCTCGAGGCGGAGCCGATGCGCCTGACCGCCTCCACGGACCGGATCGTCGACTCCTCCGCCGAGGTGACGGTTCTGGACGAGAAGGCCGGGCGCCGCCTGGTCTCGACGCCGCGCGGCACCTCGAGGACCGTCGTGTGGAACCCCTGGGACACCCTGGTGACCGGCATGGCCGACATCCCGGATGCCGCCTGGCCCGAGTTCGTGTGCGTCGAGCCCGCCGTCGCCAAGGACGGCTTCGTGGCGCTGCAGCCCGGCGAGTCGCATCGCCTCGGGATCACATACCGGATCGAGCGCTGAGCATGTCGCGCTGAGCTCCGCGAGATGGGCTCCGGCCCACCCCGGCGGGAGTCTGAACAGGACCCGGTCGCCCCTCGAGGGCGGCCGGGTCCTGTGCGTCCGGGCAGGCTCCGACGCACCGTCCCCTCGCCTGCGCACCGGGTGGATCGGACGCTCCGGGCGAGAGGCCCACGGCTCCGGGCTCTGCTCCGAACCTGCTCTGGATTAAATCAGTTGTTCAGGTCGGCCAAGGGTGGTGGACTGGCCGTATGGAGATGCACACGACCCCGATGACGACCCCGGCGAGCCCGGCCGTGTCGTCCGGCTGCTCGGCATACTCCCTCCGGTGCCACGGACTCATCGTGGCTCAGCGAACGGCCGGCGGGGGTCGCCGCGCCGTCGGCCGCACATCGCCCGCAGCCCGCTGACGGGGCAGACCGCCCCACCCCTCGTCGGCCGCTGCCGACACCCCTGAGATCCGCGCTCGGGGCTCGAGATCCTCGAGCCACGAGGGCCTGTCCCTCGCGCTCTGCGGACAGCTGCTGTCCGTCGCAGGCGCGAGCCTCGATCACACACCACTCCTCCAGGAGCACCGATGTCCCCGCATGCCCTCGTCACATCACCTGACGACCTCGTATCCCCCACCACGTCCACCGACCCGACCACGGAGAGAGCGACCGCAGTCATGACCACCCTCACCGCCCCCACTCCCCTCACCAGCATCGACTCCGAGGTGGACCGTCTCGACCGGCTCACCGACGAGATCGCCGTCGACACGCTGCTCACGAGCATCCTCACGCGCCGTCGCGCGCTGCGGCGGGCTCGCCGGCAGCTCGCGGCTGAGCAGGCGCGCCAGGAGTACGAGAGGTTCCTGGAGCGCACTCTGCTCGGCGCCGGCGTCTCGCACCTTCGATGAGCCCGGAGGCCTCTGCGCAGCAGGGGCACATCATGAACCGCGGCCCGTCCGGATCTGATCCGGACGGGCCGTGCTCTCGTTCGCAGCGGTCCAGGTCCAGTGGACGGGGTCCCGAGGCAGGCGTCCGACGAGCGGGCTCGCCCAGCAGGCTCAGCCCGCCCGGCGCAGATCGATCAGCACGAGCTCACGGGGATCGTTCACCCGCACCCCGGCGATGCTGTTGCCGAGCCCACGGCTGATCACCATCGTGGTGCCCTCGCGCTCATGGACTCCCTCGCTGAGCTCAGGCAGCCAGCCCTGGTGCGGCGCATACAGGCCGCCGATGCCCGGCACGCGCACCTGGCCGCCGTGGGCGTGCCCGGACAGGACCAGATCGATCCCGTGACCCGAATAGGAGTCGAACAGCTCGGGCCGATGGGCGAGCAGGATCGTGGTGACGGACTCCTCCGGGACGAGCGGGGCGAGCAGCGAGGCGGGGTCCCGCTCCGGCTGATCGGCGATGGCACGCACGCGGGGATCGTCGAGCCCGATGAGCGTGACGTCCACGCCGGCCACCTGCAACGTCGTCGACTCGTCCCGCAGCACCACCACTCCCCGCTCCTCGAGGCCGGCCAGCAGCTCGTCGAGGAGCGGTGAATCGGCATCGTGGTTGCCGAGCACCATGTACGTCGGGGCGATCGCCTGCAGGCGACCGGTCATCTCGAGCGCGGCCGTGAGATCGGCGGTACGGTAGTCGACCAGGTCTCCGGTGATCGCCACCAGGTCGGGCCGTGCGGACTCCACGGCGGAGACCACCCGGTCCTGGAAGGTGCCGAAGTCCGCGGCGTGCAGGTCGGAGACCTGGGCGATCCGGAGCCCGTCGGCAGCCGGAGGCAGGGAGGCGATGGGGACGTCGGCGGCGGTGACGTCCAGCCGGCGGTTGTCCCACAGCAGCCAGCCGGCACCGAGCAGCAGCACCAGGACGGCCACGAGGGCGGCCCGTGCCAGCCGGGTGGGGAGGGGACGCCGCCCTCCCGAGCGCCGGGCGGCGACGGACAGCGGCGCGGTCACCGCACGGGGAGGCCGTCGGCGGCCATCGCCCCCTTCGCCTCGGCGATCGTCATCTGCTGGAAGTGGAAGACGCTCGCGGCGAGCACCGCATCGGCGCCCGCATGGACCGCCGGGGCGAAGTGCTCGGGCGTGCCCGCTCCGCCGGAGGCGATCAGCGGCAGGGTCGTCGCCTCACGGGCCAGACCGATCAGCTCGAGGTCGAAGCCCGCCTCGGTGCCGTCCGCGTCCATCGAGTTCAGCAGGATCTCCCCCGCACCCCGCTCGGTCACCTCGCGGATCCACGCGATCGCGTCGATTCCGGTGCCGCGGCGGCCGCCGTGAGTGGTGACCTCGAAGCCCGAGCCGCTGCGGGCCGTGCCCTCGGGCGTCTCGTCGGAGACGCGGCGGGCGTCGATCGACAGCACCAGCACCTGGTTGCCGAAACGCCGGGAGATCTCCGAGATCACCTCGGGGCGGGCGATCGCGGCGGTGTTGACCCCGCACTTGTCGGCGCCCGCGCGCAGCAGCTGGTCGACGTCGTCGACCGAGCGCACGCCGCCGCCGACGGTGAGCGGGATGAAAATCTGCTCGGCGGTGCGGCGCACCACGTCGATCATCGTGTCCCGGCCGCCCGATGAGGCGGTGACGTCGAGGAAGGTCAGCTCGTCGGCGCCCTCGGCCCCGTAGCGGGCGGCCAGCTCGACCGGATCCCCGGCATCGCGGAGGTCCTTGAAGTTCACGCCCTTGACGACGCGCCCCGCATCGACGTCCAGGCAGGGGATCACACGGACGGCGACACTCATGCGTCGATCCTCTCCAGGTCGAGCTCTTCGGCTCCTTCGATGATGAACTGCTTGCGGGGTGCGACGTCGGAGCCCATCAGGAGCTCGAAGACGGCGCTGGCCGCCTCGGCATCCTCGATCCGCACCCGGCGGAGCATGCGCTGGCCGGGATCCATGGTGGTGTCCGCCAGCTGGTCGGCGTCCATCTCGCCCAGGCCCTTGTAGCGCTGGATCGGCTCCTTGTACCGCTTGCCGCGCCGCTCGAGGTTCTTCAGCAGCTTGGTCAGCTCTGCCTCGGAGTAGGTGTAGACCAGCTCGTTCTTCTTCTTGCCGCCGTGGATGATCTCGACCCGGTGCAGGGGCGGGACCGCCGCGTAGACGCGCCCAGCCTCGACCAGGGGCCGCATGTAGCGGTGGAAGAGGGTCAGCAGGAGCGTGCGGATGTGGGCGCCGTCGACGTCGGCGTCGGTCATCATGATGATCTTGCCGTAGCGGGCGGCGTCCAGGTCGAAGGTGCGCCCCGAGCCCGCCCCGATCACCTGGATGATCGCTGCGCACTCGGTGTTCTTGAGCATGTCCGTGACGGACGCCTTCTGGGTGTTGAGGATCTTGCCGCGGATCGGCAGCAGAGCCTGGTACTCCGAGGAGCGGGCGTTCTTGGCGGTGCCGAGCGCGCTGTCGCCCTCGACGATGAACAGCTCCGAGCGCTCGACGTCATGGGTGCGGCAGTCCGCGAGCTTGGTCGGCATCGTGGAGGACTCCAGCGCGTTCTTGCGGCGGGAGACCTCCTTGTGCATGCGGGCGGCGATGCGGGCGCGCATCTCCGAGACCACCTTGTCGATGACCAGGGCCGCCTGCTCCTTCTCGCCCTTCTTCGTGGAGCTGAGGAACTCGGTGAGCCGGTCCTCGACGACCTTGGCGACGATCTGACGGATCGCGGGGGTGCCGAGCACCTCCTTGGTCTGGCCCTCGAACTGGGGCTCGTCGATGCGCACGCTGACCACCGCGGTGAGTCCCGCGAGGGTGTCGTCCTTCTCGATCTTCTCGTTCTTGGCGTTGAACTTGACCCGGCGCGCCTGGTTCTCGACCTGCTTGCGCACGGTCTTGACCATCGCCTGCTCGAAGCCGGTGACGTGGGTGCCGCCCTTGGGGGTCGCGACGATGTTCACGAATGAGCGCAGGGTCGAGTCGAAGTCCGCGCCCCAGCGCAGCGCGATGTCCACCTCGCAGGAGCGCTCGACATCGGTCGAGACCATGTGGCCGTTCTTGTCCAGGACCGGGATCGTCTCGGTGTACTCCCCGGTGCCCTGCAGCCGGATCACGTCGGTGATCCGCTGGTCCTGGGCGAGGTACTCGACGAACTCGCTGATGCCGCCGTCGTACTTGAAGGTGCGGGTGGCCGGCTGGTCCGGGGATGCCTCCGGGCGCAGGTCGGTGACCGAGATCTGCAGCCCGGGCACCAGGAACGCGGTCTGGCGCGAGCGGCGCGTCAGATCGTCCAGCGAGAAGTGGGAGCCCTTGACGAAGATCTGCGGATCGGCCCAGTAGCGCACCCGGGTGCCGGTCACGCCGCGCTTCGCCTTGCCGACCACGCGCAACTCGGCGGGGCCGTCGGTCGGGGTGAAGGGTGAGTCCGGATCCGGACCGTCGGCGTCATCGAAGACCCCCGGGGTGCCGCGCTGGAAGCTCATCGCGTAGACCTTGCTGCCGCGATCGACCTCGACGTCGAGCCGGCCGGACAGCGCGTTGACGACGCTCGCGCCCACGCCGTGCAGACCGCCGGAGGCCGCATAGGAGCCGCCGCCGAACTTCCCGCCCGCGTGGAGCTTGGTGTAGACGACCTCGACGCCGGTCAGCCCCGTGCGGGGCTCGACATCCACCGGCACGCCTCGGCCGGTGTCACGGACCTCGACGGAATGGTCGGGGTGGAGGATGACCTCGATCGACTCGCCGTGCCCGCCGAGCGCCTCGTCCACCGCGTTGTCCAGGATCTCCCACAGGCAGTGCATGAGACCGCGGGAGTCGGTGGAGCCGATGTACATGCCGGGCCGCTTGCGCACGGCCTCGAGGCCCTCGAGGACCTGGAGGTTGCGGGCATCGTAGGCGGACTTCTTCGCTGCGCTGGTGGTGGACACCCCCCGGATTCTACGGGTCCGGACCCTCCGAGCCCGGCACCGGCACGTGCCGCCCCGCTCACAGCCCGCGTCCCGCCGCCGCGCGGCCGACGGACGCCGGTGCCGGACCGGCTCAGCGCGAGCGGCCCCGCTCACACGACGTTGCGCCGCCAGCGAACCAGGGCTGTGGACACTCCCCCGGCGGCGCCCCGCGGTGCTACAAATGTCCTCATGAACCTGACTCTCGAAGCTCCCCGGCTCACGGCACACGACCGGTGCGACCGCTGCGGCGCCCAGGCGTACGTCAAGGTGCTCCTCGAGGCCGGCGGCGAACTGATGTTCTGCGCCCACCACGCTCGCGCCCACCAGGATGCCTTCGAGGGCATCGCGGCCGAGATCATCGACGAGACCGAGCGTCTCCACCTCAAGCCCGAGCCGGTCGAGGACTGATCCGACCCGTCGGCGCGACCTGACCCGCGCCGTCCAGCTCACTCCGTCCCGAAGGGCGCCCACGATCTCGGTGGGCGCCCTTCGTCGTGCGCGGCGATGGCGCGGGCGGGGCAGGGTTGAAAGGCGTGGCCGGCGACGGCTGAAGCAGCTGGCGCAGGGCCGACCGGCAGGGCCGACCGGCAGGGCCGACCGGCCATGGTCGGCTGCGGGCGCCTGGGCTGGGACTGCGGCAGCATCGGCATGCTCCTCGCCACAGCGCCAGCAGTCGACCGGTGAGAGACCTCCGAGCGGCCGCGATTCGACGTGCCGCCCCCACGGTCAGGGGTTCAGCCGTTCACCAGAGCCGACGCGTCGATCGCGTACTCCACCCAGTACGAGCCGTTGCTCTCGCGCGGGTCCCGTGCACCGGTGGCCACGAAGCCGAGGCGCTCGTAGAGCCGTCGGGCCGAATCGTTGCCCGCGTCGACGTCGAGGCGCAGATCGGGGCGCCCGAGGTCCAACGAGAGCCGCGCGGCGGCGACGAGCAGTGGCCGCGAGATCCCCGTCCCCCGGACCTCGGGTCGCACCCACAGGGAGACGATGTGCGCACGGTCCTCGGGGATCTGATGCTCCGGCGTGTAGCCGGCGGGGAGCAGGGCGATCCCGCCGAGCACCTCGGTGCCGCGCCGGGCCTGCAGATGGATGCGCGGGCCGGCGATCTCCTCGCGCCACTGCTCGGCGGCGCGGGCACGAGCCTCTGCCGGGTCCGCCCAGAACGCCTCCGGGTCGGCGGCGAGCATGTCCAGGCGCAGGTCGCGGTGCGCCGCCCAGTCCCGAGGCTCGACCCGGTGGATGAGCAGTTCCACACCCTCGGTCGTCATCATGTCCTGCCTGCTCCCCTGGAGGCCCCTGTCGTGCCAGTCGCCCGCCGGCCCGACGAGCACGGTCCCGGACGGACCGCGGGCCCGGACTCCGTGGAGTCCGGGCCCGCAGACCATCATCGTCGTGCGATGAGGGTCATGACCTCAGTCGAGGTAGTCGCGCAGCACCTGCGAACGCGAGGGGTGACGCAGCTTCGACATGGTCTTGGACTCGATCTGGCGGATCCGCTCGCGGGTCACGCCGTAGACCTTGCCGATCTCGTCGAGGGTCTTGGGCTGGCCGTCCTCGAGGCCGAAGCGCATCGAGACCACACCTGCCTCGCGCTCGGAGAGGGTGTCCAGCACCGAGTGCAGCTGCTCCTGCAGCAGGGTGAAGCTGACCGCGTCTGCGGGGACGACGGCCTCGGAGTCCTCGATGAGGTCGCCGAACTCGCTGTCGCCATCCTCGCCCAGCGGGGTGTGCAGGGAGATCGGCTCGCGGCCGTACTTCTGAACCTCGACGACCTTCTCGGGCGTCATGTCCAGCTCCTTGGCCAGCTCCTCCGGAGTGGGCTCACGGCCCAGGTCCTGGAGCATCTGCCGCTGGACGCGGGCGAGCTTGTTGATGACCTCGACCATGTGCACCGGGATACGGATGGTGCGGGCCTGGTCCGCCATGGCGCGGGTGATGGCCTGGCGGATCCACCAGGTGGCGTAGGTGGAGAATTTGTAGCCCTTGGCGTAGTCGAACTTCTCGACCGCGCGGATCAGGCCCAGGTTGCCCTCCTGGATGAGGTCCAGGAACAGCATGCCGCGGCCGGTGTAGCGCTTGGCCAGGGAGACCACGAGGCGCAGGTTGGCCTCGAGCAGGTGGTCCTTGGCGGCGCGGCCGTCGTCGGCGATCATGGTCAGCTCGCGACCGGCCTTGGTGAGGCGGTCGTTCTTGTCGCGGAGTGTCTCGTCGCCCTTGAGCTTCTGCTCGGCGTAGAGACCGGCCTCGATGCGCTCGGCGAGCTCGACCTCCTGCGCGGCGTTCAGCAGCGCGACCTTGCCGATCTGCTTGAGGTAGTCCTTGACCGGGTCGGCCGTGGCGCCGGCGGTGACGACCTGCTGCGCAGGGGCGTCGTCGACGGAGGCGTTGTAGACGAACCCGCCGGAGGCCTCGACCTTCGCATCGGTCGTGGAGTCGCGCTTCTTGGCGTCGTTCTCCTCGGTCTCTTCCTCCGCCTCGGGCTCGACCTCGGGCTCGGCGGCCTTGGCCGCGGCCTTCTTGGCAGCGGTCTTGCGGGGAGCGGCCTTGGCGGCGGGGGCCTTCTTGGCCGCTGCCTTCTTGGCGGGAGCCTTCTTGGCTGCGGTCGTCACGGTCCCCGAGGCGTCGGCGGAGTCGGTCTCGACGGCCTCGGCCTCGATGCTCTCCGTCGCCGTCGAGGCCGACGGGGTCGAGCTCTTCGCCGTGGGCGAGGTCTCAGCAGTACTGGAGGAGGTCACAGAGTTCCTTCTTCCGGCGGCGGCCCGGTGAGGGCGGTCCGCCACACTCGGGCGATCGGTCTTCTCGGCGCGGCTCACGGTCTGCATCGCGCGGCGTGAGACCGGTGTGTACCGGAATCACGGCGCACGAACGCACGGTGCCGTCAAGCCTGTCGAGTATAACGCCCGTGGCGGGCCTTTATTCCCACCCGTCCAGCAGTCCGTCCGACTGCCCGTCCGGGAGCCGGTTCAGGAGCGTCCTGCGGGAGGATTCGTCGGGACCAGAGGATCGTCCTTGACGGCGAGCACGGGGCAGGGAGCGCCGAGCACCACGCGGCGCGCGGAGGCGCCGAGGTTCATCTTGCCGATGGGCGGCTTGCGGCGCAGCCCGATCACCACCAGGCTCGCGTCCACCTCCTCGACGAGGGAGAGCAGGAACTCGCCGATGTCGCGCTCGGGGCTGCTGTGGACGGTCACGTCCCCGCAGAGAATTCCGAGCTCCTCGAGCTCCGCCCGCACGGCGGCCTCAGAGGCGGCGGTGACCCCCTGCTCCGCATCGTGGTACTGGTGGGAGGCGATGGCCAGCCCCTCCTGGGTGCGTGCCGCGTAGCGGAGGGCCGCACGCAGCGCGGCCCGTCCCTGTCCGGACGGGGAGTACCCCACGACGATGGTCATGCGACGTCTCCTCACTGTACGACCGGGTTCCGGTCTCCTCGACGCCGACGGCGGCGTGCGGTGCTCTGCGCGGTCAGCTTAGACGTCGAGCAGGTCGCCGATCCACTTCTCGAGACCCGGGTGGGCGAGCAGGAAGGCGTCATGCCCGATGGGCGAGGAGGCGATGTGCCAGTCCGCCCCGTCGATGTGCTCCGCCATCTCCTGGACCAGTGCGGGAGGGAACAGGCGATCGGAGTCGATGGCGACGATGAGGCTGCGGGCGGTGACCCGTCGCAGCGCGGCGGCCACACCCCCGCGACCACGCCCCACGTCGTGCGTGCTCATGCTCTCGGCGAGCGTGACGTAGGAGTTCGCGTCGAAGCGACGCGCGAGCTTGCCCGCGTGGTGATCGAGATAGCTGGTCACCTGGTGGCGCCCGCGCCCGTCGAAGGGATCCTCCTGTCCCTGCGGACGGTTCCCGAAGCGGTCCTCCAGCTCGGAGGCGGTGCGGTAGGTGGTGTGGGCGATCCGTCGGGCGATGCCGAGTCCCGTCCGGGGTCCGGCGCCGGACCCGTAGTAGTCCCCGTCGCGGAACTCCGGATCCAGGCGGATGGAGGCGATCTGGGCGTTGTTCCACGCGATCTGGTCGGCCGTCGCGCGGGCGGAGGAGGCGATCACCGCGAGCCGCTCGACCTCGTCGGGGTGGGACACGCCCCACTCGATCGCGCGCATCCCGCCCATGGATCCGCCGATCACCAGTGCCCAGCGATCGATGCCGAGCTGGTCCCGCAGACGACGCTCCGCGGCGACCTGGTCCCGGGTGGTCAGCAGCGGGAAGCGGGATCCGTAGGGCCTGCCGTCGGGAGCCGTGGAGCTCGGTCCCGTGCTGCCCTGACAGCCGCCCAGGACGTTCGGCGCGATGACGTGGAACCGGTCGGTGTCGACCGGACGGCCGGGCCCCACCATCTCCTCCCACCAGCCGGCGCTCGGGTGCGACGGACCGGCCGGTCCGCGCACATGGGAGTCCCCGGTCAGCGCATGCAGCACGAGCACCGCGTTCGAGCGGTCCTCGTCAAGCGTCCCCCAGCTCTCATAGGCGAGCGAGACGTCCTCGAGCACGGCGCCGCTCTCCAGCTGCAGCTCGCCCAGCGGCGCGAAGCGCCGCTCCCCCGCGCCGAACCGCGGGTGCCAGGCTCCGCCGGAGCGATCGTGCTCGACGGGGTGCGTCCCGGCGCCGGGGTCGGGTGCTCCGTCGTGGACGGAGCCGGCCGCGTCGACGTCGCGCGACTCTCCGAGAATGGTCATCGGTGCTGCTCCTTCAAGGCCCCGGCTCGCGGGACGAGGTCCTCGGGTCAGGCGCTGGGCCACCAGGCCGGGAAGATCGGGGTGTCGGTCATCCGTGAGAGCAAGGGTGCCAGAGTGGACTCCGGTTCCTGCTCCCGGAGCTCGTCGACGAGATCGCCGGCGGTGGCGAACCGATGGTTCCACCACGACAGCAGCACCAGCAGGGTGGTCAGCGCCCGCCAGGCCGAACGAGCAGTGCTCCGCCGGGCGGGCTCGTGCGCCGAGACCGCGGAAGCGGCGACGATGCGCATCTGCTCCAACCCGACGTACCAGTCCCCACCTGCGCAGACGTCGGAGTGAGGGCGCCACGACGCATCCCCGACGAGCTGCTGGAGAAGGCTCTCCCGATCGATCGCCCGGGCGCTGCCTCGTTCGACGCAACGCGCCAGGAGCTCCCAGTGGAGCCGGTCCACGGCGAGCGCCGACAGCAGTGCGGCGAGCTGTTCATATTTCGTCATCCTGTCCTCAGGGGTCATCGTCCCGGTGTCGACGAGGAGCGCCGCGAGGGCCGCGCGCGCTGTCGCGAACAGGGCGCCGGAATCCGCGGTGGAGCTCAGATCGACGGACGGCAGCGTGAGACCCTCGCCGATCCGCGACAGCTCTCGAGTGTGGGAGCACGCGCTCGGGATCCGCTGGCCGTGGAGGACGGCGGAGGCCGCGGCCCGGGTCTCCGCGAACTCCCGCAGCGGACCGCAGTCGGTGAGCCGCACCCCTGCGGAGCTCCGAGGGCCACCGTCGCGGTGCAGGATCCAGCTCGTCCCCGCCGCCGCACCGCGAACGCTCACCAGGACAGGGTCCTCGTCATCCCTCGCCCGCGCGGCGTCCAGCACGAGCGCGCCGGCTCGTCGCAGGATGTCACGGACCACCGGGGCGAGCAGGTCCTGGTGCCCGTCCCCGAGCACGATCAGCGCCTGCACCGCTCCGGCGCCTCGTTCGCGCACCAGCGCGAGGTGCCGCCCCAGGTTCTCCGCGCCGCCCTCGCCCAGCAGGTGATGCAGCGGCGAACGCGTGATCAGAGCCGGCCGCACACCCTCCCCGCCCATGCTGAGCAGCAGGCAGTCCACAGGACGTTCATGGAGGCACAGGAAGGCTTCTGCGAGGAGTTCTGCGGGATCGTCCGCTCCGAGGAGGCGTCGTCCATGATCGGCGGGGGTGGTGTCGGTGCTCATGGGTCGACCCTGGCGGAGCACCGGGTTCCCTGGGGACGCTCGGCCCGGGATGGGGACGGTGAGGGTCTGGGGAGGAACCGTCGCTGCACCGTCCGTCCCTGCACCGTCCGTCCCTGCACAGTTCGTCACTGCGCTCCTGGTCTCCGGGGGATCCCGGCCCCTCCGTCACCCAGGTGGACGTGGGAGGATCGTGCTGCCCGTCAGAAAGGACGCTCTCCGATGACCTCCGCCGACACCTCGCCCGCCGACGCCGCCCTGCAGGATCTCGATGGGCGGCTCGTGACCCGGGTCGCGGAGATCGTCCGCGAGGAGCTCACGGAGCGTCGTCGACAGCTCGCCATGATCTCCCCGGAGACCGCCGAGCTGGCGGACCGTCTGCTGGACTACCTCGAGGGCGGCAAGCTGCTGCGCCCTCGCTTCTGCTACTGGGGCGGCCTCGCCGCCCTGCAGCGCGATCCCTCCGACGCGGAGGTCGACGCGCTGGCCCGGTACGGCACCGCGATCGAGCTCGTCCAGGCGGCGGCTCTCCTGCATGACGACGTCATCGACCACTCCCCCATGCGGCGCGGCAGGCCGGCCCTGCACGTCCAGGCGGAGTGTCAGCACCGGGAGGGCGGCCTCGCCGGATCCTCGGAGGACTACGGGACCGCCGTCGCGATCGTGCTCGGCGACCTGGCGCTGAGCTGGTCGGAGCAGGTCGCCGCGGGGGTGCAGGGTGACCCCGGCGCCGTCGCCGCCGCCCGGAGGGAGTTCGACGCGCTGCGCACCGAGGTCATGTCCGGCCAGTTCCTGGACATCCTGCACCAGGCGGGCGGCTTCGCCTCGGCCGAGGACGCGGAGCAGGCGGCCCTCGCCGTGATCCGCTGGAAGACCGTCCCGTACACGGTGCTGCGACCGGTGCGGATCGGCGCCGCGCTGCTGGGGGCGCCGGAGGAGGACCTGGAGACGCTCTCGGAATGGGCGATCGAGGTCGGCACCGCATTCCAGCTGCGGGACGACCTGCTCAGCGTGGTCGGCGATCAGAACGAGACGGGCAAGCCGATCGGCGGGGACATCATCGAGGGCAAGCGGACCGTGCTCCTGGCGCGCACCGAGGTGGCCGCCGATCCCGCTGGACGTGCTCTGCTCGCCGACGCCGTCGGCCGCTCGGACGCCTCTGCGCAGCAGATCTCCGCCGTGCACGAGCTCATGGTCTCCACCGGAGCGGTCGCGTCCGTGGTGGCGGAGGTCGAGCAGAGGGCGCTCCGCGCCGGCGAGCTGCTCGATGACGCGAGGATGCTGGGGAGGACCGGCAGCGCCGGGCTCTCCGCGCTCGCCGCGCAGGCGACCGACGTCGAGGCGTTCACCGCCTGAGGGATCGTCCGTCCGGCGATGCAGGAGACGCCGGGCCGACGCGCCGCGCGGTCACTGCGGGCGCCGGGGTCCGTTCGGACCGCTCAGAGGGCGAGGGCGAGGGCACGACGACGCACCTCGCCGCGCTGTCCGCTGCGGAGGTGGTCGATCGGCCGTCCCGGGAGGGTCTCATCCTCGGTGAAGAGCCACGCGAGGAGCTCCTCGTCCTCGAAGCCGCCGTCGCGCAGGATCGTGATCGTGCCCGCGAGGTGCGGGATGAGGTCGTCCTCGGCGATCAGCTCAGCGGGGACCTGTCGCACCACGGGGCTGCCGCGCCGCAGCGAGATCAGCTGCCCCTCCTCGATGAGGCGCCGGACGCGGGACACCTCCACGTCGAGACGCTCGGCGACGTCGGGGAGGGTGAGCCAGTCGGAGATGAGGTCATCGAGGTCGTTCACAGGACCAGGGTGCCACGCCGTGCCCGCGGTGCGCACCTCCGACGCGGAGCCCGACCCGTCTGCTTTCTCCGATGTGACCGATTCGGGACGTGTCGCCGCCCCGCTCCGTGTGTCGGTGCGCGATCTGCGTCGAGGCCCGCTCTACATTGGCCAGGTGAGCGCGGCGACGTCGACTTCCCCCGGCATCAGCCAGCTCCTCGACGGTCGGTACCGGGTCGAGGAGCCGATCGCGCGCGGCGGAATGGCGACGGTGCACCGCGGCCACGACGAGCGGCTGGACCGCGTGGTGGCGCTGAAGATCATGCACCCCCACCTCGCGATGGACGAGGACTTCCGCCGACGCTTCGGCCGGGAGGCCCGGGCCGCGGCACGGCTCGCGCACCGCAACGTCGTGGGCGTGTTCGACCAGGGCGAGGACGAGGACCGCATCTATCTCGCGATGGAGCTCGTCGAGGGCGAGACCCTGCGAGCCCGCCTCGTCGCCCAGGAGCGCCTCACCCTCCGCGACAGCCTCGACGTGACCACGCAGGTGCTGCAGGCCCTCGTCGCCGCCCATGAGGCCGGCATCGTCCACCGGGACATCAAGCCCGAGAACATCCTGCTGAGCCATGAGGACCTGGTGAAGGTCGCGGACTTCGGCCTGGCCCGCGCCACCGGCTCGAACAACTCCTCGGCCAGCGCAGCGCTGCTGGGGACCGTCGCCTACATCAGCCCGGAGGTGGTCACGCGCGGCCACTCCGATGAGCGCAGCGACCTCTACTCCCTCGGGATCGTCCTCTTCGAGATGCTCACCGGGCTGCAGCCGTTCCGGGGCGAACAGCCCGTGCACATCGCCTTCCAGCACGTGCACGAGGACATCCCCGCCCCCTCCTCGCTCGTCTCCGGCATCCCGCGCGAGCTCGACTCCCTGGTCACCTGGGCCGCCGCGCGCGAGGTCGAGCAGCGTCCTGCCACCGCGAAGGATCTGCTGCGCGCGGTCCGGGAGCTCGCCGCGACGCTGCCCACCGCCGTCCTGGACTCGCGGCCCCACGGGCGCGAGGACGCAGACACCTCGGACGTCCCCCGGGTCACGACCTCCCTCGAGGAGGTCGCCTCGGCGCTCGATCACAGCCCCCGGGCGTTCCCCGCCGAGCTGCTCGCCCCGGGCGAGGACCTCGAGGACCCGTCCTCGCACGATGCCGACGAGGAGGAGCTCGCGCAGACGGCCGACGACGAGCCGAGCACCCCTGATTCCGCCGACACCGACGAGGACGGCAGCGGAGAGGACGGCGGCGGAGAGGACGGCGGCGGAGAGGACGAGGGCGGCCGACGACTCCTGGTGATGCGCTCGCCGCGGGCTCGACGGGGTCGCCATCTCCCCGCCGGCACCCGTCGGCCCTCGCGCATCATGGCGGCGCTCGCCGCGCTGTGCCTGGTCGCCGGTCTCACCGCCGGTGCCTGGGCGGGCGGGGACTGGTACTTCAACACCGGGCCCGGCGCCGACCGGACCATCCCCCTGGTGACGGGGACGCCGCTCGCGGATGCCGAGGCCGCGCTCACCTCCTCGGGGCTGACCGTCACCACCGACGAGCGCTTCGACGCCACGGTCCCCGCCGGGCACGTCATCTCCGCCGATCCCTCGACGGGAACCACCGTCAAGAAGGGCAGCGCCGTCACGGTCGTCGTGTCCAAGGGCGAGGAGACCTTCCCGGTCCCCGAGCTGGCAGGACTCGAGCTCGACAGCGCCAGGACGGAGGTCGAGGATCTGGGCCTGGAGCTCGTCGAGGACGATCCCGAGTACTCCGAGACCGTGCCCGAGGGCCAGGTCATCTCCCAGTCCGCGAGCGCGGATGCGCTGCCCGCCGGCGGCGAGGTCCACGTGGTCGTCTCCCAGGGCCGCCAGCCGATCGCCGTGCCCGATCAGACCGGGCGCGGCGGCAGCTCCGCACGCTCGGCCCTCGAGGGGGCCGGGTTCCGGGTCACCAGCGCCCAGGCGCACTCGAGCAGCGTCCCCCGCGGTGCGGTGATCTCGCAGTCCCCCGCCTCCGGCTCCCTCTTCCGAGGCGACACGGTCCACCTCGTGACCTCGCTCGGTCCGGAGATGGTGGAGGTCCCGGACGTCTTCCGCTCCCCCGAGGCCGAGGCGAAGTCGGCCCTCGAGGGCGCCGGCTTCACGGTGCAGGTCGTCCACGACAAGGGCGATCCGGTGTTCGGCCTGGTCTATGAGCAGTCCGCCGCCGCGGGCTCCGAGCTGGAGAAGGGCTCGACGGTCACGATCAAGGTGTTCTGAGCGACGGACGACGACGCCGGCGCCCCCTGGACCAGGGGGCGCCGGCGTCGTCGTGCCGGGGCTCAGCGACGGGAGAGCATCTCCGCCACCAGGAAGGCCAGCTCGAGGGACTGCTGGTGGTTCAGACGCGGATCCACGAGCGTCTCGTAGCGCCGGGTGAGGCCCTCCTCGTCGATCTCCCCGCTGCCACCGAGGACCTCGGTGACATCATCGCCGGTGAGCTCCATGTGCAGACCCGCCGGGACGGTCCCGAGACCCTGGTGGACCTCGAAGAATCCGACCACCTCGTCGAGGATGTCCTCGAAGCGCCGGGTCTTGTAGCCGTTGGAGGACGTGATGGTGTTGCCGTGCATCGGATCGGTCACCCACGCCACCTGTGCACCGGAGTCGCGCACACCCTCGACCAGGGCCGGCAGACGGTCGCGGATCTTCCCGGCGCCCATGCGGGTGATGAAGGTCAGGCGGCCGGGCTCGCGCTCCGGGTCCAGGCGGTCGATGAGGCGCAGCGCATCGTCCACCGAGGCGTCGGGGCCGAGCTTGACCCCGATCGGGTTGCGCAGGCGCGCCATGAAGTCGACATGGGCGCCGTCGAGCTGACGGGTGCGCTCGCCGACCCACAGGAAGTGCCCGGAGCAGCCGTAGATCTCGCCCGTGCGGGAGTCGATGCGAGAGAGCGCCTCCTCGTAGTCGAGCAGGAGCGCCTCGTGCGAGGCGTAGAACTCCACGACCTTGAGGGACTCGAAGTCCGCACCGATGGCATCCATGAAGCGCACGGCCTTGTCGATCTGACCGGCCAGCTCCTCGTAGCGGTCGTACCCGGCACCCGAGGTGAAGCCCCGGTTCCAGGAATGCACCTCGCGCAGGTCGGCGAAGCCTCCGCCGGTGAAGGCGCGCAGCAGGTTCAGCGTCGAGGCGCTGGTGGTGTAGGTCCTCCACAGCCGGGCCGGGTCGGGGATACGGGACTCGGGCGTGAAGTCGAACTCGTTGACCGCGTCTCCGCGGTAGGTGGGCAGGGTCTGCCCGTCGCGGGTCTCCTCGTCGGCGGAGCGGGGCTTGGCGAACTGTCCCGCCATGCGACCCATCTTCACCACCGGCAGCGAGGCGCCGTAGGTGAGGACGGCCGACATCTGCAGGATCGTGCGGATCTTGTTGCGGATCCGGTCCGCGGTGGAATCGGCGAAGGTCTCTGCGCAGTCCCCTCCGGCGAGGAGGAAGGCCTCGCCGCGGGCGGCGGCGGCGACCCGATCGCGCAGCACGTCGACCTCACCGGCGAAGACCAGCGGCGGGGCGGCGCGGAGATCGTCGAAGACCTTCGCGCGGGCGGTCTCGTCGGGCCACACCGGCTGCTGCACCCGCGGATACTCGCGCCACGCGCCGAGGGCTGCCAGGCCGTCGTCGGCCGAGGACAGAGTGAAGGCGTGCGCACGTGCAGGGGCATCGGAGCTGAATTGAGTCACCCGCCCAGGGTAGCCAGTGGATCCCGGCGCGGAGATCCGGTCCCAGGGGGCGGTCGGTCACATCGGGCCCGGGTCCTCACCCGCGGGACGACGGATCCGTCCGGGCCCGCGCTCCGGCCGCCTCTGCGCGGAGGCGCTGCTTGACCTCGCTCGCGTACTCATCGACCCGCTCCTGGCCGGAGAGGGCGTGGATGTCGTCCATCACCGCATCGGTGACAGCACGGAGGACCTTCGCCTCCTCGGCGCCCTCGCACGCGCGCAGCACCTCCCGGAGGTCCACCGGAGGGCCGACGAGCGCATGGATGCGCGGATGACGGCGCGGGAACCAGCGCCGACCGCGCTGCGCCTCATGCGCTCCGAGCATCGCCACCGGCACGATCGGCGCCCCGGTCGCCAGGGCGAATCGGGCGACGCCCGTCTTCCCGCGGTACAGGCGACCGTCCGGGCTGCGGGTTCCCTCCGGATAGATGCCCAGCACCTGCCCGCGCTCCAGGACCGCCAGCCCGGCGGTGATCGCGGAGCGGGAGGCGCTGCCGCCCGAGCGATCCACCGGCATCACATTGATGCCCCGCATGACGGCGGCGACGAGGCGGTTCAGCGGCGACCTGCCCTCGAAGATGTCCGACTTCCCCAGGAAGTGCACGCTGCGACGCACCTGGCCGGGCAGGAACACCGTGTCGGAGTAGGCCTGGTGGTTGGAGGCCAGGATCACCGGTCCGTGCTCGGGAATGTTCTCGGTCCCGCTGATCGTGGGGTTCCACAGCACGCGCGCGACTCCCATGACGAGGGGCTTGGCGATCACGTACAGCACGGGGACACTCCTGGGTCGTCGCCCGATCGGGACCGGACGGGGATGAACCTGGCGGGCGCGGATGCGACGATGGGCACATGGCGTTCAGCGAACTGTCCCGGCCCTGGCGTGCGCCCGGACACTCTAACCCGCGCGGGGGCCTGCTCCTGTGCCACGGATTCACCGGCTCACCGCAGTCGATGAGGCCCTGGGCGGAGGACCACGCCACCCGCGGCTGGGACGTCGACCTGCCGCTCCTGCCCGGCCACGCCAGCACCGAGCGCGAGCTGGCCGGGACCAGCTGGCAGGACTGGTACGGCACGGTGCGCGAGGCAGCCCTCGCCCTGGCCGAGGAGCACGGCCCGATCGCCGTCGGCGGGCTGTCGATGGGCGGCGCGCTGGCCCTCGCGCTCGCCGAGGACCCCCGTCTGCGCGGGAGCCTCGCCGCGGTGGTCGTCGTGAATCCCGGGATGACCCTTCCCGCCGTGGCCGGCGTGGCGGGCCTGATCGCGCCCGTGGTGCGCACGCTGCCCGGCATCGGCTCCGACATCGCCCGGGCCGGGAGCCACGAGGAGGCCTACGATCGCCTCCCCGTCCGGGCGGTCGCGCAGCTGCGTCGCCTCTTCACCCGCACCCGACGCGATCTGGGCGCCGTGGAGGTGCCGGTCCTGGTCGCCACCTCCCGCGTCGATCACACCGTCCCGCCCACCGACAGCGACATCGTCGCCGCCGGTGTGCACGGCCCCGTCGAGCGGCTCCCCCTGCTCCGCAGCCATCACCTGGCGACGCTGGACCATGACGCGGAGCTGCTGTTCGAGACCTCGGCGCGCTTCCTCGACCAGCACGTCCCCGCCCCGGGAGCCCGCTGATGACCGCCGACCGCGGCTCCTCCCCCGAGCCCCGCGACGTCGACGCCGAGTTCGCCCGGATGCTCGAGGGCGAGGGCCTGGCTCTGCAGCCCGGACAGGCGCCCCGGGAGCCGGCGGCGCCGCAGCGTCCCGAGCCCTCGGGCCATGGCCTCTCCCCGGACACGGACGACGACATTCCCTGGATCTTCAGCGCGGAGTCCCCGACGGAGCCGCCGAGCCCCGAGTCGGTCGCCCGCTCGCGCGCGGCGCACCCCTCGGCCGGCCCTCCTGGCCAGGATCGTCCCGAGGTGCCGCGGGAGCTGGACGACGACGAGGTGATCTATGGCGACTTCGAGCAGCCCGATCCCGATCTGCCGACCCCGTCGGACGGGGCCATGTGGTCCTGGACCGCCCTCCTGGGCGGCTTCGTGCTCATGCTCGTCGTGGCCTTCACCCCGTCGCTGCCGGGTCCCCTGGGCTGGCTCGGCGGGCTCGCGGCGCTGGGCGGGCTGATCGCCCTGCTGCTGCGCATCCCACGGGAGCGTCATGGAGACGGCGACGACGGGGCCGAGGTCTGACGGCTGTCCCGCGGCCGCGGACCCCTCGACGATCAGCGAGCGAGATCCGCGGCTCCGACGATGCCCGCGCGGTTGCCCATCTCGGCCAGCACGAAGGGCGCGATCGTGCGGTGCGTCCGAGCGGTGAGGTTCGCGGAGTAGGCCTCGCGCGCCGGCTCCAGCAGCAGGTCCCCCGCCGCGGCCACGCCGCCACCCACGACGATGACCTCCGGGTCGAGCAGCGAGGAGACCGAGGCCGCTCCCGCACCGAGCCAGGTGCCGATCTCCGCGATCAGCTCGACGGAGCCGGGGTCGCCCTGCTGGGCGAGGCGCGTGATCAGCGGGCCGTCGATCTGTCGACGGTCGCCGCCGACGGCCTCCAGCAGCGGGCTCATCAGCGGGTCGCCGGTCCCGGCCCGTCGCTTGGCGGTGCGCACCAGGGCGGTCCCCGCGGTGTACTGCTCGAGGCAGCCGCGGCGGCCGCAGCCGCACCACTGGCCGTCCGGCACCGCGGTGACGTGCGCGATCTCGCCGGCGAACCCGCCGCTGCCGCGGACCAGGCGCCCGTCCAGCACGATGGCGCCGCCCAGTCCGGTGCCCACGGTGATCATGAGCATGTTCGCCGCCTCGGTGGCGGCGCCGAAGCGGTACTCGGCCCATCCCGCGGCGTTCGCGTCGTTCTCGACGACGACCGGCAGGCCGGTCAGTCGCTCGATCTCCTCGGCGAGCGGGTGCTGGCGCCAGGCCAGGTTGGCCGCGAAGTTCACGGTGCGCCGATCCGCACCCACGAAGCCGGCAGCACCGACCCCGACACCCACGACCTCGTGGTCCGCACGCAGCTCGGCGACCGCGTCGGCGACGGCCGCCTCGATGAGCGCCGTGTCGGTCGCGGGCGTGCTGCGGGTCGTCGTGGCGACGATCTCCCCCGATTCGTCCACCACCCCGGCCGCGATCTTGGTCCCGCCGATGTCCACTCCGATGGAGAGCATGCCGATGTCGTCCCTTCCTGGTCCCGCGTCCTGGTCCCGCGATGCCGTGCCGGCACGCGCGGGAACGGTCTCCCGCCTGCCTGTCGTGACCATCGTAGGCGTCCTCTGCCGTAGGATCGGACCACCCCACCAGCGCTTCCGGGCAGGCGTCCGCTGTGTCTGCCCAGCGCCCCTGGCCGGATCGAAGGAGATTCGATGAAGCAGTTCACCACGCCTCTCCAGCACGAGAGCCGTCCCGACGAGAACACGACCGACCTCCTGCTGGGCAGGCTCCGTGCGAACCCCTCTGTCCCGATCTTCGAGCTCGCCGCCGGGGACGGCACCTACACGCCCCTGAGCACCGCCGACTTCGTCGACGAGGTCAAGCAGGTCGCGAAGGGGGTCATGGCCGCCGGGGTCGAGCCCGGCGACGTCGTCGCGATCCTCTCCCGCACCCGCTACGAGTGGGCGCTGCTGGACTGGGCGGTCTGGTGGGTCGGCGGGGTGAGCGTGCCGATCTACGAGACCTCCTCCCCGAGCCAGATCCAGTGGATCGCCTCCGACGCCGGCGCACGGTTCGTGGTCGTCGAGTCGACCCGCCACAAGGAGGACGTGGAGTCCGTGCGCGGCGAGCTCCCCCTGCTCGAGCGGATCGGGGTCCTCGACGACGGCATCCTGGACGACCTCAAGGCCGCCGGTGCGGACATCAGCGACGAGGACCTCGAGGCCCGTCGCACCACGCGCTCGCTGAACGACGTCGCCACCATCATCTACACCTCCGGCACCACCGGGCGGCCCAAGGGGGCGGAGCTCACCCACGCCAACTTCGTCGACACCACCCGCAGCGCGCTGAACCTGCTCGGGAAGGAGGTGCTCCCGCCCGGATCGCGCCTGCTCATGTTCCTGCCCCTCGCGCACGTCTTCGCGCGGCTGATCACGGTGCTCGCCGCCAGCTGGCCGGTCACCACCGCGTTCACGGCGGACACGAAGAACCTGCTCCCCGACCTCGCCGCCTTCCGTCCCACCTTCCTGCTGGCAGTGCCCCGGGTGTTCGAGAAGGTGTACAACAGCGCCGAGGCGAAGGCGATCGCCGGGGGCAGGGGCAGGATCTTTTCCGCCGCCGCGGACACCGCGATCGCCTACTCGACCGCGCTGGCATCGGGGAAGGTCCCCTTCGCCCTGAAGGCGAAGCACGCGGTCTTCGACAAGCTGGTCTACGGGAAGCTCCGCGATGCCATGGGCGGTCGTGTGCAGTGGGCCGTCTCCGGCGGCGCCCCGCTCGGCGCTCGCCTCTCGCACTTCTTCCGCGGCATCGGGGTCACGATCCTCGAGGGATACGGCCTCACCGAGACCACCGCGCCGATCAGCGTGAACGTCCCCTGGGACGTCCGCCCCGGGACCGTCGGCCCGCCGCTTCCGGGCAGCACCGTCGCGATCGACGAGACCGGAGAGATCCTGGTCAAGGGCATCATGGTCTTCGCCGGCTATCGCAACAACCCCGAGGCCACCGCCGAGTCCCTGCAGGACGGCTGGTTCCGCACGGGCGATCTGGGGGCTCTCGACGAGCACGGCAACCTCACCATCACCGGGCGCTCCAAGGAGGTCATCGTGACCGCCGGGGGCAAGAACATCTCCCCCGCCCAGCTCGAGGACCAGCTGCGCTCCCACCCGCTGGTCAGCCAGTGCGTGGTCATCGGGGACCAGAAGCCCTTCGTGGCGGCGATCCTCACCCTCGACGAGGAGATGCTGTCCACCTGGCTGGCGAACAACGGCCTGCCGGAGATGACCGTGGCCGAGGCCGCGGCCGACGACCGGGTGCGTGCCGAGCTGCAGACGGTGGTGGACCGGGCGAACAGCTCCGTCTCGCGCGCCGAGTCCATCCGTGCCTTCGAGGTCATCGACTCGGACTTCACCGAGGAGAACGGCTATCTCACCCCGTCGCTCAAGCTCAAGCGCAACGTGGTGGTCAAGGATCTCGCGCCGGTGATCGAGAAGATCTACTCGGGGTCGAGGCCCGCGAGCTGATCAGCGGAGAAGGACCTCCCCCGGCCCCGACGCCCGGGCGGCCGCGCACCGCGCGAGCTCCCGGACGTCGGGGCCGCGTCGTACCCTTCGGAGCATGTCCGCACGCCGCCAGCTGAGCTTCGACGATCGCGGCACCCCGCTCGCGGAGGCGACGCTCGTGGTCGTGGACCTCGAGACCACCGGGACGGATCCCCGCAGCGATGCGATCACCGAGATCGGAGCCGTCAAGGTCCGCGGCGGCGAGGTGCTCGGGGAGTTCCGCACCTTCGTGGATCCCCAGCGCCCCATCCCGGCCTACATCGCCTCACTCACCGGCATCACCGACGCCTCGGTGGCCGGGGCGCCCTCGATCGGCACGGTGCTGCCGATGTTCCTGGACTTCGTCGGGGATGCGGCCCTGGTGGCGCACAACGCCCGCTTCGACATCGGCTTCCTCAGCGCGCAGGCGGCGGCGTGCGAGATCACCTGGCCCAAGCCCCAGGTGCTGGACACCCTCGCCCTGGCGCGCACCGTCTTCCGACGGGACGAGGTCCGCGACCACAAGCTCTCCACCCTGGCCCGGCACGTGGGGGCCGGCATCACCCCGGACCACCGGGCGCTCTCCGACGCCCGCGCGACCGTCGACGTGCTGCACGCGATCATCGAGCGGCTCGGAGCGGCCGGAGCCTCGACCCTCGAGGATCTCGGCACGGCGCACCGCCGGGCCACCACCGCTCAGCTGCGCAAGAAGCACCTCGCCGCCGACGTCCCGCCGGTACCCGGCGTGTACCAGTTCCTCGACCAGCACGGCGCGGTGCTGTACGTGGGGACCTCCCGCAACCTCCGCACCCGGGTGCGCACCTACTTCACGGCCGCCGAGACCCGCCGCAAGGTGCTGGACATGCTCCCTCGTGCGGAGTCGATCCGCGTCATCGAGTGCGCCACCCCCACCGAGGCCGGGATCCGCGAGCTGCGGATCATCGCCCGCGAGAAGCCTCCCTCGAACCGCCACGGCCTCCACCCGGAGAAGGCGCACTGGCTGCGACTGGGACCTGGCGGACAGGGTCTGCGCGCCGCGCGGCTCGCGAGGCCGGAGGACGACGGCTCCGCCCAGATCGGGCCGCTGACCTCGCGGCACGACGTCGAGCCGCTGCGCGGTCTGCTGACCGATGCGATCCTCGGCCGCGGCACGGCGCTCGGGGGCGGGGCGGAGCCCGATCTCGGCTCCGGCGGACACCGGGACCGGATCCGCCGCGCGATGCTCGAGGACCCGACCGAGGTCCTGGACCACGCGGCCGCGCGCCTGCGCGCCCACGTCGACGCCGGACGCTACGAGGACGCCGAGAGGCTGCGCCGCCTCGTGCACGGCTATCTCACGGCGGCGCGGCGCGCCTCACGACTGCGAGCCCTCGCCGCCGTGCCTCTGCTCGTGGCGGCCCGTCCCAGCACCGAGGCGGTGATCGGCGGGCGCGGGTGGGAGCTGCTCGCTCTCCGCCACGGCCGCTTCTCCGGCACGACCCTCGTCCCCTCCGGCAAGGACCCCCTGCCCTTCGCGCGATCCCTCGAGATGACCGGGACCGGGGAGGCCGAGCTCGCGGCCCCGATGTGCCAGGGCTACCACCAGGAGGCGGAGATCCTGCTGGCCTGGCTCGAGGGCGAGGGAGTGCGCACCGTGCTGGTCGAGGGTGCCTGGCAGGTCCCCGCCCGTGCCCGCTTCGACCAGGAGCATCTCGCCCGGCGCTTCTCCCGGACCGCCAGGGGCCCCGAGGCATAGGCTCACAGGGAGCCCCGCCGTTCCCGGCACCCCGTCGAAGGAGAACCCATGATCACCGCCATCGTCTCGATCGTCGTCGAGCCCAGCCGGATCCCCGAGGTCGCCCAGGAGATCGTGGACATCGAGGGGATCGAGCAGGTCTACTCCGTCACCGGCGACGTGGACCTGATCGCGGTGGCGCGGGTGCGGGCGCACGAGGATCTCGCGCAGGTGATCGCCGGATCGCTGAGCAGGGTCGACGGCGTGCTCGACACCACCACCAACATCGCCTTCAAGACCTACTCGAAGCGCGACCTCGACGCCGCCTTCGACCTCGGCATCGACGGCTGACCCGGTCGGTCGTGCGCGTCAGCCCTGACGCGTGGCGACCGCCTGGGAGGCCGTGGCCCAGCGCTCCACGAGCTCAGCCGGCCGGCCGGAGTCCAGCGCCGACCCGACCTCCTCGTAGGCGGCCGTGAAGCGCTCGGCGAAGCCGTCGGCAGCCGGCTCGCCGATGCCGTCGAAGGCGACCACGCCGGCGGCGGCGTTCAGCAGCACGGCATCCCGCACCGGCCCCATGCGACCCGTGCGCACGCCTGCGTAGAGGTCGCGGGCCACCTGGGCGTTCTCCTCGGCGGTGCCGCCGCGCAGCGAGTCGTGCCCGCTGCGCTCCATCCCCAGCAGCTCCACGGGATCCAGCACGTGCTCACGGATCTCGCCGCCGCGGACCTCCCAGACGTCGGAGGGTGCGGTGACCGTGAGCTCGTCCAGGCCGTCCTGGCCGCGGAACACCAGGGCGCTCGTCCCCCGCGCGGCGAAGACGCCGGCGACCGTGGGGGCGATCACCGGGTCCGCGACCCCGACGGCGCTGGCGCGCGGCCGGGCCGGATTGGTGATCGGTCCCAGGATGTTCATCACGGTCGGGATGCCCAGACCGCGCCGCGCCTCCGCGGCGAACTTCATCGACGGATGGAAGACCTGGGCGAAGAGGAATGTCATGCCGATGCTGCCCACCAGCTCCTCGACGTCCGGGACCGGGAGGTCCAGCCGCACGCCGAGAGCCTCGAGCACGTCCGCCGAGCCCGACTTCGAGGTGGAGGCCCGGTTCCCGTGCTTGACGACGGTCCTGCCCGTCGACGCGATCACCATCGACGCCATGGTCGAGATGTTCACCGTCTGCGCCAGGTCCCCGCCGGTGCCGACGATGTCGACCGCGTCCCGCGGGGCGTCGACCGTCCGGGCGTGCGAGATCATCGAATCGGCCAGCGCCTCGAGCTCGGTGCTCGTGACCCCCTTGGCCTGCAGGGCCACGAGGAAGCCCGCGAGCTGCACCGGGCTCGACGCCCCGGACATGACCTCGTCCATCGCCCACGCCGCGGACTCCGCATCCAGCGCCTCGCCGCGCACCAGTCGCGCGGTGATCCGGGACCAGGTCCGAGTGTTCTCGCTCATGCCTCGATCATCGCATCACGGACCCCGTGATCGTCGACCTGCTCACGGAACGGATCACGGAAGTGTCACGGCCCCGCACGACCATGTCACCTGGGAGTCTCCGGAGCGTGTCCCGGTTCGTGACACGTCGTCAGGAGGGATATGCTGATCTGGTCCGCCCGGGGCGCAGGCCCCGCGTTGTGCTCGGTCGTCGTGTACCGGCACACCGATTCTGACCGCACGACATAATGGTGACGTGACTACTGCGACCCTGACTGAGCGCCCCTCTCCCGCTGCCGCCCCAGCGGTCGGCCGCCCGAACCCGACGCAGATCGGCACCCTGGTCTGGCTCGCGAGCGAGCTGATGTTCTTCGGTGGCCTGTTCGCGATGTTCTTCACCCTGCGCTCGATGGCGCCGGACACCTTCGCCGACGGCGAGTCTCACTTCACGCACGGCTTCGCCCTGCTGAACACGTCGATCCTGGTCTTCAGCTCGGTCACCTGCCAGATCGGCGTCTTCGTCGCCGAGGGCCGGTTCCCGTGGGGAGCCCCCTTCCCGCCGCGCAAGCGCCGCGAGGGATCGATCTTCAACGTCGCCGGCTGGGGAATGATCGAGTGGTACACGGTCACCTTCATCCTCGGCGCCGTCTTCGTCTCGGGCCAGGCCTACGAGTACACGGAGCTGTTCCACCACGGCGTGACGATGTCGTCCTCGCCGTTCAGCTCGGTCTTCTACCTCTCCACCGGCTTCCACGGCCTCCATGTCATCGGCGGCCTCATCGCCTTCCTGATGGTGCTGATGCGGGCCTACGTCGCGGAGGAGTTCACCTCGCACGAGCAGGTCTCGGCGATCTGCATCTCCTACTACTGGCACTTCGTCGACGTGGTCTGGATCGTGCTGTTCTTCATCGTGTACATGCTCGATCCGATCATGTCCCTCGGCGATCCGAGCCACGTGATCCCGGTGACGTTCAACTGGAGCATCTTCTGATCCCCGCACGGGGCCCCGCGCGATCGCCCGGCTCCTCCCCAGCATCCCTCTCCCCCGCCCGCCCCCTCCACGAATCGAGGTCCGAACCGTGAAGGCTCTCGCCGCACGTCGTCATCACCCGATGGCGCTACTCGTGATCCTGCTGCTCGCGCTCGTCGCGACCGGCGGGCTGTACGCGGCCCTGCAGCCGCAGACGGCACAGGCCGAGGCCTACACGCAGGACGATGTGGACGCCGGTGAGGCGCTCTTCCTCGCCAACTGCGCGACCTGCCACGGCCGGAACGCCGAGGGCCTCACCGACGCCGACGGCAGCACCATCGGACCGTCGCTGATCGGCGTCGGCGCCGCCGCCGTCGACTTCCAGGTGGGCACCGGCCGCATGCCGATGCAGCACTCCGGCGCGCAGGCGGCCCGCAAGCCCCCGCAGATGGACGAGGAGCAGACCCGCCAGCTCGCGGCGTACGTCGCCTCCCTGGGCCCCGGCCCGTCGGTCCCCGCCGAGGAGTGGCTCGCCACCGATGAGGGCGACGCCACCAAGGGCGGAGAGATCTTCCGCATCAACTGCGCCATGTGCCACAACGCCGCCGGTGCCGGCGGCGCGCTGACCCGCGGCAAGTACGCCCCGCCGGTCGTGGGCGTCGAGCCGCAGCACGTCTACGAGGCGATGGAGACCGGGCCGCAGAACATGCCCGTCTTCAACGACAACAACCTCTCCCCCTCCGACAAGCGTGACGTCATCACGTACCTCGAGACCCTCGAGGAGACCGGCTCCCCCGGCGGCGTCTCCCTGGGCTCCCTGGGTCCGGTGACCGAGGGCCTGTACGCGTGGACGATCATCCTGTCCCTGCTGCTGGGCTGTGCAGTCTGGCTGGGGGCGAAGGCCAAGTGAATGCGAGCATGAACACCAACCTCGACGGCAGCTCCCCCGCCCGCGGCGTCAGCGCGGTCGCCCCCAAGGAGGGCGGCGGCTTCCCGAACCCCGGTCTGCCCCCTCACGTCCATCGCCAGGCGGACATCTCCAAGGCCGCCGAGAAGCGCGCCGAGCGAGTCGTCGCCTCGATGTTCCTCCTCAGCGTCATCGGCTCCGTGATCTTCATCGCGGCCTACTTCGTGGTGACCCCGACGGGCCGCAACATCTTCGCCGAGCCGGAGTCGACCAGCGCCCTGTGGTGGTCCAACCTCATCACCGGCCTCGGCCTGGCGATCGCGGTCTTCTTCATCGGTGCCGCGGCGGTGCACTGGGCCAAGACGCTCATGCCCGACGAGGAGATGGTCGAGGAGCGGCACGACATCCGCAGCTCCGACGAGACCCGCGACGCCGCGGTCGGCATCATCACCGACGGCCTGGAGGAGTCGGGCATCGCCCGTCGTCCCCTGATCGTCACCGCGATGGTGGCCTCCTTCGTGGCGCTGCCGATCGCGGTCCTCGCTCCGCTGTCGACCCTCGGCCCGCTGCCGGGCAACAAGCTCCACCACACCTTCTGGGGCCACAACCCCGGCCAGCGCCTCGCCCGGGATCACGACGGCACGCCGATCAAGCTCTCCGACGTCGCGATGAACTCGATCTTCCACGTCATGCCCGAGGGCCTGACCCACGAGACGCCTCACCACCTCGAGGAGCGCGCCAAGGCCGCTGCGGTGATCGTGCGCATCGACCCCTCGCTCTCCAAGAACGAGGAGAGCGCCGCGATGGGCGTCCAGGGCGTCCTGGCCTTCTCGAAGATCTGCACCCACGTGGGCTGCCCGGTGGCGCTCTACGAGCAGCAGACGCACCACATGCTCTGCCCGTGCCACCAGTCCACCTTCGACGTCACCGACGGTGCCAAGGTGATCTTCGGCCCGGCGCACCGTCCGCTCCCCCAGCTGCCGATCGAGGTGGACGACGAGGGCTACCTCATCGCCCCCGGCGACTTCACCGAGCCGATCGGGCCCAGCTTCTGGAACATCCACAAGGACAAGCCCATGTCCGACACGCCCAAGGACAAGTGATCTCGTGACGACCACGACTCCCAGCACCCGAGCGGCTGCTGCCGACGGGGAGAGCTCCCGCGTCTACAAGCTCGGCGCAGTGGGCGGCGACTGGCTCGACCAGCGCCTCGCCGGCGGCGGCTTCGTCAAGTTCATCGCCCGCAAGATCTTCCCGGACCACTGGTCCTTCATGTTCGGCGAGGTCGCGCTCTACAGCTTCGTGATCCTGCTGATCTCGGGCACCTTCCTGACGATGTTCTTCGACCCCTCCATGGAGGAGGTCGTCTACAACGGCCCGTACGAGGCGATGCAGGGCATCACGATGTCCCGTGCGTTCGAGTCGACGCTGGAGATCTCCTTCGAGCTCCGCGGCGGTCTGCTGTTCCGTCAGATGCACCACTGGTCCGCGCTCGTGTTCATGGTCGCGATCTTCGTGCACATGTTCCGCGTGTTCTTCACCGGTGCGTTCCGCAAGCCCCGCGAGCTCAACTGGGTCGTCGGCTTCACGCTGATGGTCCTGGGCATGGCGGCCGGCTTCTCCGGCTACTCCCTCCCGGACGACGTCCTCTCCGGCAATGGCCTGCGCGTGATCGACGGCCTGATGAAGGCGCTGCCGATCGTCGGCACCTACCTGTCGATGCTGCTGTTCGGCGGCGAGTTCCCCGGCACGGACATCATCCCGCGCCTGTTCACGATCCACATCCTGCTCATCCCCGCGATGATCCTGGGCCTGATCGGCATCCACCTGGTGCTGCTGGTGCTGCACAAGCACACGCAGTACCCCGGCCCGGGCCGCACCGAGCGCAACGTCGTCGGCTTCCCGGTCTTCCCGGTGTACGCCGCCAAGGCCGGTGGCTTCTTCTTCCTGGTCTTCGGCATCATCACGCTGATCTCCGCCACCACGTCGATCAACGCGGTGTGGGTCTACGGCCCGTACGACCCCTCCCCCGTCTCGGCCGGTTCGCAGCCGGACTGGTACATGCTCTGGACCGACGGCGGCCTCCGCCTCATCCCGGGCTGGGAGTTCACGGTCTTCGGCTATGTCATCTCGCTGAACATGCTGATTCCCTTCGCCGTCTACGGCGGCCTGCTCGCCACCCTCGCGCTGTACCCGTTCCTCGAGGCATGGGTGACCGGCGACGACCGGGAGCACCACCTCAACGACCTCCCGTACAACGCCCCGGTGCGCACGGGTCTCGGCGTCGCCTGGATCACGGTCTACCTGATCCTCGCCCTCGCCGCGACGAACGACCTCATAGCGATCGCGCTGCAGCTCTCGATCAACGACCTCACATGGGCGTTCCGGATCGGCATCTTCGTGGCTCCGGTCCTGACCTTCTTCATCACGAAGAGGCTGTGTCTGTCGATGCAGCGCCACAGGCGGGACGAGGCCCTGCACGGTCACGAGACCTCGCGAGTGGTCCGCACCGCCACCGGTGAGATGCTCGAGATCCACGCCCCGCTCAGCGATCACGACCGCTGGGTGCTGGTGCAGCACGACGACTACCGTCCGCTCACCGCCGGCAAGGGCGTCTCCGCCCTGCGCGCCAAGGCGACCAGCTTCTTCTTCAAGGACCGCATCGAGCCGGTCACGCCCGCCGAGCTGCGCGCAGCGCTCGAGCACGCCGGGCACGAGAAGCACATCATCGACGAGGCCACCGGTGGGGACTACCGCACCCCGGCCGAGAAGATGGTGCACTGAGCGGAGCTCCGCCCCCGCAGCACCACGACGACGGGCCCCGAGGATTCATCTCCTCGGGGCCCGTCCTCCACGTCGTGCAGGAGCTCTTCGCAGGACGCTCGAGAGGATCCGGACGGCCGCAGGCCACTCCCCTGGCCCCGACCGCTGAGCGTCGCTCCTCGTGGCCCCAGCGGGCCCGTCTCGGCCCCTTCGCGCGTCGGCTGATCCTATGGCGTGTCGCGGTATCCGCGGCCTCCTGTGCGGTCTCAGCACTCTCCGTGGCCCTGCCTGGCCCGCGGCGGTGCTGGTGTGTCCTCCGCGGTGCTGTGCGGTCTCTGCGCAAGCTCGGGTCCGCTGTCGGCGCCACGACCCTTCACAGCCGCCTGCCGCCTCGCTCCGGGACCGCACAGGAGCACGGGCCTCACAGCAGGTGGGGGTTGTCCCGTCCGGAACGCGGCGACGGAGAACGCCCGGCGGCGAGGTCCACGAGGTAACGAGCCGTCACGGCTCCGAGCCGCCTGTCCTGCCGGCGCAGCGCGCGCAGGGAGCGCAGAGGCGCCCTCGCGGGGTCCAACCCCTTCCCCTCGAGGACGCCGAGGGCCCACGAGCGCGCCTGCTGCTCGGCATCATCTCCGGCGTAGAGACGGCTCAGCTGCTTCTGTGCGTGCCGCACCGGATCGGTGCTGCTCCGGATGACCATGTCTCTCCCCTGCTCGTTCGCTCCCCGCCGCGCCACGATGAGGCGACTCCTGTCCCCAGGGTGCCTGACGCGGTCCGGCCGCGCCAGCGCCACTCCTCCGGCATGCATCAGCCGTGCAACAGCCGTGCAACAGATACAGCCTCTTGAGACTGTATGGCCCGATACGGCACGAGCAGCGTGTACGGGTGATGGTGGAGACCGCCCAGCCTCTCGCCGCCGCGTCGGCGCGGCGGGCGCTCTTCCTCCCGCCCATCAGCCATCCACGCTCAGCCGTGCATCCTCGCGCCGAGCGGGATCTGAGCAGTGCACGGTCAGCTCGCCTCGGCCCTCGCCGCAACGCGGCGGACGCCCCTCCTCGCCGCGAGCACCGCGTCATGAGGAACGGACGCCCCCTCCCCCGGCTGCGCCGTGGAGGAGACACCGGGCTCGCGACCGGCGGTGCAACAGCGTCCGCTCCCGGCCAGAGGCGCTCAGCGCGGAGGAGCATGCAGAAGGCCCCGCATCACGAGGTGATACGGGGCCTTCTGGGAATCGATGCTCCGGGTCAGGAGCAGCGGTGCCGGTCGATCAGTGGGCGTGCTGGCCGGTGGAATACTCCAGGACCCAGGAGAGCACGCCGTAGATGGCGAAGATGACGCCGAAGGCGAAGATCCACCATCCGGCGGCGACACCGAGGAAGCACAGCGCCGCGCCGACGGCCGCCCACAGCGGCGCCCAGCTGTACGGCGAGAAGCTGCCCTGGACGCCCGCCTCCGCGGCGACCTCTCCGTCCAGGTCGTCCATGGCTTCGATCTCGTGCTTGCGCGCGGTCAGGGACAGCACCATGGCGATCATGAGGCCGAGGGCCGCGAGCGCCAGCATCGCCGGGAAGCCGACGGTCTCGACGCCGAGCGGCTCATAGCGACCGGTGATGAAGCCGTACGCGATGGCGACGATCAGGAAGAAGACTCCCAGGATCCAGAAGATCTTTGCAGTTGCTCTCATGTCAGTTCGTCCTCGGGTTCAGGGCGGGCTCCTCCGCGAGCATGTGGTCCTGCAGCGCGACCTCCGGGTGGTGGAGATCGAAGGCGGGACGCTCGGAACGGACTCGGGGCAGCGAGTGGAAGTTGTGCCGCGGCGGCGGGCACGAGGTCGCCCACTCGAGCGAGGCGCCGTAGCCCCACGGGTCGTCGACCTCGACCTTCTTGCCCTTGAGGTGCGTGAGCACCACGTTGAGCAGGAAGGGCAGGGTGGAGGCGCCCATGATGAACGCACCGACGGTGGAGATCTGGTTCATCCAGTCGAAGCCGTCCTCCGCCAGGTAGTTCACGTAGCGACGGGGGGCGCCGTAGACGCCCAGCCAGTGCTGGATGAGGAAGGTCATGTGGAAGCCGATGGTCAGCAGCCAGAAGTGGACCTTGCCGATGCCCTCGCTGAGCTTGTAGCCGAACATCTTGGGCCACCAGAAGTAGAAGCCCGCGAACATCTCGAAGACGACGGTGCCGGCCATCACGTAATGGAAGTGCGCGACCACGAAGTACGTGTCGGAGATGTGGAAGTCCAGCACCGGCGAGGACAGGATCACGCCCGTCAGACCGCCGAAGATGAAGGTGGTCAGGAAGCCGAGGGTGAACAGCATCGGCGTCTCGAAGGTCAGCGACCCCCGCCACATCGTGCCGACCCAGTTGAAGAACTTCACGCCCGTCGGCACAGCGATGAGCATCGTCATGAAGGCGAAGAAGTCCAGCATCACGGCGCCGGTCGTGTACATGTGGTGTGCCCACACGGTCACGGAGAGGGCGGCGATCGAGATCGTCGCGCCGACCAGGGTCTTGTAGCCGAAGATCGGCTTGCGCGAGAACACCGGGAGGATCTCGGTGGCGATGCCGAAGAACGGCAGGGCCAGCACGTACACCTCGGGGTGGCCGAAGAACCAGAACAGGTGCTGCCACAGGACCGGTCCGCCGTTGGCGGGGTCGAAGATATTCGCCTCGAAGCGGCGATCAGCACCGAGCGCCAGCAGCGCGGAGGCCAGCGGCGGGAACGCCATCAGCACCAGCACGGCGGTGATCAGGGTGTTCCAGGTGAAGATCGGCATCCGGAACATGGTCATGCCCGGCATCCGCATGCAGAGGATGGTGGTGATGAAGTTGACCGAGCCGAGGATCGTGCCGAAGCCCTGCAGGGCCAAGCCGAAGACCCACAGATCACCGCCCAGGCCGGGCGAGAACGTGGTGTCCGACAGCGGCGCGTACGCGAACCAGCCGAAGGAAGCCGCGCCCTGCGGGGTCAGGAACCCGGAGACCACGATGAGCGAGCCGAACAGGGTCAGCCAGAAGGCGAACATGTTCAGACGCGGGAAGGCCATGTCGACCGCGCCGATCTGCAGCGGCACGAGGTAGTTCGCGAAGCCGTTGAACAGAGGGGTGCCGAACATCAGCAGCATGATCGTGCCGTGCATGGTGAACAGCTGGTTGTACTGGTCCTTGGAGACCACGACCTGCAGTCCGGCCTCCCACAGCTCGGAGCGGATCCCGAGCGCGAGCAGGCCGCCGAAGGCGAAGAACCCGAACGCCATGGCCATGTACATCATGCCGATCAGCTTGTGATCGGTGGTGGTCAGGAGGTTGAAGAACTTCCGGCCGAGGCTCGTCGGCCGCTCCTCCTGGAACCGCGTGGACACCGACGTGCCCGGTGCTGCGGTGGTCTCGGTGCTCACTCGTTGTCTCCCTCGGTCCCGGCGGCGGGCTCATCCTCGGTGTAGCGAGGACCGGCGTCGTCCTGCTTCTCGCGCATGCTCCAGCCCTTGTCGTTGCGGTTCAGATCCACGCTGAGCTGGCCCTCGTTGCCCTGGGTGCGGAGCTCCTCCATGTGCGCGTCGAACTCCTCCTGGGAGACGACGACCACGTTGAAGAGCATGTCCGAGTGGTACTCGCCGCACAGCTCGGCGCACTTGCCGGCGTAGGTGCCCTCGCGGGTGGGGGTCACCTGGAAGCTGGTGGTGTGGCCCGGCATCATGTCCTTCTTGTACAGGAAGTCCACGACCCAGAAGGAATGGATGACGTCGCGCGAGTCGAGGCGGAACTCGACGGTCTGGCCGACGGGCAGGTACAGGGTGGGCAGCGAATCGGCCGCGCCCTCCTCGCCGGTGGCGAAGGACTGCACGCCTGCGGGCTCGTGCACGTCGTCGTCGACGTAGTTGATGTCCCAGCTCCACTGCTTGGCCACCACGTTGACGGTGTAGTCCGGCTCGGCCACGTGCATCTCGATCTCACGGGCGTCGCGCTGGGTGAAGTAGAAGAAGGTCAGGACCATCACCACGGGGACGAGCGTGAACATCAGCTCGAGCGGCACGTGGTAGCGCAGCTGCACCGGGAAGCCGGAGTCGTGCTTGCGGCGGCGGTAGGCGATCGCGCACCAGATGGTCAGGCCCCAGATGATGAGGCCGACGACGACCAGCACCGCCCAGGAGCCGACCCAGAGGTTGGTGATCCGCTCGGTCTGATTGGTGACCTCCTGGCCATCACCGGGGCCGGGCATGAACCCGCGCTGCTGCGCCTGGGTGCAGCCGGCGAGGACCAAGGTGGCCAGGGCGAGGCCTGCTGCCGCTGCGCGTCGTCCGCGTCGCGCGCGCTGGGGGACCTGGGGGATCACAGGGGATGACCTTCCGCTCGTCGTCTCCTGACCTCGTGACCGGGTCGAGCCCTCGGGCTCGACCGGCTCCGCGGTGTGGAGCTGGTACTGATGTGGGCGGGACATGCCCACAGTGCCGTGTCCTCCCCTGGGGGTGGACCGAGACAGGCCGGGGGCCCGCCCTTTGACGGCACGTCGTCATCATACGGCTTTCCGGAGGCGCTGAGGCCACCCCGACTCGCCGCGACCCCCGACGCCCCGCCCTCCGTGATGCCACCGTGACCTCGGCGTCGCCGTTGTCACAGCGAAAAGGGCCCGGCTCGGTGACGTGATCGTCACCGGGCCGGGCCCGGACCTCGACCCGTCGCTCCGTGCGCAGCACCGAACCCGGGTCGATGAGGGTCAGCTGAAGGAGTCGCCGCAGGCGCAGGAGCTGCCGGCGTTCGGGTTGTCGATCGTGAAGCCCTGCTTCTCGATGGTGTCGGCGAAGTCGATCACCGCGCCCGTGAGGTACGGGCTGCTCATCTTGTCGACGACGACCTCGACGCCGTCGAAGTCGGCGACCAGGTCGTTGTCCATGATCCGCTCGTCGAAGTAGAGCTGGTAGATCAGGCCGGAGCAGCCGCCGGGCTGCACCGCGATGCGCAGGCGCAGGTCGTCGCGTCCCTCCTGCTCCAGCAGGGTCGTCACCTTCTGTGCGGCACCGGGGGTGAGGTTGACGCCATGCGCGGCGGCGGGGCGCTCGGTGGTGGGCGTGGTCATGAGGTCCTCCTCGAAACTCGTGTCCGGCCAGGATACGCCCCGCAGGGCGGGAACGGTGGGCGCCGGTCACGGCGATCCACCTCACTCGCGGGCACCGGGGACGTCCCGCGCGGGAGGGTCACACCACGCCGCGGAAGAACGCCACCAGGATGAGCCCGATGTACCCGAGCAGGACGCCGAGCACGGCGCCGGTGGCCGCGTCGCGGCTCCTGCCCGAGAACACCATCGTGACGGCGAGGCCCAGCACGGCCGCGACCACGAGCAGGCCCCACCAGAGCAGGAAGTACCCCGCGAGGAAGCCGACCACGATCCCGAGGAAGAGCATCGGGATCATCAGCGGCGAGATCTCCGCGCTGCCGCCGCGCGGGTCCTCCTGCGGGCTCCCCGGGCGCCGGGAGGGGCCGCTCATGCCCGGTCCCGAGCCAGCGCCCCGGCGCCGCGCAGCAGCAGCGCCTCGGCGAGGCAGACCCTCGCGAACTCGCCCAGGTGCAGCGACTCGTCGATGCCGTGGGCCCGGGACTCCGGGTCCTCGACGCCGGTGACGAGCACCTCGGCCTGCGGGAACACCTCGAGGAGATCGGCGATGAACGGGATCGAGCCGCCCAGGCCGGTGTCCACCGCCTCGGTGCCCCAGGCTCGCGCGAAGGATTCCCGTGCCAGGTCCATGGCCGGAGCGCCCTCGCGGGCGAGAAACGGCTTGCCCTGCTCGCCGTGATGGACGGTGACCGTCGCGGTCGAGGGCGCATGGCGCTCCAGATGGGCGACCAGCGCCTGCATCGCCGAGTCGGGATCCTCCCCCGGCGGGATGCGCAGGGAGACCTTGGCCCTGGAGACGGGCACCAGGGTGTTCGACGCATCGCGGACGCTGGGCGCGTCGATGCCGATCACCGAGAGCGCCGGGCGGGTCCAGAGCCGGGCGGTCAGGGGACCGCTGCCGGAGAGCTCCGCCCCGTCGACCACGCCGGCGTCACGGCGGTAGTCGGCCTCGTCCATCTCCACGGCGGGGTCCTCGGCGCGCGCGAGGCCCTCGACGGCGACCTCTCCGTTCTCGTCGTGCAGGGTGGCCAGCAGGCGGGACATCTGGGTCAGAGCATCGAGCACCGGCCCGCCGAACAGCCCCGAGTGGACGGCATGGTCGAGCGCCCGCACCTCGACGACCAGGTCCACCAGGCCGCGGAGGCTCGTGGTCAGCGCCGGCGTGCCGACGGCCCAGTTCGCCGAGTCCGCGACGATGATCAGGTCCGCCGCGAGCCGGTCCCGGAAGGCCTCGATGAAGGGACGGAAGGTGGGCGAGCCCGCCTCCTCCTCACCCTCGACGAAGACCGTCACCCCGATGCCGTCGGCGGCCAGCTCCTCGCCCACCAGGCGCAGTGCCGTGACGTGGGCCATCACGCCGGCCTTGTCATCGGCCGCGCCGCGCCCGTAGAGGCGGCCGTCCCGCTCCACCGGCTCGAACGGGGCGCTCGACCAATCCTCGACGGCGCCGGTGGGCTGGACGTCGTGGTGCGCGTACAGCAGCACGGTGGGCCGCCCATCGGCGGCCGGGGTGCGGCCGATCACGGCGGGGCTGCCGCCCTGCACCGACTCGATCTCCACCTCTGCCATCCCGGCGCCGCGCAGGAGCTCGGCGACCGCCTCGGCGCTGCGGCGCACCGGCTCCTGGTCATAGCCCTCGAAGGCGACCGACGGGATGCGCACGAGGTCCTTGAGGTCCTCGACGGCCTGCGGGAGCAGCGGCTCGAGCCGCGCTCTCAGCACCTCGACCTCTGCGGCATCACCGGAGGGAACGGCTCGGGGGGACTGTTCAGGAGTGCTCATGGCCATCACGCTACCGGTGCGACGACCTCGCTGCGACGTCGGGGGCGTCCGCTCCGCCCGGGCCCGCGCCGAACGCTCGGCGAGGTCACAGTCGACGTCGCCTAGACTGCTGCGGTGATCTTCCGCAAGTCCGAGCCCCCGCAGGGCCCCGTCCCCGAGCCGCTGTCATCGCGCCCCGGGTCGAAGGGCCGTCCCACCCGTTCCCGCAAGGAGGCCGAGGCCGCCCGCCGTCGGCCCCTGGTGGTCGATGACCGCAAGGAGGCACGGCGTCGCGACCGCGAGACGGCGAACCGCGCGCGCGCCGAGGCCCAGCAGGCCCTGATGACCGGGGACGAGAAGCGGATGCCGCTCCAGCATCGCGGCGCCGAGCGGAGCTACGTGCGCGACGTCGTCGACTCCCGCTGGAACATCGCGGAGCTCTTCTTCCCCATCGCGCTGGTCTTCATGATCATCTCGCTCTTCCTCCCCCTGGTCCGCCCGGATCTCACCACGACGCTGAGCACCGGCATGATCCTCGTGCTCTGGGGCGGCATCGCCGTCTGCGTGGTCGACAGCCTCTTCCTGCGCCGTCGCCTGCGCCGACTGCTCACCGAGCGCTTCGGCGAGGTCCAGCGCGGCCTGGTGGGCTACGGCATCATGCGCGCGATCCAGATCCGGCGCTTCCGCCTCCCGCGCGCCCAGATCAAGCACGGCGAGGAGCCGCGCTGACAGCGCTGACGCACTGCATGAGAACGGCCGACGCGATCGCTCGCGTCGGCCGTTCGTCGTCCTGAGGGGTCTCCGCCCCGGCGCGGTCAGCCCTTGGGCGCCTCGGCGGAGCCGCCGTCGGCGGCAGCCGGCTTCTCGCCGCGCGGGGCCGGCTTGGTGTCCACGCCGGCCTCCTTGCGCTGCTGGGGGGTGATCGGGGCGGGCGCCGCGGTCAGCGGGTCGTAGCCGTTGCCGGTCTTGGGGAAAGCGATGACCTCGCGGATCGAGTCCTCCTTGGCCAGCAGGGCCACGATGCGGTCCCAGCCGAAGGCGATGCCGCCGTGCGGCGGGGCACCGAACTGGAAGGCGTCCAGGAGGAAACCGAACTTCTCCTGCGCGTCCTCGGCCCCGATGCCCATGACCTGGAAGACGCGCTGCTGCACGGCCTGGTCGTGGATGCGGATGGAGCCGCCGCCGATCTCGTTGCCGTTGCAGACGATGTCGTAGGCGTAGGCGAGCGCCGCACCGGGATCGGTGTCGAAGCTGTCCATGAACTCGGGCTTGGGCGAGGTGAAGGCGTGATGGACCGCGGTCCAAGCCCCCTCGCCGACGGCGACGTCACCCGAGGCGACCGCGTCGGCGGCCGGCTCGAACATGGGCGCGTCGACGACCCACACGAAGGCGAACGCGTCGTGGTCGATGAGGCCCAGGCGCTCGGCGATCTCGTTGCGGGCGGCGCCGAGGAGGGCGCGGGAGGCCTTCGCCTCGCCCGCCGCGAAGAAGATGCAGTCCCCGGTGGAGGCGCCGGTGGCCTCGAGCAGGCCCGCCTTCTCCGCCTCGGAGATGTTCTTGGAGACCGGACCGGTCAGGGTGCCGTCCTCCTGGACCAGCACATAGGCGAGGCCCTTGGCACCGCGCTGCTTCGCCCACTCCTGCCAGGCGTCGAGCTGACGACGGGGCTGGGACGCCCCGCCCGCCATGACGACCGCGCCCACGTACGGCGACTGGAAGACGCGGAAGGGCGTCTCGGCGAAGTACTCGGTCATCTCGACCAGCTCGAGGTCGAAGCGCAGGTCGGGCTTGTCCGAGCCGTAGCGGCGCATCGACTCCGCGTAGGTGATCCGCGGGAACGGACCGGCGATCTTATGGCCGCCCTTCGCCCACACCGCCGCGAGGATCTCCTCGGCCAGCGCGATCACGTCCTCCTGGTCCACGAAGCTCATCTCGACGTCGAGCTGGGTGAACTCGGGCTGACGGTCCGCACGGAAGTCCTCGTCGCGGTAGCAGCGGGCGAGCTGGAAGTACTTCTCGACACCGCCCACCATCAGCAGCTGCTTGAACAGCTGGGGGGACTGGGGCAGCGCGTACCAGGAGCCCGGGGCCAGGCGGGCCGGGACCAGGAAGTCGCGGGCCCCCTCCGGGGTGGAACGGGTCAGCGTCGGCGTCTCGACCTCGACGAAGCCCTGGTCCAGCAGGGTGTCGCGGGCGGCCCGGTTGACCTCGGAGCGCAGGCGCATCGCGGCGGCCGGTCCCTGGCGACGCAGGTCCAGGTAGCGGTAGCGCAGGCGCGCCTCCTCGCCCACCTCGGTGTGCGAGTCCAGCTGGAAGGGCAGGGGCGCCGAGGCGCTGAGCACCTCGACCTCGGAGGCGGTCACCTCGATGTCGCCGGTGGGCAGCTGCGGGTTCTCGTTGCCCTCGGGGCGCCGGCCCACGGTGCCGACGACCTTCAGCACATACTCGTTGCGCAGGTGCATCGCCTCGTCCTCGCGCACCACCACCTGGGTGACGCCGGCGGCGTCGCGCAGATCGAGGAACGTCACGCCGCCGTGGTCACGGCGACGGCCGATCCAGCCGGTGAGGGTGACGGTCTGTCCGATGTGCTCCTGGCGGAGCTCACCGGCGGTGTGGGTGCGCAGCACGAGGTGTCCTTCTGATGGGGGTCGACAGGTCATGGCCGGCCGGGGCGTCGGAGCGCTCGATGGCCGTCACGCGCGAGGGCGTGGAACGTCCACCTTACCGCCCAGAGTGAGCGATCTCGCCACCACGGCCCTGTTGCGAGGACCATCCCGCCCGTAGACTCGACCACGGTCCGACCTGCGAGATCGCAGATCTGTTTTCGCCCGAGTCCGCCGAGCTGCGCCATGCCACCGCATGGCCCCCATCGCGCGGAATGCATGGGCGCCCACGCCCCGTAGTACGGGCACTCACGCCCTTGCGACATGTTGGGGCCTGTTTCACACCCCTGACTGTCGAAGGACACCATGACTGACGTCTCCCCTGCCCCCGAGCCCTCCACCACGGACTCCGCACCGACCGAGCAGACCGTCGCCCCCGAGGCGCCGACCGACTCCGCGGCCGCGGCACCGGAGGCCCCGGCCGGTCCGAGCTTCGACGACATCGCCCTGCCGGCGCCCCTGCGCCGCGCTGTCGACGAGCTCGGCTTCACCACCCCCTCGGCCATCCAGGCCCAGGCCATCCCGCCGCTGCTCGAGGGCCGCGACGTGATCGGCGTCGCCCAGACCGGCACCGGCAAGACCGCCGCCTTCGGCCTCCCGCTGCTGGCCGCGATCGATCCCTCGCTGCGCGAGGTGCAGGCCCTGGTGCTCGCCCCGACCCGTGAGCTCGCGATGCAGGTGGCCGACGCCATCTCCTCGTTCGCGACCTCCATCGGCGGGCTCGACGTGGTCGCCCTCTACGGCGGCTCCCCCTACGGCCCGCAGGAGCGCGCCCTCGCCCGCGGCGCCCAGGTGGTCGTCGGCACCCCCGGCCGCGTCATGGATCACATGCGCCGCACGAACCTGCGCCTGGACACCATCCGCGTCGCCGTCCTCGACGAGGCCGACGAGATGCTGCGCATGGGCTTCGCGGAGGACGTCGAGGAGATCCTCTCCCACTCCCCCGCCGAGCGTCAGGTGGCGCTGTTCTCGGCCACGATGCCCTCCGCCATCCAGCGCGTCGCCCAGACCCATATGAAGGACCCGGTGCGCGTCAGCGTCAGCCCGCAGTCCTCCACCGTCAAGAGCGTGCGCCAGACCTACGCCGTGGTGCCCTTCCGCCACCGCACCGGCGCCCTCGCCCGCGTGCTCGCGACCTCCGACGCGGAGGCGGCGATCGTCTTCGTGCGCACCCGTGCCGCGGCCGAGGAGGTCGGCTCCTCGCTGATCGCCCGCGGCCTGATCGCCGCGTCCATCAGCGGTGACGTGCCGCAGAAGGACCGCGAGAAGATCGTCGAGCGGCTGCGCGACGGCTCCCTGCAGGTGCTGGTCGCGACCGACGTCGCCGCCCGCGGCCTGGACGTGGAGCGCATCGGCCTGGTCGTCAACTTCGATGTGCCCAAGGAGGCGGAGTCCTATGTGCACCGCATCGGGCGCACCGGCCGCGCCGGGCGCTCGGGCGAGGCCCTGACCTTCATCGGCCCCCATGAGCGCCGCCAGCTGAAGAACATCGAGCGCGCCACCAAGCAGACCCTCGCCGAGGCGGTCATCCCCTCCCCGCGCGACGTGTCCAAGCACCGCCTGGCCGCGCAGCTGACCCAGGTCCCCGAGCGCATCGAGCGCGGCCGCCTGGACCTGTACCGCGAGCTGATCGGCGAGTTCGTCGCCGAGAACGGCCTGGACCCGCTGGAGCTCGCCGCCGCACTGGGCGCGATGTCCGTCGGCGACGAGGGCCCCGGCGCCCCCTCCGAGGAGGAGGAGTTCACCAGCGCGAAGCTGGCCGGCGAGGACCGCCATGAGCGCGGGGACCGCGGTCACCGCGGCGACGCGCCCACCACCGAGCGCGGCTACACCTCCTACAAGGTCGGCGTGGGCCACACCCACGGTGCGCGGCCGCCGGGCATCGTCGGCGCGATCACCGGCGAGGGCGGCCTGCACGGCAAGGACATCGGCAAGATCCAGATCTTCCCGAACTTCGCGCTGGTGCAGATCCGCGGCTCGCTGTCCCCGGAGCAGATGGAGCGCATCTCGCGCGCCAAGGTGGGCGGCCGTGAGCTGCGCATCGGTCCGGACCAGGGTCCTCGCGGCGGCAAGGGGCCGCGCCGCGACGGCGATCGTCCGTTCCGTCGTGACGACCGCTCCTCGGATCGCGGGGGTCGCTACGACAGCAAGCGTCGTCCGTTCCGTCGCAACGAGGGCTGAGCCCGCTCGTCCACCGGACGCACACAGCGCCCCCGTCACCGGTCTTCCGGTGGCGGGGGCGCTGTTCGTGGTGCAGGGCGGACCGAGCGGCTGCGCCGAGGTCCGGGCCGGGATCAGTCCTGTGCGGCCTGGGCCTCGGCGTAGGCCTTCTTGACCTCGTCCATGTCCAGGTTCTTGACCTGGCCGATGAGGTCCTCGAGCGCGGACTGCGGGAGGGCGCCGGCCTGCGAGAACACCGGGATGCCCTCGCGGTAGGCGACCAGGGTCGGGATCGAGGTGACGCCGTAGCGCATCGCCAGGTCCTGCTGGTCCTCGGTGTCGACCTTCGCGAAGGTGACGTCCTCGTGGGACTCGGAGGACTCCTCGAAGATGGGGGCGAAGCGCTGGCACGGCACGCACCAGCCCGCCCAGAAGTCGATCAGGACGATGCCGTCCTCGACGGTCGTGTCGTGGTTCTCGGAGGTCAGAGTGAGCGTAGCCATGACCGGTGGAACGCCGCGGCGGCGGAGAACATTCCCGCACCGCCGCGGTGTGATCCACCTCATCCCGCCTGCGTCAGGCCGGGTCGGCGGGCCCCTCCGGCGCGGTCGCCCGGATCTGCACCGTCCGGTCCTCGACCGGCGGCTCCCAGATCTCGACGTCGGCGTCGGCCTGATCGCCGCTGCGGATGTCCTTGACCTGGTCCGCCGCTCCGTCCACGCCGGGGAACCAGAGGAAGGGGATCCCCCGGCGGTCGGCGTAGCGGATCTGCTTGCCGAACTTCGCGGCGGTGGGGGCCACCTCGCAGGAGATGCCGCGGCCGCGCAGCGCCCGGGCGGCCGCGTCGCTGAGGTGGCGGTGCTGCTCGTCCGCCACGGAGACCAGCACGCAGGTGGGCACCGGCCGGGAGGCGGTGGCCAGGCCGGCGGTCAGCAGGCGGGAGACCAGCCGGGACAGACCGATCGACAGTCCCACGCCGGGGTAGGTGTGGCGGTTGTCCGAGGCCAGGGCGTCGTAGCGGCCGCCCGAGCAGACCGATCCGAGGGACTCGTGACCGGTCACGAAGGTCTCGAACACGGTGCCGGTGTAGTAGTCCAGACCGCGCGCGATGGACAGATCGGCCATGATCACTCCGGGCACCGCGGCCTCGACGCGCTCGAGGACCGCGGTGAGCTCGGCGATGCCCTGCTCGACCATCTCCCCGCTGCCGCCGAGGTCCCGCACCTGCTGGGCGAAGGAGGCGTCGCGCGTGCGGATCGACGCGAAGTCCAGGCAGGCCTGCGCCTGCTCCGGGGTTGCACCGGCCTCGCCCAGCAGGAGCTCCCGCACCGCGTCCGGGCCGATCTTCGGCAGCTTGTCCAGGCTGCGCAGGACGGCGGACTGGTCCTCGAGCCCGAGGGAGCGGAAGAACCCCTCGGACAGCCGACGGGTGTTGGCGTGGATCGTGAACTCGGGGATCGGCAGACGGTCGAGGATCTCGGCCATCACCGTGGCGACCTCTGCCTCGATGTGCCCGGGCAGGGTGTCCTGTCCGATCACGTCGAGATCCGCCTGGTAGAACTCCCGGAAGCGCCCGTCCTGGGGGCGCTCGCCGCGCCACACCTTCTGGATCTGGAAACGACGCAGCGGGAAGACCAGGTCGTTCTGGTGCTCCAGCACGTAGCGGGCCAGCGGCACCGTCAGGTCGAAGTGGAGGCCCAGGGTGCGCGAACGATCCTCGCGCGCGGCGTCCGCGTCCTCCTCCTCGGCGTGGAGGCGTCGCAGGACGTACACCTCCTTGTCGATCTCGCCCTTGCGCAGCAGCTGATCGAGCGGCTCGACGGCGCGCGTCTCGATGCCCGAGAAGCCATGGAGCTCGGCCACCTCGCGGAACACGTCGATCACGTGCTGTTCGACGAGACGCTCCGCAGGGAGCCACTCCGGGAATCCTGACAGGGCGGCGATCTTCGCCATCTGGTGCACATCCTTCTCGATCATGGGCTGAGTGCCGGGGGCCATTATCCCCGATGGCGACGGCCGGGGTCCGCCGACGGGACGGGTCCTCCCCCGCGCGCGTGTCGCTGTAGAGTTCCGTGAGGTGGCTCGCCCCGACGACGGGACGACCGCCCGCCAGCCCGACCGCCGATCCCGGCGGCAGTGTCCCGCCCTGCAGCGGATCCCTTCGAAGGAGCTCAACCGTGAGCGAGTCCGAGACCCCTCTCCCCGCCTCCACCCCTGACGACCAGGCCCCGGAGTCGAGCACCGCTCCGGTGCCCGACCAGGACCCGTCGGTCGAGCCGAGCGACGCGGCGACCTCTGAGCCCTCCGCCCCGGCGGACCCGACGGAGGCGGCACAGCCGGACGCCGACCAGCCGCTCGAGCCGACCCCGTCGGACGAGCCCGCCGCCGCTGGAACGGCCGAGGAGCCGGGCGCCGACGCCTCCGCCTCCGAGATGGAGAGCTCCGCGGACGAGACGCCGGAGGCGGAGCCCGTCGAGCAGCAGACGCCCGCACCGGCCGCTCCCCGCCCCGCGGCGCCGCGTCCGGGAGCTCCCCGACCCACCGCCTCCGGGCCGCGTCCGGGCGTTCCCTCCCCGGCCGCCCTGGCCGCGAAGAAGCCGAGCGCCGCGCTCCTCCCCGTCGCCCCTCCGGTGACGGAGTACGACCCCGAGCAGGTCGCCGCCGCCGCGGCCTTCGGAACGGTCGCCGAGGACGGCACCGTCACGGTCCAGGACGGAACCCAGGTGCGCACCATCGGCAGCACCACCGAGACGGATCACCAGACCGCGCTGGAGCCCTTCGCGCGGGGCTATCTCGACCTGGTCGCCTTCCTCGATCTGACCCAGACCACGCTGAACGCTCCCGAGCACACGCAGAACGAGCTGAACCGGCTGCTCGAGAACCTGCGCAAGAACATGAAGGAGCCCCAGGTCGTCGGCGACATCCCGGCGCTCCGCACCCGTGCGAACGAGCTCCGCGAGCTGGCCAAGGAGAAGATCCGCGCCCTCGAGGCCAAGCGTGCCGAGGGTCGCGAGGAGTCGGTGCGGCGACGCACGGAGTTCGTGGAGTCCATCGAGGCCCTGGTCGCGACCGATCCCGAGCAGATCTCCTGGAAGAACGCCGGGGAGACCATGCGCCAGATGGTCCCGTCCTGGAAGCAGATGCAGTCCGAGGACGTCTCGCTGGATCGCCCCACTGAGGAGGCGCTGTGGAAGCGGCTCTCCGCGGCCCGCGCCACCTTCGACCGGATGCGCAAGCAGTTCTTCTCGCAGCTGGATGCGAAGCATTCCGAGGCCGCGCAGGTCAAGGAGGAGCTCATCGCCCGCGCGGAGTCGATGCAGGAATCCACCGACTGGGGCCCCACCGTCCGCGCCTACAAGGACCTGATGGACGAGTGGCGTCAGGCGCCGCGCGGCAGCCGCAAGAAGGACGACGCGCAGTGGAAGCGCTTCAAGGCCGCGCAGGACACCTTCTTCCAGGCCCGCAACGCCGACCTCCACGAGACCGAGGCCGAGCAGCGTGAGAACCTCGCCGTCAAGGAATCCCTCCTGGTCGAGGCCGAGGCGATCGATCCGTCCGAGGATCTGGAGGGGGCGAAGAAGGCGCTGCGCACCGTCCAGGACCGCTGGGAGGAGGCCGGCAAGGTCCCCCGCGGTGACATGCGACGGATCGACGACCGGCTGCGCACGGTGGAGCGGGCGGTGAAGAATGCCGAGCAGGACGAGTGGCGGCGCACCGACCCCCGCACCAAGGCGCGCGTGGAGGGAGCCTCCTCGCAGCTGCACTCCGCGATCGCCTCCTACCAGGACGCGCTGGACAAGGCCGTCGCCGGCGGCGACCCCCAGAAGATCGCCGAGGCCGAGGCCGCGCTCGAGGCGCGCAAGGAGTGGCTCGCGGTCATCGAGCGCTCGGCGCGCGATCTGGGCTGACCGCCCGAGCACCAGGAGCGGGCACGACGCTCCGTTCCTCCACCGCCCCCGTCTGTCCACAGCGACAGGCGGGGGCGTTGCTCTGGGACCGCCGCTGGGCCAGAGTCGGTCCATGACGCAGCTCCTCCCGCCGGCCCCGCCCGGTCCCCGCGCTTCCGACGCGCGGTGCGACCCGACCCACGATCCGCCGCAGGACCTCACCCGGGCCAGCCCCTGCGTGGCGTGGTCCCGGCACGCGGCGGAGCTCGCGATCCCGATCGGCGCCTCGCTCCAGCACTGGGAGGAGACGCCGAGCACCCAGGTGCTCGTCGCCGAGGGGTACCTCGCTCGGCTGCTGCCCGGCCTGTTCCTCCCGCCCGATCTGCTGGGGACGGCCGTGCAGCGGGCCCTCGCGCTCGGCTGCGCCCTAGGTGCCCGTCTGCAGGCGCACCATGTCATCGCCGGCCCCTCAGCGGCCTGGGTGCTGCTGGGTGGGGCCCCGCCCGCGCCGGCCGAGCTCCACTCGCCCGCGCACCGTGGCGAGCTGGCCGGAGTGGTGCTGCGCACGGCGCGACTGCGGCCCGACGAGGTCGAGACGATCGGCGGCACCCCGGTCACCGTCCCGGTGCGGACGGCGATCGATCTGCTGAGGTTCACCCCGGCCCCGGTCGCGGCGCCGATGCTGCGCGGGCTGGTCGCGAGCGGGCATGTCGACGTCGACGCGATGCGCCGAGCTCTGCGGCAGATGCATCGCCATCCGCAGGTGCGCGCCGCCGGGGAGCGCCTCGAGAGCGTTCTGGGCGCTCAGGAGGAGGACAGAGGCGCCGCGGCGCCGACCGGCTTGCCGTCGGCGGTGACGCGGTAGACGTCGTACACGCCCTCGATCCGCCGGACGTGCGCGAGCACGGACTGCAGATGCGATGGGTCCGCCAGCTCGAAGGAGAAGAAGCTGGTGGCCAGCCGATCGCTGTTGGACTGCGCCGAGGCGGAGTGCAGGTTCACCTGCTGCTCGGAGATCACCAGGGCGATGTCCGTGAGCAGCTTCGGGCGATCCAGCGCCTCGATCTTGATGTGGACGAGATAGGCCGTGCCATGGCGCCCCGACCAGGCGACGTCGACCATCCGATCCGGCTGCTGCTCCTGCAGCTGGATGGCGTTCGTGCACGTCTCGTGGTGCACGGAGATGCCGGATCCACGGGTGATGAAGCCGACGATCGGATCACCGGGGACCGGGGCGCAGCACTTCGCGAGCTTGACCCAGAGATCGGCATGGCCGTCCACGATGACGCCCTGATCGGTCTCCGAGGTGTGCTGTTCCGCCCGTCCCGCGCGCGAGCGCACCTTGGACGGCATGGTGATCTCCGCGAGATCCTCCTCGGCACCGATCGAGCCGCCGAAGGAGGCCCTCAGCTTGTCCACGACGTGCTGTGCGCCGGTGTGGCCCTCACCGATCGAAGTGTAGAGGGCGTCCACGCTGGGGAGGTTCAGATCATCCGCGGCGGTGGCGAGGGTGTCGTGGGTCAGCAGGCGGCGCATGGGCAGGTCCTGGCGGCGCAGCGCCTTGGCGAGCTCCTCCTTGCCCTTCTCGAGGGCCTCCTCCCGCCGCTCCTTGGAGAACCAGTGACGGATCTTGCTGCGGGCGCGCGGCGACTGCACGAAGCCGAGCCAGTCGCGGCTGGGCCCGGCCTCCGGGGACTTCGAGGTGAACACCTCCACCACATCCCCGGTGGACAGGCTCGACTCGAGCGAGACCAGGCGGCCGTTGACGCGGGCGCCGATGGTGCGATGGCCCACCTCGGTGTGCACGGAGTAGGCGAAGTCGACGGGGGTCGCCCCCTGGGGCAGGGCGAGCACGTCCCCCTTCGGGGTGAAGACGTACACCTCCTGCGTGTTGATCTCGAAGCGGAGCGAGTCCAGGAACTCGCCCGAGTCCGTGGTCTCCTTCTGCCAGTCCATGAGCTGGCGCAGCCAGGCCGCGTCGTTCCCGCCGGGTGCCACCTCGCCGCCCGTGCTGCCGGCCATCGCCTTGTACTTCCAGTGCGCGGCCACGCCGTACTCGGCCCTGCGATGCATCTCGCGGGTGCGGATCTGGATCTCGACCGGTTTGCCGGTGGGTCCGATGACGGTGGTGTGCAGGGACTGGTAGAGGTTGAACTTCGGCAGGGCGATGTAGTCCTTGAACCGGCCCTGCACCGGGGACCAGCGGGCGTGCAGGGTGCCCAGCACCCCGTAGCAGTCGCGCACGGTGTCCACCAGCACGCGCACGCCGACCAGGTCGTAGATGTCGGAGAAGTCCCGGCCGCGCACGATCATCTTCTGGTAGATCGAGTAGTAGTGCTTGGGCCGGCCGGTGACCTCGGCCTTGATCCGGGCCTTGCGGAGGTCCTCGTTGATCTGCGAGGAGACGGTGGTGAGGTACTGCTCCCGCGCCGGTGCGTGCTGGGCGACCAGGGAGACGATCTCCTCGTACACCTTCGGGTACAGCACCTGGAAGGAGCGGTCCTCGAGCTCCCACTTCATGGTGTTCAGACCCAGACGATGCGCGAGCGGCGCGTAGATCTCGAGGGTCTCCTTCGCCTTCCGCTCCGCCGAGGCCGCCGGAACGTACTTCCAGGTCCGGGCGTTGTGCAGACGGTCGGCGAGCTTGATCAGGAGCACCCGCACGTCGCGGCTCATCGCCACGATCATCTTGCGGACGGTCTCCGCCTGCGCCGCCTCTCCGTAGGTGACCTTGTCCAGCTTCGTGACGCCGTCCACGAGCACGGCGATCACCTCGCCGAAGTCCCCGCGCAGCCGATCCAGCGAGTAGTCCGTGTCCTCGACCGTGTCATGCAGGAGGGCCGCCGCCACCACCTCGGCCGGGGAGCCCAGCTCCGCGAGGATCATCGCGACGGACACCGGGTGGGTGATGTACGGATCGCCGCTCTTGCGGGTCTGGCCGCGATGCGCCTGCTCGGCGACCGTGTAGGCCCGCACGACGAGGTCGGTGCTCTCCTTCGGGCTGACCGCAGCCATGGTCTCCAGCAGCGGAGCCAGCAGCGGGTCGACCGCGGATCCCGCGCGCGAGGAGAAGAAGGACAGCCGCGAGCGGGTCCTGCGCGGCGTCGAGGACGAGCCGCGGGGGGACGGCGAGGAGGGCACGGCGGACGGCGAGGACGGGCTGCGTCCAGCGCCCGACGGGGCCGAGGCCCTCGAGGGCTGGGATGCGGGCTCCTGCGGCATGCACACCTCCTGGCTGAGGCATCCAGTCTACGCGCGAGTCACCCAGGGTGCCGACGCGGCCGTCAGGTGGCGCGAGGGCGTGACCAGGAGGTCAGTCCTCGATCCGCCAGACGGTCGAGACCTCGACGCCGGGCAGCAGGTCGCGCCCGCCGAGAGCGGCGAGCTCGATGAGGAAGGAGGCGCCGAGCACCTCGACGTCGAAGCGGCGGGCCAGCTCGAGCGTGGCCGCCGCGGTGCCGCCGGTCGCCAGGAGATCGTCGACGAGCAGGACCCGGGACCCGGCGGGCAGCGAGCCCTCGGGGATCTCGATCCGCGCCGTGCCGTACTCCAGGTCATAGGTCAGCCCGGCAGGGCTGCCGGGCAGCTTCCCGGCCTTGCGCACCGGCACGAAGCCGGCCCCGATCTCGTAGGCCAGCGGAGCACCCACGACGAAGCCGCGCGCCTCGGTGCCGATCACATAGTCGACGCCCTCGGGCAGGAGGGTCCTCCAGTGCGCGATGACGGCGCGCAGCGCCGCGGCGTCCCGCAGGAGCGGCGTGATGTCCCGGAAGAGGACCCCGGGGATCGGGAAGTCCGGGAACTCCGCGATGTGGGTTCGGAAGAGCGCGTCGATCTGCTCCGAGGCGGAGGACGTCCCAGGACGGACGGCGTCGGTCATCGTGCTCCTCCCCCGGTTCCACGATCACGGCGGGTGGTGCGGCGCGGCTGCCGACCTCGACCGACGGAGTCCGGGGCCGTCGAGCCTCCCGGGTGCCCGTTCCGGGTCCCGGGCTCATCGGTGTCGAGGACATCCGCCGCGGCCTCGTCGCCGACCGTGCCGACGTCCGTGCGGGCGTCGGCGTCCTCGGAGGCGGACTCGGTGATGGCTGTGCGCGCCCCACGACGATCCTGTGCCGCACCGTCCTCGGCGACCGACGACTCCTCTCCACGACGGGTTCGCAGCACGCTCGCGGTGTGTGCGGCGATCGCGGGCTCGCGCCGACGCAGGTCCACGAGGAAGCCCGGCGCGAGGAAGACCGAGGAGTAGGTGCCGGCGATGATGCCGATGAACAGCGCCAGCGAGATGTCCTTGAGCGTTCCGGCCCCGAGCAGGAAGGCGCCGATGAACAGGATCGCGCCCACCGGCAGCAGCGCGACGACCGAGGTGTTGATCGAGCGCACCAGGGTCTGGTTCGCGGCGCGCTGCACCTGGTCGGCGAAGATGCTCGAGCGCTGCTCGACGAGATCGGCGGTGTTCTCGCGCACCTTGTCGAACACCACGATGGTGTCGTAGAGCGAGTAGCCCATGACCGTGAGGAAGCCGATCACCGTGCCGGGGGTGATCTCGAAGCCCACCACCAGATACACGCCCGCCGTGACGAGCATGTCGTGCACGAGTGCCGCCATGGCCGCCAGCGAGGACTTCAGGTTGCGGAAGTACAGCGCCATCATCGTCGCGACCAGCGCGAGGAAGACGACCACGCCGCGCATCATCTTCTGGGTGACGTCGCCGCTCCACACAGGGCCGATGTAGGAGGTCGAGACCGATTCGGCGGGGACGCCGTAGGCCTCGGCGAGATCCGATGCGACGGCGGCGGTCTGGGCCGAGTCCAGCTGCTCGGTCTGCACCCTCACGGCGCTCCCGCCCAGCACGGAGATCTTGGGCTCGTTGCCCGGGACGTGGTCGCGGATCACGTCACGGGCGGAGGTCTGCTCGGTGTCGGCGACGCCCGCGACCTGGAACTCCGATCCCCCGGTGAACTCGATGCCCAGGTTCGGGCCGCGCAGCACGGAGAAGATCACCAGCAGCACGACCAGCACCAGGCTGAAGAGGTACCAGGTGCGGCGCCGGGTGACGATCGGGACGGTGCGCCGACCGTCGTGCAGGTCGTTGCCGAAACGGGCGAAGGTCGCGGTCATCGACTCTGCTCCTCGGTGTCGTCGCCGGCGCCGTCGGTCGAGGTGCCGTCCTGTGCCGTGGTCCCGCCGTCGCCGTCACCGTCGGTGCCGGCTTCCGCGCGCTCCGCGGCCTCGCGCTCCAGGCGCGCGCGGCGCACGGCGAGGGGCTCGCGCACCTCGTCCTCGTCGTCGCCGCTCCGGCGTCCGCCGCGCTCCCCGACGGAGCGGACCCGGCCGCGGCCGGCGTAGGCGGGCACCTCGCGGCCCAGCCGTGCCGGATCCAGACCGCTCATCGGGTGCCCCTTGCCGAAGAAGCGGGTGCGCACCAGCACCTGCAGCAGGGGATGGGTGAAGAGGAAGACGATCACCAGGTCCAGGAGCGTGGTGAGCCCCAGCACGAAGGCGAAGCCGCGGACACCGCCGGTGGACAGCACGTACAGCACCACCGCGGCGATGATGTTGACCGCGTCGGAGGCGAGGATGGTGCGCTTGGCACGATCCCAGCCGTGGTCGACCGCGGCGGCGATGCCGCGTCCGTCGCGGATCTCGTCACGGACCCTCTCGAAGTACACGATGAACGAGTCGGCGGTGAAGGCGATCGCGACGATCAGGCCCACCACCCCGGCCAGCGAGAGCCGGTAGCCGATGTCCGGGATGTTCGAGAGCACCGTGAGCGTCGCGTAGGTGAGCGCGCCCATGATGAGCAGGCTCGAGGTGGTCACGAGCGCGAGCAGGCGGTACTGCGCGAAGGCGTAGAGCACCACCAGGGCGAGGCCGATCAGACCGGCGATGAGGCCGAGCTCGAGCTGGTCGGCTCCCAGGGTCGAGGAGACCTGCTGCTCGGAGGCCACCTCGAACTCGAGGGGGAGCGCTCCGAAGCGCAGCTGATCGGCGAGCTGACCCGCGTCGTCCTGCGAGAAGTTGCCCGAGATCTGGGCCTCGCCGCCGGTGGACGGCGCCTGGACCTGCGGCGCGGAGATGACCAGGCCGTCCAGCACGATGGCGAAGGCGTCGCTCGCGCCCTGGCCGCCGTACAGCGCGGTGGTCATGTCCCCGAAGGACTTCGAGCCCTGGTCGGAGAAGCTCATGTTCACGACGTAGTAGCCGGTGGCCTGGCCGGTCGGGGTGACGTCCGAGCCCACGGAGGCGTTCTTGATCGCCGATCCGGCCACGACCTCGGGGCCGAGCAGGTACTTGGCGCTGCCGTCCGGCGCGCACGAGACCACCGGCTCGTCGGCGGGTGCCTCGGAGACCTTCTCCTGCTGGGCGCGCGGATCCACGCAGTCGGCGCTCATGAGCTCCGACTGGACCTCCGGCGTCATCCACTCCATCGACCAGGCCGGGTAGGGCAGCTCGCCCTCGGCCGGCGGCGTGGGCGGCGCCATCGAGGGATCCGAGCCCGGGAGCCCGTCGAAGCGATGCTGCGACGGATCCGCGGCCGGAGCCTCCGAGGTCTCTCCGCCGCTGTCCGAGGCACCCCCGCTGTCAGACGCCGCACCGCCGCCGTCCGAGGCGCCGCCGCCGTCCGAGGCGGCGCCCTCCCCCGTCCCCTCCGGCGCGACGGCGCCGAGGACCGGACGGAAGGACATCGCCGCGGTCTGACGGATCGCGTCGGAGGTCTCCTGGTCGAGCTGACCGGGCACGTCGATGACGATGTTGGTGCCGCCCTGGACGGTGATCTCCGTCTCCGCGACGCCCATGGCGTTCACGCGCTGGCTCATGATCTGCCGCGCCTGCTCCATGGCGTCGGCGTCGATGGTCGAACCATCACGGGACTGGGCCTGCAGGATGATCTGCGTGCCGCCCTCGAGATCGAGTGCGAGCTTGGGGGCCGGCTGCCAGCCGCCCTTCCAGACCCCGGCACCGATCCCGCTGCCCAGCAGCAGGATCAGCACCGCGAGGGTCGCCAGTGCTATGCGACGTGCGGGCATGTTGCGTAGTTCCTCAGGACGGCGGATGGTGCGGAGAGGTGCGACTGCGGACGGCCGCTGCGGGGCACCGGGCCCCGGTGATCAGTCGCGATCGCGCCGGGCGGCCTCGTCGGCGGTAGCGGTCTCGGTGACCGTCACGCCGGGCACCTCGTCCTCGGAGGAGGGCTCCTGCTCGGTCTGCTCGCCCTCCTCCTCGGCGGCGTCCTCGGCGACGGCCTGCTGGGCGATCGCCTGACGGGCCCACTTGGACTGCGAGCCGTCCTCGCTCTCGAGGACCACGACATCGTCATAGGCCTCGACGATCAGGCCGAAGAACCCCGAGTGCGTGCGGACCTCGTCGCCGACGCCCAGCTGGCGCACCAGTTCGAGCTGCTTCTGCTGGGCCTTCTTCTGCCGGTTCGACATGAACAGCAGGGGCAGCATCATGACGGCGAAGATGAGCAGGAGAGGGAGGAGCGATTCCACGGAGTTCCTTTCGGCGGACAGCCCCTCGCGGTGCGTATGCACGGCTCAGGTCCTGCCGCGGACGAGTGACCGCCCTACTGTACCCGCCGAGTCCTGACGGGCCTCTCAGGGTGATGCGACGATCACGCTCCTCGCCCGAGCACGGGTCAGAGCCCAGGTCAGAAGCGGCCGAGCATGGGCGCGACCCCCTCGGGGCCCTCCGGCGGAGCCAGCCCCAGGTGCGTCCAAGCCGCCGGCGCTGCCGCCCGTCCCCGCGGGGTGCGGAGCAGGAAGCCCTCTCGCACCAGGTAGGGCTCGACCATCGTCTCGACCGTCTCGATCTCCTCCCCCACGGCGACGGCCAGGGTGGACAGGCCCACCGGTCCCCCGGAGAAGCGCCCGCACAGAGCGGAGAGCACGGCCCGATCCAGCCGGTCCAGTCCGCGATCGTCGACCTCGTAGACGCGCAGGGCCTCCTTCGCCGCGGCCAGATCGAGCGCCCCGCTGCCGCGCACCTGCGCCCAGTCCCGGACCCGTCGCAGCAGGCGGTTGGCGATGCGCGGCGTGCCGCGCGAGCGCGTGGAGATCTCGACCGCCGCGGACTCGTCCAGGTCGACGTCGAGCCGCTGCGCGGAGCGCTGGACGACCTCCCTCAGCTCGGCGGCGTCGTAGAAGTCGAGGTGGCCGATGAAGCCGAAGCGGTCCCGGAGCGGAGCGGGGAGCAGGCCCGCCCGGGTGGTCGCGCCGACGACGGTGAAGGGCGGCAGGTCCAGCGGGATGGACGTCGCCCCCACGCCCTTGCCGACCACCACATCGACGCGGAAGTCCTCCATCGCGATGTAGAGCATCTCCTCGGCGGGTCGCGCCAGGCGATGGATCTCGTCGATGAACAGGACCTCCCCCTCGTCGAGCGAGGAGAGGATCGCGGCCAGATCGCCCGCGTGCTGGATCGCCGGCCCGGAGGTGATGCGCAGCGGAGCGTTCAGCTCGGCGGCGATGATCATGGCGAGGGTGGTCTTGCCGAGGCCGGGCGGACCCGAGAGGAGCACGTGCTCCGGGGTGCGGCCGCGTGCGGAAGCGGCATCCAGCACCAGCGAGAGCTGGTCGCGCACGACCTGCTGGCCCACGAACTCGTCCAGCCGACGCGGGCGCAGCGCCGCCTCGGCCGTCCGCTCCGGCGGCACGGCCTCGGGACTGGTCAGCGATTCGGGCTCGGTCATCGATGGCCGCCGAGGTCTCGCAGGGCACGGCGCAGCAGCTCGGCGGCACCGAGATCCGCACCGTCACCGGTGCGGGCGGACTCCACGGCGCCGACCGCCGCCTTCTCCGCCCAGCCGAGGCCCACGAGGGCGTCGACCACGTCGGCATCGGGACCCGCGGGCCCGGCCGTCGAGGGCGAGGACTCCGTGCCGAGCGACCCCGAGGGGGCGGGCAGCTTGCCTCCGAGCTCGAGGAGCATGCGGCTGGCGACCTTCGGACCGATGCCGGGAGTGCGCGTGATCGCCTTGGCGTCCTGCTCGGCGACCGCGCGGCGGAGCTCCTCGGGGTCGAGCACCGCGAGCACCGCGAGGGCGGTGCGGGGGCCGATGCCGGAGACGGACTGGACGATGCGGAAGGTCTCCGCCTCCTCGGCGTGCGGGAAGCCGTAGAGGGTCAGGGAGTCCTCGCGCACCACCAGCTCGGTGTGCAGCGTCAGCTCGGACCCGTGGCGGGTGGCGGAGAGCGCCTGGGGCGTGGTGCGGACGAGGTAGCCGATGCCACCGACCTCGAGCACGAGGGAGTCCAGGTCGATGCGGGCTACCCGCCCGGTCAGGGATGCGATCACGCTCCCAGCCTAGAACACCTGTTCGATCAGTGTCGGGAGGTGGAGCGTTCCCGGGCGCGTCGGGCCTCGCGCTCCGCACGGGCCCAGACCGCCTGGGCGCTGGTGCGCGCGCCGCCGCTGGCATCGAGCGCCACGGGTCCCGGGCCGCGCCACAGCTGGGTCAGGGCGATCGCGACCGCATCGGAGGCGTCCGCGGGCTGCGGGGCGGCATCCAGGCCCAGCAGCCGGATCAGCATCGCCTGGATCTGCTTCTTGTCGGCCCGGCCGCTCCCGGTCACGGCGGCCTTGACCTCCGAGGGGGTGTGCAGCGCGGTGGGGATGCCCCGCTCCGCCGCCTCGAGCAGTGCGATGCCGGAGACCTGCGCGGTGCCCATCACCGTGGAGATGTTGTTCTGGCTGAACACCCGCTCGACGGCGACGGTGTCGGGAGCGAACTCCTCGAGGGCTGCGCGCAGCCCCCGGGCGATGGTGAGCAGGCGCTGGTCCAGGGGCTGATCGCCGTCGGAGACCAGCACACCGGCGTGGATCAGCCGGGCTCGCCGGCCGCCCAGCGCATCGACCACGCCGATGCCGCATCGGGTGAGGCCCGGGTCGACCCCGAGCACGCGCAGCGTGCTCATCGCCCGCACCTCAGGACGGACGGCGCGGAGCCGGCCGTGACCGCCGCGCCGTCCAGGGGGATCACTCCGCGTCCGCCAGCTGTGCCGCGACGTCCTCGGGGATGTCGAGGTTGGAGTAGACGTTCTGCACGTCGTCGCTGTCCTCGAGGGTCTCGATGAGGTTCAGGGCCTTGCGGGCTCCGTCCAGATCGACAGGGGTGCGCATGGTCGGCACGAACTGCGCCTCGGCGCTGTCGTAGTCGATGCCGGCCTCCTGCAGGGCGGTGCGCACGGCGACCACGTCGGTGGCCCCGGAGAGGATCTCGAAGGTCTCGCCCTCGTCGTTGATCTCCTCGGCACCGGCGTCGAGCACGACCTCGAGCAGGTCGTCCTCGGTGTGGTCGCCCTTGGGGACCACCACGATGCCCTTGCGCTCGAACAGGTAGGACACCGATCCGGAGTCGGCCATGTTGCCGCCGCCGCGGTTGAAGGCCAGACGCACCTCGGAGACCGCACGGTTCTTGTTGTCGGTCAGGCACTCGACGAGCACGGCGACGCCGCCGGGGGCATAGCCCTCGTACATGAGCGTCTCGTAGTCCACGCCGCCGCCGTCGAGCCCGCCGCCGCGCTTGACGGCGCGATCGATGTTGTCGTTGGGGACCGAGGTCTTCTTCGCCTTCTGGATGGCGTCGTAGAGGGTGGGGTTGCCGGCCGGATCGGGGCCGCCCATGCGGGCCGCGACCTCGATGTTCTTGACCAGCTTGGCGAACAGCTTGCCCCGCTTGGCATCGATGACGGCCTTCTTGTGCTTCGTGGTCGCCCACTTAGAGTGCCCGGACATCTTGCTCCTCCCTACTCTGCCGCCGTCTCGGCGGATTGCCGACCCATTCTAGAGGCAGGCGGAGGGTCGATCCGGACGACCGACGCATCGCGGGCAGGAGGACGGGGCCGCCAGAAGTCGCGCAGTCCCGCTCAGCCGCGGACGACGGGCTCGGTGAGCGCGCCGATCAGCCTCCGGTCCGAGGTGAGCTGCTCCAGCAGCTCGCGCTCGCGGGCCCGGGTCTTCGTCGTCGGCCGCGCGAACAGCACGCTGTGCCGCTCCATGCCGAGCGCGACCGCGGTGCGGATCAGATTCCGCATCCCCATCCTGGCCACGGCACCGTGCCGCGCCGCCCAGGCCTCGGTGCGACCGCGCCGGCGCATCGAGACCAGCAGCTCCACCTCGTCCGGGGAGAACCAGCCGGCGCGGCCGTACTCGGAGAGCTGACGGCGCAGGATCCGCTTCTCGCGCAGCCGCAGGAAGAGCACGATGCCCACCAGGAGCAGGAAGATCGGGACCTGCACGCTGGCGTAGTAGCGCAGGAAGCCGCCCAGCGGGGCCTCGGGATCCACGGGGAGGAAGAAGGTCGAGCCGTTCCACAGCGCGTGCAGCACCATGCCCAGCGAGAGGCCGCCGATGCCGAGCCCGAAGCTCAGCATCAGGCTGCGCCGCTCGGCGGCGATGCCCAGGCCCAGTCCGCACAGCGCGGTGAAGGAGACGTGGGCGAAGGGCGAGAGAACGCCGCGCAGGAAGAAGGTCTGCCAGAAGACGGCGACCTCTCCCCCGGCCTGGGCTTCGTGGAACGAGCGGGCGAAGTACAGGATGTTCTCGGTGAAGGCGAAGCCGCCGGCGATCAGCGCCGCATAGACCACGCCGTCGAGCGGACCGGCGATGTATCGGCGTCCCCAGATGAGCAGACCGATCAGCCCCGCGGACTTCATCGACTCCTCGATCACCGGTGCCTGCACCGCTGCGCCGAGGAAGGTGTCCACGACCTCCGTCTCCTTCGCCGGGGAGATCCAGGTGTCGAAGAACCCTCCGAAGAAGAAGGTCAGCAGCACGGAGCCGATGGCGCCCCAGGCGAAGGCGTAGACCAGCGTCATCCGGGGCTGCGGGGTGTAGCGGTCCAGCCACCAGACCGCCGTGAAGATCATCGCGACCGGGACCAGCGCGGTGGTGAAGGCGACCAGCGAGGTCCCGAAGCCGAGCGGGAGGATGATGAAGAAGTAGAGCGCGACCGCGGAGGCGGCCAGCATCAGGAAGGACAGGGCGAACAGCACCCAGCGCACCCAGGGCCTGCGCCGCCGGCGCGGAGCGCTGCTCCCGCCGATCCGACCCGGGGCCGAGGGGTCGACCCGCTCGACGTCGTAGCCGTACGGGTCCCCCGCGGGCCCGCGGGACCCGGCGGTGCGCCCTGCGGAGGCGGAGGAGCGGGACGGCGGCTGCTGTGCGGGGCGCGGCGGACTCCCGGTCGTGCTCGTCACGGACAGTCCTGCCTCTCCCCCGGTCGGTACGGCCCCCGTCGGCCCCCGCACCACCTGCGGGACCCGCCTCGGTCGGCCTCGGTCATGCTAGCTCAGGGCCACGCGTCGGCATACAGCGCCCGCGTATCGGCCAGGAGCATCGGGATGGCCTTGGTGCGGCCGACGACCGGCAGGAAGTTCGCGTCCCCCGGCCAGCGGGGCACCACGTGCTGGTGCAGATGCGCGGCGATCCCCGCACCGGCCACCTCGCCCTGGTTCATCCCGAGGTTGAAACCCGCCGGTCGGGAGACCTCCCGGACCACACGCATCGCGGTCCGGGTGAGCTCGGCGACCTCCAGGACCTCCACCTCGTCCAGCTCGGTGTAGTCCGAGACGTGACGGAAGGGGCACACCAGGAGATGGCCGGAGTTGTACGGGTACAGGTTCAGGATCACGTAGGCGGCGGTCCCGCGATGCACGATCAGCGCGTCCTCGTCGGAGCGCCGCGGTGCGGCGCAGAAGGGGCACTGCTCGTCGTCGTGCGGATCCTCCGGCTTGTTCTCCCCGCCGATGTACGCCATCCGGTGCGGGGTCCACAGGCGCTGGGTGTCGTCGGGGACGCCCGCGAGACCGCGGGCGTCCTCGACGACGGGCTCGGGATCCGAGCTCACACCTGCGCCTTGTCGCGGATCGCGGTGACGATCCGATCGACCGCCGCGTCGACGTCGATGCCGTTGTCCTGGCTGCCGTCGCGCATGCGGAAGGACACCGCGCCCTTCTCCTGGTCCTCGCCGCCGGCGATGAGCAGGAAGGGCACCTTCTCCTTGGTGTGGGTGCGGATCTTCTTCTGCATCCGGTCGTCGGAGGCGTCGACCTCGACCCGCACGCCGTGGGAACGCAGCTTCGCAGCGACCTCCTCGAGGTACGGCACGTACTCGGCGGCGACGGGGATGCCCACCACCTGCACGGGCGACAGCCACACCGGGAACGCTCCCGCATAGTGCTCGAGCAGCACGCCGAAGAACCGCTCGATCGAGCCGAACAGCGCACGGTGGATCATCACCGGGCGCTGGCGCGAGCCGTCGGAGGCGGTGTACTCCAGCTCGAACAGCTCCGGCTCGAAGAAGTCGAGCTGAATGGTGGAGAGCTGCCAGGTGCGGCCGATCGCGTCCTTCGCCTGGACGGAGATCTTCGGGCCGTAGAAGGCGGCACCGCCCGGATCCGGGACCAGCTCGAGACCGGAGGCGGTGGCGACCTCCTCGAGGGTGCGGGTCGCCTCCTCCCAGGTGGAGTCGTCCCCGACGGACTTCTCCGGGTCGCGGGTGGAGAGCTCGAGGTAGAAGTCCTCCAGGCCGTAGTCGCGCAGCAGGTCGAGCACGAAGCCGAGGAGGCCGGCGAGCTCCTCCTTCATCTGCTCACGGGTGGTGTAGATGTGCGCATCGTCCTGGGTGAACCCGCGGGCGCGGGTCAGGCCGTGCACCACGCCGGACTTCTCGTAGCGGTAGACGTGCCCGAACTCGAACAGCCGCAGCGGCAGCTCGCGGTACGACCGGCCGCGGGAGCTGTAGACGAGGTTGTGCATCGGGCAGTTCATGGGCTTGAGGTAGTAGTCCTGACCCTGCTTGGTGACGTTGCCGTCCGCGTCCACCTCCTCGTCCACGTGCATCGGGGGGTACATGCCCTCCGCGTACCACTCCAGGTGCTTGGAGGTCTCGAAGAGGTTCTTCTTGGTGATGTGGGGGGTGGAGACGAAGGAGTAGCCCGACTCGATGTGCCGACGGCGCGAGTACTCCTCCATCTCCATCTTGATCATGGCGCCCTTGGGATGGAACACCGGCAGGCCGGAGCCGATCTCGTCGGGGAAGGAGAACAGGTCCAGCTCGCTGCCCAGGCGTCGGTGATCGCGGCGCTCCGCCTCGGCGATGCGCTCCTGGTGGGCGCGCAGCTCCTCCTTGGAGGGCCAGGCGGTGCCGTAGACCCTCTGCAGCATCGGGTTCTTCTCGCTGCCGCGCCAGTAGGCCGCTGCCGAGCGGGTCAGCGCGAAGCCGTTGCCGATCAGCTTGGTGCTGGGCAGGTGCGGGCCGCGGCAGAGATCCGTCCAGACGGTCTCGCCCTTCTTGTCCACGTTGTCGTACATGGACAGGCCGCCCTCGCCGACCTCGACGCTCGCGCCCTCGGCAGCATCGCCCGCGGTGGACTTCAGACCGATGAGCTCGAGCTTGTACGGCTCCGCCGACTCCTCGGCGCGCGCGGCGTCATCGGTGATCTCCCGGCGCACGAAGCGCTGACCGGACTTGATGATCCGGTTCATCTCCTTCTCGAGGCCCTTGAGGGACTCGGGGGTGAACGGCTCGGCGACGTCGAAGTCGTAGTAGAAGCCGTCGGTGATCGGCGGGCCGATCCCGAGCTTCGCGTCCGGGTTCGTCTTCTGGACGGCCTGGGCGAGCACGTGGGCCGCGCTGTGGCGGAGGATCGAGAGCCCGTCGGGGCTCGAGATGTCGACGCCCTCGACGACCTGGTCGGCCGCGAGCACGGTGTCCAGGTCCCGCAGCTCGCCGTCGATGCGCAGGGCGATGGTCGAGGCGGTGCCGGCGAAGAGCTCGGTGCCCGTGGTCCCCTCGTCGATGTGCTGGGGTGATCCGTCGAGGGTGATGGCGATCTGTGCCACGGGGGTGCTCCTTGTGTTCGGGTCGAGCCGGCCGACGATGCCGGCTCCACGACAGATGGTATCCGCCGCCCGACGACGGGGCCGACCCGCGCCGTCGAGTTCCGTGCGTCACGATCCGGCGGTGAGTCCGTGCACATCGACGCCCGGGGCGGCTGGTCGGAGCACCGTCGCCGGACCTCCGGATTGTCGGATCGCTATCCTGATGCCGCACGACATCCCCTCCCCAGGAAGGAGTGCGCCCTCCTCCGTCCCGCAGCGGGCGGTCCCGGGCGTCTTCATGAGTCAGAACACACAGACGACCAAGGACCTCCTCGAGGACCTCCGCAGCGCGGAGCCTCGACGGCGCAAGCGTGACAAGCCGGGACTCGACATGGTGGTCTTCGGGACCGCCGGGATCCTCGCCATCGCCTTCGTGGTGTGGGGCCTGATCTCCCCGAACGGCCTCGGCGCCGTCGCGACCGGGGCCCTGAACGGCGTGATGGACAACTTCGGCTGGCTGTACGTGATCGCGGCGACGGTGTTCACCGTCTTCGTCATCGTCGTGGCCTTCTCCCGCTTCGGCCGCATCCCTCTGGGACGCGACGGCGAGGAGCCCCAGTTCAAGACCGCCTCGTGGATCTCGATGATGTTCGCGACCGGCATGGGCATCGGCCTCGTCTTCTACGGCGTGGGCGAGCCGCTCTTCTTCTACATGTCTCCCCCGCCGGGCACCGTCGAGGGCCAGACGCCCGAGGCGATGACCACCGCGATGGGCACCACCCTGTTCCACTGGACCCTGTACCCGTGGGCGATGTACGCGATCGTCGGCCTGGGCATGGCCTACGGCACCTTCCGCCTGGGCCGTTCGCAGCTGTTCTCCTCGATGTTCGCCTCCCTCTTCGGGGAGCGGGTCAACCAGAGCATAGGCGGCCGCGTCATCAACATCCTCGCGATCCTCGCGACCCTCTTCGGCTCGGCCTGCTCGCTGGGCCTGGGCGCCCTGCAGATCGGCGGCGGCATCGAGTCCGTCGGCATCATGGCCGATGTGACCTCCCCCGTGCTGGTCATCATCATCGCGATCCTCACCGCCTGCTTCGTCGCCTCGGCGGTCTCCGGCGTCGAGCGCGGCATCCAGTACCTCTCGAACATCAACATGGTGCTCGCGGTGGTCCTGGCCCTGATCGTCTTCATCGGCGGGCCGACGCTCTTCATCCTCAACGTGATCCCGAACGCCGTGGGCGGCTTCATCGGGGACCTGCCCGAGATGGCCTCGCGCACCGCCGCCGGCGGCGACGAGTCGCTGTCCGAGTGGATGAGCACCTGGACCATCTTCTACTGGGCCTGGTGGGTCTCGTGGTGCCCCTTCGTGGGCCTGTTCATCGGCCGCATCTCCCGCGGCCGCACCATCCGGCAGTTCGTCGTCGGCGTGCTGCTGGTGCCCTCCGTGGTCTCGCTGCTGTGGTTCGCCGTGTTCGGCGGCGGCGCGATCGGTCTGCAGGAGCGCGCCGAGCGCGCGGAGGACAGCTCGAAGATGCTCTCCCAGATCGTCGACGGCGCCCCCGACATCAACTTCGACCTGATCCTGTTCGACGCCCTGCGCGCCCTGCCCCTCCCGGGCTTCGTGCTCGCGGCGCTCATGGTCCTCACCGTGGTGCTCATCGCCATCTTCTTCGTGACCGGTGCCGACTCGGCATCGATCGTCATGGGCGGTCTGAGCGAGAAGGGCGCCGAGGAGCCGACCCGCAAGGTCGTCATCTTCTGGGGCGTGGCCACCGGCGCGGTCGCGGCGATCATGCTGCTGGCCGGCGGCAGCGACCCTGCCGCGGCGCTCAACGGCCTGAAGAACATCACGATCGTGGCCTCGCTGCCCTTCGTGATCGTCATGCTCCTGCTGTGCGTGGCGATCTGGAAGGATCTCTCCCGCGATCCGCTGATGATCCGCAACCGCCTCGCGCGGCACATCCTCGAGGACTCCGTGGAGACGGCGATCGACCGTCACGACGGCGAGCCCTTCGAGCTCCGCACGGTGGAGACGGTCGTCGAGGTCACCCCGGCCGATGCGAAGAAGCTGGATGACGAGAACGAGGCGCGCCAGCGCTCGCGCTCCGGCTCCGCCGCTTCGACGTCGACCGAGGACGTCCCGCCCGCGGGCGACGACACGCCTCGCAGCTGACACGCACCGCTGAGCCGGCACCGCCGGCTTCCACAGCGCTCGAGGGCCCCTGCCGCACGGCAGGGGCCCTCGTCGTTCTCCTCCATGGCCGCATCACGGCTCGAACAGCTCCCAGGTGCCCTCGGAGACGACCTCGACCTGGTGGTCGACGATCCGCAGTGCGGTGTCGTCGTCGATCGCAGAGGTCGGCACGGGGATCCCTGCCGCCCAGCGCCTGATCTCCTCGAGGGCGGCGTCGGGCATCGAGGGATGGCCCAGATGCGGGTACGGCGTGACGTCGACGAGGCCCAGGGCGCGGTCGGCGTCACGACCCCTGTCGTCCCCCTCGGGCACGAACTCCCGGTCGAACTCGGCATCGCAGTTGTACGGGGTCACAGCGATGCTGCCCGCACTGACCCCGAGGTACACCGTGCCGGTCAGCTCCGGCAGGAGGTCTGCGAGACCCGACTCCCTCATCCAGTGGCACAGGTGGAGGACGTCCCCTCCCCACACGATGAGCACGTCGGCCTCGCGGAGCGCAGGCACCCAGCTCTCCCGCCGGATGCTCGGCAGGGCCGTGAGCTCGAGGACCCCGACGGACTTCCATCCCAGGCCCGCCGCCCGGTCGCCGCCCGCTCCGGCGATCGCGTCCCAGGCGCTCCCGGCACCCCCGGGGAAGGGGTGGAGACCGGTCGGGACGAAGAGCGCGGCGGCCTCGGAGATCGGCTTGCCGAGCAGGTCCACGAGCGTGCTCTCGATTCTCGGGTTGGTGACCCCGGAGGAGGTGAGGAGGAATTTCATGACGACCTCGAGCGCGTCTGCGGGGTGCCGCACGGCGCCGTGCGGACCTGATCGCAGGCTCGACGTCGAGCCTGCCCATGATGATGGTGGCCGACATCGTACCGATCGGCGGCGGACCACCCCATGCAGAAGGGCCCCGATCGTGATGATCGGGGCCCTTCTACTGCTGGTGGGCGATACTGGGATCGAACCAGTGACCTCTTCCGTGTCAGGGAAGCGCGCTACCGCTGCGCCAATCGCCCGGGCGGCGCCCGTCAGGGGCCGTCGGAGGTGGGTACGGGATTCGAACCCGTGTACACGGCTTTGCAGGCCGTTGCCTCGCCTCTCGGCCAACCCACCACAGATGCCGGAGCATCTATGGGAAACGGCGCTCCCGACGAGTCGTCGAGCGCGCCGCTCCTCGGAGCGGACGACCGGATTCGAACCGGCGACCCTCACCTTGGCAAGGTGATGCTCTACCAACTGAGCTACGTCCGCAGGACAGGGATCCGAGGATCCTGCCGTGGGCGATACTGGGATCGAACCAGTGACCTCTTCCGTGTGAAGGAAGCGCGCTACCCCTGCGCCAATCGCCCGAAGATGAAGGACATCTCCGCCATCCGCCCTTCCGAGCGGACTCGAAGAAGCTTACACGCTGCCGAGGGGTGCTCGCGACGCGCCAGGTGTGACCTGCATCCCGTCACGCGAGAACAGAACCCGGCAGTGACCTCCCGCTGCACCTCTCGCACCCGCTCCCCCGGCACGCCCTCGACAGGCATGCGCCGGCCCCGCCGAACCGTCGGGCGGCCGGGCCGGCGAGATCGCCGGACGGCCGGATCCCGGCGAGCGCCGTCGATGTCTCGACCCCCGATGACCCTCGGCGGAGGACCTCTCGTCCGGGAGCCCTCCCCAGGGCCCGCTGCCCGGTCGGAGGGCCCGGCGGTGACCTCGGCCACTGCGGGCTCTCTGCATTTGCGCCGCAGGCCGGAGCCGCATATCGTATTCCTTCGTCGGCTCAGCCGATGTGCGGACGTAGCTCAGTTGGTAGAGCATCACCTTGCCAAGGTGAGGGTCGCCGGTTCGAATCCGGTCGTCCGCTCCAACACTCCCCGCGTCCTCGGACGCACCGGGCGATTGGCGCAGCGGTAGCGCGCTTCCCTGACACGGAAGAGGTCACTGGTTCGATCCCAGTATCGCCCACCACAGAAGGCCCCCTCGCAGCAGCGAGGGGGCCTTCGTCATGCCGGTGACGCGCCCCCGGCGTCCGATGCCTCGCCGTCCCCTGCGACGTCTACTCTGAGCACATGCAGATCTGGACCGGACAGTCCTACCCCCTGGGTGCCACCTTCGACGGCTCGGGCACCAACTTCGCCCTGTTCTCGGAGGTGGCCGAGCGCGTCGAGCTGTGCCTCATCGATGAGCAGGGCGCCGAGCGGCGGGTCGAGATCACCGAGGTGGACGCCTTCGTGTGGCACGTCTACCTGCCGGCGATCCAGCCCGGGCAGCGCTACGGGTACCGGGTGCACGGCCCGTACGACCCCGCCGCCGGTCACCGGTGCGACCCCTCCAAGCTGCTCCTGGACCCGTACGCGAAGGCGATCGCGGGCATGGCGAGCAACCATCCCTCGCTCTACAGCTACGACTTCGAGGACCCCGCGGAGCGCAACACCGACGACTCCGCCGAGCACACCATGCACTCCGTCGTGGTCTCCCCCTTCTTCGACTGGGGCAACGACCATCCGCCGGCGCACGAGTATCACGACACCGTGATCTACGAGGCCCATGTGAAGGGCCTGACGATGCTGCACCCGGACATCGACGAGAACATCCGCGGCACCTACGTCGCGATGGGGCACCCGGCGATCATCGAGCACCTCACCGAGCTGGGCATCACCGCGATCGAGCTGATGCCGGTGCACCAGTTCGTCCAGGACGGCCATCTGGTCGAGAAGGGGATGCGCAACTACTGGGGCTACAACACCATCGGCTTCTTCGCCCCGCACAACGAGTACTCCTACGCCGGGCAGCTGGGTCAGCAGGTCCAGGAGTTCAAGCAGATGGTGAAGAACCTCCACGAGGCCGGCATCGAGGTGATCCTCGACGTGGTCTACAACCACACCGCCGAGGGCAACCAGATGGGGCCCACCCTCTGCTTCCGCGGCATCGACAACGCGGCGTACTACCGCCTGGTGGAGGACGACCGGGCGCACTACTACGACACCACGGGCACCGGGAACTCCCTGCTGATGCGCACCCCGCACGTGCTGCAGCTGATCATGGACTCGCTGCGGTACTGGGTCACCGACATGCACGTGGACGGCTTCCGCTTCGACCTGGCCTCCACGCTCGCGCGGGAGCTGCACGAGGTGGATCGGCTCAGCGCCTTCTTCGACATCATCCAGCAGGATCCGGTGATCTCCCAGGTCAAGCTCATCGCCGAGCCCTGGGATCTCGGTGAGGGCGGCTATCAGGTGGGCGGTTTCCCGCCGCTGTGGTCGGAGTGGAACGGCAAGTACCGCGACACCGTGCGGGACTTCCACCGCTCCGAGCCCGGCAAGATCGGCGACTTCACCTCCCGCCTCGCCGGCAGCTCGGACCTGTACCAGCACACCGGCCGCACCCCGATCGCCTCGATCAACTTCGTCACCGCCCACGACGGGTTCACCCTGAAGGACCTGGTCTCCTACAACGATCGCCACAACGAGGCCAACGGCGAGGGCGGCACGGACGGCGAGAGCCACAACCGCTCCTGGAACTCCGGCGTCGAGGGCCCCACCGAGGACACCGCCGTGCGGGACCTGCGCCTGCGTCGGGCGAAGAACCTCATGGCCACGCTGCTGCTGAGCCAGGGCGTGCCGATGATCCTGCACGGCGACGAGATGGGCCGCACCCAGAACGGCAACAACAACACCTACTGCCAGGACGACGAGATCTCCTGGATGGATTGGGAGCTGGACGCCTACGAGATGGACATGCTCTGGTTCACCCAGAGCGTCATCTCCCTGCGTCGCGACCACCCGATCTTCCGGCGGCGACGCTTCCTGCAGGGTGCGGCGCAGGACACCGCGGACTCCTCCCTCCCGGACGTCGAGTGGCTCGGCACCGACGGCGCACCGATGACGGACGAGGACTGGAACGACGCCCAGAACAAGTGCCTGACCATGTTCCTCAACGGCTCCGCCATCCCCGAGCCCAACCTCCGCGGCGAGCGCATCGTGGACGACTCGGCGCTGGTCATGTTCAACGCGTCGGGCAACCCGGTCGACTTCGCGCTGCCCCCGGCCGATCACGGCCGCGAGTGGCGGGTCGAGCTCGGCACCGGGGACACCATCGACATCGGTCAGTCGCTCGAGGCCGGGACCACGCTGGAGCGCCCCGGCCATTCCCTGCTGATCCTGACCCGGCCGCCCATGACGGAGGGCGATGAACAGGCCACCGAGCAGGACGGGTCCCGGACCACCCGGGCCTGAGGCCCGCCTGGGAAGCTCCCCTCCAGGACCACCCGAGACAGCAAGAGACCGACTGAGACCGAGCGGCCCGCCCCGGACCACGATCGAGGCCCGTGGGTGCGACGAAGGAGAGCATCGCCCTGTGAGCACCGATACCGGCCACCGTCCCGTCCCGCGTCGCGAGAGCGCGACCACCACCGGCACCCTCCCCGTCCTGCGAGCGGTCCCGACCTCCACCTATCGCCTCCAGCTGCACGCCGGATTCACCGCCGACGACGCGGCGGGGATCGTCCCCTACCTCGCTCGTCTCGGGGTGGGCCACCTCTTCTGCTCCCCCGTGCTCCAGGCCGCACCGGGCTCCACCCACGGGTACGACGTCGTGGACCACACGCGCATCGGCGAGGAGATCGGCGGCGAGGAGGCACTGCGGCGACTGGCCGATGCCGCCCACGGGCACGGCATGGGCCTGATCGTCGACGTGGTCCCCAACCACATGGCGATCCCCACCCCGATCTGGCACAACCGCGCCCTGTGGTCGGTGCTGCGGGACGGGCCGGCCTCGGAGTACGCGGACTGGTTCGACGTGGAGCTCACCGGCGAGCTCTCCCTCCTCGTGCCGGTGCTCGGCCGCTCCGTCGGCGCGGTCCTCGCCGACGGCGAGATCACCGTGGGCCAGGAGCCGATCCCCCAGGCCGACGGCACCGTCCGCACCGAGACCGTGGTGCGCTACTACGACCACGTGCTCCCGGTCGCGGCCGGCACCGAGCACCTGGGCCTGGCCGACCTGCTGGACCGGCAGTGGTACCGCCTCGCCTCCTGGAAGGTCGCCGATGACGAGCTGAACTACCGACGCTTCTTCGACGTCGACACCCTCGCCGCGATCCGGGTGGAGCTGCCGGAGGTCTTCGAGGCGACCCATGCGACGCTGCTGCGCCTGCAGGGCGAAGGGATCATCGACGGCTACCGCATCGACCACCCGGACGGTCTGGCCGATCCGCGCGGCTACCTGCGGGACCTCGAGCGCGCGACCGGCGGGGCCTGGACCGTCGTGGAGAAGATCCTGCACGGCGACGAGCAGCTGCCGGGGGACTTCCCCTGCGCGGGGACCACCGGCTACGACGCGCTGTGGCGGGTGGGCGGACTGTTCCACGACCCGCACGGGGCGCTCGGCCTGACCCATCTGTGGCAGCGTCGCACCGGCGACCTCCGCCCCTTCGAGGAGGTCGCCGAGGAGTCCACGGACCTCGTCGTGCAGACCAGCCTCTGGGCCGAGATCGAACGCCTGACCACGCTGCTCCACCGCATCTGCCAGGCCGACATCCGCCTGCGCGACACCACGCGACGGAACATCCAGAAGGTGGTCGTCGCCCTGCTGGGCTCCATGGACCGCTATCGCGCGTACATCGTGCCGGGCGAGGCGGCACCCGGCTCCGAGCGGGCGGTCATCGAGCAGGCGGCCGATCGGGCCCGGTCGAGGCTCGGCGAGGACGAGGACGTCGCGGCGGCCCTCGGCACCGTGGTCGCCCTGGTCTGCGGCGACGAGGTGGGCAGCGCGGGCCGCACCCGCAGCGCCGATCGGGACGAGGTGGTGGTGCGCTTCGCCCAGACCTGCGGCCCCGTGCACGCCAAGGGCCTCGAGGACACCGCCTTCTACCGCTACGCGCGCTTCCTCGCCGTGAACGAGGTGGGCGCGGATCCGGACCGCATCGGCGTGGACCCTGACGAGCTGCACGATCACGCGCTGTCGATGGTCCGCACCCGGCCCGATGCGATGACCACCCTGTCCACCCACGACACCAAGCGCAGCGAGGACGTGCGCGCCCGGCTCGCCGTGCTCACCGAGCAGCCGCTCGAGTGGGCCGTGGTCGTCCAGGACCTCGAGCGGGCGACCGCCGACCACCGCGGAGACCAGGTGGACGGCGCCGTCGACCTGCTGCTGTGGCAGATCCTGGCCGCCTGCTGGACCCTGCCGGGCGCCCCGGTGGCGCCGCTGACCGCGGAGCGGCTGGACGGGTACCTGCTCAAGGCGATGCGGGAGGCGAAGAGCCGCACCACCTGGACCGAGCAGGACTCCGACTACGAGCAGCAGGTCCTGGACCTGGGCCGGGCCGCCCTCTGCTCCGCAGAGGTCGACGAGATCCTCTCCGACTGGACGCGCCGCACCCTCGCCGCCCAGCGCAGCGCGATCCTCGGCCAGAAGCTGGTGCAGCTGACCATGCCGGGGGTCCCGGACGTGTACCAGGGCAACGAGTCGGTGGACCTCTCCCTCGTGGACCCGGACAACCGCCGCGAGGTCGACCACGCCGCCCATGAGGAGCGGCTGACCCGGATGATCGAGGGCGCGGGCCCGGAGGGCATCGCCGACGAGAAGCTGTGGCTGACCCATCGTGCCCTGGTGCTCCGTCGCAACCGCCCCGAGCTCTTCCAGGGCCGGGACGCCGCCTACCATCCGCTGCCCACCACGACCGGCCACGCCCTCGCGTTCGGCCGTGCGGAGGGCGAGGGTCCGATCGAGGTGATCACGGTGGTCACCCGGCTCGCCCACGGCCTCGCCCAGCGGGGAGGCTGGGGCGACGCCTGGATCGCCCTGCCGCCGGGGCGCTGGCGGGACAGCCTCAGCGGCGCCGAGACCGAGGGCGGTCGCGCCTCCCTCCAGGACCTCCTCGGCGACGGGCCGGTCGCCCTGCTGGTGCGCATCCGGGACGAGGAGGACGCGCGATGAGCTCCCGCCCGGTCGACGCGCACGACGAGCGCGGCTACGAGCTCTGGGCTCCTGCGGCACAGCAGGTCACCCTGCGGATCGACGGGACCGAGCACGAGATGCGGGTGGTCGGGGACGGCTGGTTCATGCTGCCGGAGGTCCCCGCCGAGCCCGGCGCACGCTACGCCTTCCGCCTCGACGGCGGGGACCTCTGGCTGCCCGATCCCCGGTCGCTGTCGCAGCCCGACGGAGTCCATGCGGACAGCGAGGTCGTCGACCCCTCGCTGCTGCGGCCGACCGCGCCCTGGGACGGTCGCGACCTCCGGGGACGGGTCCTGTACGAGCTGCACGTGGGCACCTTCACGCCCGGGCCCGACGGCCGCGGCGGCACCTTCGACTCGGCGATCGAGCGGCTCGACGAGCTGGTCGACCTCGGGGTCGACGCCGTGGAGCTGATGCCGGTGGCCCCTTTCCCCGGGGATCGCGGGTGGGGATATGACGGCGTCGGCCTGTACGCGGTCCACGCCGCCTATGGCGGGCCGCAGGCGCTGGCCCGCTTCGTGGACGCCTCCCACCGGCACGGGATCGCCGTGGTGCTCGACGTGGTGCACAACCACCTCGGGCCCTCCGGCAACTACCTGGGCATGTTCGGTCCGTACTTCACCGAGCGGCATCAGACCCCCTGGGGGTCGGCGATCAACCTCGACCAGCCCGGCTCCCGCCAGGTGCGCGACTTCCTGCTGGGCAGCGCCCGCCACTGGCTGGTGGACATGGGGGTGGACGGGCTGCGCCTGGACGCGGTCCACGAGCTGCGCGACGACTCCGAGCGCCCCTTCCTCGCCGAGCTGGCCGATGCGGTGTCGAGCTGGGAGACGGAGACGGGCAGGCCGCTCGCGCTCATCGCGGAGTCCGATCGCAACCAGCCCGCCACGGTCACCCCCACCTCCCGCGGCGGGCTCGGCATGGACATGCAGTGGGCCGACGACGTCCACCACGGCGTCCATGCCTGGATCACCGGCGAGCGCGACGGGTACTACGGCGACTTCGGCAGCGCCGAGGCTCTCGCCGTCGTGCTCGAGCGGGTCTTCCTCCACGCCGGCACCTGGTCGAGCTTCCGGGGACGGGCCTGGGGAGCACCGGTGGATCCCGACTCCGCGGAGTACGACGCCCACTCCTTCGTCACCTTCCTCCAGGACCACGACCAGGTGGGCAACCGGGCCGCCGGCGACCGGATCCATCACGGGATCGATCCCGGCCGCCACGCCGCCGCGATCGCGCTGATCCTGCTGGGGCCCGGCACGCCGATGCTCTTCCAGGGCGAGGAATGGGCGGCGTCGACGCCGTACACGTACTTCACCGCGCACGACGAGGAGCTCGGAGCGCTGGTGAGCGCGGGCCGGGTGGAGGAGTTCGCGGCGATGGGCTGGGGCGATCAGGTCCCCGATCCGCAGCTGCGCTCCACCTTCGAGTCCTCGATCCTGCGCTGGGAGGAACGGGAGCAGGCGGGACATGCCTCGATGCTGCGCTGGTACCGGGAGCTGATCGCGCTGCGCCATGCCGAGGAGGACCTCCACGACCCCTCGCTGCGGCGCACCCGGGTGGAGGTGCTGGCCGAGGAGACGGTCCTGCTCCGGCGCGGCGCGCTCGCCGTGCTCGCACATCGCGGTCCCGGCCCGCTCGCGGCAGGGCCCCGCGCGGAGCAGGTGCTCGCCGCCTTCGGCGAGATGACGCTGGGGGCCGACGGGACGATCCACCTCGCCGGACCCGGCGCCGTGGTGCTCCGGCCGTCCCCGGGGACCGGCGGCTGAGACATCGGCAGGGAGCGGCCTGTCAGAGGGCGGCGCGTGAGGATGCGGCGTGTCAGGAGGCGGCGTGTCAGGAGGCGGCGTCGGCCGCTCCGGAGCTCAGCAGCGCTCCCCCGTCGCGGGCGAGCGAGGCGAGGCGGGAGAGGGCGCGGAAGTACTTCTTGCGGTACCCGCTGCGCAGCAGCTCCGCGGAGAACAGATCCTCGAGCGTCCCGGGGTCGGTTCCGCCCGCCAGGGAGATCAGCATCGGCACCTCCCGGTCGTAGAGACGGTCCACGAGCACCACGAAGCGCAGCGCGTCGTGGTGGTGGGTGAGCCCGTGCATCCCGGTGACGTGCGCGGCGGAGACCTCGTCGATCATGGCGCCGTAGCGGGAGGGATGGACCTTCGTGAGATGGGTCAGCAGCGCGTCGTACTCGTCGAGGGTCGCGCCCGGCATCGTCTCGGCGCTGCTGCGCACCTCATCCTCGGGGAGGGTCGCGATCTCGGTGACTCCGTTCCGGCGGCGGTAGTCCTCGCCGTCGATCCGCAGCACCTCGAAGCGCTCGGCCATCGCCTGGATCTCGCGCAGGAAGTCCTGGGCGGCGAACCGGCCTTCGCCGAGGGCGTCCGGCAGAGTGTTCGAGGTCGCCACGATCGCGACCCCTCGATCCGAGAGCTCGCGGATCAGCCGGGTCATCAGCAGGGTGTCGCCCGGGTCGTCGAGCTCGAACTCGTCGATGCACACCAGGACGGACTCGCCGAGCAGATCCACGGCGCGCTGGAAGCCGAGCGCTCCTACCAGATCGGTGTACTCGACGAAGGTGCCGTAGACGCGGTCGCCCTCGACGGCATGGAAGAGCGAGGTGAGGAGGTGGGTCTTGCCCACCCCGAACCCGCCGTCGAGATATATGCCGCGGGCGGCGGCGGGCTTCTTCTTCCGCAGCCGGGAGAGGAAGCCGGCACGCGGCGCGCCGAGTGCCGCGGCGAACTCGCCGACACGCTGCTTCGCCTGCTCCTGCGAGGGGAAGTCGGGGTCCGGGACGTAGTTGTCCAGCCGGGCCCGGGCGAATCGCGGCGGGGGCACCAGGTCCGCGAGCAGTCGCTCCAGGGACGGTTCCGGCCGGCGGTCGCAGAGTGCTTCGGTCACGGGGATCAGTCTAGGGGCCGTGCGCCGGGGCTCCGGACGACGCCGGAGCGCGTGCTCAGAGTCGCAGCCCGATCGAGCCCTCGAGCGCGGGGGCGGCAGGGTCCCGCACCGGCACCGCGATCTCGTCGGCCCGGATCTCCAGACCGAGCTCGCGGATCAGGTACTCGGCGAGCCGGCGCTCGTAGCGCGCCGGATCGGTGTTCCACTCGCGGGTGTGCGAGGCGCCGGCGACCGGGACGAACTCGATCAGGTCCGGGCGCAGCGCGGCCAGCTGCCGGCTGGGCTCGGGCGGGACGGTCTCGTCGTCCAGCGCGTGGAACAGCAGGGTCGGGTGGGTGAGGTGCTCCGCGTAGTACGCCGGGGTCATCTCCGCCAGGGCCAGCGGTTCGCGCAGGCGCACCATCCGGGCCCCGAAGCGGGAGGTCATCATCCACAGGGCGAGCTCGCGCATCCGCGCCGGCGCCTTGAGCGCGGTGGCGTGGTAGATGAGGATGTCCTGCCAATCCACCGCCGGCGAGTCGAGGACCAGCGCGGCGATCCGCTCGCGGTGGGCGGAGCGGACCGAGGCCCGCAGCGCGATCCCACCGCCCATGGACCAGCCCACCAGGACGATGCGTCGGGCGCCGTGGGCGATGGCGTAGTCGATCGCGGCCTCGGTGTCCTCCCACTCCGCGGAGCCGAGATGGTGCATGCGGTCCGCGGAGGCGGGCGCCCCGGCATCGTTGCGGTAGGTGATGGTGAGGCTGGTCAGCCCCAGGCGGTGCAGCAGCGGGATGATCCGCAGCGCCTCGCCCCGGGCCGAGCCGTGCCCGTGCACGAGGATCGCCCAGGTGTCCTCGTTCCCCGGCGCGGAGCCGGAGTCGGTGTCGGGCCGCACGAGCCAGGCCGGCATGTTGCCGACCGGCGACTCGACGGTGACCTCCTCCGTGGGCAGGCCGTGCGCGGTCTGCGGGGTCCCCGCCCAGTAGAAGCCGTTGCTCCGGGCCCGGTCCACCTGGAGCGGCTCGTCGGTGTCGACGGCGAGCACGGGCCGGGAGACCGTGGTCGGGGTGGGCCGTCCGTCGACCGGGCCCAGCCGCACGTGGACGGTGCCGCCGCCCTGGCGCAGCGCGAGCAGGCCGCCGCGCCCGGTGGTGCGGGTCTCGTCGAGGTGGACGCGGTCGGGGTGGACCGCCCGCACCGTCATGTCGGGCAGACCCCGCAGGGACTCCCGCGGCACCAGCGGCAGGCGGGCGATGATCCGGGCGCCGGCGGTGAGCACTCCTGCGCTGAGCGTGAACATCCCGGCCGCACCGATGGCGCCGTAGGCCGCCACCTCCACCCATCTTGCCTGGTCAGGCCAGTGCTGACGCAGCAGGGCGGGCCGTGCTGGACGGCGCTCGGAGGTGGTCCTGGCTGGGGTCCGGGATGGGTCGCGCGTCATACCGCGCATCCTATCGGCGGGCTAGGATCGAGGCTGTGAACGCGTTGTTCACCCCCACATCCACGTCGTGGTCCCCCGACTCGCCCGATGCTCCGCCGGCCGCCCCTCGAGCGGCCCCCGACCGGGCCCCGAGCCGCCGGACCGCGCGAGCGGCGCCCACCGGCGTCGCAGATCGGAGGCACCAGATGTCCACGGATCCCATCGGCTCCCGCCCGTACCCGATCTCGGTGAGCGACCTCGAGTGGCGCGAGCGCCTCTCCCCCGCCGAGTACCAGGTGCTCCGTCAGGGCGGCACCGAGCGCCCCGGCACCGGGGAGTACGAGGAGGTGCGGCCGGCCGGGACCTACGCCTGCCGAGGCTGCGGCGCCGAGCTGTTCACCGCCTCGACCCAGTTCGATGCGCACTGCGGCTGGCCCGCCTTCTACGCCCCGTCCGAGTCCGACGCCGTCGAGCTCCTCGAGGACACCTCGCTGGGGATGCGGCGCGTCGAGGTGCGCTGCGCCGCGTGCGGTTCGCACCTCGGCCATGTCTTCGAGGGCGAGGGCTTCGCCACCCCCACCGACCAGCGCTACTGCATCAACTCGATCAGCCTGGTCCACAGCGACGACACGGAGCCCGCCGGGGGCGGCGCCTCCCCCGCCTGACCCCCGGCGCGCCTGCCGGACTCGCCCGGTTCGCGGCGATAGCCTCACTGCGTGCCCGTCCATGAAATCCGCTCCGGCGACGACACCTTCCGTGCCGTCATCGACGCCATGACCTCCGCTCCGCAGCGCTCGGAGTTCACCTGGCGCACGATCCCGGCACCCTCCCGGATGGCGCCCTCCACCTGGGCGTGCACGGGCGAGATCCTCGTGCACGAGGACGAGCTGGCCTCCGGCCGCCTGGTCATCCTGCACGACCCCGCCGGTCAGGAGTCCTGGGACGGGACCTATCGCATGGTCGCCCTGGTGCAGGCGCAGCTGGAGCCGGAGTTCGCCGTCGAGGCGATGCTCGGCGACGTCGCCTGGTCCTGGGTGACCGAGTCCCTCGAGCTCCACGACGCGGACTCCCGCGAGCTCGGCTGCACCGCGACGCGCGTCGTCTCCCAGTCCTACGGCGCGCTGGCCTCGCGGCCCTCCACCGTGGACGTCGAGATGCGGGTGTCCTGGACTCCCGAGCCCCCGGCCGACGCCCCCTCCTCCGATCCCGCGATCGACCTGGCCCCGCACTTCGCGGCCTGGACGGCGATGCTCGCCGCCGCCGGGGGTCTGCCTCCCGCGCCGCCGCGCATCGCCCCGATCGCTCCCACCCACCACGCGAGGGCCCCGCGCCCCGAGGAAGCCGGTGACGCCCGGTGACAGATACCCCCGCCGTCACCGATCTCACGGCGCCGCGCGACGGCCTGGTGCCGGTCATCGATCGGATCCAGCCGCTGCTGGCCTGGTGCGAGCGCGCGGCCTCAGCTCCCGAGGAGGCCGTGGCCGTCGATGCCGAGCGCGCCTCGAGCTACCGCTACAGCTCCCGCGCCTACCTGGTGCAGCTGCGCACCGAGGCCGCCGGGACCGCCCTCATCGATCCGCTCGCCTTCACCCTGCCCGGCACGCTGAAGTCCCTGCTCGCGGAGCGCGAGTGGGTGCTGCACGCCGCCGGTCAGGACCTGCCCAGCCTCGCGGAGCTCGACCTGCGCCCCGGCACGCTGTTCGACACCGAGCTCGCCGCCCGGCTGCTGGGGATGGAGCGGGTGGGTCTCGGCGCGGTCGTCGAGGACACCCTCGGCCTGCACCTGGCCAAGGAGCACTCCGCCGCCGACTGGTCGAAGCGCCCCCTGCCAGAGGGGTGGCTGACCTACGCGGCGCTGGATGTCGAGGTCCTGGTCGAGGTCCGCGACGTGCTGCAGGAGCGGCTGCAGGAGGCCGGCAAGGAGGACTGGGCGCTCCAGGAGTTCGAGCACGAGCGCGCCCGCGAGCACGGCCCCACGAGGTCCTCGAGCTGGCGCGGCCTGCACGGCCTGGGCGCGCTGCGCTCGGTCCGCCAGCTCGCCGCGGCGCGCGAGATGTGGACCCGCCGCGACGAGATCGCCGGGAGCCAGGATCTCTCCCCGCACCGCGTGATCAAGGATCGCGACCTGGTGGCCGCCGCGAAGGAGGCTCCGCGGGGCCGTGAGGCGTTCGACCGGGCCCTCCCGTCGAAGCTCCGTCGGAAGGACGTGTGGTGGCAGGCCGCCCGCACCGGCCTGGATCTGCCGCCCGCGCATCTGCCCGAGCGCAACGAACGCTCCTATCCCCCGCCCCACAAGCTCTGGTCGAAGAAGTACCCCGAGGTCGCCGAGCGGTACCAGCTGGTGCGAGCCGCGGCCGGCCAGCGCGCCGAGGACCTCGAGATGCCGCCGGAGAACCTGCTGCAGCCGGCAGTGCTGCGCGAGTGGGTGTGGGAGCACGAGCAGGTCCCGGCGGAGTCCGAGATCGCCGACCAGCTGACCGCGCTCGGCGCCCGCCCCTGGCAGGTCGAGCAGGCCGCGCCGGTCATCCACCGGGCCCTGACCGAACAGGACTGAGCGGACCCCACCGCACGAGGGCCGAGCACGGGATGTCCGTGCTCGGCCCTCGTGCGGTTCTCGGCCCCGGTGGTCAGTCCCGGCCCGGACGCGCCATGAAGGGGGCGTCGGCCGGGCGCAGCTCGTCGACGCCCTGCCCGCGGTCACGCAGCACCTGCAGGGACAGCAGCGCCGAGACAGTGGTGGCGTTCGTGATCCGGCCCTCGAGCACGGCGGTGACCGCATCGGCGAACGGCACCCAGCGCTCGACCAGCTCGGCCTCCTCGTCGGTGCGCTCGAACTCCGCCTCGTCGACCTGGACCCCGGTGGCGAGGTAGACGCGGATGACCTCGTCGTTGCCACCCGGACTGGGCCGCAGGTCGACGAGCGTCCGCAGCCCCGTGGGCTCGTAGCCGGTCTCCTCGGAGAGCTCGCGGGCGGCGGCGACGTGCGGCGCCTCCCCGTCGAGATCGAGAAGGCCCGCCGGGATCTCCCACAGCGCATGGCCCACGGGATGGCGGTACTGCCGGATCATCAGCACCCGATCGGCGTCGTCGACGGCCAGGACCGCCACGGCACCGGTGTGCCGGACGTACTCGCGGTCGAAGCGGACGCCCTCGGCGAAGTCGACGGTGTCCCGCACCAGATCGAAGATCATGCCCTCGTGGACCTGCGCTCGCTCGACGACGGGTCGGAGGTCCGGCTCGTCCCGCAGCGGCAGAACCGCCTCTGCGGAGGGCACGGTGCCGGTGTGATCATCCGTGCCGGTGTGATCGTCCGTGTTCATGGGATCAGTCCTGGTCCGGTGTCTCGTCGGTGGACGCCGTCGCGGCGTCGAGCACCGAGTCCTCGCGGGGGGCCGGGTCGACCTCCAGCAGGCGGGTCGCCTTCTGCAGCTCGATGGCCGCGCCGATCAGACCGGCGAACAGAGGATGCGCCCGGGTGGGGCGGGACTTCAGCTCCGGGTGGGCCTGGGTGCCGATGTAGTACGGATGCACCTCGGGGTCGAGCTCCACGAACTCCACCAGGGAATGGCCGTCCTCGAGGGTCGAGGTGCCCGAGATGAGCAGACCCGCCTTCTCGAGGCGGTCGCGGTAGGCGTTGGCGACCTCGTAGCGGTGGCGGTGGCGCTCGGCGACCTCGGTGGTGCCGTAGGTGCGGGCCGCGAGCGAGTCCTCCACCAGCGTGTGCTGGTAGGAGCCCAGACGCATCGTGCCGCCCAGGTCTCCCTGGCCGGACAGGATGTCCTCCTGCTCGGCCATGGTGGCCACCACGGGGTGCTCGGTGTCGGGATCGAACTCGGTCGAGTGCGCGGTGGGCAGGCCCAGCTCGTGACGGGCGTACTCGATCACCATCGACTGCATGCCCAGGCACAGCCCGAGCGCGGGCAGGCCGTGGGTGCGGGCATGGTGCAGCGCACCGACCTTGCCGTCCACGCCACGCACACCGAAGCCTCCGGGCACGACGATCCCGTCGACGTCCCTGAGCTGCTCGGCGGCGCCCTCGGGGGTCGCGCAGCGATCGGACTCGATCCAGCGCAGCGACACCTTCGCGCGGTGGTGGAAGCCGCCGGCGCGCAGCGCCTCGGTCACGGAGAGGTATGCATCGGGCAGGTCCACGTACTTGCCCACCAGGGCGACGGTGACCTCGTAGGCGGGATCGTGCACCCGGTGCAGCAGGTCCTCCCACTGCGTCCAGTCCACGTCGTGGCTGAGGAGGTTCAGACGGCGGATGACGTAGGCGTCGAGCCCCTCGCCGTGCAGCACGAGCGGGATCTCATAGATCGAAGGGGCGTCGGCGCAGGTGACGACAGCGTCGAGGTCGACGTCGCACATCGCCGAGATCTTGGCCTTGACCGAGCTGGGCAGCTCGCGGTCCGCGCGCAGCACGATCGCGTCGGGCTGGATGCCGATGGAGCGCAGCGCGGCGACGGAGTGCTGGGTGGGCTTGGTCTTCAGCTCCTGGGAGGGGCCGATGAAGGGCACCAGCGAGACGTGCACGAAGAACACGTTCTCGCGGCCGAGATCCTGGCGCACCTGGCGCGCGGCCTCGATGAACGGCTGGGACTCGATGTCGCCGACGGTCCCGCCGATCTCGGTGATGATGACGTCCGCGCCGGACTCCGCCTGCGAGCGCATCGAGGCCTTGATGGCGTCGGTGATGTGCGGGATGACCTGGACCGTGTCGCCGAGATACTCGCCGCGCCGCTCCTTGGCGATCACCGTGGAGTACACCTGTCCGGTGGTGACGTTGGCGTTGGCGGTGAGGTCCTCGTCGAGGAAGCGCTCGTAGTGGCCGATGTCCAGATCGGTCTCGGCGCCGTCGTCGGTCACGAAGACCTCGCCGTGCTGGAACGGGTTCATGGTGCCCGGGTCCACGTTGAGGTAGGGATCGAGCTTCTGCATCGTCACGGCGAGCCCGCGGCTGCGGAGCAGCATGCCGAGCGAGGAGGCGGTGAGTCCCTTGCCGAGGCTGGAGACCACGCCACCGGTGACGAAGATGTGCTTGGTGACTCCCGGGTTCCGGAAGGGCTTCGCCGTGGTGGCCGCCCCGATCCTGGGAAGGGTGCCGGTGCCTGACTGGGGTGCGTTCGCGCTGGTATCTGCCACGGACTGTCAAGCTACCAGTCACGAGGGCTCGACGCGAGCACCTCCTCGAGCTGGGTGAGCAGATCCTCAGGGGTGGGCAGGTCCTGGGCACGCAGGAGGGACGCGGCCTCGGCCTCCCGGCGTGTCGCGGGATCCCGCATCGAGGAGATCGCGGCGGCGAGCCCCGCGGGGTCGCCGACGGGGACCAGGACGGCCGCGTCCCCGGTGACCCAGCGGGTCCCGCCGGCGTCGGTCGCGACGATCGCACGGCCCGCCCGCAGGGCCTCCTGGAGGGAGACCGGCTGCCCTTCCCAACGGGCGGCCGAGACCACGAGGTCGACCTCCGCGAGCAGGGCGGGGATGTCCTCGCGGCGCCCGAGCAGCTCCACCGGGAGGTGCTCGGCGCGGATCCTCGCGGCGAGGTCCGCGTGCAGCGGGCCGTCCCCGGCGATGCGGAACCGCACGGGGTCGGCGTCGCGGAGCAGGGCGGCGGCATCCAGCAGGTCGTCCAGGCCCTTCTGCGGCGCCAGACGGGCGATGACGAGGATCGCGAGACCCTCGGGATCCCGTTCCGCTTCTCCGGCGGCCGCGAGCCGTGCCGTCGTGGCATCGGCGCTGGGCGGGCCGCTCGCGACAGCCGTGGCCCTCTCCGCTGCGGGAGGAGCCTCGGGGGCGGGGATGAGGGCGTGGCGCACATCGCGGGCCCCTGCCCGGCGCGCGGAGTCGGCGAGGTCTGGCGAGACGGCGAGCACGATGTCGGCGCCGCGGGCGAGGATCCTCAGCAGCGCGGCGCCGACGGCCCGCGTCGGCCGGGATCCGACGGTGCGGTTGTGCAGGGTGACCACCAGGCGGTGGCCCGGGCGTCCCCGCCGCGAGGACGGACCGACGGCGAAGGCGCTGAGAGCGCCGGCGCGCAGCCCGTGGGCATGGAGCGTGGTCGCGTCGGTGGACCGCCGGAGCACCTCACGGAGGGCGCGCACCGTGCGCAGGTCCACCGCGGGGCGGGGGCGCTCGCGGATCCTCACCGGTGCCTCGCCGACGGCATGCCCCGCCGCTCGGAGCAGGGCCAGCTCCTGGTCGACGTGCGCGGCGAGGCCGCCGCTCGCCGCCGGTCGCACCAGCAGGATCCTCATGACCTGTCGCTCGGCGATCCGTGTCGGCCCGCGCGGAGGCGCTGCACGACCCGACGGGTCGCCTCCGGGTCCGCGGCGGCCATCACCGTGCCTGCCAGGACCGCGGCGACCAGCCCGCTGAGGATGCCGACCAGCACGGTCATCACCTCCCCGGTCTCCGTGGTCACCAGCTGCCGGCCGAGCAGCAGGCCCGGCACGCCGCCGCCGAGGACGGCGAGGGGCACCACGATCGCGGTGCGGCGCACCTGGGCGAGATGGCCGCCGTGCTCGAGCACGTCGGCGATCCGCGCCAGTCCCATCAGACCCGAGAGCGCCATGCCGCACGCCACCGACAACCCGAAGACGGTCGCGGCCTCCGCGGCGGAGCGCTGCGGGCTGGGCAGGACCAGCGCGAGCATCACGGCCCCCGCGATCAGCCACCCGATGGAGCCGACCAGGAGGGCGTCGCGGGCCCGCAGCGCGGCGGAGAGGATCCGGGTGCACTGGGTCGCGACGGCGAAGCCCACCAGTCCCAGGGCGAGGCCGCCGGTGGTCGCGCCGACGCCCGCCGCCCCGGCGCGGTCGATCAGGCGGAAGAACTGCTCGAGCGCGGGACCGGCGGCCAGCAGCATCGCGGCGCCGACCACCGAGACCGCCATCACCGTGCGGATCGAGGCCGCGGCGACCTTCGCGAAGCCGGCCCGGTCGCCGACCAGCCGCAGCTCCGAGAGGTGCGGGAAGACGGAGGTCACCAGCGGCACCACGAGAACCGCATAGGGCAGCAGGTACAGGGCCTGCCCGTACTGGAACACCGGGAGGGTGCCGACCCCGCCGGCCCGCATCGCCAGCAGCAGCACCAGGGCGAGGACCAGCTGCTGGGCGCCGACGGCGCCGAGGCCCGCCCCGCCCAGGGCGAGGGCGCGACGTCCGAAGCCGGGCGGCATCCTCAGGGACGGCCGCAGGCGGAGGCCCGAGCGCAGGGCCACCACGACGACGGGGACCGCCATGGTGGCGACCCCGGCGGTGGTCCCCCATCCGAGCCACCAGATCGCCCCCTGCCCGATCGTCGTCGAGGTCGCGACCGCCGGCACCAGATGGGCGTAGACGCGATAGGAGACCATCACCGTCACCGAGGACAGCAGCGGCATCATCGCGGGCCAGAAGAAGTGCTTGCGGGCCTGGAGGTAGGCCCCGAGGACCACGGAGATCCCGTACAGCGGGAGCTGCACGGCGAAGATCCTCAGCAGTGTCGTCCCCAGGGCCACCCCGGCCTCCCCCGGGGCCTCCGCCGCCAGCAGGAGCTGGGCGAGCGGGCCGGCGAGCAGGATCACGACCAGGGCCAGGGCACCGGTGCCCAGGAGCGTCCAGGTCAGCAGGGTGGAGACGATGCGGTCGGTGAGAGCGGCGCCGTCCGCGGGAGGGGTGTCCGCTGCGGCAGAGCTCTCGGCGGTCCCGGTGCGCGCGCCCGCCCGCTCCGGTCCGCGAGAAGGGTCGACGGCGGCCGACGGGGCGGCGCCCGCCGGTCGCGGCGTGTCATCGGCGACAGGTCGCGCCGTCCGCTCCGCGGCGAGCTGATCCGCGGACCCTCCCTCCGGGACGAGCCCCGCGATGAGCGGGACCACGACGGCGGCGAGCACGCCACCGGCGGCGACCTCGAACAGGACGTTGGGCAGCAGGTTCGCGGTCGCGTAGGCGGTGCCCACGTCCCCCGCGCCGACGCTCGCCCCGAAGACGAGGTAGCGGAGGAACCCGAGGATGCGGGCGAAGACGGTGACCACGAGGATCACACCGGCGCCGCGCAGCACGGAGCGGGTGATGCCGCCGCGTCGGCCCGGGGCGCTCACGCTCATCGAGGCGCCTCCTCATCCGAGGCGTCCGCCGACGGCGGGGCAGGGACCGGAAGCCGTCCCAGACGGTCCAGAGTCCGCAGCGGCGCGGTGCGATCGATGACGGCGCTGAAGCTGACCCGCTCGCTCGCCAGGGTGAGCGCGACGACGACGCCCAGCAGCGACAGCCGGGCCGGCGCGGGCAGGCTCCGGGTCATGGCGCTCCCGAGGGCGGCTCCGAGGACGTTCGCGCCGGCGTCGCCCAGCATCCCGAGCTCCCGCAGGTCCGCGGGAAGCGCGAGCGCTCCGGGCACGGCGGCGGCGAGCGCGAGACGGCGGCCGCTCATGGCCCGCGCGCCCTCCGCAGGGAGCAGGGACAGCAGCAGCGCCCCCGGCAGGACGGCCTTCAGGGCCCGGCCGGGACGCAGATCCAGGAGGTTGGCGAGGTTCGCGCAGCCTGCGACCAGGGCGGCATCGGCCGCGGCCATCGCCCCGCCGCGGGGCGCCGGCGCCATGAGGATCCCGCCGAGCGCGACCAGCGGGATGCCGAGGGCCTTGGCGGCACCGGTGGTCAGGTGTCCGGAGCGCAGCGCGCCGAGATGGCCGCGCAGCCCCTTGGAGACGGGCCGGCCCGCACGGCGCAGCCGCGGCTCGAGCAGGTCGTCGGCGAGGCCGAGCGCCCCGATGCCCGCCAGGACGCCGCCGTCGGCCCGTCGGCCGGCGAGGCCCGCCAGGGCGGAGACGCCCACGACGACCAGAGTCCCCTCGGCGAGGCTCAACTCGCGCCCGGCGAAGTTGGTGCGTCGCAGCTCATCGCGCAGGGCGCCGATCATCCCTCTCCCCCGCCGTCGGACGAAGCCGGCGGGGCGTCGCCGCCCTGGTCCGTCGCCTCTCCCTGGATCCCCTGCGTCTCCGGCAGGTTCGGCAGACGTTCCTCGGCGTCGCTGGTCGTGCCGTAGGAGCCGGTGCCGCCGCGGGTCTGCTCGACGAGCGCGAGCACCGACAGCAGCGGTCCGTCGGGCTCCTGCAGACGGTCGGTGGTGGAGAGGGCGTCGAAGGCCCGGTCCCCGCGCACCGTGCGGAGGATCCCGGTGGACGCATCGTTGCCGGGAGTCGTGGCGGAGACGACGGCGGGCAGTCCGGTCTGCCCGAGCACGGTCAGCAGATGCGTCTGGGAGGCGAGCAGCGCCTGGGCGCGCTCGGCGGCGACGGTCTCGTCCTCGTTCTCGTCGGTGAGCGCCGCCGGATCGGCCCCGGCGTAGATCACGGCGTCGGCGCGGCCGGGAGGCGTGCCGTCGACGACCACCATCTGGTGGTCGAGGAGCACCTGCCACAGCTGGGTGCGCAGCTCGGCGGGGAGATCGTCCCCGCCCCGCAGCAGCGCAGGGATCAGCCCCGAGAGCTGCGCGGAGTCGGTCAGCTCCGCATCCGGGTCGTCGGTGAGCACCGCCGGGGCGATGCTCCGGATCTCCTCGACGGTCGCCGCACGCTCCTGCCCGGCGTCGGGCTCCCACATCGCGGGCTGGAGGCTGATCTTCATCGGCGAGGCGACCCCGGCATCGTTCAGGAGCGACTCCATCCGCTCGACGACCGGACCGGTGGAGCTGTCGTCGGTGATCACCGCGACCTGCTTCCCGGAGAGGGTGCCCCGGACGAGCTCCGGGCCGATCTCCGAGACGAAGGTCGCCAGTTGATCGTTCTTGGTGGTGAGCTCCTCGGACTCGGAGCGCAGGCGCTCCTGCTCGGTGCGCAGCTGCTCGACCTGTCCGGCGAGCTGGTCGCCGAGGTTCTCGCGCAGCGGACCGGCGCCGAGGACGATGCCCACGGCCAGCGCCAGGAACACGGAGATCAGCGAGACGAGGTGATAGCGGAAGTCGATCACGGGGTCGGGTTCCTCCTACGCCCCGGTGGCCCGGGGAGAGAACAGCATGGTGAACCAGGACAGGATCCCGTCCAGGCGGGCGCCGAGGATCTGCACCAGCGCCTGCCCGCCGGGAGTCGCCCAGAGGGCGACGGCGAGCGCGGCGAGACCCGCCAGTGCGAGCAGCACCAGCTGGAAGGTCGAGATCCTCTGACGGTACAGGCGGGAGACGCCCTTGGCGTCGACGAGCTTGGAGCCGATCCTCAGCCGGGTGAGGAAGGTGGAGCTCATGCCGGCGCGGCCCTTGTCGAGGAACTCCTCGAGGGTGCCGTGGGTTCCGACGGCGACGATCACCGAGGCGCCCTTCTCGTCGGCGAGCAGCATGGCGATGTCCTCGCTGGTGCCGGAGGCGGGGAAGGAGATCGCGTCCTCGTCCAGCCCCAGCTCGGCCAGGCGCTCCATGCCCGGGGCGCGGCCGTCGCGATAGGCGTGCACCACGAGCTCGGAGCCGCCGCGCAGGGCGCGGTCGGAGACGGAGTCCATGTCTCCGATGATCATGTCGGGGTGGAAGCCCGCCTCGATCACCGCGTCCGCCCCGCCGTCGACGCCGATGATGATCGGACGGTTCTCACGCAGGAAGGGCTTCAGCGTCGCGAGGTCCTCCTTGTAGTGGTACCCCCGCACCACGATCAGCACCGAGCGCCCGTCCATGCGGGTGCGCACGTCCGGCGCGCCGATGCCGTCCAGCAGCAGGTCCCGCTCGCGGAGCATGTACTCCATGGTGTTCTCCGCGAACAGCTCGAGCTGCTCGGACAGACCTTCTCGCGCGATCTCGAGGGACGCGGTGACCGTAGCGTCGTCCTGCCGGATGCCGCTCGCGATCACCTCACCGTCCAGCAGCACCTCTCCCCCGCGCACGGTGATCGACTGTCCGTCGCGGACGTCCTCGAAGACCGAGGCGCCGAGCGCGTCGATCAGCACGATGCCCGCGTCGATCAGGATCCGCGGTCCGGCGTTGGGATAGCGGCCCGAGGTGGACGCCGAGACGTTCAGGACCGCGGCCGGCTCCCGCTCGAGGAGCGCCTCGGCGGCGACCCGGTCGATGTCCTCGTGGTCGATGATCGCGATGTCACCGGGCTGCAGGCGCTTGGTGAGGTCCTTGGTGCGCTTGCCGAGCCGGGCCGTGCCCTCGAGGGCGATGTCGGGGCTCATGCACTCCCCGACCGATCCGCACCCATGCCGGTGACCACGGCGCGGGCCTCGTCCAGCAGCTCCTCGGCGTGCGCGAGGGCGACATCGGAGGCGTCGTCGCCGGCGAGCATCCTCGCGAGCTCCCGGATCCGGGCGGGCCGGTCGAGGGTCTCGACGGTGGAGCTGGTGGTGCCCTCATGGGAGGACTTCACGATCTGCAGATGGGTGCTCGCATGGGCGGCGACCTGGGGCAGGTGGGTGACCACGATGACCTGTGCGTGGCGCGCCAGGCGTGCCAGGCGCTGCCCCACGGCGAGGGCGGCGCGGCCGCCGATGCCCGCATCGATCTCGTCGAAGACGAACACCGGGGCGGCGGAGCGATCCTGCCGGGAGGAGGACAGGGCGACCTCGAGGGCGAGCATGACGCGGGAGAGCTCACCGCCGGAGGCCGCCTGGCCCACCGGCAGGTGATCGGCCCCGGGGTGGGGTGCGAGCAGGATCGCGACCGCGTCCCGGCCGTGGGAGCGGTGGCTCTGCGCGGTGACGTCGACCCGGATGTCCGCATCGGGCATCTCGAGGTGGCGCAGCTCCTCCTGGACGGCCTCGGAGAGCGCGGCCGCGGCGGCGGTGCGGGCGTCGGTGAGGGCTTCGGCGGCGCCGACGAGCTCCTCCTCGAGCCGGGCGAGCCGCTCGGCGGCCTCGGTGCGCTCGTCGGCCGCGCCTTCGAAGCGATCCAGGTCGACCGCTGCGGTGCGGGAGGTGGCGAGCAGCGTGGTGATGTCCTCGGCAGGCCCGTCGGGACCGGGCAGCAGGGCTCCCAGGTCGCGCACCAGCAGGGTCAGCTCGTGCAGGCGCTCGTTGGCCTCCTCGATCCGGCCCGGAGAGCCGTCGATGTCCTCCGCGTAGCGGGAGATCTCCGCGGCGAGGTCGGACAGCTCGATGCGGACGGAGTCGAGGCGGTCCACCAGCGGTGCGAGCGTGGGATCGGTGCGCGCCGCCCGGCCCAGGGACTCGGCGGCGATGGCCAGCAGCGGCGCGGCGGCAGGGCCGTCGTCGTCCCCGACGAGCGCCAGCGCGGCCTGGCCGGCGGCGCCACGCAGCTCCTCGGCGTTGCCGAGGCGCTCGATCTCGGCGCGCAGGGAGGCGTCCTCGTCCTCCTGGGGATCGGCCTGCTCGAGCCGTTCGAGGGCGTCCTGCAGAGCGCTCCCGCGGCGATCCCGCTCGGCGAGCAGGGCATCGAGCTCGGTGAGCCGCTCCGAGAGGGCGCTGCGCTCCCGCCAGATCTCGCGGTGCCGGGTGAGCAGCGGGCCGATCTCGTCGACCGCGAAGCGATCCAGCGCCTCGCGCTGGGCGTCGGGGTCGCGCAGGCGCTGCTGGTCGGACTGGCCGTGCACGGTGACCGCGGTCCCGACCAGGCGGGAGAGGGTGCCGATCGGGACCGGGACGCCGCCGATCTGCGCCCGGGAGCGGCCGTCGCGGGTGACGCGGCGGACCACCAGGACCTCGCCGTCGTCCTCGTCCGCGCCGAGCTCGTCGAGCGCCTCGGCGAGCTCGGTGTGGCCGGTCAGCGAGAGGGTGCCGTCGACGGTGCTGGAGTCACGGGTGCGCCCGCGGTCGAGCCGACCGCCCAGGAGCATGGTCAGACCGGTGACGATCATCGTCTTGCCGGCGCCGGTCTCGCCCGTCAGTGCGGTGAAGCCGGGGCCGAAGTCGAGCATCGCATCGTCGATCACGCCGATGTGGCGGATGCGGAGGGTGGACAGCATGGGTCCCTTCCTGCTCAGCGGGTGCGGGGGCCGCGCCCCCGCCAGCCCACGACGGGCAGCTGGAACTTCTCGACCAGCCGGTCCGCGAAGGGGGTCGGTGCCAGGCGGGCCAGTCGCACGGACTGTGCGGACAGCCGGGCCTCGATGCGCATCCCGGCGGTGATCTCCGTGCTGCGACGCCCGTCGAGGATCAGGATGCCGCTGTCGCGGTTGTCGAGGGTCATCTCGATGGCCGCCTCGGAGGAGCGTCCGAGCACCAGGGGCCGGGCGAACAGCGCATGGGCGGCGAGCGGGATCAGCATCATCGCGTCGACCTCGGGCCAGATCACCGGTCCCCCGGCGCTGAAGGCGTAGGCGGTCGATCCGGTGGGGGTGGACAGCAGGACCCCGTCGGCGCCGAAGGAGGAGACCGGTCGGCCGTCGATCTCGATGGCGACGTTGATCATCTTCTTGCGGTCGGCCTTCTCGAGGGAGGCCTCGTTGAGCGCCCAGTGCTGGGCGACCGGCTCGTCCTCGTGGTCGAGCACGGTGATCTCGAGCGTCGACCGCTCCTCGACCTCGTAGTCGCCGTCCAGCAGGCGCGAGACCGTGATCGAGAGGTCCTCGACCTCGCTCTCGGCGAGGAAGCCCACGTGGCCGAGGTTCACGCCGTGGACGGGGACGTCGGCCTCCCGCACCGCCTCGAGAGCGCGCAGGATGGTGCCGTCGCCGCCGAGCACGATGCCGAGCTCGACGAGGTCGGCGGCGGAGACCGCGTCGAGGACGTCGACGCCTCCGTTGGTGAGGAAGGTGAGCAGGCGCGGCGGGGCGGTGCCCTCGGGAAGGTCGAGGATCTCGTCGACCTGATGGTCGACCACGACCCCGCGCACGTTCCGACGCCGCAGCTCCTCGAGGACGCTGAGCATCGCCTGCAGAGCCGCCTGCCGACCGGTGTGCACGTACAGGAGGAATCGTCGCATGGTGGTCATCCCTCCTCGGTGGTGTGCTGGTCACGGCGGTGCCGCGGGCCGTCCCCGCGCACGGCCGCCTCGATCATGTCACAGGCCTCCGCATCCAGTGCGGAGGTCCGGCCGTGGGGCCGCAGATGGAGGAAATACTCTCGATTCCCGTCCTGACCCGGCAGGGAGCTCGGGCCCACCGCAGCGGTGAGGAGTCCCGCCTCCGCGGCCGTCTCCGCCACGGCGCGCACGGCGCCGACCCGAGCCCGCGCGTCGGTGACCACACCGGACTTCGGCAGGGCCGTGCGCCCCACCTCGAACTGGGGCTTGACCATGATCAGGAGCTCGCCGTCGGCGCGGACCACTCCGGCCAGGGCTGCCACGACGGTGCGCAGGGAGATGAAGGAGAGGTCCGCGACCAGCAGGTCCACCTCGGTGCCCAGCAGCTCGGGGGTGAGGTCGCGCACGCTGGTGCCGTCGCGGACGGTGACCCGCGGGTCCTCGCGCACGTGCTCCGCGAGCTGGTCGTGGCCGATGTCCACGGCGATCACCGCGGCGGCGCCCCGGCGCAGCAGGACGTCGCTGAATCCTCCGGTGGAGGCACCGGCGTCCAGGCACAGCCGGCCGGTCGGATCGATGCCGAGCTCGTCGAGCGCACCGGCGAGCTTGTGGGCGGCCCGGGAGGCGAACTCGATACCGTCCGGCACGTCGACCACCTCGAGCAGGGCATCGGGGGCGACCGGCGCCGACGGCTTCGCGACAGCGCGGCCGTCGACGCGGGCGCGGCCCTCGTCGATGATGCGTCGGGCGTGGCTGCGGGACCGGGCGAGGCCGGCGGCGAGCAGCGCGACGTCGAGCCGGTCGACGGTCACCGCGCGGCGGAGGAGGCCACGGCGACGCGCTCGTCCCGCAGCTGCCCGGTCCAGGCGCTCTCCGCGCTGTGCACGCGCAGCAGGGCCAGAGCGGCGCGCAGCACGCGCGGATCGTCCGGCTCGCCGTTGACGACGATGTCGCCCTCGGTCCAGGTGGCGCTCACCGCGCCGCAGCGGGACCGGTCGCCGTCGACGACGGGCAGCGGGAACGGCGCGGCGATCTCGGCGAGGTCCGGGAGGATGTAGGTGGGCCGACGGACCGGCTCGGCGCGCAGCGCCGCCTCGGTGTCATCCACGCCGGTGAGCACGAGCAGGGAGTCCATCCCTGCGCGCACGGCACCCTCGATGTCGGTGTCGAGCCGGTCGCCGATGATCAGCGGACGGCGTGCCGAGTGCTCGCGCGCCGCGACCTCGAACATGCCGGGCTCCGGCTTGCCGGCCACAGCCGGCTCGACCCCGGTGGCGTGGCGCAGGGCAGCGACCATCGAACCGTTGCCGGGGGCCAGGCCGCGCTCGGTGGGCAGCGTGGCGTCCACGTTGGTCGCCATCCAGAGGGCACCGTGACGGATCGCGTACGCGCCCTCGGCCAGCTGCTTCCAGCCGAGGTCCGGGGTCCAGCCCTGGACGACGGCGACGACGTCCTCGGAGTCGACGTCCACGGGGGCCAGGCCGACCTCCTGGATCTGGGCGGCGAGACTCGGCCCGCCGACGACGAGCACCTTCGCCCCGGGGTCGAGACGGTCAGCCAGCAGCCGGGAGGCGACCTGCGGGGAGGTCACGAACTCCTCGGCCTGTGCCTCGATGCCGACGACGGCGAGATGGTCCGCGGCCTGCTGCGGAGTGCGGGAGGCGTTGTTCGTCGCGAACACGACGGCCCGTCCAGCCTTCCGAGCCGTCTCGACGGCCTCGGCCGCATGCGGGATCGGCTGGGAGCCGTGCATCAGCGTGCCGTCGAGGTCGAAGAGCAGCGCGTCGTGGAGGTCCAGGAGGGACATGTCCTGCTGGCGCTTCATGCGGACTCCCCACCCTGCTTCTCGGCAGACTCCTGGTCGAGCGGAGTCTCGTCGGCAGGGTGGACGTCTGCGGGCTGGTCGTCGGCAGGCTGGTCGTCGGCAGGCTGCTCGTCAGCGATGTCCTCGTCAGCATGCTGCTCGCCGGCGATGTCCTCGTCGGCAGGATCCTCGTCCACGGGCTCCTCATCGGCAGACTGCTCATCCGCCAGAACCTCGACGACGGTCTCCTCGAGCGTGCCGGCGCCAGCCGCTTCGTCCTGCTCGCCGACCACGGACTCAGCGTCATCAACGTCATCAACGTCATCAGCGTCATCAGCGTCATCAGCGTCAGGATCGTAGGCGTCCAGCACCGAGACCTGCTCGTCATCGGCCCAGGTCGGCTCCTCCGCCGGAGCGGGGGCAGGCCGGCCCAGACGCTCAGCGGCGTCGGTCAGGCCCTCGGTGTCGGCGTCGGCGGCAAGGGTGATCCACCGCTTCGCCTCCTCCTGACGCTCGGCGCGCTCAAGCAGATCGGCATAGGCGACCCACAGGCGCACCTGCCAGCGACCGTCGACCTTGTGGCGCAGCGCCGGGATCTCGAGCGTCCGCAGCGCGGTGCCGATGTCGCCGGTATCCGCGTAGGCGCCGGCGACGACGATCATCAGCTCGATGGCCGCATCGACGCCGAGGGAGGACGCATCCTCCGACGCCGCGATGTCGAGCGCCCGCTCGGGCCGCCCCAGTCCGCGCTCCGAGTCGGCGATCATCGGGAGCACGTCGGTGCGCCCCGTGATGCGGAGCGACGTGCGCAGCTCGCGGGACGCCGTCCGGAAGTCACCGGAACGGTAGGCGAGGATGCCGTACGTCTCGCGCACCGCACCGACGCGCCCGCCGAGCCTCGCGGCGAAGCGTGCATGCGCTAGGGCGACCTCGTTGTCCGAGTCCTCGAGGAGGTGCGCCGCGACCATATGGCGCGCAACCCTCTCGGCGGTCTCCTTGCTCAGGCCGAACAGCTCGGAACGGATCTCCTTGTCGAGCTCACGACCGGTGATGCTCGCCGGGATGTGCGGCTCGATGGGTCGATCGGCACGAGCTTCCTGACCGGGCCGGTTCTCACGCCGATCATCACGGACAGCACGGTCATCACGACGAGGACGATCGTCACGGCGGTAGCCGGACTGGCCCTGACGGTCATCACGCCGCGGGCGGTCCTGGTACGGACGGTCATCACGACGGGGACGGTCCTGAGAGGAACGGTCGTCCCGGCGATAGCTGGACTGGCCCTGACGATCATCACGACGGGGGCGATCCTGATACGGACGGTCATCACGACGGTAGCCGGTCTGGCCCTGGCGGTCATCACGACGAGGCCCGTCCTGGGACGAACGGTCATCACGGCGATAGCCGGACGGCCCCTGACGATCATCACGACGCGGACGCCCCTGGAACGAACGATCATCGCGACGCGATCCGGACTGACCCGGCCGCTCGTCACGGCGGTCGCGGCCCTGGTAAGGACGGTCATCGCGGCGGTAGCCGGACTGGCCCTGGCGATCGTCCCGACGCGGACGATCCTGGTACGGGCGGTCATCACGACGCGGTCCGGACTGCCCAGCACGATCGTCACGACGCGGACGATCCTGAGACGGACGGTCATCGCGACGAGGGCGATCCTTGGACCAGGGCCGGTCGTCGCGGCGCGAGCGGTCCTCCTGGCGGGGGTGGTCCTGGCGATCGCTGCTCGGACGACCATCACGCGAACGATCGTCCCGGCGGTCGCGGTTCTGCCACGGACGGTCGTCGCGCTGCGCGCGACGGTCCGGACGAGAACCATCGGGTCGACCATCAGCGCGCTCACCCCGAGGACGGGACGCATCCCGACCCCCGGCGTAGCCCTGGGAGCCGTCCTGACGCGGAGGACGCTGCGACCACGAGCTGCCTCGGTCATCTCGACGCGCGCCGCCGGTGCGCGGAGCACCGCCGCGCGATCGATCGGAGCGACCGCCGCGGGAGTTCCTGTCGTCCCAGCCTCCGCCGGAACGCGATCCTCCTCGCGGACCATCGGACGACGTGCGCGGAGGCCGCGTCGTGGGTCGGTCGTCTCGCCGCTGCCAGTTCCGGCTCTTGTCGCCGTGGCTGCGGTCGTCGTTGCTGTTGCTGTCCTCAGCCACTGTGGACCGTCCGTCTCTTCGTGTCGTGTACTCGCCCTATGTTGTTATCGCCTGAAAGCCTAAGCGATCCACGACCACGGACCATCGAGTAACAGCCCTGTCCGTGACTGCTTTCACCAGGCCGCCGCAGCCCGATCCGAGCTGATCGTCGCCGGCCGACGCCCGACCGACCGTGGGCACGACGACCACTGCGCAGGCCCCTGCGCCCCGTCGCATCCGAGCAGCCAGGACGGTGCGCCGCTTCGGCCGAGGCGCTACGAGAAAAGGTCCGGAGCCTCGAGCGGAATGTCGACCGGCGACGATCAGGACGCAGTCCGGTCAGAGCCAGCTCCTCCATCATCTCGCGTGCGGGCACTTCGCTGCAGCTCCGTGGACCGGTCCCCAATCCTGATTCTGGGCGCAAAAAAAGGGAGTGGAGGAGGCGAACACCCAGACAAGGGGTTCAAGCACTCCTCCACTCCCAGTGAAGATGTCCGGCGGCGACCTACTCTCCCACACCCTCCCGAGTGCAGTACCATCGGCGCAATCGAGCTTAGCTTCCGGGTTCGGAATGGAACCGGGCGTTTCCTCGACGCTATGACCGCCGTAACACGATGAGACAACCATCCCTCACACCCCACACCCTCACAGGCCTGGAACGTCAGGGGTTGTTTCCCGAGAACCGCACAGTGGACGCAAACACACACAGCAAACAATCAACACAAAGAAATGTTGTTGTAAGTCATCGGCCATTAGTACCAGTCAGCTCCACACATTGCTGTGCTTCCACATCTGGCCTATCAACCCAGTCATCTACTGGGGGCCTCACGCACCCGAAGGTGCACGGATATCTCATCTCGAAGCAGGCTTCCCGCTTAGATGCTTTCAGCGGTTATCCCTTCCCGACGTAGCCAACCAGCCATGCCCTTGGCAGAACAACTGGCACACCAGAGGTCAGTCCATCCCGGTCCTCTCGTACTAGGGACAGGACTTCTCAAATATCCAACGCGCGCAGCGGATAGGGACCGAACTGTCTCACGACGTTCTAAACCCAGCTCGCGTACCGCTTTAATGGGCGAACAGCCCAACCCTTGGGACCAACTCCAGCCCCAGGATGCGACGAGCCGACATCGAGGTGCCAAACCATGCCGTCGATATGAGCTCTTGGGCAAGATCAGCCTGTTATCCCCGGGGTACCTTTTATCCGTTGAGCGACACCCATTCCACAATGAGGTGCCGGATCACTAGTTCCTGCTTTCGCACCTGCCCGACATGTCTGTCTCGCAGTCAAGCTCCCTTGTGCACTTACACTCAACACCTGATTGCCAACCAGGCTGAGGGAACCTTTGAGCGCCTCCGTTACTCTTTAGGAGGCAACCGCCCCAGTTAAACTACCCATCAGACACTGTCCCTGATCCGGATCACGGACCGAGGTTAGGAATCCAGAACGACCAGAGTGGTATTTCAACAATGACTCCACACTCACTGGCGTGAATGCTTCCCAGTCTCCCACCTATCCTACACAAGCCGTCCCGAACACCAATATCAAACTATAGTAAAGGTCCCGGGGTCTTTCCGTCCTGCTGCGCGTAACGAGCATCTTTACTCGTAATGCAATTTCGCCGAGTTCGCGGTTGAGACAGTGGAGAAGTCGTTACGCCATTCGTGCAGGTCGGAACTTACCCGACAAGGAATTTCGCTACCTTAGGATGGTTATAGTTACCACCGCCGTTTACTGGGGCTTAAATTCTCAGCTTCGAACTCCGAAGAGCTCTAACCGGTCCTCTTAACCTTCCAGCACCGGGCAGGCGTCAGTCCGTATACAGCGTCTTACGACTTCGCACGGACCTGTGTTTTTAGTAAACAGTCGCTTCTCCCTGGTCTCTGCGGCCCTCAGAGCTCTCACTCCTTGGGCCCCCTTCTCCCGAAGTTACGGGGCATTTTGCCGAGTTCCTTAACCACGATTCTCTCGAACGCCTTGGTATTCTCTACCTGATCACCTGAGTCGGTTTAGGGTACGGGCGACCGTATTCGTCACGCCGGAACTTTTCTTGGCAGTACAGGATCACTCACCTACGCCCATACGGGATCCCCATCACGTCTGACCCTTGATGACCCCAGCATTACCCGGGGTCGGGCTGCACGCTTAGACGGACTATTCCATTAAGTCCGCGGAAGCTACCTCTCTGCGTCATCCCACGCGCTGACCTACTACAACCTTGGTTCCCAGCCTCACCACTCTCCACACCCCGAAGGGCATGGGAACAGCTCGGGTGGTTAGCATCGACTGCCTCGGTATGGGTCCTCCTACGATCGGTTCGGGAATATCAACCCGATGTCCATCGACTACGCCTGTCGGCCTCGCCTTAGGTCCCGACTAACCCAGGGCGGATAAACCTGGCCCTGGAACCCTTGATCAATCGGCGGACGGGTTTCTCACCCGTCTTTCGCTACTCATGCCTGCATTCTCACTCGTGCAGCCTCCACCACTGGGTTCCCCCGCGGCTTCGCTGGCTGCACGACGCTCCCCTACCCATCCCGGAAAAATCCGAAATGACACAGCTTCGGCGGTGTGCTTGAGCCCCGCTAAATTGTCGGCGCAGAATCACTTGACCAGTGAGCTATTACGCACTCTTTCAAGGGTGGCTGCTTCTAAGCCAACCTCCTGGTTGTCTCAGCAACTCCACATCCTTTTCCACTTAGCACACGCTTAGGGGCCTTAGCTGATGTTCTGGGCTGTTTCCCTCTCGACCATGAAGCTTATCCCCCACAGTCTCACTGCTGCGCTCTCACGTACCGGCATTCGGAGTTTGGCTAAGGTCAGTAACCCGGTGGGGCCCATCGCCTATCCAGTGCTCTACCTCCGGCACGAAACACGCAACGCTGCACCTAAATGCATTTCGGGGAGAACCAGCTATCACGAAGTTTGATTGGCCTTTCACCCCTATCCACAGGTCATCCCCTCCATTTTCAACTGAAGTGGGTTCGCGCCTCCACGCGGTCTTACCCGCGCTTCACACTGCCCATGGATAGATCACTTCGCTTCGGGTCTAGAGCCGGCGACTGAACGCCCCGTTCAGACTCGCTTTCGCTACGGCTACCCCACACGGGTTAACCTCGCCACCGACCACTAACTCGCAGGCTCATTCTTCAAAAGGCACGCCGTCACCCCTAAAGGCTCCGACGGATTGTAAGCGCACGGTTTCAGGTACTATTTCACTCCCCTCCCGGGGTGCTTTTCACCTTTCCCTCACGGTACTTGTCCGCTATCGGTCAAGAGGTAGTATTCAGGCTTACCAGGTGGTCCTGGCAGATTCACACCGGATTTCACGGGCCCGGTGCTACTCGGGAACAGCGTCACGCCATGCATTGGTTTCGTCTACGGGGGTCACACCCTCTACGCCGTCGCACTCAACACGACTTCGACTACCACTACACGTACACGTCGATGAGCCGGCAGACCCATCAGACACGTCCCACAACCCCCAACCTGCAACCCCTGCCGGGTATCACACAGACCAGGTTTAGCCTCTTCCGCTTTCGCTCGCCACTACTCACGGAATCACTGTTGTTTTCTCTTCCTGCGGGTACTGAGATGTTTCACTTCCCCGCGTTCCCTCCACACCGCCTATACATTCAGCGGCGGGTACCACGACATGACTCGTGGTGGGTTTCCCCATTCGGACATCCTCGGATCACAGTTTGGTTGTCAACTCCCCGAGGCTTAACGCAGACTCCCACGTCCTTCGTCGGCTCCTCTTGCCAAGGCATCCACCGTGCGCCCTTTAAAACTTACGGCAACACAAAGACTCTTTGCGCTTAAAAATTGCTTACAAGATGCTCGCGTCCACTATGCAGTTCTCAAAAAACAACCCCACACCAACACCACCCCGCATTCGCAGCAGTGACATCAGGGAGGAACAGCCACACACCCCACAACCCCCACCAGACTCCGAAAAGCCCGACAAGGATCATGAAGCCGCGTGCAGCCTCACAACCCAATAGCGTGTCTCCACCTCAAACCCCTCCAGCAATCCGTGTTCCAGACCATTCCGAAGAACAGCCGTACTGACGAACAACGCCGAGAAGCGAAGTGCCCATTCATTGATGTTCCACCCTTGAGCAACCACCCCCACCACACTCGGGCAGGCAGATGGCCACCATAATTGGTGATGCTCCTTAGAAAGGAGGTGATCCAGCCGCACCTTCCGGTACGGCTACCTTGTTACGACTTAGTCCCAATCACCGATCCCACCTTAGACAGCTCCCTCACGAGGATGGGCCACTGGCTTCGGGTGTTACCGACTTTCGTGACTTGACGGGCGGTGTGTACAAGGCCCGGGAACGTATTCACCGCAGCGTTGCTGATCTGCGATTACTAGCGACTCCGACTTCATGGGGTCGAGTTGCAGACCCCAATCCGAACTGAGGCCGGCTTTTTGGGATTCGCTCCACCTCACAGTTTCGCAACCCATTGTACCGACCATTGTAGCATGCTTGAAGCCCAAGACATAAGGGGCATGATGATTTGACGTCGTCCCCACCTTCCTCCGAGTTGACCCCGGCAGTCTCCTATGAGTCCCCACCATGACGTGCTGGCAACATAGAACAAGGGTTGCGCTCGTTGCGGGACTTAACCCAACATCTCACGACACGAGCTGACGACAACCATGCACCACCTGTGCACCAGTCCGAAGAAAACTCCATCTCTGGAGTCGTCCGGTGCATGTCAAGCCTTGGTAAGGTTCTTCGCGTTGCATCGAATTAATCAGCATGCTCCGCCGCTTGTGCGGGCCCCCGTCAATTCCTTTGAGTTTTAGCCTTGCGGCCGTACTCCCCAGGCGGGGCACTTAATGCGTTAGCTACGACGCGGAAAACGTGGAATGTCCCCCACATCTAGTGCCCAACGTTTACGGCATGGACTACCAGGGTATCTAATCCTGTTCGCTACCCATGCTTTCGCTCCTCAGTGTCAGTAATGGCCCAGAGACCTGCCTTCGCCATCGGTGTTCTTCCTGATATCTGCGCATTTCACCGCTACACCAGGAGTTCCAGTCTCCCCTACCACACTCTAGCCTGCCCGTACCCACCGCACGCCCGAGGTTGAGCCTCGGGTTTTCACGGCAGACGCGACAAGCCACCTACGAGCTCTTTACGCCCAATAATTCCGGACAACGCTTGCGCCCTACGTATTACCGCGGCTGCTGGCACGTAGTTAGCCGGCGCTTCTTCTGCAGGTACCGTCACTTTCGCTTCTTCCCTACTGAAAGGGGTTTACAACCCGAAGGCCGTCATCCCCCACGCGGCGTCGCTGCATCAGGCTTTCGCCCATTGTGCAATATTCCCCACTGCTGCCTCCCGTAGGAGTCTGGGCCGTGTCTCAGTCCCAGTGTGGCCGGTCGCCCTCTCAGGCCGGCTACCCGTCATCGCCTTGGTGAGCCATTACCTCACCAACAAACTGATAGGCCGCGAGTCCATCCTTCACCGATAAATCTTTCCAACCCCCGCCATGCGGAAGGAGCTCATATCCGGTATTAGCCACGATTTCCCGAGGTTATCCCGAAGTGAAGGGCAGGTTACTCACGTGTTACTCACCCGTTCGCCACTAATCAGGTGATGCAAGCACCACCGTCATCGTTCGACTTGCATGTGTTAAGCACGCCGCCAGCGTTCGTCCTGAGCCAGGATCAAACTCTCCATGAAAAAACATGAAAAACAATATCCTGACAAAATAAACAAACAACCAGCAAATTAAACTGCTGTATCATCCGTATAATATTGCCATTCAAACTAAATGGCATCAATAAACAGACACGCTATTGAGATATCAAGCAACACGCGCACTCAATGCTCCGTACCCTTTCGGGCCTTCGCTCTGAGGCAACTCCGCTAACTTACGCGGCCCAGTTCTCCGAGTCAAATCGGTGCGGTGTGATCCGCGCCGCGATCCTCTCTCGGAAGATCTGGCATGCCTGGCCAGTGCGGGATTCTCGGTCCGGATCGATGTCCGTTCTTCGTTCCCGTTGTCCGGGGCACGAGGAAGAACATTACGGGCCCTGCGCACCCCCGTCAAGCCAGAACGGCCTTTTCCGGAGTGGCCTCGGCCACAGCGGCCGATCTGGACCGTTCCTGCAGGTCACCGCCGCACGCCGGCAGCAGCATCCGCAGCGCCCCGGCAGACCTCCCGGACCTCAGGAGACAGGCACGACTCCACGATGCAGAGCCACGATCCCGCCGCTGAGGTTCCGGTACTGGGTGCGCTCCATCCCCGCCTCGAGGAACCAGCCCCTCAGCTCCTCCTGCCCCGGCCACTCGAGGATCGACTCGGCGAGGTACTCGTAGGCATCCACCGTCGTGGCGAAGGTGCCGGCGACAGCAGGAAGGGCCCGCAGCAGGTACCGCTCGTAGACCGTGCGGAAGGGACGCCACGTCGGGGTCGAGAACTCGCAGACCACCACGCGGCCGCCGGGCCGCACCACTCGGACCATCTCCGCCAGTGCGAGCTTCGGCTCGTGAACGTTCCGCAGGCCGAAGGAGATGACCGCTGCATCGAAGGAGTCCTCCGCGAAGGGCAGGTGCTGGCCGTCGGCCCCGACGAAGGGCACCGGGGCACCTCGGCGGCGCCCCTCGCTCATCATCCCCAGGGAGAAGTCGGCTGCCACGACGCGGGCTCCGGTCCTGGCGATCGCGGCGCTGGAGGTGCCGGTGCCGGCGGCGAGATCGAGGACCTGTCCCCCAGGTCCGATCTCGAGCGCTTCGACCATGAGGTCGCGCCACATCCCCACCTGTCCCATGGCGGCGACATCGTTCATCAGGTCGTAGCGCTTGGCGATGCCGTCGAACATCGTGGCGACGTCGTACGGCTGCTTCTCGAGATCGGCACGGCTCATGCCCCGATCCTGCCATGTCCGGTGACAGAGCACGGACGCGTGTCGGCCGATCTCCACTTCCCGGGGACAATGGTCGCGGGCGCCCGATCGGTCGGCGCCCTCGACCCACCCAGCATGAGGAGTCTCCGCATGACCGCTGCCAGCACCGCTCGCACCGACGCCCTCCGCGCCCTGACCATCCCCCGGCATCTGCTCCCGGCCGACGGTCGCTTCGGCTCCGGTCCCTCCCGCATCCGGGCAGAGCAGATGGAGTCCCTGCGATCGGTCTCGGCGACCGTGCTGGGCACCTCCCACCGTCAGGCACCGGTCAAGGACCTCGTGGCGCGCGTGCGCTCCGGCCTCTCCGAGCTCTTCGCGCTCCCGGAGGGCTATGAGGTCGTCCTCGGCAACGGCGGCTCCACCGCCTTCTGGGACGTGGCCGTCTTCGGCCTGATCGAGAAGCGCTCCCAGCACCTCGTGCTCGGCGAGTTCTCGCAGAAGTTCGCCTCCGAGTCCGCCGGAGCACCGCACCTGGCGGAGCCCGAGGTGCTGCGTGCGAACCCGGGCGAGGTCCCCCAGGCGGTGGCCTCCGCGGAGGTGGATGCCTACGCCTGGCCGCACAACGAGACCTCGACCGGCGTGATGATCCCGGTGGCCCGCCCGGATGGAGCGGGCGACGGACAGCTTGTTCTCGTGGACGCGACCTCCGTCGCCGGCGCCGCGAGCGTCGACATCACGCAGACCGACGCGTACTACTTCGCTCCGCAGAAGGCCTTCGCCTCCGACGGAGGACTCTGGCTCAGCGTCCTCTCCCCTGCGGCGATCGAGCGTGCCGAGCGCCTGGGCCAGGACTCCTCGCGGTGGATCCCGTCGTTCCTCTCGCTCACGAGCGCGATCGACAACTCGCGCAAGGACCAGACGCTGAACACGCCTGCGGTCGCCACCCTGGTGCTGCTGGCCGAGCAGATCGACTGGATCCTCGCCCAGGGCGGGCTGGCCTGGGCCGACGAGCGGACCCGCACCACCAGCGGCATGCTGCAGAGCTGGGCCGAGCGTCGGGAGGAGATCACGCCCTTCGTCGCGGACCCCGCCGCCCGTTCTCAGGTGGTGACCACCCTGGACGTCGACGAGTCGATCGACGCCACGGCCATCACCTCGCTGCTGCGCGCGCACGGCGTGGTCGACATCGAGCCCTACCGGAAGCTGGGACGCAACCAGCTGCGCATCGCGACCTTCCCCGCGGTCGACGTCGAGGACGTGGCCTCGCTGATCGAGGTCCTCGATCACGTGCTGGACAGCACCGCCGACGCCTGAGAGCACCCGCACCGCGAACGGCCGGACCGCCCCGAGGGGTGGTCCGGCCGTTCGTGCTCCCGCAGGAAGCGGGACGTGCATCTCTCCTCGGAGTCAGCGCCTCGGGGGGATGAGCAGCTCCCGCAGCATCGCCGAGGCCTCGCGCAGGGAGGCTCGCTGCTCGGACGTGGCCCCGTCGAGCCGCTCGCGGAGCCACGCGTGACGGCGCTCCCGCCCGGCGAGCACGAGCTGTGTGCCCTGGTCGGTGAGCGTCACCCGCACTTGTCGTCCGTCCCCGGGGTGGGCCGCGCGCGCCACCAGACCGGCCGCCTCGAGCCGGCCGAGGATACGCGTCATGACCGGAGGGCTCACGTGCTCGAACTCCGCGAGCGCGCCCGGGGTCGACTCCCCGGCCCGCTCGAGATAGGCGAGCACGGAGAACTGGGGAGCCGAGACCTCCTCCGAGGCGGCATGCGAGCGCAGGATCCGCGAGGAGACCAGGAGAACCCGCTCCAGCTCGCCGGCGAGCTCTGCGGCCTCGGCGAGCTCCGCCGCCTCACGGCCGCCCGTTCCCGGGTCCGCGGACCGCGGCGGACGCTCCGGAGAGGCTCCCCGGCTCACTGCAGGAGACCCTCGATCGAGCCGCGCAGGAAGTACACGACGAACAGGACGGCGATGAGGTACATGAGCCAGTGGATCTCGCGCGCCTTGCCGCGCACCACCCGGATGAGCACGTACATCACGAACCCGGCGCCCATGCCGACGGTGATCGAGTAGGCGAAGGGCATCAGGATGATGGTCAGGAACGACGGCAGCGCCACCTCGACGTCGGTGAAGTCGATGTCGGTGATCTGGGTCATCATCAGGAAGCCGACCATCACCAGGGCGGGTGTCGCGGCCTCGTACGGGACCATCGCCACCAGTGGCGAGAAGAAGGTCGAGAGCAGGAACAGCGCTCCGACCACGATGGCGGCCAGACCTGTCCGGGCGCCCTCGGCGACTCCGGAGGTGGACTCGACGAAGCTCGTGTTCGAGGAGACGCCGCCGACGCCGCCGGCGATCGCGGCCACGGAGTCGACCACGAGGATCCGCTGGGAGTTCGGGATGTCGCCGTCCTCCTGGACGAGACCGGCGCTCGAGGCCACGCCGACCATCGTGCCCATGGTGTCGAAGAAGTCCGCGAGCAGCAGCGAGAAGACGATGACGGTCGCGCCGATGACACCGGCGGCTGCGATGCCGCCGACAGGGTCGACGGTGAAGAGCGTGGCGAAGTCGGGCATCTGGATCAGGGAGCCGGTGACGGCCGGGACGTTCATCGCCCATCCCCCGGGGTTGCCGGCCTCCGCACCCTCGGCGGGGACGAAAGCACCGAGGTGGAGCACCTTCTCGATGACCAGGGAGAGCACCGTCGCGCTGACGATCGCGATGAGGATGGCGCCCGGGACCTTGCGGATCCACAGCACGAACATCAGCAGGAGCCCGACCACGAAGACGAAGGTGGGCCAGCCGGTCAGGGACCCGTCGTTGCCCAGCTGCACGGGCGTCCCGGCGGCGGTGGTCACGAACTTGGCGTTGAACAGGCCGAGGAAGGCGATGAACAGTCCGATGCCCACGCCGATGGCGGTCTTGAGGAACGGCGGGACGGCGTTGAAGACCGCCCGGCGGAAGCCGGTGAGCACGAGCACCAGGATGACGATGCCCTCGAGGAGCACCATGCCCATCGCTCCACCCCAGGTCATCCCCGGAAGGGGCACCACGGAGTAGGCGAGATAGGCGTTCAGCCCCAGCCCTGCCGCCAGCGCGAGGGGGAACTTCGCCCACGCGCCCATGAACAGGCTGAGCAGCCCGGCGATCAGCGCCGTGCCGGCGGCGACGGCGGGGAGGTTCGGCTCGGCGCCTCCACCGAGGTACATGCCGGTGGAGTCCGGAACCGTGCCGATGATCAGCGGGTTCAGCACCACGATGTAGCACATCGAGAAGAAGGTCACCAGGCCGCCGCGGAGCTCCCGCCCGACGGTCGACCCTCTCTCGGTGATGCCGAAGTATCGGTCCAGCCCGGAGCGCGGAGCTCGCAGTGCCTGGGAGGGGGGCGTGGGGGGTGGGGAGGGATGAGCCTGCTGCATGGTCAGATCGTATCGGCCCGCTGTGGCGCCCGAAGCCCCGCCTCCGCCGCTCAGACTTCCAGGGGGTGCTCGACCTCGAGCCGTCGCGAATACCGGTAATACTCCGCGAGCTCGAGCCGGGAGGCCGCCGCCTCGTCGACCACCACGACCACGTCCGGGTGCATCTGGAGAGCGGTGGCGGGCCAGCGGGCGCTGATGGCGCCCTCGGCGAGCTGCGCGACCGCCGCCGCCTTGCCGGCGCCGGACGCGGTGAGCACGATCCTGCGGGCCTCGAGGATGGTGCCCAGGCCTTGGCTGAGCGCCCTCACGGGGACCTCCGACGGGCTGGAGAAGTACCGCGCGTTGTCCTCGATCGTCGAGCGCGTGAGGCCCACCACCCGGGTGCGGGAGGCCAGCGAGCTGCCCGGCTCGTTGAAGGCGATGTGACCGTTGGAGCCGATGCCGAGGATCTGGAGGTCCACTCCCCCGGCCTCGCGGATCCGTCGATCGTAGGAGGCGGCCTCGGCGACCGGGTCGGAGGTCGCGCCGTCGGGCGAGAGGACCGCCGCGTCGTCGATGTCGATGTGCGCGGTGAAGTTCTCGCGGATGAAGCGGTGATAGCTCTGCTCGTGGTCGGCCGGGAGGCCCACGTACTCGTCGAGGAGGAAGGCCCGGCTCCCCGCGAAGGACAGCCCCTCCTCGCGATGGCGACGGATCAGCTCGGTGTACGCCGGGACCGGTGAGGATCCGGTGGCCAGGCCCAGGACGGCGCCCGAGTCCCCGGCCTCCTGCAGGGTGCGCGCGAAGACGTCCGCGACGACCTCCGCGCCCTCTGCGGCGTCCGCCACGATGTGGATCTGCATTCGGTCCCGCCCTTCCGTCCCGGTGCCGCGCGGCGCCGCACCTATGATCATTTCTGCGCGTTCTGGCTATGATCCGAGCATACCTGCTCATGCGTGCTAGATCGACGGGGCGGGAGGGTTGGTCCGCGCGTGACCCTGTGAGACGCATCGCGCCGACGATCCGGCCCTGGACGCACAAGAGCTGCCGCACACCAGGTGTGCGGCAGCTCTGGGGCCGACGGGTCGGGAGCTCCGGCTCAGGCCGGAGCTCCCGCCGGCGTCACTTCTTCTTGCCGGAGTTCGCAGCGAACTCGAATGCTGCGCGGGGGCTCTCGGACTGCGGGATGCCGATGATGTCGCGACGGGAGATCAGGTTGGTCGCCCAGCCCGCGATGACAGATGCCTTGCGGCCGAGGGTCGGCATCGCGTACACGTGGTACGCGCGCGCCATCGCCCAGGCCGGCAGACCGCGGATGTCGAGCTCCTTCTCGCCCAGCTGCAGCCGGCCGACGCCCTTGTACATGCCGAGGGTCGCCATGACGCCGAGGTTCTTGTGGTAGTAGTCCACCAGCGGACGGCCCTGGACGGACCGAGCGATGTTGTCTGCCACGCGCTTGGCCTGACGGACGGCGTGCTGGGCGTTGGGCGGGCAGAACTTGCCCTCGCCGGAGGCCAGATCCGGGACCGCGGCGCAGTCGCCGGCGGTGAAGACGTCGTCCAGCGGACCGTCGACGCCGTTGACGCGGAGATCCGCGAGCGCCTCGAGCTTGCCCATGAGCGGACCGCGCTCCGTGACGACCGGGAGATCGGAGATCTCCGAGTCGGAGAGCACCGGGGCAGGCTTGACGCCCGCGTTCCAGACCAGCAGATCCGTCTCGAACTCGTCGCCGTCGCTCGTCTTGATGACGCCGCCCTCGGCGGAGTTCAGGAAGGTCTCGAGCTTGACCTCGATGCCGCGCTCGCGCAGCTGGTTCAGCACGTAGGCGCGCTGATCCTCGTTGAGCTCCGGGAAGATGAACGGCGCACCGTCGACGAGCACGAAGCGGATGTCCGAAGCGTGCAGGTCGGGGTAGTAGCGCAGGGCGTCGCGGACCATGTCCTCGGCCTCGGAGACGGCCTCGCCGCCGGCGAAGCCTCCGCCGATGAAGGTGAAGGTGAGCAGACGCTTGCGAGCGGCCGGGTCCTTGGTGGTCGCAGCCTCGGCGAGGTTCGCCAGGATGCGGTCGCGCACGGCGGTCGCCTCCTCGACCTGCTTGAAGCCGATCGCGTTCTCCGCCAGGCCCGGGATGGGCAGCAGACGGGGGACGGCGCCGAGGCCGACGACCAGGTAGTCGTAGTTGATCTCGAGCTTCTCGTCGTCCTCGAGGTCGACCACGACGGTCTTCTCGGCGCTGCGGATCGCGGACACCGAGCCGGTGACCACCTTGGCGCCGGGCAGGACCTTGCGCAGGGGGGCCAGGACGTTGCGGGGGTCGATGCTGCCGGCACCGACCTCGGGCAGGAACGGTGCGTACGTCATGTACGGACGCGGATCGACGACCGTGATCGCAACCTCCGCGCCGAGGGTCTTGCGAAGCTCGGACGCGGTCGTCAGACCGACGGAACCGCCTCCGAGGATGAGAACGTGGGGCTTGCCGCCGAAGGTATTAGTCATACCTACAGACTAGAACCGCGGACGCCCGGATACAAAAGGGCCCGCCAGGTGAACAGATCGCGATCAGGGCACGCGGTCCAGGAGATCCAGCGCGATCCCGTCGAGGATGTCGTGCTCGCTGGTGCGCGCCGAGGTGATCGATCCGGCCGCCGCGACACGGTCGACGATGCGCGACCAGATCAGCGCCCCGGCCCCGATGACGTCGACGCGACCTGGGTGGATGACCTTTCGGCGGGCGCGCTCCTCGCGTGCCTCGGACAGCAGCGAGCGGCATGTGGCCCGCACCTCGTCCAGGCTGAGCGTGGCTCCGTGGGTGACGTCGGGACGATAGTCCTGGATCCCCGTGGCGACGGCAGTGACAGTCGTCACCGTCCCCGCCACGCCGACGAGCGCGTCGGCGCGGTCCAGCGGGACCTCGGCGGCCGCCCGGTCGAGGTGGGCGTCGATCTCCGCGGTGGCCGCGGCGATCTCGGCCGCGGTGGGCGGGTCCGACAGGAGGTGCCGCTCGGTCAGACGCACCGATCCCATGTCGGTGCTGATGCGGTGGGTCGGGGCCTCGACGCCGAGCACCAGCTCCGTGGAGCCGCCGCCGATGTCGACCACCAGGCGCGGCCCCGGCGGAAGATCCGACACGGTGCTGACGGCGCCGCGGAAAGAGAGCGCCGCCTCTTCCTGGCCGCTGATCACCTCAGGCACGATCCCGAGGATCTCCCGGATCCCCTGGATGAAAACGTCCCGGTTCGAGGCGTCGCGGGTGGCCGAGGTGGCGACGAAGCGGATGTCGTCCACGGCGACGCCGTGGTGCTCGATGAGCTCGCGGTAGCGACGGGCGGCGTCGAGCGTCCGCTCGACGGCGACCGGGTCGAAGCGGCCCGTGCGGTCCACCCCGAGGCCGAGGCGGACCATCTCCAGATGGCGCTCGAGATCCACGAGGGCTCCGGTCGCCTCGTCGCGGCGTGCGATGAGGAGTCGGATCGAGTTGGTGCCGCAGTCGATCGCGGCGACGGGGGCGCTCATCGGGCCACCTCGCCGGTGTCGATGTCGGCGTCGGTGTCCGTGTCCGTGCTCGTGCCGGTGCTCGTGTCGTCGTCCGTATCGGCGCCGGCGTCGCAGCGGCAGACGAGCTCGGGCAGGACGCCGTCGATCGTCGGCAGGACCTCGTCGGCGATCGGGTTGATGCCGGGCCCCTCGGCCAGCGCCTGGCCGGCGAGGGCGTGGAGGCACTTCACCCTGGTGGGCATGCCGCCGGCGCTGACGTGCCGGACCTCTTCGGCATCGCCGATCTCGGCGCGACGGGCGAGATAGCGCTCGTGGGCGCCGCGGTACGAGGCGGCGAGCTCGTCCTCCTGCTCCACCCTCTCGGTCAGCTCGGCCATCAGCCCGGTCGCCTCGAGGCGCGAGATCTCGAGCGTGAGCCAGGGCAGGGTCAGGTAGAGCGAGGTGGGGAAGGGGGTGCCGTCCTCGAGCCGCGGCGAGGTGCGGACCACGGCAGGGCGGCCGCAGCCGCAGCGACGGGCGATCGAGACGACGCCGCGCATCTCCCGTCCGAGCTGTTCGCGCATGACCTCGTGGTCCTCCGTGGTGGCCGGGGACTCGAAGGGAAGAGGGGGGAGGGTGCTCACTGGTCTGCGTCCTGATCGGTGGTGTCGTCGGCGGGGTCCTGCTCGGAGACGTCGTCGTCGGTCGACCCGGTCTCGTCCGGGATGTCCTCGGCGGTGAGGCGGCTGGAGCCCTCCACGCTCTGCCAGAGCACGGAGAACCATTCGCCCTCCTTCGCCGCCTCCTCGGCCTGCTGGGCCTCGGTGAGGGGCACGTCGCGCCCGGAGGTGTCGGTGAGGCGGTACTGGGTCTCCCCCGGCATCGCGAACAGCAGGCGCTCGCGCGCCCGGGCGGCGACATAGGTGGGGTCCTCCCAGCGGGCGACCTGCTGGCGCAGGCCCTCGACCTGCTGCTCCTGCTCGGAGACCTGGGTCTGCAGCTCGGAGAGCTTCTGTCGCTGGGCGACGTAGGTGTTGACCGTCGGGACCAGGGCCGCTAATGCGACCACCACCAGGGCCACCAGCGCGAGGGTGCGCCGGGTGATGGTGATGCCGGGGCCGTCCTCCTCCGGACCGCTCCGCGGGCTCGCCGCAGGTCGCGAGGCGGCCGCCGGCTTGCGGGAGCGCGACGTCGTGGAGGACCCGCCGCGCGTGGTCGCGGCTGCGGGCCCGGACGTGGTCCGTGCCCCGGAACGCCTGCCTCCGGATGCAGAGACCGGGCGCCTCGTCGATCGCGGGGCGCCCGGTCTTCTGCTGCTCATACGAGGAGGCTACAACGTCGAGCCTGAGGACTCTGTCAGGCAGAGAACCGCGGGAAGGCGGAGGCGCCGGCGTAGCGGGCGGCCTCTCCCAGCTCCTCCTCGATGCGGAGCAGCTGGTTGTACTTCGCCACGCGCTCGCCGCGCGCCGGGGCGCCCGACTTGATCTGGCCGCAGTTGGTGGCGACCGCGAGGTCGGCGATGGTGGTGTCCTCGGTCTCACCGGAGCGGTGGGACATCATCGCGGTGAAGCCCGCACGGTGGGCGAGGTCCACCGCGTCGAGGGTCTCGGAGAGCGAACCGATCTGGTTGACCTTCACCAGCAGCGCGTTCGCGGAGCCCTCGGCGATGCCGCGGGCGAGGCGCTCGGGGTTGGTGACGAACAGGTCGTCGCCCACGAGCTGGGTCTTGGCGCCGAGGCGGTCGGTGATGGTCTTCCATCCCTCCCAGTCGTCCTCGTCCAGCGGATCCTCGATGGAGACCAGCGGGTAGGCGTCGACCAGTTCGGCGTAGTACTCGACCATCTCGGCGGAGGTCTTCTTCGCGCCCTCGAAGGTGTACGCGCCGTCCTCGAAGAACTCCGAGGCCGCGACGTCCAGCGCGAGCGCGACGTCCTTGCCCGCCGTGAAGCCGGCCTTGCCGATGGCCTCGACGATGAGGTCGAGAGCCGCACGGTTCGAGTCGAGGTTCGGCGCGAAGCCGCCCTCGTCGCCCAGACCGGTGGCCAGGCCGCGCTCCTTGAGCACCGCCTTCAGCGCGTGGTAGACCTCGGCGCCGACGCGCATTGCCTCGCTGAAGGTCTCCGCACCCAGGGGAGCGATCATGAACTCCTGGATGTCGACGTTGGAGTCCGCGTGGGAGCCGCCGTTGAGGATGTTCATCATCGGGACCGGCAGGATGTGCGCGTTCGGGCCGCCCACGTACTGGTACAGCGGCACACCGGCGGAATCGGCGGCGGCGCGCGCCACGGCGAGGGACACGCCCAGGATCGCGTTGGCGCCGACGGTGCCCTTGTTCTCGGTGCCGTCGAGCTCGAGCATCGCGGCGTCGATCGCGCGCTGCTCCTGGACGTCCATGCCCAGGATCTTCGGCTGGATGTCGGCGATGACGGCGCTGACGGCGTCGAGGACACCCTTGCCCAGGTAACGGGCCTTGTCGCCGTCGCGACGCTCGACGGCCTCGAAGGCGCCGGTGGAGGCGCCGGAGGGGACCGCGGCACGGGCGAACGTGCCGTCATCGAGGAGGATCTCCACCTCGACGGTGGGGTTTCCTCGGGAGTCGAGGATCTCGCGGGCGTGCAGGGCATCGATCAGGGCTGCCATGGGCTGTTCCTTCCTTCGGGTGAAGTTCCGTCACGGCGGTCGGCGCTGACCGTCCGGGGGACAGTCTAGGCCGCGGCCCGCCCGGTTCGCCCCGGGTGCCCGCCGTTGCACGCCCGGACCCGCGCCCGATCCGCGCCCGGGAGGGCGGCCTCACCGCTCGGAAGGAGCCTGGTCCGCCGACGGCGGCTGCTCGGCGAGTCGGCTCCGGGTACGGGCCAGCAGGGTCCTCAGCGCCGTCTCGGGATCATCGTCGCGCGATTCGGCGGCCACCACGAGATCGAGCAGCGCCCGCCCCACATCGGCCCCCCAGTCCTGCGCGTCCTCGGCCCGGGCGGCGTCGTCGGCCGCTTCCAGCAGCTCCTCGAGCCGGCCGTCGGACCGCGCCCGGTGCACGGCCTTCGCCGCCGTCTGCAGGGCCGGTATCCCGGCGGGGATCCCGTCGAACCAGCCCTTGCGACGGGCGCCGGCCGATGCCTGCTCAGCCGCCTTGACCGCATGCCACTGCGCGATGATCTGCTCGACGTCGTCGGGATCCTCGAGGGCGTCGTCCGGACGCTCGCCGAACACGTGCGGGTTGCGCCGCTCCATCTTCGCGATGAACGAGCGGGCCACGTCGTCGATGTCCCAGGGCGGGTCCTCCTCCTCGGCCACCCGGGCGTGGAAGAGGATCTGGAACAGCAGGTCGCCGAGCTCGTCCGTGAGAGCGCCTGGGCCGTGCGCGGCGGGATCGTCGATGACCTCGAGGACCTCGTGGGACTCCTCGAGCAGGTACCGGGCCAGCGAGGCATGGGTCTGGCGGTGGGTCCAGGCATCGCCGTGCGGAGCCCGCAGCGCCTCCATCACCTCGACCGCGCGCAGCAGCGCGCCGCCCCGGACGGGCGGCGCGGCATCGGGTTCCGGGTCGTGCTGCGGGTCGCTCACAGGAGCGAGGCTACTTCGCCGAGCCCTTAACCGTGGGCGCCGCGATCTGCTCCGCCGCGCCGGGGACGAGCGTGCGCAGCACCTCACGGGCCCAGTCGAGCAGCTCGTGGTCCCGCAGCTCGGTGCCTCCGAAGCGCGAGGTCATCGGCCGAGGGACGAGGACCTGCCGCACGGCGGGCTTGAGCACCGTCCCCGGGTAGAGGCGCTTCATCCGCATCGCGACGGAATCCGCGACCTCCACGTGGGCGAAGCGGATCATCTTGCCCTGGGCCTGGATCTCGTCGACCCCGGCGGCCCGGGCATCGATCCGGAACCTCGCCACGTCCAGCAGCACCTCGACCGGGGCGGGCGGCGCGCCGTACCGGTCCGAGAGCTCCGCGCGGATCTGCTCGATCTCCGAGACCTCCCGCACCGCGGACAGCTTCGAGTAGGCCTCCAGGCGCAGGCGCTCGGAGCCGATGTAGTCGTGCGGGACATGGGCGTCCAGCGGCAGCTCGACCCGGATCTCCTTCTCCGGCGCCGCGGACTCGCCGCGGAAGGCCGCGACGGCCTCCCCCACCATCCGCACGTAGAGGTCGAAGCCCACCCCGGCGATGTGGCCGGACTGCTCCCCGCCCAGGAGGTTGCCGGCCCCGCGGATCTCGAGGTCCTTCATCGCCACCTGCATGCCGGCCCCGAGGTCGGTGTTGGTGGCGAGGGTGGTGAGGCGATCATGCGCGAGCTCCGTGAGCGGCTTGGTCGCGCCGTAGAGGAAGTAGGCGTAGGCGCGCTCGCTGGAGCGGCCGACGCGCCCGCGCAGCTGGTGCAGCTGCGAGAGGCCGAACTTGTCGGCGTTCTCGACGATCAGGGTGTTGGCGTTGGCGATGTCCAGCCCGGTCTCGACGATGGTGGTGCACACCAGCACGTCGAAGTCCCGCTCCCAGAAGTCGACGATGACGCGCTCGAGCTGGTGCTCGTTCATCTTGCCGTGGGCGACCTGGACCCGTGCATCGGGCACCAGCTCGCGCAGATGCGCGGCGACCCGATCGATGTCCTCGACCCGGTTGTGGATGTAGAAGACCTGGCCCTCACGCAGCAGCTCGCGCCGGATCGCGGCGGTGACCTGCTTGTCCTCCTGGGCGCCGACATAGGTCAGCACCGGGTGGCGCTCCTCGGGCGGGGTGGCCAGGATCGACATCTCGCGGATCCCGGTGACCGCCATCTCGAGGGTGCGCGGGATCGGCGTCGCGGACATCGAGAGCACGTCGACGTTCGTGCGCAGCGCCTTGAGCGTCTCCTTGTGCTCGACGCCGAAGCGCTGCTCCTCGTCGACGATCAGGAGACCGAGGTCCTTGAAGCGGACGCTGCCGGTGAGCAGGCGGTGGGTGCCGATCACCACGTCGACGCTGCCGTCGGCGAGGCCCTCGATGGTGGCCGTGGAGTCGCCCGGGTTCTGGAAGCGCGAGAGGCCCCGCACGGTGACCGGGAAACCGGTGTACCGCTCGGTGAAGGTGTCCAGGTGCTGCTGCGCGAGCAGGGTGGTGGGAGCGAGGACGGCGACCTGCTTGCCGTCCTGGACCGCCTTGAACGCGGCGCGCACCGCGATCTCGGTCTTGCCGTAGCCGACGTCGCCGAGGATCAGCCGGTCCATGGGGACCGTCTTCTCCATGTCGCCCTTGACGTCGTCGATGGTCGAGAGCTGATCCGGCGTCTCGACGAACTCGAAGGAGTCCTCGAGCTCCAGCTGCCAGGGGGTGTCGGGACCGAAGGCGTGGCCCGGAGCGGACTGCCGGGCGGAGTACAGGCGCACCAGCTCGTCGGCGATCTCGCGGATCGCCTTGCGCGCCCGGGACTTGGTCTTCGCCCAGTCGGCACCGCCCATCCGGTTGACGGAGGGCTCCTCGCCGCCGACGTACTTCGTGACCTGGTCGAGCTGGTCGCTGGGCACGTAGAGGCGATCGCCCGGCTGACCCTTCTTGGAGGCCGCGTACTCGATGACCAGGTACTCGCGGGTGGTGCGCTTGGCGCCGACGCCCACGGCGCGGCTGGTCATCTCCACGAAGCGTCCCACGCCGTGATGGGAGTGGACGACGTGGTCCCCGGGGCGCAGCTGCAGCGGGTCCACGACGTTGCGGCGCCGCGAGGGCATCTTGCGGTCCTCGCCGCGGCGCGCCCCGGACTTGCCGGTGAGGTCCCGCTCGGCGGCCAGGACGAGCTTGAGGTCGGCGTCGACCAGTCCCTCGACGAAGGGGCCGACGGTGACGACGGCCTCGCCGGGTCCGACGGGGTCGGAGAGCTCCGGGGCGAAGACCGCGGGCATCCCGTCGGCGCGGAGGTTCTCCGTCACGTGCCGGGCGCCGCCGGGCCCGACCATGGTGGCCACGACGGACCAGCCCTCGGTGCGGCGCTTCTCGAGATCCTTCGCGGCGTCCCCCGCGCGTCCGGAGTAGCCGGGGTGGGTGGTCGAGGAGGTGGTGAGGTCGACGTCGGTGTCCAGGCCGAAGGCCGCCAGGGTGAACCAGGGCCGCCCGCCCTCGCGGGCGTGCCCCTTCGCCTCGGACAGCGGCACGAAGCTCGCCGCGCCCACGTCGATCGGGAGCCCTCCCCCGGCGGCGGCGCTGGACCACGCCGCGGCGAGGAACTCCTCGGTGGTGGCGACCAGCTCGTCGGCCCGGGCGCGGGCCTTCTCCGGGTCCAGCACCAGGAAGCGCGCGCCGGCCGGGAGCACGTCGGCGACCTGCTCCATCTCGCCGACGAGGACCGGGCTGAGCGATTCCATGCCGTCGGCCGCGATCCCGTCGGCGATCCGCAGCAGCAGATCGCGCACGCCGGGCAGCTCCTCGGCGCGGGACCGGGCGCGCTCGCGCACCGCGGGGGTCAGGAGGATCTCGCGGCAGGGCGGGGCGTCCAGGCCCCGCGGCGCCGGGTCCAGGGAGCGCTGGTCCGCGACGGAGAAGTAGCGGACGTCGTCGATCTCGTCGCCGAAGAGGTCCACGCGCACCGGGTGCGGCTCGGTGGGCGGGAAGACGTCCAGGATCCCGCCGCGCACCGCGAACTCGCCGCGCTTCTCGACCATGTCGACCCGGACGTAGGCGGCGTCGACGAGATCGCGCTCGATGTCCTCGAGCGCGTAGGTGTCCCCTACCGCGGCGCGCACGGGGCGCAGGTCCCCGAGCCCCTTCGCGATGGGCTGCAGGAGGGAGCGCACCGGCATCAGGACCACGTGGGCGGGGTCCTCGGTCTCGGGGTGCGCGATGCGGCGGAGCGTCGAGAGCCGCTTGGCGACGGTGTCCGCGCGCGGGGAGAGCCGCTCGTGGGGCAGGGTCTCCCAGGCGGGCAGCTCGACCAGATGCTCGGTGCCGACGAGGGCGCTGAGGGCGGAGCGCAGATCGTCGGCCGCCCGTGTGGTCGGGGTGACGATGACCAGGGGCTCCTCGGCGGTGGCCTGCCGGGCGAGGTCGGCCACGAGGAAGGGGAACAGCCCGGTGGCGGCGACGATGCTGCCGCCCTCGCCCGACTCGGTGCCCTCGGCGACCAGCGACCGGACCGCGGTGAGGTCCCGGCCGGCCGCCAGCTGGTCCAGCAGCGGGCGCAGCGGCGGGTGCGCGGTCGTCGGGGTGGGGGCGGCGGTCTGCGCGGTCATCGGATCTCTCGGGAGTGGAAGCGCTGCTGGGCGGCGGTGAGGCCCTCGAGGACCACGGACTCGACGGCGTCCGCCGCATCGGACACGAGCAGGTCCAGGGACTTCCGCTCGGTGGTGCTGAAGGGGGCCAGCACATGGTCGGCGGTGTCGCGGCCGCCGGGAGGACGGCCGACGCCGACGCGGACCCGGAGGTAGTCCTTGGTGCCGAGAGCTCGGGTGATGTCCCGCAGCCCGTTGTGGCCGCCCTCGCCGCCGCCGAGCTTCAGCCGCACGGCGTCGAAGGGGATGTCCACCTCGTCGTGCACGGCGACCACCCGGTCCGGGGGGATGTCGTAGTAGGCCGCGAGCGCCTTCACCGGGCCGCCGGAGACGTTCATGTATGTGGTGGTCTTGGCGAGGATGACCCGCTCGCCGGCGCCGGGCGCTCCGAGCCTGCCCTCGAGCACGACGGCCTGGGCGCGGCGGGCGGCGGTGAAGCGGCCCCCGGAGGCGTCGGCGATGTGGTCCAGGACCATCTGACCGATGTTGTGCCGGGTCGCGGCGTACTTCGAGCCGGGGTTGCCGAGTCCCACCACCAGGTAGGGACCGGGCCGACGTTCGCTCACGGACATGGGCTGCTCCTCGCTGCTGGCTGGGTCACGGCCGATGGCTCCGCCCGCGCGGTCGGCACTCGGTCGGTGCCGCCGCCGGTCCCTCTCGGCACTGTGCTGTTCCGGGATGGCGCAGCTCCGGGAGGGGCGTTCTCTCGACCCCGGACACCGTACCGGGGCGCCGCGCTGAGCGCGACGCCCCGGTACGTGGGGTGTGAGCAACGGAGCGGGTGCGGCGGCGGACCCGCCGCTCCCCGCTCCGGAGGGATCACTCCTCGTCCGCGGACTCCTCGGCGGTCTCCTCGGAGCCCTCCGCGGTCTCGTCGTCCTCGGACTCGACGCGCGGGAGGGCGACGCTGGCCACGATGAGCTCGGCGTCGGAGACCAGCTCGCTGCCCTCGGGGAGGGTGACGTCGCCGGCGAAGACCTGGAAGCCGTCCTCGGCGCCCTCGACGTCGACCTCGACGTGCTCGGGCACGTTCAGGGCGTCGACCGAGAGGGAGAGGGTCTGCAGGTCCACGAAGGCCGCGGCCGGGGCGACGGGCTCACCGGTGAGGACGACCGGGATCTCGACCTCGACCTTCTCGCCCTTGCGGACGGTGATGAGGTCGAGGTGGCTCAGGGAGCGCTTCAGCGGGTGACGCTGGATCTCCTTGATCAGGGCCAGGTGGGAGGTGCCGTCGGCGAGCGAGAGCTCGAGCAGCGCGTTGGAGTTACGCGCCGCGAGGGCGGTCTCGTGGCCCGGCAGCGACAGGTGGATGGGGGCCTCGCCGTGTCCGTACAGGACGGCGGGGACGCGGCCCTCGACGCGCAGGCGGCGGGCTGCGCCCTTGCCGAAGTCCTCGCGGGTCTCGACGTTCAGCTTCTCAGCCATGGGTGTGCTCCTCGTGGATGCGGTGGCTCGACGGTGAGCGACGCCACGGGGCACTGGGGGCCGCTGGGCCTCCCGGTTCTCCGCACCGCGTCGATCACGGACGGGCTGATGCCCGCTCCCTCGCCGAAGTGACCCGGTGAGATTAGCACGGGCCCGCGGGTACGACGGAGCGGACGTGAGGGGCGCCGCACAGCGCTGTCGGCGTGCGTCCGGGGAACGAGGACGACCCCGCCTCCCAGAGGGGAGACGGGGTCGTTGGCGATCGGACGGTGAGAGCCCTCGGCTCAGACCTCGCCGTCGAAGAGGCTGGTGACCGAGCCGTCGTCGAAGACGGCGCGGATCGCCCGGGCGAGCAGCGGCGCGATCGACAGCTGGGTGAGCCGGTCGAACTGCTTCTCGGGCGGGACCGGAAGCGTGTTGGTGCAGACCACCTCGCGCACCTTGCTGTTCTTCAGCCGCTCGGTGGCGGGGTCGGAGAGGATCGGGTGGGTGGTCGCGATGACCACGGAGTCCGCGCCGTTGGCGACCAGGGCGTCGGCCGCCTGCACGATGGTCCCGGCGGTGTCGATCATGTCGTCGACGAGGATGCAGGTCTTCCCCTCGACGTCACCGATCACGCGCTTGGCCACGGCCTGGTTGGGCCGACGGGGGTCGCGGGACTTGTGGATGAAGGCGAGGTTCACCCCGCCGAGCTTCTTCGCCCACTGCTCCGCCACGCGGATCCGACCGGCATCCGGGGAGACGACGGCGATGTCCTCCTCGCCGTACTTCTCCTGGATGTACTCGGCCAGGATCGGCAGCGCCATCAGGTGGTCGACGGGACGCCCGAAGTAGCCCTGCACCTGCGGGGCGTGCAGGTCCACGGAGATCATGCGATCCGCACCGGCGGTCTCGTAGAGGTCCGCCATGAGCCGTGCAGAGATGGGCTCGCGGCCGCGGTGCTTCTTGTCCTGGCGCGCGTACGGGAAGCTCGGAGCGATCGCGGTGATGCGCTTGGCGGAGGCCCGCTTGAGCGCGTCGATCATGATCAGGTGCTCCATCACCCAGGTGTTGATCGGAGCCGGGTGGGACTGCAGCACGAAGACGTCGGTGCCGCGCACGGACTCCCCGTAGCGCACGTAGATCTCGCCGTTGGCGAAGTCCCAGGCGTCCATCGGCAGGACCTCGACGCCGAGCTCGTCGGCGACCTCCTGCGCGAGGACGGGGTGGGCCCGTCCGGAGGCGAGGACGAGGCGCTTCTCCCCGGTGGTGACGATTCCGCTCATCGCTGCTCGTGCTCCTTGTGCTCATCGGCGGCAGTGTCTGCAGGCGTCCTGGCAACGGACCCATCGTCGGCGCCGAGGGCTGCACGGGCAGCGGCCTCGGCCGCGGTCCCCGCACGGCGTCGCAGGGTCCATCCTTCCATGTTCCGCTGCGAGACGGCGTTGACGCCCAGCGCTCCGGCGGGGACGTCCTTGCGGACGGTGGTGCCGGCGCCCGTCGCGGCCCCGTCACCGATGGTGACCGGCGCCACCAGCACGTTGTCGGAGCCGACACGGACGTGGCGCCCGACCGTGGTGCGGTGCTTGTTCACGCCGTCGTAGTTCGCGACGATCGTGCCGGCGCCGATGTTGGTGCCCTCACCGATCTCGGCATCGCCCACGTAGCTCAGGTGCGGGACCTTCGCCCCCTCGCCGATGCGGGCGTTCTTGGTCTCGACGAAGCCGCCGATCTTGCCCTTGCTCCCGAGGTCCGTCCCGGCCCGCAGGTAGGAGAACGGGCCGACGGTCGCCCCGGCGCCGATCACGGCGAGCAGCGCATGGGAGCGGACCACCTCGGCGCCGGCGCCCACCTCGGTGTCGCGCAGGGTCGAGTCCGGGCCGATCACGGCCTCCGCGCCGACGTCGGTGGCGCCGTGGAGCTGGACGCCGGGGAGGATCACGGCGTCCTGCCCGATCGTGACGTCGGCGTCGATCCAGGTGGTGGCGGGATCCACGAGCGTGACCCCGGCGCGCATGTGGCGCTCCAGGATGCGGCGGTTCATCTCGGCGCCGAGCTGGGCGAGCTGGACGCGGTCGTTCACGCCCTCGACGATCATCACGTCCTCGGTGACCACGGCCCGCACGGAGCGGCCGTCGGCCCGGGCGATGGACAGGACATCGGTGAGGTACATCTCGCCCTGGGCGTTGTCCGTGCCGATCCGGCCGAGGGCGTCGCGCAGCACGGCGAGGTCGAAGGCGTAGATGCCGGAGTTGATCTCGTCGATCGCGAGCTGGGTCTCGTCGGCGTCCTTGTGCTCGACGATGCCGAGCACCTCGGAGCCGTCCTCGCTGCGCAGGATGCGGCCGTAGCCGGTGGGGTCGGGCACACGGGCGCTGAGCACGGTGGCGGCGGCACCTGCCGCTTCATGGGCCTGGACCAGCTCGCGCAGGGTGGCGGGGTCCAGCAGCGGCACGTCGCCGTAGGTGACGAGCACCGTGCCCTCGCTCGCGGTGACCTTCTCGAGGCCGCACTGCACGGCACGACCGGTCCCGGGGACCTCGTCCTGGTCGGCGACGACGACCTCGGAGGCATGCTCGGCGAGATGCTCGGCGACGCGCTCCCGCTCGTGGCGGAGCACGACCACCAGCTCGGCGGGGCCCGTGCCCTCGGCGGCCGTGACGGCGTGCACGAGGAGCGATCTGCCCCCGATCTCGTGGAGGACCTTGGGCCTCCTGGACTTCATCCGGGTCCCGGCTCCTGCGGCCAGCACGATCACGGCGGCAGGGGCTGCGGTCTCTTCGATTCCCACGTCAGCGGCTCCTCGAGGTCTTCGACGGGTGGGGCATGCGGCGGCGCCGCGGTCGTCCTGCGACATCGCCGGAACGGCGACGGGCGTTCCGCCATCAGGACTCGAACCTGAAACTTCAGAACCAAAATCTGAGGTGTTGCCGATTACACCATGGCGGAGCGCGCCCTCCGGTCCGCCGCCCGGCCGATCCGTCCGGGCGCCGACGGGCAGGTGGCGCCTCGGGCGCGGCCCGATCCTACCGTTCGACGGCAGGTCAGCGGACGCCGACGCCGGTCGGGGCCGCCCGTTCCCGGCGGGCGCCGCGCCGGGCGTGTGGGAGACTCCCGCCATGGTGGAGAAGGCAGCCTCTCGCGCGCGGACCACGCGCATGTCCGGCACGGAGCGCCGTGAGCAGCTGGTCGCGGTGGGGCGGAGCGTGTTCGCCGAGAAGGGCTTCGACATGGCCTCCGTCGAGGAGATCGCGGCCCGCGCGAAGGTCTCCAAGCCGATCGTCTACGAGCACTTCGGGGGCAAGGAAGGGCTGTACGCGGTGGTCGTCGACCGCGAGGTCTCCACCCTGCTGGGCGACCTCGAGACCTCTCTCCAGGATCAGCGCTCGCATCCTCGGGTGCTCATGGAGCGCGCCGCACTCGCCTTCCTCTCCTACATCGACGAGAACGAGGACGGCTTCCGGATCCTGGTGCGGGACTCCCCCGTCAGCCACGCCGTCGGCACCTTCTCCTCCCTCCTCACCGACGTGGCCCAGCGGGTCGAGGAGATCCTCGCCACTCAGCTGCGGCTGCACCGCTACCCCGCACGGGACGCCGCGCTGTACGCCCAGATGCTGGTGGGGATGGTGGCCTACACCGGTCAGTGGTGGCTGGAGACGCGCAGGCCCTCCAAGGAGATCGTCGCCGCCCGCATGGTGAACCTCTCCTGGTACGGGCTGAGCGCTCTGCAGAAGAAGCCCGAGCTGCGGGCGGGCACCTAGACTCGCCCCATGTCCACCACACCGAACGACGCCGCCGCCCCGCGCCTCGACGAGGTCGACCGCATCGTCGAGGGCTGGAGCACGGCGCGCCCGGACCTGGACGTCGCTCCGCTCGCGGTGTTCTCCCGCATCTCCCGGCTCTCGCGGTATCTCGAGGTGGCCCGTCGTGCCGCCTTCACCGATGCCGGTCTCGAGGGATGGGAGTTCGACATGCTCTCCGCCCTGCGCCGCAGCGGGGAGGACGCCCTCTCCCCCGGTGCTCTGATGCACGAGACGCTCGTGACCAGCGGGACCATGACCACGCGCATCGACAAGCTGGTCGCCCGCAGCCTGGTGAGCAAGAACCGCAGCCCGCGCGACGGCCGCGGGGTCGAGGTGCGGCTGCGGCCCGACGGCGTCGCCCGGGTCGACGCCGCGATGGAGAAGCTGCTCGAGGCGGAGCAGGGGCTGCTCGAGCCGCTGGCGCCCGACGGACGCTCCGCGCTCGCCGACACCCTGCGCTCGCTGCTGCTGACCTTCGAGGCGGACGACCCTCCCCAGCGGTGAGCCGCGGCGTCGAGCGACGCCGCACCCCGCTCCCTCCGCCTGCACCCCGCACATCCGCACGACGCACCGCACTGCTCAGCACCCGCACGGCTCAGCACTCGCTCTGCACCGCACCCCCTGAGGATTTCTCCGCATGGCTCATCTGCTCGGCACCCAGTCCCTGCACGTCGCACTGCCCGACCGCGTGCTGCTCGACGACATCACCGTCGGCATCGACGAGGGCGATCGCATCGGCGTGGTCGGACGCAACGGCGACGGCAAGTCGACGCTGCTGCGCCTGCTCGCCCGCACCCGCACCCCCGACGAGGGCCGGGTCACCGTGCGCGGCGGAGTCCGGGTGGGCGTGCTGAGCCAGCAGGACGAGGCCACCGCCGACACCACCGTGCGGCATCGCGTGGTGGGTGATCGGCCGGAGTACGAGTGGGCCTCGGACCCTCGCATCCGGGACGTGCTCTCCGGCCTGCTCGACGAGATCGACCTCGAGTCGCCGCTCACCTCGCTGTCCGGCGGGCAGCTGCGCCGTGTGCATCTGGCGGAGCTGCTGGTGGGCGACTGGGACGTGCTGCTGCTGGACGAGCCCACCAACCACCTCGACGTCGAGGGGATCGCCTGGCTCGCGGAGCATCTGCGCCGCCGCTGGAGCCCGAAGGACGGCGGCCTCGTGGTGATCACGCACGACCGCTGGTTCCTCGACGCGGTGTGCACCCGGATGTGGGAGGTGCACGACGGGCTCGTCGAGCCGTTCGAGGGCGGCTATGCGGCCTACGTGCTCCAGCGCGTCGAGCGCGACCGTCAGGCCGCCGCGATCGAGTCGAAGCGCCAGAACCTGATGCGCAAGGAGCTGGCCTGGCTGCGTCGCGGCGCCCCTGCCCGGACCTCCAAGCCGAAGTTCCGGATCGATGCGGCCAACGAGCTGATCGCCGAGGAGCCGCCCGTGCGGGACACGGTGGCGCTGTCGCAGCTGGCGACCTCGCGGCTGGGCCGGGACATCATCGACGTGCTCGACGTGGATGCCGGCTACGGGGACACCACGGTGCTGCGTGACGTCACCGTGCACATCGGTCCCGCGGACCGCATCGGCGTGCTGGGCCCCAACGGCGCCGGGAAGTCGACGCTGCTGGCTCTGATCACCGGTGAGCTCGAGCCGCAGGCCGGCCGGGTCAAGAAGGGCAAGACGGTCACGGTGCGGCAGGTGTCCCAGCAGCTGGAGGGCCTGCAGGACCACCTCGACTCGCGCGTCAGCGATGTCGTGGGCCGGTACCGGACCACCTTCCGCTCCGGGAAGGACGAGGTCACCCCGGGCCAGCTGCTCGAGCGCCTCGGCTTCACCACCGCGCACCAGAAGGTCAAGGTCGGTGCGCTCTCGGGCGGCCAGCAGCGCCGCCTGGATCTCCTGCTGACCCTGCTCGAGGAGCCCAACGTGCTGGTGCTCGACGAGCCGACGAACGACATGGACACCGACATGCTCGCGGCGATGGAGGACCTGCTGGACACCTGGCCGGGCCCGCTTCTGGTGGTCTCCCACGACCGCTACCTGCTGGAGCGCGTCACAGACATCCAGTACGCGGTGCTCGACGGGCAGGTCCGGCACGTGCCGGGCGGCGTCGAGCAGTACCTGGCTCTGCGGGCCGAGGGCGCTGAGGCGTCGGGGTCCTCGGGGACCGCGGGGGCCGGTGCGTCGGGCGGTGCTGCGTCGTCGGGCGGTGCAGGGTCGTCGGCCTCCACCGGATCCGCGAAGACGTCCGGCGGAGCCGCGGGGGCCGGCGGAGCCACCGGTGCTGCCGCCGCTGCGGGCTCGGGGGCGGGCGACCCCGGGCTCTCGGGGGCAGAGGCGCATGCGGCGCAGAAGGAGCTGGGCGCCGTGGAGCGCCGGATGCAGAAGCTCGAGCGCCAGACCGCGACCCTGCACACCACCCTGGCCGATCACGATCAGTCCGACTACGTGGGTCTGTCGGAGATCACGGGACGCCTCCGGGCGGTAGAGGGTGAGATCGAGAGCCTCGAGGAGCGGTGGCTGGAGCTGTCCGAGCTGCTGGGCTGAGCTGAGACGGCGGCGCTGCGCCTGATCGGGATGCCGCGTCCGATCAGGCGGCGCCGTTCCGAACTGAGGATCCGCCGACGGGGTCGTCGCCGCTCCGGCTGGGCTCCGGTCCGCGCCAGGGAGTGTCGACGACCAGGGTGAGGTGGGGGAAGAAGACGTGGTCGTTCCGCTGCGGCGGGCGGTGTCGATGCTCCGCCCCGCCGACGGGCGCGGCGGAGTACGAGCCGACGAGCTCGAGAACCCGATCTCTGGTGCGAGGCCGTTCCTCGGATGGGGGTTTCTGTTCCGGGGTCCGGGGCGAACCGGTCGCCGAGGACACCGCGGAGGATGCCGGCCCGAGTTCATCGATCTCGACGCCGAGTCCGTCGGCCATGGCCCCGGTCCTCGCCGCACGATCCAGGATCCCGGCCGCCGTGCCGATCGGGTCGAAGTTGATGCCGCGGCGGCGCGCGGTCTGCCCGTAGCGGCTCATCCACTCGACGGAGCGGCGAACCCCGTTCTCATCGTGGAGGACCCGGACGCTCTCGCCCGCCTGCTCCTTCTGGTTGTCCGCGGCGCACAGGCCGTTGCCGTTGTCGAGAGCGGTGGGACCACCTTCGGACCAGGGCACGATGTGATCGCTCTGGCGGATGTTCGCCTCGCAGTACGGTGCCCGGCAGGTCTGGTGGGCGAGCCGGAGGAAGCGGGCGAGCGCCGGAGGGAAGCTGCGCGCTGCGGAACCCGCGGCGACGAGCTGACCGTCGGTCGCATCGGTGTAGAGGGTGCGAAGCGTCATCGCGAGCTCCGGATCCTCCTCAGCGGGAGACATCGCCTCGAGCATCTCCTGACGGATGTGCTCGTAGGGCACCGGGCCGTAGCCCTCGATGGTGGCGGCATCGGCGTGATCCGGGGCGAGCAGCGAACGGTCGGTGATGATCACGCCGATCTCGAGCGTGGAGGGGTCGATCCCCTCGCCTCGGCCGATGAGCGCATCGGCGAGGAGATCCGCCATGATCTGCTGGTGGCCGCGACGGTCTCCCTGCGCACGAGATCGCTCCGCGGCGAGGGAGAGCCCTTTGCGGATCCGCGCGCCGTCGAGCCCGCTCAGACGCGCGGTGAGCGTGCACATCCCGTGCTCGCCGCGGCGCACGGTGACGCAGCGGTCCTTCGTCGCCGTGCGGTGACGATCGGCGGCGCCCCGCGGATCCAGGCCGTGCAGCACCTTCTCCGCCTCCCCGGCCCACTCCTGCGGACCGCAGCCCTCGAGGTGCGGGAGGTGGGCGGTGAGGACCTGATCCACCAGGGTGCGCTGCTCGGGAGTCGCCGGTCCGAGCGTGCGGGCCACCTGATGCGCTGAAGTGGACAAGACCTTGCCCTCAGCGAGAGCGCCGAGCATCCCGGGCATGGATCGGACCAGTCGACGGCACGAGGACAGGGAGCGCCCGGCGCAGGCGGTCGACTGCTTCATCGCCTTCGAGGCCTCGGAACGAGCGATCCTCCGTGCCTGCTCCGGGGTCTCCTCGCGCCGCCGACAGTCCTCCACGACCGCGGACTCCAAGCGGACCAGCGCGCGGGCCTGGACCGCGGCGATCGCCCCGGAGAGATCCTGGAGCTGGGCGAGCAGAGCGATGGCCTCGGTGGGCGTCTGATGATCCAGCGCCGTCGCACCATGGGCACCGAGCTCGGCGAGCACCGCGCGGGTCGCGGAGACATCCGACTCCCCGATCCGGAGCGCACCGTCACCGGCCTCGATCCGGAGAGGAGTCGATCGACGCGGGCCGGACATCGCGGCCCCGGCACCGTCACGGGCGCCGCCCGCTTCACCGGATCCGGCCTCCCGCGGCGCAGAGCCGGGCGAGCGCTGGGATGCTTCCCAGCGCTCTGCGCGCTCGCTGTGCGGATCGTGTGCCATGGATCCAGTTTCGCACGACTGTTCGACTCGAGGAAGATCTGCAGCCCTCTTACTTCTTAGTAGTTTTCCATTGTGGATAACTTGGCGTGGGGAGGAATGAAGGTCGACCCGACAGCGGGAATCGTTGTGGATAAACAGCTTCTGTGGAGGAAAGCCGGCGAGGCGCCCTCGCAACCCTCGTCAGCGAAGCCTGCTGAAGCCGGCGTCGGGCCGACGTGGACAGTCATCGAACCAGGCAGAGAGCATGCTTCGAGCCGAAAGAGCGCGACTCTGCAGTCACCGTGACGGACGACGGCCGTCTGCGCAGGTTCGCCCGCCGGAACGCACGACGACCTCACGCGACGACGACATGATGGAGGCGCGGACAGAACCGCCGAGAAGAGGCAGAATGATGGATGACGCCGACGGAGATGTCACGAAAGGACGGCACATCCCTTGACGACAGTGGAAATCGACTGGCGCGGTAACGCCATGCCCGAACGGCACTGCCGGATGCCCGCGAAGCGAGGGGCGACCTCACTCCTCCTCGAGCACGCTCGCTCCAGGGGCGGACCCCCTGGCCACCAGGCACGACTCGACCAGCCCATCGCGCATCAGCCCAGCGGCGATCGACCGCGCCTGGGACTCGTCCTCCACCAGCACGGCGACCGTCGGCCCGGACCCGCTGACCAGCGCCGCCGATGCGCCGAGCTGCTCAGCGGCCTCGACCACGGGCTCCAGCCCGGGATGCAGCGCGAAGGCCGCAGCCTGGAGATCGTTGTGCAGCGTATCGGCGAGCAGCTCGATGTTCCCGCTGCTGAGCGCCTGCAGCTGGCGATCATCGACGGACGGCTGCGCCGGTGGCACCCTGCCTCCGCGGGCGGCGATCTCGTCGAACCGACGGAACACCGCCGGGGTGGAGAGATGCCCGCCGGGGACGGCCAGCAGCCAGGTCCACTCCCCGTGGGTGAGCACCGTGGTGAGGTCCGCTCCGTTGCCGCGGCCGAGCGCGGTATGGCCGAGCATCGCGAAGGGGACGTCGGCGCCGAGCCGACCCCCGAGGGCCCGCAGCCGTTCGCCGCTGAGGCCGAGCCCCCACAGGCGGTCCAGGGCGACCAGGGCGGCGGCGGCATCGGCCGATCCGCCCCCCATTCCTCCCGCGACCGGTACCTGCTTGTGGATGTGGAGCGCGGCCCCGTCCTGCACCTCGTGCTCGGTGCGCAGCAGCTCCGCCGCACGCAGCGCGAGGTTGGACCCGTCGAGCGGGATGTCGCCCGGCACCTCCGAGGTGACCTCGAGGCTCAGGCCCTCGGCGCGGGTCGCGGTGATCGTCTCGTAGAGGTCCACGGCCTGGAAGACCGTGGCCAGAGCGTGATAGCCCCGATCGTCGACCGCGCCGACGCCCAGGGAGAGGTTGATCTTCCCCGGCGCACGCACCACCACCCGGTGGCGGGACGGCGGCATCAGTCGACGCCCTTCTCCGCGCGAGCGATGGCGCGGAAGCCCTCGATGCCCAGCGTCTCGCCCCGGGCACCGGGATCGATGCCGGCCGCGCGCAGGATCTGCTCGGACCGGGGCGGACTGCCGGCCCAGCCGGCGAGCGCGGCGCGCAGGGTCTTGCGGCGCTGGGCGAAGGCGGCGTCGATGACGGCGAACACCGTCTCCCGCTCCGCGTCGGTGCCGAGCGGCTCCTCATGCCGCACCAGCTCCACGAGCGCCGAGTCGACGTTGGGGACCGGCCAGAAGATCTGCCGGGAGATCCGGCCCGCGTGCACAGCCGTGCCGTACCAGGCGGTCTTCACGCTGGGTCCCCCGTAGGTGCGAGAACCCGGACCCGCGGTCAGGCGGTCCACCACCTCGGACTGGACCATCACCAGGGCGGAGCGGAGGGAGGGGAAGCGCTCGAGCATGGTCAGCAGGATCGGCGTGGCCACGTTGTACGGCAGGTTCGCGACCAGAGCCGTCGGCTCCCCGGCGCGCGGGAGAGCAGGCAGCTCGGGCACCTGCAGGGCGTCGGCGTGCACGAGGCGGAAGCGCTCCTCCTCGACGCCGCGGGCACGCAGCGTGAGCGGGAGCAGCTCGGCCAGACCCCGGTCCAGCTCGACGGCCACCACATCGGCACCCGCCTCGAGCAGCCCGAGGGTCAGGGATCCGAGGCCGGGTCCGACCTCGAGCACGGCCTGCCCGGGCTCCACCCCGGCACGCCCCACGATGGTGCGCACCGTGTTGGGGTCCATGACGAAGTTCTGGCCCCGCTGCTTGGAGGGACGGATCCCGGCGGCATCGGCGAGCTCGCGGATGTCACGCGCGGTCAGCAGGATCCCCGCGCTCGTGGCGTCGGCGTCGGTCATGCGGCCACCGCCTCGGGCCAGCGGTACACGGACTCGGTGGTCTCGCGGATCCGGCGACAGGCCGTCTCCAGATCGGTGCCGGTCACCTCGGCGATCGTCGCCATCGTGATCGGGATCAGGTAGGAGGAGTTCGGTCGGCCCCGGTAGGGCACCGGCGTGAGGAAGGGGGCGTCGGTCTCGACCATGACCTGGCCGAGGCCCACCTCGGCGAGCGCGCCGCGCAGACCGTCGGCGTTCTTGAAGGTGACGGTGCCGGCGAAGGAGAGGAACCATCCGCGATCCGCGCAGGCGCGGGCGAACTCAGCGTCCCCCGAGAAGCAGTGGAAGACGGTCCGCTCGGGAGCGCCGTCGGCCTCGAGCACCTCGAGCACGTCGCGATGGGCGTCCCGGTCGTGGATCTGCAGCGGCAGGTCCAGCTCCTTGGCGAGCGCGATGTGAGCGCGGAAGGACTCGATCTGCGCCTCCCGGGCCCGGTCGTCGTCACGAGAGGTGCGGAACCAGTCCAGGCCCGACTCCCCCACGACGATCATGCCGGGGCCGCGGAGCAGCTCGGAGACCTCGGTGATCGCGGCGTCCAGCCCCACCAGCTCACGGCCCTCGTGGTCGTGTCCGCGGGCGTGCAGGGCCGCTTCGTTCGGGTGCACCGCCACTCCGCCGCGCAGCGACGGCGGGCAGTCCTCCGAGGCGAGCAGTGCGGCGGTCCAGCGCACCGCCTCGAGGTCCGAGCCGATGGTGATCTGCGCATCGATGCCCGCGGCCGCAGCGCGTGCGACGTGGTCGTGGACGCTGAGCTGCTCGTCGCCGTCGGCGAAGTCCAGATGGCAGTGGTTGTCGATCACCGGGACGGGGAGCGGCTCAGGAGCCGGCGGCCAGGAGCGGTCGCGCTTCTTCCCTCGGGGGTCGATGTCCTCCCGGTCGCGCACCGGTGGCGGTGCGGCGGGCCCGGACGGGGTCTCGTGCGGTGACGACATGCGACCATGGTAGAAGGACCGGCGACGCCGACGGACCACCGCGGCCCTCGGAGACGAGGTCGTGACCGGACCGTGCTCCCCGCCCCGGAGCAGGCATCACGGCCGACGCGGTGTGATAGCTCACGGGCCGCAGGGAGGCGGAGCGGGGCCCGATATGGCAAGATGGGGCGTCGTTGCGCGTCCCTTCGTGCACCCGAGCGCCCCGATTCCGTTGGACCGGGTTCGGGTCGCTGCTCGGGCGGATGCCAACGCTGTTCATCCTCCGGACCGTCAAGGAGCGTCCCATGGCAGTGCCCAAGTTCAAGATGTCCCGTGCGCGCACGCACTCCCGTCGTTCGCAGTGGAAGGCCAACAACGCCGACCTCGTGCAGGTGACGGTCCGCGGCCGCACCGCCTCCGTGCCGCGTCGCCTCGCGAAGGCGTACCAGCGCGGTCTCCTCCAGATCGAGGACTGATCGCCGCGGGCCCTGCCCGCACCGCGAATCTTCAGCGACGCCCCCGGCACTCGGTGCCGGGGGCGTCGTGCTGTGCGGGATGCGTCGGGCCGGCCGACGGGCGCTGAGCGCCCGACGGTCCGCGCCGGCTCACTCCCTCTGCGACGCCAGGCTCACTTCCTCAGCAGCGCCAGGTCGTAGAGCTCGCTCGCCCCGACCCCGGCGTGGCCGCGGGCGACCTCCTTCGCCGCATCCTTGAGCCGCGCTCCGTCCGCGGCGCGGGCGAGCACCAGCTCGACCAGGTCCTCGGCGCTCGCCGCCGCCGGCTCGGCTCCTGCCACCACGATGACGACCTCGCCGAGCACCTCGTCGGCCTCGGCCCAGGCGACCAGCTCGTCGAGGGTGCCGCGACGGATCTCCTCGTAGGTCTTGGTCAGCTCACGGGCCACGGCGGCGGACCGGTCCCCGCCGAAGGCCTCCGCCATCGCCGCCAGGGTCGCGGCGGTGCGCCGCGGCGACTCGAAGAAGACCATGGTCCGCTCCTCCGCGGCGAGCGGCTCGAGCGCTCCGGCCCGTCGGCCCTCCCGCCGCGGCGGGAAGCCCTCGAAGGTGAAGCGGTCCGGCGCGATGCCGGAGGCGGCGAGCGCGGTCAGCACGGCGGAGGGCCCGGGGATCACGGTGACCCGGTGCCCGGCGTCGGTCGCCGCGCGCACCGCACGGAACCCCGGGTCGGAGACCACGGGCATGCCGGCGTCGGTGACGATGAGGACCCGCTGCCCGGCCGCGAGCGCCTCGAGCAGGGTGCCGGTCCGTTCGGCCTCGTTGTGCTCGTGGTACGAGAGGATCGTTCCGGTCGTCTCGACCTCCAGCTCCCGCACCAGACGGTGGAGCCGACGGGTGTCCTCGGCGGCGATCAGATCGGCCTCGCCGAGCGCCCGCATCAGACGCACCGAGGCGTCCAGCGGGTTCCCGATCGGGGTGGCGGCGAGGGTGAGGACTCCGGGCTCGAGCATCCCGCCATGCTAGCCATCTCCGCTCCCCCGGCGCCCCCTCGCACCGCGCGCTGCGCCGCAGGTCTCCTCAGCGGATGTCCCGGATGACCTAGCATGTGCGGGTGCCCACGGAGGAGGAAGCGACTGTCCCAGCCCACCGCGCCGCCGTCGAGGACGAGCCGCGCGCCGTGCTCGCCTCCTACCGTCGGCGCCTGAGGACCTTCGACCTTCCCGTCTCGCGGATCGCCTGGGCCGGGGCGATGGCGCTGTTCGGGCTCGCCCTGGTGCTGCGGCTGTGGGGCCTGGGGTCCATCGGAGAGCTGATCTTCGACGAGACCTACTACGTCAAGGACGGCTACACCCTCACGCAGCAGGGGGTGGAGATGGACTGGCCCGACGAGCCGGACGCCGCCTTCGAGGCCGGGGACGTGGACACCTACGAGCCGCAGGGCTCGTACGTGGTCCATCCGCCGCTGGGCAAATGGCTGATCGGCGGCGGCATGCTGCTGCTGGGTGCCGACAACCCCTGGGGGTGGCGGATCTCCTCCGCCGTGATGGGCTCCCTCGCCGTGCTGATGCTCGCCCGCATCGGCAGGCGCCTGTTCCGATCGACCACCGCCGGTCTGATCGCCGCCCTGCTCTTCGCGATCGACGGCGTCTCGCTCGTGCACGCGCGCACCAGCCTGCTCGATCCCTTCCTGATGTTCTTCGCCCTCGCCGCCTTCGGAGCGCTCCTGCTGGACCGGGACGCCTTCCGCGAACGGCTCGCCGCGGCGAGCGCCCGCCTGCACACGAGCGGAGGGTCGCTGCCCCCGCTCGGGATCTCCGGCGGTCTGCGCCCCTGGCGGCTGACCGCGGGCGTGCTGCTGGGCATGGCCTGCTCGGTGAAGTGGTCCGGGCTGTACTTCGTGGCGGTCTTCGGGATCATGACCGTGCTGTGGGACTGGTGGGCCCGGCGCACCGTCGCCCAGCGCGACTGGCTGGTGGGCGGGCTGGTGCGGGATGCGATCCCCGCCTTCTTCGCGACGGTCGGCACGGCCCTGGTCACCTATCTGGCCTCGTGGTCCGGCTGGTTCGCCTCCGGGGTCGGCTACAACCGTCATCTCGCCCAGGAGAAGGGGGTGGACACCGGCATCGGGGTGCTCGACTCCCTGCACTCGCTGTGGCTGTACCACGTCCAGGCGTACACCTTCCACGTCGGCCTGGACACCGAGCACCCCTACCAGGCGAACCCGTGGGGCTGGCTGCTGCAGCTGCGGCCCACGAACTTCTACTACCGCTCCTACGAGTACGGGGAGAACGGCTGCGAGGTCGCCAAGTGCGGCGCCCACATCCTCTCGGTCGGCAATCCGCTCATCTGGTGGCTGGGCACCCTCGCCCTGCTGGTGACGCTGGTGCTGGCCGTGGTCCGGCACGACGGCCGCGCCTGGGCGGCGCTGTCCGGCATCATCGCCGGCTATGTGCCCTGGCTGTTCTACTCCGAGCGGACGATCTTCACCTTCTACACGATCGCCTTCTCGCCCTGGCTGATGCTGTGCCTGGCGTATGTGCTGACGCTGCTGATCGGCTCCCCCCGGGCGGACGGCGAGCGACGGCTCGCCGGCGGGCTGTTCGTGGGATCGCTGCTGGTGCTGATCGTGCTCGTCTCCGCCTTCTTCTGGCCCATCTGGACCGGGCAGGTGCTGGACCTCGAGCAGTGGCGCTACCGGATGTGGCTGCCCTCCTGGACCTGAGCCGGTCCGGAGCTGTCCGAGCGGATCAGCTCCCCGTTCGCCCAGCGCCGGAGACCAGCAGATCGCCGATCAGGGAACGGAGCTCCGTCCGGGAGAGCTCCCGCACCTCCGCCTCGGTCTCAGCCTGCTCGGGCGTGTCCATCGCATGGACGGCTCCGGTGCTCGCGAAGAGCGTCGCCTGACCCGCCTCCGCCGCGCTGAGGGCGGTGAGGGCCGACAGGGTGCGCGCATCGGCGAGGGTCGCCCCGAGCACCCCCTCCCCCGAGTCCAGCTCGGCGATGGTCGCCGTCACGGCACCTCCCTCAAGCTCGACGGCATCAACCCGGCGGAGGGTCGCGAGTTCGACGACGCGTTCAACACGCTGCTGTCCACGGGGTCGCACCCCCGGGAGCTGCTCCCCTTCCGCTGAGCACGGGCGTCGACACGACGGCGGGGCCACTACCATGACGCCATGGACCCGGATTCCTCAGCGTTGCGTGATCTCGCCCGCGACCTCGGCGTCAGCACCCGGTACTGGGGCTGGGACGGCGCACAGAAGGATGTCGCCGATGACACCCTCCATGCGATCCTCGCCGCCCTCGGCACCCCGGTGCAGGGCGAGGAGGACATCACCGCGGTCCGTCTCGAGCGCGAGCGCTCCCCGTGGTCCCGCACCCTGCCGCCGGTCACCGTGATGCGGGAGGACGTCGCGACCACCGTGCCGGTCCACGTCGACCACGGCACGGCTGTGCAGCTGCACCTGCTGCTCGAGGACGGCGGACGGCGGGACCTCGAGCAGGCGGAGGACAACACCCCGCCCTTCGACCTCGACGGGACGCTGCGCGGGCGCGCCCGCTTCCATCTCCCCGCCGCTCTCCCGCTGGGATGGCACCGGCTGGTGGCCGAGAGCGAGCAGGGCCCGGCCGAGGCAGACCTGGTGGTGACCCCCTCCCGCCTCACCGTCCACGAGCAGTACGCCGCGAAGCGGGCCTTCGGGCTCCAGGCGCAGCTCTACTCGGTCCGCTCCGAGCGCTCCTGGGGCCTCGGCGATCTCGCCGACCTGCGCGATCTCGCCGCGATCGGCGGCGCCCGCCACGGCGCGGACTTCCTCCTGGTCAACCCGTTGCACGCCTCCTACCCGACCCCTCCGGTCGAGCCCTCCCCCTATCTTCCGGTCACGCGCCGGTTCACCGGTGCGCTGTACCTGCGCATCGAGGACGTCCCCGAGCATCGCGAGCTCACCGACTTCGCCCGCCAGCGCGTCGCGCTCCTGCGCGAGCGGGTCGCCGGCTGGAACGACCGGGTGGACCGCCTGGAGCGGGACGAGGTGCTGGCGGCCAAGCTGGAGGCGCTCGAGGAGCTGTACGCGGTGCCGCTGACGGCAGGGCGCCGCGCCCTGCTGGACGCCTATCGCACCCGGGAGGGGCAGGGGCTCGAGGACTTCGCGCTGTGGTGCGCGATCGCGGAGTCTGTGCGGGGCACGGCCGACGAGCCCCGGCTGCGGGATCTCGACGAGACCTTCCTCGAACAGGCGCGCCAGGAGCTGGCGGACCGGGTGGACTTCCATGTCCGGACCCAGTGGCTGCTGGACGAGCAGCTGGCCGCCGCCCAGGCCGCGGCGCTGTCGGCCGGGATGCGGATCGGGATCATGCACGACCTCGCCGTGGGCGTGGAGCAGGTCGGCGCGGACGCCTGGCGACTGCGCGAGGTGCTCGCGGAGGGTGTGGGGGTCGGAGCTCCGGCCGACCAGTACAACCAGCAGGGCCAGAACTGGCACCAGCCGCCGTGGCACCCCGAGCGGCTGCGCGAGGCCTCCTACCGGCCGTGGCGGGACATGCTGCGCACGCTCATGCGCCATGCCGGCGCGCTGCGGATCGATCACGTGCTGGGGCTGTTCCGGCTCTGGTGGATCCCGGAGGGCCATGAGGCGTCCGACGGCGCCTACGTCTCCTACGACCACGAGGCGATGATCGGGATCCTGGCCCTCGAGGCGCAGCGTTCGGGCACCCTGGTGATCGGCGAGGACCTCGGCACCTTCGAGCCGTGGGTGCGCGACCACCTGGTGGACCGCGGGATCCTCGGCACCTCGATCCTGTGGTTCGAGGCCGACAGGGAGGGCGCTCCGCTGGTACCGGAGGACTACCGCACCCTGTGCATGGCCTCGGTGAACACCCACGACCTCCCGCCGACGGCCGGATACCTCGCGGGCGACCACGTGGCCCTCCGCCACGAGCTGGGCCTGCTCGAGCGGGATCTGACCGAGGAGCTCGCCGCCGACGCCGCCGGACGCGAGAGCGTGCTCGACCTGCTGCGCGCGGAAGGGCTGCTCGAGGCGGGGGCGGACATCGAGCAGACCGTGCTCGCCCTGCACCGCCATCTGGCGCGGACCCCGTCGCTGCTGCTGGGGGTCTCGCTCGTGGACTGCGTGGGCGAGCGGCGGATCCAGAACCAGCCGGGGACCGACGAGGAATACCCCAACTGGCGGATCCCGCTCGCTGACGCCGCCGGCGCTCCGGTGTCGATCGACGACATCGCGACCGACCAGCGCACCGCGCGCCTGCTGGCGGCGGTGCGCGAGGGGATCAGCTCGCGGTGACCTGACCCCAGGCGTCCCGCTGGTCGAGGAACTCGCGTGCGGCGGCCTGCGCTCCCTCGAGGGTGTGGTGGGCTCCCCAGCCGCACTGGACCTCGTTGGCCGCGGGGACCTCGTCGGCCGCGATCAGGTCGCGCAGGGTCGCCTCGAGGACCGGGGCGAAGCTCTCCGCGGTGTGGTCGCCGACCAGCAGCACATAGAAGCCCGTGCGGCAGCCCATCGGCGAGACGTCCAGGACGTCCTCGGAGTGGTTCCGCATGTGCTCGGCCATCATGTGCTCGAGCGAGTGGACCGTCTCGGACTCCAGGTGCGCGACGTTGGGCTGGGTGAAGCGCACGTCGAACTTCGTGAGCACGTCGCCGCCGGGCAGCTCCTTGCGGTCGGCGATGCGCACGTAGGGCGCGGCGACGGTGCGGTGGTCGAGGTTGAAGCTCTCGACGTTCATGCGGGGCTGCTCGGTCATCGGTGATGCTCCTTCGGAGGTGTCAGGGGGTGAGGGCGGGCGGGACGGTCTGCGCCCGTCGGCGGGCGGGTCGACGGGTCGGGCGGTCAGCGGCTGGAACGGGAGGTGCGGCCGCGCACGACACCGACGAACTCCTGGCGCACCGGGTCATCGGCCGCCCGGGGCCAGGCCAGGGCGATGCGGGTGGGCTCGGCGTCACGGAGGATCCGGGAGGCGGCGTCCTTGCGATGGTGCAGGCGCGCCAGGGAGAGCGGGACGCGGGTGTAGCCGACCCCGCTGGCCGCGACGGCGATGCGCTCCGCGGCGTCGTCCGGGTGGGCGGCGGGGATCTCCGTCTCGCCCTCGAGATCCTCCGCGGAGACCTCGTCGAGCAGGCTGAGCACGTCGTCCCCGCTCACCACGATCGCGGCCCGCTCCTCCCACAGCGGCACCATGTGCAGCTCCTCGGCGGTCAGCGGCAGGCGCACGAAGCACATGTCGACCTCGCCGGCGGCGAGCGCCTCGTGCTGGCGCGAGAGCGGAATCGGGACCAGCTCGAGCCAGGCCTCCCGTCGGCCCGACTTCCAACGGCGCATGAAACGGTCGGGCTCTACGCCGGGGACGAAGCCGACGCGCAGGGTGGTGGGGTCCATGGGCCCAGCCTACGGCCCGACGGGCGCTGTGCCCTGCTCCCTCTCGGCGCGGGCGAGGACCCGCAGCAGGTCGGTCGCGAAGCGGCCGGGCCGCTTGAGGTTCACCATGTGGTCCCCGTACTCCAGCAGTTCCACCCGACCTCGCGGCGCGGCGGCGGCGAAGCTCCGCTCGTGCAGGCGCAGCTGATCGCGACGGCCGTGCAGGAAGGTGACCGGCACGGGGATCCGGCGCAGGTCGGCGCGCAGGTCCAGGGAGGCGACCGCGGCGAAGGCCGGGGCGATGACGGAGGGGTCGGCGCGGCCCCCGCGCAGGTAGGCCCTGGCGCCGTCGGGCCCGAGGATCCGGAGGAAGAGGTCGCCGTCACCGCCCGAGCCCATCCGGGGATCGAGGTCGGTGGCCCGCATGAGCCGTCCGTACCAGCGTGCGACGCGCGGCGCGGGCTGGAGCGCCGCTCCGCAGGCGGTCAGCGAGCCGAGCACGCGCGGGCCGGCGCCGGATCCGTCGCCGAGTCGGGTGGCGGAGTGGACCGCGAGCATGCCGCCGAGCGAGCTGCCCACCAGGTGCACCGGCATGCCCGTGTGCTCATGCGCGCGGCGGACGGCCGACTCGATCGCCTCCTCCGCCGCGTCGAGGGTGAACGCTTCACCGCGCCGCGCGCCGTGGCCCGGGAGGTCAGGGGTGTGCACGCGGTGGCCGGCAGCGCGCAGGGCCGGGAGCTGGAGGTCCCACTGGCTGTGCGAGGTGCGCGTGCCGTGGACCAGGACCACGGGCCAGGGGCCGGCCTGACCGAGGGGTCCCCGGGCAGCGCTCACACCGCCACACCCGCCCGCGCGCGCTGGTGCAGCAGCTTCGCGAAGCGCTTGGGCCGGGAGAGGTTCGCGATGTGGCCGGCGTCGGCCAGGATCACCAGCTCGCCGTCGCGGGCGGCCTCCACGAACAGTGCCTCGTGGCGGCGGAACGGGTCGTGCTCGCCGTTGACGAAGGTGATCGGGACGTCGATCGCTGCGACATCGGCGAGCAGGTCCAGGCTGCCGATCAGGCTCACCACCGCGCGCACCACGCCATGGGCGCGACCGCCTCCGTAGTACCGCTTGGCGGCCTTGCGGGTGTGCTGACGAGCGAAGGCACGGGCGACGCGCGCGTCGGAGTCCCCGGGCAGCCAGTCCTTCATGGAGATCCACAGCCCGTACAGCCGGGCCTTCGCCGGCCCCGGGACGATCGTGCAGTCCGCGGCGACGACGCCCGCGAGCCGGCCCGGCCGGGTGCCCGCCCAGTGGAGGGTCAGGTAGCCGCCGAGCGAGAGGCCCACCAGCAGCGGCGGCTCGGCGCAGCTCGAGACGGCCTCGTCGAGGGTGGCGAGCGCCCCGTCGAGGGTGAACTCCTCGTCGCGGCGGTGGCCGTGGCCGGGCAGGTCCGGGGCGATCACCTCGTAGCCGCGCTCGCGCAGTCGGCGGATCTGTCCCTTCCACATGGTCCGCGAGGAGCGGACGGCGTGGACGAGGACGATGCTGCGGGTCATCGGTCCGTCTCACGGGCAGCTGGCATGGCTCGATCCTAGCCACATCCTCGGCCCCGACCCGGATAGCCTTCGGCCATGCCCAGCTACCGCCTGCACGTGCCCATCGGCACGCTCCACCCCGGCTCCTCCCCCGCCGACGTCATGGAGCAGGCGACCGCCGCTCTCGGCACGCTGCACGTCATCGAGCAGCAGGAGGTCGAGGCGCCGCTGGTGGCCGGCAGGCGGGTGGGCAGGGTCGCGCTGCGCTTCGCGGTCGAGGCGAGCACTCGCGCCGACGAGGACGCGGCGGCCCGACATGCCCTCGCCGTGGTCATCGAGCATCTGGAGGACACGGGCGCCCAGGTGGGGCCGCCGAGCGCGGTGGTGCTCACCCGTGGGGCGGGAGGCCGCTTCCATCCGATCCCGACCGGCAGCACCCGCTGAGCGGCCTGTTCAGAGCGCGGTGAGACGGGACCGGGTCCGACCGGTCGCGATCACCTCGTCGGCGTCCCCCGGCTCCGCCGGATCCTCGTGCGTCGCCCGGTCCCAGAGCGTGTCGAGCGAGATCCCGAGGACCTGCGCGAGCGCTGCGATCGTGGGGAACGCCGGGGTGGCGATGCGCCCGGTCTCGATCTTGCGCAGCGTCTCCGGGGACATCCCGGCCTCGAGCGCGGTCTCGAGGATCGATCGGTCGCCGCGTGCACGGCGCAGCAGTGCGCCAAGGCGGCGTCCTCGGGCGATCTCCTCGGGGCTGAGCGGAAGTCTGACCATGGAGCCGATACTAGTACCGGTACTTCATGGCCGGTATTATCATCCGCATGATCGAGATCCTCACCCCCGCCCAGCTGGACCGCGCCCGCGACACCGGCCATCTCGTCGGCACCATCCTGCACACGCTCCGCGCACGGACCGGGGTCGGGACGAATCTGCTGGAGATCGACCGCTGGGCGAAGGAGATGATCCTCGAGGCCGGCGCCGACTCCTGCTACGTCGACTACGCACCCTCCTTCGGCCGCGGACCCTTCGGCCATCACATCTGCACCGCGGTCAACGACGCCGTGCTCCACGGCAAGCCGCACGATCGGCGTCTCGCCGACGGAGACCTGCTCACCCTCGACCTCGCGGTGTCGCTGCGAGGGGTGGCGGCCGATGCCGCGATCAGCTTCGTGGTCGGCGGAGAACGCGACGCGGAGGACGAGCGGATGATCTCGACCACCGAGCGGGCGCTGGCCGCAGGGATCGCCGCCGCGGAGCCGGGCGCCCGGATCGGCGACCTCTCGCACGCGATCGGTTCGGTGCTCGCCGAGGCGGGCTATCCCATCAACCTCGAGTTCGGCGGGCACGGGATCGGCTCCACGATGCACCAGGATCCGCACATCGCGAACAGCGGGCGCCCCGGCCGCGGCTACCGGCTGCGCCCCGGGCTGCTGCTCGCGCTCGAACCGTGGGTCATGGACGGCACCGACCGGCTCGTCACCGACGCCGACGGATGGACCCTGCGCAGCGCCAACGGAGCACGGACCGCGCACAGCGAGCACACGATCGTGATCACGGCCGACGGCGCCGAGATCCTCACGCTGACGCCGGGGCGCTGACCGCTCCGGGATTCACCGAGACCCAGAGGCCGCCGCGCCTCGCTGCTCCTCGACGGAGGGATCCCAGCGGCGGGCGTAGTGCGCGATGGGCTGGAGGGAGCGGAGGAGATCCATGCCGCGCTCGGAGAGGCGGTAGGTGATGCTGACCGGCGTGGTCGGGGCGACGATGCGGAGCACGAGGCCTCCTTCTTCGAGCTCGCGGAGCCGGACGCTGAGCATGCGCCCGGAGAGTCCGTCGACGCGATGCTGGATCTCCGTGAACCGCTCCGCACCCATGGCCATCGCGAGCAGGATCCCGCTGGACCAGCGCCTGCCGACGATCTCCATGACACCGGAGAGCCTGCCGCACTCCTCGTCCTTGATCCGCAGGGGCGGGGCGGGGGCTGGGGCTCGGTCCGTGGTCACTGACGAAAGGTAAGTAGGTTACGTGGAGTTTGTCAAGGAGTCCGCTCCGCTCGATCCTGGGAAGCGTGCCCGATCACCACCATCGGCCGGGCCGCTCAGCGCATGACCATCACAGGAGTTGACCACCTTGTCCCTGCTTCGCCTCGACGCTTCCATCCGCCACGACGGCTCCGCCAGCCGTGCCCTCGCCGACGTCGCCGAATCCTCCTGGCGCGAGAACGCCGACGACACCCGCAGGGCGCACCGTGAGATCGGCACGGCCCCGCTCCCCGGCGACGCCTGGGCGCTGGCCCTGGCCGCCGGAGCGACTCCGGAGGAGGACCGCACCCGGGCGCAGCAGGACGCGCTCGGCCTCGCCGGGGCGCTCGTCGACGAGCTGGTGGAGGCGGACGCCTACCTGTTCGCGGCACCGCTGTACAACTACGGCGTCTCCCAGCACTTCAAGGCCTATGCCGATCTGGTGATCGCCGATCCCCGCATGGCCCCGGGGCTCACCCCGGTCACCGCGGGCAGGCCCGGCGTCCTCGTCACGGTGCAGGGCGGGAACTACTCACCCGGCAGCCCGAAGGAGGGGTGGGACCACGCGACCGCCTGGATGCGTCGCCTCCTCGAGGACGTGTGGCAGATCGACCTGGAGGTCGTGAGCCGCGAGTTCACCCTCGTGGGCGTCAACCCCGCGCTGGACGCTTTCACCGAGGCAGCCGAGGAGATCCGGACCACCGCCGAGGACCTCGCGCGCCGCTCCGGACGTCGGCTCGCGGAGCGACAGCTCGAGACCGTGGGCCGCTGACCGGCCCTCGGAGCCCGGACCTGCTGTCCCGACACGGGGCCGCATGACGAAGGAACCCTGCACCGCGGAGATGCGGTGCAGGGTTCCTTCGTGCTTCCTGCGGTGGAGCTAGGGGGATTCGAACCCCCGACCTTCTCATTGCGAACGAGACGCGCTACCAACTGCGCCATAGCCCCATGTCGCTGTGCGACCTCGACAGATTAGCATCGCCCCGGTGGTGCTGTCGCATCGAGCTCGACGCCTTGACGAAGGTCACAGGCGCGATCAGCTCCGCGGGACGCGCAGCTCCTGCAGTTCGTCCTGCAGGGCGTCCAGCACCTCGATCCGCTCCTGGCCGGTGCACGCGACGTACGCGGGCTGCAGGTGATCGGGCCCCTCCACGCCCTCGACGCCGGGCCAGGTGCGCAGCGATCCGCCGGCGCGGCGCAGGATGTGGAATCCGGCGGCCACGTCCCAGGCGTTGATCATGGTCAGCGCGGTCGCGTCCGCCCAGCCGGCGGCGACGTAGGCGAGCTCGATGGCCGCCGAGCCGAGGTGGCGCACCGCGGAGACCTGCTCCTCGAGCGCTCCGAGGCCGCGCGCCGCATACTCGGGGAACTCGGCGCGGGTGCGCTGGCCCGGGTAGCCGGAGAGCACGAGGGCGTCGGCCGCGGGACGGGTCGAGCGAGGGCGCAGCACCGTGCCGTTGAGGGTGGCGTCGCCGTCGGCGGCGGCGAAGACCTGGCCGAGGATCGGTGCGTCGATCACTCCGGCGACCAGCTCGTCGTCGATCGCCACACCGATCGAGATGCAGAAGATGGGAAGCCCCGCGGCGAAGTTGCTGGTGCCGTCGATCGGGTCCACGTAGAAGCTCACCACCTGCCCGTCGCCTCCGTCGGCCTCCTGCTCGGCGGGACGCTCCCCTCCCTCCTCGCCGATGATGCGCGCGGTGGGCAGGAGCCGCCGCAGCTCGCCGACGATGATCTCCTCGCTGGCCTGGTCGTGCTCGGTGACGATGTCATGGCTGGAGGTCTTATACTCGCGCTCGAGCGCGTCGCGGTCCAGTCCGCGGATGTATTCCGCGGCGGCGTGCGCGGCGGTGAGCGCGATGTCCAGCAGCTGCGAGGGCGTGGGGATGTCGGCGGGCGAGGTGCGGGGCGCGGTGGTGTTCATCTCGATCAGGCTAGCCCGGCCCGCTCGACGGCGGGCGGGCGGACACGGTGCGGACCGGGACCGGCCATGGACGAGCTGCGGGCGGCCGGGCCGCCCGGCTCAGCCGAGCAGATGCCGGAGGCAGGGGCTCATCAGGAGCCCGTCCGGATCCGCCGCGGCGCGCACGGCGCGGAAGTCCTCGAAGCGCGGGAGCAGCGCGGCGAGCTCGCGCCGGCCGAGCCAGTGCAGCTTGCCCCGGTGCGGTCGAGCACGGCCAAGGGCCGCTCGTCACAGCCCTCGCGGGCCAGCAGCGCCGCCAGGGCGCCGATGTCCCCGAGCGCCCTCATCTCAGGCTCGGCGGCGGGCGAGGATGTCGTCGAGGTGGAGGTCCTGTGCCGGGGCGAAGGCCTCGTCCACGGCCTCGAGCTCCTCGACCCGCTCGTTCTCGAGCGGGACGGAGGTGGCGAGCATGCTCTGGCGGTGCGCCGCATGGCGGGTCGCGAGGTCGTCGACCTCGCCGCGCAGTGCGTAGGAGGGGCGCGGCACGGGACGCGGGGTCCACTCGCCGGGTCGCGCGACCTGCTCAGCCGCACGCTGCTCGGCCACCTCGAGGTCGGCACGCGGCGCGGTGGGGGCCGCCGGGCCCTGATCCGCCGGAGCCTGCGTGCCCTGCGGCGCCGCCGCGACCGCGGGCTGCTCGACGGCCTCACGCCGACGGGCGGTCTCTGCGCGTGCCCGCTGCTCGCGGGCGCGGGTCGCCGCACGGGTCAGCCGGGCGCGCCTCTGCAGCTCGGCGCGGCGCAGACCCAGGAGGTAGACGCCGAGTCCCGCGATGCCGAGCAGCGGAATCCACCAGCTCACGATCTGAAGCACGGCGAGGAGCACGAGGGCGGCCGTGACCGCCAGCAGGCCGCCGAGGACCAGTCCGAGCGCCCGTCGCGAGCGCGAGCGCTCCTCGACGGGATCCATGCGGTTGCCGGGATCCGCGTCGAAGCGCGGGCGGCGTGTGGGATCGGCGGGACGCAGGAGCAGGCGGTCCTGGGACATGGGCGGGTTCACCTCGGAGGACGTGCGGCGGGCGTGGACGGCCGCGGAGAGGTCCCGCGCCTGGGAGGACATCTCGGCCTCGTCGGCGGCGCGGGCTCGGCCCATCACCTCACGGCGACGTGCGGTGCGCGGCAGGGCGTAGCCCAGCCACAGCAGCAGCAGGATGCCGAAGAGGACGGCTCCGAGATTGATCGACTCCACACCGACACCTTAATGACACCGCTGTGATTCCCCAGGTCATGTCCTGGGCGTGTCGGAAGGAAACTCATCACGGAGCCGGCGCAGCACGCCGCGGCCGTCGTCCCCGGTGGCGACCTCCTCGGCGGTGAGGGCGAAGACGAGATGGTCGCGCCAGGCCCCGTCGACGTGGATCGCCGCACGGCGCAGCCCCTCCTCGCGCAGATGCAGCTTCCGGACGACGCGCAGGCTCGCCTCGTTCTCGGGTCGGACGGTGACCTCGATGCGATGCATCCCGAGCTCCGCGAAGAGGTGGTCGATCAGCAGCGCCGCCGCGCGCGGCACCACGCCGCGCCCCGCCTCGTCGCGGTCGATCCAGTACCCCAGCACCGCGGTGCGCAGCGCACCATACTGGAGGGGTCCTGCGGTGATCTGCCCGACCAGCCGGCCGTGGACCGTGATCACCATCGGCAGCGCGAGCCCCAGCCGGGCCTGCTCCTGGTTCCACCGGCGCAGGACGCGGAAGTCGACCCGGCGGGGACCATGCTCCGGGTCCGTCGCGTCCCAGGGGCGCAGCCAGCCGGCGTTGCACTCCCGCAGCCGATCGAAGGCCGCGCGATCACGACGGCGCAGCGGACGCAGCGTCAGCTCTCCGTCGTGAAGGGCCACCGGCCACACATGAACCATCGCGTCATCGTAGACGGCTCCGGCCCTGGTCCCGGGGCACTGCGGCCCGGACGCGCCGTGCCGTGCGACCCTGAGGTCATGGACGAGCAGGCGATGAGAACTCGCAAGCAGGAGCAGCGGCGACAGCTGCGTGCCCGCCGTGCCGCCACCTACGCCGGCCCGGGCGGCGCCGCTCGCCGAGAGGCGGAGGGCAGACGCCTCATGGAGCACGCGGCGCCGGTGATCGCCGCCGTCGAGGACTCGGCCGCCGCCGCCCGGGCCGTGGGCGCCCCGCCACCGCTCGTGGCCGTGTACCACCCCACGGCGACCGAGGCCGACGTGCTGCCGCTCGCCCGTCGCCTCGCCGCCGCCGGGGCTCGCCTGGTCTTCCCCGCCGCGGCCGGGGAGGAGCTGGAGTGGATCCTCTGGGACGGCGCCGCGGACTTCCACGACTCGCCCGGTCGGGGCTTCGGCCGGGAGCCCGCGGGAACACGGCTCGGCACCCGCGCGCTGGAGGCGGCGGCGCTGGTGCTCGCACCTGCCGTCGCGGTGGACCGCTCGGGGACGCGGATCGGGCACGGCGCCGGCTACTACGACAGGGCGCTCCGGATGCTCCCCGTCGGGGCGCGCGTGGTGGCGGTCATCCACCCCGATGAGCTGCTGCCGACCAACTCCCTGCCCCGCGACCGGCACGACGTGCCGATCCCGGAGGTGCTCACCGCCGACGGGCTCGTCTCACTGATCACGTCCGCGGGCATGTGAGCGCCTCGCGGTCGTAGACTCTCCTCCGGTCGCCCGCGCGCGACCCATACTTCGAGAATCCCGGAGGATCCCGCGTGCCCACGTACGTCTACGCCTGCAAGAACTGCGGCCACCGCTTCGAGCAGTACCAGAGCTTCAGCGAGGACTCCCTGCTGACCTGCCCCGAGTGCACGCAGGACACGCTGCGCAAGGTATTCGACTCGGTGGGCATCGTGTTCAAGGGTCCGGGCTTCTACTCCACCGACTCCGCGACCTCCGGCGCCTCGACCTCGTCGTCGAGCAGCTCGTCGAGCCAGGCCGGCTCGTCCTCCGAGTCCGCCGCCCCCGCGAGCACCGGAGCGGGCGCCTCCGACTCCTCCTCGTCCTCCACCGCGTCCTCGAGCTCCCAGCCCGCCGCCGCGGCCTCCTGAGCGACGCCGGGGAGCCGGTCACCGTTCCTCCCCAGGGACCCGCCGTCCACCACGGATCCGCGCCGTGAGCGGTGCGTCCCAGCACGTGCCTAGCGTGAGCGCATGCTCTCCCGCCTTCGCTCCCACCTCCCCCTCTGGCGTCGCGCCCTGCGTCGCCGCCGCCGCCTCCTCGCCGTCCTGGCCGCCGCAGCGCTGGTCGCGGCCGTGGTCCCCGGCCTCCTGCCGCCGTCCGCCCGTGGGGTCGAGATCGTCGTCGCCGGCACCCCGATCCCGGCGGGCACCGTGCTGGCCGCGAAGGACCTGAGCACCGCGCGGGTCGCGCCGTCGCTGGTCCCCGAGGGCGCCCCGCGCGCGATCGACGAGGTGATCGGCCGCACCGCCCGCCTTCCCCTGGAGCCCGGCACTCCCCTCCTGGCCGGGACCCTCGAGGGCGAGGGCGGGGTGCACATCCCCGACGGGTCGGTCCTGATGGTCGTCCCGGTGCCCGCCGCGCTCGCCCCGCATCTGGGAGCGGGGAGCGAGGTCCTGCTCCTCCCTCTGGACCCCACAGCGACTCCCGGCGCGGAGATCCCCGCCCGCGTCGTCGAGATCGTCGCCCCGGAGCCCGGAGCACCCGCCCTCGGTGGGACGACCGGGACGACAGAAGCCCTGGTCGTGGTGGAGGAGTCGAGGTCGCGAGAAGTGGCTCACGGCGCGGCGTCGGCCGGGTTGCTTGTGTCTGTGATCGGTTCGTGATCCGCTAGAGTCCTCACGGGCCGTCCGCGCGGCTCTCCCCACATCCCCGACCCCAGTAAGGAACACCCATGAAGGGTTTCAAGGACTTCGTCATGCAGGGCAACGTCATCGACCTCGCGGTCGGTGTCGTCATCGGCGGTGCGTTCACCGCACTGATCGGCGCCTTCGTCGACAACCTGATCCAGCCGGTCATCAACGTCTTCGGCGGCGGCAACGTCAACGGGCTCGCCTTCAAGATCACCAATGACTCGACCCTGGTCGACATCGGCGCGATCCTCTCGGCCGTCATCGCGTTCCTGATCACCGCCGCGGTCGTGTACTTCGTCTTCGTGCTGCCGATCTCCCACGCGCGCAAGCTCGACCGCAAGCGTCGTGGCCTGCCCGAGGAGGAGGAGACCGCGGTCTCCGAGGACATCGTCCTGCTCACCGAGATCCGTGACGCGCTCACCGCGCAGCGCGGCGGGAACACCCCCCAGGTCTGAACATCGTGAACGGTGCTGCGGCACCCTCTTCCACCGGCGCGGGCCGGAGCCGCATGGCTCCGGCCCGCGCCGTCGTCGTGCCCGCCGACAGGACCGCCCGTGCGGAGGACCGCGAGATCGACGCGGTGATCGCCTGGTTCGCCGACGAGGGCAGGGACCTGCCCTGGCGGCACGAGGGGGTCTCCGCCTGGGCGATCCTCGTCTCCGAGGTCATGCTCCAGCAGACCCCTGTGGTGCGGGTGCTCCCCCGCTGGCGGGAGTGGATGGAGCGGTGGCCCGAGCCGGCCGATCTCGCCGACGCCCCCACCGCCGAGGTGCTGCGCTGCTGGGACCGCCTCGGCTATCCGCGCCGGGCCCTGCGCCTGCAGGAGTGCGCTCGGGCCATCGTCCGCGAGCACGGCGGGCGGGTGCCCCACGGCGAGGAGGCGCTGCGCGCACTGCCCGGGATCGGCGAGTACACGGCCGCCGCGGTCACGGCCTTCGCCCACCACGGACGGGCGGTGGTGGTCGACACCAACATCCGCCGGGTCCTCGCCCGGAGCGTGCTCGGTCGGCCGGTGCCCGATCGCTCCTACAGCGCGGCGGAGCGGGCCCTGGCCACGCGCAGCCTCCCGGCCGAGCAGGGTCGGTCGGTCGCCTGGAACCAGGCCGTGATGGAGCTCGGCGCCCTGGTCTGCACCGCCCGCTCGCCCCGCTGCGAGCTGTGCCCGCTGAAGGCCCAGTGCGCCTGGGTCGCGGCCGGCCGGCCCGCCGCGGAGGAGGGCTCGAGGCCGCGCCAGGCCTTCGAGGGGACGGACCGCCAGATGCGCGGGAAGATCATGGCCGTGCTGCGTCAGGACGGCTCCTCGCGCGAGGCGCCGCTGTTCGCCCTCGATGCCGAGGATCCCGCGCGGGTGCGGCGCTGTCTGGAATCGCTGATCACCGACGGGCTCGCCGTGCGGAATGGTGCCGAGGTGCGGCTTCCGTGAGGGCCCGAGGTGCCCGCGCGCCGACGGTCAGCCGGCGTCGTGCAGGGACCGGATCATGCGCGTGTTGCCGAGGGTGTTGGGCTTGACCCGTGCCAGGTCGAGGAACTCCGCGATGCCCTCGTCGGGCGAGCGCAGGAGCTGGTTGTAGATGTCGGGGGCGACCGTCTCGCTCATGACCTCGAAGCCGTGCCGGGAGAAGAACTCCACCTCGAAGGTCAGGCAGAAGACGCGGTCCAGGCCGAGGCCGAGCGCCCGCTCCAGGAGGGCGTCGAGCAGTCGGTGGCCGAGGCCGGTGCCGCGCTGCCCCTCGTGCACGGCCAGGGTGCGCACCTCGGCGAGGTCCTCCCACATCACGTGGAGCGCACCGCAGCCCACCACCTCCCCGGACTCGTCGATCGCGACCAGGAACTCCTGGACCGACTCGTAGTAGGACACGAGGTCCTTGCCCAGCAGGATCCCGGTGTGGGTCATCGGCTCGACGAGGCGGTTGATCCCGCGCACGTCCGCCGGCAGGGCGGGACGGATGGTGATGCTCATGCGGGGGTGTCCTCTCCTCGGGCGGGGCTGAGGGGCGATTCGGCACGGGCCTCGGACACGTGCTCGCCCACGGGCTCCGTCACATGCTCCGTCTCCGTGCGCGCCGCCGGCTCGTCGTCGGGCGCCACGTGGGATGCGGCCGCCGCCTCACGGCGCTCGGCCCGTCGGTCCAGCGCCCGGTGCAGGACCGCGATCAGCCTCTCGGCCACGAGAGCCATGACGACGGCGGCGACCAGGGCCACGCTGATCGCGAGCAGGTGGTGGTCGGCGAACCAGGCCCCGGCGATCGCCCCGATCGCACAGGAGTACGCGGCCCACACGAAGGTGGACAGCAGCGAGCGGGGCCAGAAGTTCTTGTGGGGGTAGTGCACGGCGCCCGCCACGAGGTTGACCGCCGTGCGGCCGAAGGGGATGTAGCGCGCCGTCATGAGGAACACCAGCGCGCGCTTCTCCAGTCCGCGCTCGGCCGCCTCGACCGCGGCTCGGCCCTTGCCCTCGCGCAGGAAGCGGAACCGGTTCACGCCGACCTTGCTGCCCAAGAGGTAGCCGAGGTTGTCCCCGGTCCACGCGCCCATCCAGGCGGCGAGCCCCAGGAAGATGATCGAGGGCCGCCCGGAGCTGGACCACAGCGAGGACAGGGTCACGATCGTCGACTCGCTGGGCACCGTCGGGAAGAACCCGTCGAAGGCGGCGAAGAGGTACACCATGATGTGGACCCACCAGGCGTCGGCGACGCCGAGGATCCAGTCCTCCATCTGTCCCGTCAGGGACAGCAGCCAGTCGATGGTGTCGCCCATGCGTCCTCTCCGTCGAAGGCCCGCCGCGCCGCCGGGATCCCGGGGCGCGTCATGGCAGATGTCCTGGTCGCGTGGACCCGGAGCGGTGGAGCTCGCCGTCCGACGGAGGTGTCGGGGCGAGCAGCGGTGCCGGCCCCGCTTTCAGGCGGGACCGGCACCGGCGATCAGGAGGCGCTGGCCTCCGCGCTGCTCGACTCCGGGGAGCCGGTTCCATCGGCATGGGTGAGATCCTCGGCGCGGGCCTGGGTCATCGACTCGACGTCGACGACCTCGGAGATCGCCTGGAGCTCGCCGTCCGCCGAGCGGCGGGCGAAGGTCAGCTCGCCGAGCAGGCCCTCCCCCTCCGCGTCGACGACGATCTCGTCGCCGACCTGGATCTGGCCGAACAGGATCCGCTCGGAGAGCGAGTCCTCGATGTCGCGCTGGATCGTGCGACGCAGCGGCCGTGCACCGAGCACCGGGTCGTAGCCCTTCTCCGCCAGGAGGTCCTTCGCCCCGGCCGTGAGGGTGAGCGCCATGTCCCGGTCGCGCAGCCGGCTCTCGAGCTTGGCGATCTCCAGATCGACGATCTGGACGATCTCCGTCTTGGAGAGCTGCGGGAAGACCACCACGTCGTCGACGCGGTTGAGGAACTCGGGCTTGAAGTGCTGCTTGAGCTCCTCGTGGACCTTCGACTTCATCCGCTCGTAGTCGGTGGAGAGGTCGCCGCCCGCGGTGAAGCCCATGGACACGCCCTTGGCGATGTCACGGGTGCCGAGGTTGGTGGTCATGATGATGATGGTGTTCTTGAAGTCCACCACCCGTCCCTGTGAGTCGGTGAGACGACCGTCCTCGAGGATCTGCAGCAGCGAGTTGAAGATGTCCACATGGGCCTTCTCCACCTCGTCGAAGAGCACCACGGAGAACGGCTTGCGGCGCACCTTCTCGGTGAGCTGGCCGCCCTCGTCGTAGCCGACGTATCCGGGAGGCGAGCCGAACAGGCGCGAGGCCGTGTGCTTCTCGCCGAACTCGGACATGTCGAGCTGGATCAGGGCTTCCTCGTCGCCGAACAGGAACTCCGCCAGCGCCTTGGCCAGCTCGGTCTTGCCGACGCCCGTGGGGCCGGCGAAGATGAACGATCCACCCGGACGCTTGGGGTCCTTGAGACCGGCGCGGGTGCGACGGATCGCGCGGGAGATGGCCTTGATGGCCTCGTTCTGCCCGATGACGCGCTTGTGCAGCTCGTCCTCCATGTGGAGCAGCCGCGAGGACTCCTCCTCGGTGAGCTTCACGATCGGGATGCCGGTGGAGGCGGCCAGCACCTCGGCGATGACCTCCTCGCTGACGGTGGTCACCGCGTCGGACTCGCCGTGGCGCCAGGCGGTCTCCTTCTCGTCGCGCTCGGACTTGAGCTTCTGCTCCTCGTCGCGCAGGGAGGCGGCGAGCTCGAAGTCCTGTCCGTCGATCGCCTCCTCCTTCTTCTTCCGCGACTCCTCGATGCGGGCGTCGAACTCCTTGAGCTCGGGCGGCGCGGTGAGGCGGCGGATGCGCAGGCGGGCACCTGCCTCGTCGATCAGGTCGATCGCCTTGTCCGGGAGGAAGCGGTCGTTGACGTAGCGGTCGGCGAGGTTCGCCGCGGCCACCAGCGCCGCATCGGTGATGGTCACCTTGTGGTGCGCCTCGTAGCGGTCGCGCAGGCCCTTGAGGATCTCCACGGTGTGGGCCACCGAGGGCTGATCCACCTGGATCGGCTGGAAGCGGCGCTCGAGCGCGGCGTCCTTCTCGATGTGCTTGCGGTACTCCTCGAGGGTGGTCGCCCCGATGGTCTGCAGCTCGCCACGAGCCAGCATGGGCTTGAGGATGCTGGCGGCGTCGATCGCGCCCTCGGCGGCACCCGCACCCACGAGGGTGTGGATCTCGTCGATGAACAGGATGATGTCGCCGCGGGTGCGGATCTCCTTGAGCACCTTCTTCAGGCGCTCCTCGAAGTCACCGCGGTAGCGGGAGCCGGCGACCAGGGAGCCGAGGTCGAGCGTGTAGAGCTGCTTGTCCTTGAGGGTCTCCGGCACGTCGCCGGCGACGATCGACTGGGCCAGTCCCTCGACCACGGCGCTCTTGCCGACGCCGGGCTCGCCGATCAGCACCGGGTTGTTCTTGGTGCGGCGCGAGAGCACCTGCATCACGCGCTCGGCCTCCATCTCGCGCCCGATGACCGGGTCGAGCTTGCCGTCGCGGGCGGCCTGGGTGAGGTTGCGACCGAACTGGTCCAGCACGAGCGAGCCCGCGGGCTGCCCCTCGGCGGGGCCGCCGGCGTTGGCCGGCTCCTTGCCCTGGTAGCCGGAGAGGCGCTCGATGACCTCCTGGCGCACGGCCGACGGCTCCGCCTTCAGGCGTGAGAGCACCTTGACCGCGGTGCCCTCACCCTCGCGGAGCAGGCCGAGCAGGATGTGCTCGGTGCCGATGTAGTTGTGGCCCAGCTGCAGCGCCTCGCGCAGGCTCAGCTCGAGCACCTTCTTCGCACGGGGCGTGAAGGGGATGTGGCCCGAAGGGGTCTGGTTGCCCTCGCCGATGATGTCGCGCACCTGCTCGCGCACGGCGTCGAGGGTGACGCCGAGGGCCTCGAGGGCCTTGGCGCCCACGCCCTCGTTCTCGTGGATCAGGCCGAGCAGGATGTGCTCGGTGCCGATGTAGTTGTGGTTCAGCAGGCGTGCCTCGTCCTGCGCCAGGACGACGACGCGGCGGGCGCGATCGGTGAAGCGTTCGAACATGAGTCCTCCCCCGTCAGGTGGTGGTGATGGATCGAGAGTACGCGGATCCGGAGAGGATGCGCCCCCTGTTCGCCGCTGGCGTGACGGCTGTTCGCCGTCGGCATGACGGCCGGGGCCTCCACCTTCGGTCCGTCCCGCCCTCCATGACGCCTCAGGGACGGCACGCCCGCGACCGGACGTCGTCCGATGTCGGCCGCAGCCGGGCGAGCGCCGGCCGGACGACCGAGGAAGGTGGTCACCATTCCTAGGATGTCTGGCGTCCCGATCGCAGCGATCGGCCCTCCAACAGCACGTCGACGCCCACGTTACGCCCTCGTGATCGCCGAACTGTTGACACACCTCGGATCTTTCCTCAGTATGAGCCTGTTCACCTCGACGTAGAGGCTCTCGGAAGGAACCGAATGGCGACCATCGCACCCGTGGGACCGTCGGCAGCCCCCGCTGCCGAGACCCGACCATCGCGCCGGATCAGGGAACCGCGCTCGGACCGCATCCTCAACGTGGTGCTCCTGGTCGTCCTCAGCCTGTTCACCCTGACGATCATCTACCCCTTCGTCTACATCGTCAGCGCCTCCCTCTCCTCCCCGCAGGCGGTGTCCTCGGGAGAGATGTGGCTGTGGCCGATCGACTTCAGCCTCGACGCCTATCAGGCCGTGCTGGACTACCCCGCGATCCCCCGCGGGTTCCTCAACTCGCTCCTGTACTCCGGTGCCTCCATGCTCTTCGGCACCGCGATCACCATCGCCGGCGGCTACGCGCTCTCGCGCCGCGACCTGGTGGGACGCAACGCCATCACCTTCGCCTTCATCCTCACCATGATGTTCTCCGGCGGCATGATCCCGACCTACCTCGTCGTGAACTCCCTGGGCCTGCTGAACACGATCTGGGCGATGATCATCCCCACCGCCGTGAGCGTCTGGCAGCTGATCGTGACGCGCACCTTCTACCAGACCACGATCCCGCTGGAGCTCCTCGAGTGCTCCCGGATCGACGGCGCGAGCGATCTGCGCTTCTTCCTGCAGATCGCGATCCCGCTGTCGAAGCCGATCATCGCGGTGAACCTGCTGCTGTACGGCGTGGCGACCTGGAACTCGTACTTCAATGCGCTGATCTACCTCACCGACGAGGACCTCTACCCGCTGCAGCTGGTCATGCGGAACATCCTGCTGGAGAACTCCTTCGACCCCTCGAAGATGGCCAATGCCGATCCCGAGCGGATCCTGGCCATGCAGCAGCTCGCCGACAAGCTCAAGTACGCCCTGATCATCATCGCCTCGATCCCGCCCCTCATCGCCTACCCGTTCGTGCAGAAGCACTTCGTCAAGGGCATGATGATCGGCTCCCTGAAAGGTTGAGCGACCATGAGCTCACAGCAGACCGACTTCGTCGACCAGCTCCGCGTCGATGACACCGAGCGATCGAAGCGCACCGTGGCCCTCGAGGGCCAGCGGAAGGTTCCGCTGCGCACCCGCATGAAGCACTCCTGGCAGCTCTACCTGCTGGTGGCGCCGGCGATCATCTGGGTCGTGATCTTCGCGTACTGGCCGATGTACGGGATCCAGATCGCCTTCCGCAACTACACCCCCGTCGGCGGGATCACGGGCTCGGAATGGGTGGGCCTGGACCACTTCACGCGCTTCGTCACCAGCCACAACTTCGGGCTCCTCCTGAAGAACACCCTCGTGCTGGCCGTGTACGAGCTCGTCGCCGGCTTCCCGATCCCGATCATCCTGGCGCTGGCCCTGAACGGCGTCCGTCAGAAGTACTTCAGCCGGGTCGTCCAGCTCATCACCTACGCCCCGAACTTCATCTCGGTGGTGGTCGTCGTCGGCATCCTGGTGATGCTCCTGGATCCGCAGACGGGCATCGTGCAGCACATGCTCGGCCTGCTGGGGATCGAGGCGCCCGCGTTCCTCACGGATCCCTCCTGGTTCCGGCACACCTACGTCTGGTCCGGGGTCTGGCAGACGGCCGGGTTTAGCGCGATCATCTACCTCGCCGCGCTCAGCTCCGTGCCGCCCGAGCTCCACGAGGCCGCGAAGGTGGACGGCGCCTCGCATCTGCGCCGCATGTGGCACATCGACGTGCCCGCCATCATGCCGATCGCCGTGGTGCTCATGATCCTCAGCGTCGGCTCGATCATGAGCGTCGGCTTCGAGAAGGTCCTGCTGATGCAGAACCCCCTGAACCTCACCGTCTCGCAGGTCATCGACACCTACGTGTACGAGGTCGGCCTGAAGAGCCCGATCCCCCAGTACAGCTACGCGACGGCCATCGGCCTCTTCCGCAGCGTCATCGGGCTGATCCTGCTCGTCGCCGTCAACGCCTTCGCACGCCGGACCGCCAAGGCCGGCCTCTTCTGAGCCCTCCCGGTGGGGCGGCTCCGGCCACCCCGCCCTCCCCGCGCCCCGTCGATCGCCAACGCGGCGCCCTTCGAACGAGCCCTCCCCCCTCCCCGCCCGGGATCGCACACCAGGAGCACACCATGAACACCACCCCCCGCACCTCCGTGAGCCGGCGCGGCTTCCTCGGACGGGCCGGCGCCGGCGTCGCCGCCGCCGCCGTCGTCCCGACCGCCCTCGCCGCCTGCGGCAAGAAGTCCGACGCCGCCGACGAGGAGGTCGTCGGCGGAGCCGACTACGAGCAGGGCAGCGCCGAGCTCACGGTGCAGCTCGGCGAGGAGATCGAGGGCATCAACTATCCGCCCGAGTACAAGGGCCCGAAGGCGCGCAAGCTCGAGCCCTTCGGCGACGGCACGACCGAGTTCACGATGCTCGGGCGCACCATCCCGGACCTCGACTACTCCTCGAACTACTACGCCCAGCACCTCGAGGAGACGACCGGCGTCAAGGTCTCCTACCAGCCGGTCCCGCTGGGCGAGGACGGCACCACCAAGGTCAACGCCATGCTCTCCGGCGGCGACCTCCCCCACGCGCTGATGACCGGCATGAGCCTGTTCTCCGTCTCGCAGGTCTCGGTCTACGGCCAGCAGGGACTGTTCCTGCCGCTGGACAAGCTGATCGACGAGAACGCCCCGCACATCCGCGAGATGTTCGACCTCTTCCCGGAGATGCGCTCCCAGTTCACCGCGCCCGATGGCCGCATGTACGCCGTGCCGTCGATGAACGACTGCTATCACTGCAAGTCCTCGAACGTGCGCACCTGGTACAACACGCGCTGGGCGAAGGCGGTGGGCGCCTCGGCCCCGCAGTCGCTCACGGAGTACGAGGCCCTCATGGAGGAGTGGAAGTCCTCGGACGAGGTCCCCTCCGACGCTGCGCTGACCGTGACGGACTCGTCCACGATGATGAACCTGTTCAACTTCTTCCTGGGGTCGTTCACCGAGGTGAGCTCGACCAACATGCTCCTGCGCGACGGGAAGGTCAGCTGGGTCCCCTCGGAGGACGCCTACCGAGAGGGCATGATCTGGATCCAGGAGCAGTTCACGAAGGGCCACTTCGCCCCCGGGATCCTCTCGCTCACCCCGGAGCAGTACCAGAAGCTCGGCGACTCGCCGGACGGGCCGCAGTTCGGCGTGATCAGCGGTGCGTCGCAGGGCTCCTTCACCGCCGCGGCGGACATGACCGATCCCGAGTCGGTGGCCCGGATCATGCAGCCCCTGGCCCCGCTCGAGGGGCCCGGCGGGGTCCGCACCTGCGACTGGGACTGGTACCAGATCGGGTCCCCGAACTTCGTCATCACCAGTTCCTGCCCCGACCCTGTGCAGATGATCCGCTGGGCGGACTACCAGTTCGAGCTCGGGCTGACCACCTCGATGGGCCGCGGCGAGCAGGGCAAGGGCTGGGACTACGCCGACAAGGGCCTCGTCGGCATCGACGGCGAGCAGGCCGTCTACGAGGTGCTGCCCGACGGCGCGGAGCTGAAGAACCAGAGCTGGTGGGAGTGGGGCCCCTTCTTCAAGTCGATGTCCCAGCGCCACAGCGAGGCCGTAGAGGAGGGCTCGACCTCGATCGAGCCGTCCCTGTACGAGGCCGGCAAGGCCTATGAGCCCTACCGGATCGACAAGGAGCTCAAGGTCCCCACCCTCGCCTTCGACATGGAGCAGTCCGCACAGGTCGGCGAGGTCGAGGCGAACCTGACCCAGCAGCTCACGCAGAGCTTCGCGTCGATCGCCACCGGCAAGGCGGACATGACCGAGGACGCCGACTGGCAGGCGCACGTGGAGCAGTTCAACGCCATCGGGGTCGAGAACCTGCTCTCCCTCTACCAGGAGGCGTACGACGCGCAGCACGGAGCGTGAGCACAGGGCGCCCGCGATCGCTCCGGCCCGGCCCGGCCCGGGTCGATCGCGGGCGTCCCGCCGCGCTCCGGGAGGGACTGCGGATCCGTGAGCGAGGCGAGCCCGAGACGGCCGGTCCCCGCGGAGTCCCACGGGCTCGACGAAAGGAGCGGGCCCCTGTGACGCGGGCTACTCTGGGAGGCATGAGTCGACGACCTGGACCGAGCGGTCCCTCCGAGGTTCCGGCGTGGGTCACGCGCGGCAACGAGGCGATCGAACGCGTCCTGCTCCTGATCCGGATCTCGCTCCTCTGGGCGCTGCTGAGCCTGCTGGGCCTCGTCGTGCTCGGCGTCGCGCCGGCGAGCGTCGCCGCCGCCGATGCGCTCATCGCCTCCCGCCACGGCGCGGCGGTGAAGGTCCTGCCGACCATGTGGCGCAGCTACCGCGAGCACCTGGTCACCTCGAACCTGCGGATGCTCCCGCTGCTGGTGGTCCAGGTCGGCTCCGCGGCGATGCTCTGGATCGTGATCAGCGGCGGAGCGCCTGGTGCGGTGGGTGCGTACGTGCTGGGCGGAGCGGCGATGGCGAGCCTGTCGTGGGCCACCGCGAGCCTCGCGGCGATCGTGGCGGTGCCCCGCATCCGCCGGCAGGACGTCCTGGTCACCTGGCGCCTGGCGCTCCTGGTGCCCGGGGCGACCCCGATGCGGTTCCTCGCCCTCACCCTCTGCCTCGGCATCTGGATCGCGCTGTGCTCGCTGCTGTGGCCGGTCGCCGTGCTGCTCGGCGCCGGCGCCGCGATCGATCTCGCCGTGAGCCTGCTGGGCCGTCGGCTCGAGCTCCTCCTGGAGGATCTCGAGCGGTCCGCCGCCGGGGCGTCCGCCTCGCGCACAGGCGCCGGCGGGAGCTCCGCGCGGGAGGCCGCCGCCCCGCGGTGACCTCGCCCGACCCTCTGATCGACCTCCCGGCTCGACGGGATACCCTGGACGGCACGACCGCTCGGTGGCGCGCAAGGGATCGAAGGTCCGGCGCCGGGCGCGACCTGTGCACACTGGAACGGAGAGACATGCCAGACCTGGACGTGACCCGCGCGGATGCGGTGCTGATCGGGGGCGGGATCGCCAGCGCGACCCTCGCCGCGATGCTGACGGAGCTCGAGCCGACCTGGAAGATCGTGGTCCTCGAGCGCCTCCACACCCTCGGCGCCGAATCGAGCGATGCCTGGAACAACGCCGGCACCGGCCACAGCGCCCTGTGCGAGCTGAACTACACGCCGCAGGACGTGGACGGCTCGGTGAGCCCCGCGAAGGCGATCGCCATCAACGAGCAGTTCCAGGTCTCGCGCCAGTTCTGGGCGCACCTGGTGGCGAACGACCGCATCGGCGACCCCGGCGAGTTCATCCATACCGTCCCGCACATGAGCTTCGTGCACGGCATGGAGAACGTGGACTACCTCCGTCGGCGCCATGAGGCGCTGACCTCGAACCCGCTGTTCGACCGCATGGAGTTCACGACCGAGCATGCGCAGCTGTCCGACTGGGCACCGCTCGTCTCCGAGGGGCGACCGGTCACCGAGACCATCGCCGCGACGCGCTCGCCCGACGGCACGGACGTCGACTTCGGCGCCCTCACCCGGCAGATGCTCGACTTCGCCTCGCGCACCGGCACCACCGTCTCGACCGGGTCCGAGGTCGTGGACCTGCGCCGCATGGGCTCGGACTGGGGCGTGATGGTCCGCTCGACGAAGGACGACGCGATGAGCGTGGTGCGCGCACCGTTCGTCTTCGTGGGCGCCGGCGGCTACGCGCTGCCGCTGCTGCAGAAGTCCGGGATCGACGAGATCCGCGGCTTCGGCGGCTTCCCGATCTCGGGCCAGTGGCTGCGCTGCACGGACCCCGAGACGATCGCCCGGCACGATGCGAAGGTGTACGGCAAGGCCGCCGTGGGCGCCCCGCCGATGAGCGTCCCGCACCTGGACACCCGCTTCGTGGCCGGCAAGCGGTCGCTCATGTTCGGCCCGTACGCGGGCTGGTCGCCGAAGTTCCTCAAGACCGGCCGCTACACCGACCTGTTCGAGTCGATGAAGCCCTCGAACATCACCCAGATGATGGCCGTCGCCCCGCCGAACCTCGACCTCATGGTCTACCTCGGCTCGCAGCTCGCGGCGACCCATCATCAGCGTTTCGAGGCCCTGCGCGAGTACATGCCGGCGGCCCGGGAGTCCGAGTGGGAGGAGATCACCGCCGGACAGCGCGTCCAGGTGATCGCTCCGGACAAGTCCAAGCACGGCGTGCTGCAGTTCGGCACCCAGCTGATCACCGCCGCGGACGGCTCCATCGGCGGCATGCTGGGCGCCTCGCCGGGCGCCTCGACGGCCACCAGCATCATGCTCCAGCTGCTCGAGAGGATGTTCCCTCAGCGCATCGACACCTGGCGTCCCGCCCTGTCCCGGATGATCCCGAGCTGGGGGACGTCCCTGTCCGATGATCCGGAGACGGCGCACCGGACCCTGGACCGCACGGCCGACGCGCTGGGACTGGCGCACTCCTGAACCCGTCGGCGGCGTCCCCCTCACCGGGACGGGACGTCGCCGTCGGACCGTGAGAGCACGACGAGGAAGAAGGACGAAGGATGCGCATCTCCTTGATGACCACCTGTCTGGTGGACGTGATGGCTCCTGACGTGGCCCGCGCGACGGTCACGCTGCTGGAGCGGCTCGGCCACGAGGTGGTGTTCGACAAGCGCCAGACCTGCTGCGGCCAGATGCACACCAACTCCGGCTATTACACCGAGGCGGCGCCCGTGGTGCGCTCCTTCGTGGACACCTTCGAGCCGGCGCTGGACAGGGTCGACGCGATCGTCATGCCCTCGGGCTCCTGCACCGGCTGCGTGCGCGACCAGCACGAGCTGGTGGCGCGGCACGAGGGCGACAGCGAGCTGGAGCGCCGCGCCGCTGCGGTCTCCGCGAAGACCTACGAGCTCTCGGAGCTGCTGGTCGACGTGCTGAAGGTGACCGATGTGGGGGCGTACTTCCCGCACTCGGTCACGTACCACCCCACCTGTCATTCGATGCGCTTCCTCAAGGTGGGCGCCCGCCCGGTGAAGCTGCTGCGCGCCGTGGAGGGCCTGGAGATGAAGAACCTCCCGGAGTCGGACACCTGCTGCGGCTTCGGCGGCACCTTCTCCGTGAAGAACGACGCCACCAGCGATGCGATGGTGACCGACAAGGCGTCGAACGTCGTGGCCAGCGGCGCCGAGTTCGTCGTCGCGGGAGACGCCTCGTGCCTGATGAACATCGGTGGCAAGCTGCGCCGCACGGGCGCCGCACCGCGCTCGGTCCATCTCGCCCAGATCCTGGCCTCGACGAAGGAGGACCCCTTCGTCCCGGCGGACACCATCCTCGGGAGGGCGTCATGAGCACCGTCGGTCGACGAACTGCGAGGAACGAGCGGGAGGAGACGGACAGATGAGCACAGTCGGTCGACGAACTGCGAGGAACGAGCGGGAGGAGACGGACACGTGAGCACAGTCGATCTGGGCATCCCGTCCGTCCGTCCGCAGCACGCCTCCCCCGGCTCTCTGCTGCGCGGTGAGCGCGGCTTCCCCTCGGCCGCCCGCGAGGAGCTGGCGGACGAGACCCTCCGCGGGAATCTCCGCCACGCCACCGACACGATCCAGTCCAAGCGGGCCTCCGCGGTGCGCGAGGTGCGCGACTGGCAGAAGCTGCGCAGCGCCGGCAGTGCACTGAAGTGGCAGGTCACCGATCATCTCCCGGAGCTGCTGGAACAGCTCGAGGAGTCCGTGACGGCAGCCGGCGGTGTGGTCCACTGGGCGCGCGACGCGGAGGAGGCCGGGGAGATCGTCACCCGGCTCGCGCTCGAGCGCGGCGCCGAGGAGGTCCTCAAGGTCAAGTCGATGGCGACCCAGGAGATCGGGCTGAACGAGGCGCTCGCCCATGCCGGGATCCGGGCGATCGAGTCCGATCTGGCCGAGCTCATCGTGCAGCTCGCCGGTGACACCCCGTCCCACATCCTGGTGCCCGCCATCCACCGCAACCGCTCGGAGATCCGCGAGATCTTCCTGGCCTCGATGCCTGATCTCGACCCGTCGATCACCGACGAGCCGAAGGAGCTGGCCGAGGCGGCCCGCCGGTTCCTGCGCGAGAAGTTCCTGGACATGCCGGGGTCCGTGGCGGTCTCCGGAGCGAACTTCGCCGTGGCGGACACCGGCACCCTGGTGGTGGTCGAGTCCGAGGGAAACGGCCGGATGTGCCTGACGCTCCCCCGGACCCTGATCTCCGTGGTGGGCATCGAGAAGATCGTGCCGTCGTTCCAGGATCTCGAGGTGTTCCTGCAGCTCCTCCCCCGCTCCTCGACCGGTGAGCGGATGAACCCCTACACGACGCTGTTCACCGGGGTCCACGAGGGTGACGGACCGGAGGAGTTCCATCTGGTCCTGCTGGACAACGGACGCTCCGCGGTCCTGGAGGATCCGGAGGGCCGCAGCGCCCTGCACTGCATCCGCTGCTCCGCGTGCCTGAACGTGTGCCCGGTCTATTCGCGCACCGGCGGTCATGCCTACGGCTCGACCTACCCCGGTCCGATCGGCGCGATCCTCTCGCCACAGATGACCGGCATGCACGGCGCGGACGATCCGAACTCGACGCTGCCCTATGCCTCGAGCCTCTGCGGCGCCTGCTACGACGTGTGCCCGGTGAAGATCAACATCCCCGAGGTGCTCGTGCACCTGCGCGCCAAGGACGTGGACCGTCGGCGTGAGACCCCCGGTGACTTCCACGGCACCTGGGACGTCGCGCTGAAGGGCGCCGGCAAGCTCATGTCCTCCCCGCGCGCCTACGACATCGCGGTGCGCTCGGCCGGACCGCTCACCTCCCTGCTGCCCGGGAAGAACATCGGGAAGCTGCCCGGCATCCTGCCGCTCATGCCGGGATGGACGGACCATCGTGATCTGCCCAAGCCCGGGCAGTCCTTCCGCACCTGGTGGGACCAGCACGAGAAGGACCGCACCGCGCAGGCGCCGCAGGAACGGGCGGCCCAGCAGCAGGCGCCGCAGGACCCGACGGTCGACGAGGGCGGGGAGCGCGCATGAACGAGTGGAACGACGACCGTCCCACCCGCACCCCGGGGCTCAGCGCGAAGGAGGAGATCCTCGCGCGGGTGCGGTCCGCACTCGCGGTCCCGCGCCGCGACGAGATCACCGAGGCCGACGACGTGCCGCGCACCTACCAGCGGGCCGATGACAAGCAGGAGCTCCGGACGGCGCCGGAGAAGGTGATCGAGGTGCTGGTCCAGCGGCTCGAGGACTACACCGCGACCGTCCACCGCGCCACGCCGGACACGGCGCCCTCGGTGATCGCCGCCGCGATCGGCGAGGCACGCTCCGTGGTCGTCCCCTCCGCCCTGCCCTCCGCCTGGCACGAGCAGGTCCAGGCCACCCTGGTGATCGACGACGGCGCCACCCCACGGCAGCTCGATGCGATCGATGCGGTGCTCACCGGCTGCCACACCGCGATCGCCCTGACCGGCACGATCGTGCTGCGGGCGGACGGCCTCGGGGGCCGACGGGCGATCTCGCTCGTGCCCGATCACCATGTGGTGGTCATCGAGGCCGACCAGGTGGTGCTCGGCGTCCCCAAGGGGATCGAGCGGATGGCGGAGGATCCCACCGCGGCCTGGACCATGATCTCCGGCCCGAGCGCGACCAGCGACATCGAGCTCGACCGGGTCGAGGGCGTCCACGGACCGCGGCGCCTGGACGTCGTCCTCATCGAACCCGTCCCGGATCCGTCGCCGGAGGAGGCCCCGGCCTCCGCGCCCGAGACGTCCTCCCGCACGGCCCCCACCAGAGACCAGGAGACCAGCTCATGAACGATGCCGCCCCGACCGCCGGGCCCGACCTGCGCACAGACGCCGCCACCCGGGATCGCGGTGAGCTCTTCACGCTCACGGCCGGAACCTACCGGGCCGAGGTCTCCTCGGTGGGCGCGACCCTCGAGTCCCTCACCGTCGGCGGACGGGACCTGCTGGTGCGCAGTCCCGAGACCGGGCCGATGGCCTTCTACCGCGGAGCGATCGTGGCGCCCTGGCCCAATCGCATCGGCGACGGCACCTACACCTGGGACGGCGAGGAGATCCGCACCGCGCTCACCGAGCCCGAGCGCGGCAACGCCCTCCACGGTCTGGTCTCCTTCCAGCAGTTCACCGCGGCGGACGTCTCCGAGGAGGAGATCGTGCTGCGCACCGAGCTCTTCCCCTCGATGGGCTATCCCTTCCACCTGCTGCTGACCGTGCATCACGCCCTGGATCCGCAGACCGGTCTCACCACGACGGTGACCTCCCGCAACCTCGGTGCTCAGGACGCCCCCTATGGTGTCTGCCCGCACCCGTACCTGGTGGCGGGGCCGGAGCCGCTGGACGAGTGGTCGCTGCAGGTCGAGGCCGGAACGGTGCTCACCGTCACCGAGGACCGGCTGCTGCCCACCGGCACCGCCGAGGTCTCCCCCGGCGGCGACTTCGATTTCCGCGCCGCGAAGGTGCTCGGCTCGCTGTTCATCGACCACGCCTTCACCGACCTGGGCCGTGACGAGCAGGGGCGGCTGACGGTCACCGTCACCGCTCCGGGAGGCACCGGGGTGGAGCTGACCGCCGGCCCCGAGTGCCCCTGGCTCCAGGTCCACACCGGTGACCGGCCGGAGCCGGAGGAGAACCGGCTCGGCCTCGCCGTCGAGCCCATGACCTGCCCGCCCGATGCCTTCCGCAGCGGCACCGACGTGGTGCGCCTGCAGCCGGGCGCCGAGCACGCCGCCTCCTGGTCGCTCCGGGGCTGGTGAGCCTCGGACCCGCTGCCCCGAGCACGAAGCAGGCCCGTCACCGATCGGTGACGGGCCTGCTGCACGAGTCGAGGGCCTCGCCGTCTCTGGCGGGCTCACCCGGGGATCACTCCCCGTTGGCCTCCTCGTAGGCCTTGCGGATGGTGCCGGAGATGCGACCGCGATCGGGGACCTCGTAGCCGGCCTCGCGGGCCCACTCACGGATCCGGGCCGAGTCGTTGGAGCCGCTGCGGCCGGAGGAGGTCCCGCGCGCGCGGCGTCCTCCCACGCGACGTGCCTTCTCCACCCAGCTGCCGAGCTCCTCACGGAACGTCGAGGCGTTGGCGGCGGACAGGTCGATCTCGTACGCGACCCCGTCCAGGGCGAAGCTCACCGTCTCGTCGGCGGTGTCGCCGCTGAGATCGTCGATGAGCTCCACATAGGTCTTCCGTGCCATAGGGGTTCTCCCTTGCCGGTCTGATGTCGATATTCTCGTGCGAACTCAGGTGAGCTCGCCATCGGCGTCCAGTATCGGCGCAATAGGCTCAGATTTCAATCCGATACCGATATCAGTTCAGGCCGAGTGATTCTGCTCATCTCCGCCGTGGAGTTCTCGGTATTCACGTTCTGCGTCGCGTTCGACCTCTCGTTCATGCCGATCCGCGCGGAGAACCGCACGCATCACGAACCAGAACAGCAGCCCCACCCCGATCGAGGGAAGCAGCGCACCCGCTTCGAACCAGAAGCCGGAATCCATCTCAGGCCTCCGGCTTCACGAGCGGGAAGAGGATGGTCTCGCGGATGCCGAGCCCGGTGATGGCCATGAGCAGGCGATCGACGCCCATGCCCATCCCGCCCGTCGGCGGGAGGGCGTACTCCATCGCCTCGAGGAAGTCCTCGTCCAGCCGCATCGCCTCGTCATCGCCCTGCGCGGCCAGCTGTGCCTGCTGGGCGAAGCGCTCGCGCTGGATGACCGGGTCCACCAGCTCGGAGTATCCGGTGCCGAGCTCGAATCCGCGCACGTAGAGGTCCCACTTCTCGACGACCCCGGGCTGCGATCGATGGGCCCGCACCAGCGGGCTGGTCTCGACCGGGAAGTCCCGCACGAAGGTGGGCTCGTACAGATGATCACCGACGCGATTCTCGAACAGCTCCTCCACGAGCTTTCCGTAGCCGAACTTCGGATGATCGAGATCGAGATCGAGCGAACGCGCGATCTCGCGGAGGCGATCGGGCGTGGTCTCGGGAGTGATCTCCTCGCCGAGGGATTCCGAGAGCGATCCATAGACGGTGATCTGTGCCCATTCTCCGGAGAAATCGTACTCGGAGCCGTCGGCGAGGGTGACGATCTGGGAACCCGTCGCGTGCTCGGCGGCTTCCTGCACGAGGCGCCGGGTCAGATCCCCGATGGTGTCGTAATCCCCGTAGGCCTGGTACGCCTCGAGCATCGCGAACTCCGGGGAATGCGTGGAATCCGCGCCCTCGTTGCGGAAGTTGCGGTTGATCTCGAAGACCTTCTCGAGCCCGCCCACAGCCGCCCGCTTGAGGTACAGCTCCGGGGCGATGCGCAGGTAGAGGTCGAGGTCGAAGGCGTTCATGTGGGTGACGAACGGGCGGGCCGCGGCACCGGAGGGGATGACCTGCAGCATCGGCGTCTCGACCTCGACGAAGTCGCGGTCGTGGAAGGAGCTGCGCAGGGAGTGCATGACCTCGGCGCGGCGGCGCACGGTGTCGCGGGCCTCCTGGCGCACGATCAGGTCGACGTAGCGGTGGCGCACCCGGGATTCCTCGGAGAGGTCGGCGTGGAGCACCGGCAGCGGGCGCACGGCCTTCGCGGCCATCTTCCAGGAGTCGGCGAAGACGCTCAGCTCGCCGCGGCGCGACGCACCGGCCCGACCGTGGAAGAAGACGTGATCGCCGAGGTCGACGTCGGCCTTGAGATCGGCGAGGCGCTCCTCCCCGATGACGGCCTGCGAGGCCATGATCTGCAGGCGCTCGCCCGCGCCGTCCTGGAGGGTGATGAAGGCGAGCTTGCCCGTGTTGCGCTGGAAGACCACGCGCCCGGCGACGCCGACGAGGTCGTCGGTCTCCTCGCCGGCCTCGAGGTGGCCGTACGTGGCACGCACCTCGGAGATCGTGGTGGTCACGGGCACCGAGACCGGATACGCCTCCTCGCCGCGCGCCAGCAGCCGCTCCCGCTTGGACTTGCGGACCGCGACCTGGTCGGAGGTGTCCGTGGTGTCGAGGGCAGGGGGATTCTCGCTCATGAGGGCGATTGTCTCATCACTGCCCCTGAGAATGCCCGCCCGTTCAGGGTGCTGTCGCGACCGCCACAGCCGCATCGAGCAGACGGGTGCCGCCGACGGTGCCGGCGAGCACGACGAGCACCTCCCCGCGGTGCTCGGGACCGATCTCCTCGAGCGAGGCCGGATCGAGGGCGAGGGCGTAGTCCCAGTCGATCTCGGCGCGCTCGAGCGCTGCGGCGAGCACGTCCCGGATCGCGCCGACCGAGGGGGCGGCCCGGAGGGCTGCGGAGATCGTGCGGGACAGGACCAGCGCCTGCTCGCGGGCGGCGTCGTCGAGGTAGACGTTGCGGCTGGAGCGGGCGAGACCCGAGGGCTCGCGCTGGATGTCGACGGGCTCGATCCGCACCGGCAGGTCGAGGTCGGCGACCAGGCGCTGGATGATGGCCAGCTGCTGTGCGTCCTTGCGCCCGAACACGGTGAGATCCGGGGCTGTCAGCTGCAGGAGCTTCGCCACGACCGTGACCACCCCGTCGAAGTGTCCGGGCCGGGCGGCGCCCTCGAGGATCGTCCCCGCGCGGCCGGCGGTGACGGAGACCGTCGGCGGCAGCACGGGGTACATCTCCTCCACCGACGGCGCGAAGACCACGTCGACCAGCCCGTCCACGAGGGCCAGGTCGGCGTCAAGGGGGCGCGGGTAGGCCTCGTAGTCCTCGCCGGGGCCGAACTGGAGCGGATTGACGAAGTCGGTGAGGATCACGTGGTCGGCGAGCTCGCGGGCGCGCTCCACCAGGGCCAGATGACCGGCGTGCAGCGCACCCATGGTCAGCACGGCCGCGACGGTCCCCGTCATGGCGGCGCGATTCTCCTTCAGCTCGGCCTTTGTCGTCACGAGCCTCGTGCTCGCGCGGCGCGCTCCGCGCGGCGACTGGTCCTGCGTCATGCCTGGTCCTCCCTCGGCGGCCGGTCCTGCGGTGGCCGGTCCTCCAGCAGCGCCCGGATCCTGGCCCGGGTGTCCTCGGGGAGTCTCGCACGGGACAGGGCCGCGAGCGCCAGGGACCGGTAGGTGTCCGAGACGTCTCCCTGCTCCCCCGGCGCCCCGGTGGCGTCGAGGTCCGCCAGGGCGTCCAGGTGCGCCTGCACCGTCCCGGCGTCCCCGCGCACCACAGGACCGGTCAGCGCCTTGGCGCCGTGGCGGAGGGACTCGTCCAGCGCGGCCTCCAGCAGCGGGCGCAGGTAGGCGCCGGGGTCATCGATCCCGAGCCGGGACAGGGTCTCTCGGGCCTGGTCCACGAGGACCACGAGGTGGTTCGCGGCATGGGCGAGGCCCGCGTGGTACAGCGGCCGATCGCCCTCGGCGATCACCCGGGCCTCGCCGCCGAGCTCGACGGCGAGCGCGGCGGCGATGGGCAGCAGCTCGGCGGAGGCGGTGATCCCCATCGGGCAGCCGATCAGCCGGGGCAGATCCGCGGAGGTGCCGGTGAAGGTCATGGCGGGGTGCAGGGCGAGGGTCGCGCTGCCCGCCCGCGCCAGCGGGGCCAGCACCTCGGTGCCGTAGCGCCCGGAGGTGTGCATCACCAGCTGCCCGCCGGGGACGATCCCGGTCGCGGCGATGCCGGCGGCCAGGGGTGCCAGCTGGTCGTCGGGGACGGCGAGCAGCAGCATCTCGCTGCGCTCGACGATCGCCGGGACGTCCAGCAGCGGCACCCCGGGCAGCAGCGCGTCGGCGCGCCCGCGGGAGGCGTCGGAGACGGCGTAGGCGCCGGTGATCGCATGGCCCTCGGCGCGCAGCGCCGCCCCGAGCACCGCGCCCACACGACCCGTGCCGATCACCCCGATGCCGAGGCGCGGCGGGGTCACAGCGCTCCCCCGGCGCTCGTCGGGGCCGTTCCGGCCCCCGGCGCACCAGCCACGAGGGCGGGCCGCGGCCAGTGCTCCCGGTCCCGGTAGCGGCGCAGGGTCGCGGCATCGCGGGCGAGCAGGGCGTGGAGGGCGAGCACGTCCCGACGGGGCAGCTCGCCGAGGGTCATCGTCTCCCCCGCGACGGCGACCTCGAGATCGAGGACCCCCAGACGGCGGGCGAGGGGTCCGTCCTGCACGGTGAGCTCCTGGATCCGCTCCCGCGGGATGATCTCCAGGCGCCGGGTCAGGATCCCGGAGCGCTGGACGAGAGCGCCCGGCAGCAGCACCGAGACCCGGGTGCGCCGGTCGATCCAGAAGGCGCGGACGGAGGTGCGCAGTCCGTCGATGTCCCGGGCCGGCGCGGTGAGCATCCGTTCGATGGTCGCGGCGTCGTCCGCGGTCCCCAGGGGCGCGGCGAGGTGGCCGAGCGTGGCGCGCAGCTCCTCCGCGGTGCCGACGGGCAGCACGCTGGCCGCACCGTCCTCGTCGCTGTCCTCGATCCCCGCGACGGTGACGCCGGCGGCGGTCCAGCCGGGGCCGCGCCGCAGCAGCGGGCGGCGCAGCTCGAAGCGCTGGATCCGGCCCGCGGCAATGTTGTCGGTGCGGGTGTTGGCCAGGCCGCGGCGCATCCGCAGACCGCGCTCGGAGATGCGGGAGACGAAGCCCCAGCCGGACTCGATGCGGCCGAAGACGTACTTCGGGATCGCGATCGCCGTGGGCAGGAGCGCGATGATCACCGCGAAGGAGAAGCCCTCCTGCCAGATCGCCAGGGAGATGGCCACCACCACGCCCAGGACGCTCATGACCACGCCGAGGAGGAACCCCATGTCCCGCAGCAGGGAATGGACCAGGCGACCGGTGGGGATCCGGGCGATCAGCTCACCGTCGGTGACGCCGTCGTGCAGCAGGTCGTCCAGGCGGTGCCCGATGGCATCGCCGTCGGCGGGGGCCGGAGCATCCGCTGCGGGGAGGCCCTCCGCGGAGGGCGGCAGGCCCGCGTCGCCCCCGGCGGGAGCGCCCCCCTCCGTGCCCGTCCCGGCGAGGGCGGCGACGCCGAGGATGCCCCGGCGCAGCTGCTCGGCGTCGGCGGAGCGGATGTACTCGATGTCGAGATAGGACTCCCCGCCGCCGGCGACCTCGACCCGGACCTTCGCCAGGCCCAGCAGCCGCGCGAGCAGGGGACGCTCCACGGAGACCGATTCGATGCGGGCGCGCGGGGCAAACTCGCGCGACCGGCTGATCATCCCGCTGTGCAGGGAGACCCCGGCGTCGTCGACCGCGTAGGTGGTGTACCACCAGCTGACCGCCGACAGCCCGATCGCGACGACCACGGCCGCCGCCACGATGCCGAGGCCGATGAGGGCGCGCTGGAGGGTGAAGTCGTCGGCCAGGCGGGCGATGTTCTGCGCCGTCAGGACGGCGATGATGCCCACGACGATCTTCCAGCCGGTGACCAGCGGGGTGATCGGGTGGGTGCGCCGTCGCTCCGCGGTGGCTCCGGGCTCGACGGGGGTGTCCCCGGCAGCCGAGGCGCCGCGCTCCACGACCGCCTCCGGATCGTCGCCGACGGGGGTTCCGACCGGGTCCTCGGGCCGTGCCGCGCGCGGATCGTCCCTGCTCACAGCGCGGCCATGTTCTCGATGCCGCGGGCCGTCAGCAGAGCCCGCAGACGTTCCGCCTCCGCCTTCTCCAGCCCGGGCAGCACCACCGTGGAGGCGCCGTTGGCGGTACTCACCGTCAGCTTCGCGAGGCCGTAGCGTCGGTCCACCGGGCCCTCGTCGATCTTCACCGACTGCACTCGCCCGTAGGGGATGGTGTGCACGGCGCGGAACATGATGCCGCTGGCGATGGTGAGGTCCTCCTCGGCATCCAGGTACCCGATGGCCCGCACCCTGCGCGGGGTGAGCAGCAGCGCCTGGAGCAGGATCAGCAGCGGGATCAGGCCCAGGGCGGCGATCCACCACATCCCCGAGAGCGACGCGGAGACGATCGCGCCGATGATGAGCAGAACCCAGATCACGGAGCCGATGAGGCCTCCCACGTACCGGGCGGGGATCAGCCTGGGCGAGACCGGACGCAGCGCGCCCGCTCCGAGCAGGCCCTCAGGATCGTCGCTCAGCACCGGCTCGGGCATCGAGGGGTCACGGGGCATCTCGGCGCCGGACAGAATGCCGGACGGAGTGCCGGACGGGGCTCCGGACGGGAGGGCCCCCGGCTCGGGGCGCACGACGGGGTCAGGGGTTCCGCTCATGGGCACCATGGTGTCACCTCCGCAGGTCCGCGCGCTCTGCAGGAGGTCGGTGGAGGATCCGTCGAAGGTCGGCGATGCACGGGCACCGGTGGCCTCAGCTGCCGGCTCCGGCGCCCTCGGGTGCCCCCTCGCCGTCGTCGGGCGGCAGCTGCCCCCAGTGCTCGACGATCACACCGAGCACCCCCAGCACGATGCCCGACAGCGCGGCGGCGGCGGTGGGCAGGACCCCGCGCCACGGGTCCCCGGTCCCGGTGAGGAGCAGGAACAGCACCTGTCCCAGGAAGACCCCGCCGACCACGGTGCCGGTGTAGGCGCAGGCCCGGGCCAGCAGCACGGTGCGGTACGCGGTGGGGAGGTCGATCTGGTGGCGGCGCGGCGCGAAGCTCGGCCGCTCCGCGCGCTCGGCGCTCTCGGCCATGTACCTCCGCAGCGGGAGCCCGAACGCCAGCAGCACGGCGCACAGCACCAGGAGCACCACGGTGGTCAGCCACCCGGCGAGCGGCAGGGAGTGGCCGCGGGAGGCGAGGGTCTCGAGCATCTGCGCACCCAGTCCGGCGCCGACGACCAGCATCAGCACCAGGACCGGGATGTTCAGAGGTCTCACGAGATCCCGTACCCCTCGATCGCGGGTCCGGGGTGGAGCCCGTCGCGGTCCTCCGCCGTCGCCAGCAGCGCGGCGATCGGGCCTCGGCCCGGGAGCTCGGCATCGGGACGAGCGGCGTGCCAGGGGGCGAGCACGAAGGCACGCTCGTGAGCCCTCGGATGGGGCACGGTGAGCGTCTCGTCCCCGCTGGTCCAGTCGCCATAGGTGATGACGTCGACGTCGAGGGTGCGCGGCCCCCACCGCACGATGCGCTCGCGCCGGGCCGCGCGCTCGGCGTGCTGCGCCGCATCGAGCAGGGAGAAGGGTCCCCGATCGGTGCGCACGCCGATCACGGAGTTCAGGAAGGCGCGCTGTCCCTCGGGCCCGCCGACCGGTGCGGTCTCGAGCACGGGCCCGGTCCACTCGACCTCGATGCCGTCGGCGGCCTCGAGCAGGCAGAGCGCGCTGCGCAGGTGCGCGGTGCGGTCGCCGAGATTGGTGCCGACGGCGAGCACGGCCGCGACCGGCGGGGCATCCCGTTCGATGCTCACGGAGACGTCGCCGACGGGCAGGCCCACCGGGGCGGCCGGCTTGTGGACCCGGACGCCGACCCGGCGCACCAGCGGATGGCCGGTGTCGGTGAGGATGCGGCCGGCGATCCGCTCGGCGAGGGACTCGACCAGGGCGTGGGGACCGCCGACGAGCTCCTCGTGGACGGCGTGGGCGACCTCGGCATAGTTCACGGTGCGGGAGAGGGCGTCGCCGAGACCGGCAGGGGCGGTCGACAGGTGCAGGGTGACGTCGGCGACGAACTGCTGCCCGAGCCGCGTCTCCTCGGGGAGCACACCGTGGTGGCCCCAGGCGCGGATCCCGGTCACCTCGATGCGGTCCAGCCGCTCGGCGCCCAGGGCTCCCGAGGCGTCCGGCGCGGTCATCGCCGGCCCCCTCGGCGCAGCGCGTCGCCCACGCGGACGGCGGCGAGGGAGGGGGCGACGTCATGGACGCGCACCGCCCAGGCGCCGTGCTCCGCGCTGTACGCGCTGATCGCGGCGGTCGCGAGGTCGCGGTCCACGCCGAGAGCGCCCACGAAGCGCTTGCGGCTGGCGCCGATGAGGATCGGCAGGCCGTGGGAGGCGATCGCCTCCCACTCGGCGAGCAGCTGCCAGTTCTGCTCACCGGTCTTGGAGAAGCCCAGCCCCGGATCCGCGACCAGGAAACGGTCCTCGACCCCGGCCTCGCGCAGCGCGTCCAGGCGCTCGGCGAGCTCGTGGGCGCTCTCGTGCGCCACATCCTCGTAGACGGCCAGCTCGTTCATGACGTCGCTGTGGCCGCGCCAGTGCATCGCGATGAACACCGGCGGCGTGCCCAAGCGCGTGCGGAGCCGGGCGGCCTCGGTCCCCATGTCCACATCGGCCCGTCCGGCGGAGACGTCGTTGACGATGAGGGCTCCGGCCTCGACGCTCGCGGCCGCGACGGAGGCGCGCATGGTGTCGACGCTGACCACGATGTCCTCGGCGGCGAGGGCCGCGACGACGGGCAGCACCCGCTCGAGCTCCTCGTCCTCGTCCACGCGCGGGGCGCCGGGACGGGTGGACTCCCCGCCGACGTCCACGATCGAGGCCCCTTGCTCCACTAGGAGCCGGCCGTGCGCGATCGCGGCGGCCGGGGTGTCGTGCGCTCCGCCGTCGGAGAACGAGTCCGGGGTGACGTTCAGGACGCCCATCACCAGGGTGTCGTCGGCATCCTCCGGGAAGGGCAGGCCTGCGGGGCGCGGAGTGGGGCTCATCGCGGTCACGACCCGTGGATGAGCGCCATGGCCTCGCCGCGGGTGCTGGCGTTCTCGCGCAGCATCCCGCGCACCGCGCTGGTGACGGTGCGGGCGCCGGCCGCGCGCACACCGCGCATGGACATGCACATGTGCTCCGCCTCGATGACGACGATCGCCCCACCGGCATCCAGCTCGTCCATGAGGGCGTCGGCGATCTGGACGGTGAGGCGCTCCTGCACCTGGGGGCGGTGCGCGTAGATCTCCACCAGGCGGGCGAGCTTGCTGAGCCCTGTCACCCCTCCCCCGCCGGGGATGTATCCGATGTGAGCGCTGCCGTGGAAGGGCAGCAGATGGTGCTCGCACATCGAGTAGAAGGCGATGTCGCGCACGAGCACCAGCTCCTGGTGGTCGATGTCGAAGGTCGTCGACAGCGGCTCGTGCGCATCCTGCTCGAGGCCCTGGAAGACCTCGGCGTACATCCGGGCGACCCGTGCGGGAGTGTCCCGCAGCCCGTCGCGGTCGGGGTCCTCGCCGATCCCGGCGAGGATCTCCCGGACGGCGGCCTCGATGCGCGGGGTGTCCATGGCCATCTCAGCGATCCGTCGGATCGGTCGAGTCCTGGCCGTAGCTCCCCGGGCCCGACTCGCCGCCGTAGTACGGGGCTCCCGGGATCTGCGGTCCGTCACCGCCGGGATGGGGCAGCTCGGGCGGGTTCGGCTGGAGCGGCTCGCCGGCGTCGTGCGACTCTGTGCCGGTCGCCGTGGTGCTGCTGCCCACCGAGGGCGCCTCCAGCGCGGGGCGCTCCTCGCTCGAGGACCACACCTCGCGCGGGGGCTGCTTCTTCACGTCCCGGAAGATCTCGGCGAGCTCGTGCTCGTTCAGGGTCTCCCGCTCCAGCAGCTCCTCGACCAGACGATCCAGCACGTGGCGGTTCTCCACGATCACGGACCAGGCCTCGTCCAGCGCGGTGTCCAGCAGCTCCCGGACCTCCTGGTCGATCAGGGCCGCGGTCTCCGCGCCGAAGCGGGGCGCCTGGCCCTGCTGCATGCCGACGAAGACCTCGTCCTGGTCGCCGGAGAGGGCCACCTGGCCGACCGTGCCGCTCATGCCCAGCTGCATCACCATGGTGCGCGCGATCTTGGTCGCGTTCTGCAGGTCGGAGCTGGGGCCGGTGGTGACGTCGTGGAAGATGCTCTCCTCCACGGCGTAGCCGCCCATCGCGTAGGCCAGACGGTCCAGCAGCTCGTTGCGGGACTGGTAGTTGCGGTCCTGGGTGGGGACGACCATCGTGTAGCCGCCCGCGCGGCCGCGCGGCAGGATCGTCACCTTGGTGACCGGTGCGGAGTTGTTCATGGCCGCGGCGACCAGGGCGTGTCCGCCCTCGTGGTACGCGGTCATCTGGCGCTCGCGCTCGGTCATGACCTTCGAGTACCGCTGCGGGCCCATGGAGACGCGGTCGATCGCCTCGTCCAGGGCGCGGTTGTCGATGATCTGGTTGCCCGAGCGAGCGGTGAGCAGCGCGGCCTCGTTGAGCACGTTGGCCAGGTCCGCACCGGACATGCCGATCGTGCGCTTGGCGACGTGCTCGAGGTCGACGTCATGGGCGAGCGGCTTGCCCTTGGCGTGCACGCCGAGGATGTGCAGGCGGCCCTTGAGGTCGGGGGCCTCGACGCCGATCTGGCGGTCGAAGCGGCCCGGGCGCAGCAGCGCGGGGTCCAGGATGTCCACGCGGTTGGTGGCCGCGATGAGGATGACGTTCTGGTTCTCGTCGAACCCGTCCATCTCCACCAGCATCTGGTTCAGCGTCTGCTCGCGCTCGTCGTGACCGCCGCCCATGCCGGCGCCGCGGTGGCGGCCGACGGCGTCGATCTCGTCGATGAAGATGATCGCCGGGGCGTTCTCCTTCGCGGTGTTGAACAGGTCGCGCACTCGGCTCGCGCCGACGCCCACGAACATCTCCACGAAGTCCGAGCCGGAGATCGAGTAGAAGGGCACGTTCGCCTCGCCGGCGACGGCCTTGGCCAGCAGGGTCTTGCCGGTGCCGGGCGGGCCGTAGAGCAGCACGCCCTTGGGGATCTTCGCGCCGACGGCCTGGTAGCGGCCCGGGTCCACGAGGAACTGCTTGATCTCGTCGAGCTCCTCGACGGCCTCCTCGGCGCCGGCGACGTCCGCGAAGGTGACCTTGGGGGCCTCCTTGTTGAACAGCTTGGCCTTGGACTTGCCGAACTGCATCGCCTTGCCGCCGCCCTGGGCGTTCATGATCAGGAACCAGAACAGGCCGATGAAGATGAGCAGCGGGAGGAAGGAGAGCAGCAGGGTGGACCACCAGGAGCTGCTGGCGATCTCGTCGGTGTAGCCCTTCGACGGGGCGGCGTCCTCGACCGCCTTCACGACGGACTCGCCGCGCGCGTCGACGTAGGAGAAGCGCACCTTGGTGCCCTTGTTCTCGTCGCCGTCCTGGAAGTCCTTCGTCAGGACCAGGTCCACACGCTGCTGGTTCCCGTCGATGATCTTCGCCTGCTCGACGGTGTCGCCCTGGAGCAGCTCGAGGCCCTGCTCGGTGTCGATCTGCTGGTACCCGTCCCTCCCGAACAGGGAGAACATCGCCATGCCCAGGAGCATCGCGACGATGATCCACAGGGCGAGGCTGGTGAACGGGCGGCGCTTCCTGCCGCTGGAGCGCTTGGCGGAATCTGCCACGTGATCAGTCCTCGTAGACGGAGCGCGAGAGCACGCCCACGTAGGGAAGGTTGCGATAGTTCTCGGCGAAGTCGAGGCCATAGCCGATGACGAACTCGTTGGGGATGTCGAAGCCCACGTACTTCACGTCGATCTCGACCCGCGCGGCCTCGGGCTTGCGCAGCAGGGTCGCGATCTCGACGCTCTTGGGACCGCGCGAGCGCAGGTTGGACAGCAGCCACTTCAGGGTGAGGCCGGAGTCGATGATGTCCTCGACGATCAGCACCTTGCGCCCGGAGATGTCCCCGGAGAGGTCCTTGAGGATGCGCACGACGCCGGAGGACTTGGTGCCCGATCCGTAGGAGGAGACGGCCATCCAGTCCATCTCGACCTTGAGGTCGATCTGACGGGCCAGGTCCGCCATCACCATGACCGCACCGCGGAGCACGCCGACCAGGATCGGCGGCTCGTCCGCGTAGTCCTCGGCGATCTGCTTCCCGAGCTCGGCGACCCGTTCGCGGATCTGCTGCTCGTCCAGCAGCACACGGTCGACATCGGGATGGGGGTGCATCTGGGGCACGCTGATCTCCTCCAGGGAACGTGGTGGGGTGGGCGAGCCGCGGTTCACGGAAGGAGGCGGCGCCACACCAACAGGCCGTCGCGGCGAGCGACCTCGATCCTACCCGGAACAGGCACGGCTGACTGACCGTGCCATGAGACCACCAGGGCGTCGAGGGCCAGCACCTGCCGTCGCAGCAGGGATTTCGTCGAGCCTCCCTGCTCCGTAGTGCGGATTGTGCGGTCAGCGGAACGTGAGGCGTCGCGCAGCACGCGGGTGCGCACCGGGGCCGGCGCGAGCGCCAGGGCATGCACGTCCAGCAGCAGCAGGTCCCTCTCCTCGCGGAGCTCGCCGCCGTCCCGGCGCAGCGCCTCCAGCAGGGCGGTCGCCTCGTCATCGAGATGGTCGGCGTCGGCGGCGACGAGGTCGGCGGTGCGGGCGAGGTTCTCGTCGATCTGCTCCCCGAGGATCTCCCGCAGCAGGGGCAGCGCCCGATGACGCACCCTGGAGCGCAGCAGCGTCTCGTCGGCGTTCATCGGATCCTCCCACCAGTCCAGGTCATGGATCCGGCAGATCTCTTCGGTGTCCTCCCGACGCAGCGCGGTGGTCTCGTCCCGCCCGCTGCCCAGGAAGGGGCGCAGCAGGGCCCCGCGGGACCGCGGGATCCCGGCCAGCGCCCGGGGGCCGCCGCCGCGGGCGAGCCCCATCAGCACCTGCTCGGCCTGGTCGTCCAGGGTGTGCGCCATGAGCAGCGCGAGGGCCCCGCGCTCCTCGCGCAGGCTCTCGAGGGCCGCGTGGCGCACGGTGCGGGCGGCGTTCTCGAGGCCACCGGGGGCCTCGTGGTCCACCCGGACGGCGAGGATGTGGGCCTCGGCCCCGAGGCGCTCGGCCTGGACCAGCGCTCGCTCGGCGACCTCGGCGGAGCCCTCCTGCAGCCCGTGGTCGACGATCGCGGCCTCGGTCTCCAGGCCCATCCGCGAGCCCACCCAGACCGTGGTCGCGAGAAGCGCGAGGGAGTCCGCTCCCCCGCTGAGACCGACCACCAGCCGGGGCGCGGTGCGGCCCACGGCGGTCTCGTCGGCGAGCAGCTCGAGGCGGGCGGCGAGCGCGGCGCGCACGGCGGTGCGGGCGCGGGCGACGACGGGCGGCGGGCCGGCCATCAGTCGACCTGCACGATCTCGGCGGCCACCGCGTCGACCGCGGCGCGGGCGTCGTCCGCATCGGCCCCGTCGAAGCCGTGGACCACGATCGAGTAGCCGACCGTGCGCCCGTCGGGCAGCACCGCGACCCCCGCCAGCGTCGCCGCCCCGCCGAGATATCCGGTCTTGCCGCGCACGAGCCCGTCGGCGTCCTCGGTGCCCGCCGCATCGAAGCGCTCGGCGAGGGTGCCCGTGAGCCCGGCGATCGGCACGTCGAACAGGATCTGCTCCAGGGCGGGCACCTCGCCGGAGGCGACCTCGGCGAGGACGGCGGAGAGCAGGGCGGGCGGCACGCGGTCGTCCCGGGAGAGCCCGGAGCCGTCGCGGATCGAGAGGTCGGCGATGACCTCCGGAGCGACGCCGATCTCCTCGGCGAGGTCCCGGATCTCCGCCTCGACCGCGGCGGCGGCACCGGCAGGGGTCGTCTCCTCGCCCCGTGACAGCGCCACCAGGTGCGCGAGCAGCTCGGCGGTGGTGTTGTCGGAGATCTGCAGGGTGTGGCGGACGATCTCGGCGATCGGCTCGGAGCTGATCTGGACGCTGGGAGCGCCCTCGGGCGCCCCGGCCTCGGAGATCTCGCCGGTCACGGTGAGTCCGGCCTCGCCGAGCAGCGAGGCGAAGCGCTCGGCGGCGTCATGCGCGGGGGTGGCGGACTTGGGACCGTACTGCTCGCCGTCCAGCCAGCCCTCGTCCAGCGCGAGGGCGGAGGTGGGCGTCACCCAGCCGCCCGCCCGGCCGTTGCCGCCCCAGGCGGGGTTCTCGCCGCCGACGAGATGGCCCGCATCCAGCGCGACCCTCACCTCGGAGGTCCCCTGCTCCTCGGCGAGATCCGCCGTCCTGCCGGCGAGCTCGCGCAGGTCCTCGACCGTGAGAGTCATGTCACCGCCGCCGACGAGGGTGACCACACCGTCCTGGACGGTCGCGCGCGTGGTGAGCACCTCGTCCCCGGAGTACTGCCGCAGCACGGCGGCGGCGGTGAGCAGCTTCAGGGTCGAGGCCGGGACGAGAGCCGTGGCGGCGTCGCGCTCGGCGACCGGCTCACCGGTCCCCGCGTCGACGACGCTGAAGGCCAGCCCTCCCGCGACCACCGGCAGATCCGCGTGGGAGGACATCCGTTCCTCGAGGTCATCGGCGGAGTCCGCGACCCCCGCGGCGGGTGCCGTCGAGTGGCTCTCCTCGGCGCCGACGCGCGCCCAGTCCTCGGCGGCCGCCCGCGGTCCGAAGGCCGGGCCCTGCTCCTCATGGCGCACGGTGAGGAAGCCGGGGAAGGCGTCGGTGAGATCACCGAGCACGTAGAAGCTCGTCGGCACCACGGCGCACATCACGATGGCCGTGGTGCGCCACATCCGCTCGATTGCGCTCGCTCCCATGGTGCCCACGATATGGTGTCACGGTCTTGACCAGTGGCCCTCAGGGCCGGAGCAATGGAGCCGCTGTCGTGGAATTCGACGTGACCATCGAGATCCCTCGCGGAAATCGCAACAAGTATGAGGTGGACCACCACAACGGCCGCATCCGTCTGGACCGGATGCTGTTCACCGCCACCCGCTACCCGGACGATTACGGCTTCATCGAGGGCACCCTCGGTGAGGACGGCGACCCGCTGGACTGCCTCGTGCTGCTCGAGGAGCCCACGTTCCCGGGCTGCCTGATCCGCTGCCGCGCCCTGGGCATGTTCCGCATGCGCGACGAGGCCGGCGGCGACGACAAGATCGTGGCGGTCCCCGTCGGCGACCGCCGCCAGGTGCGCCGCCAGGAGCTGACCGACGTCTCCGAGTTCCACCGCCTGGAGATCCAGCACTTCTTCGAGGTCTACAAGGACCTCGAGCCCGGCAAGAGCGTCGAGGGCGCCCACTGGGAGGGCCGCAGCGACGCGGAGGCGGAGATCCGCCGCTCCTACCAGCGCGCCGTCGGCACCGAGCACGCGAACGACTTCACGCAGGAGGTCTGAGCCGACAGGTCCGCACGCCGCGGACCCCGCTCCGACCGAGTACGACGGGCCGGCCCCCTCGGGGACCGGCCCGTCGTGCTGTCACCGCCCGTCGGCGGCCATGGGCCGGGGTGCTCAGCCGTCGAGCTGCGCGCGGTCCCCGCCGGTCTCACCCTCCAGGGTGGTCCCGTGGGCGAAGATCTCGAGCATCGCCTCGACCACGGACCGGGACACCGACCGGGCACCGAAGCCGCCGATCGCCGCGCCGATGCCGAAGGGCAGGAGCCGGGCGAACCACAGGGTGCCCGTGCGTTTCACCACCCGACGGCGCACGTAGCGGGAGATCTGCTTGCTGACCAGGCCCGGCAGGAAGCCGCCGCGGCCGCCGAGCACGGCGTTCCACTGCAGGCCCTGCTTGCCCATCGTCCTGCCGATGATCTCGGTTCCGCGCTCACCGCTGAGCACCGCCATCAGCACGAGCCGGCGGGTGCTGCGGTCGGACATGTCCACGCCGTGGATGTCCGCGGCGGCGAGGGTGAGGAAGGCGCAGGCCTCCGCGAAGGTGATGCCCTCCCCGACCGTGAGGCCCATGGCGGCCGCGGTGCCCAGCCCCGGCAGGGCGGCGACGCCGCCGATCCCGGCACCGGTCAGCGTCATGAGGTTCGTGAATCGCTTCGTGACGTGCTCGAGCAGCTGGCGCTCGGACGCATCCGGCTGCTTGGCCCGCAGCTTCTGCACGTAGCTGCGGGCGAGCGGCGCCTGGATCTTGAGCGCGGCATCGAGCGCGGAGAGCCAGCGTTCGTCGATCTGTTCGACGAACTCGCCGTCCTCGGTCAGCTCGCTCTGCTGGATGGGCTGGTCGCTCTGAGCCACCATGTGCTCCGTTCTGTCGGGTCGTGAACAGGGTCAAGCTACAGCGTCGGACCGGGACCGCCCCGGGCGTCAGCCGATCGACACCTCGCCGGGGGCGAGATCGGCGATCTCTCCGGTCAGTCCGAGCCGACGGACGGCCTCGCCGAGGTCGCCGTAGTGGGAGCCGTAGGCGGAGTCGATGAAGGAGCGGGGCACGGACAGGTCGTGGCAGAGCGTCCCGGCCAGGTGGTCGGTCTCGTGCTGGAAGATCCGAGCGGTCCAGCCCTCGTGCTCCTCGTCGATCTCCTCGAGCGCTCCGCCCGGCAGCAGCTCGGTCCCGCGCAGGCGCACCCTGCGCGATCGCGGCACGATCGACTGCCATCCGTCCACGGAGAGGCAGCCTTCGAAGGCGAAGACCTTCCGGGTGCCGAGCGGCTCGACCACCGGGTCGAGCAGGGCCCGCAGAGCGAGCGGTCGGCGCTCCAGCAGGTCGTCGTCCTCGTCCTCCCCCGGTTCGCTCGCGAAGCCGTCCTCGACGACGTAGAAGCTCAGCGGCAGGCCCACCTGCGGAGCGGCGAGCCCCACCCCGGGCGCCTCGCGCATCGTGATGGTCATCGCCTGGGCCAGCTCGAGCAGCAGCTCGACGTCGATCCGCCCGCGGGCGGCCACCGCGCGGCGGCGCAGGGCGGGGTGACCCGCCTGCACGATCTTCAGGGGATCGGTCTCCTTCGCACGGCGGTCGAGGATCTTCCGGGTCAGCTCGTTGATGTCCACCGCCCCAGTATCCCGCAGCGGGCCCCGCCCATCTCTCCGGAGCCCCGCCGATCGCCGCTCCTGCGCTCCACCGGCGACCGGCCCCTCGACGTCCCGGAGCCCGCGTCTCACCCCTCCCGGGAGGCGGTCCGTCCCGAGACATGAGACACACGCGGCATAGATCACGCCGGGGCCGGGGAGCTGGGCTATAGTTCTGCGAGCCGGTGCGAGGGAGCACCCCCGTGGGAACGACGTCGGGCCGGCCGCTCATCACTTCACAACGGACCGTCCGGCACGTACCTGCCGGTGAAGGAGAACCACCATGGCAACAGTCACGTTCGACAACGCATCCCGCGTCTACCCGGGCCAGGAGCGCCCGGCCGTCGACAACCTCAACATCGAGATCGGTGACGGCGAGTTCCTCGTCCTCGTCGGCCCCTCGGGCTGCGGAAAGTCGACCTCCCTGCGCATGCTCGCCGGCCTCGAGGAGATCGACGCCGGCCGCATCCTGATCGGCGATCGCGACGTCACCGACGTGCCGCCGAAGGATCGTGACATCGCGATGGTGTTCCAGAACTACGCGCTGTACCCGCACATGACCGTCGCCGACAACATGGGCTTCGCCCTGAAGATCGCCGGCAACCCCAAGGCCGAGATCCGCAAGCGCGTCGAGGACGCCGCCGCGATCCTGGACCTCACCGAGTACCTCGACCGCAAGCCGAAGGCGCTCTCCGGTGGTCAGCGCCAGCGTGTGGCCATGGGCCGTGCGATCGTCCGCTCGCCCCAGGTGTTCCTCATGGACGAGCCGCTGTCGAACCTCGACGCCAAGCTCCGTGTCTCGACCCGTACCCAGATCGCGTCCCTGCAGCGTCGTCTCGGAGTCACAACGGTCTACGTCACCCACGACCAGACCGAGGCCATGACCATGGGCGACCGCGTGGCCGTCCTGGACCGCGGCGTCCTGCAGCAGATCGACTCCCCGCGTCGCATGTACGACCACCCGAACAACGTCTTCGTCGCGGGCTTCATCGGCTCCCCGGCCATGAACCTGCTCGAGGAGAAGCTCACCGACCAGGGCGTCCAGTTCGGTGACGCCGTTCTGCCGGTGGACCGCGCGACCCTCTCCGACACCGACCAGTCCACGGTCACCGTCGGCGTGCGTCCCGAGGACCTCGAGCTCGTCGGCACCGACGAGGGCATCCCGGTCGAGGTCGACGTCGTCGAGGAGCTCGGCGCCGACGCCTTCATCTACGGGCGCCGCGCCGGCAGCGATGAGACGGCCAAGCCGTTCATCGCTCGCGTCGACGGCCGCCGTCCCCCGGCCAAGGGCGAGACCGTCTTCTTCCGTCCCAAGCAGGGCCACCTGCACCTGTTCGACGCGAAGTCGGGCCTGCGCCTCGGCGACTGATCTCCCCGCAGCACCGCGCGACGGGCGTCCGGCATCTGCCGGGCGCCCGTCGCCGTTCCCCGCCTCCCGGACGTGGGCGGAAGGTGACCTTCGCGTCGAGATGACGTGAAATCTCGTCCGCACCGTGCGAAGCTCCCCGGCACAGGAGACAATGTCGTCATGGCACCCCTGGAGATCACCGCGTCCCGCGCAGATCCGGCCCTGCTGGACCTGCCCTGGGAGCAGCCGCTGGAGCAGTGGCCCGACGAGATCCTCGCCGCCCTCCCCCGCGGCATCTCTCGTCACGTCGTGCGGTTCGCGCGCGTCTCGGGCCGGGTCCTCGCCATCAAGGAGATCTCCCGCGACCTCGCCCAGCGCGAGTACGACATGCTGCGCGTGCTGGGACGGATGGAGATCCCCTGCGTCGAGCCCTTCGCGGTCGTCTCGGGCCGCACCTCGCCCACCGGCGATCCGCTGGACGCCGTCCTGATCACCCGGCACCTGCAGTTCTCCCTGCCCTACCGGGCCGTCTTCAGCCAGGTCTCGCGCCAGGACACCGCCCACCGCCTGCTCGACGCACTGGCGGTCCTGCTGGTGCGCCTGCACCTGTCGGGCTTCTACTGGGGCGACGTCTCGCTGTCCAACACCCTCTTCCGTCGTGATGCGGGCGCCTTCGCCGCCTATCTCGTCGACGTGGAGACCGGCTCGCTGCACGAGCAGCTCACCGCCGGTCAGCGCTCGTACGATCTCGACCTGGCGCGGACCAACATCATCGGCGAGCTGATGGATCTGCAGGCCGGCGACATGTTCGACCCGGAGTCGGATCCGGTCGAGATCGGGGACGACCTGATCTCCCGCTACGAGGAGCTGTGGGAGGCGCTCACCTCGCGCGAGCGGTTCTCCGCCGACGAGCGCTGGCGGGTCTCCGCACGCATCGAGAAGCTCAACAAGCTGGGCTTCGACGTGGGCGAGCTGGAGATCACCACAGACCTTGACGGGACCAGCCTCTCGATCATGCCCAAGGTGGTCGACGCCGGCCACCACTCACGCCGTCTGATGCGCCTGACCGGCATCGACGCGCAGGAGAACCAGGCCCGCCGCCTGCTGAACGACCTCGATCAGTACCGTGCCGACACCGAGCAGCAGCTCGAGGACGAGGAGTTCGTGGCCCACGAGTGGCTCCAGCAACAGTACGAGCCGGTGGTCCGGGCGGTCCCCCGATCGATGCGCTCCAAGCTCGAGCCGCCGGAGTTCTTCCACGAGATCCTGGAGCACAAGTGGTTCCTCTCGGAGAAGGAGGGCCACGACATCTCCCTCGACGAGACCGTGCGCCACTACATCCTCAACGTCCTCATCCACCGTCCCGATGAGAAGTCGCTGATCACCACCGAGACCTCGGCCCTGCCGATCTTCGACTCCTGAGGACGGTCCGCCGCGGGGCCCGGACCCCGCCGAGGGGAGCATCGATCGCATGACCCACGGACGTCGACGCACCGCCGTGCGCCTGGACAACCTCTCCCTGCGCGATCAGCTGCGGGTGGACCGCCTGCCGCTGCGCCTGCTGCAGATGATGGTGGGGCTGACGGGGTTCGGGTTCTCCCTCGCCCTGCTGCTCGAGTCCGGGCTCGGCGGTGCGCCGTGGGACGTCCTGCACGCGGCCCTCGCCGACAGTCTGGGCCTCACCGTCGGCACCCTCAGCATCAGCGTGAGCTTCGTGCTGCTGCTCGCCTGGATCCCGCTGCGCGAGCGGATCGGGATCGGCACCGTCGCGAACTCCCTCTGGGTGGGGGTGAGCATCGACCTGGGGATGCTGGTGCTGCCTGCGGCGGGCGGGATCCCCGCAGCGGTGGCGATGATGCTCGGCGGTGTGGTGCTCAACGGCGTCAGCGGTGCGGTCTATCTCGGTGCGCAGCTCGGTGCCGGGCCTCGTGACGGGCTGATGACCGGACTCGGCAGGGTGCTGGACCGGCCCGTCGGGCCCGTGCGGATCGCGCTCGAGGTGCTCGTGCTCGCCACCGGAACGCTGCTGGGCGGCCCGCTCGGGCTCGGCACCGTGCTCTATGCGCTCGGCCTCGGGCCGATCATCCAGCTGACCCTGCCCTACGTGACTCTCCCGGTGCGAGGTCGGGGCGGCGGCGCACCCGCCGTGTCGACGCAGCAGGTCCCGGACCTCGGCTGACCGGGTCCGGGACGAGTGCGACGGCGGGTGCGCGCCCGGAGCCGGCGACGAACCCGGGAACGGCTCAGCGCAGGCCCTGGCCCTCTCGGACCCCGGAGATCTCGTAGAGGGCGATCGCGGCGGCCACCGAGGCGTTGAGCGACTCAGATCGACCGGCCATCGGGATCGACACCACCTGGTCGCTGATCTCTCGCGCCAGGCGGGAGAGCCCCTTGCCCTCGGCCCCGACCACCAGGACCGCCGGCTGCGTGCCCAGCTCGAGACCGCGGGTGGTGACGTCGCCCTCGGCATCCAGCCCGAGCACGAACACGCCCTCCTCCTTCAGCGCGGTCAGGGTGCGGTTGAGGTTGGTGACCTGGGCGACCCGGACGCGGCCGGCCGCACCGGCGGCGACCTTCCACACGCTCGCGGTCATGGAGACGCTGCGACGCTCGGGCAGGATCACGCCGTGGGCGCCGAAGGCGTCCGCCGAGCGCAGGATGGCGCCCAGGTTCCGCGGATCGGTGATCCCGTCGAGGGCGACCAGCAGCGGGGGCTCGAACCGGTCCGCGGCCAGGCGCAGCAGCTCGTCCACGCCCGCGTACTCGTAGGGCGGGATCGTCAGCGCCACGCCCTGGTGGACGGCGTGGTCGGTCATGCGGTCCATGTCGGTGCGCGAGGCCTCCGCGATCGGCAGACCGCGGGCGGTCGCCAGGCGCATGATCTCGCGGACCCGCTCATCGGTGTCCAGGCGGAGCATCATCGTCAGCTGGGTGGCGGGCACCTCCTCGCGCAGCGCCTCGAGCACGGCGTTGCGGCCGGCGACCTGATCGCTGCCGGGCGTCTTGCGGACGCCGCCCTTGCCGCCGCCGCGACGCGGTGCCGCACCGGCCGAGGACGAGGACCCCTTGTACGCCTTGTGGTTCGGCCGGTCCGCGGCCTTCGGCGTCGGCCCCTTGCCCTCCAGGGCGCGTCGACGCACACCTCCGGACCCGACGGTCGCGCCCTTCTTGCCCTTTCGCACCGCTCCGCGGCGCGCACTGTTCCCTGCCATCGTTCGTCTCCTCAGTCCTGCTCAGTCTCGTGTCTCGAGGGTCCAGCGAGCGCCGTCCTGGCCGTCCTCGATGCGGATCCCTGCGGCGGTCAGCGCATCGCGCAGCGCATCCGCCCGGGCCCAGTCCTTCTCGGCGCGGGCCGCCTCCCGAGCGGCCAGCTGGGTGGTGATCAGCGCATCGAGCGCCGAATGCTCGCCGCCCGAGGCGTCCGCTCCCTGCCCCCACTGGGCACCGAGCGGGTCCAGCCCCAGCACGTCCAGCATCGCCCGCAGCCGGCCGAGGCCGGCGGCGACCTCCGTGACATCCACGGTGCCGCGGGCGGCCAGGAGCGTGTTCAGGGCGGACTGCTCGCGATGGACGACGGCGAGCGCCTCCGGGACCGCGAGGTCGTCGTCCATCGCCGCGCGGAACTCCGCGGACAGCTCGACCGCGTCCAGGGCGGCGTCGGCCGCGGCGACCGGGTGCTCCCCGAGCCGCTGGGCCGCACGGACGGCGGTCGCCCGGAAGCGCTCCCAGACGGTCTCCGCCTCGGCCATCGCCGTCTCGTTGTACTCGACGGTGGCGCGGTAGTGTCCGCTGACCATCGCGAGCCGGACAGCGGGAGCAGGGTGATCGCCCAGCGCCTGCTCGGCGGTGACGAAGTTGTCCAGGCTCTTGCCCATCTTCAGCCCGTCCACGGTCAGCACGCCGGAGTGCATCCAGCGTCGGGCGAAGCCGAACCCGGCGGCATGGGACTGCGCCTGCTCGTTCTCGTGGTGGGGGAAGCGCAGGTCGAGGCCGCCGGCGTGGATGTCGAAGGTCTCGCCGAGGTACTTGCGGCTCATCGCGGAGCACTCGAGGTGCCAGCCCGGGCGGCCGCGGCCGAAGGGCGTGTCCCAGGAGGCGGTCTCGGGCTCGGAGGGCTTGGCGGCCTTCCACAGCGCGAAGTCCCGGCGGTCCCGCTTGCCGGGCTCCATCTCCTCGCCGGCGTCGAGCATGTCCTCGAGGGACTGGCGGGTCAGCGAGCCGTAGCCCTCGAACGAGGCGACGTCGAAGTAGACCGACCCGGCGCCGTCGGCGTAGGCATGACCCCGCTCGATCAGCAGCTGCATCAGCTCGATCATCTCGGGGACGTGGCCCGTGGCGCGCGGCTCATAGCTGGGGCGGCGGTTCCCGACGCGGTCCAGGACGTCCTGGAACTCGCGCTCGAAGCGCTGCGACCACGCCCACCAGTCGGCGCCCGCCTCGGCGGACTTCGAGAGGATCTTGTCCTCGATGTCGGTCACGTTGCGGACCTGGGTGACTTCGTAGCCGCTGCGCTCGAGCCAGCGCACCAGCACGTCGAAGGCGAGGAAGGAGCGCAGATGGCCCAGGTGCGGGGCTCCCTGCGTGGTGGGACCGCAGACATACAGCGACACCGCCCCCTCGCGCACCGGGTTCAGCGGTGCGGTGGTGCGGGTGGCGGTGTCGTGCAGCTGGAGAGTCACGTGCCCAGGGTACTTCCCCGGGACCCTCGCGACGGACCGCGGCTCGCGCCGACCGGATGGTCCGCGGAGCGCGTCGGCGCCGTTGGGGCTCAGTCGGTGCGGGCGCTGACCTGCTTGCCGTAGAGCTCCTCGAAGGTGTCCTCGTAGGAGACGGCGTTCTGGCGGCGCTTGCCCTGGACCGCCTGGACGGCGGACTGCGCGGTCTCGATCGTGGTCTCGGGAGCCTTGAGCTTCTTGGACACGAGGAAGGCCACGAGGCCCAGGATCGCGCCGATCACGACGAACACGCCGGCGACGATGAGGAAGGACGCCCAGTACGGCAGCCCCAGGGCCTGGAGCCCGGTGGCGGCGGCGAACAGCAGCATCACCCAGGCCGAGAGCAGGAGGAACAGCAGCACCGCGGCGCAGGCGGCGATGATGCCCGCCTTGATCGCGAGAGCGGTGATCTCCTTCTTCGCGATGTCGATCTCGTGGTGGACGACACCCAGGAGCTCGTCGCGGATGGACTGGACGAGCTCTCCGATGGACCGCTGGGTGGGCGGCGTGCTCGGGTCGTTCGTGGTGTTGATCATGATCGGAGCCTATCGCAGGGGGCAGTTCGTTCGCAGGTCGGGCGGTCGGAGCCGACGAGGATCAGTCGACGGAGATCCGCTTGCGCTGGGTGGACTCGGGCCGCGGGCCCGCAGAGGTGGAGCGGCGCACCACGATCGAGGGTGCCACGGCCACGTCGCGGGTCGCGCCCTCGTGGCCGGAGACGCGCTCGACGAGGAACTGGGCGGCCAGCGCGCCGAGACGCTCGGAGTTGGGGTCGACGCTGGTCAGCTGCGAGACCCCCGAGGAGGCCAGGGAGGTGTTGCCGTAGCCGGCCACCGCGAGCTGCTCGGGGACCGAGAAGCCAGCATCCCGGGCGGCGGAGAGGACGCCGACGGCGGTGACGTCGTTGGCGCAGGTCACCGCGGTGGGGACCTTGCTGCCGCGCAGCAGCATCGAGCCCGCCGTCTGCCCGACCTGCTCGGTGAAGTCGCCGGGCTCGACCCGGGCGTGCTCGCCGAGGCCGTGGCGCTCCATGGCGGCGCGGAAGGCGTCGGCGCGCTCACGGGCGACGGCCGCACCGACCCCGCCGACGTGAGCGATCTCGCGGTGGCCGAGGCTCACCAGATGGTCGACCAGGAGTCCCTGGCCCGCCACGTCGTCGATGCGGACGGTGTCGAACCGGCCGGTGAAGCTCTGCGAGCAGCCGATGCCGACGAAGGGGCGGCCCGAGGCCGACTCCAGCACGCGGTCCATGTCGGCCAGGTCGGAGATCATCAGGAAGCCGTCCACGCCCAGGCGCACCAGGTCCTCGATCGCGTCGGTGTCCGCGGCGACCGGGTACTCGGGCAGACGGCGACGGGTGGGGACCACGACGGCCGTCCGTCCGGTGGCGGCCAGCTCGATGCGGATGGAGCGCACCAGGTCGGAGATCCAGGTGTTGCGCATGGTGTTCACGAGCACGGCGACGACGCCGCGGTGCTCGGTCTCCTCGCTCAGCTCCTCGAGCGGGAACCGGAGGCGCTCGGCGGCCTCCTGCACACGGCTCGCCATGAGGGGCTTGATCTCGCCGGAGCCGCGCAGCGCGCGCAGGGCGACGGCGCTGGAGATGCCCAGGGAGTTCGCGACATCGCGCAGGGTGCCGCGGTCCTGGCCGTCTGCGGACGGCCCGGCGTCGACGGCGGGATCGGAGGACTCGGCGGAAGGAGTGGCGTCACTGCTCATGCCTCCATTGAACCGCATCCGGGCGCCGCACCCGACGCAACCGCGGCGGAGGTGCGTCACGCGCATCGTCCTCCGGGGGTTTTCCCCCGCCTCCGCGGAGGGCGGGCAGGGTGTGGCTCCGGCCCCGCGACGCCTAGGGTCGGACCATGACCGTCTCCCCCGCCGGACGCGCGGACCGTCCCCGCCCTCGGCTGGAACCTGCCTCGATCGCCTCCGTGGCGGTGGGCGGGATCCTGCTGTGCACCTGGTTCTGGGTCAGCCTGTCGCTGCTGATCACCGGTCTCGGTGGCCTGCCCGCTCTGGGCAGCGGCCTGCTGCTGCTGATCCCGTGGCTGCTGATGATGCAGGTGGTGGTCCGGATCGAGAGGCGCCGTGCGGTCGCGATCCACGGACTGCGCGTGATCCTGCCCGCGCAGCGGCGCTCCCGGCGGCAGGGCACCTCCGGATGGCTGCAGGACCGCTGGTACGAGCTCGGCTCCGGGGCGTTCTGGCGCGGGGTGCTGCATCACCATCTCGCGATCCTCGTGACGGGCCTGTTCTTCCTCGCGTCCGTGGCGCTGCTGTGGGCCGGCTGGACCATCGCGGAGACGGCCATCGCCACCGGCCCGGTGCAGATCGGGACGCGAGAGATCTCACGGATCGCCCTGGCGGTCTTCTCCTCCGCGAGCGTGCTGCTGGCCGCCGCGATGCTGGCCCTCGGCGCCCTGGCGGATCGAGGGCTGGCCCGCGGGCTCATCTCCGGCTCCGAGGACGATCTGCGCGAGCAGGTCGCCGAGCTCGCCGAGCGACGCCAGGGCGCGGTCGACGCCGCCGCGCAGGAGCGCCTGCGCATCGAGCGCGATCTCCATGACGGCGTCCAGCCGCGGCTGGTGAACCTCGCGATGACTCTGGGCATCGCCCGCGGCGCGATCCGGGCCGATCCCGAGCGCGCCGAGCGGCTGGTCGGCGAGGCGCACGCGGAGGCGAAGGCCGTGATGACCGATCTGCGCCAGCTGGCCCGCGGCATCCATCCCGCGGTGCTCACGGACCGGGGCCTGGATGCGGCGCTCTCCGCGCTGGCCGCCCGCTCGCAGATCCCGGTGGCGCTCGACGTCGATCTGGGCGGACCCGCAGCGCCGGCTCTGGACCGGGAGCGCGAGGCGGTGGCCTACTTCGTGGTCGCCGAGGCGCTGACCAACATCGCCAAGCACGCCGCGGCCACCCGGGCCGAGGTCACCGTCACCCGTGACGAGGACTCCCTGCAGGTGCGCATCCGGGATGATGGGCGCGGCGGCGCCCGGGTGCACCGCGACGGGCTCTCGACGGGTCTGGCCGGGCTCACCGACCGGGTCCGCGCCACCGGCGGGGCCCTCGAGGTCGTGAGCTCCGCGGGCGAGGGCACTGCGCTCCGCGCCGACATCCCTCTGACCAGCAGTCCCACTCCGCGGACCCTGCCCCGCACCACCACCGAGGAGACCTCCCGATGAGGATCGTGATCGCCGACGACGCCGTGCTGCTGCGCGCCGGGCTCGAACGCCTGCTGACCGAGGCCGGCCACGAGGTGGTCGCCGCCGTCGGCGATGGGACGGCGCTGGTCTCCGCGATCTCGCACCACCGTCCGGACCTCGCGGTGGTGGACGTGCGCATGCCACCGACCTTCACCGATGAGGGGGTCCGCGCCGCGATGCTCATCCGCCGACAGGACCCGGAGGTCGCCCTGCTGGTGCTCTCGCAGTACGTCGAGGAGCGCTACGCCTCCGATCTCATCGCCGATTCGCCGCGGGGCCTGGGCTATGTCCTCAAGGACAGGGTCGCCGACGTCGAGGACTTCCTCGGCGTGGTGACCGACGTGGGCGCCGGCGGCACCTGGCTCGATCCCGAGGTGGTGCAGCAGATCTTCGTCCGCTCCCGGCGGCGCCGCACCCTCGAGGGGCTGACCCCGAGAGAGCGGGAGGTGCTCGCCCTGATGGCGCAGGGCCGGTCCAACCAGGCGATCGCCGACACGCTCTTCGTCTCCGCGGGCAGCGTCGAGAAGCACATCTCCTCGGTGCTCACCAAGCTCGACCTCCCGCCCGTCGACGGCGAGAACCGGCGGGTGATGGCGGTGCTGCGCTACCTGGAATCCGAGGAGCGATGATGACGGACCCGCGCACCGGTCCGTCCGCCGCGGCCGTCCCGAGCCCCGCGACCGGCGACCATCCGGCCGACCTCCCCGGCGATCATCCGGCCGAGGACCGGAGCCCGCAGCCGACGCAGGCCGGGACGCCGATCCCTCCCTCGGCGCCGGGACCGCTGATCGTGCCCGCCCGCAGCCTCACGCCCTCGCCCGGGCGCGACCGGGTGCTGCGCGGGGTCACCACCGCCGTGGGCGCGGCGACGGTGATCCTGGTGATCCTGACCCTCGCCCTGCTCACGACGGCGACCTGGCTGGCCGGGCGCGGATTCGCTGACGTGCCGGCGACCACCGGCCTCGGCAGTCCCGACTCGCTGAGCCTCACCTCCGGCTCGGGCTCCGTCCGCGTGCTGCCCTCGGCGGATGTGGACGAGCTGACCATCGCCCTGGTCGAGCCCGGGGAGACGGCCCTCCCGGCCGCCGACGCCCGGGCGACCGCTCGGGTCACGGAGTCCGCCCGGAACGGGGCGGCGTCGGTCCAGATCCAGCAGCCTGCGCGCTCCTTCGGACCGTTCTGGTCCGACGGGAGGAAGGACGTCCTGGTGTTGGTGCCGTCGGAGCTGGAGCTCGACCTCGACGTGCGCACGGACGTGGGCGACGTGCAGGTGGACGGGGAGTACACGGCGCTGGAGGCGCACAGCGACGCCGGGGATCTCCGGCTCGGCCCCATCACGGCTCCCGACGGCGTGAGCGCGAGCTCCGAGGTCGGCTCCGTCGACATCGAGCTCGCCTCCCCCGCCCCGACGACGGTCGACGTCTCCGCCTCGGTCGGCGATGTCGACCTGATGCTGCCCACCGACGCCGCGGGCCGGATCACGATCACGGCGGACATCGGCGACGTCGAGGTGGCGGTGCCCGGCATCGCACGCTGGGAGGTCCGGGCCGAGTCCGAGCTCGGCGACGTGAGCACGGCGCCGGGGATCGACGGGGGCGGTGCGGACGCGGCGGGGACCCTCACGGTCACCTCCGACATCGGGAGCATCCGGATCACCCGCTGACGGCTCCGGCGACCTCGCCGGACGCGGAACGGGCGGCCGCCCCGGTCGATGACCGGGGCGCCCGCCCGTTCCCGTGGGGTCTCCCCCCGGCAGGGGTGCTCAGCTCTTGCCGGAGAGCCCCTGCTGGATGAGGTCCATGACCGAGGAGTCGGCGAGGGTCTGGGTGTCGCCCACCTGTCGGTTCTCGGCGACGTCGCGGAGGAGTCGACGCATGATTTTGCCGGAGCGGGTCTTGGGGAGCTCGCTGACCAGGAGGACCCTCTTCGGCTTGGCGATGGGGCCGATCTCCTTGCCCACATGGGCGCGCAGGAGCTCGGCGACCTTGTCGTCGCCGCCGGCCCCGGCGATCGCCTCGTCGTTGCCGCCGCGCAGGATGACGAACGCGACCGGGGCCTGGCCCGTGGTCTCGTCGTTCGCGCCGACCACGGCCGCCTCGGCGACCCAGTCGTGGCTGACCAGGGCGGACTCGATCTCCATGGTGGACAGCCGGTGGCCCGAGACGTTCATGACGTCGTCCACACGGCCCAGGAGCCAGATGTCGCCGTCGTCATCGCGCTTGGCGCCGTCACCGGCGAAGTACAGGCCCTCGAAACGGGACCAGTAGGTCTCCTTGAAGCGCTCCGGGTCACCCCAGATGCCCCGCAGCATGCCCGGCCACGGCTGGTTCAGGATCAGGTACCCGCCCTCGCCGTTCGCGACCGGGACCCCGGACTCGTCGACCACGTCGGCGCTGATCCCGGGGATCGGCACCTGGGCGGAGCCCGGCTTGGTCGCGGTGATGCCCGGCAGCGGGGAGAGCATGATGCCGCCGGTCTCGGTCTGCCACCAGGTGTCCACGATCGGGCAGCGGTCGCCGCCGATGACGCGGCGGTACCACATCCACGCCTCGGGGTTGATCGCCTCACCGACGCTGCCCAGCAGGCGCAGCGAGGAGAGGTCGAACCTGCCCGGGATGTCCTCGCCCCACTTCATGGCGGTGCGGATCGCGGTGGGCGAGGAGTAGAACTGCGTGACCTTGTACTTCTCGATGATCTCCCACCAGCGGCCCTGGTGCGGGGCGTCCGGGGTGCCCTCGTAGATCACCTGGGTGGAGCGGTTGGCCATCGGCCCGTAGACCACGTAGGTGTGACCGGTGATCCAGCCGATGTCGGCGGTGCACCAGTAGACGTCGGTCGCGGGCTTGAGGTCGAAGACGTTCCGATGGGTGTACGCCGCCTGCGTGAGGTACCCGCCGGTGGTGTGGATGATGCCCTTCGGCTTCCCCGTGGTGCCCGAGGTGTAGAGGATGAACAGCGGGTGCTCGGCCTCCACCGGCACCGGGGCGTGCTCGGTCGAGGCGCTCTCGCGGGCCTCGTGCCACCACACGTCGCGACCCTCGGTCCACTCGACGTCGCCGCCGGTGCGGCGCACCACGAGCACCTTCTCGACGGTCTCCCCGCCGCCGGCGAGCGCCTCGTCGACGGCCGGCTTGAGCGGCAGCTGCTTGCCGCGGCGGTTCTGGCCGTCGGCGGTGATGACCACCCGCGCCTCGGCGTCCTCGATGCGCGAGCGCAGCGCCTCGGCGCTGAAGCCGCCGAACACGACGGAGTGGGGCGCGCCGATGCGGGCGCAGGCGAGCATCGCGAAGACGGCCTCGGGGATCATCGGCATGTAGATCGCGACGCGGTCGCCGGTCTTCACCCCGAGATCGGCCAGGACGTTCGCCATCCGGGAGATCTCGTCCTTGACGGCGGAGTAGGTGTAGCTCGCGTCGGTGCCGTCCTCGTACTCGGCCAGCAGCGCGACCTGCTCGCCATGGCCGGACTCCACGTGGCGGTCCACGCAGTTGTAGGCGACGTTCAGGGTGCCGTCGGCGAACCAGCGGGCGAACGGCGGGTTCGACCAGTCGAGGGTCTCGGTGAAGGGCGTCTCCCAGCTCAGGAGGCTGGCCCGCGAGCGCCAGAAGGCGAGACGGTCGCGCTCGGCCTCCTCGTACAGCGAGGGCCGGGCGACCGAGTTCTGGACGAACTCGGTGGGAGGGGAGAACGTGCGGGTCTCCTGGGAGAGGTTCTCGATCCCGGGGGCGGTGTCGTCGGACATCATTGCTCCTGCTTCGCGGGCCCCGGTGCGCCGGGGCGGATGGACGTCGACACCGTATCGCAGGAGAGCCAGGTCACGTGCACAGGTCACATCACTGGAACCGCATCGTGGTCATCCGCCCGGCGTCGATGCGGCTCAGGGAACGGGGCGGGGGTGGATCTCGAGGGGCTCGCCGTCGGGATCGGTGACGCGGACCGCGCGCACGCCGCCCTCCTCTCCGACCTCCGCCGGATGCCCGGCGGCGCGGAGCCGCTCGGCGAGCTCCTCGAGGTCCTCGGACGTCTCGAAGCCGAGGTGCACCTGGAGCGAGTCCCCGAACTCGGTGCCGGTCGATCGCGCGCGACGACCGTCCGGCAGGGGCGTGTGGAGGCCGATCACGCCGGCCCCGTCTCCCCCGCGCAGCGCCCGGTATCCCTCGGTGCCGCGATCCTCGGCGACGAACCCGAGGCGGGCGGCCCAGTCGGCATCGGCCGCGAAGTCCGCGCTCGACAGCACGGCGGTCACGGTCAGGCGCGGGTCGGCGGCGCTCGCATCGTGGCCGCGGTAGCCGTAGAGGTCGCGCTGGTGCTCGTTCAGTCCGACGCTCTCGCCGGTGGGCAGGGTGATCACGCCCTGACGACCATAGGTCTCGTCCCAGACGTCGACCGCGAACCCGCGGGTCCGCAGCTCGGCGGCCGCGGCATCGGTGTCCGGCACGGAGAAGCAGAGGTCGGTGTCCACGGCGCGGGCTCCCGATTCCGCACCGGAGACGGAGTGGATCATGACCCGCCCGGCACCGGCGACCAGCTCGCCGTAGGACTCCTTCCCACCGGTGACGGCGGGCGCCATGCCGAGCAGCCGCAGGAAGGCGATCATGGCTGGGGCGTCGGACGTGAAGCGCAGGGGGAAGACCGATGGCTCACGCTCTCCGCGGGGGGCTCGGGGGTCCGGGGCGGCACCTGGAACGGCACCGGTGACATCGGAGCTGGGGTGCGGTGCGGCCATGACGGCCTCCTCGAGGCTCGGGGCGCCGACGGGCGCCGGGTGCGGATCCGGGATCTGCTCAGGCATCCTCGCCCCCGGTGGCGAGGTATCGGCGCAGCGCCGTCTCGACGAGCGCGCTCAGGCTCGTGGACTCGTCGATCGCCCGATGCTTGACCTCGACCACGAGGTCCTTGGGGAGATAGACGTTGAACTGCGCCTTCGGTGCGGGCTCTCGACCAGTGCTGGCTACCATGCCGGAATGCTAGCAATCTAACTCCCTGGGGGCAAATGGCCGGTTCGGGTCGCACCGCCTCCGGAGCATGCCGAGCGGGCCGACCCGGTGCCCCGCCCCGCTGTGTCCCGCTGGTCGACTCCTGGCGCAGGAGCGATGCGTATGCCCTTGCCGCCGCAGTCCTTACCGGGACGCCACCAGCCGACCACCAGCGGCCGCTTCGGCCGGGCAGCTCGCTGGTCCGACGCCTCCCCCGGACCGGACACCGCCCGGACGTCGCGCCGGGGGCACCGACGGGATGACTATCGTGGAGACATGGTCTCCGCACCCACCGATTCCCCGCCCACCCTGCTGGCGCCGTCCCGGCTGCGGGGGCTGGAGCTGCGCAACCGCATGTGGCTCGCCCCCATGTGCCAGTACATGGTCGAGGCGGAGGACGGCATCCCCACCGACTGGCACCTCGTGCACCTGGGCGCTCGCGCGACGGGCGGCTTCGGGCTGGTGATCACGGAGGCCACCGCGATCTCGCCCGAGGGCCGCATCAGCCCGCAGGACACCGGCCTGTGGAACGACGAGCAGGCCGTCGCCTGGCGACGCATCACCGCGTTCTGCCAGGAGCAGGGCGCGAAGGTCGCCGTCCAGCTCGCCCACGCCGGCCGCAAGGCCTCCACCTGGCCCGCCCTGCCGAGGTTCAGCGGCCGTCGCGGCTCGGTGCCGGAGTTCGCCTCGGGCTGGCGAGCGGTGGGCCCGACCTCGGATCCCTTCCCCGGGCTCGACGCCCCCGATGCGCTGAGCACCGAGGACATCGCCCAGGTGGTCGCGGACTTCGTGGCCGCGACGCGTCGCGCCGAGGAGGCGGGCTTCGACGCCGTCGAGCTGCACTTCGCCCACGGCTACCTGGTGCACGAGTTCCTCTCCCCGCTGGTCAACACCCGCACCGACCAGTACGGCGGTGACGGCGCGGGTCGCCGCCGCCTCGCGCTCGAGATCGCCGCGGCGGTGCGGGAGCAGTGGCCCGCCGATCGCCCCGTCATCGTGCGCCTGAGCGCCACCGACTGGATCGACGGGGGCTGGGACATCGAGCAGTCCGTCGAGCTCGCCCGGGAGCTCGAGTCCCTGGGGGTCGACGCCCTCCACGTCTCGACCGGAGGCGCCGTGATCGCCGACATCGCCGTCGGCCCCGAGTACCAGGTCGGCTTCGCCCGGACCCTGCGCGAGGCGGTGTCGATGCCGGTCGCGGCCGTGGGCCTCATCACCGAGCCCACCGGCGCCCAGGCGGTCCTGGACCGCGGCGACGCCGACTTCGTCGCGCTGGGGCGCGCCGCCCTGCGTGAACCGGGCTGGCCCCAGCGCGCGGCGCATGAGCTCGGCGTGCGGGATGGCTCCCTGTATCCCGACACCTACCGACGGGGTTCGTGGTGACCTCCCCCGGCGGCGCCCCGTGATCCTGGTGACCGGGGCGACCGGGGGGATCGGCACCGTGCTCTGCCTCGAGCTGGCCGCTCGCGGGGAGCAGCTGGTCCTCACCGCGCGCGACCCCCAGCGGCTGGAGGAGCTCGCCGACCGGGTGCGAGCCGCCGGCGGCGGCGCCGTCTCCCTTCCGTGCGACCTGCGCGATCAGCAGGCAGTCTCGGAGATCGCCGCACAGGTCCTCGCCAAGCACGGCGTCCCGACCGCGGTGGTCTCCCTGGCCGGCCATTCGATCCGCCGCAACCTGACGGAGACCTTCGGTCGCCCGCACGACCTGGTGCGCCTCGCAGGGACGAACCTGCTGGGCCCCGCCACGCTGCTGCTGGCGCTGCTCGAGCCGATGTGCGCGGCGGGACGGGGCCGCGTCGTCGTCGTCACCAGCGCCTCCGCCAGGATCCCCACCCCGGGCTGGGCCGCCTACGGCGCGTCGAAGGCGGGCCTGGACTCCTGGCTGCGCGCGCTGCGTCCGCAGGCGGCACGCCGTGGCGTGCAGATCACGATCGTGGAGATGCCGCTGGTCGCGACCGCGATGGCGACGCCCTCCTACGGGAGCTCGCCGCGCGGCGCCCTCACCCCGCAGCGAGCCGCCGCGCGGGTGCTGAGGGCGCTGGACTCGCGGAGCACGCTGCTGTCGCCGCCCTGGGCCAGGATCGGGGCCGTGCTCTCCCAGGCCGCCCCGGCGCCCGCCGCCGCCTGCGCCGAACGGGCCGGGCACCTGCTGCGCCGGATCTCCGCCCGCGACGTCTCCGCATCGGGCGGCCGAGGATGAGGGTCCTCCAGGCCTCCACCGCGCTGCGCGCCCGCGTCGCGCTGCGCCCGCGCACCGTCGTCCTCCGGGATCAGCACGGCACGCTCGAGGCCGAGGAGCTGCTCGACCTCGTCCAGCTCCATCGGCGTCGGCGCGGTGCCGCACCGGCCGGTCTCGGCGCCCTGCCCGCCACGGCGCCCCTGCGGCAGGTGCTGGTCTCCGTCCTGGCGGGGAACGGGGTGCTGGAGCTGCGGTCGAGCGGCTCCACCGGGCCGCCCCACCGGCGTCGCAGAGGTCCGCTCACGCTCGGGCAGCTCTCGAGCCTCAGCGACCTCGCCGGGCGGATCGGCCTGCGGCCGGGTCGACGGGTCGCCTGCCTCGCCCCCGGGGTCCACGGCCACGGACTGCAGATCTCCCTCGGCGCGCTCGCGCTCGGGGCGCCGCTGGTGGATCTGACCCATCTCCCCAGCGCCGAGCGGATCTCGCTGCTGCATCGCACCTCGCCCGATCTCGTCACCGGCGTGCCCGTGCATCTGGTGGACCTCCTCCGGGCGGACAGGGAGCTGGCGGGCGGCCGATCGCTGCAGATCCCACGGATCATCTCCGGCTCCGATCACCTCTCCCCCGAGCTGCGCGCGGACCTCTCACGCCACTTCCGCGCCCGCGTGCATGACGTCTACGGGACCACCGAGGCGGGTTCGCTGACGGTCGACGGCAGACCTCTGCGCGGGGTGCGAGTGCGATCCAGCGGTGGGCTGCTGCACGTCCGAGGGCCGTTCACCGGCGGTCGTGAGCTGGTGACCGACCGCGGGGAGATCGCCTCGGACGGCACCGTCCGGGTGGTCGGCCGCGCCGACGGCTCGCTCTCCTCGGGCGGGATGCTGCACGATCCCGCCGCCGTGGTGCGCGCGCTGCTCTCCCATCCCGCGGTGGCCGCCGCCTCCCTGCGCGCCGTGCCCGACGAACGCTTCGGGGTGCGCACCGTGGCCGACGTGGAGCTGGCGGCCTCACCCGCCGGGGCGCCCGATCCCGGCCCGGATGAGCTGCGCGCACTGGTCCGCGACCGGCTGGGCGCGGCGGCGGTCCCGCGCGAGGTGCACCTCAGCAGTCCGGGACGCTCACCGGCACGGCCGTGACCGCGAGGCCGCCCATCGCGGTCTCCTTGTAGCGCTCGTTCATGTCCTTGCCGGTCTGGCGCATGGTCTCGATGACGGTGTCCAGGGAGACGAAGTGCTCCCCGGTGCCGCGCAGCGCGAAGCGTGCCGCGGTGATCGCCTTGACCGCCGCCATCGCATTGCGCTCGATGCAGGGCACCTGCACCAGGCCTCCGACGGGGTCGCAGGTCAGGCCCAGGTTGTGCTCCATCGCGATCTCGGCGGCGTTCTCCACCTGCGCGGGCTTGCCGCCCATCGCCTCGCACAGCGCCGCCGCCGCCATCGAGCAGGCGGAGCCGACCTCGCCCTGGCAGCCCACCTCGGCGCCGGAGATCGAGGCGTGCTCCTTGTAGAGGGAGCCGATCGCGCCGGCGGTGAGCAGGAAGCGCACCGCGATCTCGTCGGGATCCACACCCTCGATGTACGTGGTCGCAAAGTAGAGCACGGCGGGGATGATGCCGGCGGCGCCGTTGGTGGGCGCGGTGACCACGCGGCCGCCCGCGGCGTTCTCCTCGTTCACGGCCAGCGCCGCGAGGGAGACCCACTCGAAGGCGTTCATCGGCAGACGGACCGGGTCCTCGGCCGAGAGCGAGTCGTACCAGGAGGCGGCCCGGCGCTTGACCTCGAGGCCTCCGGGCAGAGTGCCCGGAGTGCGGGTCCCGCGGTCGATGCAGTCGTGCATCGCACCCCAGATGGTCAGCAGTCCGGCGCGGATCTCCTCGTCGCTGCGCCATTGACGCTCCCGCAGCAGCATCGCCTCGGAGACGGAGATGCCCCGGTCCTCGCACACCCGCAGCAGCTCGTCGCCCGTGGTGAAGATCGTCCGGCCCTCATCCTCCGCGGCGACCTCGGCGATCGATCGATCCATGTCCGCCTCGTCGACGACGAAGCCGCCGCCGACGGAGAACATCGGCCGACGCAGCAGCTCCTGGCCCTCGGCGTCCAGCGCGATGAAGGTCATCCCGTTGGAGTGCTGGGGCAGGAAAGTCAGCGGATGCAGCACGATCGTGGAAGGGCGCAGGCCGATCGGGAGCCGCCCGTCCAGCCGCAGGCCGCCCGACTCCTCGATCTGCGCGACCCGCTCGAGGCCCGCCACCGGGTCGACCGATTCGGGATCCGCGCCCTCGAGGCCCATCACCACGGCGTTCAGCGTGCCGTGGCCGGCGGCGGTCGCCGCCAGCGAGCCGTACAGATGCACCTCGACGTCCGCGACCTGCGATCCGATGCCGGAGTCCACGAGCACCTCCCGGGCGAACATCGCCGCCGCCCGCATCGGCCCCACGGTGTGCGAGCTCGAGGGTCCGATGCCGATCTTGAACATGTCGAACGTGCTGATGCTCATCGCGTGCCTCCTCGGCGTGACAGCCCCTCGTCCTCGAGAGTCGGCCGGGCCGCTCCTCGTCGAACGGCCCTCGGCCCGCCCTCAGCGGGCGGGGTGGTGCATGCCGCCGTTCAGGCGGCGGCGCTCCATCGTCTCATCCTTCTCAGCGTCCGCCGCGACGGCGGGGAGCCCGCGACGGCGCGCCCGAGCGGCCTCGGCCCTGACCGGTGCCGCCGGAGCGCCCTCGGCCCTCGCCGGAGGAGGCCCCGCGGCCGCGACCCTCACCGCTTCCGCCCCGGCCCTCGCCGCTGCGGCCCCCGCCGCTCCGACCACGACCCTCGCCGCCGGTCGTGCGTCCGCCCTGGCGCGAGCCGTCGGCATCCGCACCCCGGCCCGCCGCGCCGCGGCCACCGGCTGCGCGTCCACCGGCACCGCGGCCACCGGCTGCGTGCCCGGCGCCCGCTCCGCGGCCGTTCGCGTCGCCGCGGCCCGGTCGCCCACCGGAGCGCGCACCGCCACGACCACCGCGGCGGCCCGGCTCCTCGGGCTCCTCCTCCCAGGAGGCACGCCGCTCCTCGTTCGCCCGACGTTCGTCGGCCTTCCTGGAGTCGGCGCCTCGGGACTTGGTGAGATCGAGCTTGCGCGGAGCGCCCTTGTACTTGACGGTCGCCGGGTCCTCGACGGGCTCACCGGCCGGCGTGCGGCCACCGAGCGCGTCGAGCGCCTCGTGCTCGGCGGAGTCGACGTCCTCGACCCAGGTCGGCTCGACCTCTGCTTCGCCGAGCACGCGACGGGACAGGCGCAGCTGATGCGGCAGCGCGAGGGTGACCACGCTGCCGGCGGCTCCGGCGCGGGCGGTGCGGCCCGAGCGGTGCACGTACTCCTTGACGTCGTCGGAGGGGTCGACGTGGACCACCATCGAGATGTCGTCGATGTGCAGACCGCGAGCGGCGACATCCGTCGCGACCAGCACGGGGAAGGCTCCGGCACGGAAGCCGGCCAGCACGTTGGTGCGCAGGCCCTGCTGCTTGTTCCCGTGCAGCGCCGCGGCGGGGACGCCCACCTCGATGAGCTCCTGGGCCACGCGCTCCGCACCCAGCTGGGTGCGGGTGAACATGAGGGTGCGGCCCGGGCGGGCGCCGAGCTGCGCGGTGACCGTGCGCTTGGCCTCGGGGGCGATGGCCAGCACATGGTGGTCCATGGTCTTCACAGCGGCGGTGACCGGGGTGGTCTCGTGGCTGATGGGGTCCACCAGGAAGGTGTCCACGATCTGCTCGACCTGGCCGTCCAGCGTCGCGGAGAACAGCATCTTCTGGGTGCCCATCGGGATCGCGGCGAGGATGTCGCGCACGTCGGGCAGGAAGCCGAGGTCCGCCATGTGGTCGGCCTCGTCGATGACGGTGCTCTCCACCAGGTCCAGCTGCAGGGCGCCCCGCTCGGCGAGGTCGATGAGTCGACCCGGGGTCGCGACCACGATCCCGACCCCGCGGGCGATGGCGTCCGCCTGCTTCTCGATGTTCATGCCGCCGGAGACGAGCTGCGCCGTGACGCCCACGGCCCGGGCGAACGGGTGGATGGTGTCGACGACCTGCACGGCGAGCTCGCGGGTGGGGACGAGGACCACACCGAGCGGGCGGCGTCGGTGCACCTTGCGGCCCCGGAAGCGGGAGGTCATCGCCAGCGTGAACGCGAGGGTCTTGCCGGATCCCGTCTCGGCGCGGGCCAGGACGTCCCGTCCGGCCAGGGCGTCGGGCAGGATCGCCGACTGGATCTCGAAGGCGCGCTCGAGCCCCTGATCGGCGAGCACGCCGAGCAGCTCGTCGGGCAGCGCCATGTCCTCGAACCGCTCGGAGCGGTGGGCGGAGCGGCGGCGGGCCTTGGGCATGGTGATCCTCCTGACGAAACGGACGTCCCCATCATCCAGCATCGCGCATCGGTGGGAGAATGGAAGCGATGTTGCGCACTCTGATGACTTCGAAGATCCACCGAGCCACTGTCACGCAGGCAGACCTGCACTACGTGGGCTCGGTCACGATAGACCCCGAACTCACGGAGGCCGCCGGCCTGGTCGAGAACGAGCAGGTCTCGATCGTCGACATCACCAACGGCCACCGCCTGGTCACCTATGTGATCGAGGGCGAGCGCGGTTCCGGCGTGATCGGCATCAACGGCGCCGCAGCCCATCTGGTCGCCCCCGGCGACCTGGTCATCATCATGGCCTACGGGCAGCTAGACGCGGCCGAGGTCGCCTCCCACCGTCCGCGCGTGGTCCACGTGGACCACGAGAACCGCATTGTCGCCCTCGGGAACGACGGCGCGCAGCCCGTCCCCGGGATGCCCGATCAGATCGACGGGCGCTCCTCGCACGGCATGCGCTGACACGGCGCCCGCGGAGCGCCGTCCCCTCCTCGCCCCTTCCGTCCGAGGGCTGAGCCCCGGAAGCCCCTTTCCCGCCGTCGGGCTAGGATTCCTCCAGTGATCGTCTCCTCGCCGTCCGTGCCGCTGTGAGCGGAGTCCTCGCCGGCTTCTTCATCGTCTGGGCCCTGATCGGCGTGGGCATGGTGGCCGGCCGCAGCGGCGTCCTCGGACCCCATGGCCGGTACGTGCTGAACCGAACCACCTTCTTCATCGCGTCCCCCGCCCTGGTGCTCCTCGGGCTGCTGGAGTCCGATGTGCGCGAGGTGTTCTCGCTACCGATGGCGGTGGCCGGGATCTCGGGCCTCGTCACCGGCGGGATCCTGCTGCTGGGCGTCGCCCTGTTCACCGACCGTCGCGGCCCCGATCTGGTGGTCACCGCGATCAGCGGCTCGGTCGTCAACGGCGCGAACATGGGCTTCCCGATCGCCGCGTACGTGCTGGGCGACATCTCCCACGCCCTGCCGGTGGTCCTCTTCCAGCAGGCGGTGTACACACCGCTGTACCTGTTCGTGCTGCACCGGGTCACCGAGAAGGACGATCCGGGGCCGTCTGGCGCCGCCGGCGTGCTGCGCAGCATCGTCGCGAACCCCACGATCATCGCCTCCGCCGTCGGGCTCCTGCTGGTGCTCGTCGGGGCGCAGATCCCGCCGATCCTGCTCGAGCCCGTCCGCTCCCTCGCGGACATGGCGATCCCCGCGATGCTGCTCGCCTACGGCCTGTCGCTCTACGGCTCGCGCCCGCTCGCGAAGGACGACGGCTACCGCGGCCTCATCGCCGCGGCCTCCGCCTCGAAGCTGCTGCTCATGCCGGTCATCGCCCTCGGCGTGGGCCTGCTGCTGGGTCTGCGGGGCACCGCACTGTACGAGGTCGTCGTGATGGCGGCCCTGCCCACCGCGCAGAACGTCTACGTCGCAGCGGCGCGCTACCGCGCCTCGGAGAACCTGGCCCGCGACACGGTCCTGATCACCACCCTCGGCACCGTGCTGGTGCTGCTGCTGATCTCCGCCGTGCTCGAGGTCTGACCAGCACCTCCCGTTCCCCCTCCTCTCCACCTCCGCCCGCTCCGTCCCTCCGGGAGACGCGGCGGGCGCTTCGTCGCGCCACGCCGACGACGCCACGGACGGTCGATGATTGCGTTAGTCCATCGGTGTGAGTAATGTGCCTCACACGGAACAGCGCGGTCCCGACTCGGGCTGCGGCCGCCGGGGCATCGACGCCCCGGCCCACCGAGTCACACAGGGGCCGCGGAACTCGAAGGGAGAGCGATGAGCACGAGAGATGCCATCGCGGCGGACGTACCGCGGACTCGCACGTCCGGTCCTGGTACCGCCGACGGCCCCACACCCGGGGACCATGCGGGCGCGAGCCCAGGGGCACCACCCCGACGGAAGATGTCGGGACGGGACAAGCGCAACCTCCGGCTGGGGCTGCTGTTCATCTCGCCGTGGATCATCGGGGTCGCGGTCTTCGTGATCTACCCGCTGATCTACTCCTTCGCGATCAGCCTCACCCAGTACTCCGGCATGCAGTCCCCGACGTTCATCGGGTTCAAGAACTACATCGCCGCCTTCGCGGATCCGATGGTGCACACCGCCGTGGGCAACACGGTGTACTACATGCTGCTGGCGGTGCCGATCGGGCTCGTGATCGCCCTGCTGCTGGCGGTGGCGATGAACCGCAACGTGCGCGAGGTCGCCATCTACCGCACGCTGCTGTACCTGCCCTCGCTGATCCCGATGTTCGCGATGTCCTTCATCTTCATCGTGTTCGTCAACCCGCAGTACGGCATCGTCAACCAGTTCCTGGGCCTGTTCGGCATGCCGGACACGAACCTGCTGGGCGAGCCGCGCTACGCGAAGATCGTCATGATCGTCATGGCACAGCTCGGTGCGGGCAACGCGGCGCTGATCTACCTCGCCGGCCTGCGCAACATCCCGAGCACCCTGTACGAGGCGGCCCGCATCGACGGTGCGAGCAGGTTCCGGCAGTTCACCGCGATCACCCTCCCGCTGCTGACCCCCACGATCCTGTTCAACCTGATCACGGGCGTCTCCGGCGCGATGATGGTGTTCACCGAGGCGTTCATCATGACCAACGGCGGTCCGGACAACTCGACGCTGTTCTACATGCTCTACCTCTACCGCAACGCCTTCTCCTACGGGCAGCTCGGCTTCGCCTCGGCGCTGGCTGTGCTCCTGTTCCTGTTCGGCATGCTGCTGGCAGGGCTCATCTACTGGCTCTCCCGCCGGTTCGTGAACTACGACGTATCGGCCGGCTGAGGAACAGGGGATCACGGACATGGCCATCAACACTCTCGAGACCGGGGCACAGGATCTCGGTCGAAGCCAGAAGATCAAGTCGCGATCGAACTTCGGTCGCAATCCCGACGGGTCCCGGCAGAGCCCCGTCGGCGCATGGGTCTCGCGCATCATCATCCTGGTGGTGCTCGCGCTCTTCACGCTGCCGCTCTACTGGATGTTCATCTCGGCGCTCAAGTCGCCGGAGGAGCTCTCGCAGTTCCCGCCCACGCTCTTCCCCACGGAACTGCGATGGTCCAACTTCGTCGACGCCGTCACGGTGATGCCGTTCTGGACCTTCTTCCGCAACAGCCTGATCATCACGGTCTGCGTGGTCGTGTTCAGCGTGGTCTCGAACTTCATCGTCGCCTACGGCTTCTCCTGCATCGACTGGCCCGGGCGCAACAAGGTGTTCTTCATCGTGCTGGCCACCCTGTTCCTGCCGTTCCCGGTGACCCTGATCCCCATGTTCGACATGTGGGCGGGCCTCGGGTTCGTGAACACCTGGGTGCCGCTGATCGTCCCCGCGCTGTTCGCCGGCGGGTTCTTCACCTTCCTCCTGCGCCAGTTCATGCTCCAGACCCCGCGCGACATGCTCGACGCCGCACGCGTGGACGGGGCCAGCGAGTGGTCCATCGCCTGGCGGATCGTCTTCCCGACCGCCCGCCCGGCGGTCACCGTCATCGCGATCTTCTCGGCGGTCGGCACCTGGAACGACTTCATGGGCCCGCTGATCTACCTGCAGGACACGAGCAAGCAGACGCTCTCCATCGGTATGCAGGTGTTCCGCTCCGTGAACTCGCAGGACATCCAGTTCAACCTGCTCATGGCCGCATCGTTCCTGGTGCTCCTGCCGCTGGTGCTCCTCTTCTTCATGTTCCAGCGCTACTTCATCAGCGGCATCACCCTCGGAGGCTTCAAGTGATCGATCGTCGAACCCTGCTGCGCGCCCTCGGCGCGGGCGCGAGCGTGACCGTGGCCGGCGGCTCGATCGTCGGCTGCTCGAACCGTCCCGTCGGATCCGAGCGGGATCCCAACGTCGTCAAGCTGTGGGGCCAGGGCGGAACCAACGCCGACTTCGAGGCCAAGATCATCGAGGCCTTCTCCGAGAAGAACCCCGACATCACGATCGAGGTCTCCCAGGTGCCCTCGAACGGTCAGGGCGACGCCTCCAGCGCGATCACCGCCGTGCGCGGTCGCACCGGACCGGACGTCTACTTCATGGACCGCTTCAACGGCGCCCAGTTCGCGTCCCTCGGGCTGCTCGAGCCGATCAACGGGCTCATCGAGGAGCACGAGGACATGGACGTCGAGGAGTTCATGTCCCAGTGGATCAAGTTCGCCACGGACGAGCTCTACTACGACGGCCAGTACTACGGGCTCCCCGTGGACACCGACACCCGAGGCCTGTTCGTGAACAAGGGCCTGGCGAAGGAGGCCGGGATCGATCCGGCTCTCCTGGACCCGAAGAACGGCCCGATGTCCTACGACCAGATCTGGGAGATCAACGACCAGTTCAACGTCCAGGACGCCCGCGGCACGTACGAGAAGGTCACCTGGATCCCGTGGGATGATCAGGCCTCGCTGCTGATGTGGGCCATGGCCCATGACGTGCCGCTCTTCTCGAACGAGACCTGCGACGTGCTGCTGGACTCGCCGGAGATGCTCGACGTCGCGACGATGTATGCGGGCTGGATCGAGCGCCTGGACTTCCATCGGCTCGACGCCTTCAAGGCGACCTACCAGCCGCCCAACGCCCCGCCCACCCAGACCTCGTTCTTCTCGGACCGCCAGCTGTTCCAGATCACCGGGTCCTGGAACGTCAAGGGCCAGAAGCAGTACAAGCCCGACATGGACTACGGGGTCACCTACCTCCCGGTCCCCAACGAGGGCGATGACCCCTTCACCTGGGCGGGCGGCTTCGCGCTGGCGATGCCGAAGGGGGCCAGCATGTCCAAGGCCTCCTGGGAGTTCTTCAAGTTCTATGCCGGGTACGAGGGGCAGAAGATCCTCATGCCGCTGCTCACGAACATCCCCACGAACATCGAGACCCTCAACGATCCCGAGGGCTGGAGCCCCGACATCAAGTTCTTCGTCGAGATGATGTCGATCGCCAAGTCGCGGCCCCCTCTGCCGGTGGGCACCAAGCTGTGGGACTCGATGTTCACCATGCAGGACAGCATCAACCAGGGCTCCGACACCCCGGAGAACCTGGTCAAGGAGGCGCAGGCGTACGTGAACCCCACGATGCAGCAGTTCTGCCCGATCACCCTTCCCGAGGGGTTCGGTCAGCCGGACCCGAACTTCACCGGGATCGGCGAGAAGAAGGCGGGCAAGAACTCCTGACCTCCTCGATCCACCACCACGACCCGCCGGAGCGGGGCGGGGCCCATCGGCTCCCGCCCCGCTCCGGCGGTGTCTGCGTCGACACCGGCGGCTCCCCTCCCCTGCTCCCCCATCCCCACCAGCACCAGCACCAGCACCAGCACCTGACCTCGCACCCCTTCTCGGAGGACCCTCGTGATCGATCGTCGAACCCTGCTGCGCGCCGTGGGCGCCGGCGCCACCGTGACCATCGCCGGCGGCTCGATCGTCGGATGCACCTCCCGTGCCGTCGGCGAGGACCGGGATCCGAACACCGTGCGGCTCTGGGGCCTCGGCGCGGCGGATGCCGACAAGGAGGCGAAGGTCCTCGAGGCCTTCTCCGAGAAGAACCCCGAGGTGACGGTCGAGGTCTCGCAGGTGCCGTCCAACGGCGAGGGCGATGCCTCGAGCGTGATCACCGCGATCCGGGGCAGGACGGGCCCGGACCTCTACTGGCTGGACCGGTTCAACGCCCCGCAGTTCGCCTCCCTCGGCCTCCTCGAGCCGATCGACGACCTCATCGAGGAGCACGAGGGCGTCAGCCCCGAGGAGTTCATGGCCGGCTGGATCCGTTTCGCCACCGATGAGCTGCAGTACGACGGCAGCTACTACGGACTGCCCACCTCGACGGACACCCGCGCGATGTACGTCAACATGGGGCAGGTCCGCGAGGCCGGCATCGACCCGACGCTGTTCGACCCCCGCAACGGCCCGCTCCCCTACGCCACGATCTGGGAGATCGACGAGCAGTTCACCTCCCAGGACGCGCGCGGGACCTACGAGCGGGTCACCTGGATCCCCTGGGACGACCAGGCGAAGCTGATCATGTGGGCGATGGGGGCGGGCGTCCCCTTCTACGACGACGCGAGCGGGCACATGCTGCTGGACTCGCCCGAGATGCTCGACATCGCGACCATGTATGCAGGATGGATCGAGCGGCTCGACTTCCCGCGGATGGACGCCTTCAAGGCGACCTATCAGCCGCCGAACGCCCCGCCCGCGCAGACGTCCTTCTTCTCCGATCGCCAGCTGCTCCAGATCACCAACCCCGGCACCGTCCGCAGCCTCGCGGAGTACAAGCCCGACATGGAGTACGCCGTCACCCACCTCCCGGTGCCCGCCGACGGGGACGATCCCTTCAGCTGGTCCGGCGGCTTCGCGCTCTCGATGCCCAAGGGATCGAGCATGTCGAAGGCCGCCTGGGATCTGATGACCTTCTACGCGGGCCCCGAGGGCCAGAAGATCATCATGCCGCCCCTGACCGCGATCCCGACCCACCTGGAGACCATCGCCGACCCCGAGGGCTGGGACCCGCGGATCGAGTTCTTCGTGCAGCTCCTGGACGTGACGATGTCCCGCCCGCCGCTGCCCGTCGGCACCAAGCTGTGGGACGCCATGGAGACCATGCAGGGCAGCCTCACGCAGGCCTCGGACACTCCGGAGAACCTCGTGAAGGAGGCACAGCAGTACGTGGATCCGACCATGCAGCAGTTCGTGCCCTTCTCGCTGCCGGACGGCTTCGGCGAGCGCGACCCGAACCTGGAGCTCCCCTCCCGCTGACGGCGGCCCGTGTCGAGGATCCGGGTCGCGGAGCGGCACGGCGAAGAACCCTCCCACCGCGCCCGTGGGACCGCCGTCGAGCGGCCCCGCGGGCGCGGTACCATGTACAGGTGACTCGACGGCTCCTGCTTATGCAGCCGCGTCGGACAAGGCCCGCGCCCACCCCCTGCTCCTGAGAGCGACGGCGGTGCGACTGTGAGGCACCGATGCGGCTCCCCTCGCCTGCGCGAGGGTTTTTTCATGTCACGAGACGCCCGGCGGCACCTGCCGCACTGATCCTTCGGAGGACGATTCCCCATGAGCGAGGCCCCGCACCGTTACACCGCCGCGGTGGCGGACGAGATCGAGCGCCGCTGGCAGCAGCGCTGGGACGAGGACGGCACCTTCCACGCCGACAACCCCGTCGGCGAGCTCCGCGGCTCGGCCGGCTCCGCCGCCGAGGCGGCCACCGCCGCGACCTCCTCCGCGCCCGAGAAGATGTACATCATGGACATGTTCCCGTACCCCTCGGGGGCGGGTCTGCACGTGGGCCATCCGCTGGGCTACATCGCGACCGACGTGGTGGCCCGCCACCAGCGCATGCTGGGCCGGAACGTGCTGTACACGATGGGCTACGACGCCTTCGGCCTGCCGGCGGAGCAGTACGCCGTCCAGACGGGCACCCATCCGCGCACCACCACCGAGGCGAACATCGCGAACATGCGTCGCCAGCTGCATCGCCTGGGGCTCTCGCATGATCCGCGTCGCACGCTGGCGACCACCGATCCGGAGTTCGTGAAGTGGACGCAGTGGATCTTCCTGCGGATCTTCGACTCCTGGTACGACCCCGAGGCCGCGAACGCCGACGACGTCACGGGCCGTGCGCGTCCGATCGCCGAGCTGCGCGAGGAGCTGCGCGCCGGAACCGTCGATCCCTTCGCCCTCGCCGAGCGCCAGGGCATCGAGCTGCCCGCGGGCTGGGCGTCCCGCAGCGCCGCCGACGTCCCGGGCGCCTCCGACGCCGAGCTGTCCGCCCTCGCCGATGCCTTCCGCCTGACCTACATCTCCGAGACCCCGGTGAACTGGTGCCCCGGGCTGGGCACCGTGCTGGCCAACGAGGAGGTCACGGCCGACGGCCGCTCCGAGCGCGGGAACTTCCCGGTGTTCACGCGGCGCCTGCGCCAGTGGAACATGCGCATCACCGCCTATGCGGACCGGCTGATCGACGACCTGGACCGCGTGGACTGGCCCGAGTCGATCCGGGCGATGCAGCGCAACTGGATCGGTCGCAGCCATGGTGCCCAGATCACCTTCGCCGTCGCGGGCGCCGAGGGCGGGAGCACGACGGAGTTCGACGTGTTCACCACCCGCGCCGACACCCTCTTCGGCGCGACCTTCTGCGTGCTCTCCCCCGAGCACCCGCTGCTGGGCGACGCCGAGTCGCTGCCCGCGGCCTGGCCCGAGGGCACCGCGGACGCCTGGACCGACGGCGCCGCGGACCCGCGCGCGGCGGTCGCCGCCTACCAGGCCCGTGCGGCCTCGCTGGACGAGGACGAGCGCACGGCGGACGACCGCGAGAAGACCGGTGTGTTCACCGGCCTGTTCGCGACCAATCCGATGGACGGCCGGGTGCTGCCCGTGTTCACGGCGGACTACGTCCTGACCGGGTACGGCACCGGCGCGATCATGGCCGTGCCCGCCGAGGACGAGCGCGACTTCGCCTTCGCCGACCGGTTCGACCTGCCGGTGATCCGCACCGTGCGTCCGCCGGCCGACTTCGAGGGCGGCGCCTGGACCGGCGAGGGCGAGAAGATCAACTCCGCGAGCGCGGACCTGGATCTGAACGGCCTGGACAAGGACGAGGCCAAGGCCCGTGCCACCGCGTACGCGGAGGGGAAGGGCTTCGGGCGCGCCCGCACCACGTACCGACTGCGCGACTGGCTGTTCTCGCGCCAGCGCTACTGGGGCGAGCCCTTCCCGATCGTCTACGACCCGGCCGCGCCCGAGGTGCCGATCCCGCTGCCGCAGTCGATGCTGCCGGCGGATCTGCCGGAGGTCGCCGACTTCTCCCCGCGCACCTTCGACCCGATGGACGCGGACACCGAGCCCCAGACCCCGCTCTCCCGGGCGAACGACTGGGTCGAGGTCGAGCTGGATCTCGGCGAGGGTCCGAAGACCTACCTGCGCGAGACCAACACGATGCCGCAGTGGGCCGGCTCCTCCTGGTACCACCTGCGCTACATCGATCCCACCGAGGACGAGGTCCTGGTGCGGCCCGAGAACGAGAAGTACTGGCTGGGCACGCGCGAGGACGGCGGAGTGGGCGGCGTCGACCTGTACGTCGGCGGCGTCGAGCACGCCGTGCTGCACCTGCTGTATGCGCGGTTCTGGCACAAGGTGCTCTTCGATCGCGGTGACGTCTCCAGCCAGGAGCCGTTCCACCGTCTGTTCAACCAGGGCTACATCCAGGCCTTCGCCTACACCGACTCCCGCGGCGTGCACGTCCCGGCGGAGGAGGTCGTCGCCGAGGCCGACGGCACCTTCACCTACCAGGGCGAGCAGGTCACCCAGGAGTACGGGAAGATGGGCAAGTCGCTGAAGAACGCGGTGGCCCCGGACGACATGTACGAGGAGTACGGCGCCGACACCCTGCGCGTGTACGAGATGTCGATGGGTCCGCTGGACCTGTCGCGCCCGTGGGAGACCCGCGCCGTCGTGGGCTCCCAGCGCTTCCTGCAGCGCCTGTGGCGCCTCGCGGTCGACGAGGAGAGCGGCGAGCTGACCGTCTCCGACGAGCCGGCCGAGCTCGCCACGAAGCAGGCGACGCACCGCGCCATCGACGGGGTCGCCCGCGACATGGAGCGGATGCAGTTCAACACGGCGATCGCGAAGCTGATCGAGCTGGTCAACCATCTGACCAAGCACCTGACCTCGACGGGCTCCACCCCGCGCGAGGCGCTCGAGCCGCTGGTGCTGATGGTCGCTCCCCTGGCCCCGCACCTGGCCGAGGAGCTGTGGACCCGGCTGGGGCACACCGGGAGCATCTCCCGCGTCGCCTACCCGGTCGCGGACCCGGAGCTGCTGAAGGCCGACCAGGTCACCTGCGTGATCCAGGTCAAGGGAAAGGTGCGCCACCGCATCGAGGTCGACCCGGAGATCTCCGAGGCCGATCTCGAGGCCGCGGTGATGGCCGAGGAGCGAGTGCAGGAGCTGCTGGAGGGCCAGACGATCCGCAAGCTGATCATCCGAGCGCCGAAGATCGTGAACATCGTGATCTGACCCCTCGGACGAGGCCCTCGCCCGGTCACACCCCGCACGGCCCCCGGAGCTCCTCAGAGCACCGGGGGCCGTGCGGCGTCGCGGGCCTCGCTGACGCTGGCGACCGTTCCTCCACAAAGCCGGTCCATCCACAATCCCCGTCGCTGCTCGGCGAGGAGGTCGGTGTGCTGTCTACGGTCGCGCCATGAACACCATCTGGGGATGCGACACCGAGACCATGACCGAGCTGTCCGGGGACTTCGCCGCGGGCGCCGAGCAGCTGCAGGGGATCTCCGCCCGGGCGCGCCTCGCCCGCCGCGCCGTGGCCTGGTTCGGGCCCGACGCCGAGGAGCACCGTTCCACCACCGAGGAGCTGTTCGAGCGCGCGGAGCAGATCGCGGAGGTGGTCCGCCGGCTCGCCGAGCTGCTGGGGAAGGAGGCGACGGCCCAGGACATCTGCTCCGCGGCGGAGGGCGGCATCGATCCCACCGATCCGCTGGGGGTGCGGGCCATGCCTCCGTCGCTCGTGACCGGCAGTCCCCTGCCCAAGGTCGCCGGCGATCCGGAGGGCCGGTGGCGGCCCATGGTCGGCGGCCCCCTCCGGGCGGAGGAGATGCCCTTCGTCGGAGGTCCGATCCCCACGCCGGATCTCAGTGACCTCTGGCCGATCCTGACCCGACCGATGGAGCCCGAGCCCGTGTTCGGAGCGCCTCTGAGGCCCTCGCCGGCGCCGGTCGCACCGGACGAGAAGTACCCCCTGGACGACGATCATCTCGCCGATGCCCAGAGCATCCGGCGGCTGGCGCTGCGCACCGTTCCCGGCGGGGGCATCGCCCAGGGCATCCTGGACGGCCACGACGCAGTCGGCGATCTCTTCGACGGGGCGGAGACCGTGCTCGAGGAGAACGGGCTGGGATCGCTCACCCCTCTCGTCGACGTGGCGCGCATCCCCCACACGCTCACCGAGCCCGTGCTCGGGGAGGGGTCGATGCCCGGGCAGATGGTCACCGGCATCGATCGCGGCATCGCCAACACCCTCCAGACCGGCGAGGAGGTCACCACGGCGCTCGGCCAGGGAGATGTCGCGGAGGCGGCCCGTTCCGCGGAGCGCGGCATGCACCGGCATGTCGGCAACACGACGGACCTCCTCACTGCCACGGCGTTCCCGACCGCTGCGCAGAGCGTCTCGGACGTGCTGGGCACCGGCGGGGATCTGGCCGACGGCATCTCCCCCGGAGCGGGCGACGGACTGCACCGGGCCAGTGACGCCTTCCAGCGCGCCCATGACGAACTGCAGGGCGGCCTCGACACCATCACCGATGCCGAGGCCGCCTACGACCTGCGCCGTCAGTACGTCCCGATGCCGTGGGACGAACGGCCCTGATCCCTCAGGAGCCGGCCGGCGGGCGCCCTTCGGCGGCCGAGCGATCCGCGTCCGGGGAGCCCGGAGTCTCGGCAGCATGCTCCCCCACCACACCGAGCGCGAGACCGTTCCCGTCGGCGGCGGTCGTGACTGCGACAGACTGGCCGTCCTGCACGACGCCGCGCAGGATCAGCCGCGCCAGGCCGTCCCCGATCTCCTTCTGGACCAGTCGCTTCAGCGGCCGTGCACCGTACAGGGGATCGAAGCCCTCGGCGGCGAGCCAGCTCGTGGCCTCCTCGGAGACCTCGAGCGTGATGCGGCGCTCCTGCAGCCGCTCCGCGACCTCCTGGACCTGCAGGGTCACGATGCTCGCCAGCTCCTCGCGGTCCAGCGCATCGAACATGACGATGTCGTCCAGACGGTTGAGGAACTCGGGCTTGAAGGAGGCGCGCACCACCTGCATGACCCGGTCGTGCTTCTCCTTCTCGGCGAGCATCTGGTCCTGCAGCGCGACGGCTCCGAGGTTCGAGGTGAGGATGAGGATGGTGGAGCGGAAGTCCACCGTCCGCCCCTGGCCGTCGGTGAGACGGCCGTCGTCGAGAACCTGCAGCAGCACGTCGAACACGTCCTGATGCGCCTTCTCGATCTCGTCGAGCAGCACCACCGAATACGGCCTGCGCCGGACGGCCTCGGTGAGCTGGCCGCCCTGGTCGTAGCCCACATAGCCCGGAGGGGCGCCCACCAGGCGCGAGACGGTGTGCTTCTCCCCGTACTCCGACATGTCGATGCGGATCATCGCCCGCTCGTCGTCGAAGAGGAACTCCGCCAGGGCCTTGGCGAGCTCGGTCTTGCCCACGCCCGTGGGTCCCAGGAACAGGAACGAGCCGGTGGGACGGTGCGGATCCGAGATCCCCGCCCGGGCCCGGCGCACGGCGTCCGAGACCTCGGCGACAGCGCGCTCCTGCCCGATCAGGCGGTGCCCGATGATCTCCTCCATCTGCAGGAGCTTCTCCGTCTCGCCCTGCAGGAGCCGCCCTGCGGGGATGCCGGTCCAGGCCTCGACGACCTCGGCGATGTCATCGGGGCCCACGTGATCGGCGACCATCGGCCGCTGCTGCTCGCCCTGCCCGCCGGACTCCTGCTCCTCGGCATCGCGCAGCTGCTCCTTGAGCGAGGGGATGTCGCCGTAGAGGATCTTCGAGGCGGCGGTGAGGTCCCCCTCGCGCTGGGCGCGGTCGGCCTGCATGCGCAGCTGCTCCAGCTGGGCCTTGAGATCGCCGACGAGGTTCAGTCCCGCCTTCTCCCGCTCCCAGCGGGCGGAGAGCTCGTCCATCTGCTCGGTGCGGTCGGCGAGCTGGCTGCGCACCGACTCCAGCTGGGCCAGGCTCCCCGGGTCCTCGCTGCCGGCGAGCGCGAGTTCCTCCATCTTTAGCCGGTCCACCTGACGGCGCAGGATGTCCAGCTGCTCGGGCGAGGAGTCCAGCTCCATGCGCTGGCGGGAGGCCGCCTCGTCGACCAGGTCGATGGCCTTGTCCGGGAGCTGACGACCCGAGATGTAGCGGGCGGAGAGCGCGGCGGCCGCGACCAGGGCGGCGTCCGTGATGGTGACCTTGTGGTGCGCCTCGTACTTGTCCTTGAGACCGCGCAGGATCGTCACCGTGTCCTCGACGCTCGGCTCCCCCACCAGCACCTGCTGGAAGCGGCGCTCGAGCGCGGGGTCCTTCTCGATGTTCTCGCGGTACTCGTCCAGCGTGGTCGCGCCGACCATCCGCAGCTCCCCGCGGGCGAGCATGGGCTTGAGCATGTTGCCGGCGTCCATCGAGCCGTCCCCGGAGCCTCCGGCGCCGACCATCGTGTGGAGCTCGTCGATGAAGGTGATGATCTGCCCGTTGCTGGTGCGGATCTCGTCGAGCACGGCCTTCATCCGCTCCTCGAACTCGCCGCGGTACTTGGAGCCGGCGACCATGGAGGAGAGGTCGAGGGAGACCAGCCGCTTGCCGCGCAGGGAGTCCGGGACGTCGCCGGCGACGATGCGCTGGGCCAGCCCCTCGACCACCGCGGTCTTGCCCACTCCGGGCTCCCCGATGAGGACGGGGTTGTTCTTGGTGCGCCGCGAGAGCACCTGCACCACGCGGCGGATCTCGGCGTCACGGCCGATCACCGGGTCCAGCCCGCCCTCGCGGGCGAGCTCGGTGAGATCCACGCCGAACTTCTCGAGGCTCTGGAAGGTGCCCTCGGGGTGCTGGGAGTCCATCTGGTTCATGCGGTCATCTCCTGTGGTCAGTTCCATCACGGCATCGCGAAGGGCCTTCGGGGTCGCGCCGACGGCGGCGAGCAGCCGGGAGGCCGGGTCCCTGCCGAGCGCGATGCCGATGATCAGGTGCTCGGTGGACAGGTAGGTGCGGTGGGCGGCGTCGGCCTCGCGGCGGGCCGCCTCGAGCGCGTCATAGCCGGTGCCGACGAAGGTGGGCGAGGATCCGCCGCTCACCCGAGGCAGGGCGTCGACGGCCTGCTCGCTGCGGCGGACCACGTCGGAGGGGTCAGCGCCGACGGCCTCGAGGGCGGCACGGCCGATGCCGTCGGCCTGGCCGGCCAGCGCCCACAGCAGATGGAGGGAGCTGATCTGTGCGTTGCCGAGCTCGACAGCCCGCTCCGCCGCGGCGGTGACGGCCTCCTGCGACCGGGTGGTGAACTGGAACTCCACGGGGCTCCTCTCCTGGGTCCTCGGTGCTCGTGGGCAGGGATGCCACGACGTCTGATCTGAGCAACGTCAAGCAAGTTGAGTCTATTCCGCTCAAAGTCGAACAGGTCGGGTCCCGGAGCTGGCTGCGGCCGCCCGCCCCGACGGCTCCATGATCCGATATCCCCCGCTCGGCCGGGAGCGGAGCGCCCGCCTGTAGCATCGCACTGGCACGGTGGATCGGCGTCCAGGGGAACCGAGGCCGGCCCCGTGCCCGCACCTCCTCGTCCCTGAAGTCGCCGAAACAGAGGCTCTGATGACTCAGCCCCCACCGCCCCGGAACGGCCAGTACATGCCCAACGGCCGCCCGCGCCCCGGAGCGCCCGCCGCCGCGCCCGGCGCCCCGTCGTTCCAGTCGCAGCCGCGCTACATCGACTACGGCAACCCTCGCGCGTACGACACCTCGGTGCGCCCCGCCTCCGGGCTCACCGCGGCCCGCTTCGCCCCGGCCCAGATCCAGCGCCCCGATCAGGCCCAGCCGCAGTCGGCGTGGTCCACGCAGACCCGCCGGGTGCAGGAGGTCGCGCAGACCGCCGCCAAGGCGCCGGCGGTGAGCATCCTGGTGTGGCTCGCGCTGGTGGTGCTCGGCCTGCTCGTGCTGCTCGTGCTGGGCTACTTCTTCCTCGAGTTCGTCCTGACGGCGAGCTCGAGCCCTGCGTGGTGGCCGGTGACCGCCTTCCTCGCCGGTCTCTCGCTGCTCGTCATCGCAGGGATCATGATCCTGGCCGATCGCTGGGATCCCCAGCCGCTGCCCCTGCTCATCATCGCGGTGTTCTGGGGAGCCGCGATCGCCGCCGGGGTCAGCTATGTCCTGAACACCCTGAACGGCCTCCTGGTCTACCTGGCCACCGGCAGCGAGCAGGCGGCGGAGTTCGCCGGCCCGGTGATCAGCGCGCCCCTGGTCGAGGAGACCACCAAGGGCCTCGGACTGCTGCTCCTGCTGCTGCTGGCCCGCCGCTACTTCAACGGCCCGATGGACGGCCTGATCTACGGCGCGCTGCTGGGCGGAGGCTTCGCCTTCACCGAGAACATCATCTACTACACGCGCGGTCTCGAAGGTGCCGGTGCCGCGGGCGTCCTGGTGAGCTTCTTCTTCCGCGGGGTGCTGGGCATCTTCGGCCACGCGATCTACACCGCGACGACGGGCATCATCGTCGGCTTCGTGGTGCGCAAGTGGGGCAGCATCATGGGCTTCCTGGTGTTCCTGCCCGCGCTGATCCCCGGGATGCTGATGCACGCGGCGTGGAACCTCTCGGCCACGCTCGACGTCCCGCTCCTCCTCATGTACGGCGGTCAGGGTCTCCTCGTGCTGCTGGCGATGGTCGTGCTCGGCGTGCTGATCTGGGACGAGTCCCGACTGACCCGGGTGCGCCTGGGCGACTACGCGAACCAGGGCTGGCTCACCCATGAGGAGGTGGACATGCTCGCCACCTGGAAGGGTCGGCGCGAGGGCAAGCGCTGGGCCGGGCAGATCGGCGCGAAGCCCGTGATGAAGAGATTCATCCGGGAGAGCGCCGACCTCGCCTCGATCCGTCAGCGGCTGCTGGCCGACGGCGCGAACCCGAAGGTGGTCGCGACCGAGCAGAACCTCCTCCAGCGCCTCACCGCGAATCGTCAGGAGCTGCTGGCCCACGCGCGCTGACAGCTCGCCGAGCAATCGGGCGCACCTCACCCGCCGCGCACAGGAGAAGGGCCCCGCCGAGGCGGGGCCCTTCTCCTGTGCCGGGGGAAGGTGACCGAACGAGCACGGGCTCGATCGGCGCTCAGTGCTCGTCGTCCTCGTCGCGCTCCGGCTGCGTGTCCCGTCCCCGCAGCCGATCGAACTGCCGCCGCTCGCGCTTGGTGGGTCGCCCCATCCCCTTATCGCGCCGTGGCGGCGCCGCGGCCAGCTGGGGTGCGGGCTCGGGGCTGTGGTCCTCGTAGGCCTCCCGGGCGATCGGCGCCCCCACTCGCGTGGTGAGGATCCTCGTGACGACCACGACCTTCTCGCGGCCCCGCGAGCGCACCCGCAGCTCGTCGCCCACCACGATCTTCTGCGCCGCCTTGACCGGCTCGCCGTTGCGGCGCACGTGCCCGCCGCGGCAGGCCGCGGTGGCGGCCGAGCGGGTGGGCGTCAGCCGGGCGCTCCACAGCCAGATGTCCAGGCGGACGGTGCTCGGCCCGACGTCCTGATCGAGGGTGCTCATGCGGCGCGCGGCGTCCGCACCAGCGGCCACGGGTCGCGGGCCTCGAGCTGGGAGGCCAGGGCGAGCAGCAGGGCGTCATCCCCATGGCGGCTCGCACCGAGCTGCACGCCGAAAGGCAGCTCCACCCCGTCAACCGCCTCGCGGTGCAGCGGGAGCGCGATCGCGGCGGTGCCGAGCATGTTCCAGGTGCTGGTCCACGGGGTGAAGGCGCACTGCGCGGCGAAGTCGGCGGCGCCGTCGGCCAGCTGGAGCTCCTCGGGGCGTACCGGCGGGCCGGCGAGCGCGGGCGTGATCACCACATCGAACGGTCCGAAGGCCTCCAGGGTGCGCCGGGACAGGCTCTGCACGCCCGAGACGGCGCGGAGCAGGTCGACCCCGCTGTAGGAGCGACCGCGCTCGCGCAGCCAGCGGGTGAGCTCGAGCAGCTCGCCCTCGCGCTCCTCGGGGATCGGGATGCTCGCCGCGCCGACGGTCCACAGCGGCATGAACGCGGTCCAGTCCGTGGGAGTGAACGGTGCCGGGATCTCCGTCAGCTCGTGCCCCATCCCGCGCAGCAGCTCGAGCGCTCGCTCGAGGCCGCGCACGGCCGCCGGGTGCACCTCGGTCTCCGCCGCGAGCGGCTCCCGCAGGACCGCGATCCGCAGAGGCCCCGGCCCCCCACCGGGCCGGTCGAGCTGCTCGAGGTACCGGGTGGCGGGAGCGGGAACCGGCACGACGTCGCCGGGGCGCGGGCCGGCGAGGAGGTCGAGCCCGGCGGCGACGTCCCGGACGCCGCGGGCCAGGATGCCGTCGGTGACCAGGCCCGGCCCCTCGGTCCCGTACGGCCCCGGGGAGATCACGCCGCGGGAGGGCTTGAGGCCGACGATGCCGCAGCAGGCGGCCGGAATACGGACCGAGCCGCCGCCGTCGGAGCCGTGGGCGATGGGGACGATGCCGCTGGCAACGGCTGCCGCGGCGCCGCCGCTGGAGCCGCCGGCGGTGCGGGAGAGGTCCCAGGGCGTGCGGGCAGGGGCACCCGTGGCCGGTTCGGTGTAGCAGGGCAGCCCGAACTCGGGAGTGCTGGTCTTGCCGATGGTGAGCGTGCCGCCGTCGAGGATCTGCTGGGCGACGCCGTCGGTGACGGACGCGATGTTCCCGGCGAGCACGGTGCTGCCCGCCTCGAAGGGTGCCCCGGCCACCTGGGTGAGGTCCTTGATCGGCAGCGGGACCCCGAGCAGCGGCAGGGCCTCGCCGAGCTCCGGGAGGCGGTCGGTGCGGCGGGCGTCCCGGAGCCGGTCCCCGGCGGCGCGGGCCTGCTCGCGGGTGAGGTCCTCGAGCAGGTGGGCGAAGGCCCCCACCTCGGCTCCCGTGGTCCGTGCGGCATCGAGGGACTGCTCGGCGAGCTCCTCGACCTCGAGCTCCCCGGTGCGCAGCGCGGCGGCGGTCTCCAGGGCGCCCCGTGGCGCCGCGGCGTCGGGACCGGTCATCGCCGCTCCCTCCCGCTCGGCGGCAGACCGGCGGACGGTGCGTCCTCCAGAGCGGTGCGCACGTGCACCAGGATCCCCGGGACCGCGTCCTGGATCTGCTCCCAGACCGTCTCGAAGTCCTCCTCATCCCCGTACCACGGGTCGCGGATCCCGGTGTCCGGGACGGGGTCCGGGGCGAAGTCCCTCACCATCCGCAGCGTCTCCTCCGCCCGGGAGGCGCCGAGCACGCGACGCACGGGGCCGGCATGGTCGTGGTCGAGGGCGAGCACGAGATCCGCCTCGAGCAGCTCCGGGGCACCCATCTGCCGGGCGCGGTGCTCCTCGGGGTCGATGCCGTGGCGGCGCAGCAGCGCCCCGGCGCGGGAGTCGATCGGGTTGCCGATCTCCCACTCCGAGGTACCGGCGGAGGCCACCTCGACCCGGTCCCCGAGCCCGGCCGTCGTGAGCGCGTCGCGCAGGGCGAACTCGGCCATCGGGGAGCGGCAGATGTTGCCGGTGCAGATGGTGAGGATGCGATAGGTCATCGGGCGTCGCCCTCCTGATCCTGCGGGGCGTCCTCCAGCAGGTCCTGGTACTCGGGATGCCGTTCGATCCAGCCGCGCGCGAACCAGCAGGTGGCGCGCACCGTCATGCCCTGGCCCCGGATGTCGTCGAGGGCGAAGCGCACGATCGCCGAGCCGATCCCGGCACCGGAACGATCCGGGGCGACGACGGTCGAGCGGAGGTCGCGCACCATCAGCCCGAGGGCCCCGCCCTCGGCGTCCGGCCCGTCGGAGTCCCCGTAGGCGAGGAC